>NZ_PEAX01000003.1 GCF_002807685.1 Neoalteromonas flava | reverse complement strand
GGCCAAAATGTATTAGTTTTCTATAAAAAGTGACTGTCTCCTTTTGGGAGGGACGATACGAGCCTTGAATGTCTGCTTTCTGTGATCTTGCTTTTTAACACCAATAAGTCACAACGACTGCAACTTGTCTTCAGAAGACTGCCGCTTGCGCTACAGTAACGGTCTGGATATCGCTTCTAGTGAACATTCACGATGCCATACCTACTTGTCAGATAAACGCTGCTCAATTAATTTAATTCATTGCATCTCACAACGGCGCACACTGTTTGAATCGGAATCTTCGATAGGTGTTAATTTTAGAAAATAAAGTGCGGCATTGTTTAGAGGAAAAAGCAGTGAAATATTGGAAAAAGTGCAACTTAAAAAAAGCTAATACAATCAGTTACTCACTCACTTGTTGCATGAAACATGGGGATTAAATCGATGAAAACAGCCCTTGCCGCGATGCTTGCTGCTTGCGAAACTGTTTACTCATTTGCCACATATCTAAGATGTCACCGACTAAATACAAAGTTTCACATTCAAGAATGTTAAGAAATTGGAGTAGCAGTTCAGCTTTGCAGTCTCGACTACCAAGATGCAAATCGGAAAGAAATACACTTCGCGTTTTAATCCGAGAATTTGTCATGAAGATCCCAAGCTTTTGGTAATAACTTGGAAGCACAGGCTAATTATATCCGTTGACAATATCGTGAACGATTGATGACGTTATAGTGACAAACGTCAATTAATCGTCGCAGACTCTGTCAGTTCATAACTGAACTAGGTATTATTCTCTGGTAAACAACTATAGATAAAGGAAGTTATGTCGTCGTTACTCACTTGCCGAGCCATTTGTAAGTCATTCAAAGACGGGGATAAGTCCATCGATGTTTTAACTAACGTCGATTTTAACGTGCAAGCAGGTGAACAAGTCGCTATTTTGGGTAGCAGCGGCTCAGGTAAGTCAACTCTGCTGCATATACTGGGTGCGTTGGACACGCCAAGTAGCGGCAGCGTAGAAATCAATGGGCGTGCATTGTTTGAGCTTTCCAGTCAGCAGCAAGCCGATTTTCGAAACCAAACCTTAGGTTTTGTCTACCAATTTCACCATCTGCTACCCGAATTCTCAGCTTTGGAAAACGTTGCTATGCCGTTGCTTATTGCGGGTATGCGAACGCAGCAAGCTGAAACTAAAGCAAAAGATATGCTCAGTCGGGTAGGTTTATCGCACCGCTTTGAGCATGCACCAGCCCAGCTCTCGGGTGGCGAGCGTCAACGGGTTGCAATTGCACGCGCTTTGGTCAATCAACCCCAACTGGTGTTAGCGGATGAGCCGACCGGGAACTTAGATAAAAGTACGGGAGAAACCATTGCAGCGCTGCTGGCTGAACTGCGCGCGGCACTGGATACTGCTTTTGTCGTGGTTACTCACGATCAAACGTTCGCGCAACAGTTTGACCGTGTTCTCACGCTGTCTGCAGGAAAGCTTGAGGAGCAGCGTTAATGGCCTTAGTTTGGCAGTTGGCAACGCGATTTAGACGGGCTAAACAGAGCAATGGTTTTGTGTCATTTATCTCGTTTTCTTCAACGTTTGGTGTTGGCTTAGGTTGTTTCGTTCTGATTTTATTGTTGTCGGTCATGAATGGATTTGAGCGTGAACTTGAACAACGAATCTTGGCGTTTGTGCCGCACGGCGAGTTGCTATCGGTGTCAAATGACGGTATTCAAGATTGGCGTGAACAAGTCACTACTTTCAACCGTGATCCGCGTATTGCAGGTGTGCAACCCTATGCAAAAGCGACTGGTATGTTACAAGTTGGCGCGAACATGAAAGCAGTTGAATTAACTGGCCTTGCCCCCGAGTACATGAGCGAGAATCCCTTATTTGAGTTCGTCGACGCAGCTGCTCAGCAGGCGTTTAGCACTCAACCTGACGGTGTTATTTTAGCGGCCGGTATCGTAAAGTCGTTGGGTTTGAAAGTGGGGCAGAAAGTCCAATTGCTACTCCCTACTGTGACGGATGATCTCACATTTAAGGCACCGCAAACCGCTTGGCTAACGCTAGTGGGTAGTTTTTCTATTGGTGGGGAGCTGGACAATAAAATTGGCTTTCTACCGTTGGATATGGCGGTCGCAAAGCTCAATATTAAAAGTGGCGCGCAAGGTTTGCGATTCACTTTGCACGAACCGTTTGCCGCTTTTGATACCATGCGAGATATTGGCTATAGCTTCCCACAAGCAGTCTATATCTCTGACTGGACAAGAACCCAAGGACATCTTTATCAAGATATCCAGTTAGTGCGTTTAATTGTCTACATCGCGTTGACTCTGGTGATCGCTGTTGCTTGTTTTAATATTGTTTCTGGATTGGTTATGACGGTAGAGGAAAAGCGTAGCAGTATCGGAATTCTTAAAACAATGGGGTTATCCGATAGTCGGATCCGTCTAACTTTTCTCATTCAAGGCTTGATTAATGGCCTGATCGGTGTGGTTTTAGGATGTATCCTCGGCGTGATCACTGCACTAAACTTAACTGATTGGATCCGTAACATCGAAACGTCGCTAGGTGTAAAGCTCTTATCTGGCGATATTTACTTTGTTAATTTTTTGCCGACAGAGCTCCATACCCAGGATGTTGTTGTTACCGCTGTGATCGCGTGTCTCTTAAGCGTAGTGTCAACGCTTTACCCAGCAGCGAAAGCAGCAAAATTGTCTCCGGCTAGGGCATTGAGCCAGTAAGTAGAAAGAACTTTGAGGACGGTTAGAGTACTTGGATATTAGTGATGAGGGCAAAAAACGGTGCGCTATGGGTAGGATTGGTGTTTAACACATGAGCGATAACAACATAAGTAGTATAGAGGCTGTCGGTCAGATTGCGATAACGGTTAGTGATGTGCAAAATGCGTTAGCTTTTTACCGTGATATTCTTGGCTTGACGTTTTTATTTGCACCAACAGAAAACCTTGCTTTCTTACAATCGGGTGACGTTCGTATAATGCTTTCAACACCGCAAGGAGCTGGTGAAATCGGCAAGAACAGCATTGTTTATTTTAAACTAGCGAATATTGAAGCGTTTTATCAACACGCGCTAGACAACGGCGCACAGCAAGAGCGCTCTCCAGCGCTTGCCGCGCAAATGCCCGATCATGAGTTATGGACCGCGTTTGTACGCGATCCTGATAATAACTTGGTTGGCTTGATGGAAGAAAAGCGGCTGTGAATTTACGTTTTATCAAGGCTGTTTTACTCTGCCTTTGTAGCTTTACAATTACTGCTAAAGCGGATCCGTGTTCAAATCTCAACAGCATAGAATTTATGCTGGGTGATTGGCAATATCAGTCAAAAAGCCGAAAAACAATGGAGTCGTGGCGTCGGGTGAGTGAGCAGACCTTCGAAGGCGAAGGTTGGTCTTATTTACTGACAACCCCTGACCAGCATCAAAAAGAGACATTGCGCATTGTTGCTATGTCTGGCGAAGTCTTTTATCTCGCTAAAGTTGCCACTAATTCTTTACCCGTGGCGTTCAAATTAATTGAGTGCGCGTCGACACGTGCTGTTTTTGTAAATAACGAACATGATTTTCCCAATAAATTGGTTTATGTCTTGCGCGATGCAAATGCACTCACCGTTGAAGTCACCGACAATACAGGCATGGGCTTTACTCTCAACTATTTGCGTTCAACTTCACACTAACTCTAAGACTATTGTGCTAAGCTTTTGCTAGAGCCATGATAATCCTTATAAAATTCATATGAATAACTTAATTTCTATGCGGTTGTTAACCATGCTTTTAGCCGCGCTTAGTTTGCCATTTGCTAGCCTGGCACAAACTTTAGATGCCATGCAATCCGATCCAAAATTACTGGGTTGGATGGTCGGTGCTCCGCCACCTGACAGCAAAATGATCATGCAGCCACAGTCGAATTACTTTAGTTTTCCCAAAATGCGCTGGACCGTTTGTCACATGCGCGAATTACTGCCAACGCAAGTCGTGAGTCGAGGTATAGGTTCACCGGTAAAACTTCGCTATCAATTGGACTCAAGTATTGAGAGCCTGACTTTCACGCCCCTTGGTAGTGAAAAAACGATGACATGGACAGAATCGCTGATCGCTAATTACACTGATGGATTAGTCATTCTGCATCAAGGCAAGATCGTGTATGAATATTATGCGGGTTGCCTAGCCGAAGACGGTAAACACGCAGCGATGTCGATGACAAAATCCCTAACCGGTTTAGCTGCTGAGATTTTAATCGCAGAAGGCTACCTTGATGACACCGCAAAAGTTACAACCTACGTACCTGAATTGGCCGATAGCGCGTTTGCTGATGCCACTGTGCGAGAAGTTATGGACATGACTACTGCACTGAATTATAGCGAGGACTACGCAGACCCTAATGCCGGTATATGGCAATATTCTGCGGCGGCAAGCCCATTACCAAAACCCGGTGATTACAACGGGCCCAACGGTTACTACGAATATTTACAGACAGTAATGAAAAGTGCTGAGCATGGCAGTGAGTTTGGCTATAAAACGATTAATACTGATGTTTTAGGTTGGATCGTGGCTAAGGTAACGGGTATGGAGTTACCTGATTTTCTTTCCCAGCGGATATGGCGGCGCATAGGCGCGGAGCAGGACGCATATATGACTGTCGATGCTAAAGGAGTTGCTTTCGCTGGCGGAGGATTAAGTGCAGGTCTGCGTGATCTGGCAAGGATCGGGCAGTTGATGTTAAACAATGGTGTGCTCAATGGCACCCGGTTGTTTCCCGCTCAAGTCGTTGATTCCATTCGGCGCGGCGGTAATCAAGATTTGTTTGCAAAAGCGGGTTTTAGCACTCTTCCGAATGGCAGTTACCGCAGTATGTGGTGGGTTTTACATAACCCGAATGGTGCGTATGCTGCGCGCGGGGTACATGGGCAAACGATCTATGTTGATCCCAGCGCAGAAATGGTTATTGTACGTTTTTCATCATATCCAAAAGCCAAAAACGGTTATATTGATCCTACGTCTCTGCCTGCATACCAAGCAGTGGCGGAGCATTTAATGAATAAACTTCAGTGATAGGTGTAAGCATGCGTTTATATCCATTTGTTGTCTTTCTCGTTCTTGGGCTTACTGGCTGCATGTCCAATACTTTGCAAAGCTATGTAGGTAAGGATATTCGCGAAGTTATGGTGGAGATGGGGCCACCTGATAACGCGTTTGATATCAGTGACTCTCGACGTGCCTTTCAGTGGGTACAAAACCGAGAATATAGCGAGCCTGTGACGATAACGACGACCGAAGCAAAAACCAAGGGAAAGCATGTTGACTGGGTAAGTTCCGTGTCAACCATTTCAGGTGGTAGAACAGTAAGTGCGCCCTGTCATTATACCGTTTTTGCACGCTGGAACGGGCCAAGTAGTGCTTGGATTGTTGATGACTTTAAACGTCCCAGTATCGAATGTGAGTAAAATTCTGTGTAACTTGAGTTTTTAGCAGGAAAGATAATGGAATATATCGACACGATGTGGCAGCTTGCGGCGAATGGAGAGCGTCAAGGCGTTTTGTTTTTTATCTGTTTGTATTGCTTTGTTATTCTTGGTTTTTCTTTTTACAAACAAATCCGTGCCAGTCAATGGCCGCATACTTGGGGCACTTTAAGAAAAAAAGGGATCCGTCAATTTGGTGCACCAGAAATCCTGCCGTCTGACCGGGATTTTGTCGTTGATGCTTTGTATGATTATCAGGTCGATGGGCAACCTTATCAGGGTAAAAAAGTCTCAGCATGGGTGATTGTTGCCTCGTATAACGCGCGCAAATTGCTTGATCTGCAATTGCGCGATGTCATCTTTCGTGAAGATGGTAAAGTCAAAGTGTTTTACCACCCGCAAAAACCGTCCAACAGTTTGTTGATCAAACCGGGCAGATGGGGGTTGTTGGTGACTTTCCTCATAGCGACCGTGCCGTTCATTTGGTATACCTACCATTTTCACCTAAGTAGTTAATGACATTATGACTCTATATCCAAGGCCACTGCGTGAGGGCAGCACCATCGCGATTACAGCGGTATCTTCGGGATTAACGTCGGCACATAAAGCCCGCTTTGAAAACGTACTGAATTATCTTACTCAACGCGGCTATCAAGTGAAGGTTGGCGAATGTTTGTGGGTCGAACAAAACGGGGTTAGTGCATCAGCGCACGCTCGTGCGCGAGAATTGATGAATTTTCTATTAGACGATTCTATTGATGTTATTGCACCGCCATGGGGTGGGGAACTAGCCATCGAGTTACTCCCATTACTAGATTATGACGCACTGGCGCAAGGGCGTCCAAAATGGTTTATGGGATTTTCTGATATTAGCACGCTGGCAGTAGTCCTACACGCTAAGCTTGGCTGGTCCACTGTTCATTGCGCTAATTTAATGGATTTAGTGGCGAGCAATACCGATCCGTTGTTAGTTCAAACCCTGGATTGCTTGCATACGGCTGCGGGCGAATGTTTTACTCAATATTCTTCATTACATCATACTCGTGACTGGCCCGCGATTACCGAGGACTCAGCGGCAACGATAAAGCCGTCGTTGGAGACGCGGTGGCGCTGGTTGGATCCAAGCGAAAAACATCACACTATCGAAGGGCGCTTGATTGGTGGCTGTTGGGATACATTACAACATTTATTTAATACCGAATTTTTAGCGCTGAAGGAATTGCGCGAGCGCAGCAAAGAACCGTTGATCCTGTTTCTTGAGAATGCAGAAATGACGCCATTTCAATTAAGCCGGGTGCTAATGGCGATGCAATTTCGCGGCGTTTTCGAAGCCATCGACGCGTTGTTAGTGGGCCGACACTATCCAACCATTTCAGCTGAAAGTAGCTACGACTTTGATACTTTCTTGCGACAACAGTTAGCGCGTTATTCCATCCCTACAATTGTTGATATGGATATTGGTCATGCACCGCCTAATTTGACATTGGTCAATGGGGCCCGATGTCAAATACAGCTATCGAATGGGAAGGGAAAAATTACTCAATGGTTAGATTGAGGATATTTTTGTGGATTTAAATCAGGTCACTTTGCCGGTTAATAACATGCTTGAAGCCGTTAGTTCCTAAAAAACTCGGCTTTACGCAAATTATTGATATGCCTCGCTATGTGCGCTTTAAATGCCCAGCAGGAACCTCAAGCTTTTCGTTGTCACTCAACGGCGAACCTATTCAGCCTGGGATTGTAATTTATTTTGAGCATGAGAGTTTAGACCAATCTTACCTCTCGCGCTAAGCAATAGTATATGACCCGAGTGGAAATAAATTGAAGCTTTTTTGGGCGGGCGAAAATAGACTGGATCCACCTTGGAAGTGAGCGAAGTGAACCTTTTTTAGTTATTTTTTTCTTAGTTAATAACGAATTTGACGGACTATTTAATATGCAGCGTTTAGCAAGTCTTGTTTTGGGTATCTGTTTTATTGTTGGCTGTGGTGTTTTGGCGGTTACCCTGAAACAAGCTGCTCTTGAGGTTAAATCATTTGAACGTACGGTAAATGTAAAAGGCCTATCTGAGCGTGAATATCCCGCCGATGTGGTTATTTGGCCCATTCAGTTTAACGCGGCGAGCAATGATTTGAGTGCGCTTTATCAACAAATGGAAGTGCATGCAGAAAAAATTAGTGCGTTCCTTGAAGCGCGAGGTATTGATCGTACTGAATTAACCGTTTCTGCTCCCACCATTATTGACAAATCGGCACAGCAATATGGCGCTGCTGCACGCGCTGAATTTCGCTACGCCGCGTTGCAAACTGTAACGGTGTATTCCACGGCAATTAGTCGAGTACGAGAGCTTCAAACTGAGTTATCAGTGTTAGGTAAGCAAGGCATTGTGTTTACTGGTGGAGATTACAATACACAAACGGAATACCTTTTTACCCGGCTAAACGATGTAAAACCGGAAATGATTGAAGAAGCAACTCGCAAAGCACGTGAAGTGGCACAAAAGTTTGCCAAAGATTCAGACAGTCAGTTAGGTAAAATTCGCCGCGCGTCACAGGGACAGTTTTCTATTTCCGCGCGCGACCGCAATAATCCGCATATCAAAAAGGTCCGAGTGGTTTCCACGGTTGAGTATTACTTATCAGATTGATAAATGGCGCATCAAATGTGATGCGCCACGCTTAGGTTAGGGTTTATTGTGCGAAAAATCGGTGAAGTCCACCGCTTCTTTAGTGTCACCCGCGTTAGGATTTTCATAAACCTTACGGTCTAGTTCCTGCTCACTGTTAGCCACTATACAAGCTACTGTACAATCGCCGGTGATATTCACCACTGTGCGCGTCATATCAAGCAAACGATCAATACCGATGATGAGCGCGATACCCTCAACGGGAAGGTTTACTTGTTGTAATACCATCGCTAGCATGATCAAGCCAACGCCGGGTACTCCGGCGGTGCCGATAGATGCAAGTGTGGCAGTCACTACTACCATCATTAAATCAGTGGTACTTAAGTCAACACCATACACTTGGGCGATAAATACCGTGGCCACGCCCTGCATGATCGCGGTACCATCCATATTAATGGTTGCTCCCAGCGGAATAGTGAAGGATGACACTGTCGGCTTAACCCCCAACTTATAACGTGCGGTTTCAAGAGTTACTGGTAAGGTTGCACTGCTACTTGATGTACTGAATGCAAATAGGGCGGCGTCGCGCATCTTACGTAGCAAAATTAAAGGATTAAGACCAGTAAACGCTTTTAGTAGCAGCGGATAAGTGACTAGGCCGTGTAGAATAAGGACAAAGAATACGAGGAAAAAGTACTTTGCTAAACTGCCGAGCATGTCGGTACCAACGGTTGCAAATAGCTTAGCCATAAGCACGAATACGCCATACGGGGCGAGATTCATGATAATAGTGACCAGCTTCATAATAACTGTATTGATATCTTCGAAAAACTGACCAATACGTTTACCTGCATCTCCGGTCATGGCCATGGCAATACCGAAAAGCACAGCAAACACAATGATCTGTAACATATTGCCTTCTGCCATTGAGTTAATCGGATTAGAAGGAAACATGTTGATAAAGACTTCAGATAATGGCGGTGCCTCATTCGGGGTGAACGTGGCTTCTGTTGGGCGTTCAACACCTGAACCTGGCTGGATCATCAATGCGAAGAGCATAGCCAAACTGATAGCGATACAGGTGGTAAAGATATACATACCTATAGACTTGGCACCTAATCGCCCAAGCTTACTAGGCTCTGACAAACTGCAAGTACCACACACCAGAGAGACAAATACCAAGGGAACGACAAGCATTTTTAAACTGGCAATGAAGATAGTTCCCAAAGTTGAAAATATACCTTCTACTAGAATTGTATACGCGGAAATGGTCATCCCAAATAGGCTAAAGGATAAATCTCCGCTATCATCAGCGAGTAGTTGAAGCAAACTACCGATAACGATTCCGGCAATCATGCCGATAAAAATTCGTGCAGTTAGGCTATATTTAGTAGAAGCGTCAGACATGCAATTTCCGAGTGTTATTGTTGTTGTAGTTGATAGCCTAGCAAGTTTGCTGATTAACCTGAACCTTTTTAGACACCAAACTGTGGTCATTGGATGGAAACCATAGCGGGGAAAAACTTAATGAATGTAAAGCTATCATCAATACCTAAAATTATTTTTATGATGTTCAGCCTGCTACTAGTAGCATGTGGAGGCGGCGGGGAGGTCTCGCGAGAGGGGCCGGACAACCCAGATCCGACACCACCGCCGGCCTCGGTTATGAATATTGCCTTGGAAATTGTTGATGGCAGTGGTCAGCCATCTAATGAGTTAACCTCTGGTGCCCCACTGACTGTTATTGCGACAGTGACCCTCGACGGTGCGCCGGTTAATGATGAACTGGTGACCTTTAGTTTTAATATCGACGGCTTAGCCGAGTTTGGTAATGATACAGGTACTGCATTAACAGGCACCGATGGTGTGGCAAGAATTGATATCGTTGTTGGTGAAGACTCTGGTGATGGATTGGTAGTGGCGAATGCTGGTAACGCTGCGGCCGCAACGATTGGATTTAGGTCGAGTGGTTCAGTGGTGGTTGGTGAGTTACCCACGTCTCTCGAGTTGTTCGCTTCGTCCATCCAACTCGCATCGAGCGGTTCAGATCAAGTTGAACTCATTGCGCTGGTTAAAAACGAACAAAACATTCTAATGGAAGGGATTGCGGTCGATTTTTCTGCTAATCAGAGCGCTTCGTTACAGATTATCAATGGCGTTACCCAAGCCGACGGCATCGCACGCGCTATATTAACAACTAGCAATAAGTCACTGCGCACAATTACAGCGACTGCTGCGACGAGTAATCTTTCAAATACCGTTGATGTTGAGGTGGTTGGCACTGAAATAAATTTAAATGCGCCGTCTAGCGTTATTATTAACGACACGTCGCCAACCATTACGATAATAGTTGCTGATTCTGATGGGGAAGGTATTCCCAACCAAACCGTACAGTTATCATCAGTGATTGGTTCGTTAGACAACGAATCACCGACAACGAATGCGAATGGCCAAGTTACGGTAGGGTATTCGTCTGCAGTATCAGGTTTAGACACTATAACGGCGAGTGCTTTGAATACCCAAGCTGCGATTGATATTGCGGTGCAGGAAGATGATTTTAGCTTCTCGACGCTACCGGCCGAAGAGGTCGAGTTGGGTGATGATGCAACTATCGTTATCCGCTGGTTTAAAGATAATGCACCATTGGTAAATGGAACGGTTACCGTCACGGCTTCGCGCGGAACGCTGGATAGCAATACGCAAGTGACTGATGCTGATGGTTTAGCTACCTTTACAATAAATTCGAATAACGCTGGGATATCATCACTGTCTGCGATTGGGACTGACGGAAGTGGCGGTGAGGTTACTGCGCGTGCCTCAGTTGAATTTATCGCGACTGATGCGCAAGTGATTAATGTTGATGCGTCACCTGATTTGATTGGTCCAGAAGGACGTACCAGCACGATTACAGCAATTGTGCGAGATGGCGCAGGTAACTTAGTTAAAGGAAAACTGATTAATTTTGAACTAAGTGATACCAGTGGTGGTTTTATCAGTCCGAATAGTGCGACTACGGACAGTAATGGCATTGCCTCTACCGTGTATACCAGTAATGCTACTAGCAGTGAAGATGCAGTAATTATCCGAGCTCGTGTAGCTGATAACCCTGCAGTTACCGAGTTCACTACGTTAACTGTTGGTGAGAGAGCATTTGACCTCTCGGTTGGTACCGGTAAAGATATTCAAATCCCAGATAGTGCCTCCTATTTAAAAGAAATCGCGGTGTTCGTATCTGACTCGGTTGGTCAAGCAGTGGGTAACGTCAATTTAACGGTATCATCAACTCCTGTGAAGTTTGCACAAGGCGGCGGTTACTTCAAAGGTGACTGGGCTTGGGATCCAGACTTACGTGTTTGGTATACGATTCCAACCATCTTCTGCCCGAACGAGGATATCGACGGCAACGGTTTCTTAGATGCTGGCGAAGACACTAATGGTGACGGCGAGTTAACGCCAGGGATCATTGGCACCGTCGCGTTTAAAGATGGTCTAAATCGAACTGATGCGAATGGTCAGGCTACGATCGAATTACGTTATCCTAAGCAGTTTGGTCCTTGGACAGATGTTATGATTACGGCGTTTGGCAACTCCTCGGGAAGTGAAGCGCAGGATAGCTTGCAGCTGACTTTGCCTATAGCAGCAGTTGATGCGACGCAAGAAGCATCACCTCCTCCTCCAAACCCATTTGGTCGCGTAGCAGATTGTAGTACAACTGACTAAAGCTCTGTTCATTAGAAACACTAGTAAAAACCGCTTCTCATTGAAGCGGTTTTTTTTGCATGGTAATTCTAACTTGAGAGTACAACAGCGCTGCGTGCTACCAGATCAATGTAATTGAAGATGAAGGTGAGGGAATGGGTATTCGATGTAGTATTCCGCGATGTGAGTAGCAGCATATTTCATCGCTGTCGCCCGTGCGAAAAGTAAAAAAAACCGCTCTATCGAGCGGTTTTTTTTGTTAACCCTGCTGGAATGGATAAACCGAGCCCAGCTTCATTATTTGAGTCAATTCATCAAGCGCTGTGCGCGACTCTATGAGAAGTTGGGGGTCACACAAATCTTTTACCGAGAGTTCATCTCGGTAGTGTTTATCAACCCATTGGTTCAAGCGCGCAAATTGAGTGTCATTCATCAGCGCCTGCTGGTTTACCGCTGCCAACTCGACATCATTCATGGCTACGCGTAACCGCAAACAGGCTGGGCCACCACCATTTTGCATGCTTTGTTTAACATCAAAGTATTTAACTTGTTTAATTGGGGTACCTAAAGTAACCAGCTTGTCTAAATAGGTTTTGACCGCTGCGTTTTCTTCGCATTCGGTCGGTGCGATGATCGCCATTTCGCCATTGGGTAAAGTAATTATCTGGGTATTAAATAGATAGGTTTTAACGGCATCTGCAACACTGACTTCTGTGGTTGGTACCTTAATGAAGTGGAGCTCTTGCTCACCGAATTTTTGTTGTATTTCGGCAAGTTTAGCTGCGGTATCAAGAAACGCTTGTTCATGATAGAAAAGCACGTTTTGGTTACCGACTGAAATTACGTCGTTGTGAAATACGCCCTGATCGATAACGTCAGGATTTTGTTGAATGTAAACCACGCTGTCTTCGCTTAACCCGTGCAACCGTACCACTGCTTCGCACGCCTCGTAGGTATGGCGAGCAGGGAATTTTTGTGGGGCTGGTTTACTTGTATCGAACGCGTAACGTCCGTAGACAAATAATTCTACTCCGGAATAACCATACGCTGAGCATAAGCGCGTGTGATTCGCAGCGCCTTCATCACCGAAATGTTCATTGTCGGGTAAATGGGTATGGTGTGCAAAGTGCTTTTCATTGGTGAAAATCGCTTTAAGAATATTACCGGTTACCTGTGGTTCAAGACTGCGATGAAACTTATTAGTTAAATTAGCTGGGGTAAAATGCACTCTACCATCCGCCGTATCGGCACTTGGTGAAACCGTTGCCGCGTTCGCGGTCCACATGCTGGATGCGGAGCAGCAAGCGAGAAAGATTTGCGGGGCTTGAGTATACGCATCTTTTAACACTCGCTCATCACTTCCAGTAAAGCCGAGTCGACGCAGTGCATAGATATCTGGCCGTTCTTGTGGCGCTAGCATTCCTTGGATCATGCCCATGTCTGCCAATGCCTTCATTTTTTGCAATCCTTGCTTAGCGGCTTGTTTCGGGCTGCTTGTTGCATTGGCATTGTTGAGTGAGGCAACGTTACCGTAAGACAAGCCTGCATAATTGTGCGTGGGGCCAACCAATCCATCAAAATTCACTTCGAAATGCTGCATAGAGTGCTATTCCTATTTTATTATTGTAAGCAGGTTATGATGCGCAATGAGAGCTGGGGAAGGTTACTGGAACTACCCGAGACAGTTTCATTGTGCGCACTGCATAAACGCGTTTCTGCGTGTTTACAGTCACTGGATCAACAACCTGAGACGTCGAATTTTTCAGCATTATACGCAATTAAAAGTGGCTGCCAATTGTGCTGGTTAAAAAGTGAACAGCTCGAGCGGTCAAAAAAACAACAATTGTGCTTATCTATGAAGAAGAACTTGTTTTCTATTCACTTTGCCGATATATGTTAAAAAAGCAATTTGCCTCGCATTGCCGATTGTATGTGCGTGCAAAGTATTAAAAACCAATAAAAATCAAAGGTTTAATTTAACTAAATGTCAAAATCACTGGTTATTGTTGAGTCACCTGCAAAGGCAAAAACAATAAATAAATATTTAGGTAAAGATTTTATTGTAAAATCTAGCGTTGGGCATGTACGCGACCTTCCAACCAAAGCTTTGGGTAAAGTAGAGCCGAAAAAACCGGCCAAAGAACTCAAAAAATTATCCGAAAAAGAACAGCAAGCTTATTTGCGCAAACATGAATATTTAAAGTTGGTTGACCGCATGGGGGTAGACCCAGAGGATAATTGGCGAGCGCATTACCAAGTCTTGCAAGGAAAGGAAAAAGTCGTTAACGAACTCAAAAAGCTCGCTAAAAACGCAGACACCATCTACCTCGCGACCGACTTGGATAGAGAAGGAGAGGCTATTGCATGGCACTTGCAGGAGCTTCTTGGTAGTAAAGATAAAGAATATAAGCGGGTCGTTTTTAACGAGATAACTAAGAATGCGATCCAAGAAGCCTTTCAGCATCCAGGTGATGTCAACACCGCACGAGTAAACGCACAACAAGCTCGCCGTTTCTTAGATCGTGTCGTTGGTTTTATGGTTTCACCATTGCTGTGGAAGAAGATTGCGCGTGGGTTATCAGCAGGACGTGTGCAGTCTGTCGCTGTGCGCCTTGTCGTAGAGCGCGAGCGTGAAATCAAAGCCTTCGTGCCGGAAGAGTTTTGGGATGTTCACGCCGATCTTAATGCTCAGGATACTCAATTGCGGATGTTAGTAGCCAAGCAAAATGGCGCTAATTTTAAACCTAAGAACAAGCAACAAACCGATGCGGCATTAACGCAGTTGAAAGCGGCAAACTATGAAGTCTTGCAGCGTGAGTCCAAACCAACCTCTAGTCGTCCGAGTGCCCCCTACATTACTTCTACTCTACAACAAGCGGCGAGTACGCGACTGGGTTTTGGGGTAAAGAAAACCATGATGATGGCGCAACGCTTGTATGAGGCTGGGCACATCACCTATATGCGAACAGACTCTACTAACCTTAGTGCTGAGGCTGTTTCGAGTTGTCGAGATTATATTGCCGATAACTTTGGCAATAACTATTTACCGGAAAACCCAAATAGGTACGGCAGTAAAGAGGGCGCACAAGAGGCCCACGAAGCCATCAGGCCATCTAATGTCAATATAAAGGCCTCATCCCTTGGTGATATGGAAAGAGACGCCCAGAGGCTCTATGAGCTTATCTGGCGCCAATTCGTTGCTTGCCAGATGTTGCCAGCTAAATATGACGCAACGACCATTCGTGTTCAGGCCGGCGATTTCGAATTAACTGCAAAAGGCCGAGTATTAAAGTTTGAAGGTTGGACGAAGGTACAACCCCAAGTGCGTAAAAAAGGTGAAGAAGATCTGATCTTGCCGGATGTTAAAGTCGGCGACAAATTGAGCCTACAAGGACTGGATCCGAAACAACACTTCACTAAACCGGTCGCTCGCTTTAACGAAGCTTCATTAGTGAAAGAGCTTGAAAAACGTGGGATTGGGCGTCCATCAACGTACGCCAGTATTATATCAACCATTCAAGATCGTGGTTATGTGCGTCTTGAAAATAAACGTTTTTATGCCGAGAAGATGGGAGAGATCGTCAACGATCGTCTAATGGAAAATTTTGATGATCTGATCGGCTATGACTTTACCGCGAACATGGAGCAACAGCTCGATGATATCGCCGAAGGCAAAAAGCAGTGGCAAGCGGTACTGGATGATTTTTACCAAGACTTCTACCAAAAACTATTGCTGGCAGAAAAGGATGCTGAAGAGGGCGGAATGCGCCCCAACCAAGCAGTTCCTACCAATATCGATTGCACTCGTTGTGGGCGCAAGATGAATATTCGAACAGCCAGCACTGGCGTCTTCTTGGGTTGTTCAGGCTATAATTTGCCGCCAAAGGAACGTTGTACCAACACGATGAATCTCACCCCTGGCGAAGAAGTCATCAAAGTTGACGATGAGGAAGAGCTTGAGACCGAAGCGTTGCGTTCCAAGCGCCGTTGCGATGAGTGCGGTACCGCAATGGACAGCTACCTGGTGGATGAGGGGCGTAAATTACACGTGTGTGGTAATACGCCAACCTGTCCTGGAACCTACGTTGAAGCTGGCACGTTTAAAATTAAAGGTTATGAAGGTCCAGTTATTGAATGCGATAAGTGTGGTTCAGACATGGAGCTTAAAAACGGTCGCTTTGGTAAATACTTCGGTTGTAGTAATGAGGATTGTAAGAACACCCGCAAGTTATTACGTAATGGCGAACCAGCTCCTCCGAAAGAAGATCCGGTGGATTTGCCTGAGCTGCCATGTGAAAAAAGTGATGCTCATTTCGTCTTGCGAGATGGTGCATCGGGAATTTTCTTAGCGGCGCATAACTTCCCGAAATCACGGGAAACTCGGGCTCCAAAGGTTGAGGAGCTGGCGCGTTTTCGAGATCGTTTATCATCGAAATTCCATTATTTAGCCGATGCTCCGGCAGCAGATCCCGACGGCAATCCAACGATTGTTCGCTATAGCCGGAAGACTAAGCAACAATACGTCATGTCGGAAAATGCGGATGGTAAAGCAACCGGCTGGTCCGCATGGTATGAAGGTGGTCAGTGGAAAGCCGACGACAAACGTAAGAAAACGAAATAAAGGTTCGATTGAAATGGCGTTGTCATTACAAGAGCAGCTGCTTAAAGCCGGTGTAGCAGACAAGCAAAAGGCGAAGCAAGCGCGCGCAGATAAGCGCAAGCAAAAGAAACAAAAACAGCCACAGGATAATGCAGCCAAAGCGGCTGCTCAGGCTGCGATTGAAGCTAAAAAAGCGAAAGATAGAGAGTTAAACGACGCGCAGAATAAACTAAAACAGGAACGCTCAATTGCTGCGCAAGTTAAGCAGCTAATTGAGTTGAATCGGCAGTCACGCAAGGGCGGAGAGGTTGTATTAAATTTCCCCCACGAGAATAAAATCAAACGTTTATACGTGACAGAAGCGCTGCACCGCGGCGTGCTCGGTGCTAAGCTGGCCGTGGTTAGTCTCGAGAATGAATACGAATTAGTGCCCATCAAAGTTGCTGACAAAATTGCTGAGCGCAGTCCTGAAACGGTTGTTTATATCGCCGATTTGTCAGCTACGGAGAGTACCGCAAGCAGTGACGATTCTGAAGACTGGTACGCAGACTTTGAAATTCCTGATGATTTAACTTGGTAGGCGTATGCGAACTGACGTGTTGCTTCGTGTTCGTTATGCTGAGTGTGATCCTCAAAATGTCGTTTTTAACGCGCGATACGCAGATTACGTTGATGTAGCAAGTACTGAGTACCTGCGTAAACTTTGCGGCGGCTATGATCAACTGGAGTCAGCGGGTTTTGCTACCCAAGTGGTTAGTTTGACTATTGATTGGCATTCTTCCGCGCGATTTGATGATGTTTTAATGCTCGCCATAGAGTGTGAGCATGTAGGGACATCATCTTTCACTTTGACCTGTTCGATTATGCAATATTCAGCACAAATACCTGTGGCGACTGCACGTGTTGTTTACGTATTTATGGAAGCAAGTTTGAGTGCAAAGTGTGCCATTCCTGACCATGTTCGCAGCGAATTACTGTCGAGTAAGGCCTACGGGCCAATAAATTTAGCGGGCGTTGCTGACAAATAAGTAATTGCTAAGCACCATTGCGGCGCTTAGCCGTTTACTGATTAGCGTGGCAGGATCGCACCAGGGTTACTGGCTTTGATTTGCTCGTTCCAATGATCTTTGACTGAAAAACCACCTTTCGCTGGTTTTTTAGCTGCCTTTTTGGCTGCCGGTTTCTTCGCTGCGGGCTTTTTCTCTGCCAATTTCGGTTCAGCTTTTTTCGCTGCCGGCTTAGCCGCTTTAGCAGGGGTATCTGCACTCATGGCATCAGCCATTTCTTCGAGCTGTGCTAAGCGCATATTTTTGCCGCCGTCTACGCTGTACCATCCGCCTTTCGCTTCGATAGATGGTGCCTTACCGTTTTGCTGTGTATAGGCAAGGGTAAACTTTTCGATAACTTTATCTTTATCTAACGCTGCCATGATGGATTGATTTCCTTTTAGTTGTTATTAATAAGATAATCGACAGGTGTTTTTATACCGATATTTGTTAACAAAGTCTAATTTACAAAGGATTTACATGGCTACGACTCGACAAGCGCTGGTTCAATACTTAGATAACTATCTCAATGTCGGAAAAATCCGCGATTATTGTCCGAACGGATTACAGGTGGAAGGGACGCCCACCATTCAACGGTTGGTCACCGGTGTCACCGCTTCACAGGCGCTAATCGATAAAGCTATTGAGCATGACGCTGACGCAGTATTAGTGCATCACGGCTACTTTTGGAAAGGGGAAGATCCTTGCGTGCGCGGTATGAAGAAGCAGCGTTTGGCTAAGTTGCTGGCACATGACATCAATTTGTTTGCGTACCATTTACCCTTAGATGTCCATCCTGAAGTCGGCAATAATGTACAGCTGGCAAAGCGCTTGGATATCGATGTTGGCGCGGGTTTAGATGCCAATGATCCGTTTAGTGTGGCTTTAAGGGGGCGCTTTAAAATACCCTTGACGCACGCTGAACTATGTCAAAGATTAACATCTAACATCGATACGCGAGTACTCAGTGAAGGCAATCCGGATGCCGTATTGGAGACAGTCGCCTGGTGCACCGGTGGTGGTCAAGGTTATATTGATGCTGCAGCTGAACAGCGAATTGATGCATTTATAAGCGGAGAAGTATCGGAACAAACTATTCACACTGCACGTGAAATGGGGATCCATTTCTTTGCGGCGGGTCATCATGCGACCGAACGTTATGGCGCTCAGGCGCTCGGTGAGCATATCGCCGCACAGTTTGATATCGACGTGACCTTTATCGATATTCCTAATCCAGCGTAATTTACCATGAGTGCAGACAAACCGGATCAAAGCTTTGACGGCATAGCGAGTAAGTTTGATAAAAATATCTATGGGACGAGTAAGGGCCGATTACGAGAAGCGGTATTGGCTCATCAACTGTCACCTTACCTAACTGATTGTTCACCGCTTTCTATTATAGATATCGGCGGTGGTACCGGCGCAATGGCTAAACTTGCACTCGTGCACGAACACAAAGTCCATGTGAATGATATTTCTGCCGATGCTATCACTTTAGCTCAGGAAAAATTGGCCGCCTACGGCGAGCGAGTTGAATTTACTTGTCAGGATCTGCAATCGCTAAACTTACCGCAGTTTGACGCTGTATTTTGTCACGCCGTACTCGAATGGACACAGCATCCACTGCAAATCATCGATAAATTATTAACCTTACTTCGTAACGACGGTTTTTTGAGCCTAACATTTTTTAATTACGATGCGAGCTTATTTGGCAACGCATTGTATGGCAATTTTGATCTCATTCGTCGGGGCTTGATAACTAAGAACCGAGTGCGCCTGAATCCTAATAATCCGCAGCGCCCAAAGGTGATAATGAATTATTTATTGCAACAAGGGCTTAGTATTGAACTTAGTGCAGGTATTCGTTGTTTTCACGATTATATGCGTGACCGACAACAGCAAATAACGCATTACGATGATTTACTCGCATTAGAACTAGAATATAGCACACAGGAACCATACAAATGGCTAGGGAAATACTTTCATATCATTGCACGCAAGGCTGGAGCATGATCCGTTACTTCAAGCACATTATTCAGGGGCTGGGCATACTCTTAGTCTACGGGGGCGCAGCACTGGTTTATGCGAGCGAGGCGTCTGAGGTATCTGAAGAAACGCTTATTCCGCAAGAGCAATTAGTTTATATCACGACTGATGCAGGGTTGGTCATTATACAATTGACGGATAGTGTGGCTCCGAACAATACACAACGCTTTCGTGATCTGGTGCAGGAAGGTTTTTATGATGGTCTAGATTTTTATCGGGTTATTGATGGTTTTGTCGCTCAAGCGGGTGATCTTGCTGAAACGAAGCAGAGTGCGTTCAAATCTCCTGTTAATGCCGAGTTTAGTCGTTCACATAGCAAAAACTTGTTGGCGTTTGAGGTTGTTCAGTCACCGGAGTTTCTTGCCCAAGCAACTGGATTTATTGATGGATTTCCAGCCGGGCTAAATGTTAATGATAACCGTCAATGGTTATTGCACTGTCCTGGTGCCGTCGCGATGGCACGCAGTAATGCTGCTGATTCAGCGACTACTGAGTTTTATATCGTATTGGGACAGGCACCGCGTCACCTAGACCGTAACATGAGTATTATCGGGCAAGTGGTATATGGAATGCAGGTAGCGCAGCGTTTTCATCGTGGCGATGGCGCAAAAAATGGCGGTGTAATTGATGACCCAGCACAGCGAACTCGAATATTATCCGCACGGATGGGCAATGCCGTTCCAGCTCACAAACAGCTTCAGTTATGGCGTCAGAATACACAATCATCAGCATTTCAGCAGCGCCTGACAAATGCTCGTAACCTGACCAATCCGTTCTACCATTATCAAGGTAGCGGAAACCTTGATGTTTGCTATTATCGACCGAGCATTCGAGTGGCCGAGCATGGAGCTTCTGATGCAGAATAAATCAGGGCGGCAAATTCTGATCACGGGAGCCGCGCGGCGCTTTGGTCTTTCTCTAGTAGAACATTTTCTTAATTTGGGGGATTCGGTAGTAGCAATCTCTAGACATTCCAGTGACGACTTATCAAGCTTTCAGCAAAAGCATCCTGAGCGGTTAACCATAATACCGATTAATGATTATTCGGAAGCCGGATTCGCGTGTGTCAAAAGCACACTTGGTGAGGTTTCTTATGATCTATTAATTAATAATGCGTCGCTATTTGAAGATGATGTGACAGGAGAAGATATTTTTGCTCAACTGCAGGCTCTAACGAACGTTCACATGGCTTTCCCAGCTGCACTGGCAGAATGGTTTGCCACACAATATGTTGCGAGAGCCAATGGTGATACAGGCTTGATCATCAACATTACCGATATTTATTCATTGAATCCAAAACCAGGTCGCGCCTATTACTCTGCAACGAAAGCAGGGTTAGATAATTTGACGTTGTCGTTAGCGAAGCGGTTAGCACCTTTAATTCGGGTAAATAGTATTCAACCAGGAACGATGCAATTTTTGCCGGAGCACACGACTGCTGCAAAGCAGGATGTCTTAACCAATAGTCTAATCCAGCGAGAAGCAGGCTTTGAACCACTAATACAAGCGGTGGATTACCTTTTAAGAAATACGTTCGTAACGGGTAGTGCACTAAAAGTTGATGGTGGCCGTTCGATAGCCCGTTGAATGCTTACAGAAACTGGGCAGGATCACATTGGCCCTGGTTACAGGCAGTAATATTCGCCAGCGTAGTGTGGGCAATTTCATCGAGCGCTTCGCGGGTAAAAAATCCTTGATGGCCGGTGATGAGGACATTGTGGAAGGTTGATAAGCGCTGGAATATGTCATCTTGGATAACGTCGCAACTGTGATCGCGAAAAAATAGTTCGGATTCCATTTCGTACACATCGAGCCCTACATAACCGATTTGTTTTGACTTAAGGCCTTGGATCAGAGCCTGTGTATCAATCAATCCCCCCCTTGAGGTATTAATTAGCATAACGCCGGGGCGCATGCTGGTGATTGCCGCAGCGTTGATCATATGCTGATTCTCGGCAGTCAAGGGGCAATGCAGGCTAATAATATCGCTGGCTGAAAAAAGCTCAGCGAGTGAGACATATCGGCATTGCGAGAGTTCAAGCGAGGGTTCAGGGTAGGGATCGTATGCAACGACATTACAGCCAAACCCATTAAGAATACGTATAAATGCCTTTCCGATATGCCCCGTCCCAATCACGCCAACGGTCTTGTCTTTCATGGTGAAGCCCATTAGACCATGAAGTGCGAAATTGCCTTCTTTTACGCGATTATAGGCTTTATGCATTTTGCGGTTTAGCGTCAAAATCAGCGCCATCGCATGTTCAGCGACTGCTTCAGGAGAATATACGGGCACATGGCTGACTTTTATTCCATGTGTTTTGCATTGCGGAATATCTACATTATTGTAGCCAGCACACCGTAACGCGATGTGCTTCACGCCAATGTCAGCCAATGCGTCAATTACACTTGCATTGAGCTCATCATTGACAAAAACACAAATGGTTGAGCAGCCTTTTGCTAGTGCTACGGTGCTTATATCCAGTCTGGCTTCAAAATGCTGGAGCCGAATGTTGTGTGCTGAACAAAGCGGCTCAAATACGGTTTGATCGTATGGCTTGCTACTGAAAAAACCGACATTGGCGGGCGCCATCGATATACCTTTTACAGAAGTTCTTCAATTTTTCGTTTCAACGCTTCAGGCTTTGTTGCCGGCGCGAAACGTTCAACCGTATTACCGTTACGATCGACTAAGAACTTAGTGAAGTTCCACTTTATGCCTTTGCTGCCTAGTAGGCCCGGCGCTTCTTCTTTAAGTTGCTTGAATAAGGGAGATGCTTCATCACCATTAACTTCAATTTTTTTAAACAGCGGAAAGGACACATTGAAATTTAGTGAACAAAACTGCTGGATCTCATTATCGTCGCCAGGCTCTTGATGACCAAACTGGTCACACGGGAATGCTAAGATGGTAAAACCACGATCTTTATATTCCTCATATAGCGCCTGAAGGCCGTCGTACTGAGGAGTGAAACCACACTTGCTAGCAGTATTAACGATTAAAATCACCTGACCAGCATAATCGTTCAGTGATTTAAGTTCGCCATTATTCAAAGTGACTTCGTGTTGGTAAATAGATTGTGGCATGAACCATTCCTTATATTGTTAGCGCTCTCGAACCCTTCTCATTCTTGGCAAGTATAAACCAAACTTTGTGTCGGTGGCATTAAAACTCGAAGCATTTGTATTGCGCCGTGTGTCAAAGTTACACTCTGTACTGATTGGTTAAATGATGAGAACAAGTAATGCAAATAACTGAAGTGGCTTTCATTGGCTTAGGTGTTATGGGATACCCAATGGCAGGACACCTTGCGAATGCTGGTTTAAATGTACGCGTATACAATCGCACTGCGGCTAAAGCGCAAAAGTGGTGTACTGAATACACTGGCGAAGCGTTTGCTACGCCGCGTGAGGCAGCTAATGGCGCGCAATTAGTATTGTTATGTGTTGGTAACGATGATGATGTGCGTTCAGTAGTCTATGGTGACGACGGGGTGTTAGCAGGTGCAGAAGGCGGCGCAGTTTTAGTTGATCACACCACTGCATCAGCAGCGCTTGCAAGAGAGTTGGAAGCTGCGTGCACTAAACACGCAATCGGTTTTTTGGATGCGCCTGTTTCGGGCGGGCAGGCCGGTGCTGTAAATGGGCAGTTAACCATTATGTTAGGCGGTCAACAACCCGTGTTTGATGCTGTGGTTGAAACACTGTCACACTATTCAAGATGTGCTCGACTTATTGGTGAATGTGGCGCTGGACAGCAGGCCAAGATGATGAATCAGATCTGTATTGCGGGCACAGTGCAAGGATTGGCTGAAGCATTGCATTTTGGCCAGCGCGCAGGGCTCGATTGTGCGGCGGTAATCGAGACTATTAGTCAGGGGGCCGCACAATCTTGGCAAATGCAAAACCGAGCAACAACAATGCTGCGAGGTGATTATGATTTTGGGTTTGCCGTTGATTGGATGCGCAAAGACTTAGGAATAGCGTTAGCAGAGGCTGATAAACACGGCGCTCGCTTGCCATTGACAGCATTGGTTGATCAGTTTTATGCGGATGTTCAGGCGTTAGGCGGTGGGCGCAATGATACATCAAGTTTACTGCGTCGCTTCAATGGGTGATTGACTCAGTTGCTGTTACCACTTCACTTGCAACGTCTGTTGCGGTCGTACTATGTGGCATTAAATAATGCTGGTAATCGGCGTGAATAATGTCACTTAGCTCGTCGATACGTTGCCGATTAGTTGCCGATAAAGGTTGGCGTTGAATGGCATCTAAAAGCGCAAGGGCATGTATTCCACGATAATTGGACCGGTGCTCTCTGAGCATGCTTTGTAGCAGGTTAATGGCAAACGCCGGAATATCTTCGGCTAATTTATGCGCCGCAAAAAAATGTTCCAGCGCGGTCTCGTTAAGATCGGCAACGAACGCTTCAGTACCTTTTTGGTTGTGGGTAATCGCTGATTGTTCTGCCAGACCGATCGCTTTTTCACTTTGAATTCGTTGGGTTTCTACCATTACATGTTCAATCTGGTCATCCAGCGATGCGGATTTAAGTGCACAAAGCTCGAGGATCTGTTTAGACCGTTCCTCATCGCCAACGCCAAACCAAACCTGAGCAGCAATCATCATTGTGGATATTTCAGAACGCGAAAAGTCATGCATCCAGTCACTTTCGAGTAGACGCTGTGCTTTTTCAGTATCGCCTTCTAATACATGAGCAAAACTTAGCATGTAGTCACGCCTTTGCTGTGCTTGTCTATCCGTTGTATTACGCCCTGCAGCACCAATCAAGCGACGTGCTTTATGCAGACTTTCTTCCCGTTCTTGATCTTTGCTTGAGAGCGCATGGCGCATGTGACAATCGGCTAATTCAAAAGTCAGTTCATCTCTTTGCTCCCTAACGCTCATTTGGCTGATACGTTTGCGTTCGAGTAGTTCAATTGCGTCATCTACACGCTGCTGCATTTGGTAAGTTAAGGTTTTGAGGCGCGTCGCCTGTAACGTTAATTCACTCATTTTGATGTGATCTAACCATTGCTCAGCTCTGGCGAAATTCTTTTCTTCAAATGCGATGCACGCCAACCACTCATAGGCTTTATTTTGCGTTAGTTGCAAATCGAGAAGATCACTAATGGCTTGTTGACATTTATCCCAATCACCTTGCATAAATAGACAACGGATCTTACCCCAACGCGCCCAAATCACACTGCTGGAACGCTGCAATACGGACTCATAAAGCGCCATAGCACGTGCATAGTCTTTCATTAACATCAAAATGCGAGCACGCAATTTCAATAAATGCATGGAATAACGCTTTGCTGCAGGTTTTTTAATGACCTTGTCTAACTGAGTTAACGCATTCGTAGGCTCATTGGTATCTAGTGCATTTAACACCCCAGTCGTTAGACTTCTTATGTTTAGATACTGTGTGATCACTTTTTTGATGGTGCGCATGGTATAGGGCTTTACCAGTAGAAAGTCGGGTTGAATGTCAAGGATTTGCCCGATGGTTTGCGCAGTTTGATCAGAGGTGATAAATATTATGCCAGTAGAGGGCTTGAGCAATTCAGCTTTTTGCAGGTTTTTTATCCAATCCACACCATTTTTATTTTGTCCCAAGTGAAAATCACTGACCACAATATCAACCGATTGGGTACGCAATGCTGCCTTTAATTCTTTACCATTACTAAAACTGAAAATCTCAAGGTTGCCCAGTGCAATTAAATGACTGCGTAGGTGAGTCCGCGCACTGGCATTGTCTTCAACGATGGCTAAGCGTAAATTTTGCGGCATAACATTGGTTATTAAATGAGCATCTTGACCCAGCATATCAAGTTGACCGAAAAACATCATTATCAGAATAATGTTTATGTATTGTTAATAATAACCTTTCTAGTCTTTAAATATGTCGCAAAAACAGTCCGAGCAGGCTGTTTACATAGCAAAAGTAATATCAGATGGGCTTATAAATACTACAAACCGGACAGTTTAAAGAATTGCGTCACATTTATTTTACAAGATGGATTTGGATGTAAGACCACTTGACGTTTACGTCAAGGTAAGATGAAGGTATTGTTATCCTATATTTTCGTGAACCAAGGTATGTCCATGCAAACTGTCCCTCTACTGATCAACGGTGAATTCGTTGAGTCGCAAACTGAACAATTTATTACCGTTACTAATCCTGCTAATAACCAAGGGATCGCACAAGCTCCAGTTGCCACTGACAGTGAAGTTGAAGCGGCGATCGCAGCTGCGGAAAAAGCCTTTGAAACGTGGCGTAAGATTCCCACGCCTGAGCGTGCGCGCGTGATGATGCGCTATCAACATCTATTAAAAGAGCATCATGATGAATTGGCAACCTTGTTAGCGAGTGAAACCGGTAAGACGTTTGACGACGCGAAAGGTGATGTCTGGCGGGGCATCGAAGTAGTTGAACAAGCGATGAATATCCCAGCACTGATGATGGGGGAAACGGTTGAGAATGTGGCGCGTAATATTGATACCTATAGCTATATTCAACCATTGGGCGTTTGCGTTGGCATTACCCCATTTAATTTTCCTGCGATGATCCCGTTGTGGATGTTCCCAATGGCAATTGCGTGTGGTAACACCTTTGTGTTGAAACCGTCTGAACAAGATCCATTGACGCCAATGCGTTTAGCAGAATTATTCATTGAAGCTGGTGCGCCAGAAGGTGTACTAAACATTGTGCATGGTGGCAAAGAGCAGGTCGATATTTTATTGAATCACCCGACGGTAAAAGCAGTCTCTTTTGTTGGCTCAGTTCCTGTTGGTCAGTACATCTATCGCACCGCAACCGCAAATATGAAGCGCGCGCAGTGTTTTGCGGGTGCAAAAAATCATACGGTAATCATGCCAGACGCTAATAAAGAGCACGTCCTCAACAATATGGTGGGTGCTTCTGTGGGCGCTGCTGGCCAGCGTTGTATGGCAATATCTGTCGCTGTTTTCGTTGGTGAAAGCCAGCAATGGGTTGATGAGCTGGCACAACGGATCGCGCAAGTACGTCCTGGTCTATGGGATGATAAAGATGCTGGATTTGGTCCATTGATCAGTCCGCAAGCAAAAGCGCGCGTGCTTGAGTTAATTCAATCAGGTAAAGATCAAGGAGCGACATGTTTAGTTGATGGCTCTGAAGTCACTGTTGCGGGTTATGAAACCGGTAACTGGGTGGGCCCAACGGTATTTACTAACGTAACCACTGATATGCGTATTTATCAGGAAGAAATATTTGGTCCTGTGTTGTGCTGTATCTGTGTAGATACACTAGAAGAAGCGCTGGCACTTGTGAACGCCAATCCATATGGCAACGGTACGTCTATTTTCACAAACAGTGGCGCTGCTGCACGTAAATATCAGAGTGAAGTTGAAGTCGGTCAGGTTGGAATCAATATTCCGATCCCGGTACCGCTACCTTTCTTCTCGTTTACAGGTTGGAAGAATTCATTCTATGGCGATTTGCATGCTTACGGAAAGCAGGCGATCCGTTTCTACTCAGAAACTAAAACGATAACAACACGCTGGGTCGAAAACGATATTCCTTCTGGCCCTAACATGACTATTTCATTGCGATAAGCGGAGTTTGAGGTATGAATTTCGAATTAACTGATGATCAAATGGCGTTTGCGGAAACTGCCAAACAATTTTCTGATCAAGCCTTGGCGCCTTTTGCTGCTGAATGGGACCGTGAGCATACGTTTCCTGTAGCTACATTTCGTCAAGCGGGGGAGTTAGGTTTTTGCGGCTTGTATACGCCGGAAGAAGCGGGTGGTCTAGGACTATCCCGTTTGGATTCTTCGATTATTTTTGAACAGCTTTCGATGGGCTGCACGACGACCACTGCAATGCTTACGATTCATAATATGGCCACATGGATGATCGCAACTTGGGGCAGCGAGGCAATCAAAAATGAATGGTGCGAAGCCTTGGTAAGCGGTGAAAAGCTGGCTTCTTACTGTTTAACAGAGCCCGGTTCTGGTTCTGACGCGGCATCATTAAAATCCAGTGCTCGTCGCGACGGCGATGATTACCTATTAAACGGCTCAAAAGTGTTTATTTCAGGCGCTGGCTCGACCGATGTTTTAGTTGTTATGGCGCGCACCGGTGGCGAGGGAGCGAAAGGGGTTTCGGCGTTTGTGGTTCCTGCCAATGCAGAAGGTGTTGGTTATGGTAAAGCTGAAGAAAAAATGGGCTGGAATGCGCAACCAACCCGAATGGTTACATTTGATAATGTGCGCTTGCCTGCTCATGCTCTATTGGATCAGGAAGGGAATGGATTTAAGTTGGCGATGCAAGGCCTGGACGGTGGTAGAATCAATATTGCTACCTGTTCACTAGGCACAGCACAACAAGCACTGAATACTGCGCGTGATTACATGCATGAACGTCAACAATTTGGTAAGCCATTGGCGGCGTTCCAAGCGCTGCAATTTAAACTGGCTGATATGAACACTGAATTAGTCGCGGCTCGTCAACTAGTGCGCTTAGCGGCGAGCAAGGTGGACAATAAGCACCCGGATCGCTCAACTTATTGCGCTATGGCGAAACGCTTTGCAACTGATGTTGGTTTTAAAGTATGTAATGAAGCGTTACAGATCCATGGCGGCTATGGCTACATCAAAGAATATCCGCTGGAGCGTCACGTTCGCGATGTGCGCGTACATCAGATCTTAGAAGGCACCAATGAAATTATGCGCGTAATCATCGCGCGTCGTCTATTATCAGATGCAGCCGAAATACTTTAAGGATCGCAATGTCTGAACAAAGTGTGATTTGTAAAACCATTGCTGCGCAACAAGGCGCCCAAATTGGTTACATTCAACTGAATAAACCGCAAGCGTTAAACGCTATTGACTTATCTATGGTGCGACGCATAGATGCGCAGCTAGTAGAGTGGCAGTCAGATCCGGATGTGGTTTGTGTGGTGTTGGACTCGCAAGGAGAAAAAGCGTTCTGTGCGGGTGGCGATATTGTTTCGATGTACAACGCCATGCGAGAAGAGCCGGACAAGACGCCGGCATTCCTTGAAGACTTTTTTAACTTTGAATACCAATTAGACTATCGCATTCATACCTACGAAAAACCCATTATTGTGTGGGGACAGGGGATCGTTATGGGGGGAGGACTTGGCCTGTTTAATGGCGCAAGTCACCGCGTTGTGACGGCGTCATCAAGAATTGCAATGCCTGAAATCACTATCGGCTTGTATCCGGATGTTGGTGGTAGTTGGTTTTTAAATCGCATGCCTGGCAAAGTCGGGCTGTTTTTGGGTTTAACGGGTGCCAGTATCAATGCTACTGACGCATTGTATTCAGGTTTAGCTAATTTTTATGTTGGTGACTACAGTTGCGAAGATTGCCTCGCTGCTCTCACTCGACAACCCTGGCCTGAGCAGCGAGAAACTAAAAATGCCACGCGAGAAATGCACAGTATTACCAGTGATGTGCTGTTAACCCTGCATAATATCTCACAGGGCAGTGAACCTGAGGGTTTTCTCGCCGCTATGCAAACTACCATTGATGATGTTTGCGGCAAGGAAACATTACCAGAAATCGTTGATGCAGTATTGAAATTGGATGCTGGCGAGAATAAATGGCTAGCAAAAGCACAGAAAAGTTTGGCGAATGGCTCGCCAATCACTGCCCACATCGTGTTTCATCAATTGCAACGTGGTGCAGATATGACGTTGGCGGACTGTTTTAGGATGGAACTCGATCTGTCCTGTCGCTGCGGCAGTTTCGGCGAATTCGCCGAAGGCGTGCGAGCTTTATTAATTGACAAAGATATGCAACCCCAGTGGCGATTTACATCAGTTGCTGATGTACCGATGGAAACGATTCAATGGTTTTTCACTTCGCCTTGGGACGGTAGTAATCATCCTCTTTCGATGTTAGGGAAAGTATAATGGCACAAGTAGCATTTATCGGTTTGGGTAACATGGGTGGCCCAATGGCAGAAAATTTAGTCAAGGCGGGTTTTTCTGTCACCGTATTTGACTTGGTAGAGAGTGCAAAGGCGCAGCTCAAATCAGTTGGCGCTAAAGTCGCAGAGTCTGCGAATGCTGCAGTTAATGGTGCTGATATCGTAATCTCAATGCTCCCCGCCGGTCATCACGTTCGAGCGCTGTATAGTCAGGACGGTGGGGTGGTTAACGATATTAAAACAAATGCGTTAGTGATCGATTCGAGTACTATCGACGCAGAATCTGCTAAAGCCGTTGCACAAACACTCCGTAGTCATGGGATCCGTTTCATTGACGCGCCAGTTTCTGGGGGCGTCGGTGGCGCCAAAGCGGGTACCTTGACTTTCATTGTGGGCGGCGATGAGGACGATTTGGACCAAGCTCGTGAGGTGCTCGAAGTCATGGGTAAGAATATATTCCATGCGGGTGCTCACGGCGCAGGGCAAATAGCCAAGATCTGCAATAATATGTTGCTGTCAGTATTAATGGCGGGAACCTCTGAAGCGTTACAGATGGGTATAGACAATGGTTTAGATCCGAAAGTACTGTCAGAAATCATGTTGCAAAGCTCAGGGCGAAATTGGACGTTAGAGCTGTATAACCCTTGTCCGGATGTGATGGAAAATGTTCCTTCATCAAATGACTTTCAAGGTGGTTTCATGGTCGATCTAATGAAAAAAGATCTGATGCTTGCTATGCAGTGCGCTGCGCAGTCAAATTCAAATGTGCCAATGGGTTCACAAGCACAAAATTTATATAAGCTGCACAGTAGCTTAGGTAATGGTAAGCTAGATTTTTCCAGTATTTTTAAGTTGTTTTCTGCGCGGTAGCGAAGGCTGCTGTGCCAAGCATTAGGAAGCGATGGTATGGCAGCGAGTTTGACACCTGCATTATTCCTTGATCGTGATGGCGTTATTAACGTCAATCACGGTTATGTATTTCGCCCTGATGACTTGGATTTTATCGACGGTATATTCCCTCTGATCCAACGTTTTCAAAGCGCTGGATTCAAACCCGTAATTATCACCAACCAATCTGGGATTGCCCGCGGCATTTATAGCGAAGATGAATTCTTCCACTTCATGGACGTGATCCAAGTAGAGTTTAGCAAGCGGGGCATTGCAACTGTACCGGTTTATTTTTGCCCTCATCATCCAGAATTCGGCCAACAAGTGTTATGTGATTGTCGGAAGCCGCAGCCAGGATTAATTCATTTAGCGGCCGATGAAATGAAGCTAGACTTAAGCCTAAGTGTGATGGTTGGCGATAAATTGACCGATGTGATCGCCGCAGCACGGGCGGGCATTAAACAGATAGTACTATTCGATCCCAGTGGCGAAGAAGAAGCTAAATTAACTAGCCATCAGGCGCAAGTAGAACAAGTTAACGTTACTATCGCGCATAACCTTGACGAAATTTCAGTCCCTAAATGATGCTACGGCGTTGAGAAGCGACTTAAGTGTTTAATTGCTTGACTGAATAAATCAGTGTTGAGGTTCGCATTACTTCGGTTACCGCTAGCAATATCCGTAATGGTATAATTACCATTGCTTAAAACCTCTGTACGTAAGTTTCCGTGTAACAAGATTATCTTGTCACCACTGGTGCTAACTAACCACTGGCGTTGCGGCGCAAGTAAATTCTGCCCGGTCGAATATAGACCAACACTGGCACCACAACCCAACATATTCAGTGCCGTAGGGATCAAGTCCTCAGTGCTTGCAATGGTATCGGTAATATCAGCTGTGGAGTAGAGTGTACCGGATGTTTCCGCAGATTCGGGAGCATAGCCTGTTGCTATCAACAGATGCGCTTTGCGGATACTGGGCAAAGACAGCCACTGCTCAATATCGGCACCGGTTGCGAAAACGATGACGATTTTTCCACCAACGATAGTATTGGCAAAGCGCAGTCCATCTTGACTTACCACTGCCTTGCCTTTTTGTGGTACTAATCCGGGATCGGTATCAATGACTAACGGCATGTCAAACGCCTCAGCCATATCGAACAAAACTGGCGAACGGTCTTTCAAACTTTGTGAGTAAATCTCAGGTACGCCAAAAAGTGTCGTCTCTACCAGAGATTGCATATCCTTGGAAGTCACGAAGAAACGCTCGTTTCGACGCAGGTCAAAATCATCTAGGAATGGTAAAGCGGTATCATCCGTTTGCACAAATAGTGCGAGTGACTGGCTGGTATCGATACTGCAAAACAACGAAGAGAGTGGATAATTTACGCTCTTAAGTTCAGGATTAAACTGTAATTGTTTGCGTTGTTGATAGCTTTCCAGGTCAAGTAATTCATATCTTGATAGCAGGGTTTTTGCGGTGGCCGGATACGACAGCGGAAACATGTTGTCCTGTTTGATGATCGGTTGGTAAAGCCGCGCATCTGCCCACACGTGCATGGCATGACTGCTTACAAAACACAGAACGAACAGCGAAGTAACGGGAATGCCCACTTTGTGGCGAGTTAAGCGATCGATGCGTTTCCAAATCGCGTTGGCAATAACTAGTTGAAAGCCTAGCCAGACAACAAAGAGTAATGCCAAATAACCCCATTGTTGCCAGCTGAATAGACTCAGTTGGGTTTGCGTTTCGGAGCGCACTAATTCAGCAGAATTTAGCGTAATATGAAAACCTGTGCGATTAAATATCAAAGCATCAAGAGCCAGTAACGCAAGTCCAACCGCCGCAATAACAGAACTGCTACCCTTGACTAAGCGAGGATTAGTTACCCAGTAACACTGTGGAAGGATAAATATAACAAAGCCACAAAAGGTCAAAAATCCGACATGGCCAAACCAATTCGCGAACAAGTACACAGTGCCGATCGCAGTGCCTGATTGTGGCGACGAAAAAACAAAAATAGAGGAGATAATGAGCGCTAAAACAATGTTTGCCAGCGCAAACCAGTGCCCCCAATTGACCAGCTTGGTAACCCGTTGACGGCGAGGTGATTCGGCTAAGATCATTAGGCTTGCTTCACACTTTTTAACATCACGGCACTGAATTGCTCAGCCATACCTTGACGTTGCTTGGCGTCGTATTGCTGATTAAGTACTGTGGTCACCGTATTCCCTAATACCATCAGTGCTAAGTCGCGGTTGCATTGATGTTTGTTCAGAACATCAACCAGATCGTGCATGATCGATTCAATTTGTTGATTGGAATAACGTGATTGTATAGGCATGCAGCTCTCTATTTTTGTTGTATTGCGTCAAAAGGCATGGATTTTTATTTAGATCGATTATAATCCCTGCTTTCACGATAACAAAGTTTATCGCAAAGTTTACCCAATTTCGCAATAAGGTATTGAAAAACTAGTTACTTTCGGTACCAACATCTGTCGTTTTTCACGGCTGAGGAAATCGTTAATCAATGAGTGCCATGATTCATCAATTTATAGTTCACCAACTGCACGTCAATGCTGAAAAAAAACTAACGCTTATTCCACGAGACAATTGCATTTCGGTAACCCCGTCCATTGAAACCCTAGTGGCGCAGATCAACCATGCATTTAATGGTAAGCCGAGCAAAGGGATCGGTAAGTTTTCTGAGGCTGAAGAAGAACAAAACTTTGAATTTAAAAAAGCTTTAGATAATGTGTTGCAAGGAGACGAAAGCCAGCCACCAGAACATGTGTTTCAGTCTTTTTCCCAGCAAAGTGCCGCCCATCTTATTGCCACTATGGCCGATATGCAGATGGTAGAAACCGGTTTTTTGGTGTTTTGTCGCTATGAATATTTAGCTACGGATTATTTAATGGTGTGTTTGCTAAATACTCAGCAACATGTACATGTTGATGAGCAATTAGAGCTAACCATCAGTGAACATTTAGATCTTGCGAAGATGCAACTCGCGGCTCGCATTGATTTGACCCAATATGCGGTGCAACCAGAAAAGGCGCGTTATATCAGCTTTATCAAAGGGCGCATGGGGCGCAAGGTAGCTGATTTCTTTATGGCCTTTTTGGGCTGTGAGGAATTAATGGATGTTAAACAGCAAAATGCCCAATTAATTAATAGTGTCGATGCGTATCTCGCTCAGGAACAATTGAATGGCGAAGAAAAGCATCAACATCGCGAAGCGGTGAAAGATTATTATAAAGAGAAGATTGCTAGCGGGGATGATATTCAACTTAGTGAACTGAGCGCCCGCTTGCCAGCAGATACTGAGCAAAATTTTGATTTCACTCAATTTGTACAAGATTCAGAAACAGTCATTGAAGAAACATTCCAGCCTGATAAAACAGTGATCAAGCAACTCGCCAAATTCAGTGGACAGGGCGGTGGGATAACGCTGAATTTTGATCGTCACCTCTATGGTGACAAAGTCAAATATGACGCGCACACCGACACCTTGGTGATCCGTGGTATTCCACCTAATTTAAAAGACCAACTTATGCGTCACGAGAAATAATCGGCATAACGTCGGACATAATTGCTCGCGCTGGTTATAATCAACCTGAGCACAACTGGCCCAATTTTGAAACTGAAAAGGTAATATGCAGTTATTTGTTAACGATTTAACCGTGATGGATTTTTCCTATTTGTGTCCCAAGCGTGGGATGGTAGGTGAAAGTTGGATTGTCGATGTGGTATTAGCTGGAGAGCTAAACGAAGAAAGCATGATCCAAGACTTCGGCAAAGTAAAAAAAGATCTTAAACGCCTGATCGACGAATATGTCGATCACAAATTATTGGTGCCCGTTGAGTCGTCGTGCACCAAGGTTATCCATCATACCGACACTGGCATGGTTCAGGTGAATTTTAATCGCAAAAGCAACGCAAATGACGAGGCCAGTATTTATTTGTATTGTCCGGACGAAGCTTATGCCTTCGTGTACGCCGAAGAGGTCGATATGGCTTCGGTAAGTCAATATTTAAAAGACATCATCGCGACACACCTTCCAGATAACGTGGATGACATTACATTGCATTTACGCACTGAATCAATACCGACACCGTTCTATCATTATACTCATGGCCTAAAAAAGCATGACGGTAATTGCCAACGCATAGCGCATGGTCATCGCTCCAAAGTCATTGTGTATGAGCACGGGAAAGAAAGCATTCAGGCCGAGGAGTATTGGGCTGAGCGCTGGCGAGATATTTATATCGGTAGCCAAGATGATGTGGTTGCGCCGCAGGATTTGCATTTAACCGACGTGGAACATTCGTTGGATTATGCTCATTGCTTTGCTTATGAGGCCTCACAAGGCTATTTTGAATTGGTCATCGCACAAGCTGAGAGTGAAATTATCGCAACCGATTCAACGGTAGAGTGTCTTGCACAATTCATGCTTGATGAGCAACGGCGCTTGTGTGGACATGACGAAGTTAAAGTCATTGCTTTTGAGGGGGTTGGAAAAGGGGCTATCGCAAATGCTTAAGTTATGCAGTGTATTATTGAGTTGGTTTATTGCGGCTTTCACATATGCAACGCCTTTTACCCTAATCGACCAACCGCAACCTGGCGCGTTGGTGCGCGGACAATTGACGCAAGCCGAAGTCGTTTACTATCAAGGTGATGCACTGAAAATTAGCCCAGAAGGCTGGTTTGTGTTTGGTATTGACCGAGAGGCAAGTGGTGAGATAACGCTGGCTTGGGAAATCCAAGGTGAACGCTTTGAAAAGCGTTACGCGTTACCCGTGCGGGAGTATGATATACAACGTATTGACGGGTTGCCAGAGAACATGGTGTCTCCTCCAAAAGACGTCTTAGAACGGATTAAGAAAGATAATCAACAAGTGGCCCAAGCGCGCAGTGGAAACAGTGATTTCGAGTTTTTTGTACAACCATTCATTTGGCCTGCGGAAGGTCCGATTAGTGGCGTGTACGGTAGTCAGCGAGTGTTAAATGGTCAACCGAAACGGCCGCATTTTGGGGTTGATGTTGCGGGGCCTGTAGGGACGCCTGTAGTCGCACCAGCAGACGGCGTGGTAACCTTATTTGTGCCGGACATGTATTACTCCGGTGGTACCCTAATTATCGATCACGGCCATCAGGTGACATCTACCTTTATCCATCTGCATAAAGCGCATGTGAGCGCGGGCGATAGGGTTAAACAGGGCCAATTGATCGCTGAAATAGGTGACACAGGGAGAGTGACAGGCGCCCATTTGGATTGGCGCATTAATTGGGGCCGAGTTAGAGTCGACCCTCAGTTATTGGTCCCTGCTCGCGAATAAACCGCTATTCAGTAATGCCAAGCCATTCGGCAAAACGGGTTCTGTCAGTGAGTTCTATATGCGCAGTATCAGGTGTCGCTGCTTCCAATTGGCAATCAACGGATAATAAACGTCCATCCCTTATCAAGGTCAATTCGATACACTCGTTTGCGTGTTTAAGTAACCGAGTCAGGTTGATTTTGTTCACTACCCATTGATTGCAAGCGAGCAGCCGATCGCCCACTTGCAATCCAGCGCGACAAGCGTTGCTGCCTTCTCGCACTTGTTGAACAATTAAGCCAGTTTCAGCAGGTTTCACGGTAATGCCCAATCCGTTTTGCATTCCAGCGCTGGGCGCTTTGCCACCAAGATCATCAAAATCCTGTGCATGGGAGAGATGCAAGGTTGCACCAATTTCTGCAAGTGATTCAGCTAAAGGCAGCTCACCCGCTTGATAAACCCATTCATGTAACAACTTATCAGGAGCTGAACCGAGTAATGACTCTACGATTTTGTGGATCACATTATCGGGCGTGCCAATGGATTTCTTGCCAAATGACTGCCAGAGATGACGCATAACATCATCTAGCGAGTATTTTCCTTGTGACTGTCTGCGTAGGTAAATATCAAGACACAAAGCAATCAATCCACCTTTTGTGTAATAACTCACAATATGATTGATGGAGTTTGCATCCTGTTGATAAAAGCGGGTCCAAGCATCGTAACTTGATTCTGCAGCACTTTGCTTTAAACGTCCGGGGTTACGTAGCAAACGAGTTATATTTTTAGCTACCATGGATAAATATTGTTCCGGCGTAATCGCTTTGGCTCGAGCTAGAGCGAGATCATCGTAAAAACTCGTAAAACCCTCATAAATCCATAGTTGGTTGGTATAGGATTCTTTATCCAGATGGTAGGTGCTAAAGATCGCCGGTTTAGTCCGCTTAACGTGCCAAGTATGCAGAAACTCGTGGCTACACAATGCGAGGAAGTCACGGTAACTTTCTGACTTAGCATCTGTTGTTTGATCCTCGCGTGCCAATGGAAGATCCCAGCGAGGAAACATAAGAACTGTGCTGTTTGTGTGCTCTAATCCGCCGAATCCTTGTTCCGTAAGTAAGGTAATAAACCAATACTTTTCAATTGGCGGCGTATCCGCAAACATTTGCATATGCTGGCGTAGGATCGGCGTTAAATCGTTGCTCATGCGGACAAGATCCAGCGGTAAATCACCAGTGAATACAAGCACCGCTTCTAATTCATCAACTCTGAACGTTGATTGAATAAACTTGCCAAATAAAATTGGGTAATCAATCAGTTGCTGATAATTACGAGCGGAATAAATACCTATACCTAACTTATCCGCTTGTTCGCAGGGCATACCGGTGACGATTTTCCATTCTACAAAACGGTCTGGATCGAGCTCTAGGTGGATTAGACAAGGAGTTGCTTCTGCTCCATGTACCGCCATAAATGCGCTGGTACCGTTGATGAAGCCATATTCATCATTCAAATAGGCGCTGCGCACCGACAAATCAAATGCATACACTTTATAGGTGACGACACATGCTTTGCCTTGTGTACCAATTCGCCACGTCTGTTTATCCGTTTTATGCCATTCCAAACTGCGGCCATGCTCATCACGGGCGCTAAATTCACCGATATTTTTACTGAAATCACGGATCATGTAACTACCAGGTATCCACGCGGGCATACTGAGTGTAAGTGTCGGCTGCTGTTGTTCTGGAATTGCAACTCGAACCGCAAACAAATGCTGGCTTTTTGATTCAGGGTTGAGCTGGTAAACAATTGGGGCAATGTCAGACATAACAGTACATTCTCTGCGAGGTTTGTGTTGGTGCATAATCGTCATTGCTTTGTGACGGCAGGGCGATTATGATTTTCTTATTAAAGGTTACCAATAATTTGTCGTGACAAAAAACAAAAACTCTAAGGTAACAGGTATTTCAGCCGATGATTTAGCCAGCTTGCGTGCATTGCAACCGGGTTCAATTGTCGATCTCCAAGTTTCTACGCCAACGAGTCCAAAGCGGGTAAAGACAACTTATGTGGGAATGGATTATCCCCGGTCGCTCATTTTTCAATTTCCGAATATGAAGAAGTATGGAGTAATGAAAGATGTTCTATATCCCGAAAATACGGTGATTATCCGTTATGTATTGGAGGGGCAAAATGGACAAGTTATTGCTTTTAAAGCCAAGATTAATCATATTCAATCGCAACCGGGGGCGTTATTTTTTACTACCTTCCCTCGTAGTTTACAAAGTCTCGGTTTACGTTCTGAAAAGCGGGCCTCACCGGGAATAGCAGCAGAATTAACATTGGCAGAGCAGGGGAATGCTCTGAATACTTTGATAGTGGATGTTTCGCAAAGTGGATGTCGAATAGCCCTCGCTCAAGCATTACTTGACGACATGCCAGCAGATGCCATCGAACCGGAACAACCAGTCACTTTGTGCGTAGATTTAAGCGAAAAGACTGTCATCCTTGAAGGCATTATCCGTAACAGTAAAGCAGATGACGGATATGTATTTTTAGGGATCCAATTTGCGACGGCGAATAACGACGTCGACATATTATTAAAACGTCACATAATAAACGTATAAAACGACGGAGGACTATATGCGGCAGATTGAAGCCTTGTTGAATAAATATGGTGAGAGCCATCAGAATAAGACTAATATTGCTATTCACGCGATTGCAGTTCCAGCAATATACCTTGTTACCATAGGCTTGATTTGGTCAATTCCGGTGCCCGAATTTATTGCGCAATTCAATGTTAACTTTGCGCATATTGCGGCCATTCCAGTGTTGTATTACTACTTTAAATTGTCCGGCCCGATTGGTGCAGCGATGACCTTGTTAACACTCGCTGCGTTTGGCTGCATTCGTTTATTAGTTCATTTTGATATCGACGTATTGTATTTTTCCATCAGCTTGTTTGTTGTTATGTGGATCTTGCAGTTCGTTGGCCATAAAGTTGAGGGTAAAAAGCCGTCATTTTTCGAGGATTTGCGCTTTCTTCTAGTGGGGCCCGCGTGGTGGTGGGTACATTGGCTAAAACGGTTAAATATTAGTTATTAGTATAAGCTTTAACATACGAAACAAAGCTTTACAGTGGCTGATAGGTTTGTAGCCTCGACTCTATTGAGCAAACTGAGCAGGTAGTTTGCTCAGGTTTGCTATACGTCAGTCAGCGGCAAATATTTCTCCAATCTGCGACCAGTCGATGCGTTGATACGACCAGCGCATCTTTTCTCTAGTAAATTACTCTTATAATCGAGTTATGTTTTCCAAGAAGTTTCTATTGTGAGCCGCTGGCAAAAGTTATTTGATAATAATGAGCGTCTTTTTTGGGCCTTGCATTCAGCTGGTTGGGCGGGTTTTGCCATTGTTTACTACATTGGCTCATTCCTCCACGACATGCGCGCGATTTGGTTATTCATTATTGTGCTCAATGCTTATGCTGGTTGGTTGTTAACCATTCCTTTACGCTACGTGTTCCGTTGGGCGCGACAACAATCCATTGTTAAAATGCTGACCGCAGTTACAGTGTCTAGCTATCTTGTTGCTTTGGTGTGGGCCGTAGTTAAAAACATCAATTACTGGGAAATATACAAGCACGGGTATCGCCCTGAAGAGTGGTATATGTATACCGCCAATACAATTAATTCATTGATTATGATTGTGTGCTGGGGGGGCTTGTATTTCGGGATTAAAAATTTCCAAATGTTGCAAAAAGAAAAGCAACTCGCGTTAAAAGCTACGACTATGGCGCACCAGGCGCATATTCGAATGCTGCGTTACCAGCTTAACCCGCACTTTTTATTTAATACGCTAAACGCGATTTCTACTTTGATCCTGATGAAGGAAAATACTACCGCCGAGACTATGGTCACCAGGTTGAGTAATTTTTTACGCTACTCGCTTGATAATGATCCCATTAAGCGGGTGCCGCTAGCTCAAGAAATACAAGCATTGCGTTTATACTTAGATATCGAAAAGGTACGTTTCGATGAACGGTTAACCGTAAATTGGGAGATAGAACCACGCTGTGAAATGGCTTTGGTTCCAAGCATGATATTGCAACCGTTGATCGAAAATGCGATTAAGTACGCTATTTCTAAGATGAGTAAGGACGGCGTTATCACTATTCATGCGCGTGTTTTTGGTAGCGACCTGTTGCTTGATGTGGCAGACAATGGTCCAGGGGCAGAAATTAAACAGGGTAAACTAGCCAGAGAGAATGGTGTTGGTCTGCCGAATATTCGTGAAAGATTGCATTCGCTGTACGGCAAGAATTTTTCGTTTGTTATTGCCAATAATCAACCTAAGGGCCTGCGGGTTAGCATTCGTATTCCCTTTGAGGTAAAGGAAGCTGATAATGAGTAACAATGCATTACAGGTAATGATCGTTGATGATGAGCCGCTCGCTCGTCAGGGATTGAAACTTCGTCTGCAGGCACACGATGATGTAGATATCGTAGGTGAATGTAGTAACGGTTTAGATGCGGTTGCTATGATCCCTCAGAAGCGTCCAGATCTGGTATTTCTCGATATTCAAATGCCAGAACTCAATGGTTTTCAGGTTATTCAGAAGTTGCGTGACCTGCGCCAACCCATGCCTCTGATCATATTTGTTACTGCCTATGATAGTTACGCGATTAAGGCATTTGATATTCATGCTTTAGATTATGTGCTGAAACCTATTGATGATGTGCGGCTGGAAAAGGCACTAAGTAAAGTTCGTGATGTTTTAGCGCGTGAACAGAGCCAATCGAATACCGATAAGTTAGTGAGTTTAGTTGCCGACCTTACTGGTGATGATTGTGAGGAAATCTTACGTAAATTAGCTGCTGGTGAGTCAGTGGAAACATCTCCTTACCCTGATGTGATGTCAATAAAGGATGGCTCAGAAGTAACTCGCGTGCCTGTTGCGGATATTCAGTGGGTAGATGCTGCTGGCGATTACATGTGTGTGCATGCTCGAGACGGCATGCATATCATGCGTAAAACCATGAAAGAGTTGGAACAAGCGCTGAATCCCAAGATGTTTATTCGGGTGCATCGTTCTGCGATAGTTAACATAAATTTTGTCAAAAAGCTGGTTAGCCATGTGAGTGGTGAATACCACTTAATCTTGCACAACGACACTGAATTGAAAGTCAGTCGAAGTCATCGTGACCGGGTCAAAGCTGCGATGGATTTGTAACCCGAGCTACTCAGTAGTTGCATTCACAAGTTGGCGCATGGTCTGCACGCAAAAGTCTTCTAACGGCTTTTGCTGTTGCCAAGTATGCTCCAGAGGTACTGCAACCGGCGCGCCATTTACCTCACCAATCATTACTCCGGTTTTGCCAAGACTAATCGCCCGAACGGCCTCGGCGCCTAATTTGCTGGCTAAAATCCGATCTTGCGGAACAGGAGAACCACCGCGTTGTACATGACCTAGTATGACCGGACGGACTTCGCTACCGGTGCGAGTTTCAAGAGCTTGAACAAGTTTACCAACGCCACCTGGCCACACATTTTCTGCGACAACTACGATGTAACTGATACTGCCGTGGGTTTTTCTGCGGTAGTCTAATTCACTGATCATGGCTTGCAGAGCATGCTCTTCTGATTGAAACAACTCAGGTACGATGACATGATCAGACGCCGAGGCCAGGGCAGCGTTTAACGCAATAAAACCTGCATGACGGCCCATGACTTCGACTAAAAATATGCGTTCAAATGCATCCGCGGTGTCGCGAACTTTATCGATTGAACTTACCGCAGTTTCAATCGCGGTGTAATACCCTATGGTTGCATCCGTGCCGAAAATATCATTATCAATGGTGCCAGGGAGGCCGATAATTTGGCCCGACCAAAATTGGCTAAGGTGGTGAGCACCACGAAATGAACCATCACCCCCAATGACAACTAAAGCATCAATATTCGCTGCCTGAAGATTTACTGCTGCTAATTTGCCTGCTTCAGCTGTTTTAAACTCCAAGCAACGAGCACTGTGTAGCACCGTTCCACCGCGTTGGATAAGATTGTGCATATCCTGCGCTTTCATCGGTTTTAGTTGTTGTTGTAACAAGCCGTTGTAACCATGCAGGTAGCCCATTGCTTGAAAGCCATGTTGTTCACAGGCGAGTACCACTGCTCGAATACAGGCATTCATGCCGGGGGCGTCACCACCCGATGTTAAAACAGCAACTTTTTTTATCAATGCAGGAATCCTTTTACTGAATATTGGTCGTACCTAACATACAAGCTACTTAAGCATTCTACATTTGGCAAGTTACATTCGCTTACACTCTGTCCAAGTGCAAGTGAGAATAAATTTTGTAAACTGCTAGCAATTGCAGTCCCATGACAAATGACTGTTATGGTTTTTTTTTCAGAGGAGTTTCCTGTTCATGCGCCACTGGCTATTAATTGGCATAACCCTAATTTTTATAAGCGGATGTTCGTCTAAATTTGCTTACAACAACTTAGATTGGTTGGTTTATTGGTATGTTGATGACTACATCGAATTAACGGACCAGCAAGAAAGTATCTTCGATGAAAAACTCCATGATTGGCTCAAATGGCACCGTCAACAAGAATTGGCAGTCTATGTCGAACATTTACAGCTAGTTAAGCAAACCGCGTTAGGCAGCGAATTAACGCCGGAGCAAATTACTGCGCAAATTGATATTGCACAGCAACATTGGGAGCGGCTGCGTGACAGGTTAGTACCTGAATTGGCAAATATGGCCACCACGCTCAGTGACGAACAAGTCGTTTATTTATTTGCCGCGTTGGAAAAAGAGAACCAAAAACGCGAAGAAAAACGAGCCGAATTAACCGATGAGGAGCGGCTTGAACAGCGACAAGATGATTTGGTCGAAGACGTTGAAGAAATGATTGGACGTCTTACTGACGAGCAAGAACAAATTGTAATGCTGTATGCGCCTAGTTATCAATCCAGCTATGAAGATTGGATCGCTTATCGTCGAACTGTTCAACAAGCTGCCCGTTCCTTGTTTGCTGGAAGGAAGGAAAACCCTAATTTTGTGCAAGACTTACAAGCATTGATGCTGGCTCCAGAGCAATTTCGTAGTGAAAGACAATTAGAAGTTCAAGAGCATAACCGTCGTTTGTACTCGACGATGATTGCTGAGATCCACAGTACGTTGACTGATAAGCAAAAACGCAAGCTTGCGAAAGAAATTAGCGCTATCATTGCCGACCTTGAGGACTTGATGAGCTAATTTGCTTGAGCAATACAACAATCGACCATTCAGTAGTCGCTATAAAATCTCAGGTAACACGACCTGGGCTCGGTTTCATACTCGCTTTCACTACGGCTGTGCTGTGGGGAGTATTGCCGATATTTCTCAAACTCTGTTTGATGGTGATGGACAGTGCGACAATAACAGCATACCGCTTTTACTCAGCGGCACTCGTAGTGCTAGCTATATTGGTCTTGCGTAGACAAGTGCCAACACGCGCTATGTTGTCGAGAAAAGGGTGGTGGATGCTTTTTGTTGCCACCGTTTTACTGGTGTTGAATTACGTTACTAGTGCTCACGCACTGAATTTTTTAAATCCTGAATCAGCCCAAGTTCTAATGCAGATTGCGCCATTTATGCTGATGTTAGGTGGCGTTTATCTGTACAAGGAAGTTTTTACACGGCAGCAAAAAGTTGGCGCCATCCTGTTGTTTATAGGGCTGGTTTTGTTCTTTAATCAGCGTTTGCCGCAAATCATTAATTCTTCGCATGAGAGTCCATACGGTTTATTTTTGATCATTTTTGCAGCGGCTTGTTGGGCAGCCTACGCACTTTTTCAAAAACCTTTACTGTCTTCGATTTCGGCGCGCCAGTTAACATTTTTCATCTATATTTTCGGTGGCTCGCTGCTATTACCACTAACCACACCTACTAGTGTATTTGCAATGTCAGCATTGCAATTTGGCGCACTGGTTTTTTGCTGCGCAAATACTTTAATAGCGTATGGCGCGTTTACTTATGCTATGGGGATTTGGGAAGCCTCTAAAGTTAGTGCAGTTATCGCCATTGCGCCATTATTCACTATTATTTCGTCTGAAATAGCGATCCGACTGTGGCCAAACGTGTTCGTTAGCAGCGAATTAGATACGTTAGCCTACGTGGGCGCATTTTGTGTGGTTAGTGGAAGTATGCTTGCCTCTTTAGGCCGGCGGACGAAACGTTAATTCTCGCGGTTGCCTATAGGCTTTTGATCACCTTTGCAAATCGTATCGTAACCATCGCGATAGTAACGTAAATCGACACATTCACTGTCGTACCGTTTGCGCGCAGTTAACGCTTGTTGTGGATATCTGTCATCACGCATGATTCGAGCGAGCTCTTGGCACGTTGCTTCTTGGCGTTGTACTTCGAGGATATCCTCACAGGGTTGCTTAGAACTGCACCCTGAAATGAGTAGGGTACTTAACATACTGCTTAGCAGCAGGGTAAAACGCATAGTCATCATCCGTTTTCAATGTAGGGTTTAAGGTCCGCAGTTAACGCATCAAGTTTTTGCTGATGCATGTCACGAAGAGGAATGCTGTTAACTAATTTATAGACATCTCTGAGCTCTTTTACCAATTTACTGTCGGGTTTTCTTTGCATATCTAACAATTTGATCAGACTTTGGATCAGGTTTAGTGCCACGCCGATATTTACTGGGGCAAGCAATTGCGCGGCGCGGAAACTTGCTGCGGCAGTTTCATATTTACCATCGCGATAGGCATCTATGCCCGTCTTGTTATGGACCTTGTAAGCCTCCCGTCGCTCATTGTCTTGCGCCTGTTCATCAAGCATCGATTGCACATTAGGATCGATCTCTAAGTCAGAATCCTCAAGCAGGCGAGTTAGTTTTTCGGCTTCTTCAAAATCACCAATGTCAGCCATAACGAGAATACTATCGGCGGCCAATTTAAGTGGAAAATCGGAAAAATTTTCTTCAATCTTTATTTGGGCTTCTTCAATGAGTTGCTTGGCTTGAATACTCTTACCATCAATTGCACTAATCCGTGCGTTTATGATCGTTTCGAACAGACTGTAATCAAATTGCTCATCACCACGGGTAAATACATCGTCACGCTTACTTCGTTGCAGGGTAAGTAATGCTTCTTGCTGATAGCGATTTTGTACTTTCTTTTCTTCAGCGTGTTCTGCTACATCTAACAAACTGCGCACGTAATTACTAAAGTGAGTTACATCGCGGTGCATGGAACGTTTACTGATTTGCCAAATCGCTAAGCAACATTCTTTGGCAAACTCTCTGTCGCCATTAACTCGACCAATTTGCGCAGCAAGATACTGGCGCTGCATAGATAAAGGCGCAATGCTAATGGCCTGTTTGATATCCACCAATGCTTGTTCATGTTCTGCTTGCAAGGTGTGGGCTAGCGCCAAAATGTCAAAAGCTTCGACATAAAATCGATTGGATTCAATGAGTTGTTCGGCCAGTGCTATTGCAGGTTCTGGTTGCTCTAGTCCGATTAAGCCGCGAGCCAAAGCAACTTGTGCCCATTTAACCGGACGCGCAGCATTGACACTTTCTGCTAAAGCAACAGCGTCAGCATACTGTTCATTGCGTAAGTACAGGCTACACAGCAGTTTTAAGCAATTATTACGATAGTGGAGTTTGCCTTTGAGTAGGTCTTGAGATTGATTGATCGCTTGCTCAATATCGTCTTCGTCAATTAGATTATAAACATCTGCAAGCTCCATGCGCTTGTGAAACGCACGGTTCAACCGGGTTTTTAATTGAATTTGTGAAAAGGGTTTAACTAAATAGTCATCGGGTTCTTTTTCGATGGTACCTAATACTTTATGGCGAGTACTGTCTGAACTAATAACTAACATTACCGATGAGGGTTTTACCCATTTGCGCGCACGCAATTCTTCGATCAGCTCATAGCCATTTTTTTTGTCTTGTCCAAGGTGGATATCACTGACTATAAAATCAAATTTTTCTTTGCGGCATAAGGCTAATGCAGTTTCAGCATTTTGTGCGATGGCGACTGATTTTGCCCCTAACGAATTTAATAATCCGCGTAACATGATCAGAAATGGCCGTTGATCTTCGACAACCAAAAAGCGTTTTTTAGTGTAATTAATGATATCCATAAACCAACGTATACAGCGCGTATCAATTTGAATAGTTAATCAAAGCGCAGCTAAAGGCAAGTTGTAGAATACAATTCTCTTGCCGATAACCTTCGTAAATGCCTTTCACTCGTGAGTAACATGTCGTCACCAACCGCGTTGGAATCCATAGTTCAGCGTGACCCAGAATACACTGGGCAGGTGAGCCGTGCCTTACACAGTGGTCATGATTTCGGCTTTTATCTGGCGCAGTTGAATACCCAAATAACGGAGCGTCTGCGTATTCAGTCAGACTCACTGGACGAGTCGGCCCACACCAACGCTGACAAGCCGCCTCACTATTATCGCCACTCTGCATTGCAAGCTAAAGATGAAGATTTTCAAGCTGTGGCTCAGTCTGCACAACTTTTACAACGTCAAAACCGAGCAGATTTGTTGCTCTGGATGTGTCTGCATCCTGACCCATTGTCGTTGCACAATGACAGTAAGCGAATTGATCCTGAAGTGATTGCTAATTGCGAATTACATGCGCAAAGACGTCAACAAGAAAAGCTTGAAAATAAGCTGATGCAATTCGCTCCCAACTTAGCCGAGATCATTCCCCAAAGCCAAGCCGCCTTAGCCTGATTTGATTTTTACACCACATTTGCGTATAGTCCGCGCCGCATTTTGCCCTGGTTTTACGTTCCAAATCGCAAAAGGAAAAATTAAATGTCTATTACTGTATGCGCGTTATACAAGTTCGTAACGCTGGATAATTACCAAGAACTTCGTCAGCCTCTTCTTGATGTGATGCTTAAACATGACATTAAAGGGACCTTGCTATTAGCCCTTGAGGGGATCAACGGTACTGTTTCGGGATCTTCTGAAAACATTCAAGCTTTACTTGATTGGCTCAATAACGATGCGCGCTTAGCTCCGATCTCTTTTAAAACTAGCTTGCATTCTGATCAGCCGTTTTATCGCACCAAAGTTAAATTGAAGAAAGAAATCGTTACTTTAGGTGTCGAAGGTATCGATCCGCGCAAAACTGTAGGCACATACGTTAAACCAGCAGATTGGAATACGTTGATTTCAGACCCTGAAGTAACAGTGATTGATACTCGCAATGACTATGAAATTGAAATTGGCACGTTCAAAAACGCGATTAATCCGAACACTGAATCATTTCGAGAGTTTCCGCAGTATGTAAAGGAAAACCTCGATCCAAATAAACACAAGAAAGTAGCTATGTTTTGCACCGGTGGGATCCGCTGTGAAAAATCCACTGCCTACTTAAAAGAGCAGGGTTTTGAAGAAGTCTATCACTTAGAAGGCGGTATCCTGCAGTATTTGGAAGATGTACCGCAGCAGGACTCATTGTGGGAAGGTGATTGTTTCGTTTTTGATAATCGCGTTGCTGTGAATCATCAATTAGAAAAAAGTGTATATGATCAATGTTATGCATGTCGTTTGCCGATAACTGAAGCTGATAAGCAAAGCGAGCAATTTGAGGCAGGTGTTAGCTGTCCTAAATGTTACGGTACGCATACAGAAGAGCAAATAGAGCGCTTCCGTGAGCGTGAAAAACAAGTGCAATTGGCTATGGCTAGAAATGAAGCGCATGTTGGTAGTGACGCTCGAATAGCGACCAAGCAACGTAGGCAACAAAAAGCCGCAGAGCGACGCGCGCAAAAGCAAGCACTGGGTAAGGCGTACTAAAGCGGAAAACGCTAGCGCTTTGTTGCCGCATGAATCAATGTGACTTAATGCGGCAATAAAAGTGTTTTTTCTCACCACAGTATGCGTGGTCGGTCGGCAAGGTAAACGTAGACAACTCATGCCAATCAGCGATACACTCAAGACAGAAATGTAAATTCGTCAAAGTAGTACTATGTCAGAAAAACAATTGTCCCCAGAACAAGTTGAAGAAATTCGGAAAGAGTTCGAATTCTTCGATAAAGATAACAATGGTCAGATCGATTTACCCGAATTTATCGAGTTATTAACGGTTATATCGCCTAAAACCAAGGCCAGTCATGTGAAAGAGGGATTTGACCTGATCGATGACAATCATGATGGGTTTATCGATTTCGCGGAGTTTCTTGATTGGTGGCAAGAAGGTTGGTGGGAATACTAAGAAAGGCGCGAAAGCGCCTTTTTTTATGCACTTAAGGCTCCTACAAGCAATTGCGCAATTTCAATCAAGATAAGCCAGCCCATGATCAACTAGCATAGCCTCAGTTTTTCGAATGTAGTGATTTAGTATGAACAATGTGGAACAGCGAATTCAGCAGACCTGTGATTTTATTGCCAACAATCTCGATGTTTCTCATTCACTTGATTCGCTCAGTGAATTTGCTTGCTACTCAAAGTTTCATTTTCATCGCGCGTTTAAAGCCCACACGGGCTTGAGTCTAACCAGGTACATACTTTTGCTTCGGCTCCGTAGGGCGTCATTTCGAATCGCCTTCGAAAAACAACTCAATCTTTTAGAAATCGGTTTTGAAGCAGGCTTTGATAGCGCAGAAGCATTTACCCGGGCGTTTCAACGCGAGGTAGGAGAACTTCCTAGCGTATTTAGACAAGATCCCAATTGGGCTAATTGGCATCAGCGCTTACATATGCAGCCAAGACCTACTACAACGAGGCATAATATGAACGTTGCAATTAAGCAAATTGACACGATACCCATTGCGTATTTAACTCACTTAGGTTCACCGCAGACGGTATTACAGACTGCGGGTAAATTTATCGAATGGAGAAAAGAATCCGGCCTATCCCCAGTAAAACAAAGTCGCACATTTGGGATCCCTTACAGTGATCCAGAAACGACTCCGGCAGATGAATTCCGCTGGGATGTGTGTGGTTCAGTAACAAGCTCAATACCTGATAATCGCTATGGGGTAAAAAATGGTGCTATTGCAGCTGGACGTTATGCGGTGCTGCAGCATCAAGGAAGTCATGCAGGATTAAATGAAAAAATATGGTATTTGTTTGATACGTGGTTACCACAAAACAATGAAGAGCCGGGGAATCATCCGATTGTATTTGAATATTTAAACTTTGTATTCGAGGTCGATGAGCACGACTTACTGACTGATATCTATCTACCACTGAAATAACCAAACAAGGGAGCAGTAGGTCAAAGGATTGACTTACTCGTTTGGATCACTATCTACGGGAAGGGATGATTTAGGTTTACGTTTCAACGGTGCATCACCAATTTCCTTGCCCAACATACTATTGACTCGCTTTTGCTTTTTGGCTGTATTGCGTTGCGTTGGTTGAGTGGATGACTTTTTGCGCTTTTTATGACTGTCTGCAGGTTTACGTTGCTGTAAATCATAGCCTTTGAATTCTGCTGTTAACTCAACATATTCAAGCTTAGCGATTTCATAGTCCAACAACGCTCTTATAGCAGTGAAACTTCGCCAATCTCTTGGTCCAACAAATGATAAACTCTCTCCCGAGCGACCCGCTCGACCTGTACGGCCGATACGGTGAATATATTCTTCTGGGTGTTTGGGTAAATCAAAGTTGATCACTAATTCCACACGGGGTAAATCCAATCCGCGGCTGGCGACGTCTGTACAAACCAATATCGTATGCTGCCCGCGAGAAAATGCGTTCATTACATTGGCACGTTGATTTTGTGCTAACTCAGCGTTTAAGGCTACAGCGTCAAACCCTTGTGTATTCAATTCCTTGGCGAGGCGCTCAGTGTCTTCTCGGGTGGCGACAAATGTAATTGCTTGGTCATGTGGATGCTGTTTTAGTGCGTGCATGAGTAGCTGTTCTTTGTGCTCTACTGAGTCAGCAAAGATATAATTCTGCTGAATGTCAGCGTGTTGCTCTGTCGCACTACCAACCACAATTTTACTTGGCGCATTCAGTAATTTCTGCGCTAGTTTGTCGACTGCCAGTTCGCCAATGGTGGCGGAAAACATCATCGTTTGCCGCTTGCGATGGTCGGCGAAGCGATCGATCAAAAGCAATTGTTGATGAAAGCCCAAGTCGAGCATGCGGTCCGCTTCATCAAGGATTAATAGCTCTAAACCATTGATAAAGAAAGAGCGACTTTCTAGATGATCAGCGATTCTCCCAGCTGTACCAACGATAATATGCGGTGATTTGCGCAATGTTTTGATTTGATCATTGTAGTTCTCACCGCCGACAATGAGTTGGCAATTTATCGGTAAGCCAGCGGTCAACCATTTAGCTTCACTGAATACTTGTTTGGCCAATTCTCGCGTTGGGGCAAGGATCAGTACGCGGGGATCCTGTTTACTTAAGGCTCTGTTTCGCAACAATCGTTGCACAGTAGGAACAAGAAACGCCAACGTTTTCCCGGAGCCTGTTTTCGAAGATGCAATGATATCATTGCCTTTAAGGGCAGGGGCAATAACCCGACTTTGGATCTCAGTTAACTCGGTTAATTTTTTACTTTCGAGTGATTTTAATAAACGGTGATCTAAAGGTAGGTCAGAAAATAACAAGTGCATGCCCTCATGTGAATGCTGGCATTATCGCTGATTGTGAGTAAAAACGATAGTAATAACGAGTTGTTGGTGTATGTTTACAGCAAGTTCAACCCATAGACCACGTGAAGGTTCACGTGGTCTATATGATAGTTTTATTGGCGATTAAAACTGCATTTCAGGCACGTGATCGGGTATCACTAATTTACCTGCTGTTTTCGCTTTTATTTCATCAATACTAACGCCAGGCGCCCGCTCAGTCAGGTGGAACGCACCATCAGCCACCTTAAGCACTGCTAAGTCAGTGATTATCCGAGTAATGCAATTGACTCCTGTTAATGGCAATGTGCACTCACTCAATAGCTTCGAGTTCCCGTGTTTATCAGCATGAGTCATCGTTACAATAATGTTCTTCGCACCAGCAACTAGGTCCATTGCTCCGCCCATGCCCTTAACTAACTTATTGGGGATCATCCATGATGCGATATTTCCGTGAACATCAACTTCAAATGCGCCCAGTACAGTAAAGTCAACATGACCGCCACGGATCATCGCGAAACTCTCGGCTGAACTGAAAATTGACGCCCCCTGAATTGCTGTCACTGTCTCTTTTCCAGCGTTGATCATATCAGCGTCGACTTGCTCTTCAGTTGGGTAAGGGCCCATACCTAACAAGCCATTTTCCGATTGCAACATAACCGCAATGTCCTTTGGAACATAGTTGGCAGCAAGCGTCGGTATACCAATGCCAAGATTGACATAATCACCGTCTTTAAACTCACTGGCAACGCGCATAGCAATTTGATCTCTGGTTAATGCCATAGTTGATTCTCCTACTTAGCTAAAACGCGACGTTCGATGCGTTTTTCAAATACACCTTTGATCACGCGTTGCACATAAATACCTGGCGTATGAATCTGGGCTGGTTCTAATTCGCCTGGCTCTACAATTTCTTCGGCTTCCACAACCGTAATCTTACCAGCTGTAGCTGCCATTGGATTGAAGTTCTGGGCGGTATGACGATAGACACAGTTACCATACCGGTCGGCTTTCCAAGCACGAACAATGGCAAAGTCGCCAGTTATCGACTCTTCAAGTATGTAGGGGCGACCATTAAATTCTTTTACTTCTTTGCCTTCTCCGACGGGGGTACCATATCCTGTCGCAGTATAAAAGGCAGGAATACCGGCACCGCCAGCACGCATTTTTTCAGCGAGTGTTCCTTGTGGCGTTAATTCAACTTCCAGTTCACCATTTAGTAGCTGCTGTTCAAACAAGGCGTTCTCTCCAACATAAGAAGACACCATTTTTTTTATCTGCTTGTCTTCCAGAAGTATCCCTAAACCAAAATCGTCAACACCACAGTTATTAGAAACGACGGTAAGGCCTTTAACGCCCAATCGCTTTATTTCTGCGATTAGACCTTCTGGGATGCCACACAAGCCGAAGCCGCCTGCGATAACGGTCATGTTATCGGTAAGGCCTTGCATTGCTTCGGCGTAGCTAGTGACTACTTTGTTAAATCCTGCCATGTGGGTACTCATTAGTTGTTAATAAGACCGTTAGTATTAAACAGCTTGTTAACAAAGTGAAATTACATTAATGTCTCAATTAATAAAAAATATCTATTAATAGATGACTAATGTTAGTTCCGCTTAATATCCATTTTACTGCGGTGTGAACCAATAGTAGACGACGAAAAGTGCGACTATTGGTTGAAATTACAACGTTGGTTTACCACCTAATAAAACGCTGAGATTCCAGATTACATCATCGTTAGAGTATTTAATTGATGCTTAACCTTAAGACCTTACAGGCCTTTATAACTTTGGCCGACTCTAAAACCTTCGCAGAGGCAGCAGATAAGCTACATATAACGCAACCAGCACTTTCTAGTAGCATTAAAAGACTTGAAGAGTCGCTAGGGGGGAGGCTATTTGCGCGCACGACGCGAACTGTTAGTTTAACCAGTGAAGGTAAAACTTTTTTGCCTGCAGCGAAACGTTTATGTGTTGACTGTGACAATGTACTACTGGATATACAACGTTTGTTTGCAGTAAAGCAGGGGAGTTTAACTGTTGCGGCCATGCCATCCTTTGCTGAGGGTGCTCTGCCGCCACTCATAAAGCAATTTAACCGTGACTTTCCAAATATTCGATTCCGCATTCTTGATGTAGTCATGGAATCAGTAATTGATTGCGTGCTGTCTGGGCGCACTGAAATAGGGTTTAGTTTTGAACCTGAGCATGAAGAAGGGCTTATCTTTGAACCTTTGTTTGAGGACAAATTTATTGCGATCGTATCCGCTGAACATTCATTAGCGTCGCGTAAATCTCTTAGCTGGGCGACAATATTGCAGCAGCCCTTTATCGCCATGAACCGAGACTCTAGTGTACGCTTGTGGTTGCAGGAAGTCGCAGACCGTTTAAACCTCCCGATTAACTTAATCGCTGAAGCCAATCAATTGAGCACTGTTGGGCAACTGGTTACCACCGGAATGGGAGTATCCGTGGTGCCAATGCTTTGTCGTCGGCAAATGTTGGCAAAAGGATTAGTCTGTATTGAGCTGGAGGAGGATTTGCTGGTTAGACCCGTTGGCATGTTAAAAGCCAAGCGCGGCACTCTATCAGTGCCTGCACAGACTTTCTGGTTAGCGGTTAAAAATCAGCGAACTACGTGAATTACCACTTTTTCTTGGGAGCGAACAGTTCATCGAGATCATCGCGCTCTTGTTCTTTCTTCTTCGCTCGGTCCTGAGCATTGACGTTCTTCAGGTTATCTTGAATTTCTCGCAACATTTCAGACAGTTCAGCATGTCGATGTTGCATGTATTCATCTGGTTGGGTTTGTGCTTCTAATGCACCAATTGCCTTCTCAAAATATTGGCGTGCGGAGCCGAGCATATTAGAAGATAGTGCAGCTTTTCCCCGGCGAGCCAATGTTTCGACGTTAACACGGAGCTGCAAGCGCTCAAGCGTGCGGTCTTCATGCATGTACATTTGGGTATCGACTTTACCTTTACTATGTTCGCTGCGTAATAGCACCCGCAGTTTTTTAATTGCCTGGATCATTTGAATGATCAATTTATCGTTATCTGGCAGGGTAAATCCACTTTGATCGGGCGTTGAAGCATTAAGATCAATAGCTTGCACTCGAGCTTCTGCATCCTTAACACGTTGGCGTATCTCAGGCATGCTGGGGTTTAACTCAAGCATGATCCGCAATGCATTTTGTACCCGTTGTTGCATGACCCATACGAGTTTCGGCGAGATAGGAAACTGGCCGGCTGCCATAAGCACGTTTTCAGTTTCATCAATAATAGCTTTCTGTTTCGCTATTTCACTGCGCTTTTCCGCTTCAATTTTGGCTTTGTGTTGCTGGAATGCGTTAATCACTATCGCGATAACGACCAACGTTACAATTAATCCGACTATTATTCCGAACGTCATAGGCTCTCGTACTTCATTTATTTAGTGCACATAATTGCGCTTTGTTATTCTCGTTTGACAGTTTAGGGCAATTTAACTTGAAATACACTACCCCCGAAACGCCCACCATTACTTAGTGTTATTTCACCACGTTGCCCCTGGTTGGTGTGTGCATGCGCTATAAGACGTGCGAAGAAAATACCCAGGCCGGTTCGCCCCTGACTGACATTGACTTCTGCGAGATCAGAATGGCTCTGTTCTAGCATATGTTCAGGGTATCCGTCACCATCATCTTCAATCGTCACTACAAGTCTATTATCGACCACAGCTGCTGATAAATGAATTTGTTTGTTTCCGTAGCGCATCGCGTTAATCAATACATCGTTCAACAATAAATAGATAAGATCCTTATCAAAAAACCAACTGAGCGTTTCATCAAATTCGGCAGTAATTTCAATACCACGCTGTTGCCCATATGAATGATTTGCGCCCATTAATTCAGTGATCACATCGTCGACAATGTGTTCATCAACATTTATGGGTAGTCCGTTTAATTCAGCGCGATAAAGGGAGAGCATTTGAACCAGACCGGTGTTTAAACGCGCTGCTTCGTAGTGCACTTGGGATAAATATTCGCGCGCGTCGGGGTTTTCCGCTGGAATAACATCATCCATAGATTCCAAGGTTTGGATCAACAGATTCAGTGAATTTTTCATGTCGTGGACAGCGGCTGCGAGTACTGAAGAAAAGTCGATTTCTTTTGTCATGTTAAGCCCTTGTAGCAACTTTTGCTTATTCTAGTATCTTTGATCTTGAACTGTTTGCCTAATTTTTTTGCATAAAGCGACCATTTTTATCTACAATCAAAACTTGCGTTGTTTTCTTGATGCTAACAGCATAGCCAGCAATGCTCGCCACTTTAAACATTCGAATTAATGGATACCGCTAATGAAGCTGCAGCAGCTCCGCTATATCGTTGAAGTACAAAATAATAATTTAAACGTTTCAGCTACGGCTGAAAGCTTGTTTACGTCTCAACCAGGGATCAGTAAACAGGTGCGGATGCTGGAAGACGAGTTAGGTGTGCAAATATTCGGACGCAGCGGTAAACACTTAACTCACGTTACCGATGCCGGACAAGACGTAATAAATATTGCTCGCCAGATTTTAGCCAAAGTTGAAAGCATCAAATCAGTTGCACGCGAACATACGTTGCCAGATCAAGGCAAGCTTAATATTGCTACAACACATACCCAAGCTCGTTATGCTTTGCCAGAAGTGATCCAAGGTTTTATGCATAAGTTCCCAAAAGTGTCACTGCATATGCACCAAGGCACACCTTCGCAAATCAGCGATTTGGCGGCTAAAGGCGAAGCAGACTTTGCTATCGCTACAGAGGCTTTGCACCTCTATAACGATTTGGTCATGCTGCCGTGTTATCACTGGAATCGTTCTGTGATTGTGAATAAATCGCACCCTTTAGCAAAAAAGGGCAGTATTGAAATTGAAGATATTGCGCAGTATCCGTTAGTTACATACGTCTTTGGCTTTACTGGTCGTTCTGAACTGGATCAAGCATTCGAACGCGCTGGACTTACGCCTAAAATTGTATTCACAGCAACTGACGCTGATGTTATCAAAACTTATGTTCGACTCGGTGTAGGGATCGGAGTAATTGCCTCAATGGCGGTAAACGAAGATTTAGACGAGGATTTAGTTAAAATTGACGCAAGTCACTTGTTCCAATACAGCACAACCAAAATTGGCTTTCGCAAAGGCTCATTTCTACGCAGCTACATGTATGATTTTATTGAACGTTTTGCACCGCATTTAACCAAAACGATGGTTGAAAAAGCGATGATGCAGAAGAATAACGACGATGTGGAAAAGCTATTTAAAGATATAACGCTACCGGTTAGATAAACGTAGCTTGTCGAGTGGCATATCCGCCGTCTTTTGCTGGCATACTTGCGCACTTAAATGCATATGGGCGCTCGCTGCGCGTAAAAAGCGTACGTATATCAACTACTAATTAACATTCGATAATGTTAACGGCGAGTCCACCGCGCGCTGTCTCTTTGTATTTGGTTTTCATATCATTGCCAGTGTCACGCATGGTTTTTATCACTTTGTCTAATGATACCTTATGTTCACCTGAGCCTCGTACCGCTAGGCGTGATGCGTTGATGGCTTTTATTGCTCCCATTGCATTGCGTTCAATACAGGGCACCTGAACTAATCCACCGACAGGATCACAGGTAAGGCCTAGATTATGCTCCATACCAATCTCTGCCGCATTCTCTACTGCATCAACGGAACCACCAAGGATTTCTGTTAATGCTCCTGCTGCCATTGAGCACGCAACGCCGACTTCGCCCTGACAGCCAACCTCGGCGCCGGAGATTGAAGCATTCTTTTTATACAAAATACCAATTGCTGCAGCGGTTAATAGATAGCGAGTTGCGGTTTCATCATCAACCGGTTGGACAAATTTATCATAGTAGCTTAGCACGGCCGGTAATATTCCAGCCGCACCATTGGTTGGGGCTGTAACTACACGACCGCCTGCAGCATTTTCTTCATTCACAGCCAGAGCAAACAAGTTGACCCAATCCATTGCTTGCATGGGGTCACTCGACTTTTCATTCTTTAAACGGCGATACAAACCTGGCGCGCGGCGCAACACTTTCAAGCCGCCGGGTAAAATTCCTTCAGTTTCAATGCCGCGTTTAATGCAGGCTTGCATTACCTGCCAAATATTCGCGAGTTTATCCTGAACCTCTTCCTTGGAAGCATGCACCATCTCATTTCGCCACATAAGCGAGCTAATAGAGATACCATTGGTTTTAGCCTGCTTAACCAATTCTTCAGCTGTGCTAAATGGGTAGGGTACTGGTGTGTCGTGCAGCTCAATCGCGGCTTTCTTAGCGTCGACAAACTCTTCTTCAGTAACAATAAAACCGCCACCAATACTGTAATAGGTTTGCTTGTGCAGCAATGTTTCACCCTTATAAGCGAATATTGTCATTCCATTAGCATGTAAGGGTAGGGTTTTGCGACGATGAAAGATGATCGCACCGTCTCTCGGAAAGGCAACGGTATGTTCTGTTGTTACGGGTAATTGTTGCGTTTTTTCCACGTTTTCCAGTAATTGATCAATGCTTTCTACCGGAATACTTTCAGGAGTCTCGCCATGCAGGCCAAGAATTACCGCTTTCCCGGTACCGTGACCTTTGCCAGTCTGTCCTAACGAACCATATAGTTCGGTTACGATGCGATCAGTTTGGGGTAAAACACCGCTATTGATTAGTGTTTGTATAAATTGATTTGCCGCACGCATTGGACCCACAGTATGCGAACTTGAAGGGCCAATACCAATACTAAACATATCAAAAACACTAATCATCACTGCGCCTATTAAGGAATGTAAAAGTCGTTATTATGCGCTCAATGTTAGCTGTCTCAAGTCAAAATTCCTAATGCTTCGAATTAGACAGGTTAATCAATTGTAAAGAAAAGTTTATGCAAGTTGAGGAAACGCATAAATCGACGTAGTGCTGGTTTAATTACTCATAGATGTGGTTCGCTAGAGTACGCAATATAGCGGCGGTCGCTCCCCAAATATACAAATCACCGTAGGGAATAAAATAGACTGGCATATTGCGCTGCTGCCGATTCACCCAATGAATTAAATAGTTTTCCTTGTTTAGCACATGCTCGAGAGGAACTTCAAACGCGTTACAGACTTCGTTTTCATCCAGTGTTAAGTCGATGCCAGGTGGGACAAACCCGATCACTGGTTGCATAACGTAACCGCTGATCGTCCTATAGTCGGGCAATTGGCCAATAATGTTGACTTGTTGTGGTGGGATACCAATTTCCTCATGTGTCTCGCGCAAAGCTGCTGCGATAGCATCGGTGTCGTCGTCTTCCTGACGTCCCCCAGGAAAGCTTATCTGACCGGGGTGATGGCGTAAATGAGTAGCCCTGCGGGTGAGTAATAAGTTAAGCCCACTTTCATGGGTGATTAGCGGTAACAGTACGCCAGCAGGTTTGCCGGCATGTCGCAACGGAAAGTCAGCTTCAGCAGTTATGCGTCTTGTATGATGAAACAGGGTCAGAAACTCATCGGCAGTCATTGTAAAACCGGTAAAATTTTATTTACTTTGTCCAGACTCTCTTGATACTCGGCGGTTGGGTCGGAGTCTAAAACAATCCCGCCACCAGCCCAGCAATGTAATTCACCGTTACACGCTAGCACTGTGCGAATACAGATACTCGTATCCATGTCATTCTGCGCGCCAAAATAGCCCATACTGCCACAATAAATACTGCGTGGTGAATTTTCCAATTCATCGATGATCTGCATCGCGCGTACTTTCGGTGCGCCGGTAATCGAGCCTCCGGGAAAGGCATCGCGTAGTAACTCAAAAGGTGAAGAACTTGGGTTTAATTCACCTACAACAGTCGACACCATGTGATGCACCGCAGCGTAGCTTTCAAGCGCAAAGGGGGAGGGAACCTGTACCGAGTTGGGTTGACAATGTTTGGAAATGTCATTGCGCAGTAAATCTACAATCATGAGATTTTCTGCTCGGTCCTTTTCTGAATTTAATAACTCAGTGGCGAGTCGTTGATCAACAACAGGATCATGACTGCGTGGACGCGTACCCTTGATTGGTTTGGTTTCAACATGGTTGTTTTGAACCGAAAGAAAACGTTCAGGTGAAATACTCAAGATACAGCAAGTCGGCAAGCGCATAAATACTGAGTAGGGCGCTCGGTTTGCTTCGCGTAAGCGCAAGTAAGCTTGATATTCACTGCCGTCGTAGCGGGCACTAAATCGCTGGGCGAAATTGACTTGATAGCAATCGCCAGCTACTAAATAGTCATGGATCCTAGCCAGCTTATTTTTGTATTCCTGCTCAGTGGTATTTGCGCGCCATTGCTCTGTCAACTCAAATGCAGACCATTCAGGTAAAGTGTCACGAAGCTGAAATGGTGGGGAATTTTTTGGTCGGCATTCAAACCATCGTTGGGTTAACCGATCATATATCAGTGAGCGGTCGTATACGCCAAGTGCCATGTCAGGGCAATCAAGAGTATGCGCGAAAGGCGTAGGTAAGTATTCAAAATGACGACCCAAATCATAGCTAAATGCACCTGCGATCCCTACCAAGAAGGGTAATTGCTGCGCTAACGTTGGGTCATTAAACGTAATATTTTCAACAAAGTCTCGGTGCGTATTCTGTGCAATGGTGATGGGATCATTTTCTGAAACATCTTCGTTGTTTTCGTCAGTATCTGCAATTATGGTCGTGGTTTGAGTCGTAACAATCGTTTTCACTGGTGAGTGCAGTAAAATATCAAAACGATTATCCTCGTCAGCGTGACCAGCACTGTCAAAAAGCATTGACCATGGTTGCTCGGAAAAATGGGCAAACAGGGTTTCAGCAGAGAATGCTGAGGGGATATCTAATTGGCTGATGATGTACGCTTTTTTATCCATTTTCTACTTAAGTCTTAGGTGCAGTTAGTGCAATACCACCGTTCAAGGTAGTATACTGTTTGCCTAATCTAATTCACCATGAAATTTTGTGATTTAACCACTGAGTACAGAGGACACCATGACTGTAATTCGTCAGCAAGATTTGATTGATAGTATTGAAGATGCCCTGCAATTTATCTCCTATTACCACCCATTGGACTACATTAAAGCGGTAGAGCAGGCTTATATTAAGGAAGAAAGCCAAGCCGCAAAAGATGCAATGGCGCAAATACTGATTAATTCAAGAATGTCTGCTGAGGGTAAACGCCCTATTTGTCAGGATACCGGGATCGTTACCTGTTTTGTTAAGATCGGGATGGGCGTTACATGGGATAAAACGGACATGACGATTCAGGAAATGGTCGATGAAGGGACACGCCGTGCTTATTTGAATCCAGATAATCCGTTACGCGCATCGATTGTTTCTGATCCAGCAGGTGCACGAAAAAACACCAAGGACAACACACCAGCGGTGGTCCATATTGATACTGTACCAGGTGAAAATGTTGAAATTATGATTGCGGCTAAAGGCGGTGGTTCAGAAAACAAATCTAAAATGGTGATGTTGAACCCTAGCGATGATATTGCGGAATGGGTAGTAAAAACCCTGCCCACCATGGGAGCCGGTTGGTGTCCTCCAGGAATGTTGGGCATAGGCATCGGTGGAACGGCAGAAAAAGCCGCAGTGTTAGCCAAAGAAAGCCTAATGGATCCCGTTGATATCCAAGAACTCATGGAGCGTGGCGCGCAAACAACAGAAGAAAAGTTGCGTCTGGATATTTTCGAAAAAGTGAATAATTTGGGCATTGGCGCGCAGGGCTTAGGCGGCCTAACAACAGTCGTGGATATTAAGATTAAGTCGGTACCGACGCATGCGGCGTCTAAACCAGTTGCAATGATCCCCAACTGTGCTGCCACTCGCCATGCGCACTTTGTCTTGGATGGCAGTGGGCCTGCTGAATTGCGTGCGCCCAAGCTTGAAGAATGGCCTGAAGTGACTTGGGAAGTGGGTGAAAATACTCGCCGTGTTAATCTAGATACTGTGACTAAAGAAGATGTCAAAGAGTGGAAGGTGGGAGAGACCGTTCTTTTGTCAGGCAAAATGCTCACTGGTCGAGATGCCGCTCATAAGCGTATTCAAACCATGTTAGAGAGCGGCGAGGGTTTACCTGAAGGCGTTGATCTCGCGAATAAATTTATTTATTACGTAGGCCCTGTTGATGCAGTCGGTGACGAAGTTGTAGGGCCAGCAGGGCCTACGACTGCCACGCGCATGGACAAATTCACTGACATGATGCTGGAGAAAACCGGTATTCTTGGCATGATCGGCAAAGCGGAACGTGGTCAAGCGACGGTAGATAGCATTGCGAAGCATCAATCTGTTTATCTCATGGCCGTTGGTGGTGCTGCTTATTTGGTTTCTAAAGCGATTAAAAAAGCGCGCGTTGTGGCATTTGAAGATCTTGGAATGGAAGCAATTTATGAATTTGAAGTGGAAGATATGCCGGTAACTGTCGCTGTGGATAGTGATGGCAACAATGCACACCAAACCGGCCCTGCAATATGGAAAGCTAAGATCGCTGAACTGGACAGCAAATTAAAAGCTTAATCGTTGGATGAGGCAAGCGCTGGCTTGCCTTTTTTATTAGGAGACTTTGTGTTCGAAATATCATTTTTGCAAGCCGGACTTGTGTTTGCCGCTGTCGGACTTTTGCTTATTGGATTTATCGTATTTGGATATCAATCACGCAGTAAATATGCCCAGCAACAGTGGCAATTAGAACGCTTACAGGATCAACTGACACAACGGGAAGAACAGCTTGAGGATCTGAACAATATCCGTCAAGCGGCGAACAATTTTGAGCACCAAGTGATCCAACTCACCCAGCGTTGTGCGGGTTACGAAAAAGTTGAAGTTGAATATCAAAAATTGATCAGAACGTTGGATGATGTCCGCGAACAGCAAGCGCAACAAAAGGCGCACTATGAGTCGAGAATAGCGACTTTGCTGGCTAACGAGCAAGCTGCTGCAGAAAAACTAGAATTATTGCAGCAGGCTGAAGCGCGCATGCAAACTCAGTTTGAAAATCTGGCAAATCGTATTTTTGAACAAAAAAGCGAAAGTTTTGCAAAGGTAAATAAAAGCGGTCTCGATGGCCTTTTGGCACCCTTAAAAGAACAAATTGAAGGGTTTAAAAAACAAGTTTCAGATGCGTATATAAAAGAGGGGCAAGAGCGAGCTTCTTTGAAAACTGAAATACTAAGCTTAAAAGAGCTTAATCAGCGCATTACCGCAGAAGCCAATGCTTTAACCAGCGCCTTAAAGGGAGATAACAAACAACAAGGCAACTGGGGGGAAGTCGTCCTGGAAAAAATTCTGGAGCAAAGTGGCCTGCGTGAAGGTTCTGAGTTTGATACACAAACTTCGCTTATGACGGAAGAGGGGCGCGCCAGACAACCTGATGTTATTGTTCATCTTCCCAATGAAAAAGACATTATTATCGATTCCAAAGTTTCGTTGGTAGCCTATGAGGCCTACCATAACGCGGATGATGAGCAGCACCGTAAAGATTTTCTGAAGCAGCATGTTAATTCATTGCGCGCGCACATTAAGGGTTTAGGTAAAAAGGATTATCAAAATTTAAAGGGGGTGAAAACTCTCGATTACGTACTGATGTTCATTCCGATTGAACCGGCATTCTTATTGGCTGTAGATAGCGACCCTGAGATCGTCAGTTATGCGCTTGCGAATAATATCATGCTGGTTAGCCCAACTAATTTGTTAGTCGCACTACGCACTATCAATAATATTTGGCAATACGAATATCAAAACCAAAATGCACAAGCAATTGCCGAACGGGCGGCAAAGTTGTACGACAAATTCAGTGGCTTTATCAATGATATGGAAAAATTAGGTAAGTCATTGGAAACAACCAGTAAGACCTATGATGCGGCATTTAATAAGTTAAGTAGCGGCAAGGGGAACTTATTACGTCAAGTAGAACAATTTAAAAGCATGGGCGTGCAACCGACAAAACAGCTACCAAAACATTTGTTGTCTGATGGAGAGGACGATTAAGATAAACCTAACAGCTGTACCCTTAATGAAAGGTCGTTCGCAATGGTACAACTATTAATTGGTGTATCTAGACCGCCATTTCTGGTTTTGGTGGTCAGTTTGTTGCTGTTTCTGGCCGGGCTTCTTAATGCGATGGCTCAGCTTATCGACTGGGTGCGATTCGCGTTAGTCGGCGTAGCTGCTCTGGCAGCACACATGGCGGTCAATGCCCACAATGAATATTGTGATCATATTTCTGGGCTTGATACCATTACCCATAAAACCCCCTTTAGTGGCGGTAGTGGAACATTGCAACGGGAGGCGTTTAGTCCTCGAATAGCCCTTTATTTTGCTATTTTTTGTGCGCTAGTAGGCGCTGCGGTCGGGTTTTATTTATGGATAACATCATCGCAATCGCTGATTTTAGCGGGCCTTGGTATTTTGGGGCTCGTTTTAATATTTACTTATACTCCACTCATTAATCAGCATCCTCTTTTATGTCTTATTGCTCCCGGCTTGGGGTTTGGATTAGTGGTTTTATATGGTAGCTTTCTGGCTATAGCGCAAGAGCAGTCATTAGCCATACTGTTTGCTGCTCTGGCAATCGCTGGTTTAAGTAATAATTTGTTGCTTCTTAATCAATTCCCTGATCGCGCTGCGGATGCCGCAATAGGTCGCAATCATTGGGTGATCGACAATACGTTATCCGTTTGTGTTATTACCTATGTTGTTGAATTTTTACTTAGCCTTGCTTGCCTAGTGCTGTGCCTTTTGCTTTTAGCTGTTCCTATAATTGCGTTTATTGGCTTAATACCGATGCTCCTTGGCTGTGCGGTTGCCATTAACCTCAATAAATTAAGTGATTTTAATATTCAACCCAAAATACTGGGGCTAAATGTTGCCTGTACTGTTCTAACACCATTATTGTTGGGAGGCATGCTATGTGTGGTCGCTTAAATGTTACTGACGATGAAGCCGTGCGTGGCTTGTGCGAACAGCTTGGGTTACCCTTTGCGCCAAATCCGTCTCCTGAGCGGTTTGTCAGGGCTGCGCAAAACGTGTGGATACTACTGCAAGATCAAATTCAACCCAGGTGGTGCTCTGCAACCTGGTGGTTGCTGCTTGATAAAGTGCGTAATGAAGATGGTAGCTCCAGTTTTAAACCAAGCCGGTATACATCGTTTAATACTCGTTCAGATAAGCTGAATGTCAAAGGAAGTGCAGGCTATCATTCTTTTCGACAGCAACGCTGTTTAGTCATGGTGACGGGGTTTGGTGAAAGTCAAAAGACTGCTGAAGGTGTTCAATATACTGACTTTAGAGCAGAAGCAGGGCATTGTATTGTATTAGGTGGTCTTTATCGTAAGTGGCCTCAGGGCCAAGTCAGTTTCTCTATTATTACCACACCTGCGCACCCTAAAATCGCTCATTATCACCAAAAAGCCAGTCCACTGATGTTGCCACAATCAGTGGAAACATTGCTGCCATGGTTAGACCCTACGTTTTCCGATGTTGAATATTTTGCAGCTTTACTCGAGCAACCTTTGTTACCTCAAAGCCTGATTGCACAAGCGATTGATAAACCGAGCTCCTATGAAACTATTGCAGAGCCGGTTTTTGTGCCTAAGGATCAATAACGCCTGGCATGATACGTTTCCATATTGTGATCCGGGCTGTTAGCGTATTAAAATCTTTTGAACTAACGCCGAAAGTTACACAGACAGGCCTTTAGAAGATATAACTGTAAACAGTGGAATGAATATTTTTAGCACAAAAAACGCCGACCTAAGTCGGCGTTGGTGTTTAAGGCGCAATGGCTAGTTAAGTGCGGTTACGGCCGTACTTATCGTGGCTTGATACCCAATGACCAGCGATTACCGCACAAGCCAGTGATATATCACCTGCTAAAACTGTTGCAGCAACGATCTCAGCCAGTTTGTTGGCTTTGCCTTTGCCGTAACAACCCAAAAGCTCTAGACATTCTTTTTGAGTTGGTAATCCAGTACCACCACCATAAGTAGCACAAATCAGTGAGGGGAGGGTAACTGCCATGTAGAAGTCACCGTTATCCAGTAGCTCATGCGACAGCAAACCTGCATGAGATTCAACCACGTTCGCTTCATCTTGCCCAGTGGCAATGAATAGCGAGGCAATACCATTTGCACTGTGCGGGCCATTATAAGCTGCACCCGCCATCATCGCACCGGTATTAGCCAATACGGAGGCTTTTGCAAGGGTCTTGGTATCTACTTTCATGATACGTTCGAGGACTTCTTTCTTTAATGTAATCTCTGCAATGACTCGTTTACCACGGCTATGCAAAACGTTTAGATGTGAATGTTTCTTATCGGTATCCATATTGCCCGAAAGTAAATATAAGCACTTGCCTGGATAATTCGCTTTGATCCACTCACAGGCGGCTAATGTGGCTTTACCTACCATGTTTTGGCCTGCAGCATCACCGGTAGTGTAGTTGAAGCGTAAATAACGAATGCGTGCTACCGACCATTGGTGTATGTGTTTTAATTTACCGATACTGGTTGTGCTTTCTGCTGCCGCACAAATACCGTCCATGTTGTCACACACCCATTGGCCAAACTCACGCGCTTCGCGTGCATCTGCAAAAATGAACGCCGGAGCACGTTGCATAAATTGCTCAACAACAGTAGTTTTAACTCCGCCACATTCATTGATAACTCGCATACCGCGGCTGTAGCTGGCAACCAATGTACCTTCAGTTGTTGCTAGCGGTACGTAAAACAGCCCGTTCGCGTGCTCACCGTTAATTTGAACTGGGCCTGCTACACCCACTGGCATCTGCACGATGCCGATAAAGTTCTCAATGTTGCCCGGCAGTGTGTCAGTACTGATCGAGTATTGACCCGTATGGGTAAGCTCGGCGCCAGTTTTTTCCTTTAGAAACGCGCGACGTTTTTCCGCCCACTCGTCACTGTAGTCATTGTCCGCGCTGCGGGGAATACGAAAATCTTCGCTCATCTAATGCTCCTACCTACATCATGTTAATTAAATGTTAAATTTGCATTTTTTGTAGAAAAACACAAGTAATAATCGTCCATACAACTGTTAGATGATGACAAAATTGCCGCTATAAGAACGGATCTGCTTCGATCTTGTCAACTTTCCAATCACCGCGAACTTTGATTAGTTCGACTGTCCGTAACTCATCAATCTTATCGTCGTTGTAAAAACCGGTAAAAAACAACGTGACTTCGGCACTGTCAGCAAACTCAGTTCGACCGACACTGTCACTGCCTTCGGGGCTGACTTCAACTTGGTCATACATTAAACCGATGACATGTCGTTGTACGTTGCGGTTGGTACGATAATTATTAAGCAGGCGCGACATACGCTCTGAGCTTAATGCTAATGCTGCATCAATCGAAGGATCACGATAAATGCTGTGCATAAACATTACAGCTGCGTATTCGGGTGTGTTGTCGGCCATCATGCCGTACTTACCAACACCTTCACCTTGCTTGACTTCGCTGCAAGCGAAAAGGGTAAAAAGCATTAGAGCGGGTACTAAGGCTTTGTGAAGCTTCATCGGGATATCTCTTTTCTTGTTATCCCTTATTGTAGACACAAAAAAAGGAAGGTGTCAGCCTTCCTTTAAAAATCATTGATTTTTCTGCATTTAGCCGCGTTATTGGACTTCTTCCGCGTCGGTGAACTGACCGGCAAATAACGGGCTACTGAGGTAACGTTCAGTACCGCTGGCTAGCAGTACAACCACTACTTTGTCTTTATTTTCCGGGCGTTCAGCAAACCGTTTGGCTGCCACAACAGCAGCGCCAGAAGAGATACCGGCTAGAATACCTTCTTCCTTCATCAAGCGGTGGACCATTTCCATACATTCTTCGTTAGTGACTTGTTCCACCTCGTCAACTAAGTCCAAATCTAAGTTACCTGGAATAAAACCAGCGCCGATGCCTTGGATTTTATGTGGCCCTGGGGTCAGTTCTTGGCCGGCTTTAGCTTGAGTGATGACCGGTGAATCTGTAGGCTCAACGGCAACAGATGTTATTGCTTTGCCTTGGGTATTCTTAATGTAGCGACTCACTCCTGTGATGGTACCGCCTGTTCCAACGCCAGCGACGAAAGCATCAATTTTGCCATCAGTGTCGTTCCAAATTTCTGGCCCTGTCGTTTTCTCATGAATTTCAGGGTTGGCAGGGTTATCAAATTGCTGCAATAAAATGTATTTACTGGGATCTGAATCCACAATCTCTTGAGCCGCAGCCACCGCACCTTTCATGCCCTTCGGCGCCTCGGTTAGTACGAGGTTTGCACCCAATGCTTTAAGTAACTTACGACGTTCAAGGGACATGCTAGAAGGCATGGTTAGAGTAAGCTTGTAGCCACGAGAGGCAGCAACAAAGGCAAGCGCAATCCCGGTGTTGCCGCTGGTAGGCTCAACAATTTCTTTGTCTTTGGTTAAAACGCCACGCTTTTCTGCATCCCAAATCATATTTGCGCCAATTCGGCACTTCACGCTAAAACTTGGATTGCGTGATTCGATTTTTGCGTACACGTTGCCGCCTGTAACGCGGTTTAACTTAACCAATGGAGTGTTACCTATCGCAAGCGAGTTATCTTCAAAGACTTTCATAATTTTCCTAATCTCTTGAGCTTGTAGTAAAGCCTGTTAAATGGCGAAGGAATCGACCTTGCGTATTCCAATCGCTGCGCTCCTAACATCCAATCTGATTCCCAACAGCGTTTGCTTATTAAGGTTTTAGTTTGAGCATTAGATGCACTTATTCGTAAATCAACGCTAATTTTAGACACAATGTGAACAAGGCGTTAATTCTTTGCGTAACATAATAACCACAGGATTGGTATGATAGCTAAAAAAGCAAGGTGCTTTTTTGCTATAACTTATAGAATTTTTCTCAGCACAAACAATTAATGAGGTTTTACATGGGTTTTACCGGAACCGACGAATATATCGCAAGTAAAGAATTACAATTGGCAGTTAATGCTGCAATTACTTTGGAAAAGCCGCTTTTAGTTAAAGGTGAGCCCGGTACCGGTAAAACGATGTTGGCAGAGCAATTAGCAAGTAGTCTCGGAACTCAACTTATCCAATGGCACATTAAGTCGACTACTAAAGCGCAGCAGGGGTTATATGAATATGATGCGGTTTCACGTCTACGCGATTCACAATTAGGCGATGAGCGCGTGCACGATATCCGCAACTATATCGTCAAGGGTAAACTATGGCAGGCGTTCACCGCTGCACAGCGCCCTATATTGTTGATTGATGAAATCGATAAGGCTGATATTGAGTTTCCCAATGATTTGTTGCTCGAGTTAGATAAGATGGAGTTTTTTGTCTATGAAACACAAGAGACCATCAAGGCATCGCAACGACCAATAGTGATCATCACTTCAAACAACGAAAAGGAATTACCAGATGCATTTTTGCGCCGTTGTTTTTTCCATTACATCCAATTTCCGGATGCGGATGAAATGCGCAAAATTATTGATGTGCATTATCCCAATATCAAACAGCGACTGATTGATGAAGCGCTGCGTGCCTTTTTTGATTTGCGTGAAATTCCAGGTTTAAAAAAGAAACCATCAACGTCAGAGCTTTTGGACTGGTTAAAGTTATTGGTTGCGGAAGATATTCCACCTGAAGCCTTGCAGACAAAAGATGGAAAGTCGTCAATCCCACCACTGTATGGGGCATTGTTGAAAAATGAGCAGGATATTCACTTATTTGAAAAACTAGTCTTTATGGCGCGTCGCTAGTGTTAGTTGATTTTTTCTTTACGTTAAAAAAATACCGCTTACCGGTAAGTCTGCGCGAGTTACTCGACCTTATAAATGCGTTAGAACAACATGTTGTATACGCCGATATGGAAGGCTTCTATTATTTAGCGCGTGTGATCATGGTAAAGGATGAAAGCCAGTTCGATAAGTTTGATCGCGCTTTTGCAGATTACTTTAAAGGCGTCGAAAGTATTGATTTATTTAATACTGAAATCCCAGATGACTGGCTGAATAACGCATTGAACCGATACTTCAGTGAGGAAGAAAAGAAAAAAATAGAGGCGATGGGCGGTCTGGATAAGTTAATGGAGACGCTCAAGCAACGGTTAGAGGAACAACAAAAGCGGCATCAAGGAGGAAATAAATGGATTGGTACCGGAGGAACTTCGCCATTTGGTGCCAATGGCTATAACCCCGAAGGTATTCGTATTGGGCAGGATGGGAATCGCAACTTCTCCGCAGTAAAAGTATGGGACAAACGTGAGTTTAGAAACCTATCTAACGATACTGAATTGGGTACGCGTAACCTAAAAATGGCGCTGAGAAAACTACGTAAGTTCGCGCGCACGGGAGCGGGTGAAGAACTTGACGTAAATGAGACAATTGGCGCGACGGCTAAAAACGGTGGATTATTGGATATTCATATGACGCCTGAGCGTCATAACGCGGTAAAAGTCCTGATGTTCTTTGACATTGGCGGTTCTATGGATGCTTATATCCAGCAATGTGAAGAGTTGTTTTCAGCGGTGCATACGGAGTTTAAACATTTAGAGTATTTTTACTTTCATAATTGCATCTACGAAGATGTGTGGAAAGACAACTCTCGACGCGACAAAGAACGATTGTCGGTATACGAAATTGTGCATAAATACGGGCGCGATTATAAAGTCATATTCGTCGGTGATGCGACCATGGGTCCCTATGAAATTACCTATCCTGGTGGTAGCGTTGAGCATTGGAATGAAGAGCCAGGTGCAGCATGGCTAAGTCGGATCACCCAGCATTTTAGCCATTGTGTTTGGCTCAACCCACAATCCCAGGCTCATTGGAATTTTTATGCGTCGGTACAGATCATAAATGATTTGATGGACCAGCGCATGTATCCACTGACTCTTGAGGGATTAGGTGACGCAATTAAGCGGCTAACGCAGTCTCACTAAGTTATTTCAGAACCGAAAGCTCTATGCCATCGTCAGGTAATCTAACAAGCGACTTGTGTCTGCCGTTTTCGTAATTATATCTCTAAGAACATAATCTTTTCTGAGCGTATGAATGAAAAATGCAATCTTAACCGCAACAGGTTTGACTGCTTTGTTGTGGGTCATTCATTCTGCGGTAGTTCTTTTTAGCCTCAATCAAGGTGTTCTTGGACTACAACCGTTGAATGTATATTCACTATATGGGGTCCTGACAGCGCCTTTGGTGCATGGTAGTTATGAGCACTTGTTTAATAACACACTACCGCTTATCTGCTTGCTGACGATGCTGCTATATGGTTATCCCAAAACGCGCGGACGGGTAATCGTTGCGATATGGTTGTTATCCGGCATAGGTGTGTGGCTCTTTGCCCGTTCAGCAACGCACCTAGGGGCAAGCGGTATAACTCATGGTTTGTTTTTCTTTTTATTTACGGTGAGCATATTTCGCCGCGATAAACGTTCAGTGGTGTTAATGATGATCGCCTTCTTTATGTATGGAGGGATGGTTATGACTATATTCCCGCGCGAGCCCGGAATTTCCTACGAGTACCATTTCTTTGGCGCCGTAGCTGGTTTCTTAAGTGCTATTGTATGGCATCGGCGTGATCCGAAATTTATCGAGAAAAGCTATCCGTGGGAGCTAAACGAAAGTTTCGATGAAGATATTGCGCGAATTGGTGATGCATGGAAAACCGATGAGCAACGCGAGCAAGAAGACGCTGAAGCTAATGGTCAAAACCATCGCGGTACGTGATTTTGATAATCTCGATATATATTTTCGTGCTGCAAAAGCAGATGCCGTTCTTCCAAATGAGTTTGGATCAGAATGGCGATGCTCCCAATACACAGGCAAAGCAGAGTGAACATTGAGGGTAACGCTAGAAAAAAACCAAGCTGGCCAGCCATGACGCCAATGAAGGCGGGATTTCTTGACCTAGCATATACTCCGTGCGTAATTAATGGAGTGAGCTTCTGTCTATCGAGGCCGCTGCGCCAGCTACCATTCATTTGCTGATGAGCAATAATGGTTAACGTAAAGCCGCCAGTCAGTAACAAGAGACCAAATAAATTTAGTACCTTAGGGAAGGTGGTGAAGAGGAGTAATACGTCGTCGATTGTGGGGTAAAATAAGCGCAGTACGCAGATCCCCCATATGCTAATGCGAAAGATACGGAAGGTAAGATGATTCCACCAGTGCAGTGAATAACGCGTGCCCATATCGACTAGCGCAGATTGCTTAAATTGGCGTTTACGTAAGGCAATACTGCATAGGTAAAAGCCTGCAACGATGGAAAAAAATGCCGCCAAAAAGACGCTGATAAAGGTGTCGAGAGAAAACATAGGCTCCTGTAGGCGCGCTTAAAAAGTAATGGAACTCTTACAATATAAGACGGGCTTTATTCGCTTATATACCTAATTAGCGTAACACGCCTCTGTATTGCCTGCATGGTTTTAGACGCAATCCATTGACCTTAACCGCTGCCTCACGCAAAATGCCCGTGATTTTTCTTTACATCGGCTAAGTTTTGCAGCCTAAACGTCTAAATAAATTCATCAGTGATTCAGGGTTTTGCTCGCGCCGCGAAGCAGACGCCTTGATCGCCGCTGGGCGAGTAACAATTAATGGCAAGGTACCTGAGCTTGGCACCAAGGTGACTGTTGGCGATCGTGTCTGTGTCGATGGCAAACCGATAGGTGCGGTGAAGCAAGATAAAAGTGACCGCGTTTATATTGCTTATCACAAGCCCGTCGGCGTTATTTGTACCACCGAGCGAAAGGTCAAAGGAAATATTATCGATGCCATCGGTTACAAGAAAACGCGGATCTTCCCTATCGGTCGATTGGATAAACCGTCTGAAGGTTTGATTTTACTCACCAGTGACGGTGATATCGTAAATAAAATTTTGCGCGCCGAAAATGCCCATGACAAAGTTTATCGGGTAACGGTAAACAAACCGGTCAATCCAAGATTTATCGCGAGAATGGCGAGTGGTGTACCCATTTTAAATACCATCACTAATCCGTGCGAAGTTAAAGCAGTGAGTCAAAATGGTTTTGAAATAGTGCTTACGCAAGGGTTGAATCGACAAATCCGGCGTATGTGCGAGTATCTTGGTTATGAAGTAAAACGCTTGATCCGTAAGCGTATTATGCACATTAGTTTGAAAGGATTGGCTCCCGGGCAATGGCGATATCTGACTGAGGACGAATTAAAAGCACTTAATGATGCGGTAAAAACATCAACTAAAGTTGCTGCTGGATCCGGCGCTGAATAATCGATACTCGATAACCTAGCATAATCGCAGCGCAACTTAAGCCGATAATAAATCCCATCCAAAAGCCTCGCGCTTGGAGTGGTTCAACAATCCAATCAGTTAATGCCAGTACCAGTCCCATAGGCAACCCGATCAACCAATAAGCGGTAAATGTGATCAAAAACATAGCTGTCGTATCTTTGTAACCGCGTAGTGCGTTAGCCGATATCGCTTGGATCGCATCGGAAAACTGAAATAACGCAGCAAGTAAAAGTAGCGGTGCTGCGTAATTGATAACGCTCAGTTCTTGCGTATACAGTGTAGGAATGAAGTAGCGTAACAGCACGGTTAATGATGCTGTGAAGATAGCGATGGTCAGGCCGAGTATTAATGCCGACTTTAACGCCAATCGCGCGTTATTGGGCTGTCTATGCCCAATTAAATAAGCGATGCGAATTGATACTGCCATGCCGATGCTCAGCGGAAACATAAACATCAATGAGGAAAAGTTGAGTGCGATTTGATGGGCTGCCACCGTTATGGCCCCGAAAGGAGCAAGTAGTAACGCGACAACTGAGAATAACGTAACTTCAAACAGGATTGTCATTGCGATCGGTAAGCCAATTTTAATGCACGCTATCATTTCACTGATATTAGGCTTAACAAGCTGCCTGAAGAGATAAATATGACGCAGTGTTCTACTGTTGTTGGCGTACAGAAGTGTCGCGATCATCATCATCCCGAACACCAGTGCAGTTGCCAAACCGCATCCAGCCCCGCCCATGGCAGGTAGGCCAAACCCACCATAAATAAACACGTAGTTAGCTGGAATATTGATCATCAATCCGAGCAACGTTATTAGCATGGTTGGCCGCGTCTGATTTAAACCTTCACAAAAGTTTCTCGCCCCCTGATAAAGAGCAAATGCAGGAGCAGACCATAATACAAAGGTCACATATTCAATGGTGATAACACGCAGTTCGTCAGCCATTGGTACCAGTGCTAATAATGGCTCGATAAATACGAGTAAAACGTACACCAATAAGCTAATGCTAAGCACACTCCAAATCGCTTGCTGGGTGGCATTCGCGATCTTATCAGTTTCACCTGCGCCATTTAGCCGCGAAATAATCGGTGGAATTGACAAAGCGATACCTTGGATAAACATCAGAATTGGCGTGGTAATACTAAACCCAATAGCCACTGCAGCCATGTCATTTGCTGAATAGCGACCGGCCATCATGGTATCTGCTACACCCATAAGCATTTGCGTAAGCTGTGCGATCAGTAATGGCCAAGCCAAATGAACTACTTGCTTAAGCTCAGATTGTAAGGAATGAGTGTGCAGCACTGGTTACGTTTCATAAAACTACAGTATCTGCGCAGTCTAGCGGATAGCACTCATTAAATCGATAGACGTATTCTGAGCAAGCTCTACTCGTTTATCGTTTGAATAAAATGAATTGCCACAGATTGCTTAAACAAACTCTTGATGATTGCTGATCCAGACTGTTTGATAGGGTGCTAGGTTTAACATCACATCTGCCAGATTAATTGAGTCACCAGTGATCAGGTCAATCCAATTGTCCGTGCCTATCAAGTTAATATCTGATAGGGCAATCGTTTGTGGCTTATCAGAGACATTTGAAATACAAAAGATACTTTGATGCCGTTTAAGACTTTGCCGCCAATAGCCAAATATTTGATCTCCTAACTGCAAAGTAAATTGGGTTGCGTTGGGGTGAAAAGCGGGTTGTGCCTTCCGGATCCGAATTAGTTGCGATAGTCTGGTTAGAACTTTATGGTGCTGGGTTTTTGGATCATCCAGTAATGCTTCAAGTTCATTGAATTGCCAGCGGCGTCGATTGATTGAGCGATTCTGGCCGGTATGCTCGACCTTTTCATAATCGTTCGATGTGGCGATGAGACTGTGTATGTAAATCCCAGGAATGCCCTCTAAACCAAGCATGATGGCATGGGCACAAATGAAGCGATCTATTTGGTAGCGATCCGGTCCTTTAACTGTACCTTGGAGCGCATCAAACAGGGTAATGTTTATTTCATAAGGTTTTTGTTGGCCCATATCGGATGTGCGCCAACTGACTCGACCACCAAAGTTTTGCATGGTTTGCACCAATGACGCTATTTCCAAATCCGTCAGCAGACCCTCAGCTGGACGCAATCCAATCCCATCATGCGATGCAATAAAGTTAAAGTAGGTCGTACCATTTTGTGCTGGAGGCATGGTCATCAGCCATCCCTTCAAGTAACGACAGTCACCAGTTACCAATGTATTAACAAGTAGTGGTGGCAAGGAAAAATTATAAATTGCGTGAGCTTCATTAGCGTTACCAAAATAGGTCAGATTCTCTCGGTTTGGGATATTGGTTTCGGTAATAATGATTGCGTTGGGGGCACGGTTCTCAATTAATGTTCTGAGTAAACGAATCACTTCATGAGTTTGCGGTAAGTTAATGCAGCTTGTACCAATCTGCTTCCATAAAAACGCCACCGCATCAAGCCGGAAAAGCGTGGCTCCTTGTTGCAGATAGTCACGAATAATGGCAACAAAGGTAGTTAAGACGGCAGGGTTACGAAAATCGAAGTCGACCTGATCGTGCGAAAAGGTGCACCATACATGTTCGAGTCCACGTGGTGTTTCAGTCTCACGTAACAGGGGAGACGTGCGTGGTCTCACGACTTTGGAAAGGTCATCTTCTAGCTGGGCGGTGTAGAAAAAGTCATGACCTACACCTTCGCCTTTAATAAAGTTTTCAAACCACATACTGCGCGCAGAGCAATGGTTAATGACCAGATCAAACATTAAGCCATAGTGATCAGCCAAGTCATTGATATCATGCCAATCGCCCAGTGCTTGGTTGACCGTAGAGTAGTCGATAACCGAAAACCCATCATCTGAACTGTACGGATAAAACGGTAATATATGCACTTTATTTATGCTATTAACACAATATCGCTGCAGAAATTTGTGCAGCGTTTTAAGCGGTTGAGCACCTTCTTCAATAATACTATCGCCGTAGGTGATCATCATTATGTCTTGCTCATTCCAGAGGTTGCGATGGGCCTCTGGTAGATACGGTGGCTCGACAGTCGTTATTCCCATTGTTGCAATCAACTGGTCCGCTAATGCTGCGTAGTCAGAAACCGCGTCAACTTGGTCGTAGATACACGCGAGATGATGTACAACTTTGTCTTTTAAAACCGCGATTGCGTCAGTCATGACTAGGCTCCAAATTCTTTTGCGTCGAGTTCTACGGCTTCTTTCAGGCGTGGGAACACATCAGGCATCGCACTATTTACGCGGTTCCAACTTGGAATAAACGGTGTTTCCATTGGATTTTCAAGAAAGCTTTGGCCCGCTTTCATAATGTTTTGGGCAAACATCTCCACCGCTTTTTCTTCATTGTGGATATCCAGTTTAAGTCCATTCATTACTGCATCATTGTGATAAGTTTCTATAAAATCGAGGGCAATTCTAAAATAGGTCGCTTTGATTGAACGGAACATTTCAGTACTAAACGTATGCCCTTGAGTAGCCAGCTTTCTGAATAAGGCTTTAGTGATATCGATGGACATTTTGGATAATCCACCGGCATCGTTGTTTAAACTAAGATCTTGATGCTTATGATCATAAACTCTCGCGATATCAGCCTGACACAATCGGTTGTGATTGTAATTGCGATGCATTTCAGACAACACACCAATTTCTAAACCCCAGTCACTGGGAATGCGAATATCATTTAGTACATCGCGGCGGAAAGAGAACTCGCCGGCTAACGGATAGCGAAAACTATCCATGAATTGTAGATATTCATTGTAACCACAGGTTCTCTGCAAGGCTCGGATCAACGGCGTTACTAACAAACGAGAGACGCGGCCATTGATTTTGCCGTTCGCGACACGGGCATAGTAGCCTTTACAGAATTCGTAGTTAAATTGCGGATTGGCGACCGGATAAATTAACCGAGCGAGTAGGGCTCTGTCATAAGTCAATATATCGCAATCATGCAACGCGACACTTTCAGATTTACCTGAAGCGAGAATATAGCCCATGCAATACCAGACATTGCGACCTTTGCCCATTTCCTTGGGCGCTAGGGATAGCGCCTGCAGTTCTTCATCGAGCGCTTTCAAGCGCGGACCATCATTCCAAAGGATACGGTGATGCTGTGGCAACTTACCAAAAAACTTAAGCGCGTGTTCATATTGAGATTGGCTGGCCCGATCCAGCCCAATCACGATTTCATTCAAGTAAGGCACTTCACATAAGTGATCCACAATGGTCGGTAAAGCATCTCCTTCGAGCTCTGAAAAGAGTGAGGGTAAGATAAGTGCCATTGGACGCTTTTTACCGAACTCCATAAGTTCAGCTTCAAGCGCTTCTACTGGACGCTCAGACAAGTTATGCAATGTTGTTACGATACCGTTTTGATAAAAGTCAGCCATAGGTACTCCAGAATTAGTCGAGCGTTAAAAGTTTACTAAGTGCTTCAGCCCAACCTGCAGGGCCAAACGCTTGTGTGGTGTAAACCCGATCTGATCGGGTTAGTGCAGGGGGCGTGTGCACGGGAGAAAGGACTCGAACGGCAATATCAGCTTTTTCGAGCATAGCAATATCGTTCTTTCCATCGCCTAATGCGACTGTGGTTGGTTCAGAGTCAAGATGGTCAGCATATAGCTTTGTTAGCCATTGCATTGCCATCCCCTTATTGCAATCGCCGCAAATATGGATAAATCGGCCGCCCTCTACCGGACTTGCTCCCATTGATTCAAGCTGTTTGATGAATCGGTGTTTCTGCTCATCGTTACCTAACCATGCTACCGGTTCACCAAATTCTCGTTGCGCAGCTTTACTTGCGTTTTTACGTGTTAAGCCTGTTAGCTCTTGAATACCATTAATACCAAGCGTGCTAAAGCTTTTGAAACACCCTTTATAATTTCCAGCCACGCGATTTAACAAACCAACCCAATGCTGGTGTGGGTGGGTAAACACTTTGCGCATAAAACCCTGATGAGGCGAATGCTCTAGCTGGGAGGAATTGAGTTCTTCAGCAATAGCATTAGGAAAATAGCAAGCGGCGCCATTTTCCGTGATAAGCGGCGCATTTAATGCCAACTGTTCCGCGATATCAATGACCTCGAAAAAAGTTTTACTGGTATTGATTATTACAGGAATATCACGTGCTTTTAGTACTTGTAGCATAGGGAGAGCCGACTCACTCTCATAAGAGTAATGGTCAAGCAAGGTTCCATCCAAATCGGTGAATATCAGATATGGCGTGATCATTACAAATACTCTGCCATGACTTTAGTAATGTTACGCTGATTGTCTAATTCAAAAAGACAGTTTGTTTTAGCCGGTAGGGTTTGCAATATATGCTTAGTTATGCGCTCAAAATAACTAACAAAGCGAACTATTTCCTCGTCGTTCATTAGCCCTTGAGCTTGTGCTAGATCACTTTGCATTTTTCTGAGCTTAGCTTCCTGCTCGATGCGCCATTTTACGACACAGTCAAAATTGGGCGCTTTTAACATGACCCAATAATTCATTAACTTCTGTAAAGGCACGTAATGGTTGCGTAACGCTGCATTGGAATATTCGCGCCAAACACCAAGTCCATCTTCATTGTGTTCAAGCTCATTTACCGCTAAAGCTAAAGCCGTCGTTTCTTGCGGTTCAGCCCCCCAACACCAACCTTCAAATAGCACTACGTCGACGGGTGCATTAACCACAGGCCAATCGAGTACAGAGAACGGATCGTCGGTGGCTTTATTAAATCGAGGTATTGATACCGTACCATACTCACCAAGCTGTTGAAGTGTCTTAGCTAACAGTGAAATATCGTGAGTACCAGGCACGCCTCGTGTTTTAAGTAATGGATGTACTTTTACCGCCAGCGCCATGCGGTCTGTTTTGGATAGATAAAAATCATCCAATGATAATGTAACGGTGTTAAGGCCTTTGCCTTGTTGAAGGTATAAGGTTAGGTATTGTGCCAGCGTCGATTTCCCGGATCCCTGTGCACCATTTATTCCAACGTAAAAAGGTTTTCTTGCACCATCGCAGTGCATAGCAATGGCATCTCCGAGAGGGTTGAACCATTTTTGTGCAAACGCTAGGTAATCATGTGACAACAAGTTTGATTCTAAAAAACCGCTGTAGTCCATACATAACCTTAATCTTGGCAGTAATTGTAAAACGTATTGCATAAGTATAAACAACTACTGTGCCAATAAAGGCAAATGCTCGGATCCTTCTGGCAAGATAGTCTCGAGTATAGAGCCAGTGTATGTCCGAAACGATTATTTCAGTATTAGACTTTTTGATTCCGCAGGGCTTACAGTTCGTATAACTTGGCTTTATTGATATAGCTAACTAGTCTGGGAATGTTGATTGTTCTGCGCATTGGTGAGTAATTTGGAACTGACATGAGTGTTCCTTATTGACCAATGCCGCTGTAGGTCAGAGCGCTTAGCGTTTAGTGGCAACAATCACTGAACGTAATGGAGCAGGGTAGCCTTCTATCGTTTTGGTGCTATCAGTGGGGTCAAGAAAATCACTCAGTGATTGGTTTTGCATCCACTCAGTTTTACGCTGTTCATCAAGGCTAGTAAGATTTGTATCAACTACGTGAATATCAATAAAACCTAACCGAGATAACCAGCGTTTTAGTGCTTCATTACTAGGTAAAAACCAAACATTTCGCATTTGTGCATAACGATCAGTTGGCATAAGCACCGTATCAGCATTACCTTCGACTATTAAGGTTTCTAAAATAAGTTGACCGCCAGATTTGAGTTGGTTCTTGAGTTCGGTTAGAAATGCGATGGGATCGCGGCGATGATACAAAACACCCATCGAAAATACGCTGTCAAACCCATTTAAAACAGGCATTTCCTCGATCCCAAGAGGCAGCATGTGGATAGGCGCATCCCCGTAAAAGTGTTTGATAGCGTAAAACTGCGCTAAAAAAAGCGGTGTTGGATCGATACCAATAACTAGCTTTGCGTTGGCTCCTAACATGCGCCAAAGGTGGTATCCACTGCCACAACCTACATCTAAAACCGTCTTGTTGTTTAAATCTGCGATATGTGGAATAACACGATCCCACTTCCAGTCTGAACGCCACTCGGTGTCAATATGAATATCGCAAACATTAAATGGTCCTTTACGCCAGGGCATGAATTTTTTCAATAACGAATGAACTCGGTTTCTATCCTGTTCATTTAAATCGCTGTGCTGGCCAATTGTTACTTCATGTTTAATGTCTGTTACGCTTGGATTAATCTCGGGCAACTGGTTAATGAGCCGACTGAGCTTTATAACCTCTTCACTGCGGTGAGAGTTAATCCATTGCTGTAGTTGCCCAGGTAGTTGAGTCATCCATGCGTCTACCGACGAACCAATAATGTCGTGATAACACGCATTAAACCAGTCTTGTGGAGTTTTCATCACTTTATTGCCACCATAGAGCAGAAGTTATATTGCTGCTGTGTGACAGTCACCGCGCTAAACCCTGCACGGGTTAAACGCGCTTGATGTTCTTCTAACGTATTGAGTTGCATGACATTTTCCAGAGCAGCGCGTTTTTGGCTAATTTCTAACTCACTGTAACCATTGGTTCTTTTAAACTGATGGTGAAGATCGATTAAGAGCGCATCAGCATCAGGTTGAGGATGCTTAATCTTTTCGCTAAGTACTAAAATACCGCCACACTCGAGCCCAGCATATATCCGCTTGATCAGTTCGTCCCGCTTGGCTAATGGCACGAATTGTAGGGTGAAGTTCATGATCACCATACACGCATTGGAAATCTCAATTTCCGTTATGTCATTTTCAAATAGACTGATATGCGCCGCATGTGAAAATTGTCTTATGTAGCGTTGACAACGCTGTAGCATGGCAGCAGAGTTGTCTATTGCATAGATTTCATTTTGGTGGCGACTACCGTGTGCTGCAGCGAGACTAGCAGCGCCAAGTGAACAACCTAAATCGTAAATGCGTGAGTTAGGTTTAGCAAAACGCTCACTTAATTGTTCAATGATGCGCAAAATATTATCGTAACCAGGCACCGAACGGGAAATCATATCCGGAAATACATCAGCCACTTGGTCATCAAAACTAAAATCTTCGACCTTATTAAGTGGTTGCGAAAATAGTGTGTCGGTTTTACTCATAGTACTTTGCGTTTTTTTCAAAGCCGGCATTTTACGTGAAAAAGGTCATTTTCCAAAGCATGCAATTTACTTAATCGTCTGGTAGTTTAGAGTTCTAATAGCAATTAAAAGGATCCCTATGTTCAACCCGTCTTTACCCGTAATCGATTTGCACCGCCATCTGGACGGGAATATTCGCCCAGACACTATCTTGGATTTGGGGCTTCAACACGGTGTTACTCTGCCAGCACAATCGATTGAAGCGCTTATTCCACACGTCCAAATATTGGACAAGACAAGCGATTTGTTAGCCTTTTTGCAAAAACTTGATTATGGTGTTTCGGTACTTGCTGATGTAGACGCATGTTATCGTGTTGCTTTTGAAAATATGTTAGATGCACAACAAGAAGGCTTAGATTACGTCGAACTGCGATTCTCTCCCTACTATATGGGCATGAACCATAATCTGTCTCCAGGCGCTGTGACTGAGGCGGTTATACAAGGTGTGCAAGATGGTGTTAAAGCAACAGGAGTGAAAGCAAATCTTATAGGCATCCTAAGTCGCACCTTCGGGCAGGAAAAGTGTCAGTATGAATTAGATGGTTTATTAGCCCATAAACAGCATGTCACAGCACTCGATTTGGCCGGTGATGAGTTAGGTTATCCGGCAGAGTTATTTGAGCAACACTTTGCTGCAGCACGTAAAGCTGATTGGCGGATTACCGTTCATGCCGGTGAGGCTGACGGACCCAGCAGTATTCGCCGCGCCATAGATTTGTTGGGCGCTGAACGCATCGGACATGGCGTTGCCGCCATTAAAGATGAGCAATTAATGGCCGAACTAGCCAACAAGTGCATCGCGATTGAATCTTGCCCAACCTCTAATTATCAAACCTCCACATACGTTGATATTGCTAACCATCCAATGAAAACATTCTTTGAGCATGGTTTGTTAGTCACTATCAACACTGATGATCCTGGCGTTTCTGCGATTGATTTAGCTAATGAATATAAAGTTGCTAAAGAAACGATTGGCCTGAGTCAAGAAGACTTGGATCGTATTCAACTCAATGCCTTAGAGGCTGCGTTTTTATCTGAAGGTGATAAGCAACAATTGAAAGTTGCGAAATCCTAGTAGTACGATTGATTAACTGACATAACAATTTTTAGCGGCATAAAAAATGGCGTTTGATAAAATTTATGTACAAATGTTCAGGCTTGGATGAAACTACAATTTGGGAATGTAAAAAACTATAACGAGGAAATCGAATGAATCAATTAGTGATGATAATTTTGTGTCTTTTACTACCGTTTGTAGCTGTTTTGATCAAGCACGGTCTAGGCAAGGACTTTTTGATTAATATCTTATTGTGTATCCTGGGGTACATACCCGGAGTGATCCACGCGCTTTGGTTAATTACCAAGAAGTAATAAAGACAGTGATAGAAAAACAAAAAAAGGTTCCGAAGGAACCTTTTTTCTTAATACTTCTAGCGAAATAAAATCACTGGCCGACCGCGGAGTTTCCAATAAGATCAGACCCAACCACTGTTGTTTGTGGCAACCGTTTAACGAAGAGGGTGCCGTTCTCAATCTGTGAATTTGCGTGTTGCGCAGATAAACAATAGCGATTGGATTTCACGATTGAGGATTTTACTTCGTTGGCGATCCCCCTTGCTTTTTTCTGTACAGCAAGATTGGCACTTGGATTCCCAACTTGGCACGTATTTGTGTCGATGGAGCCTGAGCTTGCATTAGCAGCTGCACTGAATAACACACCAATTAATGCGCTTGATAGAACGGTTTTAGCTATTTTCAACATGAGCATCCCCTTAATTCAATACTTATTAAAGCTCCTCGTTCGTCAGGGTTAAATGCCCAAAGGTATACCTGCGTATAGATTTTGATACGTTTATAATGCCACTCCTGTTTCTGCAGTGGAAGGTGAATTGCCAAAGAACATCGATTTCAAATGAAGATATCTTTAAACGCCACATGAATGTTTAACGACAATAGCTCAAACGATTCGGGTAAATAAATTTACCAGAACCCCTTAAAAATCTGCCTCATACTTTTCTACAAATAATGTTATGACTGTTTTGATGAATCACGGAGTAAGAAAGACTTACTTTAGAGTATGACTAATCTCTCGTGCCCTCAATAATATGTAGGGCTCATTAATGCAAAAATCCAGGGAAATAGGGGTTTTAATGCCGGTCATAAAAAAAGGGCCACAATCTGTGGCCCCTTCCTAATTAATCACGTAAGTGATTAGTGAGTCGTCTTTCTTCTACGTAACCAAACGACTGGCACAAGGAGTAGGGCAATCCAACCCATGCTACCAGCTTTCTTATTACGTACTTGAACAGAAACCACTTCAGTTGTTGTATTTAGACCATCTGTTGCAACTACTTCGAACGATACTGAGGTATCAGAGTTGGTCGCTGGGGCAACAGTAGTGTATGTCGTTCCTTCAACACCATTAATGGTTACTGTAACCGCGTCACCTTCGTTGTCTGTAGTAGATACCGTCACACGGATAGTATCGCCTTCAACAACAGATGTAGGAGCACTTACAGCAATTTCAGGCGGTAGGTTATTCATAACCATAACGTTTGCAGTTGCTGTCACGGAGTTACCATTAGAATCAGTGGCAGTCATTTCAAGTACTACCATTGAGTCTTCGGTAACTTCTGGAGCCATAAGGATAGCTTCTGCTAAACCATTACCAGCAATCACAGCAGCAGGGCCAGATACTTGCTTCCACAAGATCTCTACTTCATCACCATTTGGCTCAGTTACAGTTCCAGGTAGATCCAGCTCAGTAAGCTCAACTACTGAAAGGTCGGCAACAACCATACCATCGATAAGTGCAACAGGAGGACCTTCTACCTGAATATCATCGAACAGTTCAGTCGCCACAGATGTTGTACCTGGGAATGCTTCTTCAGTACCACCTTTGAATACTTGAGACATAGCCATCATCTGGATAGGTCCACCTGCATTATCTGCGTCAACAGCGACTTCAAACGAGAGCATAGTAGGGTCATCTGGAACATCTTCTAACCACATACATACGGCAAATTCGTCTTGAACACTTGCCACTATGCTGCCGATACGCTTCGATGAATCAAAGTCATATGGAGAGTAGAGGCCTGTGCCACCTGAAGTACCAGTAGTGCTTTCATAACCTACAGTAGTAGGAATGATGTCACCAAAACCGTGTACTACATCTGTATAAACATAAGTAATATCAGGGATTTGGCCACCACCACCAGCGCGGGTAATAACAACTTGGAAGTCAGCTTTATCGCCAACTGGAACACCACCAGATGTCCAGCGAGTTTCCATGTTGTCCCACTCAACAATAATAAATGAAGAGTTAGACGCCACGGTTAAACCAGAGTCAGCAGCTAGATTGAATTGCATGTTTCTCCAAAGTGGAGCCATCACACCATTCGGCGCTTCTGAATCAGGCAATAATTGGTTTACAAACGGGTTTGCACCAGGATTGCTATCCAATGTAATAAAGCCATCGTCAGATACACCAAATCCAGTCATTGGCGAACCAAGATAGTTAAAGCCAAGCGAGTAGGTTGGGAACTGTGCGTTTCCATCGATCGACGGATCTAAGTTAATACCTAGAGCGGCTAAGTCAAGGTAACCGCCAAATGGGCTGGCACACATTGCATCACTGTCATTCGTAGTTATACGGTAAGTCGGTTCCTGACCAAACAATGAAGGTTGTGAAACCATCCACGTTAGGGTATCACCATCGACTACTGCAGAGGTACTGCCGTCAACCAGGCTAACACCTTCAGGAAGAGTTACTGATACCTGATAATCGCGATCTTCTGGTGTGAAGTTAGGCGCTACTGCAACAGTAAACGGTACGGTGTCACCTGGTTCTGCGCGGTCTTCTTGTGAACTGATAACGTACACATCATCTTGACCACGATAGAGATCAACACCGATTAGACCTAGGTTACCTGCGTTGTCTGCAGATGTACCCAGTTCAATTGCACCGAAGTACATATCGCCTTCAGCACCATCGGCTAGATCCCACGTCAATCGCATTTCGAATGGCGTTAAACCAGGCACAGTGCTTGGTCCATCAACCATTAGGTTGTCGCCAACTTCACCGTCAACCATCGCATAGTTCAGGTTGAAAGTATCTTCAGCATCTTCGCTTGAAGCAGCCCAGTTTTGAACAATCAACCAATAGAAACCAGCTTCTGGTTCCATCAAGTCAACCAATTCATCTGCACTTGCTGTCGCACTTACACCAACAACTTCATCACCCGTAGGAATACCGTCCGCGTTGCGGTCGATAACTACGAACAAGTCGAGGTCTGGTGAAGTCGAATCTGAAGTACTGGCAAACAAACGTTTGGCACCTTCAGGCACGTCAACAGTGGTAATGAACAAGCCGTCTTCAAGGTCATCCAAGATAGACGAGTTATTACTATCCTGCGCAACACTGCCTTCCACTACAGTAGCTTTGGTCAAACCAAATGAGGTGGCAGTGAAATCAGTGATTTCAACAGATAGCAAATCAGTTACTAGGAAAGAATCTTGGTTACGTTTTGCTTCCATCTCTAGCGTATCAGGGATATTACCCAAAGACGCAACTACTGATACTGGTAAGTGCAGATCAGGTGAACTGTCTGACGTTAAGTTAACGATACCGAAAGACCATACATCGCTTTCAGCGTTGAATACGTCAACAGTAATTTCAAGCTCTTGGCTTTCACCAGCAGCTAGCGTGAACGTTTCAGGGCTGACTGAAACCACAACGCCATCAGAAATCGCACCACCAGCAGCCGTCCAGTTGCCATCTTTTGTTGCTGTAACGGTACGAGTCCATGTACATACGCCAACGCAGTTGGTATCGGTAACACTTGGAATATTAAGTGATCTAGGCTCACCACCAGCGTTAGGATTAGCATTAACGTAGTTTTGAGCGGTTTCGTCCATGACTAATCCAGCTTGGACCGCTAAATCAACTTGAACTCTACCTGAACCCATGTCGAACCAATCACCAGGAGTAACACCATCTTCTTTTATCACAGTCGGTGTGGCAGTCATTGCTAAGGCTGAACGGATATTATCAGGTGACCAATTAGGCTTAGCACTTTTAACTAGTGCTGCTGCACCCGCTACGTGAGGAGAGCTCATCGATGTACCTGAAAGGTAATCAAAGTCACCGGCCGCAGGTTCATGTCCATCATGACCAAATTGCTGATCGGCGTACGCCGCGTAAATATTTACGCCAGGACCAGTAATGGTAGGAGTAAGTGTTGAAATCGTTGTACTAGGTCCCTTTGAAGAGAAACCAGCTAATACATCAACTCTACTTGGGTCTATCACTAACTCGCCGCTGGATGCAGCAATTGTTGCAGTATGACCTTCGCCCGATGCCAACCAAGCTTTTAAAGCATCACCATCGTCAGCACTGATATGAATACCTGGGATGACATACGCATCACTGTTAAGCGAGGTTGCACCGCCTTGTAAATTGGCTAGAACATAACCACCAGCGCCACCATCGGCTACATTAACAGCTTTTTGTACTCGAGCGATTGAGCCACGGTCACAAACTACGATTTCGCCGCTAAATGTTCCAGCTGGGAATGGCTCAAGACATTGCGCTGGGTCGTCATCCGAATTCGGATTTTCATAGTCGCCAGCGTATACGATAGACGCCGTTATGCCACCAGAATTACTCACTCCGTCGATGTCTGCAAGGTCAGAATCACCGCCAGTGAACGTACCAATAGATTTTGCATACTCTACTGATCGACCATGCTCAGCAGCTGCAACCGCAGTGTACCAGGGTGCATGCTTCGGAGTGGTTGACGCACCAGGGCCACCGTTACCGGCAGAAGTTGCAACAAAAATACCGGCATTTCGCGCTGAGAGGTAAGCTAACTCTGTGGAACTTCCCCATGAGAAACCACCGCCACTTATAGAGTAGTTAATTACATCTACACCATCAGCTATTGCCGATTCAATACCAGCAGCAATTGCGGCACCAGGGCAATCTCCATAAGTATCTCCTGCTTGGCTTCTACCACCAAAACAAACTTGGTATGAAATGATATTTGCTCGAGGAGCTACACCTGAAATTCGGTCGAAGACGAATCCAGTTGGAACGCCAGAACTTTCCACTGCACCAAACTCTGGTGTTGACTCAGGGACGTCATACAAGATGTTTCCTGCAGCAGTACTGGCAACGTGAGTACCGTGACCGCCATAGTCTTCACCGTTCTTTGGAAGGTTAGGTGGGAAAACGGATGTGTCATCATAGTTATCTGTAATAACTGGATAACTGTACACACCAATTAGTTTGTCATTGCAGAGGCTCGCAAAATCGCCTGCACAATCACCCAAATAGACCCCCTCACCAAGCGGGTTTTCATGGTCATAGCCGTCGCCAGAAATGTCTGCAAAGCTATCGTGATCAGTATTAATACCGCTATCGATTATACCTACTACTACGCCTTCACCAGCTACGCCCACACCATTATCAGGAGCGCTACCATCCCAAACAGCGGGTGCGCCAATTAATCCAGGTCCAGTATCAGTGTCTAATGTGAAAAGTTGATCTCTTTCAACAAACTTTACACCCGGTAATTTCGCTACCTGTTCTGCCTCTGAAGGAGTTAAGCTTATCGCTGCAGCGTTGAGCGCATACTTATAACGTGCTAACAGCTTAGCGTTACTTGCTAACTCGGTAACGGCGTCAAGGGTTTCATTCTGGTTTCGTTCAAGAAAGGATGAATACGCAACGACTTCTGGTGAATTTACATCCAACTTTGAAGAGTTTGATTTGACACCTTTAAGTTCAAAAGATGCCCCTGGGCTGGTCGCTTCTAATCCCTCTACACCACCGTCATAGAGCGCCACTGGGGCATTGTTAAAATGAACGATATAGGTGTAAGGCTTGTTCTCTAACCCTTTTTCAATTTTAAATTTTTCTTCAAAATTAAAATTGGTATAGCTAACACCCTTATTAATTGATTTGGGACTGGCTGCTTTCAATGCGCTTCTGTCGATGTTGAAGCCAGCTTGACTAGCATTCGCTAATTCTGTCGCTGAATGAACTGACATCGACATCAACGCTGCTGAGACAGCTAATGTCACTTTATGGTTCACAGGTTAACCTCCGTCTTCCTGATATGGGAATATGTCCCTGGATTGAGTTGATTATTGTTATTTTTTGAGCGATGTAGACTTTCACTCAAGAAAACGCCAAAAAAATGGCGATTACATAGTTCTAGCACAAATATTTCACATATGTAATGTAATTTAGGTAATAAATTATCAACTGATACAACGTTTTATTTGATGAATTTTGCTCTGAACGAAATTAAATTTTTCATAAATCCGGACAAAATGAGAATGCATCTTCACAACTTTGAATTTGTAGGATAATCATCCCGATTTTGTTAACAATTCAGAAACATAATTATTGTTGAATCCAGAGAAGGTTACGTAAAAAGCAACACCGACATTCGGTGATTCGCGTACTATTCTTCCATTATCCCTACACCTAAAAATACAGCGGAGTTTCCATGAACGACCGTAACCATTTATCCAACGTGGCGTCCACTCAAACGCTTAACGTCATCGCAAATGGCATCGTTGATATTCCAATGCTACAGATTTTGGATGAACAAGGTAGCGTTATAAGTAAGGCTGAAGCGCCTAAAATAGAAAAAGATAAAGCAGTAAAAATATTGCGCACAATGGAATACATTCGACTACTAGATGAGCGAATGATTGCTGCGCAACGTCAAGGTCGGATTAGTTTTTATCTTGCTTGCACAGGGGAAGAGGCTGCAACGACTGCCAGTGCGGCTGCACTTGCTGATCAAGACATGATTATGTCGCAGTATCGTGAGCAAGCGGCGCTAGCGTATCGGGGCTACCGTACCGAACAATTCATGAACCAAATGTTTAGTAATCGTTTGGACCCTAATAAAGGTCGTCAAATGCCTATCCATTATGGTGATAAGGCGCTTAATTTTATGACGATTTCTTCGCCATTAGGTACCCAGATCCCGCAAGCATCAGGATATGCATACGGCCAACGTCTTGCGGGTAATGACGCAATTACGATTTGTTATTTTGGCGAAGGCGCGGCATCCGAGGGCGATTTTCATGCAGGTTTGAACATGGCCGCAGTATTAAATTGTCCAGTCATATTTTTCTGTCGTAATAATGGGTATGCGATTTCCACCCCAGCAGAAGAACAATTTGCCGGTGATGGGATTGCATCACGCGGCATTGGGTATGGTATCAAAACGATAAGAGTGGATGGCAATGATGTTCTGGCAGTATACGCGGCGACAGAAAAAGCACGTGAAATTGCGCTGGCCGAAAACTGTCCAGTGCTAATCGAAGCTATGACCTATCGACTTGCAGCGCATAGCACGTCAGACGATCCAACCGGCTACCGCTCGAAAGAAGAAGAAGCGAAATGGCGAGATAAGGACCCAATTCACCGCTTTAAGCAATGGGTGATTGATAATGGTTGGCATGATGAAAAAGCCCATGACGCATTTTTGACCGAAACCCGACAAGAAATCCTCGCCGCAGTAAAAGTAGCGGAAAAGGTAGACATATGCCCATTGGACGACATGGTGAATGATGTTTATGACCAAGTGCCGTGGCATCTGAAAGAACAATTAGATTCACTAAAATCACATATTCGGAAGTACCCAGATGCATATCCAAAAACAGCAAAGGAGTTTGAATAATGGCTAAAATGAATCTTTTGCAAGCCATCAACAATGCCCTTATTTTGGAAATGGAACGGAATGAGAAGGTAGTAGTTTTTGGTGAAGACGTTGGACACTTTGGTGGCGTTTTCAGAGCGACAAGTAATCTGCAAGAAAAATTTGGTAAACAGCGCTGCTTTAACTCTCCATTAACAGAGCAGGGGATCATTGGATTTGCTAACGGGTTAGCATCACAGGGTTCATATCCGATCGCTGAAATTCAATTCGCTGACTATATTTTCCCAGCATTCGATCAAATTGTTAATGAAACAGCTAAGTTCCGCTACCGTTCTGGTGGCCAATTTACCTGCGGTTCGTTAACGATTCGTACCCCTTATGGCGGCGGTATTGCTGGCGGTTTGTATCATTCACAATCACCGGAAGCCTATTTTGCGCATACACCGGGCATGAAAATTGTTGTACCGCGGAACCCATATCAAGCGAAGGGGCTTTTACTGGCGTCAATTCGCGATGATAACCCGGTCTTATTTATGGAGCCAAAGCGCTTGTATCGTGCTTCCGTGAGTGATGTTCCCGAAGAAGATTACACACTGCCATTGGGCAAAGCTGATGTTGTTGAAGAAGGTAATGATATTACTCTTTTAGCATGGGGCGCACAGATGGAAGTTATTGAGAAAGCTGCTGGGATGGCGCGAGAAGACGGCGTCAGCTGTGAAGTTATTGATTTGCGCAGTATTCTCCCGTGGGACGTTGAAACCATTGCAGCTTCAGTGATGAAAACGGGCCGGTTACTGATCAATCATGAAGCTCCACAAACCGGCGGGTTTGCTAGTGAAGTCGCCGCGACAATTCAAGATAAGTGTTTCTTGTATTTGGAAGCGCCGATTGCAAGGGTTTGTGGTCTTGATACACCATACCCGCTTGCCCATGAGAAGGAATATATGCCTGATCACTTGAAAACCTACGAAGCCATTATGCGCACAATGAACTACTGAGGCGAATGCAATGAGTAAAGATTTTATTTTACCTGACATCGGTGAGGGGATCGTTGAGTGTGAATTGCTGGAATGGTTGGTGAGCGAAGGTGACTTCATTGAGGAAGACCAGCCAGTAGCAGAGGTCATGACTGATAAAGCAACGGTACAGATCCCTGCCATGCATTCAGGCGTAGTTAAGAAGCTTTATTATAAAGTGGGTGAGATCGCTAAGGTTCACGCACCATTGTTCGCGATGAGTGAAGACACAAGCAATGAGGTTGCTGAACAAACTCAACCTGTAACAGAAGAAAATAAACAGCAACAAGTGTCTGCGGGCGGTAATGGGGTGAGTGAAGATTTTATCCTGCCCGATATAGGCGAGGGTATCGTTGAATGCGAGATCGTTAAATGGCTAGTCGCCGAAGGTGACGCTGTTGAAGAAGACCAACCTATCGTTGAAGTTATGACTGATAAGGCTGTCGTTGAAATTCCTGCGAAAACAGCGGGTAGCATTGGCAAGCAATACCACAAGGAAGGTGAAATCGCGAAAGTTCACGCGCCGTTATTCGCACTTATAACTGACTCGTTCGAGGTTGGCGCTGCTCCGGTCGCTACAGAAACACATAAAACGATAAACAGTGTGCCTGCGCCTGTCAGCAAGATTGATAGTAATACTAAGTTTCCTGATGGGGCATTTGAGCCCCCCGTTTCAATTCCTGGAAAAGTTCTTGCCAGTCCTGCTGTTCGTAGAATTGCGCGTGAACAAAATATTGATCTATCGAGCATTGCAGGGAGCGGTAAAAAAGGCCGTATCTTGAAGCAAGACCTAAGTGGTGCCGTTAATAATTCGTCAATAACAACTGTCGCTGAACAAGCGAAGGTAGAAACCCCTGTTGCAAGTTCTTTGCGCTCTAATACAACTGTTCAGGTTAAAGGGATACAAGCTGCAATGGCTCGGCAAATGGTCGATTCGGTTAGCACTATTCCGCACTTTACTGTCAGTGATGAATTAGACATGGGGCAGCTAATTGCGTTGCGTTCACAGTTAAAACCGGCGTTAGAAAAGAAAGGTGTTAAACTATCGTTTATGCCTTTCTTTATTAAGGCGCTATCTCTTGCGTTGAATGAGTTTCCAATCATTAATAGTCGTTTATCAAGTGATGGAACAGAGCTTACCTATCTCGCTGATCATAACATTGGTTTTGCGGTGGATAGCAAAATTGGTCTTTTGGTGCCTAATATTAAATGTGTGCAGGATAAGTCGATTGAGGATATCGCCAATGAAATGAACCAGATCATTGAGCGTGCACGAGAAGGTAAACTATCAAATCAAGACTTAACCGGCGGTAGCATTAGTATTTCCAATATTGGAGCTATCGGTGGCACGGTTGCTACTCCAGTCATCAACAAGCCTGAAGTTGCGATAGTAGCCCTAGGTAAAACCCAACAATTGCCGCGGTTTGATCAGCAGGGTAATGTAATTGCAGCCAATATAATGCAAGTTAACTGGTCAGGGGATCACCGCGTCATAGATGGTGCAACAATGGTTAAATTCAACAACTGCTTTATGGCTTACTTGCAACAACCATCCATGATGCTATTGAATTTACGATGACGGTAGTGATCTGTCCAAAGAATTAACGCGACTGATCCATTTGGACTACCGTTGAATGGTTTGAAGGCCTGTTTTCAATGCCGATTGAATGCAGGCCTTTTTATTTTCGATAACGTTGTTTATCGTGATGTTCATATGGTTATTTACCTCTAGTGCTGAGGGTGGTTAAATACGGTAAAAATGGCTGGAAACCACATTGTTAAGTTATAAACACGCCTTTCACAGCGGTAACCATGCAGACGTTTTAAAACACGTTTTGTTATTGGAAACCGTGCATCAATTTAAGCAAAAAAATAAGCCATTTTGTGTATTCGATACGCATGCGGGTGCTGGAGTGTATTCGTATGACGATGCAGAAGTCTTAAAAAATCGTGAGTTCGAAACTGGTGTCGCTTTGCTTAAGAATGACCAATCACTTGCTGATGGTATCATTCGTTATCAAACCTTAATTGAACAGTTTGGTAGGAATAAGCAATTACCAGGTTCTCCTGTGTTGATTGCGGAATCACTTAGGGAAGAGGACGAGTTAACCCTTTTTGAACTGCACGCATCAGAAGCTGATAAATTGAAGCGATTAGCAGAACTTAGCAATGCCAATATTCACCATCGCGACGGTTTTGAAGGCATTGTAGGGCTAACACCACCCAAGATAAGGCGAGGGATGGTGATCATTGATCCCCCGTATGAATTACTGGATGAGTATCAGAAGGTTGTTTCCACGGTAAGCCAAGTTCTACACAAATGGCCAAATGCTTGTATTTTAGTCTGGTATCCATTGCTTACCAAGCGCGCGAAGGCTAAAAGCGGGCAGTCGGAAAAAATGCTGCAAAAACTTGCTCCACTTGCTAAGTCTGGCGTTTTCAAAGCCGAATTATCGATAGCGAGTAAAAATGCAGAGGTTGGAATGTATGGCTCTGGCATGCTGGGAATAAATCCACCTTGGCAACTCTATACAGCCGTTTCAGATATTATTGAGCAACTGCATCATATGTTAAACGCGACAGATACCAACCTCGAATGGCTGGTGCCCCCGACCTGAGATGACAGATAGAAAGGCATTAAAACACTTTTATATTCCAGAAGAGCAAAGTATCTATTTGCTCTCGCACTCAGACGCTAAACGATTAAAAGATTGGTTTGCGCTTTGCTCTCAGCAATTAAAAGAGTTGGGTTACAGCCAAGTAGAAATGATAGGCAAGGGAGCGTTTGGTTTCGCGTTTGCGGGTGTAAGTCCTACGGGTGAGCAACACGTATTTAAATTTTCGCGTATTAATCTACCACAGCACGTCCAAGATCGACTTGAAGAAGAGGCGTTCATGCTAAGTCAGGTTGAGCATCGCTTTGTACCTGCATTAATCGAATTCCAACAAATTAAACGTCAATCAATCTTGGTTATGCAGCGTGCCATCGGTGAAGATTTAGAGCGCGTTTCCTTGCGTGAAGGACCGCTAGGTGCAGAAAAAGTATTAAAAATTGCTGTGCAATTGGCCGATATTTTACTGGAATTGCGCAGCAATGTTCACGGTGATTCGCTGAAACCCATCGTGCATGGCGATATTAAACCATCAAATGTGGTTTGGGACGCTAATACTCAAACTGTCGGACTAATTGATTGGGGCTCTAGTGTCTATGCTCAGCTAGACGAACGAGGTCAGCACATCAACCAAAACGTTATGGATCTGATGTCCGGTGATTTACAACAAACCAATGCCCGTTTAGGCGATGTCTACTTTATTGGTGAAGAGCAACTCAATGGTGCGTTGTCCTCACCGCGATTCGACGAACAAGGGCTAGCTGGTACTTTATATGCACTGGCTTCGGGACAATCAAGTCGCTTTGGCCGCCATGTGATACCACCGGCTTCTTTGGGCTTGCCGAAGGTTTTTGCTGATATATTACAGGGATTATTAAGTGATGATGCCACTGTGCGCCGACAGGCGGGTGACGCATTTTTTGCAAATCTATATTTACTCAAAAACATTAAGCTAGCACCGCATCATCACGGGCCTATGCCGGCGATGATCCCTTCATGGGTTAGCCCGCATGAAAAAGAAATCGAAACTGTTGTGTACAGTTCGCGTAAATCCTATCTTCGCCAACAAGCAGACCTTGACGAAGCAGACTTAAAATATATCAATGATGCGCAATTCGAACGTTACTACAAAAACTACATGCAAGGCATGGGGGAAATTGAAAAAGCCTTCATAGCCGCAGTCTCGAGGTTGGGTAAGTATCCTGTGGTTGGAGGCCTTGTGGTGCGGTGGCAGGCTGAAGGGATCTTTATTGACTCAAGTCTTAATTTGGTTGAACCAGAATTAAAGTACAGCTTTGATATGTCAGTTAATGTGGTCGTTACTCTGGCTCGGGCAATTCATAGAGAGGGTATTTTTAAATGCTGCATGTTTAATGCAAAAGATACATTGCATGTTGAGCGCGAAGATGAAAACGCACCCTTTATACCTTCTCAGGACCTAAGCATTGGCTTTGAAAAAAGTAAGCTATCAGTTTTTGAAGATGAAAGCCGCATGCATTCCTATTTTGAAGATGGCGAAGATCCCGACGAACTTCTTAAGCTACCTGAAGCATTGCTAAATGTTATTGCAAAGATGAATCAGATCCATCACACCGGTTGTATTATTTTCGAGTCACTTCCCACGCATTTAAAGATCCATAACTATTACAAGCTGCTGGATCATGCTAAAGAAAATGAATTCAGACAGTTATTGGCAAAAGTGATTGAGCTGATCCCCACAATAGAGGGTATTGGTATCTCTGGCTTTATGAAGTTACCCTACAAAGACACACGTTTTTTTGAACACCAAGCCGTGGCTAAAACGTATTACTATCCGAGTTAATAATGAGCACTTTATTTGTATGAAACAATCAAGTTTAACGCAATTGATGACACTAGAAACGCTTGATGCCTCGCTTTACCGTGGGCAAAGTTGGGATTTAGGTTTTCGTGCATTGTTCGGTGGGCAAGTGCTTGGTCAATCGTTGGCTGCCGCTAATGCAACTGTACCCGACGATCGCTTTTGCCATAGTTATCACTCCTATTTTTTGCTGCCAGGAGATGCGCAGAAACCGGTAATTTACGAAGTCGAAAGTGTGCGTGATGGTGGTAGCTTTTCAACCCGCCGGGTAAAAGCCATTCAAAACGGTAAAAATATTTTCTACATGACAGCGTCATTTCAAGTTGCTGAAGAAAATCTTACCCATCAGTTTGCACAAATGCCAGCAACTCCAGCGCCTGAATCTACACTCAGCGATGTTGAGTTCTATGAGCAAAATCCACATTTGGTTGGACGTGGAGTGCGAAATGCACTGGAGTACCATAAAGCCATAGAACTGCGCACAGTTGAAGCGATGAAGCCTTACAGTAGCGAGGTCACTGAGCCTAGAAAGCAGGTTTGGTTGCGTTCCAGTGAGCCTGTCTCGCGAGATTCGACAACGCTTCAGCAAGCTGTACTTGCCTATGCATCAGATTTTCACTTTTTAGGTACTGCTTTACAACCCCATGGTGTAGCCATTAATAACCCTAAGCTTCGCATTGCCACAATCGACCATTCAATTTGGTTTCATCGTAAGTTTGATATGAGTGAATGGCATTTATACGACATGGAGAGCCCTGTAACAGGCAATGCGAGAGGGCTAGTTAATGGCAAAATTTACAATCAAGCCGGTGAGTTAGTTGCTAGCACAGCACAAGAAGGCTTAGTGCGACTAGCAGGAGAAACAAGATGATTTATCGTTTTCAGGAGCATGAGCCAAGTGTAGCGGCCGACGCTTACGTCGCACCGGGCGCCCAGATAATAGGTAATGTTGAGTTAAAGTCAAAATCGAGTGTTTGGTTCAATGCGGTTGTGCGAGGGGATTGCGATAAGATCACTATCGGTGAGAGTACAAATATTCAAGACGGTAGCGTGCTGCACACAGATTATGGGATCCCCTTGAGCCTAGGCACTGGAGTTACGGTCGGCCACAAAGTGATGTTACACGGATGTCAAATTGGCGACTACAGCTTGATTGGGATCAATGCTGTCGTGTTAAATAATGCAAAAATTGGGCGCTACTGTGTCATTGGAGCAAATGCCCTGATTACTGAGGGGATGGAAATTCCAGATAATTCACTAGTCATGGGTTCTCCGGCGAAGATCGTTAAAACCATACCGGCCGATATGCAAGGTAAGCTAGAGGCCTCTGCCACACATTACGTCAAGAATGCCGAGTTATTCGCAGAACAGCTAACGTTACTGCCGGGTTAAAAATAACGTTTAAAATAAAAAATGCCCAGAATTATTGCTAATTCCGGGCCTAGGGGAATGGCTCATTGCTGAGCCGTGCGCTAACTTTTCCTACTGGGAGAAATGTACTACAAAAGTTCGAAAACTAATAATAGAACACAATTGATTAAATTATAAACATTTTTTGAAAATATTTTTAAAACAATATAAACAAGCAGTAACATCACTCAAACGAATTGACAGATTAACACAAAAAATAACACTAAGTGGTCGTACTTTGCGCTCTGAACTATTAAACCTGATTGAGTGATATTGGAGTGCGTTACCCCTGAGAAATATCCGCATAATTATCGTGAATGTTTAGCATATGCAATTGAATTCTCGTGAATGTGTGAAACAATACCGTTTTGGTTGTTTTCAAGGTGAAGTCGATGGCTGCAAACCCCCAATTTTCAACGTTTATTCCACAGCAAAGAACGCTAATGGGTCCCGGCCCATCAGATGTTAGTCCGCGGGTATTGAATGCGTTAGCCAGACCAACCTTAGGTCACCTTGATCCTCAGTTCATCGAGTTAATGGATGAAGTGGGAGATTTATTGCGTTATGCGTTTAGAACTAAAAACAAATTGACCATGCCAATTTCTGCGCCGGGTTCAGCGGGAATGGAGGCCTGTTTCGCCAATCTTGTTGAGCCAAAAGACAAAGTCATCGTTTGTATCAACGGTGTTTTTGGCGGGCGCATGAAGGAAAATGTTTTGCGCTGTGGTGGCGAGGCAATCACGGTTGAAAGCCCTTGGGGGCAACAAACAGACCCTGTTTTACTCGAGCAAACCTTAAAAGCGAATCCAGATGTTAAGGTTGTCGCATTTGTTCATGCAGAAACTAGTACGGGGGTACGAAATGACGCCAAACAGTTGTGTGCAATTGCCAAAAAGTACGGATGCCTCACAATTGTCGACACTGTGACATCTCTGGCCGGTGTGCAGCTTGAAATCGATGATTGGCAGATTGACGCTGCCTATTCCGGCTCTCAGAAATGCCTGAGTTGTGTCCCTGGTTTATCTCCTGTGACTTTTAGCGAAACTGCTTTAGACGTTATTCGCAAGCGTAAATCACCAGTGCAAAGTTGGTTTCTCGATATCAATCTTATTTTAGGGTATTGGGGAGAAGGCACCAAACGGGCCTATCACCATACTGCACCAGTAAATAGTCTATATGCACTGCACGAGTCGCTAATCATGCTGCACGAAGAAGGGATCGAAAATGCATGGGCGCGCCATGCGGAAATTCATAATCAGTTACGTGCAGGACTCATTGCTATCGGTATTGAATTTGCGGTGGACGCAGCCTATCGATTACCACAATTAAATGTTGTTAAGATCCCGGAAGGCGTTGACGACGCTACCGTTCGCCATGAACTGTTACGTCGATTTGGCCTTGAAATAGGTGCGGGACTGGGCGCATTCGCGGGTAAGGTATGGCGGATCGGACTTATGGGAACAGCGTGTACGGAAAAGAATGTACAACATTGTGTAGGTGCATTAGACGCGGTGCTCAATAAAAAATAATAAAAAGAGTTAATTTGTGTAACATTGGTATTAGTTGAATAAAACGGTCATAAAACAATGCTACACCGCATCTGGCTTTTTTTTATAGTCGCGGCGTTTTTAAGTACAGTCTGGCAGGTCGTTGTATCTGGTGATTTAGGCGCTTTTGAAACGACCATGGCGTCAATAACCGCAATGGCAACACTGAGCGTTGATATTGCAATCGGGCTGATTGGATTACTGGCGTTTTGGTTGGGGATTTTCAATGTCGCTGAACATTCGGGGTTAATCGCGAAAGTTTCCCGCGTGCTTGAGCCATTGTTGTGTCGTTTGATGCCTGATATTCCGAGAGGCCACCCAGCCATTGGTAGTATCACCATGAATATGTCTGCGAATGTGTTAGGTCTAGATAATGCCGCTACCCCATTCGGTATCAAAGCGATGCAAGACATGCAGACATTAGCGCCTAACAAAGATACCCTGACAAATAGTCAAATTTTATTCCTAGTACTCAATACATCATCAGTCACGCTATTTCCAATCGCTGTGTTTTTATACCGCGCTGAGCAAGGCGCGATGCAACCCACAGATGTCTTTATTCCAATTTTATTGGCCACTAGCGCTTCAACACTAGTCGGGCTCATTGTAACCTGTGCTATACAGCGGATAAATCTGTTTAATCGCGTTGTTGTGTTGTATTTATTCGGATTGTTTAGCTTACTGTTTAGTATTGTTCTTTATTTTGCCAATCTTGCTACTGAACAGTTGGCCCAGCAGTCATCGTTAATCGCCAATTTTATTTTGCTGTTGTTTATTGTGATTGTGTTAATCGCAGGCTGGCGCAAAGGTCAAAATACCTATGAATTGTTTGTAGAAGGTGCCAAAAAGGGCTTTGAAGTTGCTATTTCGATAATTCCTTTTCTACTCGCCATGTTGTTTGCTATCGGCATGTTACGCGCAAGTGGAGTAAAGGGCTCGGTGGCTGACGGGATTGCTGGCTTTGTTGCCATATTTGGTCTCGACACTCGATGGGTAGAAGCCATTCCAACTGCACTTATGAAACCACTCAGCGGATCCGGCGCACGGGCACTCATGATTGAAACGATGCAGTTTCACGGCGCGGATTCTTTCGTCGGGCGCTTAGCTTCGGTCATGCAAGGCTCCACGGAAACAACGTTTTATGTATTAGCCGTTTATTTAGGCGCGGTTGGAATAAAGCACAGCCGCTATGCTGTTGGTTGTTGTCTTGCTGCAGATATCGCCGGTATCACGGCTGCCATTTTCGTTAGCTACTGGTTTTTCGGATAATTGTACTCAGTTTGTTGTTCAGACAATGTTAAGGTCATGGTGTATATCATAAGCTGACTTACACTAAGGAGTTAATGATGTATAAATTATGCGGTTTTATCTTATTGTTGTGTTGTTCAAGTCTAGCGCAAGCGAATGAAACCCCAATGATTGTGGTGCAGGGAAATGCTTCAGTTAGTGCAGTGCCTGATGCATTTTCCATAACCTTTGTGATCGAGGCTAGGGGGGAGGTTGTGAGCAAATTGAACCAAGACGTTACAGCGAAAACCCGACAAATTATAACCTTTTTGCGTGATCAGAGTGTCGCTGAGCGCCACATCCAAACCATGCAGATACGGCTTAACCCTTATTATGAAAGGAACGCAAACGGTGAAGCAAAGGCGGCTGGGTTTGTGTTGAGTCGCACTATTTCGGTAACCCATACTGAATTAGAACAATACGATGCATTGATAGACGGAGTGTTGCGTGCAGGTGCTAATCGTATGGAAAATTTTAACTTTATTGTGAGCCAACGCGAAAAGCTCTATGAGCAAGCATTGGTTGCCGCAATGGAGAATGCACAAAATAAGGCCAAACTCCTATTAAAACCGACAGGGGCCGAGGTCGGAGCATTGATTTCAGTGTCAGAAAATTTTATAAATCACCAACCAGCAATGCGAATGCGAATGATGGCTGCTGACGCAGAAATGTCGAGCGCAGTGCCGGGTACAGAAGCGGTTAGTGCTCAATTATCAGTTACTTTTGCAGTCGAATAAGGACACCATGAACGTAGATTATAAGTTACTTGCCGAGCAGGTGAAGGCGCTAACAGCTGGCGAAAAAGACACTGTTGCCAATATGGCTAATGTCAGTGCTTTACTGTTCAACCAATTACCCGATTTGAACTGGGCGGGTTTTTATCGTGTTATCGACGGTGAATTAGTGTTGGGGCCGTTTCAAGGGCAACCTGCATGTATTCGGATCCCCATGGGGAAGGGGGTCTGTGGAACGGCAGCCAGTACTCAGCAAACCCAAGTGGTTGAAGATGTTCATCAGTTTGAAGGTCATATTGCGTGTGACGCCGCATCCAATTCTGAAATCGTTATTCCAGTGTTTCAAAATGGCCAGGTCATTGCGGTATTGGATATAGACAGTCCTAAATTTGCGCGTTTTAATGCCGAAGATGCAGAAGGCCTACAAACAATAGTAACCCTATTTGAAGAGACGTTAACTTGAAGGAACTTATCGATATCCATACCGTATTATCGACGCCGAGTGACTTAGATGATCTGCATGATGATCCGGAGCAAGCAAGCGATAGCCTAAACCTGTTATTACACGCGGTATATCTAAAGTCTCCTGATGATGTACCGCTGTATCGTCTGGAAAAAATGCTGCAATATACGTGGGAATTTTGGGTCAACGAGCAACAACTTAGCGATATTGATGATGATGATTTGACGGATTGGGTTGACCAAATGCTAGCAACTTGGGATGATTCAGATCATGAAGAAGATTAAACTACAGCGTTTCACACTCAATGGATAGCACTGAAAAGTTAGCTAATAGTAAAGAAGTCATTGCATTTCTTGCTGAAAAATTTCCCAATTGTTTCTCAGTTTCAGGTCAAGCAAAGCCATTAAAAGTTGGTATTTTTCAAGACTTAGCCGAAGCATTACAAGACGAACCGAAAGTCAGTAAAACACTATTACGGTCGTCACTTCGTCATTATACCAATAGCTGGCGTTACCTTGAGTCGGTAGTCGTAGGAGCTCATCGGGTTGACTTAGCCGGAGAGCATGATGCCGAAATAGAGGCTGAGCATGCTGAGCATGCACAAAAGCAACTAGCGGAGAGTAAAGCGCTAGCAGCTGAAAAACGTAAAGATCAGAAACGAACACCCAAGAAACGCAGTGATAAGCCGCGTCAAGGTAAATCGGAGAAGTCCAATGGTATTAAAAAGACCGGAACTTCTTCCCCTAACACTCGCTCTAACAAGCCTACTCCTCAGAAACTAACCACGGACGATATGGTCGTTGGAACCAAGGTTACGGTTAAACTTGGTAAAGTGCCAATGCCAGCGGTGATTACTGAAGTAGCTAAAGATGGTATTCACGTGCAACTTGACACTGGAATGGTGGTCAAGGTTGCTGAGAATGCATTACGTTTGGCGAGTCCCAAGAGGTCGTAATATGAAAAAAATGCTCCGTCTATCCCTGTTATCTTCGTTTGTTGCAGTCGCGTTTGTTAGCGCTGCGCCGACTACGGAGACAGTTGATTCACTTCCAGTTTTACAACAAGAGTCACAACATGAGGCCGCAGCTAAGCGAGTGTCTCGAATGTTTACCCGTGCTCATTACTCGGAAGTAGTGTTAGACGATGCATTATCAGAAAAGATTTTTTCACGATTTTTACGGATCTTGGATAACAACAGGAACATACTGTTGCAGCAAGACGTGGATAAGTTTGCTGCACATAGAACTCAATTCGACGAAGCAATTAAACTTGGTGACCTAAATGTTGCTTACGAAATGTATGCATTTAGTCTGGAACGCCGAATTGAACGCTTTCAATATGCGTTAACTCTGCTTGATAAACCGTTTGACTTTACTGTGGCGGGTGATCAATTCCACTATCGTCGAGATGAAGCTGATTGGCCAGTTACAGAAGCTGAAATCAATGAATTGTGGCGTCAGCGGGTCAAGTATGATGCGTTAAACTTGAAATTAGCGGAAAAGAACCCTGAGGAAATCAAAGAGCTACTTGAGAAGCGCTACACTCGGGCAATCAAGCGTCTTCAGCAAACCACTAGCGAAGATGTGTTCCAAACTGTTATGAACTCGTTTGCGCGCAGTATCGAAGCACATACGAGTTATTTATCACCCCGCAATGCCGAGCGTTTCCAGATGGATATGAATCTATCGTTTGAGGGCATTGGGGCGGTGTTACAGAGTGAAGATGACTATACCGTTATTAAAAGCATTGTGGCTGGCGGTCCAGCAGATTCATCGAACAAACTCAAACCGGAAGATAAAATTGTCGCTGTTGGTCAAGACGACGAGCCATTTGTTGACGTCATAGGTTGGCGTTTAGACGAAGTGGTCGACCTGATCAAAGGGCCTAAAGGCAGCACTGTGCGCCTTCAGGTCATGAAAGGTAGTGGTGACAGTAAAGCGTTAGAGTCTATCGCTCTGGTGCGCGACAAAATTAAACTGGAAGATCGCGAAGCTAAGTCAAAAGTGATCATTCCTGAAACTGGCCCAAATCAAGGTGAGAAAGTCGGCGTTATTGAAATTCCATCGTTCTACAATGCGCTGCATGAGGATGTTAAGCGCGAAATTGATGAGCTTACTGAGCAGGACGTAAAAGCCATGATCATCGATTTGCGTGGTAACGGCGGGGGTTCTTTGCCTGAAGCGATATTACTGACCGGATTATTTATTGAAAAAGGTCCAGTCGTGCAAATACGTTATGGTGAGGGACGCGTTAAAGTCGACAAAGATACTGACGGAAAAGTTTATTACGATGGCCCATTGACTGTGCTTGTCGATCGTTACAGTGCTTCTGCGTCAGAGATTTTTGCCGCCGCAATGCAGGACTACAATAGAGCGTTGATCATTGGAGAGCAAACATTCGGCAAAGGTACAGTTCAACAGCATCGTCCGCTCGGTCGCGTGTATGACCTGTACGACAACCCATTGGGCAGTGTGCAATTTACCATTGCGAAATTTTACCGTATCAATGGTGGCAGTACTCAGCATAAAGGTGTGGTGCCGGATATTGCCTACCCGAGCGCGGTAGAACCTGAAGAGTGGGGAGAAAGTCAGGAAGAGAATGCGCTGCCTTGGGATAGTATTGGTCGCGCAAATTATATGACATTCGGTGACAGTCAGCAGGCGCTTGATGTATTGACTGCCAAGCATCAAAAGCGTGTGATGCAGGAGCCCGAGTTCCAGTATTTGTATGAAGACATTGCAGAATACAAAGCACATAAAGATGAAAAATTTGTCAGCCTTGTTGAGTCTGAGCGTTTAGCCAAGAAACGAGAAGCTGATGAAAAGCGTTTACAAAGAACGAATGAGCGTTTGGTGCGCATGGGACTGGAGCCCGTGGCTAAGTTAGATGATGTACCAGACGATTTAGAATTCGAAGACCCGTTCTTATTGGAAGCGGCTAATATCACTGTTGATATGATTGAAACTGGCCGTTACGCAATTCGCACAAATTAATTCTACAATTGTCGCTAATAATGATATGTTTCACACTTTGACGGGCTTTTTAAAAGCCCGTTTTCTCGTCTTTAGGCGAATGCATAACACAATAATAACTAAGAGGAATATGCATGAGTGCTCGCGGAGAATTCTCATCTCGCTTTGGCTTTATTTTAGCCGCTGCCGGTTCAGCTGTTGGATTAGGTAATATCTGGGGCTTCCCCAATCAAGTTGCCGAAAATGGTGGTGCTGCATTTGTATTGGTTTACTTGCTTTTAGCCTTTGTTTTAGCCTATCCAGTGTTAATGGCGGAGTTAGTCATCGGCCGCGCCAAACGTTCTAATATGGTAGACGCTCTGGGTAAAATATCCGGCAATAATTTAGGACGTGCAGTCGGATTGTGGGGCTGTGTAACCGTATCGCTTATACTTGCCTTTTACGCTATTGTTGGTGGCTGGATGATTGCCTATTTCCTAGAAGCCATGGTGCGCTATATCGGCGCAGTTGATGTGGCCGAGTGGATGATCGGTTTCTCACTTGAGCGTAATTTGTTGTTCTGTGCACTGTTTTTTGGTCTGACTGCGTTCATTGTTAACGGTGGTGTGAAGCAAGGCATTGAGCGCTGGTCTGTGCGGTTAATGCCAACATTAATCCTAATCATCCTAATGCTAATCGTCTACGTCAGCACCCAAGACGGTGCAGTAGAAGGTTGGAAGGCATACTTGGTCCCAGACTTTAGCAAAGTGTTCAACCCTGATCTTCTCATCAGCGCAATGGGCCAGGCATTTTTTAGTATGTCACTGGGGGTTGGAACAATGCTGGTTTATGGATCCTATGTCAGTAGCAAAGAAAATTTACCCACACTAGGTGCATCCGTCGCTCTTGTGGATATTGGTGTCGCAATTTTGGCCGGTATGCTAATCATTCCTGCTATGTATGTAGCGTTGAATAATGGTGTGCAAATTTTTTCTGAATCTGGGGCGTTGATTGGTGAAGACCAGCTTATTTTCACTGTGTTGCCCGCCTTATTCGCGTCAATAGAAACCGTAGGACCATTTATCGCTTTTGCATTCTTTGCGTTGATGGTAATTGCTTCCGTAACATCCTCAATATCAATGCTTGAAGTACCAGTAGCCTACATGGTTGAAAACCGTCAAGTGCCGCGTTCGCGCGCTGTGTGGATCCTTGCATTGATTATTTTTGCGTTAAGTACATTGATAATTTTTAACTTTTCCTCTCTTTTTGGTTTAGTGATTACTGCGACAACCCAGTATAGCCAACCGTTATTAGGTATGGTTCTGTGCATATTTGCTGGCTGGGTATGGAATAGAAATGGTTTATTACAGGAATTACAGCAAGGGTCGCCAGAAATTGAAAAAACCTTGTTTTGGAAGATTTGGCCGGTGTACGTGAAATTCATTTGCCCGGTTGTTATTTTCTTTATGTTCATCCGTTCAGTGCTGTAGGAAAAGCCAATGTCCGAAACACAAATAAAACAACCTTCTATGCTAGATGCGTTGATCCCCGTTATTGTCTTGATCATCATGATGGGCGGAGCAGTTTACATTTTTGGCGATGGCTCATCATATGGCCCCAATCAGATAGCATTGCTAATCGCTACCGGTATCGCTGCCATTATCGGTCTAAAGAATGGCTATACCTGGCAAGCCATTGAAAACGGCATTATCAAAGGGATATCAATGGCACTAGGTGCCTGCTTGATCTTGCTTGCAGTTGGATCACTGATTGGTACTTGGATGCTTGCTGGCACTGTTCCGACGTTAATTTACTTTGGTCTAGAGCTGCTGAATCCGGCTATTTTTTATGTCGCTACGTGCGTCATTTGTGCCGTTGTCGCCATGAGTATTGGTAGTTCATGGACTACCGCAGCGACAGTGGGGGTTGCGTTGATGGGCGTCGCAGCCGGTATGGAAATGTCTGCTGCAATTACCGCTGGGGCGGTTATCTCAGGGGCTTATTTTGGAGACAAAATATCACCGCTGAGTGAAACCACGAATTTGGCTCCGGCTGTTGCTGGTACGCAACTCTTTGAACATATCCGTTACATGCTATGGACGACTATTCCTAGTTTTGGCTTAGCCTTGGTGTTTTTCCTTATCTTGGGTTTCAATCAAGATTTGGAAGCGTCATCTGCCCGTATAAAAGAAATGCAAACGCTATTGCAGGGCGAGTTCAAGCTTGGCTGGCACTTATTGGTACCGTTATTTGTTTTATTGGCGTTGGCAATTAAAAAGGTACCTGCGTTCCCAGCAGTCTCCATAGGGGCGCTGTTAGGCGGTATTTGGGCATTAATATTCCAAACTGATGTCGTTGCGTCGATGAATACCAGTGATTTTCAGGGTTGGTTAGGCAATGTTACCGTCGTGTGGACTGCATTGTTTGGCGGTGTGAGCTTTAGTACTCCAGACGCCAACTTAAATGATTTGCTCAGTCGTGGTGGTATGGAGAGTATGCTAAATACGATTTGGTTAATCATCTGTGCAATGTCATTTGGTGCGGTGTTAGATAAAATCGGCTTACTTAAGCGTGTAGTCAGCACCATATTAAAGGGCGCCAAGTCGGCTGGAGATATGGTTTCGCGCACTATTTTAACTTGTATCGGCACAAATTTGGTGACTGCAGACCAATACATGGCGATCGTAATGCCAGGACGAATGTTCAAAGAAGAATTTGAATCACGCGGTCTAAATCAGCTGAATTTGTCGCGGAGCTTGGAAGACGGTGGAACTATCACTTCAGCTCTCATCCCTTGGAACACTTGCGGTGCATATATGCACGGAGTCCTTGGTGTGCATCCGTTTACCTATTTTGCTTATGCGTTTTTTAACTGGTTAAGCCCTATATTAGCGGTAATATACGCTTACCTGGGTATTAAAATACTGCGCATAACACCACCGAACTTAGAAGGTCATATTTCACCCCAAGAATCAAAGTGATTGTGCTATGAAAAAAGCTAAACGACTATCCGATTATGTCGCTCCGGCGTTCTCAGTTGAAACCGTAAAGCTTGATATCCAGCTGCACGAAAGTAATACCCTAGTTGTTTCTAAGCTCCGTGTTAAGCGTCTGGATGTGCAGGCGCCATCGCTGCAATTAGACGGTGAAGGACTAGAATTATTGGCGTTGGAGCTAGATGGTGAGGACTGGAAGAAATATTCGCAGACTGACGCACAGCTTGTTGTTGATGATGTGCCAGACGTATTCGACCTAGTCGTTACTACCCAGTGCAACCCAAGTCAAAATACAGCGCTAGAAGGGTTATATCTCTCCAATGGAACCTTTTGCACTCAATGTGAGGCTGAGGGATTTCGCAAAATCACATATTTCATGGATCGGCCGGATGTGTTGTCGACCTATGAGGTGACCTTAACTGCAGACAAAGCTAAGTTCCCCCAATTGTTAGCCAACGGCAATAAAATTGCGTACGGTGAAAATACCGATGGTTCACATTGGGTCACTTGGCAAGACCCATTTCCTAAACCCTGTTATTTGTTTGCTTTAGTTGCCGGTGATTTAGCGTGTGTGGCAGACAATTTCACCACCCGTAGTGGACGTAACGTCGCGATTGAGCTTTACCTGGATAAGCATAATGCGACACGCGGCGGCCATGCTGTTGAGTCGCTAAAACGTGCAATGCGATGGGACGAAGACACCTTTGATTTAGAGTATGACCTTGATGTTTATATGGTCGTTGCGGTTGATTTCTTCAATATGGGCGCTATGGAAAATAAAGGCCTAAATATATTCAATAGTAAATATGTGTTAGCCGATGAAGCGTCAGCTACTGACGATGATTACTTTAATATCGAGTCGGTGATTGCACATGAATATTTTCATAATTGGACAGGTAATCGGGTAACGTGTCGTGATTGGTTCCAATTATCCTTAAAAGAGGGGTTGACCGTATTTCGCGATCAATTGTTTAGTGAAACCTTCAATGCCTCGCTATCCACGCGTATCAAGCAGGTTAAGGTAATGCGTGAGCATCAGTTTGCAGAAGATGCGAGCCCAATGAGTCATCCCATTCGGCCACAAGAAGTCATCGAGATGAATAATTTTTATACGGTGACGGTTTACGACAAAGGCGCTGAGGTCATTCGCATGCTATGGACGCTGTTGGGTGAAGCAGGGTTCAAAAAAGGTATGAAGCTTTATTTTGCTCGACATGATGGGCAGGCAGTAACCTGTGACGATTTTGTCAACGCAATGCAAGACGCAAACAGTGTTGACCTGACCTTGTTTAAACGTTGGTATGAGCAATCGGGTACTCCTGTTGTTTCGATGCAACGTATGGATGAGAAAACGCTGCGCATTAGTCAACATACGCCTGCTACTGCAGATCAAGAGCACAAAAAAGCATTATTGATCCCCCTTTCAATTGAACATTTAAGTGCAAATGCGGATGTTGAAGCTAGCGGTGAGCGTATTGTTTGGCTTGATAGTGATAGTGTCGATATTTCTTTGAGTACCGAAGAATCTGACACTGTAATACTCAACTGTGGTTTTCGTGCACCAATAAAAGTTGATGTTGATTTCAGTAATCAAGAACTCGCGAGGATTATGCAGTCAGCGTCCCATCCATTTGATCGTTGGGATGCGAGTCAACGATTGTTCATCCGCAGTGTAATCCGCTGCGCAGAGCAGGGCGGGCGGGCGTCAGATGACACCGCAAAAATATTCGCCGAGTTTACTCAACAAAACCTATCAGACTTAGAGTTGTTGAGCGAAGTATTAGCTGTGCCTAGTTTAGAGTCGATTGTTGCTGATCTTAACTACGTCGATTTCGATCAATTAGTACCGGCTTATAATACGGTAAAAAGCAGCATTGCGAGTGCGTGTTTGCCAGCACTGAAAGAGGTTTTAAGCCAGCTTCTGCCGCGCAAAAATTACAGGTATGACGCTGAAAATATAATGCAGCGACGGTGTTTAAACTCGGTGCTTCGTTTAGGTGCTGCAACCGAGATTTCTGTCGATACAATTCGCGATTTATATGCGCAATCGGACAATATGACAGACACCTTGACTGCGCTACAAAGCGCTCAAATTTTCAACCTAGATGTATTTGAGTCGTTGATGGCTGATTTTGAACAACGCTGGCAAAAGGACCCATTGGTGCTGGATAAGTGGTTTGCGCTGCACGCGACTTGCCAGCGCCCTGATATCTTGGCGCGAATGCAATTACTCATGGCGCATAAGCAATACTCCATTCGTAACCCCAATCGCATTCGCGCAATATTAGGAAGTTTTGCGTTTTATAACACACCCTGTTTACACGCATCTGACGGGAGCGGATATAAATTCTTGGTTGACCATTTATTGGAAATAGACCAAGTCAATGCTCAGGTTGCTGCACGTATAGTTACTCCATTGTTGAGTTGGAAAAAGTTTGATGGACAACGTCAAAACCTGATTAAGGCCCAACTACAGCGATTAGCCAGCAATCCACAAATTAGTCCTGATGTGTTTGAGAAAGTGAGTAAAAGCCTCGCGAGTTGAAGACCATGAGCTACAATGAATATGAAATATCAATCTGTGTTTCTTACGCTGAATGCGAACGGCTATATATGCAAGGAAGTAATACAGTGGTGGTGACAACGACAACCGGTTTGCGGGTTCAGTTGCCGACCAAAAACCTTCGTCCTTTCGTGGGGCCTAAGGGTATCCACGCGCGATTTAAGTTGGTAACTACTGAACAAAACAAGATTGTAAGTTTCACTCAAATTAGTACTCATGAGCATCGAACAGCTGCTCAATAAATAAACGAAAATTTAGGTGTCGGAAGAATTGTTTTTCAACTGGTACGATTTGTCCTTGCGATTGCGTACAAATGATGTAATCATTTTGTTAATTAGTCTACATACGGTCTTAATGCCATTAACTTTTGTTAATGGCTCAGGAGAATAAAAACGATGACAAACAGGCCTAGTGCATTCAAAAAAACACCTCTTGCAATTGGAATCGCAGCTCTTGTTGCGGGAACTTGTAATGTGAATGCAAAAACTTGGGAAGTCGGAGATTTCGAGATAAGCCTTGACTCCAACTTTACGATAGCAACGAGCATCCGTACGGAAAAGCGAGACCGCGACTTGATTGGTAAGAGCAATCTACCGCAGTTCGATTGGCGCGGATACAATGCTGCGACTAACGTGATTTACCCATCGGCAGATGTTTGGTCTTACACGCGTGGTGAGGGCTCATACAGCACGAACGGCGACTTAGGTAATCTTGCATTTGACCAAGGCGATGCGTTCTCAACCCAAGTTGTTGGCTTGCATGAATTAGACATCCGTAACGGTGACTTTGGTTTCTTTGCGCGTGGTTTCTATTTCTATGATTTTGAATTGCTCAATGGCAGTCGTTCATGGGAAAACAAAATTACAGGTAAAGAAGTCGACCTATGTGATGATCCAGAAGCACGCAACGAATTGTGTGCGGATATTCGTTTACTCGATGCATTTGCTTACGCGGACCTTTGGGTCGGTGACATGCCGCTATCGTTGCGGATTGGTGACCAAGTAGTGAGCTGGGGTGAAAGTACTTTCATTCAGCACGGTATCAATACTACCAACCCTGTCGACGTACCGCGTGCACGAGCGCCTGGTGCAGAACTTAAAGAAGTATTTATTCCGGTAGGGATGATTTTCGCGTCTTTAGGTGTAACCGAGAACTTAAGCCTTTCTGCTTACTATCAATATGAGTGGGAGAAAAGCTTATTACCAGTCGCTGGAAGTTACTTCGCGACTAATGACTTTGCCGGTGAAGGCGGTCAGGAAAATAATATTCAATTAGGCTTTACGGGTAACCCCGATATCGATTTAGATCACTTATTGACTGAAATGAATCGCTTAAGTGACGCGTTAAAAGCTGGCGCAAGTCCTGCCGATGTAAGTGGTGCTTTGTTGGCTTACAGTACTAAAGTTGGTGTTCGTGGTTGGAGCGATAATGCGCATGACGATGCTGATGACCAAGGGCAATACGGGATCAAAATCGGTTACTTCGCAGAAGAGTTAAATGGCACAGAGTTTGGCTTGTACCACATCAACTACCACAGCCAACGCCCATTGATTAATGGTATTGCGTCTGATTTTACACAAGCGGGTATTGGTCGTGACTTGGCGTTCCTAGCTACGGCTGAAGAAATCAACCGATTCAATATTACTGAGCTGAATACGTTCGCAGAAGCGCGCTTTGTCTATCCTGAAGATATCAAGCTTTATGGTTTCAGTTTCAATACGAACGTGGGAACAACAGCGCTTGCGGGTGAAATTGCTTATCGTCAGGATGAGCCGTTGCAGATGGATGACGTTGAGCTGCTTTACGCAGCAATGCCTGAGCAGCTGGCTGCGGCTGGTTTACGTCCTGACTTGGCGGGTATCTCACAGTATAGTAATACTGGTAGAACCGTTGTACCAGGCGGTGTTGTTGATGGTGTGTTGTTCTCTGACACAATCCAAGCGCAGATGACAGCATCACATGTTTTCGGTCCAGTTCTTGGTACTGATAACTTTATCTTATTGGGTGAAGTCGGTGTGGTTAATATTCAAGATTTCCCTGATCCGAATGTTATTCGCCTTGAGACTCCAGGAACAGCCCGTACACCTTCACTTGAACCGACTACTTTCCCTGATGGTAGCGTAAACAATCGTGAAGGTTTGCATATTGGTTTATCCGACGGTCCTGAAACCAATGATTTCGCGACGTCAACCGCATGGGGTTATCGTTTATTAGCAGTAGCTGACCATAACAATGTGTTCTCTGGTGTTAATTTACGTACCCGAGTAACGTTCTCTCATGACGTAAACGGTACTACACCGAATCCTTTATTCTTATTCACTGAAGACGTTAAGTCAGCGAATGTAAGCTTTACTTTCGACTACTTAAGTCGTTGGTCATTTACCGCTGCATATAACGCGTTCTGGGATGGTTCAGGTACTGCCAATCCATTGTCTGATCGTGACTTTGTGTCTTTCAATATTAAGTACGCAATCTAGGAAGAAGTATGATGATGAAAAAATTTGGAATGCTGGCAGCCGCAATGGCTTTAGCGCTATCGAGTCAAGCTGCGCTAGCCAAAGTTAGTGCTGACGAAGCAGCGAAATTAGGCGCTTCTTTAACTCCGTTAGGTGCTGAAAAAGCAGGCAATGCTGATGGCTCAATTCCTGCGTGGGATGGTGGTATTACAACTGCACCTGCTGGTTTTGTTCCAGGCGGCTTCCATATCGATCCGTTCCCTGAAGATAAGCCATTATTTGAAATTACCGCGGCAAACTATCAAGAGTATGCTGACCTTCTGAGTGAAGGCCAGAAGAAAATGTTTGCAACTTACCCGGAAACTTACCGTATGCCGGTATATCAAACACGTCGCACCGCATCTAATCCGCAAGCGATTTATGACGCAACTAAAGCAAACGCAACGCGCGCAGAGCTTCTTGACGGTGGTAATGGGCTTAAAGGCGCCGCAATTGGGATTCCTTTTCCAATTCCACAAGACGGTTTAGAAGCAATCTGGAATCACATTCTGCGTTATCGTGGGGAAGCGGTTGCTCGTTTTGGTGGTCAGGCGGCAGTTACTGCCAGTGGTGACTATAACGTCATCGGTTTTGACGAAGAGTTATTGATTAACTACGCGCGTCCGGGTGTTACTCCGGAAGAGTTACTCGAACAAAACATCTTGTTTATGTTTAAGCAACAAGTGACCAAACCTGCGCGTTTGGCGGGTACTGCATTGTTAGTCCATGAGACGGTTGATCAAATTAAAGAGCCTCGTAAGGCTTGGACATACAACACGGGGCAACGCCGTGTGCGCTTAGCGCCAAATATTGCCTACGATACTCCAGGAACTGCAGCTGATGGCCTACGTACCACTGATGACTTCGATATGTTCAACGGTTCACCAAACCGTTATAACTGGGAGTTAAAGGGTAAGCAGGAGATGTATATTGCGTACAACAACTACAAACTGCACAGTGATAAATCTAGCTATGCGGATATCTTAACGCCAAATCACGTTAATCCTGATTTAACTCGTTTTGAGAAGCACCGCGTGTGGGTCGTTGAGGCGACATTGAAGCCTGAATTCCGCCATGTATATCAGAAGCGTGTGTTCTTTATTGATGAAGACAGCTGGCAGATCCATGTTGCTGATATGTATGATAATCGTGGCGAACTTTATCGCGTCGGGTTAGCATATGGTGTAAATTATTATGATGTTCCGACACATTGGTCTACGCTTGATGTATACCATGACCTTAACTCGCGTCGTTACTTAGCCATAGGATTGGATAATGAAGAAAAAATGTATGATTTCACCATCCGTCCAGATGAAAAAGAGTTTACGGCTTCGGCACTGCGTCGCGAAGGTAAGCGTTAATAATCGTGCAAACTAGAGCGGTTGGTGCTATTTCGGTAGCACCAACCGCTTTTTTTTATAAGTGGTTGATTATGATAAGAAAACGTTTTGTTCTTTTGGCTAGTTGTGTGCTGCAAGTCAGCATCTTTTCGCAGGCTGATACTTTTAAGGCTCCTCTTGTAGAAAATTCGTTGTTACTTGATGCTGCCAGTAAACAGTTCTCTGTTGTGGTTGGCGAGCGTGGACATGTATTAGTTTCCGCAGCGCAAAGCAGTGAATATGAGCAAGTTTCTTTACCATTAGCAACAACACTAACCTCAGTTGACATTGCCAGTGATGGCATCTTCGTTGCAGGCCATGATGCAACCATCATGTACACGCCTGACAAAGGAAGTACATGGACGATACAACTCAATGAGCCCGAGTTAGAACGTCCTATCCTAGATATTCTTTTTTTCACTCCTCAGGAAGGGATTGCGGTTGGCGCCTACGGTTTGTTTTATCGCACAACCAATGGTGGCGAAAGTTGGCAGTCTGAACAGCATGCAACGTTATTAAACCCGCTGGATATTGAGTATCTCGAAGAAATTCGTGCCGAGGACGAGGCATTTTATGTTCAAGAACTGAATTCAATTTTGCCTCACATAAATCGAGTCTATGAATTTAATAACAAGGTCTACGCGGCTGGCGAAATGGGCTTATTGGCCTGGAGTGACGACCGAGGGCGCTCCTGGAACCGTTACCCTTTAGACTATGCAGGTTCTTTTTTTGATATTCATCCTATGAGCGATGATTTTAAGATTGCTGCCGGATTGCGTGGTGCAGTGTATGTACTGAATGAAGATGGACAATGGCGTTCGGTTAACAGTTGTACTACTGCGACATTGAACTCAATTGTAGAAGTGAATAAGAATGAGCTACTAATTGTCGGTAATAACGGTGCCATTTTATCTGTTGACGTGCCTAAATTACGTACAAATTTAAACGCCTCTTGCGGTGACAATGGTGTTGAATATCAACAGCTAAATACCAAAAGCGCCATCGCAACAGTAGTCACTAATAATCAGCAATTTATCGCTGTTACAGCGGATGGATTGCAGCCGCTTAACCTGAAGTAGGACGCTTTATGTCGACGATCAGCCACTTTTTAGAACGCCTCGTTTTTAACAACCGGAAGGTTGTTATTGCCTTGTTTTCTTTAATCACATTAGGATTGTTGTATAGCGCTACGCAATTAAAGCTCGATGCCGGTTTTGAAAAAAATATTCCACTTAACCATGAATACATGAAGACTTACATGGAGCATCGCAAAGATTTTGGTGGTGCGAATAATATTCTGGTTTCTGTGTGTGATACGAGCGGTGATATCTTTAATACCCACTTTTTTGACACGTTAAAGAATGTTCACGACCAACTCTTTTTTATTAACGGTGTTGACCGTTCACTGGTAATTTCGCTGTTTGCGCCGTCCACTCGATTCACTGAAATCGTAGAAGGCGGATTCGCAGGCGGTCCAGTGATCCCAGCAGATTTTAATTCCAATAATCAAGAAGCATTGCAATTAGTTGCAGCCAATATTGAAAAAGCAAAAATCGTTGGGCGCCAGGTATCAGACGATTATAGCTGTGCCATGGTTACGGCCCAATTACTTGATATCGACCCTGAAACTGGGCAGCCGTTGGATACGCTGTCAATTGCGGCAGAGCTTGAAGATAAGCTTCGCGGTCAATACGAAAGTGACAAAATTTCTATCCATATTATTGGTTTCGCCAAAATGATTGGTGACGTGGCCGATGGTGCTAAGGACGTACTGTTGTTCTTTGCCATTGCCATTGTGATAACCGCATTCATGGTTTACTTCTTCTGTAAATCATTAATGCTGACATTTTTACCCTTGCTGTGTTCAATTATCGCTGTGATCTGGCAATTAGGCTTGTTGACGGTGTTAGGTTTCGGTTTGGACCCAATGTCGATATTAGTGCCATTCCTGGTCTTTGCAATCGGTGTATCTCACGGTGTGCAAATGATCAATGCAGTCGGTAAAGATGTTGTCGCTGGTTTATCGGTGTTCGAAGCCGCAAAAGATGCGTTCCGCGTACTGCTGATCCCCGGTGGCATTGCGCTGCTTTCAGATACCGTTGGTTTTATGACGTTGCTGGTGATTGATATCGGTATTATTCGTGAGCTAGCGATAACGGCCAGTATGGGAGTAGCAGTCATTATCTTCACCAACTTGGTGCTATTACCAGTCCTGATGTCGTACTTAAAACTAGACGATAATTACAAGCGCAAGTTCGCCGGCAAAGAAAATCGTTCAGAGCGCTTCTGGAATGCGGTTGCTTCGTGTTCCAAGAAAGGGACTGCGATTGTAATCGTATTAGTGACCGGTTTGTTATTTGTACTTGGCTACATCCAATCGCAAAATATGAAAATCGGCGACTTGCATGCTGGTGCTCCAGCGTTGCATGAGTACAGTCGGTACAATCAAGACACCTTTTTGATTACCGATCGCTATGAAATCACCGTTGACTACATTTCGGTTATTGTCGAAACCTTACCTGAAGCATGTACGTCTTATGAAGTGATGAATGCGATTGATGATTTCCAATGGCGGATGGAGAATGTGCCGGGCGTGCAATCAACGGTTTCTTTGGCTTCAGTAGCGAAAATCGTTAATGCTGGCTATAACGAAGGCAATATAAAATGGCAAATTTTACCGCGTAACCAGCAAACTCTTGTTCAGGCGATTTCTCGTGTTCCAACGTCGTCCGGATTACTTAATGGCGACTGTTCAGTTATGCCTGTGATTTTATTTATGCAAGATCACAAAGCAGAAACGATTTCACGAGTGGTTGATGCTGTTAAAGCCTATGGTGCTGAGTTTGAGACTGATACACTGAAGTTTAAGCTTGCATCTGGTCCAGTAGGGGTTATGGCCGCAACTAACGAAGCGGTTGATGCTGCGCAAGATCCTATGATGCTGTATGTGTTTGGTGCGGTTATTTTACTGTGCTTGCTGAGTTTCAGGTCGCTGCGCTCAACCTTGTCTGTTGTGATCCCTCTGTATGTTGTTTCAGTGTTGGCACAAGCATTAATGACACTGTTAGAAATCGGACTAACCGTATCCACATTGCCGGTAATTGCATTAGGTGTGGGGATTGGCGTCGATTACGGAATTTACATTTTATCGACAATGAGTGCGCGATTGAAGCAAGGCGCTTCAGTTGAGGACGCCTATTTAGATGCTCTGAAAGAGCGGGGAAGTGCGGTGTTATTTACCGGTATTACGCTAGCAGTTGGTGTCAGTACTTGGGTATTCTCGGCGCTGAAATTCCAAATGGACATGGGGATATTACTCACCTTCATGTTTGTGGTTAATATGCTTGGTGCCATTGTTGTGTTGCCTGCAATAGCGCGTTTGCTTTGGTTTAATCGCAGTAAGAATTGTTAGTCTAAAGGTTAGACCAGTAATTTACGCATAAATAAGTATGAAAAGGGCATAATATGCCCTTTTTTATTGCTTAATTTGAATACTTATCTAAAGTGTAAATTAATCGTTAAATTATCGCTTTTCAAAGCGTGGAGATTTAGTGAAAATAGGCGCCTAATGCGTTGTATTTAAACACGATCTCGCGATAGCGATGACAATAATAAAGGTTAACGAATGACATTCGCCACAAAGCCTCACTCTGTACTCCTCGAAAATGTATACAAAATGATCGACAAGAACGTCGATGCGGCTTTTTCTCAACTAGTTAAACAGTTTGCTCAACGCCTTTACTCTAACATGGCAGCTGATGACTTAGACGATCGCAATGACAGTGATCTCTACGGAGCTGCATTGAGTCTTTGGCATCAATTTGAGCGCTTCGATTCAGCCGAGCCAACCATCCGCGTGTTTAACCCGGAGATTGCCAAACACGGTTGGCGTAGCAGCCATACGATTGTTGAAATCATCGTAAATGATATGCCGTTTTTGGTCGATTCAGTGCGCATGGCACTTAATCGCATGGAAATTTCTGCACACTTGTTACTGCACAGTCCCATCACAATCAAGCGCGATGACAACAAGAACGTTGTAGAGTTTTTAGATAATCCGCCCAAGCGTAAAACGGCAGGCGTTATCAAACAGACCGTATTTCTTATTGAAATTGACCGACAAAATTCGCAAAGCGCCATCAAGCAATTGACTAATGAACTGCACTCCGTTGTTGATGAAGTGTCGTTAGCTGTGAATGATTGGCAACCCATGCGTGATCGCTTAGATACAGTGATAAAGCTGATTGATACCGATAAAGCAGGGATAGCCAATGCTGATGCAAAAAAACAAGCCCTAACATTTCTTGAGTGGTTGGCGGATCATAACTTTACCCTGATGGGATATCGCTATTACGAGGTAAAAGCGATTAAAGGCGACCACCGTTGGGTGCCAGAGAATTCATCGAGTCTTGGCTTGATGAAAAACTCGCAGACTGATCGAGACCGCCTGATATCAAAAATGGCGGCTAGTGCACAAAAAGCCGCGTTGAGTCAAAATCCATTCATCTTAACCAAAACCAACACTCGCTCGCGCGTGCATCGTCCAGCTCATATGGATTATGTTGGGATAAAAGAATTTAATGATAAAGGTGATGTGATTGGTGAACATCGTTTTATCGGATTATATTCTGCTTCTTTCTATAACAGTAGTGCAACGCAAATCCCTGTACTGAGAGAAAAGATTGAACGGATTTGTAGTTTGTCTGGTCTTGAGCCTGGAACGCATGCGTTTAAAGCGTTCGTCAATATTATTGAAACCTATCCGCGCGATGAGATTCTGCAAAGCACAGACGCCGAGCTTACCAATATCATACTTGGTATTTTCCAAATGCAAGAACGTGGTATTACTCGTTTGTTTATGCGTAAGGAAATCTTTGGGCGGTTTATCTCTTGTATGGTTTTCGTACCGCGGGAAAAATATAACACCCAGTTACGTAAAGAAACTCAAGCCCTGTTAAAGCAGGCTTTCGGTAGTGAGGAAGACGTAGAATTTACCACGTATTTCTCAGAATCTGTGTATGCGCGTACGCATTACATTGCGCGCGTGAAAGATAACAATGTGGAATACGATGTGAAGGAAATTGAAAATAATATTATCGAGCTTACCAAGACGTGGAATGACCGCTTGGCCAATGCAATCGTATCAGCACATGGTGAGGCCGCAGGTAAGGCGCTGCAGCAACGTTATGCAAATGCCTTTTCGCGCAGTTACACGGAATCCAATCTACCCAGTGCAGCACTTGTTGATATAGAACGGCTTGAGTTGTTATCTAATGACAATAAGCTCGACATGTTGTTCTATCGTCCGCAAGAAGAGCCATCCAATAGTGATGTAGTTAAATTAAAATTATTCCACAAAGACGAGCCTATCCATTTGTCCGACGTATTGCCGATGTTGGAAAATTTTGGTCTGCGGGTAATAGATGAAAGCCCATTTAGAGTGACCTGTGCAGAGGGTAACGTTAATTGGATCATGGATTTCAAAATGTTACACAAGCGCGTGCAAGATTTTGATATGGAAACCGCACAAGCATTATTCCAGCACGCATTTTCACAGGTTTGGAATAATCAACTAGAAGATGATGGCTTTAACCGTTTAATTCTTGGGGCGAATTTGCCGGGCCGAAATGTAACGATCCTGCGCGCTTATGCTAAATACATGAAGCAAATAGGTTCATCATTCAGTCATGATTATATTGCCAGCACGCTAGCCGCTTACCCTCTGATTGCCGAATGCTTGGTAAATTACTTTGAGCAGCAATTTAATCCAGGGATCAAACGCAATGCTAAAAAAGCAGAAACGATCCTGGCAGATATCGAAAAGCATTTAGATAATGTTTCCAACCTAGATGATGACCGGATTATTCGGCGTTATTTGGACTTGATTAAGGCAACACTACGTACCAATTTTTATCAAAAGGATCAGCAAGGTAATCCTAAGGCTTATGTGTCCTTTAAGATGCTGCCGGAAAATATTCCGGATATGCCTTTACCGTTACCGAAGTTTGAAATCTTCGTGTATTCACCTGAAGTGGAAGGTGTTCACTTGCGAGGAGGCAAGGTTGCTCGTGGTGGTCTGCGTTGGTCGGATCGTCAAGAAGACTTCAGGACAGAAATTTTAGGCTTGGTTAAAGCGCAGCAAGTTAAGAATACGGTTATTGTTCCGGTGGGAGCAAAAGGTGGTTTCGTATGCAAAAACCTACCGACTGACCAAGGCCGTCAGGCGATTTTCGAAGCCGGACAAGCGTGTTATCGAACCTTTATTCGCAGCCTGTTGGATATTACCGATAACATTGTTGACGGTAACATTGTGCACCCCAAAGATGTCGTGCGGTTGGATGAGGATGACCCCTATTTGGTTGTCGCTGCCGATAAAGGTACAGCCACCTTCTCTGATATCGCCAACGGTATTTCTGAAGAATATGGCTTTTGGTTAGGTGATGCGTTTGCCTCTGGTGGCAGCATTGGCTACGACCATAAGAAAATGGGGATCACAGCCCGCGGTGCTTGGGAATCGGTTAAGCGTCATTTCCGTGAAATAGGAATTGACTGCCAGACGACCGATTTTACCTGTATCGGCATTGGTGACATGGCAGGTGATGTGTTCGGTAACGGTATGTTGTTATCAGAGCATACACGTATTATCGCCGCGTTTAATCACATGCATATTTTCTTTGACCCTGACCCAGATGCAGCGAAAACCTATCAGGAACGTAAGCGATTATTCGAAAATCCGAGTTTGTCTTGGGATGACTATGACCGCAGTTTGATTTCAAAAGGCGGTGGTATCTTTGAGCGTTCGGCTAAATCTATCAAGTTAACACCCGAGATGAAGAAGTGGTTGGGTACACGGCAGAATGCGATGCCACCCAATGAATTAATCCATAACATTCTCAAAATGGAAGTTGATTTACTTTGGAACGGTGGAATTGGTACCTACGTTAAAGGCAGTAAGGAAAGTCATAGTGAGGTGGGTGACCGTGCAAATGATTCCTTACGCGTTAACGGTAAAGATTTACGCGTCAAAATTGTCGGCGAAGGTGGCAACCTCGGTCTTACCCAACTCGGTCGCGTCGAGTTCGCAGGCACTGGCGGTCGCGTTAATACCGACTTTATTGACAACGTGGGCGGGGTAGATTGCTCGGATAACGAAGTCAATATTAAGATCCTGCTTAATGCATTGGTTAATGACGGTGAACTTACGATTAAACAGCGTAACAAGTTGCTATATGACATGACGGATGATGTCGCCAACATCGTAATCGAAGATTGTTATCGTCAGACATTGTCAATCTCGATTACGGAGCGGGCTGGCGCGAGCTTGATCAAAGAGCAATTGCGCTTTATTCATGGTTTGGAGCGCGAAGGTTCACTCAATCGAGAATTAGAGTTTATCCCTAACGACGATGAAGTATCTGATCGTTTAGCCTCGGATCGTGGATTCACTCGTCCGGAACTATCGGTGCTGATTGCTTATGGCAAGATGGTGTTAAAAGATGAGTTGAATACACCAGAGATCACCGACAACCCGTACTACGATCGTCTGTTGCTTAACGCGTTCCCTGCAGTCTTACGCAAGAAATTCGCTAAACAAATGCAGAATCACCCGCTGCGTAGTGAGATCATTGCAACGAAATTGACCAATGAAATCGTAAACGACATGGGCCTAAACTATATGTTTAGGATCCAAGAAGAAACAGGAGCAACCGTTGCTGAAGTAGCGATTGCTTATTCAGTGGTTAAATCCATTTTTGGTATTGGTGATCTGTGGCGTGAAATAGAGCGTTTGGACAATCAAGTTCCCGCTGATGTTCAGTTGGCAATGCTAGAGCAAGCACGACGGACGATTCGCCGTGCTTCGCGCTGGTATTTGCGCCACGGCAATAAAGCGTTGGGCATTGAAGAAGCGATTGCGCAATACAGTGATGTTTATAAAGACTTGCGTGACAATCTGTCTGAATACCTTGTACCAGAAGAATATGCGCAAGTTGAACGTGCTGCGGATAAGTTGATTAAAAATGGCGTACCTGAGGCAATAGCGCGCTCAGTAGCAAGCTTCAGTAATATGTTCTGTGCGTTGGATTTGGCACAGATCGCGCAAACCGACAAGCGTGGTAACGCAGTAGCGGCTAAGCTTTACTACCAATTGGGCTCCAAGCTGGAACTGCATTGGTTCCTAGAACAGATCAACAATCAGTCCGTCAGTAACCACTGGCAGGCGCTCGCGCGCGCGTCTTACCGTGAGGAACTCGATTGGCAACAACGCTCAATTGCTAACTCGCTATTGTTAAATGCGCCAAATGAGAAGCAAGCAGAGGTTATCTTAAAACAGTGGATGGATGCCAATGAAGTGTTACTGCATCGTTGGTATCACATGATGTCTGAGTTTAAAACCAGCACAACCCATGATTTTGCGAAGTTTTCTGTCGCTTTACGTGAATTGATGCTGTTAAGCGTTAAGGCAAACCATTAAAATACCTCCATTGTGAAAAAAACGCCTCGCAATGCGAGGCGTTTTGTTATGAGGTTTGAAATACTATGTACGGACTCGTACAAACGGCATTACTCAATTGTGATCCAGAGAAGGCACACGATCTAACGATTAACTGGTTAAAGTATTCACAGTCTAATCTTTTACGTTGTACCTATTCCCAGACAGTCAATAATAAACCGGTTTCAGTTATGGGGTTGAAGTTCAAAAACCCTGTAGGTTTAGCCGCGGGTTTAGACAAAAATGGCGAATGCGTGGACGCATTTGGCGCTATGGGGTTCGGTTTTGTTGAGGTAGGCACCGTAACGCCAGTGGCACAGCCGGGCAACGATAAGCCACGTTTGTTTAGAATTCCGGAAAAGCACGCGATTATTAATCGAATGGGTTTTAACAATAAAGGTGTTGATTACCTTATTGATCGGGTTAAAGCAGCCAAATACGAAGGGATCGTCGGGATCAATATTGGCAAAAATAAACAAACGCCAGAAGAGCGAGCGTTAGACGATTATCTTATTGGATTGAATAAAGCATATCCGATTGCTGATTATATCACGGTTAATATTTCTTCTCCGAATACCCCAGGCCTGCGTAACCTCCAATATGGTGAGGCACTTGATCAACTGTTAAGTGGGTTAAAGCAACGTCAGACTGAATTAGCTGATCAATATGCTCAATATAAACCGTTAGTGGTAAAGATTGCCCCTGATCTGACGGATCCTGAAATCCGCGAAATCGCACAGGCATTGTTACGCGCCGAATTAGACGGAGTGATCGCGACTAACACCACTCTTGATCGCCAGTCTGTTGTTGGATTAACCCATGCGGATGAAGCCGGCGGTTTGTCGGGTTCAGTACTGACGGATAAAAGTTTGCATGTCACGCGGGTACTTGCTGACGTATTAGAAGGTCGGATGCCAATCATTGGTGTCGGTGGAATTGATAGCCCGCAGGCAGCTAAGGACCGACTAGCAGCTGGCGCCTCATTAGTTCAAATTTATTCTGCAATGATTTATCAAGGTCCAAAATTAATCAAAGATGTTATCAATGCACTCTAAACCCAAGTATTCACCGATAAGGCAGTCAGAACTATGACGAACATAACGAATACGGTGATCCTTACTACCAGTCGTGGTTTGGATGAATTGTTAAAGCAAGAAGTAGAAACCTTGTGTCCAGATCTCAATGCGCGTATTAAACCGGGTCAAGTGATTGTTGATGCCACGTTAGCGGACGCTTATCGTTTATGTTTATGGTCACGGCTCGCCAATCGTGTTATTTGGGTCTTAGCGGAAGGGCCTGCCGATAATGCCGAACAGCTTTATGAAACAGCTTACGGTGTGGCATGGAGTGAGCAATTTTCGACGCGTTCTGGATTTCTAATTAATTTCAGTGGTACTAATCGCGCGCTCAAAAACAGTCAGTTTGCAGCTCAGCGTGTCAAGGATGCGGTCGTTGATAGCTTTACAGAAGCGGGGTTAGCACGTCCTAATGTGGATAAAAATGCCCCTGATTTTATTATTCAGGCTCGCTTATGGCGTGATCGAGTGGTTATCGGCATTGATTTATCTGGCGGCAGTTTACATCAACGGGGTTATCGTACAGAAACCGGGGAAGCACCGTTAAAAGAACACGTCGCGGCAGCAATCTTGTATCGTTCTGGTTGGGTAAATGACCAGCAAGCGACAATGCTCGATCCCATGTGCGGTTCAGGCACGATAGCGATAGAAGCTGCCATGATTGCGAGTAATCGGGCGCCGGGACTTTTACGACAACGCTGGGGATTTACCGCGTGGACTCAGCATGACGAACGTCTGTGGAATTCGCTAATTGATCATGCAAAGCAGTCTGTGCGTGAGCATACCGGCAGGATCATTGCCAATGATAGCCAGCAAAATTTGATTGCAATTGCTAAAAAGAACGCCAATCAGGCCGGAGTGTTTGAGCTCATTGAGTTTACTCGTCAGGATGCGACCCAATTACAGATCACACCACCGCAAGCGGGCTACATTGTTGCAAATCCCCCCTATGGTGAGCGCTTAAGTGACTTGGCTGAACTAGTTCCATTATTCAATCGTTGGGGTGAGCATTTAAAAGCCAATTATCAGAACTGGCATATTAGTTTGCTTACATCTGAGCGTGATTTACTGCGCCAACTTAAGCTTCGTGCGAAGCAAGAGTATGCGCTGATGAATGGTAAGTTAGAATGCAAACTGGTCAATTTTTATCTCGATGAGGAAAACCTCAAAACGCGAGCGAGTCAAGGTAGTGAAGAGTTTGCCAATCGCCTACGTAAGAATATCAAACAGATGCAACGCGTTGCTAAACAGGCCAATACCAATGCGTATCGCTTGTATGATGCCGACTTACCGGATTACAACGTAGCTATTGATGTCTATGACGATTGGTTAATTGTACAAGAGTACGCGCCACCCAAAGATATTCCTGCTGAGAAAGCAAAGCGCCGTTTAAGTGATATCATCATCCAGTTACCCGCGTTGACAGGTGTAGACCCGAAAAAAATCGCTGTCAAAGTGCGAAGTCAACAAAAAGGTAGTGCTCAGTACGATAAAGTGGATTCGCAAGCAAATCGCATAACCGTGCACGAGCAGGGCGCCAAGTTTTACGTTAATCCAACCGATTATTTAGACTGTGGTTTGTTTCTTGATCACCGTAAAACTCGTCTGCAAGTAGGGCAAATGGCGCGTGGTAAAGATGTGTTAAATTTATTTGCCTACACTGGCAGTGTATCAGTGTATGCCGCAATGCACGGTGCCCGCAGCATAACCACGGTGGACATGTCGAAGACCTATTTACAATGGGCGAAAGACAATTTTCGCCTAAATGGATTAAGCGGAGCCTATGAATTTGTTCAGGCAGACTGTGTGCAGTGGTTGACCCAGCATCAACGTAAATACGATTTGATTTTCATCGATCCACCATCGTTTTCAAATTCGAAACGTATGCAGAGCACTTGGGATGTGCAACGTGATCACGTGGCGCTCTTAACTCATGCCGTTAAGTGTTTGAATCCTGATGGTAAAATAGTATTTTCCAATAACCTACGCAGTTTCCGGCTTGATGACCAAGCGCTCATTGCACTCGGGTTGGCTATTGACAATATTTCTGCAAAAACCATTCCGGATGATTTTAAGCGTAATCCGAAAATCCACCAATGTTGGATTTTATCGCGATGAAAGTAACTCTTATGACCGGCCCTGGTTGCCATTTGTGTGATGATGCGTATAAGTTGCTAAAAGCAGTTGAACGCAGTGATTTAGTGATTGAAAAAAAGAACATTCGTGACGATCATGATTTGTATCACCGCTATGCCGTTTTGATCCCAGTACTGCGCAGAGAAGACAACTTAAGCGAGTTACTTTGGCCATTTGACCAATCTGAACTAGAACAGTTTTTAGCATGAGTTTATTACAGTTAAAGCAGGCTTCGGTGCTCTTTGGCACACCGCCGTTACTTGATAATGTCGAATTCACCCTGCAGTCCAAAGAGCGTGTTTGTATCGTCGGGCGCAATGGTAGCGGTAAATCGACGTTAATGAAGATCCTATCTAATGACGTTCAGTTAGACGATGGCGTTCGTGTCGTCAACAGTGAAGTGAAAATTGCACGTTTACCGCAAGATCCACCAGAAAGCGTTGACGTAACACTATTCGATTATGTTGCCGAAGGCTTAAGTGATGCAGGAGAGGTACTACGCGAATACTTTAAGCAATTACAAGTCGTAAGTGACTCGGCCACAGATGCTGCATTAAATAAATTACAACGTTTACAAGAAACTCTTGAAGCAAAAGACGCTTGGCAATTAGAACAACAGATTGCCAATGTATTAACCATGTTAGGGTTGGACGGGGCGCAATCGTTAGCGTCTCTCTCAGGTGGCTGGCGGCGTAAGGCAGCTTTAGCTCGTGCTTTAGTTGGTGGACCAGATGTTTTGTTGCTTGATGAGCCAACTAACCATTTGGATATTGAGATGATACAATGGTTAGAACAGCATCTTAAAGCGTTCAATGGGGCGATAGTATTTATTAGTCACGACAGAGCGTTTATACGCAATCTTGCCACGCGAATTATCGATCTTGATCGCGGCAACCTGACCAGCTACGACGGTGACTACGCAAATTATTTAGTAAAGAAAGCTGAAGATCTCGAAATTGAAGCTCGCCATCAAGCCGAGTTCGATAAAAAGCTTGCCAAAGAGGAAGTGTGGATCAGGCAGGGAATAAAGGCTCGACGGACGCGCAATGAAGGTCGTGTCAGAGCACTAAAAGCCTTGCGTGAAGAATACAAAGCTCGCCGCAAAGTAGTCGGTCAGGCGACGCTGTCACAAAACATCAGTAATCGCTCGGGTAAACGGGTATTTGAAGCGTCTGATTTACATTACAGCATTGAAAACAAAACTATTGTAAAAGGCTTAAACGTCAATATTCAACGCGGTGATAAAGTAGCAATCATTGGTCCTAATGGGTGTGGTAAGAGTACACTAATTAAACTGTTGCTTGGTGAACTACAACCACAGTCTGGTCAGGTGCAACAGGGAGTAAATCTAGAAATTGCCTACTTTGATCAGCACCGCAGTGTGTTAGATCTGGATAAAACCGTAATCGACAGTGTTGGTGACGGCAAACGCGATCTCATTGTTAATGGCCAACCACGCCATGTAATGAGCTATTTACAGGATTATTTGTTTTCACCGGAACGTGCCAATGTTCCTGTGCGCGCACTGTCGGGTGGTGAAAAGAATCGCCTCGTACTTGCCCGTTTGATGCTTAAGCCTAGTAACGTGCTGATCTTAGACGAACCAACCAATGATCTTGATGTTGAGACACTTGAGCTACTTGAATCTCTATTGGTCGAGTATGCAGGTACCCTGATTTTGGTTAGCCATGACCGCGAGTTTGTGGATAACGTCGTTACCAGTAGCTTATTTTTTGCGGGGCAGGGTGAGATTGTCGAATTTGTCGGTGGCTACACCGATGTGCAGGAGTGGTACGCTAATAATGTATCTGCTGGTAAAGGGTCTACAACCTTACAACAGAAAAAATCTGCACAGAATGAAACTAATAAATCGCAATCTGGTCATAACGACGGAATTAAACGCGAGACTTCTCCCCAACGCTCGAAAAAGTTATCATACAAAGATCAACGTGAACTAGATGCGTTGCCTGCGTTAATTCAGGACTTAGAGGATCAGCAGGCGCAATTACAACTGCGCATAAATGACCCCGAATTTTTTAATCAACCCACGGAGCAAACAACGCCAGCGCTTGAGCAATTAGCCGACATTGAACGGCAATTGGAAGCTGCGTTTGAACGCTGGGATGAACTAGAAAGTGCGCTAGAATAAATTAGAAACAGGACAATTAATGAAGTTTTCCAAACTTGCTTTTGCATCTGCAATGGCACTGTCAGTTAGTCTCGCTGAAGCAGCTCAGTACCGCATTGAGCCTTTACCGCTAGATGCAATCGCGGTTAATCATTTTGCTCAGGCAATTACTAATGATGGCAATATGTATGTCACGGTGCGCGGTGAATTTAATCCACCTGTAGACGTTAGTTTATTAGATTTCGAAAGTGAAACCTTAGTCGCCGCATTAACCGATGTAGATGCTGCAAAAGCGGGTAATTTTAACACCGCAGATTTAACCACTGTGGTCAATATCCTTATCCAAGCGCGTTCTGCAAATAGTGTTGTTTTGCAGCGTCTGGCACAGTATCGCAGTTATCGCACTGACGGCGTTGACAGCATACTTATCCCAGGCTTTGATATTGTTACCGACACTTTCAAAGACTATACGCAAAGTGCAAATGCGATAGTGCGAGATGCCATTGAAGGTGGGATCAGTGTTGGCCGTGGCGTGGGTCCTTACAGTAAGCTTGATTATATCAATGACAGTGATGAGCAGATCACCTTTGTCTTGAATGAGCATATAGAGCGAGGATTTGTAGACTTCAATGGAGTAACAACACCGCTGTTATCGGTTGAAACTAGATTGGGTGGCTACAGTGAAGCGGTTGCGATTAACGATAATCTGCAAGTTGTTGGTTTTGGTGCGACATCATTGTCAGAAAATTCAGTCTCATTGATTGAGAGTTGCGCGGATGAAGACACTCGCGGCGATATTCCAGAAGCGCTTTGCCTAAGAAATTTACGTGAAAGTGGTGGTGGCTTGGCAGATGTACTGCGCCGTGCAGCCCAAACTAGAGCTCACGTTTGGCAGTTGAACTCTGCTGGTGAAGTAATAGATACCACCGCCTACGGACTTATTTTCGAACCGGAAGCAGACAATACATTTAGTTACGTCAGCCGAGCTTATGACATTAACAACGCCGGCATTGCTGTGGGTGACTCGATGACGGGTGACGGCGTTTCGATCACACGCCCTGGTGCTTCGTTTGGGCAAGTTGAGGCAGAAATCGTTGCCGTTACGTTTGCAGATGGAGTGGTTACTGAGCTACTACCACGGGAAGAAAGTCAGCTCAGTAGTGCCACTTTGATCAACGATGACTATATAGTTGGTACTGTGACTCGTGAGTCTAACGGTGTCTCACGAGCGACCATGTTTGTTTACGATCTTGCTACACAGGAAGCCAGTTATCCACGCGGCTTTTTCGCAAGCGCGGGTACAACTCCACGAGCCATTAACAACAACAATATTATTGTGGGTGAAAGTGAAATTGAAGCATCGGCAGAGCAAGTTCGCGAAAAGAATGCATTTATGTACGATGTTGCTAACGACAGTTTAGTTAACCTAAACACTCTACTTGAGTGTGATAGCCCATATACACTAGTAGATGCGGTCGATATTAATGACAACAACGAGATAATTGCCAACGCCAGGATCAGACAAGAAGGGAAAAACATCCGAGGTGAAACTTTCCTTGATGAAAATGGTAACACGGTAATTGAAGATACGGTTTATGCGGTTAAGCTCGTACCGATTGCTAATGGTCAGATTGACGATTGCCAGCTTATCGAGGAGCCTATTGAAAGAAAAGGTGCTAGCACTTATCCAGCAGTTTTACTGGGCTTATTGGGTATGGTCTTTTGGCGTCGAAAAAAGCTTTCATAGCCGCTTAACCACTAATAATAAGGGCCGCACAATGTGCGGCTTTTTTATATCGTTACCGAAGCTATGACGGCAACGACGTTATATACCTGTACGCGTCAAATTAAAGAATTTATATAACGATTTATTGTAATAAAAAATTCATAAATGTTTCATCAATTTATCGTTTGTCAAGAGGTGATGTGATTAAATTACCTTGAACCAAATGCCTTGATCCACTATCTCTAATAATGTGGGTGAAAAACAAAAATAATGCGGCAGATTCCTATCTCGTTTTTCACCACACAAACGATCAATTCAACAGAGGTAACTCAATGAAAAGACAAAAAAGAGATAAATTGACACGTGCACATGCAAAAGGGTACCAAGCAGGTATCACTGGCCGTTCTAAAGAGTTATGCCCATTCCAGACCTCAGATGCCAGGTCGCAATGGTTAGGAGGATGGAGAGAGGCCGTTGAGGATAGAAATTTAGGGTTCAGCCGCTAAATCGAAAAATCAATTAAGAATCTAAAAAAACCCCGCAATGCGGGGTTTTTGCATAACAGCGAGTTAAAAGTTGCTAGTATCTTGGAACAATCCAACTTTAAGGTCTTTGGCAGAGTAAATTTCTCTTCCATCAACTTTAACAATACCATCACCCAAGCCCATAAATAGTTTACGCTTGACCACACGTTTCATATCTATGTGATAGGTAACTTTCTTGGCGCTAGGCAATATCTGACCGGTGAATTTAACTTCTCCTACACCCAATGCTCGGCCTTTACCTGGACCACCACTCCAACCAAGGAAAAATCCAACTAGTTGCCACATTGCATCTAGACCGAGGCAGCCAGGCATTACTGGATCACCAGGAAAATGACAATCAAAGAACCATAGATCAGGGGTAATATCGAGTTCCGCAATAATTTCTCCCTTTCCAGCACTGCCACCATCTTCAGTAATGGAGACGATCCTATCCATCATTAACATGTTTGGGGCGGGTAGTTGGCTATTTCCTGGGCCAAATAACTTGCCTTGACTACAGGCTAAAAGCTCTTCTCGGGTAAAACTATTTTGGGTGGTTAAAGACATAAATTCTCATTGCTTCTGTTAACTTGCGCGTAATTTAGCGAACACTTGTACGCTAAACAACTCTGAACAGTGAATTTTATTAAGTTGTGGTAACGCATAACCTTTACATAACAGGTTATGCTACACTAATTATGTGCTAAATACCGGAGTTTATCTTTGACTAAAGCGATGAAAACCATAAAGAAAAAATCACCCTCAGCCAATGCGCTTAAACAAAAGCGTTTTCGAGAACGGCAAAAGGCCCAGGGTAAAAAATTAGTCCGGGGCTACATCACTCCGCAGGCAATGCATAGTTATAAACAAATCAGTCAGATAACCCATTGGAGTGATAGTGAAGTGTTATCTAATGCTTTACGTCTTACCTATGCTGCATACAAATGCGGGCAAATTGGTTTGTTGACTAAATGGTTGAAAGACCATGAACCTGCTGACGATATAAACGCGAACGATCAATCGGTGGAAAACTCAGGGCCTGAAAAAAATCCTGCGCATACAAATGCACTATCAACCGACGGAGCAGTTAAAAAGGTCTCGTAAATAAATCGTATCAACGCTGTTACCTTGTTGCAGATGAATTAGGCACGCTGTGTCGCTGGAGTATTCTATTTGCCTCGTTTTTAACATCGTCGCGTTCTCTAAACTTCCATAGCCTATCCCGCGCAGCGCGAGCAGTTTTGTCAGGGTCAACGATTGGATAAGGGTAGTCTTTTCCTAGTTCTATTTGATAGATCGCCTGTTCCATTGGGGTTAAATGCCATGGGGTGTGAATAAGTGGAGAAGGCACTAGGCTGAGTTCTGGAACCCAAGCACGTATAAATTCGCCGTCTGGATCATGTTCCATTGATTGTTTAATAGGGTTATACAATCGAATTGTATTGGTACCGGTTATTCCGGCTTGCATTTGAAATTGAGGGTAATGGATACCAGGTTCAAAGTCTAAAAATTGCCGGGCTAGGTGGTGAGCCCCTGTTTGTCAATTCATATTCATATGGTGAGTTAAAAAGCTCACTAACATTGCACGCATGCGAAAGTTTAAGTATCCGGTCTTACAAACAGCGCGCATGCATGCATCAATCATTGGTAAACCAGTATTACCACTTTTCCATGCGCGCATATATTCCGTATTTGATTCTGAATATGGATAGTGATCATAGCCCCGATTAACCGGTGCGAATTCCATGCGACACTCAGACTCAAACTTCTGAATAAAGTGGCTGCGCCATTGTATGCGCGAAAGAAAGGCGCGTTTTACGCCACTCCAATGTTTGATCGTTTGCGATCGCTGAATGGTTTGGTAGACCTGTCGACTACTGATATTTCCCCATGCTAAGTACGGAGATAAACGAGAACAAGCAATCCGCGCAAGAGCAGGCTTAGAAATATGTTTTTGATAGAATTCACCACGCGCCTTTAAGAAGTCTCTAAGCACATGCCATGCGCGTTTTTCGCCTCCAGGCTGTCTGTTCATGCTTTTTTTTGATAACTCACTAAATAATTCAGAAACGTCAATATTAGTAAGATTAATTAACGGAGTATCGAGGTAACTATCATTATGCAAAGAGCGCAAATCGTACGGGTTAACGCTGGCTAGTTCTGGGTCACAGACTTCTTGTTGCATAAATAGGCGCCAAGCGCTAAGCCAATTTTTTCTATGCGTGAGACCTCGAATGATCCCGGCATCTGCAAACTCTTGCCAATCAACACCATTTTCCTGACACCATTGTTGGAGGGCACGGTCACGTTGAAAGGTTTTATCTATGCCAACCTCTTCGTGACTGATTAATTTGTCGAAGCCAGTTTGTGTTAATAAGTAAGAGAGCACGTTTTGCACTTCGCCGAGTGCCACTAAGATCTGACAATCCCGTTCTGCTAATTGCTCATTAAGGTCTTGTATAGACTGCCAAACAAACTGCCAATGTCGTTTATCGTAGTGCGGATCGTCCAATAACATTGGTTCGAATATGTACAGTAGAATGGCGGGACACTGATTGCTGCATGCCCTAGCAAGCGGGGCATGGTCTCGCAAGCGCAAATTCCGCTTGAACCAAACTATCTGTGGTGGTTTATTGCTTACAGCCATTGGCGCCGAAATGAACCGTCTGGGTCGTATTGTTGGGTTTGCTTTTCAAGATTGAACTGTCTATGGCCTCTTGGATCGCTACCCACCCCAGCCAGATATTGCCAATTTCCCCAGTTACTCGCGACATCATAGTCTATAAGTTCTTGTTCAAAAAAGGCCGCACCATAACGCCAATCCAAGCCAAGTTCATGGACAAAACAACTAGCAACTAACTGGCGCCCGCGATTAGACATGAATCCGATGGTGGTCAATTGACGCATGCAAGCGTCGACTATTCCGAAGCCTGTTTCACCGTTTTGCCAGCGTTTAAATTTATCCTGATTGTGCTCAGTAGAGGGTGAGCGTTGCTGAATGCCAGCAAATTTAAACAGTAAATCTTCGTGCTTATAGGCTTGCCAATGGAAAAATTCGCGCCAAAGTAATTCAAAATACATCCAATAGGTTGATTGGTTTGCACAAACATTGGCTTCGTACTCACAGATCTTAGCATAAGCTTGACGGGGAGATAGACAGCCGAGCGCTAACCACGCTGATAATTTGGAAGAAAATTCCCAACCATCCAAGCCATTACGCGTTTCTTTATAGGTAGCAATAAGGTCTGACTCGAAAGTATAAAAATTCAGTTGCTGTTGTGCGGCGGTTTCACCACCTTTTAACTTGGGGTAAGTGTGGCGGTGCTCCTGACTTGAGTGAGTTGAATCAAGCGCAACATTAGTAAACATGGCTAAACAGTCATCAGCCGCAATTGAAATGGGCGGGACTTTACTGAGCGTCGTAGTTGGGCCTTTTGGCGTAAGATTCTGTTCTATCTTACGTCTAAATGGCGAGAAAACATTCGGCATATCGCTTAAATCAAACGGCAATTCTGGCCGGTCAAATAAACATTCCGCGGTGTCTGAGATTAGCTTTGCACCAGCTTTCTCTGCAAAATAAGCGATACTATTAGATTGTTTTTGCTCGTAAACGCCACAGCACTCAGCCATGCCGACAACGTGTGGTTGATAAGCTTGTATTAGGGTTTCGTAGACAGTAGTGAAGTCACCTTGAATAACCCAAAGATTTTGTCCATGTTCTCCTAGTCGGGTAGCGAGATCACTTAAACTTTCCATTAAAAAACGTTGTCGATGTTGGCCAAGCGCTACCAACCCAAATTGATTGGGTGCGAACCAGCGCTCTTCAACTACATAGACCAATAAAAGTTCGTCGACTTTTTCACAGGTGGCTTTTAAGGATGGATTGTCGCTCAGTCGCAAGTCATTGCGAAAGATATAAAGCCCTCGTGTTGCGCTCATAACAGACCCCAATACAATTACTACACAATCAATAGCGAAATTTATGAACTATGGATCGAAAAACTTTGTGAAGGAGTATTTAACTGCAGCAAATAGAATTAATTAGGGTGAAGTATGACGGTTGCTACCACGATCGTATGGTTTCGGCAGGACTTAAGAGTAAAAGATAATCCGGCGCTCTCTTGGGCGGTTGAACAGGGCAAGATAGTACCGGTTTACATAGTCGATGATCGCACTGAGGACCGCCGAGACTTAGGCGCTGCGAGCCAATGGTGGTTACACCATTCACTGGATAAACTAAGAAGCCGCTTAAACCAACATCTGATTATTCGTCGCGGTGATCCAGCTACGATCCTGCACGAACTTGCCACCGAGTGTGAAGCTGAAAATGTAGTATGGAATCGCTGCTATCAGCCTTGGCAAAGGCAGCGTGACCAGCAAATTAAGGGGCGTTTGAAGGCCTCTGGGATTAGCGCGAAAAGCTTTAATGGATCCCTTCTCTGGGAGCCCATGACAATATCCAAGCAAGACGGTGGCGCGTACAAGGTATTCACACCGTACTACCGCAAAGGCTGTCTAAATGCTGATTCACCGCGCTATCCTTTACCCAGTCCAGAAAGGATTACTTACTTAGATAATGACGTGGAAAGTTTAGAGCTAGATGCTCTTAATTTGCTACCCACGCTCCCGTGGGCTGATGATTTTTCCAAGCACTGGACACCGGGCGAAGAGGGCGCAGCAACAAAACTGCAACGATTTATTAGCGACGCTGCGAGGCAGTATAAATCTGACAGAGACATTCCTTCGGTTGTTGGCACATCTCGGCTATCGCCGCACTTGCGTTTTGGTGAAATATCGCCGAATCAAGTGTGGTACGCCATCCTTGATAAATTTGGTGGACGTGATAACGAATCTATTGATACGTATCTATCTGAATTAGGCTGGCGTGAGTTTAGCTACTATTTGCTCTACCACTGGCCTGAGATTACGCAGACTAATTTTAATGAAAAATTCGACAAATTTCCTTGGAATGATGAGAAAGAAGCGTTGCTGGCGTGGCAACGCGGGCAAACGGGTATTCCGATAATAGATGCAGGCATGCGCGAACTTTGGCAAACCGGCTACATGCATAATCGTGTGCGTATGGTAGTAGGATCATTCCTCGTCAAAAATTTATTGCAAGACTGGCGCAAAGGCGAAGCGTGGTTCTGGGATTGCTTAGTTGATGCCGACCTCGCATCGAATACTGCGAGTTGGCAGTGGGTGGCGGGCTCAGGGGCTGACGCTGCGCCATACTTTCGGATCTTTAATCCGGTATTGCAGGGAGAGAAATTTGATAAACAGGGGGAATACGTACGATCCTATTGTCCTGAGCTTAGTAGTATGCCGAATAAATACATCCACAAGCCTTGGGAAGCGCCTGAGAAGGTTTTAGCCGAGGCAAATATCACTTTAGGCAAGGATTATCCCAAGCCCATTGTTGACCTAAAAGCATCACGCCAGCGTGCACTAGATGCCTATGAAAAAGTAAAGGGCTAGTTATGTCAGTATTACGAGTCGTACTAGGTGACCAGCTGTCAATGTCCATGAGCAGTTTAGAAGACTTGGATAAGTCTTCTGACGTAATACTCATGGCTGAAGTCAAAGAGGAAGCGACTTACGTTAAACACCACAAACAGAAGATAGCCTTTCTGTTCTCGGCCATGCGTCATTTTGCAGCAGCGTTGGAAGAAAATGACATAAACGTGCATTACATCGATTATCTGCACGATGACAATCAAGGCAGTATTAAAGCTCAAGTAAAATGGCTGCTTGCTAAGTCTAGTTTCGACAAAGTGGTTATTGCTCAACCGGGTGAATTTAGACTGCTGGAGGATATCAAAACCTGGCAGGGTGAACTCAAAGTCGACGTTGAGGTACGTGAAGATAATAGATTTTTGATGCCACAGAATTTCTTTTCAGAGTGGGCCGAGGGGCGCAAGGAATTGCGGATGGAGTACTTTTATCGCGAAGTACGTAAGCGTACCGGATATTTGCTGGAAAAGGGTAAACCTATCGGGGGGAAATGGAACTTTGATCACCAAAACCGCGAGCCAATGCCAAGCGATATTAACGTTCCAAAGCGCAGTACTTTCGCGCACGATGAAATCACCGCTCAGGTGATCGATTTGGTTAGTAATGAGTTTGCTGATCACTTCGGAAGTTTAGAAAATTTTGCTTTTGCGGTTACGCGTGACCAGGCATTAAAGGTGCTGAACTCCTTTATTGACGAGCGTTTACCCAATTTTGGACAATATCAAGATGCCATGGTGAGTGGTCAACCGTGGTTATTCCACTCGCACATCAGTTTTTACTTGAATTGTGGATTATTGCACGTCGAGGAAGTGATTGAGGCAGCATTAGAGGCCTACCATGCCGGCCAAGCTCCGATTAATAGTGTCGAAGGTTTCATGCGCCAGATTATCGGTTGGCGAGAGTATATTAGGGGGTTTTATTGGCACTACATGCCCGAGTTATCAAGTCGAAATCAATTGTACGCCCGCCGTAAATTACCCGAGTTTTACTGGTCGGGTAATACCGATATGAATTGCTTGCAGCAATGTATCAATGAAACTAAAGCCAACGCTTATGCACACCATATTCAACGGTTGATGGTGCTGGGTAACTTTGCATTGATCGCCGGTCTTGACCCCAAAGACGTTAACGAATGGTACTTGCTGGTTTATGCGGATGCTTATGAATGGGTAGAGTTACCCAACGTTTCAAGCATGATTTTATATGCAGATGGCGGAAATTTGGCGAGCAAGCCTTACGCGGCTAGCGGAAGCTATATCAATAAGATGTCAGACTACTGCAAGAACTGCCACTACAATGTGAAAGAAAAAACGGGTCATCAAGCGTGCCCCTTTAATTACCTGTACTGGGATTTTATCGTGCGCAATAAAGAACGCTTAGAAGACAACGGGCGCATGGGGATGATCTTTAGCACACTCAGTAAAATGGATCAGAATACAGTTGCCGCGATGCGCGACGACGCTGAGGTGTTTTTAAGTAAGTTATCTAAAAATGAAAAAGTCTGATTTACCATCAAAACTTTGTCCAGTCTGTCATCGCCCTTTTAGTTGGCGCAAAAAATGGGAAAAAAACTGGCAAGAAGTTAAATATTGTTCAAAAAGGTGCGCTGGAGACAGAAATAAATTAAACAATAGATAATAGTAAACTTGGCCTTAAGAGCTGCAAAAAAGAGTGGTAATATTACAGTTTTCTAGCAGAGAGCTTTTGAATGTCTACGTTACCCCCATGCCCGCAATGTCAATCCGAATATACGTATCAAGACCAAGCATTGTTGGTTTGCCCCGAGTGCGGGCATGAATGGCAAGTAAATGATGCTGAAGAAAATGCACCGAGCCGTAAAGACGCAGTAGGCAATACCTTGCATGAAGGGGATAGCGTTACATTAATCAAAGACCTAAAGGTCAAAGGTTCGTCTAGCGTGATTAAAATTGGCACCAAAGCTAAAATTAATCGCATTGTTGATGGCGATCACGATATTGACTGTAAGGTGGATGGAATGGGTGCCATGATGTTGAAATCTCAATTCGTTAAAAAGGCCTGAATACACTCAACTGGCAGACTAAGTGCGAGAAGGGGAAAAGTGTGTATATAAATTTAACCAAGACATTTTTCCTTATCGTGTTTATGAATATGCTGGGATCCTATATGAGCGAGCTTAAAGCCAGAGAATTACAGCCATTATCAGCTGGCCCACATCCAGTAGCATCAACGAATTTGATCGTCTCTGAAAATTATCAAGCGCTCGACAGCGAAGAAATGGAGACCTATCTTAGCGGTAAACGCACTTGGTACGGATCACAGCGCTATCTAACTGACATTTTAAAGCATCCTGACGCCGCGTGGACTGTGGATGTGACCATCCCAGACCGAGAAGATATGTACGCAACTGAGAGCGAAGACACTGTGCCGGTAACCGCGTTCATCACGTATCCTACTGTGAGTGGTCTCACTAATAATTCGTACCAATTCCCGTATCAAAACTCTGCGTATGGGGCGTTTATCTACATGCTTGGGCCAGGTGAGCAACCATTGTTTGCAGATAGTGACGCCCGCTATCCATTGGTTGTTTTAGCTCACGGCGCTACAGCGCATGGCATTTATGATATTCAGCACGCTAACAGCATTGCCAGCCATGGTTACATCGTCGCAGTGATTTTTTATGGTGATAATCGGTTCTCCAGATTATTCGGCGACAATGATCACATTGGGTTTTTACGTCCCTTGTTCACAAAAGCCGTAATAGACTCAATTGTTGATAGTCGTGAGTTTGGTCAACACGTCGACGCTAACAACATCGCCGTAAGCTGTCATAGTTATGGCGGCTTTACCGCGCTGGCTTTAGCGGGCGCTGATATTTCAGGGAATGCTTCCTCTGTTAAAGATTCTCGGGTTAAAGCGATCGTAGCTGCAGCTCCTTGGACTGGCGGTAACTTTGAAGGAGAAGACGTTTTTGCATTTGGCAAAAATAATTCGAGTTTGCAGAACGTATCAGTACCGACACTGGCATTTTTTGGTACCGATGACACTGTGACGACTAAAGAGTCTATCCTTCCTGCAATGCAGCAACTGTCTGGTCCTCGTTATGTGATTGAACTTGTCGATCAACCGCATATATTTGAGGGTGGCTCATGGGAGGATCGCGATAACTGGGAATTGTTATTCCTCAATGCTTACCTTCGCTCTGACACGTCAGCGTTTAACATGTTAGCGACTGGCACTGAAATGCAAGGCGGGAATATCGATAGGCAGCTGTTCGAGTATCAACGTCGGTAGCAGAGTATTCATATTCAGGTCTGACTAGGTTTAATGAGGATAATACTTTAGTCTGGCATTTCCTCTCAATAACACTTCCCAATAGCGCAATGCATTCGTGCCCAAAAGCACAGAATACCTGCATTTACATTTAAAAATTTTCTCTATTCTGTTCTTCATAATTCCTTGGAATTCCACATTATTGTCGACAATGTAGGCTTTATGGGTGGATTAAATTTTCAATTAGGCTAAAATTGTCGACAATATTGAGTGTCTGGTAATTCTTAATGCAACAAGAGCTCGCCGTAACATCGTCTGATAAATTGTTTTACCAATTACGCAAAGACATTGTGGAAGGTGTGATCGCAGCTGGCTGTAAACTCAGCGAAGCCGAGCTTGCGGCGACCTATCAGGTCAGTCGTGCAGTGGTGCGTGAAGCAATTAATCGTCTAGCCTCGTGCCATTTGATTGAGCGTAAAGCAAACGTTGGTGCACGTGTTGTGTCATTGTCGGTTGAAGGCTTGATTGAACTCTATCAGGTGCGTGAATCACTTGAAGGTATGGCTGCTCGACTAGCGGCGCGTAACATGACAGAGAACGAAGTCGAAGAGCTGCAAGGATTGTTAGATAAGCATGCGACCAGTGTCAAAGACGGTCAATCCTATTATCAGGAAGCTGGTGACGTTGACTTCCATTATCGCATCGTTCAAGGCAGCAAAAACCAACAATTGATCCAAATGTTAGTCAACGGAATTTATCATCTTGTGCGCATGTATCGCGTTCAATTGGGTATGGCCGGCCCCAGAGTATCGACTGCATTTACTGAGCATCAACAGATTGTTAATGCCATTCAACATCGTGATGAAGAACTCGCCGAAATGCTGATGCGTAGGCACATTCTATACTCACGCAATAACATCGAATTTAAACTTCAACAAAATTAGAGGCGACTATGAGTCCAGGTAAACGTTTTCGCGAGGCACTCGCAAAGAATCATCCATTACAGATCGTTGGAACCATTAATGCGTATGCAGCGATGATGGCAGAGCAGATTGGACATCAAGCTATTTATTTATCTGGTGGTGGTGTGGCTAACGCTTCTTATGGTCTGCCAGATCTAGGCATGACGTCATTAAATGATGTCCTCGTTGATGTACAGCGCATCACGGCAGCATGTAACCTACCGTTACTAGTGGACATCGATACGGGGTGGGGTGGCGCGTTCAATATTGCGAAAACGATAAAAGACATGCAAAAAGCGGGGGCGGCCGCTGTACATATGGAAGACCAAGTCGCGCAAAAGCGCTGTGGCCATCGTCCTAATAAAGCCATAGTCTCTACCGCAGAGATGGTTGACCGCATAAAAGCGGCCGTAGATGCGCGCACTGACCCAGACTTCTTCATTATGGCGCGTACTGACGCATTTGCCCAAGAAGGATTGGAAGCTGCTATTGAGCGGGCGAAGGCCTACGTAGCCGCTGGTGCAGATGGTATTTTCGCAGAAGCTATTCAAACCGAAGAACATTACCGCGCCTTTGCTGACGCGCTTGATGTGCCTGTTTTGGCGAATATTACGGAATTCGGTAAGACTGAACTATGGAATGCAAAAGAACTTGGGGAATGGGGTGCTGCCATGGTGCTTTATCCATTGAGTGCATTCAGAGCTATGAATAAAGCGGCAGAAACCGTATATGAAGCTATTCTAAGGGATGGCGATCAAAAAGCTGTGGTCGATATGATGCAAACTCGAATGAAGCTTTATGATTACTTGGGCTACCACGATTATGAGCAAAAGCTGGATTCGCTTTTCGCTGACTCAAGCAAATAATTAACCTTTAACCCGTATCTTATTCGGAGAATATTAGTAATGGCAAAAGTATTAAGTGGCGCAGGTTTGCGCGGTCAGGTCGCTGGTAAAACTGCGCTATCAACTGTTGGTAAATCTGGCTCAGGGCTTACTTATCGAGGATATGACGTTAAAGATCTCGCAGATAAATGCCAATTTGAGGAAGTCGCGTATTTAATTTTAAAAGGACACTTGCCCACACAAGCAGAGTTAAATGACTACAAAGCTCGCCTAAAGTCCATGCGTGGATTGCCCCAAGCATTGAAAGATGTGCTTGAACGGATCCCTGCAGATGCACATCCAATGGATGTTTTAAGAACCGGTTGTTCAATGCTAGGAAACTTGGAAATGGAGCACAGTTTTGAGCAACAGCAACAAGTGACTGATCGCATGCTAGCGTGTTTCCCGAGTATCATTTGTTATTGGTACCGTTTTTCTCACGATGGTGTGCGCATCGACGTGGAAACTTCAGATGATTCGATTGGCGCGCATTTCCTTCATTTGTTACACGGTAAAGCTCCAAGTGCATTACACGAGAAAGTGATGCACGTATCACTAATTTTATACGCTGAACATGAGTTTAATGCATCGACTTTTACTGCTCGCGTGTGCGCGTCAACATTATCCGATATGCACAGCTGTGTGACCGGCGCTATTGGTTCACTGCGTGGTCCTTTGCATGGCGGTGCGAACGAAGCGGCGATGGAAATGATCGAACGTTTCACTTCTGCCGAGCACGCGGAAGAAGAAATGATGGGCATGCTAGCGCGCAAAGAAAAGATCATGGGCTTTGGTCATGCGATTTACTCTGAAAGTGATCCACGTAATGAGATTATTAAGCAGTGGTCTGAAAAACTGGCTGATGATGTTGGTGACACAGTACTTTATCCGGTTTCAGTGCGCTGCGAAGAAGTGATGTGGCGAGAGAAGAAACTATTCTGCAATGCTGATTTCTTCCACGCGTCGGCCTATAACTTCATGGGGATACCAACCAAATTGTTCACCCCAATTTTCGTAATGTCGCGCCTCACCGGTTGGGCAGCTCACGTTATGGAGCAACGTGCTGATAACCGAATTATTCGTCCGTCTGCTGAGTATACCGGTGAAGAATTACGTCCGGTGGTACCGATTGAGCAACGTGGGTAAATTATATGAATCACGATTACAGAAAACCTTTACCCGGTGCTGAAATTGATTTCTTTGACACCCGTGAAGCGGTCAATGCAATACAACCTGGGGCCTACGAAAAGTTGCCGTATACATCACGCATACTCGCCGAAAATTTGGTGCGCCGTTGTCCTCCTGAGAATTTAATAGCGTCACTGGAACAAATTATTGAGCGCAAACGTGATCTGGATTTTCCATGGTTTCCAGCCCGTGTTGTTTGTCACGATATTCTTGGACAAACTGCATTGGTTGACCTTGCCGGCTTACGCGATGCCATAGCCGCTAAAGGTGGCGATCCTGCCAAAGTTAACCCAGTGGTACCGACACAATTAGTTGTTGACCATTCATTGGCGGTTGAACATGCCGGTTACGAAAAAGACGCGTTTGAAAAGAACCGCGCAATAGAGGATCGTCGTAACGAAGACCGATTCCATTTTATTAACTGGACCAAAACAGCGTTTAAAAATATTGATGTGATCCCACAAGGGAATGGGATCTTGCACCAAATCAACCTTGAGCGCATGTCACCGGTGATCCAGAACCGGGATGGCGTTGCCTTCCCTGATACCCTAGTGGGTACCGATAGTCATACCCCAATGGTCGATGCTTTGGGTGTTATCGCATTAGGTGTTGGTGGGCTTGAGGCTGAAAGTGTAATGTTGGGGCGTGCATCATATATGCGCCTACCTGATATTGTAGGCGTTGAATTAGTAGGTAAACCAGCGCCGGGGATTACTGCCACAGACATTGTTTTGGCATTGACTGAGTTTTTACGTAAGGCCAAAGTAGTTTCAACCTACCTAGAGTTTTACGGTGAAGGGACTAAGCACTTGACCCTAGGCGATCGAGCGACTATCTCTAATATGACGCCAGAATACGGTGCCAGTGCAGCTATGTTTTACATTGATCAGCATACGATTGATTATTTGCGCCTAACGGGGCGTGAAGACGAGCAGGTTGCTTTAGTTGAACAGTACGCCAAACACACAGGTTTGTGGGCCGATGCTCTCGCTACCGCAGAATATGAGCGTGTATTGCATTTTGATTTATCGACGGTAGTACGCAATATTGCCGGTCCTTCAAATCCGCACAGTCGAGTGTCTACCGCTGATCTAAAAGTCAAAGGTATATCCGCAGCAACTGATACACCGCAGAATGGCGAAATGCCCGATGGTGCAACTATTATCGCGGCGATTACGAGCTGCACGAACACTAGTAATCCGCGCAATATGATTGCTGCGGGTTTGATTGCGCGCAACGCTAATGCTAAGGGTTTAACACGTAAACCGTGGGTAAAAACTTCGCTGGCGCCAGGTTCTAAAGCAGTTCAATTGTATCTCGAAGAAGCAAAGTTATTGCCTGAATTGGAGCAACTTGGCTTTGGTATCGTAGCCTTCGCTTGTACATCGTGTAACGGTATGAGTGGCGCTTTGAAACCAGAGATTGTTGACGAAATAAAGCGTAGGGATCTTTACGCGACCGCTGTACTTTCGGGTAATCGGAACTTCGACGGACGTATCCATCCATATGCTAAACAGGCATTCCTTGCATCTCCTCCTTTAGTTGTAGCCTACGCTATCGCGGGAACAATTCGTTTTGACATAGAAAAGGATGTCTTGGGTCTTGATCAACATGGTAACGAAGTGCGTTTAGCTGATATCTGGCCAAGTGATCAAGAAATTGATGCAGTCATTGCGCAAAGTGTAAAGCCTGAACAGTTTAGAAGGGTTTATAACCCAATGTTCGATTTGCGTGTTGATTATGGCGAAGATAACAATCCTCTGTATGATTGGCGTCCGCAAAGTACCTATATTCGTCGCCCACCGTATTGGGAAGGTGCGCTGGCAGGCGAACGGGCGTTAGCGAAGCTAAGGCCTTTGGCGGTATTGGGCGATAACATCACCACCGACCATTTATCACCGTCAAATGCAATTATGCCAGACAGTGCAGCGGGCGAATATCTCGCTAAAATGGGCTTACCTGAGGAAGATTTTAATAGTTATGCCACTCACCGCGGTGATCACTTAACTGCGCAACGAGCAACTTTTGCGAATCCGCGCCTACGCAACGAGATGGTGCGCGATGAGAGCGGTGCGGTAATTGAGGGCTCTCTTGCACGTGTTGAGCCAGACGGTAAAGTCATGCGCATGTGGGAAGCTATTGAAACCTATATGGAGCGTAAACAACCGCTGATCATCATAGCAGGTGCTGATTATGGGCAAGGATCTTCGCGTGATTGGGCGGCGAAAGGAGTTCGTTTAGCTGGAGTCGAAGTGATTGTGGCGGAAGGCTTTGAACGTATTCACCGCACTAATTTAATCGGAATGGGTGTCTTACCGCTTGAATTTTTAGCAGGTACCGATCGCAATACGCTGGCAATCAAAGGTAGCGAAACCTTCGATGTAACTGGTGATATAGCGCCAGGCGCGCTCCTCAAGTTAACCATAAATCGTGCTAATGGTGATATTGATGTTGCTGAGGTTAAATGTCGTTTAGATACCGCTGAAGAAGTATCTATTTACGAAGCTGGCGGTGTCTTGCAACGATTTGCCAAGGACTTCTTAGCGGCGGAAGAGGCCTGATTATGAGTAATCAAGTGTTTCGCCCTCAGCAAGCAGTCCCTGCCACGTATATGCGTGGAGGGACAAGTAAAGGGGTGTTTTTCAGCATTGACGACTTACCGGAGTTTGCACAACAGCCGGGACCAGAGCGCGATGCCCTATTATTGCGCGTAATTGGCAGTCCTGATCCGTACGGTAAGCATACTGATGGTATGGGTGGAGCAACATCGAGCACAAGTAAAACCGTATTACTCAGTAAAAGTTATTCTGCCTCGCATGATGTAGATTATTTATTCGGTCAGGTTTCAATAGATAAGCCCTTTGTCGATTGGAGTGGAAATTGTGGCAACTTGACTGCTGCTGTAGGTGCATTTGCGATTAGCAAAGGGATGGTTGAGGATCCGCTGCTCTCTTCAAAGGGCACGGGTACAGTGATTGTGCGGATCTGGCAGGTAAACATAAAGAAGACAATCATTGCTCATGTACCGGTAATAAATGGCGAAGTACAGGAAACCGGTGACTTTGAACTTGATGGTGTCACTTTTCCAGCTGCTGAGGTCGTGGTTGAATTTCTTGATCCTGCAGACGGTGAAGGTGCTTTATTTCCCACGGGTAATGTCACCGATATTATCAAGTCGTCTGTTTATGGAGACGTGCAAGCAACATTGATCAACGCGGGTATTCCGACCGTGTTTGTAAATGCTGATGCGCTTGGTTTTAGCGGTACTGAATTACAGCCAGCGATCAATGAGGATCCTCAACTCTTAGTTAAGCTAGAGACCCTGCGTGCTGAAGGCGCAGTTGCTATGGGCTTGATCAGTGACTTGAGTGAAGCTCAAGCTCGCCAACACACGCCTAAGCTAGCGTTCGTAGCGCCCCCACAAGACTACACAGCTTCCAGTGGTAGTGAAGTTGCAGCGGCTGATATCGACGTCAATGTACGCGCCTTATCTATGGGCAAATTGCATCATGCTATGATGGGAACTGCGGCAGTTGCTATAGGTGCAGCAGCGGCAATACCGGGTACCTTGGTAAACCTTGCGTCCGGCGGAGTAGGGCGCGAGAGTGTTACTTTCGGTCATCCTTCAGGTACCTTAAAAGTAGGTGCTGCGGCAGAGCAAATTGAAGGTCAATGGACGATAAAAAAAGCCATAATGAGCCGTAGCGCAAGAAGGCTAATGGAAGGGAATGTTTTTGTCCCGCTGTAAGATCATGTAAGGAGGTTTAGTCTTGGCTAAACCTCGATTTATCATTTTAACGCATACGTTCGTGTTCTAGTTATCATATCCAATGACAGTCGCTGAGCACTTTTTTACTATCATAAGCACTAAAGCGAAGTTCGCTCTTTGTGATTATTTGTGCAAATTTATTTTATATAGATTAAATTATTGAGACTAAAATTACTCTTTGTGGGAAAGGGGAGAAAAATTGGTCTCTATCGATGCTTTAGATAAAAAAATCCTGCAATTGTTGCAATCTGACGCTAGTTTATCTACTGCAGAAATTGCAGAACACGTAGGGTTAACTACAACGCCCTGTTGGCGGCGTATTCAACGCTTACAAGATGCCAATGTAATCGAACGCAAGGTAACCATTCTTAATCCTGATAAGCTAAACTTAGGTCTCACTGTATTTGTACATATTAAAACCTCACACCACGATCCTCAGTGGTTAAAACAATTTGCTAGCCACACTCAAGCGTTTGAAGAAGTCGTGGAAATCTATCGTTTAAGTGGGGAATATGATTACATGCTGAAGGTATTGGTTGCCGATATGCAAGGTTATGATCACTTTTATAAACGTTTTATTAGCGGTATCTCACTCACTGACGTGACCTCTAGTTTTGCAATGGAAAAAATAAAAGACAGCACACAGGTACCATTGAATCACATATGAGGTTTTGCTCCTGAGTATTATTATGCCCTTAATTAAAAATAGGTTTTCACGAAAATGGGTTAATAAGCCTTTATCCAGAGGTTTTGATGCTGTTTCTGTGAAAAGTATTCGTGGGGAAGCCAGCACGGAGGGATAAGGTTTTCTATATGCTCATCGGTGACTTCTTGTTTTAACTGCTGCAAGATTTCTTTTAGTTTTTCTTTGTCAATTTTTGCTAATTTTTGTCGTGTTTTGGGGAAATAAAGATTGAGCCCACGCTTGACTGTTAGAGAGGGGCCGGAGGAAATAAAAGTAAGATTTCTGGTTACAATTCTGCATTCAGGCTCGTATAAATTGTCTGGGTATAAGCCAATAACAATAGCGTATTCGTAGCGGTCAAGCTCTTCACCTTGATCAGTTGTTGGAATATAAGTGACACCATAACCCTGCGGGAAATGGCCAACCATCTTAGTAAACAATTCCGCGATAATTTTATTGAGCGAACCTTTTTCTGCGAGTTGTTCAATCAATAAACAGGCTTTAGGTAATTCGATAGCTTTATATTCGCGCTTAGTTGAGAGCACAACTGAAGAGTAGATCTGCGGGATCTTTATTATTTCGCCTAACCCGTGGCGAGGTTTTAAAATATCCTTCATAACAAGTTTTGAAAAAGCGACCGCTTGGGTTTGCGTTTGATTAAACGCATCGCGCTCTTCTCGGCTGTTTCCAACGTACTTATGCATACCTAAGCCATACTCTAAGTAATCTAATGTATGCTGGAAGTTAAGTTTAAGCAGCTCTTTACGTTCTTCTACCGGTAACACTCTGTAGGGATCTAATTGATTATCAGGGCCTTTTAATATCTTTTGTACATCAGGGTGCTGCATACCAATGTCTTGAAAAAGCGCAACCAGCATAATAGGAAAGATCACCGTTGCAAGCTGACCTTGACGATCTTCGTTTTGAAAACGTGTATCAATCTCATAGTGGGTGTTTAGATATTTGTTTTTAACCTGTTTCTGTTGCATCAAAGCATCTAACAAGCGGATACTCAGAACCGCTTTGTAGCAAGGTTTCATGCGTTGATGAAGTTTTTGCAAACGACGACCTTCACCCGGGGACAATAATAGAATAGTGCCCAAAAACTTGGCGCTTTTTTCGAGCGTTTCAGTGAGGTCTTTGCCTTCACTCAGCGCCAAGATTTTTTCACAGACTACGGTTGCGCGTTCAAGACGTGCTAACCGGTCTTCTTGTTGTGATGTAAGTTCTTCTTTAAGCGCAGCTTCGGCCTTATCAAGCTCATTTTTGAGAGCTTCTTGATCTTTTTTACTCGCTATTTGCAACGAATCTCGTTTTTCTGAAACTGCATTATTTAATGTGGTAATGGTTTCTTTGAGGTTCGCTGCAGCTTTAAAATAAACAGCAGCATCCTGGACAAGACTGTCGGCATTTTCAGTTGGACTTTCAACTAACGCTATTAGATCGGTAATTGCGCGTGTGTAACTCGACTCGTGTTGAATTGGCATACAGCTAAGATAATCTCCAGCAGCGCTAATAGTTGGTCACTTATTACGGCTTGCTTTATGTTGGCAACGCGTTATCGTGAACCTGCTTGAAAAAACTCACAAAACCATACCGTTAGAAATGTTAAATAACCAGTGTTTTTGGTTATTGGTAACTATAGTCAATTATGAAATTTATACCGCATCATATTCGTTTTTGTCGTATTTACTGATATTGGAGACTACTTCTTTCAAGCACTTCATCGATGATATCGCAGCATTCCTGCACAGCTGTTATCGGAAGCATATGCCCTTTATTGGGTAATACTTTAGTGAATGCATGCGGTACTGTTTTTTCAATCATTGATGTATGCTCTTGACAATTCAATACTCGGTCATCTTGGCCATAAAGTACCGAAACCGGACATTCGATTTGTTTATACTGTTTAACTTGTTCGCGTAAGCTTTTTTGCGCATTTGAGAGGTCACCACTGGCCGCTAAAAATGCATCAGATAACATGGCGAGTGCGCCGCCATGCTCACGTGCAAAGTTGGAGGGTGGCTTTTCTGGTTTAAAGATTACACTGACTTGCCGTTGTCCAATCTTTTTGTGGATCAAAGGGGAGAATACTTTGGCCACAATATAGCGGAGTAGGCGGCTGCGAAAGTAAAACTGTGCTGCCCGAGAAGGTCTAATATTCAACGGAGCTGTAAGCGGGCAAATTAAGGCTAAACCTTTCACTTTCTCAGGTGCGTTGATCGCTAAGTTGAGTGAGATTGCTCCTCCCATTGAGTGGCCAACAAAAATAGCTGGTTCAATCCCTTCCTTTTGCATCCATTCGGCAATCATTCTCGTTTGATTAGTAAAGCTTGGATCGGTGCGATATTTGCGCCCAGAATGACCGCTTCCAGGCCTGTCCAAACAATAAACTTGGTATTTTTCCGCAAGTGCTTTTTCTAAACTACGAAAGTTATGCAAATTTCCAGCTAATCCATGCACTAAGATCACTGTTGTTCCATGGCCGCTAACCGTCCAATGGATACTTCCACCAGTAACTGGAGTAACCTTGCCCGACCGTGGAAAAGTCGCGCGCAGGGATTTGTCAAAACGTTTGGTTATCAACCAACCGATGAAAAGTGACAGCGTTAATACAATTAAAGTGAACCCTACAATCCACATTAACATGTGAAATTCTCCAAACGTACTTGAGATATCATCGCCCTAAAATTCCCCTAGCAACGACTTCCTTCATTATTTCAGAACTGCCCGCGTAAATCGTTTGCACCCGCGCATCGCGATAAAACCTCGAAATTGGGTACTCGTCTGTGTAGCCGTAACCACCAAATAACTGCAGGCATTCATTTACCATCCGTAATTGCATTTCAGTGGCTGCTAGTTTAAGCATTGCGGCATCCGTGACAGTCATCTCATTATTCTTATACTTTTGAGTATGCTTCTCAAACAACGCTCGACACATTTCCAACTCAGTTTGACACTCGGCCAGCTTAAATCGTGTGTTTTGAAATTGGCTTACTGCTTGGTTAAACGCCTTGCGCTGAGTGACATAGTCAACAGTAAGATCAAGTGCTCCTTGCGCATGACCTATAGCTTGAATGGCACATCCGAGGCGCTCCCGTGGTAACTCTTGCATCAAATACACAAACCCTTTTCCTTCTTCACCTAATAATGCTGAAGTAGGGACGCGTAAATTTTCAAAAAATAATTCTGCTGTATCACTACTGTGTTGACCAATCTTCTTAATTGGCTTCCCTGTGGAGAAACCGGGCAGGGTAGTATCGACTAAAAACAGTGAAATTCCCTTCGCACCTGCTTTGCCGTCGGTCTTAGCACAGACAATGATCATGTCGGCTTGGTTACCATTCGTAATGAACGTTTTTGAACCGTTGATGATGTAACTATCGCCATCTTTTTCAGCTGTGGTACGCATATTGGCTACGTCACTCCCAGCACCCGGTTCAGTCATTGCGAGTGCAGTTAGAACATCACCAGTCACCATACGCGGTAACCATTGGTTCTTTTGCTCGCTAGTACCAATATTCAGTATGTAAGGTGCGACAATATTGGCGTGAATGTTGTAACCCGTTGCCAATGCATGCAAGCCTAAGCGACACATTTCTTCTTGGATCATTTGTGCCACATCGAAACTAGCACCAGCAGCACCAAATTCATCTGGCATATCGACCAGTAATAGGCCGGCACTGCCCATTGTTTTCCAAACATCGCGCGGCGTTTTATGGGCTTCTTCCCAGGCTTCATAGTGAGGCAGTATTTCCTGTTCTAAAAAGCGTAATACCATGTCACGAAATAAAGTGAGTTCTTCTCGTTCGTTCATTATCAGCTTGCCTCTTTAAATCAAAATTGGTGGGCATCATTTAGACGCGTTACATGTTAATCGCGCTGTCATAAAAAATTTATTGTTTCTTCTGATAGATATCAATTAATCGAGAATATTTAAGTTCCTAAGCGAGCGTAAATTCATTTCATTTTTCAGATAAATGAACAACCTAATTTTGTATCGAATGGCCTTACCATTGACCCCGCTCAGGTGTATTTGCATCTGGGTTTTGTTGACTTCAAAAGTCCACTAATGGACTTGGCCTCCATCGTGGAAACTGACATGGCGTTAGCGCTAATGTCTGGTGCCTTGTTTGTGTTCTGCAACAGATGACCCAAGAGCTAATAGCAAATAGGTTGGGCGTTAGAGGGAAGGGGTAACCGAAGCCGCAGGAAAATTACAAAAGCTAGGCGTTATTACATACAAACGCGGACACATGACTCTAATGGATATGCAACAGTAAGAATTACTATGCTGCGAATGCTACTCAGTCGTAAAGCATGAGACCGAGAGGTTAGGAGTTTACCGCAACATTTTATTTGATTAGCGGCTCCACAATTTCTTTACTGTGTGTGCTAGCGCACGGAAGTATGCGAAAGGCTGTATTATCCTTTAAATTCTCAATTAGTTGCAATAGTGCAATTAGGTGAATTTCCTAGAGCTGTGTATGCAAAGCCATAACAAAGAAAAAAGTCATGCTAGTAAAAAGCCGTTTGATAAAAATAAAAGAAGAAAGCCAAACACAATATATTCTGGCCAAAATCCCCAGTTCTACCATCAGAAAATAAATCACTCAATAATTGAGTCGTCCTACCTAGGTCTTACATCAAGAACTTGCATATGTGTGAAGGTTACCAATGCACAGATCTAGAGAGTTATTTTAACTGTCAATAGACGGCGCTTGATATCGACGAAATGAGGATACTATGCCTACAACAAGCGAAAGTACCAATAAAACGAACAATAACTCCAATAGCCCCATGGACGTAAATACCGCAGTTCAAAAACTGATGCATGAGGGTAGGAAACTGTTACCTTCAGGAAATATGAAAGCCATCATCGTCATCTTCATAGCGATACTGATTGTTCTCACTGGCTATACCTGCCTATACACTGTGCCAAGTGATTCAGTATCAGTTGTGCTGCGATTTGGCAAGTTTGAAGTAATTAAGCCTTCTGGGTTGCATATTAAAATGCCGCTAGGCATCGATAAAGTCTACATTGTGCCGACTAAACGCCAGTTGAAACAGGAATTTGGATTTTCAACTCCCGGTGCAACAGACCCCAATCAAAACATTACGCCAAATCGGTTTTACATTTCCAGTAAATCGAGGGCTGAGCTAATTAACAACCAAATCGGAGAAACCCAAATGGTGACTGGCGATTTGAACACAGCCTTGGTCGAATGGGTGGTGCAATATCGGATTGCTGACCCTAAACACTATTTATTTGAAGTGCGCGATCCCGCGGGCACACTTCGCTATGTATCTGAATCTGTGATGCGTGAGGTGGTCGGCGATCGCACCGTCGATGAAGTTATCACTATCGGCAGACAAGAAATAGAGATTGAGGCATTGTTAAAAATGCAAGCACTGGCGACTAAATATGTAATGGGAATAAGTATTGATCAGGTGCAACTAAAAAACATCAACCCACCGCAAGCAGTGCAGGCTTCTTTCAACGAAGTTAATCAAGCTCAACAAGAAAAAGAGAAGCTGATCAACGAGGCTCGTCGCGAATACAACCGCATTATTCCGCTTGCTGAAGGGGTGCGTGATCAGCGTATCCGCGAAGCCGATGGGTATCGGTTAAAGCGTATTAATGAAGCTGAAGGAGATGCGCTGCGCTTTCATGCATTATTTACTGAGTATCAACAGGCGCCAGAGGTAACACGCAGGCGTCTTTACCTTGAAACAATGCAAAAAGTAATGCCACTCGTCAGTACAAAAATCATCATTGATAGCCAAGCAAAGAGTGTGTTGCCGCTACTAAATCTAACCACAACTAAAGGTGAAGTAAAATGAATCGTGTTTTATGGGTTATAGTTAGTGTTGTGACCATTCTCATTGTTGTTACTGTAAACAGTGCCCTGTATACAGTCAACGAAGTTGAACAGGTAGTTATTACTCAATTCGGGAAGCCAGTGGGTGAGCCCATTGTTAACGCCGGCATCAAGCTTAAAATGCCTTTTGTTCAGCAGGTTAACTCTATCGAGAAACGCGTATTGGAATGGGAAGGTACGCCTTCAGATATGCCAACTAAAGATAAGCTGTATATTTCTGTTAGCTTGTTTGCTCGCTGGCAAGTAATTGATCCTTTGCAATATTTTCTGCGTCTTGGAGATGAGCGCAGCGCGCAATCGAGACTGGATGACATTTTCGGCAGTGAAACGCGCAATGCGGTGGCAAAACACGAGTTGATTGAAATTATACGCACTTCCAAAGACAGACAACCGCTTAGAGATACGTTGCTAACCGACGCCGAAAAAGCACAAAACATTGGTAGCTTAGTACCCATCAATATAGGACGTTTGTTAGTTGAGAAAGACATATTCACCGCTGCAGCACAAAAGGTAAAAGTGTTTGGTATTGAACTCTTAGATATTCGTTTTAAGCGGATTAACTACAATGAAAGTGTGCGCCCAAAAATCTATGAGCGAATGATCAGCGAACGGCGCCAAATTGCCGAACGCTTTTTATCAGAAGGTAAAGGAGAAGCTGCCCGCATTAGCGGCAACAGAGAGCGTGATTTAAACAAAATACAATCCGAAGCATATCGTCAAGTGGAAGAAATTCGTGGATTAGCGGACGCTAAAGCAGCCGCTATTTACGCTAATGCCTACAATCAAAATCAAGACGCCGTAGCTTTTTATGCGTTTACTCGTTCCTTGCAAACCTTCGAGCTGACAATGAGCAAAAATACGACCTTGGTGCTGTCTACAGATAGCGAACTCTTTCAGTATTTACAACATACCGAAACAAACCAAATTCCGCCAAAATAAACAGTCACTTGCGTCCGAGTTTCAAGCATACAAAGCGAGGATTGATATGAAAGTTAATATTGATGATTTCAAAGTGGAAGAGGGGAAAGCATGCGTGCTCGGCCAATTACCGACATTAATTGAAGCACACTATGATTCCAAGAAGCGTTACCATCGGAAATTGAAAAACCAAATTTCCAAAATGAGCAAGTTACAGCGCTTACTTTATGCTAGAAATGAGCATTCTTTGTTACTTATTTTTCAGGCTGTGGATGCAGCTGGGAAAGATGGCGCGATCAGGCATGTGATGTCAGGGATCAATCCGCAAGGCTGTCAGGTAACCAGTTTTAAACACCCCACTGCAACGGAACTCGATCATGACTTTATGTGGCGCACCAATCAAGCGCTGCCAGAACGAGGGCGCATTGGCATTTTCAACCGCTGCCAGAACGAGGGCGCATTGGCATTTTCAACCGCTCTTACTATGAGGAAGTGCTTATTGTTAGGGTGCATCCCGACATCTTAAGCAGTCAGCGTATTCCCGAAAAAAAAGGCCAGGCAAACGATGTGTGGCAGCACCGCTATCAATCTATCCTTGATTCTGAACAGCATCTGAGCCGAAATGGTACAAAAATTATTAAGATATTCTTGCACCTTTCGAAAGAGCAACAGCGCATACGTTTCCTCAAACGAATCGATAAACTCAGTAGAAACTGGAAGTTTAGCAAAGCTGATATTAATGAACGTCAATATTGGAATAAATATTTGCACGCCTATCAAACGTGCTTAACGGCTACTAGCACCGACGACGCACCTTGGTATGTAGTGCCTGCTGATGACAAAAAGAATGCGCGCTTGATTGTTGCCAACATTATTGTCGAGACACTTCAATCCTTAGACATGCACTATCCAGCCAGTGATGAGCAAAGGATCAAAGAACTACAAAGGTTCAGAAGAGAGTTGACATGATACCTCTCTTAAGATTGTTGGCATTAATCCACATGCAGTATTTTAGTTGACCGTCCTAGCGTCAAACCCATTAAGCCGTTAAATGTTTTACCGGTAAAAATACCGTCCCATTATTATTTGTAAATATATCCGTTTATGTGTTGTAGCGCACAGACGTGCAACGCGCATAGGAACAAACTGCATTACACAGGCTCAAGAATTCCATTATCTGTTTTTCTAACCTAAGTCATTATTTTCAAAAATTTGAGAAAAAACATGTATGTAGGATTACGGGATATCAAGCGATTTACCCTAGCTGCTTCTGATGGCGACATTGGTGCGATTAAAGATTTTTTATTTGATGACCGCAGTTGGGCGGTCAGATACATGCACGCCGATACACGTAAATGGCTACCTATGGGTGAAAAAGTGCTTATTTCACCGATGTCGTTACGCAGAATCGACAGTGAAGAAGAGAAAATCCATGTGCTACTGTCCATGCAGCAAGTTAAAGACAGCCCCTCCATCGATGAGCATCAAACGGTTTCCCGCGAATATGAAGCACTGTTATCCGAATACTTCGGATACGGATTCTATTGGGCTGGCCAGGATGTTTGGGGAGAGTATGCGCACCCTATGGACTTGGCGCAAAGCAAGCGACCGTCAATGAAAGACTTCGAAGATGGCGATAAGTCTACTATTCCCAGAAATCATTTGCGTTCCATTAAAGAGTTACAAGGTTATAATATTCAAGCCAAAGACGACACATTCGGACTAATTTATGACCTGATATTGGATACTGACAATTGGGTTGTTCAATACATAGTGGTGGATACTCACAGATTGTTGCCGGGTGGAAAGCAAGTATTGATTAATCCACAACACATCGATTCGATAAATTGGTTGGAGCATAACGTCAGTTCTCACCTCTCCGCCGAGAATATTGAACACTGCCCTGAATACAAGCCAGAGTTTTTAAATACACAAGACTATCTAATCAAGGTCGGGAAAAAATTAACGTCTATATGATTTTTAAATGTGTGAGCTAATGCTGTAACCGTGTTAACAATCGTCGATTCTCGTTTGCATTTTTGGCTTCTTTGAAGATACACGATTTAACTCGGACGACCAGTCTTTTACTTCAACACAACAATGGAAGCTCAATGGCAGATTATGTTATACCTAAAATTGAAAATGACCTTTCGGCAAAAGTGCTTTGGGGTAACCAAACACAATTATCGTTACGTTATTTTAATATTGGCACACAAGGGTTTGCGCCAGCATTTATCCAATGCCTTATACATATCAAAAGGGCTGCGGCGGAGGTAAATAGTGACAATGGATTACTACCTGCTCGCTATTCGAAGGCGATACTAGCGGCTTGCGATGAACTGTTACAAAATGACCATGACAAACAGTTTCCGCTGCGCATATGGCAGACAGGCTCTGGTACGCAAACCCATATGAATGTGAATGAAGTCATCAGCACACTCGCTAACGAATTTTTTCAGAACCAGTCGAGCGAGGACATAAGGGAGCATATTCACCCTAACGATCACGTCAATATGTCACAGTCGTCTAATGATGTATTTCCAAGCGCAATGCACCTAGTGGTTGCTAACCTTACGCACAATACCTTACTTAAATCGTTAAAGGATTTGATCAACCAATTGGACGAAAAACAACGTGAATACAAGACGTTGCTTACGGTGGGCAGAACCCATCTAATGGATGCACTACCTCTACCTGTTAGCGCGGTTTTTTCAGGATACTGTGCGCAGTTAATACAGGCTAAAAGCGCTATACGTGAAAGTCTCAATGGTGTGTATCAACTGGCGATTGGCGGCACAGCTGTGGGAGGAGGGGATAACGCGCCTAGCCACTTTGGTGCACAGATGGCGTTAAAGTTGGCAAACCACTATCTCTTACCGTTGAGAGTGGCAGACAATACTTATGCCGCGGTTTCGGGTGAAGACGCCTTATTGCGCTACAGCAATTCACTTAAACAGCTTGCCAGTGTGTTATTCAAAATAGCCAATGACTTTAAATTATTGGGTAGCGGGCCTCGCTGTGGCTTTAACGAATGGTCTCTGGCGGCCAATGAGCCTGGCAGTTCTATTATGCCAGGGAAAGTAAACCCAACTCAATGTGAAGCATTAAGTATGGTTTGCCTACAGGTTTTTGGCAACGACTTAACCGTTTCCCTTGCGGCATCGAATGGCCAACTTCAACTGAATACCTATCGCCCAGCTATTATTCATAATGTGATGGAAAGCATCGAGCTATTATCTGATGCAATAAAATCATTTACACAGCATTGCGTCGATGGCCTGACACTAAATCGCTCTCAAATCAGCACAAACATGACGCAAAACCTATCAGTGATCACTTTATTAGCTCCGACGCTGGGATACGATGTTGCCGCGCAAATCGCCCACACAGCTAACAGCAAGCGATTGTCGATAGCAGAGGCAGCTGAAGAATTGGGATATTACACAGCTATTGAGTTTCAACAACTCTTGGATGAAAAGTTACAGCTTAAACGTTAACTTGAAAAAACAAGAAAGTCAGTAATCGGATGATTAATATTGTTTGCTATCTAGAAAAGAATCAACAACATACATGATTGTAAATGTAGATACTTCCTCTAATCTGATCTTGAAATTTATACGCGAAGTAAGTTAGGAGTGTGGGAAATAGGATTGCAGCTTTAGTCGAAAATAAAAGGTTCTTTCTCCACCTTAATACGGATCCAGTTTAGATATACCCTGACTGATTTTTGCGATAGAAGATTCCGTTCGATTCTCTTTTTATATTGAAATGGCAACAAACTTAGATTAATGACTATTGTGAGTAATCCTTTTCAAGGTATAACCAACATCACAATGCCAAACAGCACCAAAAATGTCCCAACTGGGATTTTTATAATTTTGGCCGGTTATGATTAGATACCTTTTTGTTATGGTTGTGGGAATGGCGCTATTTCGGTCATGGTTAGGCTTTTGTTCCCCTATGTTTCGATTACGAATAAAGTATCGTATCGTCAATGCGTGTAATGGCATATCCTATCAATATGAAATCCATTATTGAAAATGCGCTGGTAAGAGCAACAATCAAGTAAAGGAAATTACCGCCGAAAGTGGCCGTTAGATAGATGTTAATTTCATTGAAAAAGTCTTACAACACAATTGTCTTCCGTAGTTGATTTTCTAACCCACTATTTAGGTTGAGTTTCATGCAAATATTTGAACAGCTGGTGAATGGGATTTACCCCCATTGGGTAACCATCATCGTTGTTTTGCATGTAGGTTTATCTTTTTTGACATCACTGCACGTACTTTTATACAAAGAAAACGAACGTACATCGCTGGCTTGGATTGGTCTTGTCATACTGTCGCCGGTGGTGGGCAGCGCGTTTTATTGGTTTTTTGGTATAAATCGCATTAAGCGGGCAGCAAAGAAAAAGCATCCGCAAGCACTTAAACAAAACCTTCGCCGCCAAGACAAACCGAAAAAAGAGCACCATATCCCCGAAAACTGGCAACCTGCAATAGTCGCAGGGCAAAACATACATCCGTTAAATTACCTCGCTAACAATAGCGTTGAACCTCTCATAAACGGTGATATGGCTTATCCAGACATGATCCAATCTATCCGCAGTGCTAAGCACTATATCGTGTTATCAAGTTATATATTCAACTATGATTCGATTGGTCGCCAATTTGTCAATGCTCTGGCTGAAGCACGTCAGCGTGGGGTTATCGTGAATGTATTGCTGGACGGGGTAGGGATTGGGCATAGTTGGCACCAGTCTGATAAAGAGTTACAGAAACTAGGCGTAAAAACAGCTCGGTTTTTACCTACTGTTTCACTGACCAGCATTCGTTTTATCAATCTTAGAAATCACCGAAAGATACTCTGCGTGGATGGCGAAGTTGCATACTTGGGTGGCATGAACATAAGTAAAAGCAATCAAACGACAACTGCTGCACACCCTATTGATGATGTGCATTTTAAAATCGCAGGACCAGTGATTGATCAGATAAGCCAAGTATTTGTAGAGGACTGGTTTTTTGCAACAGGTGAGCTAATTCAATTTCCACCCTATACACCTAAAACTAGAGTGACGGAAGAAGAATGCGAGAAAACGGTTGTAGCTCGAGTTGTTCAGGATGGTCCGGATGAGGACCACAATAAAATACGCTGGACCTTAATCAACGCATTATTCCGGGCGCAAACCAGTGTAAAAATCATGACTCCTTATTTTGTGCCCGACCAGACATTAATGACAGCTCTTCATGCAGCTGCATTACGTGGTATCAGTGTTGAAATTTTATTGCCGAAGCACAGCGATGTTCCTTTTATTGACTGGGCAATGCAGGCAAACTTTCCGCGAATAATTGAGCATGGTATAAGGCTATTCAGAAACAACAGGCCATTTGATCACAGTAAACTTGTAATTATTGACGATATTTGGTCTTTTGTTGGTTCCACCAATTGGGATGCCAGAAGTATGGAATTCAATTTCGAAATCAATCTGGAGTGTTTTGATGCGCAACTTAATGAAACATTGAAGGATATTTTTAGTGCAAAAAAACAAAATGCCAGCCGTGTTTTCGCAAAAGATTTGAAAAAGTTGTCTGTATGCAAAAAAATTCGCAACAATGCCTGTCGTTTATTTTCGTCATATTTGTAAAAGAGTGACTAGACTAACGTTTTGCATTAATGGGCGTTCGGTAAATCTTGCGGTCATCATTCAAGCTAAGCAAGCCTATAAAATAATACTTAAATGTTAGAAGTGCGAAGCGTGAACAGCCATGAGTGCTGCTCACAGCAAGCAACTTCTAACTTTAGTAACTATGCTAAATCCTCTGACACACTAACCACCTAATACCTAATTGCGCATAATGTATATTCGTTAGTCTGTTTTTATAGGTAGGTAATAGGGACTTTTCTTGCGGATTTCTATTCCGTAATCCTTGCTAAGTTCTTCGGCATGACGATAGTAAGTTTCCCTGCTCATCANTACCAAATCCTGAATTTGTTTATGACTGGTCAGCATATGAAAAGCGCGTCGACCAAGAGCTATCAAATCTACTTAATTAAATACTGGAAGCTGTGCGTTGCACAGCGTGACGCTGGTTAACGCACAGCTTTCATGTATCCTCTTCACGATAAACACCTAATACTTAATTGCGCATAATGTATATTCGTTAGTCTGTTTTTATAGGTAGGTAATAGGGACTTTTCTTGCGGATTTCTATTCCGTAATCCTTGCTAAGTTCTTCGGCATGACGATAGTAAGTTTCCCTGCTCATCAGGAAATATGGATCAAAGCCAAGCAACCATGTAATGTATGTGCCACGCAGTCTGCATGGCATTCTTATCAATAATAGTTGCTGTTCAACTGTCAGAGTAACGTCTTTATTCATCCAATAATTTAATCATTAAGGATTCCTCAATGCCAACATGCGTTGCAGATTGCCCAAGGTGTGGGGCAAATAAAATAACTTTTGATACTTCATCATTTACATATATAGGCAAAAAATATAACTGGCAAAGGGGATACGAAGTATTTTCAGTTTGTCGTAGCTGTCATAAGCCAACGCTATTCAATATGTACCAAACAAATAATCAGTATGAAATAGAACATCTTTTTAAAAATGAATACAACCCAGATGTATTTCAGAGTAAAGCGTCACTCAATGACGTATTAGACATAACTGGCTATGTTTCAATGAAAGATATGTGTGGTATTGAGTGCCCTCTGTACACACCTCAGAACTTAGAAGATATCTTTAATGAAGCAACTGCTTGTTATGCAATATCCTGTTATAACGCTTCTGTTGCTATGTTCAGGCTATGCCTTGATCTTGATACCAAGCCAATAGCTGAAGCTAATAACATTAAAGGCACTTTAAATAGGCGTCTTATAGAGCTTTTTAAACAAAAACATTTGCCGGCAGAACTTGAAGAGCTTTCTCATTGTATTAGAGAGAATGGTAACGATGGGGCTCACGATGGTACTGTTACTCAGCTCGAAGCTGAAGATGTGATGGATTTCACCATCAGCTACTTAGAAACAAGGTACACAATGCCTGAACGAATAAGGCTTAGAAGAGAAGATCGAAACAATAGGCATGCAGCTCAAAAAGATGCCCCTTAAGGGGCATGCAGCGAAGCGATAACCATGAGCGCTAGCGAGCGCTCGTTCCTGCTAAACAATAGCGATCTTTTAACTGTTACTGAGACTCCAACTCTTTCAGTTGTTCTTTCGAGTAACCCATTTTTTCTAGCATTGCTGCGTGAGCATGTGGCTTACCTTGGTAGGCTTTCGCCAGTGTTAGCAAGTAACCTTTGTGATCATCTAAAAAGCGCCATAACAAAACGGCTTCTTGCACATCGTCTGCAATGTGGCTTTTACGAGCTGCTTCGGATGCTTCGATAAATTCTTCAAGGCTGTATCGCTGGTTCATTTCACCACGGCATATCTCCATTTCTGACAACCCTAATGATTGAGCTAGTAAAGCAACCTGACTTGCCCTCGGCTCAGTCTTCCCGTTTTCCCACTTGCTGTATGTCTGAACGGTTACGCCAACACTTTTAGCGGCATCTTCTTGCTTTAACCCTTTTTTAATTCTTGCATCCTTAATAACGTCTTTTAGTGCCATCATCATTCTCACAATTAAAGATTTCGTTAAGCATAACACCACTTTTCTTTGCCCTTTCTTGAAATTACACATATGATTAAGTCAACTTAAAGATAAATGTATTTGACAGGTTTTTGAGGATGTTGATTTTTTACAAGTCGGGAAGTCTAGTAATACCCGACTTTTGTCTCATTTTGAGACTCATAGCAGGATAAAAAAGTGATTGATTGGGTTCGAGCCACTTTGCCATTAACACACTTGCCACTGAATTCAGGGCAAGTTGTGAGCATTAATGCTGATGGCCAAATTGAATGGCAAACACCCAAAAGAGTTATGGCTACAGGAAGTTTCGATAAACGTATATCTATTAAGAGCGTGGGTTCTGATGGTTACGGTTGCGCTACTCATTTAGTCGTCAGCGGTAACCCATCAAAATTTCTGCAAGGACACAATGTATTTGGCTCTGACGATTTAGTATCTCTAATGCATGATACCTACGAGCTTATTTGCAAACAGTTCAGCATCATACCATCGAGCTTAGAGCGTAAAATGGTAGAGCAGGGTGCTTATAAAGTTACAACCATAGACATTAATTATTCATTTCAACTTCCTACTCGGGACGATGTTAAGTCATTCATTAGAGCTATGGAATTTAAAGCCAAAACACGTCACGGACGTCCAACTACTAAGGGAGGTACTTTATATTTCGGTAAAACATCTGAGCGCTGGGCAATAAAGCTGTACTGCAAAGCCGAGGAAATACAAAGTAAAACAGGTCGCATTCCTGAATCATTAACAAATAAAGGTATTGAAGATTGGGCTGAAAACAAACTCCGCGTAGAGCTACGTCTCTTAAGTAAAGAGCTTGAGAAACTTGATTTGGTTTGCGCTGGCGATATTACGCCCAAAGTCATAAAGCAAACCTTTAATGAATACCTGGGTAAAATCCAAATGACCGATCAAGTAAAACTATCAAGTAAAGCGAAAAGCGAGTTGCCAACACGCCTCGTATCCACATATACGCTTTGGTCTGAAGGACACAATGTTCGACAAATGATGTCTAAAGCAACGTACTATCGACAGCGAAAAGCACTTATGGAATACGGTATCAATATTGACCTAAGTCCATGTGAAAAACTTACAACTAATGTTGTTCCCATGTTCCGCATACTCGAAGCCGCGCCTGTTGATGTTCCCGAATGGGCCTACCAAAAACAACTCATTCATCCATCAGCGAGGTACGCATGAATATCCAACAAGCATTACAAGTTGCACCCAATATCGACATCGAAAAAGAAGCCTTAATCAGTGTGCTTAAATCTGGTAGCAAGTATTATGTAGCAACAGTCTTTTACGAGGAATCGCGTTACATCGCGATAATCTCTGGAGGTTTGCTTAGACCTGATTCATGTGGTGAAGGTGATGTTTATAGTGGTGATACTAAGCAAGAACTTATTTCAGATATTGAGCGCCATTTAAATCCAAATTCATTTCAATTTCACAAGTTGCCACTCAACGCTGGTTTTATATGTATCGACACTCAAGTTTCATATTTGCTTTACGATTTAATGCCAGCATTACCAAATCCTGAATTTGTTTATGACTGGTCAGCATATGAAAAGCGCGTCGACCAAGAGCTATCAAATCTACTTAATTAAATACTGGAAGCTGTGCGTTGCACAGCGTGACGCTGGTTAACGCACAGCTTTCATGTATCCTCTTCACGATAAACACCTAATACTTAATTGCGCATAATGTATATTCGTTAGTCTGTTTTTATCGGTAGGTAGTAGGGACTTTTTTTACGGATTTCTATTCCGTAATCGTTGCTAAGTTCTGCGGCATGGCGGTAGTAAGTTTCTCGGCTCATTAGGAAATAAGGGTCAAAGCCAAGCAGCCATGTAATGTACGTACCACGTAATCTGCATGGCATTCTTATCAATAATAGCTGCTGTTCAACTGTCAGAGTTACGTCTTTATTCACTTTATTTTCATTACACTTTCAATCCGTAAATAATCCCTAATATAGTTTCTTATTTCTTTGCTCAAAGTTTCAAGTTTGGTTGTGTTGATATCCTTAATTACCCGTTTTCTCATGTCATCAACTTTATTACCTCTTACCTCTGCAAACGACTTTGCGTTATTAGCTAGTTCATCTTTCTGAGAATTTAATTCATCAAGTATTTGTACGTATACTTCGTCTAGCAAAAAGTAATAGTCCTCAAACATCTTTCTTAATTTCTCTGGAAGTAAGGCAGAGAACGCCAATTTTTTAAGTTTTGTCTTAAATTCATCATGTGATTTCGGTATCACAAGCTCTGTCAACAAATACATATCCCATCGAGGACGTGGATCTTCACCGCTATATTCAAGCATCCATTCATCAATCGAGTTCCAATGTTCTTTGGCTTTCTCCTTGTATGCTCCTATTTCTTTAACTCTATAATGCTCTGTATCTAAAACAATTCTGAGATCATCACTATATCTTTCTGCAGCATCATAATATTTAATCTTATGCCCACTAACTGTCACAAGTAACATTATTTTTATGTATTCAGAAATAAAAAGGTTATGAGTCGATAAAATCATCTCTATAAACCCGCTCATCCTCATTACGCCAGTTTTTCCCTCCATTCCAAATAGATTGAATGCCTCCCTAAGTTCACTTATTTGCAGCTTGTAAACTTCTGTTGTTTTAGGTTCAAAAAATGCTTTTTTTGCATGTAAATAAGTTTTTATAGTTACAAAACCAATAATCACATAGAAGATTACTGTCGCTACGTTTCTCGCATCTGCGGTACTGTAGTTTGTAATTAAATTCCATAACTCCATCATTATCACGCTTCCTTTAACCTGTGTAATTATCGGTAACATCATTATTCAAATGCCCAAAGGGCATGCAGCGAACTTGTGAGCGGTAACTATACGATGTGCAATCATTCTTGATAGTAAACGGCTAATTAATGTTTAGATATCCACTATATCTAATCGCCGTCCTGCTGAACAATTGCGATACTAAAAAACTAAGTGTCGTATAGTAATACCGACACTTTTTCCCATAATGGGAATTTTATGGCGCTGTCGCGCGTACCCGTGAGGGGAACGAGCAGACAGAAGCCATAAAGGACTAATAATATTAGATTATTAGAATCTTTATAAATCCAGCTAATCAATCAGAGTAGGGTGCCCGATGGGGCACTTCCAATAGTCGTTTTAATCTCGTAATGTCGAATCCACAAGGGTACTTATGGACTACCGGAGAGACATTATGACTGAGACTCGAAGCGAAAGAATCGCTGTCAAAATCACACCCACATTGCATGCAGAGCTTGTGCAGTTAGCTGAGGAAATAGGACAAGCGCCTGCGTCCTTAGCAGCTGTTTACCTCGGTGAGGCGATTAATAAGAAACGAATCGAACGTGAGAATAGTCAACGCATGGCTGAGTCTGTTGGTAATGCATTCAAAGAGATGTTTGCACCAACGCTGAGCGCTTTAGATAAAGCGATGGCTGAAGATATGCCTAAAGAAAGCTAGAAAGTAAGAAGCCTGACTCGCCAAAGTCAGGCCTCTCAAGTTCGGTAGTAGGTGCGCCAACACCTCTATCGATTGTTACCAACCTCGGAAAAGGAGTAACACGCCAATGTTACTTGCACACTCTGATGCTGTCAGTGAGTCAGCATCGCATAAAAATGGTTTGCATGAAAAAATTTCATGCGAAAAGTTATCAGATCCTACTGAAAAACACACTCAAAACGATCTCAGAAGTGAAAAAGGCAAGCGGACTGCCTTTGGGTTTATCTCTTCTTCAACAAGTCACACAGATGATATTTTTAAAATAGACCGGCAAAAGTCTCGTTTAAAAAGGATGAAATGCGGAACATTGACCACTGTGCGGTTGCATGACGAAGAAGTTCAAAAACTTAAATATCGAACATATTGCATAATGATCACGCTAACTTATGCAAAGGTAGACGGATGGCATCCTGATCATATTAGTAAGTTCATGAATACGGTTAGGACGTGGTGTAAGCGCTCAAAAATTGATCCTAGATACGCATGGGTCGCGGAACTACAAAAGCGAGGTGCAGTTCATTATCACGTCGTTATGTGGCTTCCCAAAGCGTTCAGATTACCAATGCCTGACAAACGTGGTTGGTGGAAACATGGCTCAACTAAAATCGAGACTGTTAGAAAGTCAGTTGCGTACCTTGCAAAATATCTGTCTAAGGACGATACAGATAGCTTCCCAAAAGGCTGTCGTATTCATGGGCATGGTGGCCTATCAGAATCGTCACGCAATGAACGTTGTTGGTGGTTGATGCCAACCTGGGTTCGTGAGATTACATCTATCGACGACAAACCACGTCGAGCTAAAGGCGGAGGTATCGTGCTGAAAAGCTCAGGTGAAATACTAGAGTCGCCGTGGAAGGTTCTAATAACGAACCTAGGCGTGTATATCACACGGGCTTAACGTATCCTCCGTATGCTAATCACCTAATACCTAATTGCGCATAATGTATATTCGTTAGTCTGTTTTTATCGGTAGGTAGTAGGGACTTTTTTTACGGATTTCTATTCCGTAATCNTAAAGGCGGAGGTATCGTGCTGAAAAGCTCAGGTGAAATACTAGAGTCGCCGTGGAAGGTTCTAATAACGAACCTAGGCGTGTATATCACACGGGCTTAACGTATCCTCCGTATGCTAATCACCTAATACCTAATTGCGCATAATGTATATTATGTTAAATGGTGTATTGAGGTCATTAATCCAACAAGCCAGAAGATGCAAATATGAAGAACTAGCAATCAGCGCCACAAAAGTGGCGTTAATCTGACTAATATATGGTGGTTCAAAGTTCAGTGTAAATGTTCTCAGTGACGAGTCGCGATTTGAGGTACTCTGAAAAAAGACAACAGGTCTGAAACCGTACTCGCTTCTTGAACAAGTTGATCGCTAGCCGCTGTTGATTCTTCAACCAATGCCGCGTTCTGTTGTGTAACATGATCCATTTCATTTACCGCTGTACTTATTTCATTAATACCTGTCGCTTGCTCAGTCGCAGCAGTTGAGATGTCTTCCATGAGCCTATTCATGTTTTCAATTAATTCATTCATGTTATTGAACGCTTCACCAGAGGCTTCTACAAGCTTTATGCCTTCACCCACAGTACCTGCACTTTTTTCGACTAACGCCTTAATCTCCTTTGCAGCATTGGCGGAACGTTGTGCCAACACGCGCACTTCGCTTGCGACCACATTAAACCCTCTACCATGCTCTCCTGCTCGTGCAGCTTCCACGGCAGCATTGAGTGCTAGTAAATTTGTTTGAAATGCAATTCCATCTATCGAATTAACGATTTTCTGTACTTCTTCACTCGATTTTTTAATCGCGTCCATGGCTGATATTGTATCAGCAATTGTGACTTTGCTGTCTTGCGCCATATCTATCATTTTGCGGGCACTATCTAGCGCATTATTAACGTTAGAGGAGCTTTCTTTTACGTTAGAAGCCATTTCGGTTAGGCTGGCGGATGTCTCTTCTAACGAAGATGCCTGTTGTTCAGTGCGAGCGCTGAGATCTCTGTTACCCTGTTCTATATCACTGGCGCTACCACGCACACCTTCCGCCGCGAGAGTAATGCCATTTATGGTATCGACTAAACGTTGAGCGGTTGTATTTACCGCTTCTCTTAACGGTTCAAATGCAATGTCAAACGTTTCACTAATATGAATATCGAGATTACCTCGTGCCAACTCAGACAGCGCCTTCTCGACCATATTAACCGTCTTTACTCTGGCACTCACATCAGTAGCGTATTTGATCACTCTCACCGGCTTTCCTGATAAATCAAAAATAGGGTTGTATGAGGCATTGATAAAAACTTCACGCCCCCCGCGTGCGATGCGCTTATATTCCCCCGTAAGAAACTGCCCGCTTCTGAGGGTTTCCCAAAACGTTTTATACTCCTCTGAGCGACTGTATTCTGGATCCACAAAGATTTTGTGATACTGGTCACGAATGTCCTCTATTGAATAGCCCATTACCGATAAAAACGCATCATTTGCATCGAGGATCTTGCCGTCTAAATTGAATTCTATTACAGCGTTTGATTTCCTTATGGCATCTATTTGTGATTCAAAAAATGCATTGCGTTGCTTTTGTTCGGTGATGTCGGTAGCGTATTTAACCACCTTGATGGGTTTGCCTGCCGCATCAAATATTGGGTTATAGGTAGCTTGTATCCAAATGGCCTGATTGTCTTTGGTATACCGACAAAACTCCCCACTAAAAAACTCTCCCGCCGCAAGCTTTGCCCAAAAGCGGCTATACTCAGAGGAATTGACATAACTGGGCTCACAAAAAATGCGGTGGTGTTTGCCTTCTATATCTTCCAACCGATAACCTAAAGCGTAAAGAAAATTATCATTCGCTCGAATGATTGTGCCGTCTAACGTGAATTCAATGACAGCCTGAGACTTCAGAATGGCGTCAATTTGGCTTTCGGCATTCGCTTGTCTTTCCTTCTGCTCACTAATGTCACTTGCAATCAACAATGCATACGGCTTGTCACTATCTTCTACAGGTTGCAATTCTACCTGTATCCAACGTCTTTGCCCATCACTGCCAGTTATTGCCAACGCGCCTGATTGACGTTTTTGCGTGACAGCATTTTGCAGATCTAAAACATCACCATACCGGTCAGTCGCATTTACATCTAAAAACTCAATAAAACATCTACCATCAATAGCCTCTACACTGCTGCCTAATATTTTAGCAAGCTCTGAACTCGCGTTTGAAATGGTGCCAGAATAATTTAATTCGCAAACAGCCATTCCATCAAAACGAGACAACAATTCGGCATTAGTCTGTTGCTTTCCAGAGAGACCTAGCCCCTGATTAGCCTGCTCAGCGACGCTTTCTTCTACCAGTTCAGATGCGACCATCCACACCTGCTGCTGTTGTTTTAAAAATGTCAGCACCAGTTTAATCGCTAAATCATAGGCACCAAAGACAGTAACTGAGCTCGACATATTGGCGTTAGCCTTTGTAATAGCGTCAGTGATATTGGTTATATGGTTTGGAAACAACGTGCGCAGCGAAACAGAACTTATCGCGTTAATATTTAATAGTTTGCTTAACGCTGGCGAAATATCACTGACTAAAAGAGTACTTGTATCGGACAGTTTGGCACAGGCCATTGATTGCCCAAATGGGTTGTAATCAGAGGCGTAAATGTATGCGCTTTTATTTTTGTCTGCAGAATTAAAACGAAAAAGCTTCATAACCGATATTCCTTTGGGCAAATAGCCATAATCAAATGCTTGGATCGTTGCTTTTCTAAGTGTAGACCGTAAAAAAATTAACTTTAATAAATATCGATATTTATTTTGAAAAGCTTAAAATTCTGTGCGCAATCTTTCTCCAGCTTTCTTTCTTCCCACTCTAATAATGATGTGTTAACGGCCGCATATTGCATATTTCTACGGATGAAATCTCATAGTTTTTGAACATGTAGCGTGATTTAACAGCACAATTTTGTTAATCAACAAATTACGAGAATGAGAACCATTTAAATGAATAATTTATGTATTATTCAGTGTTTTATAACTAAGAAGCCGAAATATAACTTGTAAAACACAAGTTAAGCTTAAAGTACACCACTTATCGCAAAATCAGGTTGATTTGTAACAACCTCCTTTCTCGAGTTCACTAACTCTCTTACGCTGTAATTCAAGGTTTATGATTAGCGTTTGTTAAAATGTTACGTTTGTTAAGTGCAGTCACATTATTCTCTTTGCTTGCTGTGTTTTCTTCTGAAAACAGTCGGTGGCACATTAATGTTGATGAAAACCTTACAATCAATTCATTCGATAACCAAGCTATTGGCAATGACACATCTGAATCCGACACCGAAGAATTTAATGCGCTGGTATTTGATTACCGCTTACTGTCGTTAGACAACGTTAGTCCTCAAGTAGAATTCGGGTTTAAAGCACCGCCAAACCTTCAACCCGCTTTGCCTTCCATTCGGGGGCCGCCTTTTTCCGCTTAAATTATTAAACACGGAGGTGCTCCTAGCCCTCGTTAAAATTTATTTAAGAGGAATCTAAAATGTCATTATTTACATTATCCAAATGCGATTCAGTGGTCGGCTTTTGCTGGCCAGAAGACCACCGTTATCTTTCATTGCGTTCTCCTGCTCGTTTGTTAATGACGGACTTTACTGTGCAGCGTCCATTAGTTATCGATGCTAACACCAAGGCCGTAGAAGCGGCTTATTTAATGAAAAAGGCGCACGTTAAGATGCGCTTTGTTGTAGATAATCAACTTAATTTCGTCGGTGTAATAACCAGTACCGATTTAAGCCAGCAAAACATTATTCAGCGTGTAGCTGATGGATTTGACCGGCATGATTTGAGAGTTTCCGACTTTATGAAAAAACGGTCTGAATTAGTTTCAATAGCGCTGAGCGAATTAGCTCATTCGTCGGTGAACCGTTTACTAACAAGTTTTAAACGCTATGACGAGCCGTACATTTTGGTCACAAGCGATGACAATACTAAGTTAAGCGGGATTGTTACTTTGCACGATATCGCTAAACACTTCAGGTTACCGGATGGTTACCCTGAACCAGCGAGTTTTAATGATTGGTTAGCGCTGTTAAATGCTGACATTGCGCAACCTGAAGGGATAAAAGACTCAGCATAACCATCAACAGCGGGCCTTTTGGGGTCCGCTGGCTTGCTTATAATTCTGTCGTTTCAATGGTGTTTGAGTAGCGGAGCCCCCATTGTGCGCGTAGAGTATCCATAGTGCGCATCACACGAATGGTGCTAGCGCTGGGAACCGACGGACATTCAGTACGACCGCTTTCTAAACACTGCTTGAACTCTGCAATCTCAGCGGTGAAATTTTGTTGCTCTACAAAGGGTTTAGAGAAGGTTTGTTGGTGTTCTCCGATTGCTGTTTGGTAGCTTTGTGCTGCTAGAAAATTTGGGACTTCAATAATCCCATTGCTCCCAGTGATGGTCGCATGCGTAGGTGTATGATTAACAAAACTAGATGACAAGATCGCGTGTCGTTTTGCCCCATACTCAGCAACGATATAATTACTGGCATCGACCCCCGTTTCAGAAAAGCGTACTTGACTGGTAATTTTATCGGGTAGTGTTGCGTAAATTAAATCCGCGAAGTGTAAAGGATATATTCCCAGATCTAAGAGAGCGCCTCCGGCGGTGTTAGGATTCTGTAATCGATGCGAAGGCGCAAACTCACCATTAAAAGAAAAGTTAGCGTGGATAGCACAAACCTCACCAATAATGCCTTGTCGGATATGTTCTGCTAACGCATGTATTGCCGGTAAAAAACGCATCCAAACGGCCTCGACTAAGAGAATGTTATGTTGCTTAGCCAGCGCAAAAAGGTTTTCTGTTTGCTTGGCATTGACGGTTAACGGTTTTTCACATAACACCGCCTTGCCTGCTTTTATACATTCCGCTACTACTGAGTAATGTGTGTTGTGTGTCGTCGCAACATAGATGGCATGTACATTTGGGTTATTGATTAAGTCGGTATAATCGCCGGAAGCTTTGGGTATAGAATAGTGCTCGGCGAAGGTCTGTGCCCTGCCCCAATCACGAGCTGCACAAGCGACCACTTCGGAATGCTTGACTGCAGCGTTACTGGTCATAAATGTATGAGCGATATGACCACAGCCAATAATCCCCCAATGCAAAGTATTAGTTAACATGTTTTACTCTTGGTAAAGCGCACAGACCGCGCCGGCGGGATCTTTAATAATGGCGAAGGAGCTATCGCCATAGCTGCGCACCGGAGACAATTGAACGCCTCCAAGCTCCTTAACGTTTTGTAATGCAACAGCTAAATCCGCTATGACAAAATACGGGATCCAGTGAGATGGCATTTGGGCGTTACTGCCCCTTTTATGACAAATGCCTGCGATACTCTCACCAGCAGCTTTCATCATATAGTCTTCATAATCTCCCATGGAGAGCCCTTCAGCTTCCCAGCCAACAACTTGTGTGTAAAAGTCTTTTACTTCGGTGGCATTTTCAACAGTCACGTCTAACCACCCCATACTACCAATCGTTTGTTTGGTCATAAGCATTGATTCCTATATGTTTGACACAGGGATTAACTTTTCGTCCTCGACACTAGTGAGTTGTACTCGCGGCATAAACGTACTGGCCTTGGCTTCTTCTATATCAATGCGATATCTTTCGGGGATTTGTTCCTGTAAAAAAGTCCCGGGGGCAATGATTGGGTAAATTTGATCGTAGCGTTTAACTGTTTCTTGGTTTACCCGGCGAAAGATATGGGTGCGGTTCAATTCACTTGGATGCTTATGGCCGGTAGATGACAACATATCAGCAACAACATGCATGGTTTTTTGGTGAAAAGAAAATACTCTTTCTGCCTTATCTTTTACCACCAATCCTTTTGCTAACTTAGGATCCTGTGTTGCAACACCTGTTGGACATTCATTGGTATTGCACGATAGCGATTGAACGCAGCCTAACGCGAGCATCATACCGCGGGCGCTATTGCATAAGTCTGCACCGAGAGCCAAGTGTTTAATTAAATGAAAACCCGTGATGATCTTTCCTGATGCGATAAGCCGAATATCATTACGCAGCCCATAGCCGGTCAATATGTCATCGACAAAAGCTAAGGCTTCTTTTAATGGCGTACCTATTGAATTGGAATATTCTAGTGGCGCAGCGCCTGTTCCCCCTTCACCGCCATCGACAGTAATAAAATCCGGTTTGATACCGGTATCTAGCATCGCTTTACAAATGGCCACAAACTCACTGCGTCGGCCTAACGCCAACTTGAAACCGACGGGTTTACCACCCGATAATTCACGCAATTTAGCAATAAATTGAAGCAATTCTAACGGAGTTTTAAATGCGCTATGCCGCGCTGGGCTGTCTACTTGAGTGTAGGGTTCCACGCCACGAATTTTAGCTATCTCAGGTGTATTCTTGTGCGCTGGCAAAATCCCCCCATGACCTGGCTTAGCTCCTTGAGAAAGTTTGAGTTCAATCATTTTGACTTGTGGCTTATTTGCATTGTCGGCGAACTGTTCAGGATCGAAGGTGCCATCACTTGCGCGACAGCCAAAGTAACCGGTACCGATTTGCCACACGATATCGCCGCCATGCTCCAAATGGTAAGGACTTAACCCTCCCTCCCCGGTATTATGGTAAAAACCGCCGGTTGCAGCGCCCTTATTTAGCGCTCGGATTGCATTTTGGCTTAGCGAACCAAAACTCATTGCTGATATATTTAAGATACTTGCAGAATAAGGTTGTTTGCAGTCTTTGCCGCCAATTTCCACTCGTGGAGAACAGTCGAGTTTTTCCACATCACGCGCAGAAAGAGAGTGGCCAATCCACTCATAACCATCGCGATAAGTGTCGATTTGCGTGCCAAACGGGATCGTTTCGCGACTGCGCTTAGCGCGTTGGTACACGATATTTCGGAACATTCGTTCAATTGGCGCTCCCCCTGTGTCTGGTTCAATTACATATTGCTGGATAAAAGGACGTAGTTTCTCAATAAACCAGCGAAATCGACCAATTAGTGGGTAATTGCGTAAGATTGAATGTTTATATTGAAAACGGTCATAGACTGCTAGCGCCAGCAACGCCGCTAGAATAATAATCGACCAATATAATGGGCCAAACCAAACACTGACCAGCAGAGTGATTCCCAAAAGTGTGAGCAAAATAAAAATACTCTGGCGTTCCATCATTCCTCTGTCTGAGTAATTTTTTTGAATTAGCTTAAAGGTATAGCATCTATTCAAGAGGCTGAGTAGAGTATTACTGAAATCTAATGAGGTATCGTTGACTTGGAATCAAATGTTTTAACTGCTGTGGTGATAGGCAGTGGATTCGGTGGACAAACCGCAGCCATTCATCTTTTACGTCATAAAATAAGCGACTTCGTCATTCTCGAACGACGCAGTTTTACCGGTGGTACCTGGAAGCAAAACACTTATCCTGGTGCCGCTGTTGACGTGCAATCATTGCTGTATAGCCTATCCTTTGAGCCCTATGATTGGTCGCGTATGTTTGCTGAGCAGCAGGAGCTTGCTGCTTATACAGACTACATATACACACGCTATCAACTTCAAAAAAAGACTCTCTGCTCAGCCAATGTCTCACAACTCAAATGGCTCGAAGATCGTTGCGTTTGGGAAGTGACAGTTAATGAGAGTGAAACCTTATATGCCCAATACGTGATAAATGCGTCGGGACCATTAAGTATGCCTGTTATCCCCAATTTTCCCGGGCAAGAAACGTTTGCTGGACCTACATTTCATACCAATGATTGGGAGCATTCTGTTGATTTAAAGAATAAAAAAGTGGCGATTATTGGCAGCGGAGCGAGTGCTGCTCAGGTGATACCTGCCATTGTTGACGACGTTGATTGCTTATATGTGTTCCAGCGTACGCCGCATTGGGTCTTACCTCGGTGGGATATACAGTTTTCAAAATGGCAAAGAAAACTACTTAACATCGGATGGATCTACAAACTGATGCGCGTGGCAATATACTGGCTACTAGAGATCCGTATTCTAGGTTTTAAGTATTCCCGTAAAATGTTAGATATTATTGGCAAACGGCCAGCACTTAAGCATCTTAGAAAGCAAATCCGTGATCCTCAACTGCGCCAAAAACTAACGCCTGACTTCACCATCGGATGTAAGCGTGTCATTGTATCAAGCAGCTATTACCCAGCTATCGCGCATCCGAACTCCCAATTATATGACCGTACGAATGGCATCAACGAGATCATGCCGAATGCAATAAAAACGGTACGTGGTGATGTTCTTGCAACGGATGTGATCATTTATGCCACTGGTTTTGATGCAACTGATGGCCTAGTTCCGTACCCTGTTATTGGTAAAGGTGGTCAAACGTTACAAGAATTTTGGCATGAATACCCACGAGCCTATCTGGGAACATGTGTGCCGCAATGCCCCAATTTCTTTCTCGTTACAGGACCTAATACGGGCATAGGACACACCTCAGCATTGTTCATTATTGAATCGCAGATGAATTATATATTCGACGCCATTCAGTATGCCCAACAGAATGATGCCAGAGGCATCTGTGTAACTCCTGAGGCTGAAGCAAATTATACCGCGATGATCCATAAAGAGATGGCGAATACAGTGTGGCAAACCGGTGGATGTCATTCATGGTATAAGAGTATCAGCGGAAAAGTGACAGCGATGTTCCCTGGTTTTAGTTTCACTTATCGTAGATTAACTAAACGATTTAAAGTTATTCACCATAAACTCATAAGTTAGCGGTTACGCATAACCTGAATAAAGTATAAATACGAACAGGAAATATATAATAAACAGATGGTTATCTTGATTTTTCTTCTTGTCTTACTCGCTTTCGCCTATTGGTATACGTATCCTCGTTTAGGGCGTCTTTTGTACCGATGGTCAAGTAATATCGAAGCTAGGGTCTACGGGTTAACGCAACGAACAATACGTGTCGATGATTGTATCCATCATGTTTGGGTATCCGTAGACAATTCAAAGCCCATGTTGCTGTTGCTCCATGGATTCAGTGCTGATCATGCCGTATGGCTGCGGTTTGCAAGACATTTTACGCATGACTATTTTGTCGTTATCCCTGATCTGGCCGGTCATGGCGAAACTGGATACGTGCTTGAGCTGGATTATGGCATTGACGCCCAAGCCCAGCGAGTTTGTTCTATGATGAAAATGTTAGGCCATGAACACGCCCATGCAGTGGGTAATTCAATGGGGGGGATGATTGCAGCTCATATAGCAAGCCATTACCAAGAGCAAGTACTCTCATTAACTGTTATTGACCCCGCTGGGATAGCCACTCCCAAACCGAGCTAATGGCAGGAATGCTTGCGCTGGGTCAAAACCCGTTTCTAATGGAAAGTCGTGCTGACTTTCAGCGTTTTTACACAATGGTAATGGCTCGCCCGCCCTATTTCCCGCGTATAGTGCAGGATTCGACTGCTGATGATTACATAGCACGAAGGCTTGAACTTGCCAAAATCTACCAGGATTTTAACCGTGATAACGCGCAGTTAGCCCAATCAATCTGCACAATAAGTTGTCCAAGCCTCATCATATGGGGGGCAAAGGATGACCTGATCGATGTTAGTGGCGCTACACCGTGGCAAAAGGCACTTGGATGCACGGTTCATGTTTGGCACGACCTGGGTCACATGCCTATGCTAGAGGCGCCAAAACGAACCGCTTATGCTGTACAGCACCATATAAACAGGATATAAACAACTGAATTTTCAGCGCAAACGGCCGATATAACCTCATCGGTCAAGATTTATGCACGAGTGAACCGGGTGAAGGACGACAAGGTCGATTTAGTTAAACGCTTAATACGCGCTAACAACTATCGTCAGTACGATAAAACATTAGAACAATGCCATGAACTCGGGATAAATATCAATCGAGTCGCGTTGGCTCGTTTTGCGGACAAGTTGGAACTTATCGATCGTGCAGAAAGAAATAAGGTTAAGCGTGAGCAGGAAGCTCGGACGACCGCGCCTGCCCCCCGACACACAGGAACAACGACACCTCTTGCTACGCGCGACATGACCTATGAGCAAGTCAAACAGCGTGAGGCAGAGATTACTTTTGAACTAGGCGCTCTGCGCATTAAAGAAAATGCGTTGCTAATGGAGCTGAATGCTTTGTCTGAACGTTTGAAAGACAAACACTGAGCCAATGTTGCCTATTGCAACGACTTGCTTTTTTTACCACACTCTTATTATTGCATTACCTATTCTTTACTCTTCCAATAAGGAGCCATTCAGGTATGGAGTACATTTTGCTGCTGTTCGCGTTTATCTGCGGATTAGGCGTTAAACAATTAGGTATTCCACCGCTAGTCGGTTACTTAGCTGCGGGCTTTATTCTCCATGCTCTCGGTTTTCAAAGTAACGCGACGATTGATCAGATTGCTGCACTCGGTATTACGATTATGTTGTTTACGATCGGTCTAAAACTCAATATGCAAGACTTGGCTAAGCGCGAAGTATGGTTAGGTAGTGTTGTCCATACCGGTTTGTGGATGGCATTGGCAGGTGTGTTGCTGATCATGCTCTCATATTCAGGCTTGCAATATATTGTTGATATCAGTCTAAGCACCACAGCGTTAATTGTTTTCGCGTTGAGTTTTTCCAGCACGGTCTGTGTCATGAAAGTACTGGAAGAAAATGGTGAAAGTAAAACCCGACACGGCAAAGTTGCCATGGGTATCCTGGTTATGCAGGATATTTTTGCGGTTGTATTTCTGGTTGTTGCGACCGGGGAATTGCCAGAAATTTGGGCCCTCGCGTTGGTTTTGTTAATTCCATTTCGCAGAATTCTTGGCCGTGTGGTGAATGCATCTGGTCACGGTGAATTACTGCCACTGACCGGTTTGATATTTGCTTTAGGTGGTTATCAACTTTTTGAATTAGTTGGAGTGAAGGGAGACTTAGGTGCTTTGGTAATGGGCTTGTTACTAGCAAGTCATGCTAAATCTGCGGAAATGGTAAAAGCTTTGCTCAGCTTCAAAGATCTCTTTTTGATTGGATTCTTTATTAGCATCGGTCTAACCGCCCTGCCTTCTTTTGATATGTTCTTGCTAGCCTTAGGGATCGCCCTATTGCTACCGTTAAAATACTTGTTGTTTTACGCACTCTTAAGCACTTTGCGGTTGCGTGCGCGCACCAGTTTTCTAACCGGCTTAGTAATGTCAAACTATAGCGAGTTTGGTTTGATTGTGGCAGCGGTAGCAGTTTCATTAGGTTTAATGTCTACCGATTGGCTGGTGATCATCGCCCTTGCGGTATCATTGTCTTTTGTGATGACCAGCATTGCCTATCGCTCAGCGCACACTATTTATGGTCGTTATAATGTGTGGTTGAAGCGCTGGGAAAAGTCACGTCGGCTGCCAGAGGATCTGTACCCCGTAATGGATAACGGTAGGTTCTTGATTGTTGGTATGGGACGAGTGGGAATGGGGGCGTTTTCTTCACTGTCTAAGCTTGTTGGAGATGAAGTATGGGGAATGGATGCCGATCAAAACAAAATCCACAAATTGCAGCAACAAGGATTACAGGTAATTAATGGCGATGGCGAAGATGCCGATTTGTGGGAATGTTTGGACATCAGTAACGTGCAGTTGGTTATGCTAGCTTTACCATCGATTGAAGATGCGATTAATATCGCGCAACAACTCAAAAGCGTTAATTTCAGTGGAAAAATTGCGGCCATTGCTCGCTACGAAGATGAAGTTCCGCTGCTGCAACAAAGTGGTGTAGATAAAGTTTTCAACTTTTTTAAAGAGGCAGGTCTTGGCTTCGCTGAAGAAAGTCTGGAATTTGTCGACCCTGGACATTCCTAATACCGCGTTGATACAAATAGGAATAGAAGCCTAATTGATAATCGTTATCACTTTGTATCTATATGTTTTTAAAAGAAAAATGTGATTTTATTGGTGTTTGAGTCTATACTGAAAAAAATAATCAATCGAGTGGAGATCCTATGCGAGGGGACAGCAAGGTTATTGCCGTTTTAAATGAAGTTCTTACCAGCGAGCTAACGTCCATTAATCAATACTTTCTACATGCCCGCATGTATAAAAACTGGGGTCTCAAGCGACTCAACGACGCGGCTTACAAGAAATCGATTAAAGATATGAAGCAAGCCGATGAGCTAATCGAACGCATTTTGTTTTTAGAAGGACTACCGAATTTACAAAGACTCGGAAAATTATACATCGGCGAAGAAACCACCGAAATGATGCAGTGTGATATGGATTTTGAGCTGGAGCAAATACCGGTTCTTAAGCGCGCTATCGCCTTGTGTGAAGAGAAGCAAGACTACGTGAGTCGAGATGTGCTTGAAGAAATACTCGAATATGAAGAAGAGTATGTTGATTGGTTAGAAACTCAACAGTACCAAATAAGTTCACTGGGCATTGAAAACTATCTGCAAACCCAAGTGATAGAGGAGGAATAAAATGCAAGGTAAATCTAATGTGATTGCAGGTCTAAATGCCCTACTCGGATATGAATTAGCGGCAATGGATCAGTATTTTATCCATTCTCAAATGTATCAAGATTGGGGACTCAACAAGTTATACGAGCGCATTAATCACGAATTCGATGATGAGCGCGGTCATGCGACTAAATTGATTGAACGCATTCTCTTTCTTGAGGGCGTTCCTGATATGCAAACCCGTGTTGGCTTTAAAGTTGGTAAAGATGTACCAGAAATGCTTGAAAGTGATTTACGTGTCGAATACGAAGTAGCAGAAAAGTTACGTGAAGTCATTGCTTTGGCAGAGAGTGAAGAAGATTTTGTCACCCGTGATGTTTTATTAACACTTTTAGACGATACAGAAATGGATCATGCTTATTGGTTAGAGCAGCAATTGGGTTTAATTAAACGCTTAGGTTTACCTAATTATCTACAATCGCAAATTTAACCCTACTGTTGAGTGGAAAACTGGAGTTTCATTGGCTCCAGCTTTCCTGCTACCTCGATGACCAATAACCAGCGCATCTGTGCTTGGTTACAGCTCCCAAGAAAAAACACACCAGAAAAAGAATTCTCATTGACTGTATTCGCGAGCACTGGCGTTTTGCCCATGTACATGTTGATACCTTCAACCCAAGCGCGTGAGATTGATAATGGCTGATCAGATACGAGACGAAAAAGCGTCTCTTCTTCGACTGCAGGCGACGACACAAAGGTAAATTCGAATTTTTGTTCGTTATGCGTCCAAGTACAAACATTATTCTGAATGATGCAATTCGCAGTAGGTGCTATATTTATCTGACTGAGATTCGAGGTTTCCTCACTTGTGAGTATGGCAAATTTTATGAATATAAATGTCATAATCAGAAAAGTAATGAAAACCCAACTGACTGTATGTTTTTGCAGCGACATGTAACGACTTTTTAACCTGTTCTTAACGTTTAGCTTGCGTTTATTGACCGAGATCAACGGAAATGTGCTTTAGGTATCTTTATGTATTTAAAAGCATTATTATCGCAAGGTCAAAAACCACTTGGTGGCTATAAATAAAGCAAAAACTGCCAAGGACACAGTGAATACACTTTTTTAAATTGCAGTGGAAGATCCGTCAAATGAGTGAAATCAGCCAAGCACAGCCAGATTACAATTATAAAGTAGTTCGGCAATTTACCGTGATGACAATCATCTGGGGTATCATTGGGATGACCGTTGGAGTTTTGATTGCGGCGCAGTTGTTCGCACCCGCATTAAACTTTGACCTCCCGTGGTTAACCTACTCTCGATTGCGTCCGCTACACACCAATGCCGTAATTTTTGCCTTCGGTGGGTGTGCACTATTTGCTACATCCTATTACATCGTACAACGTACGTGTCAGGTACGCCTGTTCAGCGACAAGCTCGCAGCCTTCACATTCTGGGGTTGGCAAGCAGTAATTGTAAGTGCAGTGATTACGCTGCCCTTGGGAATTACTGGTGGTAAAGAGTATGCTGAACTTGAGTGGCCAATTGACATCCTTATTGCTTTGGTCTGGGTTGCCTACATTATTAACTTTTTTGGCACCCTGGTGATTCGACGGACGTCTCATATTTATGTTGCTAACTGGTTTTTAGGCGCGTTTATGTTGACAGTAGCGGTGCTTCATATTGGTAACAGTATGGCAATCCCACTATCTTTCACTAAGTCTTATTCTATTTATGCTGGTGCCGTAGATGCTATGATGCAGTGGTGGTACGGGCATAACGCGGTAGGTTTCTTTCTGACAGCTGGCTTTTTGGGCATGATGTATTATTTCGTTCCGAAACAGGCCGGTCGCCCAGTCTATAGTTACCGCCTTTCTATCGTACATTTTTGGGCCCTTATCTCACTCTATATCTGGGCCGGTCCTCACCACTTACACTACACTGCTCTGCCCGACTGGACCCAGTCGTTAGGTATGGTGATGTCATTGATTCTGTTCGTACCTTCGTGGGGTGGAATGATCAACGGGATCATGACACTCTCAGGAGCGTGGCATAAACTGCGCACAGATCCAGTACTACGCTTCCTCATAGTCTCGTTGTCTTTCTACGGCATGTCGACTTTTGAAGGACCCATGATGAGTATCAAAACGGTTAATGCGCTATCGCATTACACTGACTGGACTGTCGGTCACGTTCATTCCGGTGCGTTAGGTTGGGTTGCTATGGTATCCATTGGTTCGATCTATCACTTGATCCCAGTTCTGTTTGGTCAACGCGGCATGTATTCGACCAAATTGATTAATGTCCATTTCTGGTTAACAACCATTGGTGTTGTGTTGTACATCGTAGCAATGTGGATTTCGGGCGTACTGCAAGGACTTATGTGGCGTGCAGTCAACGCCGACGGTACTCTGACATACAGCTTTGTTGAGTCACTAGAAGCTTCTAAGCCGTTCTATGTTGTTCGTTTCTTAGGTGGTGTGTTCATTGTAATCGGTATGCTTATCATGGCTTACAATGCCTACATGACCATTCGTGCCCCTAAAGAAAGCATTGGCCAAGAGCCTGCTAGTCAAGCAGCGTAAGGAGTAAGAAAATGGCTAATCCACATGAGATAATTGAAAAGAACGTTGGACTTTTAACCGTTCTAATTTTAGTGGCGATCAGTTTTGGTGCGATGGTGCAAATCACGCCGCTAATGTTTCAACAACAAACTATGGAGCCAGTGACAGGCTTGCGCCCTTACACTGCATTAGAAATGGAAGGACGAGATATATACATCCGTGAAGGCTGTTATGGCTGCCACAGTCAGATGATCCGTCCATTCCGTGCTGAAACTGAACGTTATGGTCACTATTCAGTGGCTGGTGAATCTGTTTGGGAGCGCCCCTTCCTGTGGGGGTCTAAACGTACGGGGCCTGATTTGGCGCGCGTGGGCGGTCGCTACAGTGATGAGTGGCACCGAGTTCATTTGATCAATCCGCGTGATGTGGTTCCAGAGTCTAATATGCCTGGCTATCCATGGCTACAGGACACCGTGCTTACTGGCGAGGAAACGGGTAAGAAATTGCAAATCTTCAAAAATTTGGGTGTTCCGTACACCGATGAAGATATTGCCGGCGCAAAAGCTGCCGTTCAGGGTAAAACTGAAATGGAAGCGCTTATTGCATACCTTCAATCGCTTGGAACACATTTGAAATAGTTATGGATCAAGGTGTAATCGGCAGCATCTTTACTGTCATCGTATTCGTTTCCTTCATCGGCGTAGTCTTGTGGGCGTTTAGTAGTCGCAACAAGAAGAAATTTGACGAGGCTGCAAACCTAGTGTTTGCCGATGAAGAAAACCACAAGAACACAAAAAATAAGACACAGGAGTCTGAAAACTCATGAGCATGTTTTGGACAATTTGGATTTCGGTAATCACACTGGGTTTGATATTCGGTTGTTACCTTTTATTGCGTTGGTGTTTATCCAACCAAACAGGGGTGCCTGAAGGCGAAAGTATGGGCCACGAATTTGATGGTATTGAGGAGATCAACAACCCCTTACCGAAATGGTGGACGATTCTTTTCTATATCGTAATCGTTTGGGGCCTCGTGTATTTAGTACTCTACCCTGGTCTAGGCAGTTATAAAGGCTTATTAGGTTGGACGAGCTCTAACCAAGGCGTCTTAACTTTAGAAGAATCAAAAGCGAAACAACAAGCGGCAATTGAGAACAATGCGCTAGTCCAATATGATCGTGAAATTAAGTTCGCCAATGAGCGCTTCGACCCCATTTTTGCTGAATATGCAAAAGTACCAGTAGAAGAGTTGGTAAAGAACGAAGAAGCGGTAAAAGTTGGTCAGCGCCTATTCTTACAAAACTGCTCACAGTGCCATGGCTCTGATGCCCGTGGCCAAAATGGCGGCTTTCCTAATCTAACCGATGACGATTGGTTGTATGGTGGTAGTGGCGATAAAATTAAGGAAACGCTAATCAACGGCCGTCAAGGCGCAATGCCTGGCTGGTTAGCACCTTTTGGTGAGCAAGGTATTAAGGAAATTGTAGCCTATACGTTGAGTCTAAGTGGTCGCGAAGTCGATCAATCGCTAAAAGATGCTGGTAAAGTGCGTTTCGCTGCTTGTGCTGCGTGTCATGGCATGGACGGGAAAGGCAATCAAATGCTTGGTGCGCCCAATCTGACCGACAACATTTGGTTGTATGGTGGAAGCGAGCGTGCAGTTACTGAAACCTTAAATTACGGACGTAACGGGATGATGCCTTCTTTTGCTAAAACCTTAGGCGAAGATAAGATTCACGTTGTTGCAACGTACGTTTATAGCTTATCGAATTAGTGCGTAATAAGTGTCATCATAGCCCCGTTTACGCGGGGCTTTTTTATATAGGATTTTAATTAGTAATGACCGAATCGAAAGTAAAGCCGTGGTACAAGCAATTCTGGCCATGGTTTTTGATTGCCGTACCACTTTCTTCATTTATTGTCGGCTTCATCGTTCTTCATTTAGCCACCAACACCACGGATAGTCTTGTAGTCGATGATTACTATAAAGAAGGAAGAGCCATCAATGCACGTTTGGATAAAATCCAAACTGCGAAAGACTTGAATATCGTGACTGAGTTAAGTTTTTCTTCCGATGGCGCTATTGCATTGCGATTCATTTCTGGCACACCTCGTTCAAATGTAGCTCTTCAATTGTCTCTTTATCACGTGACCCTGAAGGATCGTGATATCAATGTATTATTAGCTGCAGATGCTAACGGTGTATACCGTGGTTTTACTGAACAAGCACTGGATGGGAAATGGCGAGTAACGTTGTTACCATTGGATGAATCATGGAAGCTTCAGCAAGTGCTGGCATTACCTCAGTCGAAGCCAATACGGTTTGCCCCTTGAGTAACGCGCATACGCCCTGCTTCCATTGCGGGCTACCTAATTTCGAAGGTGAGAAATACACCGTTGTAATCGCAGGCGAAAGCCAGGCGATGTGTTGTCCTGGATGTCAGACCGTTGCGCAATCGATCGTAGATAATGGGCTTGAAGATTATTATACGATACGCACAGAGCCAGCGGCTAAGGGCGACGAGGTGTTTACCCAAACGCTCGACAAATTAGCGTTATTTGATGAACCCGATGTACAAGAAGAATTTGTTCACGACAATCGTGACACTAAACAAATTCAGTTAACAGTGGAAGGTATTAATTGTGCCGCTTGTGGATGGTTAATCGAAAAACAAATGGCCAAAACCAAAGGGATAATTCAAATCTCTGTAAACGTCTCAACACGACGAGCATTAGTAGATTGGGATCCCACGTTCATTTCCCTAAGCAGCATCATTGCTAATTTCCAAAAGATTGGTTACCGCGCGTCTCCATTTCAGCCCGACAAACATGAAGCACTTTTTCATGCTGAGCAAAAATCATTGCTAAAGAAAGTCGGTCTAGCTGGGATCATGACCATGCAAGTAATGATGCTTATGACCGGACTTTATTTCGACTTATTTGGCAACATCGATCATGAAACCCGGCAATATTTCTATTGGGTTAGCTTAGTCTTAACCACGCCAGTCGTACTGTATTCTGGTAGCATTTTTTATATTAGTGCGGCTAAGGCTCTTGCTATGCGTAGCGTTAATATGGATGTCCCCGTAACGCTAGCTATATTTGGTACTTATATTGCTGGGATCAAAGCGACTATTCTTGAAGTGGGAGATGTGTATTTTGAGTCTATATGCATGTTTGTCTTTTTTCTTTTGCTCAGTCGTTTTCTTGAGCATCGAGCTCGCCATAAAGCGGCAATGATCTCAGCTAACATGTTGCAATATATGCCGGTTTCAGCAACCCTCCTTGAAGGTAATTCGCAACATTCTGTATTAGCAAAGCTACTGGTCCCTGAACAAATTGTTTTGGTTAAACCCGGTGAAGTTATTCCTGTCGATGGCATCGTTATCGATGGCGAGAGCCAAGTCAATGAATCAATGTTAAACGGAGAATTTGAACCCGCTTACAAGGTTGTTAATTCTCAAGTTTACGGCGGCACAGTGAATCAAAGTGGTAGTCTTAGCATTCGCGTTACAAGTAAGTTAAAAGATGCGTTAGTCAATCAAATTGTCCTGATGCAAGAAGCTGCACTTGCCACCAAACCTCGGATTGCTCATATTGCGGATCGTTTTTCGCGCTTTTTTGTTACCGCAGTACTGATTATTTCTGCGTTGACCTTTGGTTTTTGGACTTGGATAGGCAACGACGAAGCTTTCTGGATTACCATCGCAGTATTAGTGGCTACCTGCCCTTGCGCATTGGGATTGGCAACCCCCTCTGCACTTACGTGCGCGATGGCGCGGTTGAATAAAGCGGGTGTCGTGTTGAAGCGAGCTGACGCTCTAGAACAAATTAATACGCTGGATACCGTAATTTTAGATAAAACAGGTACCCTTACCGAAGGCGAATTCTCTATTCATAAACAATGGATAGCCCCTGCTTACTCTGGTCTAGAACCTTTGATAATTGCAGCAACATTAGAATCTCGTTCTGAACATCCCATTGCCCAAGCGTTTGCTGGCATGCCATCGCATTCAGCGTCTGATATCTCGATTACAATAGGTCAAGGGATCCAAGGAACTATTGATGGTCGAACTTACCGAATAGGTAGCCGCTCATTTGTTACTGAGCATGTGTCTAACGCGAAGGATTATCAATCTATTGCGGATATCGATACCGCGAATGTCTGGTTGACGACAGATGAAGGTTTAATTGCGATTTTTTGGTTAAACGATACGCTGAAAGAGAATGTGGCAACTACTCTTCAACGCATCCCATTTGACAAAGTGTTGCTCAGTGGTGATACCCAAGCCAATGTTGAATTGGTCGCTGGAGCCCTTGGGATCAAGCAGTGTCATGCACAACAATCTCCGCAGCAAAAACTATCGTTTGTAGAGCGCTACCAAGCACAAGGACATTCAGTAATGATGGTAGGTGACGGTGTTAATGATGCTCCGGTATTAGCCAAGGCCGATATTTCTATTGCGGTGGGTAATGCATCAGACCTCGCCAAAAGTTCTGCCGATGTAGTGCTCCTCAATGAAAGCATCTCAATCATACCTGAGTTGATTGATGTCGCTCGACAAACGCAAAGAACGATCAAGCAAAACATGGCGTGGTCATTAGGTTATAATTTGCTGATCTTACCGTTTGCAGTTTCTGGCGTTTTAGCCCCTTGGATGGCTGCTTTGGGTATGTCTTTGAGTTCAATAATTGTAGTAGTAAACTCCACTCGCTTACTTCGGAATAAAGCAGGTTAAAATGAGTATCATTTATGTTCTAATCCCTATCGCTATCATTATTGTTGCTATTGCCATTGCGGTATTTTTTTGGGCCGTGAAAAGCAACCAGTTCGATGATCTCGATCGCCAGGGTTATAGCATTTTATTTGATGATGATTTGCCGCCTGAAGAAAAGTCCTTAGCAAAAGCTCGACAACAGGAATTAGAAAACCGTCGTGATTGAAATTAGCCTTGCGACTGCCTTTTTAATTGGCATCGCTGGCGGTGTGCACTGCATAGGGATGTGTGGAGGAATAACCGTCGCTTTACAGTCAGCTGTTCCGGCGGATGGAAAGCCATGGATATACGCTTGTGCATACCATCTTGGACGCATATTCAGTTATGCAATTGCAGGTCTATGCGCTGGCTTATTGGGGGCTATCATAAGCCATTCCAGTCTCATCAACGGGGTGTCTCTGCTAACAGTATTGAGCGGCGTAATGTTAATCCTACTTGGTGGGCACATAGCAAGTTGGTTCAGTCTATTGCACTACTTTGAACGTCACGGCGGCAGGCTGTGGAGACATATACAGCCCTTGTCAAAGTCACTCATTCCATTTAAGCATCCGTTCCATGCCTTTTTATACGGTACTGTATGGGGTTGGTTACCCTGTGGATTAGTATACTCAACATTAAGTTGGAGTATGGCGTCGGGAGAGCCTATAAGCGGTCTTTTGGTAATGTTGTTCTTCGGATTAGGTACATTGCCGATCATGTTTGCTGTCAGCATGGGGGCAACTCAGTTTGCACAGCTAGCACGTTCAAACGCCATGCGTACAGTGATTGCAATATTATTGCTAGGGTATGGGTTATACTTGATTTTTAAGGGTGTAACGCTTATAACGTGAAGGTAATTTTAGCAATCCAAAGGTGCATTCATGCACAATAAATTAGGTCGTAGCGACCTTTCGATACACTGCCAAACCTGTAGTTTTAGTCACCTGTGTTTGCCGGTGTCTCTGAATGAAGAAGAAATGGGTTCGCTGGATGAAATTATCGAACGTAAAAAGCCCCTCCACAAGAACGATAGGTTGATCCAAGCCGGCGATCATTTTCAATCGCTGTACGCCGTGAGGTCTGGGTCATTTAAATCTTTTATCAGTGATGCTGATGGTGAAGAGCAAGTCATTGGTTTTCATTTTCCTGGCGACATTATCGGCTTTGATGCGTTGCGTGATAACCGCCACTCAAGTTATTGTCAGGCGTTAGAGACTGCCATGGTTTGTGAGCTTCCCTACGACACTCTAGATGAAATGTCAGCTAAATTCCCCAAGCTTCGCAAACAGATCTTGAGCTTTATGAGCGCTGAAATAAAACATGATCATGAGCAAATGATGTTGTTGAATAAGCGTACAGCTGAAGAAAGGTTAATGCATTTTATTGCGCACTTATCTAAGCGTTTTGAAGAGCGAGGATTTTCACCTAAGCAATTCAATCTCACTATGACACGCAATGAAATTGGCAATTATTTGGGCTTGACGGTTGAAACTATTAGCCGGTTGTTAACCCGATTTCAAAAAGAAGGGATTATCGCTGTTGACGGCAAACTGATCACGGTCTTAGATTTTAAGAAGATGGAAGAAAAGCTCCACACTACCGAAATTCCTACCTGTGCAATCGAAAAGTAAGCCCTATTCTTAGAGTCCTTTGATCTAACTCAACAGAGTGCACTAGCGTATTTTCATTGACCCGTTACACTTTGATTAAAGTCATCTTTGGAAATACGCTATGCAAGACTATCAACATTTGTTTGTGGTTGTCGATCCGGAACTAGAAAGTCAAATCGCGCTAGCACGCGCGGTTGAGCTTGCCACCAAGACTGGCGCTAAGATCACCGCTTTTCTGTGTATTTATGACTTATCCTATGAATTGACCACCATGCTTTCATTGGATGAACGTGATGCCATGCGTCGAGCTGTCTTAGCTGATCGCGAAGAATGGTTACAGTCGTTAATTTCCGAGTACGTTCCAAGTGGGGTAACAGCGCATGCGTCTGTTGTTTGGGATAAGTCCCTTTATGAGTCAGTAATTCGCACTGCAATAGAGGTTAAAGCCGACTTAGTACTCAAAGCTGCCTCCAGTCACGATGATTTTGCTGCCTTGATATTCACTCCGACAGATTGGCACATATTACGTAAGTGCCCTACTCCTGTGCTGATGGTCAAGCAACATGCATGGCCAGTGAATGGTAATGTGCTTGCCAGTATAAATGTTGGTACTGAAGATGAGGTGCACGCGAAGTTAAATCAACAAGTGGTTGAATGTGCTAAAGCATGCACCAATACCCTAGATGCAACACTACACCTGGTAAATGCCTTTCCAGGAACCATAGTCAATTTAGCGATTGAGATGCCTGAATTTGATCCCCACGGATACAATGAAAACGTGAAACGTCATCATCAAAATGAAATGCATAAGTTTGCTTCCACTAATGATATTCCAATCGCTCAGTGCCACGTAATTCAGGGACTCCCAGAAGTCGCAGTACCCAAACAAGCAGCATCCTTGGATGCTGAGCTTGTTGTTATTGGTACCGTCGGGCGTGCAGGGTTATCAGCTGCGCTGATAGGCAATACTGCAGAACAAGTGATTGATCGGCTTAATTGTGATGTTCTGGCCATCAAGCCATTAGGCTTCAATAGCCCCGTACATGGCTAGAAAAGGCGCCAAAAATTAGTTGGGTAAAAACTTAGGTTCATGGTTTTTTACTCATGCCATAACGATTACAATACGGCTTTGTTGTTTTAATCGTAAGCCAGCCATGAATTCAAGCGTCACCAGTAAAGCTGATAGTAAGCATCAGTACAATATTAATAAATTGCAAAAGCGACTGCGTCGAAATGTCGGTAAGGCGATTGCTGATTTTAATATGATAGAGGATGGTGATCACATCATGGTATGCCTTTCTGGCGGCAAAGATAGCTATACCATGCTGGATATACTGATGTTCCTACGTGGCATTGCGCCTATTAACTTTAGCATTACCGCAGTTAATCTAGATCAAAAGCAGCCGGGTTTTCCTGAGCATGTATTGCCCAATTATCTGAGTGAATTAGGTATTAATTATTTAATTGTCGAAGAAGATACCTACAGTATTGTTACCGAAAAGATACCCGAAGGGAAAACGACGTGCTCATTGTGTTCACGCTTACGCCGCGGCATTTTGTATCGAACGGCTAAAGAGATAGGTGCAACGAAGATAGCATTGGGGCATCATCGTGACGATATGCTTGAAACCTTGTTTCTTAATATGTTTCATGGCGGTAAATTAAAAGCAATGCCACCAAAACTTGTCAGTGACAATGGTGAACACATTGTTATTCGCCCACTCGCTTATTGCACAGAGAAAGATATTCAACGCTACAGCGACGCAGTCAACTTCCCCATAATTCCGTGTAACCTATGCGGCTCACAGGAAAATTTGCAACGTAAAAATATAAAGCTCATGCTGCAAGATTGGAACCGTCGCTTCCCTGGGCGCATTGAATCTATGTTCAGAGCAATGCAAAATGTTGTCCCCTCACACTTGGCAGATAGCCAGCTGTATGATTTTAAGAACGTTTCGACAACCAACGAGCCTGTCATAGATGGCGATACAGGATTTGATCAACCTAGTTTCATCGAAACACCAAATGACGATAATGACAAGCCGCAAATAATTTCACTGAGTTAACGGTAAGGGATTGTAATTATGAAAATTGGCCTCGCACTTGGTGCTGGCGCCGCTCGCGGATGGACTCATATTGGGATCATCAAAGCCTTAGAAAAAATGGGTATCAATATAGATATCGTCGCAGGCTGTTCTATCGGTGCATATGTTGGCGCGGCTTATGCGAGCGGTAAATTACTTGAATTAGAAGAATGGGCCAGTTCATTGACTGAGTGGCAGGTATTTGCATTGCTAGGCGTTGGGATCCGACGGGGTGGGATTGCTTCTGGTCAAAAGGTATTCGATAAACTTGCAGACGATTTGTGTGCAGAATCATTTGAGTTAATGAACAAGCCTTTTGCTGCAGTGGCGACAGATTTATACAGTGGTCGCGAAGTGGTTTTTAATTCTGGTGAAATCGGCGACAGTATCCGCGCGTCATGTGCAATTCCTGGCTTATTTGCACCGGTTGAGCATGGAGAGCGATATCTGGTGGATGGTGCTGTGGTCAATCCTGTGCCAGTTAACTTGTGTCGCCAACTCGGTGCTGATTTCGTTATTGCTGCTAATCTTAGTGCCGATTTTCGCCCACAAGTATTAGAACAAAACAGTATTGAACATGAGAAAATCCAACGCAAAACAGATGAGTTTCTCAATTCAAAACCATCACTGTTGCGTCAATGGTTTTCCCCAGGCCCTAAAGAAGAAAAAAAATCGATGCCAGGAATAATGGGCGTTATGAGTAGCTCATTAGAAATATTGCAGGCGAGAGTAACACGTTCACGACTCGCGGGAGATCCGCCAGACATTCTTATTGAGCCGCAATTACGTGATGTAGGATTGCTTGAGTTTCACCGCGCTGGTGAGCTTGCTCAACGCGGCGAAGAGAGTGTACAACGTCTAGCCGAGCAAATTCGCTATCAACTGAATATGAACCATTGATAATTAACGGTGCGTACGCGCAGTAATTCGGAGAGGTTTAACTGGCAGAGCCAACGCCTCTTGCTCTCCTAACCAGCTTCCCGGTAACTGCAAAATACCATTGACGATTGCTGGTGCGTCTTTCAATTCTCGGTCCATTTCGTGGTCGGCAAAATGAAACGTTAGCCCGTCAACATGGGGCATCATGAACGACAGGAAACTACCCATTTCATTGAAAAAAGCAGCGTATTGATCGTAAATAAATTGAAGCTCGTCGTGGCTATAGTAGTATTTTAAGTACTCGGGCTTAGTTTCCAACTGCACAGACATGTCGCATTGGTTCGCCTTATCCGTTGTTTCTATTTCAAGCTTCGCTCCGGCCATATTCAACGCGCGTTCTGAAGGCACAGTAAACCGATTTTCAGCTGTTATTACCAAATCGATAGATTGTTTCTGCGTAACAATTTTGGCCGCAGATAATTCGCACAGTCTGTTTTCTGTGTTGTGCTGAAACCCAAAGGCAAATTGCAACGCCTGAGTATCCTCTCCTGTGAGTTTCTTTACATGGCTGTAAAAGCCTTTGTATTCAACCTCAATAGTCTCAGCAGTTGCCACTGGATTAATCCAAACTGAAATTAATGGTACCGCGATCCATTTGTATTTCATGACGACAAATATTCCCTATTCACTTTGATCATTTGTTGCAATTCTTCGATGTAATCTTCGCCCCGTTCAGAATATTGCATCAATCCTTCACTTAAGGCTTCACCCGTAATTGGCAGCTGATTTTGGCGCAGCCGATAGCGAATGTCGCGCAGTGATTTATATGCATCGTGACGGTTTAAGTTACGCATATATGTGTATGTCGCATGAGCTACATTGCGAAATTTCGCTACTTCATGAATCGCTCCATCGTTGCGCTGTCGCGGAACAAAACCACAATTGGGTCTAAAGCACCACAATCCAAAAAAGTTATATCCCTTTCTAGCAAACCGCGATGTTCCCCACGCGCTCTCGTTAGCAGCTTGAACGAGAACTAGATCGGCTGGTATCACATCAACGCGTCGCAACAGTAAAGCGAGTTGATCAGCGATATCCAGGTTAGGGTCTACTTTGTATTCTTTAGTTAGCCAATGTAATCGCGAGATATCTGCTGGCGATAACTGTCTATTTTGGGCAAATTCATCAGCCATCGCTTTTATTTTTAAGCGTAGACCAATGATATATTCATTCTGGCGTTCCACCTCAGGCATCAAGTATGAAAAAAATGCAGACTTTTTATCACTGACTTGTTCATACTGGGAAAAATCTGGCATAGCCACTGCGCTTTCACGCGGGGTAATGGGTGGTTCTGGCACTAATGGCATGGGCTTTTTGACAAACGGATATAAGAATGAAAACCCAACGATTCCAGCGACAACTAACCACCATAGCACCTGTTTAATTGACATAATTACCTCAAGCTCTAAGCATTAAATGTTGTTACCTGCGCGTCAACGCTCGGCATATCATCACTTCCGAATAATTCGTCGTAGAGTATTCCTTTAGCGTTAAAATACAGCGGAAAAACCCATATAAGTGCAATCCCAAAAGTAAACATAGCGAAAACAAACAAAGCCACTGAAATAATAAAAAACAAAGCCATTTGAATGAGGTACTTACTGCAAACACGCACAGAAAGCATAATCGCACTAATCGCAGTTAACTTTTTATCGGCAATTAGCGGCAGTGTAAATGTTGTCACAATACCAAGATAAATCCCTGGCAGCACAAATAACACCATACCAATTTGCACCATGATTGAAGCAATCAGCGACCCTAACGCTAGTACTATTGTTATGGATAGCCAACTAAAAAGATCACTGGTTTCAACCCGTCTTTGCCTGGCAGCATTTATGCCCATCATCATCAAGCCAGCCATAAGCGGTGATATAACCAAAATAAGAACAATGTCGACAATTGCTGATTGGGTTTGTGTCATTGCCATAAAGTTTTCTAACGGAACTTCCATCACTGCGAGTAATAAGAAGACCACACCGAATAGGATACTAACAACTATCAACCCAGCGAGTGCGAAGGTACTGAAATTACTTTTTGTCAACTCATTGGCTTGTCTAAAAATAGCGAGCGAATCAATTGACAATTCGCCCGCAAGTGCTTTCTGCACGCGAGAAGACTGATAAATATCTTGCGGTTTTTCTGGTTGCATCAATAGGTCTAAAACGAAAACAATTATGCTTGATAGAATATCATATTGGTTGGAAGAGCAATAAGTTAGATGCAAGGATAATTAGTAATATTCCCATCGCTCGGTCTAACAAGTAGCCCTTGTTGCCAATAAAAGCCAACACTTTGCTAGTCCCTAACAAAAAAGATAATAAGATAAACCAGGCCCCGGTCGCGACACTGAGATAAATTCCATAACCAAGTTTAACGCTAATTGGAGTTTGTGTACTGATCACCACAGTGAACAACGACATGAAAAACAGGGTTGCTTTTGGATTGAGGCCATTAGTCAAGAATCCTTGCCAAAAGGCGCCTCGCCAACTAATCGATTCGCTACGATCTTCGCTTACTACTCCTTCGACAACAGGTTTGGCTGGTTCGGCCTTAGCACGGATCGCGCCCCAAGCTAACCATAAAAGGTATGCAGCTGCCGCATAGCTGAAAACTCGATACAACCAAGGCGTTGTTTTAATCAACAAACTTAGACCTAGAAGTGAATAAGCGACATGGATCAGAATAGCTAACCCAATGCCAATGCTTGTGGCATAAGCGGCTTTGCGTCCATACCGTACGCTATTTTTAACCACGATGGCAAAATCAGGACCTGGGCTCGCAACCGCTATTAAGTGGACCGAGGCAATGGTAAGAAACTCTAACCAGTAAGTTTGCAAAATTTCGCTCAAGGCTGATTACCCATAAATACTTCGTTGATAAATTGAGGAACTATTACTGAGGCAGGCCCGTGAATTTGAATGTCAAACCATTGGTTATTCTGACCGGCTTCTAAGTTAAGTTCAACGGTCTTGGCACCCGCATATTTAGCCATTTCGACGAAACCTGCTGCAGGGTACACATGCCCTGAAGTACCAATACTAACAAACCAGTCTGCTTGCTGAATAGCGCGCTCGATAGCTGGCATATGCATAGGAATTTCACCAAACCAAACGATGTCGGGCCGCAGCCTAGAGGCAGGCTTACAGCACCGGCAACGCGAATCTGCATTGATATCATTGTCTGTATAAAAACGCTGCCCACTTGCACAACATCTAGCAGACATCAATTCACCATGCATATGCAACACCCGCTGAGAACCTGCACGCTCATGCAAATTATCAACATTTTGTGTGATCAACATAAAATCATCTGCCAACAATTGTTCCAAATCAGCCAAAGCATTGTGAGCCGTATTTGGCTTTATAGATGGCTCAAGTAATTGTTGTCTTCGTTGATTATAAAACCGATAAACCAAACCTGGGTCACGCGAAAAAGCGTCTGGTGTGGCAACATCTTCTAAGCGATGGTTTTCCCATAGTCCATTATTATCCCTAAAGGTGCGCAGGCCTGATTCCGCTGAAATTCCAGCACCAGTGAGAATTACCACTTTATTGTTCATACCGTACTCGTCTCAATAGGTAGATCAACTCGTCTCCCCCACTCATTCCATGACCCATCATAAATTGACAGCTGCATATAGCCTATTGATGCAGCTGCAAAGGCCAGACAACACGCAGTTACCCCAGAACCGCAGGTAAAAATCATCGGCTGATCACTTTGCAGACCCACTTGACTAAATAAAGCATGCAACTCATCGGCTTCCAATAACTCACCCTTTCGCTGGGTGTCGGTGAAAGGGATGTTTAGTGCTCCTGGCATGTGCCCCTGACGAACCCCCTGACGTGGTTCTTTCTCTTTCCCACTAAACCGATCGTGACTGCGCGCATCGATAACCATCGCGCTTTTTTGGCGCAGTGCTGCTTGTACGTCTTCACAACTGGCCCAAGCTGACGAAATCAGTTGACCGTCAAATGTTCCTTGTCGTTTAGTTCTTGCGGGTTGGTCAACGGTTAATAAGCCAGCCTGCAGCCAAGCGGGCAAGCCTCCCTTAAGTATACTAATTTTATTATGCCCCATAGATTTGAACATCCACCACACGCGCGGAGCTGCATATAATCCTTGAGAGTCATAAACAATGAGATGATCATTGGCATTGATACCAAGCGCTCTGGCACGCTCCACAAAGCTCTCAGAACTCGGCATTGTATGTGGCAAGGTAGAACCAAGATCAACAAAATCCGCTTCAAAATCGAATAGTCTTGCGCCAGGAATATATTTACCTTTGCTAGGCTCTAATTCTCCGGTTTGAATGTTCGCAATACGGGTGTATAGGATCACAATGCCGCTCTCATTTAAGCGCGACTGCAACCAATTAACAGACACAAGTAACGGTGGTTTATCTTGCTGCATAGGACCTTCGTATTAACTTTTCTCGCTATTATTCATTAACTCCCATTAAAAAACCAATGCTGTCTATTAACCCCAATAAAAAAGGCGTCCGTTGGACGCCCTTTTAAATAAAACCTAAATTAAGGTTGATATGAGACTGTTAAGTCAACACCGGAGAATGTGCGATATGCGCGAACTCCAATGTGCCACGTACCCGCTGTTGGGCTAGTAAAGTTACAAGCCTCATTATTACCACTTTCATATGGACGGCAATCATAGCTGCTGGTCGTTGGCTGTGCGCCATACCGCACGTGCAGATCGGCGTCGCCGCTACCGTTCGCGATACTAACATCAAAGCTAGACATACCGACTGGTACATCAATGGTGTAGTACTTCCAGTTATTGCGGCTAGCTGAAATATTCTCAACTGTTGTAGAGAACCCGCTAGCACCACCGCCGCCACCTGTAGATGGCTCAGTGAAGCTGGCAACTAAGTTGACACCACTAAACGCGGAATACCCGATAACTTTTACGTAATAGGTTCCCGCTTGAGCAGAAGTTACTGGGCAGGACTCATTGTTGCCGCTCGCATAAGGACGGCAATCATAACTGCTAGTTGTTGGTTCAGATCCGAATTTAACATACAGATCGGCATCACCTGTGCCGCCTGACATATCAAATGTAAGATCAGTTGCTCCAGCGGGGACCTCAAATGTGTAAGACAATTCATCATTTGCAGCACCCGTTAAGCTGGTTTTCGCAACCCCGTTTTCAAGTGCGTCAGGTCCACCTGTTCCGCCACCACCACCGGTACTGCCGCCACAGTTGGCTGCTAGGTAATCCGATGCGGCTTTAGCTTGAACCATACCAAAACCTGTACGATCATCACGACCTGCAACATCTAAATCGATAGCCGTTGCTTTTAACGCCGTACGTACCTCAGCTGCGGTACACGACAGATTATTACTCCATGCTAATGCTGCGACTGCGGCAACATGTGGTGTTGCCATTGACGTACCATTGTAATAGGCGTAATCCTGATTAGCACTAACCGCTAAGCTGGCACTTTGTCCTACTCGCCCGGCGAGCGCTTGACCAACACTACGATTCACAGAAACCGTTGGAACATCAACAGCTCCTGTGGCATCAACCAAAAACGGATTTTGTAATCCAGGACGCGCACTGTTGCTATATACGACAACACCAGCCGCACCGGCATCGGCACACGCTTTTGCTGCGTTTATCTCAGGGTAACTGGCGCCCTGATTAGCGTCACGCTCAGCCACACATATTTTACCCGTCATATTGCCACAACTATAACTGCTACCAGAGCGGCTACAGGTATCAATCACCCCAGATACTGAGCCATTTATGTTAGACACCACATAGCTGCTACCGCTTTGCACATAGCGTGACTGAGGCACTACACCACTACTGGTAAAATCAGTACCGCCGACAACTAAACTACCTAAGCGGCCATCGCCAGCGACAGTCGATAAAATAGCCTCACCAGGACCTGATATTTCTACTTGTGGAGTAAATTGAGAGAATTCAGCGTGTTGGCCGTTTTCATCGACCGCTGCGACCGCCATAACGGTATCGTAAGACGCTGGATATGAAAGGCTTGCATCGCCGTCGTTACCCGCCGCTGCTACTAAAAGAACACCGGCAGCTGTTGCAGCTTCCAAACCATTGCGCTCTGATGTGCTGGCAGAAGGGCCACCCAAACTCATATTGACTACATCCGCACCATTATTTACGCAGGTATTGACTGCAGTGACTAAATCAGAGCTGTAACCCCAGCCAGACTCATTAAATACCTTAATAATGTGCAAGTTCACTTGAGTATTCGGCAATACCCCTTTGATACCGATGTTATTACCCACAGCTGCAATGGTTCCAGCAACGTGGGTTCCGTGTGAACCGCCTGCTTGATACCAGTTTCCAGTACCGCTGTCATTGGTGCCAGTAGCATTGTTGCCAGAAAGATCAGGATTACTGGCCTCATAGCCAGAGTCGATTATACATACCGTTAATGCACCTGATGCTGCGTCACTTAACTGACTCGCTTGCACTGCAGTGTATCCCCACGGTGTTGTCTCGGCCATGAAATAGCGTTTTGGATCTTCTTCAGCAGAAGCGACCGATGGATTGTTTCTTATTTGCTTTAATAATGCTTTAAGTTGATTCCGATCAGCTTTTTCTTCCAATTTTACCACGTGTTTGTTGTTACCCAACGAACGTTGATATTTGAGGTTTTGTTTAAGGTCTCCAGCGATTTGCTGGGTTTTAATTGCTGCCGTTTCAGGTGAATCTAAACTTAACCCTGATAGATCAGAATGGAATTCAACGATGAATTGATCCGTTTCAGCACTCAACATGGCTTCACGTTGACTGCGTTTCCATTGGTTAAAGTCTTGGTCGATTTTTGATTGGCCTTTTACAACCTCACCGACTTCTTGTAATTCCCCACTGAGCGCGGGTGTTGTTAACATTAGTGCCGATAAAACGCCAAGAGACGTTTTACTGAGCCCTAACGACTTCTTTTTATATTTCATTATGTTTCACTTGTTGTATAGAGTTTTTAATTATAATTATCTGCCTCCATCCTTAGGGCTATCCCTGTTTTCAATGTGATCCGTCCTGCGATTTCAGACAGTCATCTGAAAAAACCGAAGCTACACTAGCGCCGTTTGGTCTGACCATCAATAGATTTTATATGCGTCTATACGTCCAAGTTTTAGTCAATAATGATGTTTTGAAAATTGATTTAACCGTTAAAGCCAATACTGACCTATCGTAAACAAAGGCTACAGAGGAAAAATAACCAAATAAAAGCGGTTTATAACTTAATGGAATATCATATTTCATTGATAATTAGCACATAAACAAAAAAGTTAATAATCGTTAGTGCTGAGAACTAGATTGGGTGACCTTGCAAGGTGGAAAAATTCGCGTTATCAAATTGGAGTTTTAGTTTGAAAAGTTAACTTGTGAATACGATATCATCGAGAAGAGATGGTGCCCGGGGCCGGACTTGAACCGGCACACGCTTTCGCGCGAGGGATTTTAAATCCCTTGTGTCTACCAATTTCACCACCCGGGCAGGATGGAAGCAGGATGCCCTGCTATCTTTCTATGGAGGCGGAACCCGGAGTCGAACCGAGATCCACGGATTTGCAATCCGCTGCATAGCCATTCTGCCATTCCGCCATAAAAAGCTGGTCTTACGTCGCAGAAAGTCAACACTTAAAAGTATTGGAGCGGGAAACGAGACTCGAACTCGCGACCCCAACCTTGGCAAGGTTGTGCTCTACCAACTGAGCTATTCCCGCTTGCAACGTGGGCACGAATTCTACCGACAAAGTACAACCTGTCAACCACTAAAATGTTCGTTTGCTGTGTTTTTAAGCGACTTTCGCTCAAACGCTGATTATTTGAACAATCAAGCCGATTTTTTCAAGTGTACCCATGCCGCTGTGGTGTAAGTTACCATTGACCACAATGATAAGGCGGCAGCAAAATATAATAATGCGTAACCTAAAGTAACCCAATAAATGCGTACGCCCATGAAGTACTCTAAGCCAGATAATAAACCGATCAAGGCAAGCATTTGCGCCATGGTTTTAGCTTTACCAGCAAAGTTAACTTTTACTACATCACTTAGCCCGTGTTGCCCCATCCACTCGCGTAAAGCAGAAATGTAAATTTCGCGCATCATCAAAATAATTGCTGGTGCTGTGATCCAGATAGAATTGTAAGTGTGCGTAATCATAAGCAGCGCTGCACCGACAATTAATTTATCTGCAACGGGATCAAGAAAAGCGCCAAACGGGGTTGTTTGTTGTAGCTTGCGCGCCAAATAACCATCAAACCAATCAGTTATTGCCGCCAGCCAAAAGATAAAAGCGCCGGTGTACTGTGCCCACTTCCAGTCGAGGAAATAAACAATAACGAACACCGGGATCAGAATGACACGAAACATGGTTACGATGTTAGGTATTGTCCACACGAAAAACTACTCAACGGCCTTAAGACCCGAGCAGTGTACACATATCCATAGGAAAAGTTAACTATGCAGGTATTCGTAGATAGTTTCTGCCAGTTCGTAACTGATACCCGGCACGTTAGCTATCTCGTCTTTACTGGCTTTTTTCAAGCCTTGTAGCCCACCCATGTATTTTAATAAAGACTGCCGGCGCTTGTTTCCAACTCCCGGTATTGCCTCAAGCGAAGAGGTGGTTTTGACTTTTTGTCGGCGATTTCGGTGTCCCGCAATTGCAAAGCGGTGAGATTCATCACGAACATGTTGAATCAAATGTAGCGCTGGTGAGTCGGCGTCCATCGGAATTGTTTCATGCGAGCCAGCTAATATTAATGTTTCAAGCCCTGGCTTTCGCGATGTCCCTTTAGCTACGCCAATTAAAAATGGTTTTTTACCTAAGGTCCAGTCTTCAAAACAACGTTCGGCCTGCGCTAACTGCCCTTTCCCTCCGTCTATTAGTAGGATATCTGGAACCTTTTCAATCTCTTTAACCTTGCTGTAGCGTCGCCGAATCGCTTGATCCATCGCCGCATAATCATCACCGGGGGTAATCCCTTCAATATTAAAGCGACGATAGTCTGATGTCAGCGGTCCTTCACGATTAAAGACCACACAAGAGGCAACGGTTTGCTGGCCCGAAGTATGACTGATATCAAAACACTCAATGCGTTGGATTGGTGTATCGCTAGACAAAATTTCTTCTAAGGCAAGGTAACGCGCTATTATGGACTGTTGCTGATTCTGCTGCGCCTCAAGTTGATTCTTTGCATTATTCATAGCGAGCTGAAGATAACGCCGCTTCTCCGTGCGGGCCCCACTAAATAACTGCACCTTATGTCCAGCCTGTTTTGCTAGCATGCTCTCAATAGCTACTTTATCTTCAATGCTAGTTGGCACGACAATTTGCTTTGGAATCGACTTTTTTCCCGTTAAGTAAAACTGCGTCAAAAAGGCGGTAAAAATCTCAGCCTCATTAGCTAACGACGGTACTTTAGGAAAAAACGATTTACTCCCTAACATTTGGCTTTCTCGAATAAACAACCCGTGCACACAAGCACTGCCGCGGTGTACATAAATCCCGAAGATATCAAGTTCGTGCTGGGTTCCAGCCACATACTGCTGTTCTTGAATTTTGCGTAATGCACTTATTTGGTCGCGGTATCGCGCAGCAGCCTCAAAATTAAGATCGGCACTGACCCGCTCCATCTTCTCAACTAAACGCTCAATAACTTCTTTATTCTTTCCTTTTAAAAATAGGCGGACCCAATCCACTTGTTCCTGATATTCTTCATCACTTACGTAACCTTCAACACAAGGCGCAGAGCAACGTTGCATTTGATACTGCAAGCAGGGGCGCGAACGAGCACGATAATAACTATCTTCGCATTGCCGCACGGGGAAAATTCGCTGCATTGAACGCAAACTCTCCCGCACTGACCAAGCACTAGGATATGGGCCAAAAAACTCGCCTTTATCTTGTTTGGGGACACCCCGATGGAAGGCTAGACGCGGATGTTGGTGATTTGACAACATGATATAAGGATAGGACTTATCATCACGCAGTACTACGTTGTAACGCGGTTTATACTTCTTGATGAAATTGTTTTCGAGTAGAAAGGCCTCAGTTTCACTACTCACAACAGTTACGTCAATAAACGCAATGTTGGCAACTAATGCGGTGGTTTTAGCGTTGTCATGTTGGGCTTTAAAATAGCTCGATACCCTATTCTTAAGGTTCTTTGCCTTACCCACATAAATAACTTCATGCTTATCGTTATACATGCGATAAACACCCGGTTGGTGGGTAAGGTTGCTGAGAAACTGAGTTAAATCGAAAGCACCTGGCTCAAGCATTAAAACTGATCAGCGCTGATAAGTTTATGTCGCAGGGCTAAATGGGTGAGTTCAACGTCACTTTTCACATTCAACTTCTCAAACATGCGATAACGGTAGGTATTGACTGTTTTAGCACTGATATTCAGATAATTGGCAATGTCTGGGACTTTTTGGCCCTTTGTAAGCATCATGGTGATCTCTAATTCACGATCACTGAGCTGCTCAAAAGGATTAATATCGTTGATATCAAGGAAACCGAGCGCCACCTGTTGCGCAATCTCTGGCGCCAGGTACTTCTGCCCTGCTGCCACTTTATAGATCGCCGTAATCACTTCATCAGGTTCGGCATCCTTAGTTAAGAAGCCGAAAGCGCCGTTATGCATAACCTTTGCAGGAATCGGGCTCTCGCTCTGCATGGAAAGACCAATAACACGGGTGTTCTCTGCTAACCGCATTATTTGACGAGTAGCTTCAAGCCCTCCAATGCCTGGCATATTAACATCCATCAGAACCACATCCGGTGCATTTTTACGACAGATAGATACAGCGTCCTCACCGTTTTTAGCTTCTGCTACTACGGTAAAGTCTTTGACGTCTTCTAAAATCCTTTTTATTCCCGTCCGAACAAGATCATGGTCATCGACCAAAAGAATTTTTATCACTGTGGCGTTCTTTTTATGAGTAAAACCAATTATGTAGGCAATTTAATTGCGACACCTAGCCAATAATAAATGCTAAAACAAATTTTGCCAGTAGAAAAACCACCCATTTATCACAAACATAAAAAAAGCCCGCATTAGCGGGCTTTAATGTATTTGGCGGAGAGGGAGGGATTCGAACCCCCGGAAGGTTTGACCCTTCGCCTGATTTCAAGTCAGGTGCATTCAACCGGACTCTGCCACCTCTCCAAGTGCTGCGAATGTTAATGATCAACGTCGGCCTTGTAAAGTAGTAATTCAAAAAAAATAACTGTTTGCTTAGTAATTGGTCAGTTCGAGTGATATTGCGACGAATACTCGGGAAAACTGTTGCTTAAGCGGCGGAAAGCACTTGAAAAAAGGAACCAAACACCCTACAAAGGGTCTTAGTAACAGGGTCTACTTTTCTAGGCTCTGAAACCAATTAAGACGTTAACACCTGTTGGAGGGTAAAATGGAACAACGTTCGTTGTATGCTAGTTCAGCTCAGGAGTCTGCATTACAGACCAATAAGGTTTTGCGCAGTACCTACATGCTGCTATCAATGACATTGCTATTTAGCGCACTGTGCGCTGGCGTCGCAATGGCTATGGGCATAGGCCGACTTGCATCGCTTGGCATGATGATCGGTGCTTTTGTGACTTTATTTGTTCTGCATCGTAAGGCAAATTCTGCTGCAGGTGTCGGACTTGTTTTCTTATTCACTGGTTTATTGGGCGCTTCACTGGGACCTATTCTCTCTTATTATGCTGGGTTCGCGAATGGCCCTTCATTAATAATGCAAGCCATGGGTGGTACAGCAATCGTGTTCTTGTCACTTTCCGCCTATGCCCTAACCACTAAAAAAGACTTTTCTTTCTTAGGCGGTTTTCTTGTTGTGGGTATGGTGGTAGTGCTTATCGCTGCGATAGCGAATATTTTCTTCCAGGTCCCAGCGGTGTTTTTAGCACTTAATGCAGCAATCATCTTCATAATGTCAGGTTTTATCTTGTATGATACAAGCCGCATCGTGAATGGTGGCGAAACAAACTACATCCTTGCTACTGTAGCGCTGTATTTGAATATTTATAATATCTTCACTTCGCTGTTACACTTGTTGGGTGCGTTTGGTGGTGATGACTGATAGTTCAGTTGTAATGAATTTCGAAAACACCCCGTCAGGGGTGTTTTTTTTGGATAAAAATGGCTCATATAAGTTGCTTGATAACTTGCTCTCCTTCTAATGTGCTGCGCATGCAGGAGGCAATTAATACTCTAACCGGATTGATTGCAACCGGTTGCACGGTGGAATCCGTGTTTTTTTATGCGTCTGGGGTACTCAACGCGAATAGCTTGATCAATCCTCCGGTAGACGAGTTCAACCCTCATTCTGCTTGGTCAATGTTTTCTCAGCAACACCAAGTCCCATTATTAGTTTGTGTGTCTGCTGCAGAAAAGCGAGGCGTGATTGATGCTGCGTTAGCAGAGCAAAATGCGCAGTCAGCGCACAATCTAATAGCGCCATTTGAGCAAGTCGGTTTAGGGGAGTTTTTCACTCGCCTGCATAACGTTGATCAATTAATACAGTACTAGTATGGCCAAGCTTTTAGTTATTATTACACACTCGCCCTATAGCTCATCTGACAGCGCCGATGCGATTGATTTTGCGTTAGCCTCAACCGGATATGGACATGACTGCTCTATTTTGTTGTGTGAGCATGGTGTACGGTATCTATCCCACAGTGGTGATTGCAAAGCATTTACATTGAAAGATCCGCGTAAGCAGCTCAATGTGTTGCCGTTTTACGATGTAGAAGAGTTATATATTTGCGCTGAAAGTCTAAATGCTCATCAAGTAATGCAAACTGCCGCGCCTGACTCCGCTAAAATAGTAGCGCCCGATGAACTGGCCCTTTTAACATCGCAGTATGATTATATCGTGAGTTTCTAATATGAACCTTTGGTTTATTCGTAAATTTCCAGTATCTAACGTTAACCCCAGTTTGCGACTAATAAGAGCAGAAGATACCGTTATCGTGTGTGAAGATGCAGTGTTCAGTTTTTCAGATTTACATCAAAAAATCAGTGCGCAACTTTTTGTTCACGCCGAACACAGCCAAATCAGGGGCATAACGTTGTTACCCGAACAAGCAATTTCTACAGATAACATCGCTAAGTTAATTGCGCGCGCTAAACGGTGTATAACCCTATGACTGCCGACCACCTAACGGTCAATGACCAACGTATTCCATTGGATAAAAATGGCTATCTTAAAAATGTTACGGACTGGAATGAAGACGTCGCTAATCACATCGCTAGCGAAGATAATATAGCGCTCACAGACGCGCACTGGGAAGTCATTTGGTTTGTGCGAAATTTTTATCTTGAGTATGAAACAAGCCCAGCTATCCGCGCACTGGTTAAAGCAATGGCTGCTTCCATGGGACCGGAAAAAGGCAATAGCCGTTATCTGCACCGCCTGTTTCCACAAGGGCCAGCTAAGCAAGCGACTAAGCTAGCGGGCCTTCCTAAGCCCGCTAAATGTTTATGATCAAAGTGAGCTTACACCGCCCAAATAAGGTTGTAATGCTGTAGGCACGGTAATACTGCCGTCTTCATTCTGATAATTCTCAAGCACTGCAACCAAGGTTCTTCCAACCGCTAATCCTGAACCATTCAAGGTATGCACCAACTCTGGTTTCTGTCCTGCAGCGCTGCGGAATCTTGCCTGCATTCGACGCGCTTGGAAGTCGCGCATGTTAGAGCAAGAAGAGATTTCGCGGTAGCAATCCTGTGCAGGTAACCAAACCTCTAGGTCATAAGTCTTGGCTGAACCGAAACCCATGTCACCTGTACACAACATCACCTTTCTGTATGGCAGTTCTAACGCTTGTAGTATTGCTTCTGCATGACCCGTTAACGCTTCCAGTGCTGCGTCAGAATCTTCAGGTTTAACAATTTGTACCAACTCAACTTTGTCAAATTGGTGTTGGCGGATCAAACCGCGCGTATCGCGCCCATAAGCACCTGCTTCACTGCGAAAACAAGGGGTATGTGCTGTCATTTTCAGGGGTAATGCATCGGCTTCAAGAATTGTATCCCTAACTAAATTCGTCAACGGAACTTCAGCCGTTGGGATCAGTGACATTCCCTGCCCCTCTTCGGTCGCAGGCTTGGTATGAAAGAGGTCTTCGCCAAATTTAGGCAACTGCCCAGTACCAAACAGGCTGTCTGAATTTACCAAGAAAGGAACATACATTTCGGTATAACCGTGCTGCTGAGTATGCATATCTAACATGAACTGGGCGAGTGCTCGATTCAACTTTGCAATTTTACCGCGCATAACCACGAAGCGCGCGCCGGATAGCTTTGCCGCTGCCTCAAAATCCAACCCTTTATCTAGCTGCTCGCCTAAATCAACATGATCTTTCACCGTAAATGAAAACGTCTTTGGCGTTCCCCAACGTAAAACTTCTACATTTTCAGATTCATCTTTGCCGACAGCTACATCAGGATCCGGTAAGTTTGGAGTTTCTTGATAGAAAATGTTGAGTGCATTCTGCACGCGCTCTAACTCTTGCTTAGCCTCATCAAGTTCATCACCTAGGGAGCTTACTTCAGCTAACAATGGCTGAATATCCTCTCCTTGCGCTTTTGCCTTCCCGATACTTTTACTTTTCACATTGCGTGTATTTTGCAAATCCTGGGTTTTTACTTGTAACGCTTTACGCTGTTCTTCAAGCGTATTGTAAGCTTCAACATCAAGTTTGAAGCCACGTGCAGCCAACCGTTGCGCGGTAGCTTCTATGTCATTTCTAAAATACTTAGGATCTAGCATGTGACCTTATTATCCTTTCACCAAATACACCGCACTGCCGGCGGCCAAAATACAAACAAATACGTTCAATCCAATATTAGCCAACGCCTTTAGCCATTCACCCTGTTGCAATAAAAGCAACGTATCATAAGAAAACGTGGAGAAAGTTGTAAAAGCGCCTAATAGACCAATAGCAAAAAATGCTCGGTAGGGATTATCAATAGGTGCCTCTTGATGCATGACAGCGTAGAAAACACCCAGTAAAAATGACCCTGCTACGTTGACCGCTAGTGTACCAAAGGGCATAGCTTTTCCAAACCAAAGATCAGCCTTCAGCATGATAAAATAACGTAAGCAAGCACCAAGAGCACCGCCCAACGCAACATACATATAATTCATCACTTGTTTTCTCGTTCACTATGTTGCTGATCAAGTTCCAGCAAAAATTTCTGTTTGGCCTTGAGTTGCTTCTCTAATCCCCGCTCTGAGGGCTGATAAAAACCCCCTTCTATGCCTTTTGGTAAATAGGTTTCACCGGCCGCATAGGCGTGAGGTTCATTATGTGCATAGCGATAATCCGAGCCATGACCTAAGGACTTAGCCATTTTGCTTGGTGCGTTACGCAAATGCGCGGGTACTGGCGCATCCGGATTTTCTTCTGCGGCGCGCTGTGCCGCTTTGAACGCAATGTAGACCGCATTACTTTTAGCCGCCAAGGCGCAATAAACAACGGCCTGTGCGATAGCGCGTTCTCCCTCAGCCGCGCCAACGCGATGGTATACGTCCCAAGCGGTTAGGCACATTTGCATAGCGCGGGGATCGGCATTACCGATATCCTCGCTAGCAATAGCCAAGAGCCGTCGAATGATAACTGTTGCTTCACAACCTGCTTGTAGCAATCGGGCAAAATAAAACAACGCACCATCAACAGATGATCCGCGGATGGATTTATGAAATGCAGAGAGGTGATCGTAAAAATAATCTCCCTGCTTATCAAAAGCAGTGCTCCGCTCCCCCTGCGCTAACTGAACATGTGATAATTCAATCTCATCACCGTCGATTAACTGGACGGCAAGTTCTAACTGCGTCAATAAACGCCTGGCATCACCAGATGACGCACGAATCAGGTGCGTTTCTGCTGTACTGTCGATTCTCAATGGCTTATTTCTATCGTGAGCCAAGAGCCGAATCGCACGCGCAATGAGATTAGCGAGGTCGTCATCTGTTAGCGGTTTCAGCACGAACATGCGGGTGCGCGACAATAGTGCATTATTCAAAGAAAAAGAGGGATTCTCAGTGGTGGCACCGATAAACTGAATTAGACCAGATTCAATATGTGGCAAAAAAGCATCTTGTTGCGATTTATTAAAACGATGTACTTCATCAACAAACAGTAATGTTCGGATCCCTGTCGCCACATTTTGCTGCGCTTGCTCGATCGCTTTCCGAATTTCTTTGATCCCATCAGTTACTGCAGAGACCCGTTGAATATCGGCTTCGCTGTGTTTTGCTATGACTTCTGCGAGAGTGGTCTTACCGGTTCCAGGCGGCCCCCAAAGGATCAAAGAGACAGGCGTGGCTTGAGCAATAATCTGCGCTAACGGCTTACCTTCCCCAACTAAGTGCTGTTGCCCAACAATATCGTTAATCGATTGTGGGCGCATTCGAGCAGCTAAGGGGGCATGCAGCACTTCTTGAAAAAGAGACAAGTTACTGGTTTCGCTGGTCATCCAATACAAACCCATCCGCATTGGCAACTTCAAACTGTGTACTTGCTACTGGTAAATTGATCTGAATTTCATTAAACGTCAATATGCTGCGCTGTCCTTGAGTATCAACAGACGTTAATTGAACTAACTTGTTGTCGCTAAAAGATAAGCTCAATTCCGTAATTGCACTTGTTAGATTAGGCACTATCACGAAAAAATCGTCTATTAAGGTAACACTAACATTGTTCCAGTCAGTATCATCACCTGAGGCCAATAGCATCATCGGATTATCTTTGACCGCCGTCGACTGATCAACTACTGTGATTTGTTCAACAAAATAATCTACTTGCCAAACCGCGTCACCGTCAGCCACTAATAGCACTTCGTCAGGAAGTTGCGTATGCCAATACAATTGCTGCGGACGTTTCGTAATCAGCTTACCACTGGCATTGTGCACATTATTACCCAACTGGTCAGTGATAGCTTGACTGAAGCTTGCTTGAAAAGTCTCAATGTTGGCCAATTTATCACGCAATAACTGCTTAGCATCCTCCGCCAACGCAGATTGGCATAGCAAGGTTGCAATGACTAAACTGAAAATCTTTTTTAACATACTAATCTCTCGGTGGTGGCGGAGGAGCAAGCACCTCTCTATTGCCATTATGGCCAGATGCACTTACGACGCCACTTAATTCCATTTGTTCCACAATTCTTGCCGCGCGATTGTAACCAATTCTAAATTTACGCTGGACACTACTTACTGAAACCTTGCGACTCTGGGTGACGAACGCGACGGCCTCATCATAAAACGCATCCATTTCCTGATCGTCTCCTTCAGCTTGCTCACCCGGCAGGAGGATCTCAGCGGTGGCTTCACCATTAAGAATTTCATCGATATATTCAGGCTCGCCACGTTGTTTCCAATCAGCAACTACAGCGTGAACTTCGTGATCATCCACAAACGCACCATGAACCCGAGTTGGTACGGCTGTACCTGGGGGCAGATACAACATATCACCGGCACCTAACAGCGCTTCAGCTCCTTGTTGATCCAAAATTGTACGTGAATCGATTTTGCTGGAAACCTGAAATGCAATACGCGTGGGAATGTTGGCTTTAATCAAACCCGTGATTACGTCAACGGACGGTCGCTGGGTAGCAAGAACAAGATGGATCCCAGCAGCTCGAGCTTTTTGTGCTATCCGAGCAATAAGTTCTTCTACTTTTTTGCCGACGATCATCATCATGTCAGCGAACTCATCAACGACCACAACAATCGATGGTAATTTTTCTAAGTCAGGCGCCTCGGTCAGCATGCTTTCTTCAGGTCTCCAAAGCGGATCCTTTATTGGTTCGCCGGCTTCTACAGCAGCTAAAATTTTAGCGTTGTAGCCTTTTAAGTTACGCACTCCCAACTCAGACATTAAACGGTAACGGCGTTCCATCTCACCTACGCACCAACGCAACGCGTTGGCGGCTTCCTTCATATCAGTAACTACTTCAGCCAATAAGTGTGGGATACCCTCGTACACCGATAATTCGAGCATTTTGGGATCGATCATGATCATGCGCACGTCTTCAGGCTTAGATTTGTAGAGCAAGCTCAAAATCATAACGTTAACGCCAACAGACTTACCTGACCCCGTAGTTCCTGCGACTAATAAATGTGGCATTTTGGCTAAATCAACAATGACGGGCTTACCCGAAATATCCGCGCCTAACACCATGGTTAATGGTGATGAGGCAGATTGGAATGTCTCACAGGTAATAACTTCACTGAGGCGTACCATTTCCCGATTTTTATTTGGTAACTCAAGCCCGATAACCGATTTACCCGGGATAACTTCTACTACACGCACCGAAATAGCCGACATGGCGCGCGCTAGATCTTTCGACAACGCGGTGATCTTACTGACCTTCACTCCGGGCGCTAAATCTAACTCAAAACGGGTAATAACCGGCCCTGGATAAACCCCTACTACACTAGCTTCGATGTTGAAATCGGCCAATTTTTGCTCTACTAACCGGGAAACCTGCTCCAATTCTTCTGGGGAAATCGGGTTTTCATGTTTATCGGGCCGTTCGAGTAGATCAAAAGACGGCATCGGCGTTGCTGGCTCAGTTTTTACTACGACCGCATCGGTTGGCGAATTAGCCGCATTGCCGGTCTGTTTAACAGGCGGTTGTACGATTTCCTTTTCGGTTTTCTCTGTGGTGTGCTCGCGGTCAATTGAACGCCGGGATCCAAAGCGCTGTTTCAAACTGTCCAAACGACTAATAGCAGGAACTTCAGATTCTTCGATCTCACTATTGGTTTTTCTCTCAGTGCTAAAAACTTCGTCTGGAATCCCAAAGTGTGGCTCTTGCGGTAACGGGGTATCCTCTGGCGTTGCACGCATACGCGTTATTGTAACGTCGCTAGGGCTATCCTCTGGGGGTTTTGCTAAGCGTAATCGTTGTGGTAACTGTAATTGCTGCGCGTAAGCAGGTAGTTTTGTCGTGGCCAGTGCAGATACGATAGCGTATTTACCTATTCCGTCAATAACGGCGAGCCAGGAGATACCGGTCATTAACGTTATGCCGGTAAGCACGAAACAGAGTAGTAAAAGCGTCGTGCCAGCTAAATTGAAATAGGGTAATAAGGCCGAGCTCATTACATCGCCAACCATTCCGCCAGCGGGAAAACTGTACAAGTCATCCACGTTTAGGCTTAACAGGCTGGTAGCGCCAAGCATGAATAAAACAAAACCAATGATCCGTAAACCAATCGTTAAATAGTCAAATTCCGCTAGGGTTTTAACGTGTTGAAAGAGAAACCAACCAATGACAGCGCAGCCGATAGGAGCAACATACGCAAGATAGCCTAAAAAGAAGAGTAAAATATCAGCAAACCAGGCACCCGTTGCCCCGCCCCAGTTTTGTACGTCTGCTTGCAAACCAACTTGACTCCAGCCGGGGTCAGCAGGATGAAAAGAGACAATCGCTAAAAGTAAGAAGAATGCGAATGTGCAAGCCAGCATCATGCCGACTTCAAACAGTCGCTGTAAACCTGTTAATCGCGCCATACCCTAAATTAATCACCTTGAGTGCCCTTAACCCGCGCACCGGGCTCACTCATTTTATTGTTATTATTAAACACCAAAGATTACCACAACAGTGCGCTATACAGGGAAAAAAAATCATCAAAACTCGCATCCAGATTTAGCTTTTCAGATTAATGTGAACCTGTGTTGTGGATTTGACTTCTTCCATCACAACATACGTTCGTGATTCACTGACTCCCGGCAAGCGTAGCAGTGTATCACCAAGTAGTTTGCGATAACTCGACATGTCTGCGACTCGCGCTTTTAACAGAAAATCAAAATTACCTGAAACCAAATGACATTCTTGGATATCATCGTGTAATTTAACCGCAGCAGAAAATTCTGCGAATATATCTACCGATGTTTTTGTCAACGTTATTTCTACAAACACCAACATTGCCGCACCGAGCTTATCAGGGTTCACCATAGCCCGGTAACCGGTAATATAACCCTGCCCCTCCAAACGCTTAACCCTTTCTAAACAGGGGCTAGGGCTTAAACCAACGCGTTTAGCTAGCTCTACATTCGACAATCGCCCGTCTTTTTGTAACTCGATTAAGATCCGGCGGTCAATTTTATCTAAACTTTTTGGCGTCTTAGCCAGCATACAATTTTTCCTTTATTGGGTTAGTCAAAATAATATCCTGTAACTGCTCAAACTTCAGCCATTTCTTTGTCTTTTTTATCAGTATACTGCGCGGGTTTTCAATTTGTTAAAAGGTTGTTTCAATGCTTGTAGGTGTACCAAAAGAAATTAAAAATCATGAATACCGTGTTGGCTTAACGCCTGCAGCCGTTAAGGAATTCGTTGCTCATGGACATGACGTTATCGTGCAAACTCATGCCGGAACGGCAATTGGTTTTGACGATGAAATGTACATTGAAGCTGGTGCCAGCATTATTGAAACGGCAGAAGAGATTTTTGCGCGTGCCGAGATGATAGTTAAAGTCAAAGAGCCGCAGCCCAATGAATGTAAAATGTTGCGCGAAGGGCAAACTTTGTACACCTACCTGCACCTCGCACCTGATCCAACGCAAACGCAACTATTAGTTGAGTCAGGCGCAACCTGTATTGCTTATGAAACGGTAACTGACCCTCGCGGCGGCTTACCCCTATTGGCACCGATGAGTGAAGTTGCCGGTCGTATGTCAGTGCAAGCGGGCGCACATTATCTTGAGAAAGCTCATGGTGGTAGCGGCACCCTATTGGGTGGTGTACCTGGTGTAGCTCCAGGCAAAGTGTTGATCATTGGTGGCGGTGTCGTTGGTACAAACGCCGCTAAAATGGCCATTGGTCTTGGTGCCGATGTAACTATTCTAGACCGTTCATTACCGCGCCTAAGAGAGTTAGACGATATCTTTGGAAATCAAATAAAGACGGTTTATTCAACTGTTGATGCCATCGAACATTATTCGTCTAAAGCTGACTTAGTTGTTGGTGCGGTTCTTATTCCTGGAGCAGCGGCACCAAAACTACTCAATACCGGCCATATTAACGCAATGAAGAAAGGTTCAGTGTTAGTTGACGTTGCGATCGACCAAGGCGGCTGTTTTGAAACATCACGCGCTACCACTCACCAAGATCCAGTCTACATTGTAGATGGTGTAGTACATTACTGTGTCGCTAATATGCCTGGCGGTGTAGCTAGGACGTCTACTATGGCATTGAACAACGCAACTTTACCCTTTGGTCTAGCGTTAGCAAACAAAGGACCCAAGCAAGCAATGTTAGATAACCCTCATTTGTTAAATGGGCTGAATGTGCATCAGGGAAAGATAACTTATGCTGCGGTTATGGACGCGTTGGGTGAGCAGCTATCTTTACAATACCAAGATGCGGCAGAAGCATTAAAGAGCTAAATGATTTTCGCCCCTATAAAAAGGGCTACCTTACAGGGTAGCCTTTTTTATTTCGGCATTAATCTTCTTGAGTGCATCTAGGGGAGAATTGGCTTTAGTGATAGGGCGTCCAATGACCATATAATCCACGCCGAACTTAATTGCATCGCTGGGTGTAACAATACGCACTTGGTCATCTTGGCTAGCTCCCGCTGGCCGAATACCAGGGGTAACAAGTTCAAATTTACTACCTAACCTTTGCTTTAAGTTACTCGCCTCTTGTGCCGAACATACCACACCATCAAGTCCACAATCTTTGCTTAATGTGGCTAGCTTTATGACTTGATCCGTAATCGATGTGTCTGGCACAACGCCACTCAACTGTACTTGATCCATACTAGTCAATACGGTTACCGCTATCAGCTTAACATCTGCACCGGACAGTTCTAGCTGTTGTTGAGTGTGGCTCATCATTTTAGCGCCACCCGAGGCATGAACATTAACCATCCATACGCCTAAATCCGCAGCAGCTAGACAAGCTTTAGCCACAGTATTAGGAATATCGTGAAACTTAAGATCAAGAAATACATCAAAGTTTTTACCTACCAGACGACGCACGATATCTGGACCTAAACGCGTAAACAACTCTTTACCAACTTTAAGTCGGCATTGATCAGGGGCTAGCTGTTCGACTAAATCAAGGACTTGATATTCAGTCTCAAAATCTAACGCAACGATGACTTTTGCTTCGCTCACCCTACTACTCTCCATCTAAGCCTTTAATTGGTTTAACTACACCCCACTTCTTACAGGATGGGCACAGCCAGTAAACTTTACGCCCTGAAAAACCACAGTTACCACAGCGATATTTAGGGCGTTGTAACATTTGTTGCTCTACTAATCCTCGCAATAGGGCCAGACTACTGGTATTGGGATCTTGCTTGTGCTGTGCGATATACAAACGCATGAGTGTAGCGAAACCTTTCATTGTTGGCTTCTTGCGCAGTTGTTCATAAAGCAATTGCGTCGCTTCATCAGTTTGGCCCTGATTAGCCATTAGATTAACCTTAGCCAAATAGGCCGAAGCACAGACATTCCCATAGTCATTCAGCACTTGTTCAAACCGCGCCCAATCGCCAAGCTGTTCGGCACATTTTTCGAGTAACGGAATTGCTTCGCTAAGCCAGTTGATATCGCGCTTGGGAACTTCTAATAGGCAATCAAAAGCATCTGTGTAAGCTTGCTTCTCGATTGCCAAACGGCCCAACATCAACCACGGACGTACAGCTTTTTCATCGGATTGAGTGGCTTTTTGCAAGTAGATAACGGCATTTTCTTGATCGCTTTGCTGTAATGATTTCTCGGCTTGCTCACAATAAAAATGAGCTAACCTCACTAAAATATCATTATCATCACCGTGACAATCGACCATGCGTTCAGCTAAATCGATAGCGCGGTCCCACTCTTTGGTCGTTTGATAGATCTTAAACAGATTGGTTTGCGCATCTATGTAATGCTTATCTGAGTTAAGTAACTGTAAATAGGCATTCTCAGCCCGCTCTAGAAATCCAGCCTGCGTATAATCGCGGCCTAGCTCGCGTAGCGCATTTTCGCGCTGGCTTGGTTCTATTTCATCACGACTAACTAAGTTTTGGTGCACTTTAATCGCACGGTCAAGTTCACCGCGATGACGAAAGAAGTTACCCATAGCAATGTGGGTCTCGACCGTATCATTATTTAGGTCGATCATTTTTATTAAGGTGTCGACGGCTTTATCGGGTTGCTCTGATAAAAGGAAGTTCAGACCCCGATAATAGTGCTTCGAGAGGATACTCGATTGCTTGCGTTGGGCTTGGCGCAGACTATTCCGCCCCATTACCCATCCGTAGCCTACTGCGACGGGTAGCAATAGAAACAAAAGTTCTAACATGAGTTACTCGTTTTGCAGCTTTTTGAGCTTTTGTTTAGCAATACCTAACTTAACTCTGAGTGCTAGCCAGCTGGTCATTAGGATACATAAACCGATAGCAACTCCTATCGTCATAATAATGGCCATAAGGGTGCTGAGCTTTAGTGTGGCTTGAGCAATTAAAAAGTTGACTGTGACTGTTTGGCTATTTTGTGCCCCAATTAACACAAAAACACACACCAGCACGATCACAACTAAAAATAATGCTAACCCTCTCAAGGACTATTTCTCCCGTAGTCAGTCGCAACTTTTACATCGCTTCATTGACGCGATCACGAAGTTCTTTACCTGGCTTAAAATGTGGCACGTACTTCCCTTCTAATTGCACAGTTTCACCAGTTTTAGGGTTACGACCTACGCGAGGTGCACGATAATGCAAAGAAAAGCTACCAAAACCGCGAATTTCGATACGCTCACCTTTTTGCAGAGTTTGCGCAAGTTGCTCAAGCAGTTCTTTAACCGCTATTTCAAGCTCTTTGGCAGGGATATGCTCGGCCTTTAAGGCCAATCTTTCGATAAGTTCAGACTTTGTCATGGCAACCTCACGATAGTTAGATATCTCGATGTTACCAGCAGGAGGAGGTAGGCGCATCAGATAGATGCGCCTAATTTGGGGAGAATTACTCGCCTTTTGCTGCTTTGAAAGCTTCAGCCATGGCATTTGCGAAACCGGCGTCTTCTTGCTGGTTCACTTTATCCAATGCTTCTTTCTCGTCAGCTTGGTCCTTCGCTTTAACTGAAAGGTTAACCATGCGGTTCTTGCGATCAACGCCCATGAACTTGGCTTCGATTGCATCGCCTACATTAACAACTTCAGAAGCGTCTTCTACGCGGTCACGTGCTAAATCACCAACACGGATGTAGCCGTCAACTTCTTCAGCTAGATTTACGGTTACGCCTTTCGCGTCAACTGCGGTAACTGTTCCATTAACGATAGCACCTTTCTTGTTATCTGTCAGATACTTATTGAAAGGATCTTCTTCGATTTGCTTAACGCCAAGAGAAATACGCTCACGCTCTGGATCAACTTGTAGTACAACAGCAGAAATTTCGTCACCTTTCTTATAGTCACGAACCGCTTCTTCACCTGACTTGTTCCAAGAAATGTCAGATAAGTGAACAAGACCATCGATGCCGCCGTCTAGGCCGATAAAGATACCGAAGTCAGTAATTGACTTGATCTTACCGCTAACTTTGTCGCCCTTCTCATGTGACTTAGCGAACTCTTCCCAAGGATTAGCAATACACTGCTTAAGGCCAAGAGAAATACGACGACGCTCTTCGTCAATTTCAAGAACCATTACTTCAACAACGTCACCTAGGTTAACAACCTTAGATGGGTGTACGTTCTTGTTAGTCCAATCCATTTCAGAAACGTGAACAAGACCTTCAACACCGTCTTCGATTTCAACGAAGCAACCGTAATCAGTTAGGTTTGTTACTGCACCGCTAAGCTTAGCACCCTCTGGGTAACGCTCAGCAATTTCTTGCCACGGATCGCTGCCCATTTGTTTCATACCTAGAGAAACACGTGACTTCTCTTTGTCGAACTTAAGTACCTTAACGTTGATTTCATCACCAACATTTACGATTTCACTTGGGTGCTTAACGCGCTTCCAAGCCATATCAGTGATGTGAAGTAGACCGTCAACACCGCCTAAATCAACGAATGCACCGTAGTCAGTAAGGTTCTTAACGATACCTTTAACTTCATGACCTTCTTCCAAGTTAGCTAATAGCGAGTCACGCTCAGCACTGTTTTCTGCTTCGATAACAGCACGACGAGATACAACTACGTTGTTACGCTTAGCATCTAACTTGATTACTTTAAATTCGAGTTCTTTACCTTCAAGGTGTGCCGTGTCGCGTACTGGGCGAACGTCTACCAACGAACCAGGTAAGAAAGCGCGTACTGCATTCACTTCTACTGTGAAGCCGCCTTTCACTTTACCGTTGATAATACCTTTGATGGTTTCTTTTTCTTCGTATGCTTTCTCAAGCTCTACCCATGCTTCATGGCGCTTCGCTTTTTCACGAGAAAGGATAGTTTCACCGAAGCCGTCTTCGACTGCATCAAGTGCAACGTCAACGGAATCACCGATAGCAATTTCAAGCTCGCCATCAGCGTTCTTGAATTGATCAGCAGGAATTGCGCTTTCTGATTTGAGACCCGCGTCTACTAATACGATGTCTTTGTCGATTGAAACAACGGTTCCTTTAACGATGGCACCAGGACGCGTTTCAAGTTGTTGTAAGCTCTCTTCAAAAAGCTGTGCAAAATTTTCAGTCATAAAGTTCAGTTAATTTATCTAATTTACATCCACGTTACGTTCCAGCTAACATGGGGTTGTTATTCAAAATCATCACAATCCATGGCGACGATACGTTACATAACACTTGCAGAATCTATTGCGCGGATATTTTCCCGCCAATAATTTCTTTCGCTTTTTCAAAGACTTGAGCAATGCTCATTGACGTTGAATCGATAACAATTGCATCGTCAGCAGGCACTAATGGCGCGACCGAACGGTGCGTATCTCTTTCGTCTCTGGCTTTGATGTCAGATAAAAGGCGCGAAAGTTTAACATCATGGCCCTTATCTTTCAACTGATCAAAGCGTCTTTGCGCACGGGCTTCCGCCGAGGCTGTAAGGAAAATTTTTGCCGGTGCGTCGGGGAAAACAACAGTACCCATGTCGCGTCCATCAGCAATCAATCCAGGCTCTTGTTCGAACGCACGTTGACGGCGCAATAACGCTTCCCGAACCCGCGGGAGCGCTGCCACTTGTGAGGCGATACTACCAACCTCTTCAGTACGGATCACGTCAGTGACATCTTCGCCTTCGAGGATAATCTTTTTTACATCACCGTCTATTTCGAATGTGACGTCAAGGCTTGAAGCTAATGGCATTAGTGCTTCTTCATCGTTTGGTGCTAACCCATGATGTGAGGACGCTACGGCTAGTACCCGATATATCGCGCCACTATCTAGTAGGTGCCAACCGAAGTGCTCCGCTAACATGGAAGCCAATGTCCCCTTCCCTGCACCGCTGGGGCCGTCGACGGTTACGACTGGAATCGACTGCATATAAACCACCCTTGGTAAAAATCGGGCGGCATTATACGCGTGCTAGCATTCAATTACCACTTGGATCCTGTAACCATTTGTGATTATGCGTTTTGTTGTATCGTAGCGAACCGGGTAAAATAGTCAGGGAAGGTTTTTTTGGTACATTGCGGATCGAGGATTGTTACCGGCGTATCACTTAATGCAACTAAAGAAAAACACATAGCAATACGATGATCATCGTAGGTTTCAATTTCAGCGTGGTTAAGCGTTTTTGGTGGGGTTACGCTAATGTAATCATGGCCTTCATCCACCGTAGCGCCTACCTTACGTAATTCAGTCGCCATCGCATGTAAGCGGTCTGTTTCTTTAACACGCCAGTTGTAAATATTAGAAATCCGGGTTGTTCCTGTCGCAAACAAAGCAGTAGTTGCGATAGTCATCGCAGCATCTGGGATGTGATTCATATCCATATCAACTGCCGTTAATGGAGCACCTGTGACAGTAATGGACTCGTCTTGCCAATCGACTCTTGCACCCATTTTCTCAAGTACATCCGCAAAACGAATATCACCTTGGATTGATTTTTTGCCCACGCCTGTCACTGTGACGGTGCCACCTTTGATGGCTCCGGCAGCGAGGAAATACGATGCGGATGATGCGTCACCCTCAACTAAAAAGCGGCCTGGGGATTGGTACGTTTGATTTCCGGCAACTTTGAAGATTTGATAATTCTGATTCTCTACCTTAATACCGAAGGCTTCCATGGTGGCAAGGGTAATATCAATGTAAGGTTTGGAGACCAACTCTCCTTCTATACTGATCACCGAATCCTGTGCAAATAGCGGAGCAGCCATAAGTAAAGCAGTTAAAAATTGGCTCGACACACTGCCATCAACAGAAATATTACCACCCGTTAATTGCTTACCTTTGATCGTAAGTGGTGGAAACCCTGTGTTTTTTAAAAAATCAATTTCTGCCCCAGCTGAAACCAGGGCATCAGTGAGATCGCCGATTGGGCGTTCTTCCATGCGCGGTTCACCCGTTAGAGTGACCTCAACATCAGATGTCGCAAGTACTGCACACAGGGGGCGCATAGCGGTACCAGCGTTGCCCAGAAACAACTCGAGTGGTTGCGAGCGGGCAAAGCGCCCACCAAGGCCTTCAACGGTGCATTCGTCGCCTGCAGCGTTTAAAGAAACGGTTACGCCTAACTGCTTTAACGCATTGAGCATATGCTTTATGTCGTCGCTGTTAAGCAAATTAGTTAAGGTTGTCGTACCCTTTGCTAATGCGGCTAATAATAATGCGCGATTGGATAAACTCTTTGAGCCGGGCACATTCACAGTGCCCGCGACATGTGCAATCGGGTTCAATAATAATTTATCCATTAACTATCCTTGGGTACGTTCAAATTCGCGCATAAAATCAACGAGCGTTTTAACTCCAGCTAACGGCATAGCATTATATATACTGGCACGCATACCACCCACTGAGCGGTGCCCTTTCAGCGCATGCAATCCCGCATCTACCGACTGTTCCAAAAAGCGCTCATTAAGAGATTCATCGGCAAGCTGAAATACTACATTCATACGTGACCGGTTAGCATCCATAATGCGGTTATTAAATAGACTAGACTGATCAAGAAATTGATAAAGCAGTTCGGCTTTTTGTTTGTTTAGCTGCTCTGCTGCGTTCACACCACCATTGGCGAGTAGCCATTTAAAGACTAATCCAGACAAGTACCAACTGTAAGTTGGCGGAGTATTGAACATTGATTCATTGTTGGCTGCGGCGGTGTAATCCAATATCACGGGTGTTTGTGCTTGCGGCTTTCCGAGTAAATCTTCACGCACAATAACCACTGACAAACCACTTGGGCCTATGTTTTTCTGCGCACCCGCGTAGATCAATGCGTAGTCTTCAACATTTATTTGGCGCGATAAGATGTTTGATGACATGTCAGCGACCAAGGGCGCTTTGGTTACTGGTACGTCAAAGATCTCAATGCCATCAACAGTTTCGTTGGGACAATAATGCACAAACGCATACTGTTCATTATCTTCATAAAGCTTAAGATCCGCGCCTAATCGCCCGTCTCGCTCGACACGAATGTCTGTCTTGTGCGCTTGGATGAACTTATCAGCCTCCACTACCGAGGCCTTAGACCAAGAGCCGGAAACTAAATGCATTCCACTTTGCGACGGACTTGCCAGATTTAATGGCACGGCCGCAAACTGACCACGGCCACCACCATGCATAAACAATACACGGTAATTAGCCGGTATCTGCATCAATGCACGTAAGTCTTGCTCAGATTCCTCGGCCACGCGCATAAACTCTTTACTGCGATGACTGATTTCCATCACTGAAGTGCCAAGGCCTTGCCAGTTGATGAGTTCTGCTTGCGCTTGTTCTAATACCGCAGCCGGCAGCATTGCCGGCCCCGCGGAAAAGTTATACACGGTTTGTGTCATAGAGCCTTATTCTTCTGCTGGAGCTGATCCGCTATCTTGAGTTGTTGATTCTTCGATACCTTCAGCGTCGATTGACTCGTCGTCGAGCTCTTCAGCTGCGATTTCTTCAATGCGCTCAAGCCCTACAACGTTTTCATCGTCAGCAGTACGGATCAGACGCACACCTTGAGTATTTCTACCCACAACCGACACTTCGTTCACACGTGTGCGCACCAAAGTACCTTTATCGCTGATCAACATGATTTCCATGTTTTCGTCTACTTGCACTGCACCAACAACTTTACCGTTACGTTCAGAGACTTTTATCGATACAACCCCCTGAGTTGCCCGGCTCTTCGCTGGGTAATCAGCCAGCGGCGTGCGCTTGCCATAGCCGTTTTCGGTCACGGTTAAAATTGCGCCATCACCGGTAGGCACAATCAGCGATACAACGCGTTGACCCGGCTGCAACTTGATCCCTCTAACACCTGTTGCGGTGCGCCCCATAGGACGAATAGCTAGGATTTCTTCACCGGTATCAGGGTCACGTTTGACTTCACCCGTTTCTGAATCTCTTGCCTTCTCGTTAAAACGCACAACCTTACCTTCGTCTGAGAACAACATGATGTCATCCTCACCGTTAGTAATTGCAACACCGATTAACTCATCACCATCATTAAGATTTACGGCGATGATGCCGTTCGAACGAGGGCGAGAATATTGGGTAAGAGCAGTCTTCTTAACTGTTCCATTAGCGGTTGCCATAATGACAAACTTGTCGTCCACAAACTCTTTAATCGGTAGAATCGCGGTAATGCGCTCATCTTCTTCAAGTGGCAAGATATTTACAATCGGACGCCCACGCGCGTTGCGGCTGGCTAGCGGTAACTGATAAACCTTTAACCAATACAAGCGACCGCGGGTACTGAAGCACAAAATATGATCGTGGGTATTGGCCACGAGTAAACGCTCAATGAAGTCTTCGTCCTTCATTTTCGTTGCTGACTTACCCTTACCGCCACGGCGTTGCGCCTCGTAGTCAGAAAGTTTCTGATACTTAACATAACCTTCATGGGAAAGCGTCACTACGACATCTTCTTGCTCGATTAAATCTTCAATATCGATATCATGACTCGCAGCAGTAATTTCAGTGCGACGTTCATCACCGAATTCTTCACGAATGGCTTCTAATTCTTCACGGATGACTTCCATCAAACGTTCGGAGCTGGCCAAAATATGCAACAACTCAGCAATTAGTTCTAATAGCCCACGATACTCATCGAGGATCTTGTCGTGCTCTAGACCCGTTAATTTATGTAAGCGCAAATCGAGAATAGCTTGTGCTTGTTGCTCAGTAAGGAAGTATTGTCCATCCCGGATCCCATACTCTGGCGCTAACCATTCTGGACGCGAAGGATCTTCATCCCCTGCACGCTCGAGCATTTGAGCAACATCACCCAGATCCCAGCCACGCGCCACTAAGGCTTGTTTAGCTTCAGATGGACTTGGTGAAGCCTTGATTAATTCAATGATCTCATCAATATTCGCAAGGGCTATCGCTAGACCTTCTAAGATATGCGCCCGGTCACGCGCCTTGCGCAATTCAAACACAGTGCGTCGAGTAACCACTTCACGACGGTGCAGAATAAAGGCTTCGAGCATTTCCTTGAGGGTAAATACTTTTGGCTGACCGTTATCTAGTGCAACCATGTTAATGCCAAACACAGTTTGCAACTGTGTATTAGCATATAAATGATTAAGAACAACCTCTGCAGATTCGTTGCGCTTTACCTCGATAACAATGCGCATACCGTCTTTATCTGATTCATCACGCAGTGCAGATATACCCTCAACACGCTTTTCTTTAACCAATTCTGCAATTTTTTCGATTAAGCGTGCTTTGTTAACCTGATATGGAATTTCATTAACGATGATGGTTTCTTTACCATTCTCTTCCGTTTCGATATTCGCTCTGGCGCGCAGGTAGATCTTGCCACGACCGGTACGGTAAGCATCTTCAATGCCTTTACGGCCGCTGATCATTGCAGCTGTTGGAAAATCCGGACCGGGTATGAAGGTCATTAGCTCTTCAATCGGCATGTCAGGATTATTGATCAACTCAATACAACCGTTTATCACCTCGGTAAGATTGTGTGGTGGAATGTTGGTTGCCATTCCTACGGCGATACCGGACGAACCGTTAACTAATAAGTTAGGAACCTTGGTAGGTAATACCTCAGGGATCTGTTCAGTACCGTCATAGTTAGGTACAAAGTTAACCGTCTCTTTATCTAAGTCAGCGAGTAGCTCATGCGAAATTTTAGCCATACGCACTTCGGTATAACGCATAGCTGCAGCAGAGTCTCCATCCACAGACCCAAAGTTACCCTGACCATCAACCAGCATATAGCGCAATGAAAACGGCTGCGCCATACGTACAATGGTGTCATAAACCGCGGAGTCACCATGCGGGTGATATTTACCTATAACGTCACCGACCACACGCGCCGACTTTTTATACGGTTTATTGAAATCATTTTTGAGTTCGTTCATCGCAAACAAAACGCGGCGATGCACCGGCTTAAGCCCATCACGAACGTCAGGCAAGGCACGCCCAACGATTACGCTCATGGCATAGTCCAAATAGGAATTCTTCAATTCTTCTTCGATATTAATCGGAAGGATTTCTTTCGCATTGTCAGTCATAAACTGGCTGTTCCCTTATAGGTTTTATTGGGTCATACCTGCGATATATTAACGCTAGCGATCGGTCTGCGATCTGGCGTTTCTGATTGGAAGAATACTGCAGGCTATGACACGCTTTTGGGTCATACTCCAAGCAGTTGAGTGTACCACTAGAAATTCTCAAACTGTAGCCTTAGATGCGCTTCTAACAAAACTTTTAGTGAAGCCTTTACCTTATCAATTGGTATCGTTAATAATAACGCCGAAACCAGACGTAAAATGAGCAAAAAATGACCACTAACGTAGACGCTAAAGAAATTCAAAAATTCTCAGAGATCGCCTCTCGTTGGTGGGACTTACAGGGTGAGTTTAAGCCTCTGCACCAGATAAACCCCCTTCGCGTTGACTGGATCGCCACTGCGTGTGACGGTTTATTTGGCAAAACGGTATGCGATGTTGGCTGTGGTGGTGGGATCTTATCAGAATCTATGGCTAAGCAAGGGGCGGATGTCAGTGGCATAGATATGTCGGAGGATGCATTAGAAGTCGCCAAACTGCATGGTCTTGAATCGGGTGTTGCCGTAAATTATACGTTAAGCACCGCTGAAGCCTTTGCAGATAAACATGCGCACTCATTTGACGTTGTGACATGTTTAGAAATGCTTGAGCACGTGCCTGAACCGGCTTCCGTTATTTATTCATGCGCACGTTTAGTTAAACCTGGTGGCCATGTGTTTTTCTCCACGTTAAATCGAAATATGAAGTCCTTTTTAATGGCGATCGTAGGCGCTGAATATGTACTTAATATGGTACCGAAAGGTACTCATGAACACGCTAAGTTCATCAAACCCAGTGAACTGATGGCTATGATCGACCAAACTAATTTGACGGTAAGCGGTGCAATCGGTTTGCACTTTAATCCGTTATTACAAAATTATTATTTGTCAGATAAAAATCTAGATGTGAACTATCTTTTACATTGTCGCGCTTAATAGCGAAAACACTATATCTAGTTATTGCACTCACAAGTTAAACCTATATATCGATTTCCTCTAGGATCTACGTAAGTTATAAAAATTTGATTTTAACGCCAAAAAACTCGTTGATCTTTAGTAAACATTGCTAAGAAAAGCGACATAACGTTAGTCTCCACTAACTTAAATTTAATGCCAATTTTTATTTACTAAAATCACCATATATTGGGTTGCGTTAACAACCAAAGCGCACTATCTTGTGTTTCAGTTGCTCGCTAAAAACGTATAAAAAAGCAGCGACAAATTTAACTATAAGAATTCCAACGATACTCAAACTGAGCCTTATCGCTCTCTGTGTCGTGCGCTAACTCAATGAATGGCTAAAAATCATGAATAATAATCTGTATGTCACCAAACGTAATGGTGAAAAAGAAGCAATCGATCTCGATAAAATCCATAAGGTTATTACTTGGGCTGCGAAAGGGCTGAGTAATGTCTCGGTTTCTCAGGTAGAAATCAAAGCTCAAATCCAGTTTTATGAAGGGATCAGCACCGAAGTTATTCATGAAACCTTAATTAAGTCTGCTGCTGACTTGATCAGCACTGACGCCCCAGATTATCAATATCTAGCTGCACGACTTGCGATTTTCCACTTGCGTAAAAAAGCCTACGGTCAGTTTGAGCCACCAACGCTTGTTGACCATGTACAAAAAATGGTGAGCACGGGTAAGTATGATGCGCACATTCTTGAAGACTACAGCATTGCTGAATTAGAAGAGCTTGATGAGTACATCGACCACTGGCGTGATATGGATTTTAGTTATGCTGCAGTGAAACAGTTAGAAGGTAAGTATTTAGTTCAGAACCGGGTAACAGGTGAAATCTATGAGTCAGCGCAGTTCCTCTATATCTTGGTGGCTGCTTGTTTGTTTGCTGACTATCCCAAAGAAACGCGCATGGATTACATTAAGCGTTTCTACGATGCTACATCTAAATTCAAGATTTCTTTGCCTACACCAATAATGTCTGGTGTGCGTACCCCTACCCGTCAATTCAGCAGCTGCGTATTGATCGAGACAGGTGATAGCTTAGATTCGATTAATGCAACAGCAAGCGCGATTGTTAAGTACGTGAGCCAACGTGCCGGCATCGGCATCAATGCCGGTCGTATCCGCGCTTTAGGTAGCCCTATCCGCGGCGGCGAAGCCTTCCACACTGGATGCTTACCGTTTTATAAGTACTTTCAAACAGCCGTTAAAAGCTGTTCACAAGGCGGAGTTCGCGGTGGTGCAGCCACTCTGTTCTATCCACTTTGGCATTTAGAAGTTGAATCATTGCTGGTGCTTAAAAATAACCGTGGTGTTGAAGAGAACCGCGTACGTCATTTGGATTACGGTGTACAGTTTAATAAATTAATGTACCAGCGCATGATTAAGGATCAGAACATCACATTGTTCAGTCCATCAGATGTTCCTGGGTTGTACGATGCATTCTTTGCGGATCAAGATGAATTTGAGCGTTTGTATGTACAATACGAAAACGATCCAAGCATTCGGAAGAAGCAAATCAAAGCTGTAGAGTTATTTAGCTTATTTATGCAAGAGCGCGCTAGTACTGGGCGTATCTACCTACAGAATGTGGATCACTGTAATACCCACAGCCCGTTCAATCCTCAATTGGCGCCAGTACGTCAAAGTAACTTATGTCTTGAAATAGCTTTGCCAACTAAGCCATTGCAACACGTGAACGATGAAGAAGGTGAAATTGCATTATGTACGCTATCTGCCTTTAACCTGGGTGCTATCCAAAGCTTGGACGAGTTCGACGAATTAGCTGACCTAGCTGTACGTGCGCTTGACTGCTTGCTCGATTACCAGGATTACCCGGTGCCTGCCGCGCGTAATGCCACTGAAGGTCGCCGCACGTTAGGAATTGGTGTGATTAACTTCGCATACTACCTCGCCAAAAACGGGGTTAAATATTCCGATCACAGCGCAAATGGTTTAGTGCACCGTACGTTTGAAGCCATGCAATATTACCTGCTCAAAGCATCAAATAACCTTGCGAAGGAAAAAGGTGCTTGTCCGAAGTTTAATGAAACAACTTACTCTCAAGGATTAATGCCGGTTGATACCTATCGTAAAGAACTCGATGCAATTTGCGACGAACCGCTACATTACGATTGGGATGCATTGCGTGACGACATTGTTAAATACGGTTTACGTAACAGCACGTTGTCGGCCTTGATGCCATCAGAGACATCATCACAGATCTCTAATGCAACAAATGGTATTGAACCACCGCGTGGTCACATCAGTATCAAGTCGAGTAAAGACGGCGTATTGAAACAAGTTGTACCTGAGTATGAGCGGTTAAAAGATCAATACGAATTGCTATGGGATATTCCATCAAACGATGGTTATCTGCAACTGGTTGGTATTATGCAGAAGTTTATTGATCAAACCATTTCTGCCAATACTAATTACGATCCAAGCAAGTACGACGGTGGCAAGGTTCCTATGAAGCTACTGCTTAAGGATTTGTTGACGACTTACAAGCTGGGCGTAAAAACTCTGTATTACCACAACACCCGTGATGGAGCGTCTGACAGCAGCAGTGTTGCAATTACATCAGCGGGCGTTAAACAACCTCAAGCCACTGAAGTAGTTATGGCTGAAGATGACGATTGTGCGGGTGGTGCTTGCAAGATCTAACGCAGGCACCATAGCAACAGTAAAACGCGAACACGTACGTAGAATCGATATAAGAATAGGTTTCCATGAAATACACAACGTTTAATCAATCTGTTACGGACACTTTGTCAGAACCCATGTTTATGGGAAATCCGGTGAATGTTGCGCGTTATGACCAACAAAAGCACGAAATCTTTGAAAAGTTAATTGAAAAACAAATCAGCTTCTTTTGGCGCCCAGAAGAAGTTGATGTAAGCAAAGACCGTGTTGACTTTCAAAAGCTGAGCGATGCTGAACAGCATATTTTTATTTCTAACTTGAAATATCAAACCCTGCTCGACTCAGTACAAGGCAGAAGCCCAAACATTGCGTTATTGCCGATTGTTTCGATCCCAGAGTTAGAAACGTGGATTGAAACATGGTCGTTTTTCGAAACCATTCATTCGCGTTCGTACACGCACATTTTGCGAAATCTATTCACTGATCCTAGTGAGGTATTCGACGATATCGTTGTGAATGAGGAAATTAAAAAGCGCGCCAGTGACATCAGCCGTTACTATGATGACCTTATTTTCTATACCCAATTATGGCAAACCTTGGGCGAAGGCTTACACACTATAAACGGTGAGGCACATAACGTAACGATCCGTGAACTTAAAAAGAAATTGTTCTTATGCATTAACTCGGTTAATGCGCTTGAAGCTATTCGTTTTTATGTGTCGTTTGCCTGTACCTTTGCATTTGCAGAGCGTAAATTGATGGAAGGTAATTCTAAGATCATTCGTTTAATCGCGCGAGATGAGAACGTTCACCTAACCTCCACTCAACACATCCTTAATTTATGGGCGCGTGGCAAAGACGACCCGGAAATGGCTGAAATCGCTGAAGAACTCAAAGATGAAGCGCGCGAAATCTTCCTTAAAGCGGTTGAGCAAGAAAAGCAATGGGCTGATTATTTGTTCCAAAATGGCTCAATGATTGGCTTGAACAAAGACATTTTATGCCAGTACGTTGAGTATATTGCTAATCACCGTATGTCAGCGATTGGCATGGACCAACCGTTTGATGTGAAAGACAATCCACTACCGTGGATGAATAACTACTTGAGCTCAGACAATGTACAGGTAGCGCCCCAAGAGTCTGAAATCAGCTCTTATCTAGTCGGTCAAATTGATTCTGAAGTCAGCGTAAATGACTTCGAAGATTTTGAACTGTAAGTAAGCGATACATGTGACGAGCACTGCTGCCGACACATTGATTGTCACCGTTATCGACGGCAAGTCTGATAACGGTGATAAACTCGATATTACCCCTCTCCCCAAAGAAACCCTGCTTGAAACACTCGAACGGCACAATATCGATGTTCAGTTTCATTGCCGGGATGGTTTTTGTGGCGCTTGCCGCTGCAAAATGACCAGTGGTAGCGTGGACTATACCACCGACCCCCTCGCCTTTATCGATGACGATGAAATTTTACCCTGTTGCACAAGGGCAACATCACCAGTGACATTAATTGTTAGCTAGAAAATCCAAATACTATAGAACGAATCAGAAATACTAGTCGTCGCCCCGTTAGTTTGAAACTTAATCTGAGCCTTGATTCAAATAAAAAGGATTCACACGCATCTTTCATCTAATAGTTATTCTTGCAATCTAGCAAAAGATTAGACCATCACGCACATATTCGGTAAATCAAAGGTCAGATTTTAGAGAAACGTCAGCAGAAAATGGCTGCGTAGATTAGATGCTGCGATTGCTGAGTGCTGGTCGCAAAATAAGTCTATATTTAAATAACAGTTAATTATAAGTTTAACGGAATTGTCGGTATAGAAGTTCCTCTAAATTAAAAATTTTACCATTAAGGATCTCTATGTTATTCGGGATTGATAGTTCATCTTTTATGCCGCATGGCCATTGTATACTTTGGAAACCTGAACTACTTTTTCCTATCGTAATTTCAGAGATTATGATTTTCATTGCATATACATCAATACCTGTAGCGATTTATATATTTTACAAACGTAGACCTGATCTAACCAAAGATTCACAAAAAATACTCTTTCTATTCTTTCTTTTCATACAATTGTGTGGTTTTACACATTTGATCTCTGCATACAATTACTGGAACAGCGAGTACGTATTAGCGATGTTCTTAAAAGTATCAATTGCTATCGTTAGTCTTTTGACCGCCTACACGCTTTTTAAATTGCTACCAAAGCTTACCGCACTGCCGTCGCCTGCTGAGCATCTAAAGCTCATTGATGAACTACAAAAGCTAAATACTCAACTTGAAGAAAAGGTTCAAGAGAGAACCTCTGTAATTACAGAACAAAAGAATCTGTTAGCCACGCTCGTTGAGGGAAATCCAGGGTCTATTCTTAAATATGAACCTAAGTTTAATAATGGCAAGATAGTTGACTTTCGCAGTAGCATCGTTTCCGGCAAAGCTACTACAGAGGCCGGTGTAGCTAGCGCAAGTGAAGTTGTCGGAGAGTCGGTTTTAGAGCTGTTTCCAGACGTTATAGAAAATGGACATTTTGATTCAGCAGTTAAAGCTTTTAATAGTGATGACCTGGTTATTGAAGATCCTGTGTATAACAAATCACTAAAAAGATACTTTAGAGTTATTAATTTTAAAAAACCTGAAATGGACTTTCTTCTAGTTTACTTCACCGACGTTACGCAGAGAGAAAAAGTAAAACTAGAGGCTACAACAAATTCGAAGCTGATTAGTTTGGGTGAGCTTGCTGGTGGAATTGCACATGAAATTAATAGCCCTCTGCAGATAATCATTGGAAGCGCTGAAATATTAGAAAAATCAATTAGCTCTGAAGATATCATCGGAAATAAGTGCCTAACAAATATACGTAATACCGTTTTAAAAATTAGCGACATAATTAAAAACTTACAACGTCTATCACGGCATGAACCAGGGCATCCGCAGGAGGTAAGTGTTTATGAGATTGTTAAAAAAGCACTTCAACTTTACGAGCAGAGAATAAAAGTAAACGATATTAAACTTATAGGAAACTATGAAACAAATTCACAACTGCGCGTGAATACTATAGAACTAAACATTTTCCAAATAATTAATAACTTGCTATCGAACGCCATTAGCGCACTTCAAAAAATAAATGGCGATAAAATACTGACTGTTAAAATTAACGAAAATCAAAATGACATTGATTTGGCTATTATAAATAATGGTCCACTAATTAATGACGATGTTAAGGACCGAATATTTGATCCTTTATTTACTACTAAGGATGTTGGTGAAGGAACTGGCCTCGGTTTATCACTATCGAAGCGATTAGCAGAAGATATGGGGTCAGAGTTATTGTTTGAGCAATCAGCAAACTCTGTGAGTTTTATTCTAAAGATTAGGAATATAGATGAGAATCCTTCTGGTAGACGATGACCCAACAATTATTGAAGTATTCGAGATGCATATACAACACTATTACAAAGACTGTTTTATTTGCTCAGCAACAAATGGAATAGAGGCTCTTGAGATGTGCAGAGATAATACCTTTGACCTGGTCCTAACCGACGGGAAAATGCCCAAAATGGACGGCGTCGAACTTTCTAAAGAGTTGAAAGAAATTAACTATTCTGGAGTCATCATCCTGCTAACCGGTTACCATGAAATGAATGATGGAAGTAATTTAGAAGAGTTTGGTATAGCAAAGGTACTGCTGAAACCAGTGAAGTTGGAGGATGTTCGCGCTTGTATCGATTTAGTTAGGGATAAGTTATCTTCAAACAGGCAGAATTAAATCTTACGTTACAGAAAAAAATTAATTAACCCTATGCAACTAGGTTCTTGTCAGATTTAAAATTTTAGTACCGTTCTACTATGGCTGAAATTACTAAATTTACTTGTATTAGCTCAGAATTGTTCTGGCAGTTAATTATTATTCCCATTATCGCTTCCTGTTGAACGAAGTTTTTCCCTTATTAAAGTTGCAGCTATTGTGCTTATCGTTATCCTCAACCATAAATAATCATATGGAGATCCAGTGCAGATTCCCGAAAAACGAAACAAAACTAGAGAAGACGAGTCTCAATACGCATTGCTATTCAGTGATTTGTATCAATTCATGCGCGCTTCTACAGGCTTGTCTATTGCTATCTCTTACCTAGTAATGATTTTAACCAGTACTGCCTATTTGTATACGTTATACGACGCGTTTGGTATCGACATTGTTAAGTTTATTACATTAGAAGATATACTTGTCGCACCAATTAAAAACCCCGACATCATTGTCGTTTTCGCGTTTATTACCTTGTTCTTTTACTTTGCCGATAGCGCTAATTTATTCAGTGCGAAACAGCGCGCGAAGTACGCTGACAACCCTATGCCTCTCTATATAAAGGTTTTGTTATTTGTTTTTTGGGCACCGAAAAAGCGTAAGAATAATTTACGCCTGACCTTTGTGATGGGAGTGTTGTCTCTTGGAGCCTACATTTGGTTTTTCGCGAATAATGAAGCGGAAGATATAAAATCTGGTGGTGGGTCAAAGGTGACTATTGTTGTAAGCGATAGTGACGCCAAAACCACAACATTACTGGGCGTGAGTAGTTATTTCTTATTTACCTATGACGAAACAGCGCAAGACGCCAAGATATACAGTATTGAGGCGGTAGAGTCTTTGCAATATTTGAGTGAAAAGTCAGAGGACTAAACGCCTATACGTATAAAAAACAAATTTATACTTTACTGCTGAATAAGTTTTTTTATCGTCTCTACCACGAGCTCTCTGTCAGCGATATGAAGGTGATGTTTATCAGAATCTGAGTAAATTACCTGTGCATTAGCTGAAAGTTGTAGAAACTTCTCGTCCGCATTTTCAAACAGCAAATCCATTTTTTCAGCGACTGATTCTGGAACGAAAGGCGGATCATACCTTTCAAGCGATGGCTTGGCTCGCAGCACCAAAACAGGCTTATCGCCAAAATTCTGGGCGTTACGCAGTTGCTCGTAGCTATTCATATGGTCGATTTTTTCTGGTGCTCTTGCAAACAATGGTTCATGCACGCTTTGTTCGAATTCATAATAGCGTTTTAGTTGTTGGTCTTGAGTTTCAAAATCATCAGGCCATCGAGTGCCCATGGTATGAAAGTAACCAAACGGTGAAGGATCAATGAAAACAGCGCCCAAAACTTCTTTTTCGTATAGATTATTAAAGGCAGTTATGATGTTGGATGCATAGGAGCCGCCTGCAAAGTAATAAGGAGGTTCTACATTTGCAGCAGCTAACAAACGATGAAGTTGAATTGCAAGGTCATTCACTGTCACAGGGACAGGCCCTTGTTCACTTTTCCCTAAACCGTGCCGATCATAAAGACAAATACTGAAATCACCGAGTAATTCAACGATGTTCGGTAACCAGACGCCATCAGAACCTGAACGGCCGAAACCTTGCTCTAAAATCAATGTTGGGTGCTCGTTTTCATAGCATTCTAGATATTGTCGAACGCCACCAATATCATAGCTTCCAGATTTTGTTGGCTCTGGATTAACGCCATGTGCATTAAATGCGAGACAGCATGTGACCAAAAAAAGAAAAAGTTTCATCGAATAACCTTAAGCTTTGTTTCACCAAATATCATTGTGCAGAAGCTTGCAATTCGCGGAGATGAAGCACGGCCCATCCTCCAATGTATATATTCGACGGTCTGCGCGCACTATAAATGTCTTTAGATTCAATCAGCGAGCCGAATTCGTTGTGCGATAATAAAAGCGGTTCACTGCGATAGTAGTTCCTTAATGTTACCGCTTTGTCTGACTTGGCATGTTGGTAGGGTGAAGCTGGGTTACTGTAAGCGATATTACCGACTTTGAATAAGAGACCTTTTTCACTAATGCTTAATATCTTCATTGGAATATATTTAAACTTCCTATCTGAATCTGGAGCAATTGCAGTGTAATCGACATAAATAAAGTCATTTACCTGTGGACTGCTAAACACCTCTTGAGTTAACGCCTTATCGTATTGTAGATACATTAAATAAGCACATACTGCGCCAGTGAGCACCACTATTTCGATATATCTCTGTATTCGATCTTTAAGCGCTGCAAAGGAGAAAAAGGTGGGGTGTAAATTTGCATTATCATCCTGTAAATAAGCATTCATACATGAAGTCCGTTTTTCAAATCAATGTTTACCATGAAGCATTGAAACTTGAAATGCAACCAATCTAAGCCTAGGGAAGATGACACTAGGTATAAAAAAGCCCCCGGCTATTCAAGCAGGAGGCCTTTAAAATCAATTGTTCTGAGGGCGTTGCACGTAGTCTATTACAACGGTACGCCTAAACGTTCAGCCACTTCGATATAGGTCTCAACTACGCTACCTAAGCCCTGACGGAAACGGTCTTTATCCATTTTTTTACGGGTTTCTTTATCCCATAAACGGCAACCGTCGGGTGAGAACTCATCGCCAAGCACTATGCGGTTTTCAAACACTCCAAACTCTAGTTTAAAGTCGACCAATAACATACCTGCATTTGAGAACAATTCACGCAATACGTCGTTCACTTTAAAAGTGAGCATTTTCATTGCATCAATTTGCGTTTGAGTAGCCCAATTAAAAGAGATGATGTGCGACTCATTGACCATAGGATCATGTAAAGCATCGTTCTTAAGGAAAAACTCGAAGGTTGGTGGATTAAGCTCAATCCCCTCGTCGACCCCTAAACGACGGCACATGGAGCCCGCAGCGTAGTTTCTAACCACGCACTCGACTGGGATCATGTCTAATTTTTTAACTAAAGATTCGGTTTCGCTCAAACGCTCGATAAGTTGAGTCTCAACACCAGCCGCTTCAAGCTTTTGCATAATAAAGTGATTAAACTTGTTGTTGATCTCGCCTTTGCGATCCAACTTCTCAACCTTTTCACCGTCGAATGCCGAAGTATCATTGCGGAATTCTAAAATTAACTTGTCAGCGTCTTCGGTGGTAAAAACCGTTTTCGCTTTACCGCGATATAGTTCGTCGCGCTTTTGCATTAGAGCATCTCTCTGTTATTAGATATCAAGATCATCTTCTGACATTACTTCGGCAAAACGCGGAAATAAATCAGATACTTTATTGGCCGTGAACGGCTGGCTTTGGTTGTCCATCAGCGTAATTGAAGTTTTCGCCCCTAGCTCGCGCATTTGTAAGCGATAATCATCTTCTTCTAGCTCCATTGTGTCATCGTCAGAAAACCAACCTTCGTACCACTTTTCTTCAGTACCAGCATATGTCACAAAGAGTAGCCCATTGGATTTATCCAAGTCTTTAACATCGAAACCCAGCTTGCGCAGCACTAGTTGCATCCGCGGCCATGCGATATCGTACTCAGCATCAACGACAAAAGCTGCATTGCCATTGTCATCAAACCCCATTTCCATATTGAAGCCTTGACGGATTTGTTGGATTTTACGCGATGTTGCCAAACGGATCTGATAATCGTAGTGGTTAATTACCTGATTAAGAATACTGACTTCTTCCTGGCGTTCACGAATGGCATCGATATCAGCAACAACATTCTCACCACTTTGCTCTAAATAATCCACTAGTTCTGTATTCAAAGCAGCGCTGCGGCCATGTGCTTTCATATCTAACGTAAACTCAAATCGGCGGCCGACTTGGCTTTCTGTTGATGTCCAATCATACCAACTGCTGTCTTCATCTTCCTTGCTTACGATCATCCAGTCGGTGACTAATCGCTGGTTTTCTGCGTCAAAACTATCGACACCGATCCCCTGCTCTTCTAGAAACGCTAATAAAGAATTCCAAATAGCCTGATCGAGTGGCTGTGAATCATCCACTTTGTCAAACCAAATAGTGGCAGTTTTGGTACCTTCAGTAATATGCGAGCCGGTTACTGACGGAATAACTAAGCTAGGTGATGCGACTCTTAACTTTTGTCCGACTAACTCACGCTGCGCATTTTCACCTATTTCAGGCAATGCATAACGATTGGAAAAATTTGGTGTGTCAACATCGTCTGGAATGGCGATGGTCTGTCCGGGATTAACCTCCGTGTAATTAAAACCACCTGAGGCAAGTTCGCGTTCTTCCTTGCTGGCACACCCACTCAATAAAACTCCAACGAGCGCTGCAATACCAATATTCGCGAAGGGATTTAACTTTTTCATGTACACCTTATTTTAATAACTTTAATGACGCCAAAGTTGCTTCGATTTGTTTTTGGCTAACAAGTTCCGGCTCTACCATCGGTAAACGCAAAGTTGGCCCTGACATTCTGCCCATTTTATACAACGCCCACTTGGGCATCACTGGGTTAGGTTCAATAAACAGATCTAAATGGAGCTGCGCGATTTCAGCGTTTACACGCTCAGCTTCTGCATGCTGACCATTCATGGCAAGCTTGCACAATTGTGCCATAGCAGCGGGCACAATATTAGCGGTGACAGAAATAACCCCGTGTCCGCCAGCAATAAGAAAATCAAGACTCGTATCATCATCACCGCTTAGCATCACGAAGTCATTGGGAACTAAAGGTTGAGTTTCGCGCAGACGATTAACATCGCCTGTTGCATCTTTTAAGCCCACAATCGTTGGTAATTGAGAAAGCTCGGCAACGGTCTCTGGCAGCATATCAACGGCTGTGCGACCCGGTACGTTATACAAAAGATTTGGAAGGTCAGTCGCTTGCGCAATGGCAGTGAAGTGCGCCACCATTCCGCGCTGTTGGGGCTTATTGTAATACGGTACGACTGAAAGAAAACCTTCCACACCAGTTTTAGCCAACTGTTGAGATAAGAAAATGGCTTCTTCAGTTGCATTGGCACCAGCCCCAGCGATCACTGGTATTCTGCCGGCAGCAAACTCGACAGTTTTTTTAACTACGTGAACATGCTCATCAAAAGGTAACGTTGCTGACTCGCCAGTAGTCCCAACCGCTACGATACCATCGGTTTTTGACTCGATATGGAACTCTACTAATTGTTGTAACGCACCATAGTCAACCGTACCGTCGCTATGCATTGGTGTAACTAACGCAACCCAACTACCCGTAAACATGATCACCTCTTTATTTGCGAGCGCACATGGTAATGATGGACGCGTGTAAAAACAAGCGATCAGTGCCAGCAAATCATTAATTTTAACGCTATATTGCAACGACCACGATAAATCAGGAGAATACGCGCCCGTTATTCTTAAATTACGTGTTGATTTGCATGAAAATACAGTTAATTGTTACCGTCCTTGGCCATAATCGCCCGGGCATCTTAAGTGCACTGGCTGAATGTGTCGCTGAAGTGGGTTGTAACATTCTTGATAGCCGCCAAGCCATTTTTGGTAAAGACTTCACCTTAACTATGATTATTGAAGGTGGGCAAGCGGCGATAACCAAGGCTGAAATCATGCTGCCACGTTTGTGTATGGAGCATGATCTGCTTTCTATCCTCAAGCGTACAAGCGAACACTGTAAACAAAATTTAGAGCATTTGTTTAGCCTAGAGTTTAGTGGTGTAGATTCGGTAGGCATTGTTAAAGCAGTCACTTCATTGTTTGCACAGTTTGAGATAAGCGTTACTGCGTTGCGCCAACAAACATTCTTATATAAAGCGTCAGGTGCAAACATGATGCGCTGCAAAATGATGCTAAGCGCACCGCAAACCACAGACCTTGCTACCGTCGATACGGCTATCAGCGAAATGCTCGCATCACTTAACCTTAGTGGTAAATTGATCGACAAACAAACACAGGACTAACATGAAAACACTGATGAAAGGTGATAATGCACCACAATTTTCGCTTCTAGATCAAAACGAAAACACTATCAATCTTGCCGACTACAAAGGTAAAAAAGTACTGGTCTATTTTTATCCAAAAGCAATGACACCAGGCTGCACTGTACAAGCTCAAGGGTTACGCGATACGCACGATGCATTAGAGAAGCTGAATGTCGTTGTTATGGGTATCAGTATCGACGCTCCCAAGCGTTTAGCTAAGTTTGCTGAGAAAGAATCGTTAAATTTCACCCTATTAAGCGATGAAGATCACGCCGTCGCGGAACAGTTCGGCGTTTGGGGTGAAAAGAAGTTTATGGGCAAAGTCTATGATGGTATTCATCGCCTGAGCTTTTTGATCGATGAAAACGGAGTCATCGCTCATGTATTTGATAAATTTAAAACGAAAGACCACCATCAAGTCGTACTCGATTACCTCGCCCAGGAATAACAAAAAGCCGAGTTAATCTCGGCCTTTTTTTTTGTTGTTGGATTTAGGTCGCCGGCGGGATATCAGGTTCAGGGCTAGACGACCAAGCGTTTACGACAGCTTTAACCAAAGTTGCTAGCGGGATTGCGAAAAACACCCCCCAAAAACCCCATAAGCCGCCAAAAAATAGCACTGCGATAATGATCAGTAATGGGTGCAGGCTCACCGCTTCACTAAATAGAAGTGGCACCAACAGGTTGCCGTCCAGCGCTTGAATAATCGCGTAGGCAATCATTAATGTCCAAAACGGTGTCGTTAACCCAAATTGAAATAATGCTACCGCGGCCACAGGGATGGTAACCACGGCTGCACCGATGTAAGGGATTAATACCGACAGGCCCACTAACACGCCTAATAACACCGCATAGCGCAAATCTAATACTAAAAAGGTGATAACGGTTACGGCACCGACGATAATGATTTCAATTACTTTACCACGGATATAATTGGCGATTTGCGTATTCATTTCAGAACCGACTTTGTTAATTAGGCGGCGTTCTTTTGGCATAAAGCGTGATACGCCTTCAAGTAACAAAGCTTTATCCTTGAGCATAAAGAAAACCATCAACGGAACTAAAATGGCATAAATTAACAGCGCAGCTAAATTACCGATCGATGTAAATGACAATGAAATGATCTCTTGGCCAATTCCCACTGCGCGCTCATTAATGCTGACCATCATGCGCTCGATAGCATCATACTGAATAACCGTCGGGTATTTTTCCGGCAGCGTCATTAACCAGCTTTGTGCCTGTTCCCATATAATTGGGATCTCGCGGATTAAATTTGCACTTTGCTTAGTTACTACCGGAAGTAACATCACTAAGGCAATAATGGTTACCGTAAAAAATACGATTAGAACCAACGCCGTGGCAACCGTACGTTTTATACACACCCGCTCTGCTTGAGTCACCAGCCAATCGAGTAAATATGCCACAATAACCGCAACGATAACGGGCATCAGCATGCCGCCCCAAAACACCAAGACTAAACTACTGATGATGATCAGGACCAATAACATGAGTGCATCGGGATCAGAGAATTTACGTTTGTACCAGCGGTCAATAACGCTTAGCATATTTGGAGTAGAACCTTTTACTGTAGAAATTACTGCGATGATAGGTTAAGCATGGGTGCAAGTGCAATCTGCTTTGTCGCGGATAAAAAAGAATGTTTAATAAAGTGCAACTATTTTTAAGGTTTGAAGCTCTTATACCCTATGAGGTCTGCGTTCCTTAGTATTAACTATATTGCGTTACGTAAGTGACTGTGTTTTATACCTTAAGCTTGGAGAAGCATGATAAGTCGTAAATTGTTTAGCTGTATTTTCGTGTTGGTATATTGCGCGTTAGCCTCCCATGCGGCAGCCTTACAGAGCACTCGCAATGATCGCAATGAATTACCAGAAATAGGCGTAGTCGCTTCAGATACTGTTAGCATTGATAAAGAAATGCTGATTGGTAATGTGATCATGCGACAGATGCGTGCTCAGGCTCCTATCATTAATGACCCAGTATTAACTCAATATATTCAGGACCTGGGTAACCGCCTAGTTATCCATGCTGATAACGCAAAATTCCCATTTACCTTCTTTCTCCTGAATAACAGTGATATCAACGCATTTGCTTTCTATGGCGGCCATATAGGTGTGCATACGGGCTTGATTTACAACGCGGATAATGAAAGTGAAGTCGCATCTGTCTTAGCGCATGAAGTCGCTCACGTTACACAACGTCATTTAGCTCGGCGAATTCAATCAGCACAGCGTGCATCACCTCTGCAAATAGCCTCTCTAATCGGCGGGATATTGTTAGGAGCAATGGCTGGCGACCCACAAGCCGGGATGGCTGCGATTAGCGCCTCTCAAGCTGCCGCTGCACAAATGCAACTCAATTACACTCGTTCAAACGAGCAAGAGGCCGACCGCATTGGCATTACCATGTTGGCTCGAGCCGGCTATGATCCAGCTGCTGCGGCAACTTTCTTCGGTAAATTAGCCGCTCAAATGCGTGTTGTATCTCGTCCCCCTGCCCGCTTGCTATCTCACCCGTTGCCAGAATCTCGGATTGCAGACGCGCGGATCAGAGCGGCAAATCTTCCCAATGTACGATTGCCGCCTAGCTTATCATTTCATTTGGCAAAGTCGCGGATCCAAGCACGTTATATTTACGACAAGCAAGCCGCTTTGGACTATTACACTAATGCAGTTACCGAGCGTCAATTAGTCCCCGCCGCCGCTGAATACGGTTTAGCGTTAGCGTTATTGCGTGCAGATAAGGCCAATGAGGCGAAAGAAATTATTGACAAATTACTGGCTCAGGATCCAAGTAATTTATTTTACCTTGATACCGCAACTGACATTTATGTTGCTATGGGCGACGCCAAACAGGCTGTAGCAATGCTTACTGAAGAACTAAAAAACTCACCTCGTAATGCGGTGGTCACATTGAATTTAGCCAATGCAGCTATTGAAGATAAGCAGCTAGACTATGCTACTGAACTATTACGTGATTTTTTATTGCTAAACCCTGAACACATGCTGACCCATCAATTGTTGTCAGACGCCTACGGTAAAGCGCGCAAGTATAAAGAAATGCATCAAATGAATGCCGAAGTTTTTGCTCTGTTAGCGGCGTTCCCGCAAGCAATTGATGAACTACAACATGCGTATAACTTCACCGGCGACAACCATTTAGAAAAACAGCGTATCAGAGCTCGCATTCAACAGTTACGGGACGAAGAGGCTCGCCTAGAACGCCTCCTGTAGTTGCACTAGTGCCGCTTGAATTGATTGATTCGTTTGTTCACCTAACAACGGTGGCGTAATGCTGCCATCTGGCTTGATAATAAAGGTCGCTGGCAAGTATTGTGGTTTTTTCACTGGGACGTGACGGGTTAGCTCTGGTACCAGTAAATCAAAGGTCATTCTGTATTGCGTCGCAATGTCGCTCAACTTTTCGCGACTTAATGCATCGTAACTGATCGCAAATAAGTGCACGTTAGATTGCTCTTCGGCCCATTGTCCAAAGGCGTTTAATTCAGGCACTTCTTTTAAACACGGAGCACACCACTCTGCAAAGTAGTTAACCACCACCCAATCGCCCTCAAGCTGTTGCCATTGATACGAATCACCCTGCAACGTTTGAAAATCATATTGCTGTGACTGATACAACACGATACCTGCCGCAAGGGCACAACCTGCTACTACTGCAAATAACCACTTTTGCACTTGAACCTCCCCGTTCGTTACAGGGTATACTACTAGGTATTCTGCATATTTTGGAAGTTAACAAATGCAATATTTACATAATCCACGTTGTTCAAAGAGTCGTCAGGGCTTAGCACTACTTGAAGAAAATAACGTCGATATTGAAGTGATCGACTATCAAAAGACACCGTTGAACGCCACGCAGATAAAATCCATCGCGAAAAAGTTGGGAATTAACGACTACCGCGAAATGATGCGAACCAAAGAAGCTGAATATAAAGAGCACGACTTAAGTGCAGCTAATCAAGACGCATTATTAGATGCCATGGTACAAATACCAAAGCTCATAGAAAGACCGATTTTGGTTACTGAGAGTGCAGCACGCATTGGGCGTCCGCCGGAACAGCTATTGGAGATCCTGTGAGCCACGTACTTGTACTTTACTACAGTCAATCAGGTGCTACTCGTTTGTTAGCCGAGCAAATCGCTTTGGGGATCGAATCCACAGGCATGAGTGCACTGCTACGAACCGTACCTAAAGTTTCTACCAATATAGATGCAACTCAAGCGGCAGTGCCAGCGTCTGGTGCGCCTTATGTAACCAAACAGGAGTTGGCTGAGTGCGCAGGATTGGCATTAGGAAGTCCGACGCGCTTTGGCAATATGGCCAGTGCATTGAAACATTTTTGGGATAGCACCAGTGACCTTTGGCTTAAAGGTGCTCTAGTGGATAAGCCCGCCTGTGTATTTACTTCAACAGCGAGTATGCATGGTGGGCAGGAAGCGACCTTGTTGTCGATGATCACTCCACTGTTACATCACGGCATGCTAATCACTGGAATTCCCTACAGCGAACCGGACTTGGCTTCTACTCGCACAGGTGGAACGCCTTACGGCGCGAGCCATGTATCCTTTAATTCTGAAACCCCAGCATTAAGCGCAGAAGAGAAGAACCTAGCGTATAGTCAAGGCAAACGCCTAGCCAATTTAGCCGCCCTACTGAGTAAAGGCTTATCATGAACTTAACAACCCGATTTTATCGTTTTTTAGCGCTGACTTGTCATCTAGCATTGTTGGCCTGGGTGGTCCTTTGGCACTTTGGATTACGCACAGAGCAGGCTTTCAGTACAGTTTTCATTCTACTGATATATGTTCTGCCCTTGGTATTACCTCTGTATGGCGTGATAAAAGGCAAACCCTACACTCACGCATGGGCAAATTTTATTGTAATGTTTTACCTGATCCACGGTCTTACTATTATGTACGCAGAACCGCAGGAATGGCTGTATGCGCTCATTGAACTAATATTCGCCACAGGTATGTTCATTGGTTGTGCCGTTTATGCCAGAAAGCGCGGACGTGAGCTGGGTGAAGGGTTGCAAAAGTTATCAGTGGTGATGCAACAAGAACGAGACAAGTTTGAGCGAGGTTAAGCATATGCATAAGATCAGAAATATTGGGATCAGTGCACTTCTTTTTGCAACCATTATTACGCTTAGTGGTTGTGGTGGAGGTTCTGATGGTGGTGGGCCTTCGCCGACCACACCTGCGCCACCGCCGCCGACACCTGTGCCAGATGATACCCCTGCTACGCCCAGTCTCGAAGCTAATGGTCTGTCTCTATATGGCGATCTGACGGCGAATGTTGGTGAGTCAGTTGGGTTTGCAATTACCACCGATGATAATACCAGTATTCGCTCGGTCGAATGGGAACAGGTTAACGGCCCCACAACTATTGACCTTTTGGCCTCTCATACCCAAGCGATTGGCTTTGACCTCGCAACTGCCGGTGAATATGCCTTTACTGTTCAAGCCATAACCAGTAGTGGTCAAACTCGAAATCTGGACTTTACTTTACAAGTGGGTAACAACGCCGGAACTATGGCGAATATTCGTCTCGACCATGCAGCGACTGAGCGCGGTCGGGTATCGCTTAGAGTCGACGGTGTTGATGGCAAAACTATTACTGCTGTTACCTGGGATCAAGTTGCCGGTCCCGCTGCACAGAATGTGGTTATCGACGCAGACAATTTAAATTATGTGTTTTTTGATGCCCCTGCGGTCACAACCGATCGGGTCATTGTCTACTCAGCAACGGTTACCTATGATGACCAAACAACCGGCACGGACACGGCGTTAGTTGCGATTACCAATGATACGATCAATGAGTCTGGCTTTTTCCCCTCCAATAACCTAATTACTACTGCCGACATGTTCGCGTATCGCGCTGATAGTCCTTATGCGGCGGCGCTTGACAGTTGTGTTTACAATAACCAAATCGCTAATAGTTGTGCCTTTTCAACCCTACCTTTAATTGGACAGGTCAATGAAAACCCAAGTATTGAAGATATCTTAGACCGTACGTACGTATCACACCGTTGGATGGGCGAAAGATTTGAGCAATTCTTACGTACCTCAGCTGCAGGTCCAGATATGGTGCAGCTATTACGAGCGACCACCGCAGTGGTTATTTCCTATGAGGTCAGACCGTCATTTTATTGGACCGCTACAGGGGCCATTTATCTCGACGGGAATAACTTTTGGTTAACCCCTCAAGAGCGGGATACGCTGAATGACCGACCGGATTTTCGCAGTGATTTCGGGCAAGATCTTGCCTTCGTTATTCCGTGGCGGTATGTCAAAGACCGAGACTATTATCCGGCCGGCCGCTACCCGCAGGCGCAACGTTCTAACCGCACGTTCAGTGATTTAGAGGCATCGATTTCGTGGCTAATGTACCATGAATTAGGCCATGCCAATGATTTCTTCCCGCCAAGTCGATGGGCAAATCTGTCAATGAATGACAATCCGCTGGCACATTTTAGGAACAATGGCGCAACCTCAGATAACATTCCTGTGTCTTACCCGTTAGGTTCGGCTGAAATGAAATCCCTTGCGCAAGTGCGTTTTGCTGGTGAAGCCGCTACCACGACGCAGCGAAATTATAACGGCGCCGATATCGAGCAGTTTTTTGCGCCAGACGTTTCACCAAGTTTCTATTCTTATCTCAACGAGCGCGAAGATTTTGCCACATTGTTTGAACGCTTTATGATGCTCTATCGATTGGGTGCGAGTAATGACGTGGGTATTATCAATACGGTAAATAATGATGAACTCATTGTGACTTGGGGGCAACGGAACCGTATTAGCGACAACAGTTTACAACTGCGGGTACGCTTTGCCGTTGAAAATGTCTTGCCCGATCTTGACGTTGCCGCAATTCAAGCCCAATTACCTGCGCCACAATTGCTCGACCCATCTAAGAGCTGGTTCGACAATGTTATTTTAGCCGAAGGTTTACAATCGCTGAGTGATAATTCCAGGGTGCGCTTGTACGACCCACGTGTCCATGTACGCGAACACGTGCACGCCCCCCACCATGGATTCATTGTTCCTAACAATTAGAGGCCGAGTTCACGCTTGATCAAGTCTACGGTTAATGCTCGTTGCTCACGCAACGAGCGTTGATCAAGGCGTTCTATGGTATCCACTAAAATCTGCGTGCTGCGTTCGCAATGATTTAATAAGTACGAAATAGCCTTATCTGAAAACTTCATTCCCTTTAGTGCTGCGCGACGGATCAAGAGTTCGCGTTTATCATCATCGGATAAAGCGTGTAACTGATAGACTTGCCCCCACTGAAGGCGCGACACTAAATCAGGTAGCACCTGAATTGACATAGTGTCGCATTCTGGTTGCGAAATATTTTTGGTACTTGCGAATATAAGCAGTCCATGATCGATCTCTCGCCGTTGGTTGATCAGATCAAAAATCGCAATTTGCCAGTTACGGTCGCTACTGATCCCATCGACATCATCTATACACAATAAAGGTATATCACGAAATCCTTGTAACAACGCCGGTGGATATTGCGTGCAATCGCTAAGAGTTAAATAGTAGTGCTCGATATTCCTTTCATTCGCGAAATGACATAGCGCATACAACAAATGACTTTTTCCACTCGCCGTTCCACCATGTAGGAAAAGTTGCTGAAAATGGTGCTCTGGTAGGACTAACCCTTCAATAAATGCCGCTGCTTGCTCGATCAAAGCAACATTCGGACCCGCAACGAAATTGCTGAGCTGCTTCTCAACAGGGAGCTGAACAGGTAACGTAAGTTGCATGGTTAATTTGGTGTCCAAGCCAATTCATCAGTATTGATGACATTTCCAAATGCATCTAACCGTGGCAATAAACGACCATCCAGCACAAGTGCTTCAATCAACTGTTCAAAATCAGCAAATAAACGTACGTCAAAATAAGCCTGGCTGCCTTGTAAGCGTTGCAGCTGCACTGACTCAACCACGCTCAAAGAACTTAGCAAACTAAAAACTTGTTGATAGTCACTTAACCGTTGAATGTTAGTGACCGCTAAAGAAGCATTAACCAACCCTGCTTCATCAACGATTGATTCAATGGCATAGCGTTCGGACAATCGGTCTACGTAGCGCTGTATAAGCTCTTCTACCATTTGCTCTGGGGAGTCACCACCCAGCGTCCCACTGTGGACAGTGCTGTCTATCAAATAAGTGTAATCTAATTGATACTGCTGATAGTCAGCCAATAGTGCTTGAAACTCTTCAAAGCTAAATAAGGCGGCCGGCTCTACAGGTACAATTTCCTCAACTTCTTGGTACTCATCTGTATTCTCGGTTACACCTAATGCCTCAAGGCTATCTTCTTGTAATCCAGTCATTGTGCGAGGAGCATTTAAGTTAGAGTCTAGAACTTTTTCAGTCTCAGCAGATTTATCTACCTGGTCTGATTGTTCTACTCCCAAAGCTTGCTGAACTTCTATTGACTGCTCGCGCAATTGATTTAATTCTTCTATCCGTTGCTTTAATGCACCTGGGTCATAATCAGGTGACCGACGAACACGAGCAACGATAGAATGCGTAAGTCCATAACGAGTGTTTGCTTGTTTAATTGGACCGGTAAAACGCCCCCAAATATCATACAAAGAAACTAGCTGTGCGTCTTCAAGGTCATACAGTGGCAACACTATATTCACCCCTCGTTGCTGCGCTATCTTTTTTACGATCTGACCCAACTCACTCGGCTGACTTTCAGATAATAAGAAATTGTCTCTTGCACTGGGCTCATTGACGGTTAACCAAATAATGCTGTCCGGCCGTCGTGATTCCCACAATTTCAGTTGATTATCACGCAACAATGCTTGCATCTTTAACTTGTCAAAGGTTGCGATTAGATTAAGGTCGCCGTTGTCAATCTCGTACTGATATGCTTTTAACAAAGCAGTTGCTTGCTTATCCAAACGTTGCCACATTGCACGATCAAATTGATTACGATTCCCCGACATCTTAATAAGCGCTCGCCGAAACGCAGTACTTACGGCGCGCTGCTGTTCGCGCTGTGACTGATCGGCCACGTTGATTTTAACCACATGAGTCGCAATAACAGTGGATTCACTACTTTGCTGAACTTGTGCAAACGCGGTTAGTGATAAAAAAAACCAAGCGCCAATCGCGAATTTAACGGTTCGATGCATGATTACTGCTAACTGGATATCCATAGCCGTATTGTTATCGATTTGTCGACAATTTGCATCCGTTAATAATTTTAATTTGTCGCATTGGTAAACCTGTCGCTAGCTGGTAGAATTCGCACAATTTTTGATTCTTGTTTAAAGGAAACGCCGTGAGTAACGACAAACCCACGCTCAGCTATAAAGATGCTGGTGTAGATATTGACGCTGGTAACCAATTAGTTGAACGCATCAAATCAGTCACAAAAAGAACGACTCGCCCTGAAGTCAAGGGCGGTTTAGGCGGTTTTGGCGCACTATGCTCACTTCCACAGAAATACAAGAATCCGCTTTTAGTGTCTGGAACTGATGGTGTTGGTACTAAACTGCGTCTAGCTATGGATCTCGGTAAACATGACAGTATCGGTATCGATTTGGTGGCCATGTGTGTCAACGACCTTATTGTTCAGGGCGCCGAACCTCTTTTCTTTCTCGATTACTATGCGACAGGAAAACTCAACGTTGATACGGCAGCAGATGTAGTTTCTGGGATCGGAGAAGGCTGCGTACAAGCTGGTTGTGCATTGATTGGCGGCGAAACAGCTGAGATGCCAGGCATGTACCATGGTGATGATTATGATGTCGCGGGCTTTTGCGTTGGCGTGGTAGAAGCTGATGATGTTATCGATGGCAGTAAAGTCAGTTCTGATGATGCACTCATTGCGTTGGGCTCGAGTGGTCCACATTCCAACGGTTATTCTTTGATCCGCAAGATTATCGAAGTGGACGGTAGCGACCTTACCCAACCACTCGAAGGTAAACCTTTGGCTGAGCACCTGCTAGCGCCCACAAAAATCTATGTTAAGTCAGTATTAACGCTACTAGAAAGTATTGAAGTTCACGCCATTTCCCATATTACTGGCGGTGGATTTTGGGAAAACATACCGCGTGTTCTGCCAGACAACTATTGTGCAAAAATTGATGGTAGTAGTTGGCAGTGGCCGGCAATATTCAAATGGCTACAAGACGCTGGTAACGTAACGACTAAAGAAATGTATCGCACATTTAATTGTGGTGTCGGCTTAATCATCGCCCTACCCAAAGCGTCTGCACAGGCAGCTATAGATATCCTACGCGGTCAAGGTGAGGATGCTTGGTTAATTGGTGAGGTTGTTACCAAAACCGATGATAAGAGCGTTGTGATTGAATAATGGCAGAGCAAAATCTTGCCCGTATTGTGGTCGTCATTTCTGGTAATGGCTCAAATTTACAAGCCATTATCGACGCAGTAGTCAATAAACGGATTAACGCAGCAATTGCTGGTGTAGTGTCAAATAAACCTGACGCGTATGGTATTGAACGTGCCAAGCAAGCGCAAATCCCGGTATCGGTTGTGACTGCCGAACCCGGTGAATCGCGTGAATCCTTTGATGAGCGACTAGCTAATACTATAGCTAGCTATAAACCCACCTGTATTGCCCTTGCCGGTTATATGCGCATACTCACTGAAACCTTCATTAATCGGTTCGGTGATATTTTATTGAACGTTCACCCATCGTTATTGCCGAAATACCGAGGATTACACACGCATCAGCGCGCGATCGAAGCAAAAGACGACGAACATGGTTGTAGTATTCATTTTGTCACACCTGAGCTTGATGGCGGTCCAGTAATACTACAAGCTAAAGTACCAGTATTCGCCGACGACGATGTAGAGTCTTTGGCTGAGCGTGTGCAAACACAAGAACGCCAAATATATCCACTGGTAATCAAGTGGTTTTGTGAAGGGCGGCTAAGAAAAATAAATGATAAGGCTGTTTTAGATGAGCAAATTTTACCCGACAGTGGCTTCGCTGCTGATTAGTTTTATCGCCTGCGTACTAGCCAGTAAAAGCCTCTACGCAAGCGACATAGACCAAGCACAGCAACTTATCCCATTCAAAGCCGAATATATTGCTTTTCGCTTTGGTGATGATGTCGGTACTGCTACTTTAGCACTTGAGCACCTAGGCTATGACCAGTATTCACTGACCTATAGTTCGAAAGTGTCAAAATTCTTTCTTTCCGACAAACGCTACGAGCATTCAATTTTCTCTTTCAGTGACGGTCAAATAACGCCGCAAAGTTACAATTACACCCGTTCGGGTACAGGCCCAGATAAAGCCCTATCGGCTAATTTTGATGCAGCCTCAAAGAGCATTATGGTCGATGGTCAAAAGCTGAAAGATTGGCAAGGTGAGTTTGACAATCAACTGTTTCGCATCGATATTCCTCGCCAACTGTCTAGGGACAAAAAAGAAATGCGCTATGCATTTGTGAATTATCGTGGCCAACCTCGCGAATACATTATAAAGGTCGTTGGCAAGGAGCAACTTGATCTTCCCTATGGCATGGTAGATAGCGTGAAGATTAAGATCGACAGAGGCTCAAGCTCACGTGAAACCTTCGCGTGGTTCTCGCCGGCTTTGGATTACACGCTGGTGCGTCTACAACAATTTAAAGATGGTGAAGAACAAGGCGACATTCAGCTAAAAACGCTGGTTCAATCACCACATTAAGCTCGCGTTTGAGGTTTTTCCACTATACTTATAGACAGCTATCAGTGGAAAAAATACCTGAACAAATCCAATCAGCTTGATCTTTCGTTTAGGTAATTATAGGTTACCGTACATTCTGGTCTGACCTATGACCACTTTTCGGTGAATGTTCACCCTTTTTCAGGAGGCAACATGTCTGATTTAGTTTGGTTCTTATTGTGCATCGCAGTAATCGCTGTCGCGGCCTATAAGCAAACTTCTTTACTTAATTGTGTCATCGGCTTAGGCGTTGTGATGATTGTTGGCACGCTTAGCGGAGATATTGGCCTATTCGGCTGGATCGTATTCGCGGCGCTAACCATTCCTTTGGTCAACCGTGACATTCGCAAACAACATATCAGCAAAAAGTTACTCGCATTCTACAAAAAAGTAATGCCTGAAATGTCCGATACCGAGCAAGAAGCCATCGACGCAGGTACCGTTTGGTGGGATGGTGACATTTTTACTGGAAAGCCGGACTGGAATAAACTTCATTCCTATGCACAACCTCGCCTTACACCAGAGGAACAAGCATTCCTAGATGGGCCTTGTGAGGTTGTGTGTAACATGGTCGACGAATGGCAGATTAACCACAAAGATGCAGACCTTTCTCCAGAGATATGGCAGTACCTTAAAGACAACAAGTTTTTTGCCATGATCATCAAGAAAGAATATGGTGGCTTGGACTTTTCTGCATATGCCCAATCTCGCGTTTTACAAAAACTCGCGGGCGTAAGTGCTGTTTTATCGAGTACCGTTGGTGTACCCAATTCTCTGGGGCCTGGAGAACTCTTACAGCACTATGGCACCAAAGAGCAACAAGACCACTACTTGCCTCGCCTCGCGGTGGGTGATGAAATCCCGTGTTTTGCTTTAACCAGTCCAGAAGCAGGTTCCGATGCAGGTGCAATCCCAGATTATGGCGTTGTTTGTAAAGGTGAATGGGAAGGTAAAGAAATTCTCGGCATGCGCCTCACCTTCAATAAGCGCTACATTACCTTAGCCCCTGTAGCAACGGTGATTGGCCTGGCGTTCAAACTAAAGGACCCTGAAGGCTTGTTGGGTGATAAAGAAGATATGGGGATCACCTGTGCTCTGATCCCTCGTGACACCAAAGGACTCGACGTGGGTCGTCGTCACTTCCCTCTCAACGTTCCGTTCCAAAACGGGCCGGTGCGTGGTGAAAACATTTTCGTGCCTTTGGATTACATCATCGGTGGCGAAAAAATGGCCGGAAAAGGCTGGCGTATGTTGATGGAATGCTTGTCTGTCGGGCGCTGTATTACACTCCCCTCCTCAGCCGCTGGTGGTGCTAAGTCGATTGCTGCGTCAACGGGTGCTTATGCGCGGATCCGTCGTCAATTTAGATTACCAATTGGTCATATGGAAGGTATTGAGGAGATGTTGGGTCGTATCGGTGGTAATGCCTACATGATGGACGCCGTTACCAGTATGACAACAGCAGCGCTTGATATAGGTGAAAAGCCTTCGGTCATCTCTGCGATCTGTAAGTATCACCTTACTGAGCGTATGCGGACAGTGATCAATGATTCAATGGATATCCACGGCGGCAAAGGAATTTGTTTAGGCCCAAATAACTACATCGGTCGTGGTTATCAAGGTGCACCGATATCGATTACGGTTGAAGGTGCAAACATCCTTACTCGGAACATGATGATCTTCGGCCAGGGCGCGATGCGCTGTCATCCGTTTGTACTTGCAGAGATTCGCGCCTCCCAGGTTGCTGACAAAAAGCAGAGCTTAGATCAGTTTGATAAGGCAGTATTCGGACATATTGGTTTTGCTATCGGTAATACTTTTAGAAGCCTTTGGTTCACGTTAACGGGTGGCCGTCTTAGCCGCACGCCATTTAAAGACGATACCAGCCGGTATTATCAGTTGATGCAGGGGTATGCAGCAAACTTAGCCCTTTTGACCGATATTTCAATGGGGGTATTGGGTGGAGATCTTAAACGTCGTGAACGTTTATCAGCGCGCCTTGGCGATATTCTGAGCAATATTTATTTGGGCAGTGCGGTACTCAAACGATTTGATGAACAAGGCCGTAACCAAGAAGATTTGCCATTTGTTCACTGGGCTATGCAGGATCTATTGCATAACACGGAGTCTGCTATAGACGAGTTCATTAAGAACTTCCCAGCTACGGCTGTTGGCGCGTTCATGCGGGTATTGGTATTACCCATAGGACGCCGCGTTAAGCGCCCTTCTGATGTTCTGGAACATAAAATTGCGCAAATTTTGCAAACGCCTTGCCCAGCACGCGATCGTATTGCGCACGGTCAATACATCACTCGTGAGGATGGCAATTTATTAGGAGATCTGGAACAAACACTTGACGATATCCTCGCAGCAGAGCCTGTTTTCGAGAGGATTTGTAAAGCGATGAAGCAGAAACTGCCGATGACCGGGCTAGATACGCTTGCTGAAAAAGCACTGAAAGACGGTATTATTTCGCCAGAAGAAGCAGATTTGTTGAAGCGTACTGAAGCGGGTCGGTTACGCACAATTAACGTCGACGACTTTGATCCAGAAGAACTCGTGGCTGCATCAAGCGCTAAAAAGCCAGCGCGTAAAGCGAGCACCAAAGCCAAGTCGGCAAAAGCGGCTTAAATAAGCAACCTCGCAAGTCAAAAAAAACCGGCGTTTTATGCCGGTTTTTTATTGCTTGCCGATCACCGCGAAATCCTAATCTCTCTGTTTCAACCTTCTACAAAGATAAGTAGCACGCACCAGCGCTTAGTGGCTTTATCAAGAGACCTAGGCCAGTTGCATCTTTGTTATTTACTCTAACTTGTAGTCAGCATTAGACTGAGTGTTAAAGTGAACCCTAAGACTTATATTTTTGTAATAAATACAATAATTTATTATGTTGACGTTTTAGTGCTTGAAATTCATTTGGTATTTTGATTACACAACATTGAATCCGATTGATAGAGCGCTATTAATCCTTTACGAGCAGTCAATATCAGTTTTACGACGCAGAACTTAAGAGAACCATAACAATGCGATTACCGATCTTATTACTTACTTACGGCCTTGTAGTAAATGCTTTTGCAGACAATCATTTCGAACAAGGGCGCGAAATCCAAGCATTACCGGATGTATTAACTTTTCAACAGCGCACACAACCCATAAACGATATATTGATCGAGCGACTCGATAACCTATTACCTGAGTTAATGCAGGCGTCTGGTCTCGACATGTGGCTGGTGATCAATCGAGAATATGGTGAAGATCGACTATTTACCACACTTGTGCCCCAGCCCACTTTTGCCGCCCGTAGAACAACCTTATTGGTTTTTGCAAAGCGTGATGATGGCAGCGTTGAACGATTCAGTGTTAGTCGCTACCCGATCGGAGATATCTATCCTACCGTTTGGGAAGGTGGCACGGTAGAGCAACAATGGCAAAAACTGGCGAGTATCATTGCCGAGCGCGACCCTCAACGTATTGGTATTAATAAAAGCCGTGATTGGGCTGTAGCCGACGGCTTATCGAGCGGTCTTTATCAACGCCTACAAGCAGTACTTGACGAGAAATATCTCGCGCGACTCGTGAGCGCTGAAGAGTTAGTCGTTCGCTGGTTTGAAACCCGGAGCGCGAAGGAACTCGCCGTTTATCCACAGATCGTGACACTCGCGCGCGGGGTAATAGCTGAAGCATTTTCGAACCATGTGATCACGCCTGGGGTTACCTCAACTGATGATGTCGCTTGGTATATCCGTCAACGCTTTGAAGATTTGCAATTACGCCCGTGGTTCCAGCCCTATGTGAATATTCAACGTCGTGGCGATGAAACCAGTAAAGATGATGTTTTTATGGGTAAAGATAAACGGGTCATTATGCCCGGCGATGTCTTGCATACCGATGTTGGTATTTGTTACTTGAATTTATGTACCGACACACAAGAAATGGGGTACGTTCTGCGCTTAGGTGAAACTAATGTACCCAGCGGCTTAAAAGCGGCTTTAGCTAAAGGAAACCAATGGCAAGACATCCTAACCGGCGAATTCAAAACCGGACTATCAGGAAACCAGATCCTAGCCAATACCATTCACAAAAGTGAAGCAGCAGGACTAGTTACCAGTACCTATACACACCCGTTAGGTTTTGTCGGTCATGCTCCAGGTCCAACAATTGGAATGTGGGATAATCAAGGGCCCATTCCAATCCAGGGGGATTGGCCACTGTATGCGAACACCGCCTATGCAATTGAAGGAAATGTAAAAGCTCAAGTACCTGAGTGGAATGATCAATGGGTACAAATTAAGCTTGAGCAAAGCGCTGTGTTTGACGGCAACAAAGTGATTTACTTAGCCGGCCGTCAAACAAAATGGCACGTGATTGATTAAACCACTAACGGCCTACGGCAACGCCTTCTCGACGGGGATCGGCACCACCAATTAAGGTGCCCTCTTCGATCTGAATGCCATGTAGGCCACTGTTCAAATCAATAATCCTCACGGAGTGCCCAAGCTCTTCTAGCTTTGCCTGCAGGCCTACAACCGGTGTACCTTTCTCAAGAGCAGTATAATCATTGCGGTTGGTGATTTTAGGTAAATTAATTGCTTCTTGAACATTTAAATCCCAGTCCAAAACGCCAATGATTGTTTGCGCAACATAACTAATAATTCGCGAACCACCGGGCGAACCGATAATTAACTTTACTTCGCCAGCTTCATCAAAAATAATTGTCGGCGACATCGCACTGCGTGGTCGTTTGTTTGGTTCAACGCGATTAAGTACAGGAAAGCGATTCCGCGTAGGTACCAAAGAAAAATCGGTTAATTGATTATTCAGCAAGAATCCCTCGACCATCAAGCCCGAGCCAAACATAAACTCGATACTCGATGTCATTGATACGGTATTGCCTTGTTTATCAACAATCGCTATGTGGCTGGTATTGGGCAATTCCATCGAATAATCAGCGCTTAGCTGGGCTTCTGAATAAGGCTTACCTGCCCTAAAACGACGCATTTTATCTGTAGGTCTTATCCCCTCAGCACGACGACTTAAATAGGTATCGTTGATTAATGCTGCAAACGGTAAATTGGTAAAGTCAGAGTCGGCAACATACATGTCTCGATCCGCGTATGCCATCGCAGTCGCCTGCGTGAATACATGCGCAAATTCAACAGAATTTGGCGTCATCTTGTTAATTTCAAAGCCTTCTAGCATTTTTAGAATTTGCACTACGTTTATGCCGCCCGAGCTCGGGGGAGCCATTCCGCATATCTGGTGTTTACGATAACTACCGCACACTGGCGCACGTTTAACGGCCTGATAGTTCTCAAAATCACTGACTTCGAGGACACCGGGATTAATACTGCTGTTTTGCACCGAATCCACTATTCGTGCTGGGATATCCCCTTGGTAGAACACCTCAGCACCATTCGCGGCTACCTTGCGCAGGGTGTTCGCGAGTTTAATGTTCTTCCGCTTGCTACCTTCTGCTAACGGCTTGCCTGCCGGAAAAAAATAACTGTTAGATGCCGGAAATTGCTTTAGTCCAGGGTGTATATCTAACGACAAAAGGCGATGCAAGCGTTCTGAAACAATAAAGCCTTGTTGAGCTGTAACAATTGTGTCATCAAACAACACTGACCAATCCAGTTGTCCAAATTCAGTATGAGCGAGCTCTAACGCTCGCAATGCACCTGGAACACCGACTGAGCGACCACCAACGACAGCATCACGCCACTTCATTGGTTTACCTTTTTCCGTAAATAAATAGGCATTCGCTTCTGCCGGCGCAGTTTCGCGCCCGTCGAATGTATGTAGTCGTTTGTTCTGATTGTCCCAGTACAGAATAAAAGTACCACCACCAATGCCGGATGATTGCGGTTCAACTAACGTCAGCATCGCCTGAATAGCAACAGCGGCGTCAATGGCGCTGCCACCACGCTCTAAAATATTGCGTCCAGTCCAACTGGCATAGGGATTCGCTGCCACCACCATGTATTTATTGGCTGTGAACGCCTTTTTGTTGGCGTAGCCTGTGGCGGCTTCTGGCTCTCGATCTTCACGTCCTTGAATGCTCGAGGTTTGCGCTACAGCACAGCTACTCGCAAACCAAAGAGCGCTAAAAATACCTATCAGATATACACGTTTGATCATCTATTTAAACTTTTCCGGATTAATGGGCCTTTTATTGAGAAACGCAGCAAAGGCTTCCTGCGCAGGCTCAGAACGCATAGCTTCGATAAAATAATCAAGCTCTTCATTCATGTGCTCTTCAACCGCTTGATGATTAGTTTTCATCAGTTTTTTCGTGGTCGCTAACGCAACCTTAGGTTTCGCCATTAATGCAGCTATAACGTTATTCACCATATCATCCAGAGCTGCTGTTGCAAATTGAGCAGTAACAATACCAAACTTTTCCGCCTCTTCGCCATTAAATGGTTTCCCTAACATTAACCACTCAGCGGCTTTACGGTGGCCGGCTAAACGCGGTAAAAGATAACTCGATGCGTATTCTGGAACTAAACCCAAATCAATAAACGGCATGATAAATCGCGCGCTTTCATCGCAATAAACAAAATCACAATGCAGTAACATCGTGGTGCCTATCCCAACAGCAAGGCCTTTTACTTTTGCCACCACAGGCAATTCACAACGCATCAATGCGTTCATAAAATGAGCAGTTTCATTTACGTGTTCAGCTTCATCAACAGAGGCAAAATCAGCAATATTATTACCTGCAGTGAAACACTCTCCTTCCCCTTGCAGTAAGATAACTTTGCAGTCTGACTCAGCGGCGCCAGCAATGGCGTCTCCCATGGTCTGATACATTTCACGCGTAAGAGAGTTTTTCTTTTCTGGACGGTTGATTGTGATAGTGAGCAACTGATTTTGACGTGCCACATGAATATCTGACATAGTTACGACCTCTTCAGGGTAGTTATCTTGAGTATTTACTTACCGTACCTAAGCAAATGACTTTATTAAATAAAACGGTATGATACCCAACGATTTTAGATTATCGACTCACGTTTATGAATAGGTTTGTATTTGCCACATCACCGCGTTTTTGGATTGTACCGGCTTTTCTCGCGGGTGTGTCAATCTTAGCTTGGTTTTTTGATCCAACGGCATCGCATGCGATGGCTTTTTCGTCGGCTCAAATTAATTCAGGCGAGTTGTATCGTTTATTTACCGCCCACCTCATGCATACGAATCTTTGGCACTTACTTTTAAATCTTGCCGGACTATCACTTTTATGGGCTCTTCACGGCGACTATTACACACCATTGCGCTTCGCATTTGCCTGGGCAGCAATTTCAGTAATCACCAGTTTATGTTTATACATCTTTGAACCAAACTTACTCTACGTAGGCATGTCAGGCGTACTGCACGGAATTTTTGCCTGGGGAGCTTGCCTTGATATCCGACGGGGGGACAAAACGGGTTGGCTACTCTTACTCGGCTTGGGAATTAAAGTAGGCGTTGAGCAGCTAGGGGGCGACACCAGTGATATCGCAGCGTTAATTGAAGCCTCTGTTGCGATTAATGCTCATGCGTTTGGCGCAATAGCCGGTATTACCTGGGGTACGTTAGGCGCATTAAAAAAGCCCTCCGTAGAGGGCTAGTTTATTTATAAGTTTTCTTCAAATAGTTTATAGATCCGACGATACTCATCTAGCCACGAACTCGGTTGCACAAAACCGTGTGGTTCGACCGGATAAATCGCTGTTTCAAAATCTTCTTTTTCTAATTCAATCAAACGTTGAACCAAGCGCACAACATCCACAAAAAACACGTTGTCATCGACCATCGGCGCATTGATCAATAATGGCTTTTGTAAGCCTTCAGCAAAATAGATCGGAGAACTGCGACGGTAAGCAATAGGATCAACATCTGGCGTATTAAGGATATTGGCTGTGTATGGATGGTTATAGTGTGCCCAATCACTAACGGGGCGCAACGCAGCGCCAGCTTGGAATAATTCTGGTCGGGTAAATAACGCCATAAACGTCATAAAACCACCATAAGAACCGCCATAAGTGCCGATCCGCTCACGATCAACATTCGCATTTGCGACTAACCAATCAACACCATCAGCAAGGTCTTCTATCTCTGGCGTGCCCATTTGGCGGTAAATTGCGGTGCGCCAGTCTCGGCCATATCCTTTGGATGCACGATAATCCATATCCATCACCACATATCCCTGCTGGGCAAGCATACTGTGGAACATAAATTCCCTAAAGTAGCCGGACCACCCCATGTGCGAGTTTTGCAAATAGCCAGCACCATGATTGAAAATTACCGCTCTTCTCTTTTCAGCCGAATCGCTCACAGGCATGTAAACGCGTGAATATATCGGAGCGTTAGTGTTGCTAGAACTGACCGGCACAATACTCGGTGCTACCCACGGAAGTGCTAAAAACTCTTCACTTACGGTATCGGTGATACGCTGCACAACACCTTCATTCACATCCGTAGTATAAAGCTCTGGCGGCAACGTGAGTTTGCTATGCGTCAGGAGTAATGTTTTTTCGTCTGGGCTTAAGACATAATCCGTCATGCCATTCAAATCAGTCATTGCGGTCAATTGGGCTGACTTAACGTCGACACGATAGACCTCATAAATACCCGGATGCTTCACATTTGCGGTAAAATAAGCAAATTGGTCATCACCTGTAAAAGTAACACTATCAACGACAAAACGGCCTTGGGTTAAGGCTTTTGCAGAGCCATTCACCGGTTTTACATAAAGATGTGAGAAACCACTCTCTTCCGATAAGTAATACAAAGTCTCACTTTGGTTTAACCAACCAAATTGGTTAAATGCGTAGTTGATCCAGGCTTCATCTGATAATCGATGTTGCGTGACTAGCTGCTGCTTATCAAAATCAACTGAGACTATCCAACGATCTTTGTTATCCCAAGCCTCAAGCATAATAGCGACTTGTTCACCCTCTCGCTGCCAAACAATGGCTGGATGTCCGTACCAGCTTTGGAGTAAACCGATATCCCGAGGTAGGCGATTGACTTGATAGTCTTCACCGCGGGCCTTGGCATTTTCACGCTTTACTTCTGCAAGAACGTCATCGTTGTAACCCGGGAGGTTTTTCTTGCTTAGTTCTTTGACCTGTTGGGTTGCGATATTCACTAGCCACAAGGAATGGCTTTCTGGAGTTGCATCGGCTACCCGACGTCTTACTCGCTCAGCAGCAATACGTCCATCTTCTTGAATGTAATGCGGCATAATATCGCTATCTTGTCGCGTGGGTTTGTTTTCGCGACTAGCAATAATGATGTGCTGCGCATTGGGCGATAATGCGACCTGAACATTGGTGTGCCCCTTCGGCAGATAAACGGTAGGCATGGTTGTCGTTTGATTTTGCTGAATGACCTGTTCAGTAAAATCTGCACTGGCTTGACGATCCGCGCGTTTATTCGCGATATAGTCAATCAAGGTTATTTGCTCTCGCGCAATAAAATCCTTTGCTTCTTTGACCGCTTCGGGTTTATCTGCATACTGCCAGCTGATAATTTCATCGCGCATACCAGTATTAAGGTCGATGGCAATATAACGATTGTCAATGCGGAATGCGACGCGTCCATCAGTTAAAAACAATAAATCACGTGGCGAATCACTGTCTCGAGTAACTTGTTTAACCTCGCCTGTAGCGTGTGAATAAAGATAAATATTGCTTTCAAACACCCACGCTGAAAGAGTCCCATCTCTGGACTCTACTTGCATGTCTCGATCAATGACGTGCAGGTCTTGTAGGGCTACTTGTTCGCCATTGTTGGCAGCGGATAGTTCAGTAATAAAGTAATCTTCTAACTTCGACCCCTGGCGCTTGCGCTTGTAGGTGATTTTTTGGCCATCTAAACTCCAGCCAGGAGACGAAGGTTGGCGCCCCAGCCAATCTGGGTCTGCCATGATGCGCTCGAGGGTAATAGCATCTGGAGAGTTCGTTGTGTGTACTTCATTGGCTGGCGGCGAAATTATTTGAGCCACAGCAGATTTAGCAGTATCTAAAGACTCATTCTTGGTGCCTGACTCGGTAGCGACACACGCACTCAAGCTAGCGCAAAAAAGCGCTATTACTATAGGTTTTGGAGTTGTTAGCATAGTAGTTGCCCTTATTTTTATCGCTGCAAACTATAGCATCAAAAGCGGATTGGCAGTCAAACACGCTCACCGTCTAATCAGAGGTCATTCATCGAATTTAATCTTTTCTAATTGGAAATTGAGTTGATCCATTTTATTCTTTTCGCGTTTTACTCTCATAATCTCATCAAATAGGAAAGATAATGAAAACTTGGCTTTTGCTAACTTTTATTTCACTAAGTGCTGTGTCATTCCCGAGCTATTCCGCAGAAGAATGCCCTGACCTTCTTAAGTTCGTTAAGCGTAAACTAAACTCACAAGAAACGGTCAACTTGTGCAGTGAATACCAAGGGCAAACCTTGTTGATTGTCAATACTGCGAGTTACTGCGGTTTTACTCCTCAGTTTGAAGGACTAGAAAAACTGTATGACACATACAAGGATAAAGGATTCACTGTATTAGGTTTCCCTTCGCACGATTTTAATCAAGAAGACGAAGATGAAGGTAAAACTGCTGAGCTCTGCGAGCTAACCTATGGGGTTGAGTTCCCTATGTTCGAAGCGGTTTCAGTGCGCGGTGATGAAGCTGATCCGATGTATCGAATGCTAACTGAAAAATCAGGGACATCGCCAAAGTGGAATTTCTATAAATATTTGGTTAATAAAAATGGCGACGTGGTAGAGAGTTATTCTTCTTTTACTAAACCTGACGATAAAGACCTGATTACAGCCATTGAGACCGCATTAACGTTATAAATAAAAAAACCCCGCGAAACCGCGGGGTAAACAAGCACACTCAACTTGGAACACACAGTAGGAAATTTAAATCAAATTTGCGCTACATAGTCATAGACCGGTCTAACGTTAAATAAGTTCCAAAATATTTTCTTGCGCAGCAGAAAAACTTTTTGCTGCGGCTTCTTCTCCCATTGCAAGCCCTTCTGCATAAACAAATTGGATGTCTGTGACGCCAACGAACTGCCAAAAATGTTTTAAATAATCGGTTTGAGTATCCATTGGTGTTCCTTGGTACTTGCCACCTCGCGCAGCGAGGACGGTTACCCGTTTGTTCTCTAGCAATCCAACTGGGCCGTTTTCAGTGTATTTAAATGTGATCCCAGCACGAGCAAGACGATCAAACCAAGCCTTCAAACTACTCGGTATTCCAAAGTTATACATAGGAACTGCCAAGACAATTTCATCAGCGTTCTTAACATCACTAACAATATCATCAGATAACTGCGCTAAGCGCTGTTGCTCAGCTGTGCGTTCGCTTTCAGGCGTCATCCAAGCGCCCATCTCAACCTCACTCAAATGGGGTAAAGCTTGCTGGGATAGATCACGAATAGTCACTTGTGTGTCTGGATTTACGCTTGCCGCCTGAATATATACTTGCGCGAGCTTTGACGAATTCCCCCTTTCAGCATGTAAACTGGATTGGATCACTAATATACGTTTCATAATTGTTCCTCTCTGATTTATTACAAAACATCATAGAACCAACAAAGTAGAAAATAAATTGCATTAAATTGTCGCATTTGTACGAATTATTAGAAATAAAAGTGCGTGAGCTAAGTCAACATTAAACTTTTGTCATCTTTGTAATTTTCATGATCTCGGTACTGTACCGTGCTCGTAAGCACCTCGACATTTATCACTAAGAGGAAACATTATGCGAGGCTTAGCCAAGACGTTGAGCGCTTTCGCGCTTGTAGGACTAATAGGATGCGGTTCTGACTCTGATGATCTACCACCACCGCCAGCACCACCTCAACCTGAACCTGCGCCGACGACCATTGTCGACGTCGCCGTGGCTGACGGCAACTTCACTACGCTAGTTGCTGCATTAGAGGCTACTGGACTTGACGCGACTTTGTCAGATGCGAGCGCTAGCTTTACTGTTTTTGCGCCAACGGACGACGCTTTCGCGCTACTCGGAGACGATACAATCAATGCTTTGTTAGCAGACACCGAGCAACTTACTGATATTCTCACTTACCATGTGCTAAGTGGTGAAGTCGATGCTACAGCAGCCGCGAACGCTGTTGGCACTACCGTTGAAACAGTCAACGGCGCGAGTGTTGGGTTGTCGAGCCCAATGGGGGATCTATTTGTGAATCAGGCACAAGTGATCGCGACCGATATTATGACTGATAACGGAATTATTCATGTTATTGATGCAGTGCTTCTACCACCTGCACCACGGGGTGAACCAACCGCAAACATTGTAGAAACCGCAGTGTCCGCTGGTAGCTTCGAAACCTTAGTTGCTGCACTGCAAGCCGCGGAATTGGATGCTGTTCTCGCAGATGAGACTCAGCAGTTTACGGTTTTTGCCCCTACTGACGCAGCATTTGCCATGCTCGGTGAAGATACAATAGCAACACTATTGGCAAACCCTGATGTTCTCAGTGATATTCTGTTGCAACATGTGGTTGCTGGCCAAGTCACTTCAACCACCGCCTACAGTCTTGCTGGGAGCGCGGCAGAAACCGTATCAGGTACAGCGATTGAGATTGGTTTAAACCTCGATACCCGAAATCTGACTTTTGGTGGAGCGACCATTACTACAACCGATATCTACACCACCAACGGTATCATTCATGTGATTGATACTGTAGTTGTGGGTGACGTTGAAGTACCTGCACCACCGCAAAATATTGTCGATATTGCGACCGCTGCCGGCAGCTTTAATACGCTAGTTGCGGCGTTGCAAGCCACCGGTTTAGATGCTGTATTAAGCGGCGAAAACACTGAGTTTACCGTATTTGCGCCCACGGATGCAGCGTTTGCGCTTCTCGGCGATGATACGATTACAGCGCTATTAAACGACCCAGATACCCTCAGCGATATATTGCTGTATCACGTGGTATCAGGCGCTGCTGTGCTTGAAGACGCTGCAGTAGGAATTGCGCAATCTAACGACAACCTAGTTACTATGGCAAATGAACGGCAAGCAGCATTGTCTCTATCCGGCTCGACGTTGTACGTGAATCAATCAGCGGTTTCTAGCACCGATATTCTGGCTTCAAATGGTGTTATCCACGTACTCGATCAAGTCATTGTTCCACCCAGCGTGAAGGATGAGCCTACGCAAACGATCGCTGAAGTTGTTGCTGGTAGTGCCGATTTCTCTACACTACTGGCTGCAGTTCAGGCAGCTGACCTGGTCGACACTTTAAATGACAACTCCGCCACATTTACTGTTTTTGCCCCCACCGATGCGGCCTTTGCCAAAATCGACAGTGATGCACTTAGTGCCTTGCTAGCAGATACTGATGCCCTAACGACGGTGTTACTTCAACACGTCGTTGGTGGTACAGAAATAAGTGCAGTACAAGCCTATGCAGCCAACGGGAGTAGCGTTGACACGCTCGCGAACGATGATGTGAGCGTGGCTATAGTGAACTTTACTCAAGGTGCGAACGACTCCACTACCGAGGTTTCTTACGATGCGGTTAATCAGCGTCTGGTCGGTGGTGTGGGTAGTATAGCGCCCGGCTTCACCTTGTATGTATTTGACAACGACTTAGGCACCAGCGGTAGTGTGTGTAACGATGCCTGTGCCGATAATTGGCCACCAGTGCTAGTCACAGACGACAGTGTTTCTGATTTACCCGGCTTAAGTGTTATTGAGCGTGATAACGGTGACATGCAAGCCACGTATCAAGGCCGCCCCTTGTACTTCTTTGCTGGCGATGAGAGCGCTGGGGATACCAACGGAAATGGAGTTAATGACATTTGGTGGGCTGTGTCACAAGCTCCAGTATCTTTGCAAATCCAAGGAGCAAACGTAACAACCACGAATGTTTACACGACCAACGGTGTGATCCACATTATCGATAGCGTGATCACCGAAACGTTGCAGTAAGAAATATTTAGGACGAAACTAAATGCCCCTCATTTAAGGAGGGGCATTTTTTATGTTAATTAAAATTGTGCAAATGCTTGCTTGAAATCGGCAATAAGATCATGGATGTCTTCGATCCCGATTGAGAATCTGATCAAACTGTCGCTAATCCCCATTTCTTGCCTTGCTTTAGCCCCATTTTCAAAGAAAATGGTGGATGCGACCGGTAATGCCAATGTCCTAGTGTCACCCAAATGGGTAGCGGATAATACAAGCTTAAGCGCATTAAGAAACGCGACGGGGTCGATATGTGACTGCAACTCAATACTTAGGATCGCTCCGAAGGTAGTAAATTGTGCTCGCGCCATACTGTGTTGAGGATGCTCTGCTAAACCGGGGTAATACACCTGTGCCACGGCCTTATTAGAATTCAGCCAGGTCGCAAGTTGTAGTGCGTTGTCACAGGCTTTGTCCATTCGCAATGCCAGCGTCTCAAGTCCAAGCGCTAAACGACTGGCTGATTCAGGAGCTAATGTTGCGCCAATGTCGCGCAAACCACGTTTCTTTATTTGCGTCAAACCCCACTGACGAACATCATCGCCACGATAGTTGGGATGGATATTTTCAAAGTTCTGCCAATTGAATTCGCCCATATCAACAACAACGCCACCTAGCACGTTACCATGGCCGCCAATGTATTTGGTTAGTGAACTAACAACTAGGCTCGCTTTTACTGACTTTGCATCAAAAAGATAAGCCGGGGTCATGGTGTTATCGACCATAAAGATCAATTGGTTTTCCGCGCAGAATTGACCAATTGCAACGCAATCACTGACCTGCGTTACTGGATTAGCAATGGTTTCACAGAACACCATCCGCGTGTTTGGTTGATAAGCTTCAATAACGTTACGGATATCGGTTACGTCGACGTAACTAACGGTTACGTTAAATGCTTCTAAGGTTTGCATAAAACTGCGTGTGTTGCCGAATAAATAGCGACTAACAATGATGTGGTCACCGGCACGCAACAATGCCATTAAAGAACTCGCAATTGCGGCCATGCCTGTAGCAAAACACAATGCTCCGACACCGCCCTCAATGTCACTTAAGATAGTTTGTAACGCGTTAACTGAACCTGATGATGAACGAGAATAAACATGCCCGGCCTTTTTCCCCTGAAACACATCTACGAGATCTTGGGCATCTGCGTATTCAAACAAAACTGACTGTGACGTAGAACTATGCACACCACCCGATTCTGGGGAATTCAAAGTTCGATCGGCGTGGACTAATCGAGTGGTAAAACCGTTATTAGACAAAACTTACTACTCCGGGAAACGTACGTTGTGTGGGTACTTAGCGTGCACTGTAGCAAAAAATTCATAAACCATGTGCATTTTATCTGCAAAGCTTATATCGGGTGGCAATATTGGCCCAAAAATGATTTTTTTTAGTTTAAAATCAAACCCAATCAATACCACGGGAACTCTAGCTGATTCAGCAATCGCCAGAAAGCCGGTTTTCCACGGGAAGATGGGTGACCGAGTACCCTCTGGCGCTACAGCTAGGATCATTTCTTGTCTGCGCTCGAACTCATCAACCACTTGCCCCACTACGCCATGAGTAGACCGGCGATCGACAGGGATCCCGCCGATTGATTGCAACAGTTGCTTAACCACTGGCACAAATATCGTGTGTTTCCCTAAGAAGCGGATCCGAATACGCAGCGCAAACAACACCGCCACGCCTAAGAAAAAATCCCAATTGGATGTGTGTGGGGCCACACCAATCACCATTTTTCGATAATGCGGGAGTTGTCCTTGGAATGACCAACCCGTCAGCCTCATCAAAACCCGTCCGAGCCAACCAGTAAACTTGTTACCGCCACAAGGCGGAGCTCCAACTAACTCAGGACATATGATCGAATTTTGTTTATCTGGCATCATGAATACTGCAGAAAAATGCGTAAAAATATAATAGCATCATCCATTTAAAGGATCAGCTTTCGCTTAGGCCCCTCGTTATGTGCATTTTATTCATCGCTGTAAATCAGCACGCGAAGTATCCGCTTATCATTGCGGCCAATCGCGACGAATTTCACCAGCGCCCTACCCAACACAGTCAATATTGGCCCAATAATCCGGATCTTCTCGCAGGCATTGATTTACAAGGCGGAGGAACCTGGATGGGGGTTACGCGGCACGGTAAATTTGCCGCTTTAACCAATATCCGTGATCCGCATAGAAATAATCCTGAAGCTCGCACGAGGGGTGAATTGGTCGCGAATTTCTTGACCTGTAATACAAGCATAGATAACTACTTAGAAGATATAAAGCCCGATAACCATAAGTATAATGGCTACAATTTGCTGCTTGCTGATTTACCCTCACTTGACTTGCGCACCTATAACAATTATTTGTGTGAAGAACATAGACTTACTGAAGGTTATTACGGTCTATCAAACGCGAGTTTGGATGTTCCTTGGCCTAAGATTCAACGCGGCAAACATGCGCTTCAATCCTATTGTGAGACGCATGCTGACATCAATACCGATGCGCTATTTGCGATTCTTGCCGATAGCACCCTAGCCGACGATGCTCAACTGCCACAGACTGGAGTTCCACATATCTGGGAAAAACGCTTATCTTCAATATTTATTACTGGGGATGATTATGGCACTCGCGCTAGTACCCTGCTGTTTGTAAGCCGAGCAGGTACTGTTAAGTGGTTAGAGAGAAGCTTCTCTGCAACTGGTACTGTTGTGGACCAACAAAGCTTTACCTTTCGTCTAGCCTAATTAGCACGTCAGTTAACGGCGATGCTATCTAACTGCCCTGCTGACTAAGAATAATAGCACTGTGCACTGGTCATAAGCATAAACACAATGGCATAATGCGCCGGTCGCCAACCTAACCTAATGAGGACATTCCGTGTTTGAAGTATTACCCCAGTTAGCCGCTGATCCAATTTTGGGATTATCTGCTGCTTATAAACAAGATCCTAACCCTAATAAAATCGACCTAGGCGTTGGTGTGTATAAGGATGAACAAGGGAATACTCCGATTGTTAAAGCAGTTGCTGCTGCCGCAAAACAATTGATAGCAACGGAAACCACAAAAACTTATATCACTCCCCAAGGCATACAAGGGTTTATTGATGGTATGTTACAACTCATACTGGGAGATAAAAGCCCAGTATTAATCGCTGATCGCGTTGCGGCGGTTCAGGCACCCGGCGGTTGTGGAGCGCTGCGCATAATTGCGGAGTTATTAACCCGAGTGAATAAGGATTTAACGGTTTGGGTCAGTGATCCTACGTGGGCCAATCATATTCCACTGATTGGAAATGCCGGCCTGGCGATAAAAACCTATCCGTACTTCGACAAAGCCAATGCTGCCGTCAAATTTGATCAAATGATCGATGCGCTCAAAGAAGTACCTAAAGGCGACGTTGTCCTTTTTCATGGATGTTGCCACAACCCGACAGGCGGTGACTTAACACCTGCGCAATGGCGTGAGGTTTTAGCGGTAACCGAACAACAAGGTTTCTTGCCTTTCTTTGATATTGCGTACCAAGGCTTTGGTGATGGGTTAGAGGATGATGCTTATGCGGTCCGATTATTTGCCGAGCATCTGCCTGAAGTCATCATTGCAGCTTCATGCAGTAAAAACTTTGGTTTATACCGCGAACGTGTAGGTCTTGCCGCGATTATTACGACAGATAGCAAAAATAAAACGGTAGCACAGAGCCAGATCCAGAGCGTAGCGCGTGGTATATACTCAATGCCACCGAGTTATGGTGGTGCTTTGGTCGATATTGTTCTAAGCGACGCTCAGCTCAAACAAGAGTGGGCCGATGAAGTTAACGCCATGCGTGAACGCATGAAAGAATTGCGCGCATTGTTGGTGAGTGCTTTGGCGGATAAAGGCGCTGATCGCGACTTTTCTTTTATTAATCAGCAAAAAGGCATGTTCTCTTATCTGTGTATTACGCCAGAGCAAGTGCAACAGATGCGTGAGCAAAACAGCGTGTATTTTGTTGACTCTAGCCGCGTGAACATTGCCGGGATCAACCAAAGTAACGTTGAACGCTTGGCTGATAGCATTATCGCCGTTTTATAAGCGTAACCATTAGGTGGCTTTTGCGAGCCACCTGTCTAACGCATTGGCGAAAGCCTGTTTTTCCTTTTGACCGTAAGCTTTCTGACCGCCGGTTCTCTCACCACTGGCGCGCATGGTATCCATAAAATCCCGCATGGTTAACTGTGCTCGAATGCTACTTCGGTCATAAGCGTCACCACGTGGATTTAACGCGTCAGCGCCTTTGGCTAAGACTTCAGCAGCCAATGGAATATCTGAGGTAATGACTAAGTCGCCAACCACACAATTCGCCGCTATATAATCATCCGCAATATCAAAACCTTTCTCCACCACAATACTGCTGATATGCGAAGCTGGTGGTGTTTTAATGAATTGATTCGCGACCAAACGCAGCTCCGTATGCGTTCGTTGGCACGCTTTAAACAGAATGTCCCGCGCAATCACGGGACAGGCATCTGCATCAACCCAGATGGTCATTAGACCAAATACCCGCCATCAACGACGACAGTAGCACCGGTTGTATAACTAGAGGCATCAGATACCAAATACAAAACTGTGCCAGCCATTTCATCAGGTTGTGCAGTGCGCCCCAATGGAATTTGCATTAACGCCGTTTTCAGGATTTTTTCATTGGTCGTAAGTGCTGAAGCAAACTTAGTTTCAGTCAAACCAGGAAGCAATGCATTAACACGAATATTAAAACGCCCGCATTCTTTGGCGAACGACTTAGTCATACTGATAACCGCGGCCTTAGTGATTGAATAAATACCTTGCATGTCGCCCGGGCGGATCCCGTTGACAGACGCAGTATTTAGGATCACACCGCCACCTTGTTCACGCATCATTTTTCCAGCTTCTATCGACATAAAGAAATAGCCACGAATATTTACATCAACCGTTTTATTATAAGCACCAAGATCAGTGTCCAGAATATGGCCAAAATACGGATTGGCGGCAGCATTGTTAACTAATATATCAAGTTTACCAAAGTCCTGCTTAATGGTATCGAACAGTCGCTCGATTTGGTCCATTTCACCAACGTGACAGCCAAGTGCGGTCGCCTTCCCCCCATCGCTAACAATACTGTCAGCAACCTTTTGGCAATCATCAATCTTACGGCTAGATACGATCACATGCGCACCGTATTGCGCTAGTAAACGTGCAATAGATTCTCCAATACCTCGACTGGCTCCTGTTACAAGCGCGGTTTTACCACTTAAATCAAACAAATTCTGCATCATTCACTCTCTTCGTTACGCTAACATGCCGCCATCCAGGACGACACTTTGACCGGTCATAAAGCTTGATTCATCACTCGCTAACCAAGCTATCGCACTAGCGATTTCCTGAACGGTCCCTAAACGTTTCATTGGATTAGCACCAACAATTGCTCGCTGAGCTCTCTCGTCTACCTTCTTAAGCGTGTTTTGCACCATTGGCGTATCAATGAAACTAGGGCAAATAGCATTACATCGGATATTCGCACGCGCATACTCTACAGCAGCCGCCTTAGTTAACCCGATCACACCATGCTTAGCTGCGCTGTACGCAGCAAGCATTGGCGATGAACGTAAACCTGCAACCGACGCTACGTTGATTATTTGACCATTGCCTTGTTTTAACATAATCGGTAGCGCAGCGCGCATGCAATGCCAAACGCCAGTAAGGTTGACGGCAATATTACGATCAAACGCGACTTGAGGAATCTGAAGGAAAGGCGCTGGGTCATGGTCGATACCGGCATTATTTAATAACACATCAATACCGCCCATCTCCTCATCTGCATATGCCATCAAACCCTGGATCGCTTCCGCATCAGAGACATCTGTTTGATGGAAATATGCTACATGCCCCTGCGCTTTCAACGCCTCCACAAGCGACTCACCAGCCTCGCGGTTAACATCACTCACTACCACGCTTGCGCCCCGCTCTGCCATTAACTGAGCCGCGCCTTCACCAATCCCTGACGCGCCCCCCGTTACAACAACCCGTTTTCCGCTTAACGTCGTCATACTTAGTCCTTGTGGTCAACTTTAAGTACTAATTTTCCAAAGTTTTCACCTTTGAATAGCATCATTAAGGTTTCTGGGAATTTTTCAAAACCTTCGACCACATGTTCCTTGGCTTTAAGTTTGCCTTGCGCAATCCAACCCGCCATTTCGGCAGCTGCTTTGCCATAATTTTTTGCATTATCAAAGACCACGATACCTTCCATGCGGGCACGATTAACCAATAGAGAGAGATAGTTAGAAGGTCCCTTTACCGGTGTAGTATTATTGTATTGGCTGATAGCACCACAGATAACAATACGCGCTTTAAAGTTTATGCGGGTTAAAACATCATCTAAAATGTCACCACCGACATTATCAAAGTAAACATCAACGCCCTTCGGACACTCACGCTTTAAACCCTGCTTTACATCTTCATTTTTATAATCTATCGCACCATCAAAGCCCAGCTCATTAATAAGGTAATCACATTTGTCCTGTCCGCCAGCGATACCTATGACGCGACAGCCTTTAATTTTCGCGATCTGACCCACCACAGTACCGACCGCACCAGCGGCACCTGAAACAACAACCGTTTCGCCGGCCTGCGGATTACCGGTGTCTAAAATGCCGAAATACGCTGTCATTCCTGGCATGCCTAATACGCCTAAATAACGTTCAAGCGGCGCCAAGCTCGGATCGACTTTATGTACTCCTTGTGTATTCACAACCGCATACTCTTGAACCCCGAAATGCCCGTAAACAAAGTCTCCAGCAGCAAAATTAGGATCGGTTGACTCTAAGACCTCTCCCACTGTTCCAGCGCGCATAACCGCTCCAATTTGAACAGGCTCAATATAGCTTTTACCGTCATTCATCCAGCCACGCATAGCTGGATCAAGCGAGATAAAATCAATGCGTACCAGAATTTGATTTTCGCCAAGCGCTGGCGTTTGTGAAGTGACTAATTTCCAGTTATCTTGAGTTGGCTCACCCACAGGGCGAGAAGCAAGTAAAAATTGTCTATTTTCCATCGTTGTATTCCTATTTAATTAATCTATTTTAGTTAACTTAAAACCATTCAACTTGGGTGGTTTCACACAAATCATCCACTGCCAATATGAGCCCGAAATCACGTTCTATTAACGGCAACTCCCAACGGAAGTAATATTCAGCAGCGCGCAGTTTACCTTCAAGAAACTGTATGCGTTGTGGGTTGCCCTCGATATTCTCAGCTAACAATCGAAGGGCCGTATTCGCTTGTCGCAACCACATCCAACTGACTACTACTGAAGAGAAAATATTCATGAAACATTGTGCATTCGCCAATAGTTCAGCTTGTTTATCACTGTTTAGTGTTTGCCCGATATGCTCAATTAAACTCGGCAGACGCTTTAGATAAGGTTGCAACAGACTCACTAGCGCTGCGGTACGCGGAGAAACAGCGGCGGCAATATCTTCGGCTAGACGTTGTTGTAACGTGCGTAATCCTAATTGTTGATTTTGCCAAAGTTTGCGGGTCATCAAATCAAGCGCTTGGATCCCATTGGTTCCTTCATGAATAGGATTTAAGCGATTGTCACGCCAACATTGTTCTACCGGATACTCTCGAGTGTAGCCAGCACCGCCCAGGATTTGGATCGCTAAATCATTGGCTTTCGGGCCAAATTCAGATGGCCAGGCTTTACATACCGGAGTTAATAGATCAAGCAATTCAGCAGTTGCTGTTTTTTCTTGACCTGCAGGTAAACTGGTTAAATCATCAACTAGCATAGCCCCATAAAAACACAAAGCCATGCCACCTTCAGTGTACGCTTTCTGCGCCAATAGCATGCGCTTGACGTCGCCGTGTTGAATGATTGCAACAGCTGGATCTTCCGGCCGCGTGTGTGGTGCTTTACGCCCTTGCGTACGATCTTTGGCATACTCCAACGAATAGCGGTAACCGCGATACCCAATCATTGCTGCACCAAAACCAACCCCAATACGCGCCTCGTTCATCATCATGAACATGTAACGTAATCCTTGGTGTGGTTCACCAACTAAATAGCCGTGGCAATCATCGTTTTCGCCAAAGGTTAACGCAGTTGAAGTCGTGCCGCGATAGCCCATCTTGTGGATAAGACCAGCCAAAGTGACATCATTGCGTGGCCCTACTTCCCCCTTATCATCTAAACGGTATTTGGGTACTACAAATAATGAAATCCCCTTCACCCCCGCGGGCCCACCCGGGATCTTCGCTAACACTAAATGAACAATGTTTTGCGCAAGTTCGTGTTCCCCGCCGCTGATATAGATTTTGCTGCCTTTAAGGCGATATGTGCCATCATCAACCGGCGTAGCTGACGTGCGAATGTCAGCTAACGACGAGCCTGCATGTGGCTCAGTTAGTGCCATTGTGCCGGTAAATTCCCCCGTTAACATGCGCGGCATAAACTGTTGTTTAATGTCCTCAGTAGCAAAATGGCTGATGACGTTTGCTGCCGCGGCGGTCAAAAATGGGTAAGCCGTTGATGACGGATTAGCCGCCATAAAATAACTCGCGCACGCCGTCATAACGGTTTCAGGCAGTTGTAAACCACCATCTTCAAAACTATAGCGACCAGCAATAAAACCAGCGTCTCGATAGGCATCAAAGGCTTCTTTTACTGCAGCGAGCATCGAAACCTTTTGGCCATCGAACGTCGGTTCATCTTTATCTGCTATGGTGTTGTGCGGAAGAAATTTCTCTTCGGCAATTTGTTCCGCGGTATCCAATATAGCTTCAATTGACGCCACATCGTGATCAGCAAAAACGTCGCGGGAGAGAAGATCGCCGACCGCTAAATTTTCAAATAATTGAAACTGTAATTCCTGACGAGGGACAAGTTGTTCTGCCATTGCTGAACCTCATGTATTAAATGAGCAGTCAGTGTTACATGAAAAAAAGTTGATTATAATTGTCTCTAATGACATATTTTTGGTCTATACCGCCACTCATTCACCGAACTAATAACTTAGGCTCAATCACTATTATGGAACAGAACAGTCCGGTCACAGCAGGCCCTTTTTCCGTCGTGATCATCGGCTTTGATCAAGCCCTAGCTTCATCGATTAGTGGTGCAATAGATATGTTTTCGTTAGCCGGAGTTGCTATGCAGCGCATCAATCAGCAACCCGTAAAAAAATTATTCAACGTACAAATCGCAAGCTTAGATGGGGGAATGGTGCGCTGTATAAACAATAATGTTTTGATGGCCCACAGTGCATTAGAAGATATTGAACACGCTGATATTGTTATGATCCCCACGATTGGTGGCAATATTTTACAGGTTCTAGAGCAAACCCGCGGGATACTCCCCCACCTTATTCGGCTATATCGTGCAGGTTGTGATATCGCTAGCAACTGTACCGGTACATTTTTATTGGCCAATGCTGGGTTATTAAATAATCGTTTAGCGACAACACATTGGGGATATTCCGCGCAATTTCAGCAACTCTTTCCTAAAGTTCAGTTGCGTGAAGAATTGTTAATTACGGAAGATCCACCCTTCTTTTGCGCCGGCGGCGGTATGGCGTGGTTCGATTTAGTATTGCGTATTATTGAGCGTTATACCGACCACACAACGGCTGCAGATACTGCAAAGGCGCACGTCATCGAATTTGCGCGTGGACAGCAGGCAGCATATGCCCCTTTACAGCGAAAAAAGTTTCATCATGACAACGAGATTTCACAGCTACAGGATTGGCTGGACAATCACTATGCTCAACCGCTTACGATTGACGTTATGGCAGCTCAGGTTTCTCTCTCTCCACGCACCCTTAATCGGCGTTTTAAAAGAGCAACACAGCAAACACCGCAGCAATATTTACAGAGTATTCGGCTGGAAAATGCCAAGCGATTGCTAGTCAGCACACAAACGCCTATCAGCCAAATTGTTCAACAGATAGGATACGACGATCTCAGTTCTTTTACTCGTTTGTTTAAACGCATTACAGGTTTCTCTCCCGGCTATTACAGGGCCAGTTTTCGCCGTTAATTTGCACTGGTCAGAGTTGCTTCGTTGCTGTTAAAATAAAACCGCTGAACTGTCAGTACACTCAAACCTAAACTCCCATTTTGGTACACACACAATGAAACAAATGAACAAAGCTCGACTAGCGCTCGCAGTATGCTGTGCGCTCGGTACGTCAAGTGTTGTCGCTCAGACCGCAGAAGAAAAAGAGAATGCGGTACTTGAAAAAATTACCGTAACAGCACAAAAACGTACTCAATCCATCCAAGAAGTTCCTATTTCCATAGCAACCCTTAACGGTGAGCGCTTTGAATCATTATTTTCTGGCGGTGAAGATATCTTAGCACTGGCAGTAAGAGTTCCAGGACTTTATGCCGAGTCATCAAACGGTCGAGTAGCACCGCGTTTCTATATGCGTGGCCTCGGGAATACCGACTTTGACCTTGCTGCATCACAACCAGTATCCATCGTAATGGATGATGTAGTAATGGAAAACGTTGTACTAAAAAGCTTCCCATTGTTCGATATGCAACAAGTAGAAGTGATCCGTGGCCCTCAAGGGACCTTGTTCGGACGTAACACAACTGCAGGTATCGTAAAGTTTGATACGGTTAAACCAACGCAAGATTTTGATGGTTACACGAAACTAGGTTTCGGCTCTTATGGCACGATTAATTTTGAAGCGGCTGTCGGTGGCGGATTAACTGACGACCTATCTGGACGTATTTCTGTATTATCGCAAGACCGCGATGATTACATTGATAACGCATATACCAATCAAAAAGACGCGCTGGGTGGCTTCGATGAAAAAGCCTATCGCGCACAATTACTTTACTCACCTAACGATGACTTTTCTGCTCTTCTCAACGTCCATGGACGCAATCTTGAGGGGACTGCATCGATTTTCAGAGCCAACATCTTTACTAAAGGCTCAAACGATTTAAACCAAAATTATGATCGTGACGTGGTCTGGTACAACGGTGATCTGACCGGTGATGGCACTGACAATAACCCACAAGAGTATCGTAACTTTGGTACATCATTAAAACTGGATTACGACTTTGGTGATTTCACTGTGACTTCGATTACTGCACTTGAGACCGCTGAAGGCTACAGCCTTGGTGATATTGATGGCGGCGTTGCGTTGTTTGCACCAGCCGATATCAATGGTGATGGCAGCGAAGAGTTAAGTTATCCGGGCTTTATCCCCTTTGACGCGGTTACCCAAGATGATCTAAATGATCTGGAACAGATGACCCAAGAAATTCGCTTTGCTAGTGATACCTCTGATGCACTAAGTTGGCAAGCCGGTTTGTTCTTGTTTGATTCATCATTTAGCGTTACCAGTACTGATGGCTACTTTGGTGCCACTACAGTAACGCATGAAAACACAACATGGGCGGTGTTTGCACAAACCTCTTACCAAGTTAACGAAAAGCTAAATATTACTGGTGGTGTGCGATATACACACGATGAAAAATCACTATTTATTGGCGCGCAAAACGTCAATGGTTTTGCCTTAGTTACCGGTGACGCTACCATACAAGATTATGACGACATTAATGTTGACGATGGACAAATGAGTTTTGAGCTTAGTGCGAACTATAACGTAACTGACAACACGTCTGTGTTTGCGCGTTTAGCTAATGGTTTCAGAGCACAAACAATCCAAGGCCGCGATGTTGCCTTTGAAGGTGCTCCAAGTGTTGCAGATGCAGAAACCATCAATTCAATTGAAGCAGGTTTTAAGTCAGACTTATTGGATGACTCGCTGCGTTTAAATGTTGCCACTTTCTACTATGAAATTGATGATATGCAATTGTCTGCCATCGGCGGTGGAAACAACTTTACTGCATTGGTGAATGCTGACAAAGGGGTTGGTTATGGTTTTGAAATCGACGCCCAATGGTTAGCCACAGAAGCGCTTACCCTAACTGCCGGATACAGCTATAATCACACCGAAATTCAAGATGATACGCTAACAGTAATGCCGTGCGGTGCAAATCCAGCATTTGGTGCTACAGGCAACTGTACGGTCTTTGATCCGCGTCCTGATGGTTTCAGTGCGTCGATCGACGGAAATCCATTCCCACAAGCACCAGAAACCATCTTCAACTTTACCGCTCGCTATGCGATCCCATTCGGTGATGATGGAGAATTCTTTGCTTACACCGATTGGGCTTTCCAAGGTGAAACAAGTTTATTCTTGTATGATTCCATTGAATTCACGACGGATGACAATTTCGAAGGCGGTTTACGCATTGGTTATGAAAACTATGCTGAAGGCTATCAAATCGTGCTATTCGGACGTAACATTACCGACGAAGACAATGTGAAAGCTGCGGTAGACTTCAACAACCTAACGGGTATCGTAAATGAGCCTCGTGTATGGGGTGTTGAAGTGAAGTATAGTTTTTACTAAACACTATCGGGTCATGCTCAAGCTACGCTTGGGCGTTGACTGTTCATATTGCTTGAAGCCTCAGCATCTTGTCTGGGGCTTTTTTTTGTAAAGCTCCTACCCATATCATTTTTCCTACAGCATCATAACCTGCCTCTAAGGGGGGGCGTTCAGTACCTTGTGTTAATCAATGAATTCAAACAAAAAAACCAGTCATCTTGCGGATAACTGGTCTTTTTAAAAATAGAGTGCGGGCATTATTATTAATAGCTTGCCCTAGTCCTTATTTGGCAATCGCGGCCGTTTGATCATCACTCGGAGGTAATGGCTTCTTGCGTGTCAGGATACGTTTTAAGTCATCCAAAATCAGGTAAAGCGCTGGCACCAGCAGTAAAGTGATAACCGTGGCAAACAAAATACCAAATGCCAATGAGATCGCCATTGGAATAACTACTTGGGCCTGTAAACTACGCTCGAAAATAATCGGCAACAGCCCCATGAACGTTGTTAATGAGGTGAGAATAATTGCTCTAAAGCGCTGCGCGCCAGCCTCAATGGCAGCATTCACTAATGAGTGCCCTTCTTTTCGTGCGCGGTTTACAAAGTCGACCATAATCAGACTGTCGTTTACCACAACTCCGGATAACGCAATGATCCCACAAATCGATAAAACGCTAACCGCTTGCCCCAACAATAAGTGGCCCACAATCGCTCCAACGATACCGAAAGGGATCACCGACATAATGATTAATGGCTGTGAGTAGCTACGCAATGGGATTGCCAACAACGCGTATATCGCAAACATGGCGAACAACATTCCCTTCAACAATGAGAAAGTTGCTTCTTGCTGCTCGCGAGAATTACCTTGCAGTTTAAAATCGACATGCGGATAACGCTGCAACAAATCAGGGATTACATCACTGGTAACCTCGTTAACGACTTCACCCGGCTCTAAAATTGCTTTATCGACTTTGGCACTTACCGTCACAGAGCGGAAGCCATCAACCCGTATAATTGAATCAAAACCCTGACCCAACTCAATGTCCGCAACTTGGCGGAATGGTACTTCTTCACCCGTTGGGGTGCGAACCCGCATATTCTCCAAATGACCTACTGACGTCCGCTCTTCTTTTGGATAACGCACCATTACCCGAACTTCTTCATCGTCACGTTGAACGCGTTGCGCTTCAGCGCCATAAAAGCCAAAACGAACTTGCTGTGCTAATTGCTGCAAGGTGATCCCTAGTGCTTGAGCCTCTGAACGAATATCCAGCTTAATTTCATCAGCCCCGCCACTAAACGTATCATTAATGTCAGTGACGCCGTTGTAACCTTCAAGATAGCTTTTCAAGTCCTGACTTATTGCACGCAATTCATCTATATTCGATGAATTAAACTCGAAACTTAAATCAGAACCCCCACCAGGGCCACCCGGCGCTCCCACACTAAAGGTTTTTACGCCAGCAATTTCAGGAATGTACTTACGCCACAATTCATGAATTTCGAAATCAGTTAAATCGCGAGTTTCCCCCTTGGTTAACTCAACGAATATCTGACCAGCAAGAGGGCCATTATCAAAGGCGATTGAGTGTTTAACTACACCTTCACCGTACTCTTCTTCCACCTCTGCATCCATTTTATGCATGGCAACCAACATTTCATCTATCGCTGCGTCGCGGGAAGCCAGAGATGAACCTGGTTGCAATTCGATAGATGCCATCATGAAGTCGCTAGGAATATTCGGGAAAAATACAAAACGCACGAAACCACCACCAAATAAACCGATCGTTAAAATCAGCATGGCAAAGAAAGTGGCCAAGGTGGTGTACCTATTTTTGACCGCTTTTTTTAGGAATGGAGTGTAGGTATTCTTAACGAAATCTTTGATCCCCTCGCTGAAAAAGTCACGGAAACGCTGAAAGCGATTCGCTTTGCTGGGATCGTAGGGTTTTAATTTCATATGCACCAAGTGAGCGGGTAATATCAGCTTGGACTCAATCAATGAAAACGCTAAGCAAATGATTACAACTAACCCAATGGTTTTCCAGATGATGCCAAAAACTCCTGTAACCATGAGCATTGGAGTAAACGCAGCAATCGTCGTCAATACTCCAAACGTAGCCGGCATCGCGACCTTTTTGACACCTGCAATCACATTTTCAGCATTATGCCCTTTCTTATCTATTTCACTGTAAGCCGATTCACCCATGATAATGGCATCGTCAACCACAATTCCCAACACCAGTATAAAGGCGAACAAGCTAAGCATATTGATAGACACGTTAACGGCATCCAGTGACATCACTAATAGAGTGCCTAAGAAGCACACAGGTAAGCCAACAATTACCCAGAACGCGAGCTTAATTTTTAAAAATAGTGATAAAACGATGAAAACTAAAATGGCTCCCATCAACATGTTTTCCAACATCATGTTTAAACGGTCGGCGAGGTAAAAAGAGCTATCCCCCCATGAATCGGCTTGTATGTTAGCGGGGAAATTCGCGCGGTTTTTATCTAAAAAGCGATTAACTTCTTCTGAGATTTGTAATGCATTTTGTTCACCCACCGCGCGCACACGAATGCTGACCGCTGGTTTGCCATCAAATAACGCATACTGATTATTTTCCACAAAACCATCGTCAATAGTGGCAATATCGCCAAGCAGCAACCGTGTACCATCTGCTCGTGTGGATAAAACGATTTGGGCAAAATCCCAACCGTTATAAGCCTGACCATTAGTGCGCAATAAAATATCGCCATTTTCTGACTTAATTGCACCACCTGGCAAATCAATGGAAGACTGTCGCACTGCTGTTACAACATCACTAAAAGTAAGTTGGTATTCTTGTAAGCGTTGCTCTGACAATTCAATCGCAATTTCGTAATCGCGATCGCCAACAACCTGAACGTTTGAGATACCAGGTAAGTTAGCAATTTGATCACGTAAATCTTTGGCAAATTCTTTGAGCTCTCGTTCATTCGCGTCGCCATAAACCGATACCCAAATAACGTCTTGCTGCGCTTTTAGACGATAGACCACTGGCTTTTCAGTATTTGCCGGGAAACTGGGGATTGCGTCAACTTGGGCTTTGACTTCATCCAGTAAAATCTGAGTATCGTACTCGTCCTCTACCTCAATATTGACGTTTGCCATGCCCTCGGTTGCTGTAGACGTGATCTTTTTGATACCGTCGAGGTCTTTTATAGCCTCTTCAATTTTGAGGATTACCCCCTCTTCAACCTCTTGCGGCGCAGCACCAAGATAAGGCACACGAACTTGTACAATGTTTAACTCAAAATTTGGAAAAACCTGCTTTTGGATTGCGTAAGCGCCAAAAAAACCGCCGACAATCAAGATAAACATGAGTAGGTTCGCGGCAACGCTATTGCGCGCGAACCAAGCGATTACACCTGAATGTGTATCTATACGTGACATTATTCATCACCTCGTTTGGCTATCGCGTCACTGTCTTCACTGATATCTTGTTCGGACTTTGACGGTTCGTCCTCTTCTCCAGAAAGTCTTACCGGCATTCCATCGTATGGATTAGGGATGGCACTATAAGCGACCAAATCAGATGCTTGCAGACCACCACTTATGTAAACATGCTCTTCATCTGCCCGCATTACCTCGACATTCCGAATCGCTAACTCTCGTTCTGGAGTTATTACAACGACAGTGCCATCAAGACGCAGTGTATGGCGCGGCAAAACTACAAGGTTTTCGGCGGAGTTCCCACTTATTGAAGCATTAACAAATTGACCAAACCGAATGGGCAAACCATTGCGTTCCCCCTTGACCAAATACGGATCATCAATCTGCACAATTGCATAAACAACTCGTGAACGTTGATCCAAAACGCCCTCGCTGCGCACTACTTTACCTTGCCATGTAGTCATCTTGCCGGCCACAACGGCTGACAAAGTTGCTGAAATTTGATGATTGTTTAAATCGATGAACGCCAGATCACTATCTGTCAGTGGTAAACGCACTTCAGCGGTGTCAGTGGAATATATCTCGCCCAAATTTGCTGCGGTGGTAATGAATTGACCCAAATCCACATTGCGCGAAACTACCATACCAGCATATGGCGCACGTATTTGAGTTCTTGCCAAGTTGCGCTTAGCTCGCTCTAGCTGCGCTTCTGCAGCTTTCACGTTGGCTTGTTCACGCGCAAGTTGCGGTTTTCTTAAACCAAGTTCTGGCGGCGTAGTTTTATTAACTGAACGCCATTCTTGTTCAGCAACCCGACCACGCGCTATTTCTTCTTGCAACGCTGCTTGACTGCGTGCGAGCTCTGCTTCAGCTAACTTGACGTCAGTAACAAAGTCATCAGACTCTAATTCAACTAACACATCACCTTGACGGAAAAAGCCACCTTCAACAAAATTCTCAGCAATATTCACCACTTTGCCAGAAACCTGCGCAGTTAACGCGGTTTGGTTCTTAGGTACGACATTTCCTTGCGTCAACACTTCAAAGGTTACATTCTCGAATTGGATTGGTTGAGCATCAACCAATAACGCCTGAACCTCGACGGGCTTTTTCTCAGGAGGTTTACGTGACATTACCATACCGCCGGCAACAACAACTGCGATGATAATGATGATAATCGGGATCCCGGTTTTACGAAGTGAAGAACTCATTTTTATCCTTATGTGTGGTCACACGTGTAGTTTACCGCAGTTACTTGACCTAAGTTTAATTTAGTTTGTTAATAATTATTTCAAATTGTTGCAGTAATCCTTGGCTTATTTACACGGATAAAAGCGGTGTTGTAGGACTGTGCACTTGTAACATAGTCAACGCCGAATGGTATTTATTACAAAAAAGTTAATAAAAAGTTCATAACCCCCCAAATGTGAAATTCACCAACATTAATTTCACTAAAATTTAACTAAAAAAACCTTGTTTTGCTCATTTTTTGCTCGTATTTTGTAATTAAATTACAGATAGCCGATAGGATAAAAATCATGAGTCTAAAGAAGCAATACCTTAAATCAAAACCTGTTTGTAAAGTGACTTTCAAAATTGCCAAGGAAGAAGCAAAAGCCGCTGATACAGTTCGATTGGTGGGTGAATTTAATGATTGGGATACGAGTGTAGCTCCAATGAAAAAACTTAAAGATGGAAGTTTTACTCAAACACTCAATTTGGAAGCAAATAAAGCTCATCAGTTTAGGTATTTACTCAACGATGCGGAATGGGAAAATGATTGGCAAGCAGATGGATACGTACCAACACAGTACGGGTTTGATGAGAACTCCGTGGTAGAAGTGTAATTAATAAAAAGGCGGCCTAATCAAGCCGCCTTTATCACTTAGAGATGCTCGCTTTTACAAGGCTTGTTCAAGCTCTGGCAATACCTCAAAAAGATCGCCTACCAAGCCATAATCAGCTACTTGGAAAATCGGCGCTTCTTCGTCTTTGTTGATCGCAACAATAACTTTTGAATCCTTCATCCCTGCAAGATGCTGAATCGCACCAGAAATACCTACCGCAATATACAATTGAGGCGCTACAATTTTACCAGTCTGACCTACCTGCATGTCGTTAGGAACAAAACCGGCATCAACTGCTGCACGTGAAGCCCCAATAGCCGCGCCGAGTTTATCTGCGATGCCATTGAGCAATGCAAAGTTATCGCCATTCTGCATACCTCGGCCACCAGAAATAACCACATCAGCAGCAGTTAATTCTGGTCGCTCAGACTCAGTTAGTTCGGCTGACACAAATTCAGAGTTGGATAGTTCTACAACTTCTTCAACTGCAGTAACACTCGCTGAACCTTCAGTACCCGCCGCATCAAAAGCAGACGCACGCACAGTAACAACTTTAACCGTATCACTTGATTGCACGGTAGCGATAGCGTTACCCGCGTATATAGGACGCACAAATGTATCTGCCGATTCAATATCGATAACATCAGAAATTTGAGCCACATCCAGAAGTGCAGCAACACGCGGCATGAAATTCTTACCGGTAGTGGTGGCAGCCGCAATGATGTGTGTGTAACCAGCAGCTAACTTAACCACCAAATCAGCAACGTTTTCAGCGAGTTGATGTTCATAGGCTGCGTTATCAGCTAAATGAACTTTAGCAACTCCAGTAATTTTGGCAGCTTCATCGGCAACACCCTGACAATTCGCACCGACCACCAAAATTTCAATAGCGTCACCAAGCTTACTTGCGGCATGAACGAGCTTGTGAGTCTCTGTCTTTAGGCTTTGGTTATCGTGTTCTGCATATACAAGAATACTCATGAGATCACCTTTGCTTCGTTCTTTAGTTTGTCGACAAGTTCTGCAACGTCTGCCACTTTAACGCCACCTTCTCGCACCGGTGGCGGAGTTACCTTTAAGGTCTTAACATTGGATTGCAAATTCACTCCTAGCTCATCAGCATTAATAACATCCAGCGGCTTGCGTTTTGCCTTCATAATGTTAGGCAATGACGCATAGCGTGGTTCGTTAAGACGCAGATCAGTAGTAACTACCGCTGGTAGCGCTAGCTTCACTGTTTGCAAGCCGCCATCAATTTCACGCGTAACACTCACCTTATCACCATCGATAGCCACCTCTGACGCGAAAGTGCCCTGTGGCATACTGGTTAATGCTGCCAGCATTTGCCCGGTTTGGTTATTATCTGAATCGATGGACTGCTTACCTAAAATAACCAGCTGTGGAGCTTCTTTTTCTACAACTTTTTGCAGTAGTTTAGCGACCTGCAGTGAATCCAAAGATTCAGCAGTCTCAATTTGGATGCCGCGATCTGCACCTAATGCAAGTGCTGTCCTAATTTGCTCCTGACAAGCTTTATCACCAATCGATACGACCACAATTTCAGAAGCTACGCCCTTCTCTTTCAGTCGGACAGCCTCTTCAACGGCAATTTCACAGAATGGATTGATAGACATCTTCGCGTTGGTTAGGTCCACCGCGCTATTATCGGGCTTAACCCGAACTTTGACGTTGTAATCGATAGCGCGTTTTACCGCTACTAATACTTTCATTTTCACCTCGATAGATGGGCTAACACGTGCCCTGCTTCGTAGTAGACGCATGCAGGAATGAAAATTGGCGTCAATGTACTTACTGTTGACGTAAACGTCAACCGCATTTACCCTGCAACGCAGTGCGTAATTTACCTGTTTTTAACAACGCAAATTATTTGTTTAATCAATAATTCACTATAAAGGCCTTTGAGACTAACATAAACAGGTCGTGTAACTGTGAATATTTAACGCCCATATCTTTAAGGAGTGCGTCGTGGAAAGAGAATCGATGGAGTTTGATGTAGTAGTAGTCGGTGCTGGCCCAGCAGGGCTTTCTGCGGCTTGTCGGATCATGCAATTAGCGCAAGAAGCTGAACAAGAGCTACTGGTCTGCGTGGTAGAAAAAGGCAGTGAAGTCGGCGCACATATTCTCTCAGGAGCCGTATTTGAACCACGTGCACTAAACGAGCTTTTTCCTGACTGGAAGGAACGTGGCGCACCTTTGAATACTCCGGTGACGGAAGACCACATTTATTTACTCAAAAGTGAAGAAAAAGCCTCTCGCCTGCCCAACATGGTGACACCAAAAACCATGCATAATCAGGGTAATTACATCGTTAGTATGGGCAACGTGTGCCGCTGGTTGGCAGAGCAAGCCGAACAACTTGGAGTTGAAGTTTTTCCCGGCTTTGCTGCCGCTGAAGTGCTTTATAACGAAGATGGCAGTGTCGGCGGTGTGATCACGGGCGACATGGGAGTGGGTGAAAATGGCGAACAAAAAGATGGTTACATGCCTGGTATGGAGCTACGCGCAAAGTACACCGTATTTGCTGAAGGCTGTCGTGGCCATCTTGGCAAAGAGTTAATCGCTAAATTCGATCTCGATAAAAACGCCTCACCACAACACTATGCCATTGGTTTCAAAGAGATTTGGGATGTTCCGGCTGACAATCACCAGGAAGGCTTGGTGGTACACACCGCGGGATGGCCCCTTAATGACGCTACCGGCGGCAGTTATCTATACCACGCGGAAAATAATCAGATTTTAGTTGGCTTGATTGTTGATCTGAATTACAGCAATCCACACTTAAGCCCTTTCGATGAATTCCAACGCCTTAAGCATCACCCAGTCGTTGCCCAATACTTAAAGGATGGCAAGCGAGTTTCATATGGTGCCAGAGCCATTGCAAAAGGTGGTTACAACAGTTTACCTAAAATGACGTTTCCTGGCGGACTCCTCGTTGGGTGTGAGGCTGGCACGTTAAATTTTGCTAAAATTAAAGGTAACCACACGGCAATGAAATCGGGCATGCTCGCCGCGGAAACCATTGTTGCGGCGCTAAAAGCTGATCAGGCTCATACAGAACTCAGTGATTTCACTCAGCATTTTGAGCAAAGCTGGTTGTATGACGAGCTCTATCGATCACGTAATTTTGGTCCCGCTATCCACAACTACGGTACCTTCTGGGGAGGTGTTTTTAACACCCTCGACCAAAATATTTTTGGTGGCAAGATTTTTGTGAATTTAACGGACGATAGCCAAGATTATGCGCAAATGCGGCCGGCCGCCGATGCGAACAAGATTGACTACCCAAAACCTGACGGCGTCCTTAGCTTCGATAAATTATCATCGGTATTTTTATCAAATACCAACCATGAAGAAGATCAGCCCTGTCATTTGCAATTGAAAGACGCAGCAATCCCTATTCAGGTTAACTTAGCCAAGTTTGATGAGCCTGCACAGCGTTACTGCCCTGCTGGAGTTTACGAGGTAGTAAAAGATGACAATGGAGACAACAAGTTCCAAATCAACGCACAAAACTGTGTGCATTGTAAAACCTGTGACATCAAGGATCCGTCGCAAAATATTCGTTGGGTAGTGCCAGAGGGTGCCGGTGGCCCGAATTACCCAAATATGTAACGTGAGTTTAATACACGCTAAACCCTAATTGATAGTGTTATGCTTAATTACCAAATAAGAAACAGTCAAAATCCTTCCAGCACTACGTGGGTAGTACTGATCCATGGTTTATTTGGTAGCCTCGATAACCTCAATAGCGTTGCTAGAGGTCTGCAGGACCACGCAAATTGCGTATTGGTCGATTTACCCAACCATGGCTTATCTGCCAAAGTAGATGATCTGGATTATGCTACTCTCAGCGCGGCCTTAGCCGCAATGTTAGACGAACTAGAGTTACCGTCTGCGCATTTTCTAGGTCATTCATTAGGGGGAAAGGCAGCAATGCATCTGGCCCTGCATTATCAAGACAGAGTCGAGTCTCTGATTGTCGCTGATATCGCTCCTGTGGCCTACCCGCACCGGCACCAAGCGGTATTTGAGGGATTGCGTAATGTTGATTTAACAGCAATAAGCACACGCCGCGAAGCACTTAAGCAACTCGGTGAGCACGTAAAAGAGCCGCCTACTCAACAGTTTTTATTAAAAAGCTTATACCAACATGAAGATGAATGGCGCTGGCGGTTTAATGTCGATGAAATTATTGCCAGTTACCCAACACTGATCGACTGGCCTGAGGTTAACGAGACTTTTAACAATCCCGTTTTGTTTATCATCGGTGGTGACTCAGATTATGTCGCGCCCGACCATCAAACTGTTATCCGCAGTTTATTCCCAAAAGTTAGCGCCAAGGTTATTCAAGGCACGGGACACTGGTTACACGCTGAAAAGCCCACGGCGTTTAACAAAATCGTCAACGACTTCATACAAGCCAATAGTTAAATAACCCGTTTGCGGGATTCATCCAGAGTTAAGTTTCTGGTATATTCACGCGCAAATTCACCCAATACGCTTTTTGCACCGAATGATTGCAGAAAACTACGAGCTCATAGAAGCCATTGTGTTAAATATTTCGTTGCTGGCCTTGTTCCTTTTGATGGCTTATGCCGTGCACGATGTGTTATCTAAAAATGATGTCCCGAAGGTGGGTCGCTATGTTGTGTATGCGGTTTTATTTTTCGGCGCTGTCGGCTTTATGGCTAAAGGGATTATTCAAATCTTTTTTACCAGTAACGGCGTATCGGGTTAAGTATTGTTTTAAATCTGAGGTGAAGTAAATGGCAAGCGTTGGCCTATTTTTTGGCAGCGATACCGGCAACACAGAGCACGTTGCCAAGATGATCCAGAAAGAACTGGGTAAGCAATTGATCGATGTTAAAGACATCGCCAAAAGTACCAAAGAACAGATCGCAGAATATGACCTGCTCATTTTTGGTATACCTACCTGGTATTATGGCGAGCCCCAATGTGACTGGGATGATTTTTTCCCAGAATTAGAAGAAATAGATTTCGAAGATAAGTTAGTTGCGATCTTTGGCTGTGGTGATCAAGAGGATTACGCAGAGTACTTCCTTGATGCTATGGGTATGATCCGTGACATTGTCGAACCGAAAGGCGCAATCTTAGTCGGCCAATGGCCAACTGAAGGTTATGACTTTGAGGCCTCAAAGGGCATGGCAGATGACGATCACTTTGTGGGCCTAGGCATCGATGAGGATCGTCAGCCAGAACTGACTGAGCAGCGCGTGAAAGCCTGGTGTAAACAGTTGCATGATGAATTGTGTTTAGCAGAATTAGCTTAACTCGTTTATCCTACTTTTACTGCATAGCTAACCCTAAAGCCCATAATCAAAAAAGCCCACTTGTGTGGGCTTTGTTGAAAAAGGTATTTATCTATCAATCCAGCTCTTCGCAATGACGAAAAGGAATTGATTGAGGCAGCTAAACCTTAAATTGTTCTACCGCCTGTTTCAGGCTATTCATTTGCGCTTCTATCTCACCTGTCACTTCTGAGGATTTGTGCGTACTCGCTGCGGCTTGTTCAGCAAGCTTAACGATTTCTTCCAAGCTCATTGCTGCCTGTTCGAGCAATACATCTTGCTCTTTGGTATCACTAACAATTTGGTCATTGATTTTAGCTACTTGCATTACTAAGCGGGTTATTTCACCGACCTGCTCGTTAACCAACTGAGTAACCTGTACACTTTCGTTTGCCCGATTTTTGCCCTCACTGATGGCTTTAACCGCTTGATTAGCATCTTCTTGCAGCGAGCCAATCATTTTTTCAATCTCTTCTGTAGAATCATGTGTCCGATTAGCAAGCGTTCTTACTTCATCGGCCACAACAGCGAACCCTCGCCCTTGTTCGCCAGCACGAGCGGCCTCAATTGCCGCATTCAAAGCGAGCAAATTCGTTTGTTCAGCAATCGTTTTGATCACATCCAGAATACTTCCAATATTGCGACTATTTTCGTCTAAGCGGGCAATGATACGTTCAGACTGCTCTGCTTGTTGTGCCTGCGATGTTACTTGCTGACGACTCTCATCCAACAATTTAATCACTCTGTGGCTCTGTTCACTGGCCATCTTAAGTTGCGTTAGTGAATCTTCGACTTGCAGCAAATTGCTTTGGCTTTTATGCCTGACTTCCGCTGTATTATGACTGGTCGCCTGGATTTTGCTGCGTTGCTGATCAACTTGTTTGAGGCTTTGGCGTGACATTTCACTGCTGCGTCGGGTGACATCGTCCAGTGCCACCTCTTGTTCCAAAATGTTTCCCACCAAAGTACGCAGACTACCAGAAAGCTCATTCACCTTACTGGCTAATTTATCGAACTCACTGTGCCCCGCGTCATCAAGTTTAGTGGTTAAGTCGCCCTCGATAAGTTTATTCAAGCCAATATTGATGTTCTTCAGTGGTACTGAAATACTGCGCGTCGCTAACACAGCTAAAACAATGACTGCGCCTAATCCAACAAGGCTGATAACCACACTCTTAGTTACATTAAATCCTACATTATCAAGAATATCATTCTGTCCACGTAACGTATCCGAGTTGATATCCGCAAATAATGCTTCAATGCTCAATAACCCTTTATCCAGCGCACTGCGAGCGTCGTCAAAGGCCTTTTGCGCTTCAGCGATTGCTGCCAATTTTTCACGCTGCTTAGCAAATAAGCCATCTTCACCTTCCAACGCGGGCTTCAAACTTTCAAACTGTTCATTAAACAGTTCCACTAGCCCTTCGTCATCAATCGTCTCAGCTAAGCGATTGATATAATCCTTGTCCACTTGAATATTGCTAATTGAATATTCAAGATCCCCAATGATCCGCTCACTGACTTCAGGGTCGTTCGAATTCACCAACTCCTTAATCGCTCCAAGCATTGTCGCAAGTTTGTTGTCAATACCAGTACCAGCACCAATCAGCGTCGGTAAGCCAGGATCATTGCCACTTAAATAGGACAAATCGAGCATAAGTGCGCTCGCTTCGTCAGCATAGGCTAATACTTCATCGCCAAGGGCAACAATCTCGTTACGCAACTGCAAATGCCGACTACGCGCTTCATACATATGTTCGCTGTGTTGCAAGAAAGTTGAGTTGGCGGCTAAGGACTGTGCCTCGCTATCACTCAAAAGTGCCGTGAGCTCTGTGAAAACTGAATCAAACTGTGATTTGCTTTGCACAAACGTATTATTATTCTGCGCCAATGCCGCAAGGGAGCTTTCATGGAAGGCATTAGTGGTAATATTCGCTAACTTAAGCGTACTCGCTTGGATCTCAATTACTTTAGCCTGTACGGGCATTTTTTCTTTGACCACAGATTCAGCTGACCGACTGATATCCAATAGCCCTAAATAGCTCAGAAAACTAGTAAGCAACAACAAGATCCCCAAGGCTAGGAAACCCAGTACAATTTTATGAATAACCGTTAACTTCATTGTGCAATATTCTATTTATTATTCAGGCAACTTACTGCGCCAAGCGTTACATAATTGACATTGCTATGCAATTGTCATCGTACCAGTCTAAGCATCTTCCTTTAGTGTAGTTCATTCATTTTCAACCGCATAAAAAATGTCTACCTATCAATTTATCGTTTAATACTTTTAAAACTTGATAACTCCCCTATAATGACGCTCATTCAAAAGCGCAAAAAAAGAACGATGGATCAAAATAAAGAACTGAAAAAAGCTGGATTGAAAGTCACCTTACCGCGCTTAAAGATCTTAGAAATTCTGCAAGGGCCCGATAATCAGCACATCAGTGCAGAGGACGTATACAAGATCCTGATCGAACAAGGTGAAGAGATTGGATTAGCAACCGTCTACCGGGTACTTAACCAATTCGACGATGCAGGTATTTTAAACCGCCATCATTTCGAAGGCGGTAAGTCGGTATTTGAAATCAGTCACAAGAAACACCACGACCATCTAGTTTGCCTACGGTGTGGAAAAGTGGTGGAATTTGAAGACGACATCATTGAAAAACGCCAAGAAGAAGTCGCTAAACAGAATAATATGTCCCTCACCCACCACAGTCTATACCTGTATGGTGAGTGCAATGACCCTAATTGTGACTCCAGTAGCGACTAAACTATAAAGCGAACTTGTGGGCGTGATAGCATGTTAACGCGCGCTCCCACATACCTCCAACCTTGCCATTACCGACAGGTTTCCCCTCAATTTCAATTACAGGCGCAATTTCTTTGCTTGAGCTGGTTAACCAAACTTCACTGGCATTGAGTAACTCGTCACGCTGGATAGGCCGTTCATGCACCTGAATACCCTCTGCTGTTAAACTGGTGATAACCAAATGACGCGTGATCCCCGGCAAAAGTTGGTTATCTAGCGGAGGGGTAACGACTTCATTATTTATTACAGCAAACACATTGCATACACTAGCTTCGGTGATATATCCCTGTTGATTAAACAATATTGTTTCGTTAACGCCGCCTTCCTGACTTTGCTGAAAATGCATAACATTGCCTAACAGTGAAGTAGATTTGATGTGACAGCGGCGCCAGCGTAAATCTTCTTGCAGCATCACCTTAAGCCCTTGCGTCTGGGTTCTATCAGCCGGCTTTGATGCTGCAATTTCAAATGCAAAAGCAAAAACCGTTGGTGTTACGTTCGCTGGATAGGCGTGAAAACGTTTAATATCCGCTCCACGACTGACGTGCAGGTATACACCAATGTTGCCAGACGGGAACGTATTTTGGTTCTTTTCCAATAGCGACTGAACTATCGTTAGCCACTCATTATCAGGTGCTGAAACGGTTATTCCAATCGCTTCTAATCCGTTTTCCAAACGCTCCTTGTGCAAACGACCACCTACAATCCTGCCGGCATAACTAGGGATCACCTCATAAATCCCGTCACCAAATAAAAACCCGCGGTCTAAAGGAGATATTCGCGCGTCTTCCAGGGGTAAATAAGTTCCATTTAAATAGGCAATACTCATGCAGGCTCTCAATTTATTTAAGGTTGTTGTTAGTTCGGGGCGGTGATTTCCGCTAGCTGATTCAATATACGGTGATAATTAAAAGATGCAATTGCCGGATCGACCTCGGTGAAAGAAATCGACTCGTTAGTTGCAGATTGCGCCACTAACGGTAAATCACTGCGCACAATTTGCGCTATTTTCGGGTAACCGCCCAGGGTTTGATGATCAGCCATCATAACTATGGGTTGACCATCAGCCGGTACTTGGATCGTCCCCATAATAAGTGGCTCAGACCGCATGGCATAATTGCTAGCGCAGATTAGGGGCCCGCTTATACGATATCCCATGCGGCTACGTTGTCCACTTACCGCATACTCACCGGTTAAAAAACGTAACCATTCACAGCGTGAAAATCGGTTTCTTTGGGGTCCAGCGGTGACCCCAATAGACCGCTTAGCATAGATTTGTTGACATAATTGTTGTAACCGTCCTAACTTCAACGGTTCAAGTGGATTTGGACTGGTTTTGAGTGCCTGCCAATGCAATTCGTCTCCCACCGCCAATGCACTTCCACTACCATCAATTCCGCCCGCGTGTTCTCGCACCACACATGACTGGCTACCATACGCAAAGCAACACTTAATAACGCCAGAAAGGGCGAAATAAGCGATACGTGTCGGGGATTCCACAGTGATAACATCACCTTGTTTGACCCTATGCGCTTGCAGGCAAGCACTAGGCTGTTGGTTTATTGTTAATGAGGCTTCTTTACCTGCTGCGCAAATCCAAGTATCGGAGGTGACAATGGCGCTAAATCTGCCCTGATGCAACTCAATCTGAGTTGTTTTATGGGGTAATCTAAGTAGGCATCGATTAACCTCGAAGGCGAACCAATCCATTGGGCCGCTGACGGTTGCTCCAAGGTGCTGTTGACGCCTGCGGCCAGCATCGATCAATAGCGCTTGCAACGGTACTTCAGTAATTTGCAGGGCCATAGAACGTTTAACTCTCAATGCTATCTGGATAAAACTGCACGCTATCACCAACCTGAAGTTTTAACTGTTGAAACTCAGCTAAATCTGCAACTTGCCCGAGTAAATTCCAGCCTCCGGGAGAAACCGCAGGATACACAGCAGAATAACTGTCAGCGATAGCGACTGCTCCTGCGGGCACGTGAGTGCGCGGCGAGGGGCGTCGGCTAACTTGGAGATTGTCAGGAAGCTCACCTAAATAGGCGAAGCCTGGAGCAAAGCCAATTGCATAAACTCGCAAAGGTTGAGCACAATGTAGTTCAACAATACGTTGCGGCAAAACGTTAAGGGATTTTGCCAATTCAGTTAGATCATAGTCCGGTGCCAAAGAGTATTTCACTGCAACCTGATACTCCCGTTTTGTAGTTTCGACTGAGCCTTGTTGCTGAGTTCTGCACAGTAACTGCAGCGCTGCATAATGATCAGCATAAGCAGTATCGAAAACCACCAATAAGCTATCAAAACTCGGCACTAAATCTGTTACCCAATCCGGGACGTTTTTGCTTAAGAAGTGAAAGCATTGAGTAACATGGGTATTTTGTTTAGCTAAACTTGCGCCGGCAAAATACAACAGCAAACCGTTTTCGCCGCAAAATTGATAATTACGAATGTTCCAACTGGCATCTAGGTTTAGCACGGTGCCCCCCAATGACTAGAGCATATGCCGCACAGCACTGGCAAGCGCCGTACTTTCTGGATTATCACCATGAATACAAAGACTGGTTACCGGCACATCTATGGACTTCGAATTGCTGGTTACGACCCGATGTTGCTCAATTAACAACTTAGCCTGCTCTAACGCTTCATCAAAGGATAACACTGCGCCAGGCTGTGACCGTGGGGTAAGCGTTCCGTCTGGCTGATAGCGGCGATCAATGAACCCTTCAAAAATAAGCGAGAGTCCAAATTCGTGACTTTCACGAGTGAAAGTTTGTTGTCGTTCTCCACCCGTTCCCTGCACCATTAAGCGCAATGTGCCAAAAGCGCTCACTGCCTCCATAGTGGCTCTGCGCACATTCGCATCCACCGTAAAATCATTGTACAAAGCACCGTGAGGTTTAACATACGTAAGCTCAGTTCCCGCTAATCGGCACATTGACTGTAATGCAGCCACTTGATATTGGATCATGGCGACAAGTTCCGCGTGTGCCACCTTCATGCTTCTACGTCCAAAACCAAGTCGATCTGGATACGACGGATGTGCGCCAATAGCAACCTTGTGGGCTAATGCTTGCTGAATTGTACGCTTGATAACTAAGGGATCACCAGCGTGGAAACCACAAGCAATATTGGCTTGATCAATATATTGCATGATCTGCTCATCAACGGGCATTTTCCACGCACCATAATCTTCCCCAAGATCACAATTTAAATGCATATCGATGAATATCCTCTAAATACAGTTCTGCTTTACTGCGACTATGCGTACAATACTATGATGACACATTCAAAACAGTTAAAGAATGATCCAGATCGGCAAAACTAATCGCTTAACCGTTACTGACATAATGCCATTTGCATATGTTTTAGCACACCAAGAAGATGATCAAGAGGTAATGCTTCCCACGGTATGCACTCCGCAAAAGTTAAAAGAAGGTGATGAAGTTACCGTCTTTGTTGCCCCAGATGAAAACGGCCAGTTATCTGCTAATACGCAAATTCCCAAGGTTTGTGTGGGTGATATCGCGCTATTGACCACAAGGGGCGTGACCGAGTTTGGCGCATTCTTTGATTGGGGACTTGAACGTGATCTACTCGTTCTTAAAAAAGACCAAGAGCGCCCAATTGCAGAGGGAATGCAGTATTTAGTCTATGTCTATTATGACGATAAGAGTCAACGTGTATTGGGAAGCACTCGATTGCATTACTTTTATCCAGAAAAGCTACGTGAACAGGATAAATTCACACCGCAACAGGCAGTGTCTGCAATTGTTTACGCTAAAACCGACCTCGGTTATAAAGTTCTGATTAATAATACTTTCCTTGGTTTATTGTTTCATTCAGACGCGGTCAAAAAGCTCCACACGGGAGATACGATCAACGCATTTATTAAACAAATTCGCAGTGATGGTAAAGTCGATATCACCATGCTCAGTGATAGTAAACAAGGGCGTATTTCTCTTGAGCAGCAAATATTGGATGAATTGAAAAATTTTGGTGGTCTTTTAACCGTTACCGATAAAAGTAGCCCAGAGGAAATTTACGCCCTCTTTGGCGTAAGCAAGGGCGCTTACAAAAAGGTTATTGGCAAACTATATAAAGAGAAACGAATTTTGCTCAGTAAAGACAGCATTAAACTAGTGGAGTAATAGGATGAAAGCAACGGTTACCTGGCAAGGGGGACTTTCTTTTAAAGGCAAAACCGATTCAGGTTATGAAGTAGTCATGGATGGTGATAAGCAGGCTATATCACCGATGGAGTCAGTCCTGGTTGCTGCGGGAGCATGTTCGTCTGTTGATGTGGTCGAGATTTTACGTAAAGCTCGACAAGACATTGACGAGTGCTACTGCGAGTTATCTGCACAACGCGCTGCAAATCCTCCGCGCGTGTTTGAAACTATTCATGCGCATTACGTAGTAAGCGGCAATGACATTAAAGAAAAACAGCTTGCACGTGCAGTGCAATTATCCGCTGAGAAATATTGTAGCGTTATGCTCATGCTTGATGGTGCAGTAAACATTACAACTAGCTTTGAAATTAAGCATCCTAGCGCATAGCTTTGTTATTTAAGCCAAATAATAGTGGTGATTTTCATGATTTAGTGAAAATCGCCACCATTACTTGTTTAGTTATTCACCACTCTGACCAATTAAATGCTATGTGATTGTATTTATTGGATTTTATTTCCACCTGCAGAACTGGCATAGCTGATGCTCTACAGTGAGTAAAACCTAATGGACACTCACTTATGAACGCTAAAACATTCTTTACTCCGCTTAAAACCTCTGCACTATTGTGCGCCATTGCTCTCTCTGTAGGTCCACTGACTGGCTGTGGTGATGCTGGTGCAAGCGCTCCTACTGATATTACTGCTGAAGAAACCGTAGTTGCCATACCAGTTGAGGCTGCGCATGCTGGAGCTGGTGATATCAGCTCACATTACGCGACGACGGCTGTGCTTGAAGCCAAGGAGGAAGCCTTCGTAGTTGCTCGAGCATCAGGCATCATCGACGCTATTTATGTTGAGGAAGGCGACTTTGTTGAAAAGGGTCAAGTTTTAGCGCGCTTGGATGCGCAACGTTACGAATTGAACCTTCAAAAAGCGCAAGCTGAGTTACAAGGTATTGAAAAAGAGCTCGCCAAAATCAACAAAGTTTATTCGCAAAAGCTAGTCAGTGATGATGTCTACGATAAATTAACAGCTCAACATGCATCTGCGAAGGCTTCTCTGGCTATCGCCGAACTTGATCTGAAAGAAGCCACTATCGTTGCTCCAATCAGTGGCTTCATTGCGGAAAGAAACGCCAAGGTAGGTAACTTAACCGAGAGTTTTCAACGTGAACGTATGTTCCATATCGTGCAACAGCGTGAATTACAAGGTGTTGTTCACTTGCCGGAAAAAGAGTTAGCCAACATTAAAGTTAATCAACCCGCGGCACTGACTATTGCAGCTATTGGTGACCGTGCGGTTAACGCATTTGTCGAGCGTGTCAGTCCAGTGATCGATGCGAAAACCGGAACGTTTAAAGTTACTCTGCGGGTTCCTAACCCAGACAACATTCTGCTTGCCGGCATGTTTGCTGAAGTTGAACTCGAATACGCCACCCACAACGATACCACGCTGATCCCTCGCCGCGCTTTATTGTCAATTGACAATAAAGACAGTGTGTTTGTTATTGCCGATGGTATTGCTAAGAAAGTCGCTGTGACTACAGGTTTTCAGAATTCAGAATATGTCGAAATTTTGGAAGGACTAGAAGGTAATGAACAAGTGGTTACCGCCGGCCATCATAATCTTAAGGACCAGTCACCTGTAGAAGTGATTGCTGACGATTTGGGTTAAGTACCAAGTATTAAGGAACGATTATGAAAATTGTAGATCTAGCGGTAAAACGCCCAGTTGCAATCAGCATGTTCACATTCGCCATATTACTTTTCGGTATGGTGTCGTTATCCCGATTGTCAGTGAGTTTGTTACCCGAATTATCCTACCCCACTCTAACAGTTAGAACTGACTATGATGGTGCGGCGCCGGTAGAAGTAGAACAGTTAGTATCCAAACCCATTGAAGAAAGTATTGGTGTAGTGAAAGGGATCCGCAAAATTACCAGTACGTCGAGACCAGAGCAATCAGATGTCGTGATTGAGTTTAACTGGGGTACAGACATGGACTTCGCAAGCCTTGAAGTGCGCGAAAAACTGGATGTCTTGTTACTTCCCTTAGACGTGGATAAACCACGTTTGTTGCGCTTCAACCCTACCCTTGACCCGATTGTTAAGCTTGGCCTCGGATTTCAACAAGCGGGTCAGCAAACCACTACGGACCAACTCAAGCAACTGAGGATCTACGCGGAAGAACAAATTAAACGTCGCTTAGAATCTATAGAAGGGGTTGCCAGTGTGCGCATTGGCGGTGGTTTAGAAGATGAAATTCATATTCAGGTGGATCAAACTCGCGCTAGTCAATTAGACATTCCATTGAGCACCGTTGTTGATCGCTTAAAACGTGAAAACGTAAATACTGCCGGTGGCCGTATTAATGATGGCGCTCAAGCGTTTTTGGTGCGTACAGTCAATCAATTTGAATCGATCGACGATATTGCGGAACTGTTTATCGCCACCCGCAATGGCAGGAATATTCGCCTTAGTGATATCGCAACTGTGCGCCAAGCATACAAAGAACAGGATTCAGCCACCCGCTTTAATGGCTTACAAGGCAGTGAAATTGCGATTTACAAAGAAGGTGATGCCAATAGCGTTGCCGTTGCAGAACGCATCCAACAAGCACTTGGCTCTATTCAACAACAATTACCTGCAAGCTACTCGTTGGATAAAATCTATGACCAGAGTGAATTCATTTCGCAAGCCATTAGCGACGTAAAATCCGCAGGCTTAGTTGGTGGTCTGTTGGCCATGGTCATCATTTATTTATTCTTACGCTCGTTCTGGCCAACCTTAATCATTTCAATATCAATACCTGTTTCAATCATTGCCACTTTTAATCTGATGTACGGTAATGACATATCACTGAACATAATGAGTCTTGGTGGTATTGCGCTTGCCATAGGTTTGTTGGTCGACAATAGTATTGTCGTGCTGGAAAACATTGACCGTGAAAAGCAGCAAGGTGCTAATGCTCAAGATGCAGCAAAACATGGTACTAAACAGGTCGCCAGTGCGATAACTGCCTCTACACTAACCACAATGGCAGTCTTCTTTCCGCTGGTCTTTGTTGAAGGTATTGCCGGGCAATTGTTTCGCGACCAAGCCTTAACTGTGACTTTTGCTCTACTTGCCTCATTAATTGTTGCACTCACCTTGATCCCGATGCTTGCTAGTCGTTCCAGTGGCAAGAACATCGCTTTTGAACAAGATTTCTCAGCCCCTGAAGAACCACAACCCGCGCCACGCGGATGGCGCAAAATCGTTGGGTTCCTTGGGCTACCCTTCAAACTTGTTGGTAAGATGTGCTTTGTTGTAATACCTGGCGCCATTATGGTGGCACTGGTTTTTGTCTGGCGCTTGTTGAGCAAAGGACTTTATTGGTGTTTCAAGCCATTTGTCATGCTCTTTAATGGGGTTTTTACAGGCTTACAGTCAATGTATACCCATATACTTTCCATGGCCTTGCAAGCACGTGTGGCTACGTTTGCGGTAATCGTAAGCGTGGCACTTGCCGCAGTTCTACTGGTACCGCGCTTAGGTATGGAGTTAATCCCACGCATGGCGCAAAATGAGTTTTTTGTTGAAATAAACCTCCCTGCAGGTACCCAACTGGCGAAAACCGATGCAACTTTGACGAATATAGCTACCTTTGCGCAATCATTAGCATCTGTGGAGCGCACCTACTCACTTGCAGGAACCGGCAGCTTAGTGTCAGCCGCACCATCTCAAGGCGGCGATCACTGGGGCAAAGTAAACATTGTAATGACTGCTGGTAGCGAGCAAAGCGATGTTGATGCGGCTATGGAGGCAATCAGAGCGCATGCGAGTAAATTACCGGGTGTGACAACAAATTTTGCTTATCCTGAATTGTTTAGTTTTGCAGCACCAATTCAAGTTGAATTAAACGGCTATGATTTAGCGACACTGCAACGGCATGCGCAAGCATTGATTGAGCAGTTTAATGCAGAATCGCGCTTTACCGATATCAACACATCGTTACGGCCGGGCAATCCGGAGTTAGCGATTGATTTTAATCATTCTCAACTGAACCAATTGGGGTTAGACGCGGCCTCGGTAGCGCAATTGATTGCAGCTAAAGTCGGTGGTGATATTGCAACCCAGTTTTCCATCGACGATCGCAAGGTTGATGTGTTAGTACGCACAGCCGAACAGCAGCGCGACAACTTAACCGATATTGGCAACATTATCGTTAACCCGAACGCAGCACAGCCTTTACCATTAAGTGCAGTAGCTAACCTAAACATGGAAACCGGCCCCAGCGAGATTACCCGGATTGGTCAACAACGCGTTGCCGTTATTAGCGCTAACCTAGCCTTCGGTGATATTAAACAAGGGGTAGTTGCGGCTCAAGCGATCGTCGATCAATATCAGCTACCAGTAGGTATTACCGCTCGTATCGCGGGGCAAAATGAAGATATGCAAGCCAGTTTCACTAGTTTGCAACTCGCATTGGCATTGGCTGTGTTTCTCGTTTACTTAGTCATGGCGTGTCAGTTTGAATCTTTGTTCCAACCGCTTCTTATCTTGATGGCCGTTCCTTTAGCAGGAGCTGGATCAATCTACGGACTATGGATGACAGGAACGACCGTCAGCGTGGTCGTGTTTATTGGCTTAATCATGCTCGCTGGTATCGTCGTAAATAACGCAATAGTGCTTATTGATCGGATCAATCAATTGCGTGAAGAGGGTCAAGAGAAAACCGCTGCTATCAAAGCTGCAGCGTTGCAACGTTTGCGCCCAATTGTGATGACAACATTGACTACAATCCTTGGTTTGCTACCCATGGCTTTAGGTATGGGTGAAGGTGCTGAAGTGCGCACCCCAATGGCAATAACCGTTATTTTTGGCCTGTTGTTCTCGTCTGTACTGACGTTAGTTCTACTCCCCGTTATGTACAGTCTGTTTGAACGCAAGCAGTTTACGCCAAAGTCGGCGGATCAACTGACCAGTTCAACTCAGCCTGAGGAGCCAGTGTATGGATAAGTTTGAAGTTGCAGGAGCAGCGCTGGCCCGTTTCGCCATGCGCCGCCCAGTTACCGTATGCATGGTTTTCGTGACGTTACTGATTTTTGGAGCGATTGCGGGCCGCTTACTGCCATTGGAAAAATTCCCTGGAATTGATATTCCGCAAATGGTTATTCAAATCCCCTATCGTGACTCAACACCAGCAGAAACCGAGCGCATGATAACGCGGCCAGTGGAAGAAGCAGTAGCAACCATGTCGGGTATAAAACGGATGTTTGCGAATAGCTTTGAAGATCGCGCTGAGATTTTCATGGAGTTTGCTTGGGATGAAAACATCAAAGCAAAAAGCATCGAGGCGCGCGAAAAAATCGACGCTATTCGCCATTTATTGCCTAATGACGTGGACCGGATCCTAGTATTTAAATTTAATACTAACGATATGCCAATTTTCCAATTACGGGTATCCAGTGAGCGCGACCTATCAAATGCTTACGACCTTCTTGATCGTAACCTAAAACGCCCCATTGAGCGTGTTCCTGGCGTGTCTAAAGTTGAACTGTACGGTGTGCTTAAAAAACATATTGTCGTACGCATTGACCCGGAACGCGTTGCTGCATTAAATGTAGACGCCAATCAACTATCTGAAGCGTTGCGCAACGCTAACTTTTCGATTAATGCAGGCTACTTCTACGATCAAGGGCAAAAAATCACATTAATGCCGCAAGGCGACTTTAGGAGTCTCGATGATATTCGTGATTTGATGGTGCAAAACAGCGTCCGTTTGAGCGATATCGCTACGGTTGGCTACGAGACACCTGAGCGCAATGAAGGTCGACATTTGGACCGCACCTACGCGGTTGGCTTCAACATTTATCGAGAATCAGGCAGTAACCTTGTTGAAGTATCAGAGCGCGTCATGCAGGTAATTGATCAAGCAAAAACTGATCCTGCATTCAATGGTATAAGTCTTTTTGTTATGGATGACATTGCTGCAAGCGTAACCGAATCACTCAGTGATTTGATTGCCGCTGGGCTACTGGGAGCCGCTTTATCCATCGCAATCTTGTTTGTGTTCTTGCGGCAAATTACCACGACATTGGTTGTCGTATTGTCGGTCCCCTTCTCTATTTGCATAACGCTTGGCATGATGTATTTGTTTGGTTATTCACTGAATATTCTATCGCTGATGGGGTTGATGTTAGCGGTCGGTATGCTTGTTGATAACGCCGTAGTGGTGACAGAGAGTATTTTTCAAGAAAAAGAAACTGAGAAAGATACTAATAAAGCCACAGAAAAAGGCGTGGGTAAAGTAAGCCTAGCTGTCATTGCCGGCACAGCCACAACTGCAATCGTCTTTTTACCCAATATTGTGGGCGTTAAAATTGACGTTACCGTGTTCTTAGAGCACGTCGCGATTGCGATTTGTATTTCCTTATTTGCCTCTCTGTTGATCGCACAAACCTTGATCCCGTTACTGGCTAGTAAAATAAAGCAGCCAGCGAAAAAGCCTACACAGCAAGGTTCTGGTAAAGCACTGGCATTTTATCGTAAGAGCCTGCAATGGACCTTGGGCAATCCAGGTAAAGCCTCATTGATTGCCGTGATGATTTTAGTCAGTACAGCGATTCCAATGCAGTTTGTCACCCAAGATGGCGATGGTAACAATAATCAAGAGCGTATTTGGTTGAATTATCATATGCAAACCAATTACCGCCTTGAAGAGGTTGAGAAAACAGTGAATAAAATGGAAGAGTACTTGTATGCCAATCAAGAGCGCTTCCATATTAAACAAGTCTATACCTACTATAATCCGGGGCATGCCGTATCGGGTATCACCCTGAATGAGGATTTACCAATCTCCGTTGCTGATTTAAAGAAAATGATCAGAGATGAAATGCCTTCATTCGTGCGTGCTCGCCCCTCATTCCAATGGGATACCGACAATGGTGGTGGGGTCAGACTAACGTTATTGGGAGAGTCTTCCGAGCGCCTCCTCTCGCTTTCTGAACAAGTAGTTCCGGTACTTGCATCGATTGACGGACTATCTGACGTGCGAGCTGATACCGGCTCGATGCGTGAAGAACTACAAGTTAGAGTGGACCGCGATCAAGCCTTTAAAGCAGGACTAAGTACTGCAGATGTCGCTGATATCGTGGGTACCGCTCTGCGAGGGTCGCCACTGCGCACTTTCCGCCATGACCCATCGGGTGAGATAGATATCCGCATGATGTACGGCGAAGACTTACAAAGTTCGTTGGCGAAACTGAAAGGTTTAGTGATCCGTCGAAATGGTACTCAACAGGTTACCTTGGATCAGGTCGCTGATATTACCGTGCAGCGCCAACAGTCGCAAATTAGCCGTAGCTACCGGCAAACGGCCATTACGATTGGTGCTAATCTTGATGAAGGGTTAACTCTCGAGCAGGCGCGCGAGCGGATCACCAGTGTTATGTCTCATCTAGAGTTTCCTACCGGTTATCAATGGACCTTTGATGGCAGCTTTAACCGCCAAGACGAAGCAGCAGCGGTGATGCAAATGAATATGCTTTTGGCTGTATGCATGATCTACGTGGTTATGGCAGCTCTGTTTGAGTCTCTGCTGCTACCTACAGCGGTCATTACCTCACTATTGTTTTCATTCACAGGTGTATTTTGGGCGTTCTTCTTCACCGGTACACCGATGTCGGTGATGGGTATGATTGGCATGCTGATCCTTATGGGAATTGTCGTCAACAACGGCATTGTATTGGTGGATAGGATAAACCAGCTCATTAACCAAGGAGCAAGCTTAATTGATGCGGTAGTCGAAGGCTGTAGCTCGCGAGTTAGACCGATCCTGATGACTGTAGCAACGACCGTATTGGGTCTGGTGCCTCTAGCGATGGGAACAACGCGGATTGGTGGTGATGGACCGCCCTATTCACCAATGGCCATCGCAATCATTGGAGGCCTGATATTCTCAACGCTCACCAGCTTGGTATTGGTTCCGCTTGCGTATGTACTGCTGCTGAAGATGCGTTTCCACTACGCAAAATTGTGGCGACAGTGCCGTCAGTGGGTCGGCCGTTGGGTTACCGCGTAACATAAAAGGCCTGAGTGCGATAGACTATCGCACTCAGGCCTTCACTTCTTGTATGCAGGGGTTTTTCTTTATTAAATCGCTAAAAAATTAGGTTATTCGTATTTACGTTCTACTTTTGTTTCTATAGCGTCAATATAGGCATGCCAACTGGCATAACCAATGAGCGGCATTAGGAAAATGAACCCGACGAAACCAGTCACAAAGCCTAAAGCAACGGCAGAAAAGATAATTCCGCCCCAAATAAACATGGGAACTTTATTCACCCAAACTGCATTCATACTGGTCAGTACAGCAGTAGCAATATCGACTTTACGTTCCATCAATATAGGCTGAGTAAATGCACTAATGAAAAACACCAGCATGGTAAATCCGGCGCCAACCACGGTACCAAGCGCCAAAAACGGCAGCAAGTTCTCTAATGTTGGGTCGAGATAAGACGGATACAGCGCGTGAATTAATGCTGCCACACGTAACCAAAAGATCATTAGCACCATGAGTAAAATCCCAAAGCCCCATTCATTGACCGCATTTCGTGTGATTGCGCGCAATGAATGACGCAATGAAGGTTTATGCCCTTTTTCCAACTCCCAGCTCACATCGTAAAGACCAGCGGCAAGGAAAGGGCCAATCAACATAAAGCACACAATCGCCGGTAAAATCACTAAGTGCCAACCGGTTAATTGCACTAAATAGGCGATAAACCACGGTATGAGCGCAAATAAAACACCATAAAACACGCTTAGACCTGGTGTTCTAAAGAAATCTCTTAACCCTAGCGATAACCATTTTATCGGGTCACCAACATCGAGTTCTTTGCACGGAATAACTCGCGCAATCTTGCTCTCGGTAATGGCGTTCTGCGGGGTTTCTTTAAAGTGTTGCGACATAGTAGATTCCTTATGAATGCTATCTAACAGTGTAAGCAGGATCACTGTTGATCACTGGCACTAATAAAAGATACGCACTAAAACCTCAGTTTAGTTCACATCTTTTTTACAAAGTATAGTTAACATTCAATGATTTGCTATGTGCTAGCCTATTTTTTTAGCGATTAGAACCATGCCGATGCATAACGACAATCGATATTAATTTAGCCTCTGAATCTAGCTAAAATTGGTAAGTATGAAGTCTATTTTTGGCTTTAGTATGTTGCAGGCTGCCAATACAGCGCAGAACCGTATTGTTCGCTCAAAATGCGATTAAGGTCGGCAAAACGAGTAACGGGATGGTCGACGCCTACCACACAAGCACAGGTAAAGCGGTGACAGTTATTCTCCAGTAGATCGTATTCAGAATAGTCGAACACTCGGGATAGCGCGCGCTGCGCAGCGTCATCAGAGGCAAACGGCTGGTGGGATTGATTACAGGCGACGTATATGCGGTTGCCGCTGCGCTCGTGCAAAAAACGCTCAGGTGAGATCGCACGGATCAGACCATTGCCGCGTAATTCGACAATTTGGCCGTCAACCCAAATACCTGTGTGTTGAAATAGTTCATAGATACCACAGCACACTACTGCGCCATTAGCCGGAGCCACTGGCACAGCGCATTCACCGGGGAAGTGATTGATATGCCCCTGTGACTTTTGCATTTCCCGACTAATCTTTGAGCCCGCTAACAATGCCGCGGCGCCAGCTCCGAGCCAAACCAGTGGTAATGGCATACTTCAACCTCAATAACCGTGCCCAAGTTACAGTGTAGTGCTGCACAAAAACTATACAAGCAAGAAAATGTAACGTTTTTTTACCGTCGATACCGAATAATCGCTTAACAGCAACTACCCGCCTGTATTACCCTAGATGCCTTGGTTCAAGGTGGCAGTTTAATGAATAAAGTTGGCAAATCGCGGAAGTTAGATAATGTCTGTTATGACATTCGTGGTCCGATCGCCGAGCGGGCGCGCAAGTTGGAAGATGAAGGACATCGGATCCTTAAGTTGAATATTGGCAACCCTGCCCCGTTTGGTTTCGAAGCGCCCGACGATATTCTAAAGGACGTCATCCGTAATTTACCCAATGCACAAGGTTACTCTGACTCCACCGGTATTTATGCGGCCCGAGTGGCTGTCATGCAGTACTACCAATCCAAAGGCGTGAAAAACACAGCAATTGAGGACGTTTTTATTGGGAATGGCGTCAGTGAAATGATCATGATGTCTATGCAAGCCCTACTAAATACCGGCGATGAAGTGCTGTTGCCAGCGCCCGATTATCCCTTATGGACAGCCGCAGTTAGCTTGTCATCAGGTACACCTGTACATTATCGCTGTGATGAAGCCCAAGATTGGTTCCCTGACCTTGTTGATATCGAAAGCAAGCTCACTGAGCGCACCAAGGCCATAGTGCTTATTAATCCAAATAATCCTACTGGTGCGGTTTACAGTAAAGAGCTTTTGAGCGAAATCATTGCATTGGCTCGCAAATACAACTTGGTCATTTTCAGTGACGAAATCTACGACAAGATTCTCTATGATGACGCACAGCACCACTGTATTGCTGCGATGGCTGATGATCTAGTCATTTGTACGTTTAGTGGACTTTCGAAAAATTATCGCGTAGCAGGATTTCGCGCGGGGTGGTTGATCGTTAGTGGCAATAAGCTCGCTGCTCGAGAATATATTGAAGGGTTAACCATTCTTTCATCCATGCGGATGTGTGCGAATGTACCGTGTCAACATGCAATTCAAACCGCCCTAGGCGGTTACCAGAGCATTAATGAATTAATCCATGATACAGGCCGCCTAAAATTGCAGCGCGACCTCGCCGCACAAAAATTAAATGCCATCGACGGTATTAGCTGCGTAGTGCCTAAAGGAGCAATGTATTGTTTTGCTAAAGTGGATGCGAAGAAATTTAATATCACCTATGATGAACAGATGATTATGGATCTCTTGGATAACGAAAAGATCCTGTTGGTTCACGGGCGTGCATTTAATCTTAATGATGGGATTTACTTTCGATTAGTATTCTTGCCGCATTTGGATGAGCTCAATACAGCTCTGGACCGCCTGGCGCATTTCTTTAGTTATTACAAACAAGGTTAACGTTAAGTGAAACAAAGTACTTTTCTCGCTTGGATCTTGCGCATGCCGCTTATCAAGCGCTGGGCATTAATGCATTCAGTAAAAAATGAAAACGTAGCCGAGCACTCCCATCAAGTGGCGGTAATCACCCACTTGCTGGCGGTGATCAAAAACCATTATTTCAACGGACAAATCAGTGCGGAAAAAGCGGTAACCGTAGCACTGTATCACGAGATTTCAGAAACCAAACTGCAAGACATTAATCATGTCACTAAATATCACAATCCAGAGTTAACTAAAGAATTCAAGAAGTTAGAAGAGATTGCTGAACTGGAGTGTTTGGAAACCTTACCTGAAGAGTTACAAGCTCAGTTTAAACCGCTGATCGTTCAATCAGCCGTAGATCCTGAGTACAAACGCATTGTTAAAGCCGCAGATCTAATCGCTGCCTATCTCAAAGCGTGTGACGAAATTGCCTTTGGAAATCGTGAGTTTCATCACGTCAAACAGCGTCTCGAGTTGATGTTAGCAGACTATGTAGAGACGATGCCTGAAGTCGAGTTCTTCTTGTCGACCTTTAAAGACAAATGCCTCGTTAGCGTTGATGAACTATCCGAATAAACCAATACAAGCTTGTCCATGTGGCTCTGGCCGGAGCCACAGCTCTTGCTGCGGACCACTGATTGAGGGCAAGTCAACTGCCTCTTCGCCGCAAGCCTTAATGCGATCGCGCTATACCGCCTACGCGATAAAAGCGTTTGACTATGTGCTCGATACCTACGCAACTCAATCACGACCGAGTATTTCCGCTTCAGACCTTGCCAACGACAACCAAAACACAACATGGCTGCGACTGGTTGTCCATGAATATGAGCAAGGGTTGAGCACTGGCAAGGTTTCATTTAGCGCCTTTTATAAAGACAAGCAAAATATCTATTGCCTCGCTGAAGGATCACGGTTTGTGCTTGAAAACGACGAGTGGAGATATCTTGATGGAGAATTATTACCAGCAACAGGTAAGCTCAAGGTTGGCCGCAATGACCCTTGCCCTTGTGGCAGCACACAGAAAGCTAAGAAGTGTTGTTTGCGCTGATCGAGGCAATTAACCGTTGCTGCACAATATTCACTCTATTATCCTTTGCTTGTCCGGTAACGCGAAAACCAAGGAATTTCTGTGACCCATAGTTGCACTGCTGATAGTTCACAATGGCATGAACGCCGTTTACCACGAGTCGAAAACCGTGATGGCGATCATCGCAGTCCATATCAACGTGATAAAGCGCGCATATTGCATTCTGCTGCTTTTCGCCGGTTACAAGCGAAAACCCAAGTACTAGGGGTTGGACTCAGTGATTTCTACCGAACCCGCTTAACCCATTCGCTTGAGGCTGCCCAAATCGGGGTCGGTATATGCGCCCAACTTCAGGTCAAATACCCAGCCGAGTCTGAACAATTAGGGCTTGATAGTAATCTTATTGAAGCACTGTGTTTAGCCCACGATATTGGTCACCCGCCTTTCGGGCATGGCGGTGAAATAGCACTAAATTTTATGATGGATTCACATGGCGGATTCGAAGGAAATGGACAAACATTCCGCATAGTCACGCAATTGGAGCCCTACACCGAATGGCACGGCATGAATCTGTCACGCCGCACTATACTTGGGCTAGTGAAATACCCGCACTTCATTTCAAGGTTACGCGTAACGAAAAATATAGCGCCAAACGACAAATTAGCGCTAAGAACTGTTAAAGCTCGCGATTGGCACCCACCTAAAGGGTTGTTTGATTGTGATAAGGCCATTTTTGACTGGCTACTACAGCCTCTTTCTAGTGCGGATAAAAATCAATTAATGCAAGTTCAAGAGAAACCCAATCAACACGCAAAAACCATCCATAAATCCCTTGATTGTTCGATCATGGAATTGGCTGATGATATTGCATATGGCGTTCATGATTTGGAAGACGCCATTGTCATGGGTATGGTTAATCAGCTCGATTTCACTAATTTTATGCGAGCAAAAATAGAAGCGTTAGATATACCCGGTTTATCAAACCAATTTGATGAACTAACCCTCAAACTCTTTAGCCGTCAACACTTTGAACGTAAAAATGCGATTGGCGCGCTAGTTAACTTATTTATAACTGCAATATCACTTACCAGTAAAGGTTGCTTCAGTTCTGAATTACTCGATTATAATGCCATTATGCCAACGCAGCATGCCGAAGCATTGGGCTTGTTTAAGCAGTTCGTTTATTTAAAAGTTATTCAAAAACCAGAAGTTCAACTTTTGGAATACAAGGGGCAACAAACCGTCATGGAGCTGTTTCAAGCATTTGCTTCTGATCCCGAACGACTGTTGCCAGACAATACCCGTCAGCGCTGGCGTGAGGCGGAAGAAAACGGGCTTGGGCACCGTGTTCTTGCTGACTATATCAGTGGCATGACCGATGAATTCGCATCCCGCTTGTACTCCAATATGTTTGTTCCTAAACGTGGCGGAACCCACGATACCTTGTCTCTATAATCAGTAGAGCGCTGGTTTATTGAAAGATAAACAATCGAAATAAGGTCTTATAGCGTATCTATGATTTTGAGTGGACGCTGTCGATATGTTAATCAAAAAGCCCAAACAGTATGCACTCAGTGAGAATGTCGTCACTGATGAAGCTGTTTATAAATCCCGCAGAACCTTATTAAAACAAATGGGATTTGTTGGTGCTGGTGCACTGTTAAGTCAGTCTGCACAAGCGATCAATTGGTTTTCTGATGATGAAGACAGAAAATTTAAACAACGCGCTCTCTCCTTTACTGCAAATGAAAATTACCGTAGTGCAGAAGAGTTAACGCCGGAAAGCAAGGCGACCAGTTACAATAACTTTTATGAGTTTGGCACGGGAAAAGACGATCCCGTCGAGAACGCACAACATTTTAAGGTCGACCCTTGGTCATTAACAATCGACGGACTAGTAGAAAAACCAATCACCCTAAGTTACGACGATCTATTTAAGCGATATGCCTTAGAAGAACGTATTTACCGACTGCGTTGTGTAGAAGCCTGGTCAATGGTGATCCCCTGGATAGGCTTTGAATTGGGCAAAATTATCCAACAAGCCCAGCCTTTAAGTTCAGCTAAATTTGTCGCATTTCAAACATTACATGATCCAGAGCAAATGCCAGGACAACGGAATCGTTTCGTCGGAGGTGGGATCGACTACCCATATGTTGAGGGCCTGCGCTTAGATGAAGCACTCCATCCATTAACATTATTGTCCGTCGGCGTTTACGGTAAAACCCTGCCCCCACAAAATGGTGCGCCTATTCGCTTAGTAGTGCCATGGAAGTACGGATTTAAAAGTATAAAGTCGATAGTACGTATTCAATTAACTGATTATATGCCCCCTACTACGTGGAATCGCCTTGCGCCGCAGGAGTATGGTTTTTACGCTAACGTTAATCCTAATGTTGATCACCCACGCTGGAGCCAAGCCCGCGAGCGCCGTATTACACGTGGCGGCTTATTCTCGCAAACACGTATCGATACCCTACCATTCAATGGTTACACCGAAGTCAGTGATTTGTATAGCGGAATGGATCTGAGCAAGTTTTATTGATGAGTATTCCAATTAAAGCGCTAAATAAGCGCACGCCAATTCGGTTAAGTCCAGTTCACATCCTAGTACTCAAATTGGTTATTCACGGTATATGTTTAGGCATGTTGGGCAATATATTATATCTTGCCATTTACGATAAGATCCCTGGTGATCCAGTCGACGCGCTTTTACATTTTAGCGGTATCTCGGCAGTTAATATGTTGCTATTTAGTTTACTACTATCGCCAGTGGCTAAAGGGTTAAAAATGGGGATGCTGATAAGCTTGCGTCGTGTGAGTGGTTTGTATGCGCTTTTCTTTGCCACGCTACACATTATTACTTTTGTAGCTTTTGAACTGCAATTTGAATGGACATTAATTGGTAGAGAGATTATCGAGCGTCCTTTTATTACTGTAGGTTTGGTTGCTTGGCTTTTGTTAATTCTGTTAGCTGTTACTTCAGTCAACACACTCAAGCGCAAAATGGGTAGAACTTGGCAACAGTTACACAACTGGGTCTATCTTGCTGCTCTGTTAGCCGTCATCCACTATTATTGGTCGGTAAAGTCAGGATTTACCGAACCCTTATTATACATTGTAGCCGTGGCAGCCCTTTTGTATCTGCGTAGGGAAAAGCTACTTAAGCATCTACGGCGTTAACCTACCTTAAGTACATATATCATGCCTGCACCCCGCACAACCTGTTGAATTTAAGGGATTTTACAACCACGATCTCAAAACTTAATTTTTCAGATATATTCATATATTTGCGATCATCCATATTGCTAAATAAAAACACCTCAAATTGATTGTGAGTAAAAAACATTCAATTTTTTAAATTTTTGCTTGCATGTTTTTTTATACAGCACTACTGTATACCTATACACTGTATAAATATCAGGTAAACACATGAACACAGCAACCCCTATACAAAGCAGTAATATTGTTCCTTTAAACCACCCACGTGCGCAACGTGGCTGGCACTATTTAATTGCTAATAATGTGGTGTTTGAAAAAGCGTTTTACCAGCAGCATGGCCATGGTATTCGGATCCAAAAGCCACACGATTCGCAGGTGCCAAAATGGATTAAACGGTTAATTACATCAGGCAAATGTGAAGCCATCTATGTTGAAGATTTAAGTCTTGCAGAAGAAGAAAAGCTCATGATCCAAGCATTGTGCACGCAGTACTCAGTTTCGTTAGTCGGTTTATCCGTTAATGACAGCCATATCGACAATGTCGTTCAAGGGCCTTGGTAAATCCTTTGAGCTAAAACAGTCAGGGAATGACTGGAGTTGCACGCCAACGGGTTCTTGTCTTTTGATAAATCACGCGATCCTGAGGATTACCCTTAAGATTTAAGTAATCCACATTTCTAACTGAGATTAAGAGTAAACCAAAGTGTGTTGGAACAGGTTCAAACTTAGATTTATCCGCGACTAAGTTGTCATTGTTTTGGCGTGGTGTTTTAGGAACTCCCCATAAGAATTGCTTTTTAGCCGCAGTGGATAGTTGGTCCCAATAACGACCGCGTAAGTTGATTTCATCGTGTTTAGGATCTAGCAGTAGTTCACAATGTCCACTTAACCGATACTGCTCACGCGTCGTGGCAAAGTACCAACATAACGCGACACGTTTACAATGCTGTAGTTCCTTCCATTTTTCCGTTCGAGCATCAGTGATAATCAATAGGCGATGTTGTTCATCAAACCCACGGAAAACCACGGTTCTATTTTGGGGGTACCCTTCACGATCAATTGATGCTAGCTGCAAATAACGGCATTCAGGAACGTTTTTTGTCTTATATAAACTACGTGCGAGTGGTTGGCGCCATAAGGGAAGCTCAGATACCGCATTCTGATCGTTCATATACAGTGCCTAATTTCTCACCGAAGGTTGACTGCGAGTAGCGCGATCGAATAATTGGTAAAAATTTTCAGTTGTTGCTGTAGCAATCGTTTCAACAGAAACTCCGCGTAGTTTGGCAATACATTCAGCGACTTCAACCACATAGCCTGGTTGATTTTGCTTTCCACGGTGAGGCACCGGTGCTAACCAAGGAGAATCGGTTTCTATCAGCATGCGTTCCAACGGAATTTGCTTTGCGACTTCGCGTAGCTCCTTGGCGCTATTAAAGGTAACAATGCCAGAGAAAGAAATGTAAAAACCAAGATCTATTGCTGCTAAGGCCATTTCAAGCGATTCAGTGAAGCAATGCAAAACACCCTTAGTATCTGGCTTCAAATGGGTACGTAAAATCTCTAAAGTGTCTTTTCGTGCATCACGCGTATGGATAATCAGTGGTTTTTTAACGTTATTAGCAACCTTGATATGATCTATGAAGGATTGTTTCTGTACGTCTCGGGTATCTTCGCTGTAATAATAATCCAGTCCTGTTTCACCCACCGCAACCACCTTTGGGTCGGCACAAACAGCAAGCAACTCATCAAAACTGCAGCTATCTTCTTGATGCAGCGGATGCACACCACAAGACACTGATACATCGGCATAATCTTGTACGACTTCGAGCATAGGCGCATAGTCTTTTACTGACACCGAGACACAAAGAAAATGTTGCACTCCGCGTTGACGCGCAAAGTTTAGCGTCTCATCTAGCGCTTTTTTCCCCATATTTAAGCGATCGAGATGACAATGCGAATCAATATACATACCTGTCTAAAAATCCTCTAACAATTTGAATGTTTCAACCAGTAACAATACTTTATTCACCCCAGGATGCCTTGCGGTTTCAGCTAGCTGCTGAAGCTTATTAACGACATCCCAATTATTCTGGTCCATCGAATATTGCTCTGTTTTTATCAGACTATGTACCCATCGCTGAGACCAATTGATCACATCCGCACTTTTCTGTTGCCACTTTTCTGCAGCAGCTAGAATATTTTCTTGTTTAGCACGCAATGCCTCAGCAAGGTGTAGAAAATCGTCATAAGCCAATTCGTCGTTTTCTTCCAAACTGCGCAAAACCGCAAGCGGCGCATTACCATAGCCTTGCATCAATTCAGGCGTGATTGAATGCACTGTTTCTGCTTTCAGTTGCGTTCTAACCCAATCAATACTGACGTCTAATTGTGGTGTCGGCAGAACGCATTTTTCGCATCTCGACATTATCGTAGGTAATAACCGATGCGGTTGGTCAGTGACCAGCAATAAATAAGTCGATTGTGTGGGTTCTTCCAGTGTCTTTAACAGCGCGTTCGCTGCAGACTCACTCATCAAATGCGCATCGGCGATAATTAACACTTTATTGTGGCTCAGCTGCGCGGTTTTACTTAATGACTGGATGGCTGAACGAATAAGATCGACACCAATCTGCGACTTATCGGTTGCTACCCAATAATAGTCTGGATGACTTTTTGCGTTAAACAATTGACAAGACTGGCATTGATTACAACTTTCGCTATTAACTAGTGCTTTACAAAGCAAGCCCTTGGCTAAGCTTTCAGCATACCAGTGTTTACCAATATCTTTTGCGCCACACAGCAAAAGTGCATGGTGTAGGCGCTTTTGTTCTGCCCGCTGCAAATGCTGTTGCAGTGTTTCATTAAACCAGGGAATACTGCTCATGCTTCAAATACATTATTTAGTTGTGCAACGACTGCAGAATGCACCTCTGGCATTGACTGCATTGCATCGATCACTATCACTGAGTCGTCTGCGTTAGCTTCCTGTAGATATGCATTGCGTACACGGTGAAAAAATTCAACATCTTCCTGCTCAATACGATCCAGCTCGCCACGCCCGCGTGCACGCGCGAGACCCACTTCAGGTTCAACATCGAGGTATAAGGTTAAATCAGGCTTGAAACCACGTAATGTCACGCCACGGATAACATCAATTAATTCTCGAGCAACCCCTCTGCCTCCCCCTTGGTAAGCCAAGGAAGATAAGTCATGACGATCACCCACTACCCACTGACCCGCGTGTAATGCTGGTGCGATAACATTGGCAATCAACTGTGATCGTGCGGCATACATTAACATCAGTTCCGTTTCCGTCGTCACTGTTTCCTGCCATGTTTGCTTCACACATTCCCGCAACGCCTCTGCCAAGGGCGTTCCACCGGGTTCACGTGTTTGCTTTACCTGAAATCCTTGTTGACGAATTTGCTCGACGATTGTCGCAATCACTGAGCTTTTCCCTGCGCCTTCAAGGCCTTCAACAACGATAAATTTTCCTGAATTTAACTGCACGCGAACCTACCGACAAAATTGCGATTATTTTTTCAGTTGGTATTGTCGCACAGCTTGATTGTGTTGTTCGAGTGTTGCAGAGAAAAAATGCGTACCGTCACCTTTAGACACAAAATACAAGTCTTCAGTGAGCAGTGGATTGAAGGCTGCTTCCAATGCAGCAGCACTAGGCATAGCGATGGGCGTTGGCGGTAACCCTTTTATTACATACGTGTTGTAGGGTGTTGGCGTGCGTAAATGCTGGCGCGTGATATTGCCATCAAAACTGTCGCCAATACCATAAATGACGGTTGGGTCAGTTTGTAATCGCATATTTAAGTTTAACCGGTTCACAAATACGCCTGCGATATGCTCACGCTCATGGGCTACACCGGTTTCTTTTTCAATAATTGAAGCGAGGATCAATGCGTCATAAGCTGATTCATAGGGTAACCCTGAATATCTACCCTCCCATAATCCGTTAAGTTTGGTTTGCATTGCGACATGTGCACGCTGCATAACATCAAACACAGTTGTACCTGCAGTAAACGCGTAAGTATCAGGAAGTAACCATCCCTCAGCCGAAGCCCCGGGTAAACTATTCGCCCATGCAGTAATCTCAGCTGGTGTTTTGCCGGCCCGGAGCCAAGGGTGAGCATTGAGTTGTTGATACCACTGTTTAAAGGTTAAACCTTCCACTAAAGTGATTGAAAATTGTTTTTCTTCGCCACGATAGATCCGCTGTAATGTATCTGGAAGTGGTTCATTGGCTGTTATTTCGTATGTACCCGCCTTAATCGTAGCGACATTTGCCTGAAGCTTTAATGCGAGCTTAAGCCAATCACTCTGCTGATAAATCCCTTGCTGATCAAATTGGAATAATAATTGATAAAGGCTGGTACCCGGCTCAAGCGTAAAAAGCACAGCTTCTTTATTCTGAGACTGTTGATTAAGTGCTGTGTTTGCTTGGTGTAATACCCACAGCCCGGTAACAATAGCTATCGCGCAAATAATCGCGAGTAATGGCAATAGTCGTTTCATTTTATTTGCAACCCGGCTGCCAAAACCGCATCGCTTACATCCGCGACCGGTTGTATATTAAACTGCGTGGTTACTCCAGAATGAGTATGCAGTGTATGTACAGGCACAATACCCATTACCGCATTGCACACCAGTACAGCCTCAGCATCTATTAAATCATCGAGCAAAAATTCATTTTCATTCAATACGTTACCGTTTTCTTGTAAAACGTACGATAGCCGTTGACGCATAACGCCCTTGACACCACAGTGAGTTAATAAAGGAGTACACCAGTGCCCTGCTTGATTGCGCCAAAACAAGTTGCCCGCTGACGCTTCAATCACCCAGTCGCGTTCATCCATCACCACAACATCGTCGATATGCTCTTGAAGCGCTAGTTGCTGTTTGATTAAAACCTGTTCCAGACGATTGAGATGCTTTATCCCGGCTAATAGCGGTTGGCGACCCAAGCGGACTGATGATATTCCTAAAGCAATACCCTGTTGTTGCCAATTATCATAATGATCAGGAAAGCGATGTTCTGTAACAATAAAAACTGGCGAAGAGCTTTGTTCAGGCGCGTAGCCCCGACCGCCATGCCCGCGACTCAATAAAACTTTAATTACGCCTCGAGAATGAGCTGATTGCGCTATCAGTTTGTGGATGACATGCTGTAACGGTCTTGACCAATCCTCAGTAGTAATTTGGATCGGATCAGAATTTAATTGTGGAGTTAAAACACAGGAATCTCGAAACGAGATTCCTAATGCAGCAGCATCGTGCGATAAACGAGCGACATGATAATTTAGTAGCTGCGCCTCACCAACCTTAAAAGCGATGGTTGTAAAACAACCATCGCCGTAATTCAACGCTCGATCATCATGCCTGTAGGGCAAATTAGGTACACTCAAAGCCATCAATTCGTTTAGTCGTGAAAACTGCAGTTTAATCAGCTAAACGTTTAAACACCAGTGAACCGTTAGTCCCACCAAAACCAAATGAATTACACAGCGCATATTCTTGAGTAAATGGCTTTGCCTTATTCGGCACCAAATCCAAATCACACTCATCATCGGGGTCTTGCAGATTAATGGTAGGAGGGGCAATTTTGTCGCGCAATGCAAGTAAGGTAAAAATAGCCTCTACTGAACCGGCTGCACCTAACAGGTGACCAATCATCGACTTGGTTGAGCTTACCATTACTGCACTATCCGCACCGAACACACTTTTAACTGCCCGCAACTCAGCAATATCACCAGCAGGTGTTGAAGTACCATGTGCATTGACATAACCGATAACATCAGCGTTGATACCCGCGTCATTGATCGCGTTTTGCATCGACATTGCGGCACCCTCACCATTTTCCGGTGGTGATGTCATATGATAGGCGTCGCCACTCATACCAAAGCCGACCAGCTCGCCATAGATGTGAGCACCACGAGCTTGTGCATGTTCCAATGATTCAAGCACAACTACGCCAGCCCCCTCGCCCATAACAAAGCCATCACGCCCTTTATCCCAAGGTCTGCTGGCTTGCTGTGGTTCGTCATTACGTGAGCTTAACGCTCGTGCTGCAGCAAATCCAGCCATTCCTAATGGCGTGATGGATGCTTCTGCCCCGCCTGCGATCATGACATCCGCGTCATGATAAGCAATCGTACGTGCAGCGATACCGATGTTGTGCACACCTGTCGTACAGGCCGTAACAACATTTAAGTTAGGTCCTTTTAAACCTTCCATGATCGACAAAAAACCAGAAATCATATTAGTAATGGTGGATGGTACAAAGAAAGGCGAAACCCGCTTAGGACCGCTCTTTTGCATTTTGATGTGGTTTTCTTCAATCATCTTTAAACCACCAATCCCTGAGCCTATGGCAACGCCAATACGATGCGCATTCGAATCATCGACCATTAATTTTGAATCAGTTAAGGCTTGTTTTGCCGCAGCAATCCCTAACTGAATAAAACGGTCCATTTTCTTTACATCTTTAGCCGGAATATATTGCGCAGGGTCGAAATCTTTTACCTCGCCAGCGAAGCGTGTGGATAATTCTTCAGGATTGAAATGCGTAATGGGACCGATCCCACTTTTGCCTGCAAGCAGAGCACTCCAGGTTTCATCTACGGTATTGCCAAGCGGTGAAAGCATGCCCATACCGGTTACAACAACGCGCCGTTTGGTCACTTTGCCCCCGATATATAAGATATGAATAGGTTTAAACAAAAAACGGCTCTGAGCAGAGCCGTTTTAGAAGATAATGACTTAAGCGTCTTTGTTCGCGTTGATGTAATCAATCGCTGATTGAACAGTTGTGATTTTCTCAGCTTCTTCATCTGGAATTTCAGTGTCGAATTCTTCTTCCAACGCCATAACCAGTTCAACAGTGTCAAGCGAGTCAGCACCAAGGTCGTCAACAAAAGAGGCTTCAGATTTTACTTCTTCTTCTTTTACGCCAAGTTGTTCAACGATGATTTTCTTAACGCGTTCTTCAATGTTACTCATAATTCTAGATTTCCCTTAACGTCACTAGATAAAAATTGCGGCTAGTTTATTCAGCCTAAAGACACCTTGCAAGCTTCAATCGCTCAAATCGGTGAGGTCGAACCAGCTAACCAAGAAAGTGTATCAACAAAATGTTAACAATCAAGTCGGTGATCGCAGAAATCAACGACTATTGCATAAACATTCCACCATTTACGTGCAAAGTTTCGCCAGTTATGTAGGCCGCAGCATCACTGGCCAAAAAAGCAACAGCCGCAGCGACTTCAGCAGGTTGACCTAAACGGTTGGCTGGAATATCAGCAAAAATCGCGGCTTTTTGGTCATCCGTAAGTGCTTGTGTCATATCGGTATCAATAAAGCCCGGTGCAACAACGTTCACGGTGATCCCTCGGCTGGCAACTTCTCGCGCCATGGATTTTGAAAAGCCAATCACCCCGGCTTTTGCAGCGGCGTAATTAGCTTGACCTGCATTACCTGCACTTCCAACCACCGAACCAATCGAGATAATACGGCCTTGTCGCTTCTTCATCATACCGCGCATCACAGCTTTGGAAAGTGTGAATATAGACTTCAGATTAGTATTAATGATGTCATCCCATTCACTGTCCTTCATCCGCATTAACAGATTGTCTCGCGTAATCCCTGCGTTATTGACTAATACATCAACCGCACCGTATTGCTCAGTAATAGCGGCAATAACACTATTGACAGAATCAGCATCCGTCACGTTTAAGCACATCCCTACGCCATTCTTACCTAGGTATGCCGATATTGCTTCCGCACCTGCGTCACTGGTCGCGGTGCCAATAACAAAATGATCAGTAATTAGCGCTTCGGCGATGGCTTTACCAATACCTCGACTGGCACCAGTCACTAACGCTACTTTTTTATTTTCCATAGTTTAACCTTTGCCTAATTAAAGTGTTCTGGCTCATTCATTGGTGTCGCAGAAAGTGATTTATCGATCCGCTTTATCAAACCTGTCAATACCTTACCCGGGCCCACTTCAAATATATCAGTCACGTTTTGCTGCGCGAGGAATTCGATGGATTCCGTCCACCGCACAGGGCAATACAACTGGCGGACTAATGCGTCTTTAATTTTTGCTGGGTCATCGTTGATGGCAACATCAACATTATTAACCACAGGTAATGAAGGTCGATTAATCGTTATGCTTTCCAATAAACCGGCGAGCTGTTCAGCCGCAGGCTGCATTAACGCACAATGCGATGGCACACTTACAGCAAGTGGCAACGCGCGTTTAGCTCCGGCTTCCTTACACGCATCAGCGGCAGCCGCAGCCGCGGCGCTTGTACCAGCAATGACTACTTGTCCTGGCGAATTATAATTTACCGGGGCTACCACTTGACCTAGGCTACTTGCTGCCTGTTCGCAACAGCTTATAATCGCTGCGTCATCAAGCCCGATAATTGCGTACATAGCACCTTCACCGGCAGGCACTGCTTGTTGCATAAACCGCCCTCGCGCCTCAACCAAGGCAACGGCGTCACTCAAGGACAATGCATCAGCGCAAACCAATGCCGAGTATTCGCCCAAGCTATGACCAGCAAGATAATCGATCTTTGCCAATTTTTCCTTGGCAACTTGCCACAAGGCAACACTGGCCGTCAGTAACGCCGGTTGGGTCACATCAGTTTGATTTAAGCGATTATCTGGGTCAGATTGGACTAAACTCCAAAGATCATAACCGAGTCGCTCTGACGCAACTGCGAAAGTCTGTTGAATTTGTGGATAAGCCTCGGCCATAGCCGCAAGCATTCCAACGCTTTGTGACCCCTGACCAGGGAACACGCAAGCAATTGCTGACATAGTATTTCCTACTTTAGACTAATATTTGACGAGTGCAGAAGCCCAAGCGAAACCACCGCCAAACGCTTCTAACAGTAAATTTTGACCACGCTGGATACGCCCATCGCGAATTGCCGTATCCAATGCCGTTGGCACGGTTGCCGCGGATGTGTTGCCATATTTTTCAAGTGTGAGAACCACTTGATCAAGACTCATGTCCAATTTCTTCGCTGTGGCTTTTATGATTCTAAAATTGGCTTGATGCGGGACTAACCAATCTAGATCGGACTTTTGCATATTATTTGCAGCAAGCGTTTGCTCAACCACTTCGCTCAGCTTTGTTACCGCTACCTTAAAAACCTCGTTGCCTTTCATTACTCCCCAATTCTCGTGCACGGACTGTTCATCACCACGTGTTGGGTTGCCAACGTATAACAAATCGCCATAGCTACCTGCCGCATTGATATGCGTAGATAAGATACCAGGCTCTTCGCTAGCCTCAATGAGTGTAGCGCCGGCTGCATCGCCAAATAGAATTACCATGCTGCGATCCGCAGGATCCACCAATCGGCTCAAACAATCTGTACCTATCACCAAGATACGCTTGGCCATACCAGACTTAATATATTGGTCGGCGACACTTAACGCGTAGCAATAACCCGCACAGGCTGCAGCAACGTCAAAAGCTGGAATACCATCTAGCTCTAATAAGCGTTGGATTTCACAAGCTGTCGATGGCAGTGAGTAGCGACCGCTAGTGGTAGCACATACAATCATATCGATAGTTTTGGAGTCAATATCTGCTGCTTCTATGGCTTTTAGACTTGCCTCATACCCCATTGTCGCGGCTGTTTCATTAGCGCCAATGATGCGGCGCTCTTTAATCCCAGTGCGGTCTGTAATCCAGTCATCTGAAGTATCTACCATCAGCTCCAGATCAGCGTTACTACGGACTTCCTGCGGATAATAGCTGCCCGTTCCAATAAATCTTGAATACATGCTTAATGATGCTCCAACAATACCTGTTCTATTTTGTTTTTTATTCTCTCAGGAACTTGCATCTTCGCTTCATTAATGGCTTGTACAATAGCGTAGTAAAAGGCATCTGCGGAGGCGTTCCCGTGGCTCTTAACCACAATTCCGCGCAATCCTAACAGACTCGCGCCGTTATACTGGTCGGGGTTCACACGATTATAAATAGTTTTTAGTAGTGGTAGAGCAAGTTTAGCGACTAAGCGCGTATACCAGCTTTGTGAGGATAGCCGTTTAACTTCATTTATAATCAGTTTTGCCAATCCTTCACTGCTCTTGAGTGCTACGTTGCCAGTAAACCCATCGGTTACAACCACATCCGCCACATCGGTAAATATATCGTCACCTTCAACGTACCCAATGTAGTTAATACTAGCAGCATTTCGAAATAATTCGTCGGCGTACTTTACCTGCGCATTACCCTTAATATCTTCTTCACCAACATTGAGTAGTGCTATACGTGGTGAAGCGATTCCGGCGCACTGCTGCGCCAGCACGGTGCCCATGACACCATATTGAAATAGCGTTTCAGAATTACAATTTACGTTGGCGCCCAAGTCGAGTAAAAACACCCGATGGTGGCTGGCTGTTGGCATCGCTGTAACCAACGCAGGCCGATCGATACCGGGCAGTGTTTTTAGCACATAAAATGCCATTGCCATCAAGGCCCCGGTGTTGCCTGCGCTAACACAGGCGTGCGCTTGCCCACTTTCAACACATTCGAGGATGCGCCGCATCGACGATTGCTTTTTAGCACGCAGTGCCTGTGTGGGCTTTTCGTCCATAGCAACAATTTGATCGCAATGCTGTACGGTTACCCGAGCGAGTTCATCGTTGGTTAACGCAGATAACTTTGGTTTGATGATGGATTCATCACCACACAATATGAAATGACACTGAGGATGCTGCGTGATCGCACGAATAGCGGCAGCTAGAATAACTGGGGGGCCATGATCGCCCCCCATAATATCTAACGCAATGGTTAGCTGTGACAAGATAATAGTCCTGCGTTATGCAGTTATCTTATGCACCAACAACTTTTTTACCACGGTAGTAACCGTCAGCGGTTACATGGTGGCGGCGATGTGTTTCACCAGATGTTGAATCGACAGACAAAGTCGCGCCTGTCAATGCATCGTGTGAGCGACGCATACCACGTTTAGAACGTGTCTTACGATTTTGTTGTACTGCCATAAATTACTCCTGATCTCGCTTAAGTTCTTTCAAAACCGCAAATGGGTTTTCGCGCGCCGGTTCCTCTACTATCTGACCAAAGGTTAAGTCATCGGCTTTTACTGCACACTGCTCCTCTGCATGAAGCGGCACCAGTGGAAGGCCTAAAATTAACTCGTCTTCTAGTAACTGAAATAAATCAACTTCTCCGTAGTCGTTTACTTCAATCGGTTCGTACGCTTCGGGTATCTCGTCTGCCTGCTCTAACCCCTGCACTGGGCTATAACAAAACGACAAATCAAGAGAGTGAGCAAGCTCACCGTTACACCGTTGACAGCTAAGTGTGACCTCAACGCTGATACTGCCGTGGAAGATGACCAGACCCTGCGCGTCTTTTTCAAACTTCACTTGTACGTCAGCATACTCATCGCATCGATTAACTGCATCCAATAATCGAACCATATCCTTCGTCGCGATAACACCGACATAGTCGGAGCGTTTCATCGCGCTTTTAGTAGGATCAATGTTATGGGGCAGTTTCACTTTCTGCATAGCGCGCGCATAATATAGAGAATACGCACTAGAGTCAAAGGTTTAATTGATAAAGCATGCATACTTACCCGCCTAATAATAGAGAGTTGCGACTGATCCTCGCCTCAACTTCACGTTACCGAGCCTCCTTATTAAAAAGGCTGGGACTGAACTTTGAATGCATCGCCCCCAAAACTGATGAAAGCCCATTTGAGAATGAAACGCCAAAAGCGCTAGCTGAACGCTTGGCAATAGCCAAGGCTAGCGCCGTTGCTCAACAGCATAATGGTTTAGTCATTGGTTCAGATCAAGTTGCAGCGGTGGTCTCGGACGATGACAAACCATTACTATTAGGAAAGCCCGGAACCCGCGACAATGCAATTGCTCAATTAACATTATGTAATGACCGCACTGTAACCTTTTATACCGCTGTTGCGCTAGTTGATAGTCAGCATCTGCGGGTATCTAGTCATATCGAAATAGTGAATGTCGATTTTAGGCGCTTAAACGCACAACAAATAGCGGCGTATGTCGACAAAGAGCAACCTTTTGACTGTGCCGGCAGTTTTAAGTCTGAGGGTCTTGGGGTGCGTTTATTCAAGCGCATTCAAAGTAACGACCCAAATTGTATTATTGGATTGCCAATGATCGGACTGGTGGACTTGTTATTGGAACGTGGTATCGATCCACTTTATTCTGCTTAATCCGCCTGCAATAAAAATTGGTGCAGTTCAGCCACACTCTCTGCGATAAAAACGGGGTTATGTACTTGCAGCTTGTGTCGTTCATGCACGCCGTAGTCAACAGCTATTCTATCCATGCCAAGCGTTTCTGCCATTTGCATATCATAAGTAGTGTCACCAATCATGACTGCATCCTGCACGGCAAAGCCACTAACTTCCAGAATTTGCTTAAGCATATCTGGAGACGGTTTAGATTCTGCCTCATCAGCACAACGCGAAAAGCGAAAAAACTCACCGGTATTGGTTTGTGACCAGGCTCGGTTTAAGCCGCGTCGCGCCTTGCCTGTGGCAACAGCAAGTGTACAGTCGGCATCATGCAATGCCGAAAACAAAGGTAAGATGCCAGGGAATAAAGGACAAGGCGTGCTGTCTTCCTGCACGTAATGATGCTTATATCGCTCTACAATTTGTTGAGTCAATTCAATATCTTCAAGAGCGAAAAGCCTTTGGATGGCTGGAGCTAACGTAATCCCGATAATATTCTCAACCGCTGATTTTGTCGGCACATCCAATCCACAATCGATAGCAGCAAGCTGCATACACTTTACGATTTTGGCAGCGGAATCCATTACCGTGCCGTCCCAGTCAAATATCACTAACCGATACTTCATTGTCGACCTTCCAGTCCTTTTAACAAGTGTGTCAATGAATCATCCAATGGCGCTTCAAAGCGAACCTGCTGTTCAGTGTGCGGGTGTAGGAAGGCAATTGAACGTGCATGTAAGAATAATCGATTCAGCCCGATGGCCTTTAGCTGTTCATCAAAATTCGCATTACCGTATTTTGGATCACCTGCTATAACGTGACCTGCATGTTGACAGTGAACCCTTATTTGATGTGTGCGACCGGTGATCGGACTTGCTTCAACTAAAGTACAGTCGGTAAACTTTTGTAAAACCCGAAAACGAGTTTCCGAGGGCTTGCCCTGCGGATTCACGAATACCATACGTTCGCCCGATTGCATGACATTCTTATGCAGTGGTGCTTTTACCTTGAACCGATTGTCCGGCCAATGACCCTCAACCAACGCCCAGTATCGTTTATCAACTTGTTTTTCGCGTAATTGCTCATGCAAATGTTTCAGCGCCGAGCGTTTCTTAGCAATCAAAATACAACCTGAGGTTTCACGATCCAAGCGATGCACTAGCTCCATGAACTTAGCTTCAGGACGCAGGGCTCGTAATCCCTCAATGAGACCAAAGCTGAGTCCACTGCCACCGTGCACAGCAATACCGTTAGGTTTATTAATGACTAATAGGCGATCATCTTCAAATAAAATAAAACTTTCTAGATTAGCAACTTTATCTAGTTTTACTGAAGGTAACGCGTTCGGCTCCGCTTGGCGTACCGGTGGGATCCTCAACGTATCGCCAGCCTGCAACTTATATTCAGGTTTGACGCGTTTCTTATTAACCCTCACCTCACCTTTGCGCAAGATCCGATAAACCAAACTCTTAGGGACACCCTTGAGTTTCGCATGCAGATAGTTATCCACGCGTTGGCCTTGATGCTCTGCATCAATTTCGTGGATTTGTACTTTTAAATGGCTTTGGGAAGTTTGCATGGCGCGCAGTGTAACCCATTTCGATTCCATTCCGAATAGTATTTTGTTTACTTGCTAGTTCACAGAAAAAAAGTGATAATACGCCGTCCGAAGAGAGCGTTATGACATTCGCTAACACTTCAAACGGATCATGTATCGTCGCGCCAACGAACGCGCAAACTAGATACAATTTTAGCAAATGATGAAATTAACCCCCTTGCCTACATTTGGAACCGGGGTCATTTGCAAAGCGATAAACATTAAAATCGCCGATAAATACAAATACAGAATTGGATAATATTAAGCGGGTAAACAACGCTTAATAAAAAGAAAAAGTAAATGTTAGGGTTTTGCCTTCCCGACACTCGGAAACACAATAAACTCCTGAGAAAGAAGGAGATTATTAATAAGAGTTAATTGGCTTCTCTCGCGCTAGCGCTCGTCGTGATGACGTCCCGTACAGTCGTGCGGTCCTGCTGTGTGTCTTTATCGGTGTAAAACTGAGAAAGATAAAATGAAAAGAATGCTGATCAATGCGACTCAACAAGAAGAGTTGCGGGTCGCCCTTGTAGACGGGCAAAAACTCTACGATTTAGATATTGAAAGCCCTGGACACGAACAAAAAAAGGCAAACATCTATAAAGGTACAATTACCCGCGTAGAGCCAAGTCTTGAAGCTGCATTTGTTGATTATGGTGCTGAGCGCCATGGTTTCCTCCCTCTTAAAGAAATTGCCAAAACCTACTTCCCTGACGGCTATAGATTCGAAGGTCGCCCTAGTATTAAGGACGTGATCAAGGAAGGTCAGGAAGTTATCGTTCAAATTGATAAAGAAGAACGTGGCCAAAAAGGTGCGGCGCTAACGACCTTCATTTCACTTGCTGGAAGCTATTTGGTATTAATGCCAAATAACCCTCGCGCTGGCGGTATCTCACGTCGTATTGAAGGTGATGAACGTACAGAATTAAAGCAAGCCTTAAATCAGCTCGATCTGCCTACTGGAATGGGCTTGATTGTTCGCACTGCTGGAGTTGGCAAATCCTACGAAGAACTCGCGTGGGACTTAAGCGTTCTGATTACCCATTGGGATGCTATCAGTAAAGTCGCTGAAGAGCGCCCCGCACCGTTTCTCATTCACCAAGAAAGCAATGTTATCGTGCGCGCCATCCGCGATTACTTAAGACGTGACATCGGTGAAATACTCATCGATAAGCAGTCTATTTATGAGCAGGCGTTGCAGCACATCCAATTAGTGCGTCCCGATTTTGTTAATCGAGTAAAACTGTATAAGGGTGAAGTCCCCTTATTCAGTCATTATCAAATTGAGAGTCAAATCGAATCCGCGTTTCAACGTGAAGTTCGTTTGCCTTCAGGCGGTTCAATTGTCATTGACCCAACCGAAGCATTAACCTCTATCGATATTAACTCCGCCCGCGCTACTAAAGGGGGCGACATTGAAGAAACTGCACTAAACACCAATTTAGAGGCAGCGGACGAAATTGCGCGTCAGTTACGTTTACGTGACCTCGGTGGTCTGGTAGTGATTGACTTTATCGACATGACCCCTGTACGTAATCAGCGTGAAGTTGAAAACCGTATGCAAAATGCAGTTGGCCCTGATCGCGCTCGCGTCCAAATAGGTCGTATTTCACGCTTTGGTTTGCTTGAAATGTCGCGACAACGTCTGCGTCCTTCGCTCGGTGACTCCGCCTATAACGTATGCCCGCGCTGCAGTGGTCACGGTACGGTGCGAGGAACAGAATCTCTTGCATTATCCATTTTAAGGATTTTGGAAGAAGAGAGTATCAAAGAGAACACACATCAATTAGAAGCGCAATTACCGGTTAGTGTTGCGACTTACTTACTCAATGAAAAACGTAAAGCGGTTCAGTCAATCGAGAAACGCCACAACGTTCAACTTGTGTTGTTGCCTAACCCAAATTTAGAAACCCCGCATTACAAAATTGAACGTCGTCGCGTTGATGAGCAGATCACTGACGCAAGCTACACGGTTGAGCTTGTAGATGTTGGCAATGAAATAGACGACAAGCATGCAGCGCCTGCGGTTAAGCGAGAAGAACCAGCCTTGCAAGGTCTAGTTGCTCCACCACAACCAGCACCGAGCCCTGCTCCTCAAGCAGCCAAAGAGCCTGGTGTTGTGAGTAAACTTGTCAGCTGGGTCAAAGCACTATTTGCAGAAGAAGAACAACCCAAGAAACAAACTAAGCGTAAAGATGGCCGCCAGCAAAACAAACGCAATAACCGTTCACGCAATGCTAAGTCAAATCAACGTCGTAATAATGATAATCGTAAAGCTGTAAAGCGCGACAATGAAGAATCTACCGCAGCGAGAAAAGAAGGCCAAGGAGACGAAAAGCAGCGTCGCAATCAGAATGATAAGCGTACTCGCGGTCGTAATCGTCGAAATACTGCTGCTGAAGGAAATGTTGAGACAAACGCCGAAACTGACACTGCTACCGAGCAAGTGAAAGAGCGTCGTAGTCGTCGCAATAATCGTAAGAGCGTACGTGCTGATAAAGCGTCTGACAATAATACGCTAGACCAGCAAGCGTCAGCGCTAGATCAAGCACAAGCTAAAACTGACAATGACGCGGTAACTGCGGAGAGCAAGCCACCCAAAGCGTCTAAACCAAAACGCCAGGCACCCAAAGCTGAAACACAAGCGCCAGCGGCAGACGTTCAACCAGAAGAGGTGTCAGCCACCGCTGGTGAAGCTCCTGATGAAACTAGTACAGCAAACGATGGCGACGAAAAATCGCTCAATAATAGCCGCAATCGTCGCTCACCTCGTCATACTAGAGCTGCAGGACAGAAACGCAAGAAGCAGGCAAATGACGCAGAAGTGACGCAAGATGAGTTAAACTTCGACGCTCCAGTGGCTGTTGAAAACGACAAATTAACTAACGAAAAAACTAGCAAAGAAGTTCTTCAATCCGAGCCATCGTCTGAGACTTCTCCATCAGATGTTGCTGCGAATACTGCTGTCGAGGCAGATAACCCTGCTACATCAGAGCCAGTTAGTGAAGTAAGTCCAGTTGAAAAGCCGGTAGAAACAGCCCCAGTGGTGAAAGATTTGTTTGCACAACCAACTGTCGCGGATAAACCGGTGACAATTAAAGTTATGCGTGCAAGTCACCCAATGGCGAAGCCGCAACCTGTTGACTACGAATTTGGTGAATTGACCATAACTGAATTGGCTCAGGAGCAACGCCCAGAGCTGATCACCTCTGGTAAGTTTGCGGCAATGGCGTCGGTGAAGTCTTCAGCTAAAGCGCCGATGGCTTCTCCAGCAAGCGTCGATTAACGCAAATCAGCAAGCACATCTTAAAAAGTCCGGTTTTCCGGACTTTTTTTTGCGCAAGCAAACTAAATCTTTTAGCACCACGACTTTTTAGCACATATTCTTGGTTTAGCGGCCCTACTCTTCTTTACATATATAGGAGCCAATGAAGTGCAAGCTCCAAAATATGCTGATGTGGAATTAAGTCCTTTCAATAATGTAAAAGTGTGTGTTGGCATTGACGTTTATTAGCGCCAGTATGATAAGCAAGACAATTTTGTAATAGTGGTTGTTAGCTTTCCAGAAAGTGTCAAAGTTATGCAAGCGGGAGAATACCTATCGCTTAGCTTTGATGGAGACTTCAAGAGGGCAAAGACAAAGCTTACGCGTTAAACTCGCCAGCAATGCCAGCGGTAACAAATTTTGCTAAACGTTCAGTTAACGGATGAAAACTAGGCGATGCATTAAAATCTGCCTCAGCAATTTCTAACAATGCCTGGCTGGAGGACATCGAAAACACAAAACTCCCCAACGCAAAATGTAGTCGCCAAAACAACTCTTCGTTACTTACTTTGGGTAAGCTGCGCCTAAACTGCGCCATCAACGCTGATAAGGTTTCACCATAGGTACCGAGGATAAAACTACGCAAGTGCCCCTGAGTTTCACTGTAGCCCCGTCCCAATAACTGAACAAATGTTGCAGTTCCCAGTGGACGATAATTTTCAATGCTTTCTAATGGTTCAACAATACACCTGATAACGTCTTCAACCTTTGCCGCATCCATGCTTGCGAGTTGTTTTAAGTGTACGTCCATCTGTGGAATAACCAAATCGAGATAAAACTTAAACACTGCTTGTATAAGGTTCTTTTTACTGCCGAAATGATAATTCACGGCAGCAAGATTTACCCCTGCTTGTTCGGTTATCATGCGCATAGAGGTATGCGTAAAACCCTGCTTGGCAAATAACACCTCAGCGGTCGCGAGGATTTTCGCTTTGGTTTTTTGACTCATTTAAACAGCGACTGGGAACGCTCCCACATTTTCATAAACAATTGCTCTGCACCATTAGCAACACTCAGCCCAAGCTTCTCAGCCATAGATTTCTTGCTCGTATAAGCAACCTTAAATACTTTCTTTTCTTTATTTGCGGCAAGAATGAAGTCATCAGATGTTTGAATATCATCAACTAGCCCCAGTGTTTGCGCACGTTCGCCATACCAATACTCACCAGTTGCTACGGTATCAATATCCAACTCCGGTCGATTATTCTTCACAAAACCTTTGAACATACCATGCACATCTTCAAGCTCTTCACGGAATTTTTGACGACCAGCTTCGTTGTTTTCACCGAACATGGTCAACGTCCGCTTGTATTCACCCGCGGTATGTTGCTCAAATTCAATATCATTCTTTTTTAGGATCTTGTTGAAGTTTGGTAGCTGTGCAATAACGCCTATCGAGCCAATTATCGCAAATCGCGATGCAATGATACGGTTAGCTACACAAGCCATCATGTAACCGCCACTCGCTGCCACCTTATCTACCGCTACCGTTAAATCTAACCCGTGGTCGCGCAACCGTTGTAACTGTGATGCCGCTAAACCATACCCATGTACAACGCCACCACCACTCTCAACATTAACTAACACCTGGTCTTTTTCATCAGCGATGCTGATAATTGCAGTGACTTCTTTACGTAAATTCTCTACCTCATGCGCATCCATAGACCCTTTAAAATCAATGACGAAGAGATGGGTTTTCTTGGCATCGTCTTTGGTTGCCTTCTTATCTTTCTTCTGGGCTTTTTTTAACGCCTTTAACTGCTCTTTGGTCAACAGTTTGTGTTGCGCATGCTCAATCAGTGAATCCAGTTTTTCCGATAAGGACTCAATTAATAACTCCCCACCTTCCTTAGTTTGTTTACCAGCCTGGGCTGCGATACTGGCGATGATAATTACAATAGCGATAACGATGGTGACTGCTTTGGCGAGAAAAACGCCATACTCGTATAGAAATTCCAATGTAACCTCGATGATAAAAACGAAAATTAGTCACTGAAAGCCACGCGTGCTTTCAATAAAATGGTAGTTCATATGGTACTGTGAAGAGCACGCTAACTCCATGACTTTATGACCAAACAAATATCATTTCAGGTTAAAGGTTAAGCTCGAACTACACCGTTATCTCCCCAGCTATTATAAGATGTTAGTCAAACGTTTTTCCCCGAACTGTTGTTAAATTCATCAAGATTAAGTAAGAATTAATAGCTAGCAGCCTTGTTCGTTTGACAAAGTTGCAGAGCACTTTGATGCTTTTTCAAGCAAACATAGTAAAACCAGCTCGCTTTAACCTACGGCATAAAAAAAGCCGGCATATGCCGGCCTTTTTATGATGTAGTTATTATTAGTTAGCAATAACGGCTTCGTTAGTAATTGGCAGTAAACGGGCCTTACTCGCGATAAAACCAGCAACTTGACGTTGCATTTCAGTCGTAACCGCTGGGCTTGATGCAGGGTTTAAGCTCGATGCGTGTGCACCTTCGTTAAACCATACGTGGCCGCTTAATGGTTCTGTACTTGTGATCGTTGATACCACTTGCTCAAGACCAATTTGACGTGCCAATGGGATCTGGCCAGCTAATGGTAAAGCTGTAGAAATTGGGATCACTTGGTCTGGCAGATTATCACCACCATCGCCCACAACTGACATCATGTGCACCGGTGTATTTGAGCCCAAACGAGCACCGTATGTGATTGGGTCCGCGGCATCCAAGACAGTTTGTGCAGCGAAAGCAAATTGCGCAAATACGGCATTTACACTGGCTGCTTGCTCTGGCGTCAACGCACCTTCAAATGCACTTACGGCAGCAGTTAACTGTGCCTCAGACACATCGGTTGTACCGTATAGTTGCATCAGCAAACCTTGGAACTCTGGTGAAGACTGGCTCAATAACAGACCTCGGATCAAGCCACCAAAAGCACCACTTTCAAGCAGGAACCCAGCTAAACCGCCACCTGGAGATTCAAGCGAGGCCGCTTGAATAGCGAAGAAATTATCGATTAAAGGGTTGCCTAGAGAAGTGTTGGCAATGGCTGCAAAATTACCGCCAGTGATAGCACCTAATGAAACACCCATTACCGATACATCAAACGCATTAATGTCACCAATTTGGCTGGCTGACGTATCAACGAAAGCATTCAAACCAAGACGCAAACCCAACAAATCAGATACTGACTGGCGTAAATTGTCTCGTGCTGTTGGTAAACTCGCTAGGTTCATGTAAACCGTTGCAGAGTTACCCGGATAGGCTTCGTCATCGTTGGTTGTGTTAAGTAAGGCCGGAATGCCAAATTCACTTAAGTCAAAGCCGCGACTTCCGTGCAGTGGCTGGTCGATAGCAACGGTTGCGTAACCCGCCAGAGAAAGCGCGCCAGTAATGGCCAACATATCTTCTTTTTTCGACGTAATACCGTGCGCCAAAATCACTACCGGCCATCCAGCTTCAGGCTTTTCAATTGGGAAACCCAATGCGGTTGCAAGCGCAGGGTTAGGAATAGTAATCTGAACGTCTAATACTTCGTCACCCATGTTGCTGCCTTTGGGCTGCGGTACCGGGTTAAACTTCGTAATATTTCGCGCTGGATCCAACTTCTGGCCATTGATACGCAAATCAGCTAAACCGACTTGCTGACAAAACGCCGCATTAGGCCCAGGAGTCGCTGCTGCAAGCACTTCTTGCGGAGCGCCGGCTAACACAATTCCGCTATCACAAGCCGCTTCCCAAAACTCATTGATTGGAGCGAACGGATTTTCTGCACTTGGAAGCGCAGAGTAATATGGTAAAGATATTGTACCTTCCATGCGCGTTGCTGCACAGAAAGGACCAGCTTGCTGCAGAATACCGGTTGATACTGCGACAGCAAAATCATTCACCGCACCCCATACCGGTGCAAGTTGACCGCCAACTGTACCAAATAAGCCATTACAGGTTTGTAAGGCTGAGAAATCAGTCGCTTCAATTAGTGGGATTAATGGCGCTGCTTCCGGCGGTAACTGGCTAATACCTAGCTGAACAGCTCCAGCAACGGCTTGTGCTGAAACCAACCCCAATGTTTCCATAACATTCTGCGGTCCAGTAGCATCGGTCACTACTATTGCGGGTAATGCTTCACCCGCGGCAGGGTCACCAGCTTGCGCGCGCGCGGCGAACTCAGCAATCATGACTTGCTTCAATGTTTCCATCGTAGAAAGCGTTGATTGTGTAGTAAATGCAGACACATACGTAATCTCATCACGCGAGAAGCCCACACTTGATAAAGCAAGAATGTGTGAGTTGATTAGGTTCTGTAACGATAACTGCGAAGGGCTGGATAATGGTAAGACGTTAGGATCTTGTGCGACCAGCTCCCACGTGGTCGAGCCTGCGACCGATTTACCTGTGGTATCTTTCAGGGCATTAGTCATTACCAATACGTGTCCTGAACCTGCTTTTAATGGATTCAATGGAACAACATTGATGGTATTTGGGCCGCTGAGACTCATCACAAAGTCTTGACCGAATACTAATTTATCGCCCACTTTACAGCCTGCACTCGGCACGCGAATCGCTGCACAATCAGGATCTGACTGATCAAGTCCGAGTGTCGCTTCGAAAATATGTACACCAGCCGATAGAGTAGTTTCATCAAGCGCAACACCGTCTGGTGTTTCCACATTAATGACAAATGGATGACTGGTTGCCCAACCATCAAGTACATTTAAAGCGTTCTGCGGGTCACCAAAGTTCGTTGGATCGGCAACAGGAATATTCAGTGTGTAATCGAAGAACCCATCGCTGCCAGGCAACATGAGTAAGTCGTTAGGGATGTTGAGCTCACCAGCACCTGGATCAAAAACGATCCTTGATTGTGGTTGCTCTACCGGCACTTCAGCTTCGATGTCAGCGATTGTCTCGCCACCACCACAACCCGCCAAGCCTAGCGCCATGGCGATGCTGCTGCTGATTAATAGTTTTCTCATTTCGACTCCCTACAATTCTATTGTTATTCTTGTTCATGGATAGAGACTGTGCGTACTTGACGTGCACTGTTCACATGAATGAACAAATATTAAACAAGTAAGACCAGTTAACTTTAGCGTAATATTATGGGCTTTGTAGCAACATTGCAAAGGTTTGTTAACACTTTGTAATTATGTTGCATAAATTCGGCTTTTGCGCGCCAATCAGAAATTATTTTTATGCTAATGCACGTATATTTCGTTTATCATCCTGCATTTGCTATCGAAGCCTGCTTGGCTTCGTCAATACTATGCAACTAAGGCTGCATCACAACATGATGAATTCACAGATTTTTGAACGCGAAATAGCGATTGCAAACAACTATTCAGCAACACCAAATGAACTCGACGGGAAAGTCATTTTGATCACCGGTGCTGGCGATGGAATTGGAAAAGCCTTGGCGACTACCTATTCCGCGCTTGGTGCAACTTGCATTTTATTAGGTAAAACTGTCAGCAAACTCGAGGCAGTTTATGATGAGATTGTGGCCAGTGGTGGTCCCGAGCCGGCGATTGTCCCTTTAGATTTAAAAGGGGCTACTCCGCAGCATTACACCCAAATGGGTAGCACTATCATTGACCAATTTGGTCACTTAGACGGTGTGGTGCTCAATGCCAGTATTCTAGGCGCGTTGTGTCCGTTCTCAGAAATTTCAGCAGAGGAATACAATGATGTTATGCAAGTTAATGTCAATTCTTCCTTTGCACTAATGCAAGGCGTATTACCCGCTTTAAAGTTAAGTGATTTAGGCGCTTCAGTAATTTTTACAACGTCATCAGTTGGCCGTAAAGGACGCAAGTTTTGGGGTACTTACAGTATTTCTAAATTCGCGACTGAAGGGATGATGGAGGTTTTGGCCAACGAGTACTCCCCCAGCCGGATCCGCTTTAATTGTGTTAATCCGGGTGGCACTCGCACAGCAATGCGAGCCAAGGCATTTCCAGCAGAGGACCCGTCACAGTTAAAAACACCTGACGATATTATGCCAACCTACTGCTATTTAATGAGTAGCAAAAGTGCACAGGTCAGCGGGTTAGTATTTGATTGCCAACCGAAATAGCGACGCGTTAGCCAACGCCGAACACACAAACGCAATGCATAAAAAAGCCAGCACATAGCTGGCTTTTTTATGCATATAAATATGCGGCATCTAGTTACCGCCTTCAGAATTACTCCATGTATCGCGTAATCCGACAGTACGATTGAACACCAAACGCTCTGACGTCGAGTCATTATCAACACAAAAATAACCTGTGCGTTCAAACTGAAAAGCTTGTAAAGCCGTCGCAGTTGCCAGTGAGTGCTCAGCGAATCCTTGCACTACCGCTAGTGATTCGGGATTGATAGTGTCAACAAAGTTTTCTGCACTTGCAGGGTTTGCTTGATTAAACAAACGATCATACAAGTTGAATGTTGCTGGAATGCCGGTTTTAGCGTCAACCCAGTGAATAACACCTTTAACTTTACGTCCATCAGCAGGGTCTTTACCTAATGTATCTTTATCATAGGTACAATAGATAGTAGTCACTTTACCATCAGGAGCAGTGTCAAAACGCTCTGCTTTAATCACATATGCATTGCGCAAACGCACTTCTTTACCCAGTACCAAACGTTTAAACTTTTTATTGGCGGATTCGCGGAAATCTTCAGCTTCAATCCATAGTTCTTTGCTAAACGGAACAGCACGCGTCCCCATAGACTCATCACTTGGATGATTTGGGGCATTTAGCATTTCACCGTCACCGTGGTAATTTTCAATCACGACTTTAATTGGATCTAAAACTGCCATTGCGCGTGGAGCGTTTACGTTAAGATCATCGCGAATACACGCTTCCAACATGCCCATTTCAACCAAGTTATCCATCTTGGTAACGCCAATACGTAAACAAAACTCACGAATAGAAGCAGGCGTGTAACCACGACGACGCAGTCCAGCGATGGTTGGCATCCGAGGATCATCCCAACCATTCACGTGCTTTTCATCCACTAGTTGGATCAGTTTACGCTTACTTAATACTGTGTATTCTAAGTTAAGGCGTGAAAACTCATACTGACGGGGTACCGCTGGAGCGCTTATATTTTCAATCACCCAATCGTACAAGCGGCGATTATCCTGAAACTCCAAAGTACACAATGAATGCGTGATTTGCTCAATAGCATCCGAGATACAGTGAGTAAAGTCATACATTGGGTAAATACACCACGAGTCACCCGTTTGGTGGTGATGAGCGAATTTTATCCGATATAGCACAGGATCGCGCATACACATAAATGAAGAAGACATATCTATCTTTGCACGGAGGCAACATTCCCCTTCCTTGTATTTACCCGCGCGCATCGCTTCAAAATGAGCTAGATTCTCTGCAACGCCAGTCTCTCGATATGGGCTGTTGGTTCCTGGAGCCGTTAAAGTTCCGCGCATCTCACGAATGGTATCCTGCGATGAGAAATCAACATAAGCCAAGCCTTTCTCAATTAACTCAATCGCAAACCCATATAAGGCATCAAAATAGTCTGAGGAGTACCGCTCTTTGCCATCCCACTCAAAGCCTAACCAATGCACATCATTTTTAATCGCGTTTACATAATCGATGTTTTCTTTTTCTGGATTAGTATCGTCAAACCGCAAATTACAGCTGCCTTGATAATCTTGCGCTAAACCGAAATTCAGACAAATCGATTTAGCATGTCCAATGTGCAAAAATCCATTGGGTTCAGGCGGAAAACGCGTTCTTATTGTTTGATGCAAACCTGATTGCAGGTCCTTATCAATGATTTGACGTACAAAATTGGTCGGACGATGCTCAGTCTCGGCCATTTAGGCAATCCTCAAAGTGAAATGGTTAGTTCTCGACCGCGCAGTATACCATCGCTCAGCGTTTACGATAGCGATTTATAACATTTCTATCAAAGTCGTTGCGCTAATGAATTGTGCTGTTGTATAAAAAAAGGAATCGATGGTTAGTACAGGCAGTTATTTTGGCAGTTAAAGACAAAGCCACTTCATTCGACATCGCGCACAAGGCTGGAGTTTCTCAGTCTACGGTTTCCCGCGCCTTGAGCAATAGCCCCTTGGTCAATCAAGAAACCCGTGAACGCGTACAGCGCATTGCTCGCGAAATGAATTACAAGGTCGACAAAAACGCCAGCAACCTGCGTAAACAGCGCAGTTCAACAATTGCACTACTACTGTTTGAAGATCCCTCGCCGGATGACTCACTAATCAATCCTTTTTTCATGTCGATGTTGGCAAGTATCACCCGTGCTTGCGCTGCAATTAATTACGATTTGTTGGTGTCGTTTCAAAATATGAACAGTGACTGGCATGCCGAATATGAAGACACCAATAAAGCCGATGGCCTCATTTTGTTGGGCTATGGCGATTATTTAGATTACCGCGATCGATTAAATCAATTGCAAGAACAAGGCACACACTTTGTACGCTGGGGTGCGCATGATAGCGAGTATCCAGGCATTTCGGTTGGCTGTGACAATTATCAGGGCGGCGCTTTGGTCACTCAACATTTGCTAGATCAAGGTGCAAAGTCGTTTGCTTTCATTGGTACCGCGGGTCAGAGAGCACCAGAATTTATGGCGCGCTTTCAAGGCCACATAGATACCCTTGCAGCAGCCAATTTACTTGCCACAGAGGCGGTTCAATATAATGCAGTTTCAACCGAAGAAGCTGGCTTCTCTGCCACTGAGAAAATGCTAAAAGCTGGGATCAAACCCGATGCACTTGTTTGTGCGAGCGATTTAATCGCGGTCGGAGTAATAAAATGCCTCAAATACCATGGTATCCAAGTACCCAAAGATATGCTGGTGAGTGGGTATGATAATATTCCAATTTCAGCCTTTACTACGCCTACCCTAACGACTGTTCAACAAGACACCAAACGGGCTGGAGAACTCCTGGTGAATCACTTAGTAGAGCTAATTAACAATCGCGAAGTTGCCGATTATTTAATGCCAGCTGATCTGGTAATACGTCAATCCACTATCCGCGATTAGCGACCGATTATTCGGCCGCGTGCAAGTCGCATTAAGTTGCTGAGGTTTCCTGTCCTTCGCGCACAAGAAATACTGACGCAGCGGCCAATAGCATAGCAACTCCGGCCAGAATGATGATGTATTTGGCCTCGTTTTCAAACACGGAACTTAAAATCCAACCAGACAACAAACCCGACACGATTTGAGGTGCCGCAATCGTGAAGTTAAAGATCCCCATGTAAACACCCGTTTTATTGGCGGGTAACGATCCTGCCAATATGGCATAAGGCATGGCCAAAATTGCAGCCCATGCGATCCCAACACCAATCATTGGTAACAGCAGGTTTACCGCGCCCGCTGGCACTTCAACTTGGGTAATCAAAAGGTTAACTTGGACAGGGGTTAAATCTTGGAAAAACATAAAGCTAATATAGCTGATACCGCCTAGCGCGAGTGAGCCTGCGTAAACGGTCTTACGCCCTAGTTTATCCGCGAGCTTTGCGAGAAATACTGAAAAAACAGCTGCGAATAATGAATAAGCAGCAAACATTATCCCAACCCAATCTCCCGCTGCGCCTTTCGCTTCTACAATATAATCAGGCACTACAGAGACCGATTTAAGGTAGGCGGGGTCGAACCATTGGGTTTCTACGCCCCATATGTGCTGCGTAATCGCTGGCATGGTATAGACCCACATAATAAACAAAGCAAACCATGAGAAAAACTGCACCACGGCTAACTGCTTCATGGTCGTTGGCATGGTTAGCATTAGCTGCCAGAAATTAGCCAACTTCTGACCTAATGAAGTTTTAACCGCGAGTTCTTTTTCAATCTCAGCATGGTCCATGCCTTTGTAACGGTAATAATCTTCAGGTGCATATTCCTTGGTGCGGACCACAGTCCAAATAACCGAGCCCAATAATACTGTTGCGCCAATATAGAACGCCCAGACCACAGATGGAGCTACCTCGCCCGCTTGAGCGGTGTTTTCCAAGCCAACAACATTGGTCAGAACAAAAGGTAAAATCGAACCCACAACGGCGCCAATATTAATCAATAACGATTGTACCGAATAACCAATATTGCGCTGCTTAGCTGGCACCATATCGGAAACGAGCGCACGAAACGGTTGAAAACACACATTAAACGAAGCATCCATTAGTGCTAGCATCAGAGCACCAAAAATCATAGGCGCCATAAAAGCAACAAATAGCGGAGCGTTTGGCATTAAAAACATACCAATCGCAGCGGCTATTGCCCCAGCTAAAATAAATGGCCGACGACGACCAAGGCGATTCCATGTACGGTCAGATGCTGCACCGACGATGGGTTGCACGATCAAGCCCATAATTGGCGCGACCAACCAAAACAAACTTAAAGAATGCAAGTCTGCACCTAAATCAGACAAGATCCGACTGACGTTAGCGTTTTGCAAAGCAAAACCAAACTGCACGCCTAAGAAACCAAAACTGACATTCCATACCTGCCAAAATGAAAGCTGCGGCTGGTTCGATTGATTCATGCTGTATACCTATTATTATTTCGCTTCTTGTTGATGCGAATTGTGTCCCGTGGAATGTGCCATAATCTTTAACACCAAATTAACAATGCAGTCTAACCATGTCGCCGTAAAAATACTATTCAGCTGCATACGTATTCAATTGCAAACCGTATTCGCAATTTATCTGGCGCACGGTTACATTAGCTTTAATCGCATTTAAAAAGGTTTTTCAGTGAGTATTAGGAAACCCTCGTTATTAGTCGTTGGCGGTGGCACAGCCGGTTGGATGACAGCGGCTCTGCTTCAGCATCACCTGGCCCCAGCGGGTTTTACTATCACTTTGGTTGAGTCACCCGACGTTGGTATCATTGGAGTTGGTGAAGGTTCTACGCCACAATTAAGAAATTTTTTTAATTTGCTGGGAATTGCGGAAAGCGCTTGGATGCCTGCATGTGATGCCACATTCAAAAATGGCATACGCTTTAACCAATGGATTGCTAAACCGCAAAGCACTTATTTCCATCCCTTCCCTTCACTCACTGACAAATTCACGGCTGGCGCGTTTTTGCTCAATTGTCATCAACGCCAAAATGGCATAACCAGTTATACCCAACCCGATGATTTCTTTCTTGCGGCGTATTTATCGGCGCAGGGAATGAGCCCCAAATCGACGGATCCAAAAAGGGCACCGGCGATTAATTACGCCTATCATTTTGATGCGATTAAGGTAGGCCAATTTATTCGTCAGCACTGCGTAAACGCGGGTGTCCAGCACATTACTGCGCATGTTGATAGCTGTCGAAAATTCCCCAACGGTTCAATCCAAAGCGTTATTTTAGCCGATGGCGATGAGCTGAGTGCAGATTGGTTCTTCGACTGCACAGGCTTTCGCGGACTACTGATCCAAGAAACATTAAAAACCCCGTTTATCTCTTTTAAAGACAATCTATTTAACGACCGTGCAGTTGCCATTGGTTCCCAGCGCTGTACCCAACTCTTACCCCAAACCACGGCAACAGCATTAACTCATGGGTGGGCTTGGCGCATTCCCTTAACTACCCGCACCGGAAATGGCTATGTGTATAGCAGTGATTTTTGCGCGCCAGAAACCGCTGAACAGGAATTGCGCCAACATTTAGGTCTCCTCGATGGTGAGGTAGACGTCCGCCATCTCACGATGCGGGTCGGTCGTTGTACAAATACCTGGGTTAACAATTGTATTGCAGTAGGCTTGTCACAAGGGTTTATTGAACCTTTAGAAGCCACAGCCCTGCACATCGTGCAAGAAACCGTCGAAAATTTTATTAGTGCGTTTAGCGCCGGAGACTATGGCGCTCAACATCGCGAACAATACAACCAAGTCATTAATGCCCGCATTGATGGAATTAGGGACTATATTGTCTGTCATTACCAAGCCAGTAACCGCGCAGATAGCGATTATTGGCAAGCCAATACGCACAATACCCAACGCTCTGACTCACTTAACGCAATTCTTGATGTATGGTTTCAAGGCGGCGACCTAACTGCAGAAATCAATCGACAACAAATTGCGCATTACTATCCCGCCGTTTCATGGCATTGCTTACTTGCCGGTTATGACTGTTTTAAATCTAACCAGCACGCAGTCCCCAATGCTAAGGATGAGGCAGTTTTTCAGCGTATAGCCGAACTAGGGAGAGCATTTCTGCCACATCAGTCCAGTGTAATGGAAACCTGATCGCGCAAAGAAAGTTGCACGTGCAGCTCAGCTGTTTCACTGTGCCATTGCACCTCTTCACCGTGCGTAATCGAATAGGCTTTTTCATTGATACTTACACGCTGTGGAGACTGCTGAAGGCCATGCACAATCACTTTAATAGCGCGCTTCTCAGGTTGCCCTGCATACTCGCCAGTGACATTTAAGGTTAACTTCAGTTGCGGCGAATAAGTCGCTTGCATGTGGATAGATTGATAATTCATGCGGGTAACATTGCTAGGATCTGTGCCGTCGTCATCATACAACATGTATTCTGATGCTTGTTGCGCAGGATCAACGTAGAAATGCACATCCATAGTCTCGGTCGAATAATTATCTAATGAGTCAACCGGCGCAACCATTGGTATAAAGGCTCCGGCTTTAACAAAAACCGGTATCTGATCCAATGGTGTAGCTATGCTATGCGTTTTACCGCCTGCTAGTGCAGTGCCATGCCAAAAATGATACCAATGCCCCTTTGGCAGCTCAACATCGACGAGCTCAACTCCAGCATGGGTGATGGGTTGTATTAGCATCGATTCACCAAACAAGTATTGCCGGGTATTCTCAAGCGCGGCTTCAGCATGGTGTAACATGACGGGTCGCATAAAGGGTAAGCCTGTAAGGCTATTTTCATAGGCCAATGAGTAGATATAGGGCATGAGTCGATAGCGCAGTTTCACAAACTCGCGCACATGACTTTTCACCGGTTCGGGATGAAACACCGGTTCTGGCGCAATATGATCTTGCGCGTGAGGGCGATAGACAGGGGTAAATACGCCAAATTGCATCCAGCGGGTGTACAATTCAGCATCAAAGCGTTCACCGCCAGCAAAACCGCCGAGATCCGAGTGGGTATAGGCAAGACCAAACAAACCCATTTGCAACGCAAGCTCGACTTGCGATTGCAACCCACCCCACTCACGACTTACATCGCCTGTCCAAGGGATCATGCCATATCGTTGAGAACCGACAAATCCAGAACGCATCATAACAAAGGGACGCTGTGTTGGTTCTAGAGCTAATTGACGCTCATACACCATTTTAGCCCATTGGTGACCGTAAGCATTGTGCAGCTCGTCGCCTGTCGCCGGTTCACCATTAAGCCGATGAATACTATCAGCAGGATGCACTTCGGGCTCACCCAAGTCGCCCCACCAACCAGCAACGCCTTGTCGTGCTAGTCGTTCATAGTAGGTCCAGAACCAATCTTGTGCTGCCGGATCAAATACATCAACCAATCCGGTGTTGCCAAAATAAAAATCAAATCGTCGCGGCGCTCCAGCCAAATTTCTAGCCAACGCATCATGCTCTACAGCACTATCCCACTGACTGGAAGAACGCAGAATAAATGGCTCAGTAATAACAATGGTTTTGACCCCCTGCTCACGCAAAGTTGCTATCATCTTCTCTGGTTCAGGCCAAGCGTTACGATCCCAAGTCAAATTACCCATATGACCTTTGATGTCCGGGCCAAACCAATAGAGGTCAAGCACCACTGCATCAACGGGAATATCCTGGCTGCGAAATAAATTAATGGTGTCTAGAGTTTCCTGTGCATTGCGATAACCAAACCGAGAAGCAAAATTACCCAGTGCCCAGCGTGGTGGTAAGGGTTGACGACCGGTAATCTGAGTCACTTCGGAGATCAAACCAGCATAATCGGCGGCGGCTGCCACGATGTATGCAGTGCGCCCAGCCACAGCTTCAAACTGTAGTACATCGCTTTCGGTATGCCCGATATCCACAAAACCATTGGCCGAATTATCAAATATGAGCGCATATTTTTTAGACGACATCACGGCGGACAAGCTGTAGTACATTTGTGTCGACTCAGTGGTATACCCGTAGTGCGCGCGGTTGTATAAAGGTAAGCGATGACCACGACGGTCCATCCCCAATACACGTTGCCCTGCGCCCATAATTTGCTCATCATCGCTCAGCGCAAAACGAAACCCTTTGATCGTCTCTTGATTAATTAAACCACTTTCTTCGGAGAGTAATAGTTGCCCTTTACGCCAATAACTCAACTTAAACGGCTGACGCTGGATGTGTACTGTTAGATCGGATAAATGCCATAACCAACCATCGGAAGCCTCTTCGAGTTTATTTTTCACCCGAACATCGAGTTCAGGATCTAAGGCAAACGATGGCAATTGACGTACATTTTGGGGCTGATACCAAACCGCTACGGCACCATCAGTTAATGCCTGCAATTCGACTTTATCTTTGCCCAGCTGTATCTGCAGGGATTGTTCATTATGCGAGATAGCAGTGGCGACATTAGCTTGCGCTAAAACACACCAGCCTAGATAAAACGCGAAGAATAATCCGCCGGTTCGGCACCATTGCCGAAATGAAAAACCCTGCATATCTGTTACTCGTAGTTAAATAAAAAATTCAAAGCAGTTTCAAACTGCGCTGACCAAAGTGCCTCATTGTGCTCACCATCGGGCACTAACACGGCCCTGATTTGATTCGGATGAATCGCTTGTTGGGCATACACCGACTGCATCCGTTGCCAACCGAGAAGCATTGAATCCCCTTCTTTGGCACCCATGATGGTAAATACGCGTTGCTTAGGATTTAATTTTTGCTGCTGAACTAGGCTAAAAGCCTCCTCGGCATACCAAAATGACGGTGAAAAAACACCTGCCTTGGAAAATACATCAGGGTACTGATGGATCGCGTAGTGGGACATAAGACCGCCCATTGAGCTGCCCATGATGGCGGTATTATCAGCCCCGATTAAAACCGGATAATTGGACTCAATGTAGGGTTTGACTACCGATAGAATAAAAGCCAGATAGTCATTGCCGAGGGCGCTGCCATATTGTTCGTGGTCCCACGAGCTTAATTCACGTATTCGATTTTCGCCTCCATGGTCAATCGCAACGACCATAGGCACTGGCAAACCTAACTGTACGCGATTATCCAATATTTCATCAACGCGCCACTCTTCGACATACGCAGTGGCCTTATCGAACACATTTTGTCCATCATGCAGGTATAAAACCGGTACCGGATTAGCAGCACTGGCAGTCTGCGGCAAATATATCCGTACTTTCCTTATTTGGTCGTTATACGGCATCCGTAATGTGTTAATCACAGAGACCCGATTTGATGCCGTTGACTGTATTTGATCTGCCGCCTGGGAGACGTTGCTCCCTAACTGGCTTGCTAACCAAGCGATAACGAAAAAGTGGGTAAATTTACTCATTACGCGACTTTAATTAAAATTCCAGCACGCGCGAGCCTAATGCTCCCAGCGAAATCTGTACCTGCGCATTCCCCTCCGCAGCTACGACTAGCGTGAAATCATCACCACTTAAATGGTCCTGCATTGGGTATTCCCCTGCAGACAAGCCCCAACGACTAACCAACTCGGCTGGAATATTTAACAAAAACGCTTTGCTATCCTCAGTAAACTGGCTGATCACTAACAAACGTTTTTCATCCGTCCAGCGCGCAAAAGCCAGTGTTTTATCATCATAGTCAGATGCTTGGTTGATGTTTGCGGCATGCAGGCTTTGATATTCACCCTGCATGGTCGGATGTTCAGCAGATAAGCGCATCACCTTGATATAAAACTCGCGCAATTCAAGCTCTGCGCTAGACAGCGCCCCGCCATCGAACTTTCCACCGTTCATCCAACGTTGATGTGCCGGAACACCTGCATAGTCAAAAATGGTGGTGCGTGTTGGGTCGCCAAAACCAGTCTCTTCGCTGCCATCTTCACCCACGTCCTGACCGAAATATAGCATCGTGGGTGAACGGCTGATTAATGCTGATACAACCAGCGCGGGTTTACCTTTTTGAGAGTCTCCAGCAAAGTCTGGGCTGGCAATGCGTTGTTCATCATGGTTCTCTAAAAAGTGCAGCATATGCGCTTCAATATCGGCTAAACGCTCTTGCGTTTCCACCAAGGTTTGCGTATCACCGTGCCCCTGCATCACAGCCTTGAGGCTGTCGTAAAACTCAACTTTGTCATACAGATAATCCATCTTCCCCAAGTGTAGATAATCCCGATAAAGATGCGGTTGATAAACCTCAGCCAAGAGAAAGGCGTTGGGATTTTTCATTTTGATGGAAGAGTTTAGAAAAGACCAAAATTCAACCGGTACCATTTCCGCCATGTCATAGCGGAAACCGTCGACGCCTTTATCCAACCAGTAATGCACAATATCGTGAAACTTATACCAGCTATCAGGCAATGACTTGTCTTGCCAAAATGCATAATGGGCGGTGTAATCTAACGCTTTATACTCTTCAGGCAAGCGAGGAAAATCATAAGTTCCATCAGGACGAACGCCATAATTAACTTTAACCGTCTCATACCAATCATTCGCATCAGGTTGCGCTGCACGCGCTCCATTGCCGGTCCATTTTGCTGGCGATTCAGTAAACGCTCCGTCAGCCAATGGGTGCGGGTCTCCGCCTAGTGGCTGATAGCCTTCGGCCGCTGGCACTTTGAAATCTTCGCCGACCACATAATAAAAGTTATTATCGCGGGCATATTCGACACTGGTGTCATCATTGGCACCGAAATCGGCAATGCCCTCTGGCGCAGACAACGATTCATATGCACGTGCCACATGGTTTGGCACGATATCGATGATGACTCGCATACCATGAGCATGCGTGCGTGCAATCAGCGCTTCAAATTCAGCTAGTCGATTAGCAGGATCATCTGCCAGATCGGGATTAACATTGTAATAATCTTTAACCGCATAAGGAGAGCCCGCACGGCCTTTAACCACATCAGGGTCGTCAAGAGAAATGCCGTACGCAGTATAATCGTTGATCACGGCATGGTGTGGAACACCGGTATACCAAAGGTGAGTCGTACCCAGTGCCTTGATCCCAAGCAAGGCTTCATCAGTAAAATCACTGAACTTGCCAACTCCGTTGGTTTCAATCGTGCCCCACGGTTGGTTGGTGGTATTGGTATTGCCAAAAAGTCGGGGGAATACTTGATACACCACAGGTTTGCCCTGCACGGAATGGGTTTCCATCACTTTCGGCTCCTCGACAACTAACGTTGACTCAGACTGCTGTTGTGCCGGAGTGCAACCGAGCAAAATAGATGCCCCCATGATGACACTCCCAACAACAAGATTGAGTCGCTGCTTACTTGATCCTACGCCACTGCCAGTTGGAATTTTTCTTATCACCATGGGTTGCTCATGAGTTGCTCAACAGAAATTGGCAAGTAGCATACCCGTTAATGAATTGTTAACTCAATCTGCATACGTATGTAGAAAGTAATTTAGTCTGATTTTGACATTGAGCGTAGAGAGAACTCTTTAAATTAGCATTAAAAGAGCGTGTAGATAAACGCTGCCAGTGAAGACTGTTGAGTGGCAATGACCACTGCCCCTAATAACGCCATGATGACAACGATCGGAAGTAACCACATTTTTTTACGTACTCGTAAAAATGCCCACAGGTCCTGAAAAAACTCCAACATTGCTTAAAATGGCTCCTCTAAGTTAGCGGCTTTCGGCGGCTTGTCGCGCTTTAGCCAATAGCTCTCGGCTTGCTCGACAGGCTTGGTCTGGTAGGTTAGTTTGCCAAACAATCGCAGTACCAATCCTAGAGGCATGATAAGCACAAAAAAGATGAGTGCAAGGATCAATTGCGTATTCATCCAACCAAGAATACTGGCTATGACTATCCATACCACGTAACAGGGATATAATAATACGGGCACAAGCAAAGCCGAGCTTAACAATATTCCACTAACAACCAATGGCCATAACGGCATGACATGCCCAAGCAGCCATGGGATGATTAAACAAAAGAATAAAGGAAACGCAATCGCCATTTGCCACGCAAATTGACGCAAGGCCTTGCGATCATCAGCCGCAGCCATCGGTAAGCGAATCGACATAAACCAATTTTTCATGTTTTAGTCCTTTTCAAACGTTACGGCTTTCGCTTTGTCTATCTCAGCTTGAGGCTGTGCTGATTTTGCCAAAACCCAATTCCCCATGACCAAATAATCCATATCGGTGGCGAGAAAACACCGGATGGCATCAGCAGGCGAGCACACAGGAGGCTCGCCTCTAACATTAAATGATGTATTAATGAGTACCGCTGTGCCCGTCGCTTGCTCAAACGCTGTCAGAAGTCGATGCAAACGTGCATTCTGCGTTGCCTCAACGGTCTGCAGACGCGCCGAGTAATCGATATGAGTAATCGCAGGCAACGTTGAACGGACCTCGTTTACCTTATCGAGACCAGTTTTCTTAGCAGTTGCTTGCTGCGCGCGGTGCAAATCTTCTTTTACTTGCGCCGTTAGCAGCATATACGGGCTAATCCCCTTAAAATCAAAATACTCGTCAGCTTTTTCAGCCAAAACGATAGGCGCAAACGGGCGAAATGATTCGCGCTGCTTGATTTTAACGTTCATCTGCCGCTGCATAGAGGTGCTTCGTGCATCCCCCAGGATTGAACGATTCCCTAACGCTCTAGGGCCAAATTCCATGCGACCTTGAAACCATCCAACGACCTTATCTGAAGACAACCAGTTTACCGCCTGCGTAAACAGTTCATCATCATCTAAATGCTCTGCAGGTAAAGACAAATGATTAATCGCGGCCGCTATTTGCTCATCGTCAAACTCTGGACCAAGATATGCTCCCTGCATGGAATCCCGCAATGCCTCTTCGTCGCTGTCGCGGGGGTTATCAAAATAGGAATACCAAGCCTCTAGAGCTGCTCCCAATGCTCCGCCTGCATCACCAGCAGCAGGCTGGATCCATATATCATCAAAGCCTGCATGCGCCAGAACTTTAGCATTTGCCACGCAATTTAACGCCACGCCGCCCGCTAAACAAAGTTGTTTCGCGCCGGTTAAATGTTTCGCGTGCTGGGCAATTTTGATCACAACCTCTTCCGTGACCACTTGAATGGAACGCGCCAAGTCACAATGTTTTTGAGTGGGTGTTGAATCTGCGGCTAAAGGCTCAGCCCCAAAGAGTTCATGAAAGTGACGATTGGTCATTACCTTGCCGACCGCATAATCAAAATAACGCATATTCAGGCGAAAACTGCCGTCAGGTTTAACGTCAATCAGATGTGCGTATATTTGCTCGACGTATGAAGGCTCTCCGTAGGGCGCTAGCCCCATAAGCTTGTATTCGCCCGCATTGACACGAAATCCACAATAATAAGTAAAGGCTGAGTACAGTAATCCCAGCGAGTGAGGAAAATGGATCTCTTCCAGCAACGTTAATTCGGCTCCTCGGCCGTGCCAAACCGACGTTGTGGCCCACTCGCCGACGCCGTCTAAACATACAACTGCTGCGTCTTGAAACGGACTCGGGTAAAAAGCCGAAGCTGCGTGACTTTGATGATGTTCGGTAAAAAGTAACTTAGGTAATGGTGACTTGGGATCTGACACGATCGAGCGCAACTCTCTGCGCAATAAACTTTTTAAATATAGCTTTTCTTTTAGCCAGATCGGCATCGCTTTGGTAAAGCTCAAAAAGCCTTTTGGCGCATGTGCCAGATAAGTTTCCAGCAAACGCTCAAACTTCAATAGAGGTTTATCGTAAAACACCACGGCATCAAGTTGTTGAATATCCATGTCAGCTGCAGCCAAACAATATTCAATCGCAAGACGTGGAAAACGTGGATCGTGTTTTTTGCGTGAAAATCGCTCTTCTTGCGCCGCTGCGATTATATTCCCATCAACCACGATACAGGCTGCGCTGTCGTGATAGTAGGCCGAAATACCGAGGATTTTCGCCATCTAGATTCATTTACAAACACAATACTTGCGACGCATAATGACCGATAAGATATTGTTATTCAATCCTATCCCGACTAACCTCGGTGTTTTTAATTACCTTTAAGTAGTTTGATTGTGGCAAATAACCAACGCGCTACCCGTCCTGTGTATTATCTGATCATGTTGGCGCTACCAGCGTTGGTCTTACTCGGTGCAGAAGGCGCTTTGCGGTTATTCGGTTTCGGCCAGCACTATCCATTATTTATTCCCACGACGCATTCACCAGGATTACTGCAACCCAATCCGGCAATTATCCAGCGCTATTTTCACCACCCAGCAGCAGCTCCTAATGTAGCGCCAGACACCTTTATTTTCACTGCACAAAAACCTAAAGATACACTTCGCTTAGTCGTCATGGGAGGTTCGACGGCAGCAGGATTTCCTTATGGTCGTTTCGGCTCACCTACGGGTATGCTGCAACATCAACTGAAACAGCTATACCCCGAGCGTGACATAGAGGTTATTTCAGTTGCTATGGCCAGCATCAACAGTTACGCGTTACGCGATTTTAGTGCCGAGGTTGCCGCGCTAGAGCCCGACGCGGTGCTGATCTATGCGGGTCACAATGAATACTTAGGGGTTATGGGCGTAGGCTCGGTGTATGCGGGTGCGGGTGGCCACTTAAGTAACTTAATGTTGCTCAATTTAAAATCATCGCGCTTATTTCAATTGTTGCAATCGTTGCTCTACCCAGCGCCGAATAAAACGGCAATACAAACGGGCAGAACCGTAATGGCGACAGTCGCAAAAGACACCCATATCCCCCTAAATTCCGAACTGTACAACGCTGGAATAGCCCAGTTTCGCAATAATATGCAGGCGGTTATTAAGACCTTTCAAGAACACGGAATTCCGGTCTATCTGAGTAATCTGGTTTCTAATGAACAACACCAGCCCCCTTTTGAAAGTCTGCCTGAAAGCGCGGGGTTATCGGCCTCTGCTAGGTTAAATTTTAGTGTTGCGAATGAACGCTTTAACGCAGGCGAAGTGAAACAAGCTCACCAGTTTTTTCAAACTGCCCGAGACCTCGATTTGTTGCGCTTTCGAGCACCTAGCCAGATCAATACAGAAATAGCCCGTCTTACCGAAGCAGACGGAGTGTATTTAGTTAACAGTGAGCAGATAGTACGTGACGACACAACGCACGGAATTATTGGCAAAGTACATATGCTGGAACACCTGCATCCTACAGCGCGAGGTTACTTTAAACTGGCTTATGCATTCCTACTGAGTCTGCAACGGCATGAATTATTGCCTTCCGTCTCTGATTTTTCACCCGAGTCGCTGTGGCAAACAATTCCCTTAACCGAGGTGGACCATCAATTTGCTGAATTGAAAGTTCAACAACTGATTTCAGACTACCCTTTCCAAGCTGCTCCTGTGCCATTTAGCTTACCTGTACCAGACAATGATATTACCCGCTTTGCTATTGCCCGTTTTAATGGACAGGCATGGTTGGAACAACAAAGCGCCCTTTTAACCTATTATCAAGAGCAACAAAACCCACTTCGGGCTGCTACCGTAGCAAGTGTCATGGCAGATGCCCTGCACGCCAACCATCAAGCAGAGAACGCTGCGAGCCAACTGTACCGTCAAGCCAATCAATTGACTCTAAGTCAATATCATGCGCGCCGCGCGGTTAACTTGGTACCTACATCGTTTGCGTATCGTATGCACTACGCGCAGGTCCTATATTTAGGCAACAATCTGAGTGCAGCGCGTTTGCAATTGCGCAAGGCGTTAGAGATTGAGCCTGTGAATCCGCAGGCAAAGCACTATTTGCAGCAAATTAACCAGCAAATGGCAGGACAATAATGCAAGTGAACTCTAAAGTTTGGCTGTTCAGAGCGATCATGTTGTGCATTCCCTTCCTGTTTTTTATTCTGTTTGAATTGAGTTTGCGTCTGCTTTCTATCACGCCGCCTACCCCGTTATTTATTGATAATCCTGCACATGCGGATTACCAACTGCCACGCCCGGATGTCTTAACACGCTATTTTCCACCTCAGAGCGGTGCGCCAAATGTAACCTTAGAAGCCAATTTTTTGCTCAAGCAAAAGCCTGCCAATGGTTTTCGAATCTTTGTGCAGGGAGGCTCAACGGCTGCGGGTTACCCTTATGGATTAGGGGCATCGCTAGCGGGCATGCTTGATCACCGACTCAAAGCCAGTTTACCCGGGCGCTATGTAGAGGTGATAAATACCGCATTATCTGCAGTAAACTCGCACACGCTATTGGACTTAGCGGATGAGATTATTGCTCAACAACCTGACGCAGTCGTCATCTATGCGGGGCACAATGAATACCTTGGCGTACTTGGCGTGGGTTCTAATTTCACCTTGGGCGAACAATACTGGTTAACCCGTGCCATGCTGTGGTTAAAGGATTTGCACACTTACCAATTACTACAACGCGTTATTTACGCACTTAATCCACCAACAAACCAATCCTCGAATGAACAATCGCGACGAACGGTTATGTCGCAAGTCGCTAAGCACCAAAGTATCGAGAAGGATTCAGCACTTTATGCAGCCGGGCTTGAGCAGTTTTCAAGCAATATGCAGCGCCTTATTGCTCGGTATCAAGCGGCTGGGATCCCTGTTTTTATCAGTACAATTGCCAGTAATCTTCGCGATCAGGCGCCCTTTGCCAGTCAACCAGTCCCCAATGAGTTTTCCCAAGTCAAGGCAACAGTGACTGCACCCCAAGCGCTAATTACGCTGGCGACTCAATGGCAAGATTCAACGTCTGCGGATCTACACTATCAGCTAGCCAAAGCGTTTGAGGCCACAGCTGACATGCAACGCGCTAAACATCATTACTTATTGGCCAAAGAGCACGACTTATTGCGTTTTAGAGCACCCGAAGCAATCAACGCTATTATAAAATCCTTGGCGCAGGAATCTGGCGTGTATTTGGTTGACGCATTAGCGGCATTGGAGCAACGCAGCAAAGACCAGATCATCGGGCGCAATTTAATGCTCGAACATTTACATCCCAACGTACCTGGCTATTTTGTGATTGCAGATGCCGTGTATCAAAGCATGTCGCAGTCTGGTCTATTTCGCCCCTGGCAAACAATTGATACCACTACAGCATGGCAACGGCGCCCTCTCCTGCCTGCTGAAGAATATTTCGGGTTCGCAAGCATAATAACCCTGATGGCAGACTATCCATTTACCGATTCGCCAAAGCCCGTCGCATTACCCCCACCGAATGATTGGCAGCAGACTTTAGGTTTACAGCAGTTTCGTAAACAAATTAGTTGGCTGACCATGGCGCAGCAATCGGCTCAGCGTTATCAAGCTGAGACCAATCTAAACATGTTGGTCAAAACCTCACAATTAATCGCTGATGCACTACCGCACGACCCAATAGCGAATGCTAAAGCGGCTGAACTACTTGTTCAGCAGCAACGCACAACAGAAGCGCTTTTCTATGCACTACGGGCTCAACGCGCTGGCGATGTCAGTCCCTCTACGCTCAGGTTAATTGAAACACTTAGCAACTGAATGGTGCATTAGTGGTGAGAATAGAACATAAAACGGACAGGCCTATGCCACACTATTAAAATTGAGCTCCGATTGATTAACCCTACCTAAATTAGTGTTATTCATCCTTATTAATCACATTAAAACAAGTATTTAGAACTAACGTAAAGCTGCATTTCTTAGACAAGATAACAGTAGTCTTTTCGTTTGCTACACTGATACACTCAGCAAAACAATTTGGAAATTGATTATGCGAATAGCTGTTCTTTCACGGAACCCAAAACTTTACTCAACCAGACGCTTAGTAGAAGCTGGCCAGGCTCGTGGTCATCAGGTTGATGTAGTAGACACTATGCATTGTTACATGGACATAACCAGTAACCGCCCATCAGTGCGCTATAAAGGTAAACCATTACCCAAATACGATGCCGTGATCCCGCGCATCGGCGCATCGGTGACTTTTTACGGCACATCGGTTGTGCGTCAGTTTGAAATGATGGGCACATTTTCTATCAACGAATCAGTCGCAATCAGTCGTTCGCGTGATAAATTACGTTCATTGCAACTGCTCTCGCGCAAAGGAATTGGGATGCCGCGTACCGGCTTTGCTAATCACCCTGACCGCATTGATGACTTGATCAAAAACGTTGGTGGGGCACCCGTTGTCATCAAGTTGTTAGAGGGAACGCAAGGGATTGGTGTGGTACTGGCAGATACCGCCAAGGCGGCCGAAGCTATCATCGAAGCCTTTATGGGGATCGGCGCCAACATTCTGGTGCAGGAGTACATCAAAGAAGCTGGCGGTGCGGATATTCGTTGCTTGGTTGTAGGCGGTAAAGTCATCGCTGCAATGAAACGTCAAGCTGCGCCAGGTGAGTTTCGTTCTAACCTGCATAGAGGGGGTTCAGCGAGTATTGTGCGCTTGTCTCCGGCAGAGCGCAAAACCGCTGTTGATGCCGCCAAAACCATGGGTTTAAACATGGCTGGTGTGGATATTTTACGTTCGAAAAACGGTCCGGTTGTGATGGAAGTTAATTCGTCACCGGGCTTAGAAGGGATTGAAACCGCAACTGGGAAAGACGTTGCCGGTATGCTGATCACTCACATCGAGAGTAAGATCAGTACGAAGACTAGCACCAAGACTCGTGGAAAAGGGTAATAAATGAGTGCTTTAGTCATCAATGGTCAATCCATCAAGCCAGGGGAAACCAAGCGCCTAGAGCTTCCCTTACCGCCGTTATACACGGACACACACATGTCAATTCCGGTGCATGTGCAGCGCGGGAAACGGCCAGGACCAACCCTGTTCGTTAGCTCAGCCATTCACGGTGACGAGCTCAATGGTATTGAAATCGTTGGGCGACTGCTTAAATCACGCAGTATTAAAAATCTACGCGGCACGCTGATCGCTGTCCCTATGGTTAATGTGTATGGCGTGCTCAATCAAAGTCGTTATCTACCCGATAGACGTGACCTAAATCGAAGTTTTCCGGGCAGCAAAAAAGGCTCGCTGGCCGGGCGCATTGCCAACTTATTTTTAAAAGAAATTATCAAGCAATCAGATTACGGAATTGATCTGCATACCGGCGCCATCCATCGCAGCAACCTCCCTCAGATCAGGGCCGATCTGGATGATGAAGAAACCTTTGCCATTGCCAGTGCGTTTGGAGTACCGGTCATGCTCAATGCCGATATTCGAGATGGGTCGTTACGTCAAGCCGCCGGTGACGTTGGAGTAAAAGTGATCTTGTATGAAGCGGGTCAAGCATTACGCTACGACGAATTTTCGATTCGCGCAGGTGTAAAAGGCATCGTTAATGTCATGCGCGAAATTGGCATGCTGAATAAACGTAAAGCGAAAGGCCGAGATATCAAGCGCTTTATTGCGCGCGAGAGTGGCTGGGTAAGAGCCACAGAAAGTGGTTTTGTGCATCATATCGCGCAATTAGGCGATCATGTATCTAAGGGCGATACACTTGCACGTATTTCTGACCCCTACGGCACAGACTTAGATTTAGTGACCAGTCCAGCAGAGGGTATCGTCATCGGCAAACAAAATATTCCATTAACGCAAGAAGGTGAAGCGATGTATCACATTGCGTACTTCTCCAAACCAGATAGTGTGGCTGAGCACGTTGAATTACTGCAAGGTAATTTAAGTGTCGAAGCGCCAACACTCGTATATTAGTTGAGATAATTGCATGAGAATGGTTAATAACAAACACATTGTTGGTTCTTTAGAGCTCTGCAACCTACCAGAGCTAACCATAGAAAACCTTAACATTCGCGTGGATACCGGAGCTGCGACCTCTTCATTACATGTCGATAACCTAGAAGAATTTCAACGTGATGGTGAGGAATGGGTCAGTTTTGACATCCACCCTAATATCCATAATGTTGATGAAATTGTGCGTCGTGAAGCTAAGGTGAGTGCGGTTAAAAATATTAAAAGCTCAACCGCCACCCGTGAACGACGTTATGTTATTGAAACCGATATTGTGATTGCCGGAATGCGCTGGCAAATCCAATTGACCTTAACCGACCGCTCGGAAATGACTTATTTAATGTTGCTTGGGCGTGAAGCCATGAGCGGGCGTTTGGTGGTTGATCCAGAACACGAGTATCTGTTAACCCAACCTGAATAAACGCCTTTTTAAAACCGTTTTATTCTGGCATTTGAATGACCTTGATCACATCCTGAATATGCGTCTGTTGCGCTTGTTTTAAATAGCAAGCGTAGACCTTCAAAGTTGCTGTTGATACCTGGTGTTGTTTTGGCTCAAATCCCCATTGCGCTACGCTGGTCGTCATCGGCAAAACTACTGCACAATTTTGCTTATACGCTAAGCTACCCGCTAATCGCAGTGAGTTGGTTTTAAACAAACTGTGACGACATTGCACAAATTCGATTTGCAGTGCATCTAATAATTTAGATGGATAATTAACTTGAACACAGGCATTCAGCTCCCCTGACTCTGCTTCACTATTGAATAAGGCGAGCGGTACCTCTAACACGCACACTGATTCAATATCATCAGATTTTAACGGTTCAGTTAAGATACCAATATTTAACAAACGCTCATGCAATTGGCGTGAAATCACATCTGCAGTTTCTGTGTTTATACTAATGACCTGCTGTGGTATTCGTTGTTGCACATACGTACCTAACTGTTCAGATAAGAGCTCTGCAACTAACTCATTAACGCCAATCGCAAACGTTTCAGGTGATATCTCTGCAACAGAACTACGACTTTGCGCCAACAATTCAACCACATGTTTTGCATATGGCAATAAACGCTCACCGGCTAATGTCGGTTTGATATGGTTTCGCGTGCGTTCAACAAGTTCTACCTTGTAGTATTCTTCCAATGAACGAATACGCGCACTGACCGCGGCTTGGGTAATGAAGAGGTTTTCGGCAGCACGGCCGAAGTGGCGAGTGTTACAAACTTCGATAAAAGTGGAAAGAAAACGAGTATCCAAAACAATACAAATTAAGTCATTCGTACTGTCAGTATCTACGTTCAAACATATTCAAGCAAGGGTATCTCGATAAAAAGATACCCTAGTTACTCACGACGCTCGACTATTGCGCGTATTCTGGATAATCACCACCATGTCGCTTCTGCTCCCGATGGAAGCGCCCGCGCTTAGATTCCTTTTTTTTGCCTTTACCCAAATCTTCGTAATCGTCTTCGTACTCGTCGTCGAATCGCTTATGTTTCTTGTTCATCTCTTTATGTAATAGCTTTATCCACGTTGGATACGCTCAAGATAGCGCTTTGCATCGCAAATTAAAGCAAATTGTTTTATTCGTTATGATAAATATTTTTTATCGAAAAAGAATGCATTGCTAGTCTAACACTAGCGTCCGTTGCACAATTTTACACCCCAACGATTCTAAGTTCTGCTATTGATTTGCGGTCTCGCCACTGAGTAAGTTGTTCCCAGGCTAACTGCAAAAGCACGCTAAGTAATTGGTGTCTTCACATTGGTGACTAATTGAATACACAAAAAAAAGGCTGCAGTTGCAGCCTTTTTTATTCTCAAAGCACGTTACTGCTGAGTCACGGTCACTTGAGGTGAACCGCGCTCAGGGCCAGTTACCTTAAACTCAAAGGTCGCTGTCTCTGTGTCAATTCGCAAGTTATTGTTGCTGGTCGCCATATTAAATGGCACTCCAACTGACACTTCGTTGCTCTCACCATCCGGTGCACCAAGATTCACTGTAGACCAGTCATCACTGGCTACTTTGAATTCAACTGCGCCACCGCCAAGTGAGATATCAACCGAATAAACACCATCGCCTTGATAGACCAACTCATTGTCAGTTCCCCAACCATTCATGCCACCGCGCACGAATACTGGCGTACTACCAAAGAATTGCTCTTTGAATACCCGCAACAATGGATTTTCTGGTGCAGCATTATCCCATGCAAATACATAGGAGTCAGCTTCAGTAATCTCGATGTACAAGTTGTCATTTGATGGTGCTAGTTGTGCGGCTTCACCCAAGTCAACGCGCTTGTCAGCGTCATCACCGCTGGTGGCACCTAAATTGACTGTCGCCCAATCGTCAGTCGCCACCTTAAACTCATAAGTAGCAACGTCTAAATCAGCCGCAACGGTGTACAATCCATCTCCTTTAAAGGTAAACGGATTATCTGTTCCCCAGCCGTTCATGCCGCCACGCAAGAACACCGTGTTGTCGAAATACGGGTCTGCTTTGCTGACTGTCAGTAAAATTTCACTGGTATCAGATGCGTCCATCGTGAACTTATAGCTGGTTGTAGTTACCGGCGTGAAGGCTAAGTTATTATTGCTAGTTGCAATCACCTTAGTTTCATCTTCCGTCACTGCTGTAGGTTCACCGTCTGGTGCGCCTAGGTTAACCGTCGCCCAGTCATCCGAAGCCACTTTAAACTGAACTTCTTCACCGGCTGTTAGGTTTACTTCAACGCTGTAGATGCCATCACCTTGGTAGACCATTGCATCATCTGTTCCCCAACCGTTCATACCTCCACGTAGGTACACCACGGTATCACCGAACGGAACTACATCTGGAGCGCCTGCAGTCGCGTAAGCAGACAAACCATAGCCTTGTGCACCCATTTGTGGCTTAACAAATACCGCCATGGTTAATGCTGGGATAGTAAAGGTACCACTGCCCTCATCACCTTCTGCAAAGCTAGCACTGCGGACCATAGGATCAACTGAACTAGCATGAATCGAATGTAGTTCGAAACCAGTTGCCGTATTAACAGTGATTGATTTTTCCTCATAACCACTGTTTACCGCTACCACAATCGCATCATGCATCGGATCGATATCAGTCAACATGATATCGCTATCCGGCGTAATACCATCATCAAGGCTCATGAGGATGAGGCCTTGCTGTTGACGGCTGCCAATATTGTGGAAGCCTAGACGCTGAATAATGTCTTGCGCTGTAGTTAGGCGGAACAACGAGCTGCTCTTACGGATCTGTAGTAATTCTTTAAATACCACAGAGGCAAACTCAATATCTGTCATGCCTGCTGCACGCTCAGGTGCATAAATGAATGTTGCCATTTCATTCCAGCGCCCCTGATTATCTTGGGCTAGCGGCAAGCCAACATTCCAGTTATTAGTCTGTTGCGTAAAGTCTACATAGTTAAACCAATCGCCCGAATCATAGGTGTTCCGATCCATAGATTTAGAGCGCAGCATGTCTCCGCCCATCTGTAAGAATGGAATACCTTGCGCCATAATGGGCAGGCCGATACCGATATTTTGCGCGCGGATCCGTTCCTCAAGGCTAAGATCTGCTGGCAAAGTATAGTTAAATTGATCCCACAGGGTTTCATTATCGTGTTTAGATACATAATTAATAATGTCTGCTGGATCAAGTGCATAACCACCCAGTGAACTTGTCGTTGTCGCCACGCCTGCGGATGTTTCAAGAATGTATTCAGACAGAGTTCCGGCTAAACCAGACTTAACTCGGTCTTGTGCCGATAGGGCTGCCCCATCTTCTTCGCGCATGAATATTGCGCCCTGACGGATCGCTTCACGAATACGGTCATTGAAGGTACCAATCTCTGTACCCGCCATATTCAACTGATTGGCTTGTTCATAGCCACGATCGATTTTGGTCCAACCTTCACCATAGAAATAGTTATCTGGATCGATGGCTTGGACCGCATCACGTAAAGCTACCATGGTGTCTTTAGTTGCCTGACTCATGATGTCAAAACGGAAAGAATCGAACTTATACTGTTCGGCCCATAACACGAGGGAATCGTGCATCAGCTTTTCCATCATAATATTGCGTGGCTCGGTATCGTCACAGCAGGTCTCGCGCACAATGGCACCAGAATCCACTTCATAACGATGATAGTAGCCAGGGACAACCTTATCTAAGACTGATTTAGGGAATACTCCAGAAGCATTGGTATGGTTATAGACCACATCAAGTGCTACGCGCAGACCTAAACCATGTAATGCTTGATTCATGGCGCGCATTTCAATGATCCGCTCTACCCCTTCAGGACTCGATGCATAGCTACCTTCCGGTGCATTAAAATGATGCGGATCATAACCCCAGTTAAACTGGTCATGATTGCGCATATCATTTGCGAGAGCTTGCGCTTTGGTCGGCTCTTGCACTGCGTCATAGCTAGCAAATAAATCTCCAAGTGTCATCGATGCATCGGCGTCTTCACAAACCGAAGCGTTCGGATTAAGTAGACATAGCTGTGCGACTGTACTATCAAAATCGACAGTTCTTGAAACATCTTCTTCAATGGTGGCGATATCGTTTGCAGGCAACATGTGGAAGTGAGTAACTCCCGCTTCTGCCATACCACGCAGATATTCAACCGGCGCACTACCGTCTTCAGTAAAGGCCAGATACTTACCGCGATTCTGTGCCGAAACACTCTCATCACGGATACTAAAGTCACGAATGTGACCTTCATAAATCACGATGTCTTCAGGATTCGCAACCACTGGGATCTCGTGCGTATCCCAACCTTCCGGTTTAAGATCGTCATCATTCAAGTTGACGAAGCGTGAGAAGCGACCGTTGGTAGACAGTGACACTGAATACGGATCAGTCACTTCTAACGTTTCAACCTTACCTGTCACCGGGTGATAAACCGTGACTTCGTATCGGTATAACGTACGATCCAATGACATGTCACCAGAATAACGCCAAACCCCACTGGCAGGATCTTCAGTCATATTAATCGCACTGGCTAGAGTTTTATTGTCGTTGTAGGACAACAACCGCACGTTGCGAGCCGTTGGCGCCCAAACCGCAGCAGTAATACCACTGTCAGTATACACTGGGCCTAATGCAGCTTCATTCGCATCTTCTTCACCGGTTGTGTACAACTGGTCAAGAGCATTGGCAATTTGGATACCTGTTGCTGCAACAAGCGTACCTTCAGCATCATATCCAGCTAACACTGCTTGAGTTTTTAATACGGATTTCGCCTCTTCGGCAGTCCATGCACCTTGGAACGCCGGCAAATCAGCCAAATGCGGTGCTATCGCTGCTTGCTCTTCGGTTAGCGTGACCGGTTCCAAGTCAACCGCTGTGCCATTTAAGCCATTCTCCAATGTCGCTTCAAGATCCGCTGCTGCAGAATAATGTAGCTTCATTGACTCTATGCCTTCCATGTCAAGCGCCGAAACCAAGGTATTAGCATCCAACCAATGTGCTGCCATTCCCTCTATTGATACTGGCTGAGGACCTAACGAAATGATTGGAAACTCGAATACAGTAGTTTCACCTGAAAGAACAAAGTTCATTCGAGCAAAACGAGCATCATCTTGATCCAAGGGGCCTTTTTGGTCTGGACCCGGATCTTTACCCGCATCATCAGTACCGATATGTACGATAAAGTTGTGACATGAGCCTGCAGTACCGGCATATCCAGGTTTTAGGTTAAGGATCCAATAAGCACCATAATTAGGGTCAACACCATCATGCTCACGGCCTGCAGCCCAATCGGTATCTGGATCAGCATAGGCATCACACGCATCATTGCTCCATGTGTGCAGCTTATAACCGGTATAGGCTGGGTCATTCGCAGAGTTGTCCGCATCGACCGCCGCTCGGTTGTAATACAACACGGCTTGGTCATCACCAGGGAAGAACACTGGGTCAGGCAAGGTTGGGTCAGCGCCAACGACACAAGCATCATTGGTTTCATTTGGTACCGTAGGTGGTGTGCACTGAATAGGCGGAGGTGGCACACAGGTAGTGCCAGTTCCGTCAGGTACATTTGGGGCATCACAAGTCAGCAGATTGTTGGTTCCGCTTTCAATATCAGAACCGCCACAGCCTGACAAGATCAGCGCGGAAAGCATTAGTAGCATAGCTCCTAATGCGCGTGAACGATTAAACATAGGTATTTGCTCCAATGTTACGCTTAAGTTTTTGGTGACAGTTTCACTGCTATTTTTTAGTCGATTTATCATAGTGAATACGTCAACCCTAAGAAGTACTGCGTTCCAAAGAACTGAATAGTTCCGGTCTGTTCTGGCGAGCTGAAGTAACTTTTTGTCGGTTCGTCAGTCAGGTTATTGATTTGGAATAGCACGCTCATATTTTCATTGATTTCATAAGACGCTTGATAATCAACCACCATTTCAGAATCAAAATTAACGGTTTGGTCATTTACCGCTACCTGCTCTGACACAAACTGGTCACGGTAACGCCCACTGATGCGTGTCTCAAACCCTTCGTATTCCCAGAATAAGGTGACTTGTGCCACATTCTCGGAAAGTCCCGGTAGACTGCTCGCGAAAACGCCATTGCCCGTAGTTAAAGAGATCTCACTTTCAGTAAATGAGTAACTTGCGTTCATGCCTAAACCAGACCACAGACCCGGTAACATGCTATAGATTTGCGTATACGCAAATTCTAAACCTCGGATATATCCACCCTCCGCGTTGTTTACCGCGGTTTCATAGCGACCATTTTCGGTTGGCACAGTTACAAATACAGGATCACCGTTCGCATCACGAGCAAGCTCTGGTTCTTGGCCATCAAATTCAGGCTCTAAGAAAACCGGTACTTGTATTGAGTCTGGAACAATAAATCCGTTACCTTCAAAGTCGTACGGCTCGGTTGCAATGTTTTCGATGAATGATTCAATATCCTTGTAGAACGCTGCTGCGATAAACGCGCCGTCAGTATCCTGGAAGTAATATTCATACGAGATGTCATATTGTGTCGCGTAGAACGGTTCAAGGTATGGGCTGTTTCGAGCAGAACCATTGATCCGTGCCGTAGGAGTAGAAATTGTCACCTCGCCACTATCGCGATCTTGCACTGCGGTAACCGTTTCTACCGACGTAGAGGCATTCGCTGCGAAACGGTTAATCGGCGCTCTACCCATCACTTTCGCTGCTGCAACCCGCAATTGCGATGAATCAGTCAGTGCGAAATTCAAGTTGATGCTTGGTAGCAGATCCGAGTACTCGTGCGAGATAACTGCAGGACGATAGAAGTTATTAATCAAGCCTGCCTCATCGGTGATGTTTTGCGCACCTTGAGTCGGATCGCTCACTTCTACCGAAGTACCTGAAACTGGATCTTCGATAAATCGAGTCGCACGTTGCAGCGTGGTCGATGCCTGTTTAGAACGAACATAACGAACACCGACGTTACCTGTGACTGGAATATCGCCAATTTCAGTATCGATATTCGCCATTAAATAGGCAGCATTTACGGTTTCAAATACATCGCCGCTTTCTTGTACTGACCATGCCGTTGAAGGGCCAGTACCTGGACCGTTGATCACGCCCGCAGCACCCGGCCCCCAGGTTTGTTGAGGTTGTGGAATGCCACCCGGGAACCACGCGTTTAATGCCGCATCCAAATCAATCGCTAAATAATTAGGGAAATAACCAAAATCCCCCTGCCAATTCACAATTTCAACCATATCTTGCGTCAAGCGCAATGGTGGTTGGCTCGCAGAAAATGCTGAATCATTCCCATATTCAAACACACTGCGATCATTGCTGTATTCTCTATCAGAGTAACGCGCACCAAATTCAATGCTTGAAAAAGGAAGATCATTAAGTGCGTACTGGAAGTCTAGCCGGTAGGCATCCAATTCATCATCGTTTTGAAATGGGTAAATACCATATTTACTGACCATTACACGATCTAAATCAGTAAATAATGGCGCTTGATTAAACGCTAAATCAGGTAAATTTAAGCCATTCAATTGATAAGAAATCGAGATATTTTCATCAAATCGAGGGTTAGCGGCATTCGCATCCTCACCAACCAGAGACCATAGCAAACCGTTTCTAAAATTACTTTCTGCCTTAGATAGCGAAATATCGAATTGCGCTGACCAATCGTCATTGATGTCCCAATCAAGATTTATTCCGTAGCTTTCTACTTGATCAAAGTCTTGGTTATCATCATTAACTAATTCAACGCGAGTAAAGCTATCGGCTGTGCGGGTAAAAGTACCACCGACAACGCTGCGATTGACAACCACTGGATTGGTAATTGACGAATTTACTCCCCCAAGCTTGACGCGGAAGCCGCGTGCAAACGCTTCTGAATCGAACTTCGATACGAAAGCATCAGCCTTTAGGGTGAAATTATCTACTGGTGCCCACTCGATGGCAGCAACGTAACCATCACGGGTTTCTTCACCACCTTTATGCTGCATTTCGAAGCCTTCTGAAATGAGCTCACACTCCGGTGCAATATCATCTTGTGCACACTCAGAGTTTGAATATATGCCGTCCACATCGGTTACGGCATTGTAGGCTAAACCAATAAACTGAGTTGAAACACTGGGTTGATACAAACGTGCGTAACCTAATGCAACGCCCAAAGTATCATCCATAAACTTGCCCTGATAGGAGAAGCTCAAACGATGACCAAACTCTTCCCCATCAGGAATTTCATCCGCACGGTCGTTGTACATACCACGCAAATTAGCATTGAATTTGTGTTGCTCTTCAATTGACAAAGGATTCGCGGTACGCAGTTCAACAGTACCGGCAACACCACCTTCAACCAAAGAAGCTTTTGGCGATTTATAAACCGCAGCTGAATTAATCAGCTCAGAAGGGTATTGATCAAACTCAATCGAACGCGTACCACTGGTAGATACCTGTTCACGACCATTTAAGGTAGAAAATACAAAACCACCAGAAAGACCACGTATGTTGATCTCAGCCGCTTGTCCCCCCGTTCGCACTGCGGATATTCCGGGTAGGCGCGTCAAAGCGTCTGCCATCGACACATCAGGCAATCCGCCAAGGTCGTCGGCAGATAACTGTTCAGAAACAGTATCGCCAAAGCGTTTTTGGTTAAGTGACTGGATCAAACTGGTACTGAAGCCGCGGACTTCAATACGTTCGATGGTCTCTTCTTCTGGCACCTCTGGGCTTTCAGCTTCCTGTGCATATAGCGGTTGGCTGGCAAACGCTAATCCACTGGCAACAAGCGCTGCGGTGATCAAACTGGGTTTGAATTTTTGCATGTGTTGTCCCATTGCAGTTGTGTAATAGGTCGCTATCTGCGTTTAACTGCACCACATAGACGCTGACCTAATTATAGTAATCAACTTAATAGTACCCCTCCCCCAATGGTCAAACAATGAACTGCATACGTATTCAATCACTCTTGTTTACAATTTTTTCACACACAGCTCAGCGCCCTCAAATACGCTAAACCACTGTTTTTATTAGTGGTTAAGCGCTTGCATTGAGATGGTAAATTTAAATTTGTTGAAGGAAAGTTGGTGAATCGAAGTGATTCATTGATAGATGTTAACAGCTTGAAAACGGAACTTAATGGGAGAAACTCAAAGCTCAGTTAGCGTTATCTGGCAAGTGCTTTGGCGTGTGAAGGGAAATTTAATGCGCAGCCCTCTAGCAGCCTCTCAACGTCTTTTTCAATATACAGATCGCCTTTACCTGGCTGCTTTGCCGCCAGTGGTGGATAAGCACCATATCCAGACAGCAAACAATGCCAAGATACCGAACCAAAGTGACTGTCTAACTGTTGACGCTGGATCTCCTCACGCAAATCCCCGCGTTTAAACCACACATCTAAAATATGCCCGAGTGAATCTGAAAACTGCATATTCGCTTGATTAGCTCGCCAATAGTCGCTGTCATCCCGTGTAGTTAATTTATAGTGAGCAACAATGTAATCACGCACCCGTTCAAATCGCTCATTCATCAACTGATTAAAATCTTTTTGATATTGATTACTGAACTGGCCTTCCCGCCACTTATCAATAAACATCTCAACGCACACTTGCACCAGATGCAAGGCCGTAGCTTCCAAAGGCTCAATAAATCCCTGCGCTAAGCCAAGGCCAAGGCAATTGTGGGCCCAATGCTGCTCGAGCTGTCCAACACGCATTTTTAAATGCCGAGCAGCGACATTGTCAGCGACATTTAAATGTTGACGAAGCTCTTTTTCCGCAGAATCAGCAGAGATAAATTCATCACTAAACACATAACCATTTCCTGTTCGATTGGTTAGTGGGATCGACCAACACCAGCCATTCGTAAGTGCTGTTGACGTAGTTTCAACAGGAATAGTCTCTGCAGCTTCAGTCGCTAGAACAACCGCAGCATTATTAAATAAATTATCGCCAAACGACTTAAACGGCACTTTCAGCGTCTTTTGCATTAAAATCGCGGCGAATCCGCTGCAGTCAACAAACAAATCACCGTCAATTACTCTACCATCATTCAGCCGCAGCCCAGCAATAGCACCATTGGGGTGAGAATCAACGAATTCTACATCCGCAACAATATGAGTAACGCCTCTGGCTTTAGCCTTTTCACGTAAAAATTGCCCTAGTAAATAAGCGTCAAAGTGATAGCCGTATTCCATTCGAAAGGGAAAATTCGGAGGTGTTATTGGCGCTTTGTTCTGTGCTGCAAGCACCCCATTGAGCAGGAATTTTTCTGGACTCGTTGTCGTATTTAGCCCTAATCGCCGCGTCCGGCAATTCACTTCAAATGCCCGTTCCGTAAAGGTATCCACCTGACTGATAAAGGGGTGACTATAACTAGCATTGCCAGAACGTGGGCTCCATCCCTCAAAGCGAATATTGACTTTGTAAGTCGCATTACAACACGGCATCCATTCCCGTTCAGGAATATCGCAAATGTCGAAAAAGCGCTTTAACGTCGGCGTTGAACCTTCACCAACCCCAACAATGCCTATAGTATCGGATTCAATGAGTGTTACCTTCGCTTCTGGTAGCTGGCGCACAAACAAGTGCGCTGCCATCCATCCGGCAGTGCCACCACCGACTATAACAACCGATTTAGTCATTCTTCAAAACCTTAATTACGCTCACATAAATTACTTAGATAATCATCATGTAGCGGTAATTTTGCTAACGGGTCCCGTTTGATTTGGCGTACAGACTCGAGCATGGAAATAAGTTGCTGTTCTGACATATTATTTGCCATCGGGTGATAGTCTTTGGGCATAATCCCCTGCCCAAGCATGACTTGCAACCAAGAACTTTCCAGAAACAAGTCGTTAGCTTCGCGAAATAACTTGCCTGTTTGTGCGAACAAATTCATTTTTTGTTGCAGCGAACTTGGGATCTCCAATTGTCGCATTGTGTCCCAAAACGACTCGCCCTGACGGTTGTTTAACACATAATGTAAGACTAAAAAGTCTCTTATCTGGTTAAATTCTAATTCCGATTGTTGGTTATACTCAGCCACCGCCGACGCGGCGACTTGCTGATGGGGAAACAACTGTACAAAACGCACAATCGCAGATTGGATCAAATGAATACTGGTCGATTCCAACGGCTCTAAAAAGCCACTGGATAAACCCACCGCAAGAACATTTTTATGCCACTGCTTTCGCCGCCGCCCCGTGGTAAAGTTGATGAGCTTGGGCTCTCCCAACGGCGCAGTATCGAGGTTAGACATCAACACATGAGTTGCTTCATCTACCGACATAAACCGGCTACAGAAAACATGCCCATTACCATTTCGGTGTTGCAATGGAATACGCCATTGCCAACCCGCTTGATGAGCTATCGAGCGCGTATAGGGTACCGTACGTTCATGACGCTCTGACGGCACGGCCAATGCACTGTCACAGGGTAACAGGTGACTCCAATCATCGTAACCCACACCCAACGTTTGCTGAATTAAAAGCCCTTTGAAGCCGGAACAATCGATGAAAAAATCGGCTTCGATATGCTCGCCACTATTTAGTTGCAGTGCAGATACATCACCATTATCAGCAGTGATTACCTTATCAACCAAGCCTTCCTGACGCCGAACGCCCATTTTTTCACTTAGTTTTCGCAGGTACTGTGCATACAAACCTGCATCGAAATGATAAGCGAACGGCAATTCTATGATCGGATCTTTACTGTTTATTTGAGCAAACCTACCCGCCTCCGCGGCTAGGTAGTTTAAATCGTATTCCCAAAGGTTAGTTTGGTGCCCTAATTGATTAGCACGTTGCCAGAAATGGTGAAAATGACAAAACGCCATGCTCTTACCCGGCGCACCAAACGTGTGGTAGTAGTGCTCGCCTTGATTGAACCAATTTTCAAAACGAATCGCTAATTTACATGTCGCTTTGGTTTCTCTAACGAAATCTTGCTCTTGGATACCTAGAATTTGATTGACTAGACGAATGGGAGGAATAGTGGCTTCACCAACGCCAACAGTGCCTATGGTATCGGACTCTATGAGCACAATGTCGACGGCAGGGCCAATGATCTTCTTGATCAGCGCTGCTGACATCCAGCCGGCAGTGCCACCACCCAGAATCACTAGTTTTTTAATTGGCTGCATTTTTCACTCTATAAAAAAACCACTTATTACTAAGTGGTTTTATCCAAATTAAAGAAAAATCGCAACCCGCGGAAACACGGTACGGGTTGCGTTCTTCGTCCAGGGTTAGAACGTGTAATTAAATCCTAACAAGAAGTTGCGACCAAAAGACTGATAGCGCGTCACTTCTCTTGCATCAGAGTTTGTTTGCAAAGTGTCTTCATCCGTTAAGTTCTGACCTTGTAAGGTAATGCGTAAGCCATCAAGCACGTCAATACCTGACTCACTGAAGTCATAGGCAATTTGCGCATCCCACAACTCACCACCTTGGTCGAAGGTTTCTACCAGTGACAAACTTAAACCGCGGGTTTCGGTATTGAATTCTGAACGTTTACGACCCGATACTCGGAACTCAAAACCAGCTTTTTCATAAAACGCGGTTAACTGATAACCTTCATCAGAAAGACCAGGGATATTGGTACCGTCATTTAAGTGACCATTCATGAACGTCGCACTGGCAAACATACCAAAACCTTCAAGGCTTTCATGGAACACATCAAATGGAACGCTGGCTTGGATTTCCCAACCTTGCACCGTACCGGTTAAACCGTCTTCTTTGGCGCTAACTAAACCCTGGAAGGTCGCCGGCGTTTGACCTTCAGAACCTTGGTGGAAACCAGGAATGTACACTGACTCAAAATCCGCCAACAAGCTTGAATCACGGTGCCAGTTACGCAAATCTTTAAGGAAGAAAGCAACGGCAAAGAAACCTGATTCAGCAAAATAATTTTCATAGCTTAAATCAAACTGGTTTGCCGCCAACGGACGCAAACCTGGGTTACCTGCACTACCGCTCCAAGGACCATTTTGCGGATCTGAATTGGTAATTTGGTTATCATTAAAGGCAAAGCTTACCTGTGCATTTGGACGCATATCATCCATACGCGGGCGACTTTCTACGCGGCTCATGGCCATACGTACGAACTGTTGATCAGCAACTTCCAAACTTAAGTTTAAGCTCGGTAGTACGCTGGTGTAGTCTGCGCCCCCTTCAACAGCAACTGCCTCAGTAAAGCCATTCGCGTTTGTAGTGGTACTAAAGCCCGAGCTGCTTTGGTCTACATCAACAATCTGTACGCCGAAGTTACCGCGTAAATAGGTATCACCAATTTCAGCCTCAAGATCGAACTTTGTGTAAACTGTTAGTAACTCTTCTTCCACTTTATAGGTATCACCCAAGCGGTCGTTTTGCACTAAACCGGCGTCGTTTGAAATGTAATAACCACTGTTAAACAGGCCTAACGCATCATACGCCAAGACGCCGTTGATGCCGATGAAATCAAGATTAGCAACACCCAATACATTTGGAATTGGACCATCTGCTGGGTATTCTGGCGCCGTCAAATAAGCACCGTTATTGATTTTGGTTTTGCTGCGGTCAGAATAAATCACCCCAGCTTCAACCCCTGTGATAACGCCGTATTCAACGTAACCGTCAAGTTGAGCGCGGAATGAGTCTAATGACTCATCAAATACAGGTTGGTTAACGAAACCGTCTTGTGAATCACTACCAAATAACGGATTGCCCCAAGCTTGTGGTCCAGCTAAGCGGATCAAACTTGGATCGGTGTAGTCTAATGTCGGCAATGATGGATGGTCGCCATAAACAGCACCCTGAGGTGTCATTGTCCATGAACGAGCAATTGCTGGGCGTCCGTCGATGCCTGCGCGACCAACACCTGAATAACTTTCTATATTAGTGATGGTTTTCTCAACATCGCCTGTAGAGAAATCAAACTCGGCAACCCAGTTTTCATCGATGACATACTCAACATTTAAGCCGAAAGTCGTCAATTCAGCTTCTTTACTTTCAGCATCGTTACGAATAACTGAGAAGAAGTCCGCAAATGTACCTGCGGTAACAAAGCCATCTTGTACTTCTGTAATAGTGTAGTTCTGAGTGCCCCACTCTGCGCCACCTTCTTCAATTCCACGGAAGACTTTGTCTTCTTGGAAGTCAATGTACAAAGCATCTAGTTTAACTGTTAGCTCGTCACTTGGCGCCCACTCAATAACACCAGCCAATGAGTTTCTTTCCATCATGGCAGAACGTACGAATGAATCGTGACCACCTAGAATTTGTGTACCTTCTGGTACTGTTACACCTGGTGCAGCTTTGTCAGGATTCGCGTTGGTGTATCCCCAACCGCGGAATTGATCTTCCTGACTTGGCGATTCCATCGATGCAATCGTAAGCGCCACGCCTAAAGTGTCATCATTAAAACTGTCTACATAATTAAGAGAGAAACGGTGACCTTGGTCGTCAAAGTCTGGGTTCGCTGAGTCCTTACCATTTTGCTCCAACAAACCGTTAAATGTGATCGTACGGTCTTTACCTAATGGGTTTACTGTTTGTAAATCGACCGTACCACCAATACCTTGCGCTTGTAATGATGCATCTGGCGTTTTGTAAACTAGAACGTTAGCGATAATTTCAGATGGATATAAGTCAAACTCCACACCGCGGTTGTCACCCATACCGAGTAATTCTCGGCCATTTAACGAGGTACCAATATAGTTTTCGTTAAAACCACGCACCGATAGACCACTGGTGCGCCCGTCACGACGTTCACCAGCTAAACCCGGCAAACGAGCAAGTGACTCGGCAATACTCGTATCTGGCAATTTACCAATATCTTCTGCAGACAATGCTTCAACGATTGACGTATTGTCCATTTTGATGGCTTGTGCGCGCTGCAAACTACCACGAATACCTGAAACCTGAATGACTTCGTAGTCCGGTTGTTCTGCTTGCGTTTGTTCTTCCTGAGCAATCGCCTGCCCAGCGCCGAATGCAAAGCCGCTCGAAATCAAAGCGACCTTGATTAAATTTGGTTTGAAATGCGTCATGTGTGTCCCGTTCCTGTTTGTGAATTAGCTGAAAAGTAGTTATCCGCTAGTGAATGGTTATTGCGGCTACTATTTCACCTATTAAAATTCAGGGGGGATGTTATGAATAAATTGTTAACACCACAATTGTATGCATACGTATTCAGTGAAATTTTATTACAAAAAGTTAACAGGTTTTTTTTTGTTCTTTATTATCAATAGCTTAATGGCATGCATAAATTATGGCCACCCCGTCCAGAGTTAACACATAACAATTTTATGCATAAATCACCGCTCAATTTGATGAAGTTCGAATAGCCTATTTAGGTCGTAAACTTCTAATTTTAGTGAACGAGGCAAGCAGTTATCAGTGGGTATTATGAGTAAAATCTAAGCCTTATTTACTACCGACTTACCGCATTTGGACAATAAAAAAGCCCGCAAATGCGGGCTTTTTAAATTAGCAAAAATCGTTTTTACCAACCGGTTGCTTCACGCAATGCTGCACCAATTTCAGCCAGTGAACGTACCGTTTTCACACCGGCTGCTTCAAGCGCTGCGAATTTCTCGTCCGCTGTACCCTTGCCGCCAGCAATGATTGCACCCGCGTGTCCCATACGTTTACCTGGAGGTGCAGTAACACCGGCAATATATGAAACAACTGGCTTGGTAACATTGTCTTTGATGAAGGCTGCAGCTTCTTCTTCTGCAGTACCGCCAATTTCCCCGATCATAACTATCGCTTCAGTTTGAGGGTCATCTTGGAACAACTTTAGGATGTCGATAAAGTTTGAGCCTGGGATTGGATCACCACCAATACCAACACAAGTAGATTGACCAAAGCCCTCGTCAGTGGTTTGTTTAACCGCTTCATAAGTCAATGTACCTGAACGCGATACGATACCGACTTTACCAGGCTTGTGGATATGACCAGGCATGATACCGATCTTACACTCACCCGGAGTAATAACTCCTGGGCAGTTTGGACCGATCATACGCACGCCTTTTGACTCAACGTATTCTTTCACATACAGCATATCCAACGTAGGAATACCTTCTGTGATACATACGATTAACTCGATACCTGCGTCTGCAGCTTCAACAATTGAGTCTTTACAGAATGGTGCTGGAACGTAGATAACGGTTGCCGTTGCGCCAGTTGCCTCTACTGCTTCACGTACTGTATTAAATACGGGAAGACCTAGGTGCTCTGTTCCACCTTTACCTGGAGTTACCCCACCGACCATTTGCGTTCCATACGCAATAGCTTGCTCTGAGTGGAACGTACCTTGTCCACCAGTGAAACCTTGGCAGATAACTTTAGTATCTTTATTAATTAAAACTGACATTATTTGCCCTCCGCTGCAGCAACAACCTTCTGAGCAGCATCTGTTAGCGACTCAGCAGCGATGATGTCTAGATCTGAGCTCGCAAGTACTTCGCGACCCAATTCTGCATTTGTACCTTCAAGACGCACAACAACTGGCACTTCAACGCCAACTTCTTTCACTGCGCCAATGATACCTTCAGCAATCATGTCACAACGTACGATACCACCGAAGATGTTTACCAATACGGCTTTTACATTGTCATCTGACAAGATGATTTTGAATGCCTCAGCAACACGTTCTTTCGTCGCGCCACCACCAACATCCAAGAAGTTAGCCGGTTGGCCACCGTGTAAGTTAACGATGTCCATAGTACCCATTGCAAGGCCTGCACCGTTAACCATGCAACCTACATTGCCATCTAGTGCAACGTAATTCAGCTCCCACTGAGCTGCATGGGCTTCACGTGCATCTTCTTGCGATGGATCGTGCATTTCTTTAACTTTAGGCTGACGATATAGCGCGTTGCTATCGATACCCACCTTTGCATCAAGACAATGCAAGTTGCCGTCGTCTTTGATCACTAGCGGGTTGATTTCGATAAGTGCTACGTCAAGCTCTTCGAACATTTTCGCAAGACCTAAGAAGATTTGCGTAAATTGTTTAATCTGTGCGCCCTTCAAACCCAATTTAAACGCCATTTCACGCGCTTGATATGGTTGAGGACCAACGATTGGATCTATTTCTGCCTTCAAAATCTTCTCAGGCGTTTCTTCAGCAACCGTTTCAATTTCAACACCACCTTCGGTAGATGCCATGAACACAACGCGACGTGTGGTGCGGTCAACAACTGCACCTAAATACAATTCGTTGTCGATATTAGTGCACGATTCCACCAAAATTTTACTAACAGGCTGACCGTTTTCGTCAGTTTGAAAAGTTACTAATTTCTTTCCTAACCACTGCTCTGCAAAAGCACGAATCTCGTCTTTAGTTTTAACTAGTTTTACGCCGCCGGCTTTACCGCGACCGCCAGCATGTACCTGACACTTTACAACCCACTCTGATCCACCAATACGGTCGGCAGCTTCAACAGCGCCTTGTGGTGTATCGGCAGCGTACCCTTCAGATACCGGTAAACCGTATTCTCTGAATAATTGTTTACCCTGATATTCATGCAAATTCATGGTGTTTTATCCGATGTTTTATTTAAAAGAAAAGCCGCTTCGCGCGACCTATTTTTTAGGCGCCCGTATTATAGTCAAATTGCGGGCGATGTGACAGGTGATAGCTAAAAAAGTATCACCTGTCTGGTCATGTTTTATACTAAAGTCTTACACATCCAATAATAGACGTGTTGGATCTTCCAACATTTCCTTCACAGTAACCAAGAATCCAACCGACTCCTTCCCATCAATGATACGGTGATCATATGAAAGGGCGAGGTACATCATTGGTAGAATTTCTACTTTACCGTTCACCGCCATTGGACGATCTTGGATTTTATGCATCCCCAAGATTGCACTTTGCGGAGGATTTATAATAGGCGTTGACATCAATGACCCGAATACACCACCGTTAGTAATAGTAAAATTACCACCCTGTAGTTCCGCCATTGACAACTTGCCATCACGGCCTTTAAGTGCAAGTTCTTTAATGCCCTTTTCAACACCGGCCATACCTAGCATATCGGTATCTTTTAATACCGGCGTTACCAAGCCGCGCGGCGTTGACACTGCAATCGAAATATCGAAGTAGTTATGATAAACAATATCATCACCATCAATTGAGGCATTAACTTCAGGGAAGCGCTTAAGTGCTTCGGTAACCGCCTTGACATAAAACGACATGAAGCCCAAACGAATGCCATGACGCTTTTCAAAGCTATCCTGATATTGTTTGCGCAAGTCCATAATTGGCTTCATATTGACTTCATTAAACGTAGTCAACATTGCAGTTGAGTTTTTCGCTTCCAACAGGCGATTAGCAATCGTTTTGCGTAATCGAGTCATCGGTACGCGCTTCTCTGTACGCTCACCCATCGGTGCTGCCGATGCAGCTGCTGTTTCAGATTTAGCTGGAGCGGCTGAATCACCTGATTTCAAATATTGTTCAACATCTTCTTTGGTGATACGACCGCCTTTACCGGTACCTTTCACTTTTGCTGCATCGATACCTTTTTCAGCGAGCAAACGGCGAACTGAAGGACTGAGTACATCACTGTCGCTATCATCAGATTCGACTGAGGCTGGAGCTTCAGACTTGCTACTGCCGCTCGAAGCAGCCCCTTCACTGAATTTCGCGATAACTTCTTCAGCGGTAACGGTTGCGCCCTCTTCAGCAAAAATTTCCGTGAGTACACCATCATTTGGTGCAACAACTTCTAGCACCACTTTGTCGGTTTCGATATCGACCAAGTTCTGGTCACGCGATACCGTATCGCCCGCTTTTGCGTGCCAGGTTGCTACGGTCGCGTCTGCGACTGACTCAGGTAATACTGGAACTTTAATTTCGACCTCTTTGCCAGCGCCTGAAGGCGCTGCGTCGGCTTTCTTTTCGGCTTTCTCAGCTGAGTCATCAGCACTAGATTTAGCCGCGCCGCCCGCACCTTTTTCTAGCTTTGCAATCACTTGCTCGCCGAGAACAGTGGCACCTTCTTCATTTAGGATTTCACCAATGACGCCGTCTTCTGGCGCGACAACTTCTAACACAACCTTATCGGTTTCAATATCTACCAAATTCTGGTCGCGCTTAACTGACTCGCCAGCTTTTACGTGCCAGGTGGCAATCGTCGCGTCGGCAACCGACTCTGGTAATACTGGAACTTTTATCTCGATTGTCATTTGGGGTTCCTTTACTTAATTGTAAGAGCGTCATCAACCAAGGCTTTTTGTTGTTGGTTGTGAACTGAAACATAACCTACCGCTGGAGACGCAGACGCCTCACGACCGGCATAACGTAATTTTGCACCATCAGGGATCGCCTGCCAGAAATGATGTTGGCTACTATACCATGCACCTTGGTTCTGTGGCTCTTCCTGGCACCATACCCAGTCTTTAACATGTTTAAAGTCTGCAAGTACTTCTGCACACTCTTCAGCCGGGAATGGGTAAAGTTGTTCTAAGCGAACGATGGCAACGTCCGTTTGTTCATTCTTGCGACGTTGGTCAAGTAGGTCATAATAAACCTTGCCTGAGCACATCACCACACGCTTGACTTTCTTCGCGTCGATGTCATCAATCTCACCAATGACATTATGGAAGATGCCATCGCTCAATTCTTCAAGAGAAGAAATAGCTTGTGGGTGACGCAACAATGATTTTGGCGACATTACAATCAATGGCTTACGCATTGGTCGAATTGCTTGACGACGCAACATATTAAATACTTGCGCTGGCGTCGACGGAATGCAAACTTGCCAGTTATGGTCTGCACACAATTGCAGGAACCGTTCAAGACGAGCTGAACTATGCTCAGGTCCCTGTCCTTCATAACCATGTGGCAACAGGACAGTTAAACCGCACAACCTGCCCCATTTCGCTTCACCGGATGACAAGAACTGATCGAATACGACCTGGGCGCCATTGGCAAAATCACCAAACTGAGCTTCCCATATCGTCAGACATGCCGGTTCTGCTGTTGCATAACCATACTCAAAGGCCATCACGGCCTCTTCAGACAGTACCGAATCATAAATGTCGATCTTCCCTTGTCCATCACGAATGTTCTTCAATGGCATATAGGTCGACGCATCTTTCTGATTGTGCAGTACTGCATGGCGATGGAAGAACGTTCCTCGACCAGAATCTTGGCCGGTAATGCGTATATCAGTGCCCATATCTACAATCGAAGCATAGGCTAAATTTTCTGCCATCCCCCAATCGAGCGGCTTTTCACCTGCGGCCATAAGCGCACGATCTTGATACAATTTATTAACCCGCGACTGCAATTTCACGTCATCAGGCACGGCAACCAACCGTTCAGCCAATTCCATCAGCTTGCTCTTACTGATTTCCTTGTCGTAAGGAACCGTCCAGTCGTGACCTAAATAAGGTCGCCAATCCACTGAATGCTCTGTCATCGGACGCCATTCTTCAACCACACAGGCGCCGTGATCCAAAGCTGCACGATATTCGTCGATAAGTTTTTCGACTTCGTGCTCTTTAACACTGCCTTCTGCTGTGAGCTGATCCGCATAGATCTGGCGCGGTACCGGATGCTTCTTGATTTTTTGATACATCAACGGTTGTGTGGCATTCGGCTCGTCCGCTTCATTATGACCATGACGGCGATAACAAACGAGATCAATCATCACATCTCGTTTAAATTTATTGCGATATTCCAAGGCTAACTTGGTAACAAACAGTACGGCTTCTGGATCGTCTGAATTAACGTGAAAAATAGGTGCCTGCACCATCTTCGCGATATCCGTACAGTACTGCGTTGAGCGAGTATCTTCCGTTTTCGATGTAGTAAATCCAACTTGGTTATTGACCACAATACGAACGGTACCACCCACTGCGAAACCACGGGTTTGCGACATGTTAAAGGTTTCTTGCACAACCCCTTGCCCAGCAATTGCAGAGTCACCATGGATAGTAACTGGCAAAACAGCTGAACCGTCAGTGCTTCCCCGACGTTCCAGACGCGCGCGCACGGACCCCATAACCACTGGATTAACAATTTCCAAATGCGAAGGGTTAAATGCGAGTGCTAAATGGACATTGCCACCCGGTGTTGCGAAATCAGAAGAGAAACCGGCATGATATTTAACATCACCTGCGCCGAGAGAATCGTCGTGTTTACCCGAAAATTCATCGAACAACACCGAAGGGTTCTTGCCCAGAACATTAACCAGCACATTCAAGCGACCACGGTGAGCCATACCAATGACTACTTCTTTCGTACCAGATGCTCCGGCTTCGGTGATCAATCCCTTCAACATAGGAATCAGGCTATCACCACCTTCCAATGAAAAGCGCTTTGCGCCCGGGAACTTGGCACCAAGATATTTTTCCATACCATCGGCAGCAACCAAGCCTTTCAGAATACCGATCTTTTGCTCACGGCTAATTTCTGGTTTAGCTTGTACAGATTCTATTTTCTGCTGTAACCAACGCTTTTGCTCAGTATCGGTAATATGCATATACTCAGCGCCGATGGAGCCGCAGTATGTGCGGTTAAGGGACTTAAACAGCTCCCCTAAACTCATCGACTCTTTACCTATAGCAAAAGAACCAACATTAAAGACAGTATCGAAGTCGGCTTCCGTTAATCCATGATGCGACAGCTCAAGATCTCGCACCCGAGGCTGTTTCCATAATGACAATGGGTCAAGATTGGCATGCTGATGCCCTCTGAATCGATACGCATTGATCAATTGCAGAACTCGCACTTGTTTTTCATCGCCGCCAGAACTTGCAACAGGAGCCGCGGCAACTTTACCCGCTGGGCCTAAGGCCGCTAGCGATTTAAATTGTTCACGGATTTGACTGTGACTGACGTCTATTTCAACGCCATCTACTTTGGGTAACCCGTCGAACAGCTGTTTCCACTCATCAGAAACACTATTGGGGTCATCCAGGTAGGCTTCGTACATCTCTTCAACGTACGCGGTATTGCCTCCAGCAAAGTGAGAAGAATCCCACCACGCTTGCATTACGCTTTCTTGCATTGTTATGCCTTACCTTTCGTTAAGAACCTGTAATCTAAACGTATTATAGTCAATGAATGGCCGAAGATAACCGGCCTTCACTTTTTTTAAACAAAATAGCCATCCGTATGGATGGCCATTTAATATCAAAGCAATCTGTCACTACAGTGTGTCAGAAAGTCTTACTAAACAGCCCGCTGTAGCAACATCGACTTTATATGTCCAATGGCTTTAGTTGGGTTGAGTCCTTTAGGACACACACTAACGCAGTTCATAATGCCGTGACAACGGAAAACACTGAATGCGTCGTCTAAATCATTCAAACGTTCTTCAGTTGCAGTATCACGACTATCAATCAAGAACCGATAAGCATGCAACAGACCTGCTGGACCAATGAACTTGTCAGGGTTCCACCAGAATGAAGGACATGACGTCGAACAACAGGCGCACAGGATACACTCATACAACCCGTCTAACTTGGCACGCTCTTCTGGAGACTGCAGATGTTCACGCGCAGGCGGCTTCTTACCTTCGTTGATCAAGAATGGCTTGATCTTTTCATATTGGGTATAGAACTGCGTCATATCAACCACCAAGTCACGAACTACAGGCAAACCTGGCAGCGGACGTACAGTTATTTTGCCTTTACCTAACGCAGAAAGCGGGGTGATACAGGCCAAACCATTCTTACCGTTCATATTCATTCCATCAGACCCACACACACCTTCGCGGCATGAGCGACGGAACGACAATGTCGGATCTTGTTCTTTTAACGCAATTAGCGCATCAAGAACCATCATATCCTGACCTTCTTCAACATCCAGTGAGTAGTCTTGCATGCGAGGTGCATCGTCAACGTCTGGATTATAACGATATACAGAAAAAGTTAATTGCATTTAAGTCACTCCAAATTAGTACGAACGGACTTTTGGCGGGAATGCTTCACGCAATTTCGGCGCCATATTCACGTCACGTTTAATCATTGTTTCAGAACCCGGCAAATAAATACTGTGACACAACCAGTTTTCATCATCACGATCCGGGTAGTCAAAGCGGCTATGCGCTCCACGACTCTCTGTTCTGAAGTTGGCAGCGACTGCTGTGCTGTACGCAGTTTCCATCAAGTTATCTAATTCTAGGCATTCGATACGCATGGTATTGAAGTCACTACTCTTATCATCCAAGCGGGCGTGTTTGAGACGCTCACGGATTTCAGATAACTCTTTAAGGCCTTCGGCCATTGCATCGCCTTCACGGAATACCGAGAAGTTAAGCTGCATGCATTGTTGCATGTCTTTTTTGATTTGAACCGGGTCTTCGCCCTTGCCTTTCTCGGAATTTTCCCAACGGTTGAAACGCGCGAGCGCCTCGTCGATGTCCGTCGCTGACGCGTCACGCGTTGGCGCGATCTCGTCAATCTTTTCACCAAGGTGAAGTCCCGTTGCACGGCCGAATACCACAAGGTCAAGCAAACTGTTACCGCCCAAACGGTTCGCGCCGTGTACAGAAACACAAGCGATCTCACCACAGGCAAACAAGCCCTTCATTGGTGCTTCGTTACCGTTTTCGTCGACCTTAATGACTTGTCCGTCAACATTAGTTGGAATACCACCCATCATGTAGTGACAGGTTGGAATTACTGGAATTGGCTCTTTAACCGGATCAACGTGAGCAAACGTACGTGAAAGCTCTAAAATACCCGGTAAGCGTGATTCAAGTACGTCTTTACCTAAATGGTCAAGTTTCAGTTTAATGTGCGTACCCCATGGGCCCTCACAACCTCGGCCTTCACGAATTTCCGTCATCATCGAACGGGCAACAACATCACGGCCGGCCAAATCCTTCGCATTTGGTGCATAACGTTCCATGAAACGTTCGCCATCTTTATTGAGAAGATAACCACCTTCACCGCGACAACCTTCGGTCACCAGGGTTCCAGCACCGGCGATACCGGTTGGGTGAAACTGCCACATTTCCATATCTTGCACTGGTGCACCTGCACGTAGAGCCATGCCTACGCCATCGCCAGTATTGATATGGGCGTTAGTGGTTGAAGCATAAATACGCCCTGCACCACCGGTTGCCAGCACAACTGCTTTGCTCTTGAAGTATACGACCTCACCAGTTTCGATATCGATTGCAGTACAACCGACAACGTCTCCGTCTTGGTTTTTAACCAAATCTAATGCGTACCACTCGCTAAAGACCTTAGTCTTGTTTTTAACGTTTTGTTGGTACAACAGGTGTAACAATGCGTGGCCGGTACGGTCAGCTGCTGCCGCTGTGCGCGCTGCTTGCTCACCACCGAAATTCTTTGATTGCCCGCCGAATGGACGCTGATAAACCTTACCATTTTCAAAACGAGAAAACGGTAGCCCCATGTTTTCCATTTCAATAATGGCTTCAGGTCCTGTTTTACACATGTATTCAATGGCTTCCTGATCACCGATGTAATCAGATCCTTTAACTGTATCGTACATGTGCCATTCCCAGTTATCTTCGTGGGAATTTCCTAGCGCCACGGTGATACCGCCTTGTGCTGATACCGTGTGTGAGCGTGTAGGGAAAACTTTTGACAACAAAGCGCACGACTTGCCACTTTGTGAAATTTGTAATGCCGCGCGCATACCCGCGCCACCGGCACCGATGACAACCGCATCGTATTCGTGAATTGCTATACTCATACTACACTCCCCACAAAACAAATACGCCAACAGCTACGTATGCGAAGGCAATAAGGTTTAGCAAATACTGCAAAAAGGCGCGTAATCCAGCTGGTTTAATGTAGTCAGTCAACACTTGCCATAGCCCAATACGCACATGGATCATGATCGATACCAACGCTGCTAGCGTGAAAACCTTCATAAAAATGCTTGAGAAAAAGCCAGTCCACACAGCATAAGTAATTGAGTCCGTGGTAATAAAAAACCACGCCAGATAAAAACTGTAGAGCGCAATAATTATTGCAGTGGCACGTAATGACACGTAGTCCTGTACACCATTACGTTTAATCGACGCTTGGTTTGTTACCATAATACAACTCCCATAACCACAGTAAGCACTACCCATAAACCAATCGTTACTTTAGCGCTGGTGTTACCTGATTCAAGTTCTTCCCAATAGCCCAAGTCCATGATGCCGTGGCGAATACCACCCAGAATGTGGTAAGTCAAAGCTGACAATGTGCCGATAGCGATAATCTTACCGAATACCCCATCAAGAAGAGATTGTACGTAATTGAAGTCTTCAGCTGAGCCTAAAGAAACGGCCCAAGCCCAAATGACAAACAATAACGCAAAAAACATAGCTACCCCTGTCACTCTATGCAGAATTGAGGTGATAGCGGACGGCGGAAATTTAATTGTATTAAGATCTAAATTTACTGGTCGTTGCTTTTTCACAATATTTTTGCCCGTAAGGTCTGTAATCAACACGGCGACGGTGTCCCACTGCGTGTTTGGTTATAATAGTTAAAAGCCTCATCCGCTGAGATGTTAACTGTTTGTGAATTTTGTGACACTTGGTTCACAGACTATTTATGCTGTGAATCAAAGACCCAAAGAGTATATCCAGCAGCCACTATAAATACAATTTTTTGTTCTATTTTAAGACTTTAGTCGTAAACATCTGGCAACTGCTATTTGGGACTGGAATATAACCCTCAACAATCTAGAATATTTATTGAGCAAATACGCATTAAAATTGACTTATTGCCACTTTATCAGTACAAATAGCGCCACTTTTCCAGTCGCTTCGCGCAAAAACGCGTTTCACAGCGACCAAACGAACCAGTCTGAGGAGAGCATTTATGGCCGACCAAAAAGCCATTCTAAAAGCCGGTGACAAAGAAATTGAATTACCTATATTAAGCGGAACTGCAGGTCACGATGTAATTGACATTCGAGCCTTGGGTGCGCATGGATATTTCACCTTCGACCCTGGCTTCATGGCTACCGGATCGTGCGAATCTTCGATCACTTATATCGATGGCGCCAAAGGTGAATTGTTGCACCGCGGGTTTGATATTGAATCGTTGGCCAGAGATGCCGATTATCTTGAGGTTTGCTACATGCTGTTGCACGGTGATGCACCAACATCTGAGCAGTATCAAGAATTTAAAGAAACGATTACTCGCCATACCATGGTACACGAACAGATTAATATGTTTTTCCATGGTTTCCGCAACGATGCCCATCCTATGGCAATGCTATGCGGTACTGTTGGGGCAATGTCATCTTTCTATCACAGCGATTTAGATGTAAATAATGCCGAACAGCGTGTACGCAGTGCACATCGTTTGATCGCAAAGATGCCTACCCTAGTGGCAATGTGCTACAAGTACAACATCGGTCAGCCATTTGTATATCCGCGCAATGATTTAAGCTACGCCGCTAACTTCCTGAATATGATGTTCTCTGTGCCGGCTGAAGATTATCAAATTTCTCCAGCGGTTGAACGTGCTATGGACCGCATCTTCATTCTACACGCCGATCACGAACAAAACGCCTCTACATCAACGGTACGTTTAGCGGGTTCATCTGGTGCTAACCCTTACGCATGTATCGCTGCTGGCGTTGCTTCTCTCTGGGGTCCTGCTCACGGTGGTGCCAACGAAGCTTGCTTGAACATGCTAGAAGAAATTGGCTCCGTTGACCGGATCCCTGAATTTATTGCACGTGCGAAAGATAAGTCTGATCCTTTCCGTTTAATGGGTTTTGGTCACCGCGTGTATAAAAATCATGACCCTCGCGCTACGGTAATGCGTGAAAGCTGCCATGAAGTTTTAAGCGAGTTGAAAATTAACGACCCATTACTTGATGTGGCGATGGAACTTGAACGTATTGCATTGAGTGATGACTATTTCGCTGAGAAGAAATTATTCCCGAACGTGGATTTTTATTCTGGCATCATCCTCAAAGCAATTGGTATTCCAACCAACATGTTTACCTGTATCTTTGCGCTATCGCGCACTGTGGGTTGGATTTCACACTGGCACGAAATGTTGTCGCAACCTGGACAAAAGATCGGTCGTCCACGTCAGTTATATACCGGCGAAGCACGCCGCGAATACAAGCCAATTAAAAAGTAATTGTTGCTAATTCGGTTTATTCGATAGACTTAAATAGCGCCTCATCAGGCGCTATTTTTTTGGAGATTATTCATGCCTAATAACGCTAAACTACTAGGATATTTAGGGCTCATCCCATTTCTAATAATCCCTTTGGCGATCATTATGGAAACCCTAAGTTACGCCCAAGGTTTCGCCTTTTTTACCCAATATTCAGCGATAATATTATCGTTCTTAGGTGGGATACATTGGTATGCAGCAGTCACTGAAAATCGCTATTGGCACCAGATCTATGTCGCCATGCTACCCAGTATCGTTGGCTGGTTAGCGTTAATTTTATTTCCTGATGCGCGCGCGCTCGGCGTATTGTCTTTGAGCTTTATTGGTATGGTGTTCTACGATAAGTTTACCTTACAAATGACACCATCAATGATCATTGATTACACCCGCTTACGGGTCATCTTAACCACCATTGTAGTTGCTGCCCATGCCGTTATGATTTTTGTGGTTTAGAGATAAATATTCTTTTTATTGATACGACTTCATAATATTCGTTCAGAGCGGCTTAATCTCAACTTAGTTGCGATTGACTCTTCGGTAGGTACAGGTAGGCAGAATGGAACCAGCAGGTCTCATTCTGCTCTGATGAGCGTTAAAAGTTCAGCCGTTTTGGCTTCCATTAGCGCTATATCACCTTTTGCTTCAACATTTAAGCGGATCACCGGTTCGGTGTTCGACTGACGCAAATTAAAGCGCCAAGATCCAAACTCCATTCCTACCCCATCCGTATCATCAATAAATGTAGCCTGAGCCTGATAGTGCTCGACCACTCGAGCAAGAGCTGCATCAGCGTCTTGTAATTTACTGTTGATTTCGCCAGAAGACGGATAGGCTTCAATACGAGCTGCTACTTGTTGCGACAAGGAAAGACCTTTAGTTGCTATAAGTTCTGCTACCAATAACCATGGGATCATTCCCGAATCGCAATAAGCAAAATCACGGAAATAGTGATGCGCACTCATTTCGCCGCCATATACGGCGTCCTCTTTACGCATCCGCTCTTTGATAAACGCATGACCCGTTTTGCTTTTAATCGGCACGCCGCCAGCGTTCGTCACTATATCTTCAGTATTCCAATAGACTCTGGGATCATAAATGATCTTGGCGCCCGCTTGTTTAGCTAGAAATGCTTCAGCCAAAAGACCGACAATATAATAACCTTCGATAAAGTTGCCATTTTCGTCAAACAAAAAACACCGGTCGAAATCGCCATCCCAGGCAATGCCCATATTGGCCTTATGTGCCCTTACAGCGTCGGCAGTATCGGCCCGACTTTCTGGCAATAAAGGATTGGGTATACCATTAGGAAAGGTGCCATCGGGCTGGTGATGGACCTTTGTAAAGGTTATGTTGACGCCCCGCTGATGCAAATAAGCTTCAATTGCGTCAAGAGTTGGACCTGCTGCACCATTGCCGGCGTTCACCACCAAAGTTTGCCCTGCCAACTTATTGATATCAACGTAACTACACACATGGGTAACGTAGGCGTCACGATGGTCAAGCGTTTGATAATTGCCTGACGCAATTAGATTGGCCTCGCTCACCAGACTTTTGCCAGAAACAAATTTAGCTGGTTCAACAACGGTATAATTGTCTGCAACATGCTTTGCGAGTTGCAATAACACCCATTCATCTGAGTAACTCTCAGCGCGTGCCTGAATATCATGCAAACCACTATCACCACTGATTGGCACTGCGCCTGCTTTCACAATCTTCATGCCGTTATAATCAATCGGGTTGTGGCTTGCTGTAACTTCAATGCCCGCATCGACCGGCAGCTCCTTGGCAGCGAAATAAATCTCTTCGGTGCCAACCGTGCCGATATCAATCACTCTCGCTCCAGCATCTATTGCGCCAGCGCTTAGCGCCAGTTTTAGAGGAATTGAAGTTAATCGAATATCACTGCCTACAACAAGACTCTGTGCAGATAAAACTTCCACCAAAGCATAGCCTATCCGGTAGGCGATGTTTTCATCCAGTTGGAGATTAAGTTGACCGCGAATATCATAGGCTTTAAAGCAGCTTATCTTGCGTGTCATTATTTGGCTTCCTGAGGCGTGCGCCCATAACGATCGGAAAAACGAACGATATCATCTTCACCTAAATAAGAGCCTGATTGCACTTCTATTAGCTCAAGGGGGATTTTACCAGGATTCTCCAATGCATGGACTGCCCCAATTGGAATATAAATGGACTGGTTTTCGGTCAAAATAGTGAGTTTGTCATCTATCGTTACGTTGGCTGTTCCTGACACGACGATCCAATGTTCTGCGCGATGATGATGCATCTGCACACTTAACTTTTCACCCGGTTTAACCGTAATCCGTTTAACCTGGAAACGCTCTCCGGTATCGATTGAGTCGTACTTACCCCAAGGACGATAAACTTCACGATGAAATTCATATTCAGGCCGATGTTGATTTTGTAGTTCAGACACGATCGCTTTGATATCCTGAACTTTAGATTTCTCAGCCACCAGCACAGCATCTTTAGTTTCGACAATCACCAAATCTTTCACGCCAACAGCAGCAACCAAACGGTTTTCCGCATTAATGTACGTTGCTTCTACGTTTTCTAGAAGTACATCACCAACAATGACATTGTCTCGTTCATCTTTGGTTTTTGCCGTTTCCCATAGGGATGACCAACTACCCACATCACTCCAACCGGCATCAAGTGTCACCATGGCAGCTAATTGAGTTTTTTCCATCACCGCGTAATCTATTGAATCGCTTGGAGACTCTTTAAATACATCAGCATCAACGCGAATAAAATCTAAATCCGGCGTTTCTGTTGCAATCGCGCGCTGACACACCGAAAGGATTTCCGGGGCATATTTTTCGAGTTCATCGATAAATGTTTGCGCTTGAAACATAAACATGCCGCTGTTCCAAAAATACTCACCGCTCGCGACATATTCAGCGGCAGTTGCTAAATCTGGTTTTTCAACAAATTCTGAAACTGTGAAACCAACGCCTAACTCACTACCCGAACGAATATACCCATAACCGGTGTGGGCTTTATCAGGTACGATACCAAACGTAACCAACTTACCTTGAGAAGCTAAAGATTCGGCTTTGCGGATTGCTGTTTGAAACGCGGCAACGTCTTGAATTAGGTGATCGGCTGCTAAAATCAGCAAAATTGCCTGCGCATCGGACTTTAATGCGTGCAAAGCAGCTAGAGCAATCGCTGGTGCAGTATTTCGCCCTTCCGGCTCAAGAATAATACCACCATGCTCAACGCTGGCTTGACGCAATTGCTCAGCAACCAAAAAACGATGTGCATCGTTACAGATGACAATTGGGGCGTCACACGCCCCTTCAGGCAAGCGTGCCAGGGTATCTTGCAGCATTGTTTTATCTGAGGTAAGAGAAAGAAACTGTTTTGGTAGCGCTTGACGCGATTTGGGCCACAAGCGGCTGCCGGATCCACCAGCTAAAACAACGGGTTGCATAGATTTTCCTATCAATTATCTACAAATCCGTCCTATAGTAGTGAACCCAACAGATAGACGCAACGCTTAGTTCTGCTAGCGTGCTATCTTGCTGCCGTTAGTTGATTGTTTTGATAGTCCCAAAGTGCTTGTTGGATTTCTTGCTGGGTGTTCATCACAAACGGGCCGTACTGAACAATTGGCTCAAGCAGCGGCTGCCCTCCAATTAGCAAAAACGATGCGCCTTCGGAACCTGAGCCAATCTGTAACAATCCCGCTTTTGTTAACACCCCCAACTCTCCTTTTTTCAACGGCGTCTGACTGATCGATACATCGCCTTCGAAGACATACACAAAATATTGATAATCCGGATTAAGTGGAATATCGGTGTTGTGTTCGATGGTCGTTCTAAAGTCGGCAAAAAATGGCACTGCCATGTCTTCGCTTAACGTTTTTACAGGCCCAATGCGTCCGTCCATGTTGCCACTCAGCAGACGCACACTAACCACGTCATCTCGCTGCCAGCACGGCACATCAACAGCCGGTATATCTTGATAATCCGGCGCTGACATTTTGTTTTTCGCAGGTAAATTTACCCACAATTGAAATCCGCGCAATAACCCCTCTTGCTGCTCTGGCATCTCTTCGTGGATGATCCCTCTACCCGCATTCATCCATTGGATACCGCCACTTTCGATGACGCCATCGTTACCGACAGAGTCACGATGCCGCATTTTCCCCGTCAGCATGTACGTCACAGTTTGGAAGCCGCGGTGCGGATGTGGTGGAAAGCCTGGCAAATAATCTGCACTGCTGTCTGAGCCAAACTCATCGAGCATCAAAAACGGATCAAGATTTTGCAGACCGGGCTGCCCAATAATCCGTTTCAGTTTAACCCCAGCGCCGTCTTGCGCTGCCATGCCATAGACGGTTTTAGAGACTGTCGCAACGCTCATTACATCCCCTCCCGCCCATGTGGCTGAGTAAAATCAATATCTGGCCCCAACGGGATAACGCGGGTTGGGTTAATCATGTCATGACTGTAATAGTAATGGCGCTTGATATGTTGTTGATCCACTGTTTCTGCAATGCCTGGTTGGGTGTACAAATCACGTAAGTAGCCCCACAAATTGGGATAATCAACGATCCGTTTTAAATTGCATTTAAAATGCCCCACATACACAGTGTCAAAGCGCACTAGCGTTGTGAAAAGACGCCAATCTGCTTCAGTAATCTGGCTACCCACCAAGTAACGCTGTGTGGCCAGGCGCTGTTCAAGAGTTTCAAGCGCTTCAAATAAAGCAATCACGGCTTCTTGATACGCATCTTGTGTGGTTGCAAACCCTGCTTTGTACACACCATTATTTACATTGTGATAAACGAAATCATTGACCTTATCTATTTCATCCTGAAGCTCTTCAGGATAAAAGTCAGCGTTATTACCAGTAAGATGATCAAAGGCGTGATTAAAGATACGGATAATCTCAGCGGATTCATTATTAACAATTGATTCGGTCTTTTTATCCCAAAGCACTGGAACGGTGACTCGTGTGGTGATCGATGGGTCGACTTTGGTATACAGTTGATGCATATAGTCAAAGTCATACAGCGTATCACCTGTCGCTCCAGGAAATTCATCGAAAGTCCAACCGTGTTCCAGCATATTGGGGTGCACGACCGAAACACTGATATGTGCCTGTAAATCTTTTAGGTGTCTGAAAATAAGCGTCCGATGTGCCCAAGGGCATGCGAGCGATACATACAGATGATAACGTCCCGACTCTGGTCGAAATTTTCCGTCTTCGCGACTTATTGTGCTCCTAAATTTAGACGCCTGTCGTTCAAACTTCCCTTTACTTGAGTCTGTGTCATACCATTTATCTTGCCACTTCCCATCTACCAGTAATCCCATTGTTGTCCCACCTAAAGTTAATGCTGAATTTTAATTTAGTATCTAAATAAGCAAATTTAAATCGCAATATTATGGCCTTTTCATTCTAAATTTTAGAACGTTAGACATGCACGTTTAACGTAGTTGCGACACCGCTTGGTGTTTAGCTACATCGCAATGTCACGTGTGCTAGAGCTTTTTAACGATAGTTTGCGCGATAGGGATCGCTGAAGTCGCAGCAGGTGAAGGTGCATTGCCTATATGCAAGCACCGTTCTGTTTCTACGAAAATAAAATCATGGGCAAGATTACCTTCTTGATCTACCGCTTGGGCTCTTATCCCAGCTCGATACGGCAACAGATCCTGTAATTCGATATGTTCGCAATAGCGTCGCACACGCTTTAGATAGCCACGCTTAGACATTGAATCTCGCAATTCAGCCAATCCAGGGCGCAAATATTTGCCCAGCAACCTCCAAGTGCCGCTATAGCTGGCTATGCTCCAGCAATCAGCCAAATCAAATTGGCTATTGCTGTATGCTTGCTTACCGGGCGCCAATACAGCATTGGGCCCTACCGTTAGATAACCACCGATCATGGGGGTTAAGTGTACCCCTAGGAAAGGCATCCTCGGATCGGGCACAGGGTAAATCAGTTTGTCGACAAGCTGATTATGCCGAGAGTGTAAGCGATAATACTCTCCGCGAAATGGAATTAGCTTAAAACTTAAGTCCTGCCCACTGCGCCGGATCAATTCATCAGCATGTATTCCAGCACAATTAACTAACTGTTGGGCACGCCATTTTCGCTGTGGTGTTTTATGACAGTGCAGGATTACAGCAGACTGGGTTTCTTCGATATCATCCACTGCATGTTGATAATAAACCTCAACGCCCTGTTGTTTTGCGAGTGCCAGCATTTGCTCAGTTATCTGGCCATAATCAGTGATCCCAGAATGTTTGACCCAAACGGCGCTAAGGCCTTTAATGTTAGGTGCATGAGAGGCTATCTCAGCACTATTCATCCATTGCGGCGAAAGGTCATTATTAACGCAATTATCAAACAGCGTTTGCAGGCGTGTTTCTTCCTCTTTCTCAGTGGCTACAATCAGTTTGCCACATTGTTGATAAGGGACCCCATATTGCTGACAAAAACCGATGGTAGTCTCCAATCCCTGTCGACAAAACTTAGCTTTCATACTTCCTTGCGGATAATAAACGCCGGCATGAATAACACCTGAGTTACGCCCAGTTTGATGGGTGGCAGGGCCTGATTCTCGTTCGAGTACAGCAACCCGCCTATGCGGGTATTTTTTACTATAATGATAAGCAGTGGCAGCACCTACGATACCTGCACCGACGATAATCAAATCATAATCTTGTGACAAAACAGAAGAACCAATTGAAATTTAATCGACTTACCCCGATATTACCCAACCTTACGATGATGAGCGAATAGTATTGGCATGACAGAAAAACAACGCTTTGGTGGGATTTCCCGGTTGTATGGTGAGCAACAGTTACAGATCCTAACACAGGCGCACATGTGTGTTGTTGGCATCGGCGGCGTTGGCAGCTGGAGTGTTGAAGCACTGGCCCGCTCAGGCGTCGGGCAGATTACCATTATTGATTTGGATGATATTTGCACGACTAATACTAATCGTCAGATCCATGCATTGTCAGACACCGTCGGGCAGGCGAAAGTAGATGTTATGGCCGACCGAGTCAGAGCCATTAGCCCGAGTATTATCATCAACACCATTGAAGACTTTGTTACCCCGGATAATGTTTCAAGTCTTATTGATAAGCGCTTCGATATTGTCATTGATGCGACTGACAGTATTAAAGCGAAGGCCGCTATTATTGCGCATTGCAAGCGCCTTAAAGTGCCCGTAATCACTGTTGGTGGCGCTGGTGGTCAGATTGACCCGCGCTTAGTGACCAGTGGTGACTTGGCTAAAACCATCCAGGACCCTTTATCCGCCAAACTGCGCTCTGAACTACGTCGTTTCTATGGTTTTAGTAAGAATCCACAGCGTCGTTTTGGCGTTGAATGTGTTTACTCCACCGAACAATTACGCTATCCGCAGCCTGATGGCACTGTCGCGGCAAATAAATCCCACTTTCAGGGAGCAACACGCCTTGACTGCAGTGCCGGATTCGGTGCGTGTACCATGGTAACTGCGACCTTTGGTATGGTTGCGGCTGCCCGCGCGGTGGATAAATACTTACGCAAGTGCGCGTGATCGATGCTTGCGCACGTCTAGAACAATTGCGACCAATAACCAAGTAGCAAGAACGCTCAATACCACCCAGCCGTTTTCAGCAAGCAGCATCACTTCTTCACTTAACACCGCAGTTGCTGTTATCAATAACAGGTAATAGGGCAAATTAAGTAAACCTGCTAACCAAACTACCCGTATTGGACGATGATTCGCTCCCTGAGCAAACATAAAAAATGCCAAAGAATTCATATGGATCATTGCAAGTAATAAGTGTTTTAGTTGGGTCGGCTTTGGGGTGTCATAACGATCAGAGTTTAACCGCCCTAATTGATAATTGATCAGCGAACCCAAGGTTGCTGAAAAAACCATTGCACCGGTCAGGTATAAGATATCCTGCCATGTAGGTTGTGCCGAAATCACCAGTACAACAGCGAAAAACTGACCCGGAAAATAAAACCCAACATAAACAATGGATTCGAGTAAGATAATCAACCCAATTAACCAATAAAAACCATCCGACATAATCGTTTGCAACTGTTCTAGAAGAACGGCTCCGCCAGGGATAATGTCAAATAAAATCAGCATCGACATGACGCTGAATACAGTTAACGCGGTCAGCGGCAAGGTTGAATAATATTTCATGAACAGTCCTTGGTTTTAAAGTTGAGTACGATCTCCGTGTCTACTTTGCTCACTTTAAAGCCCGAATATAACCTTATTTTTTTGTCATGTTGATTCCCAAAGCCACTTCATTCACTATTAGTTTTGGTTAACGCATAGAGTTTATTAGCCATGTATCGGCATAAAACGACCTTGGAGCAATGGCGGATATTACAAGCTGTCGTCGATCACGGCGGCTACGCACATGCCGCAGAAAAGCTGAATAAAAGTCAATCATCACTCAACCACGCAGTGGCAAAATTACAACGCCAACTTGGCGTTGATTTATTGCATGTGAAAGGCCGCAAAGCCCACTTAACCGAAGCTGGTGAAGTCATGTTGCGCCGCTCGCGATACATTACCCAGAATGCTGAAGAATTAGAGGCACTTGCAAGCAATATACAACAAGCATGGGAGCCGGAAATAACACTGGCAGTGGAACTGGCTTTCCCGCGAGAAATTGTGTTTGATTGCTTAGCTGAATTTTTACCACTGTCACGTGGCAGTCGAGTGAAAATTATCGATAGTGTGCTAACGGGAACCGAAGAAATTATTACTCACAAACAAGCTGACATAGTGATCAGTTCAACAGTGCCCAAGGGCTTTCTTGGGGAACCCTTAGCTATGATCGACTTTATCGCTGTATGCGCGCCTCAACATACTCTCGCACAATTGCCTAGCCCAATTGACCCCAATGAATTACAACAACATTTACAGATCGTCATCAAAGATACCGCCAATCTACCCATCGAAAACCAAGGTTGGCTCAAATCTGAACAACGCTGGACGGTGAGTCAATTTGATAGTGCTGTTGGATTACTGTTACAAGGGCTAGGGTTTTGTTGGCTTCCCAAGCATGTGGTTTGTGAACATCTTACAATGGGAAGTTTGTGCCAACTCAATATTGCGGGTAGCTCTTTTAAGCGTGTATCGGCCTTTATAGTAATACCGGCTCCAGATAACATTGGCCCTGGCTCACAATTACTGGCGTCGCTTATTACCCAACATCGACAAATCGAATCATCTCAAGCAGAATAGGCTAAAAAAAGGCAAAAACACGACATGGAACAACACGAACTCGACTCGCTAATGGCTGATAGTGCACAGAATGCTATCGAAAGTACCCAAAATGAATTTGGTATCGCGTTATCCTACACCTCAGAATCGGTTAAGCAAATTGATAACGTATTACTCAGTTTTTTAGATAAGTATCAAGACAGCGCGTTAGAGGATCAGGTGGTATTCACCCTGTGTAATATATACGGTGCTTTTATCGGCGAGGTTTTCAAAAGAGTACTCGGCGGCGAATGGCGTTATGATGTCAGTGACCCGACGGCGCCCTATGTAGTGCTGGATTATAATGGGCATTCGTACGCGTTTGCAGGTATCTGTTACGAGCGTTTAGTCAACGATAGTACCGTTAGCGTGTTTGCCTATTTTGAACAAGCGCTCAATAACAATAAGCAATAATTCCAAATATTTACTTATCTCTTAGATACGCACCTACTCGTCGGCTACGCAATAAGTAGCCGATAAGCAAAAAGCTCATCATAAGTGACAGTGCATGAGACCAACTAAATAGTCCTTGATTGTTAGCGATCGCCAGACTTTGAATGCTTATCGTTAATAGCAGTCCGCCGAGTAAAAGCAAGCGGACGCTCCCCTGCCAATTAAACGTATACTGCCGCAACTTATCGCGTAAACTCAGCAATACAAAACCCGCTAATCCAACGATTGCGGGTATTGCATTTACATACCATTGCTGACTATCTGGATAATACAATTTGATCAATGCACTAGGATTTTCTCGCATCGATACCGATATCAACATCAAAAGTAATGCTTTCGCCAACCAAACGCACGTCACATAAAGCAGTAACGGGGGCTTTAAATGCCCGGCTTCATCGTAACAATGCAATGGAAACGGTAGCTTTTTAGCAGTCGACACAGAGGCTCCTTAACGCTTTTGTTTCGCCAAATGGTTTCGGGCAGTATAATAGCGCCAATTTTACCCGAATGGCTCCCTCGTATGACAGTACAAATTGTCGACCCTAAGAAAACAACAACGCTTGAAACGCCGAAGCAAGTCTTGCGTGAACAGGCACAGCAATCTACCTCTAACAGTGGCAGTAAGATTGGTTTTATCAGCCTTGGTTGTCCCAAAAATTTGGTGGATTCTGAGCGGATCCTAACGCAATTGCGCACCGAAGGTTATGACGTAGTCCCGACATACAATGATGCAGACTTAGTCATTGTGAATACCTGCGGCTTTATTGATGCCGCAGTGCAGGAATCGTTGGATACCATCGGTGAGGCACTAGCAGAAAATGGTAAGGTGATTGTTACCGGTTGTTTGGGGATCAAAGAAGATGAAATCCGGGAAGTTCACCCAAATGTGCTGGCAATAACGGGACCGCATGCATACGAAACCGTAGTAGAACAAGTGCATACCCATTTGCCAAAACCAGAGCACAATCCTTTTGTGAATCTGGTTCCGGATCACGGCGTTAAACTCACACCGCGTCACTTTGCCTATTTGAAAATATCTGAAGGTTGTAACCATCGTTGTACTTTTTGCATCATTCCGTCTATGCGTGGTGATCTAGTTAGCCGCCCAGTGGGTGAAGTACTTGACGAAGCCAAGCGCTTAAAAGCGGCGGGCGTGAATGAATTATTAGTCATCTCCCAAGATACCAGTGCCTATGGTGTGGATATCAAACACCGCACAGGGTTTTGGAATGGCATGCCAGTAAAAACTCATATGCAACAATTGTGTGAACAATTAGGTGAACTCGATATGTGGGTGCGCCTGCATTATGTTTACCCTTATCCACATGTGGACGACCTCATTCCGTTAATGGCGCAAGGAAAAATACTGCCGTATTTGGACATTCCCTTTCAACACGCCAACAAGCGCATTCTGCGGCTTATGAAGCGTCCCGGCAGCGCTGATCGCACCATTGAAAGGATCAAGAAGTGGCGCGAACAATGTCCTGAATTAATCATTCGTTCAACTTTTATCGTGGGCTTTCCTGGCGAAACCGAAGAAGAATTTGAAGAATTGTTGCAGTTTTTACGTGAAGCACAATTGGATCGGGTTGGTTGTTTTCCGTATTCAGCAGTTGACGGCGCAAAAGCTAATGATCTGCCTGATCCGGTGCCTGAAAGCATCAAAGAGCAGCGGCTTGAGCGTTTTATGCAAGTTCAAGGAGAAATCAGCGCCGCTCGTCTACAGCAGCGCATAGGGCAGGAATATCAAATCGTTATTGACAGTGTCGATGCCGAAGGTGCTGTGGGACGATGCTATGCTGATGCACCAGAGATAGATGGTGTGGTGCACTTAAATGGCGTGCATGATGTTACGCCCGGTCAAAGGGTCTGGGCTGAAATCATTCATGCTAACGAGCACGATTGTTGGGCCGTATTGTCTGAGGATCAATAAACGTTTAACGTAGGGGCAATTCGATTTGCCCCGTTAAACATATACCCGCAGAATTTTCAGTCTTGTGCAGGCGTAAATACGCTCAAGCGATTAGAGGTTTCTTCACCACCTGCCTTTGCCGCCCCACCCACAACATAAATCCGCTGATCTAACGCAACTGCACCGAGTCCATGTCGAGGAACCGGCATTGTCGAGACCTGCTGCCAACGCTGAAGGTGCAAATCAAAAGCCCAAACATCTGAGTATACCCCCCCTCCTTCAGTAAAAAACTCGCCACCAAACACATAAATCGTTTGTCCGACTGTCGCACATGCCAAACCGCCTTGAGCTTGAGGTAATGGGGGAAGTACAGACCATCGCTGTTGCGCAAAGTCATACACTTCATGGACCGCTAAGTTACCCCCATTAACAGTGCGTCCACCAATCGTATGCCAACGGCCATTGACGTTGACACCGCAGGCACTGTTTCGCGCAGTTGGTGTAGGTGGTAGCTCTTGCCATTTCCCTGTTTCAGGAGAATAGGCAAAGTGGCGATTGGAATCGGTCTGGTCGCGCCATTGAGAATTCTGCTTAGAAGTATGAGGCGTTCTACCGGTCGCTAGGTGAATACGGTCTTGATAAACGCTGATCAATGATTCGGCCAAGGGAATAGGCATTTGTGCGACTTGTTGCCATTCCTCTCCAGTTTCAGGTAGCAACAATACATCAACAGAGTTATGCCATAGTCCGCCATCTCTGGTAATAAATCCTCCAAAAGCGTACAAACCTCCTGCATAGGAGGCTAACAAAGGATGATGCCGGGGTTCAGGCAGGTTAGGACCACTTACCCACTGTTTTGATGCTTCATCAAACAACCATGTTTCATCACTAACACCGATCCATTGTGCCGCCGGATCAGGTGTCAAACCTCCAGCCACCACAATGCGCTGTTGATGCAGCGCAGGATAGATTTCCTGAACCGCGCGTGGCATTGCTGGTAATACGTGCCACGAGTGAGAAACTTGATGATCATCTGCCTGCAACTCACTAACGCAAAGTGCGCTAGTAAGCACTCCGAGCGCAGTTAATATGCGAGCGAAAGCTACCACGGCAAAATTTCCCCGTTGCTATGCCAAAAACTACCAGAGGTTTCCAACGTTAGTTCGTCGAGTCGTTGTTGCAAGCGTTTTGCTGCAGTTGTGGCATCGATATCACCGCCATAGCCAACCATTTCAGTTTGTACATAGCCGGGATGCAATAAAGCAACCGCTATTCCCTGTGCGTGCAGGTCACGAGCCATAGAGACGCCAGCTGCATTTAACGCCGCTTTCGACATACGATAACCGTAGTAACCACCTGAACCGTTATCTTGCATCGAGCCCATGCGCGATGTGATTAGCCCCACTTTACTGCCCGGTGACAAACGCGGCAGCAGAACCTGAGTGACTAACAGCGGTGCCAATGCGTTAACTCGGAATTGTTGTTCAATCGTAGCAGGACTCCAATCCTCTAATGACTCGCGAGCCAAAACGCCAGCATTATTGATCAGCACATCGATCTGAACGCCCCCCAAAGCAGCGAGACGCTCAGGTAAAGCATCGGGATCCAGCATATTGATCCCTTCCACGATGGTGGCTGCAGTATCCTTCAATTCCTCAGAGGCATGACGACATAAGGCATACACGTGATTACCGCGCGCCAAATAGGCTTGTGCTAACGCTAATCCAATACCACGGTTTGCTCCTGTGATCACAACATTCATCGCTATTCTCCAGCTAATAATTGTTGATTTAAACGCGCCAAGTCTGCAGGTGTATCAATGCCCGTCGGGGGTGGTGCCACCGCAACTTCGATGTGAATTTTGTCGCTGTTCCACAGCGCTCGTAATTGCTCCAATGACTCTATCTTTTCCAGATCTGACGCTGGGTAATCAACATAGGTTTTAATGTATCCTGCTCGATACGCATAAATGCCGATATGTCGCAGTGGTGTATAGCCTAAACTCGGCTGTACGTTATCGCGATCAAATGGTATCGGCGCACGACTGAAGTACAAAGCATGTCCATGTCGATCGCTCACAACCTTTACCACATTCGGATTGTTCAGCTCCTCAATACCGTCCAGAGGGGTCGCCAAAGTCGCCATGGCGCATTGTGGTCGCAAAGCTAAATTTTGCGCGACTTGGCGAATATTCGCAGCAGGAATAAACGGCTCATCGCCTTGCACATTAACAATTAGCGAATCCGCAGCAATGCCTTCTGTGTCAATCACCTCTGCGAGGCGTTCAGTGCCTGATTGATGATCACTTCGGGTCATACACACCTCACCACCAAACTGCGTTACAGTCTCGGCAATACGGTTATCATCAGTTGCGACTATAACGCGTGCCGCCTGAGCCTCAAGAGCACGCTCATACACGTGCTGGATCATAGGTTTATTTTGGATATGTGCTAATGGCTTGCCAGGAAATCGTGTTGACCCGTAGCGGGCAGGAATAATAACGATAAACTCAGCAGTATTTGCGCTAGTCATGTTTTAATGCTTCGATTTCATCTAAGGTTAACGACGTAGCTTCATTCTCTAACAATACTGGAATGTTTTCCCTGATTGGGAATGCTAAGCGGTCAAAGCGACAGATCAAGCGCTCCTCGGCACTCCGGTATAACAATTTCCCTTTACAAACAGGACAGGCAAGCACATCAAGTAATTGTTTATCAAATGCCATAATTTTTTCTCTTTAGATTAGTTTCAGCGTGAATTAGGTGACGCATTGTCTGAGTAAAGAATGAATGAGACAATTGTGCATCAATTTGCAAGAACCACCAATCGGGATGCGCAAACGCCTGGCACTTAACCGCGTCTTTTTCTGTCATCACGAGTGCTCCTTGTGGTAAGTCTGACGACCGATAGAGATGGTGGTCATTAAATACCAATTGCCGCTTCAAGGAAATTCCCTGTTCGGCTAACGAATTGAAAAATCGTTGCGGATTACCGATTGCGCACACACCATCAAGCGAAGCATAGCGCTGCTTAAAATCATCCAATGTTAGCGTTAATGAGGAATCGGCAACATTAACCATATGCTGTGTAGTCAATTGCATCGGAATATTTTGCGACACATCCAGCGCCAGTGGCGCTTTTCCATTATGCACCACTCCAGTGACGTGTCTAAGACGCCACACGCCTTCGCGCATAGGCCCTGAAGGTAACAGTCTGCAGTTCCCAAATCCGCGGTCATCAATCACAATCCACTCAATGTCTCTTTGCAACGCATAATGTTGCAAACCATCATCACAAACGATGACATTACAACCTAGTTCAACTAAGTATTTCGCGCCGCGCGTCCGAATTGGATCAATAACCACTGGACACTGTAACCGGCGAGTAATTAACAAAGGTTCATCACCCACTTGTGCCGCCCTATCGTTTGCCTGAACGCAATAAGGAAACTCAGCCTGTTGGCCACCATACCCGCGGCTAAGCACACCTACTTTACGTCCGTGCTGCAGCAAATAATTAGCCAGTGCAAGTACCAATGGTGTTTTACCGTTACCGCCAACTGTAAGATTGCCTATTACGATTACAGGCACACCTGGGTGGTTTGATTTGATTAGCTTGAATCGATAAAAAACGCGACGCAAAGCACTCAGTAACGCAAATAACACACTCAACGGCCAGAGCACCCAAAGCCAAGGCTTATTTTGATACCAACCGGTTTCAATTACTTTTTGGATACTCATTGCTCGGCGTCATTGCCAAATTGCATTTGGTGCAGTTGAGCATACGCACCGCCGCGCTGCAAAAGCTCATGGTGATTACCTTGCTCGACAATCCTACCGTCGTCGATCACCACGATCTTATCGGCGTTTTCAATGGTCGAAAGGCGATGGGCAACAACGATGCTGGTACAGCGCTTTTGTAATTGTTCCAACGCGTCTTGGATCAGTTTTTCACTTTCAGTGTCTAAGGCCGAAGTTGCCTCATCCAGGATCAAAATAGGTGCGTTAACTAGGATAGCGCGGGCGATAGCTAACCGTTGACGTTGCCCACCAGAGAGCATCAATCCATTCTCGCCAATGAGTGTGTCGTAGCCATCACTTAATTGGGTAACAAACTCATCAACATGGGCAATCTTAGCGGCATCGATAATCGCCTCTCGACTAACCTGACCATTTGCGCCATAGGCAATGTTGTTAGCTACGGTATCGTTAAATAGCGTAACCTGCTGCGATACTAAAGCGAACTGACGGCGCAGCGATTTAAGTTCAAATTCATCAATTGGTTTGCCATCGAGCAAAATAGTCCCCTCAGTCGGAGCATAGAAGCGCGTCAACAAGCTAGACAGTGTTGACTTGCCACTGCCTGAACGCCCGACCAAAGCCACTGTCTCTCCTGGCTGAATGGTTAAATTGATGTGTTGCAATGCGGCACGAGATTGCTGTGGATAGAAAAATGTGACATCTCGAATGTCAATATTGCCTTTCGCTCGCTGCATTTCAAAGGTTCCAGTATTTTTTTCCTCTTCTTGATCGAGGATCTCAAAAATACTTGCGCAAGCTGCCATGCCTCGTTGAAACTCATTATTGACGGTAGTTAACTGTTTCAAAGGTTTCAACAGCATCACCATGTAAATCACAACCGAGAGAAAAACACCTGCACTTAGGTCATCAATCATGCCGGGGGTACCAGCGATAAACAACACCACCGCAAGCGCAATTGATGCGATGATCTGGATCAGACTAACACTCAAAATTGAAGTGTTGGTCAATTTCATATTTTGTTGGCGATTATGGTTATTTTTTTCCTTAAAGCGATTGTGCTCGATGGATTGCCCCCCAAACATGAGTACCACTTTATGTCCTTTCACAGCTTGTTCCACCGCAGTTGTAACACTGCCCATTGCCTGTTGAATACTGCGACTCACGGCGCGGAAACGTTTACTCACATAGGAAACAATGATCGCAACCAACGGTGCAATCAGTAAAAAAATGGATGACAGTTGCCAAGAATAATAAAACATGGAACCCAACAAACCGATAACGAATGCGCCGTCACGCACCAATATGAGTAGCGCTTTACCGGCGGCATTAGCAACTTGCTCAGTATCATAAGTGACTTTGGAAATTAGCGTACCGGCAGACTTCTCGTCATGAAAACTGACCGGAAGGTGAATGTACTTATCAAACAACTGCTGACGCATACGCATAACAACCTGTGTACTGATCCAGGCTAGGGTGTAATTACCCATAAAATTAAACAGGCCACGCAGAATAAAGATTGGAACGATCAAGTAGGCCGCCGTTCGCAACATGGCGTAATTTTTTTGCCCCAAACTCTCATCGATAATAGGTTGTAAATGGAAAAACACGAAGGTATCCACACCAGAGTATCCAACCATTCCGAGGATGGCGATAATAAACGGCAATTTAAATTCTTTTAGGTAACCAAAGAAGCGCCTAACATGGCGTGGATCTTGAGTTTTCGCAGCAGCTGTTGTCATCTATCAGACAAATAATAATTTAGATGTTGTTGATTGTACTCAGATTTCATCCTAAACCCCAGCTTTTAGTGTCGATACTGATACCAGCGCGGCGCGAGTGTTTTGAGATAGCTGGTAATTTTTAGCTCACGGGCACACGTTTGCGGCTTGCCAACATCTGCCATGTGTTGGTGCTGGCAGAATGGGATCTGGATCCTTAAATAGCCCGAAGTTGCGGTATTCCATGTCGTAACATTCATTTCTTCATAACGCTGCTCTACACGGGTGTGAGGAAATTTCCAACGATTAAGATAACCTGTCGTGTAAATCACGTGTTCGGGACTAACAGCACCAATAAACGCATAAGAGGAACTGGTGTTACTGCCATGATGTGGCGCCACCAAGACATTTGCTTTGAGTTTCGCCGGGCTTGTCAATTGCTTAGATAATTGCAATTCCCGCCTTACTAGCTCAGTCTCTACCCAACGTTCAATATCGCCAGGCAACAAAATACTGTGATGGCCGTCACTAATCATCACCACGCAGGATTGAGCATTGTCTGAGCGTTGCGAAGGCTGCCCAATGTCGGAGATGGGCCATAAGAACGTCAGTGTCAAATTACCCCAATGAATGGGACTTTTTCCTACACAGGTTGTTGGAACAATTTCTTCGGTGACCACTAGATTGCGCTTGATAACCGCGCGACCACCCGCATGATCATTATCAAAGTGGCTAATGATCAAGTAATCAATACTGGTCCAGCCCTGCGCGTTGAAAAACGGAAGAATAGCCTGTTCAGCGGCTGAACTACCAGTGGGATAAGCAGGCCCCACATCATAGAGTAGAACGCGACGGCCATGAGATACAGCAATTGCTGTACCCTGCCCGACATCAAATAAGTGCAAATACCAGTTGTCATCGTCTTGTCGAAGATTGCATAAATGCATTAGCAATGGAACACAACATAACCCACTGAACCGTCGTTGCCAGCCAAACTTCGGGAACATGAGTAAACTCAACCCTAACGCAAAACTAACAGTGCCAGACTGTGGCCAATACACATCCTCCACAGCTGCAAGCGGCAACTCACTAAATAGCTTTAAAACATACAAACTATGCTCAAACAGTTGATCAAGTATGATAAACAATGCGACGCCCCAATCCGGGACCAGCATAAAAGTTATCAACGCAGTTAAACTGAATGGTAATAACACACAGGAAACCCAAGGAACAAAGAGCAAGTTTGCCAAAATACTAACGAATGAAAGCGTATGAAAGTGAGTCACGATTAGTGGCATGCTGAGTAGCGTCAACATCAATTGCAGCTTACACAAGAAAAATAAGCGGCTGCGCCAATTACGTGAGCCACGCTGATAACGCCAATGCAGGAACATAACTGCTGCTACCGCAAAGAAACTCAACCACAGCGATGAAGAATAAATACTATACGGCGACAGTACTAAAATGAGTGCGAAAACCAACAGTAAAACGCTTGGTGCGTGGAACCGCCATCGCAAGCTAGTGATGATAAGTGTTAAAAGTAAAGCGATGTATGCTCGCTGGACCGGCAATTGCCACCCAGAAAGGTACGCGTAACCAAAGCAAAAAACCACGCAAACCATATATAACAAAGGCTGCACCGCGATAGGAGCAACCTGTTGAATTATAGTTGTCGGACGCAATACAAATGCAAGAATGGACAACAAACAACGCCAAAAAAGTAAGCAAAAGCCTGCAACTATCCCTAAATGTAACCCCGAAATAGCGAATAAATGCGCCACGCCAGTATGCTGCAACATTTGCCAATCATGCGCTGTTAGACCTTCTCGATCGCCAACCGTTAAGGCTAAAATCCAAGCGCTATTGGACAAATCTAAAGCAGCTAGTCGGGCAACTAGATCTGCACGAAACGTATTATTGGCTGACCGCATTTGCACTGGATAGCGTGTGTTAACATAACCCGTTGCTGCAATATTTTCAGCCAATAACCAACGCGTATAATTGAACCCGTGCGGGTTTGCTAAACCGTTGGGTGGTTTTAAAACTACGCTCATTTGCAAGCGATGGCCGATATCGATGTTGGGGATTACCCCATACCAGTGCAGACGCACATAACGCGGTAAGATAAAGCGAGTACTATTTAATTCAGAAACTGCAAGTTGAAGGCTTGCAGAGTCTTTTAACGAGCGAATTTGAGTCACTCGTCCTGAAATAACTACCGTCTGCTGAAAATCGATACCTTGGCGTTGCCAAGTAACATACCAATGGCTTATAACACAGGCCCATAAAAGCCCACATAATGCACCAATTAGGCATAGGAAAAGTCGTGATTTTAGATATAATCGCGTCCACAGAGATAGCGACAGGCAACCAACCGTGAATAAGATTACTGCTTTTAGGTTTGGTAACTGCGGCCACAGCAACGAAGTGACATACACACTAATGAACCCAACCAATAGCGCTTGTAACCTTGAAACTGGCCAACCTTGCCGCTCGTCTCGCGTTGCTCTCTCCATGCTCGTAAAATGGCTGCCCTGCCATGCCTAAAAAGTTTATCCGCCGATTATTGCCCGACCATAAAGCAGTCGTCGAAAACCGCTACATATCGATTTTTGGGAAACTGTTACATGATCCTAACCTCTGGCACTTAAATCGCAGGAGTGCTGCAGGAGCTTTCGCGATTGGATTATTTTTCGCATTTTGGCCTGTACCTTTCCAAATGTGGCTTGCCGCCGCAGCCGCAATCCCTTTTCGGGTCAACCTGCCCTTATCCATCGCTACTGTCTGGATCACTAATCCATTTACCATGCCACCCATATTTTACGGTGCTTACAAACTCGGCAGTACTGTACTGGGGACCGAAATGGATAGTTTTGCATTTGAATTAAGTTGGGCGTGGGTAACAAATAGCCTAACGACTATCGGTCCTGCCTTTCTGCTTGGCTGTGCGCTGTGCTCAATAATGGGCGGGATCGTTGGATATTACGGATTGAATACGTTATGGCGCTGGTCTGTGGTGAAATCATGGCAGGCGCGCCAGCAGCGGCGTAAGAGCGCTGCTAGACGCTAATTGCACAACTTATTCTTGCGATCGCAAAAACTGCAATAATTTTTCTTCATCCCATACAGTAACGCCCAGCGCTTCGGCCTTTGCTAATTTAGACCCAGCCTTTTCACCAGCGACTAAGAAATCGGTTTTACTCGACACACTTCCCGCAACTTTCGCGCCGAGTGCCATTAGCTTTTGTTTGGCTTCATCTCGGCTCATTGCAGCAAGAGTACCTGTAATTACACAGGTTTTATCTACGAGCGGAAGATCGGACTGCGATTGCACTTGAGGTTCAGGCCAATGCACGCCAGCGTCAAGCAATGCTCGGATCACCGCAATATTATGCTCTTCAGCAAAAAAGTGAGCGATATGCTGGGCCACTATGGGTCCAATATCCTCAACTTCGATAAGCTGCTCGACAGTCGCAGTACTAATACTTTCCCATTTACCAAAATGATTGGCTAAATTATTGGCTGTCGCCTCACCCACCTCACGGATCCCAAGCGCATAGAGAAACCGTGCAAACGTGGTCTGCTTAGCTTTCTCAATGGCGGCCACTAGATTACTCGCTGATTTTTCTGCCATGCGTTCTAGACCGATCAGTTCGGCGACCGTCAAATGAAAGAAATCTGCGGGTGTTTTTACCCTTTCAGCATCGACTAATTGCTCAACTAACTTATCACCCAAACCATCGATATCCAGAGCTTTGCGTGATGCAAAATGCTTCAATGCCTCTTTTCGTTGTGCGGCACAAAACAGTCCTCCGGAACATCGCGCAACGGCTTCCCCGTCTACTTTCTCAATATGTGACTGGCAAATAGGACATTCAGCAGGAAACACGACATCTTTAGCGTGCTCAGGTCGACGTTCCATTACGACTGATACAACCTGTGGGATAACGTCGCCAGCGCGGCGCACCACTACCTGATCACCTATCTTCACATTCAAGCGTGCAATCTCATCGGCATTATGTAACGTGGCATTCGACACCGTTACACCACCAACAAAAACGGGGGATAAACGAGCAACTGGAGTAATAGCACCGGTTCTACCCACTTGAAACTCGACATCTAATAATTCAGTAACGGCCTCTTGCGCTGGAAACTTGCGTGCGATCGCCCAGCGCGGGGCGCGGGAAACAAAACCCAATGCTTGTTGCAGGGCAATATCATCGACTTTGTAGACAATGCCATCAATTTCATAATCCAAAGCATCGCGCTGGTTCGCTAAACGCTCGTAATAATCAATACAGCCCTTAGCATCGGCAACCTGCTCAGTTAACTGATTTACTGGTAGCCCCCATTCAGCCAGTTGCTGCAAACGAGCATAATGAGAAGACGCCAACGGTGAGATTTCATCACGACTGATCCCTATCGAGTAGGCATAAAATTGCAAAGGTCGCTTTGCGGTAATGCGTGAATCAAGCTGACGCAAACTACCGGCAGCGGCGTTTCTGGGGTTGGCGAAAACTTTACCACCAGAACTCCGTTGCGCTTGATTTAAACGTTCAAAGCCAGCTTTTGGCATGAAGACTTCGCCTCGAACTTCTAGGCGAGCCGGAAAATCCGTTCCCCGTAATTGCAATGGAATACTGTTAATCGTGCGCACATTTTGCGTGATATCCTCACCCACGCGACCGTCCCCTCGCGTCGCTGCTTGCACCAGAACGCCGTCCTGATAGGTTAAGCTTACAGCTAATCCATCCAGTTTAGGTTCGCAGGTAAAAACCAATGACTGAGTGTTTACTAAGCGATCATTTATGCGCTTTGAAAACGCCCGTAACTCATCATCATCAAAGGCGTTATCCAGTGATAGCATTGGCATTTCATGCTCCACTTGAGTAAATGCTGCCAACGGCATGCCACCGACGCGTTGAGTTGGCGAATCCGGTGTCAAAAGCTCTGGGTTCGACTGTTCTAAGGCGCGTAATTCATGGAACAGACGGTCATACTCACCATCTGGAACCTTCGGATCGTCTTTTACATAGTAGTGATAGTTGTAGTCATTTAATTGCGCTCGCAACGTCTCAACACGACGTTGCAATTGGTTATCAGTGGTGGTCATGGAGGTCCTAACTTCTTGCGATCATACGGCGACGTTCAAACTCGCGAATCTTTTCAACATATTGTTGCAATCCTTGTTTGGTGAGAACACTGCGTCTACCGTCCAATATTTGCCCAGCAAACTCGTCAGCCAACTTACGCGCCGCGTTGTGCATCATATTGAAGACCTGATGTGGATCCCCCTCTATCGGCAAGATCATAAATAACGAAACACCTTGGGTGGTAAAGTTTTCCAGATTATCGATATCGAAAACACCGGGTTTAAACATATTTGCCAAGCTAAACAGCACTGGTCCCTTGCCATTACTATTCACATGACGATGAAAAATATCCTGATCGCCAAACTTAAACCCTAAGGTTAGCAACATGGGTAACAACGCTGCGCCAGGTATTTCCTCGCCTTGAGGTGCACGAACATTAAGCACAAGAACCTCTTGCTCTGGTGCTGGTGAACTGGATTCAACGCTTTGAGTTGCCTCAATCTTCTGCTCATCATCGAACGACATGCGCATTTGGTCTTCACCTAAGGTCGGTTCAATACGCTTGCGAAACATCGATTTGCTGCGCCGCTTCGGTGCCGCACGTTTGCTTTCCTCCACTGTCGAGGTTGAGGGTTCGGCAGCTTCTGTAGTCACATTTAAATGTGGATCGGAAGGTGTTTGGTCGAGGCTAAATGCTTCAACCTCGCTATCACTTGTCGTTTCGGTTGATGATGTTAAGACCTCGCTATCAGCACTTTCAGTCGGTGATTCAACGCTTAGGTCATCCTCCTGCAGAAGAAATGATGGTGGTTCGGGAATAGACTTGTTCGGGATCGGCGTAACTGAGGCTTCTTTGCGATCTTCATTTTTAAACATCGTCGGTTTTGGATTTGATACCACAGACGCATACAGCTTCTTTGGCTTTTCAACGGTTTCTGCCGCTAGCGTTTGCTGTTTAGCCCCTGCATCTGATTCTCGAGGAACATCAACCACATCAGCCAATGATGGAATATCAGACTCTAAATGTTGTGCAATGACGGGATGTTCTACTTCGCTGACATCCACTTCTTCAGTATCAGCGCGGCGCATATCCTCATCGACAATCGGCTCATGTTCTACCTGTGCCGCTTGCTTCGTTGAGTGATCTTGAGACCTCTTGCTTTGGCTCACCACTCGAACTTCGCCCAAGCCGAACTCATCAAAACCTTCAACCCGGTCGCGCGGCTCTGACGGCTCAACTCGAGGTTTAACTGTTGGCTTTGAATTGCCTTTCCGCAAACTCCACAAACCATGAGCCAGGATGGCTAGTATTGCACAACCACCAACTATTAATAGCGCAAATCGTAAGTCTTCCATTCAGACACTCGCCCTTTATTATGCATTTGCGATAGCCACGGCTTCTTCAACATCCACCGCCACCATGCGCGACACACCTGGTTCAGCCATGGTTACTCCGGTTAAATGTTCTGCCATTTCCATCGCGATTTTATTATGGGTGATGTAAATAAACTGAACCGTCTTTGACATCTCAGAAACCAAGCGACAAAAACGCGCGACATTGGCGTCATCGAGCGGCGCATCAACTTCGTCGAGCAAACAAAACGGTGCAGGATTCAATCTAAAAATCGCAAATACTAATGATAATGCGGTTAATGCTTTTTCTCCACCACTGAGGAGATGAATGGTGCTATTTTTCTTGCCCGGTGGTCGCGCCATAATGGTCACTCCAGTTTCGAGCAAATCGTCACCCGTTAATTCGAGGTAGGCACTCCCGCCCCCAAACACTTTTGGAAAAAGCTGCTTTAAGTCATTATTAACTTGGTCATAGGTTAACTTGAAACGTGATTTAGTCTCACGATCAATTTTACGGATCGCGTCTTCAAGGGTGTCTAAAGCCGCTTGTAAGTCATCAAACTGAGTATCCAAGTGCTGTTTACGCTCGCCTTGCACCTCAAATTCTTCCACTGCGGCAAGATTGACGGCACCTAAGCGACTGATGCTGGCCTGCGTTTTTTCAAGCTCTGTCTGCCAACTATCTTCAGCTGCGTCTTCGGGCAGATTTTCCAACGTTTGCTTGAGATTTTGTTGGGTGTCAGCAAGTTGCTCTAACACGCCTGAAGCACGCACTTGGAATCCCTGAGATTCTAGCCTCAAGCTTTCCAATTGCGCACGGCGGTGCGCAATCCTATCGTTAATACCTTGCGAGTCGCGCATCGCATCATTAATCAACATGTCAACTTGGGCAAGCTGCTCGCTTTTTTCGCGTTGCTCTTCAGTCAAACTTTCACGTTGCTTGAGTAACGCTGCAATCCGATCATCTACGTTGTCATCCGGCTGCTGCAGTTGTTCCAATTCTTGCTGTAACTCGGTACAGCGTTCGGCAACCTCATGTAACTGTTGCTGCGTGGTTTGCAGCTGTTGTTTTTGGCTCCCCAATTGTCCATTCAGCTGCTGAGCTTGCATATCTAGTTGATGTTTTTGTTGGGTTAATTGCTCAACCTTTGCGCGAGCATCCTGTACTGATCGCTCAGCTCGTTCTCGACTTTCGTCCGCATGCAATTGAATAGCTTCAAAATCTAATAAACGTTCTTCGATAGTTTCAACCCGCGCCGATAACTCTTCTAACTGTAATTGCTCTTTTTCCAACAGTTGTTGCTGTTGCTCACGATCTTCTGTTAGCTTGCGCTGCCGAGCCGCTACTTGCTCTGCTTGTAATTCCAGCACACCAAGCTGATTTTGTAATTGCTGTTGAGCGAGTGCGGCTTGGCGAACAGCATGATTCGCATCATTCGCGGCAGCCTGCAACTGATCTCGGTCTGCTTGTGCGTCCTTTAATTCATGCTCTGCTTGTTCACAGTCACGGGTAACTTCGCTCAACGTTTGCGTTAATGCTTCCAGTTTCGCGAGCCGGCTGGCACTGCCCTGCTGCACATGTTGCGTCACTTTTAGAGTATCATTAGAACGCCAATAGCCATCCGCTGTGACCAGCCATTCGTGGTCAGCGAGTGTTGCTGCTCGCTCATCGGCCTGTTGACGATTATCTGCCACTAAAATAGAGTTGAACGCGCGTGGCACCCGCGCATTCTCAAACGTTGCCGCAATCGAGCCTGGGCGTTTTTGCTCTGTCCAGTGTTCCGTCAATAAAACCGTCAACTGACCAGACTCTAGCCACTCTGCCTGCATCAGCGTTGCATCTTCGAGTACGCAAGCAGACTGCAAGTTCTTTAAAGCCGTATCGACTAATGCTTCTTGCCCTTGGACTACATTGAGCACTTGCCAAACGCTGGTTAAAGCCAACTGGTCACTGCCAAGCTCTGGTAAATCATCATTAATCAGACTTTGTAGGGCGTGGCGTTCAGCGTCGAAGCGCTGCTGACGTTGACGTAACGCTTCAAAGTGGGTTTGATATTGCTCGCAAACATCCAATTGGGAACGACATTTCTCAGCTAACAAACGCTCATTTTGTTGCGCTTCTTCATACTGTTGCTCACTCATTAATAGCTGTTCTTGCAGACTTTCGATCTGCTCAATCACTTGATCATGAGATAACTGTTCTAACTCACTCTCAATCTCGCTCAAGCGTTGTTGGGTACGCAACTGCATGCTCATCGTCGACTGGATCTGGCTATGGCAACTCTGACTTTGTTGTTTGAGCTGCAAATATTCACTCTCTTGCTGCCGAAAACGCTGATTAAGGTCGGTGAGTGTCTGTTCTGAATCGTCACGCAACTCAATAGCCATTGCTAACTGCTGCTGACACACATCACGGTCCGGTTGCAACAGATTGTCTTGCTCGATTAATTCTTCAACTCCCAGCGTTAAAGCCTCGACTTGCTCGTTCAATGCGGCTCGCTTGGAACTTAGAATGCCCAGTTCATTATTAATTTGCTCAGTGCGTTGGCTGGTATACTTTTGATTTTGTTCCAACCGAGCTATTTCTGTACTGACATCGTAAAGTTGCTTTTGCAATGCATCTAGCGCTTGCTTTAATTCAAATTGAGATTGCCGTTGCTCTATCAATTTGCGCTCGTCACCGCGTTGCTCGGCTATTAGTGACTCTATTTGATTTTCACCCTCATCAATTTGGCGCTGCAAGTCACTGACTTTTTCGCTATAGCCTAGCCAACGCATAGCTGCTAGTTGAGCTTTAAGTTCGCGCTCTCGTTGCTTAAGCTCCTTGTACTTTTTAGCAGCGGCCGCTTGACGCTGTAATTTGTCTAACTGAGTGGCCAGCTCGGCGCGCACATCAGCTAAGCGCTCAAGGTTTTCGCGAGTATGGCGGATGCGATTTTCAGTCTCTCGACGCCGTTCCTTATATTTAGAAATACCTGCGGCTTCTTCAATAAAAACCCGCAGCTCTTGTGGTTTGGATTCGATTAATCGCGAAATCATGCCCTGTTCAATGATGGCATAACTACGTGGACCTAAGCCGGTACCTAAAAATATGTCAGTAACGTCACGGCGTCGGCACTTGGTGCCATTGAGTAAATAAGTGGAAACCGCGTCGCGTGTGACGATTCGTTTAACCGATAATTCGTTGTATTTAGCAAACTCACCTTGTAAACGATCGCTGGTATTATCAAACACCAATTCAACACTGCATTGTGATACAGGCTTGCGTGCACTGCTACCGTTAAAAATAACGTCAGTCATTGCGTCGCCACGTAAGTTTTTCGCAGAACTTTCTCCCAATACCCAGCGCACCGCGTCAATGACATTCGATTTACCACAACCATTGGGACCCACAATAGCGGTCATTTCCCCGGGAAAAGGAATGGTCGTCGCATCAACAAATGACTTAAAGCCTGCCAGCTTTATTCGTTTTAGGCGCATGGTTAAGGGTTTCTCATGCCAATACGGCGATCACTAGAAAAAGAAGTAAAGAATTATCTTCGAATGTAACAAAACTAACGGCTTGTAACAATTCACCATTTCAAGCAAGGCTAATTCTCGATACACTTTGCATAGGATTATTAAAGGTAATCGAACAGGCGACTCCTGTTGGACTTAAATGCAGTAGATATACGCGCAAAAATTTGAGGTGATATGCACAGTCAAACACAGAATATTAGTGGTATGAGTTACTTCATGAGCGGATTTTCGTTGATCCAAACCAAAGGATTAAAACGCTTTGTTTTAGTTCCTTTGGCGATCAATCTTATCCTCTTTATTACCGCCTTTTATTTTTTGTTTGGTGAGATTGGAAGTAGTATCACTTGGTTAGTTGGTTTGATCCCAGACTGGCTTGGCTGGTTAAAAGACGCGTTAGCGTATATTTTATGGCCCCTAGCAGTAATTAGTGTTTTGCTAGTTTTCGCCCTAATCTTTGGTACATTAGCAAACTGGATAGCGGCGCCATTCAATGGATTACTGGCGGAGAAGGTAGAACGCCACCTAACCGGGCAAGATCTTGGTGATGAAGGCTTACTCTCAATCATCAAGGATATCCCTCGCACACTGGGTCGCGAGCTTGCCAAACTTGTGTACTACCTTCCCCGTGCAATTGGTTTTTTCTTGTTATTCCTAATAATCCCGGTGTTTGGCCAAGTCATTTGGTTTCTTTTTTCTGCTTGGATGATGGCTATTCAGTACTGTGATTACCCCTTTGACAATCACAAGATAGGCTTCGCTCAGATGAAGTCAACATTACTTCAACAACGCTCTAAAAGTTTGTCTTTTGGAATGATGGTCAGCGTCACCTCTATGGTACCAATCTTGAATTTTTTGGTTATGCCAGTAGCAATATGCGGGGCAACCGCTATGTGGGTTGACCAATTTAGAGATCAATATAGCCCAGCCGATCGTTAGTTATTAGGTACAACTTCTAGCGAGGAAGCAAAAGGTACAGTCTGCGGTGGCAACTGCGCTTGCTGTTGGGCGATTTCTCGCCATTCTTGGGCTTCAGAGTGGCGTCCTAATTGCTGATACTCCCGTGCTAAATTAATCGCCACAGGATACCAGTGCTTGCGTTGCAATAACTGCTCTTCCCAAAGTTGCAGGTAAATGTCTGGGATATACTCAGTATCATGAAATTCCATAAACGTGCGAGCAGCGGTTAATTTGTATGCTTGTACTTGCGTATTTGCGCAGGTTCGAGCCGGATAGATACCTAATTGGTCGTCAGCATTATTAGTAATTAAGGATTCCCAATATTCAGCGCGGGCGATGGGTTGATAAGTTAATTCACCCGCAAACAATATATTCGGCGCCTGTTGCCGCTCACAATGCACGTCGGCGATCCGCTCTGACATTGGATACTCATCAGCAAAGCCAGCAAAATGGGCCAATTCATGCACGAATACCGAATACGTATCATTACTATCTAAATACATAATGCCGGCATCTACATAGGCACGTGCGGCAGGCGTAAATAGTACAACGTGCGTCGTACCAGTTAGCCTGATTATGCTCGCCAATTGCTGCAAACGACAAACCAAGCGAGCCCGCCCTGCACTATTTAGGTCGCTGCAAGGTAAATCTTGCGCTGACATCCACACCGGCTCAGACACACACAATGGTAATCTCTGTAAACGCTCATCACTAAACAATTGATCTATCATTCGCTTAGCCTGAACAAAATTACTCAAACTTAAAGCAAGCGGGAGTATCTGCATGCTACAGCGCTTATCTTGGGTTTGTACTTGAGTGTTTAAAGGCCGAAATAAGATAGGATTTGAGGATAATTCAGGCAGTGCTTGCTCACCCTCGGCTAGCGCTGACACATAGCGTTGTGCTGCCACATTGTCTGCGTTTGCCGCCTGCTGAAACCACCGCTTTGCCTGCTCTCGCTCCCCCTCTTGCCATTGCAGTAGGGCTAAGGAAAGAGCATCATCTGGAAAATGCGAAGCAGTTTTGAGTAACCAAGGTATTGCCTGCTCAATGTCTGCCTGCATCAAATACCAATTTGCGAGCGCATGCTGCGCGGGTAAAAATGCTTGATTGGCGCTGCTAGTAAGCAAAGACACACGTTCTTCACTCTGGCTCACTTCTAACGCGAGCTGAAATTGAGCTTCTGCTGATCCCAAGGAGGCCGCGCGCGAAAGCCATTCTAAACGCTCCGCAGGATCACCATTTTGTGCAGCCAGAATCAACATTGAGTAGGTATCTTCACGCTGGGCTAATTGCTGCAGCCAATAATCGTCACCTTCACGCACGGCAACGGCACGCAGCCCAGCCATTTCAACATCTGCGTGTTGGTAAAGCCGTTTGAACTGAACGTGATTTCGGGTGACCTTATTAGCATCATTAAGGTGAGCGGAATCGAAACTATCCGACGCAGCCAACAGGAACCCTGCGATTCCTGACAAGAGTGCATAACGCAAAACGTTTATCATTTTTTAGCAAGATCAGGAATCAGTAGCAACTGTGCGTTCTGTTAAACGTTCTAACTCTAAACGCGCATAACGGTGTTCTACAAATTCATAAACGTTAGTGCTGAGCGCTAGTTTAAAATAGTTACTTGCTCGCCCCTTATTACCCAGTGAGCCGTGGTATTTACCAATATAAAAATATGCTTCACAGACACGATTATTTAGCTCAGTTCGATTAGTAATGTTATCAACCAACCTAGCCAGCAGCTGAGTTTCAGTCAGCTCACCGAGGTAAAAATCTACAATATTGTTCGCCCACATATCGGGGTTTAACTGTACACGTAACTCTTTTAATTCAGCTCTAGCTGCGATTGGATCAACCTCACGTTGCACGATATACAGCCAAATTGCTCGATATGGATCGCTACGGTCATTACTGAGAAAGCGTTTAAGATCATCCACAGCTAAACGAGGCTCGCCGCCGTAATACAGGGCGATACCCCGATTTAAAAAAGCAAATTCGTACTCAGGATTTAGGTCTATTGAACTATCAAACGCTTCGTAGGCCTGCAGATACTCTTGCTGCTGAGTGTAATGAATACCTATCGAGTTGTATGCCTCTGCCATGGTTGGCTGAAGTTTTAGTACTTGGCTATAGTCAAATTGAGCAAGGCTACTAAGCCCCATACTGTCGTAAAGCATGCCCCGCTGGTAAAGTAATTCAGCCCGCTCAGACTCAGCAATATCAGCCTGATTTAAAATAAAGTTGAAGCGGGCAATCGCCAATTGTGTGCGCGGATCGGCTGGAATCGGTTCTACCAGTAAAAGATTTCCCATTTGCGCGCTGTGTTGATTAGGTACCTGAGCACACCCCACCGTTAACGCGATAACAGAGATAAAAAGAATTGTATATTTATGCAACATTAACCTTTCAAATTGTGCGCCAGTGCCTTGAAAACTATCGCTTATCACCTAAATCATGATAAAACTAACGGCTAACTGATTAACTGATATTTTATGAATACTAGCAAATTATCTGCGACACAAACAGCACTCCTTAACACAGCTTTACGGGTGCAAAAAAATGCCTATGCCCCCTATTCAAACTTCAAAGTGGGAGCAGCTCTATTGGCCAATAATGGCAAAGTGTACGTTGGCTGTAATGTAGAAAATGCCGCATACCCGCTGGGCACATGTGCAGAAGCTGGAGCAATTAGTGCAATGATTGCTGACGGTGGCACTGCCATTGTGGAAATTATCATCGTAGGGCCTGGCGATGAACCCTGCTATCCTTGCGGTGGTTGCCGCCAAAAGATTGCTGAATTTAGCGAAGCGACAACAAAAGTTGTCATGCAAACAGGTCAAGAAGACGTCACAGCAATGACAATCGCTGAGCTTTTGCCCGCAGCCTTTAAGTTGGGTTAGCAGCCTTTCTTAGCCTGGCGCTGCTCAAACGCTGCTAGCTGTTCTGGAGTCGCTACAGGTTGATGGTTGGCTTTCCACTCACTATACGGCATTCCGTACACTTTTTCGCGCGCAGACTCGTAATCTAGCTCTACTCCAACATCGCGAGCGGCGGCAACGTACCACTTGGCTAGACAGTTACGGCAAAAATCTGCAAGGATCATAAGATCGATATTCTGCACATCTTTGTTGTCGTCTAAATGCTGTAGTAAGCGCCTAAATACCGCTGCTTCAATATGGGTTTCTTCATTTGACTGCATAACAACACTCCCTTAAAAGATTAAAACGTATAGTTGATTTTTGCGTAGTAATAGCCCCCATTTAGACCCAGAGGCGACGTCGGTGGATATAATGCGCCTGCGACTTCGCTATGCGGATTAGCCGAGGGTCGGTTATCAAACACATTTTGCGCCCCAAAAATTAGACGCAAATGCTCCGAGTATAGATAACTAAACTCAACATCTAATACTGTTTCCGAGCTGGCATTTATATCCAGGCCTGCTGAAGCATCTAAATGGTCTTCGTAGAAGCCGGAATAATAACGTAGCCGCCACAACGCAGTTACATTTGCATAAGACTGCGATACTGACAACACAATCCTATTTTCAGGTAAGTTCTCCTCTAGCATTCTGATCCTAGCCGGAGTCAAATTTGACGTTAGTGTTGAAGTTCCGTCAGCAAGCTGTTGTGGATATAAGGTTACTCTATCCACCCGTGTTCGTGTCCAGTTGTACAAGCCTGATACAGTATGATGAATTTGACCTGCATCAAATTCATAATTTAGCACCAAGTCGAAGCCCTGGGTCGTTGTATCAAAATCATTGGTAAAGAACTTAACGCTAGTGAAAATCTGATTTTCTTGCACGCCCTGCTCTGACAATGCCTGAATATCATCCTCGCTTAGCCGAATCGCCGACGTTGTGCTGATCCGGTCGGTTAGCGTTATATGAAAATAATCAAAAGTGGCAAAGAAATCTTCATGCCCATAGAACACCAACCCTAAACTTTTATTCACCGACTCTTCTGGACTAAGCGGAGTCGCCCCCACACGAATTGAAATTGGGTTTGTCGGCGGCAATGTTGCTTGATCTTCCAAACCAATTTCAGAAAATGCAGTAGTCACATTGATAACATTGCTTTGTCCTACCGTTGGTGCCTTAAAGCCTGTACTTATTGAGCTTCTAAGTGAAATTTCTTCACTCAATTCGTAGCGCGCAGTGAGTTTTCCTTCAAACGTAGACCCAAAATCATTAAAGTGCTCATAACGCAGAGCAGCACCAACAAGATAGGCGTCATTAAGATAGCTTTCTACATCAAAGTATACTGCCCAATTACTCCGACTCCAGTGCCCGGCAGCTTGCGGGGTGTAACCGGGGAAACCATTTGACCCAACACTAAATCCTTGGTTGATCCCCGTCGTAGGTTCTTGAGCAAAGAATCCGACTTGGTAAGAGCTTAATTCACCGGCTTTTTGATGGTAAGTTTCCTTTCGCCACTCAACTCCTGCAGCAACGTGTATAGGGTCGTCCATAAAGCCATCAATAAACTTGGTAATATCCAAATTAATACTGCGTTCAACTTGGCTGGCTTCGCCAGGGTTAAAAGAAGAAGGTGACTCTGGACCCAGTGAAGGATTAACCGTATTCGATACCCGATAATCAATATTGGAATAGCCCAAACTTATACTCATGCCATAGGCCCAATCATCACCAATATAACCCGTTACCCCAGTACTAAAGGCGGCATCCTCAATGCGACCACCAAATCGCGGTGCAAAACCACCGGGCAAACGTTCGTTAAAAGCAAAACAATTGCGCCCTAATTCAGTGCTGTTATCGGCGATGAGTCGATAATTGGGGTCATCCAGAATGTTGTTATCATCGATGTAAATATCTGGACATGCGATACCCGAATCAACGCCGTCGAGATCGCCAACCAGAAGTTTTGTTACCCCGTCACTATTCGTCGAGGTGGCAAATACGCCGCGGCGTACTTGCGGGTTTCGGAAATAAAATCCCCCTTCTACTTGTCGTTGTGCATAATTGGCAAACGCGTACCACTGTGTGTTATCTGACAGATCCGCTCCCGCATTGATTGCCGTTTTGACATCCCCATCAACCTCTAAGCGTCCCCAATATTGCGCGGGGTCTGCAACAAAATCATTCCCAGCCGCTATCAATGCTTGCGCGTCAGCGCGTTGAACAGCGCGGTTAGTTGCATTTCGCTGGCGAAATTCACCGCTGAGATTAGCAAAACCCCGAGCTCCCAGTGGTAACCCTAAATTAGCCTGTATCTGCAATTCTTCTCCGTCACCTTGGTAGAACTGTCCTCCACCGATAGAGACTTCCCCACCCGATTTATCATCTTTGAGTACAAAGTTAATTACTCCAGCGATTGCATCCGAGCCATACTGCGCTGCAGCCCCATCGCGTAATACCTCTACTTGCTTAATAGCAGAAACCGGTAACACAGACATATCAGGCCCTTGTGCGCCATCAGATAAACCGCCGCCTAAAAAGGTTATTGCTGCACTACGATGCCGGCGCTTTCCATTGAGTAGAATTAAGGTATGGTCAGCCGCCATCCCGCGCAAGTTGGCAGGCCGAACAAGGCTTGCAGCATCATTGATAGATTGATCATTTACATTTAACGACGGTACAAGATTACTCAACATACCGAGCACATCCGTTTCACCTTGCTGCCCAAATTCAGCGCCGCCAATAACGTCTATGGGGACAGGTGAGGAAGTCACCGTACGTGGTAAACTGCGGCTGCCGACGACAGCAATTTGTTCAATCCTGTTTAGCGCCGGTTTCGCTTCTTCTACTTCTTCTGCAGAAATATCCAAGTCGTTAGCCGTTGGCGAGCGCAGATTTTGCACGCTTAGCAACCCATTGCCGTCTTGTACAACAACCAATTGGGAACCTTGCAGCAAACGCTTTAATCCCTCCAAATGGGAAAATTGGCCATACAGCGGGTTAGCTATTACTTTTTCAGCAGCGTCGAATGGGAATAGTAATGTGATGTTCGCCTGGCGCGCAAATTGGGTGAGCGCTTGATCTGCGCTCTGGGCGGGAATACTAAACACTGTATCTTGAGCCAGTGCGGTACCAACGGAATTAAATACCAATAATATTATTCCAATCCAACGCCTGTTTATGCTGGACTGGAGGCGCGTTAACACCTTAGCCATCAATTAATCTACTCCCAAGGTGCAACTAACATCGCTCTCTCGAAAACAGGCAAGCGAGAGGCTGATAGAAACTATGGTCAAATATACGTCACTGTTCAAACGCATTGTATGATTGTTTTTTATTGTTATTAATATTGTTGACGTAACTGCCAGAAACGCAAGAACTGGCTCATTAATGACTAGTTAACCCTAAACTAGCAAAATATCAAGCCATAAAAAATCAAAGTACATCTTAGGTAAATATGAATAAAGGAAAAAGGCTTTAACGCCAAGGTATAAGAGGCCGTTTAGGCCCCTTTGGAAAGCAGAATGGTAAATTGTGATACTTGCTCATGTTGAATAGAAAATCCATTCTCAAGAGCGTTCAGTAGCCCTGCTGTATCTCCGACTTTAAAATGACCTGCCACGCGGTATTCTTTTAAGCTAGAATCAATGATTTGAAACCGTATGTCTGTATAGCGAGAGATCTCAGTAAGCACATCCTCCAAGGATTCTCCTTTAAACACTAACATACCTTTTTGCCAGGCCAAATCATCATTCATGTCATTTTCACTAATGCTAGAACGTTCAGTGACTTGCTTATCCACCAAGGCTTTTTCACCAGAAAACACTAACAGTCCATCATCAACGATCAGGCTGTCATCTTGCAACACTTTGGTATCCTCTGCAGCTTTCTGCGCGGCCCGGTCTTGGATTAATACACGCCCATCTGTAACCACCAATTCAAATGCTGCATCGTCGATAAGTTGCACGTTAAAAGCAGTACCGATAGCAGTTACTGTGTTCGCGCCTGCTGCAACGACAAAGGGTCTATTCTGCTCATGTGCAACCTCAAAAAATGCCTCACCTCGAGTTAAAGATATTCGTCTCTGAGTGTCTGAGAATGCAATACTTACCGCAGAATTAGTATTTAAATGCAAAATTGAACCGTCAGACAATGTCATACTTCTCTGTTCGCCGATCTGCGTAGAAGCAAGCTGCGTGGTGACAGTTTGAGAATTATCCGGTTGAGGTAATTGGCTGATTACTATAGCGCCCACAGCGAGTACCAAAAATGCAACACTTGCCGCTAATTGCCAACTATAGATAGTAGGCTTCTTCTCACTCACTTCTGCCTTTTGCTCAGGTAACGGGAACAATCCACTAAGCTCTTGCAGCACAGACATGTCATCCCACAAGCTGGCCATTTCGAATAAGACTTCGCGATGCGCATTGCTGCCACTAATCCATTTGGCTAGTAAATCTGTTTCTTGCTCGTTTAGACCACGGTCTATGCGGCTAATCCAAACACACGCTTGTTCTTGTATGTCCTCGCGCGTGTTAAACCTATGAACATTATTCATGGAGTATTTCCATTCTTTTGCGGGCCTTGGCAAGATTCTACTGTCAAGTCTTCAGCCCCTTGTTGTGATAACTGAGTTAAATAGCGTGAGCAAAGTAACAAGCCTTTGGCAACATGTTTTTCTACGGTACTCTCGCTTAATCCGAGCATTTCTGCGATCTCTCGCTGACTCTTTTCGTAAACTTTTTTTAATAAAAACACTCTTTTTACATCAGCGGACAGAGTGTCAGTAGCGCGACAAAAGTTTAAGAACCGTTCCTTACTTTCAACGTTTTTTTCTAGTGAATACCCCACCAACTCATGCGGCAATGTATCCATGTTTTCCATTTGTTCATTACATTGGTTCTCGGCCCTACAAACATGGTTAAGGGCTAAATTACGGGCAGTCTTCAACATATATGTCCGCTCGTAGCGAATCTCTTGTTTCAAATCAGCTTCGTAACTTTTAATAAATGTTTCTTGAACAATATCTTCTATATCTTCAGAGGGAACGATCCCACTAACAGCTCGCATCAATTTCGAACGGTATTTTAAATAAGTTACAGCAAGTGTCGAACGTCGAGTCATATTCATCCTGAGTGCGTCGTATTTGTTAGGTTACCGCATGCTTACTGAACCTATACGAACATGCATACAAACTTACTACACCAATAATCAGCTGTTACCGCAAGAAGTGTCTGGAATGGTAACAATAAAGGGGGCGAAAATCGCCCCCCACGGGCAAACTAATTACTTAAAACGTATACAACGCTCTTACGTAATAGAAGCCACCATTTATCCCAATTGGAGACGTTGTTGGGAATTCTGAGCCGGCAATTTCATTGTCATATAGCACGTTACGATCAGGCTCTTCGTCCAACGCATTTTTCGCGCCAACTACAACCTCAAAGTTATCGCTAACGTTATACCCAAGCTCGAGATCTAAGGTGAACTCTGATCCCACTTTGTCAATCGGTAAACCCGAATCTAAGTGGTCTTCAAAGATGCTCCCTGCATAATTTACCCGACTGAGGAAACGCCAGTCACCATTAGTATGGTTTGCCGTTAGACTATACCGAACGGCCGGCAGGTTATTTTCAATCATACGGATACGGTCAGCCGAAATGAACTCCGAAGCCTGGTCCACCGTAGTTGAGGTCCAGTTGTAAGCCAACGCGAACTTAGTATCACCACCAAACATTTCCATGGAATAGTTTGCAACTAAATCAACACCTTTGGTTGTAGTATCAAAATCGTTTGCAAAATAGCTGACTTCCGAGAAACTGGAAGCATCGCGAATTCCCCGAGCCAATAATGAATCAATATCTGCTTGAGTTAATGCAATACCTGATACGGTACTGATACGGTCAGTCAATTCAATGTTGTAATAATCTGCAGTTACAAACAGACCATTATCAAAACTTGCCACCACACCAAGGCTGTAACTCTCTGATTCCTCGGGTTGCAATGGTTCACCGCCAACCTGCGCTGCAATTGGATCCGTCGGTGGTAATGTTGCACGATCAATTAGACGTCCGTCTGTGCCAAACGCAGTGGTCACATTACGCACATTACTCTGACCAATGGTAGGAGCCTTAAACCCAGTTGAATAAGCACCACGTAGGGCGATATCTTCCATAAACTCCCAACGGAAGGAAACTTTTCCCTTGGTGGTATTGCCAAAGTCAGAGAAGTCTTCATAGCGAATCGCAGCGGTTAGCAATAAATTTTCCGTTGCATACATTTCTGCATCTAGATAAAAAGCAATGTTATTCCGCGAAGCTTTACCCTGGCTGCGCGCTGAAAGCCCAGGGAAGCCATTCGAGCCAATACCAAAACCTTGTGAAGCTAAAGGCCCAATTTCATAGGACGCTGGATCGCCTGCGATACTCTCGTAGGACTCATTTCGATATTGCAAACCACCGGCTAAATAAAGTAGGTCATCTAAACCAATATCAACCCCTTTAGTTACGTCGAAATCAAATGTTTGCTCTGACTGAATATATTTACCAGGGCTAAATTCAAACGGTGTATCTGGCCCAAGTGAAGGGTTAATGGTGTTCTTAATCGCAAAATCAATTTCGTTTCGACCGAGGTTGATACTAATATCATACCCCCATTCGTTACCCCACTCGCCCTTAGTACCAAATACCAAAGATGAATCTTTAACAGTCCCACCGAAGCGCGGTGTGAAGCCGCCAGGTAATAGCTCATTGAACGCAAAACAGTTCGGGTTGTTTGCAACTAAATCAATGTATCTTTGATTTTGTAATACGTTATCACCAACCACGATATCCGTCGGACAGTTGCCACTGCCATCTGCAGTTAAATCCCCGACAAGAAGTAGCTGTTCGCCAGCATCATTCGTGCCGCCATCAAATACTCCACCACGCGTATGGGGGTTACGGAAGTAAAACCCGCCCTCAACTTCTCGCTCAGCGTAGTTACCAAACAAGTAGGCCTCGGCGTCACTACTTAGGTCCAACCCTAAGTTAGCAAATAATTTCACATCATGTTTTATTTCAGGATTACCCCAAATTTGCGCCGGATCGGCAACGAAAGTATTCCCTGCAGCGACTAAAGCCGCGGCATCATCGCGCTGCACACTGCGCGACGTTGCGTCTGCAGTGCGATACTCTGCACTAAAGTTTGCAAAGCCCGCATCTGACAGTGGCAGTCCGACATTCGCGGCCACCTGAAACATATCACCATCACCTTCGTAGTAAGAACCAGTGCGAACCTCAACGGCTCCTCCTTCTGTATTGTCCTTAAGCACAAAGTTAACAACACCTGCGATAGCGTCCGATCCATACTGTGCTGCGGCACCGTCACGCAAAACTTCGACTTGCTTAAGCGCTACCGCTGGGATAACCGAAATATCAGGTCCTTGCGCACCATCTGAAAGTCCACCACCAAGAAATGTAATAACAGCTGAGCGATGCCGGCGTTTACCATTAACCAACACTAATGTATGGTCTGATGCCATACCTCTAAGGTTGGCTGGCCTCACTAATGTTGAAGCGTCATTAATCGGTTGATCATTGACGTTAAAGGACGGAACAATTGTCTGCAGCATCGAGACCATGTCGGTCGAACCTTGGTTGGCAAACTCTTCCTCTCCGATAATATCAATCGGTACCGATGAGTCAGCGACTGAGCGTGGGGCAGCACGAGTACCAACAACTGCTATTTTCTCTACATCTTGCGCCTGTTCATCAGATTCTTGTGCTGTAGCTGGTGCTATTGCAACCAAACTTAATGCCGCAGTCACACCCAAAGCACTGCGTAAATTTTTAGTCAATAATGACACTGAAGTCTTCATACTAGTTTCCATAGATTTTCGATTTTTACTGACCAATACTGCTAATTTTTGAGCAGTCAAATCTGTTCATTTTTTATTGTGTTTAACGTGTACCAAACAAGTTTGGCAATTTTTTATAGCTCTTAAAGCTATTGAAAACAAACGAAAAACATCAAAATAAATATATTTTTTTAGGGCGTAGAGGATTTGCTTTTTTGACTTGTCTATAGATATGTTGAGGGGATTTTTTCAGACGAATTGACGGCTTTTTTATAACAAAAAAAGCTATTACTACCTCTGTATATATCAAACTAGTGAACTTACTTTTGTCACTAATAGATACACACAGCTAGCGGCCGACGCAACTCCAAATACCATAAGTCGCCCCTCCATCATTAGCTGATTAATAAAATCTTATTGTTCGATTAACCAACCGTTGGCACAGGCAATTTCAATTTGCCCCAAAGCATATAGCCATAACTTAGGAGCTGCCTCTTCCAAGTATTGATTGCGCGCTATTACTTGATGTTTAGCGACTTGGTTTTGTGCCCAGCTGCCGCCATTATTTTGCATATTTTGCACCAGTGGTAAGATCCGGTCCATCGCCTTAGCAAATTGTGCATCATCGGTTTGCGCCGCCTCAAACTCCAGCCACAGTGCTAAATATTGCGCCTCTTGCGATTTCGGGAGCAAACCAAATATACGCTCGGCAGCTTGGACTTCTTTGGCTTCCTGTGCCGCTAGAGCATCTTCAGGTGCAAATGCAAACGTATCTCCAGCATCGATTTCAACGATATCGTGCAATAACAGCATTGTGGTAACTCTAGCGATGTTCACTGGCTTTTCTGCGTATGGCACAAGCACTTGCGCCATTAATGCTATATGCCAACTATGTTCTGCACTATTCTCGTAGCGATTGTTATCACATTTAATCATAGCTTTGCGCTGCACTGCTTTTAATTTATCTAGCTCTAAAATAAATGCGAGTTGCTGTTCAATGTCATGCATGTTCATTCCTGCTATTTTTTCTTCTACTTTCGCCAGTGGATTGTTTTAATATTTTTAGGGTGATGTTGTGCACCCACTGCAATTTACATCCACAATAAACACCATAGAAATTGGGCTGACGCGGACTTAGGGCATAAAAAAGCCAGCACACTGGCTGGCTTTTTAGATTGCTTTAGGGACTATGATTACTCGTCGCCCTTATCTTCTTCTGCTGCTGGTTCAGCGTCTTCCTTCACCGGCTTTTCAAGTAGCTCTTTGATACTTAAACGAACACGGTTCTGACGGTCAATTTCCATAACCTTAACGTCAACCATTTGGCCTTCAGATAAATAATCAGAGACTTTCGCAACGCGCTCGTGAGCAATTTGAGAAATGTGTACCAAGCCTTCTTTACCTGGTAACACTTCTACAAATGCACCAAAGTCGACGATACGCGTGACTTTACCGTTGTAAGTCTTGCCCACTTCGATCTCAGCAGTGACCTGTTCAATCTTAGCAATCGCGATTTCCGCTTTAGCTCGTTCAGTAGCAAAGATTTTAATGGTACCGTCATCTTCAATCTCGATGTTGGTATCTGATTCTTCAGTAATTGAACGGATCATCGCGCCGCCTTTACCGATAACATCACGGATCTTGTCTTGATCAATCTTCAAGGTATAGATACGCGGTGCGAATTCTGACATCTCTTCACGGTGACCAGAAATAGCCTCATCCATTACGCCCAAGATGTGTAAGCGAGCTTCTTTAGCCTGCTTAAGGGCTTGCTGCATAATCTCTTGCGTGATCCCTTCGATCTTAATGTCCATTTGCAGTGCAGTAATACCATTGGTAGTACCTGCCACTTTAAAGTCCATATCGCCCAAATGATCTTCATCGCCTAAGATATCTGAAAGAACAACAAAGTTATCGTCAGACTTAACCAATCCCATTGCGATACCGGCTACAGATGCTTTAATTGGAACACCAGCATCCATCAGAGCAAGTGAAGTACCACACACCGATGCCATTGAAGATGAACCATTTGATTCGGTAATCTCAGAGACTACACGAACCACATACGGGAATTCTTCCTCACTTGGCATTACTGCTTGAATACCGCGTTTTGCAAGACGGCCGTGACCAATCTCGCGACGTTTAGGTGAACCGATCATACCGGTTTCACCAACACAGTATGGAGGGAAGTTATAATGCAACATGAAGCGGCTATCACGTTTACCCGCAAGCTCGTCGATCATCTGTGCGTCACGTTCAGTACCTAAAGTAGCGACTACCAAAGCTTGAGTTTCACCACGAGTGAATAACGCTGAACCGTGCGTACGTGGTAACAAACCAGTAGCAACATCAAGTGCGCGGATCATATCTGGGCTACGACCATCGATACGTGGCTCACCCGCTAAAATGCGCGAACGCACAACGTCACTTTCTAAATCGTGCAACAAACCTAGCACTTCGTTACTGTCCTGCTCTGGATCAGCTTCAAGAATTGCGGCCAGCGCTTTCTCTGTAACTGCAGTAACTTCATCTTTGCGAGCCATTTTATCAGAAATCTGATACGCAGCAGTCATACCTTCTTTGGCTAAACCTGCAACTTTTTCTTTCAGTTCAGTGTTTTCTGCTTCTGCTTGCCAGTCCCATTTTGGTGTTGCAACTTCAGCAGCAAATTCATTAACCGCGTTCACTACCGCTTGCAATTGTTCGTGACCGTACATAACGGCGCCAAGCATTACGTCTTCGCTTAGCATGTTAGCTTCAGATTCAACCATCAGTACCGCACTTTGCGTTCCTGCAACAACCAAATCTAACTCGCTTTGCTCTTGCTCAGACGCTCGCGTGTTCAGAATGTATTGACCATCGGTGTAACCTACACGAGCAGCACCAATAGGACCATTAAATGGGATCCCAGAAATAGCTAACGCAGCTGAGGTTCCGATCATTGAAATGATATCAGTCGGGATATCCGGATTTGAAGAGACAACAGTGATTACCACCTGTACTTCGTTTTTAAATCCTTCAGGAAACAACGGACGAATCGGACGGTCAATCAAACGTGCGGTAAGTGTCTCATTCTCTGATGGACGACCTTCACGTTTAAAGAAACCACCAGGGATCTTACCCGCTGCATAAGTTTTCTCTTGATAATTTACCGTTAGCGGGAAGAAATCTTGACCTTCCTTCGCTTCTTTTTTACCAACCACAGATACTAACACTGAGGTATCGTCCATGCTTGCCATAACTGCGGCAGTCGCTTGACGAGCAATTACACCTGTTTCTAAGGTGACCGTATGTTGTCCATACGTAAATGTTTTAGTAATAGGATTCACTATTATTCCTTTGTATTATCTATTATCGCTTTTAAATGCGGCGCATAGTATAACGGTCAACGGCAATAATGGCTACGTTCAAAAGCACTATTTAAAGATTATATCGCGTGCTTTATCACAAATAGCTGCTACTGCAGGATGAGTGACTTTTCGCTCTGCTGAAACAGCATAAAAGCGTTGTTTTATGTCCTCAGTCCGACCTATCACCTCAACTTTGAATTGTTCACACACTTCTTCTTCAATTACCGTTGGCATAAAGAAGGCGCCAAATCCCGCTTGCCCAAAAGATTTCATCAATGCACTATCATCATATTGGCCGCGTAACAGCGGGAAGATATCATTATCATTCGCCCAGCGGTCAAACGATTGTCTGATGGCATACTGCTTCGTTGGCAACAACATGGGCATGTGGTTAAGGTTAAACGGGAACTCACCTTGTAATTTTTCGATCAACTTCGGCGCAGCAAAAAACGAAAGACCGGATTCACCAAGAAAATGATTATAAGCTTTGATACTAAAAGCTGACGATAAAGGTGTATCGGTAAGAACCATATCCACCTCATGCACTGCGAGGTCAGCGAGAATGGCATCAATTGGCCCTTCTTTACTGATCAGATGTATATCATCACTGAGCTTTAACGCTGGCTCAACAATCTTATAAACGATGGTTTTCGGAATAGCGCTTGCGGCACTAACAATAAACTCTGAAGCTCCGACTTGCGGAGCACCGCGCAATACATCGCTTAATTCGCGGCCAAGCTCAAAAATTTCATCCGCGTAGCGCAACACCAAGCGCCCCGTATCGGTTAACTGCAACCCTCTACCCACGCGATCAAATAAAGGCTGCTTCATGCGGTCCTCAAGCATACTCAGCTGGCCGCTAATGGTTTGCGGTGTGATATGAAGCTTGCTGGCCGCTTTAGCGATCGAACCTTCCTTCGCAACAACCCAGAAGTAATGCAGGTGTTTATAGTTAATATTTTCTGCCATCGACTACCCATCCTCAAACAGCGTTCAATTTTTTCCGATGTATATCAATACAAACAAACGAATTTTTTTGTTCAGTTTGAATTGATAATTTTTTATCTGAGAACGCCGATCCCCGATTTTTCCTCATGATTGGCAAAAAGGAGCTATGCATGCATATCAAGATCAATTCCCGAGATTTTACGGTAACCACAGCAATGCGAGAATTTATACAGGAAAAGCTTACGTTTGCCTTGAGTCGATACGCACAGCGGATCCGAGTCGCTGAGATTTCACTTAAGGATATCAACGGCCCACGTGGTGGAATTGATAAACAATGCATCATTAAAATGAAATTAAACCAATTTAAAACACTGGTTGTGGAAGAACAGGCTGATGACGCTTACGACGCGATTGGTAATAGTTGCAGAAAGGCCAAACGACGGGTAGAAAGACACTTCAATCGCTCACGCACGCAATCCAGAAGGGTGAATATGGCATAAAAAAGCCAGCATTTGCTGGCTTTATATATGGTGCGGATGGAGGGACTTGAACCCTCACGAGCATAGCTCACTACCCCCTCAAGATAGCGTGTCTACCAATTCCACCACATCCGCGAATAAACTTAATTTGGTACGTCCGTGTCGTCTGATGCTGGTTGTGACTCTTGCGCTGGTACGTCAGTTGCAGGAACCGATTCAGCCACTGGCACTTCTAGATTTTGCCATTCATCAACTGCTTTCTCACGGTTTGCCGTCATATTGCCAAGGATCAGACTGATCAAGAAAAATAACGTCGCGAGTATCGCTGTCGTACGAGTCATGAAGTTTCCTGAACCCGATGAGCCAAACACGGTGTTTGAACCGCCAGCACCAAACGAAGCCCCCATATCAGCGCCTTTTCCCTGCTGAATTAAAACAATTCCAATCAGTACAAGTGCGACCAACAAATATGCAACAATTAACACTTCATATAACATAGCTTATAACACTCCTACGACCCGTTATGCTTTTGCAGCACGACAAATCGCTTCAAATTCTTCTGGTTTAAGGCTCGCTCCGCCAATTAAACCGCCATCAATATCTATTTGCGCGAACAACTCTTGTGCATTACTGGCTTTAACGCTGCCGCCGTACAGGAGTCTGATTTTTTGCGCTAAATCACTGTCAATTTGACTCAGTAACTGCCGAATAAATGCATGCATCGCTTGCGCTTGTTCAGGTGAAGCTGTTTGCCCAGTACCAATGGCCCAAATAGGCTCATAGGCGATAACAACCTTGGCTAATTCAGCGACTGATAATTGTTCAAACACGGCTTTTAACTGCGCTTCAACATAAGCTTCTTCTTCACCATCCTGACGCACTTCTAAGGGCTCGCCAACACAGACAATAGGAATTAACCCACCATCAATCAACGCCTTTGCCTTCTTGGCAACCAGTGCATTGCTTTCGGCATGATCCGTACGTCGCTCTGAATGCCCGACAATTGCCATTTGGCAACCAACATCCCTCAACATAGCGACGCTGACATCACCTGTATGCGCACCTTCCGAGTTCGCACTAACGTCCTGCGCAGCTAATAACACGTCGGTATTACTTAACTGGCTGCTTGCCTGCCCCAGGTATACGGCCGGTGGGCACAATACAACGTCTGCAGCAATCGGTTCTCTCTGACTAAAGTACTCCACAAATGACTGCAACAATTGTTGGCTGCCATTCATTTTCCAATTGCCAGCGACTAACGATTTACGAACATTCTGCATATTCAATCCTTGTGCCGCTCAAAAGCGGGCGAGATATTAACGATTCCACTCATAATATACAAGTGCTTAACAGACAATTTGCCACAAAATATTGTCTGCTGATTTTATTTTAAACAGGTATCACACTGTCAGGCGGTTACCGCTTTTACCACGTCAGCAATATGGGTTGCCCAGCGGTTAGAGAGTTCGTCGTCGTTTGACTCAACCATGACTCTGATTAATGGCTCGGTTCCACTCTTACGCAGCAACACACGCCCATTCTTTCCTAGTGACGCTTCTGCCTCCTTTACGGCATTTTGCACATCATTATGGACTAATGGATCGACATCGCTGTTTTCAAAACGAACATTGTTTAGTACTTGTGGATATTTCTCAAATCCTGCGGATAAATCGTGCAAGTTCATGTGCGAACGTAGCATAGCGGTAAGGACTTGCAGGCCTGCGATAATGCCATCCCCCGTGGAAGAAGTCGCTAGATTTAACACATGGCCTGAATTTTCACCACCAATCTGCCATCCTTTTTCCTGCAACAATTCCATGACATAGCGATCACCTACTTTGCTCCGCGCAAAAGGGACGCCTAACTTAGCAAGTCCATTTTCAAGACCCAAGTTACTCATTAAGGTGCCCACAACACCACCCGATAAGCGCCCTGATTTAAGCGCATCGCGCGCGATGATATAAATAATTTGGTCACCATCGATAACGTTTCCAAGATGGTCAACCATCATGATCCGGTCGCCATCACCATCAAGGGCAATGCCTAAATCAGCACCTGACGCTTTAACTTCGTCAACAATCGCTTTCATACTCGTGGCGCCGACCTGATGATTAATGTTGGTGCCATTCGGTTTAGTTCCAATCTCAATCACTTCTGCACCCAATTCACTCAGCACATTAGGCGCAATGTGGTAGGTTGCGCCATGCGCACAATCAACTACAATTTTCAGCCCTGTTAGCGATAGATTAGACGGGAACGTTCCTTTACAGAATTCGATGTAACGCCCAGCGGCATCATTGATACGAATGGCCTTGCCTAATTTATCTGACGCCACGCAAGTCATGGGTTCTTTCATTTGCGCTTCGATGGCCAATTCAATTGAATCATCTAACTTAAAGCCATCAGCAGAGAAGAACTTAATCCCGTTATCATAATACGGATTGTGTGAGGCACTGATTACGATGCCAGCTTCAGAGCGGAAAGTTTTAGTCAAATACGCAATCGCCGGTGTTGGCATTGGCCCCAATAGGCCAATATTTATGCCTGCCGCTGAAAGTCCGGCTTCAAGTGCTGACTCCAACATGTAGCCTGATATCCGTGTATCTTTACCAATTAATACTTTATTGGTGCCTTGTCCTGCTAAGACCTTGCCAGCGGCCCAACCTAATTTGGTAACAAATTCAGGGTTGATTGCGCTCTCACCTACTTTGCCGCGGATCCCATCAGTTCCGAAAAATTCTCTTTGCCCCATATCCCTACTACCTTCTACTTGTTATTTTTAACTGCATTTACCACTCGCATAGCATCCATGGTGGCATCTACATCATGCACGCGAATAATCTGAGCACCCCATTCAGCAGCCATAGTCGCTGCTGCTACACTCGCAGCTACACGTTGCTCTATGGGTTTATTGGTTACCGCTCCCAGCATGGATTTACGCGATACTCCAATCAATATCGGGTATTTAAGTTCCAAAAAACGCGGGATAGCAGCAAACAATGCATAATTATGGTCTATTGTTTTACCAAATCCAAAGCCAGGATCCAATGCAATTTCGTTTTTACTCAGCCCTTGTGCTTCGCATGCCTCCACGCGTCGTAACAGGAATTCAATCACTTCTTCAATCACATTACTGTAATCTGGCTTATGCTGCATAGTACGCGGCTCGCCCTGCATATGCATTAAACAAACCGGAACTTGCAGTTCGCCAGCCGCTTGTAATGCACCGGGGGTGCGCAATGCATTGACATCGTTAATCATACTGGCACCAGCGGCCACAGCTGCGCGCATCACTTCAGGCTTATGCGTATCGATTGAAATCGGTATATCTGTCTCACTGCGCAGTTGTTCGATAACCGGTATCACGCGCTCAAGCTCCTGCTCAACGTCAACTGCTTGCGCACCTGGACGGGTGGATTCACCGCCAATATCGATAATGCCCGCACCATGGGTAATCATATCCAATGCCGAGCTGACTGCCTTATCAACACGCATATGATGTCCACCATCAGAAAATGAGTCTGGCGTTACATTTAAGATACCCATGACTGTGGGCGTAGATAAATGAGAGAGAGAAAACATGGCAGAGTCTACTTTAATTACTCAACAGGCTTTTTAATTACCACAAAAAACGCCAGCATTCGCTGGCGCTTTGTAACCTTAATCAAGCTTAGCTTGTCGCATCATTGGGCTTCGCACTGGCACCATCAGACGCATCACTTGCGCTGACATCTTGCTTCACTTCAGCTCCGCCGCTCGGTTTATCATTGTCACTAGATTTACTGCTATCCCAATCGGCAGGCGCACGAACCTCACGACGTTCCATCAGATCATCGATCTGCTTCGCGTCAATTGTTTCGTACTTCATCAACGCATCTTTCATAGAGTGAAGGATGTCAATATTGTCCTTTAGGATCTGCTCAGCACGCTCATAATTGCGGTCGATTAATGATTTGATTTCTGCATCAATCGCTCGCGCTGTGTCATCCGACATATGGCTCGCTTTTGACATGCTACGGCCTAGGAATACTTCACCTTCCTCTTCGGCGTAAAGCATCGGACCCATTTTGCTGGAAAGGCCCCACTGCGTAACCATTTTACGTGCGATATCAGTCGCACGTTCGATGTCGTTTGAAGCTCCGGTCGTCACTTTATCATCACCATAGATGATTTGTTCGGCGATACGACCTCCAAACAAGCTCGAGATCATACTTTCCAAATGTTGCTTACTGTGACTAACACGATCTTGCTCCGGCAAGTACATGGTGACACCCAGCGCACGCCCTCGTGGAATAATCGACACCTTGTAAACTGGATCATGTTCAGGAACCAAGCGACCCACGATTGCGTGACCTGCTTCGTGGTACGCTGTCATGGTCTTTTCGTCTTCCGACATAACCATTGACTTACGTTCTGAGCCCATCATGATCTTGTCTTTGGCCTTGTCGAATTCTTCCATCGACACTAAACGCTTGTTCGAACGCGCCGCAAATAATGCAGCTTCATTAACCAGGTTTGCCAAGTCCGCACCAGAAAAACCTGGCGTACCACGCGCAATCACAGATGCTTCGACATTGTCACTGATCGGTACTTTACGCATGTGAACTTTCAAAATCTGTTCACGCCCGCGAATATCCGGTAAGCCAACAACCACTTGACGGTCAAAACGACCCGGTCGTAATAACGCAGGATCCAAAACGTCAGGACGGTTGGTTGCTGCTATGACGATGATGCCCTCGTGTCCTTCAAAGCCATCCATTTCAACTAGCATTTGGTTCAAGGTTTGCTCGCGTTCATCATGACCACCACCAAGACCCGCACCGCGCTGGCGACCAACCGCGTCGATCTCATCGATAAATATAATACATGGAGCTGACTTCTTCGCTTGCTCAAACATGTCACGCACACGGCTCGCGCCAACCCCCACAAACATCTCTACAAAGTCAGAACCGGAAATGGTAAAGAATGGCACTTTAGCTTCACCTGCGATGGCTTTTGCTAGTAGTGTTTTACCGGTTCCAGGCGGACCGACCATCAGAACGCCTTTGGGGATCTTTCCACCAAGCTTTTGGAACTTTGACGGGTCACGTAAAAAATCAACCAATTCAGCGACATCTTCTTTCGCTTCATCACAACCCGCTACGTCAGCAAACGTGGTTTTAATTTGGTCTTCGCCAAGCAACCGTGCCTTACTCTTACCAAAGGACATTGCCCCACGACCACCGCCGCCTTGCATTTGACGCATGAAGAAAATCCATACCCCAATCAACAACAACATTGGGAACCAGGAAATAAAAATCGTGCCTAGCAAAGAGGGAGATTCAGGCGGTTCACCTAAAACGCGTACATCTTGTTTGATTAGGTCTGAAATCAATTGTTCGTCAAAGTACGGAATATAAGTAACAAACGTATCACCATTACTGCGTGTGCCGCGTATCTCACGCGATTCACTGTTAATCCGAACTTCTCTAATATTGCCCTGATTCACCTGATTGATAAATGTCGTGTAATCTGTTTGTGCCCGCGAAGACTCGCCAGGCGAGAAACTTTGAAAAACGGACATCAAAACCACGGCGATTACCAGCCAAAGGATTAAATTTTTTGCCATGTCGCTCAACGCATTAAACCTCGTAAATAATTGCTAAGACATTCGAGCCGCACAGCAACCGTTTGTTCCGTTGCGGTGCATGAAAATCTCATCGCGAAGTAGTAAACAATACTACACCTTGTAACCTGTCGCCACTAAATAAGCCTCAATAAAACATGCTCTTGACGAACCGGTTCGCACGCTCTCATTACTTTAAACGCACTATTCAAAATCCAAAAGAAATCATCGATTCCTTCGCCCTGAAATACTTTTATTGCAATCACACCATTCAGAATAATGCTGACTGGCGCATCTATAATATTCACTCGCGCACAATTGTGTGTACGTGTTTGCTCAGCGGATGGATTATCGCTTCTTTTTTAATCTTTCAACGCAATCGTTGTCGTATTGCAACCTAGATGGCGGTAGAATATCGTTTTTCAAGTGACAATACGTCATCTAATTGTAAGAAATTGGTACGATGAACTTAACAAACAAACAAAAACAGTTCCTGAAAGGACTGGCACATGACAAAAAGCCGATTGTACAACTCGGCAATAATGGCTTAACCGAAGGCGTACTCGCAGAAATTGATAATGCACTTGGGCATCATGAGCTGATAAAAGTCAAAATCCCGACTGAAGACCGCGATGAGAAAAAACTAATTGCTGATGCAATTGTGCGCGAAACAAAAGCCGCACAAATCCAAATTATTGGACACACGTTGATACTATATAAACCAGCAGATGAGCCCAAAATCATACTGCCAAAACGCTAAACGTTTTTCCCTACAACGACAGAAGAAAAAGAATTATGCAAATAGCGAATGATATGACAGCCATTGTAACTGGTGGCTGTTCTGGATTGGGACACGCAACGGCTATACGTTTGCGCGCCGCAGGATTTAATGTGGCGATTTTTGACATGAATGCAGAAGTCGGCGCACAACGTGTTACAGAGCTAGGGAGTGAGCAAACCCTGTTTTGTGCAGTTGATGTGCGCTCGGCTGAATCAGTGGAAAGTGCGGTCGCAGAAGTCGCCAAAACCTTTGGTAACATCCGCATGTGCGTTAACTGCGCGGGTGTCGCACCGGCTAAGAGATTACTAGACAGAGACAGTAACCCTATGCCTCTGGACAACTTCCAAAGTGTTATTGATATCAACTTAGTTGGCTCATTTAATGTTGCTCGTGTGGTCGCTGCACATATGGCGCAACTGGATACTGTCGGTGAGGCTGAAGAGCGAGGGTTAATTGTTAATACTGCTTCGGTCGCCGGTTATGAGGGGCAAATTGGACAAACCGCATACGCTGCAAGTAAAGGAGGAATTATCGCCCTTACCCTGCCGATGGCCCGTGACCTTGCTAAACTCGGGGTTCGCGTGAACACTATTGCTCCAGGTATTATGGGAACACCGATGTTACTGGCGATGCCAGAAAACGTGCAGGACGCATTAAAAGCGAATGTTCCCTTCCCTAATCGTCTAGGTTTGCCGGAAGAATTTGCTAACCTCGCGGTGCATATGTTTGAAAATGCTTACCTAAACGGCGAAACCGTGCGCTTAGATGGCGCATTACGGATGCCGCCAAAGTGATGGATTTGCGGCGGGCTAATCTTGCCCGCCGGCCACAATATTAGCAATATTGTATAAACGATTGACCGCATGATAATTTACGCTGCCCTTGGGATAGCGCCCTTTGGTGTTCATTTCTCCCGCCTCTTGATGCATCAATAAAGTAATTGCCTCATCAACAGTTGCCACTGGATAAATATGGAATTGCCCCTGACCAATTGCGTCAATAACCGGGCCATCAAGCATTAAGTTCACTTGGTTTGAGGCTGGGATAATTACGCCTTGTTGTCCGGTAAGCCCGCGATGCTGACAAAGATCAAAGAAGCCTTCAATTTTTTCATTAACCCCACCAACCGCCTGTACTTCACCATACTGGTTAATTGAACCCGTTACCGCTAACTCCTGACTCGCTGGGATCTCCGTTAACGCCGACAACAAGGCTAATAATTCACCTAATGAAGCGCTATCACCATCGATGTGGCCATAAGACTGTTCCAAGGCAATATTCGCTGACAGAGTAAGCGGGAAATATTGTGCATATTTATTTCCCAAATAACCGGTCAGTAGCATTACCCCTTTACTATGAATTGGTTGCCCTAATTCTACCTCGCGTTCTATATCAACCACACCAGATGCACCTGCATACACCGTAGAAGTTATTCGAGCAGGTGTGCCAAAAGTTGTATCACCAATTTCTAAAACCGTTAAACCATTAACTTTACCGACCGCTTTGCCTTGGGTATCGATAAGCACATGACCTTCTTTAATGTCATCAAACAAGGCTCCCTTCACGCGTCCAGAGCGACGTTTTTTAGCCTGTAACGCTTCATCAATGTGTGCCAGTTGCAATTGTTCTTGTTGATTTTGACGAGCAAAGTAATTCGCTTCCTTAAGTAGCTCAATAACATCAGAAAAACGTGCCGACAATTTAAATTGGTGCTCGGCCATGCGCATCGAATAAGTTACGAGACGCACCATGGCTGACTCTTCAATGCCCGTTAGTCCTAGGAGTAACAATTGATGTCGCACCCGTCCAACAAAATCACGTAGGTTCTCATCACTAAGTTCAATTTCGTGATCAAAATCCACTAAGACTCGAAACAGTTCATCAAACTCATCATCATAATCTTGCAGCGTGTAATATAAGTCGCGTGAACCCATTAAGATAACTTTAACGTTCAGGTCCATCGGCTGCGGCGTCAACATAATCGAGTTGACCATACCAATATCCTGCTGTGGCGGCTCCATTTTCAAACTTGAAAATTTGAGTGCTAGCTTGAGTGATTCCCAAACAAAGGGCTGTTGCACCATTTTATCAGCGTCCAGCAACAAGTATCCGCCATTCGCACGGTGCAACGCGCCAGCTTGGATCATACTGTAATTGGTATAGGCCACTCCTTGACTACCATTGTATTCAATCTTGCCGAATAAATTCTGATGCGTGGGATTGGGTTCATAGATCACAGGCGCACCATCAGTGATTAAGTGAGACACCATTACATTCGGCAAAAACTGTTCTTCCAAAACCGCGCGACGGTCAAACTCTTCCGGTTTATCTTCTTTATTTTCAACCATCAGCAATTCAAGAACAGCATCTATTAACGGGGTTTTCATTTGGCGCAAATACTTCAAAACCCCTAATTGTGCGGCATATTGATGTTCCAAATGTTTCAATAAAGGTCGGATACCCTGCTCTGCAGTTGAGCGTTTAAGTTCACGCAAACGCTCACTGTGCTGTCGTTTCCAAAGGGGTAATTCAATTAATGCGTCACTTAAACGCGTTTCCAACGTATCGATTAACGCATAAAAGTGTGCTCGCTGTTGCTCATCCAGCTGACTGAACTGTGCATCATTGATGGGTTCACCATTGATGATCGGTGAAAATGAAATACTGCCACTATCCTCATATAGAGCGACGCCCTGTGACTGCGCATATTTTTCCACTTCGTCTATAGCATGGTCATATTGCAACTCAAATTGGCGACCCAATGCGGCCTTTTTACGTTGATATCCAGGGTTATCAAATGCTGCCGGAAATGTATCGAGAATATCATCAATCAGGTTTTCGATATCCTCGACTAAGCGTTTGCTGTCACCCGCAGGTAAACGCAGAATGAAGGGTTGGCGTTCATCGTCGAAATTATTTACATAAACCCAATCCTCAGGCGTGTTTTTGTGTGTGACCGCCTTAGCCACATAGTCATGTACCAGCGTATAACGCCCGGTGGCTTGTTCACCCATAACGTACAGGTTATAACCAGTTGCCTCAATGCCAAGCCCAAAACTCAGCGCCTCGCGCGCTCGCGCCTGACCGACAAATGTGGCTTGCATGGCCGAATCATCCGCTAACGCATGGGTAATTTTTTGTAATTGTGGTGCGGCATTCAATTGTTCAGGGGTCAGCGCAGTGACTCCCTTGGGCATTTTTTTCATTAATATATTTATCGTTATTGGCTGCGCTTTTGATTTTGCAGGGCTTTGTCGAGCATTTCAACAAACCTCTGGACTAATTCTACTTTTAGCCGGCCAACGAGGATTTCAAGTTCTTGGCTGATTCGAGATGTCGGCGAACAGATAGCACCACGATACCGTGAATTATCCAGAACTTTTACTCTTTCCGGATTTGCCGTACTCGGTTAAGTTTTTTTAGCAAATGCCGTGTTTGGATCTGTTGTTGGCAGCCACGTTGAGGTATTCTTAGCGGCTTTATATTAATGCGACGAATACGCTTTGCGTTGTTGCGATAACCCCCATGATTACGGAATTTTAAGCTGCATGTCAGAAAAGCAATACGATCATAAAACCATCGAACAAGAGATCCAGGATCACTGGCAACAAAATGACACGTTTAAAGTCGACGTGGATGATTCCAAGGAAAAATTTTATTGTTTATCCATGTTCCCGTATCCCAGCGGCAAGCTGCACATGGGGCACGTTAGAAACTACACGATTGGCGATGTTATTAGTCGCTATCAACGTATGCAGGGTAAAAATGTTTTGCAGCCCATGGGTTGGGATGCTTTTGGCTTACCGGCTGAAAATGCGGCGATCAATAACAAAACCGCTCCGGCCAAGTGGACCTATGCCAATATTGAGTATATGAAGCAGCAGCTTAAATCACTAGGATTTGGCTACGATTGGTCACGTGAGGTTACTACTTGCAAGCCAGATTATTACCGTTGGGAACAATGGTTTTTCACTCGTTTGTATGAGAAAGGTTTGGTCTATAAAAAGCTCTCAACAGTTAACTGGGATCCAGTAGACCAAACTGTGTTAGCCAATGAGCAAGTCATTGACGGTCGCGGTTGGCGCAGTGGCGCAGTGGTTGAGCAAAAGGAAATTCCACAATGGTTCATAAAGATCACCGACTATGCTGAGGCCTTACTCAATGATCTTGATGGATTAACAGAGTGGCCCGAACAAGTGGTTGCAATGCAACGCAACTGGATAGGCAAATCTAAGGGTGCGAATATACGTTTTACGCTACCTCAAGAAATCGCTGGCATCAGCAATTTAGAGGTTTACACCACTCGCCCTGACACCTTGTTTGGGGTTACCTATGTGGCCGTTGCAGCCCAGCATCCATTAGCCCAGTATGCGGCACAGTCGAATCCCGACGTTGCCGCGTTCATCGAAGACGCTAAACACACTAAGGTCGCCGAAGCCGAGTTGGCAACGATGGAAAAACGCGGTTGTGATACTAGATTAACCGTGGTTCACCCCTTAACAGGCGAAGCATTACCCGTTTGGGTCGCGAACTTCGTGTTAATGGAATACGGATCTGGGGCAGTCATGTCTGTACCTGGACATGACCAGCGCGATTGGGAGTTTGCAACTAAATATCAGTTGCCGATTAAACAAGTCGTAGCCGCAGCGGACGACGCCGAAATTACCTCAACAGAGCATGCTGCGATTACAGAAAAAGGCAAGTTGATCAACTCAGAGCAATTCACAGGTTTGGATTTTGAAGCCGCATTTGACGCTATTTGCACTACCCTTGAGCAACAAAGTAGCGGTGAACGTACGGTTAATTATCGCCTGCGTGATTGGGGTGTTTCGCGGCAACGCTATTGGGGCGCACCCATCCCCATGATCAATCTTCCTGACGGCACAGAAATGCCTGTACCAGCTGAGCATCTGCCAGTGGAATTACCTGAAGATGTGGTTATGGATGGTGTAACCAGTCCAATTAAAGCAGACAAATCATGGGCGCAGATTAATATTAACGGTATTGAAGGTGAGCGAGAAACTGATACTTTCGATACTTTCATGGAGTCAAGCTGGTACTATGCACGCTATGCTTCAGCACCGTCCGACGCGATGCTTGATCCCAAGGAAAGCAATTACTGGTTACCCGTTGATCAGTATGTTGGTGGCATTGAGCATGCAATATTGCATTTATTATATTCTCGCTTCTTCCATAAATTATTACGTGATGAAGGCTTAGTTGATTCCGATGAACCATTTAAGCGCTTGTTGTGCCAAGGCATGGTATTAGCCGAATCGTTTTATCGCGAAGATGCAGCCGGTAAAAAGACCTGGTACTCACCAACAGACGTTGAGTTAACGCGCGATGACAAAGGCCGGGTTGTCAAAGCCGTGTTAAAGACTGATGGCGAGGAGGTTATTGCTGGTGGCATGACCAAAATGTCAAAATCCAAAAATAACGGTATTGATCCGCAGCACGTTATTGATATGTATGGTGCTGACACAGTGCGTTTATTCACTATGTTTGCGGCACCTCCCGAGCAAACACTCGAATGGATTGATTCTGGTGTTGATGGTGCGCATCGCTTCTTAAAGCGTCTTTATCGCTTAGTCATGGATAATATTGAAGCGTTACAACAGTTCACGAATACAGCAGACACAAGCTTTAACGGACTGAATAAAGAACAAAAAGATTTGCGCCGCGAAATCCATAAAACCATCGACAAAGTCAGTGATGATCTTGGCCGTCGCCAAACCTTCAACACGGCTATTGCGGCGATCATGGAGTTACTCAATCGCTTACAAAAAGCACCGACTAACTCTGCAACCGATAACGCCATCCTTGCAGAAGGCTTACAAGCGATGATCCAGTTGTTAAACCCTGTTACCCCGCACATTTGCCAACACTTATGGCAGGCATTGGGGCACGCCGACAGCATCGAATTCGCAGGTTGGCCAAAGGTAGACTCGTCAGCGTTAGTTGAAGATGAAAAACTCATCATAGTGCAGGTCAATGGTAAAGTAAGAGCAAAAATTACGGTAGCAGCCGATAGTGATGAAGAATCAGTGAAGACCGCTGCGATGGAGCACGACAATGTGCAAAACTTTATCCACGATAAAACCGTGCGCAAAGTTATTCTTGTGCCAGGCAAACTCGTGAATATCGTCGCGAACTAGGTTTGGAAAATCGAATGCGTCAGTTTGCACTTTGGATCTGTCTTAGCCTTGGTTTCTTGTCTCTAACCGGGTGCGGATTTGCCTTGCGTGGTTCGCAACAGTTTCCTGTGCACATTAAGCAAGTGGAAGTGCGCAGTTTGTCTGCGCATGATCCGCAAGCCCGCGCTTTGCGCGAACGGTTAGCGGTTTATCAACTCGACTATACACGCGCCGCAACTGAAACTGAGTTGCCAAATACCGTTATAATTGAACTACGCCCAGAAAACTTAACTCGTCGCTTGCTTTCCGTTTTCCGCACCGGGCAAGTCGCAGAGTATGAGTTAATTTATCGCATCGACTATCGGGTCACCTTTCCAGCGTCGGAAGCTATTGATTCAAGCGTTGAAATTCTGCGCGAATATCAAGACGACCCCGACCAAGTATTGGCAAAATCACGTGAACTGGATTTGATCTTGGATGAAATGCGCGCAGACGCTGCCGACAGAATGATCCGTTTAATGGCCAGCCAAGCCCCCACTGTGTTATCTAATCAGTAATCAGATGCAAGTCTATCCCGATCGATTCAACCCCCAAATCCAACAGTCATTACCTAGCATCATTTTACTGTTTGGAGATGAGCCACAGCAAAAACTGGAGTGCATTGACCAGTTACGCGCGACAGCTTTGGCTCAGGGCTTCAATGAACGTCAAACGCTAGTTGCTGACACTGAGTTTGATTGGTCGCAGCTTGCCCAAGCAACTCAATCGATGTCGCTGTTTGCTGATCGCCAATATATAGAGCTGGAAATTCCTACGGGAAAGCCAGGCACAACTGGCAGCAAAGCATTGGTTGAAATAGCCAGCTCTGAACTCACCGATGTTTTATTACTGATCCATGGCGGTAAAGTTGGCAAAGATGTACAAAATGCCAAATGGTTTAAAGCATGCCTGCAACACGGCTTTTACACCCCATGCTTTCCGCAAGAAGGGCAGCGTTTGCAACAATGGATCCGCCAATGCTTGCAGAAAAACCAACTACAAGCTGAGCCAGAAGCGATTGCTCTATTGGCCGATAATTGCGAAGGTAACTTACTAGCGGCGCGCCAAGAAATTGAAAAGTTATCGCTGCTCTACCCCAACGCGCAGTTATCGCGTGAACAGGTAGCAACAGCTACGGTCGACCAGTCTCGTTTCAATGTCTTTCAACTAGTTGATGGACTTTTGAATGGCGACATTCAACGTGCCATCAAAATCCTCTATCGACTAGAGAGCGAAGGTGTAGAACCCAATATTATTATTTGGGCATTGATCCGCGAATGGCAAACACTTTGGGCACTAAAACAAGAACAACAAGCCGGGCAGCAACCCGCCTGGCAAAAACATCGAATATGGCAGAATCGACAGGGATTATATGGTGCCGCGCTAGCCCGCTTGAGTAGTGCTGATCTGCAGCAGATGCAGCAAAAATTAGCGGTAGCGGACTTGCAGTTCAAACAGACTAGTGTCAGCAAACCCTATGTCACACTGTGTCATTTGTGTTTGTTGTTTCTACCTGCGGCATTAACTTCGTATCCATTATGAACACCGATCAAGCACCACTTGCGTTATTCGGTGGCAGTTTCAATCCACCGCATTACGGGCATATTTATCCATTGATCAGTGCTGCAAACGAATTTGATTTGCAGCGCATTCACTTGCTACCAACGCCTAACCCAGCGCATAAGAAAATCATCGGTGCTTCTTTTCAGCAACGGGTCGAAATGCTCGACTTAGTGTGCAATGAATTCCCCTTATTTACCGTTGATTTGATCGAAAGTCAGTTGCCTTCGCCGTCGTACACGATTCAAACACTACGTCATTTGAGAGCGCAAGAAGGCGCACGCAGTATCGTATTTATTATGGGTCAGGATTCATTGCATTCTATTGACCAATGGCATCAATGGGATGCGATCATTGAGTTATGTAATATCTTGGTATTGCCGCGCCAAGATTGCACAGCCGAACCCTCTGAGCGAATAACGCAGTGGATCACTGTGCACCATCAAAGCGACAAACAACAATTGCATACCGCGACACATGGGCAGCTATTTTTTGCAGAAAGCCCCATTACAGAGGTATCATCTACAGCAATTCGCAACATGCTTACGCAATCTGATAGCGGTGACGGGATTCAGCAAATGCTTCCGCGCAACGTTTACCAGTATTGTCTGCGTCATAACTTATATAACTAACGCTTAACTGTGATAGGAGAAAACTTGGACCACACAGAACTCGTTCAATTTGTTAAAGACAAAATTGATGATATGAAAGGCCGCGATCTAATCGAACTCGATGTATCAGGCAAATCCAGTATTACCGATACCTTGATTATATGTTCGGGCAATTCAAAGCGACACGTGATATCAATCGCCGAGAATGTAACCCTCGCTTGTAAACAAGAGGGCAACCCCGCACTCAGCATTGAAGGTAAAGACACCGGAGAGTGGGTTCTGGTTGATTTGGGCGATGTTGTCGTTCACGTAATGCAGGACGAAACCCGCGATTTCTATCAGCTAGAGAAGCTCTGGAGCTAAATGCGCATTCAGATCATTGCGGTTGGGAACAAGATGCCCAAATGGGTGTCGGAAGGATGTAATGAGTATTTACGTCGGTTTCCACCGGATATGCCCGTCACTTTTACCGAAATCCCCCCAGGGAAGCGTGGTAAGAACGCCGATATTCCGCGGATCCTCGAAAAAGAAGGTGAATTAATGCTTAAAGCCGCGGGTAAGAGCACACGGGTAATAGCACTGGCCGTCACTGGCAAAAACTGGAGTACCGGTCAGTTGGCGCAAAATCTGACCGATTGGCAATTAGACGGTCGCGATGTAAGTTTGTTAATCGGCGGGCCTGAGGGCTTATCGCCTGCATGTACACAGGCGGCTGAGCAACAATGGTCACTTTCCGCGCTAACTTTGCCCCATCCAATGGTTAGGGTCATTCTTGCAGAATCATTGTATCGCGCTTGGAGCGTTAATAATAACCATCCCTATCACCGAGAGTAGCAGTGCCGATTAAGCGTCAAACCATTCGTGACCATACCGCTGAGGCGAACCTTTTTACGCGTCGCTCGGTAGTTGCGTTAATCATGATAGCCGCCTTGATTGGCATAGTGATAAGCAATCTTTATCACTTGCAAGTCACGCAATTTGAAGACTATCAAACGCGCTCAAATGGAAATCGTATTAAAGTTTTGCCGGTGGCTCCCAATCGCGGTCTTATCCTCGATCGCAATGGTATTATTCTGGCAGAAAATGTACCTGTTTTTAGTTTAGAGGTGATCCCTGAACAAGTCGAAGATATCGATAAAATGTTGGCTGAAGTTAAAGCCATCATTACGATTACTGATGAACAAGTCGAAGATTTCAAGAAGAATTTAAAGAGCCAACGACGCTTTAAGCCCGTTGCTCTGAAAACTCGTCTCGACCAAGATGAGGTCGCGAAATTTTCAGTTCATCAACATCGCTTTGACGGTGTTAGTATTAACGCCAGATTGGCGCGACATTACCCCTTCGGTGCCGCGTTAACACATGCTCTGGGATATGTTGCCAAGATTAATAAAAACGATCTGAATAAACTCACTGAGTCGGGTCAAGCAGCGAACTATGATGCGACACATGATATCGGCAAACTAGGGATTGAACGCTTTTATGAAGAGCGTTTACATGGCCAAGTGGGTTATCAACAAGTTGAAGTCAATAATCAGGGAAGAATATTACGTACACTTGACTTTCAACCTCCGATTCCCGGTGAAGATTTGGTGTTAAATTTGGACTTGGAGTTACAACTCGAGGTTCAACGACTGGTCGGAAACCGCCGCGCAGCAGTGATTGTAACTGAGCCTAAGACCGGTGCAATTCTTAGCCTTTACTCAAACCCAAGTTATGATCCTAATATGTTTGTGCATGGGATCAGCAGTCGCAATTATAACGCTCTGCTCAACTCGCGAGCACGTCCTTTGATAAACCGTGCCACGCAGGGCCAATACCCGCCGGCGTCGACAATTAAGCCCCACCTAGCGTTAGTCGGATTAGAGCGTGAAGTTATTGATAGTGAGACCGTCATGAAAGATTATGGTCGTTATCGTATCGATAATGTTGACCATGTTTGGCGAGACTGGAAACGCGGCGGCCATGGCGAAGTCGACGTGATAAAAGCAGTGGAAGTTTCCTGTGACACGTTTTTTTACGATTTAGCCTATAACCTCGGTATCGATGCCATCAGTGAGTCAATGAGTGAGTTCGGCTTCGGTGATTATACCGGAATAGATATTCATGAAGAAGCTGACGGAAACATGCCCTCGCGGGGTTGGAAACGAGCCCAAATGAATGAGGCTTGGTATATTGGTGACACCATTCCCGTTGGCATCGGGCAAGGCTTTTGGACTGCAACCCCGATTCAAATTAACGCATCAGTAAATATGTTGATCAATCACGGTGAGAAAGTTCTCCCACAACTATTACGCGGTGTAAGTACCTCAGAAGGTCTACAACTGGAAGGGCTAAAAACAGCGCGCCCAATCGACGTAATCAACGACAGTCATTGGGATATGGCACTTGATTCAATGTATGGCACTGTTAACCGGGAACATGGTACCGCGCGCACAGCTTTTGCAAAAACCCGCTATGTATCAGCTGGCAAGACAGGTACCGCACAGCTTTTTACCGTAGGGCAAGACGAAGAGTATGAAGAAGAAAATGTTGCGTTGCACCTCCGCGATAATGCGATGTACATAGGCTACGCGCCCTATGACAGCCCAGAGATTTCGGTTACGGTTGTGCTCGAAAATGCCGGTGGCGGAAGCAGTAATGCAGCACCATTAGCGCGCCAAATTATGGACTTTTATTTTCGTAATCACGAGTTTGCCCAACCTACCGAGGTTGCTGCCAACGAAGCGGTCAATATACAATGATCCGAACTCCAATAAATCCAAACAAAACCAGCCTCTTGCAGCGCCTGCATATTGATGGCGTATTACTCCTCGGTTTACTTGTGCTGATGGCGGTTGGTTTAGTTACTATTTATTCGGCTGGCGGCCAAGATCCAGCCCTCATCCAACGTCAGCTTATTCGTCTTGGCCTTGCTCTGTTCGTGATGTTTTGTTTGGCACAAATCCCACCGATGATGTATCGGGGAATGGCCATATACTTCTACACCGTTGGCTTACTGATGCTAGTTGGCGTACTGCTGTTCGGGGTTGTTGGGAAAGGTGCGCAGCGTTGGCTAGATCTCGGTTTTATGCGCTTTCAGCCGTCAGAAATCATGAAACTGGCAGTGCCAATGATGGTCGCTTGGTATATCAGTAAATTTACCCTGCCCCCGCGCACCTATCAAATTGTTGTTGGTTTTATCATGGTTGCTATCCCGACAGTATTGATAGCCAAACAACCTGATTTAGGTACGTCTTTGCTGATCGCAAGCTCTGGAATTTTTGCGCTATTTCTCGCTGGCATGACATGGAAGTTAATCACTATCGTATCCGCGTTAGCCGGCGCTTTTATGCCAATCATGTGGTTTTTCTTGATGCAGGATTACCAAAAACAACGAGTACTCACATTCTTAAATCCGGAAAGTGATCCACTTGGCTCCGGCTACCATATCATTCAATCGAAAATTGCTATCGGCTCAGGTGGTATAGAGGGCAAAGGTTGGTTACAAGGCACCCAATCGCAATTAGAGTTCTTACCGGAACGCCATACTGATTTTATTTTTGCCGTTTTCAGCGAGGAATTTGGCCTGTTTGGCGTACTCGGTTTACTCGGGATCTATGCGTTTATCGTATTACGCGGTATGTGGATCGCCGTGCGCGCCCAAGATGCATTTAGTAAATTATTAGCTGGCGCTATCACCCTTACTTTCTTCGTTTATGTTTTTGTGAATATGGGAATGGTTTCTGGCTTGCTACCTGTGGTTGGTGTGCCGTTGCCGCTGGTAAGTTATGGCGGCACATCCATGGTGACACTGCTCGCAGGTTTTGGCATTCTAATGGCTATAAGTACTCAGGCAAGATTATTATCGCGCTAATGAAAAACACGGTTTTATACACAGCAACGCTTCTACTTTCATTGCTTGTTCTGCAAGGTTGCCAATATGGTGGTCGTTACTCGCAGCGCCATGACTCTGCCCCAACCCATGTTCCTTCATCTATTGCGCGAGAAAGCGCAATTCCTCACTACGAGCCCTATCGGGAATGGAACAGTCGCCCTTACACAGTGTTGGGCAAGCGTTATTATCCTCTGCAGACAGGTAAGGGTTTTACTCAATCAGGCTACGCGTCGTGGTATGGACAAAAATTTCATGGCCATCTGACGTCTAATGGTGAAGTGTATGATATGTATGGAATGACTGCGGCTCACAAAACGTTGCCTTTGCCTTCGTTTGTAAGAGTGACGAACCGCGCCAACGGCAAACAAGTTATCGTACGGGTGAATGATCGCGGCCCATTCCACCAAGATCGGATCATCGATTTGTCATTTGCAGCGGCAAAAAAACTCGATTTTTTAAAAACGGGGACAGCAAAAGTCGACTTGGAAGTAATCCATTTTGATGAGCAAAATCGGGTTACTGTCGGAAATGGCCCGACCGTGAGTTATGCCGAGTATGCAGGGATCAGTATTCCTCCGCCACAAGAAGAAAACACCGGTACGGAAACAACCAACAATTCGGTTCAGCCAGGGGTGTACATCCAAGTCGCTGCGCTAAGCGATGAGCGCAAGATTCAAAGAATTTCTGACGATTTAACCCTACGTTATCAAGTACCTACACTTACCTTAAATCAGGATAGTGTAATTCGCTTGCGTCTAGGGCCTATTTCAAATCAGCATCTGGCCGAATTACTACTAGATGAACTGCGCTCAACCGGATTCCCGGAGGCATTTAGTATCTCGGCCCCCTAACCGCGATGTAAAATCTGACATTACACTAAACACTGCTAAACTTTTCATAATTTTTATGGTCTTAGCCTAGTCCCACGGTGGCGTTTTACGATACTATTACGATTGTTCGTTTTGCTAAACGTTGCGCTAATTCAAAGGGTCCATTCCCTAAAACCATAACTAAAAAAACGGTAGTTTCATGCTTTCAAAATTACGTTATTTTTCGGCTGCTTTCTTCATTTCGCTGACGCCATTATCGCAAGCTGCGGTAGTCATTCCTCCGCCACCATCGGTAGCGGCAGAAGGTCACTTATTAATCGATCCGGCTACGGATACAGTGATTACTGAACAAAACGCCGACATGCGTCTAGCGCCAGCCAGTTTAACCAAGATTATGACGGTGTATGTGATTGGCAAAGAAATTCAAGCCGGTAACATTGCCCTTACCGATAAAGTGAAAATTTCAGAAAATGCGTGGGCAAAGAATTTTCCTGACTCTTCAAAAATGTTTATTGAAGTTGGTACCGAAGTTTCTGTGTCTGATTTGCTACGCGGTATCATGGTGCAATCAGGTAATGACGCCTGCGTGGCGATGGCGGAACACGTTGCTGGTAGCGAGAGCGCCTTTGCCAACATGATGAATGCCCATGCCATTAACCTTGGTATGACTGGTACTAATTTCGTTAACAGTCATGGTTTACACGATGCTGACCACTACACTACACCACGTGACATGGCTGTCCTCTCTGCAGCACTCATTAATGAAGTGCCAGACATGTATGCGATTTATAGCGAGAAAGAATTTACCTATAACAACATTAAACAATATAACCGCAACAGCTTATTGTGGGACAAAAGCCTAAATGTCGACGGTATTAAAACAGGCCATACATCGGATGCTGGCTACAGTCTGATTACCTCAGCCACACAAGGTGATATGCGCTTGATTTCCGTGGTTATGGGCACCGATAGTGAACGGTCGCGCAAAGAAGAAAACAAGAAGCTATTGCGTTATGGTTTCCGTTTTTACGAGACTGTGACCCCCTACGACGCTGGTACCAGTTTCGTCGCTCACCGTATATTTATGGGTGATCGTGAAACTGTAGACTTGGGAATTAATCAATCGACCCCAATTACCATCCCACGCGGACAGGTTAAGAACCTAGAAGCCAACTTCGTGCTCGACCAGAAATTAGAAGCTCCACTCGCCAAAGGCGAAGTGGTGGGTAAACTATTTATTCAGCTGGACGGCGAAGACATTGCCGAGTATCCACTGGTGGCATTGCATGAAGTCAATGAAGGTGGATTTTTTGACCGTGCGGTAGACTACATTAAGTTACAGCTCGGTTTTGATAGTTAATAACGCAGATAGCGATAACGCAGGAGTAGACCGTGGACACCCGGTTTGATGAATTATTAGATTTTCCGTGCTACCAAACCTTCAAAGTCATGGGGGTAGCGGACGAGAGTTTACCCGCGGTAGTGATCAATCGACTGCAACAACTCGCACCAGGCGATTATGCGCCGAAGGTAAAGCCAAGCAGCAAAGGGAATTATCACTCCTTGTCGTTGAGTGTAAAGGTAACCAGTAAAGACCATATGGAAACCATTTACACAGAACTCTCAAAGTTAGAATTGGTGCGCGTCGTACTATAATTTATGACAGATAATCGTGGTATTCCTGGATTGATTGTGCGGCAACTAGGGCGTCAGCCTTATTTGCCGATCTGGCAGCGAATGCAGACGTTCACTGACCAACGTAACGAGCATACCCAAGACGAAGTATGGGTACTTGAGCATGCCCCTGTATTCACCCAAGGACAAGCGGGTAAAGACGAGCATATCTTAATGCCTGGAGACATTCCTGTTGTCCCCGTTGATCGCGGCGGTCAAGTAACTTACCACGGCCCTGGGCAAATTATGCTGTACTGTTTGATTGATATTAAACGCGCTAAATTAGGCGTTAGGCATTTAGTAACCGCACTGGAACAATGTGTGGTTAACTTGCTTGCAGCGCACGAAATTCAAGCCTATGCCAAAGCTGATGCTCCGGGAGTCTACGTCGACCAGAAAAAAATCTGTTCCGTTGGCCTACGTATTCGCAAGGGTTGTTCCTTTCACGGTTTAGCGCTAAATGTGAATATGGATTTAGCCCCGTTTCAGCGTATTAACCCGTGTGGCTATGCGGGCTTAGAAATGGTAGATTGTGCCCGTTTAAATGGTCCAGATTCGGTGGCTAACGTAGCCATTCCTCTAGTACAGCATTTTGGTGCACTTATTGGCGTGCATTCCTATGATTATATAGAAGGTTTTGATGAGTAACGTTAAACCCAAAGCAGGAGTGAAACTCCGCGATGACGAAAAAGTAAAGCATATTCCAATCACCATCGTGCCAACTGAAAAAGAGCAGATGTTGCGCAAGCCTGATTGGATTAAAATCAAGCTCCCACGCACCACTGATCGCATAGACCATATTAAGCAAACACTGCGTAAGAATAAGCTCCACTCGGTATGCGAAGAAGCGAGCTGCCCTAACCTTGCTGAATGTTTTAATCATGGCACCGCTACTTTTATGATTTTGGGAGATATCTGCACTCGCCGTTGTCCTTTTTGCGATGTTGCTCACGGCAAGCCATTACCACCGTCCGCAGAAGAACCACTGAAACTCGCAACTACTATCAAAGAGATGGGGTTGCGCTATGTGGTAATCACTTCGGTCGACAGAGATGACCTACGTGATGGTGGTGCGCAACATTTCGTCGACTGTATAAACGCGATACGCGAACATTCTCCAGCGACTACGATTGAAGTACTGGTTCCTGACTTCAGAGGCCGCATGGACCGTGCATTAGAAATCTTCAAACAGGGCGTGCCAGACGTGTTCAATCACAATCTGGAAACCATACCGCGACTTTATCGAGAATGTCGCCCCGGTGCTAACTATCAATGGTCACTCGATTTATTGAAGAAGTTCAAAGCACAACACCCTGAAATCCCTACTAAATCAGGTTTAATGATGGGCATGGGTGAAAACAACGAAGAGATTCAAACCGTACTCGATGATTTGCGAGCGCACGATGTAGATATGTTAACACTGGGTCAGTATCTGCAACCCAGTAAACATCACTACCCGGTCAAACGCTACGTACCGCCACAAGAGTTTGATGACCTCGGCGACTATGCAAAGTCGATTGGATTCTCACACGCGGCTTGTGGTCCGATGGTGCGCTCAAGCTATCACGCCGATAAACAAGCAGCTGGCGAAGAAGTTAAGTAATTATGTTTCGGATTGACTGAGGGTTTAAACACAGCTCTCAGTTGCGCCTTTAAACTACAGGGTGGCTCATATGCGTAAAAAGATTTACATCGCCTATACTGGCGGGACGATTGGTATGCGCCCTTCTGCCCGCGGATATGTTCCAGCCCCAGGTTTTTTGACCGAAACACTTGCCGGCATGCCCGAATTTAATCGCAGTGAAATGCCGGAGTTTCATATTCACGAATATGAAAACTTGATTGATTCTTCCGACATGACGCCCGCTGATTGGCAGAAAATGGCTGATGATATCGCCGCGCATTATGATCAATACGACGGTTTTATCATCTTGCATGGCACTGACACTATGGCGTACACCGCATCAGCTCTTAGTTTCATGTTTGCTGGATTAAGTAAACCGGTCATTGTTACAGGGTCACAGATACCCCTAGCGGAACTGCGTTCTGACGGGCAGGAAAATTTACTTAATGCCTTATATATTGCAGCCAATTTCCCCATCCCCGAAGTCACCCTGTTTTTTAATAATAAACTGTTACGCGGCAATCGCGCACGCAAAGTCGATGCCAACGGTTTCGATGCGTTTGAATCACCAAACTACCCCATCCTTATTAATGCAGGGATCAAGATCCAAGTAACCCAACAGCACCGCTCGGCCCCGTTAGATAACACCCTCAGCGTTAAACAGATATTTCCACAACCGATTGGACTGATCAGCTTATATCCCGGTATTTCTGCAGACGTCATCCAGAATATCCTACAACAGCCGGTTAAAGCTCTTATTTTACTCAGTTACGGTGTTGGCAATGCACCGCAATCAGAAGCCATACTTGACCCCTTGAGATTTGCCCGCGAGCAGGGAATTGTAGTGGTTAACTGCACGCAGTGTGCGCGTGGCAAAGTTGATATGAGTGGCTACGCTAACGGTCATGTTTTGAGTGAACTGGGCGTTGTTTCGGGCTCAGATATGACGCCAGAGGCTGCATTAGCAAAATTGCATTTCTTGTTGTCGCAGGGCTACGATTACGATGCCACTCGCCAGCTTATGCAACAGGATCTGTGCGGCGAACTTAGCTAAGCTCTGCTAAATATGCACTCTCACCTCGACGTTAGTTTTATCCCATTAACTCTGGGATAAGTGAGCGAAATACTGTGATAGATAGCAAATCTTACTCTCGCTATTTAGCTGAACTAAACTACGCTATATTGGTATTAATTCATTTACCAACTTCGTAGCGGGAAGTACCAAGTTAATACCGCTACACTTACTAAGGACCCCCCCTATGCGAAAATCAGGGTTAATCTTAATCGCAGCTCTATTAACGCCAGCGGTATGTGCTGACACGCCAACCTTATTCGACATTGTTGAGTCTCGACCTCTTGAGGTTAAGGCTCGTGATACGGCGAGAAATCCGGTTGAAACCTTACAATTTTTTAAGCTTGAGCCTGGTATGACAGTCGCTGAAGCGCTTCCCGGTGGTGGTTGGTATACGCAGATTATTGCGCCATATGTGGGCGAGAAAGGACGCGTTTATGGGATCAATTATAATGATGACATGTGGGCCCGTTTTGGCTTTTTCTCGGCAGAAGCCATAGCGGAACAAATCGCGTTAACAGCCAAATTTACAGGCATGGTTAGCGCCTACCCCAATGCGCCATTTGACGTGCAAGCATTCACCTTTGCAACCACACCAGAAGCATTACAGGGCACTGCTGATAGAGTATTATTTATTCGCGCATTGCATAATTTAAATCGGTTTGAAGAAGAGGCTGGCACCTTAACGGAAGCACTAGGCACGGCGTATGATCTACTCAAAGAAGGTGGCATGGTTGGCGTAGTCCAGCATCGAGCGCCAGAAGAAAACAGTGATAAATGGGCAGACGGTAGTGCCGGCTATCTAAAACAATCTCAATTGATAGCCAGCTTTGAAGCCGCTGGATTTACCTTTGTACAAAGCAGTGAGATCAATGCTAATCCTAAAGACAAGCCAACTGAATCTGACATGGTTTGGCGCTTGCCACCCACTTATTTTGGTGTGCAGGATGATCCGAATAAAAAAGCCAGCGTTGATGCGATAGGCGAATCTGATCGCATGACCTTACTATTTAAGAAGTAAAGCGATAGCGAGCGCTTCACAGCGCTCGTCCATCCATCCTGGCCGCTAATGAGTCGAGTCTCGATAAGGTATCATCAAAGCTGCTGTTAGCAGGCTTATAGGTTACCTTCACGTGAGCAGCATCTCTGCCATATTCAGCACGCAAATGGTCTTGCTGCCAGTTCTTCACTGTATTTAAAAAGCGATAGGCCACTGGTTCACTGACAAAACTAAATTCTATACTTTCTGTCACCATCACTAAATCTTCTCCGCTTGCATTATTGCCACCTGCATGCGATCCAGTAATGGCTTTTGATCCGCAAGAATCGGGCCCTTCGCTAACCAACCCGACCATAATTCTTCACTACTCGGCGTGTGCCCATTCTGTAGTTTGGTTTGCAATAGCAATAATTGCTGAGCTTCGCGATCATTCTGACAGGATTGAGGAGAACTCAGCCCCTGAATTATTTCTAATTGTAAGGTCAGCGCGGCACGATCATAGCCCGTTGTATAATCGCTGTCGGCAACCTTAAACGGCAAATCCTTAAGCGTCTCTGGTGCAATGTCGCTCCCTACAATAGACGTCAGTTGCTCAAAAACAGTATGCACAATTTTTGAGTTTTGGACTGTCTGATGTTTTTTCCAACAGACATCGATGTCATCTTCAGCCTGTGTCAGAAGTTTTTGCAAGGCTTTTCTATGTCCAGACAATTCAAGCTCTTCGCTCACTTGCTGTGACAGTTCACGCAATTGTTGATGGAATTGTTCTGCGCGCTTAGAAGTCATTGGTTCCGTTGCAAATGTTTCTGCTATCGCTTTAATTCGCTGTTGCAATTCGTGAAAGCGCTGCTCAGCTAGATTTTTACTTTCTGTTTTGCGTTGTCGCAAACCTGCAAACGCTTGGTCATTGCACTGCCTAAACGCCGTCCACAGTTTTTGATCAGTGCCTTTTCCGGCATACCCTGATAACTTCCACTGTTCTTGCAAGTCTTGCAACTGTGCTGCGCTATCGGCAGGCAATGTCGCCAGAATACTTTGCGCTTGCTCGAGTAATAGTTGTTTGCGCTTGGCATTGTCTTTTTCGAATTCACGCACGCGGGCGGCCAACGGTGCACATAGTTTTTTAAAGCGCCGCGACATTGTTTGCCAATCTGAGCGCTCCAACTCGCCGAGTTCAAACCATGACTGACGGATACGATTGTAAGCTTGAGATAACGTTACATCGTCAGACTCAGCATCCAGCTGAGTTAACTCTTGCAGCAAAGAATCAGCGTGTTGCTTATTCGCCGCACGCACCTGTGCTTGCTGTTGATAAAACTCTCGGCAGGGGTTAAATGCTGCTTCTGCTGCCTGCTCAAATGCCTCGGCAATTTCTTGATCGAGTACAACATCGCCCAGAGAACGCCAGTTGGCGCGTATGGCCGCGACCTGTTGCTTGCGTTTATTTATGTCAATATCTGTAGCGGCTGCTAACTGTTGCATTTGCGTGAGAAGCTCAGGCCGCTTAGGCACGGCCACGTACGCTTGCCAATCATTCAGTTTTTCTGCTTCAGTACTAAGCTGTTCAAATTGACGCGTAAGGTGTTTTTTTTGCGGCTCTGACAACTGCTTGAAACGTTCTTTTACTTGCGTATAAATAGCCAGTGCTGGCTTAAACTTACCCTGCTCAATAAGTGCCAGAGCTGTGCGGATTTTATTCCGACAAAAACGCTGATTGTCGCCTTGAAGCTTCTCATATTCAGCTATTTCAGCCTGCCACTTTGCCGCCAACGAGCGCCAATCCTGCAATATTTCATCGGGTAAAGAATTAATTATCCGCTTCAATTGCTGTTTAACATTCCTCTCTAATTCACGAAAAGCAATAACTTGCTCTGACGTAAGAGAATCTTTCTGTTCTGGGTCGTGCTGCTCGATAAATAACGACAATGCGGCTCTGATCGCATTTATCCCAGCAATATCAGACTTAATGGCGTTGATATTATCATGGCTCTTGGTTAGGTTTTGGTGCACTTGCTTTACTGGATATAGGGCGGCATTCAAAGTTGCAAAAGTATCCAGTTGGTGTTGGATTTGCGTTTGCACCGCTTGTATATCCTGTACTTGCAATTGTTCAAGGCTCTGCACTATGTGTTGCTCAGCAAGCACTACTAAACGTTCAGCTTGTGTACACCACTCTTCTGCAGCCGCTGCTTGTTGTGCAGCCTGCTGTTGCGCATCAATTAATGGTTTAATTCTGCTATATATGCCATCCAAACGAGCTTCAATTTTAGCTAGCTTAGTGCGCATTAATTCAGCCTGCTCTGAAGCCAACGCAGCAAGCTCTGGCAATACAGTATCAATACTCACTCGCAGAGTATTGCGTTTATCTTGCCACGTTAGGTAATCATCATCTTCAGCGAGAGCTTGTAGCTTGGCAAGATCCAACTTTAACTGTTGTTGCAACTCCAGTGGCCGCTTGGCCCGCTCTTCCAATAAAGTAATTCGCGCGGATATTACCTGTTGCATGTTGGGCGCTACTTGCTTACGCAACTTAATTAACATTGCTTGGTTATCAATGTTGTCTAAGAGCTGTTCGAGCACTGCCACTTCGGTCACCTGCGCTAGCACATTGCGGGTAAATTGACTGTCATTTATCCGCCCTAGCACTAACTGCAATAGCGCTGGATCTTGTGCAGGCCATACGGCTTGCTCAAGTACTGCACGTAATATCGTTGGATCTTGAATTTCACTTAAATTCGCTTTTTGTTGCTTTACAGATTGCGCCGAAGTCGGTGCAGATAAAGCTTCAATCACTCGTTGTTGAGCGGCTTTCTTAATCTGTTTATCAACCGCAATCTGGGACATCTTGAGCCACAAATCAAAGCTGTCTAAACGTGTTAATGCAGCCAGGCTAACGCGTGGCTCAGCGTCATTGAATGCGAGTTCGTGTAACTGACTCTTATGTTCTTGTTTAGACGGGTCAAGGTTGGCGATTGCAGCGAACCTTACATTGGGATCAGGGTGCGCCGTTTTGGGCGTAAACAGACGACTAAATATCATGCTTTTTAAACCGTGCAATTAAAGATTCTTGTGCCATCTTGAGCTCATTCTTAAGTTCCTGACGGGATTTCTGTACTATTTCACCGTCTGCCCCTATCGTCATATGCTCGCCTGATTGTTCAACTTTAGCCTGATAAATCATCACAGCCTGTAATAGTAATTCTCGCTGATGCGGCTCTAAGGCGGCACCGTCAAACCATTTCCCCGTTTCAACTAAACCTTTGATGCGGGCGTACATATCGGGCGTTAAAGCAGCAAGTAATTGTTCTAGTTGCATAAATTTATTTACGAAAAACGTTTTAAGATAACCAGTCTGGCGCGATTGATTAAATACCAAACAAAGCCGACAACTGAGCAGCCAACAGCGATATTCTGCTGTAAATCCGTCGGTTGTTGCCCCCCCCAATACCAGAGACCAAATCCAGAAACGAACAGCAACATGGCCAGCATTGATTGATTCTGCAAACTTTGTCGTTTGTTAAAACGCTGCATCTGTTGCTTGCGCAAAATATCCTCTTCACTTGCGTTACCGATAGCGAAATCACAATGGGGACAGCTTTTTGCTTTATCAGAAATTTTCTTATTACAAGATGGACAGTCTATTAATGCCATTTTCGACTCCTCTTCTTTCAGTTGCAGCAACTCTACATGCTGCTAATACGCTCATCGCGTGCAAACAGTTCGCGCAAATCACGATAAAACGATGGATACCATAAAAGAAAGGCACCAGTTGCACACTGATGCCCACGTTAGAAAAGCGACGCTTACTTTTTACCGTTACGTTGCCAGTAATCGTTAACGGTTTCTTTCATCTCTTTGCGCAGTAGCATAATACCAAAAAGGTTAGGTAACGTCATAACCACAATCGCCACTGCAGATAATGCCCATACCAAGGTGGTATCTGAAAAAGATGCCCAGATAAAGCCAGCGACATAAATAACCCGGTACGGCATCACTGAGCGAGGACCTAACAGATAGGTCATTGCTCTATCACCGTAGTACGACCAGGCAATTGCAGTTGAGAACGCAAACAGCAGTAGCCCAACAGAAACGATGTACTGACCAAAATCGCCAAAGAAACCGCGCGTAAAGGCAATCGCTGTCAACGGCGCTGAATGCACCAAAGATTTACCAGACACCTGCAAATTCTCACGTTCAGGCTTGCCATCGACTATTTCCAGCATACCGCTGAATAGATCTTCGTCGTTAACTCGGAACTCAACATCTTCTGCAATAGAGCGTGAATTAATTAACGTGTAGCCGCCAGAGACTGCAACACCATTGACGACCGAAATTTGCCCGTTAAACGCCGTCACTGCATTACCATCAACATCATTTAAATAGCGATATAGTTTATCCACACTAGCTGCGTCGCTTTCAGCGAATTCACCGGCGACAAAAAGCATATCTGAACGATCAAAGATGTTTTCATGCTTCTCCTTCCAGACACCTGAGGACAAGATAACGAGGCCAGTTATAGTACAAATAATAATAGTGTCGATGAAAGGCTCTAAAATCGAGACCATGCCTTCAGACACAGGCTCTTTTGTCTTGGCTGCTGCGTGTGCAATAGGAGCAGAACCTTGTCCAGCTTCGTTTGAAAACAGCCCTCGGTTTACGCCACGGTTGAAAGCATACGCTAAAGTCGCTCCCAAGAAGCCCCCGGCTGCCGCTGAGCCAGTAAAGGCATCGCCAATAACAGCGACAAACGCTGGACCAATATTCTCTACATTGGCAAAAATAACCGCAAAGGCACCAACCAGATAAATGACAGCCATTATAGGTACGATACGCGCAGTCACCGCAGCAATCCGTTGGATCCCCCCAAGAATGACCAAGGCCAACAAAATACCTAGGGTCCAGCCGACAATGTATGCGTCAATGCCAAACGTCGACTCAATACTGGTTGCAATACCATTACTTTGCGGCAGGTTACCCGTACCAAAAGAACTGATCACTGTGGCAATTGCGAAAGCAACCGCTAACCATTTCATGTTTAGACGGCGATCCATGTAATACATGGGGCCACCCGCCATAGTGCCGTCTTCAGTTTTGACCCGATATTTGTGTGATAACGTGACCTCAACAAACTTGGTAGTCATCCCCAAAAATGCGGTCGCCCACATCCAAAACAATGCTGCTGGTCCACCCAAGAAGATTGCAAATGCAACACCTGAGATATTCCCTGTACCAACAGTACCGGATAAGGCTGTAGTTAACGCTCTGAAGTGACTGGTATCACCCGGATCTGACGCTTTGTCATATTTGCCGGTAATAACCTTGCAGGCGTGTTTGAAATAACGAATTTGTGGGAATTTTAAGTAAATAGTAAAAAATAAACCCACACCTAGGAGCACATAGGGAAACCAAAAGGCACCACCCAGCAATCCATCTAAATCAACGAGAAAATTATACAAGCCTTCCAAGGAAATCCCCTTTTATTGTTATTGTTGTGGTTAATGCTCGCAAAGGTTACCCCAGTTCTTTAATAACTGCACGTATTGCGACCAAGATATCTTCACCCAATTGCATACTGCGTTGTGGCGACCAGCCGTAGGCAGGATCAGGTACATTCGCATTATCTTTGAATGGCATCTCAAACGTTAAGCCCATGCAGTTAAAGCGTTGTGCAACCGCATTTGATGCAATGGAAAGATCGGCTTTGCCCGGCTCGTCTTTTGGGTAGCCATGTTCCACTTGAAATTCAGGTGTTACCGCCAAAAGCGTATTACGGAACGTATCCTCTAAGCCTTGCATGCGCGCATCAAAATTCGGGATCCCTTCACTTCCTGCCACAAAATTATAAGGCAGCGCCTCATCACCATGAAGGTCGAGATACATGTCTACCCCTGTGGCCTGCATTTCCTGCAACACATAAAATACTTCCGGGCTGCGCTCTAAGGTCGGCTCAGCCCATTCGCGATTAAGGTTTGCTCCAACAGCATTGGTGCGCAAGTGACCACGCGCAGCGCCATCAGGGTTCATATTTGGTACTAAGTAGAACACAGCATCTTGCAACAGGGCGCGGGCTAATCCATCTTGTTCATCGAGCAAACGTGTCAATAGTCCTTCGGCGCACCACTGGGCCATAGTCTCACCCGGATGTTGACGTGCCGTAATCCAAACACGCTTTTTATTTTCTGCCGGCTCACCAATGATCAACAATGACATATCGCGCCCATCTAGGGTTTGACCTAACAACTTATGACTGCAGTCTAACGAGGTTTGCGCGTGCGCAATCAGGTCAAGGTGTCGCTCGTAACTGTAGGGAGCAAAGTAAGCGAAATAAATAGTGGCATGCTCTGGAGTAAAATCGACGCGCAGTCGCTCGCCGTCGAAGCTTGATTCAATTCGAAACCATTCATCACGATCATAACTGGCAACAATGTCATAGCCCTGCCATCCATCCGGGTAGGCTGATGATTTTAATTCGTTGATTGTCAGTGTGTGTTGTACATAGGGGGTGGAGTGTAGGCGGAAATGGAACCATTGAAAAAAGTCTGATTGATTGTCTTTGCGAATGCGTAGTTGAATATCCGTCGGAGAATCAGCGCTAACGACTTCAATATTACCGCTGTCAAAATTTGCAGAAATTTGCATGACACGTCCGTTTATTTGCCAAAACACTAGTTTAAACGGCAAGCCCCCATTCACTCAATAGCAATTCGTCTTAGTGAAGAGTTTATCTATCCTCCGTGTTAAAAACTTGACGTAATTTTAAGCCTAAAGCGGTGCTGTACCCTTGTGTGCCAGCGACTACCTCATGTGATTTATTAATAACATAGTAGGTTGGATATGCCTTTATTCCAAACTCTCGCTGTAAAGCACGATCACCCAGTAATATAGGAGCGTCTATCTCATGCTTTTGCACAAACTCTGCAACGTCTTCCACATGCGGATAATCAAGTGCAACGCGCACTACCGCGACTTTATCCGAGTCGATGTAATCCAGATTACCAATACTCAAATGACAAACTTGACACCAAGGAGCAAAAAAATAAATTAGTGTTGGTTTATCGTTCGCTAATAGGGATAGCTCTTCTCCATCCAGTGACACCAAGGCCCGATTTTCAATCACAACAGTACCATCAGTGGCGACTAGATCTCGCTCTTGCCACTGTAAAACAACAAAGATGATCAATCCGCCCAACAGAATATCGCGCAACCACACCGTCCATTTTTGCCCTGCTATTCTCATGAAGAATCCGACTCGCTATAACTAGATGATTAACTAAGACCGCTAAACTTACCGAATGATTCCCAGCGATACAAAAACGCCCGCATAAAGCGGGCGTTTTTATTAATTCAGGGATTATTTACGCATATCCGCTGGAATGGTAGGAAAATCTAACCCCGCCATATCACGCACAACACGCATAACCTGACAACTGTAACCGAACTCGTTGTCATACCAAACATACAGGGTAACTCGGTTATCTGCGACAATAGTAGCCTGACTGTCTACAACCGCTGCAGCACGCGCACCAACTAAATCAGTTGATACAATTTCTTTTGATGCGGTGTAATCGATTTGATGCTGTAACGGTGAAAACAACGCCGTGTCACGCAAAAATTCGTTAATAGCAACCTTGTCAGTTGGCTTATTCAAGTTGAGATTAAGAATGGCCATAGACACATTCGGTGTCGGTACACGGATCGCATTACCGGTTAGCTTGCCAGCTAATTGTGGGTAGGCTTTAGCAACGGCTTTAGCCGCTCCCGTTTCGGTAATAACCATGTTCAAAGGTGCACTTCGACCGCGGCGTTCAGCTTTGTGATAATTATCGATCAGATTTTGGTCGTTAGTATACGAGTGCACGGTTTCAACGTGACCACTGATAATGCCATATTCTTCATCAATGGCTTTCAATACTGGTGTTATTGCGTTAGTGGTACAACTTGCCGCACTGAGGATATTATCACAGGCTTCTATATCAGTATGGTTAACACCGTGCACAATGTTTTTGATATCACCTTTACCCGGCGCAGTTAATATAGCCTTCGCTGCCCCTTTGGCTTTTAAATGCAAACCTAAGCCATCGCGGTCACGCCAAATACCGGTGTTATCAATAATAATCGCGTTGTTAATACCGTATTGAGTGTAATCGACTTCGTCTGGACTATTCGCATAGATCACTTGGATATATGAACCATTAGCTTTGATGGCTTTGCGCTCTTCATCGATAGTTATGCTGCCATTAAAAGGTCCGTGCACAGAATCACGGCGCAATAAACTTGCGCGCTTCTCTAAGTCACCATCGCGACCACCACGCACTACAATCGCACGCAGGCGCAATTTATTGCTTTTACCCTGTCGTTCAATCATCAAACGTGCAAGCAGTCGACCAATACGACCAAAACCATAGAGCACGACATCTTGTGGTGTTTGCTCATCGCTACGGTCGACAACGTCAACTAATGCGTCACGCAAATAGGCGTCTAAATCAGTTTTATCTACTGCGCTGCCGTAATGGAAGTCAAAAGCCAATTTACCGATATCAATTTGCGCAGGTGCTAGCTGCATTTTGCTTAGCGCTTCAAGGATAGGCCAACTCTCGCGCAGTCTAAGTTTAACGCCTTCGTGCAAACGTACCGTGCGGTGCGCTTTAATCACATCAATTGCACTGGCATTAAGCAGTGGACGACCATAAATAGAAATTTCAACCGCATTGTTGCGATACATTTTGCCAATTAACGGCAGCATCATCTCTGCGTATTCTTGGCGTTCCTGCCAACTAGATTGTAACTCTTGCTCGAATTGTTGATTCATGCCCCACCTAGAAAGTAATCATTCGCTATACTTAACGCAACGCTGATGCGAGTGTATTGATTCCAATGTTTTAGAACATTAGGCTACACTAATTATCAACGATAACGCCCTCACTCAAATCGGGCGGTATTGTAAAGAAGCATTTGATGAACGCCAAATTGTTGAAAAATTTCAATTTTTCATTCTTAGTTGAGGGGAACACTATTTTTTTTCGTTATTTTTCCACAATTTTACTGTTGCTTTTTGCTCTATTGATCGGTGGTTGTGAAAAGTTCACTAGCAAAACTGTTGCCCAAATGTGTAGCGAAGAGCCCGACATATGCAATGATCTAAATCCTGACGCTTGGTGTCGCGCCGAGAAAGCTGACATTATTAAACACCGCTATCAGCAGGCTGAGCCACCTACCCATGCGCAACAATATCAACTCATTTTGTTTTTTGAAGATTATCAAGACTGCATAAGCAAAGCTGCACAGATCCGACATAAGCAACTGCGGGAAAAAGAAACGGGCCGAATGAAGGGCTTATTAACTGCCCAAAACGAGCTCAAACGTTTGGCTTATGAAACGCGCAATATTGATGACCCCTACCTTAGCTATTACCAATGGTCACGCCATGGTCATGACGATGCGCTTGCTCGCTTTCTTCGCTTCGAGCGTAATGGCGAACTCAATACCGCTCCTTTACAAGTGGGACTTGCCAGTTATCATGCCAAACGTGATACCGGCAAAGCGATAAATGCTCTGTATACCGCACTGTCACTGTACACCGAGGAAGAAGCCATCGATCCAGAAATATTTACCTCTCTTTACACCTTGCATCAGCAACGCGGAGAGAGTGAAATGGCAGTGGTTTTTGCCCTTATAGCCAAGGAATATGACAAAAATGATGTTGATCTAGCAACATTGCAACGGCTAGCAAGTGATGCCGGTTTAGATTTTGATTATTTGCAGAAACGCGCCGGTAGCATTCACGGTGCAATTGAAGCCCGAGAGTTTTCATTCTCCTCATAATTGAAATTAAATTTCATTTTTGCGTATCAAAATATTGACATATTTTGGCTATTTAGCAGATTTATTTGCTCAGAAATGTCAATTCAACAAAATTAACTAACTTCAAAACCCTTCGGAATTACCACTATACCGCTTTCACTGATGGTCAAACCTCGCTTTCGATCCAAATCAGCGTCAAACCCAATTTCGACACCGTCAGCAATATAAACATTTTTATCAACAATGACGCGCCTGAGTTTGCAGTTTTCGCCAACATGGGCCTTTCCTAAAAAAATACAATTTCGAAGTTCAGCTCTTGCGCCAACTTGCACGCCAAATCCTAGAACACATTCAATAATTGACGCAGCAATGATTTGACAACCAGCAGATAATATCGAGTTCACAATAGTCGCCGTATTTCCCTGTGGATCATTCAAGACCTTCACAGCTGGCGATGGCGGGGAGTAGGATCGCATTGGCCACTTTGGATTAACCAAATCCAACCCAACGTTTTGTTGTAATAAATCCATATGCGATTGCCAAAAAGTTTCCAACGTTCCAACATCTCGCCAATAGGGTGCACCTTCCTCACCTCTTATAACATTATTAGAAAAATCATAAACATATACGCGATTATTGGCGAAAACTTTGGGGATAATATCGCCACCAAAATCATGGGAAGAATCACTATCTTGGGCATCTTGATCTAACACTGTATATAGAAACTGAGTTTCAAATACATAGTTCCCCATGGAAACCAACGCCATTTTGGGTTGACCTGGAATAGGTTTCGGATCCGTCGGTTTTTCCACAAATCCTATCATGCGGAATTCACTATCAACCTCTATTACACCAAATCGACAAGCTTCTTCAATTGGCATCCGAGTCGCACAAACTGTCAACTCAGCCTGTTTCGCTTCATGATAATCCACCATCTCACGCACGTTCATTTTATAAACATGATCGCCCCCAAAAACACATACATTGTCAGGATGATGTAAACCAATGAATTTACTATTTTGATAAATCGCATCAGCAGTCCCTTCATACCAATGCTTTCCCATTCTCATTTGCGCAGGAACAGTCTGAATAAAATTGTCGGTAACCCCCGATAAATGCCAAGCTTGTCCCATATGAATACTTAGTGATTGGGACTTGAATTGGGTCAAAACATAAATTTTGAGGAAATCAGAATTGACAAAATTGTTTAACGCAAAATCAATGATCCGCATATTTCCGGCAAACGGCACCGCAGGTTTACTCCGCGAATTCGTAAGCGGATGAAGGCGTTTACCCTCGCCTCCGGCTAGTATCATTGCTAGAGTTCTAGACATAATTGGTAACTCAACTTTTCCTGCTTAATAACAGAGTATCAGAAGGCTTCAGTTACGGGACTAGAGAATGCGTAAAACTAGATTCAGATCAAATCCTATAAGCAGAATCGACTTATTCGTCTGATTAGTAAATCCATAACTAGACAAACATGACGCCAGAGGCACTAACTTACTCGCCTTTTTAGAACAACTGGATTCCCAAATCCACCTAAGTAGTCCTAACGCTTTATTTGTTCATATTTCACTTCTAAATTTTGTTTACCAGCTACAATTAACGACAGTCATTGAAATTTTATCTGTTATTTGCACTGCTTAACCGCCCTCTTAAACAACTTGGAGTAATTATGCATAACATTAGGAAGTTAAATGCTGAACAAGTCGGAAAGTTAGTTGAGATTTTACTGGAAAAAACCTTCGAAGCGGTTGTCATTACCGATGCCGATCCCCTTGAGCACAAAATTTTGTATGCCAATTCTCGTTTTTGTGAAATGACAGGTTACAGTAAAGAGGAGCTCTATGGCTCTTCGCCACGTATGTTATCTGGCGCAGATACCAATCCTAGGGTGATTGCCCGACTTAAAAACGCATTGAAAAAGGGGGAGCATTTTATTGGCGCTGCAACCAATTACCGTAAAGATGGTACGCCCTACCCTGTACAGTGGAATGTTTACCCTATCCCTGATGCCAACGGCGAACCTGAGTTTTTTATTTCAATCCAAAAAGACCTCTCTGATCTCAAACGCTCATTGACAAGGCTAAAATCTTCCAGCGAGCACTTTAGAATATTTTTACGGGAGCTTAAAACAAGTAAAACTGAAATATCGACCAATGAGCATGTGATTAAAAGTGCGGAAAATGAACTAAAAGACAACGCCAAGCTGTTATCCAAATATGTAAACCCCCAGCCAGACGATAGTGATGATATTGACGATTTCTTTGATTTTGACGATATGGCTGTGTTAACCGAGTCAGGTGACGAAGCCGCGCCGAAAACTGTGATTTCGGCCGCTACGTTTTTATCTGATTTAAGTGTGACGAAGGAAAATTTAGACGATATTTGTAATATCAGCCGCGAGCTCAAAGGGTTTATTACTACTTATGATATCGAAGATCTGGATGAATCAGATCGGCGTGAATTAATCACTGATTTGCAAGAGATGGCCAACGCTGTGTTTTTTGTTGAAGAGTTTATTGATATTTCGATCAGTTTGAGTGAATTATCTGTTGTGCTTTACCATCATTACGATAGGCCATTTGATCTAATTATATCGGAAGCGTTGAAAGGATTAGTCAACGACTTGTTCACTTGGACAACAGAAGTCTTTGTAGATAAGACAGCACAAGACATCCATTGGCTTGACGACAGTATCATTGGTAGCTGCAAGCAAACGCTGGTGTTCTTGCGAATGAAGTAAAAGCGTAGAAATAACCTTTACGGTTCAGCAATAAACTTGAGCGATACCGAATTAACGCAATAGCGTTGCCCTGTAGGTGCCGGCCCGTCATCAAACACATGGCCAAGGTGCGCATCACATTGTTTGCACACTATTTCTATACGTCGCATCCCATGACTTAAATCGGTGTGATACCCAACATTATCGTCTTGAGATTGCGCAGAGAAAGATGGCCAACCACAACCGCTTTCAAATTTGGCAGATGCGTCAAATAACGGAGCACCGCAACAAGTGCAATGATAACGACCGGGAGCAAACTGATTTAACAGCTCCCCCGTAAACGGACGCTCAGTCCCCTTCTCGCGACAAACTCGAAACTCTTCAGGGGTTAATTGCTGGCGCCACTCTTCGTTACTTTTCTTCATTTAGCCCTTCCTGCACCTTGGATTTACTTCTTAATACTCACCTGTGGGCGTTGTGGGTCATTCCATTCAATATGATACCGCTTGCCTTCAGGCATATCAGTACGTTGATAGGTATGTGCACCAAAATAGTCTCTTTGCCCTTGCAACAAGTTGGCTGGCAGCACCTCCATGCGGTACGAGTCATAATAGCTCAATGCAGAAGTCATCGCCGGACATGGTACACCTGACAAAACTGCATGGCTAATTGCGCTGCGCCAGTCTTGTTGATAAGCCACAATTTGCTGGGTGAAAAATGGATCCACCAGCAAGTTAGCAAGTTTTTCATCTTGCTCATAAGCATGTGTTATCGATTGCAAAAACACCGCGCGAATAATACAGCCAGCACGCCAAATTTTTGCAATTTCGGCGAAATCCAGCTTCCAGCCGTGCTCTTTAGCCGCCATATCCATTAACTGGAAACCCTGCGCATAAGCACAAATTTTACTGCAATATAGCGCATGCTTAAGTGCGGTAATAATACTTTGCTTTTGCTCTTCGTTGTATTGGGGTAGCTCTGGTCCAGCCAGGCATTTACTAGCGGCAACGCGCTCTTGTTTCAGGCTGGAAAGACTGCGGGCAAAAACCGCCTGAGCTATGGTTTGTGCTGGGCTACCAACCTCTAACGCGCTAACTGCGGTCCACAATCCCGTACCTTTTTGCCCGGCACGATCAAGGATTACGTCGACCAAGGGTTGATTAGTCTGTGGGTCGATTTGCTCAAGCACTTCTGCACTAATCTCTATTAAATAACTATTCAGCTCGCCTTCATTCCATTCTCTAAATACAGAAGCGATTTCCTGTGGGCTCATATGCAGAGCCAAGCGCATGATGTGATACGCCTCACAGATCAGCTGCATATCTGCATATTCAATCCCGTTGTGCACCATCTTAACGTAGTGCCCCGCACCGACCGGGCCGATATAAGTCGCGCACGGCTCGCCTTCTGTCACCGGTTGACCGGGTATATTAGATTCAATCGGCTTACCGGTTTTTGGATCTACTTTTGCGGCGATTGCCTGAAATACAGGTTCTAGTCTCGTCCACGCATAAGGATCACCCGAGGGCATTAACGATGGGCCAAAACGGGCCCCAACCTCACCCCCGGAAACCGCGGTAGAGAAAAAGATGAATTTACCTTTGTAGTGTTTTTCACGTTCAACCGAATCAGTCCACAAACTGTTGCCGGTATCGACAACGATGTCGTCTGCAGCGATGCCAGAATCAATCAAATGATGACATACGTGGTCAACCGGTTCCCCGGCAGGTACAGATAAAATTATCAAATGGGGTGCTTTTAACTTACTCAGTAACTCGGTATAGGACCGGCAAGCAACAACGCGTGCAGGCTTATCATCGCGCTCTTTGGCATCCTGAGCGATGATCGCATCGACCTTAGATTGGTCAAGATCAAAGCACGCAATACGATATCCGTTGTCGGCAAGATTTAAGGTAAGGTTCTTGCCCATTACGCCAAGGCCGATAAATCCGATATCACACAGATTTTCGTCAGCGATTATTTGGTTCGGTTGATTCATCATGTTTTCCCCATCGCATAATGGGGCGGCATAATAGCAAAGCTCGCCTAATAGGAGTAGGTGAAAATTGCAATTGATTTACCCGCCTGTAAAAACAACTGCTTAACGCAGACTTTCGGTTGCATAGACAAATCTGCATAACGCGTATCTAGGCGCAGGGTCCAGCCAGCTTTTGGGGCGAAAAAAGGTAGAGCAAATCGCACATCATCATCGCTAGCATTAAAACAAATTAGCCAATGTTCTGGCCGCATGTTCCCATGCTCATGCACGTGCCCGCGTATTTCGACCGCAAAGGCTTGATTCTCACTTTCATGCCAGTCTTGCGGGGCCTTATTGGTGCCATCAGGTTTATACCAAAAAACACTGGCCGGATTTCTATTCTGATAATAGCTGTCATCATCCAATTGTATCTCTTGTAACAACTGGCTACTATTGCGCAGAGCTATCACTTCTTTACAAAAACGCAAAAAACTAGCTTGTTTAGGAGATAATTCCCATTTGAGCCAGTTAATGGGGTTGTCTTGACAATAAGCATTGTTATTGCCCTGTTGTGTGCGACTTAACTCATCCCCGCCAAGAATATGCGGCGTTCCTTGTGATAAAAGCAAAGTAGTAAACAGATTGCGCTTTTGCCGTTCGCGAAGTGCATTGATTTTAGCGTCGTCAGTCTCGCCCTCATGGCCATAATTAGCCGATAGATTATGCGAATGTCCATCTCGGTTCTCTTCTAAATTCGCGGCGTTGTGCTTGTGCTTATACGTTACCAAGTCATGCAACGTAAACCCGTCGTGATAAGTGATTGGGTTTACCGAGGTACAAATGGGTTTAATGCCTTTGTGAAAAATATCTCGAGAACCCATTACTCGGGTTGCGAAATCACTGGTCAAGCCACGATCACCACGCCAAAACGCGCGCACGGTGTCCCTGAATTTGTCATTACATTCTCGCCAGCCAATGGGAAAACCTCCGAGCTGATACCCTCCTAAGCCAATATCCCAAGGCTCTGCAACTAACAATACATCTTGCAAAACAGGATCTTGCTCAATCGCGCGAAACAACGCTGCATTCGGATCAAATGCTAAGGGGTCACGGCCTAAACTAGCAGCTAAATCGAAGCGAAAGCCATCAACACCAATGACCTCAACCCAGTAGCGCAGTGCGTCCATAATAAGCCGTAACATTTGCGGATGCGCGACGTTAACGCTGTTGCCGCAGCCGGAATTGTTGACAAAGGCTTTGGAACCGTTATCTAAATGTTGATAGAGATAGGCTTGTGAACCTTGCAAACCTTTAAAACTAAGCGTCGGCCCCCCATCGCCACCTTCTGCAGTATGATTAAATACAACGTCCATAATCACTTCGAACCCAGCGTTATGGTACGCTTGAACCATTTGTTGACATTCTGCGACAGGGTCAGCGATCGCGTAACGGGGTTCAACTGCAAAAAAGTTGATAGGGTTATACCCCCAATAATTGGTCAATCCCAGTTGGGTAATATAGGGTTCGGGCATAAAGCTAGCGCACGGCAAAAATTGTATTGTTGTGACCCCCAAACTGCGTAAATGCGCCAAAATAGTTGGGTGGGCAGCACCGAGGTAGGTACCACGTTGCGCTTTTGGCACTTCAGGGTGTAGTTGAGACAACCCTTTTACATGCGCTTCGTAAAGTATCCGCGGCTGTTCTTTACTGAATACATAGGTTTTTTTTACCCGCTTAGGTGTATCACTTACTACACCTTTGGGCACCATCCGGTGACTATCATGTTGATATAACTTTTTATCCCAATGACAGGCCCGACTCAGTTGCTTGGCATAGGGATCAATTAGCAGCTTTTGCGAACTATTGTTACTAGGAACACCATCATCAACACGATATCCGTATAAGGCCCCAGCGGTAACACCAGCAATATGCACATGCCAAATGTGGCCGGTTTTACCCAACATTGCATATTCAACCAGTGGTGTTTCATTTTCTCCATCAAACAAACAGAGCGACACTGCCCGCGCGTCGGGCGCGTACACAGCGAAATTACACCCATCGTTGCAAAGTGTTGCACCGAATGGTTGTGGCTTACCTGCTGCGATTCTCACCATGTTTTCGGTTCGCCATGTCAGTCTAATACGAAGTACAAAGTTGCCAACGGAGGCAAGTTAAAGGTTATCGAACGAGGCTGGTTGTTCCATCCGTGCGAGTCAGATTTAACTAATGCTTGAGTGGCATAATTGCTGCCCCAAAATTCGCTGCTATCGGTATTCAACAACAATCGATACTCCCCCGTGTCTTGCACACCGAGTCTGAAATTATCACGCGGAATTGGAGTGAAATTAGTAATCGCGTAGACTTTTTGCTTGCCATCTTTACTTCGACGGACAAACGACAGAATGCTTTGTTCGGCGTTTTCGTGGTCAATCCATGCAAACCCGCCGGCCTGACAATCCATCTCATAAAGTGCAGGATGTTGGAGGTAACATTGATTCAGTGTTTTGTACAGTTTGTGGATCCCTTGATGTTTTTCAAACGCCAGCAAATCCCACTGCAATTGACCATCGTGATTCCACTCAGCAGCTTGGCCGAATTCATTGCCCATAAAATTGAGTTTTTTACCGGGATGAGCGTACATAAACGCTGCATAACTGCGCAAGTTCGCCGCTTGTTGCCATTCATCACCGGGCATTTTGCGGATCATTGAACCTTTGCCATGTACCACTTCATCATGAGAAATAGGTAGCACAAAATTTTCATCAAAGGCATACACCATCGAGAATGTGATTTCGCCATGGTGATAGCGACGATAGGCCGGATCTTTACTAATAAAGTGCAATGAATCGTGCATCCAGCCCATATTCCATTTAAATCCAAACCCCAAACCACCGTCAAACACGGGGCGTGACACTTTGGCAAATGACGTTGACTCTTCGGCAATGGTCATAGCGCGAGGAAACTTGTGATAAACTTCTTTATTCATCCACTGCAGTAAACTGATCGCCTCATAATTATGGTTGCCACCATCAACATTTGGGATCCACTCACCATCATTGCGTGAATAATCCAAATACAGCATTGACGCCACAGCATCTACGCGTAAACCATCAATATGGAATTTGTCTAACCAATACAAAGCGTTGGCGACCAGAAACTGGCGTACAGTCTGCTTGCCAAAATCGTAAATACAAGAATTCCAATCCGGATGCCAGCCTTTTCTAGGATCCTCATATTCATATACACAACTACCGTCAAAGCGTGCCAGACCATGACCGTCTTCAGGAAAATGCGCAGGTACCCAGTCGATAATTACACCAATACCGTGCTGATGGCACTTGTCCACAAAATACTTAAAGTCGTCAGGATGGCCGAACCGGCTCGTTGGAGCAAACAAACCAACGGGTTGATATCCCCACGAGCCATCGAATGGATATTCTGAGATAGGCAGCAACTCTACGTGCGTATACTGCATATCAACCAAATATGGGATCAATTCGGCAGCTAGGTCGCGGTAACTTAAGTAACGTTCACCGCTATTGGCATCAGGCCTTTTCCACGAGCCCAGATGACACTCATAAATACTCATCGGTTGAGTGTAAGGGTCGCTGTGTTGTCGATTCATCCACGCTGAATCCTGCCACACGTATTCAGTGTGGTCATAAACTCGAGAGGCATGCGAAGGATATTGTTCGGCGCTAAAACCGATAGGGTCTGCTTTGTGTGGCAACTGATTACCCGCAGCGTCTTTGACTTGGTATTTATACAGGGTCCCAGTTTGTAAACCAGGTACAAATAACACCCAAAACCCCAAATCGGTTTTCTGCATGGGATGGCAACGGCCATCCCATAGATTAAATTCACCAATGAGTGAGACCGCTGATGCGTTTGGGGCATAAACCGCAAAGCGCACACCACTGACACTGTGCTTTTCACTTACATCAAGCGTACAAAGTTGCGCACCAGCCTGTTGGTACAGATTCTCGGGGGCATGATCAATAAAATGCACCGCGTGGTAAGCTTCGTCTTTAAACGCATATGGGTCAAGCGCCTGATAGTCTGTCTCTGCCGTAGTAATCGAGTAACCATACAATTCAGGTAATTTGCTTTTGGCTATAGAGGCAATAAACAAGGCGCTATCGTCCTGGGCTTGCATTGAACAAACCACTTTTTTGCTTCGCCAATCAATCAACTCTACGCTCTGAGCTCCGGGTAACCACGCACTTACTTTAAGCTGTTTGCCCTTTTCATGTACGCCTAAAAATTCAAAAGGGTAAGCACATCGGGCTTGAGCGAGTTGTTGAATATGCTGCATTAATGATCCTTACTTGTCATTGCTAGCCTGTCGTCGGGCGCCATCGATCCGCGCTGCAAGGTTTAAAACATTGCCGTCATCAAATATAGACGATAACGAACGCGACAATTTACGTTTCCAATTAGGGTATTCGTCAAATGTACCTGGAATATTGACAGGTTTATCCATTTGAAGCCAATCCTCTAACTGTAGGCTCAATAATGCACTTGATCCACCTGCCATATGCACTTGTAAGCCATGATTTAAGGCTTCAGACATTGGTGTATGATCCACATACCGTCCGACGTCATCTCCAACAGACAGATGTCCGTGAAGTGAATCTAATATTTGCTGTTTATTCGCGTGCCGATCGTCATACAGGGTTTTTAGTACTTCTGGGTCGCGATAAAGGCCAAGAGTTTTACCCAGTTCCAAATCATTACAATGCCAATAACCAATCAGGGTTGGCATATCATGCGTTGTTAATGTAGACATAGACTGCACAGGGTAATGACTTGGTGAGTAAAAGCCGCCGTCTTCAGCTTGCTCAAAGAAAAACACGCGATAAGAATAAATACCATTTTCTGCTAGTTTTTCACGAATTTCTTCCGGAACTGTGCCCAAATCTTCACCAATCACTAAACTTTTATTTCGTTGGCTTTCCAATGCCAATATGCCGAGCAAATCATCTACCGGATAATATACATAGCCGCCAGATTCTGCACCGTCCCCTTTGCGGATCCACCACAGCCGTAATAATGCCATAGCATGGTCAATACGCAGAGCGCCAGAGGCATGCATATTTGATGCGAATAAATCAATGATTGGCTGATAACGCTGCGCGTATAACTGTTCTGGATCCATTGGAGGGAGTCCCCAATTCTGACCCAAAGGACCAAGAATATCAGGTGGAGCGCCAACACTCGCTTGTGTGCAGTACAATGACTTATTGCCCCAAATTTCAGCACTGCCCTCACTAACACCAACCGCGAGATCTCGATATAGTCCAATTGCCATTCCAAGCTCATCGGCTTTTTCGCTGGCTTGTTTAAATTGCAACATGGCCTGCCATTGCAGAAACATATAAAACTTGATGCGTTTAGCATGCTGCTTCTGAAACTTTGCCACCTCTCGGGTACTATAATCAGCGTATTTTGCTGGGAATACTGGCCAACCCCATGATTCTTTACCTTCAGCGTGCAAGTGCTCTTGCATGGCATCGAAAGTTGCGAGTACCTGCAGACTTTCAGCACCTTCCTCAACGAACGCCTTAAACGCTTTGTTCACTCTGGAGTTTTTGCTGAGATGCTTGGTATTGAATACTTCAAAAACGCGTGTCAATGCGGCCAGTTTTAATTTTGCTACAGCTGCATAGTCAATGTAATCAATCTGACGGACGTGTTGCAGTTGTTGCTGGAAGCCCGAATTAGCGACTAGGCTTTGAACTGAATCATCGTTGTAACCATCAATTTGCGTTACATCTATATACAAGTAGTTGAGCCAGCGGCGTGATGATGGGCCATAGGGACTGCATGCGTCTGGGTTCGAGGGGTAAAGTGCATGGATAGGATTTAAACCAATGAAGTCAGCGCCTTGATTCGCAGCTTTCTCAACTAGAAAACTAAGATCACTAAAATCTCCGATCCCCCAATTACTCTCGCTGCGTAAGCAATACAACTGAACACTCAAGCCCCAAATTTTCTTACCTTGCGCGACTGGATCTGGGGTATAGCACTTCTCAGGAGCAATGATAAGACGCATCTCAGCAAGCAAGTCGTTATCTTCCGCACGCAATTCTACGTGGTGATAGCCTAATGGAAGGTCGTCGGCTAAATTAACCGCATAAGCTTGAAATTCGCTATCATTAACCGCTGTCGCGTCAATCAAGTCGCAGTCCACGGGCACGAAAGCATGCTCGATAACTTCACCGGTCTCCAACACCAACACTAAATTGTGTGCATCGTTAACCAGCTCAATCGGTAGTTTAATCGGCACCACAACATGCTCATTTGTTCTCACTACTTGCACGGGCTCAAGCGGCTTCAACCATGCTTTGGCGACATATTGTTGTATTTGCTCTTCAATTACGGCATCAGAGTGGGTGTCATAACCCATAACTTCGAGCAACTTAGATTTGGTCGCTTCATCAACCTGCGCAGGTTTACCCCACGCATCTATATACTTTGTTTCGATTCCACGCATTTCAACCAAAGAATCAAGCGCTTTTGATGCCATATATGTATCCGTATAAAAGTCAGTACATGAACCAACGTAAATAAATTGTTAACATTATGATTTAACAAAGACTGCATCGCATTTGAATACGTTTGCAAAACCCTACGCAAGCGATTAAATGTAATTTTACATCATTTTTGCGCTTATTCTTTGCGAAAATTGCTTTTTTGATCCATAATTTCGTAATTATATTACACGAAAGGCAATACAATGACTATCAAGGTTGGAATAAATGGTTTTGGTCGCATTGGACGACTCGTACTTAGAGCAGCAACAAAACGTAATGACATAACTGTTGTCGCTATCAATGACCTGCTAGACGTAGATTATATCGCCTATATGTTGAAATATGATTCAACCCATGGGCGATTCGATGGCGATATCGACGTTGTCGATGGAAACCTGATTGTTAACGGTCAAGTCATTAGAGTTACCGCTGAAAAGGATCCCGCTGCACTCGCATGGGCTGACGTTAATGTTGATGTCGTAGTAGAATCAACCGGATTATTCTTAACCGAAGAAACTGCGCAAAAGCACATCGAGGCGGGCGCGAAGAAAGTTGTTATGTCAGCCCCATCCAAAGATGCTACCCCAATGTTTGTAATGGGTGTCAATCACAACGACTATGCAGGGCAAACGATTGTTTCTAATGCCTCTTGCACCACCAACTGTCTTGCTCCACTAGCCAAAGTGTTAAATGACGAGTTTGGTATTGTCGATGGCTTAATGACAACAGTACATGCTACCACTGCAACACAGAAAACGGTCGATGGTCCTTCGCAAAAAGATTGGCGTGGTGGTCGCGGCGCTTCACAAAACATCATTCCGTCATCAACCGGTGCGGCAAAAGCCGTCGGTAGAGTAATACCTGAACTCAATGGCAAATTGACTGGAATGGCGTTTCGTGTGCCAACCGCAAATGTGTCTGTTGTAGATCTCACCGTAAATCTAGCCAAGCCTGCGACCTACGAAGCCATTTGTGCGGCAATGAAAGCTGCCTCAGAGGGCGAGTTGAAGGGCGTGCTTGGTTACACTGAAGATGCGGTTGTATCACAAGATTTCATCGGTGAAACACAAACCTCAGTGTTCGACGCCACCGCGGGTATCGCGTTAACCGATACTTTTGTAAAAGTCGTCGCGTGGTATGACAATGAAATGGGCTACTCCAATAAAGTGTTAGACCTAGTTGCTCACATAGCGTAATCAGTGTTTTAGGTTCAATGCCGTCCGGTATTGAACCGCCCATACCCGCACGCTACTCTTATCTTATCTTTAACTAATACAACAGTTTCTTCATGAGTTCACATAAGCTGGAATACTATCAGCGCGACTCGGTTAAAATTGCGCGCTTTGAAAATGCTCATGCACAAGCAGAGATAAGTCTGTTGGGTGGTCAAATTCTGTCTTTTATCCCGCATCACGATCATCGCGAGCGCTTATGGCTAAGCAAGAATGCTAGTTTTGATGGGACACGTCCGATACGCGGTGGGATCCCCATCTGCTGGCCCTGGTTTGGATCTGCTCCAGAATTTTTAAACAATTACTACCAGTTGCCTGCTCACGGATACGTACGTAACTGTGAATGGAAAATTCAACGCGTTAGTGATCAATCTGAGGGTACGTTAGTTGTATTAGAGCCCGAGATTGATTATACGACCCAAGCATTTCCCGATTTGCAGGTGTCATTGCAGGTGCTGATTGGAGCACAACTAAACGTTGAGTTGATTACCGTTAACCAGGGTAACCCAATCTCTTTTTACGCAGCGTTGCACAGCTACCTCGCAGTTGAAGATATTACCTCCACGTGCATAGAGGGCTTAGACTGTCCTTATTTTGATAAGGTCACGCAAAGTAACGACAATCCTGCGCAAATTCCCTATGTCATTACTGGCGAAACGGACCGCGTGCACCCAACCACAATCCCCACTGTGACGATAAAAAATGACAGCCAACAGACCACGATCCATTCCTGCGGACATGACAGCATCGTTGTATGGAATCCGTGGAAGGCACTAAGCCAAGCTATGCCGGATATGGAGCCTGACGGTTATCGTCACATGCTGTGCGTTGAAACCGCTCGCACGCAAGAAAACTCACTAGCGCTAAATAAGAGCCATTGTCTTAGTCAAACAATAGCGTAATCTCAGCCCTCTTCCACGTGCTCCCAATTAAAAGCGAGGTGGCTCAATAAGTTCTGAGCATAAAAACCACCTACCGCAGTAGGTGGCTGAATGGGTAATTAAAACGAGGTTGAGTCAGTAAAAACGGAAATAAACCGTTAGTTTGCGTTTTTAATCGCAGTTGCGGCTAAGTCAGTTATCGCTGACCAGTTCTCTTGTTGTACGACGTCGTCTGGCGCGAGCCAGGAGCCACCAACGCATTGCACGTTCGGCAACGCTAAATAGTCCAAGTAATTATCTGGTCCTATCCCTCCGGTCGGACAAAAAGTAATCTCCGGAAATGGCCCACCAATTGATTTAAGCGCTTTAACACCACCAGACGCTTCTGCCGGGAAAAACTTAAGATGCGTATATCCCGCATCCTTTGCCTTCATCAAATCGCTTATCGACGATATTCCAGGGATCAGTGGGATACTTCCAGCACTGCCAGCGGCCAATAGGTCGGCGGTCATACCCGGACTGATAGCAAATTTCGCTCCCGCTTCAGTGACTTCTTTTAATTGCTGAGCATTAGTCACCGTTCCCGCGCCGATAATCGCGTCAGGAACTGAATCAGCGATGGTCCTGATAACATCAAGAGCCGCTGGCGTTCGCAACGTGACCTCGAGTACTTTAATTCCCCCAGCCATTAATGCTTGCGCAATAGGAACTGCGTGGGCAACGTCGTGGATAACCAGAACCGGAACGACCGGCCCAGAGGCGAAAACCTCAGAGGGAGAGATGGTCCAATTATTCATCATGCTTTTAAACTCGCTGTCTGTTGTGTTAAGTACGCGCCTGCTCCAAGCAATCCATGGTCAGGCTCTGCGATCAAATAGGTTGGGATAGGTTTAACGTAATCGGCGAATTGCCCCTTGGCCTCAAAGCAACGCCGAAAGTCGCCTTTTTGGAGCTGCTCAACGAGGCGCATGGCAATCCCGCCGCCAATAAAAACGCCACCGGTTGTCGCCAAATTCAGGGCCAGGTTGCCAGCAAAATTCCCCATAATTCGGCAAAACTGCTGAATTGCTCGTTGGCTAATTGCACAACTGCCGTTACTAGCCGCCTGACTAATATCTGCAGCTTCTATAAATTCTGGGTCGACATTTTCGTCTAGCGCCAAGGCGCGATAGATGTTGACGATCCCCCGACCAGACATAACCTCTTCCGCAGAGGCGCGGCCGTGTAAATCGACTAAATAACGCCAAATGATAACGTCGGTTTCATCGCATGGCGCAAAATCAACATGCCCGCCTTCACCATCAAGCGTTTGCCAGCCAGACTGAGTAAAAGTCATATGCTCAACGCCCAATCCAGTACCGGGCCCAAACACTGCTATATTACCCTGCTTATCACGCTGGCCAGCGCCTAGCTGGATCAGCTGCTCATCGCTTAATACGGGCAAAGAATGCGCTACAGCAGTAAAATCGTTTATCACTCCGAGCCAATCCAGCCCTAATTCCTTCTGCAAATCGAGCTTGGAAAACTGCCAACTGTGATTGGTCATTTTGACCCAATCGTTATTCGTAGGACATGCAATGGCGACACAACCAAGGGTAAAATCTGTGTGCCCAATCTCATCAAAATAATGCTTAATTGCAGCATCAATAGTGGCAAAATCACGGCACAAATATTTTTTAATATCGCTTAGCTCGCCATCAGCAAAACAAGCTAAGCGAATATTGGTTCCGCCGACATCGGCAACAAATGCCTTCATTGCCGCTGTTCCTGTTCCACAAACAATGAGCATGCACCCTCTTCAGCGCCGGTTAACGTTGAGCGCATACCACCGAACATCTCACGGCCCATACCAATTTGATGCATAGCAATATCCGTATGCGCTGCGTCGCGTGCTGCTAGCTCGTCTGCGTCAACCAGTAATGCGAGAGAGCCGGTAACCGTATCAATTTCAATCATATCGCCATTTTGCACTTTTGCTAACATGCCACCTTTATAGGCTTCAGGCGTGACATGAATTGCCGCTGGCACCTTACCTGAGGCGCCGGACATACGTCCGTCAGTAACCAACGCTACTTTATGACCACGATCTTGGAGAACCCCAAGCGGCGGTGTTAAACGGTGCAATTCCGGCATACCGATGGCGGCAGGCCCCTGAAATCTAACCACTACGATACAGTCGCGATCCAACTCACCAGACTGGAATGCTGCATCCAATTCAAATTGATCTTCAAATACCACCGCCGGAGCAGTGAGTCGACAATTGGGTTCTCTTAGGGCTGAAGTCTTGATCACTGCACGTCCTAAGTTTCCGCTTAAAACCGATAATCCACCATCAGGTTTAAACGGCTCATCGATTGGTGCTAATACTGCTTTATCCAAGGATTCCTTTGGTCCATCGCGCCATTCGAGTTCACCGTCATTGAGGAAAGGCTCTTTAGTGTACTGCTCTAACCCTTCACCACAAATGGTCTTCACGTCATTATGTAATAAACCGGCGTCTAGCAATTGCTTGAATAATAGCGACATCCCACCAGCGGCAGTGAAATGATTGATGTCTGCGGAGCCATTGGGATAGATCCGGGTTAACAGCGGTGTGGCGTTAGAGAGATCAGAAAAATCGTCCCAATTAACGATATACCCCGCCGCGCGCGCAACGGCAACCAAGTGCATCGTGTGATTGGTTGAACCGCCAGTAGCCAGCAATGCAACAAGTCCATTCACTATCGCTTTGGCATCAACAATGTGTCCTATTGGCGTGTAGTTATCACCTAGATCAGTTAATCGTGTAACTTGACGAGCAGCAGCTTTAGTCAGGGCATCACGCAAAGGTGTGCCGGGGTTTACAAATGAAGAGCCAGGCAAGTGCAAGCCCATCATTTCAACGACTAACTGATTACTGTTTGCCGTGCCATAAAAGGTACAGGTACCCGCTGAATGGTAGGACTGTGACTCTGCTTCAAGTAATTCATCACGGCCAACTTTTCCTTCAGCATACGCTTGTCTAACACGCGCTTTCTCTTTATTCGGTAAACCTGATGGCATCGGGCCAGCAGGTACGAATACGGTTGGTAGATGACCAAAACTTAGACTGCCGAGCAATAATCCGGGCACTATTTTATCGCAGATCCCCAACATAAGCGCACCGTCAAACATATTATGTGACAACGCAACAGCGGTGCTCATAGCGATTACGTCACGGCTCATAAGGCTCAGATCCATGCCCGGATTACCTTGTGTAACCCCATCGCACATTGCCGGTACACCACCAGCAAACTGAGCAACACTGCCGACTTCACTGACTGCTTGCTTTATGATCGCTGGGTAGGATTCATAAGGTTGATGAGCGGACAGCATGTCATTGTACGCAGAGACAATCGCTACGTTTGCTTTGGTCATACTACGTAAATCAGCTTTGTCTGCACTATTGCAGGCTGCGAAACCGTGCGCAAGATTGCCACACGACAATACCCCACGATGTGGACCATCACGTCGTGCTTTTTCAATTTTGGCAAGGTAGTCGGCACGTGTCTTTTGACTACGTTCAATGATCCGTTGGGTTACTTCTTGAATTTGTGCATTCATAAATACTCTCCTAAGGCGCCCACATCAATGTCACATCGCAGTTGTCGACGACTGCTTTAATTGGCTTATCTAGGGCTGAATCTGCAGCCAGGGCATCGTTTAAAACCGCTAATTTTTTATCACCGGTTAAGTGCAAAAACACATTCTGCGCCGATACCAATGCTGGCAAAGTGTAGGACATCCGTTGGTGCGGCGCGGTGGTTGGTTCAGTTGCAATAAAAGAACGGCCTGAGTTGAGGTCCAATCCTGCAGCAAGCTGAGCACAACAAGGAAACAACGAAGCCGTATGTGCGTCCTCGCCCATACCCAAGATCAACACGTCAAAAGGTCGAGCTGGCTGATCAGCGGATTGCTCCAGACTTTGCTCTGCCTCAAAGGCCGTACTATGTGCCGTTTTCAAGGCAAAAAAGTTCGCACTTGCAGCATGCTCGACTAACAAATTTTCACGGACTAATTTTTCATTGCTGTCGTTGTGCGTATTATCCACCCAGCGCTCATCCGCAAGGCTTACTGTTACCTTACTCCAGTCAATGCTTGACTGGCTTAAGGACTGAAACAAAGGCAATGGCGTACTACCGCCGCTAACCACTAAGGACGCGTTACCTTTTGCGTTAATAGCGTCGGACAACAATTGCGCGATACGCGCAGAAAATTCAACAATTAAGGCGTTTCTATCAGTAAAGTGTTGTTCTGTTAATGCCATAACGTCGTCCTATTTCTTTTTCGTTGTACGACTTTCATACCACGCACGGTTTTCACGAGCTAAGAGGCCAATCGAGGCAACTGGCCCCCATGTTCCTGCTTGGTATGGCTCTGGTGGTTCGTTGCTCCCCTTCCAGGCATCTAAGATCGAATCCACCCACTTCCAGGCTTGTTCAATCTCATCGCGTCGTACGAATAAAGCTTGGTTACCACGCATGACTTCGAGCAGTAATTTTTCATAGGCATCGGCAATGCGATCATCTGCAAAGGCTTCAGAGAAACTCAGATTTAGTTTTGATTTCTGTAAGTCCATTGACCCGTTACTGGCTAGGCCTGGAACTTTATTCATAACCGTAATTTCAACCCCTTCATCCGGCTGTAATCGGATCACGAGTTTATTCGGTGGTAAGTTAGCGAAACTATCGCCAAACAGGTTATGTGGTTGGCGCTTGAAGTAAATAACAATCTCACTCACTTTAGTCGGCATGCGCTTGCCTGTGCGTAAGTAAAATGGCACGCCAGCCCAGCGCCAGTTATCAATTTCTACTTTCAGCGCAACAAAAGTCTCAGTCAAACTCTCAGTATTTGCATCTGGCTCGTCTAAATAACCAGGTACTTCCTGCCCCTTAACGAAACCATTAATATACTGACCACGCACCGTTGATTGTTGGTAATTGGTCGCGTTAATTGGTCGCAACGCTTTTAATACCTTGAGTTTTTCATCTCGAATACTGTCTGCATCAAGGGTCGTTGGTGGCTCCATAGCAATCAAACTTAGCACTTGTAACAGGTGATTTTGCACCATGTCACGCATTTGACCAGCTTCATCAAAATAACCCCACCGACCTTCAATTCCTACCGACTCGGCTACACTGATCTGTACATGGTCAATACAGTTATGATCCCAGTTCGTTGCGAAAATCGAATTCGCAAAACGTAGGGCGATCAGATTTAATACCGTTTCCTTACCTAGATAGTGGTCGATACGGTAGATTTGATTTTCGCTGAAGTATTCAGCCACCTGTTCATTGATAACACAGGATGATGCAAGGTCATGGCCGATTGGCTTTTCTAGCACAACCCGCACGCTGCTATCAATCACGCCCGCTTCGTTTAACCCACGACAAATATCACCATAAATTGACGGTGGCGTAGCAAGGTAGCAAACCATGGTACGTTCAGGGTCAACATGCTCGCAAAACGCTTTGTAGCTTTTGCTGTCTTTCATATCGACCTTCACGTAATCCAAACGCGCTTCTAGTCGACCCCAAGTTTCCTCACAGAGCTTATCGCCAGAGAATTTCTCTATGTTCTGCTTAACTTGCGCCTTATATTCCTCAACTGAAATATCCTGTCGGGCAACGCCAACAATGGTTGAATTTGGGTGGATAAGTTCAACCTTTTCAAGTTGATATAATGAAGGAAGTAGCTTACGCCGGGCGAGGTCACCGAGGGTGCCAAATAGGACAAAATCACAGGGTTCTGTTGTACTTTCGAATACCATGAGTCTTACCTTAATTAAGGAGTGTGAAGCAGCACCGACTATCGCGGGGCCGCAAACATATGTCAGAGTAAACACTAAATGTTGTAATTTTACAACTTTATCCCACTGTCGTTTTCAATTAAAACCCAAATTTAGGGACTAATCGGGTGACAACTGACGATTTTTTGTCAAAAAATTACAGCTTTTGATGTCATTTTACCAATTTGTCGTAGTATATTGGCACTCATATAACAATAGTATAGTAATCAGCCACAGCATCGCTATGAACATTCTTGAAAAAATCACCGAACACAAAGCTGCATTCAGTAAGTCTGAGCGCAAAGTCGCCGAAATAATACTGGCGAACCCACAGGCCGCAATTCATAGCAGTATTGCCACTCTAGCTAAAATGTCGGACGTTAGTGAACCCACCGTGAATCGTTTTTGTCGACGCTTAGATACTAAAGGGTTCCCTGATTTTAAATTGCATCTAGCACAAAGCTTAGCGAATGGTACGCCCTACGTTAATCGCCACGTTGACGAAAATGATGGACCGGCCGAATACACCAACAAAATTTTTGAATCGACCATGGCGTCGCTAGAAGTTGCGCGTCAAAGTGTCGATATCGCCACAATTAATCGCGTCGTTGATTTGCTCACACAAGCGCAAAAGATTTCATTTTTCGGCCTCGGAGCTTCAGCTTCAGTGGCCCATGATGCTCTTAATAAGTTCTTTCGCTTTAATGTCCCTGTGGTGTATTTCGAAGATGTAGTGATGCAACGAATGAGCTGTATGAATTGCGGTGAAGACGACGTTGTGGTGCTAATATCACACACAGGTAGAACTAAAAGCTTGGTCGAGATTGCAGGAATTGCGCGCAGTAATGACGCAACAGTTGTAGGTATCACCTCAGCTGATAGTCCATTGGCGAAAGAGTGTAACTATGTGCTATCTCTAGAAGTACCGGAAGATACCGATATGTACATGCCGATGGCTTCGCGCATAGCTCAGTTGACCCTTATCGATATTCTTGCAACCGGCTTTACGCTTCGCCGTGGTAACAAGTTTCGCGAAAATCTCAAACGGGTAAAAGATACCCTAAGGGGTTCGCGGTTTGATAAGCGAGATTAGCATTTGCATCATTGGTCGTACCATTTGAACGGTAACTTTCATTTGCACTAACTGGGTACGCTGAACTACCATTAATGTAATTAAATTACGTAATGAAATTCCATTTCATTATTAAAAGGCGCAAAACGGCACAAATTATGACTCGAAGAACAAAAATTTTAGCGACCCTTGGCCCAGCGACAGATACCTTGGAAACCATAGAAGCCATCATCAGCGCAGGCGCAAATGTCGTGCGCATGAACTTCAGTCACGGTAATGCCGATGACCACATTGAGCGGGCCAAAAAGGTTCGCCAAGCAGCCAAGAATCTGGGCAAATACGTGGCCATTCTTGGCGATTTGCAAGGGCCTAAAATACGCGTTTCTCGCTTTAAAGAGGGCTCCGTTAAATTACCGGTGGGTCACCACTTCATTCTCGATGCTGAACTCGATACCGACGCTGGTGATGTCAATACTGTTGGTATTGATTACAAGGCGTTGCCTGGAGATGTAGGTCCGGGTGACATTCTGTTATTGGATGATGGTCGGATCCAACTTGAAGTTGATCATGTGGACGGACAAAAAATTCATACCAAAGTTACGGTTGGTGGCAAGCTATCTAATAATAAAGGAATTAATCGCCAAGGCGGCGGCCTATCTGCTGAAGCGTTAACGGAAAAAGACAAACGGGATATCGTAACCGCGGCGAAAATTGGTGTTGATTACTTAGCAGTTTCCTTCCCGCGCAGCAGTGCAGATCTGAATTACGCCCGTGAGCTAGCGCGACAAGCCGGCAGCGACGCTAAAATATGTGCCAAAGTTGAACGTGCTGAAACAGTAGAGTCTGATTCTGCGATTGATGACATTATTTCAGCATCAGACGCAGTGATGGTTGCTCGCGGTGACCTTGGCGTTGAAATTGGTGATGCTGAGTTAGTAGGCGTGCAGAAAAAATTAATCGCACGTTCACGCCAATTGAATAAGGTGGTGATAACTGCGACTCAGATGATGGAGTCTATGATCGATAGCCCTATGCCGACGCGAGCCGAAGTGATGGATGTGGCGAATGCTGTTCTAGATGGCACCGACGCAGTTATGCTTTCAGCAGAAACTGCTGCCGGCAATTACCCGGTTGAAACGGTCAAAGCAATGGCGCGCGTATGTGAAGGTGCTGAGACCCATCCCAGCGTTAAAATATCCAAACACCGCCTAGACGAATTTTTCACCTCGGTGAGCGAGACCGTTGCAATGTCTGCTGTCTACGCCGCGAACCACTTAGCTAATATTAAAGCCATTGTAGGTCTAACTGAAAGTGGTAATACGCCAAAGTTAATGTCACGTATTACAACTTCATTACCTATTATTGCGCTATCTCGACACGAAGCATCACTCAATACTATGGCTTTGTACCGCGGCGTAAAACCCGTTTACTTTGATTCGCGTAAGAGTGAACCCGGGCAATTAAAACAAGATGTTATTGATGTTTTGAAGCAGCACGGCCTAGTGAAGTCTGGTGATCAGTTTATTATGACTTACGGTGATGAAATGGAAACGGTTGGCGCGACCAACGCGTGTAAGATCGTCACAGTTAACTAATAGAAAGGGCGCTAATAAGCGCCCTTCTCTTTTGCGTTAACCGGAAGCTCGAACTCAGATAGTCGATACCTCTCCTGCTTAATTTTGCTCACCGCGCGTTAATTCTGCTCAACCTTGCCATTCGGTAAAGTAATTATTCGCGTCTCGACTTGGTGGGCCTTTCGGCTCACATGCCGGTGTTCCCAAATATAAAAATCCTACGATTTCATCATCGTTACTGATAGACAACGCTTCTTTTACGTAACTGCATTGAGCGTAGCTCCCAGTTCTCCAAATACCGGCATACCCTTGCGCTACAGCTGCCATTTGCATCGCATGTACGGCGCATCCAGCAGATTGCACTTGTTCAATGAAGGGAACCTTTGGATGTTCGGTATAGCGTGTTGCTGCGACAATCACCATGGGGGCTCGTACCGGTAGCTGCGGCGCTCGTTCGATGGCTTTACTATCTTCTCCGCGATGGATTGCCGAGGCTTCAAAGATTTCACCTAACTGTTTTAAGCCTTCACCAGTAAAGATAATAAACTGCCACGGCGTTAAACACCCATGATCTGGCGCGCGAAGAGCCGCTTTTTTAATGATTTCAAGGGCTTCGCCCGCAGGTGCAGGCGCTTGTAACCGGGGCAGAGATTGTCGTTGGGTTAATAATTTAATGGCATTCATTTCTCGGAACATCATTCGATTATAAAGACCAACACACTATCATAGGAATCTAGTGCTATCGATTATTTTTACTTAACAACTTCTCGTTTGTGTAACCAATAATCAACCGAAACGTAACGCCCACCGCCAAGGAAAAATAGAGCAACTAGCATGATAAAATAAGTCGCCGCAAATTCGATCCCATTGTTCAATATAACGAAATTCCCGCTACTGGTAAGCCAGTCATAATTCCCGTGGGTTTGTAGCAGTGACTTCGCAGCTGCGATCTTATCCGCCGCCTCCATCACACTTGGATTGCTTAAAATGGTTCCGTCTGCTAACCAACTACTGCTATCAGCGATGGCTAGCCAGCCATTCTCCCAATGCACGCTGAAAGCCGCAACTAACATGGTAAACATCAACGGCAGTGCAATTAGTCGAGTGGCTAAACCGAGCAGCAACAACACGCCACCAAGCAATTCTGTTCCAGCAGCCAGGCTAGCCATAAGTGTTGGAAAGGGCATGCCAAGCCCCCATTCACTGTTGCCAAACCACAGCACTACATCTTCAAAGCCAACCACTTTGTTCCAACCTGCTTGCAGCATAATCGGCGCTAAGTACAAGCGCAGTAATAGTGGTGCGATCCCTTCAAATCGCTGGCTTGCATTAATCAATGTATGATAGTTTTGGCTTACTGAGGCAATCACGTCTCTACTCCGTTCATATGGGTTAAATAAATAGAGCGTGCAAGTCATCTTTAAATTTCAATGATAATGAAAAATAATCGCGAGCAAACTCAACCAGCATCGGTATTTTCCCGCTTGCACGTTAGGCAAGCGCATAAAGTTAAAGCAACACCCAAAAAAGCACGTACCTTAATGGCACTGAGCGCGGATGACCATAAAGCGATGGCTCAACTCATACAAAAATGGTTGGGTGAAAGTTAAACAGCAACAGAACTGTCATAAATAATTACATTTTAAATTTCTCGATCCTTTCTGGATTGATTAACATATAGACAGTTAAAGATCAGAGGTAGTACTTGCATGGCAAGCAATGGTAATTGGACGAAATCTTTATTTGTTGGGCTTTGGAATGCGCTGAATTTCAGCCGCAAACTAGTCTTCAATGCAATCTTCATTTTCCTCATTGTAGGATTCTTTATCATCATCAGCAGTGGTGACGACAATAAGGTTACAGTACCGCAAGACAGTGCCCTTGTGCTCAACCTTTATGGAACTTTAGTGGTTGAGAAAACCGCTGTGGACCCGTTTGAGTCTTTTATCAACGAAGCCTTCGAGCAAGAAGAAGAAAACCCTGAGGTTTTGGTGTCAGATGTGGTAATGGTGTTGGAAAACGCCAAGGCTGATAATCGGATTAAAGCACTCGTGTTAGATCTTCACGGATTGTTCGGCGGCGGTTTGGATAAACTGCGTACCATTGCCAATGCGGTTGAAGATTTTAAAACTTCCGGTAAGCCAGTTTATGCCGTCGGTGACTACTTTTCCCAAGACCAGTATTACATTGCAGCGCACGCCGACAACCTCTACCTGCACCCGATGGGTGGGATGCTTCTTGAAGGCTATGGTCGCTATCGCACCTACTTTGCCGAAGCCTTAGAAAAACTCAAACTAACAACCCATATTTTCCGCGTCGGTACTTTTAAGTCTGCAGTTGAACCCTACTTGCGTAACGACATGTCTGATGCAGCGAAACAAGCCAATTCCGCATGGTTAGACGTATATTGGCAACAATATAAACGCGATGTTGCAGCGGCTCGTAATATGGATACCAGCAACTTTGATGAAAAGCTTGATGTATTGGTAGAGAAAATGGCTGCGGTTGAAGGTGATTTTGCTCAATATGCGTTAACTAACGGATGGGTCGATCAGTTAAAGGACCGTAATCAAGTACGCACAGAATTGCAGGAGATTGTGGGCAAAGACTCGTCTAAACTGGGTTACAAGGCGATTAATTACGAAAATTACCTGAGTGTTATTAATTTACCACTGGATTTAATGGCTACAGACAAAGATAAAGTCGGTATTGTCGTAGCGAAAGGCACCATACTCAATGGCGATCAAAAAGCCGGTACCATCGGTGGCGACTCTACTGCCCGTCTTTTGCGTAAAGCGCGTTTAGACGACAGCATTAAAGCGGTGGTACTCCATGTTGATTCTCCAGGCGGCAGTGCGTTTGCCTCTGAAGTTATTCGAAATGAGATTGAATTGTTAAAGCAAGCCGGTAAGCCAGTTGTTGCCAAAATGGGTACCTATGCCGCATCTGGTGGCTATTGGATTTCAGCAAGTGCAGACAAGATTATCGCTTCACCCAGCACCATTACTGGATCGATCGGTGTTTTCGGCATGTTTTTAACCTATGAAAACACGTTGGATTACTTGGGCTTGCATACAGATGGTGTTGGTACAACTGAACTGGCTGGAATATCTCCTGCCCGTGGTCTTGACCCACGCGTTGGACAAATTATTCAACACAGTATTGAACACTCTTACGACCAATTTATTAATTTAGTCGCAAGCGAGCGCAAACTTGACGAAAATAGGGTTCGAGAAATCGCTGAAGGCCGCGTATGGATTGGTGAAACGGCTCTAGAGTTAGGCTTAGTTGATAGTTTGGGCGACCTAGATGACGCGGTACAAAGCGCAGCTGAACTGGCGAATTTAGAAGATTATGCGGTGCGTAAGGTTGAACGTTCATTGTCACCTAAAGAAAAATTCTGGAAGGAGTTTTTCGGTCAAGCCGCCGTTTGGATGGCTGGTTCGGGTATTGCAACCTCTGAAAGTTACGCCATGGGACTATTTAAACAAGTCGTAATGGAATTTGATGCGGTGGCGCGACTTAACGACCCACGCGGTGTATACGCCATGTGTGTCGCGTGCGAAATCAAATAACGATTAACGTATACCCAACCATTGGGCGCCGCTTGGCGCCCTTTGTATTTGCATGCTAGCTGAATCAATAAAACACCAAATTCAACAACAGGTTGAAGCCTTAATTGCACAAGCTGAATCGGCTCTGGCCCAGCCATTGCGCGTACCTACTATTGGTTATCGGCGGGCAGGTAAAACCGGTGGTAGTGCACATCTGCAAAAAAACCATATCAACTTCAACCCCATCTATCTGACAGAAAATCTGGACCATTATCGTCAACATGTGATTCCACACGAAGTTGCCCACATCGTCGTTTGGCAGTGTTTTGGTAAAGTAAAGCCCCATGGGAAGGAATGGCAGACGGTGATGAGCGATGTTTTTAGGGCCACGCCTACGGTGACTCACAATATGCAATCGTCCCTGTTGCGTGATACCAGCGTTACCTATCGTTGCGACTGCGGAGATGTTGGATTAAGCCTGCGGCGACACAACAAAGTCCTGCGTGGGCAACAGTACCAATGCCGGCGCTGTAATCAGATATTAATCGTTAAAACCACGACTTAGTAAATACCCGATCCAATTCATCGAAGGCGGTTTTTAACATTGCCGCCAATTCCTTATAACGCGGCTTGGGGGTCAGTGCTTTTAAACGACAACCGTGCGCAGTCATCTTGCTGTGAATATCGATATACCAAGCTTTGAGTGCTGGAGGTAGCTGCTGGTTGGCGCGAAATCCCAACCACATCAGTCCTTGCAGCGGTAAGCTCAAGAAAAATGCAGCCACGGTCACGGCTTGCGGAATATGCGCTGTACCCAATTGTTGGATCAATACTGCACAACTGACGACCGCTAATGGCGGTGCTACTTTTATCAACAAACGTGTCAGCGCAACCACACGACACTCTGGAAACAGAGCATACAATGGTTTCTCCATCGGCCAAGTCTTCATGTAAGACTGACCATCTTTGAGCATGTTAGCGACTGAGAGCGACATTTGACTCGTTACCTCTAAGTTGATTCTTTAACTATAAACAAATACGGCTCAATTAGGTATATCGATTTATTCTATAAAAGCATGAGCACTGATAGTGTTGATCTTTACGTACAACGAGTGATGTGAATCAGCGTATTCACGCAGCAACTAGTCGAAAACAACAAACAAATTGTGATTAAATTCCTCCAAAGCACGCGGAGACAGTTGATTCTTAAAAATTAACCCCCAGAATACACAGCAGTAAAATTTTCCGGTTGTGTAACAGCGCAACTTTGTTATCGGAGCTCTTTTAATGCCTTCAGAAAAAACAACACGTCACGTTCGTTTATTAATTTTGGGATCTGGTCCTGCAGGGTACTCTGCGGCGGTTTATGCTGCCCGCGCTAATTTAAACCCTGTACTGTTAACCGGTATCCAGCAAGGCGGTCAGTTGACCACCACTACAGAAGTAGAAAATTGGCCGGGCGATCCGGAAGGATTGACTGGTCCTGATCTTATGGTGCGGATGCAAAAGCATGCAGAAAAATTCGATACCGAAATTATTTTTGATCACATCAACAAGACAGACCTTAGCAAGCGCCCATTCACTCTAGAAGGTGATAACGGCATTTATACGTGTGATGCCCTGATAATTGCCACCGGTGCTTCTGCGCGCTATTTAGGCCTTCCAACTGAGCAAGCCTTCATGGGTAAAGGAGTATCAGCCTGTGCAACCTGTGATGGCTTTTTTTACCGCAATCAAAAAGTCGCGGTAGTTGGGGGCGGAAATACCGCGGTTGAGGAAGCATTGTACCTGTCTAACATTGCCTCTGAAGTTCACGTTGTTCACCGCCGTGACAGTTTCCGCAGTGAAAAGATTTTGGCCGACCGGCTGATGGATAAAGCCCAAAATGGAAACGTTGTCCTGCACTTGGACCGCACATTGGATGAAGTTGTCGGTGACGACATGGGAGTTACAGGGATCAAGATAAAGTCAACCAAGGATGATTCGATCGAGTCAATCGATGTTGCTGGACTCTTTATTGCCATTGGACACAGCCCAAACACGGGTATTTTTGACGGCCAACTGGACATGAAAGATGGCTATATAGTAGTTAACAGTGGCCTTAACGGTAATGCTACACAGACCAGTGTCGAAGGTGTATTCGCCGCTGGTGATGTATCTGACCATATTTATCGTCAAGCCATCACTTCTGCTGGTACTGGCTGTATGGCAGCTTTAGATGCTGAAAAATACCTTGACGGTCTAGCTTAATTCAGCGCTATTATTAGGCCTCTAACCGAGGCCTAACTATGATCCAACTTTATCAGTTAGACAACAGCTTACACTTTCCTCCCACCGAGCTTGCTCTGCAAGAGCCTAGTGGTCTTTTGGCGTTTGGTGGAGACCTAAGCGTGGAGCGCCTTGTTCAAGCCTACCGGAAGGGCATATTTCCTTGGTTTAACATCGGCGAGCCAATTTTATGGTGGTCGCCTGATCCACGGGCTATTCTGAGCTGCGATGATTTTCACTGCTCGAAGAGTTTACGTAAACTGATTCGCCAACAGCGCTATCAAGTCACCATAAATAAGGCCTTCGGTGAAGTCATCCAGCATTGTGCAAGCGTGCCGCGCATGCATTCGTTAGATACTGCCGAGCTCAGTAACCACACGTGGATCACTCAGGATATGCAAGCAGCCTATCGCAGACTGCATCAAAATGGCTATGCTCATTCCGTCGAAGTCTGGGATGCAGGTAAATTAGTCGGCGGTTTATACGGCGTTGGTATCGGCGCTAGTTTTGCTGGAGAGTCCATGTTTCACCTCGCACCCAACACTTCCAAGCTGGCGCTTGCAGCTTTGGTTAGTCACCTGAAAGCGCACGGTATAAGCTTTATTGACTGTCAAATTGAAAATCCGCATTTACTCTCGTTAGGTGCTGAATCTATACCACGTGAGCAATTTTTAGCTATGCTTAAAACAGCACAGGCCAAACCCATACAGTCGACATTATGGCAGTCACAACACATCAACTTTTAATGAAGTTTGGGCTCACCCAAACATTTGAATGCAGTTATATTCCCGCACAACGCGAACAATTGTTGGTGTATGTAGAAGAAAACGACGATCAAAACGCACAATACGAATTATTGATACGCGCAGGATTTCGGCGCAGTGGCGAGCAAATTTATCGCCCTCATTGTCCCAACTGTAACGCCTGTGAAAGCTTACGTATTCCAGTGCATGAGTTCAGGCCATCTAAAAGTCAAAAACGAATTTTAGCCAAGAATAACGATGTCAGCGTGCAATACCGACGCGAAGCACTGCCTGAGCATTATCAATTATACGAACGTTATATCTCTGGTCGGCACGCCGACGGCAGTATGTATCCTCCAAGCCCGTCTCAATACGAAAACTTTATTCATTGTAGTTGGAATCAACCGCTATTTTTTGAGGCATGGCACGCAGACAAACTAATTGCCGTGTCAGTGGTCGATGAATTGAGTGACGCCTATTCCGCCCTGTATACTTATTTTGCTCCAGAATTGGCCGACCGTTCGCCGGGCAAATTAATGATCTTAAAAATCCTCGAACACGCCCAAAACCAAGCCAAAGATTTTGTTTATTTGGGTTATCAAATCGATGCCTGTCAAAAAATGAATTATAAGAAAGACTTTTACCCTCACGAGCGATTTTTTGCCAATCAATGGCATCGGATCACAAAAAAAGGCCAGTAAGTGCTTTACACCTGCGTGGTTATTGATTAAAGTCTGCGCGGCTATTTTTTTGGAATATTTTGAGGTAATTGCTTTACATGGCAAAAGAAGACAGTATTGAAATGGAAGGCGTCATCCTAGACACCTTACCAAATACAATGTTTCGCGTAGAATTAGAGAACGGGCATGTGGTCACCGCGCACATTTCTGGCAAAATGCGTAAAAACTATATCCGCATCCTAACGGGTGACAAAGTTACCGTTGAAATGACGCCTTATGACCTTTCTAAAGGGCGTATTATTTATCGCGCGCGCTAAGTAATGGCAAACCAACGAATCAAATAAAAAGCCCGGTTTTAAACCGGGCTTTTTTGTCGCTTAATGCGCTACGAAGATGTTGCCGGCTTATTTTTCTCAAGCGCTTTAAACTTAAAGGTAAATTTATCAGCCTTGAGTCCAACTTTTACACTGCCGCCATTACTGAGCTCGCCAAACAATAACTCGTTGGCCAGTTCTTTCTTCAATTGCTGCTGAATGACTCTAGCCATTGGGCGCGCTCCCATAGCTTTATCATACCCAAGTTCTGCAAGATGAGCGCGCGCAGCATTGCTGACTTCTAACGAGACGCCCTTCGCATCGAGCTGCGCTTGCAGTTCAATAATGAACTTATCCACCACCTGCAAGATAATGTCTGGCTCTAAATGGTTAAACCAGATAATTCCATCCAAGCGATTACGAAATTCAGGCGAAAATATCTTGTTGATTTCACTCAGCGCGTCATGACTGTGATCTTGTTGTTTAAACCCTATAGATTTGCGCACAGTTTCTTGAACACCCGCGTTAGTGGTCATCACCAACACAACATTGCGGAAGTCAACCTTACGCCCGTTGTTATCCGTTAAGGTACCGTGATCCATCACTTGCAACAGGATATTGTATATATCACTGTGTGCCTTCTCTAATTCATCCAGCAGAACCACTGAGTATGGGTTCTTGATCACAGCATCAGTCAACAGTCCGCCTTGGTCAAAGCCTACATATCCTGGCGGCGCACCAATCAAACGACTGACTGAGTGGCGTTCCATGTATTCAGACATATCAAAACGAATCAGTTCAACACCCATTATCTTAGCTAACTGTTGAGTGACTTCAGTTTTACCCACACCGGTAGGTCCAGCGAATAAGAAACTACCGACCGGCTTTTTCTCGTTGCCTAAACCCGAGCGCGATAGATGGATCGCATCGGTTAATGACTCGATGGCATTATCCTGACCAAACACCACCATTTTTAAGTTACGGCTTAGATTCTTAAGCACTTCTTTATCTGATGCCGATACGGATTTTTCTGGGATCCGAGCAATTTTGGCAATTACGTGCTCGATGTCGCCCACCCCAATCGTCTTTTTACGCTTGGACAGTGGTAACAAACGCTGACTCGCGCCCGCTTCGTCCATCACATCGATGGCTTTGTCAGGTAAGTGACGCTCATTAATGTATTTTGCGGATAATTCAGACGCAGCTTGGATGGCTTTGTTGGTAAAACGCACATTGTGATGCGCTTCGTAACGCGATTTTAAGCCCATCAAGATTTTAGTCGTGTCAGCCACACTAGGCTCTACAATATCGACTTTCTGGAAGCGTCGAGCCAATGCCCTATCCTTCTCAAAAATGCCTTGATATTCCTGATAAGTGGTTGAGCCTATACAACGCAGTTCTCCACTCGATAACTTTGGCTTAAGTAGATTCGAGGCGTCCATTACACCACCAGATGCAGCTCCCGCACCAATAATTGTGTGAATTTCGTCAATAAACAGGATCGCGTGTTCATCTTTACTGAGTTCCTTCAAAATTGCCTTCAAGCGCTTTTCAAAGTCTCCGCGATATTTAGTACCCGCTAACAAACCACCTAAATCTAATGAATAAACCGTACTCTCAGCGATAACATCAGGCACTTGCTTATTCACTATGCGATAGGCCAAACCTTCTGCTATAGCGGTTTTACCCACACCCGCTTCACCGACTAATAAGGGGTTGTTTTTACGCCGGCGACATAAGATTTGGATGGTCCTTTCCAGTTCGCTGTCACGACCAATTAAAGGGTCAATTTTACCGTCTTTTGCACTCTCATTGAGATTGCTGGCAAATTTATACAGTGCCGATTGGTTTTCTTCTCCATCAGCCCCTTCTTCAGCGGTCTCAGTCGTGCCAGGACTATCATCATCTGCTTTGCTTACGCCATGACTGATAAAGTTAACCACGTCTAAGCGGGTAACATCTGCCTTTTTAAGAATGTAAACCGCTTGCGACTCTTGCTCGCTAAAGATTGCTACCAGCACATTCGCGCCGGTGACTTCTTCTTTACCTGACGATTGAACGTGGAATACCGCACGCTGCAACACACGTTGAAAGCCAAGTGTGGGCTGCGTTTCTCGCTCATTTTCGTCATCTTCTAGGATTAACGGTGTAGTATCTTTCACAAACTCTGTGAGTTCGTTACGAATAATATCAATGTCTGCACCACAGGCTTTGAGTGCCTCTTGTGCCGCGGGGTTATCCATCAATGCCAGCAACAAATGCTCAACCGTCATAAACTCATGACGGTGTTCTCTGGCGAATACAAAAGCAGTGTTTAAGGTCTGCTCTAAATCTTTATTTAACATACTTCCCCCAATAATACTTACGCGGGCTCCATGGAGCACATCAATGGGTGCTGGTGTTTACGCGCATATTGATTAACCTGCATGACTTTCGTTTCTGCAATTTCAGCAGTATAAACACCACATACCGCCTTCCCCCGATAATGGACCGTCAACATCAGTTGATTGGCCTTCTCACTGTCCATGTTGAAAAATTTTCTCAACACCTCAACTACAAAATCCATTGGTGTGTAGTCATCATTATTAAGCAATACCTTATACATCGGCGGCGGCTGAGCTTTCTTGCGCACATCTTCCAGATGCTTTTGCTTATCAATACTGATGGTGTTGTCTTTACTCATACTTTAATAATAGTCACAGATTTGAAATTTTAAGAAACATTTGTTTCAGCGATTTTTGCCCAATCGCCTTGACATATAGTGGTTAAAATATCTACAGTTTAAGAGTGGTAATGTGAAGTGACGCACATTTCCCGCTTCTCTACTTCATTGTGGGGTCTAAAAAGTTGGAGTTCAAGGATTAAGAGGAAGTTGATGTATGGCAGTTGGTAAGGTTAAGTGGTTTAACAACGCGAAAGGGTTCGGTTTTATTGTGCCGGAAGATGGCGGCGATGACATCTTTGCACATTATTCAACGATTCAAATGGAAGGCTACCGTTCTCTTAAAGCAGGTCAGGAAGTAACGTTTGATATTCAGGAAGGCCCCAAAGGTCTTCACGCGGAAAATATCGATGTCCCGGATAAACCGGAACGCTAAAAGTTACAAAAAAGCCCGGTTAACCGGGCTTTTTTATTACTTATCCTATCGGAAATGAAATAGGCCTACACATTAGAGACCTATTTAGCGGCAACACATCGAATGAAATTTATACGCCGGTAAGCGCATCACGAAGCAACTTGCTCGGCGACATTGCTACACTGACTTTATCTTCATCCGGCATATAGTAACCACCAATATCAATTGGCTGGCCTTGAGTCGCATCAATTTCTGCCAAGATCTCACTTTCTTTTTCTGCCAAGACTTTAGCTAGCTTAGAGAAGTGCTCAGCCATACCTGAGTTTTCTTGCTGTGCGGCAAGCGCTTCAGCCCAATACATAGCAAGATAGAAATGACTGCCGCGGTTATCCAGTTCACCCGCACGACGTAACGGCGACTTGCCTTCATTGAGCAATTTCTCAGTGGCTTGGTCGAGAGTTTTAGCCAAAATTCGTGCGTTGGCATTATCATTTTTGATCGCCACGTCTTCTAGCGAAACCGCCAAAGCTAAGAACTCACCGAGAGAATCCCAGCGCAAGTGGCCTTCTTCCACGAACTGTTGCACGTGCTTAGGCGCTGAACCACCTGCGCCCGTTTCAAACAGGCCTCCGCCGGCCATCAACGGAACGATCGATAACATCTTAGCGCTGGTACCAAGCTCTAAAATTGGGAACAGATCCGTTAGATAGTCACGCAAAACGTTACCGGTTACAGAAATCGTGTCTAAGCCACGAATAGCACGTTCCATGCTGTAACGAATGGCACGCACGGGTGACATGATTTGGATGTCTAATCCAGTCGTGTCGTGGTCTTGCAAATATTTTTCTACTTTCTTAATTAACTGTGCATCGTGAGCACGCTCATCGTCTAACCAAAATACTGCGGGCATGCCACTTTGACGTGAACGAGTAACCGCAAGCTTAACCCAGTCTTGGATCGGCGCATCTTTAGCCTGACACATGCGCCAGATATCGCCCTCTTCAACCTGATGTTCAATCAATACGTTTTCGTCTTGATCAATGATGCGTACGGTTCCATCAGCGTCGAGTTCGAAAGTTTTATCATGCGAGCCATATTCTTCAGCTTTCTGAGCCATCAAGCCCACATTCGGTACCGTACCCATGGTCGTTGGGTCGAATGCACCGTGGGTTTTACAGAAGTTGATCACTTCTTGATAAATCGTTGCATAGGTACTTTCTGGGATCACGGCTTTAGTGTCTTTCGGCTTACCATCTGGCCCCCACATTTGACCTGAATTACGGATCATAGCAGGCATAGACGCATCAACAATAACGTCACTTGGTACATGCAAGTTTGAAATACCTTTATCTGAATTCACCATCGCAAGCAACGGACGGTCGGCGTAGCATTTATTGATGTCGCGTTCAATTTCAGAACGTTGTGACTCTGGTAAGGTAGAAATCTTGTCATAAACGCTGCCCAAACCATTGTTTGGATTTACGCCTAACTCATCAAATAACTCACCGTATTTTTCAAATAAATCTTTGTAGAAAACTTTTACACAGTGCCCAAACACAATGGGGTGCGACACTTTCATCATGGTTGCTTTTACGTGCAATGAGAAAAGCACACCGGTTTGACGGGCATCTTCAATCTGCTCTTCGAAGAACTTACACAATGCGTTCTTACTCATGAACATGCCATCGATTACTTCGCCGGCCAATAAATCAACGCGCGGTTTTAATACTTTTTTATTGCCATTCTTATCTTCGAATTCAATGCGTACATGACCCGCTTTTTCAACCGTCATGGATTTCTCACCCGAATAGAAATCCCCGCCACGCATGTGTGCTACGTGGGTTTGTGAAGCCTGACTCCAGGCTCCCATGGAGTGCGGGTGCTTCTTGGCATAGTTTTTAACTGCCGTTGGTGCACGACGGTCAGAGTTACCCTCTCGCAATACGGGGTTTACGGCACTGCCTAGGACTTTACCGTAACGTTCTTTAATTTTCTTTTCTTCGTCTGTTTTGGGATCTTCAGGGAAGTTAGGAACGGCATAACCTTTGCCTTGTAACTCTTTAATCGCCGCGCGAAGCTGCGGGATAGAAGCACTAATATTAGGCAGTTTAATAATGTTAGTGTCTGGATGTTGGGTCAATTCGCCAAGTTCAGCTAACGCATCTGTAATACGTTGAGATTCCTCTAGGTATTCAGGAAAACTAGCTAAGATACGCCCTGCCAGTGATATATCACTAAGCTCAACGTCGATATCTGCAGTACCCGCGAAGGCTTTAATGATCGGGAGTAATGAATATGTCGCTAAGAGTGGCGCCTCATCTGTTTTCGTGTAGATGATTTTAGACTTTGATGTGGTCATTCTGAACCTCTTCAACTTGGCTCATTGAGCCGATTAATTAAGAAATGCTTAAACGCTCAATTGTATATGGGCATATGTAAGATATACAAGTCATACCATTGTCGTATAAAGCATTTTTGATCAAGGTGCGCTTCGCGTATGATAAATCTTCGAGAAAAAAGCAGGTGCACATGCGCAAACTATCCAATAACTCTAGACAAGTTGTTCTATTTAACAAGCCGTATGATGTTCTGTCACAATTTACCGATGACCAACAGCGGCAAACGTTGAAAGATTTCATCGATATACCGGGAGTGTATGCAGCGGGTCGCCTTGATAGAGATTCAGAGGGACTACTGTTGCTAACCAATGACGGTAAACTGCAACATAAACTCAGTCACCCCGCGCGCAAAACATCTAAAACCTACTGGGCACAAGTCGAAGGAGTGCCGGATACTGGCAGCTTAAAAGCCTTTGCAACAGGGCTGGAACTAAAAGATGGCCTGACCGCACCGGCGAAAATAGAGGTGATTGAGCAGCCTCACATGCTTTGGCCTCGGACACCGCCGATCCGCGAACGTAAAAGTATTCCAACGAGCTGGCTAGCGATAACCTTGACCGAAGGTAAAAATCGTCAAGTCCGACGCATGACAGCGCATATCGGATATCCCACTCTACGTCTGATCCGCTATCGGATCGGTAATTGGACCTTAGATGGGTTAAATAGCGGTGAATACCGGCAAATTATGCTCTAACAGTATCGAATTAGCGCGAGGCTTCTGCTAAAATTCGCGCCTTTCTTTTTTAGCCTAAAGGTAGTCATGTCAGAGCACGCTCTTCCCTGTCCAATGCCGGTTGCAGATGTTGCCGAGCCGCACACCAAGAAAGTCATTGTTGGTATGTCTGGCGGTGTGGACTCTTCTGTTTCAGCTTACGTCCTGCAACAACAAGGTTACCAGGTCGAAGGCGTCTTTATGAAGAACTGGGAAGAAGATGACAATGACGAATATTGTGCAGCGGCTGAAGATCTAGCTGACGCGCAAGCCGTTGCGGATAAACTTGGTATCCATTTACACACGATTAATTTTGCTGCCGAGTATTGGGATAACGTATTTGAGTACTTCCTCGCCGAATATAAAGCCGGGCGAACGCCTAACCCGGATATCATGTGTAATAAAGAAATAAAATTTAAGGCATTTTTAGAGTTTGCTGCCGAAGACTTAGGCGCCGATTATATTGCTACTGGGCATTATGTGAGACGGCGCGAAATTGACGGTAAGTTTCAACTCCTGCGCGGTAAGGATGATAACAAAGACCAAAGTTACTTCCTCTATACCTTGAGTCACGAACACGTAGCAAAAACCCTTTTCCCAATTGGGGATATCGAAAAGCCACAAGTGAGAGAAATTGCTGCGGCGATCGGTTTGGTCACCCATGATAAGAAAGACAGTACAGGTATTTGCTTTATTGGTGAGCGCAAGTTCAGTGATTTTCTAAGCCAGTATTTGCCCGCACAGCCTGGACCAATAGTCAGTGCAGAAGGTGAACACCTTGGCGAACACCAAGGACTGATGTACCACACTTTAGGCCAGCGCAAAGGCTTGCATATTGGTGGGCTACGTGACCATGGTGATGAGCCTTGGTATGTGGTCGACAAAGATGTCGCTAGCAATACCTTGATTGTTGGCCAGGGCGCCGACCATCCACGTTTGTTTTCCAACGGCTTAATTGCCAAGCAAATGCATTGGGTTGCGCGTCAAGAATTGTCCGAGCCACTGCGAGTGACTGTGAAAACCCGCTATCGCCAACAGGACATACCGGCGATGGTATCGCCACAGCCTAACGGTGACATTGAGGTCATGTTTGATAGCCCACAAAAAGCGGTCACGCCAGGTCAATCTGTAGTGATTTATCAACAAGAAGTCTGCCTCGGTGGCGGCATTATAGAGAGTTATATTCGATAAATGTTAGTGCCTGCAATAGAACAACAACTTGCACTTGCTGGGGTTTGCCAAGCCGCTGCACTCGTTCAGCGTATTGCGCGACAGGGCGAGTTCGACAGTAAAGCGACTGAAGCCAGCTTATCCAGTATTTTGGTTACCAACCCTGAAAGCCCACAACAGGTATTTGGCGCCCTCGACAATCTTAAACTCGGCTTTCAGACCATTGTTGCGCAACTCCATAATCAGCCAGGCAATAAAGACGCTGAGCTAACGCGTTATATTGCCAGCATCCTCGGGTTGGAACGTAAACTGGCTAAAAATTCCCGTGCTATGGCGCAATTAGGCGAGCGTATTTCCCATGTGCAACGCCAACTCAATCATGTTGAGTTCGACAATCACCAGATCATCGCTTCACTTGCCAGCATTTATACCGATATTGTTAGTCCTTTGGCACCACGTATTCAGATCGCTGGTCAGCAACAGCATTTAAGTCAACCGCTCAATCAACAACGCGTACGAGCGCTGTTATTGGCCGGTGTGCGCGCAGCAGTTATGTGGCGTCAAATGGGCGGTAAACGCCGTAACATCTTATTTAAACGTAAATCTATCATCGCGGCAGCCCAGCAGGCGCTACGTATAATCAACTGAATCGGAGTCGACTTTGGATATTTCAACACTTACCGCAATCTCGCCAATTGATGGACGTTACGCCAGTAAAACATCGCCGCTACAAAGTATATTCAGTGAGTTTGGCCTACTAAAATACCGCGTTATCGTAGAGGTTCGTTGGCTACAATTGCTTTCAACATTAGAAGGTATCGCAGAAGTTCCTGAGTTTTCAGCACAGGCTAATGCGCATCTGAATGCCATTGTTGATAATTTTTCAGTGAGTCATGCTGAGCGCATCAAAGAAATCGAAAAAACCACCAATCACGATGTTAAAGCGGTGGAGTATTTTCTTAAGGAACAAGTTGAGTCAGTACCTGAATTAGCAGCAGTCACTGAGTTTATTCATTTCGCTTGTACCTCGGAAGATATTAATAATCTATCTCATGCTCTTATGTTGGAAGAGGCTCGCCGTACAGTCGTTTTACCCATGCTGGATAAAATCATTGCTGAAATGCAAGCGCTGAGCAAAGACTTAACGCCAGTGGCAATGATGGCCCGCACCCACGGCCAGCCAGCTTCCCCGACCACCATGGGTAAAGAGTTCGCCAATGTTAGTTATCGATTACAGCGTCAACGTAAACAAATTGCTGAGGTAGCAATTCTCGGTAAAATCAACGGTGCGGTGGGCAACTACAATGCACACTTGTCTGCTTACCCTGACATCAACTGGCACGCAGTTGCTGAGCATTTTGTTACTAGCTTGGGTATCGACTGGAACCCTTATACGACACAAATTGAACCGCATGATTACATTGCCGAATTGTTCGATGCGATCGCTCGCTTTAATACCATTCTGTTAGATTTTGACCGCGATGTATGGGGTTATATCGCCCTTGGTCATTTCAAGCAAAAAACCGTCGCTGGTGAAATTGGTTCTTCAACCATGCCGCATAAAGTTAACCCGATTGACTTTGAGAATTCAGAAGGCAATTTAGGCCTTGCGAATGCCCTATTCTCACATTTGGCGGCTAAACTGCCGGTATCACGCTGGCAACGTGACCTCACTGACTCGACCGTGCTGCGTAATCTTGGAGTTGGTTTGGGCTATTCTTTAATTGCTTATCACGCCACGTTAAAAGGCATGAGCAAGCTAGAAGTTAACGCACAAAGTTTATTGGACGAACTCAATGATAATTGGGAGCTTTTGGCTGAGCCAATCCAAACAGTAATGCGTCGGTACGGTATCGAAAAGCCGTACGAAAAGCTCAAAGAGTTAACCCGAGGTAAAAAGGTTAATGCGCAGATCATTGCTGACTTTATTGATGGGCTTGAATTGCCTGAGACCGCAAAAGCAGAACTCAAAGCCCTCACCCCAGCTAATTACATCGGCGATGCAATTAGCCTATCCGAACAGTTACCACGCTAATAATTAATGATTATCCTTAGCTAACTCAGGTTGGCTAAGGATAGTCTATGCTCGATACAGTAAGATCACTGCTGCGCTTGCAATTGAGCAATAGGGAGCAGATTGCCCGCTCCAGCGCCCTCGTTAAACATTTGCCTGCAAAATCAGTATTCATCATGATTACTTTGTTGGTTTTTGTCTTTCAAGTTGTAACCGCTGTGCACACAGATACTGTATTTCCGACGTTGTGGCTAATACATGCTTTGTTTTATTTGTGTACCGTGCTGGCATTGTTGGGTTATCGCTTCGCAGCACTGCAAGACCTTCGATCGCATAAGTTTTATTTAGTAACCATTGTAAGCGCTTTTGCTATTGTAGAGTGGCAAATACTGCATACCCAATTTGCTTTTGGGATTGTCACTACCCTACTCTTGACCGCTAACAATTGTGTGCTAGTGGCTCTACTAAGTGCTTGTTGCGCTGATCAAATACGCCGCGCTCAGCATGATATTAGGGGGCGTCGCCGTCAAATGTCTCTCACTCGCCAAACCAATCACACGCATATCCAAAGTGGCGCTTTTAAAACGACGACTCTGTATCAAGAATTGCAGAATATCGCGGTAATGTTTATCGACATGAGCAACTTTTGCGACCTAGTAAACCAGCGCAATGCCGCAGAACAACACGCCTTATTACATCAGTTTTATTGTGAATTTGATCGGCTAGTAAACTCATATGGTCTATACCGCATCAAAACCAACGGTGATGAATACATTGTTGCCAGCGGGTTAGCATGTATAGGCTCGCAAACCGATCAAAAAGCGCTTGAGCAGCAAAATGCGCTAGCGTTATGTCTTTGTGCATTAGCGATAAGAGCTTACTTTAACCAAGCCATCACGGAATACACTGACCGGTGTCATTTGCGCATTGGTATCGCCACGGGTGAAGTTGTCGCCGGGCGCATTGGGCGAAAAATGTTAGGCTACGACTTGTGGGGAAAGCCAATGCTGCTCGCATCTCGCTTGGAACACAGTTGTATACCTAATCAAATACAGATTTGTCCGGTAACCTATCAACAAGTAAAAGCGCAGTTGCTGACTAGTCGACGAGGTCCACAAGCATTAAAAGGCTTAGGTATCGTGACCTGCTACTGGCTGCTCAGCGACAGTCACGCTCAGGCTAAACGGCTGGATGGAGTTGTCGCAGCAAACATAAAGTCTCTGTGTTAAGCTCTGAACTTTGTACAATCATCCACCTATACAAACCGTGATCCGAACTGATTTTAATAGCGTTGACTTTCTCACCAACTATTGGCAACAGAAACCCTGCTTATTACGTGGTTTGCTACCCGCGTTTGATGATCCGATCGACGAACATGACCTTGCAGGCTTAAGCCAGGAAGAACATGTCGATAGTCGCATTGTGAGCCAATTAGATACTGGTGAATGGCATACTCAACAAGGGCCATTCAAAGACTTTAACCACGTTTTGCAAGGCAAGTGGAGTTTATTGGTCCAAGCGACCGACCGGGACTTCCCTGCGATAGATGCATTGGCTCAAGCCTTCGATTTTATTCCCTATTGGCGCTCAGATGATGTCATGATCAGTTTTAGCGTGCCCGGTGCAGGTGTTGGAGCGCACGTGGATCAGTATGATGTATTTTTAGTGCAGGGCAAGGGTCAGCGCCGATGGCAAGTAGGTATGCCTTCCAGTGAAAAAGAGGTGATCAATAACGGTCTACGCCACGTCCCACCATTTACCGCGGTAATTGATTGTATTTGTGAAGCTGGCGATGTTCTTTACATTCCGCCAAATTGGCCACATAAAGGTGAAACGTTAGTCGATGCGATAACTTACTCCGTCGGGTACCGTGCACCAGACAGTGAGCTTTTATTTGGAGCGGTTCTTGACGGGATCATGCAACAGACGATTGCTAACCAACGCTACCAGGATCCAAGCCCCCAATTTGCCACTTTGCCCGCACAGGTATCAGCAGAGGAACTTAGCCGTCTAAAGCAGCAAATGTGCGCGACCATCAATTCAGAGGCTGTAACTACGGCTCTGCTAGCCGCATTGAGCGTGCAGCACATTGATACTGAGGGAGAAGCGATTGCGCAAGAGACTATTGCACAGTCGTTGGTTTCTGGATTAACCCTGAATCGCCGAGAGGGTCTGCGCCCTATTTATGCAGATAAGCAGTCGGGTTCTGTTTTCTGGTTTTTCATCAATGGTGAGAAAATGGGCGCTACTATGTCGTTACGCCCTAATCTCGAACCGCTGTTAAATCAACCGCAGCACACAATGTATACCACCACTGAGCCAGAATTAGACGCTGAATTATCTCAACTTTTAGGTGAGTTAATTTCTTGTGGCTTTTACACTCTCGATTAAACCTTTTCACGCCGTTAAGGTGTTAAAGATCTACTGTTGCTGCCAAAGACGATCTTGTCCCTCGAGTTCAAACAAGTTTTCAGCGCGAGCTTCCAGCAAGGTCGCATAATCAAGCTGGGTCTTATCATTGGTGACTTGCAAGCGAATGTTCTCAGCTTGCAATTGCCATTTTAGGGCAAAATGTTTTAACGCCGCACGAGCGTCAGCGGCTACTGAGGCCGGAATAAAATCAACAGGCAGATCACCGCTTACCACCCATAATTGTTTACTATCACTGGTATTGATCTTCCAAACCGCAATTAAAGGCGCTAAATAGCGGCTTTCTTCGGCAACAACAGATTCAAATAACAAGCCATTTTCCGCCAAATGCTTGTTGGCTTTTTGGAATTGTTCCTTCGCCCATTCACCGAGTTGTTGTTGGTTTTGTGGTGTTTGTTGTTGCATAACTATCCTACTGATTGTTGACGCAAGTGTTGTGCTAACACTTGCAATGGATGAAGCGGTTTAAAGTCGGCAAAGCGACCTACCTGACTGCGACAAGAATACCCTGTCGCTAAAATTGTTTCTGGATTGGCATTACCCACAATCGGGGCCCAACTGAGGTTATAAATCCCCTGACTATTGGCTAAATTTTGTTGCTCATGACCGTAGGTTCCGGCCATGCCGCAACACCCGACGGCTGTCGCACTTAGCGTTAGTCCTAGTTTAGCAAATATCTCTGTCCAAAGTCGCTCAGACGCAGGCAGAGCGGTCTTCTCAGTACAATGACTTAATAATCGATAGCTAATCGCTGGTGATTGCACTTGCACTTTTGCAAATTCTACTTGTTCGACTGCGTCTATCAGCCACTCCTGAACAGTTAAAACCGCAAAATCACCACGTTTGTCCTTGAGAATTTTATTGTATTCATCGCGATAACAAAGGACTAACGATGCATCAACTCCAACCATGGGTATACCCAACGTATGGAGCTGATTTAAAAGCTTCGCGGTTTTTTGTGCGGTGCGTGCGAATCGATCTAAAAAGCCTTTAACATGCTGCGGCTTACCGTTGGGTGTAAAGGGTATAAGCACTGGCTTTAATCCAAGTGCTAGTACTAGCTCAGCAAAATGCGCGACAACTTCTGCATCGTAAAACGAGGTAAAAGGGTCTTGAACAATAAACACATACTGAGTGCGCTCTTCTGCAGACATGCCCGCAAAGCGCTTAAACTCATAAGCGTCGCAAAGGTGTTCGACGCGCTGCTTTAAATTGGGGCTGGAAAGCTGAGGCGTATCCACATAGCCAATGGTTTTAGTAAGTAGCCATTGGCTGAGTTTATTGCCTTGCAATACATTGAACAAACGCGGAAAGGCGGCCATTAGAGGGGCTAAGCGTTCAACATTGGCTACAAAGTAATCTTTCACCGGACGCATATAGCGCTGATAATAAATACTTAAGAACTTCGCTCTAAAATCGGGCACATCAACGCCCACCGGACATTGGCTGGAGCAGGATTTACACGCCAAACAGCCGTCCATCACTTCCAAAACTTCGTGGGAGAAGTCTGCGTCTTTGGGAGTTTTGCGGGTATTGACCCATCGTTCCCATATTGAAGTACTGAATGATTGCTGCTCCAACATTGCAACATCTACTCCTTGCCTAGCCAATAACCGTAACCACTCACGGATCATGCTCGCACGCCCTTTCGGACTGTGACGTCGATCGCGCGTGATCTTACTCGACGGGCACATGGGAGAAGTAACATCATAATTAAAACATAGGCCATTACCATTACAGCTCATAGCGGGTTCAAACGCTTGCTTGAACTGAATGGGGATGGTTCGGTCAAGATGACCACGTTTTGGATCTGCGACCCGCACCAGTTGCTCTGACGAATCCATCGGCGTGCATATTTTGCCTGGATTCATTTGATTGTGTGGGTCAAACGCGGTCTTTATCTTACGTAATTCCGTGAACAGCTCTTCACCAAAAAATGCCGGCCCGTATTCACTGCGATATCCCTTGCCATGCTCTCCCCACATCAGACCGCCGTATTTTGCCACTAAAGCAACGACTTGATCAGATATTTGGAGCATCAATTTCTCTTGTTCTGGATCACACATATCCAACGCTGGCCTAACGTGTAAAACGCCAGCGTCCACATGACCAAACATGCCGTAATGTAACTGGTGACTGTCGAGTAAGGCACGAAACTCTAAGATAAAATCAGCTAGGTTCTCTGGAGGTACCGCAGTATCTTCGGCAAATGCAATGGGCTTGCGCGCGCCTTTGGTCTTGCCTAACAGTCCTACCGCTTTTTTGCGCATCGCGTAGATTTTGCTTATATCAGCGCCGTTAAAGGTGATCTGATAGCCAATCACGCCTGCAGACTGCTGTTCAATAGCTTCGTCCAATGCTTTTGATAACGCATTGATACGAGTAGTGATTTCCTCTTCTGATTCGCTGTTATACTCGACCATATTGAGCCCGAGTAGGGCTTTGTTTGGCACGTCACTGATCAAATCTTTAATGCTTTCCCAAATGATATCGGTACGGGCTAAATCGAGCACATTGCTGTCAACGGTCTCCACCGATGTGGCGTTAGCTGCCACCATAGCAGGCGCATGACGCAAGGCCGACTCAAAGCTATCGTATTTGATGTTTACCAACGCTTTATAGGCTGGGATTGGGGTGATATCGAGTGTAGCTTCTGCAATGAATGCCAGAGATCCCTCGGAGCCTGTAAGGAGGCGGGTAACGTCAACGTGTGCTAAGTCAGTATCTACCGCATGCTCTAGGTCGTAGCCGGTGAGAAAGCGGTTTAGACGTGGAAATTTTGCCATTATTGCGTCACGCTTCCCAACACAACTATCAATAACCTGCTGATAAATACGACCAACAGTATCTGTTAGCGCAAATGTTTGTGTGTCAGAAATACTCTGCGGAGCTGTCTTTAGCACCTCACCATTCGCCAGTACAGCAGTCAATCCAAGCACATGATCACTGGTTTTGCCGTAGACTAAAGAGCCTTGGCCCGAAGCATCGGTATTGATCATTCCGCCCAAAGTAGCGCGATTACTGGTGGAGAGATCCGGCGAGAAAAAGAATCCATAAGGACGCAGAAAGTCATTCAATGCGTCTTTGACGATACCGGCTTGAACTTTTACCCAACGCTCCTCAACATTAATCTCAAGCACCTGATTGAGATAACGGCTGATATCAACAACAATACCGTGCGTTAATGATTGGCCATTGGTACCGGTGCCACCACCACGCGCAGAAAACTTAATCGCTGGCATCTCACTGGCAAGCTGACCGACGCGTTGCAAATCAGCAATACTACGTGGATACACGACCGCTTGCGGCATCGCCTGATAAATGGAATTGTCCGTCGCGACAGCGAGGCGGCTAGAATAACTATGCTCAATATCACCTGAAAAAGAAGAATTCCGCAACGCATCTAAGTACGCCATATATTCACTAGCGACACTACTTTCAGGCGGCACAACGGGCAAAATCAAGCGACTAACTCCTTAAAACGACGAGCGCAAAGTATACTAAAGCACGCAACGCTTTGCTGAACATTTTTACTCGATTTAGTGCGGATTGACGCGCCAGGAGAAAAGTATTCGCCTGTTAGCGCGACAACAAAGTAATGCGTAGTTTGGACACGCTCCTTTATCACACAAATTGCCAACCTACTTAAGGAGCAGGCCTCCTAGGATCAATACAGCTGTGGAAGCCATACAGCAATTGAGCGACATTGCGGAAATATTTACTAACATAATTGTGCTCGAACGGTGTAATAAGGGTCTGCTATGGTGAGGTATTAACACGGAGAAGATATGTTAGCAAAAACCCTACGTACTACCATTGGTGCTAGTTTGCTCGCGATAGGCGTGATTTTTACTATTGTGCCTGGGTCAATTTTATTGGTGTTAATTGGCTTGGTCCTTCTCAGCATCGACCATGCACTGCCGCGCAAGTGGTTACGCAAAGCCCAGCGCGGAATGACACTCGGCGCACGCAAACTCGACGCATGGCTACTTAGTCGGCGCTAGTCAAACCTTTAGAATACTCTGCGTACCATTGCGGAAACTCATCAGCTGGCATGGGTTTAGCGAAATAATATCCCTGTAACAAGGTCACTTGTTTATCACGCAAGTAGTTGACTTGAGCCTCAGTTTCAACCCCTTCGGCTACCGTTTGGTATTTAAACTCACGGGCGATAAAAAGTGACGCTCGCACAATCACATCCTGAAAACTACTCGCAGGATCCACAAAGGCTTTGTCAATTTTAATGGTGGTCGCTGGCAAACGTGTTAACTGAGTAAAGTTTGAATAACCGGTACCAAAATCGTCAATCGACAATCCAACGCCAAGCGCTCTTATTTCATTCAGCGTATGCAGGATATGTTGTTGATTCTCCATCAACGCAGTTTCAGTAATTTCCAAATGCAGTTGTTGTGCCTGAAAACCCGTTCGCGTTAATACTTGCTTAAGCCGCGGTAAAAACTGATCACCGCTTAATTGCCGTGGCGAAACATTAACCGAGAGGTGCTTACCTGCAAGCAAGGGTTGCTGTAGCACTTCAACGCAACTTTGCTCAAGTACCCAAAGCCCCAGCTCTAATATAAACCCGGTTTTTTCTGCGAGCGGAATAAAGTCGTTGGGCCTAACAAGGTCAGTATAAAACTGCCAACGAACCAATGCTTCTACGCCCCATAAATCTCCGCCCTCAGCATACACAATGGGTTGATAAACCATAAATACTTGGTGCTGCTTGATTGATTGCTTCAGCCCAGCAATTAACTTTTGTTCTTGGACTACCTCTGATTTAAGCTCGCTATCATAAAACAACACCCCTTCACCCTGCTCTCGTTTGAGTTTGTACATAGCAACATCGGCTTTTTGCACCAAAATCGTGGGAGAGTCGTCATGCTCAGGGAACAATGAAATACCAATACTGGCATCGGTGTTAAGTGAGTTTCCGGCAATATCAAGGGGCTCGCTCACCACATCCAATATGCGTTGAGCAAACTTTTGTACCCGCTCACGCTCAGCATAAGGCAACGCGATAACAAATTCGTCGCCGCCCCAACGGCATAATAAACCTGCCAACATAATTTGATCTAAGCGTTGTGCAATCTCTTGCAGAACCAAATCCCCCACGTGATGACCTAAAGCATCGTTGATGGATTTGAATCCGTTTAAATCAACAAAGAGGATCGCTTGCTCGGACGCACTATTAAGCTCAGCTGTTAAGGCTGCAGAAAATGCTGTGCGATTAAGAAGGTTTGTTAATGGATCTAAGTTAGACAAAGTTTCAATCGCTTTGGTGCGTTCAGCAACCTTGTCTTCCAGGGTTAGGTTAACCTCGTCAAGCTGTTGATTTGCCTGACGCAGTTGAGAATACGCTTTGGCCAATTCGTTCCGTTCTGATTCTATCTGTCGGCGTAGTGTGACCTGTTGATTCTTAAACAAAACAGATTGGCGGGTGATTTCTGCGGCGCGTCGACTCACATTGATCATCAATAGCCAGTATATAAGGCCAAGCACGCCGACTTTGAACAACTCACCTTCAGAGCTAGACAACGCAACAAGGCTGATCGGTAATAATAAACAAGTTGGAAATAGCAACGATAGATAGCGACTGGCGGATAATACAATTACGGCCCCACCGGTCATTGAGCCTAACGCAAGCAACGTAAAGTAGCGTTCTTCTATGTTTTGATAGTTAAATAACACTACAGCGCCACCGGCCCATAACAGCGCAGTGCAGGTCGCCAGACATTTAAATCTAAGCTTTGCGGCGTTGGAATAACCTACCTGTGTTTGATTCACCCGCCAATATAGCCAATCAATCAGGCGCAGTAACAGCACCCCGCCCATAGCGCCCGCTAACGTCGTACGCAGATAAGTCGGTGCCTCACCGGCAAAAAGAAAGATTAAGGAAAAATAGGTGATCCCAGTGATCAGCACGCCATTGAGTAAATGACTGTAGAGGTAGCCGGTCAGTTCTTGTTGATCAAGCGACAGTCCATTGGCAGTCACTTGAGGAGAATTATCTTTCATACACAGGCAAGATTTTTTCTTTTCACCCTACACTAAACCGCTACATTCGACAATCGTAAAGCGTTGCGGGTTATTGAGAATAAAGACAGACACAAAACAAAGCCCCTGTTCAGGGGCTTTGTTAAATTAACTATCTGAATTATCCGTGCTTCTCGGCAAGATAAAGCCAGGTTTCTACCACTGTGTCAGGGTTCAATGAAACACTATCGATGCCCTGCTCGACCAACCAAGCGGCGAAATCTTCATGATCCGAAGGTCCTTGACCGCAGATCCCAACATACTTACCGCGCGCTTTAGCGGCCTTGATCGCCATCGCAAGTAACGCTTTAACCGCCTCATTACGTTCATCGAACAAATGTGCGATTACCCCAGAGTCACGGTCTAATCCTAAGGTCAGCTGGGTTAAGTCATTAGAACCTATCGAGAATCCGTCGAAGATATCTAAGAACTGATCGGCTAACAATGCGTTCGATGGTAACTCACACATCATGATCACACGTAAGCCATTTTCACCCTGTTTGAGGCCTTGTTCTGCAAGTAGCTCAATAACTTTTCGACCTTCTTCCAGCGTGCGCACAAATGGGATCATGATCTCAACGTTGGTCAAACCCATTTTATTGCGAACGCGTTTAATCGCTTCACATTCAAGTGCAAAACAATCACGGAAATCTTCTGAGATATAGCGGCTTGCGCCACGGAAACCCAACATTGGGTTTTCTTCATCCGGCTCGTATTGGTAACCACCGACCAAGTTAAAGTACTCGTTCGATTTAAAGTCAGACATACGCACAATCACCTTATTCGGTGAAAAAGCAGCTCCAATAGTAGAGATACCTTCGACTAACTTCTCAATATAAAACTCAACCGGGGAGGCATACCCAGCGATCATATCCGAGATTTCTTCTTTTAAATCTTCAGGTTGGTCATCAAAATTGAGCAACGCTTTAGGGTGCACACCAATCATACGGTTAATGATAAATTCCAAACGAGCAAGACCAACACCTGCATTTGGCAGACGTGCGAAGTCAAAAGCACGGTCCGGATTACCCACGTTCATCATGACTTTCAACGGAAGATCAGGCATTGCATCGATACGTGACGTTACCACATCAAAATCGAGTGCTTGATTATAGATGTAACCTGTATCACCTTCAGCACAAGACACCGTAACAGTATCACCGGTCTGGATTGAATCCGTCGCATTGGCACAACCAACCACTGCAGGAATACCTAACTCACGCGCGATGATTGCAGCATGACAGGTGCGTCCACCACGGTTTGTAACAATGGCTGCGGCTTTTTTCATGATCGGTTCCCAATCCGGGTCAGTCATGTCTGTGACTAACACATCACCCGGCTGGATTTTGTCCATTTCTTCAATTGACGCTAACACTTTAGCTTGACCAGAACCAATTTTGTGACCAATTGCGCGACCTTCGCATACAATCGAGGCCTGACCTTTAAGCTGGTATCGCTCGATCACTTGCATGTCTTCGCGACTACGCACCGTTTCAGGACGTGCTTGAACGATATACAATTTGCCATCAACACCGTCTTTAGCCCATTCAATGTCCATTGGGCGCTTGTAGTGTTGCTCAATAATTTGCGCCTGCTTAGCAAGCTCCATCACTTCATCGTCAGTCAACGAAAACTGCATCGACTGTGCTTTTTCAATATCAACAATTTCGACTTGCTTGCCGTGTGCCATATCCTCAGAGTAGATCATCTGAGTTAACTTACTGCCCAAGTTCCGACGCACAATGGCCGGATGACCTGCATTTAGAGTTGGCTTGTGCACATAAAACTCATCGGGGTTTACTGCACCTTGTACGACCATTTCACCCAAGCCGTATGAACTAGTGATAAACACAACGTCTTCAAAACCGCTTTCAGTGTCGATAGTGAACATTACGCCGGATGAAGCGATGTCACTGCGCACCATACGTTGGATACCGGCAGAAAGTGCTACGCCTTTGTGATCATAGCCTTGGTGAACACGGTAGGAAATTGCACGGTCATTAAACAGCGAGGCAAATACGTGCTTAATGGCGACCATGACAGCATCATAGCCTTTAACATTCAAAAACGTTTCTTGTTGACCCGCAAATGACGCATCCGGCATATCTTCTGCTGTAGCGGAAGAACGCACCGCAAATGAAGCTTGGTCACCTGCATCCCCTTGTAGGGTATTAAACGCGTCTTTGATTGCGTCTTCCAGCGCGGGTTGGAACGGGGTCTCGATGATCCAATCGCGGATAGTTTTGCCCGCTTCCGCCAACGCATTCACGTCATCCACATCAAGCGCATCAAGAAGTTCGTGGATACGCTTTTCAAGGCCACTTTGATCTAAAAACTCATTAAACGCTGAGGCAGTAGTCGCAAAACCTCCCGGCACTTGTACACCCGCATTAGCCAGGTTAGAAATCATTTCTCCTAGAGAAGCGTTCTTGCCGCCCACTCTACCCACATCATGCATACCTAACTGCTGATACCAAAGTACGTACTCTTGCACTACTGAAGCCTCCGGCTATTTTATTGCTAAATTTTAGGGTTTGTGTTTTTAGTACTGCTGCCTTACATTCTATTAAACTTTGCAGGCCTGCTTATTATTGGCAGCGATTTTAGAATGCTGTTGATATCAAAGTAAAATTTAATTTCCACCTGTAATAAATTTACAACAATGTTAAGGAGATGTTGTGCGCACCGCGTTTTATATTTCTGATGGTACAGCCATTACTTCTGAAGTGTTTGGCCATGCTTTACTGTCACTTTTCCCGCTAAAACTCGAACATGTCACCATCCCTTTTGTTGAAACTGAAGAACAAGCTCACGAAGTATTAACAAAAATTTCTGAAAGTTTTCAAGAAAGTGGTGAACGCCCTTTGGTGTTTTATACCATCGTAAATACCGAAGTCCGCAAAATCGTTGCAACCTCGGTTGGCATCAATTACAACTTTCTTGACCAATTCGTCGCGCCATTAGAGAAAGTGCTGGGCGTTCCTTCAAAACCAGAGAAGCACCGAACCCATAGCATTCACGAAACAACCTATGATATTCGGATCGAAGCGGTTAACTATGCATTAGCGAATGATGATGGCTCGAATTTGAAGGACTACCACGAAGCCGACATTATATTAGTGGGCGTTTCGCGGAGCGGCAAAACACCAACTAGCCTGTATTTGGCGTTGCAGTATGGGATCAAAGCGGCAAACTACCCGTTCACCGAAGAAGACATGGGTGATATGTTAAAATTGCCGCCAACATTGCGACGCTTCAAGAACAAGCTATTTGGCTTAACCATACAACCGGACCGACTGCATCAAATCCGGTCCGAGCGACGCGCCAACAGTCGCTATGCTTCTATTCAACAGTGCCGGATGGAACTGCGTGAAGTCGAAAACCTGTATCGTAAAGAAAAGATCCCGTTTTTAAATTCGACGAAATACTCAATTGAGGAAATATCGGCCAAGATATTGGCCACTACCGGATTACAGCGGCGTAAATACTAGTACCTGAAGACGTTCAGTTGCTTCTTAGCTTGTTAGGGCGACCGCCAGTTACTTTATCAGCTCGCCCTTCTTCTTTGGCTTTTTCAGCACGACGTTTACGGACTTCTTTAGGGTCGGCAATTAATGGACGATAAATTTCGATACGATCGCCTGCGGTAAGCGTTTCTGTGAGTTTTACAGTTCGATTCCAGATCCCAACCTTATTTTCATTCAGGTCGATATCCGCATACATTGCCAGAATACCACTTTGTTCAATAGCACTCTGTACTGTGCTGCCGGCGGCAACTTCAATCGGCAACAATGTTTGTTTTTCCGGTAGCGCATAAACAACTTCTATGGAGATCTTGTTAGTCATTAGGCATACACCTGCTTAGCGCGCTTGGTAAACGCATCCACCATATTGGCGGCGATACTATTGAATATTTTCCCAAACGCCGCTTGAGCTAATCGACTACTGAATTCAAAGGTCAAGTTCAGTTCTATTTTACAGGCTGATTCAGATAGGGGAATAAAATGCCATGCACCACTTAAATGACTGAATGGACCTTCAACTAAGCGCATATCTATGCGCTGATTCGCAACTAACTCATTGTGCGTCGTAAACCATTGTTTAACGCCTGCTTTTGCGATCAATAACGAGGCCTGCATCATCGAGCCTGATTTTTTCTCGACTCGACTTTGCGCGCACCCCGGTAAAAACTCAGGATATGACTCGACATCATTAACAAGCTCAAACATTGATTCAGCACTGAATGCCACTAACGCACTTCGTTGTATGCTTGGCATGAAACCTCAATAAACAATACCTTTGACGAGTTGCAGTTTAACATGAAAGACGCCAAGAAAAAGTGCACAAGTGTCTGTGATTTATGCGTAAACTATGCAGACAATAGCGTTGACTGCAGTATAATGCGCCCATGAAAAAGAAAAATTCAAATCCAGGCACTATTGCCAAGAATAAAAAAGCGCGTCACGAATTTCACTTAGAAGATAAATTCGAGGCTGGCATTGAATTACAAGGCTGGGAAGTAAAAAGCATCCGCGCCGGTAAAGTCAGTATTACTGATACTTACGTCACCATCGATAAAGGTGAGGCGTATTTGTTGGGCTGTACCATTCAACCGCTAAACCAGGCATCTAGCCATGTAATCTGTGAGCCTGCTCGAGACCGTAAACTGCTGTTAAATAAGCGTGAACTCGACAAATTGATGGGCGCTCGTGATCGTCAAGGCTACTCTATTGTTGCCACCGCCATGTACTGGAAAGCCTGTTGGGTTAAAGTCGAAATTTATCTGGCTAAAGGTAAACAGGCGCATGATAAACGCGATGCCGTCAAAGACCGTGATTGGGCGCGTCAGAAAGAGCGCGTTATGAAACACAGCGCGTAAACTGCGCGCTGCATCGAATTCGGTTACTTCACTTCAGCAGCAAAGCGACGGCGATAACGTTTAGTTAGCTTAGCCAAACGTACCTGATCGAGCACTAAACTCCATAGGGGTGAATCAGTATATGACGGTTGCTGACCTTTGCTCATGCGCCGTAACTGACGTTTAATAATCGCCATAGTTGCCAATCCGGCTAAGGTTTTATCCTGCCAGGTAACCTTTGGAATAATGCCTTGGGTACTGGTATCCTCGCGCCATAGATTCACTAAATCAGGCGTAAAGGCCAGTGCACTCGCCATACCCACCAAGCAAACGCCACTTTGCAGCACGCGCTGCACAGTCGCAAATCGGCTAATGCCACCGGTAGTCATGATGGGGAGTTGTGTGCTCTTGGCTATTCTCTGTGCAAATTCTAAAAAATAGGCTTCGCGAGCCAGTGTTCGATCATCAGCGGTGCGGCCTTGCATAGCCGGTGCTTCATAACTACCGCCAGAGAGTTCAACAAAATCTATAGCAAAAGGCTCAAGCATTTTTACCACACTCTCGGCATCATCTATGTCAAATCCACCGCGTTGAAAATCAGCCGAATTCAATTTAACTGAGACGCTGAATTGTGCATTGCAGACCTCCTTGATCCTCGCTACTACGCTTAACAATAGACGCGCTCGATTCGCTAGCTCTCCGCCCCACTGGTCACCGCGCTTGTTGGTTAAAGGCGATAAAAATTGCGCCAATAAATAACCGTGAGCCGCGTGCACTTGAACACCATCAAAACCGGCCTTTTCAGCTAATTGAGCAGTTGTTGCGAAACGTTCAATTAGGTCCGCTATTTCGTCTTCACTCATAGGCTTGGGCTGCGCAAATAACTTGGAATGTTTTCCCATATCCAAAGCAACGTCTGAGGGGGATAACACTTTACCGCCCATTTTCTTAAACACTTGGCGTCCAGGATGATTGATTTGCATAATCACTTTAGTGTTATTTTGTTGTGCAATCGAAGCTAATTGTTGAAAGGGCTCTAATGGCGTTCCCTGTTCTAATACAACGCCGCCTGGGCCCGTCATAGCGAGATGATCAACCATTACATTACCGGTAATGATCATCCCTACACCGCCCTTTGCCCATTGGGCATATAGTTGTTGTAGCTCATCACCAGGCAACTGCTGGGCTGTAGCTAGATTTTCTTCCATCGCGGCTTTTACTAAACGATTTTTGACAACTAGACCGCTGGCAAAGGTAAAAGGTTGTTCAATTACGCTCATAGACATACTGGGTTTTAATTCGAATAGCACTACTATAGGGGCAAAGTGGACTTTAAGGCCAATAGCAGTATGCAAATAGTTAAACTACAAACACAGCAACGTCAGTTCACTGCGCTCAATCAATTGTTAAGAACCACTTGGGAAAGCAGTCAAAATGTTAGTGCAGCGAAGATTATCCAAGCATTAACGACGATGTGATTAGCTGCTCCCCTCCGCAATACACACGTATGAATATTAATACTTATCAGACCTCACCTACTTGATACGATCGCGCAAATTTTGGTCTGAGGTCTAAAATCCATGTTGAAAAAGATTTGTACTTTTGTATTGCTTAGCGCTATTGCAGCGACGGCAAATGCCAACCTAATTGTTAATGGTAGCTTTGAAGATAATGCTGTTAATCCAGGCACTTGGCGTTGGTTTTATTCTGCTGATGTGAATGGCTGGACAGGCAGCAACATTGAAATCTGGGATGATTTCCTAGGTGTTAAAGCGGTTGACGGAACTCAATTCGCAGAACTAAATGCACACGCCAATAGCGGTCAACAATTCACCATTGCGCAAAGTTTCAATACCACGGTAAACAGTCTTTATGACTTATCCTTTTTCTACCGCGCGCGCCGCTCAAACGATGAAGCTTTCCAAGTGTCTCTATCAAATGGGCAATCGAACTTTTTTGAGCAAATAATGACCGATCACATAGTTGGAGAGTGGTCGTTTTTCAACGCCACATTCCGTGCGGCGTCAAGTACGACAACGTTATTGTTCTCTTCGGTACAACCGCATTCTGGTACAGTGGGTAACTTCCTAGATAACATAGTGGTAACAGGTGCCCCAACATCATTGAGCGCACAGCCCGTATCTGAGCCAGCCGCCTTTACGTTACTTGCTATTTTTGGAGGCCTTTTCCTAATGCGCTTAAAAAAGCGCCAATTCGTCAAAAAATAACGCTACGTGATTCAAAGTCGTTAGAATTTTAACCCCACCCTATGCTAGACTATGCGGTCTGGGGCTGATTAGGATTCGACAGGATTTGAGACGCTTTAGGTGCATGCAGAGGTGCGGTTTGCCTCTTTAAAAAGCCGCAATTAAATAGTCGCAAACGACGAAAACTACGCACTAGCCGCTTAATAACCGGTATAGGCCCTTCCACCTCAGTCTCTTTCTGCTAGCGGGGATTCGGAAGGTCATATAAGCAGGATAGCGAGGGAAACTTGTCTGAGGTTGAACCGCGAAATAGTATCAGGCCAGCCGCAAGGAAATCCTGTTTGTCGGAGTTCCACGAGGTTAAATAAATGACAAACTAAGCATGTAGTACCGACGGTAGACACTTTCTGGACGCGGGTTCAAATCCCGCCAGCTCCACCACCTTCTAGATTAACCCTCTGAAAATCAGAGGGTTACATCAACCAACACTGTGGAAATTGCGAGTAGTGTCACACAAAGGTGTCACACATGCAGAAGCTTCCCTACCTTCTAACGAACAGAAATCACACTTACTACATTCGCATTGTTTGCCCTAGGAAAAGCGGACGCAGAGAATTTCGCTTCTCGCTACATACCCAATTTTTCTGTGTAGCAAAAATTCGTTACTTCAATATCATGCCACTCATCAACAATTTTAAGTGCGTGTTATTAGGTAGCGACGACATGAATCATCAACGGGAAGCTCAACTGATCAAGGCAATCAAAAATGAAATCGATTTCCTGATAAATAGCGTTTCTGAAAACGCACCACACTGGAGAACAGTATTAAGAACGAGACAGGTAGTCAGACACTTTAGTGAGTTAGCTGATCAAAATAGACAACTCCAGTCAGAGCTACGCCATCAGTCTACACGCAATAAGAAAAGTGCAGCCATCATTGATGCACTGGCTTCTTCGGGTCGCGTGGATGACGACAATGCGGTTGATAACGAGACGCTAAAATCAGCTCTTAAGACCTATATTTCTACCAAAGCGCCTGAATGGCGCCCTCGCACGCTTTCTATGAAAAAACTATACTTATTGCGCTTTGTCGAAATAATGGGCTTAGAGACGCTCACGCAAAGCATTTCGGGCAAAGATGTTCAACGCTATAGAGAAATCTTAGAAAAACTTCCCGCAAACGTGAGGTTTCCAAAATCACGACCTGTAGAGTCTGCTCTAATTGCAGATTGGTGGGGACAGTTAGCTACCCAAGAGCATGCGAGAGTCTTAGCACCTGAGGGCCTAAACTCTCACTTTTCAGCAGTGCGCTCATTCTTAACGTGGATACACTCTAGGCATTTAAATTCAAAGGACTACTCTAGCTACCTGAAAATCAGTAAGAGAGTGCTTGAGGCAAACAAGATCGTCAAAACCGAGTTCAATGCCCAACAACTCAAAAATATGCTTGGTAGTTATCTATATAGCGACCACCTCAGATCGAGAGAGAAGCCTAAGGACTTTCACTTTTGGTTACCATTGATTGCATTAACTACCGGAATGCGAGTCGGCGAAATCGCAAGCCTAGAGAAACAAGATATCTACCAAATGGATGGAGCATGGGTATTTGACATAAACAGCAAATGGCACAACCCAAAACATGCTGAAAATGGATTAGAAAAAGGCAAAAAGAATAAGTGGTCTGAGAGAATCATACCAATTCCCCAAACTATAATTAATGCAGGCTTTTTGAACTTCGTATCTAGCTTAAGCGAACATCAATTTGTGCTGAATGACCTTCATCGTATGAAAAATAAACCAATTGGGGAGAAAGCGTCCCTCTGGTTCAACGATTATTTCTTAAAGTACGTTGGTATAGGTAAAACAAATGAGAATGGCTCCAAAGTATCACTTCATTCAATGCGCCATACTTTCGTTACACGAGTGAACAAAACGCAAATAGGTGGTCAGTATTTGCCTGATTCAATGCACCACTACCTTACTGGTCACGAGCAGATTGGGACAAGAAACCGTGTTTATAATCACGGCGTTGATATAGCTACATTGAAGCAGTATATGGATGCTATTGACTATGAGTATGATTTAAGTGGGATAGCATTTTCAAGGTTTACGAACAGACGTAAGGGATAGTTCTTTTTAAATTTACTTACGTTAATAATCGAGAAATTGTCAGATTCGGCAATATACGTGAAGCAGACATACGCATACGTCAAAATGGTCAAGATTCATTCCCTGCTCGGTGGTAACAAATTCAATGAATTAGACGTCTACCTAGGGATACAAAGCGTAAATAATTTTGTATTGACTGTTTGAAACAGACGTTTGCTCCCATATTCAGGAAAACGACCCAATCACTCCCTTTTGTCCAAATCGCAAATACCGCTATTGCATCGAAAGCATAGTATCCTCTGGCTTTCAGAAACTTACTAATCATGGCATTATGGATAACAGCAAGAGTAGGATTAATAGAAATATGCGCAATTTGCGCACTATTAAATTGTTATATGCCAAGGATGCAAAAGTGGGTTTAATTGAGGCTATTTTAGCTGGTTTACTATTTGAAAGACTTCAAAAACCAATCGTGTTTTTTACTATGCTCATCGGATTCTTGTTTTTCTCTTTAGCTGGAATTGCAATTTTTTATGCTGTATTTGAGACACTCATTTCAGAACAAAGTAAAGTTTACCGCGAATTTCCATATGGCCCTTTATTTGGCATGGTGGCTTTCTCATTTGTCTTTTGGGGGTTAGCTGCGATCTGTGGGCATATGATAAAAAAATGTATACGGTAATTGCATATAACAAAAGTTTTTATTCGCCCACTCGGGGCATGTTTGTCCCCTTTAAACGGAGCGCTATGTGAATTTTCAAAGTCTAGCTATGGGGTCCGATGTTTAATTTATTAATTAACAATATTAGATTTCATTTAATTTGCTACTTCTCAAAACATATCTGCCCAAGTCAATTTTCACTGACCTCGGATGAAGCTAAAAGAAATGACTTTTACGAAGTCCATATTTTTATACCCAAAGGTACGAATGAAGATATTTCCAAGATCCCAGAAAACAGTCGCGGTGCATTAGAGATTAAATGTGAATTTATGCCCATTAAAAATGGAAAGAGATGGGGCAATATTTTAGCTGGAGTCAAGAAGAGCATACATGATGTTGAATGGCAACCGACTCTATTGTCGGCTGACTTCTTGATGTACTCACGAATTGATGTGAACTTGTTTTTTGGGTTATGGGATTTAAGAGAGCGAAAATGCTCATTACTTACTTTAATTAGGCTATACCTGTTAAGAAAATTTAGGCTTATATATATAGAAATACTTTTTTATAAGTTTAAGAGCTTTGTTAATAAGCAACGTATTCACAGGAGAATAAGAACACCTCTTAGATCCAAATTCGAAATTTATGAAGCTCTAATGAATAGTGATGATTTTTTGCGCAAAGGCACTTTCAGAAAAAGTGAACTATCACAGCTTATTTTCGGAAATCATTACTTAGGGAAAATTGAAATTTATCAGAAAGTATCACAATCGCTGGAATGGATTTTAGATTCATGTGTAGAAGATAAAGAGATTCAAAAAATCTCAGCAAATCATGATCCTGATCCACTATACAAAATGAAAGGAAATGGGATTCATTATTTCACTTTAACCAAAGAAAAATTAGCTAATGCTGAAAATAATAGAGTGATTCAGCGGCAACAAGTTAGCTTGCAGAGATGGATGGCTTTCTTGACATTCTTGCTGGTCATAGGCACATTTTTAACCGCTGTGGATAAAATTGATGCTGCAAAATCATACTTAGCGCCATTATTAACTTATTGTAATAAAGTATTAAATTACATTGGTACTATATTCACCTAACAAATTGCTCAAACGGACACTAAACAGTTGGCTAGATTCGTTCCTCGCGATTTTAGCCAACAATTTCGCCCCGCTTAATAATGCGTGAAGGCCACAAGAAATGGATTACGGAAATGGAGTCTTCGGAAAAACTGGCAGATATCATTCGTGACCATACGCGAGAGTGGCTCACATCCCTTGATGCATGGGCTGAGCAAAGCAACATACTGCTCCCTATTTTGCTCTCATTGGTCGCGGCAATGTTTTTTTGGTTGGTATTCTCATATCTACCAGAGCGAAAACGTAGAAAGAAGCTAAGGCCGATTGTTGAGCTTGCGCTATTTGACGCATACAAAAAATTATTCTCGTTGTTTGACTTGGTTATGCGTCATAGCACCCATAGTCCATCTTTCTTCCAGTCAAAAATTCGTGCAGGCAATCTTTCTGAAGATGACATACTACTTGGACTTCAGAACAAGTGTCTTAATGAGTCTTATCTTTACGACCCCCGCGTAAAAGATGCTCTTCTTGTTGTGGGGGAAGATATCCAAGATCTGACCTTAGATATTGATGAACTAGCTAACAAGGTACTCAGCTTTCACACGTATGCCACCGCTGAAGAGCTTATTCTTCTTGAGAAGGTAAGGGAGAAAATTCATGTGTATCACTTCGGCAAGCGCGATCTAGAAAGGCACTGCAGAACCAAGGTCAATGGACGAGTTATCCGCCCGGTTGACCCATCCATCAGCTACCGCCATCGTAATTTTTTCGAGCTATATGAGCTTTTCTGCCACCTTCAAAAGTTAGTGCTAAATTATAGTCCACTAGATAGGGAGCGTTTTGTCTACAAGATGCAATGGCTATACTATTCAGGTCAGTATCATTTGTGCGTAAAGTTGATTCGATCCCAAGGAAGTCTCTTTAAAAAAGACTCAACGCTCTATAGGAACTACTTGGCGTTGAGTGAGCGTGGAAGAGGCAGAATGAAAGCTTTCTACAAAATCATTGAAGACACTTATAAATCTAGGCCATATGGTGGCTCACTGGTCTCTTCGAGAAGTACATTTACAGAACTCCTTGAAGATAACAAACTGCTTGAGATTTTGGCGCAATTTCATTCCTCTGAGGAAATCTCTGTTTTGAGGGCATCCATAAAGCAAGAAAGTAAAAATAAGGAAGCATTCGAGAATGCGAACCAAGAGTTGGCGAAATATTTTAGGGAGCAAGCAATTCGCGCAGGCGAAGCCTAACAAGTTGCTACTCGCTGAGAAATTACTCGCTGGGCTCCCAATTTTCTTCAATTGCGGGTTGAAATCCTCTATCAAACCCAAAATGAATGGGCGTATTACTCTTGAATAACAGGATCCGTCCAAAACTTTTTTCTTTACGGTTTTATAAGAAAGGTGTGATCTGAGATAGGCAGTGATTAATTGTTTTTGCATCTAAGGATAGATACACCCTATCAACCGTTTGTGCGTAAGTAAAATAACCATATACTTGACCTTTTTTCCCTAACAGCTTGACCTTGCTTGCACCTGCCCCAAATGAACTTAAATTCAAATTCTCTAAATTAGGTGCACTTGCCGCTTTTATTTCAGCTTCATTGAGAGTTTCCCTAAACTCAATCACCTGAGATTTATCCAGAGTAAACATTATCGTATTTACTATGTACTCGTCTGAAACCCAAATAACCGCTCTGTTTGGGCCTTCATTGCTAAAAGAGACTGATAAAATGCCTGTACCTAGATATTCTTTGCACACTTCTACACTACCAGTGCCAACCTTCATCAGCTCTCGGATCTGCATTTCAACGCGGATTTCATCTTCGGTTCTATCAGTCATAGTGATTGCTGTAACACCATCGCATTTATTTTGACTGAAGACGACAGACTGGAATGGCGTCAACATTTTATCCAGATAGCGGTACTCTATGGCTACGCCTAATGTACGGGGAACGCTTTCATTGGTCCCATCTTTACAGTAGAGGGCTCCCAATGTCCCATCAAGCTGCTTTTCAATTTTTGCTTTCTCGCCGTCGCTAATATCCGATGCAAGCCTATCAATGACCTGTATTTCAAAAACATGCGTTGTTCCTTCTATGAATGCATTTCGCAGAAGATTCCTTTCGTTGATAGCAATAGGGAAACTTTCAGCCTGGCGCTTCGCTTCAGCTTTATATTGCTCAAGTAAACTAGCTTTATCTTGTGCATGACTGAAGTTTGAAGAGAGTACTGCTGTTATTACAAAAAAGCCTATATTGAGAAGCTTCATATCCGTTAAGCCCTATCCTTAGTATAACGATGCGTGCATCCACTTTTAACTTGCCCTAATTTAAGCAAGGCTAGTATCTTACCTTTGATGTGGTTGAGCTGCACCACAAAAAAGCAGTAGTAGTAAATTTATACTCGTAAATGGCGACTAGTGAACTGTACCCCAAAATGATTCGGTCCTTTAACGCCCCTGCGTCGCCTTGACCGGCCCCCATTATTAGTACCACTCACTCGAGAATGACGGGCAAGAAGTTACCTGTAACAGTCAATAAAGCGCAAACATACTCACTTACACGCAATATCGCGTGCTTTGATATTTTCAGCCGTAGCGCTCTCCATAACACGCAATGTTGCAACACTGCACGCTTCCTGCTTCTTCTTGCTATCGCTCTGCTCATCAAACGACACGGTTGCAATTACAGGCTTATAATTTGTAGCTGCATTACAGTACATATTCTTGGTTTTTGTATAACGCCAACCTGACTGAGGGTTACTTTGTAAATACATACACATTTCATTAAACATGGCTTTTGCTGCCTGAGTGCATCTGGACTTTTGATTGAGGTCGTTGTCTATCGTTCCGCACACCGACTTATCTTGAATGCGCCACAACTGATGTGAATAGGAAATGCTATGGCCATTATATTGAACCACTTTAGCTTGAACTTCAGTACCGAACTGGTCAGTTAACCTATCGTGAAACTTGTTTGAAACAGCGTCAATGTACGTCGCAAATATGGCTGAAACTACATCCATGTGAATATCCATTTATTGTAAATTTACGAGAGGCTGTAAACATCAACAACCTAGTCCTTGTGATATGCAATCCACCAGCTCACGTTAGCCCATATACGTACTATGCGTCAATATGATCTACCAGCTCTGCTAATTCAGGTCAGCAAGAGTCAATTACCCAAGTATAAGGTTCGTTGTAGGACACTGAACTTTTTGAATGACGGTATCTACCTCGCGTAAGTATTATACCTAGGACTTTACATTCAACTTACCTATAAGAATTGGCACTTCATAAAATATAGGGGTACCAGCGGGGTAAAAATAGGGAAACAGGGTCGTAACACCCCGTGTATGAATGACACATATTGTGCTGCGCGCGTATTTAGCTAAGTGGGTTACTTTACTGACAACCCGCGCTTGATCCTTCTCAATCGATTCCGTTCCACTGTTCGCTCTCTTGCCTCGCGAGCTGCTTCTTCAATTTCCCTGACTCTAGCGGCTACATCTTCCGCAGTGGGTCGCGACTTCCACTTACGTTTCAATGCTTTATTTAACTCCAATTGTTCTTCAATCAATTGAGCAGACTCTTTCCTCAACGCTGAAGAAACACTGAAATTATACCTACTTGATTCAAACAGATTGTTGCCTGTTCCTTTTGCTAAGTAATCAGCGATCCCAATATCGATTCCGTGACTCTCTACGCCCTCATATTTCACGACTTTCCCTGCAGCAGTTTTCTTTTCAACTTTGCTCCACAATGGATTCGCCAGTAACTCAGCATCTAGCTCACGCAGTTGCCCTTCATCGTCACCTATATACTTCAGATATAGCTCCCGAGTATAGGTATTGGTAATCGCGATGCTTGACGGTTTTAGTAATGAGCTTCCCGCATCACCAGTACCAAACACACTCTTTAACAACTCTCGAGTAGTTGATTCACTGCCATTGGGTAGCGCCACTAAAATGTGTATGTGATCTGCTTCCTCTTCACTTTTTTCTACGACAAACCAGTAATGAGTTGCTTTCACTTTCTTGAAAACTCTCTCACGCAGTTTTCGCCCAAGGTACTCTATGGGTTTATCAACGCGTTCCTCTGATTGGAAGGCAGCGTCAATAGCCTTAAGCTTCTCTACAGTTTCGTCTCCGAGTCGAATTGTGATACACTGCACAGTCAGATCGGCTTGCTTATCAGCATAGTCTAGTAAGACCTTCATATAAGCTCTCAACGCGAAATTGACGCAGTGACCCAGCCTTTCATCAACAGTAAGCGTTTTATATAAAAAGCGTTTATCTGTTATAGCTTTAAACTGATCATCATTGATCAATTGGTACCCTTTGTAATATGGGTTTATATAGGGTACTCGACTCATTGTCCCAAAGATCGCGTCATCTAACGCTAAACCACGAGATATAGTAGCTGTAGCTGACAATAGATTCGTCCTTACGTATAACACTTCGTCGGAGTTTTACAAAAATCACCCGACAAAACAACGCCAATTTCCTACGATGTAAAAAGCACAACCACCGTTGTTATTTTTTACAGAGAGAGTATGTCAATGGAAACATATGTAGCTTATTTGAGGGTAAGTACGAAGGAGCAAGGCAGATCTGGACTAGGCCTTCAAGCGCAGCGTCGTGATATAGCATTATTCACTCAGAATGCCACCTCAGAGGCCTCTGTTATAGCTGAATATACTGACGTGCATAGTGGTAGCGATTCATCGCGAGAGAAGCTCACAGAGGCTATATTGCATGCCAAGAAAAGTGGAGCTACATTGCTTGTATCAAAACTTGACCGCCTTAGCCGCAAGGTATCCTTCATTGCCTCCTTGCTGGAAGATAAACAGCTCAATTTCAGAGTGGCTTCAATGCCCAACGCCGACAAGTTTCAATTGCACATCTACGCAGCCTTAGCTGAGCAAGAACGTGATTTCATAAGTTTACGTACAAAAGCTGCATTAGCGGAGAAAAAAATGAAAGGTGCAAAGCTTGGGGGCTTACGAGATTTGACAAATCAACGAAATGAATCTTCACGCGTTCAGGCAAACAAATTTGCAGTTCAACTGTGGCCGATAATTGAGCCAATGTTGACGTCCGGGTACTCACTAAGAAAAGTAGCAGACAAACTAAATCAAATCGGTGTGAGAACTAGACATGGTGGCTTGTTTCATGCTCAATCGGTCAAAAATATATCAATAAGAGTTACTAACCAAAAATCAAATAGTCTTTTATGAACGATCAAAGTTAAATCATCTAATCAATTTTTCTTTCGGATAGAAGCATCTCAATTGCTTCATTTCCGTATTTCTTATGCAATCTAATTTTAAACTCAGGCTCTATGTGAAAAACGAAAGACAAGTAGCCTTGCAATGATTCCACCTGTTCAGGTGTTAATCTCCCGTTCAAATAATGATGAACCCTAGCAATAGTCTCTCGCTTTTTAGATCTGCCTACTGACAACTTTTCGTCATTTGATAAAGTGACACCTGTTACATGTCGATTGTGGCCTTTAGAAGAATACACTGTTTTAGAACGATTCATTTTTAGCTCAGCATAGCCATTAGATTTTAAAGTCTTAGTCACTAATTTGGGTAATTCAAACAATAAACCAGAAATATTGGTAGAGAAACATAAGTCATCTGCGTACCTTGAATAAGCAATGCTTTTAGTTTTGCAAAATTCAGAAATCTTTATGTCAAACTCCCGCATCACTATATTGGATACAAATGGCGAACTTGGCGCCCCTATACTCAACCTTAATTTGCTGTAACTCCGCAGCTTGTAAAATAGTATGTTTGACAAAAACACTTTATCTTCGTCGCAAAACGTTGTACCTAGCTTTTCTACCTGCGCGAAAAACAATTCTGGCGTAATGCTGGGGAAAAAATCTTTAAAGTCCATTTTCAGTAAATACTCGTTTCGAACATGGACTTTGGCATTATCTCTTATACTTTTACCTTTAACATACGCAAAAGCAGACTCATGCGGTGTAAAAAACTTTTCTAGTTCATGCACGGCTAGTCTTTGTATGTATTTTAATTGTTTCGCTGGATGTGCAATCTTTCTCTTACCACTCCCTGAACGCTTAGGTATGTCATACACCTTATAGCGGTATGGAGATGTAGCAGCAAAATTTCTTAAATGTTCTGGTGACGTGCAGAGTGAGTCAACAATTGAATCAAAAATACTCATTTTTGTTGCTCCACAAGTAACTTTCGGATTTCTTTTTTTGCTGTACGACGTTTCCTAGCCTGATCTGTTTCATTGAGAACATAAGACTGGTTTATGCTCATCTGAATTGTCAGTGAATCTAAAATCCTATCGTTTTTATCTTTTCCAAACTGAATTGCTTTGCGCGCATCGAGCAATGGGTAGTAAAACGTGTAAGTACCGTAAATAAATTTAGCAATAAAATTAAGCTTTTCAAGCATGTATAAATGACGCCTTACTTGCGTCTGATCCTGTTCCAGATCTAAAGCCATTAAAGCCATTTCTATTTCTCCGAATAAAATCGGATATGAAAGTCTTACAATTTCATAAACCAAATGGGACATATGTCCCGACTCGTCTTTATTAAACTTACTTTGTTTAGGTATGCTCTGTAACTTGCTATTAACGTGATCGTATAGGTCTTGTAAATGCTCATTGTCATACTTTGCTATTTTATTGTCTGGCCATGGATAAACTAGAACTGAAGATTCGCTGTGTTTTTTGATATGTTCTAGTGGACCAAGAAATATAAATGAATCTTCTTTCTGAATATCCTGGTGCGGTGCTACTATAATTAGCTTTTGATAGAATTCTGGCCTACTAGCAAACATTCCAAATTCTACTAGTGAGCCTGGACTTTCAAGAAAAATCAAAATAACAGACGATATACTTGCTATAGCGTCTTCAAACATTAACAGGTTGTTAAAAATATTTTCTTTGAAGTAATCTTTAAAAGATTCAGCCAGAATAGTAGCGTTAAAAACAGATTTGTTTTCTTGTACTGACGAGAAACTGCACAATCTATCTCTCAAGCTTGGCGGAATAGCTTTTCCACCATCAACTTCTCCGCCACACATGAAAATGTGAGACTTAATATGATTGACTTTGAAACGTTGCCAACGAAGTTTGCCAAACTCATCAATTACTGCGTTTTCAAAGTCTTTATCCATTTAATACCAACGTTCCCTAAACATACGGTTCAAGCCCGCATTTCACTCTTTACTGTCGGAAGCGAAAGATAGTTTTCTCACGCTCGTGAGGGACGAAGGATCGTGAGAAAAGTATCTTTCGCAACCCTAAATGTACCCAATAAATTAGTGTCTGGCGAAACGCCAGACAAGACGTATATTGACACTTTTGGAAGTCAACAAGTCCAAAACGCTAAAGAGTTCGATTAGGGTAAATCAGCAAACCGTAGATTACAAGAGGCCACAAAGCCTGCTGGATAACCAACTGATTTAAAATAAGTTGAAACGACAACGTGTCACATCCCGCCAGCTCATAAAAGCCAATAGAAAAGGCACCTATTTAGATTAAATATTTTTAGCTATCAAATCCGCTTTTAACAAGCCACCTTTCGTGAACAGCTTCGCAGAAAACTTAGGATTTCGACGAGCCCTATACGCGTCCAATATCTTCTTAAGTCCGTCTGCTTCCAGCATAGAAATATTGACCTCTGTATCCATCTCAGCTGATTCAACAAAATCATCCGAAAATGTTGGTGCAACGATTAGTACTTGTGCCACCCGCTTACCCTGACTCTCACAGCGAGATACGTAAGCCTTAACCTGTCTTGATGTGGAGCTATACTTGGCAAAATCGCCGTTTTTGCAAGTCTTTGCTTCTCCAACAATCACATCATCTTCACTGAGTGAGATTATGACATCAGCCTTATCCTTGGCTGTGTTTATCGACCTTCTAAGGTCTTCGTCAACATCCAATCCAAGCTGCTCGAATATCGCTTTTGTCACCTCTTCAAATTTCAAACCCAAATCAGCTTCTGCAATATCGATATTTTCTTGTTTGAGAGCATTCAGGTCTCTGCGGGCGAGAGAGCCATAATTTTCGATCAACTTATCCGTTGCATCAGCAAAGCTATTCAAAATATTGAGCCTTGTGTTACCGCGTCTTGATAACCCCATGCTTTCAGATACTAGCTTTATGTCGTCATTGCTTAACATAAACAAAATATCGTGAGGTGTAATACTTAATGATCTTAACTTTTCAACGTCTAACTCATCTTGATCTTCAAGCTCAAACTCTTGCTTCAACACCTTCGGCAGCGTCGAGAAATGTTTCTGTAATGAAGCAAACAGTTCCTTGAATCCTGTTGCGCTTAACGCATTAAATTCAGCTTCACTGCAAGTATTCAAGGCCTCTATGATCAACTCACACCTCTCGTCTAACGTAGTGCCTAGTTTATCAAGTGGAAGATTCAGGTCTGCAATTAACTGTTTGAGGCGCTCTTTTCTGTCACTAATATTTGTGTCCGACGAATACAAGTCAATGGTGAGTAACTGCGTCGTGCTGATACCCATTTTCAGGATGTTTTTAATTTTATCCGCGCGTTCGACACCTCTGATTGGCTTCCTGTGGTTTTTAAGAATCACAGATAGTTCAGCATCTGAAAGCGTTCGCAGTATTCGCAACGAATGCTTGTCAGCGATTTCTTTGCCTTGAATATCATGCAATAGTGAAACGATTTCATCAGCGACATATACCGTATGTCGTTTTTTGCTAACAAATATTAAGCCAATTTCCCGTAACGCATTTATCGCGTCCGCCACTCCATCTCTGGGAATCGGATCACTTAGATGTTCGATTGCAGCTTGATCATCAGCAGATATGTCAAGTTGCTTTGCAAGTACATTCAATATGCCACGCTCATCGTCGGTAATCTTTGCTTCACGATTAATTTTCTGATCATTTGTGAATGCCTCTTCTAAACAAGCTCGGTATATATGCATGCGCTTGGCATCATCGAACACGTCATCTTGCACATCTTCCAAAGTCGACTTTAACTCTTTACCTCGGTTGTCGATTGCTCTCCATTCCTTTGTGTAAAGCGTTTCTAGCCAATTAATTCGTGCAATACAGTTCCCATCTCTACTCATGATGTTTGTCAATAAAGTAGCTCTGGCACCGAGCATTGCCAGTTGGTCACGCACTGATTGTGCAAAATAAGGTCGGACTAAATCGAAAAGTTGCGTGATGTCATTGCTTGTGGCGTTTTTTATCTGCCCATCCAGTTTGTTTACTCGGGCAGCTAATTTTGAATCTGACTTCATCGCGTCAGAGCAGATACGATCGATTCCGTTAATAAATTTGGACTTTTCAACTTGGTTTACGATGCTGAGGATATTGGCAAGTTTCATATTCGCTCCTTGAAAATCATTGCTTAAGTGACGTGATAGATTTGCTTATTATTTCACTGGTTAAACATACAACGTATGTAACCGTTTGACAAACATTGGAAAACCCTAGCGATTTTGGCAATTTCGTTTTGATTATCGCAAACCGAAAGTGAATTCAAAAGTGTCACACTCTAGTGTCACACTTTTGTTGATAAAGACATTGATAAACCTGCTGGCAACGCTATATTTGACGTATATTTTGAGCGAACTAACTAAGTGTCACATCCCGCCAGCTCCACCACTTTCTAGATTAACCCTCTGAAAACAGAGGGTCATACAACATCAAATATTAGATAGTACAGTGGGTAACGAGGCTACTTTTACCCATAAATGCACCTAAATTACCAACTCCCTCACATTAGCAAGTAACTTATTGAGATTAAAAGGCTTTTCAATGAACCGCAAATGCTGTTGACTAAATTTGAGTAAATCAGAAGACTGCCCTTTGTCGTAACCAGAGAAAAAGATCACCTTAATATCAGGATTGATTTTTCGCATTTCGGAATAGGCATCTCTGCCACTCATAATTGGCATCGAAAGGTCTAGGATCACCAAATCAAAAGCCCCTGCTGCTTTTTGATATTGCTCGACCGCCTCCTTACCATTATTTGCAACAGTAACTAAATAGCCAATCGCCGTTAATAGCTCATTACACAAGTCACAAATCGACGTTTCATCATCTACCAAAAGGATCGAGTGTTGATTATCTGAAACGCTCACATTGGATTCTGTGCTGTAATTCTCATCGCTAATGTTGTTATTACAAGTCTTGCCCACTGGCAAATATATATTGAAAGTCGCCCCGTGGTCTTCCTCACTAAAAACCTCGATGCAGCCTTGGTGCGACTTAACTGTACCGTATACTGATGCGAGCCCCATGCCAGAACCCTCGCCTTCAGATTTAGTGGTGAAAAAGGGTTCGAAAATACGCTTTAAATTCTGATTAGAAATACCGTGACCTTCATCTATAACACTGACTTTAATAAATTGTTCAAACTGACCATCCGTTTCGTTTTGCAAAATCAAATCTTCATCTCGCGTCTTGTTGCAAGTTATTAATTGCAAATTACCGCCGTTTTTCATTGCTGCACATGCGTTTAAGCATAAATTTAATAGAGCACTCTGAATTTGCGATTTATCTGCCAACACCAAGTGTTCAGATGCATTAAGCTGTGTTGATATACAAATCCGCTTGTCAATTGAATGCGAAATAAAGTCTATGACCTCCTCAATTTCGCGGTGCATATCAACATTTTCTCTTTGCAACTGATGTTTGCGCGAATAGGCCAACATTTGTTTAATCAGATGACTGGAGCGCTCTGCTCCGGTAATTATTTTCCTCGCATAATTCGTTGTAGTCGGTTCACTGCTAATACGCTCGATAAGTTCTGCATAGCCTAAAATACTAACCAATTGATTATTAAAATCATGCGCCACACCGCCAGCTAGTGCGCCTAAAGCATCCATTTTCTCTCGATGTATCAATTGCTCTTGCACGGATTTCTGTTCTGTGATGTCTGCGGTTACAACCGTTAAGTAATCTAAGGTTTTGCCATCCTCTTTTAACACTGGGATGATTGTATGAAACAACCAAGCATCGTTTCCGTGTGCATTTTTAGCCAAAGACTCAAAGGAAACTGTTTTATGGGAATCAACCACCGCTTTTAAGTTTTTAACCATTTCAACTTTAGCTTCGTCAGGGAAAAAGCTAAATGGATAGGGCCGACCGAAACGCTCTTCATTAATTTCAAGCCCCAACATTCTAAAACCGTTGGCATTCATGTAGCGCAAATTAAAATCTAAATCGACAATTTTGTGACATACGGGAGAATGGTCCAACAATGCCTGATTGCGTTTTTCTAATGCCACCACCGCCATCTCAGCCGCGCGACGCGCGGTAATATCCATATTTGTACCAAGCATACGAATCGGCCGATTTTCAGCGTCTTTGATTACTTTTGCATCTCCTTTGATGTAACGCACTTGCCCATTGGGCCGCACTATCCTAAATTCAATATCGTATGACTTACCACCTCGCAAAGCTTCATTAAGAGACTGAAGAGCATAATCTTTATCTTCCGGATGCAACGCATTTTCCCACAATCTCACCGTGCTTTTACCAGCATCATTTTTAACCCCATATATTTCATACATCAAGGCATCCCATACCAATTTGTCTTCGCGCACATTCCAGTCCCATATCCCTACTCGACCGGCTTTAACCGCTTCGGTTAGGCGCAAATTAGCTTCTTCAAGTTTACTTTGAGCGCGCTTTAGATCTGAGATATCAAAACCAGTACTGATAAAGGTGTCACCAATCGGCACACTGTTCATCATTAGGGTTTGATCGGTGGCGGCAAAGTATTCTTCCCAGAGGTGTGCTTTACCGGTTGCAAAGATTTGCTGCACAACTGGCATGAATAATGTTGTCGCATTGGCTGCAGGGAAAATTTCATCTGTAGTCTTGCCGATTACATCTTCACGCTTTTTAGACCAATTTAGCAATGCGATCGAATTCGCATCTTGCAAACGCCAAGTTTGGATATTGCCTTCCGGATCCCTGACCAGTTTCCAGCGATGGATTTCATGAAGAGTGTTGTTGAATAACGTTTGGTAGATAAGTTGCTCGTTGCGTAATTCCTGATTCTGCTGTTCTAACTCTTCAATCCGAGAGAGTAACTCTTGATGTGTATTTACTTTAGCCATAAGACCAATGAATCAGGGAATCGTTTGATAAGTATAGAGCAATATTCATAAAAACTAAGATATCGCTAGTCTGGTTTTTTTACCTATCAAACAAAAGCGCTTGTTGCTTAGACAATACTCCTTTGTTAATTGAAAACCCCGCTATAGCGCGGGGTCTTTGATATCAGTCAGAACAAGCAAAGAGTGACGTAAAAATTGAGCATGCACAGTCAGGGAGAACTATGCCGATCAGCCAACACGATCACTATTCACGACTTGATATTCTGTGCGTTCTATACTGGCCAATCGCTGGTCTGTAGGTCGCTTAAGATAGTTAAATACTAAACCAATAAATAGCAAGCAACTAAACCCAGTTGCTACCATGAAACCATATTTGGCATCGCCTCCGTACGCATCGCTCACTATCCCCATTGCCAATGGACCTGCCGCTGCACCAGCTGCTGTAAAAAACAAGATCACACCAGCCACCGTGCCGTGCTCATGTTTAGGAAAGCAGCTTATGCCTTTTGAATTAAACGTAGGATAAATGACAGACATAAAAATGCCAGTGAGGGGGAATAAGTATAAGGCAACGTCCCGACCGCCCCACAAACCACCGATGAAACACATCATGATTGCAAAGCTAAAAACCAACAAAACCCACGACCAATCAAAGTGCTGCATCATCCAAATACCGACGAAACGACCCAGTGCACGAAGCGAGAAAAAAACGGCAACCGCATACATTGCTAGCATTCGCTCTGGCCCTTCACTGTAGCACGCAAAAGTATCGTTCAACGTTACAGCGTCACACACCAGATAACTCGGCATCCAGACGTAAATTGCGCTTTCTGCAGCGACGTACAAAAAGGCGCCAATAGAGAAACCCATCGCGTATGGATCTCCAAGTAATTTCAAGCTTCTGCGCACATCAATTGGCTCTTGAGCTTTTCTGCCTTTTGTATGGTCTGGATAATTAACCTTCCATGCCATTATCATGAGAACCGTACATAGCACTCCAGCTAGCACATATAACCACTTCCAGTCCACGCCTTGACGAATTAACCACGCGACAATCAGAGGACCAATGATGGCACCTACGCCGAAAAAGGCCTCTGCCCCATTCATTGTGCCGGTGTGCTCTTTGGTCGAAGTAGATATATCGCCAATAAGCGCGAGTGCTGCGGTTTTAAAAATCCCAACGGCGATACCTGATAAGGTGATCAAACCAAGAATGAAGCTAAACGTCGACCCCACCAAAAAGAGATAACAAGACACCGCAAACAACGCTAATCCGAGCATTATTGTGCGTTTGCGCCCGAACTTGTCAGCTAAAAAACCTAAAAACAAGCCTGAAAAAGCGATACCTACCATAAATAGAGAATGCATTAGACTTGCTTGGGCGTTATTCACGTCAAACTCTATCTTCACCTCTTTAATAATCTCACCTACAGAATCAGACGTCATCGCAAACATCATAAACATTAGATAGGTAAGCCAACGGATTAATTGCAGATTACGTTGATGTTGAACGCTGGATGCTGACATTGAAAGGAACCTCTGATTCAAGTAATTGTGCTAAAGAATCAATCAATTTTTTGGAAAAAAGGGAGCCGAAGCTCCCAACACACACTAGTCAAACATGTATTTAAGCGATAGAGATGAGGTTCTACCATTCAATGGACGAGCACGAATGATATCGCCAACCATGGCTGAACCCTCTTCAGATTCAGTGATAACGAACTCATCAGTTGCATTATTCACATTTAGTGATACTGAGAACTTATCTGAGATATACCAAGTCGCAAACAAGTTAACGATGTTATAACCGTCTTGTTTTAACTGATTGGAGTCTTGCACGTAATACTCAGTTGAACCCTGAATAGAGGCTCCTACAAGGAATTCGTCAACTTCGTACTGCGGTATAATCGTATAGATCATATCGGCTTGGCGACGAGGAGTCTTGCCGACAAGTGCAGGGTTAAAGGCATCTTTACTTATCTCAGCATCAGTCCAGGTTAAGTTGCCTTGCACACTGAATCCACCATCGAAATTATAACGGCCTTCAACTTCTAAACCAGTCGCATCATACTCTCGGATAAACGTTAAGCCGCTCGTTAACTCAGCTTGTGTATCTTCCGTAACAGTGTCGAACAATGTCGCATTCAACATGAAGTCTGGCGTACCATATTTTACCCCGACTTCTAACTGCTTAGTTTCGTCAAACCCTGATGTCGTATTAGTAAGGCTGCCGTCACCATTCAAAGTCCCAGCGATTTGTAATAACCGGTCTGCAATGGCTCTGCCACCTTTACTATATCGACCAAAGAATGTCAGAGAATCATCGTAAAGGTACGAACCACCCAATGAATATGACGTATTACTGGCTTCATAATTGACGATTTGGCTGCCTGCACCGGCACGATTCAGGTTAATAACACCGCCACCGAAGCCAAAACCATTTGCTGCTGAAGCGTCTTCAGTATTCCCCGAAATAACGCCATCACCATTCAAGTCAAAATCAGTATTTCCACCACAGCAACTGCTGATTAACTCACCATTTGCTTCTACTGTGTCGCGTCGGGCACTGATATCAAACAACCAGTTATCGCCCACTTCAAAACCAACGTTAACGTAAGGCGCTGTAGTTTCGTAGTTAAGGTCCCATTCCCAAGATAGGAAACTTGGAGCCCACAAACCATTATTAACCAACACATTGCCGTCAGCATCTTCGATGTGAAGATATTGCGAATCAGTTCCATCAACAGTTTGAATAAATGTAGGCCAGCTATTCCAGCTAGTCGCGATATCTTGCTTAGAATAGTAATAACCTGCCGTTACCGTGACCCCGTTATCGAATTCTTTGCGAAGATTCATATCATTGATCAAATTACCAAGATCATTGATTGAAGTGTCAAACAGAAGATTTAGAAACGCTAGCCCATTGTAATCGTTACCGGCACCAGGACCATTGGCCAAGGTCACACTTGTGTTTGCGCAATTGAAGGGATTTCCATCTCCGTCACGTGCTGATGCGCAAATCGCGCCAGCCATGCTATCTGCAGACTGTGGACCATAGGCACCAAAAGTGTCCGTAAACGGCGAAATAAATGAGCCTGAAATATCCGAAACTCTAAATTTATTTAAGAAGAATAAGTCTTGTGCAACTTCTAAATCAGCTTCAAACCCAAATGAAGTGACTTCTGATGTTATCCCATCAGTTAAATCACGATTGCGTGGGTTACCATAGCTATCAAATGTAGAGATGTTAGTTGTGTAAGCGGAATGCAGCGTTTCGCTACTCGCATCAAAGTTAGCAACCGGGCCGTACTCACCATCACCTTTAACTAATACAGGAGCGGGCAGATAAGTCGTAACACGGTCATTAAGATGTTTGAAGTAAAAGCGAAGGTGGCCTTCTTCCATTACTTGGGTAACATTGAATTTTACCTGGCCGCCCTGATCACCATTGAATCCAGTGTCACGTGTGCCCTCACCACCACGAGCATGACCGGCTATATGAAAATATAAATCAGAGCTGAATTCTCCGCCGTATGCGTAATCTAATCGAAATTCTTCGTAATCCAAACCAAACGAGGTACCGATAGCTCCGCCCCCCGTTTCACCAGTAGCGCTGATAAGGTTGATAACACCACCAGGAGAGTTACTTGCAAATGTAGAGGCTGAGCCACCACGAACCGATTCAATTAAAGCAACAGACCAATCATAACGGAGAAAATTGTCAGTATTGCCGAAATTGATGTCTCCATATTCTAGAACTGGCAAGCCATCTTCATGGATCTGCATAAACTTTGAGCCACCTGTTGCTAGCGGGATACCACGAATTGTTATATTCGCGTTACCACCACCACCGGATGATTCAGCGCGGATACCGGGCAATGCTCGAAACACTTCAGCACTGGAACGCGGCGCGAGCTTGAGAATATCTTCTTCATTAAATGAACTGACAGAAACACTAGCTTCTTGCATTGTCGCGCCAGTTGGACTGGCAGTAACGACGATTTGCTCATACTGTCGCTTTTCTTCTTGAACTTCTTCTTGGGCCTCTTGTGCCTGAATAGAGCCCGATACGGCTAAAGATACTGCCGTCGCAATAGCGGTATAACGGTTAGTTATTTGCATTGGTTTTCTCCACACTTTTCTGTTCCAAACTTTTTGCTGGTCTGAATATTGTTATCACTTAAGCCAAACCGCTGTTGTTCGTTATATTTTCACCGGCTGTCTCGGTTTAAGATTACTACCACAAACACCTTCTTAAACCTTTAAGTAAATTTAGCACGCCTCCTAAAAGTTGTAAACCCGGTGTTAAATAATTATTTCTAACTGTTGTTTTTCTGTGACTTACAGTTATTGAAAGTCGCAATTATCATTAAATTGACTACCTCGCGACGCTTAAAAAACAAAAATAACTTAATCATATAAGATACCTTCTATTCCTTTTGCCGGAGAGCTTTGAAAACAGAAGTAATATGGTTAAAGCTAGATTTCCTCTTCCCAGTCACTGTTTAGAAATAGATTAAATAGGTGTTAACTATTTATTGATGATTAAAATCTTTGCTATTGTTAGGCAATGTCTCAATGAAACTGTCGGTTAATAATGTTCAATCTAAGGCACTTAGCGCTACTCTGCTGTTTTTTAAGTTTCTGGGGAAAGGCTGCACTTGCGACTGACTATTCCGTTATTATAGTCGACCAAAATGGCAACGCTGTGCCCAATGCTGTGGTTGCGTATCCGGGAGCTTCCACCTCTAGCGAGAATCTCGATGTCGCTATCATGGACCAAATTGATAAACAATTTTCACCTCGCGTAATCGCCATTCAAAAAGGCCAGGCAGTAAAATTTCCAAACAGCGATGATATTCGCCATCATGTCTATAGTTTTTCTCCGGTTAAACGTTTTGAAATTAAGCTCTATTCAGGATCAAATGTTGACCCTATCGTATTCGATAAGCCTGGCATTGGGGTTCTTGGGTGCAACATCCATGACGATATGATTGGCCATGTTTATATCGCTGACGGCGAAACAACTGCCGTAACAAATGCTCAAGGAATTGCAAATTTTGCGAACGCAATCCCAGCAGAAGTCAGTGTTTGGCATGCCGATATGTCACTCGACGGTTCTCTCAAGACGAAAGTCGCATTGTCGATGGTTAATGATCGATATACCGGGGCTATTACGTTAATAACCCGTGAACCGAAAAAAGAACAACGCACCTTTGGGAGCAGAACCTTTGGGCGGAATAATTAATAGTGGCATCTCATTCATTAAATAAACACGTATTTAGGCTAAGTGCTGGCTTGGTTCTGTTGTGTACGCTCGCAATTTTATTGAGTGTATGGTCAACAACCATTCAACACGCCAAACGCCAACTATCAGAAACCCTCGAAGTTGCACAATCAGTAGTCATGGAGGTCCTCAAAGGGCGAGAAGATTTACTCTTCAACTCGGCGAATGTATTAACTTCTGATTTTGGTTTTCTCGATGCAATTTTCACCGAAGATAGCGCTACAATCACAAGTACTTTGGAAAACCATGGCAGCCGCGTAGATGCCGATTTAATGGCATTGATTAACCTGGCAGGAGACGTAACCAGCAGCACTACTGACGGCTTGCTGGCTGGGAGCAGCTTTCCCTACCCCAACTTAGTTGAGCAAACGCTTCAACAGGGAGGGGCTAGCTCAATGATTTTGGTAAACCAGCAGTTGTATCAGGTACTTGCCGTGATAGTTGAAGCGCCACAACCTATCGCAATCGCAGTAATTGGGTTTCGCATAGATGCGGATTTTTTAGCTCGGTTAAAATCAATAACTCTCTTAGAAACAACAATCACCGCCATGAGCGGTGATAACATGTTGTTTGAACGCACCACGTTAAGTGATAAGCAAGCAATATTTAGTGAAACCACTAGCGTGGACGATTTGTCATGGTTATCTTTTATCTTACTTAATCAGGCTAACCTGATCTCACAAAGTGTCCCCTTGATTAGCAATGAATCGCTACAAGTTGCATTGGGTTTATCGGAAAACAGTCAACGCTTGTTCTCCGAGTTCAGTCAATTGCAATTGCAGATCAGTATCATTGCTATCTTATGCCTATTCATTTCTCTTCTATTAGGTGCAGCGGTTGCTAGACGGCTATCGAGTCCGTTGAAGCGTCTCGCCGAAATAACCCAACGGATAGCCAACGGTGACTACGCTGAACCCATTGAAATTAAGTCCAATACCACCGAGATCGCAGAATTATCCAGTTCGTTTTTGTCTATGCAAAGCAATATTAAGCTGCGTGAAGAACAAATCCAATATCAAGCACAACACGATTTATTGACCGGCCTTTTTAATCGCTATCAGGTAACTGAATTACTCAATCATTTGTTTGCGCAGCAGAGTGAGTTTCAGGTGGTTGGTATCAATATTCTTGGGTTTCGCGGTATCAACGACGTATTCGGTCATCACAATGGCGATACCTGCCTGAAAGTCGTTGCAGAGCGCTTATCACGCTTGGGCGGCACCGCTGCGCGTTTAAACGGCGGCGAATTTTTGTGGTTACCTGAAACTCCGATTGACGAAACAGTCCTGCAAAACGTGCAAGGCAAATTACAAACGCCAATAGAGATTGAAAGCGTAGTCATTCCGCTTAGAATGTCATTCGGTGTGGTGCACTGCCCTGAAGACAGTGACGACTCTGCCACTCTTTTGAAGCGGTTGGCCATTACGTTGGATCAAGCGCGCTCGGTCGTCGGCAACTGCGTGCGCTACAATGCTGACTTTGATGCACAATACACCCGCAGAATTACTATCATTACAGAATTAAAAAAGGCAGTACTATCAAATAGCGCCGAACTCTCTTTGTCGTATCAACCTAAATTAGAACTTTCATCCGGAAAAGTTACTCACGCAGAAGCATTAATGCGCTGGAATAGTGAAATACTTGGGTTTGTACCACCGGATGAATTTATTCAAGTGGCAGAGCAAGCGGGATTGATTGGTGCCGTCACTGAATGGGTGGTCAAGCGCGCGGTCGAAGATGCTCACTATTTCAAGCAACAAGAGTTAGAGCTTTGCATTGCAATCAACCTTTCCGCAAAAGATATTCTCGACCCTCAGCTTCTTCCGAAGATCCAGGCATTAATCGAACAATACAATCTTTCCGAAACACAATTAGCCTTTGAGATCACTGAAAGCGACTTAGTCACTGACGCAGTAAAAGCCGTACAAGAGTTAAACACTTACAGAGAAGCAGGATTCACTTTAGCCATTGATGATTTTGGAACTGGATATTCATCTTTGGCCTATTTAAAGAGTTTACCTGTCACTGATTTGAAAATTGACAAGAGCTTTGTTCTAAACCTCGACACAAATGAGAATGACCAACAAATCGTGCAAACTATCATCGGTTTGGCGCACAGCTTTGGCTTGAGTGTGATTGCTGAAGGTGTAGAAAACGCGCGCAGCCTTGCAATGCTGCACCGTTGGCATTGCGAATACATTCAGGGATATCACATCTGTCGCCCTTTGCCGCGAGCGGATTTTATTCAATGGCACAATGAAAATGCCTCAAACAACTGGTTACATTAATGAAGAAACTCTTTAGACAACTCGCCATGTTCACGGTGGCGACCTGCCTTGTTCAGCCAACTATTGCAGCTGAAGGCAAACTGATTGGAACTGCGGGACTTATACAAATTGAAGGGACTGGTGGTGGTGGCATAGTGCCCTGGGCTACCTTGAGTGGTTATGATTCTCGTGACCAAATTTCAGTAAGCGCAGTTTCGACGCAAGTTGACATCGATGATTATCGCTTGAACGTGTTAGGTATTTCTGCTTCTTTCTTTGACCGCGTGGAAATCAGCGCGGCTCATCATCGCTTTGATCTAAAAACCCTCGGTGGCGACATCAAACAGAATGTCTTTGGGTTAAAGTATAGGGTCTACGGCGATGTCGTTTACTCTACATGGCCACAACTGAGCGTTGGCATTCAGCATAAGCGACTCGAGGATAAGGCGGTGGCTGAGTTAGTTGGTGCTAAATCAACCACCAGTGGAACCGACTTTTACGTTGCTGCTACTAAAGTCCATTTAGGCGCTATCGCTGGTTATAATGCAGTTTGGAACCTCACCGCACGCGCGACCAAAGCAAACCAATTGGGTCTGCTAGGCTATGGCGGCAGCGCGAATGACAGTTACGAAATCATGTTAGAAGCGTCAGCTGGTGTCCTACTTTCACGGAACGTCGCCATCGGCGCAGAGTATCGGCAGAAACCGGATAATCTAGGTTTAGGCGAGGACGATTGGGTAGATTATTTCGTAACATACATTCCCAACAAACACTTTGCCTTAACCCTCGCGTGGGCAGAATTAGGTTCAATCGCAGGAGCCGGCGAGCAAAATGGATTGTACCTGTCTATTAATGGACAATTATGGTGAACACAATGGTTAAACTTTTCCTCATCTCTGCACTGTGTTTACTCACAGTTGCTTGTGCGAGTCGCTCCTCTTCCGTTTATGAGCAGTTAGGTGGTGCCGAGAAAGTCACTGAAATTGTTGAAAATTTCGTCGTCGAAATTGAACAAGATCCGACAATCCTAGCCTATTTCGAAGGAGCAAATATTGACCGTTTTATCGAGAAACTCAGTGAGCAAATATGCCAGCGCACAGGTGGCCCCTGTGAATACACCGGTGACTCGATGGAAAAAGTACATGGCGGTATGAACATTACCGAAGCGGATTTTAACCGCACGGTTGACCTGCTAATCAATGCGATGAATAAAGCACAAATACCGCACCCACTGCAAAATGAAGTGCTTGCAGTATTAGCCCCCACTCGCAAGGAAATGCTGTATTTATAATTTTTTAAATTTATGTCCTCGATTGTGATTGTAAAACGTTAAGGGTATGCACAATAAGTTGCAATTACTAAGGAAAAAACGATGCAAGAATATATGTTGATTTATCAAGGTGGCGATCCAGAGTGGCATGAGAAAATGACGGAAGAAGAGAATCAAGCTGTCATGCAAAAGTGGGAAGCTTGGATGACTGCGTTAAGTGAAAAAGGCCAATTAGTCTCGGGTGGTAATCCCTTGCATTATTCTGGCAAACGGCTGACACCAGACCATGTGGTGACCGATATCAGCGCTGCCGAGTATCATGAGTTAGTTAGTGGCTACTCGATTATTGCAGCAGCCTCTATGGACGAAGCGGTAGTGCTAGCTAAACAATGCCCTATTCTGCTGTATCCCGAGGTCACGGTTGAGATACGCGAAATATTTAATATTGAAATGTAAGCTCTTCAATTGGGGGTAGTTACCCCCAATTGCTTGTCTAAAAGCTTCCGTATCTGGCGCTGTAAACTTGTCAAACTCTCGCAATCAAGCCCTTGTGATTGCGCCTCAGCAAAATGTTTTCCACTGAGTTCCTGTTCACCGGTAAAGGCTGATACATAAGCCAATGCTGCATGTGCTCTTGCTCGAACTGAACTTGATTTGTCCGATAATTGGGCCTGTAATAGGTTGATTGCCTCGTTGGGTTGACCGACGTATAACAGTGCGGTTGCATGATTGATTGCTACGCTGGCACTATCGGTTAAACGACGCCATGCGCTATATAACTGAGTGATCCTGTGCCAATCAGTCGCCGCAAACGTGCGAGCACGGCAGTGTTCATGTTGGATCAATGCTTCACATAAATACACGTTCAGTTCGGCGTTTTTGTCTTCTAACGCTTGCGCAAGATGATTTGCACCGCTACCTATGAGGTGTCTAGACCAGGAATTTCGATCTTGTTCATCCAAAGGAACCGGTACCTTTGAGACGACCCGTGTGGGCATTCGCGCAAGGTGGTAATACAAGTTAGCTTGTAGCGCATGGATCATACCGCTGTGCGCTTGCGTTCCCGTTTGCATTTGCTGCAGAAGGTGAATGCAAAAGGTTGTTACTCGCTGACGCTCCTCTAAAGGTAATTGAGGATTATTGCATGCCTCTTGAAACACCAAATAAATTGCAGTCATAGCCGTATCGAACGTACCGCTTGGATAGTCTGAAGTGGAAATTACCAAAGGAACTTCACGCAGTGTTTGACGCGCTCTTACCAAACGTTTTTTAATCGTCTCAGATGTTACGAACATTAGTTTCGCAATTACCGCTACATCCATATTACATACATATCTAAGCACCAGGGGTAAACGCGCAGGTAAAGCGAGGTTAACGCTGCATACCCATAGCATCAAACGCAGGTCATCGTCTGCCAATAAGTCTTGGTTAAGATTGGCATCGACTACCCCTTCAAGGGTCCATTCAGATAACAGAGAGTGCACTAAACTATCCGCTAACATTCGCTTGGTTGACTGCCTGCGCAAAAAATCAATGGCCAAGTGCCGTGCAGTTAGCATCATCCACGCTGGCGGATTACTGGGTATTGCTTGTGCATGCCACGCCTTAATGGTTCGCTCTACAGTGTCCTGCACTAAATCCTCAGCAATCGCGATATGAGCCGACCCCAACATCCGAATAAGTGCAGCGAGTAAACGCGGGTACTGTGCATTAATAAGTGCAGTCAACGACTGATTTGTGTCTTTTATCGTCATACTTGAATGCGCTGGTTACTGCGGTTTCGTTGCTAATAAGTCTGCGCAACAACCCTCTCAATAGCAAGCTTCAACTCAACTAGAGCCAAGATCATAGGCAAAAAAAACTGATGTTTAATAAGTTTTTGTGAACAATTTTCCTGTGTAACTACGTAGCAAGTACAACATGCATTATCCCGCTTCGGCAACTACGCTTGTAATACATGAAGCAAAATGAAAAGGAAGACCCATGAGTAAAAACAGCTTGAACACTAAAAATAGTCTTTCCATCAATGGTCAGACATATGATTACTATGACCTTAGCCGTCTGCCCGATCAAGCTGCGCTTAGCCGCCTCCCCTTTAGCATGCGCATATTATTAGAAAACCTGTTGCGACATGAAGATGATCTGCATGTTACACGCCAGGATATTGAAGCGATTATGAATTGGGACCCGCAAGCGAAACCCACCCAGCAAGTTGCCTTTGCCCCGGCGCGAGTGGTACTGCAAGATTTTACTGGCGTTCCAGCCATCGTCGACCTCGCGGCTATGCGCGATGCAGTTATTGCGCTGGATAGCGATCCTGACAAGATAAACCCTTTAGTGCCGGTCGATCTTGTCATCGACCACTCAGTGATGGTGGATTACTTTGGCTCTCAAGACTCGCTCAGTAAAAACACGGCTCGGGAGTTTGAGCGTAACCAGGAGCGCTACCAATTCTTACGCTGGGGACAAACCGCATTTTCAAACTTTCGCGTTGTTCCCCCAGGCACGGGTATCGTGCATCAAGTCAATTTAGAGTATTTAGCTCATGTCGTGATGCAACAAGACGATGATGACAATCCTGTACTCTATCCAGATACATTGGTTGGCACCGACTCCCACACAACCATGATCAATGGACTAGGTGTACTTGGCTGGGGCGTTGGTGGCATTGAAGCTGAAGCCGCTATGCTAGGCCAGCCGATAAGCATGCTGCTACCCGAAGTGGTTGGGTTTAAATTAGAAGGAGCCCTGCCAGAGGGCGCCACTGCGACAGATTTGGTGCTTACAGTCACGCAGATGCTGCGAAAACGAGGGGTGGTAGGTAAATTCGTTGAGTTCTATGGCGATGGGCTCTCAAACCTGCCGCTGGCTGACCGTGCAACGATTGCCAATATGGCGCCCGAATACGGCGCTACGTGTGGTATTTTTCCGATCGATAACGAAACCCTCGAATACATGCGTTTAAGCGGCCGCGATGAGACTCAGATTGATATTGTTGAACACTATGCCAAGGCGCAAAACCTATGGCGTGAAGATGGCCAATCAGCACCCCAGTACTCAGATACCTTGGTGTTAGATATGAGTGAAGTTGTACCTAGTATCGCTGGACCTAAGCGCCCACAAGACAAAATCGCGTTAGACACTGCCAAATCCGCATTTGTTGAGCACATGCAGTTACAAGGCATCGAGCTAGATGACAGCACGCTGGCACGGTTTGCCGATGAAGGCGGCGCTACTGCTGTAGGTAAAGAACAAACGCCAGGTGTAGAGTCTTTCGAGCTAAATGGAAACACTCATCACTTGAAGCATGGTGACGTGGTTATTGCGGCGATTACCTCTTGTACCAATACGTCTAACCCTGACGTAATGATAGCCGCGGGACTGGTGGCCAAAAAAGCTCGCGAACTTGGGTTGCAACCTAAGCCGTGGGTGAAGACCTCACTAGCTCCTGGCTCACAAGTGGTTCCAGCCTATCTTGAAAAGGCCGGTGTACTCGATGATCTTGAAGCGCTTGGATTCGACGTGGTAGGTTTCGGCTGTACCACTTGTATCGGCAATTCAGGTCCGTTACCAGAGCCCATTAGTGCTGCAATTCAGCGCGGTAAGCTCACAGTCAGTTCTGTGCTGTCAGGAAATAGAAACTTTGAAGGTCGGATCCATCAAGATGTTCGAGCAAATTACTTAGCCAGCCCACCACTCGTCGTGGCTTATGCCCTTGCAGGCACTATGACCCTTGACCTAACCAAAGAGCCAATAGGCAGTGATAAAGATGGGCGACCGGTTATGCTTAAGGATATCTGGCCAACACGCGCAGAGATAAACCAAATAGTTGCGCAAACCCTAAATGCTGAAATGTATAAGAGCCGTTACGCTGATGTCTTTGAAGGCACCGAACAATGGCGCTCACTGCCAAGTCCCAGCGGTAAAACCTACACTTGGCCAGAATCCACCTACGTTAAGAATCCACCGTTTTTCGATGGAATATCAGCAAAAACTCCGGAACTTAATGAAATTAAAAATGCACGATGTATTGTCAAAGTAGGTGATTCCATTACCACCGATCACATCTCGCCTGCGGGAGCAATCCAAAGCGATAGTCCAGCCGGTACGTACTTGCAAGCACAAGGTGTAGAGCCCAAAGACTTCAATAGTTTAGGTTCGCGCCGTGGCAATCATGAGGTGATGATGCGGGGTACATTCGCGAATACGCGCTTGCGCAATCAGTTAGCACCTGACACAGAAGGGGGTTACACACGCTACCTACCCAGCAACGAGGTGATGAGTATTTATGATGCTGCTATGCAGTATGCCGACGATAAAACCCAATTGGTGGTTCTTGCTGGCAAAGAATATGGCACAGGCTCAAGCCGCGACTGGGCAGCTAAAGGCACGAAATTGTTGGGTATTGAAGTTGTTATAGCGGAAAGTTATGAACGGATCCACCGTTCAAACTTGGTCGGATTTGGTGTTCTACCATTGCAATTTGCGGAGGGCGATTCCGCAGCCTCGTTGGAGCTGAGCGGTGAAGAAACCTTTGCGGTGTCATCACTGACTGATAAGCCTGAACGCGTCACCGTAACAGCGACACGTGCTGATGGCAGTCAGTGTGAATTTGAAGCAATCGTACGCATTGATACTGCCAGTGAGTGGCACTATTACCAGCACGGCGGCATCTTACATTATGTGTTGCGCAACTTAGCGGCCTAGTAAAAAAAACGGCGCTTTGAGCGCCGTTTTTATTGCTAAAGACTGATTACCAAATCTTAACGCGTTCTTCCGGCGCCAAGTACAAGGCATCTTCTGGTGTTACGTCAAATGCTGTATACCACTCCGGTACATTTCGTACGGCACCGTTCGCTCTAAATTTTGACGGTGAATGTGGATCGGTTTCAATCCGAACGCGTAACGCTTCATCACGGTACTGATTTGCCCAAACTTGACCGTATCCAAGGAACACGCGTTGGATACCGGTAAAGCCATCCATAACCGGCGCTTCCTTCCCGTCCAACGACATTTGATAAGCCTTAAGCCCGATGCTAATTCCGCCGAGGTCACCAATGTTTTCACCTAAGGTAAACTCGCCATTGACAAAGAGTTCAGGTAAGGCTTCAAATTGATTGTATTGTGCTATCAGGTCACCGGTGCGCGCATTGAATTCATTGCGGTCTTCTTCAGTCCACCAATTACGCATCACGCCGTCGCCATCAAAGGTACTGCCGGCGTCATCAAAGCCGTGACCAATTTCATGACCGATAACTGCACCAATACCTCCGTAGTTAACCGCATCTTCCGCTTGTAGATCGAAAAATGGTGGTTGCAATATTGCCGCAGGGAAGACAATTTCATTTGCCGGCGGATTGTAATACGCGTTAACCGTCTGTGGCGTCATACCCCACTCCGTTTTATCAACCGGTTTACCCTGACGAGCAAGCATCTCTGCATACTGCCAATCCGCAGCAGCTTGCATATTGCCGACCAGGTTCTTAGCATCAATGTTCAAGTCAGAATAGTCTTTCCACTGGTCTGGGTAACCAATCTTAACCGTGAATTTTGATAGCTTATCCAACGCTTGAACACGGGTTTCATCAGTCATCCAATCCAGTTCTTTAATGCTCACTTCATAGGCTTTAATCAGATTGTCTACCAGCTCTTTCATGCGCTCTTTAGCTTCAGGCGGGAAGTGACGCTTTACATACACCTTACCAATCACTTCACCTAATGTGGTGTCTAGCACACCCGTCGCTCGACGCCACATTGGACGTGGCTCTTCAACCCCTCTCAATGCCTTTGAATAAAACTCAAAATTCGCCTTATCAAATTCTTCAGTGAGGATTGTTGATGCGCCTTTAAGTACACTCCAACGCAAATAGGTTTGCCAATCTTCAATTGCGATCGATTGAATTAATCCGTCGACTTGTTTGAGGTAGTCTTCCTGCATGATGATCAGTTTTTGCGGTGGCTTGAATTCACTACCCGCGATATACCGGTCCCAATCGAACTGAGGCATCAACGCCTTGATTTCATCCATCGTAAGGCCTTGATAATTGCCGGCCCAATTACGTGTTTGTTCCTTTTTCATGTGCAGAGCAGCGATTTGCGATTCAATATCGTAAACTTTCGCAGCTTTCTCTGCTGGTGCCTCATCCCCGGCTAAAGTGAAGATTTTTTCTAAATGGGCTTTATAGGCCGTACGAATCGCTTCTGAAGCTTCACCTTCTTTGAAATAGTATTCTCGATCAGGCATCCCTAAGCCATCTTGCCAGATGTACATGCCGTACTCTTCTGGTGATTTAAAATCAGCATATTGGAAAAAACCGACAGGGATTTGCCATTGATAACGATTGGAATAGCCAAAAAATTCAGCCAGATCGCTGTGGGATTTAATGCTCTCAATGCGTTCAAAGGCATCTTTAAGCGGCGTTAAACCCAATGCATTACGGGTCTCCATATCCATATACGAGGTGTACATGTCACCGACCTTTTGCTCATCAGATCCATGCGGAAAACTACCATTAGCAGATTCACGGATAATCTCAATGACGTCTTCTTGCGCATCATCGGCTAATTTTGAAAACGCACCATAAGTAGAGCGGTCAGCTGGGATTTCATTATTCTTTAAGAACGTACCATTTACGTAATTAAAGAAATCATCACCTGGGTCGACACTAAGGTCCATATTTTCAACGAAAACACCGGAGCGCAATTGTTGCTCTTGCTGCTCAGCATTAGTTGCAGGGACGGCGGTTTCTTGCGGCGCTGAAGTGTTGGGGTTACACGCTGACAATGCGAGTGACGTCGCTATCGCCAACAAACTGATCTTGCCTTTCATATCTTTCCTATAGAGTAGTTGTTATTATGCAGAAGACGTATTGATCTTTGCCGTGCACTGCTGAGAGGCAAAGATCAACACGCCATCGCTATTTTGTCACTTTTTTGCGATTGACGCAGGTAAATTCACAGTTTGTAACATGTTTATTCAAGTAGACGCGGAAATTCAACGCGGATTAACAATAATGGATACAAACAACATCAACTTGGATTACTGCGCAATTATAGTTTGTGCAATTTGAGGATTAATTTGTGACTGACAGTACCCCATCTATCAACGAAGAATCTGAACACCTACTAGAATTACGCCACCTAAAAATGGATGACTTTGCCGATATCAAAGAGCTAATGGATGTGGTTTATGCTCAAGTGGGCGGAGCATGGACGTTAAAGGAGTATAAAGCACAAATCTCGACCTTTCCCGAGGGCCAAATTTGTATCGAAGATAAAGGTAAAGTCGTCGCCGCGGCATTTGCAGTCATTGTTGATTACGAACAATTTGGTGACAAACACACCTACGATGAAATTACCGGTGACGCCTATTTAACTACGCACGATCCTAACGGTGATGTACTGTACGGCGTGGATATTTTCGTCTCGCCTGAGTATCGTGGAATGCGGCTTGGGCAGCGTTTGTATGAGGCGCGTAAGGAGCTATGTCGGAACCTCAACCTGAAATCGATTATAGCCGGTGGTCGGATCCCCAATTATTCGAAGCATGCGCACTCGATGACGCCCTATGAGTACATCGAGCAGGTCAAGTCGAAAGATATTTACGACCCCACCCTTACCTTTCAAATTTCCAATGGCTTTGAGGTTAAGCAGGTTCTAAAAGCCTATTTACCTGAAGACAAGGCGTCATTAGGCTATGCCACCTTACTGCAGTGGCACAACATCTATTACGATGCAGAAAAACCCAGTCTTATTGGCGGCAATAAATCCACCGCGCGCATTGGCTGCGTTCAATGGCAGATGCGCTATTTTGAAAATGTGGAAGAGTTGCTGCAACAAGTGGAGTACTTTGTCGACGCATTGAGTGACTACAAGTGTGATGTTGCGTTATTCCCTGAATTCTTTAACGCGCCATTGATGGGATTAAGCCCATCTGACAGCTCAATCGATGCGATTTGGCATCTTGCCACTTACACGGAAGAAATTCTAACCGCTATGTCGCATCTCGCGGTGAGTTATAACATCAATATTATCGCAGGCTCGATGCCAGTGATCGAAGATGACGAGTTGTACAACGTGAGTTATCTCTGTCACCGCGATGGACAAATTGAAAATCAACATAAATTACACCCTACGCCGCATGAAAAAGAAGACTGGATCATGAAAGGAGGCAATCAATTAACCGCGTTTGATACCGACTTTGGCAAAATCGGGGTGCTGATTTGTTACGACGTAGAATTTCCTGAACTTGCCCGTTTACTGGCCGATCAAGAAATGCAGGTGCTGTTTGTGCCTTTCTGGACAGATACTAAAAATGGCTATCTGCGGGTGCGCCGCTGTGCGCAGGCTAGAGCTATCGAAAACGAGTGCTATGTTGCCATTGCGGGCAGTGTGGGTAATTTACCGAAAGTCGATAATGTCGATATTCAGTATGGGCAAACCGCAGTATTCTCTCCCTCTGACTTTGCCTTTCCGCATGATGCTATTGTGTCAGAAACCACACCTAACACGGAAATGACGCTTATTGTTGACCTCGATTTTGATAAGTTAACCAAACTGCAAAATGAAGGTTCCGTGCGCAACTACCTTGACCGTAGACGCGATCTTTATCGTGTTGAATGGATAGGCAATAGTGACGACTAAACTGGCCAGAAGCATTGTAAACACAGGCGGCATCGGGCTATCATGCCGTAATAACCAATTAAATTTTCAGAGTGCTGTTAACGAATGAGCAATAGAAATGATGATGATTTACCACGCATCATGTTAGATGAAGAAGATCGCCGTGGATATCAACAAAAAGCTAAACCCTCTACTGCTGGCGCAAGCCCGGCACCGTCTTCTAGTAGTGCAGCTACAAGCAGTGGCTCAAGTGGTAATGGTTTAGCGGTTTTTGCCTTGTTGTTGGCGCTTGGTGCGGGTGGTGCTGCCGGTTATCTTTATATGCAGTTACAACAACAACTCACAGCGGCAACTGCCGCAGAAGCGCGAATTGCGGATTTAGAAAACCGCCTTTCTGCGACCGGAGAAGATCTGGGTGAATCCACAGTGGCGCTACAAGTCAAGGTTTCGGAATTATCCAACCGTGCGGAAGAACTTTGGGACCAGATGGATAAACTTTGGGCTTCTGCTTGGCGCCGTAATCAAAAAGAAATTGGCGATCTTAATACTAAAGTTGATGAACAAGTAGCATCCCTGCGCTCGACGGCTAACGCGGCTAACCAAAGTGCCACCACTAACAAGCAAAGTATTAATGGTATGCAAACGCAGGTCGAAAATGTTGCCAGTGAGCTCCTTGCTATCAATGTTCAGCTAGAGCGTTTGGCAGCTGCTAACGGGCAAGGTGAACGTGACCTCAAATCTACGACAGAAAAGCTTAGACTCCTAGAGCAGCGCAATGCCACGTTAGTCACCCGCATTGGACAATTGGAAACTGAAATCCGCGATCTAGCAACACGTGTCGCTAGCGGTAGCGCAACTCCATAGGGTAAAGAATGCAGGTAAAGCATAACATCTTGCTGCGTTGAAACAATTTCAAGCCCCATAAAAAAAAGCGCCTAAAGGCGCTTTTTTCTGGATTCGACATCGAATTAACGACGTAAACCTAAGCGTTTGATCAAATCAGTGTAACGCTCTGCATTCTTACCTTTAAGGTAATCCAGCATTTTACGACGTTGGCTAACCATGCGTAACAAACCACGACGTGAGTGGTGATCTTTTTTGTTGCTAGCAAAGTGGCCTTGAAGCTTGTTGATGTTGTGCGTTAACAAAGCAACCTGTACTTCAGGTGAACCAGTGTCGCCTTCTTTGGTTGCGTAATCAGTAATGATTTGTGCCGTTTCTTGTTTAGTGAGCATAGGATCTCCTAATGAGTTTATCGAACGAGCCGACCGATCACTAATTCAGCCAAGCTCAAAAGAGCGCGTATTATAGCGATGTAGCATCACAACGCAAGTTTTTGCTGCAGTAATTTATCAGCCACTGCTTGCTAAGAGGATGGAAATACCACTAATCGTTTTGGCGTCACAAAGGTATGCTCAGCAAACAAACTTGGCGATTGGTCACGTGCGCGTTCGATATGCTCACCTACCCCAATAAATCGTGCCTTTGGTTCGCCCTCAACCTGTTGATACACCCGGACAAAAGTACCTAATCCACAGTCTAAAGTGCAACAAATACTCTGGCCACGCAAAAAACGCTCACCATTAGCTTGGTCCACTTCCATTATTGCTAGATCACTGGCAGCTGCATCCATGGGCAGCAGTAAATTATCCAGTGCCGCAAAATCATTATCATCATCTTGCTCAGCTATAGCTGTGAGATCAGCTAGCGTATACATTGGCTCATCAGCATAGTGTGACACAGCAACCCGGTGCAGCTTAGACACATAGGCTCCGCAGCCGAGCTCTTGCCCCATGTCGTCAACCAAGGTTCGAATGTAGGTCCCTTTGGAGCAGTGCACACGCATGGTCGCATGGGTGCCATCAAATCCGGTGAGTTCCAATGCATAAATCATAATGTCGCGAGCTTCTCGCTCAACAGTCAAGCCTTTGCGCGCATACCAGTATAGAGGCTTTCCCTCATACTTAAGTGCTGAATACATGGAGGGTACTTGCTTAGACGCACCGGTGAATGCTGCAATTGTGCTACGCAAATCTTGTTCTGAAAACGTTACTGGATGTTCAGCGACAATATCCCCATCGGCATCAGAGGTTGCAGTACGCACCCCAAAGGTTGCGGTAACCTCATAGGTTTTATCCGCATCCAGCAGAAATTGCGAAAATTTTGTTGCCTCACCCAAACAAATCGGCAACATGCCCGAAGCCAAAGGATCAAGCGCTCCAGTATGACCGGCTTTGGCGGCCTTATACAAACGCTTGACCTTTTGTAAGGCGTCATTTGAAGATATTTCCAGCCCTTTATTGAGCATCAGCATGCCGTTAACCGCACGCCCTTTATTTCTGCGCCCCACTAATTGTCCTCGTCAGAGGATTTCTTACCTGAGCGGCGTTCATCATCAGCAATGGTTTGTGAAACCAAATTGGCAATGCGGATACCTTCAGTCAATGACGTATCACGCACGAAGTGGACTGCCGGCACTGAACGCATGCGAACACGTTTCGCCAATAACGAACGCACCATACCCTTTGCCTCTTGCAACAACTTTAAATTCGCTTCAACGATTGCTTGATCATTTTCATAGAAGGTAACGAATACCTTCGCATGCGCAAGATCACGCGATACTTCAACACCAGAAACAGTGACCATGATCAACTCCGGGATCCGGTGCTTCACTTCATTTTGTAGAATACTTGCGACTTCTTTGTGGATCTGCTGTGAAACGCGATCAGTACGTGAAAACTCGCGAGCCATACATTACTCCTATTAAGTTGGTATTAAGCGCAAAACGGAGGCTGACGCCTCCGTTATTCTGCGAAACCAACAGCGAAAATTAAATTTCGCGTTTAACTTCAACCACTTCGAATACTTCGATCTGGTCGCCGACTTTTACGTCATTGTAGTTCTTAACGCCGATACCACATTCCATCCCGTTACGGACTTCTTGCACATCGTCTTTAAAGCGACGCAGTGATTCTAGTTCACCTTCGTAGATAACCACGTTATCACGGAGAACACGGATTGGGTTGCTACGTTTAACCGTACCCTCGGTCACCATACAACCAGCAATCGCTCCCAGCTTCGGCGACTTAAACACATCACGAACTTCTGCTAGACCCATAATTTCTTGTCTGAATTCTGGTGCCAACATACCGCTCATGGCTTGCTTAACTTCGTCAATCAAATTGTAGATTACGCTGTAATAGCGCAAATCAATTTCTTCCGCTTCAATAACACGACGCGCAGTGGCATCTGCCCGTACGTTAAAGCCAAGAATGATTGCACTGGATGCTGCAGCAAGGCTGGCATCCGTTTCCGTGATCCCACCAACACCACTACCCACGATGTTAACTTTAACCTCGTCTGTAGACAGTTTGATTAATGATTCAGAGATAGCTTCAACAGAACCTTGAACATCAGCTTTCAGAACAATATTAAGTTCGCTAACATCACCCGCTTCCATGTTCGCAAACATGTTTTCGAGTTTCGCTTTTTGCTGTTTAGCTAGTTTCAATTCGCGCTGTTTAGCATGACGTTTCGCTGCCACTTCTCGAGCTTTACGTTCGTCTTTCACTACCAATGCATCTTCGCCAGCGATTGGCACACCTGATAGGCCAAGCACTTCTACTGGGGTTGATGGACCGGCAGTTTTCACTTCGTTACCGTTCTCATCACGCATGGCGCGCACGCGACCATATTCTTCACCACACAGTAAGATATCACCCGCCTTTAGTTCACCTTGTTGGACTAAAACAGAAGCCACTGGTCCGCGACCTTTATCCAACCGTGATTCGATTACGATACCGCGACCAGGACCGCTTGAAACTGCTTGTAGATCGAGTAATTCGGCTTGCAAGGTGATGGCATCTAACAGCTCGTCAATACCCATTCCTGTCTTCGCAGAAACGTTAACAAACTGATGCTCTCCGCCCCACTCCTCTGAAATGACTTCCAGTTGAGATAGTTCGGTCTTAACACGATCTGGATCGGCAGTTTCTTTATCCATTTTATTGACTGCGACGATTAACGGTACACCAGCTGCACGACTATGTTGCACAGCTTCTTTGGTTTGTGGCATTACGCCATCATCCGCAGCAACAACTAATACCACTATGTCTGTAGCCGTAGCACCACGTGCTCGCATTGCAGTAAATGCGGCGTGACCAGGGGTATCTAAGAAAGCGATTCGCCCTTTATCAGTTTCAACACTGTATGCACCGATGTGCTGAGTAATACCACCCGCTTCACCATCAGCAACTTTTGCACGACGAATATAATCCAATAATGAGGTTTTACCATGGTCAACGTGACCCATGATGGTAACTACCGGAGCACGAGTGGTTTTTTCGCCTTGGTCAGTATCTGCCAACAATTCGTCTTCAAGCGCATTGTCGTTTACCAGCTCGTATTTGTGACCCATTTCTTCGATCACTAATACCGCAGTGTCTTGATCGAGTACTTGGTTAATGGTCGCCATCTCACCCATTTTCATCATGGTTTTAATGACTTCAGTGGCTTTAATTGCCATACGACTAGCCAACTCGCCTACAGTGATGGTTTCACCGAGTTTAACCACACGTTCAACCGGCGATGCAGGCTTCTGGAAGCTATGCTTAAGGTCTTCACCCGCATTCTTGCGCTTCTTGCGACGGCGTGAAGAACGCTCTACCTGCATATCTTCTTCGTCTTCGGCTTCTTGCGCGTAGCGATTTGAGTGCAAATGCACCTCTTCAGCTTCTTCGCGCTTACGACGCTCTTCTTCTTCTTTCCAACGACGCTCGTTTTCCTCTGCTAGCTTACGAGCTTCTTCAGCTGCACGCTTAGCATCTTCTTCAAGTTTACGCTGCGCTTCTTCTTCCTGTTGCTTCTTGATCCGCTCCGCTTCTTTCTGCGCAGCCTCTTGCTCAGCTTTCTCTTCTGGGCTTAGAGTAGATTCAGCAGCTTTGCGCTCTTCCGCTTCTTTCTTCGCTTTCTCAGCACGTGCTGCACGTTCAGCTTCTTGCGCTTTGCGTGCTTCATCAGCTTTGCGCTTCGCTTCTTCAGCCGCTTGACGCGCTTTGTCAGCCGCTTCTTGCTCAGCTTTACGGCGCGCTTCAGCTTCTTCAGCTTTACGTTTTGCTTCTTCTTCCGCTAAGCGCTGCTCTTCAACTTCTGTGCGTTTAACGTAAGTACGCTTCTTGCGCACCTCTACCTTAACTGCTTTAGACTTACCAACACTCAGTGTACTGGTTGTTTTGCGCTGTAAGGTCATACGCTTTGGTGCTTCTGACCCTGTGCCGCCGTGTTGTTTACTGAGATAATCTAACAGTTGACGCTTTTCATCTTCTGTGACGCTATCTGCGGCCGCTTTTGTGATGCCCGCATCTTTAAACTGAGTTAACAGTCGGTCAACCGTTGTGCCAATATCTGTGGCGAGTTTTTCAATGGATACTTCTGCCATTACGCGTAATTCCTCTTGTTGACCCTACTCTTCGTTAAACCAAACAATGTTGCGTGCTGCCATAATCAGCTCACCCGCTTTTGCTTCGTCTAACTCTTCTATATCACTGATCTCATCAGTGCCTTGCTCGGCCAACGCTTCCAGGTCGGTAATTCCACGACTGGCCAGTACGAACGCAACATGTCGTTCCATACCTTCCAAATCCAATAACTCTTGAGTTGGCTCATTAGCTTCTAGGGATTCTTCATTTTTCAGTGCCTGTGTTGTTAACGCAGCGCGAGCTCGATTACGTAACTCTTCAACAGTATCTTCGTCGAGACCTTCTATCGCTAACAACTCACCTACCGGCACATAGGCGACTTCTTCTAAAGTTGTGAAGCCTTCGTCAACTAACACGCTGGCGAAATCTTCATCAATGTCGAGACCTTCAGTAAACACACCAAGCACTTTGGCATTTTCTTCAGCATGTTTATTGTTGAGGTCTTCAACTGTCATTACGTTAAGCTCCCAGCCAGTAAGCTGACTCGCTAAACGTACGTTTTGACCACTGCGCCCAATCGCTTGAGCAAGGTTATCGGCTTCAACCGCCACATCCATTGTACCACTGTCTTCATCGACAACGATGGACGCTACTTCAGCAGGAGCCATGGCGTTAATCACGAATTGTGCAGGGTTTTCATCCCACAATACGATATCAACGCGCTCACCACCAAGTTCACCCGATACAGCCTGAACTCGAGAGCCTCGCATACCAACACAGGCTCCAACCGGATCAAGCCGCTTATCATTGGTCTTTACAGCAATCTTCGCGCGCGAACCTGGATCACGTGCTGCGGATTTGATTTCAAGTGTTTCTTCAGCGATTTCAGGCACTTCCAAACGGAACAGCTCAACTAGCATATCCGGATGAGTACGGCTGATAAATAACTGTGCGCCGCGCGCTTCTGGACGAATAACGTATAATAAACCACGAACACGATCGCCTGGACGGAACGTTTCGCGCGGTAACATATCATCGCGGAAAATAACGCCTTCTGCGTTATTACCCAAATCAATGATAACGTTATCGCGATTAACTTTTTTAACCGTACCAGTTACCAGATCACCGACACGATCTTCGTATTCTGCGATCATTTGCGCACGTTCTGCCTCGCGAACTTTTTGCACAATCACTTGCTTAGCCGTTTGTGTGGTAATGCGGTCAAACGCGATTGATTCAATTTGTTCTTCGACAAAATCTCCAACCTGAATCTCAGGCTCATCGATTTGCGCCGCCGACAACGTCATCTCCGCATATGGATTTTCCTGCGGCTGATCATCTGGGATCACTAACCAACGACGAAATGTATCAAAATCACCCGTAGAACGGTCAATTTCAACACGAACTTCAATTTCGCCTTCATTTTTCTTTTTAGTGGCGCTCGCTAGGGCGTATTCCAACGCTTCAAATATTTTTTCACGAGGAACTTGCTTTTCATTTGATACGGCTTCCGCCACCAATAGTATTTCTTTACTCATTTCTGCCTCATTGACAATTACAGCGTAATTGAGCTGTTAATCAAACGTTGGAACCAGGTTCCCTTTTTCAATATTTGCAAACGCCAGATCAAACTTCTGCCCGTCCACTTCAACACTCACCACGCCGTTTTCAGCAGCCAACAACGTGCCTTTAAAATTACGTCGGTTGTTCATTGGCATGGCTAGGCGCACACTGACCATTTCGCCCACAACCGCTTGATAATGCTGTTCTTTAAATAAAGGTCTATCCATGCCAGGCGAAGACACTTCAAGGTTGTATTCTGTACTTATTGGGTCTTCAACATCGAGTACCGCACTGACCTGATGGCTAACATCAGCGCAGTCATCCACGCTAATACCATTTTCATGATCAATGAAAACGCGCAGAATGGAGTGTTTTCCAGCCCGCACAAATTCGATACCCACCAATTCATAGCCCAAGGCTTCAACTGGCGAATTCAACATTTCTGTTAGTCGTTTTTCTAATTGCGACAAACAAACCTCCAAATACGAAAAAAGGGCCTATAGCCCATCAGAAAAGCACGTCCAAGTAGTGCCGATACGGAAAATACCAATAAAAAACCCCGAACAATGCGGGGCTCATATACTGGATGGGCGTTATTTAAACCCCATTTAATGAATCGGCAAGTTGCGCTTACACAACACGTGCCTCGCGTGACACGTTACTATCCGTTCGAGGGAGCCCGTGTCAACAATGAGGCGCATTATATAGTGCTGAGACGCTGGCTGCAACCACCGCGTGCGACTATTAGGGATTACCTATTCCATTACCATTTCTGGATTCTTACGTTCCAGATAATCTTCGAGCCGATTTGATATATTATGTAAGTGCGCCAGCAACTCTGGTGAATCTTTGGCTAATTCTTCAATGTGTTGATAAAACGCTTTTTGTTTATGCTTGGTTGCAAATGCAATATCACTCTCATGTGCTGGCAGAGAATTTGATGCGCCTAACATAAACATTTGACTTTGGTACCCCCACTCATCGCGATAGAAGCGAGGTAAACATTCCTTTTTAGCGATCTGCGTGCCGACGGGCTTAACCACTCTGCAATCTATAGTAAATTCTTTAATAGTATTTATCTCATTGAACGCTTCATACATGGCAAATTTAGCCCGTTCATATTCGCGCAAATAATAGGCAGACGAGCGTACCCCTTGCACCGACACGACCTCCATATCTTCAGGCACCGCAGTTTCAGAATATGGTTGAGCTAATACCGGGTAAGTAAAGAGCGCTGTGACAAACGCAGCACAAACAATCAGTTGATAGTGTTTCTTCATTATCCAAGGTCCTTGTGTAATTCAACGAAAATATCATTAAGATGCAAACCTGCCTAAATTAACATCCTAGTAGGCAGGAATTTCATCACATTTAACTATAGTCATTGAACCTGAACGGTTTATGAACCGATTCACTTGCGATTTGCTAAAGTGCACAGCGACTCGTCTGTGAGGAAAGGTTGGGTATTACCGTAAGCAAATGTCACTGCAAATTCAGCGGCTTAAATCGCTGTAGCGAGCAGAAAAAGACAAATTACTACTCAGCGTATAGTTAAGCTCCACAAGTTCAATTTTTGACCATCATGGAGCAGTTAACAAGGGAGCAACACGCTTCTAACCCCAAAAGCGTAAATCTAATAGCGAGGCTGTACTTAGAGCTCAGTGAGAGAATCCAAGACGGCCATAATCTTATCTGAAGCCTGTTCCATGCGCGTCAATTCTTCTAAGATTTTAACCGTATCCCCAGCCTTGAACGCTTCTAGTGCTTTAACACCACTTCGATGTAACTCGCCATGCGGTTTCTCTAACTGTTTATATGCTGATTCATTACCAAACAACGATTTACCGTCGCCGTTGTACCATTTACCTAACCTACAACTAAGCTGATCAGCAAAATCGTCGGCAGATTTTGTACTCAAACCATAAAGTACTGCGTACACGTCTGACTTCCAAACAATATGATCTAACTTCACGGTTTGAATAAATGTTCTGACTGATGAATCACTGATAGTGTTTTTCATCGACGAACAACACTCAATGATCTGCGTATAGTGTTGATTAAGGTTTGATACACCGGACGACAATTCAGTATTATTCTCACGGATTTCATCCACTGAACTAACCGCTGACTTCGTTGATGCAATTATGTTAGACACCAGGTCAGAAACTTCACTGGCAGATTTGTTAGTCTCGGTTGCGAGTGTTCTTACCTCATCAGCAACAACACTAAAGCCGCGCCCAGCATCCCCGGCACGCGCAGCTTCAATAGCAGCGTTAAGTGCAAGCAAGTTGGTTTGATCAGAAATACTCGTGATGGTGGACACAAATTTATTAATACTATCTGCTTTTTCAGAGAGTCCAGTAATACTGGTGTTCATACCTTCCATCTTTCCGCCCATCGCGTTCATGGCGCTTACGATGTCATCCAGCGATGCGGTTGCTGTATCAAATAACTCATTAACGGTTTGGATGGCTCCGGATTCTTCGTCAATGCGTTGAAATGATTCAAGTACCGTGGTGCGAATACCTTCCACCTGCTGTAAGGACGAGAGAACGGCTCTGGCTAATTGGTTCTCAAATGAGCCGGTATCACTGCTGGTTAATTTTTCCAGCTCTGCTTGTAATGCTTCATTTTCTTGTTCGAGTTGCGCCTTATCAGCCGCTAATTCTGCAACCTGATGCTGTAAGTTACGATTCTTTTGCTGCGCCTCTTCAAGACGGCTGGCTTTTACAAACATATGCTTTCTCGTTTTATTATTTATATCTAGATTAGCGAGGCTTACCTACAAAGCAAGTATTGATGGATACTTTTTCGCTTGGTTTGCGTAATTGCATAGGTTATCGGCTCAAAAATAGGTATCTTGATGGGAGTCGTTGGTTTCAGCTTGATATGTTAAATATCAACCTTTATCGAATTCCCGTGGAAAAAATTCATTCGCGCCGCCACAATTCAACCACTAGATTCGAAATTGGATACCATAACTAATTAACGAGCTGCTTGATCACGTCAATAAGCGCTGCTGGTTCAATCGGTTTTACGATGTGTGCATTCATACCCACCCTTCTGGTGCGCTCAATGTCTTCGTCAATGGCATGCGCAGTCATAGCAATAATGGGAACATTGAGCTTAAGATCTTGGCGGATCTTTTGTGTTGCAGTAAGTCCATCCATAACCGGCATTTGAATGTCCATTAAAATTAAATCGATACTATTGTCTTGCTGCACGATATCTACCGCTCGTTGACCATTCTCTGCGACGCTAATGCGTGCTTTTGTATCTTTCAAATACCCTATTGCAACTTTGCGATTAAGTGCATTGTCTTCCGCCAATAAAATATGGATTGCACTGAAATCAGGTACGTTATCAAAGTCAAAAGCTGACGTTTTCGGTTCTAGAACTGCACTTGCAGACAGGTTTATAATCGCATCAAATATTGCACTTGCACTCACTGGCTTGGTTAAGAAACAACTGATCCCTAACGGGTTTACTAACGCTTTTAACGTGGCCAGATCATGCTCTGCTAACATAATAATGTGTGGCGAAGTCTCACGAAATTCTTCGCGCACAATCGACGCTACCTCGACGCCATCGATGTGAGGCATTTTCCAATTCAATAGGATAATGTCATACGGTTGCTTCTCTTGAACCGCAATCCGCATCAATGTGATCCCAGACATACCATCATTGGCTATCGTGACCGTTAAATCCATTCGATTAAACGTTTGCTCACACAATTCGCAAGTGGCAGGGTCATGGTCAATAACCAATACACGAAGTTTATCGTTAGACGCATTGAAACTGCGTAATTTGGGTTCATCAACTTTTTGAGTAGTAATGGTGAAGTAAAATACTGAACCTTGACTAGGCACACTTTCAACGCCAATCTGACCGCCCATTAGCTCGACCAACTGTTTAGAAATGGAAAGTCCCAGCCCGGTCCCGCCATAGCGTCGTGTAATCGATTCATCTGCTTGAGAAAATGCACTGAATAAACGTTCTTTTTGCGTGCTAGACATGCCAGTTCCGGTATCTTTCACTTCAAAGCGCAAAACCAGTGAATTTTCATTAAACAGGCGATTAACCACGACTGATATGCTCCCCTCGTCGGTAAATTTTATCGCGTTACTTAACAAGTTATTAAGCACCTGCTGTAATCGAAGTGCATCTCCACGAATTCTTAGCGGCACATCTGGACTTATAAACCGAGATAATTCAACCCCTTTTTCGTGGGCTTTTAGCCCAATCATGCGCATAGAGCTTTCGATTACATCGTCTAAACTAAACGGCTTAGATTCCAGCGTCATCTTGCCAGCCTCGATTTTAGAAAAATCAAGAATGTCGTTGACCAATCCCAATAAGGTTTGCGATGAGTCCTCGATTTGCTTTAGATTCGTTGCTTGTTGTTGATCTTCACTACTCCGCAATGAAAGCTTGGTTAACCCGATTATGGCATTGATTGGTGTACGGATTTCATGACTCATGCGCGCAACGAACGAAGATTTTGCATCGGTGGCTCGTTGGAGTTCGGCAGAGGTTTTGCGCAGTGCTTTTTTCTGACGTTGAAGGCGAACAGTAAATACCACTAAAATCGTCATGGTAATAACCGCAGACGTCAATAACAACACTTGTAATTGCAATTGCTGCGAGCTAATTTTTTGCTCAAGTTGTAATTGCTCGATTTGCCGGTTCTTGGTCTCTAAATCAAGTCTTGCCTGATTTATTGTCAATAACTGACGCTCTTTGGCTAACTGAGCTTCATCTGCTATTTTTGTTTTCTTTTTAAAGGCCGCTAAGCTCTTTTGAAACTCCCCCCCCTGCTCGTATACGGCAGCAAGCTTTTCAAGAGCTGTAATGTGCTTATCTGTTGATTTAATCTGCTCTGAAAGAAACGCTGCGCGATTGAGCAATTGCGTCGCGAGTTCTCGTTGCCCTTGCGCTAAACGGATATCACTTTCAACGAATAAAATATCTGGGAGCGCATAAGTGAAATTAATTGCATCGATAAAAGCCTTGGCTTTTTCGATATATTGGGCAGCTTCCTCCAATCGTCCCTCTGCTAATTCTAACCGCGCAAAGCCATAATAATTGGTTACTAAAAAGGGGGATTCGGATTGATTATGAGCGTCTAATTCCTGTTCAAAATGATAACGTGCTTGCTCATACTCCTTTCGACTTAGAAAGACTAAGCCTAAATTATGATGGGCCGATGCGACTGCTTGTGTATTCTTATGTTTGAGCGCTTCCTCAAGGGAGATCCAGCTATATTCCGCTTGTTTATCATATTGATCCAAACTTTCATAAATATTGATTAATCCATCTAAACTTAGTGTTACCTTTGGACTATCAATAGCACGAAAAATATTCATACTGCGGATAAATACTTCAAGCGCCTTGGGGTATTGACCGAGCTGATCGTATACAAAACCTTCGCGCCGGAAGGCATCGCCTAGTTGGTCTTGGTTGTCGCTGGCATTGGCAAAATCTTTGGCCTGTTGAATATTTTCAAGCGCCATAGCTAGCGCACCATTCATTATTTGATGGTAAGCGAGCAAGTTGTGATAGTAACTTTGTAAACTCTGCGAATTCTGAACTATGGCGTCTGTGGCGCTCAATTGTAAAAGTCGCTCAGCCTCTGCCCTGTCGATTAGCATGTTACGCTCAACAGCATCCAGCAACGCATGCCCGTTAAGGTTTTGGTCAGCATGAGTGGGATGACTAATAAAAGCCATCAAATACACCCCTACAATTAGCCCAGCGACAATTCTAAACATAGGATTATTTTGCGTGAGTCACCCATTGAATTGACTTTAGGCCGGCCATCTCTAAACGCTCTTTAAGGGCCGCCTGATCACCACCAAAGAGTAGGTCTAGATCTTTTTCTTCAACACCAAATGATTCAGCAGTTGCGCGCGGAGACACTTTGTATTGCTCTTGTAATTTCGGGTTTTGGTCAAGCTCAGTGACAAATTCAACTAAACGATCAGTCATATCAGTTCCTTATTTTTTGCTTATTTAGCTAAAGTAGTGGGACTTCCGGGGCTATCCAAATGGCTTAGGATATCATCTTCAGTTAGCCCCAAAGCATCTAACGCATCATGATCAAAATCTGGTAAAGAGTTACCCGGTATTACCAATGTAGATACCGCTGACAATGTCGCGTCTGGCAATTCTTTTAAGGTGACCTCCGCAATACGAGAGACAAATATTGGTGAAGTCTTTGCTTCATAGATTATCACACGCTGTTCAGCTGGATAATATCGTTTTAACTTCTCAGTCAGGAGTTTAAGACCATCAGTTGTATGCGCTAACTTTGACGTAAAAGTATGATCACCTACCCCCCAAATCTGCCATATAATTTGCGTCATGTGAGGGTCAATTGCGTACTTGCGGAATAAAAATTGGGTCGCTTCATAGCTTTGGCAGCCATACTCGGCAGGATCAATACCCAAATCAGCAACTAAACAGTCCTCGGCACTGATCCCTGGCTCCATATGCGCTGCGAATCCACGCTCGCGTAAAAGCTGGATCACGCGATGTGATGGATTTACAAAAACGCCTGGATGACCATAAAAAGCCGCACAAACACGTTTCCCTTGGCTGACTGCTGCGATTAATACATCAACCATTTGCTGGTAGGTTTGGATGCGAGATTTGCCTTCGGCATAAAAATCCGTTAATAGATGCAAACTGGGATTTAATTGACGGATATACTCGATGCCCGGCTTATTCGGAATGGCCACATAAACTTCATCGGCAGCGCGGATTTGATTTTGGGCAATGGCAGTCATTTGCCCAGAGACACTGATCCCGGTACCAACAACGACTAACGATCCTTGTATTTTTGCGTCCATAATGCGTACTTCATTTACTCTTGACTAAAAGTATACGCTAATTTGCACAGAACGTAGACAGCAATTTAAAGCTTAAAGTTATGACTAGGGAGCTACCTAAGTCATGTAAAACGTCTAGTTATGTTAATCAAGTTACCCTGAATAAAGGCGCATGCTTGTTAAGCGACCGCGGTGCGGCTTACTATTTCGCCGTATACTGATAACAAATACACTACTGCCGCATTAAAGAATTCGGAACCAAGCAGTTTGACGACGTTTTGCTATAAGGACAGCAAAAATCGAGACCTGTAATCAAGCCAAAAGCGTTGAGATCCCCTTGAGACTATTAACGCCGTCGGTCGGGGTTAGACCAAAGACTTCACGAGCTGTTCTTGATGTGTGCGCAGCATCTGAAAATCCTGCATCGAGTCCTGCGTGTCCTATGATTAGCCCATCATTAAATACACTTGAAGTGACAGTTACACTCGCAGCCCACTTTTTAAAGCGTCTAAATGTTTGCCCAGTTACACGCTTGAATAGTTTAAGTGCTTGAGTCCGCTCCATCCCTAAATGTTGCGCCAACTCATCTTGGCTCATGCGCTCTAGTGGATGAACATAGAGCCTCTCTATAATCGCTAAAATTTTTTGATCATCGGTAGAAAAATTACTATTGAGTGCGCTACGTAATTCCGAAAAACGCTTTTTGTTTGCGCAATGAAATGCCTCAGGTATATCCGCCCAGACATTATCCAGTAAGGAAAAATCAGCGTAATCACTCGGTAACTTAACGCCATCTAGGTATAAAACATCAGCGCCTCCCTCTGGAACAATAACACCGTGCATCACATCAGGTTTAATACACACGATCCGTCCACTCACCTGTTCATTTTCTCCATGTACTTTTACATCGGCTTTATGGCCGAATATCACACATGTTATTAAATTTTTGTGCATCGCAAGTTCCACCTTTGATAACGAAAAGATGTGCGAGCGATAGGTGTACTGATTATTTTTACTGTTGTCATTGCAATGCATGCACGTTTATTCAACTGAAATTGAGAATACTCCGGTACAGTCTATATCAAAAGAAGGAGGTTCAATGAAACGATTTTTTCTAATTACTTTTTTATGTGTTGGATTAGCTATTTCCTCGATATGGTTTCTATTCCCCCAATCCATGGCCAAAGCTTTACTAACACTTAATAACTATTCTGCAGGTGTGAGCGAAAAAACAATCGACACCAAAATTGGGCAAATCCACTACTTGGAAGGAGGAGCCGATAAAGATAAAGCGGATACTGTAGTGTTACTACATGGCATATTTGCACGTAAAGAGCATTGGGTTGACCTTATTCGACATTTAGAACCTGACTTTCATGTAATCGCATTAGATTTGCCTGGCTTTGGTAACAATCTACAACTCAAAGACAACGAATATCGCCTGAACAAACAAGCGAGTAACCTTGCGTTGGTGTTGGAACAATTAAACGTTAAAAACGCTCACGTTGGCGCAAATTCTATGGGAGCGCAGGTCGCAGCTTTAGTTGCAACTCAACGGCCCGAATTGTTTAAATCACTCGCCTTTATTGGAAGCCCGCTAGGAGTAAAAAGTGCAATTCAAAGTGAAATGGAATCTGCCATTAAAAAGGGTTACCTCCCACTTGTAGTACAAAGTGAAAAAGCTTTTCATGCTCGCAACGAATGGCTTTTCCCCGAAACACCGAGTATCCCCTCTCCAATATTAAAGACATGGATGCAACAGGAACTAAATACGCCAGTTAAAAATAAACAAATCTGGTATTCAGCGAACAGTTTTATTAATACACCAAAGTTACTTGAGGTGGCGCCGAAATTACTTATGCCGTCGCTGATTATTTGGTGTAAAGAGGATAAAATTTTTCATGTCAGTGGCGCCAACGCACTTCAAAATGCTCTGCCTGATTCACGTAAAGAAATCATGCACGGCTGTGGCCATGTACCCATGCTAGACAAACCAGAGCAAGTTGCTGATTTATACGTCGACTTCCTGCGGAAGCTTTGATAGATGTTGACGACTGACCTATGACTCGGCTCAACCAAGGCATCTAAACAGCACTTCATCTTGGGCCGCTTAATTTGTGACGGCCCCCCCGTGCTGATATGAAACACTAAATTCGGAGATAATCTATGAATAAAAAATAGGCAGGATTGGAAGAGTCTCAAGTTAGGATTTCAGCATATATCTCCCAGCACAAACTTTAATGTTTTCTTTCTCTGCGCAGTCCATAAATTGATTTCTTTGCCGATTGTCTTTAGGCAAGTCGTTACCGAATGCACAATCAAATTTTTTGATTGGCATATGACTTATCTAGGTTTGCATTGAAGTAAAATAATAACGTCATGGATTACGGTGTTTGCGGCTAGTCAAAAGACGTATAGTTGCGACTACACCAACCATGAGTCCAGTGACAAACAAAATCAGTTTTAATGCAGTGACCACGCTCTTTATTGTCACAACGTCATCATGGCCTCGAAGCAACAAAATTTGAATAACGCCTTCTAGTAAATCAACAGGAATGACCAAAATACTCGGTAGCATTAGCCAGTATCCATGCACTGGAAACGACCTGAGCGTTAGACCAATAAATAAAGCGCCGTAGGCAAATGGATAAGCAACATCCAGGGTTGCCGTCAACCAAATATGAACGTTTTTTTGCCGCTCAGTCATCGCATTAATATGCGCTAAGATCTCCGCTGGAATAAACATTTCATCAATGATTTGGAACTGTTCCACGTACATGACAACTCCAAAGGCGGCAGTCATTAATAGCGTTAACAGAAATAACGCTATTAAACACGTAGGCGCTCTTAGTCGATTGATCCAATACACGATATTCAAACTGCTATGAACCGGCTTTTCAGTCGTTAATAGTTAATATCATCTTGATTCGCCCATTCTTCCTGCAACGCTTGTTCCGATAATGTCATGCACAAGTCATTGACCGCTGTTTTCAGCTCAGAGACTGCTTGCTCTGATTTCAAACCCTGTATGATCTTATCCAATAGTATTTTCCCTGCGCTATTTGGTTCGTAGTACTGATACTGTGCCCACTCTTTCATCAACATTATGGCTTGTGGTTCAGTTTTTGTTTCAATCAAGATCTGGTGACTAGCATGGTGTTGATATGCTAATTCCTGCCAATGTTTGCACGTATCCTGTTTAGTCCATGTTATCGCTTGAACCTGACTTGCGAAGATAGTGACTAGTAAAACAGCGGCTCCAACTTTCTTTAGCATTTTGGCTTTTCCTTTGTTTAACAAAAAACCACATTAGCCTATCAGCTTCATTCAACCTCTCTTTGAATAAACGAGCTTTTATGGATGGATTAATGGGTCTAATTGATGGACCGCTTCATATTGTGAATGGACGCCATTAGCATTTGGCCTAAAGCTAATTCTCATATTTGATCGCTTCGTTCGTCAAGACTCCGGCGTTGCTCAACGTCTTACATGCAAGCCATCGTTTGTGCATGAGTGAACCCTCTCTTGTTGAGTAAGACGCAAGTATTCGAAAATGTCCGCTTTTTATCAAGCTACTGCTCACTAGCACTTGCACGTTTATTCAATAGGCTTTCAAAAATCTGAGGTAATGTTAAAAAAAGAGTTTGTTATGAAAAATTTTATTCTATTTTTATGTGCAGTCGCGATTTTGCTGAGCAGGTGTCACAATGCGATTGCCCACGGTCATGATGGATATAAGGGCTTTACAACAACGAACGGCCACATGATTCACTTAACGACATGACACCGATTGAGTATAGAAATGCGGCCTAGATATTCTACGAAGTAACTGTGTTAGATATGGGGTATTTACACTCAAGCACACTTAAGATGACAAAAAGAAAATTCAATGAAAAAGAAATTCGCCTTCTCGCTTTACTTAATGAATGCGCTCGCTATGTTGGCAATCGGATGGGCTTATCAGTTTAGTCATGAATTCATGCCGTATCACGCCGAAGTAATTGGGACTCAATGGATTGATCTGACGGACGTGCAGCAGATTTTATATATCGGCATGATGCGAACCGAAGCAGCAGGCTTTCTTGCCACCAGCACAGCTTTGCTAATACTGTTATTCATACCTTTCAGGCAAGAACAGCCATGGTCAATCTCCGCAATGACCGTGATTGGATTGGTCGAATATTTACCGTCAGCGATAGCAACATTTAATGTTTACAAGGCTACTGGGGCGTCAACCCCCTGGTTGGCTCTCATAGTTGGCATGTTCACTCTGTTACTTGCGTGGTTATTGGCAAATGCAGATTTTAAAACTACAAAAGAGCGTATAAATAGTGATTAAATACAAACTTCCGTACTTAATGGTGTTTTCTCTTATTGCGTTTAACACCTTCTCAAAAAGTAATGAAACGCAAATCGAGCATGAAGTGCTAGCAGCATTTGATCAGCTGGTAACTGCTTCCAAAAATTTGGACGCTAAGCATTACTTTAAGCTCATTGACACAGAGAAATTTGTTGGCTTAGACAGTGATGGTACTAATTGGAACTCAATTGAAGATCTAAAACCTCTTATCACTATAGGTTTTAGCGCTATCAAAACGATTTCTTCATTAGAATTCACCAATATAAAAGTGTCTGTAATCGATAGTCAAACAGCCATTCTTGTAAACGAATTTACCCAATCATTTACTCTACAAAATGATCAATCGATGACTATCAGTGGTGGCGGTGCTCAAGTCTGGCATAAAAAGAATGGGTCTTGGAAAATAGTAAGTATTTCAGCAGGTATTAAACATTAACACTCCCTAAACCAGATAAACGGCGAAAATATAAAAACGTTAAAATCTATTAGATACAAAAAAGTCCCAGCAATTACTGAAGCCTTCAAGGTGATAGCGGTAGCAGGATTTGTGCATAGATTTTACATGCTCAGACTTGACCTAACAGTTACCCATTTTTTACGGGTGATACGGTCAGATCAAGTCGAGCCGATTCATCTTAAATGATCCACTGCAATCTGTAGTTCCTTAATGGGACTCACCTTAACACTACTAGTTTCTTGCTTCACTTTCCTTCCATCAACAGAATGTTTAATTAATAGAAAAAATAGAAACGTAGCTAGTCCGAAGCAGATACGATTAGTAATAGTGTAAAAGTTCAAACTACTTCCTTTCTAATATTTGAGAATATTGAAATCGATAAAATGAAGTGATTACAAAAACCGTTACAATTGGTGCTAAAAGAATTGGAACAGTGCGAAAAGCGTCTGGGAGCACATGATTGTTACCAAGGAAAAAAACAATCGTCGCTATAAGCATCGACGCCCCAATTCGCGTCAGGTGCCTTTTGAATTGTGATGCTTTTTCATGAATACCGCTCATCAATTGCTTTATATCCCCATACACAAAGAATCCTGTGCATAAACCTATAAACGCATAAGCTTCGTAAGGCGGTTCGGTACTCGGGTATGGCCAATTTAAGCTTATCCCAAGAGCAGAAAGTGCAAAGCAAGTTAAGCAAAGCAATGCACTACAAGTGACTTCTAATCTGGCTCTAACCGTTGTATGCAAAAGGTTTTGCTTTATTGCTAACCAACCAGTCACCACCAAATACAAAGATAAAGCAGACAGTAGGAATGTAAATTGGAGTTCTCGAACATAAGATAGATAAAAGCCGCTCAAACATAGGATTACCATAGCGATTACGTAAATAAGACCCGCAAATTTATGTATGCCGCTACCTTTTTTAGCAAACAAAGAGGTGAACCCTGCAACAACCGAACAAGTACCGACGAGAAAATGCAGCAACGCAACGATACTCATAGTTTAATCTCGTTCTTATGTCGAAACATGGCAATTCCCATCAGAATAAACCAGATTATTTGACATAAACCGAAAGCTTCCTTGAGGCTGGGAAGAGATAGATAGAGCGTGCCAATTCCAAGCATACCAACTAGACATCCAAAAAAATTAACTCCCTTGCTAAGTTGGTTTGTTCTCAGTGCGAAAACACTCAAAAATAGCACCCATAAACCTCCTACAAGTTCGATACCCCCACCCAGTCCATTTACAACGGTTGTTTGTATATAGAACAGCGTTTCAGAATGAGGGTTTCCTTGAGAAAACAATTCAATCATCGTATTCATCCCTACCAGAGCAAGCATTCCTGAGCACATCATAAGGACTACCCAAATCAAGCCAAATGCACTAGCAAGATTAAGCATATGCGACGACGATTTAATTAAGTAGGCATGTGTCGCCTGAACGGCAACGAGCAGGAGTCCCCCAAAAATTAGATAGCCGAGTACATAGGCAAGACTGAGCAAATTTTGTTGTGAGGCAATGTACGCTATTTTGTCACTGATATCAGATGCATGTGGAATAGATAATAAAATGCCAAAAATAAGAAACATACCGATATAGCAGATCGGCATCGCAAAATAAGCGATAGCACCGCAGCGCACCAGTGTATTCAATGCCTTTGTGTTTTGACTCTTATCTCTATTCATTTTGACTTATTTCCCAAGGTTAACTGATTTAAAAACGGGTAAATACTACGATGGGAAATACCCAAAATCGTCTTACCCATGCATCTCGTACAGTTTTCAAATATAAACAAGGGAAACACTTGTAAATGTGGTGTTTAGCTCATTTAACCGTGAAGCGAAGCAATAATTCTGTATTAGATATCTTTCTGCGACAGTTTTTTACCGAGCTATGCTATCGTTTACGGCATTTTTCAGGAGTTTTGCAAATGACGGATATTGTTGTTTCATCCTTTGCAGTATCAGTGGCGCTTTTCGCTTTGCTGATGAATAAACTGCAATCACCATCACAATCCAGTACTCCATTTTGTTTGCTTTTAATCTGCTTACTGGTGATTGGGTTAGGACCATTGTTATTTGAGCTTACACCGTCTTTTATTCAATTCTACGTAAGCATTTTGCCTTTATTGTTTTTCTCTCTTTTTCCATGTTTATGGCTTTATCAAGATTCTCTGATATCACAAGAGAAATGGAAATGGCGAAAAGCTATGATGTGGCATTGCATACCACTTCCTTTTATGACGATACTTGGTTTAGCAATCTTTCTTTTACCTAAAGCAACATTTGAACAAATGTTTTTTACTGAGCAATCAGAAGATGTGCTTGTCATAAATATTCTATCGTTCGCGTTTCTACTATCTTTTCTTGTCTGGTGCACGCTGAGCTGCGTCTATGTTGAAAGGATGCTAAGACGAACCATTCGGCTACGTAAAAGACTTAAAGATGTATACTCTCAAGATGAGAATAGAAACCTAATCTGGCTCTCATGGGTATCATTATTATTAGTAGTAACGTGGGCAGTCGCACTACTGGTCTTGACGTTTGACTCTCATTTGAGTAACTCGACAACAGCGGAGACAGGAGTGCTAGCGTTGTTTGCCGCTCTGGTTTGGTTGATTTGTCTGAATGGCCTTCGTCAGCGTCCCTGTTTTGAAGCGATAAACCAAGAAACAACACCTCCTTCATTTGTTAGGCAGAAGAAAAACTATGAACGCTCAGCTTTGAAAACAGCGGATTTGGCAAGAATCGCAGATAAAATATACATATCAATTCAAAATGACAGAATATATCTGAACCCCGATATCAACCTCGCAGTGTTGGCGAGCCACCTAAGTGAGCCACCACAATACGTTACCCAAACGTTATCTCAACAACTTGATACATCGTTCTTTGATTTGATCAATAATGCCAGAATTGATCACGCAAAATGCTTACTAATTGAAACAAAAAACTCCGTTTTGGATATTGCCCTAGCAACCGGGTTTAACTCCCGTTCTTCTTTTTACAGGGCGTTCAAACAGTTTGAAGGTTTAACTCCAAGCGAATACCGGAACCGCGAAAAGTAACTATACAATTTTCCTTCGAAAGATTAACAGCATGCCTTATCTACTCTATGGTTATTCAACTTCTATTGTCTTTCTTTTGCGCGTTCCCTGCCTTTTTTGTTACTTTTCGACTTAATGTAAGCCTCAACGATATCAAATCCTGGTGTCTTTGCGTGGTTCACCAAGTCGGCTTTCTCCAAATCATGGCAGTAATTGGCAATATCCATTGGAGAAGTTGCTTGTACGAAACTAACACCTCTATGACCACCTAATCGCAACGATTCGAAGTATTCACGTTGCGGCTCAATCAAGCGCAAGTGCATTTCAAAATTACTTCGCTTTCGCCTCTTATCGTTTTCTTTCCTTGCTCGTAATTCATCTAAACCAATATGCAATAAAACATATGCATCAGGGAAATCTAATTGGCCTTGTAGAAATGCTTTGGAGTAAAAATCCAAAACTTCATTCACAGGTTGAAAATTTAGATCATCAAAAATCCAGTTATACCAAATCGGTTGTAAGTGATCCCCATCCAGAATGGCTACTTTTCCAGATTGAGATTCATTTTTTGCTAACTCCCAACGTTTAATTTGCATCTCAAAATACCAATCAACTGATTCATTAGATGACCGTTCAAATAGCTCGTTTACTTCTGGAACACGGACATATCCGTATTCCTTTTCCATAAAATCAGCAGCTGTGCTCTTACCGATACCGCTAGCTCCTTCAAGACATATTATTGCCATTTAGCTTCCTTTGACCTTTGCAATGAACTGAGCACTCTAACCATTTTTCTGATTCCCTTTACCAAAGGGCCTGCAACAGAGGTATCCACTGAAATTCCGCAGGCTCTTTAAATATTAAAGGTCGTTTTTAAAAACAATGGATATTTCAATTGCGTGCTAATCTGAATACGCTATCAAGTTTCAAGTTAGGCACCACAGTGTCCAACACAAAATTGGGGTTATCAGCTTTTATCTTTGCGCTTAATTTTGAAACGAGCATATAGCTCGCTTCTGAGAACATCACAGTCAAAAAGCCCATAAAAATTAGAAAAATGAACGTACCTTCAGTCATTCAGAATACTCACCACTATTCATTTAAAAAGACTAGCAAAATATTCTCGACTTTCCCAAGAGGAAGAGCATCAAATATGGAACTTCTAAACCTAGAGAAACAGCAAGTAAAATTGCAATTACAGTAAATGTTACAAACTAATCACAACATACGCCAAGCTCACATATAAATTTAGGACTGTGACTGTCTGTAGAATTACTTTTTGGCACAAAAAGCCCTAAGCTCGCGTTGGGCAAGTATCCCGACGGTCAAACTGAACAATAATAAACGATTTTAAAAAGTAGTGGGCACGTTTTGGGCTCCGCGTGCCCAAAACGTGAAAAACCTAAAAAAAGTCTCGAGGATTTCTGACACGAAAAGCCCTATAAATCAGGACATTATCTGAAGGCGCGGAACGACAAGTCACTAGTATTGACGAAACGTCTATAAGTGTTGTGTTTATCATGAATTTCTTTCTTTGCGAACTACGCTTGAGTGTAGTTGAGTTTCTAAATGATTGTTGTTAGATTGCTGGGATGAAATATATTTTAACGCATACACTTTTCTTCTGGTGGCGCTCTAAATAGAGCGGCACTGAATTTTTACATTCTTAAGCTGCTGGAAGGTAGCTAAGATTGTAATTTCTTTTGTATCTCCAGTAGCAATCCGTTTTACCTAGGAGATATGTCCATGAGTACAAAACAAACTACTGATAAAAAAGAAATTATTTTAACCGGTGATAGAGCTACAGGCGCGTTACATCTAGGTCATTATGTCGGGTCCTTAAAGCAGCGAGTTGCTTTACAGGCAATTCATGAGCAAACTATTCTTGTTGCTGACATGCAAGGTCTTACTGATAATGCTCATAATCCAAAAAAAGTGTCATCCAACATTCTAAATGTCGTTGCAGATTACCTAGCTGTAGGCATTGAGCCATCTAAAACAACCATTTGCCTTCAATCACAGCTACCAGCCCTTGCTGAATTGACTATGTATTATAGCAACCTTGTTACAATTAGTCGGCTAGAACGAAACCCAACAGTCAAAAGTGAAATTCAAAACAAAGGATTTGAACGATCTATCCCGGCTGGCTTTTTAACATACCCAATATCTCAAGCCGCTGACATAACTGGCTTCAACGCAACATTGGTACCTGTAGGGGATGACCAACTACCAATGCTTGAGCAAACTAATGAGATAGTGAGAAAGCTTAACTCATTAGCAGGGCGTATCGTCTTGAATGAATGTAGGCCTTTATTAAGTAATACATCACGTTTGCCTAGTGTGGATGGGAAAAATAAGATGTCTAAGTCTATGGGCAACGCCATTAATCTTGGAGCTACCGAAAAAGAGATATCCGATGCGATCAAATCAATGTATACCGACCCCAATCACCTGAGAGTCGAAGATCCTGGCAGTACTGAAGGAAATGTTGTGTTTACCTATCTTGATGCTTTTCATCCAAATGAGGACTATATCAGCCAATTAAAAGAGCACTATCGACGTGGAGGTCTTGGAGACGGTAAAACGAAAAAAATACTGGAAGAGTGTCTGCAGGACATGCTCCGTCCAATAAGAGAGAAAAGAACAGAGTTTTTACACGATAAAGCTCAACTGATTGATATATTAGTCGAAGGAAGTCAAATCTCTAGAGATAAAACAGAAAAAGTACTTTTCGACGTTAAAGATATTTTTGGGCTCAATATTCTCTGAATAACGTGTTTTAAACAGCCAGCTTCGAGAAGGTAAAACGGCTGAACCTCTTGAAGCTGTTTTTCACTATTCGAGATACTTTAAATTTAATTCATTTATACCACACATTCCTGTATCTCGACAGGAAACGAACCACTGGTTTTATGCATATTATCGTAAAGGCGGGAAAGCATTTGGTTGATACTTTTTTGTGTGCCCAATAAGGGGCTTGAGCCATCTTTGGGCATTCCATCACAATGGGCAAGGTAAAACTTTAATGCTTCCTCTAAGGCAATACATTCTGAAACATCAAACGATAAATCAACTAGTCATATTTTTACCCAAGTTGTATACGTGACCATATGGCTATCTCATAAATACACACGAAAGACACTCCACTACTTAATCAACACTTGTACGCATTTCCAATCACGGTAGAGTTTGTAACATCAAACGATAAGTCAGATTCAGTATTAACAGATTCAACTAAATGGACGTGAGTAGCGCCCAGTTTAAACGCTTCGTTACGCATCTCATTGCGAGCACCTAACATTTTGTTTTTGGTTGAAGTTACATCGTCTGTCCACCAATTTCCTTGCGAGCCTATGACTTCGCCAACAAATTCGCAGTTCCCTTCTGGCGCTTCAGTTACAACTTTAATTGTTTCAGCACCAGGCAACATTTCTTTAGCCGCGCACCCGGATAAAACAATAACCGCCGCACTCATCCATAACTTCATTTTCATATTTTTGCTCACAATAAAATCGCTTACACAAAACAGTACCATATCTCATTTAAAGAACATCGACAAAATAAAGCCCCCCCTGTGGAATCTTGAGCTCTAATTCTATTGTCATCCTTTTGAACGTTTAAAATTCAGCAATAGGATGGGGAAAATATGCGTATTACTTGCAAATCAGACATAAACAATTCAGTGGTCGACGCTCCTAGCTTGGAGTCTTTACTGATTGAATCGCTCAAGCGCTGCAATGTCCCACAAGACGCGATAAACACGGCTTATGTGATACACAACCGGAGCGCAAATAGCGCGTGTATCTGCAACGTTGCCATCGAATTCAAACCTGAAGAAGAATTATCACCGGCCAAATCACTTGAGCGGTTGGCGACACGACACGTCGGTTCAATGCTATAGGGTGAATTGGCTTAGAAGTCATTGCCGCGGGTCAAAATGTTTCTATTAATGCAATATATTTACATATTTGGATTGCTTTAATTTGAATGATGATCTAACCTATGCATGTAAAATAATTGCACAGATAGATTTAACATGAAGCACGAAGACATTACTCCAGAATTGTACGAGGACGTTAGCCATCGGATAGTCCGGTTCTTAGAAGATAAGGTGAATATTTACGGCAGCATTGGTGGCGGGCATATATCTCTGGGTGAGACAGCTGAAGATGAAATGATCCGATTTTTGCAGCGCATGTATGCGTTTGGGGTTCAAGGGATGCTCATAGAAGGAAACTTATTACCCGGCGATTTTCATGAAATCGTCGACCTGCAAAAATTGGAAAAAATCACAATATCATTAGCCGATGATAATGATCCGATAGCGCTTATCAGTAAAGCGGCGTTTGGACGACTTCGATTGTGCTTTCACGATGAATTACCACTAGGTGAAATTTACGAGATGGACGAGGAGTTTGAGGACTTGGCGCTATTTTACAAATCAGACATGGCAATTGAAGAGCTAGCGGCGTTGTCGAATATGAATATCCGCTCGGTTAAAAACGACATGATGAAAGCGCCGGAAGATAAATGCTACAAAAATAGTCACGGTGAATACTACGTTGATATCGAATATGCGAAAAAGTGGCTACGTTCCAGGATTGATTTTAAGCCAACCAAAAACTGTTCTGCTCATAACCTCAGTAACGGTGAGTTTATCCTAGTCCCTGTGGCGAGTGATGGTACGCACTTCGGTCCCGCGTGTGAATATAAACGTGGCGGCTATACGGTGGGTGAAAAAGGCGACGAAATCAAAGTGGAAAGCTTTGACGAAGCGCTGGACTATTTACAGGCTATGCCTCTCGCAAAATGGCGACGTCCAAATGCATCGGGTAATTTTGGCATCGTCAGTGCGGTTGATTGGAAACGCATCAATCGAAGTGAACTTTAAGCTTTAATGAAAATGACCATGCACGAGTCAATCGCAAAGGCAAAAGTTAAAGGTATCTTTAGACAGGCTGGAAAACACCACGACGCGCTTGATAAGTACGCTGACCAACAGTTAGCGCGCGGGGAGTGTCTGGAGGGCCGTAAACAAATTGAACGCTTCGTAGAGTACTTTTTGAAGGGAAATAAGGCAGTAGAAATTGGCTACTGGCGCAACAAAAAATCAAGTTCATGGCACCAGACTCATGTTCAAATGCATTTTTGCCCTAAAACGTTTGATTTTGATGAGCTTGGCATGCTCTACCCGATATTTATCAATATTCTAGATACCCGGGGCCTGAACAAAGGCAACGATAATGGGTTTAGAACACTTTATTCGCGGGTCTGTGTGCATGACCATTTCATGATCCGCCTAATGCAACGCGTTGATAAAAAAGATTCGGATGCTCTGATAAAAAGCATTGCGTATTTAGTATTTGGACTCAGCTTAGTGTTAGGTAACAACATAGAGACGTATCTGGTTGGCGGTGATGGCGAAAACACTGTTGATGATAAATTCGTTTTCAAGCTATTAGCAGCGTCAGGGTATGTGTTGGTTGTCACGTTTCACCGGCGTGATTTTGTGTTTGTGCTTAACACCGTGTTAATGGAAGAGCGCTTCACTGATAACCAACGTAAGCTTTATCAGGGGCTTTTCGATGACATGAGAGAAAGTAAGAAGCAATCTTGTATATACTGCGAACTTACCGATAAACTGATTGATATCAGCGAGTTAGAATCAACATTCAGTCGATCCAATGATTTGCTTCGCCTGTCACAAGGATTGTTTGACGATAGAGACTAACCGCCCGATAAGCGTCGAGATCTCGAAAGATAATTAACTTAGTTTCACTGGTAAGGATGCTGATCAAGCGGTTCGTCAATACGCGTCTGCAGTTGCGTTTCACGAAGTGATACTTATGCGCAACCCGATCTAAGCAAAAAGAAATGCAGAGGCGATTGCTTGGATCATAGCAGCGTGTTTAATTTCCAAAATCGAGCATTAAGAACCTCTTACAAGGATAACGGTTCGCTCTGAAGCACTCGCTATTTACATAGATGTTCAACTCAAATTATGTACTGCAACGTTGAAAATCACAGTCGTCGCACTGCACACAGTAATCATTGATATACCATCTGCCCGCTTCCTTGCAGTTGGGACATAGATCACCAATTTCCGACATAGGAGTTCCTTGATGTAAAAAAGTGCCAGTGGTGAGCCACCGGCATCAAAGCAGCTTAATGCAGTTTAAATGATTGGCCGATGAACAAGCTTACCGTACTGCCTTCACCGCCACTTTCATAGTCTACGCGAACGCCTCCATTCAACCCACCCTCTTTGGCACCATACAGATAAACGGGGAATGCGACAGAATGCTCATCATCGTCAAAGTCATAGGTTACATCTGGTGCAAATCCAACATCTCGACCAAAAAAATCTAATGTAAAGCGAGCACCGAGTTTGAGATTTTTGTTCTTGGTGCTAGTGGGGCTCGTTTGCTGCGCTTCTAAGCACTGCACGAATGTGGCATCATCAGCGGCAATGGGACAGCGGGTCACTGCACTGGCTGCTGAGTAATTTTGCTGATACTGAAGCGTAGCAATTAGCGAATACTGCGTCGGTTTTATGTAAGTCGCGCTTACACTTATGCCATAGGGATTTTCAGTCGCTTCCTTAGTGGTGAGTGCGTCGCCGGTAAAGTGTGTAAACTCCTCGCGACCATAGCTAAGGGACCCGCCAAAGAACCATATTGGACTTAACACTTCATCTTTGAAGCGCTGGATGATTGCTAGGTCGTTGGCGGATAATTGGGTGCTATCTAAGTCGTCTAAGAGATCGCCAATTTCACCTTTGCTATTGCATTCATCAGCCTCTTTTAGGTCAAATGCTTTAGGGTTTTTACGGCAAATGTCCTCTACATCAAGCGAATTAAACTCAAGACGCGTGAATTTTGCATAACTATAACTGAGCGTGAGTGTTGTTGAATTCGCAAAGGCGTCAGTTTCACTGTCGTAAAACGTGGTCACGCCGTCACTGTCTAAAGGCGCGGCGAGGCTGATAGCAAAGTTATTGAGCCCGGTAACCGGGGCATACTTAAAACTGACTTGCTTCTTATCGCTACCAGTGACAAGTGCCCACCCTGTTTCATAGGACTCAGTATCAGCAGGTTGAGGTGGTGTCACTTCATCGGCGGCAATCCGTGGGGTCTTATTAGCAAAGTCTGCAACTGTTTCATTGGCAAAGACAGTAGAACTAAGCACCATGGCCAAGGCAATGGAGAGAGTCATTTTTTTCATTGAGAAGTCCTTATCCTGTGGTTCTGACTACAAAGTGATCTAGATTGTCATCAAGGGTTTGTTCACCCGTCGGGTATACTGCCGAACTGGCACCTGTCACCTTGATTTTGTATTTAGTACCTTCAGGGCCAGTTACAGCGATGGCTGTTCTGTAGGTCTTTCCTGTTTCTGCCTCATACGAATGTGAGAGCGACCTGTCTGTGCGAGCAATGGTATTGTTTTGATCATTCCTGGTTTCAAATGAGCCAGATAGCGCTGGGTTTGAAAGAGCAATAGTGATGCGGGGCATTGAACATTCCTTTTCGTTGATTCCTTTTTATAGCTGACTACTTTTTAAGCAATGTGTCAACCTTAAAGCGCTTGCAGATACTAATTCAAGGTTGACTCTGACTTCAATTCAGCTACACAGCCCTGATAGCTACTGCTGAAGTTGTGTGGCTGCAAATCTAACTGCTCTTCGTGCATACGCTTTACTGAGTTATCCCTAGCCTCAATGATTGACCCGGTTCGATTTAACTTGAATAGCTACTGATTTACTAGACACCCTCAGTTAGATAAACTAACTTAAATGGCTGCTTAAATTGTCTTCAGAGAACTTGCACCCTAACCGTATCAATCTCCATTTTCGCTCTGATCAAGAGCCTTAATAATTGTTGATCCTAATTGCCGAGTATTGAAAAGATTTCCGTTTGCGTTAGTTATTGGGATTGAAAGTGCCTCTGCAATGAGTCGCAAGTGCGGCTTGACAGGTGATTGAACGCAACCATTCATGACTACTTCTATAGAGCCGTTTTCCAGCTCAGATATAACATACTCATTCCAAACTACTCTTTTTACCTCTTTGAGTTCTCGCTTGACGGTAACTGACTTAGTCAGCTTACTTAGAGCTAGTTTATAATTTGAATCTGGATTAGGTTGATTCATGAGCGGCATTGCTGCATCAACGCTACCATCAAACAATGTCTCGATCTGCATATCTTCGATGTTAATTCTAAAAATCATGATACGGTCAACTTGGTCCAAAGTCCTTGGGTTAAATGAAACCTGGCCATTTGAGCCTGCACGCCCTGTTGTCTTTACGGAAATTCTCTCTCCATTTGCGCTGACCACATCATATCCATTTTGATTGACTTCTAGTGCCATCTGCCCATTGGTTAATAGTGCAGCGTATAACTCTCCTATTCGCCCACTAAGGTGAGTAAGTTCTGTTACTGGCACGCCCCATCCAAGCTCTCTATCAAGCCATGACATAGCTTCCCCAAGAGACTGGATAATTTGGACTTGTGTTAATGCCATAATAACAACCTATTGCGGTGGAAGTTTAACCAAAGCGATGCTGTAAATAAGCGTCGCGTTTCGATTCTGAATCAAACTCTATAACCATAACTAGTTCAACCGCATCATCATCGATAAAATCCGTCAACGTAGATTCATCAAGAACCACAAGATACTTTCCACCTAATATCCCAGTATATACAGCACCACCTTCAAAAGATTTATAGCGATTGGTTTCTGTCATTACTTTTAGTATTTCTCGGGATGACATCTATTTTGTAGCCTATATCTCGGTCCTATTTACTCAGTATATGCATCAACAACGAGTCTTTTATATGTTTTTAGGCCAAATGTAGGAGTATTAGACAACTTAGTTAATATCCTCGTATGTTTACTGTCAGAATTTGAGGAAAAAGTTCATTCATCAGTTCAATGCTTCAAGAGCTGAATTTCAAGAGTCTGTATCTTTGACTCAAAATGACAGACTCAATTTGAGTAATTAAAAGAACTCACAGCAACACTTATTTGACATATAAACTACTTCTAATTTCTGTTACCGTCAGCGCTTCCGCAAAAACCAACTTATCCCACTTAAAATTCTCGCATACCGATTTGATATCATCATTTAACAGTGGATCGATGTTATAAATAATACGTTTCGCCCATTGTTCGAATTCTGAGAGATCTTGATCTGAAGCTGTCGCATCATATGATAGGTTAGCATTTGCTGAGCAATATGATGATCAGTCCACAATACATCAGCGGTGTATTGAGACCACACAGCAGGTTTAGCTGTTGCGTTATTAAGTTTTTTGAACATATCGTAATTCCGACATTAGACTAAAAAATGTCGTCCTTACTAACGGCGTGATTTAAGCGTATTTCGCCAGAGTAAGGACGGTTTGTAATGGGTATGTGTGTGTACGATACATTCGAGCACCTCCTTACAAATGATGTGATGAGTGAAAAACAGCCGATACATTAAAGCCTAGCCAAACTCCTATCAATGCGTGACGTATTAAGAGGACCTCTTAGGGGGCACGTTAGCTCCTAACCGGTGTTATGTTCAATGGCCTTCTCATCCTTTTGATTTACCGCGGCTTTCGCTCAACCGCAAGGATGTCAAAATACGCATCGGGGTCGGTTGCTTTCAGTTCGGTCAGTGCCGCCTTGCGGGCCTGCCGCGCTGCCACACTTTCACCGAATACGGCCTGATGCTCTGTCTCTATCATTTCATTGAGTTGATCGGCTGAAGTCAGTCCCAACAACCGCGCTGCATGCAGGAGTCCTTCGGCGCGATATTTGAGCTTGTCATCCGGCTTACCGGCTTTAGTTCGCTCGAAACTTTTTCGAACTTCATTTTGGCAGAAAACAAGGTAGTCGTCGGGTGTCATCATGGCTTCTTTACTTTAACGAAAGTGTTGAACGAAAAATCACGATTACTCGGATGTGATTTGAACAGATCCTTTAATGAACGTCTCACGATACGGCGCCTTTGTATCCCATAGTTCACCGTACCAAAGGCCACGTTGTCCATCGAAAATAAAGACGCGATGCTGCTTCTTCAGATTCAATGTCAGGGTATCTTCGTGTTCGGGCGTATAGGAAAAATCAAAAGGGCCGCCCGGACGGTTAAGCTGAGTTTCAAGCGCATGAACCGAACTGAGCTCTTCGTCTGACGGCATCTCAAAGCTCCCCATGACGATCGGGTACTTATCGATATCGCTGCGCTTTCGCGACAGCGTCCAATACGGCTTTGTTGTATCTACCTGCACGTGCATAGCTTCAAGGCTCCATCAAACTGACACATGATTTTCTCCTTTTGATTGGATTGTCGAACACGTCTCCACGCGCCCCTTCATGCCCACACCAGCTTTGACGGCTCAAGCGTAGCCTCGCCATCAAATCTATAGCCCACCATGTGACCATCGGCTTTCACTACCGACCAATCGAGACAGGCAACGGACGGTGACAACAGTTTTGGCGTACCCCGCATCCAATAATGGCCAAAAAAGACCGGCTTTTCAGGGGGCGAACATTCCAATACAGACGTCGGCAGCGGGATTTCAGGTAATAAGTGAGGCTCAGGAACAGATACTGCCGTTGACTGATAGGTGGCGTTTTCATCCACCTGCCACCAAGCAAGACGCATTTTATTGCGGGTAACATGGGCCGTATCTTTAAAGGTATGCCCATCTGGCAAGGGTATCTCAGGCCCTTTGAGGCAGTATTCTATCGCCTCATAGAGTTCGTGAGACGTATCGTTTGCTTGTTGCCACTGGTGCGGATGCAGCGTCAGTTCATTGCTTAAATTCGTCTTTAAGTAACCAATGTTTTTCTTATCCCACGCTGCATGAATGCAGCAAAATGCTTCATGCTCGAACATCAATGGTAATGTCTTGAACCAATCAATGGTTTCGTTATACCAAGCGCTTTCTGGGTCTGCTTGCTCAAGAAATTGCCTATGCTGGTGATAATTTTTTTCTGTGTGCGGACGTAAGTAATTACCTTCATTGTCTTCGAGCGCCCATGACACTGCGTTGAATTCATGGTTTCCCATCAACACTATTGCATTTCCAGACAGCGCCATCGGCTTTAAAATATCTGTGACCTCACGCTGTTGTGGGCCACGATCTACGAGATCACCGACGGAGATGAGCGTCCGCTCAGGGTGCGACCACACTTCGCCTGACTTCGAATAGCCTAGCTTTCTAAGCAGCTGAACCAATTTATCTGCGTGCCCGTGGATATCACCAATAATGTCGAACATAAGATCCCTTTCCTTTATTAATTCTTATGCCTTAATGGCTTCTGCGATCGCTCGTTCAACCTCAGAAATAAAGTCCTTTTCCCTAGCTAGATGGAGCTCAATATCGTCCTTTAACACGTCCAACTCTTCATACTTCTCGCTGTTTACATTGATGCGCCAATTATGATTATGTATCGTTGCCCACTGCTTCCCTCTGGGCTCCTTTGCGCCTTTTATTGTTTGTAGCGCAGTGATGAGCTTCGTTCTTATCGCTTGCTCACCCGGTGATACCACGCACTTTAAGCTGACCTTCCCATCATAAAATCGGATTTCAAACAAAAAGGACTCGCTTTGCTTCCAACCGACCTCAGAGCTTTTAGGAAGTAAATTATCTAGCGCTTTTGTAGTAAAACGACAGTAACCTTTATTTTGCGTTCCTAACACATATCCGGCTTGCTTGACTGCGGCACCAAAAGTAGCGCCAATTTCAGAGGAACGGTCTGGCTTATTTTCAAAAATAAAATCCAATGCATCTTTATGGTTTTTATAGATTTCTTGAGCGATAGAAATCGCTTCATCTTCTTGCATGACATGCCTCCTAAGGACATCTACATAATCCTTAATATAAGTCGTGATCTTTTCAGATAACGAGTGCCCATAGGTATCTAGAATAATATTGAGGATCCGCACAATCGACGCATACCCGTAGGTAACATATAGGTCTCGATCATAATCTTGCTCTGGAGATTCACCGTAAGGCGTAAGAAATACAAATGCGTGATACTTACCTGAAAAATCTTTATCAATAGTGTCCGAGTATCGGCTAAGCTGATTAGAGTGTTCTTTTGACCATAATTTATTTTCAATCACGACAACAAAGTCTGAGGTTTCAAGTAACAAGTCGATGTTTTTATATTCTCTATGAACGACTAATTTGTCGGTCTCTATACTATCTACGCGAAATTCGTTTATCCATGGCACTCGACTGTCACTGAAAACATCTTTCAAAAACCATTTAAGAAAAGAGTCTCGAAGATTGTGGCTTTGGTTAGGGTTAAGCACCCAGGCTAAAAAATTAGAGTGACGGATCTCAGTATGAGCAATCCTCAAAATTTCGAAAATATTTGGTTTGGATATGGTTAGGTCAAGACGTTCCAAAGCCGGGTCTTTTATTAAGCTGCTTAATTTACTTACGATTTCTGAACTCAAAAAGATATCCTTTTTCGATTCGGTCAGTGATAACCAGTTTACTGGTTTAGTTAATATTACTTAATCTAAACAGTGACAGTTTACTTTTTATTTTGTTAAAAGCTTTCCTAAACGATATTGACTTTTAAAGCGATAAAATAATTCTAATCAAATCAATACTTTGCTGACACCAAAGCCAGAGTGGCGGAATTGGTAGACGCAGCGGATTCAAAATCCGCCGCCCGCGAGGGTGTGCCGGTTCAAGTCCGGCCTCTGGTACCATCCATCTATTCTTTGCACACATTAAACCGACCTTTGAGTCGGTTTTTTTGTGCGTAATTTCTAGTTACTCATTTCCAATCTGGGCTAGTATGCTCCATATGAAAAGTGGAAAGCTATTCGCTTCATAGGCCATCCCCGGTAATTCAACTTCTTCTTCATTATTTGAAGCATATTTTTCACTCAACGCTATTTGGTACATTTCGTTTAAGAAGCCTGTGAGATAACTTTTTAGCAGGTGCACCGTTACTGAATCAGTAAACTGATGTTTTACCACATGCCATAGAGGCATGGACAACCGGGCATTGAAACTAAGGCCAACACTGTTCTGAGTCGCTTCATTGAAAGCTTCTCTTACCTCTCGTAAAAGGTTGTCTGTAAATTTTGTACTCAAGTTTTGAACCCAGGAATCTAAATTGCTTCCTGCCATTTGAGACGTAAGTTCATGTACTAAAGCATCCCTGACTTGCGTTTCGTAAATGTTTTCAGCCAACGGATCGAGAACTGCTACGTATATTGCGTTGGGGTTGGGAAAAACCTTAGAGAGTTCTCCCCATTTCTGTGTGGCATAAACTAATGCGTGGTAACCTTTCGTCTCCAACCGCTGCGCAATGTGTGAAGATATGGCGTTAAGTGCGTCAATCGTGTACCTGGGGAGGTCACCTCCGTTGTCTAAATCATTATCTATCCATCCGTCAATTATGGGAAATTCAATAGCCACTGAAAGCATGTTCTCATCTATGAACAAATCATTGGTATAAAATTTATAGTAATGCTGTTCTGGAAGGTAAGGAGTTAAAGTAAGGTTATTTCCGTCGAAATCAGGAATTAGCACAAGAATATTTCTTTGATGAAAAATCACCTCTTGTGCGTAAGCATCTCGTATAGTCCTACTTTGCATCGGAGCTATCAAGATGCAGTCAATCAGTTCTTTATTGAGGTCAGGAAACAGATAAGAAAAGTAACTAGTGTAGGCCAAGAGCTCTGTAAAGCTTTGCCTTTCTGCATTTCTACCTACCTTAAGTTCAATTATCGCTATTCCTCCTGATTCGTATAATCCAAATAAGTCGACTCTAGTTGGGAAAGCATTATTTTTATTTAGCCTAAGTTCTCTCGCCTGTATCTCCAATTCCTTCAGTGAAGAAATCATCGCAAATATTCTTTTTTCAACTTTCTTTTGAACATTTCCCGCCAAAGATTTTTCATAGAATGATTTCTTAACTGTAGAAATACATTTATACAGATCTGTTCGATGCCTATCGTAAATGTAATCTCGTAAATCACTCTCTTTAATTTGCATTTAAAAAACCCCAAGCACTCTGGCTATCACCCCCGATATTACTGCCAGCATAACAAACAAGGACCAGATCCAATGTTCCTTTATGTATTCGATTATTGCTTTAGGATGAGCGCCATATTTATCCATCCATGAAGCATTTGTTTCGAGAGAACCATCTGCTAATCGTTCTACAATATTTGAGATACAATCAACCTTCCTAAGCGTTGACTGGTGTAGCTTAACGTACTCACCATTATCAAAAGCAGCGGCTTCTTCTTTACCGGTCAAGGCACCAGTGTCTGTCATATGATTGAGCTTTATTAGCTCATGAAATCGACCTGCTTCACCATGCCCAACATATTGACGACCATATAACCCCACCAGAGCTCTAGCCAAATCAAACTTCTTATCATCGGGCACGACAAAAGGCTCGCCGCCCAAAACCTGAAATCGATGTTCAATGGCAGAAAAGCCATAATTACCGTCACGCATGTTCCAGTGAATAAAGTTAAAGGTTTGGCGATATTTAAGATATTCATAAAAATCTGCCAGCATCTCCTTTTCTAGCTGGTCATATTGCGTCGGGATATCCGCAATTTCTATGCCTCGACGTTCCGCTATTTTGTGAATAGAAAAGCTCTCAGTTTGAGCTGTCTTTAGATTTCTTAAGGCTATTGAAGTGACACGAGGAGTCCTGCCGTCCTTGATATCATAGAAAGACTCGCAGGAGTAATGTATCAGGAAAACATGTTCAGCTCTTTCGACTAGTCTTTCTAGCTCTTTCTTAGTTTCTGAACGTTTTTTCAATCGCTTTATTTCAGATGACATAAGTATTCCCTGAACTGAGTTCCGTTGACCAATTTATCATCGACTAGACACCACCATAGAACGTATTCACAAAGTCTTTCAGCTTCTCGGTAAGGCGCGGTATGACTTTCTTGCGCTGAAGTATGCTGGGTGGTTTCTCCATGAGACCTGCCACTTCTTCACGTAACGGTTCTTGGTTGTTGTAAATCATTCGTTCGACAACATCTTTCATGCGTTCTGGAACGAGTTGCTCTTCTTCTGCAATTTGCTTTGTCGCCTTTTCTTTCTCAACTTCCCAATATGCTGCAAATGCGTCGTCTACTTCTTCGGCAGACTTCACATTAGGCAGGTTTTCTTTAATAAATTTATCGATGAGTTCCTGTTTACTTCTTAGGTTGGGATCACCATTCACCGCTTGCATTAGTGCCTTGTACTGATACTGGTATTCTTCCTCCGACTCGGTTTCTTTTAACTTACTAAGGAGTTTAAGTATGTAGGCAACGTTTATCTCATCCATCGCCAAGAGTTCGAGTTCAAAGTCGACCTCTTCCAGAACAGACACCTTCTCTTTGGCATTATTCGTCTTCACTTTGTCGTGTAGGTCGAGGTACTTACTCTTATAGTCTTCGAACTCTTGCTCACCTATTCGCACGTCGTCATAACTAAAATCTGCAAAGCTTTCCAAAATGTTCCTCAAGCGCATTAACTCGCGAAACGCTTTTATGTATTCCAGTTCCTGATTTTCATCTTCCAGACTGTCGACACTTTCAGGATCTGGGGCGATTGCTAAAAGGTTGCCAAAGGCTTTGTTGAAGAGCTTCACAAACTCGTCATACGGCGGCATTATGACAGTGTCTTTAGCGTCTTTATTTGAAAACAGAGCCAGAGCTTCATCTGTGCGCTTTTTGAGGTTACGGAAGCACACAATATTACCTTGTGACTTCTGCTCGTTAAGGATGCGGTTAGTGCGTGAATATGCCTGTATTAAGCCATGATATTTGAGATTCTTATCGACAAATAGCGTGTTCAAGGTTTTGCTGTCAAAGCCTGTAAGGAACATGTTTACTACTAACAGTATGTCCACCTTACGCTGGCGAACTTTCTTTGAAATATCGTTGTAGTAGTTATAGAAAGACTCGCTGTCTTTGGTGGTGTAACTACAACTAAACATTTCGTTGTAATCGCAGATAAACTGCTCCAACTTGTCGCGGCTGTGGCTATACACAGCCTGAGGTTCCGCCACCTTATCTAAATCGTTATCGTCTAATCCATCGGCGTCGGGATCTTCTTCATTGGCTGCATAAGAAAAGATGGTCGCAACTCGTAAGTTGTGTTTTCCTTCCGCTTTCTTTTTGGCAAACAGTTCGTAGTACTTTATCAACGCAGGAACGCTTGATACGCAAAACATCGCAGTAAATTCTCGGCTATGAGTCTTACGGTTATGTTGAGCAATGATGTAATCGACAATTTTTTCTAGCCGAATCTCTGATTCCATAAGCTCTTTGGTGTCAATACCTTCAACTTCAATGTCTATCTCATTTGCGCTGTCTTTCTTCTTGTACCTGCCGACATACTCAACGTTAAACTTAAGTACGTTCTCATCTTTAATCGCATCGACAATGGTGTATTTGTGCAGCGGCTTGTGAAACAAGTCCGTTGTTGTGTATTTGCGAGATGATTTCGAGACGGCGTTCTCCACAAAAATCGGCGTACCTGTGAAACCGAACATTTGATGATTTGTGAAGAACTGGCTGATTTTTTGGTGTGTATCACCAAACTGGCTTCGGTGACACTCGTCGAAGATAAACACAATATTTTTATCTTTCACCGGCTCCATGCGTTTAGAGTAACGCTTGTGGCTAATGGCGTTGTTAAGCTTTTGAATAGTAGTAACTATTAGCTTTGTATTGCGTTGCTCATTGATTTTGTCAGCCGCAACCGGCGCATCGGTGAACTGATCTACAAGTAACTTTGTATTGTCCGTGCTATCCACACACCCTTTCGAAAAGCCATTAAATTCTTTGCTTGTTTGATAGTCGAGATCCTTGCGATCAACAACAAACACTACTTTATGAACGTGACTGTCTCCTGTAAGCAACTGGGCCGTTTTGAATGAGGTTAAGGTTTTACCTGAGCCCGTTGTATGCCAGATATAACCATTCATCTTATCGGTCGATTGCGCACTTGCGACTAAAGCCTGGCGTTCCGCAACGCGTTCGATAATCGCTTCCGTTGCATATATCTGGTACGGACGCATCACCATGAGAATGCGATCAGTCTCATTTAGCACCACGTACTTCGTGATCATGGCAGTGAGATGATTGGGTGTTAAAAACACCTGCGCGAAATCAGCCAGGTCACTGTAACGTTTGGTATTTAACTCATCTGCCCAGAAGAATGTTTGCTTGAAGCGTTGATTGCGGTTGTTAGCGTAATACTTGGTGTTCGCTCCGTTGGATATAACGAATACTTGCACGTACTGAAACAGGCCATCTTCTGCCCAATACGAGTGACGCTGATAACGGTTTATCTGATTGAAAGCTTCCTTCAATTCAAGTCCTCGGCGCTTAAGTTCGATTTGCACCAAAGGCAAGCCGTTCACCAGAATAGTAACGTCGTAACGGTTCTTGTAACGACCTTCTACGGTAACTTGCTGAGTAACCTGAAAGTGATTTTGCTTAACATCTTCATCCAGAAAGCGGATGTAACCCGTAGTGCCATCGTCCTTGTTAATTTGCAGTCGGTCACGAAGAATCTTGGCCTTATCGAATACGTTACCTTTCGCTAGGGCGTTACGAATGTGTTTTAGCTCAGTATCGCTAATATCAAAACCGTTGAGCTTAGAAAGCTGAGTTTTCAGGTTTGCCTGTAATGATTTAATATCTGTAATTTGAACACGCTCAAAACCTTGTTTAGCGAGTTGCGCAACGAGCTTATTTTCTAATTCTTGTTCCGACTGATAGGCCACATTTACTCCTTGTACACCGTTATCCTAAACGAACATTTGCTGTAGCAAACCCTTTTTAAAGGTTTGGGTTAGCTCTATTTGCTCTTTCACTGAATTAAGCTTCTTGTCTAGAACGCAGAGAAAATCAGCAATTTTTCTTTGTTCTGCTCTAGACGGGACAGGCACTTCAATATCATTGAAAAACTCAGTAACGCTAACATTTAACAGGCCGTGATTTCTGGCACCTTCCTGAGCAATTTTATTTATCTCTCTATTGAGCAGCCCAGCTTCAAAGAATTGTTCCCAAAACAATGGCTCTTGCTCTCCAACAACTCTGAAACAAATATACAGGGTTGATACAACGCCTTTATCGTAGTTATTTAGGCGCTTAATTGCTCCCATCGGATAACCTTTCGAATAACTTTTATTGTAAGCAAAGTCACCATTCTCAAGTAGGTAGTAACCAGTTAAGTCTTTAGCCGACACTGATTTATTAAAGTACTTTTCTTGATTTACCAAGCCCATTTGAGCAGAGATAGTAAGTACGTTTTGATTATCTTCTTTATTTTTACGGGTAATTCTTACAAAAACCTCTTCAAACCTGCGACTTTGCCAATCGGGAAACTCGTTTCCACTATTGTCCTTAAAACGAATCTCTTGCTTGAAAAGCTTTTGCATCACGCCCTTTTTGTATTGCTCTAGCAAGGCATGCTTTTCTTTTAAAAGGCTGATTTTTTTGTCTACTTTACAGAGAAATTCGGCTATTTTCTTTTGCTCAAGAGTGGCTGGCAGCCTTATAGGCGTCGCTTTACCTTGTTCAATTGTGAAATGGGATATCGTTCCGGTATGAGTAATTTTTCTGAGATATTGCCTAAATGTTGGACTTAGAAAAAACTGATACAAATAAGGACCGTAAATTGTTTTATTACTTTTGAAGCATATTAAATCTGCATCTTTAAAGTAAAGAGGCTCATCACTCTTAACCAAATATGGAATTCCAATCGATCCACCACCTGTTACCAATAAGTCGTTTTTTTTCAATCGCCCTGATTTACTGGATAGTTCCTCGAACAACTCTTGAGCTATATATACTTTTTTATTTTTCTCCATTTTATGTGCGGCGACGACATCACTTGAGCGAAAAAAAGGCACGCCCGAATCTTGCCACTGCTCTCTAAGAACCCTTGACGCGGATTTTATTTCTGTAATCTGGCCCAACTTATAAATCTTATATTCACAGGTAAACTCAGAAAACCTTAAAATAGGCGAAGTTCCGTTACTACTCACAGAAAGCACCTCTTATTCCTAGTTCTTTACAAAACTCATCTAGAGTGCGATCCAATACCGTACTTTTCTGTTCAACTTTAGCTAAATCAGTTGATACCGCATCTAAATCGACAATAGCTTCTTCGTTAAAGGTATCAACATACCTTGGAATATTAAGGTTGAAGTCATTTTCGTCGGCTATTTCAGCTAAAGGTGCGACATAAGAAAACTTATCTTTGAACTTACGCTCTTTCACCGCCTCCAATATTGCTTCTAAGTCTTCATCTCGAAGGTAGTTCTGATTGGTAGCCTTACCAAAGCTCTGACTTGCATCGATAAATAATATATTGTCTCTATGCTCACGATTCTTTTTGAGTACCAAAATACAAGTTGGAATAGATGTGCCGTAAAAGATGTTTGCAGGTAAACCAATTACCGCATCGAGATAGTTTTTTTCTTTGATTAGATGTTTACGAATATGGCCTTCCGCGGCACCACGGAATAGTACTCCGTGTGGCAGAACTACTGCCATCGTGCCGTTATCATCTAAATGGTGAATCATATGCTGAACAAAAGCAAAGTCGGCCTTCGAAGCGGGTGCAAGCTTGCCGTAGTCTTGAAAACGTTCGTCAGTGAGAAATCCTTGAGATGAACTCCATTTTGCTGAAAAAGGCGGATTAGCAACTACGGCTTCGAACTTATGTTCCAAGTGATGTGGTTGCTCAAGTGTGTCGTCCTGCTGAATATCAAATCGACGATAGTGCACACCATGCAAAATCATATTCATTCTAGCCAGGTTGTATGTGCTAGGGTTTTGTTCCTGGCCGTAAAAGTGTCCAACGTCTTTCACTTCTTTTGCTACTCGCAATAGCAATGAGCCTGAGCCACAAGTTGGGTCGTACACGCTGCGAAGTTTGTCTTTCCCTTTAGTTACCAGTTTCGCCAAAAGTTTCGACACCATAGGCGGTGTATAAAACTCACCAGCCTTTTTGCCTGCACCTGATGCAAACTGACCAATCAGGTATTCATAAGCATCACCCAGTACATCAATTTCCGTTTCATGATGTAGAAAGTCGATATCGTCGAGATGAACCAGTATCTTAGAGATCAGCTCGTTTTTGGCTTTTTCTGTTTTACCGAGCTTGTTTGAGGTTAGGTCGAGATCGTCAAATAGGCCATTGAAATCATCCTCAGCCGCCGTACCCATAGTGCTTTGCTCAATATGATTCAGCACTTCAGTAAGCTGCTCTAAAATGAACTCACCGTTTTTACCTTTTTCAGCCAGCACGTGGAAAAGCTCACTGGGCTTTAGGAAATAGCCTAAGTGGTCGATCGCTTCTTCGTGAATGGCATCCAGATACTCTTTACCCTGTTGTGAATTCTCGTCAACTTCATCAAATTTAATGCCATCCTCTTTTAGAAGTTCGTCGGCATAAATATCCATTCGTTCAGAGAGGTACTTATAGAAAATAAAACCAAGTATGTAGTCGCGAAACTCATCGGCGCTCATATTACCTCGAAGCGCGTTGGCAATATTCCAGAGCTGTTTTTCTAATGCTTTTTTATGTTGTTCAACCATTGTCTCTTATTCCTTGCTACATCTTTTCCTAATGAAGCTTTAATTCTTTATTTGATGACTATTGCGTTAAGTTATTTAGAAGCTTTGCCATTTCTCTATCTGGCCAAATGTAATCTTTCTGACCTTTCACACCGCAGGGCCTATGGCTTAAATCTGCGCTGTATCGGTACGGGCTGATATCTGCTATCGATGTACTCTTGTAATACAACCCATAATCTATTTCCTGAGCCACCTGATTCATCGTACCTTGAACCGAGCGATTGCAGTTTGTATCGAACGTAAGTGGTTGGTAGTTCGTCGCAGCGACATCAACCAGTTCAGGCGGCATATCACTTTTCAACAAGGTGTTAATAAACACATCGTTAAAATGCCAATCGAGGTTTGCGAAGTCTTTCTTGGTTAGGCATGGTATGAAAAGAGTAAAACGTGTCGCATCATGCACTGCGATGACACATTGTCTTCGCTGAATAGTAATAAGGTTTGCATGCCAGTTTAGCCACTGTGCCTGAATACCTATAGCAGTAGCAGGTTGCTCTGTAGCTTTCACCGTCTCAGGCAGTTTGGCGTAAAGCTTCTTTGTGCAATGGAGGATCAATTACCACCTCCGCTTCCGTTACCTTTAGCTTCATACCCCGGTGCAATCGCCAAATTTTGCACATTGATTAATGTAAACCGGTTCTGTAGCCAAAGTTGGTATTCCGCTCCTTTTAGTGTACCTCGCTCGGTACAGTCCACGTTCCATCGTCTTAACAGATAACCCGCCATTGCCGCTCGCACCTCGATAAGCAGTTGCTTGTTGTCCATGCCGTAATCCATTTCTATTGCGGTAGCATGCTCAACATTCTTTGGATGCGGCACGAGTTGAAGTGATATAAGGCGCTGCCATTCGGTATCTGCTTGGACGCTTTCATCTTCGTTAGGCGTGTCTTTAATCGTTACCTTGCTAATGCGCGTTAACACAAAGTCTCGGAAGCTTTGACTCTTACGATCAAAGGCACGAACGTGCCAGCGTAGGCCATTGTCCACGATGGAGTGCGGAACAAGTTCTCTAGCATTCGAACCGCTAGAAAGTGACGTGTAGATGACGCTAACCGCTTTGTTATTAAGAATGGCCTGAACAAGGCGCGCAACGATAAAGATGTCCGGTACATTCAGACTAGACGGTGCTTCTACTGGGAAATGAATATCGCCTATTGCATCAAACCCGTCGGAGATATCGTTGGCTAGTTTGATTAAAGTGCGTCTAGCGTCGTGCTCGAAGACAGGTTTGAACTGAGGCGTTTGAAAATATCGTTTTTCTCGCGAATCGTAAGACAGGTTATCCGGCGCAAGCTCTTTGTAAATACCGAAATCGCGTGATCCCGCCGACAAGCCGACCTGAAAACGATTAATTAAGTCCTGACGATAAATCGCACCTTTGAATAGCAGGCAAAAGTCGATGTAGGCAAGGCGTTGTTTTTGAGCAAAGCTGATAGAGTCGAGCATCGTCCCTGTGTACTTTTCTATACTTTAGTCCAGTGTGGTTTATTTTGAAACGGATGTAAAGGGGTTACATTTTTAACTGCTCATAAATCGACGCTTAAACTCCTTCTTCCTCTCTTGGGGATCAACTTCTTTAAGTCCTGTGCAGCGATGCGCAGCATGCGAGTCCCACCCAAACGGCCAGCGTTTAAATTCATGTTGATGACAAGCTGGGCAAGCACGCTGATGACTTGCATTGGAAACAGGCTGCTTTACCTTTGTTGTAGGGTTGAGCTTTGTCGGTGGTTTTGCCGTTGGACTGTTTATCGGCTTAACTTTTGGTATCCAGATAGCATCGCCTTTTTCAGGATCGCCAAAACAGATGCGTTCCTGTTCAGGTAAGCTTGCTACCCATGCCGCACTGTATGCGTCCACTCTGTCGTGCATCGGCCCTAGGCACATTTTGCCTGCCTGCACCCAATCATCATTATTTCTTGGCCAACCGGTGTAATGCGACATTGCAGACAATTGCAATTCGGCCTGATTACCTTTGTTTTTATGGATATCTCCGACTCCTAACTGCTTGACTGTGGCGTGGGGATAAGCTTCGATGCATTCGGCTAACTTGCTAAGCCGATCGTTCAATGAAAAACCCAATAGCATAAAGATTTGGTGGGCATGTGGCAGGTTTTGTATTGGCTTACTCGCCTTTATGTGAGCAATACCTTTTGCCTTAATCGCTTCGAAGTCGTCAGCAGACGGCGTGGTATAGCAGCTTATACCTGCCCTATCTAGCGCCTGCTCTGCAAGTCTACGTTTGAGATGATTATCTCTAGGCCGAAGTGGTGAATCGATACCTATGCAAACCGGATTTAAATAAAATGTGGCGCAAACCGTTTCTATGTAATTCGCAACATCATTTGCAAATTCCTGATTCATCTTGTCATACAATGTCAATGTGTTACCCAAACCTCTTGGAGGTTTTATTTGATAATTGGCCAATGGAAGCGGTATTAATCGGCCATTTTCTTTACTGCAAATCACCAGTGGCAGGTACTTGCCTTTGGCGCAAGCGACATCGATACCAATAAACACGTCCATGTTTACCTCGCCTCATACTCTAGAATTAAAACCGAGCTATAAGACAATACTACACGATTGGAATTAATACCCAACCAAGGCGTTGCCTGAGTTACTATATCGAGGTTTTTCAACAAGGATGTTTGATTGTGCCAAGAAAAAATACGTCTTTTGCCGACCTACTGCTCCAAGCACCGTGGTGGGTTTCTGTGGTAACAGCGGTTATCGTCTATTTCGTAATGGGTTATCTATTGCCTTTAATTGAAATGGACAATCAGTTTATCAACATGCTGTTTAAGTCTCTTGCCGTTCCTGCTCCATTTTTCGCCATTTTTATATTACTCATTGCGCCCTTCTCATTCTTTAATGCACGACGAAAGGCAAAGCAGCTAGATAACCAAAAAAGTATCGAAACGATTCGACAGCTCCATTGGCGCAACTTCGAAGAACTGGTAGCCGAAGCCTATCGCAGACAAGCCTACCGAGTGACGGAAGGCTCTTATGGTCCCGACGGCGGCATCGATTTGGAATTGAGAAAAGGTACTGAAGTGGTACTTGTGCAATGCAAAAACTGGAAGGCTCAAAAGGTTGGTGTGAATGTGGTGCGCGAGATGTTTGGTGTACTAACAGACAGCAACGCAGATAGAGTGATTGTCATCTGCTCCGGGTGGTATACCCAACAGGCGATTAATTTCGCATTGGATAAACCTATCGAGCTAGTAGGCGCAAACGAGCTGGCCTCATTAATTCAGGGTGTGCAAACAAAACCCCAAATAGAAACAATAAAAAAGAACATCTGCCCAAGATGTGGTGGTGAACTCGTAGAACTAAAAGCGAGACGTGGTCCAAATGCAAATAACATATTCGTTGGTTGTTCCAATTTTCCTAAATGCAGATATACACAGTAACAGAGCGAACAAGAAAAGCTAACAAACACTCTGTAATCAGTGATTATTAACTCTTTGGCCGTTACACAAAGAAGATAGCAATTAATGAGAATGCAATATCTTGAAGCTAAGAGCAGTTTTGAACATAAAGAATATTTTAATATAAAACTAAATGAATGATTGGCTCAGCGACTAATTATGGGCACGAGTTGGGCACGCTTAAATGGGGGCCAAATGGGCACAAAAAGCCTGAAGGTCATCAATTTTGACCGTCGGGCAACGGCTCAAATTTAGCCCGAAGGTCGCCATGGGCACGCATCCCTAAGGTCAATTCGAACATTTATTGAACGATTTTGAAAAAATCGTGGGCACCGAATGGGCACGTTTTGGGCACCGCGTGCCCAAAAGTGAAAAATCGAGAAAATTTTGACGTATTTCAGATACAAAAAAGCCCTGATAAATCAGGGCTTTATATTTGGTTGCGGGAGCAGGATTTGAACCTACGACCTTCGGGTTATGAGCCCGACGAGCTACCAGACTGCTCCATCCCGCGCTTGTTCTGGTTTGAGGCGGTGGCTTACCGCGTCAAGTGGGGCGTATTATACATAGCAGTTGATAACACGCAAGCGCTGTTTTACAAAAATAGCTCGTTCGCTTAATTATTCGCCAATCTGATGGTTATTGAACGAATGTAGCTTGCTCGCTACTTAAAGGCTTCCATTTTTTGCGCAAGTTTAAAATCCAAATCACTGAGCCCATCAACATCATGCGTGGTCAAAGCTACGTCTACTTTGTTGTACACATTAAACCATTCTGGATGATGCTTTAGCTTTTCCGCCCAAATGGCTATTTGCGTCATCCATCCAAAGGCGCGAATAAAACTTTTGAATTTAAACGTTTTAACGATTTTGTCTCCATCCAATGACCATTGCTCATCACTGTCTAGCGTCGCATTCAATTCCTTGAGTGCTTCTTGGATTTGTTCGCTCGAAAACTTCTCTGCCATGCCATCTCTCCTGCTTAAATAAATCTTTCTTGAGGTGCTTCTCACTTTTGCGTATTAAATCAGAATTTAGATCACGAGATATAAAAACGCCCGGATTAACCGGGCGTTGAGTGTCAACAAAAGCTAACGAATTAGAATTCGACAGCGATGCGTGCGTAGATTTGACGACCACGCGGATCATGCACTTTTGAATCGAAACCGCTGTTTGTAAATACTTGAGGTGGTTCTTCATCAAATAAGTTGATGCCACCAAGCGTTAACAAATAATCAGTTTCGGTTTCAAATATCTCACCGAGATTTACATTATACTGCGCATCCACAGTAACCATGCTATCGATTTCTTTGAATCCGCCAGCACAAGAACCACCATTAGGTGAACCATCAGCACAGTTTTGATCGTCATCATAAGAGCTGATATACCGCACAAATAGGTTAGCACTGTGAATATCGTGCGACCAATTCAAGCCTAAATTCGCTCTCAGCTCTGGTGAAGAAGTACCAATGTTGGTGAAATTGCGGCGACCAGCACCATCAACCACACCCGCTTGAGGATCAGTTAACTCGTAATCAAGCACGTAAGTTGCGTTAATGCTTGGCGTGAATGTCCCCATGTCGGTTTCAATTTTGTAGCTGGTAACAATATCAATACCTGATGTATCCTGCGAGCTCGCATTCACATAGGTATTTAATACCTGCAACAATGGTCCATTTAACGGGTCACCAGCACGAATAATCACATCCGTATTTTGCGGACCAGCATTCAAAAGTGCTTGCGCATTTTGCTGAATAATCAAATCTTCGAAACTAAAGTTCCAATAATCCAATTCGATTGACAAATCATCAACTGGCTCAAAAGAGAAACCAACGTTGTAAGCAGTCGACTCTTCTGGCTTCAAGTTCTCATTACCCGATGTGCGAACCGCAGCAAACGCGGCAGCACCGCCAAATAACGGATCGTTCAATTGTTGTAATGTTGTTGCACCGCCATTACGCAAGAATACTGTTGGAGCACGGAATGAGGTTGACCAAGAACCGCGCAGTGAGAAGTCTTCAGTTGCACGCCAAGAGAACGCTACTTTAGGGTCGATGGTATCACCGATAGCACCGCCGTAGTCCTCATAACGCAGTGCTAACTGAATATCGAGATCTTCAGACACCGGTAGGGCCATTTCAGCAAACGCCGCCCAAACATCCAATTTACCCTCGAAGTCGGGGTTACCAATAACGAAGGTAAAGCTATCCTGATTCGACAGTTCGTCGTAATCCTGACTCAGTTTTTCTTCGCGATACTGTAATCCGAATGCAATACCTGCTGTTCCACCTTCCATATCGAACGCATCTAAGGACGCGAAACCTTCAATCACTTGGATATCAGATTTTGAATCAATCACCTGCTTGGCAGAGAAAGAATCAATAACATACTGTGAGTTTGGTAATACAGAATATGAAGTCGCGAATGGGTTGAAGTATTCACAAGCTCCTTGGCCTGGGGTACCGGTTAATGGATTACAATCCGCTCCACCTAAACCATTCAATGCAAGGTTAAATTCGGTGTTCAATACGTCTTCAACTTGGAATAAGAAGTCGTTGGTCGCATTGGTATAGCTTAACTCCCAAAAGCCATTATCCAATTCGCCTGTTAAAGTGGTATTGAAACGGAAAGTATCAGACTCAGTGTTTGCTGGGTCACCTTCAAAACCATTACCTTCAGCACGTCCAAAGAATGCTACTGGCGCACCAAATGGGTTACTCGGATGGGTCGCCGGTACTACTGGCAGTGTTAAAATCGGGAAGCTTGGAGCACCACCACGTTCCGCACGATTACGTGCAATACTGATTTCATTCGACCAACTTATATCATCCGTCAATTGATAATTTGAGCTAACGTAAGCCGTTACCCGCGTTTCATCAGGTACATAGCTATAATAGGGACCGAAATCAAAGCCACAGAAACCAACGTTTAGTCCTGGTACTGTACCTGGCGGTGCTAGTAAACGTGGGTAACCGCCATTTTCTTCACATCCTGTAGGATCAATAAATGGGAATCCACCGAGGAAAAATGCGCCTGGATTACCCAACGCACTGGTATCATCTTGTGGACGCGATAAACGGCGGTCAGAAATAAACAATGGTGAACGGTTAGTGTAGCTAATCGCTGCCATTATGTTCCCATCGTCACCTGAAGTACCCCACAAACCTTGGAGGATGTATTCTTTGTTATCACCGTGGGCACCGTCTTGATAATCAAAGGTAACTTTCGCCCCTTCATAATTCTTTTTGGTGATAAAGTTTACAACCCCGGCAACAGCGTCTGAGCCGTATAATGCTGAGGCGCCATCCTTAATCACTTCCATGCGGTTAATGGCAATCATTGGCACCAAAGAGCTGGTATCAACAAAGTTCAATCCGTCATTGGTAGGCTGAGCATTAACGACTTGGCGTTTATTATTCAGTAGTACAAGCGTCGAAGCGACCCCGAGACCACGCAAGTTGATGTTAGAAGTACCTGCCGTTGCGTTTTGGGTAAATGCATCAGGGTTATTTTGCGCACCGGTGTTTATCGTTAGGGTTTGTGTTATGTCGGCGATATTTTTCGCCCCAATCGAGTCGATAGACACGCTATCAACTACCGCTAGTGGCGACGGTGACTCGAAGTTCTCGCTGCGTCGAACGAAACTACCAGTAACCATAATTAATTCAAAATCACGTTGTTCCGCTTGTTGAGCGTCTTCTTCTTGGGCAACGGCGAGTCCCGGTGCAAGCGCAAATTGAGCGGCAACGCAGGCGGCCAAGGCCGTTTTGCGTGTGGATAACTTCATTGTGTGTCCCCTATAATCAATGCCACCGATTAGGATTACATTGACGTTTGTGTAGTGGTCTCTAGGTTATTGTTATTGCGTACCTAATTTAGGTACACAATCAAAATAGTAGGCGTAACCCAGCACAATGTAAATTATATGTTACTTATATGTAAATATTCGCAATGCAGATGGTCTGACCAGATCCACCATTTGCATCAAAATTAAGCAACGGAGCGGATCACGGCCAGCATCAGAAATTGTCCAACTAACGCAGGCTTTTCTCGCCCCTCAATTTCAACAGCACAGTCAAAAGTATACAGACGCCCCATTGGCTTTTGCTCAATTGCCGCGACTTTAAACCCATAACGAACCTTGTCGTTAACTCGTACAGGCTCTAAAAACCGGAGGTTATTAATGCCGTAATTCAGTACCGAGGCAATTTCGGGATGAGCGTCGATAACTTCACCAAAGGCTCGTGGCATCAATGACGCGGATAAAAAGCCATGGGCAATCGGGGTTTTAAATGGGCTCTGAGTGGCACAACGTGCTTCATCAATATGGATCCATTGATGATCACCTGTCGCATCAGCAAAGGTGTTAATCATTTGTTGTGTTATCGCCATCCAGTTGGATGACGGTAATACATCTTCAACATTCAAATCTAACAAAGTTTTACGCATAGCGATTCCATGTAATTGCGATAATTGGCTATTTTTATACTATTAACTGCCTGAATATTTCAAATTAGATTCTATAATGTTTATTGATGATTAAACATGTTAAATTCTGATGTAAGAAAACCGGACACAGCGTACGTTATGAACTTAAATCGAATCGACCTCAACTTATTTGCAGTATTTGATGCGATCTACACGGCAGGAAGCCTAACTAAAGCGGCTGATGTGCTATGTATTACCCAACCGGCGGTGAGTAATTCACTGGCGCGTTTGCGTGAAATGTTGAATGACCCCTTATTTGTGCGCACTGGTCACAGCATGACTCCTACCCCCGTGGCACAAAATATAATTGTACCGGCACGTCAAGCGCTAGGTTTATTACGTAAGAGCGTGCAGCAGAGTCACACCTTTGATCCTGCAATTTCAGAAAAAGCGTTTAATTTTGCCAGTCGGGATTTGTTAGAGGTGAGTATCATGCCCAGACTCATGGTACGTCTGCAAAATGTAGCACCTAATGTCACGTTAACGAATTATGAAATTGCCCGCAGCCAAGTTGTTTCCTCAATGGCAAATGGCAGCTTGGATTTCTTTGCTGATGCATCCACGTTTACCGACCCACATTTATGTAAACAGCGGATTGCCTCTGACCGTTTTGTCGCCATTGCCCGTAAGAACCACCCTGCGCTCAAACACGGGCTCGACTTAGAAACCTTTTTACGCTTGGGGCACATCAATGTTTCACATCGTAAATCAGGCGCTGGGCCAATTGATATTGAGCTCGACAAGATTGGTAAAAAACGCAAAGTCATTATGCGTGGCCAACACTTTCTCACCGTACCAAGTGCCATAGTGAAGACGGATCTCATTGCTTGCCTGCCATACCATTTAGCCAAGCATTATGATCTGGCTATCTATGAATTACCTCTGAATGTGCCACCGGTAGAATATTTCTTATATTGGCATGTCAGCGCCGATCATGATCACGCGCACATGTGGATGCGTGAGCAAATCGCCGAAGTAGCTAAGGCTTACGAGCCACATTGAGGAAAAATAAAAAGGCCCAGACCTGAGATAACATCAGATCTAGGCCTGTTTAATAATAACTACCATCAGTCAGGGAAACGACTGTCCAGTATTTTTATTCAATAGCTTAGGGACTTGCGACCGTTCTACTCTTCGTCATCATCTCTAAAGATACAGTGTGAAGCGTAATCTTTAGCTTCGTTTGCAGTCCAATCACCTTTGGGTTTTTCAGCCAAGTCTTCACACCATTGCTTACTTCCCACCTCTGGCGCACACCCAGCCACAAGTGCCACTGCAGCGATTGCTAATAAAAGTCTCTTCCACATATGAATACTCCTTAAAAAACCTTTACAGCCAACTTTATAGTGCTATTTACATTTGTTCAATGCTTTTTAAAATACTGGCAAATCCAGTAGCTCCCTGCGCTTGTGCCATACGATCAAACAGTAATGGCCCTAGCAACGGAAATCGAATGTGGCCCTGCGACACCCACGTAACTTCAGTACCTTCGGCATGTTCTTTAAGCATAACCTCGCCCTTGATATGCTCAAAGCGCAGTGGTGCTGAGCGCTCAATTTGATATCCCAGTCGATACGGCGGCTCAAACAACACTATTCTTTCATGCAGTGTCATGCCCCCCAGCTTCACTTTGCGGAGTGCGCCGAGTCCATTTTGCTCAGTTTTACCATGTTCAACTAATATGGACTCATCCACTGGCTTGAACTGCGAGTAGTTCCCATGGTCGGCTAAAATCGCAAACACGGCGTCGATCGGTTTCTTAACTACTCTGGTCACTTTTATATCAAACACTGCCAACTAACCCCTCATCTAAAAAGTTATTAAAAAAAATACCCATGTATCACATTGACTGTTTTTCAACCGACTTCCATAGGCTTTAATTACGTTCGTTGAAAACATTTACTTTAAATTAAATCGAGGAATTAACCATGTTGAAAGTAGTTAAAACTTCTATCGCTATCGCTGCTGCATCACTAATGTTTACTGGTACTGCTCAAGCAGACGTTAACGAAGCCCTAGCTAATATCTGTAACATCGTGCAAGCAGATGACAAAGGTCAACTGCGTAAGAAAATGAAAGCTGTTCAGTCTGACTACAACTTACGTTTGTCTGACTACTACTCAGGCATTTCGTGCGGTGGTAATAGTCTCATCCGCTTGGCTATCCTAAACAACGCGGTAGAAGCTGGCGAGTTGTTAGTTAAAAAAATGCCTAAGAGTGCATTAAGCGAGCCTGAGCAGGACGGTAAAACACTATCTGCTTGGATCACAGAACAAGGTTTAGCAGCGAACCCAGTTGCGGCAATATTAGCAGAGCGTATCTAAGCCCTAACCACAGATTTGGTGACTTCGGTCACCCCCATGTTTCAACATGGTCGGCAGAGCAATCTGCTTCCTCGAAAGGCTCCTTAGGGAGCCTTTCTTCTATTGTTCAAGCAGTATAGATAAACTTATCTATTGCTTGTTGAATGGCCTCAGGCTCTTCGTGATGCACCCAATGGCTAGCAGCGGGAAAACGCAGCTCCTCATAATCATCAATGTATTCGCCTAATCCGCCAAGTACACCAATATCAAACGCTGCATCTTTTTCACCCCACAAGATCAATGTCGGCACCCTAATTTTAATATTGGGTACACGTATCTCAGCCAGTGAGCGGACTGTGTTATTTTTATCCAATTGTTGACTTTCAATACCCTCTCGCGGAAAGAGTTGCGGCATAGCTCGATAATAGTTCAGCATTCGCGTAACAGCACCCGGCCTTTTCCATGCTGCAACATACGCTGCGACTTCATCCTCACTGGGTGGAGATTGGATTTGCTCAATACTGTGTTGCTTTAATTGCTTGAATCCGTCTTGCGATAAATACTCTTCTGCCTTTGGATCCAGAAAAGTGTGGATATAATCACTCATCAACCGCTGTTGCCGATTTTGGATCATTTCACGCGTGAATGTACTGGGGTGCGCCGCATTAATAATAACCAAACGCTTTATAAGCTCAGGAAATCGCGCAGTTAAGGGCCACGCAATTGCCCCTCCCCAATCATGGGCAACTAAATAAATCGGCTGATTATTAGCGATACTGCGAATAAACCTAGCAATCAAATTAACTAGATTGGGCACATTATAATCGTGTGCATTGCTTGGCCCTTCACTAAGATTATACCCTGGCAAATCTAGGGCTATCGCCTGATAACGCTGACCAAAAAAGGCTAACTGCCGTCGCCACACACCGCAATGTTCAGGAAAGCCATGTAAAAAAACGATAATGGGAACGTCTGCATCATCAGCTTGCTGTGCTGGCGCTTGCAACAAATAGTGCAAACGTAAACCAGACACTTCAATATATCGCGACTCTGCATCAACGCTCCCCGCCATGGTTTTATTTATCCTTGGAAAAACGCTTCTTCGGTCATGGTCATTAGATTGTCTGAACCAGAATGAATGGCTGAAACCAGCGAGCGCGTGCGCGTTAACAAGCGGTCAAAATAAAACTGTGCTGTTTGTAATTTCGCCGTGTAAAAATCTGTCTCAGTTGTTCCCGCATCAAGCTTTTCTTGCGCAGTCACGGCCATCCGTAACCAAAAGTAAGCTACCGTGACATAACCTGAGTACATCAAATAATCTACCGCTGCTGCGCCTAATTCATCAGGGTTATTGCCTGCAGACTTCATGATGTCGTTGGTCAATTGCCCCCATTCATCAATGTGGCTTTCGACCGCATTCGCCCAGGCATTAAATTGCGCCTTGCCGCGTAAACTCTCACAGTAGCTGCGCATTTCTTGTACGAATACTTGTAATAACTTACCCTGGCTACCAACGATTTTACGAGCCAGCAAGTCGATAGCTTGAATACCCGTTGTGCCTTCATACATGGTACAAATACGAGTATCCCGGGCAAGTTGCTCCATGCCCCACTCTTTGATATACCCGTGACCACCGTACACTTGCATACCATAGCTGGTGCACTCTTGCGCAGTTTCGGTTAAGAATGCTTTCACGACAGGTGTCAATAACGCCAGTTTAGCATCGGCAACTTGGCGCTTTTCAGCGTCCTGTTCGTACAAGGTTACGTCAACCAATTGCATACAGTATATCGCTAGCGCTCGGTTACCCTCTCGCAGGGCTTTCTGAGTTAGCAGCATGCGTCTTACATCCGGATGCACGATAATTGGATCAGCCGGAGCATCCGGATTCTTTTTGCCGGTTAAAGAACGAAATTGCAGACGATCTTTGGCGTAGGCCAATGCGCCTTGGAACGATGCCTCAATCGCTGATAAACCTTCCATGCCAGTACCAATGCGGGCCATATTCATGAAGGTAAACATGCAGTTCAAACCGCGATTTGGCTCGCCAATGAGGTGACCCGTTGCGCCGTCGAAATTAATCACACAAGTGGCGCTGCCTTTGATCCCCATTTTGTGCTCAATAGAGCCACACTTGACTTGATTGCGGTCGGTTTTCTCACCATTTTCATCTACATTGAACTTTGGCACGATGAATAATGAAATACCTTTGGTACCCGCTGGTGCATCAGGCAGCCGCGCCAGTACGATATGCACGATATTTTCTGACATATCGTGCTCACCTGCAGAGATAAAAATCTTAGTACCGGTGATTGAATAAGTACCGTCGGCATTGGGCTCAGCTTTACACTTGAGCATACCAAGGTCAGAACCACAATGTGATTCTGTTAAACACATTGTGCCAGTCCAAGTTCCATCGATCAGCTTTGGTAAGAACTGGTTTTGCTGTGCTTCGGTGCCATGGGCTTTAAGCGTTTCCATACAGCCTTGACTCAGACCGGGATACATCGCCCACGCATGATTGGCGCCAGAAAACCATTCTGCCATTGAGGTGGCTAAGGAATATGGCAATGCTTGACCACCAAATGCTTCCGGATGCGCCATTGAAGGCCAACCACCTTCAACATACTGCTGATACGCTTCCTTAAAGCCTGTGGGCGTGGTGACCTCGCCATCAATCCAAGTACAACCTTCGTCGTCACCCACCGCATTTAATGGTGCAAGCACGTTTTCTGAAAACTTTGCTGCTTCATTAAAAATAGCAGTGACCAAATCTTCGCTGACATCATTAAAACCTAACTCAGCATAATGTTGCTCGAAACCGAGTAACTCATACAAAGTAAATAGCGTATCACGTTGAGGAGCTTTGTAATTTTGCATTGTTTGTTGCCTTATAACACTTCAAATAAGCCGGCTGCGCCCATGCCGCCGCCAATACACATTGTGCACACCACATATTTTGCGCCGCGACGCTTGCCTTCAATCAAGGCATGACCGACCATGCGCGCACCACTCATACCGTAAGGGTGGCCAATTGAAATTGCACCGCCATTAACGTTTAGTAACTCATTTGGGATCCCGAGTTTGTCACGACAATATAATACCTGCACAGCAAACGCTTCGTTGAGCTCCCACAAGCCAATGTCATCCATTCCTAAACCGTGCTTTTGCAGCAGCTTGGGTATGGCGTATATCGGTCCAATCCCCATTTCATCTGGCTCACAACCAGCCACTGCAATTCCGCGATAAACACCCAAAGGCTCAAGGCCGCGGCGTTCCGCTTCAGTATCACTCATTAAGACACTGGCACTGGCACCATCCGACAACTGACTGGCATTACCCGCAGTAATGCAGCCTCCTTCAATCACCGGATTTAAGCCCTGCAATCCCGCTAACGTGGTTTCTGGACGGTTGCCTTCGTCTTTTGCTAACGTTGCACTGTGATAACTCACCTCACCCGTCGCTTTATCCATTACCGCTTGCTGCGCTGTGATAGGCACGATTTCTTGATCGAACTTACCAGCCGCTTGCGCCTCTGCCGTGCGCATTTGTGATTGATAGCCGTATTCATCTTGTGCATCGCGGCTGATGTTATAACGCTTGGCTACGACTTCAGCAGTTTGCAGCATCGGCATATAAATATCTTTGTGCTTCGCAATGAGGGCTGGATCAGTCATACGATACGTATTCATGTGCTTGTTCTGCACTAGTGAAATCGAATCCAACCCGCCCGCGACCATGATGTCGGTCTCGCCGGTCATAATACTGTTGGCGGCTGTCGCGATGGCGTACATCCCGGAGCTACATTGACGATCCAACGTCATACCAGAAACTGTCACTGGTAAGCCGCCGGCTAATCCTGCCAAGCGCCCGATATTCATCGAACCAGACCCTTGCGTTAAGGCTGACCCCATGATCACATCATCAACTTCTTGGCCTTCTAACTTGGCCCGCGCGACCGCTTCTGCGATAGCATGGCCGCCTAACGATGGGGCTTCTAGATTATTCAAAACACCCTTATAGGCACGACCAATAGGAGAGCGTGCGGTTGATACGATAACTGCGTTGCGCATAATATTTCCTCTAAATTCTTTAATCTAATTAGTTGAAGGTTTTACCTTGCGCGGCTAATTGCTCAAGTAACGGCGCTGGTTGGAACCACGCTTTACCGTATTCGCCGAGCTTGTCTTGGTATTTCTTCATGGCACTCAATACAGTTTCCAAACCAATTTCATCGGCATATTTCATCGGGCCACCGCGATACACCGGGAATCCATAGCCATACACGTAAATCACGTCGATATCACTGGCTTTGGCTGCAATTCCTTCCTCCAGGATCAACGCCCCCTCATTAATTAACGGGTAAATGCAACGTTCAATGATCTCTTGTTCGCTAATTTCACGTTGTTCAATCCCAAGTCTTGCAGCCTCTTGCTTGGCCAACTCCATGACAGTTTCATCTGGAATAGGCTGACGACTTCCCTCTTCATATAAATAAACGCCTTTACCGACTTTCAAACCAACGCGCCCATCTTCTACTAACTTGTTAGCAACCACGCAGTAACTTGGGTCATGCTCGATAAATGCCTTGCGCGACTGGCGCACAAAATAACCAATATCTAATCCAGCCATGTCGCCCATCGTGAACGGGCCCATTGGTAAACCAAACTTGTAAATAACCTTATCCACTTGTTCAGGGCGCGCTCCCTCAAGCATCAAACGGTTGGCTTCCCTACCATAGGTTTCAATCATACGATTGCCCACAAACCCAAAACATACGCCAACAAGTACAGCCACTTTCTTGATGGTTTTTGCTAACTGCATGCAGGTTTTTATCACGTCAGGCGAAGTTCGTGTGGTCTTCACGATTTCCAAAAGCTTCATCACATTTGCTGGCGAGAAGAAGTGCAAGCCAATAACGTCTTCTGGGCGTGAAGTAGCATCAGCAATTAAATTGACATCTAACGTTGACGTATTGGTCGCCAAGATTGCCCCCGGCTTACACACTGCATCGAGAGATTTGAATACGGTTTGTTTAACGTCTAGCTTTTCGAAAACGGCTTCAATCACTAAATCTACATCGCTGAGATCAGCGTATTCGGTAGTGCCGGTTAACAAGGACATCCGAGCTTCTACTTCTTCTTGGCTCAACTTACCTTTTTTCGCACTGCGCTCGTAGTTGCCACGAATAACCTTCAGGCCTTTGTCTAAGGCTTCTTGCTTCATTTCCAACATCAACACAGGAATACCGGCGTTGGCGAAATTCATTGCGATCCCTCCGCCCATTGTTCCGGCACCAATCACCGCAACACGTTGGATAGGACGCGTAGGTGTTTGCTTATCAAAATCTTTCACATGCCCTGCGGCACGCTCAGCAAAAAAGAAGTGTTGCTGTGCACGTGCTTGTGGGGTTTTCATGCACTCCATGAACAACTCACCTTCGCGAGCCAAACCCTGATCAAACGGAAGTTCCGTTGCGGCTTTAACCGCCTTTATGCAGTTAAATGGTGCAAAGAATCCACGCGCGGCCTTTTCAGTGCCTGCCGTAAACTGCGTAAATAGCTCATCACTGTAGGTTTCAGGATCGACAGTGAGATCACAGGTACGCGGTATCGCAGCCGAGGTATCGAGTTTTTGTACAAACTCAGCCGTCGCGGACTGCAAGTCCTCAGGTCGATCGGTTAACACGGCAAACAAACTGGGCAATTTTGATGCAGCTTCAGGCTTGCCTGAAACAATCATATTAAGGGCCTGTTGCACGGGTATTAAACGCGGCAAGCGCTGCGTACCGCCTGCACCTGGAAGAATCCCTAAGTGCACTTCAGGAAGGCCAACTTTATTGTCCTTGAAGGTAATTCGGTAGTGACACGCAAGCGCCAATTCGAGTCCGCCACCAAATGCTGGGCCGGGCAAAACAGCAACTACAGGTTTGCTTGATTGTTCGATTTTAGCTAAAACCTTGGTCGACAGATTAGGTTCAAAGTCACCGGTTGAAAATTCACTAATATCAGCACCACCACTGAAAAAGCCGATATCAGAAGTGATAACAATTGCACTAATACCATCATTCGCTAGCGCTTTGTCCATACCTTCAATGAGGCCAACTCGAACCGCCTTACCCAACGCATTAACCGGCGGGTTGTGCATGACCAAAGTAGCGACAGATCCATTCTCAATATACGAAACGGCAGGTTTTTCACTCATAGCTAAATCACACCAAGATTAAAATTTATTGGCATGGTATGACCTGTCGCCTAATCAGTGAAGTTTATTGGTTTTATAATTCTAAATAAATTAAATCAATACTATTTACAATCCGTTTACACTAGAGGCCTGCAGCAAAATCTAGATTGTTACTCCGATTTTCATTGATTGATCCCGCCTATTGGTTTCATGTAAAAGCGAAATATCGAGCGATAAAGGAGTCCATCATGCAGGCACTAAGAACACCAGATGAGCGATTTTCAGACCTACCTGGATATGATTTTGCACCAAACTATATCACTGTCGATGATTTCGAAGGTGGTCAATTACGGATGCATTACATCGACGAAGGTCCAAAAACAGGGGAGGTCATCTGGATGCAACATGGTGAACCTAGCTGGGCGTACCTTTATCGCAAAATGATCAGACCGCTAGTCGCGGCTGGCTATCGCGTTATTGTGCCAGACTTAATTGGCTTTGGACGTTCAGACAAACCAACCCAGCGTGCAGATTATACCTACCAACGTCACCTTGATTGGTTGCAACAACTGTTGGATATTTTGGAGCTCGGTGATATTACCCTTGTCTGCCAAGATTGGGGCGGGTTACTTGGTCTTAGAATGGTTGGTGAACAACCAGGCCGATTTAAGCGGGTTGTCGCGTCAAATACAATGCTACCAACCGGTGACCATCCGCCACCAGAAGCATTCTTTAAATGGAAGGCATTTTCTCAAGAAGTGCCTGAGTTTCCGGCCGCAGGGATCATCAAAGGTGCCACCGTTTTACCTTTAGCTGAGGGGGTCTACAACGCTTACAATGCCCCCTACCCTGATGAAAGCTATAAAGCTGGGGCAAGACAGTTTCCAGCGTTAGTTCCGGTGTCCCCCGATGACCCCGCCAGCGCAGCCAACCGCGCGGCCTGGGAGGGCTTAAAGCAGTTCAACCGGCCTTTTTTGACCTGCTTTAGCGATTCTGATCCAGTCACCGCGGGCGGCGATAAAATCATGCACAAATTAATTCCGGGCTGTGCAGGTCAGCCACACACGACGATTGCCCAAGGCGGTCATTTTGTACAAGAGGATCAAGGCGAAAAATTCGCCGAAATCATCTTATCGTTCATGCAAGCAACAGCTTAATCTAATTTAACCAGAGTACTGTTATGGATCCTTTACTTAATTTTTCTGCAAAAACAATTTTGATCACCGGTGCAGCCAGTGGTTTTGGGCGACTATTAGCGCAAGCATTTGCGGCTCGCGGTGCCAATTTAGTGCTCGGCGATATTGATGAAGCCGGATTACAAGAGACCGTCGCGTCGCTTAACATTGATGACAATCGCGTTGTCGCCATGGTGAATGATGTTGCCAAGGAGAGTGATTGTGCAGCTTTAGTCGAAGCCGCTACCTCACGTTTTGGTGCGCTGCATTATGCAATTAATAATGCAGGGATTGCACACGCACCCGCAGCTATACACGAATTAACCGAGGCAGTATTTGATAAACAAATGGACGTTAACGTAAAAGGCGTCATGTTTGGTATGAAGTATCAAATTCCAGCCATGCTCAAAGCTGGCTCTGGGCATATTCTGAACTTAAGTTCGATGGCGGGTATAGGCGGCGCACCTAAAGGCGGGGCCTACGTAGCTGCCAAACATGCCGTAGCAGGGTTAACGCGCACCGCAGCCATTGAATATGGCCGTAAAAATATTCAAGTCAATGCCGTGTGCCCGTTTTTTAGTCCGACCAATATTCTCAATGTTGACGGTTTTAATACCGAGCAAGATCGCGCTCGCATGGCGATGGGGTCTCCGATGAAACGCCTGGGTGAACCACAGGAGATGGTGAATGTTATGGTACTCATGCTGTCACCCGGCAACACTTATATGAATGGTCAAACCATTGCCATAGATGGGGGAGTCTCGGCCTGGTAGCAACCCCCAACCAAAATGACCACAGTAACCTTCTGGGGTTAAATTCACTCGATACGTAGGTGTATTAAAAAATATACCTATGTATCGCACCGACTGTTTTTTAATCGACTGCCATGGGCTTTAATTACTCTCGTTGAAAACATTTACTTCAAATTAAATCGAGGAATTAACCATGTTGAAAGTAGTTAAAACTTCTATCGCTATCGCTGCTGCATCACTTATGTTCTCTGGTACTGCTCAAGCAGACGTTAACGAAGCCCTAGCTAATATCTGTAACATCGTACAAGCAGACGACAAAGGTCAACTGCGTAAGAAAATGAAAGCGGTTCAGTCTGACTATAACTTACGTTTGTCTGATTATTACTCAGGTATCACCTGTGGCGGTAACAGCCTTATCCGTACCGCTATCCTTAACAACGCGGTTGAAGCCGGTGAGTTGTTAGTGAAAAAAATGCCTAAGAGTGCATTAAGCGAGCCTGAGCAAGACGGTAAAACCTTGACTGCATGGGTCACCGAGCAAGGTCTTGCAGGTAACCCAGTTGCAGCAGTGTTAGCAGAGCGTATCTAAGCCCTAACCACAGATTCGGTGACCTCGGTCACCTCCATGTTTCAACATGGTCGGCAGAGCAATCTGCTTCCTCAAAAGGCTCCTTCGGGAGCCTTTTGCTTGTGCCAACATAAATCCCAAGCCTCACTCAATAGACGCGAACTATTTAAACCATCTCGTTTTGTCCGAATGACTATTGTGAATTACTGGTTGATTTATTTTTACCTCTGCGTGCACTGACGTTCGCATATTCAAATGCAAAAGCGGTGTCTCTTTCGATTTTAGTGATCGCTTCTTCGACCGGAGTATGGTTTATCTCAGTGATACCAATCCACGTATCTCGGTTATTATTTTTCGCCGCGTACAAGGCCATATCAGCAATTCCGATGGTTGCTTCCCAACTTAAAGCATTCACTTTAGCCATACTTAATGGATAAGCAGTAAAGCCTATCGAGCAGGTAACCTGCTTGGTTTCATCATCCTTTATGTGGTAATGATTACCCCCTATCGCGTCCATGACACGTTCAGCCAACACCTCACCTTCCTGACGCGGCGTGTTATGTACAACAACTAAAAACTCTTCTCCACCCCAGCGGATCAGATAGTCAATTTCACGAAAAACCTGCTGCAAGCGTCGACTGGTTTCTACTAACACTTGGTCTCCGACTTGATGACCATAGGTGTCGTTAATCGCCTTAAAATGATCGATGTCGATCAGAAAGAAGATCACGTCATTAGCATAATCCGGCGGTATAGCGCTTTTTTCACATTCTGCATAGTAGCGATTGAGTTTAGCCATATCGCGTTCAATGTTTTGCGCTAAATAGCGGCGATTATGTAATCCCGTTAGCGCGTCAGTCATGCTGGCCTCACGCAAAGCTTCAGCCTGTTGATTTAATGTCTTGTTGGCAGCTACCAGTTCAGCGGTGCGGGCTGATACACGGTCCTCTAACACACTTTGTTGACGCCGTAGTTTCCTTACCCGCAACTTGTGTACGCTATACAAAACAAACCCTAACAAAAGTCCAAACATAAGGTTAGCAAACCAGGTTTGATACCACGCTGGAGGAATTAGAATATTGCGTGAGAAAGCATTTGCCTGCCAAGTCTCACCATCATAAGAATATTCAATCTGCAGTGTGTAGTTACCTGGGCTGAGCTGGGTAAACGTTGCGATTCGATGGTCAGAATCGGTATACGACCAGCTGTCATCGTGCTCTTTCAAGCGATAACGATAAAGTACATTATTCGACCCAATATAATCGAGCACTGTAAATTCAAAGGAAAAGCGTTTATTTAATGCTGGAAACTTAAGCTGTTTAGCTGTTAACGAAGGTGACAATATACGATCTTCAGATGTCGTTACACTCACGTTAGTTAGTAAGAGACTGGTATTGATTGGGTCGGATTTTATCTTAGTAGTATCGATCAACGTTAATCCATTAGAACCACCAAAAACCATCACTTCATTTGGCAATTGGGTCGCGGCTCCACGTCGAAACGGGCGGTTAATTGCGATTGATTCATTGACTACCGCATGAATACCTAAAGTGACGATGTCAACTGCGACAATACTTTTAGAAGTACTAACAAACACTCTTCCATTCGCTTCTCCAGCAATTGCTTCGACCCGGCCACCAGGCTGTTCTGGGCTAATATTTATCTGCCGCCAGCCTGCTCCCTCGCTATATACGAATAATCCTGCGTTGCTTGTAGCCGCCCAGATTTGCGCTCGGCTATCGCGGTACAGCATGGCAATAAACTGCTCTTGCAATAGTTCTGTTGCCTCTGGTGCTGGCTTTACTTCTGGAGCTTCTGACGCGGGTTCAGCAATTACATATAAGCCTCGCCATGTACCAATCCAAAGCTGCGAGGGTGTTGCTAATAAGGATGCAACGCGGCGGTCATGCTCTGCATCTGCAAACACATTTTGTGCCCTTTGATTAGTCCTGTCGTAAGCCCATAATCCATCGGTACCACCCACCCACTCAATCGCGCCAGTTTGAGCATAAGCGCTAGAGTATTTGGCGACCGGACGCCCGGGCAATTCAATAGGTTGGGCGTCTCCAGATTTTGGGTCGACAAGGACTGAAGAGAAGTTACTCGACGCAAACAACTTTCCATTTTTCGTGGCAAATAAGGTTTCAACGGGATCAGCATCGCCTGTCCAAAAAATCTCACTTTGTCCAGTTTCCGGATCGAGCTTTTCGAGCCCTTGACTACCGGTACCAACAATCAAATCGTCTGCCACCTCGCGAACAGAGTGTACACTGCGTTGAATGAGTCCTTTACCTGACTGCAGATTACCCAGTATGCGTTTAACCGCCTGATTCCCAATATCATAGAACTGTAAGTCAGTATTAACCCCCATCCATACGATCCCGCGCGAATCGGTCAATAGAGCCCAGACATTATCATTTGCTAAACCCGATGGATGTAAAGGATTTGCTCGAGAATTCTGGACTTCATTCGTTGCTAAATTCAGTTCCAAAAGGCCCTTACCAAAAGTACCTAGCAGCAAAGCCGTATCATTTACCGCGGTCAATGAATAGATCCAGGGGTTAGGTTCGTTGTTCAGTAAAGTGATCGAGACAAAACCTTGTTCACCTTGTGGTGTAAATAATCCTTTGTTTGCAGTGCCAACAAATAGCTGTCCATTCGGCGTAATCGTCAATGCACTGACTCGGGTATTTTCGGGGAATTCGGCAACAGGAGCCGGTTGAATATCAGTCTTACCAACCTCCATAAACAATAAGCCACGGCCAGTACCTATCCATAATTTATTGCCGTGGATAAGTAATGCATGGATCCTGGCGTCATAGGGTAAAATTAACGATTCCAACATATTTGTCGCGGTGTTGAAGCGAAAAAGATTTCGATCTGAAGCGAAAAATACAGCGCTATCTGTCAACGAAGACACACTCACTTCCTGCACTGACAGGGTTGCTACTTCTGCGTTTTCTACCGCATTTAATTGTCGACTGTCGGTGTTGAGCGTATACAAACCTCGACTCGTTCCAACCCAAATAGTACCGGTACTATCGGTTGCTAATGTTTGTATATCCGGACTTACGCCTCCTGTGGATACGTCGGCGAATGTTGCCCTGACCAGAATATGCGAATCCCAGCGCCACAATCCGTTGCCTGAGACAAACCAAATAAACCCCTGTCGATCTTCGGCAATTGCAACAATATCACCATCGACGCCGACTAAATTTTGCAACGGGGAGTAATAAACTGGGTGTTCAAAAAATTGCTGTGTGGCCGTTGTTAATGGCGAGAATAGGCAGGCAATAACGCAACAAAAGTAATGCAAAAAATGCGGAGGACGCCTCATTATTTTCCCATGATTTGTAGTTGTTCTTATTGGGGTGAACAGTATTGCTATATAGCAACTAGAATATATTCTCGCTATGGCTTATGCAATGTAAAACCCAAGTCCAGTTATTTGAGGCGAAGCAAAACAAGGCACGCTATAAGTATTAGAAAAAATACCCATGTATCGCACTGACTGTTTTTTAATCGACTGCCATGGGCTTTAATTACTCTCGTTGAAAACATTTACTTCAAATCAATTCGAGGAATTAACCATGTTGAAAGTAGTTAAAACTTCTATCGCTATCGCTGCTGCATCACTTATGTTCTCTGGTACTGCTCAAGCAGACGTTAACGAAGCCCTAGCTAATATCTGTAACATCGTGCAAGCAGATGACAAAGGTCAACTGCGTAAGAAAATGAAAGCGGTTCAGTCTGACTATAACTTACGTTTGTCTGATTATTACTCAGGTATCACCTGTGGCGGTAACAGCCTTATCCGTACCGCTATCCTTAACAACGCGGTTGAAGCCGGTGAGTTGTTAGTGAAAAAAATGCCTAAGAGTGCATTAAGCGAGCCTGAGCAAGACGGTAAAACCTTGACTGCATGGGTCACCGAGCAAGGTCTTGCAGGTAACCCAGTTGCAGCAGTGTTAGCAGAGCGTATCTAAGCCCTAACCACAGTTTCGGTGACCTCGGTCACCTCCATGTTTCAACATGGTCGGCAGAGCAATCTGCTTCCTCAAAAGGCTCCTTCGGGAGCCTTTTGTCTTTGCATCAAGACCAGCAAGATGGTTAATACTTAAGACACGATTGATCTAAATATTGCTTAAATGCTTTTGGGTCATCAAGTCCCAAATAAATAGCGGAGATTTGTCCTTGTGGTTGTTTTAAGCGGATGACAACGTTTGGTACGCCGGCATAATTGTAGCGTTTTATATGACGCTGCCGCGCTACCCTCTCACGATTAATACTCACACTTTGCACATTAGTTAATGTCACTCGATAAGTAGGATACAAACCTACTCTGATGAGCAACTCAGAGCCAGTTATTGCAATGGGTCGCTTCGGCAAAGCGCGATATTCTGCAAAGAAAAAAATTAATGATAGAAAAGTTATTACTGTTATTACTGTAGCTACCAAAGGCGACCATAAAAAGTGCAATAATAGATGCACAACTGGTATTTCGATTGCTATGAGTATAATAAAGCCCAGTAAATTACTTTGCGCACCGTCTTTTCGATGGTAGGTAAAGTACGCTTGTCCAGCATAGTTTGTCGGTTCAATATGCCTGGCGAACAGTGCAAAAGTCCACAGCCTAGTTTCAAAACTTAACCATGACACGATCGGTGAGTCACCTAGATATCTTTTAAGCGTTTGTTCAATCGACTGGTCAGGATCATGTTGCTGCTTGAGCAATATAGCAATCGCAAAATAAACCGTGAGTAACGCTATCAACTCAAAAAGTAGTAGAAACCCAATGACAAAATAGCGTCCATCATCGATATAAAACATAACATTTTTCGCGTCCTGAGGAATGATGAAACTGGCAATAACGAGGGCCGCACTACATAGCACTAAGGCCTTTAGCATTGCGGTTTTGTAATCAGTAAAACAGAAAACGCATAGCAACGGCAGCACCACCAAGACGTCGAGTAAATAAAGCCATTCAAAGTTTGCAGCACCATAGTCATTGAGTGCACCATTGCTGCCGTAATAGAAAGCCCAACTTACTGATACCAAGAGTAGAAATAACAGTGGTATCTTGCTTTTGATATTTGAAATTAGCATTTCAATCACCTACTTACCGTACCTGCCTAGCAAAGTTAACGCTGGCCTCCAACGCCCTCCTCTCTAGCAGGCCTACCAATATTTACTGTAGTTATTGCCTTTATTGCATACACAGTACGGTTGCACAACAATCAATTTACACCTGTATGTCCTGCAAGCGCACCATGTACTGGGCTAGCACTTTTTTTAGTTTGAGTTAGATCTTCTAACAGTTTTATGTTTACCTGAAGACACCTAACGTTATTTATGAAAGAGACTTAAAGGATTCAAGCATGGACAAGAAGCTAATTGGGTTAATCTTTATTGTTGTTGGCATCGGCCTTACCGTCTGGGGATACAATGTGTATGACTCAGTGAGTTCAGAAATAAGCCGTACATTTAGTGGTGATACTCCAATTGAAGCATGGCTTGGTATGGGCGGTGGTGCAATATGCATTATGATTGGTTTAACCCGGCTAAAGTAGGCTCAGTGATTGCTGTTTGGTGAGGTGAGTAAATGTAACCCCCACCACCCTGCAATGGCGCTGGACATTGTTAAGAATATACCCCAGCCCCAATCCAAAAGTGCGATAAAAAGAGAAAAGTTGGCCAAGATGCTGTAATTCGTCAGGTTGTACGCACCATAGCTAGCTGCGCCCAGTACAGCACCATTTAGAGCAGCATAACTTATCGATTTACTTCGATTAGGCAACACAGCAAGAATAAAAACAGCCACCCCATATAACGTATAAAAAACACCCCAAGGCCAAGTAATCACCTCGGCACGCATTAAGCCTGCCATTTCTATTTGGTACCATTCCTGCGCGTACCACCCCAGCCAAAATACATCCAATACCGCAAAACTTAGCAAGATTGCGCCCATTGAAACGACTATTTTCGCTGTACTTAAAGGTATATTTTGCTCCATTGGGAACTCCATTGGTTCAATTCTTGATTTCAACTAAAACATTAGCACTGTTTACCCAAAGCTTTCTAACGCATTGCTTTGTAAAGTATTTAGCTTATTTATTACCAAAGCGCCTCGCCCGAGAATTTGTTCTCAAATGCGCTATCGTATTAAAAAATATACCCATGTATCACGCTGACTATTTTTTAATCGACTGCCATGGGCTTTAATTACTCTCGTTGAAAACATTTACTTTAAATTAAATCGAGGAATTAACCATGTTGAAAGTAGTTAAAACTTCTATCGCTATCGCTGCTGCATCACTTATGTTCACTGGTACTGCCCAAGCAGACGTTAACGAAGCCCTAGCTAATATCTGTAATATCGTGCAAGCAGATGACAAAGGTCAACTGCGTAAGAAAATGAAAGCCGTTCAGTCTGACTACAACTTACGTTTGTCTGACTACTACTCAGGCATTTCGTGCGGTGGTAATAGTCTCATCCGCTTAGCTATCCTTAACAACGCGGTTGAAGCCGGCGAGTTGTTAGTGAAAAAAATGCCTAAGAGCGCATTGAGCGAGCCTGAGCAGGATGGTAAAACCCTATCTGCTTGGATCACAGAACAAGGTTTGGCAGCAAATCCAGTTGCGACAATACTAGCAGAGCGTATCTAAGCCCTAGCCACAGATTTGGTGACTTCGGTCACCCCCATGTTTCAACATGGTAAGCGAACTTAGTTCGCAGTAGAAAGCTCCTTTTAAGGAGCTTTTTATTTTGTGCAAAAACTATTGCCCTCGAATAAGGGCAACTAGCTCCTAGGGTTTCAATACCATCTTTCCTCGCACGGCTCGCCCCATAACCTTTTCCAGCGCAACTTTGGCGTCAGGCAGCGGTAAGCATTCATCGACAATAACTTTGACTTTTCCTTGCACATACCAAGTCAGTAGCTCGCGCATATTCTGGGCAAAATCTTGCGGCTGATGCTGGGTAAAAGACCCCCAAAACACGCCTACCACCGAGTAGCCTTTAACCAATGCTAGATTCACTGGGAACTCTGGAATTTCGCCACCGGCAAAGCCAATCACTAGTAATCGGCCATTCCATGCCATTGTGCGGCTGCAAGCATGGAAAGTATCACCACCAACGCACTCATAAACAACGTCAGCACCTTTTCCATCAGTTGCTTGTTTGATGGCTTCCTTTAGATCTTGCTCAGTGTAATTGATCAGAACATCTGCACCATTGGCCTTTGCAGTGGCTAATTTCTCAGCCGTTGAGCAAACGGCAATCACTTTTGCCCCCATTAATTTACCAATTTGCACCGCCGCCAAACCAGTACCACCAGCAGCTCCTGTGACCACAAGGGTTTCACCGGCTTGTAGTTGGGCACGTTGTTTCAACGCATGATGCGCTGTTGCGTGGGCTGTAACTAGCGCTGCGGCCTCCTCGCTTGGGATAGCATCCGGCAATGGCATTATGTGGGTCTGCGGCACCAACACCTTCTCCGCATAACCACCCAGCATACATAATGCAATAACACGTTGACCGACCTCTACGCCTTGTACACCCTCACCGATAGCAGAAACCGTTCCCGCCACTTCGTTTCCCGGCACGAATGGGCGTTCAGGCTTCATCTGATACAATCCCTGCACCAATAACCCATCCGGGAAATTGACGCCAGCGGCTTCTACGTCGACAACCACATGCCCCTTTTTAACCGAGACATCATCAATATCCTGATAAACTAAGTCTTCAACCGGCCCAAATTCATTACAAACAATCGCTTTCATTCTAATTATCCTTATTTGATCAGTGATACTGCGTGAGCAGCCAAAGGGCGCATCATCGCTTCTAATGAGGCCGCTTGTTTATTCGACGCATTGCCCATCTTGGCGCGCTTAACTACCCCTTGCACAATCGCTGCGAGACGGAAAAAGCTAAATGCCAAGTAGAACGACCAGTTGTCGATCGTATCGATCCCGCGGCGTTGGCAATAACTTTCGATATAATCCTGCTCTTCAGGGATCCCCAATGCTTTACGGTCTACACCCCCCAATCCCGGCGCATGGCCAAGGTCTGAAGGTAAACGCAGCTGCATACATTGATAAGCTAAATCCGCAAAGGGATGGCCTAAAGTGGATAACTCCCAATCCAGTACGGCAATCACTTGGGGAGCGTCCGCAGCAAAGATCATATTGTCCATACGAAAATCACCGTGTACCAACGACACTTGACCATCATCATCTGGCAGGCTTACCCCTAACCAATCGATTAATGCTTCAATATCTTCGATATGCTCAGTCTCTGCAGCACGGTATTGCTTAGTCCAGCGTTCATATTGACGGGCGAAATAATTGCCCGGTTTGCCATAGTCTGACAAACCAACCGCGTCGACATCGACATTGTGCAAATCAGCTAATGTTCGATTCATGGCATCATACATTGCTGCGCGTTCGCTGTTTGAACTTATCTCAGGCAACGCACTGCGCCAGAATATGCGCCCTGGCTTATATTCCATCAAGTAAAACATTGCACCAAGCACTTCAGGGTCGGTACACAGATGGATAGCGTTGGGTACGGGCACCGCAGTATCACGCAGCGCTGATAAAACCGTAAATTCTCGGTCAACAGCATGCGCAGATTTGAGCAATTTACCCGGAGGCTGTCGGCGCAAAACGTACTTACGCTGTGCTTGTGTTTCCAGCAAAAAAGTTGGGTTAGATTGACCACCACTGAACTTTTCAGCATGCGTGACTGCGCCGATAGCGACATCCGTTGCAGCCAAATATGCATTAAGTTTCGACAATGAAAGCAATGGATCATTTTGCATTTTTGACTAGCCTGCTTTTGCGTTAGTTTCGGCGATTAAATTACGCCCCAATTGCATCATATGCACTTGATCAGGCCCGTCAGCAAGTCTTACCGTGCGAGCATAGGCATAAGCGGCAGCCAACGTAGTATCCTGACTGGTGCCCATAGCGCCGTGCATTTGGATCGCATTATCGATCACTTCACAGGCCATCTTCGGGGCTACTATTTTGATTGCGGCGATGATGTTTTTTGCTACTTTATTTCCGTACTTATCCATGCTGTCAGCGGCTTTTAACGTCAATAGTCGCGCCTGCTCTATATCACAATGCATCTGCGCAATGGTTTCTCGTACGGATTGTTGTTTACTCAACGGCTGACCAAAGGCAATGCGCTGCTCAACTCGCAGACAGGCTTCATCTAGCGCACGCTGAGCTACACCAATCAAACGCATACAATGGTGAATACGGCCCGGCCCTAGACGCCCTTGAGCGATTTCAAATCCTTTACCCTCGCCGACTAACAAGTTCGTCGCAGGCACGCGTACATTGTCAAACACAACTTCAGCATGCCCAACGGGTTCATCATAGAAACCCATGGCAGACATTGGCCGCACAACTGTTACGCCAGGCGTATGCATTGGAACCAAAATTTGACTTTGCTGCTGATGACGCGCAGCGCTAGGGTCAGTTTTTCCCATCACGATCATGATTTGGCAGTTTTCATTCATTGCACCGCTGGTATACCACTTACGGCCATTGATCACATATTCGTCACCTTCGCGCTTTATCATGGTTTCAATGTTTGTAGCATCAGATGACGCGACCGCAGGCTCTGTCATGGCAAATGCAGAGCGAATTTTGCCTTCTAATAAGGGCACTAACCATTCGGCTTTATGCGCCTCAGAACCATATTTTGCTAACACTTCCATGTTGCCAGTGTCAGGTGCACTGCAATTAAAAATCTCAGCACTCCATGGGACTCGCCCCATAATTTCGCATAGCGGTGCATATTCAAGATTGGTCAACCCAGCCCCATAAGGTTTGTATTCCTCGGGCAAAAATAGGTTCCATAGCCCTGCGTCTTTCGCCTTTTGCTTCAAGGACTCCATCAGCTCTGGGGTACGCCAACGGTTGTCATTATTTTCCACCGCATGGATATATTCTTGCTCGATAGGATATACATGCGTGTGCATGAATTCGTTCAATTGCTTGATACGCGCTTGCGTGGCCTCGGTATAATCAAAATTCATAGTGGCTCCGATTGTTTCGATTAACTATAGCTAATCGCCGACTTTTTGCTGGGTGATTCCAAATGCGGAATGGCGTTAAATTGATGCAAATGCGCACCGCCTTGATTTGCGTAAATCTTCGATACGCTGGTATTTCTAATCTGTAAGTTAAGGTTGACCATAGTGGCCGCATTGGCGCCCAAAACCTGGCTAACCATCATGGCAATAGCACCGCCCGACGTCGCCATCAGGATCCGCTTGTGGGGGCTTGCAATCGCTTTTTCCAATACATCCATTACACGAGTTTGAAACCCTTGCCATGATTCTGGCAAGGCTTGATTGTCCAGCTCGCCTTGCGACCAGGCCAGCATTGACTTACGTAATAACCGATAAAACTCTTCTGGCTTTGCCCCCTGAGACGGCTTATCCTCTGGGTTCAGCCGTAAGTAGCCATCTGCAACGGCTTGGAAGTCAAACTCGTTTAAACCGGGGTGTACGTCAATGTGGCTTAGGTGGTCGTATTCATTGCCTGCAGAGACCTGACCCAGCCCCTGCAAAAAACCCTCCGCCGTTTCACGATGACGCAACATATCGCCTCGCCAAATCGCATCAACTGCGGTTTGATTTTCGCCAAAGTGCTCACCCAACCAAATGGATTGCTGGATGCCCAACTCACTTAATTTGTCGTAGTCAGCCTTGCCGAATGAGGCCTGACCATGGCGCACTAAAATAATTTCTGCCATGCGTTTAATCATCAATGAATTATTATTGTTCGATGGTAGGGGAAAACCGCCCTATAATTGTAATTGATTCTATTGATGAATTTTTATTACACAGGCGAATAGTTGTGAGTGTTCAATCATAAGTAAGATTAGCAACTAGGCAAGCTCGTAAAAAAGGTGAATAAAGCGGCGTTTTATTGAATGAGATCAAAGTTCGCTAGTTAAGGCAGGGGTAAAGTATTGGCTCGATATCGAGAGGATTCAGACAGTGCCAAACTTATTTGATGCCAACCTATTAAACAAATACAACACCAGTGGCCCGCGCTACACCTCATACCCAACTGCCCTCGAGTTCAGCTCTGAGCTCCCAGACAATCCTCTACACCATGCCATGTTAACTAGTGCGGGAAGTGATTTATCCTTGTATATCCATATCCCGTTTTGTCATCAGCTATGCTATTACTGCGGCTGTAACAAAGTAGTCACTCGCCATCAACATAAGGCTGATCGCTACCTTGACTATCTGGCCAAAGAAATCGCTTTAAACCACCAGTGGTTTAGCCTTCAACAGATCAAACAATGCCATCTCGGTGGCGGTACCCCTAGCTTTCTTACCCCTGAGCAAATGACGCGGCTCATGGCATTATTACGACAGCACTATAGATTCGCAGACGACTGTGAAATCAGTATTGAAATTGACCCACGCTCCGTTGAGCCTACCTATTTAACCACACTAAAAACCCTAGGCTTTAACCGTATCAGTATTGGTGTTCAAGACATAGAGCCGGAAGTTCAGCGTGCGATCAATCGTCTTCAGTCTACTGAGCATGTCGCCCAGCTAGTGAGAACTGCAAAAGATTTAAGCTTTGATTCTGTGAATCTAGATTTGATCTACGGTTTGCCACACCAGAGCACCGATTCGTTTAAACGTACAATTGCAGCGGCCATTCAGATGGAGCCAGAGCGGATTTCGTTATTTAGTTATGCGCATCTTCCTGAGCGATTTGCGGCCCAGCGGAAAATAAAATCAGACTGGTTACCAGTGCCCGCAGCAAAATTTGAACTCATGAAGTTAGCCATCGAAAAGCTAACCTCACAGGGATACAGTATGATTGGTATGGATCATTTCGCCAAACCGAATGATGAATTGGCGCTGGCCCAGCAACGAGGTTGCTTACATCGCAACTTCCAAGGCTATACCACTCAAGGTGAGCTCGATATGCTTGGGCTTGGTGTTTCATCGATTAGCTTCATGGGTGACTGGTATCTGCAAAATGCCAAAACACTGAATGACTATTATGCGGCGTTGGATGCGCAACACCTAGCCATAGAAAAAGGCGTTGGGATCAATAATGACGACGCCATTCGCCGTGCTGTGATCATGGCACTTATGTGTAACTTGCGCATCGACTTTGCGGCCATCGAACAAAACTATGAAATCGTATTCAATGAGTATTTCGCGAAAGAGCTTGCGCTACTAGCGCCCTTTGTAGAAGATGAGTTGGTTGAAATTCGTGCTGATTCTATTGTAGTCGCCGAGCATGCACGATTACTCATTCGGACCATTTGTATGGTGTTTGACGATTACCTTGGATTAGCTAAAAACTATCAACGGTTCTCACGCGTGATCTAATTACTCAAACGAGGCGTCCCATGCACATACTGCTGCACCGACTAATCATTGTTAGTGTACTTGTAATGTCTCCTGCGACCGCTAGTGCGCAGCAAGATAACGTCAGTGCAGGTCGTCTTGATACCTACACCAAATTGCACTCTGAGTACGTGCCAACGCGCCGTGTGCAAGTCTGGCTCCCTGAAGACTATTCAGCTGAGCGAAAGTACGCAGTGCTGTACATGCATGATGGTCAAATGCTATTTGACGCGACCGTCACGTGGAATAAACAAGAATGGCGAGTTGATGAAGTTGCAGCTGAGTTGCAAGCGTCACAGCAAAGTAAACCGTTTATTGTAGTGGGGATCGATAACGGTGGAGAGCAACGGCGCTATATTGAGTATCTGCCACAAAAGCCCTATCAACGATTGCCGTTAACGGATAAGCAACATTTGTTCATGCCTTACTTGGCTGAGTCTCCGAGCAATATTGAAAGCATTATTCAATCCGATAATTACCTTAAATTCCTTGTTACTGAACTTAAACCCTTTATCGATAAAACCTATTCCGTACATACTGATCGAGCACATACGTTCATTATGGGTTCAAGTATGGGTGGCTTGATATCACTGTATGCCTTGGGCGAATATCCTGAGATTTTTGGCGGTGCTGGCTGTATTTCAACGCATTGGGTGGGCGGCTCTGCAGAACAAACCAATGCCATTACGGCAGAATTTATGCGGTATATCGCCGAAGACCTGCCCGCACCGGGCTCACATAGGATCTATTTTGATTATGGTGACCAAACGCTCGACGCCCACTATCCACCGTTGCAAAAGCAAGTGGATGCCATTATGCAGCAGAAAGGATTTACGCCTGCACAATGGCAAACTCTGTTTTTTCCCGGCGCCAATCATAGTGAGGACGCGTGGCAAGCGCGCTTGGATAAACCGTTGCTATTTCTCTTGGGTCAACACTAAATCACTCTCCGGCGACAAGCGTAGCTTGTGTTTTCTTAGGCAATTTAGCCACCACTAGCGCATAGGAATTGTCAATCAGGCGAATGACTTCGCTACGGGCGATCTCAAACTCTGGATAGACCGAAATCCAGTGACGCTTATCCATATGATAGCCTGGAGTAATTGCTGCATAAATGTCGCACAATGCTGCAGCTTCGACCGGATCGCATTTCAAATTGAGCATCAAGCGATCATTGTGCCTAACTAACAGGGCAAACATTTTGTTAGCAACTTTGAAAACCTCAACATCCGGTCCAAATGGATAGTCTAGTGTCGCCTGCGGTTTGCTAAGCAGGTACTCGCGCCACTGCGCTGGGCCGCATGCAGCATTATTCATAAAGAATCCTAAAAATACGCTTGAAACGTATCACCTATTTGTACAGCCAAATTTTGTACCACTGTATTTGACTGGATACTGGGCAACATACGCACCTGCCCCGCTAGATTAAATTCCAGCGTCACCAGGCAATTCTCTCGAGGCATTTGCTCGATCCCATTAATCCTGACTTCGAGCCGATTTAGTAAGCTAACCGCAGATAATCGCTCGCGCGCAATTATAAGTTTATCTGCAGGGATCAGAATTCTTGTTGACCCACTAGCTGTCAAATAATCAGTACTGTGCAGTTGTGTTTTTCCCAGCGTAAATGTGCGCATGTTTAGGCAAGTGTCATTTGCTGATCCCGTCTGCTCTTGTTGCTGATCTTTCGATGCTTCCGCAGTTGCAACTTTTAGCGTGCAAAATAACAGTTCTGGCTGGTGTAAAAACGTTTCTTTGTCAAATTGCTTTGCTAGCGCATAGCTCAGTTTATCCGCTTCTACTTGTAACCCTAGTAAGCCATTGTCGATCTGCCAAATCTGGTCGCTGACCAAGGTCAATTCACGGATATCATGCGACACCATTACGACCGAAATTCCACGCTCAGGCAATTGTGCTATCACCTTTAGAATGCGACGCCGCAACCGCTTATCCAAGCCAGTTAGGGCTTCATCAAGCAATAGCACATCAGGTTGATTCAATAGTGCCCGAGCCATCGCGACACGCTGCACTTCACCACCAGACAACGTATCTACCGATTGTGAGAGAAGATGTCGGATGGCAAACCAATCCAGTAACTCTTCATAATTTAGTAGCGCACTACCTGGGTCTGAGCTTACTGATTTTGCATGTTGCTGGGCAAATCTCAGGTTGTCGGCCACATTTAAATGTGGAAATAACTGCATTGACTGAAACACAATACCCACACGCTTCCCGTGATCGCGAAGCGTTTTTGCCGTATCACCTTGATAGCACGTTAACCCGCTTTCTAAACCCGCAAGGCAGCGCAGAAAACTGGACTTACCCGCACCCGATGCACCAAATACGCCAATAACACAGGGCTCCTTTGGAAACTGGGTTGCAACAGTAATGATTGGTTTCGACCCAATCTGCCAATGAAAATTTACATCCATGATCCTACCCGCCGCTTTTGTAAGCGGTACAGTAAAGCTAGGAAGATCATAGAAAACAGCAATAAAATAAAGGCTAATTGATGGGCCTGTTGATAATTCATCGATTCCACATGCTCGAATAAAGCGATAGAGACCACGCGGGTTTCACCTGGAATATTGCCGCCGATCATCAGTACCACGCCAAATTCACCGACGGTATGGGCAAAACTTAGCCCCGCAGCAAGAATAAATGCTGGCTTCGTTAACGGCAGGATCACTTTTCGCCAACGCTGCATTGACGTGAGTTGCATGGATTTCGCCACATCAATAAACTGCGGATTGAGTTGTTCAAAAGCATTCACTAAGGGCTGCACGGCAAAGGGGAGCGAGTAAAACACAGAGCCAATAAGTATGCCGGTAAAACTAAAGGCCAGCGTATTACCGCTGACCGAGACCCACCACTCACCCAGCGCATACTGTGGAGAAAACGCCACTAACAAGTAAAAACCCAGCACCGTGGGTGGTAGCACTAGCGGTAGGGCAATTATTGCATGCACGATTGGCTTAGCGGGGTGGCGCCAATGGGCTAACCACCACGCAAGTGGCGTTGCAATGATAAGCAATATCCCTGTTGTCATTGCCGCTAAATAAAGCGTTAACGCAATCGCCTGCCAGTCAAGGCTGTCCATCATCGACTCCATCCGGGACGCTAGTAAGTGAACTCAACGCATTTGCGCGCACAAACTGAGCAAACTCAGCTGCTATCACGGGTAGTTGAGTACGCTTTAAGATCACCATCTGTTGCTCAATCGGCGCATAAAATTGCGGCGGAATGAGCACGCTTTGCGATCTATTTGCAATTAAATGGTCGGCAACAAAGCCGCGAGTTGCATTTCCCGAAGCGATAAATTGCATAGCTTGCATCACGTTATTCGCAGTCACCAGTGGCACGGATGTTACTGCCACATCTATACCTACATGCTGCAGCACTTGCATTGCAGCTATCCCATAAGGCGCTAGTTTGGGATTCGCAACGACCAAAGGCTCTCCATTGGTGAACCACTTTTTTAAGGCTAAAGGCGATGTATCTACCGGCAAGTCATTAGTTGACCAAATAGCCAGTTGACCGACTAAATAGGTATATCGACTACCGGCAACTGTCATACCTTGTTGTTCTAACTTTTGTGGCCGAATGCTATCTGCCGAGAGAAAAAGATCGTAGGGAGCGCCATGCAGGATTTGGGCATACAGCGCCCCACTGGCACCCGCTGCGATGGTGATTGGTTGCCCCGTCTGTTGGGTAAAAGTGTGTGCCAGTTGTTCAGCGAAAGGATGGAAATTTGTTGCTACAGCAACCCGCAGGGGCTGTGCATTTGCGATAAAACAATAAAAAACCGCACAGAGTAAGCAATATCGCCATACCGCTACCATCGTTTAGCCGCTTCTTTATCACGTTGTTTCATTTCAACCCACTGCCATTCCCCTTGGCAGTTTTGCTCCTTTTTCCACAAAGGTACATCAGTTTTCAGGCGGTCCATAACAAACTGCGCACAATCAAAGGCAGCTTTTCGATGTGGGCTGGCAGTCCCAACAAACACGATTTGCTCATGCGCATGGATAAGGCCTACGCGATGGATGAGCATCAACTTCTCGACTGCAAAACGCTGAGTTGCTGAAACCGCCAGCGATTCAAGTGAGGCCTCAGTCATCCCAGGATAATGCTCAAGCTCAATTGCCTGTATTTGTTGCTCTGGGCTGTAATCTCGTGCCACACCGGTAAAAGTAACGATTGCACCGCAGCCCCCGGCTTGACGTAACTCTGCATACAGTGCGCTAATGTCAAAATCTGCATGTTGCAGCCGAACAGTATGCACCATCAACCTCCGGTTACCGGCGGTAAAAATGCCACTTCATCGCCATTATTCAACGCATGTTCAAGACCGACCAATTGATGATTCACTGCGCAAAGTGTGTTTTGCGATTTCACCATTTCAGCCAAGCGTGGAAAATCTTGGTAAAGTCTATTGAGCACATCCTGTACCCTGCTATTCTGTGCGCATTCGACGTCAATAGCGCTTATGCCTAGTTGTTCACGAAAGAAAGCAAAAAATTTAACTGTAACCTTAATCACTAACACTCCAATGGCCGGTTTTACCACCACGTTTTTCCAGCACTCGAATCCCCTCAATGCGCATATCCGCTTGCAGGGCTTTACACATATCAAACAGGGTCAACGCGGCGACGCTAACCGCCGTTAAAGCCTCCATTTCAACGCCTGTTTTCCCGGTCAATCGGCACACACTTTCAATCCTGATCCGGTTGTTTTCAGTGTCTAACGAAAAATCTACACCAACCTTAGTCAACGCTAGTGGATGGCATAATGGGATCAGGTCACTGGTACGTTTCGCCGCTTGAATACCAGCGATTCTGGCAACACTAAGTACATCGCCTTTGGCAAGAGATTGCGTAGCGACTGCAGCTAACGTCTCTGCGTGCATATAAACAAAGCCTTCTGCGCGCGCTTCACGCACAGTTTCGGCTTTATCCGAAACATCAACCATATTAGCATTGCCTTGCTGATCCAAATGCGAAAACGGCATCTCAATCCTCCCTACCCAATTTTTTAACACCTAAATGAGTCACAAAATTACACGGTCGATGGGTACTGTCGAGTTGTGCTTGAATGATTTGTTCCCAACCGGTTTTGCACGCTCCCGTTGAACCCGGCAAACAAAATATGACGGTATGGTTAGCAAATCCTGCTAGCGCACGAGATTGAATGGTTGATGTACCAATTTCATGATAAGAAATCGCCCGAAACAATTCGCCAAAACCTTCCACCTCTTTATCAAACAAAACCTTAACCGCTTCTGGTGTTGAATCACGCCCACTAAATCCGGTGCCACCATTAACCAGTACAGCATGAATGTTTGGATCAGCAATCCATTGCGATAACACCGCTCGGATAGCATAGATGTCATCCTTTACAATCCTTTTATCAACACATTTATGCCCCGCTTGTTGCGCAGCAGTTTGCAAGTAACCTCCTGACGTATCGGTTTCCTCATCACGTGTGTCCGAAACTGTCAAAACCGTTAGATTAACTGGTGTCATTGGCATATAGATCCTTTGTACTTGTGCATGAGGTTGTACCTTATTGCGCCTTTAGACTCAACCGGTCATTAAAAAAACGAAGGACTCATGACGTTGGCCTGAAAGCCAAGTAATATTCGATGTATCCACCCTCATTAGGACCCTAAAGTTTGATAAATTCATTCAGCAAAGACTATTTAGTTGTGGCGCAAAATGCTTCTGGTAGAAATATGCAAGTGCCGATTTACCGTTTTCGCGGCCAGCAATCTGGTCCTAAGGTTTATATTCAGAGCTCTATCCATGGCGCGGAGGTTCAGGGCAATGTCGTTATTTACCATCTCATTCAGTGGCTGCAACAGAACCCTATCTGCGGTGAGATCATTTTAGTGCCAAATTGCAATCCTGTCGGCACTAATATTAAAGCGGGAGAGTACACGCTGGGTCGTTTCGACCCGGTGAATGGGACGAATTGGAATCGCGGTTATCATTATGATCAAGCAAGTGTTCTGGCATTTGCATCGACAGTCACCAAAGAAGAATCGATAGCTTCTATCAAGCAACGCTTCCGCACATTTCTAACCGAACAACTTGATCAAAAACTCAATAGCGAATGGGGTTTAGGACTGGCCAATCAGCTTAATTTGAAGCTGCAACAATTGGCACTGGATGCAGATATCGTGCTGGATTTGCATAATGGTCCGGTATCAACACGCCATATTTATATTCCTGAATACGCAGCGGATGCTGCGCACGCATTTAACATACCGCACATCATTTATATGCCAAATAAGTTTGCCGGAGCGCTCGATGAGGCGACCTTTTGCCCCTGGTGGACACTGGCAGAAACCCTTAGCAAAGAGCACAAACGAGCCGTTGAATTTGCGGTTGAAGCATTCACCGTTGAAATGGGCTCACAAGAGGTGGTTAATTTTGCTGAAGGAGAAGAAGACGCTGAGAGTATTTTAAGTTACCTCAATAGCAAAAACGTCTTACTAGAGAGCACAATTTCGCCTAAATCAATGCCGCGCTACGTTACCCATTTACACAACTATAAAACCCTTTATACGCAACAAGGAGGCATGGTTGAATACTGCGTACCACCGGGTAAACAAGTTAAGCAAGGCGAGTGTTTAGCCAAAGTTCTGAATGTTGATGAGTTAGACAATGAACGCGCAGTGGAGCTGATTACAGCTCCCTGCGACTTGATTGTAATATTGCACTTTCCATCAGCATCGGTACTCAGTGGTACTCAACTGTACAAATGCTTTACCCAGTTTACCCTTTTAGATGGGTGAGCCTGGTGGCATGCGCATTGGCACAAACTTACCGTGCCATTCGCCGGTTTGCCAAAATTGCTGCAAACTAGCCAGTAATCCTTGCGCTAACGGTTCGTCATCATTACGTTGTAGCCAGCGAGTAAACTCGCGCAACTTTGCTTCTAAAATAAAACGGTTTTCCGGGTCTAGCCCTGCATCTTGCATGCTTGTGACCAAAGCATTGATAACCAATAATCGCACGCGTACATTGATGCCCTGAGCCTGTGACTGAGATACATTTTCCGTTGCTCGGATCCGGCGTTTCCACGTTGCTTCAATAATCGCATCAATGACATCAGTCACCGCTGGCAATTGATTATCATCTGCATGCTGCCAGGTGAGTCGATTTAACCGTTCAGGTGTCAACACGAGTGCGAGTGTGTTTGCCGCACTCGCTTCAGCCGCGGCTAATGGGTCAAACATTCGCCCAGTTCTTCCTTGGAATGATTCGCGTGAATCCTGGCTGCCATAGACTTTTGGAATGAGTAGTTTGTTAACATGTTGAGGGATAGCTAAAAACTCTGGTGCCAACGTATCTAATAACGCATTTAACGCTTGATATTGGCGTGCTGCTGCAACGGGCGCTTGGCCTTGTGCCGGAACTGTACTTTTAACCTCATACTTATACTCTATGCCACCTAATAGCTTAACCACTGCATCTACTTGATAGCGGTGAGCAAAATACAGCGGCGCCAAGTATTCTTCCAAAGCAGAAAGCGGTGTTGTCGCGGGGATCGTATCTAGGCCGAACTTGCGCAAGGCATAATCACGCACTTCGATAATGCGCGACAACTCTGCAATAGCATCTGCCCCATTATCCCATAGATGTCCGTCAGCACTAGGATGGCGAGCGACTCGGGAGTCCGGATCAGATTTGTAGCGCATACCACTGGCCTGCGCCTTAGCAATAGTTTCTGCTAGCCCCGCTGCCTCTGCCTCGGCGGTAGTGTAGTCCTGATAGCCGTAGGCAATCGTGTGAAAATCCCACTTACCCATCCCAACCGCATAGGCATTCTGCAAGGATATTTTACCATCCACCAGCTCTGCTTGTGGGTGCGGATAATCCATGACTGAATCACGGCCCGTTTCACTGGCGGCAAAGTTATGTGCAATCCCTAAAGTATGGCCCACTTCGTGTGCAGATAACTGGCAAATACGCGCCAATGCCATATCAAGCTGAGCTTGAGTATTTGTATTGCCATCAGCAAATGGACTAGTTAGCCCAAGGGCGATTAAATAATCTTGTCTTACGCGCAATGAGCCTAAGGTTACATGCCCTTTAATAATCTCACCGGTACGCGGGTCAATAACGGATGAGCCGTATGACCAGCCGCGTGTAGCTCGATGGACCCATTGGATCACATTGTAGCGCACATCCATTGGATCAGCGTCAGCAGGTAAAACTTTAACCTGAAACGCATCTTTGTAACCAATCGCGGCAAAGGCTTGATCCCACCATTGCGCGCCCTCACGCAGGGCTGACATTACAGGCTCTGGGATCCCCGGGTCAAGGTAGTAAATAATCGGTTCTTTCGCTGCACTTTCAGGTGCATTTGGGTCAACCTTTTCTAAGCGATGTCTAGGAATGTACTGCTGCTCCATGGATGCTGTCAGTGGCGCAGAGTAATCCATAAAGCTATGCTCCCAAAAACCACTGAATGGATGAAACTCGCGCGGCGTGTAATTGGCATCTGGAAGTTCAATAAAACTATGGTGTGAATGCACCGAAATGATTTCCGCATCCGGAGAAACTTGGCGTACATACTCCCCCGGCTTTTTGCCCGCAAAGGTGATTAAGGCTTCTAACTCAGTATTTTTAGGAAAGGCTTTACTGCGTGGCAGATACACACCACTGCGCTTAGCATCAGGTTTGAATTGACCTTGTTTAGTGCTATCCAACCGGTTGGCGATACCGTGGATATCACTGAGTAAAAAGTCGGTGTAATCCACTAACACCTGCGCGTCCGACTCAGCAACAATGGTTAACCCCGCGATAACAGAGTCGGCAAAAGCCTCATCAATGCTGGCCTGTTCGGCGAGATTTGAGGAGGATGCACGAAATGCCGTGTTTAGCTGCTTGAGTAATACCTGTTTACCGTAGCGTTCAAATTCAACTAGCCGCGTATCACCTAACTGCCCTCGGTCAAGACCAATATCATTCGAGCCAACACCTTGCGGTAGACTGCTTTGAAACAGCATTTGTTGATCAAACTGGTTAATCTGAAGGTAAAGTTTTCCTTCACTGGGATCGTAATAAAAAGGTACAAAGCCATCTTGATGTTGCATTCCGGCAGTAAATTCCGCGATGCTTTTTGCCAACAAGGCGGGACTGATTAAAAATAAACTCAGAACGAATAACCACTTTTTCACGCAAGACTCCAATACATTGAGTTGGGTAATGACTGCTAGTATGACAAGCAAAGGGCATTTAATACAATGCCATCAACGGAATTGATCCATGTCAAAAAGAAACCATACAAAACCTATAGGCTACAACATAAATAACGGTGCAAAGTTTTTCTATGGGTCAGTCAATTCATCATCAAGCGTTTGCGCAAGAACACTACCAAGCCTTTCACCGCCGTTTGGAGACCGAGCTTGCATTGCTTAAGCCTTTATTAACTGACAGCCAGTTTGACAAATCAGCTCCATCACTTGGCGCTGAACTGGAAATGTATTTGGTTGATAATCAATGGTTACCCAAACCTTGCAATCAGTGGCTGCTGGACCAGCGCAACAGTGATTTGGTGCAGCCAGAACTTAATCAGTACAACCTTGAGTTTAACCTTGCCCCAGTAAGTACCCAAGACCGCGCCCTTACCGCACTGCATGATCAGCTAGAAGAAGAGCTTGCTGCACTGCGTTCAATCGCTTACACATCTGATACCCAAATCGTTCCTATTGGCGTATTACCCACTCTCGATGAACGGCATTTAAGCCGTGAATTTTTGACTAATCGCCCTCGCTACCACGCGCTATCAGAACAATTGAATCAACTCAAAGGTTCGGCATTTGATGTTGATATCAATGGCCTCGACAGCTTAAAGATGCGCACCAATGAAGTCACTTTGGAGGGCGCAAACACATCTTTTCAAGTGCATCTGCGAGTGCAGTCTAGTCGCTTTACAGAACTGTTTAATGCCGCGCAGTTAGTCACTCCGTTGGCGCTAGCATTAGCGGCCAATTCGCCCCTACTCATGGGCAAACGTTTGTGGCATGAGACTCGGATCGCACTATTTAAACAATCTATCGACAGTCGCAATCACGATTCCACCCGCTGGCGGCAACCCGCTCGAGTTAACTTCGGTCATGGTTGGTTGCGCCAATCGGTGCTTGAAATATTTGCTGAAAACATTGCACTTTACCCGGCCTTGTTACCACAGCTACCCGATGACTCTCCACCCGATGCTTTTAAAGCTATTCAAATGCATCAGGGCACAATCTGGTCATGGAATCGTCCGGTATTAGATATGGGTAAAGACCCGCACTTACGCATTGAGTTTCGCGCCCTTCCTGCAGGGCCTAGTAATTTAGATATGATTGCCAATCTGGCACTCCTCGTGGGCCTTACCGTTGGACTCAGTCACAACATCGACAGTTATATCAACAAACTGCCATTCGAATATGCCGAGTTCAACTTCTATCGCGCCGCTCAGCAGGGTTTAAAAGCTAATATTCTCTGGCCACAACAGCACCAACATCAACTGACTGAGCGCAAGCTTAGTGATGTAGTCGCTGATTTACTACCCACTGCGAGTGCAGGCCTGCAAGAGCTAGGCGTGGCTGCAGACGATATTAAATTATACCTTGGCATTATTGAGCGCCGCTTAGCAGCACAACAAACGGGTGCAATTTGGCAACTCACCGCTCTTGATACCTTAACAAATACAATGAATCAAGAAGCAGCTCTCAAAGAGTTGATCAAGCAGTACACGTTAAACAATATTGCTAACCTACCCGTGGCTGATTGGGACCCTGTAAAGTGAGAAGCGCTAAGTCCATTTACGTTCAAGCAGCAGATTCACTCAGCTATAACAGTGTTGCGCAATTTTTAGCCGAACTCAAAGGCCCATCTGCGTTTTATTTTCAAGGGCGTGATCCCGATCGCCGTTGTCGCATTATCACCACATTGCTGCACGCCAATGAACCCAGCGGATTTAACGTTCTGCATAAGTTTATCCAGGACGGTTTTCAACCGTTGGCAGACACGTACTTCGTGGTTGCGAGTGTGGCTGCCGCGCAACTTGAGCCAACTTTCAGTCACCGTATTTTGCCCGGGGAGCGCGATCTAAACCGCTGTTTTAGACCTCCCTATCAGGACTTCAATGGCCAGCTCGCCAAGTCAATTATTGATTTTATCGTCTCAAAACACCCTGAGCTTGTAATCGATATGCATAACACGTCGGGAAATGGCCCCATTTTTAGCGTCGCCACGCGTTATCAGCAGGAGCACCTAGCTTTAGGGTCCTTTTTCTCGCGTTGGCTCGTGCATACCGATATTGCGTTAGGAGCGCTCATGGAAGTGCCCTTTGCCTGTCCTATAATTACCGTAGAAGCAGGCGGTGCTCATGAGCCTCAAGCCGATTTTAATGCATATAACGGACTCACGAGTTTATTGCTTAGTGCGCAACCTTTTACCCAACAACAATCCATCGATGTATTGCATCAACCCATTCGTTTTCGGCTCAGTGCAGACAGTACCCTCGCCTATTCCGACCGCCCCGTTTTTGGGGTAAATGTGACTTTGGAGCAAAGTATTGAAAATGCCAATTTTGGCGTTGTCGATGAGAATACGCGATTGGGTTGGACGGATCTTGACGGCCTCGACCACTTTGAATTACACGGCTGTGATACCCCCATTGAACAATACTTTAGTGCTGAAAGTGGTGAATTACGACCGCGCCAACCCATGAAGTTGTTTATGGCGACGACGCAAGCTGATATTGCCAAAAATGATTGCATTTTTTACTTTGTTGATACCGAGCGTCATGCCCACTACAAAATTGCTTCCCCGCCGCAACAAGACCATAACGCGCTGAGTGAAAGTTATTAGCAGAACCTTGAGCAAGAATCTAACTTGGCGAATTCCAGAATTGTTTTTTAATAGTTAGTATACATTGTTCAATTTGCCGCTAACTCAAAAAGACAACTTCCTACCCGTCATCCTCGAGTAATCGAGGATCTCCTGAAGACAAGGAGCCGACATTCGCATTTTTTGATATGTAGTATTGGATGATTGCGGATTTAGGGCTTTCGCAACTTCAGATATGAATGATCACTTTGCTTTGTGAGCGGACGGTCGAGAACGCCTTACTAATGGGCCAAAATGCTTGGCTAAAATTAGCGACGAAGGAGCACAAGCCAAGCGTTTTGCGTCCTTTTGAGTAACTTGTTAGGTTGCGATTGAATCCCATTTTTCAATAACCATTGCACGCCAGTCTTTATCTAGTATGTTTTCTGAAACAAACTCCAAATAAAAGTCTACATCTCTATCAATTTGGTCGTAAGTAACATCAATAATCGAATACAACGCTCTAGCTAAGTGAGAATATAAAATACTAAATGTACAAACACCGTTTTCAATAACTTGAAACTTTGAAATAAATGGAAAGGGCTGTGAATGTTTAAACTCTAATTCCGATATACTAGTGTTCCAATTTTTATTGCCAGCGGAGAATATAATGTTGTCTTTTTCTCTGTAGATCGCAAAGTTTACTCTGGAGCCAAAAATCCTCTTCTCGCTATGGGCAAATCCCAAACAAGGTTTATCCATGTTTTTAGCGTTGCTCAAGTTTATCGTTTTCGCTCGACCTGTTTCAGAGTTAAACTCGATCAGCTTACGTTCGTGAGTCCAATGATTTAGCAACATCTTCCCTAGCAACCTAACGCCTTGGTAAGGTGCGCCGCCAGGCGTCACCTTGAACAACTTGTTATGTGATTATTCATTAATATGCCCACATTCTACAAGCAACCTAGATGCAGCTTGTTCTATACTTTCATCTGCAGTTACCTGGTAAGAATCCCAATACCCAGGCACAAAGTCTTCAATATCTTTGGACAGGCCTGCTTCCATTAGTTTATCTAGCAAGACGCACATTGCTTCTTCATTACCATGAAAACAGAAAGATGACATTTTTCTGTATGGTAGATACAAGCTTGAATCTGAGGCTATTCTCTCACGAACGAATTTCCCTACATTTTGGTAACCGCCAGCCCAGGGGTTCCCAATTTGGCCAAAAGCATCCGAGATAGAGAATAGCCCTTTAGTTGGAACATTAACGGGTAATATATTTACGATTAATTTAGCTGGCGATACATCAGAAATTCCTAGCGACTTTGCAAAGTGGTAGTCGATATATGGCTCGATCCAATAATCCTTAAGATCACTTATGTTGGCTTTGCTAACTTCAAGGTAGTGTTTCCTACCGTCTTTTACCACATAGCTTTGAAAAGCATCTGTCCATTTTGGCAGATTTTCACCGCTCAATTTACTAAACCATGAAGCTTTATAGCCATAGAGATAGATATATTCTGCTGAGCAAAGGAAATCAGAAAGAAAGTTTTCGTATACTGTATCAATGCCAACCCAACCATCTTCCGAGTAATAAGCTTGGGATATGCAACCAAATTGATTTTCGTGCGCCGCTAGGTTTTTATAAGCCAAGCTAAAGATTTCTTTCCTTCTATCGCTCACTTTTCACCTTTCTCACATAACGTCGCAATCACGCGCTTGTCGCGTGCATTGCTTTGTTAACTGCGGATGCTCAATTCACGATCAAGCACCCAGCAACGTGGATTATGCTCAAAGCCGAGGTGCTCATAATACTGATTGGCTGCTGGAGCGGCTAAGAGTATGAGTTTGCATTTTGGTCCAAGCTGCTCTTGAGTCAAAATTTGGAGCTGCTTACCAATACCAGATCGTTGGCACTCTAAACTTACGGCCAGATCCGATAGGTAGCAGGCATAGTGAAAATCCGTGACGCTTCGGGCGATACCGACAAGCCGATTACTATGCCAGGCACTAACGATAAGGTTGCTATTTAAAAGCACCCCCTCCATGCACGCCCTATCGTCTATAGGACGGCGCTCACCCAGTGTCGATGCTTTTAGGAGCTCTACAAATTGGTCAGTTCCTATGGGCTCATTGATTTTGTATTCGATGCTCATAAATTCCTTGGCCAGTTAACAATTTAATAGTGCGCAAGTTGCGCGTTTTCCTACCGAGCCTGTGCTCGTTTTTATCCATAGTGCCACGATTACCAAGTTCCTGAAAGTCAAAGAATACAAAGGATACCAAACAATTCCGCGATTTTCATTTTGGACAAAAACGCGCGATTGGGTCGTTTTCCTGACTATAGGGGCAAACGGCTGTTTAAAACGGTCAAAACAAAAAAATATTTCTGCTTAGCATCACTAAGCAGACGTTCAAAAGCATTGAACCGGCCACCATCAATTAGGAGCTCCGTAGCAGGCATTTTAGAAATATCTGGATGTCTGAAATACGTACACAGCAGATCCTGACTTTCGTCAGGTCGACCGGCGAATGAACATACATAGCAGCTGTCAGTTTCAAATATTTCGAAAGTCCAACATGCATTTCATGCTGCAATTTTGCATCAAGCAAACTGCACACTCAACTAGAACTCACAACAACTAAATCGGCTTTAATCCACTCCAACGCTCTCCATCACGTTGTATTGCGTCTATAAACTGAGCTTTTTCGCTAAATAAATACAAGGACTGCTTAGCTCGCGTTATTGCAGTATAGATCAGCGCATTAGACAGTAGCTCGTGCGGAGTCGCCCGTGGCAATAATAAGCCAACATGTTCGAATTCACTGCCCTGAGACTTGTGTACAGTCATTGCAAAAACTCGCTCAAATGCGCTGATCCGATTCAGATCAAGGAAACGGATTGTGGCTTGGTCCGCATGTAAAAAAGCAATCCGCATCCCCGCCTGCGGTGAATTCCAAACCACACCAACATCACCATTAAACAGTCCGACACTGGGCATATTTTGCGTAACCATCAACAACTGACCATGAAAATGGCGCTGCTCTATGGAAATGCCAAGCCGACGTTTAATCGCCTGCTCTATCGCCTCATTGAGCATTTCAACGCCTTCAGGTCCTTGTCGAACACAACATAGAAGACGAAACTGGGCGGCCAAGTGCAATGCTTTGGCTGGATCTGAGGTTTCGCGTGCAATCGGCAGATAGTAATCATGCACCCATTGCTGAATTGCAGAGGTTAACTTGGACCGTTCGATTAACTGCAGTGAAGATGCGGGGTCGGTCGACAGCTGAGAAATATATTGGTGAGCTTCAACAGACTGGGTGGAATCCAGCTTACTGGCCAAAACTTTATTTGCAAAGGTGGATAATGCACCGCTAAAGCGGTGGGTATGAGTCAGCTGTATCGCACTCACTAGCTGTGGCGCCTCGCCCACATACTGGCTTGCTGACGAAAACAATTTATTTAGCCACTCTGCTTGTACACAGCTCAATTGGTTTGTTGACTTTGGCATGATGTTGGGCAACACATTGCCACTTTCAACTGCCGGTAATTGATGTGCGTCGCCCACCAAAATAAGGCGACAATGGTCCGGAACAGCGCGCAGCAATCGGGCGAAAATTGCTACATCTAACATCGAGCTTTCATCCACCACTAAGATATCTAATGGCAGCGGCCTTTCTTTATCGTACTTTACCGAAACATCACTTTCTCTTAAGCCCAATAGCCTATGGATCGTTATTGCTGACGTGTTTATTTCAGCAATGTCAGATGCAAGTTCTGGTGCCTCAGCAAGGGAGTTAAACGACTGTTGCAAGGACTGGCTGAGGCGCTGAGCGGCTTTTCCGGTGGGTGCAGCAAGGCCAATTCGCAGGTTCTCTTGCTGGGTCAATTGTAATGCCACGAGGAGCCGCGCAACCGTATAGGTTTTTCCCGTACCAGGGCCTCCAGATAAGATTAACAACCGTTGTTGTTGCGCTAGTGCAACAGCGACTTGCTGCCAATCAACTTGTGGGCCGCTGGCATTAGGTGGAAACAGTAAAGGCCATGCATGCTGCAGTTTCGTTAACGTTTCATCAGAGCATGGTAGATGCACATGCAATGTAGACAATCGCTGTTGAATGTCAGCTTCAAATTGGTAATAGCGTGCGCTGTAAAGTTTATCTTCCGCGAGTACTAAAGATTCAGGGTCAGTAAAGCACTCCGTAAGCGTTAACAAGTCTTGCCGCACCGTCGTATCGTCTGCAAACTGATACCCAGACTTATCCGCTTCAAGATCGCACCACCAGTTCTGTTCTGCAATTTCACCTAAAGGTAAGCAGCTATTGCCGTGTCGCTGGGCCCACGACAACGCCATTATATAATGCATACAACGGTGCCAGCACTCTTCGTCCAATTTCACACGCAGCGGCTCTAACAGACTTTTTGCTAGGTAGAAATCGAGTGGCGTGAGGCCATGGTAACGCAGTAATACATTCGCTAAGGTTAGTTCTAGCATAGTGCGCCTTTGGTTTCTTTATGCGCCGTAAACAGCTGATCTAATTCATCCACAGTGGATTTTGTAAGTGGATGATAGAAAACCCCTTGTTGATCTTTACCGTCGGGATGCATGCCGCGCAGATAAAGATAAGCTACACCACCAAAATGACGGTCAAAGTCATAATCAGGTAGGATATTTTTCAACATCCGTTGCAGCGCGACAGCGTAGATTAAATATTGTAGGTCGTAGGCATGCTCAAGATTATTCAATGCTAGCGCGGCAGGCGCGTAATCATCCAGATTATCGCCCATATGTGTCGATTTATAATCGCACACATAATAGCGGCCTGCAGACTCAAAAATGAGATCGATAAAGCCATGCATCATGCCTTCCAATACCCTTGATGCTCCTAAAACTAAATTTACGTTCACATCCTGTGGCAACAGTCGCTGAGCAACTAACTGTTGACGATGTTGCGCTAGTATTTGAGAAACCTGATGCGGGTCAACCTGGGCCACAGGGAAATAAAACTCTGCTTCGCGTAATGTCTGAGCGTTGGCAAGTTGGCTTAAGGTGAGAGTTGTACCGGCTTGTCCTAACTGGATCGGCGTTACCATAATTTCCTGCAGCCACTCTTGCATGGCTGCTTGGTGCTTTGCGGTGCGTAACAACGCGTACTGCTGATCAGCCGCTGCACAAACCGTCGACCAGTCCGGGTGACTAAAATCAGTGTGTTCCAACACATCATGTAAAAAATTTCCCGCTTGCGCACCTTTGGCAAATCTAAACCTAAAGGCTAACTCTGCTTGCTGTTTTTTGCTTTGCTGCTCTTCACTGTCAGTCTTTGCCGCAACATACTCAATCTCGCGTAAAGTTAAATCAGCACCGTGCGACAATCGAGTAAGCGCACTAAACGAATGGAGCTGCCACTGCGTGTTTATCTGCCCAGTAAATGTGCTTAGCATTAACGGAGCATCATCCATAGGATTGTGCGAACTTTCTACATGCTTAGGGAGTTCATGCGCAAAATGAAGATGTGACTGCATTTCAGCATCATTGCAAATGTGTTGTAACATCGGTAACCACGGCACTTCTGGATTTTCCGTGATATTCAACAACCGGCCTAATGCTGAAGCGTGATACCCTGCTATATCAACTACCCCCAGATAACAGCGATACTCAGCCCGGGTAATTGCGACATACAAAAGCCTTACCGTCTCTTCAAGTTCTTGCTGTTGCAACAAGGTCTCTGCTGGCAAGGTAACGCCCAGCTGGCAAACCCGTTGGTCAGTTTTCGGATCGTAGTATTGCAGAATACTTTTCTCACGATTCCCCACTTTAGTCGGGTCCGTGTACTCATTTGCAAAAGGGATAAAAACAATCGGGTATTCAAGTCCCTTCGACTTATGTTGGGTAACAATTTGGATTAATTGAGCGTCAGACTCTAAGCGCTGTTGAAACGCTTCACTCAGATCTGGCTGATGGATCTGTTGCTGTAACCAGAGGATTGTTTGTGCTGGATTCGCATGTTCTAATTCACGCTGTTGTAACAGCTCAGCCAAATGCAAATAATTGGTTAGTGCCCGCTCGCTATTAGCTATAGGCTGATACTCGTTGCGCAGCACTGCAAAAAGCAGCGCCAATACTCCGTTATCCGACCAAGTGCTGCGTAATCTTTCAAGCTTCACTCGTAACTCACTCCACAATGGCGATAACGGATCGCTTTGCATTTCTTGTAGGTGGGTTAGCGGAATACTCAGCAATTGAGTTGATAGTGCGGCGAGTAAATATCTATCGCGCTGGTTATACCAAATCCCCTCAAGCAGACGTAACACTTCAGCGGCTTCTTGGCTGCTAAACAATGGCGTTTTATCGCTCAAGTAGACCGCATTGATATCCTGGCTTCTCAATGCCTTTATCATGACTTCGGCTTCGCGCCAGTTGCGCACTAAAATTGCAATATCATTGGGTTTAAGTAACTTGTCTTCACGCTTTGCATCACGCAATAAACGCTGAATTTCAAGGCTGCACCACTGCGCTATCGATTGCTTTACATGCCTTTCTTGTTGCCCATGAGTGGCTTCATCATCAGCAGACGCATGAATGTAATTTATCGCGCCTCGCTCAGTTTGCAGAGGGTCATAAAAGGGCTTCTTAGCAGCAGCTGACTGTTCAGTGGCATTCACCAACTGATAGCTTATTTGTGCCCCAAACACGGAGCCCTGCGTGCTATCAGCTGCCCTTCCGCTGAAAAGTTGGTTATAGGCTTTCACCATGGCCGCAATGGAACGCCAATTAGTATCCATCAACCAAATGTGATCAGCACTGTCACGCGCTCTGAGGTAGGTGTAAATATCCCCGCCACGAAACCCATAGATTGCCTGCTTGGGGTCGCCGATCATCATCAGTAGACTATTAGACTGGGCGTTTGACTTAACATACACAGATTCAAAAATTGCGTATTGATAAGCGTCTGTGTCTTGAAACTCATCAACCAAAGCGACTGGATAGGTCTGTTTTAAACGACTCGCCAAGGCAGGTGAACGTGCCACCCCATCAGCCATCTGCTTGATCAAGTCATCAAAGCCGACTTCACCCAAACGCTCTTTTTCCTGCGTGATGCGTTCACGGATCCAAGTAACCCCTGTTAAAACCTCGCTGAATACGGTGCTTGCGTCAGTACGCTGCTGTACCTTTTTATTCAAACTGGCGACGCTGGACATGACTGATGTGCGCAAATTCTTAAGGGGTTCAAATAGCGTTTTTATGACGTCGTTACCGCGGTAACGGTTGCCATTAATAAAACGCCCCACTTCTGCTGGTATTTCCTCTATGCTACCTGCCGAAAGCCAATTTAATAAAATTTCCCATTCGCGCGTACGCTCAGTGATATGTTTAGGTTCCTTGATAAGCGCCGCACAAATTTCCGCCTCGTGAGCCAACATATGCGCATGTAATTCAGCCATCTGCGCTTGGAATTGGCTTTGTAACAACGCAATTCGCGCTTGATGATCTGCTTTAAGTTGTTCTGCCGTCACTAGATTGATGCTTTGATCGCGATAAAGCAACGCTTCAAACGCTCGCTTAAAAGATGCTGGTGAGTCCCAACCCTGTTGACTAAGAGCATTGAGTTTAGCCGGAGCTCGCTGCAGAATACGGAACCAATCTTCAACTGCCTGCTCAACTATGTGCGCATGGTCTTGCTCTAACGTAACGGTAAAGGGGTTATGCGCATCAAAAGCAAGCGTCTTTAGCATCCTCTGACAAAAACCATGAATGGTATAAACCGCGGCTTCATCCATCTCTAGCACCGCCACTTTTATGCGTTGCATTGCTTGCGCAGGTTCATTGCTGGAATATAGTGCTTCAAGCACAGGGTCTGAAGCCTCCACTCGGTAATGCGCACTGGTCCAGTAACTCAAGGCATGTTGTAACGCTTCGGTTAAGCGACCACGCAATTCTTGCGTTGCGGCATTGGTAAATGTCATCACCAGTATTTGCTGAACCGAATAGCCACATTCGATAATAAGACGCAAATACAACCGGGTAATATTGAATGTTTTACCTGTTCCGGCACTGGCTTCAATTAAATGAACGCCGTTGAGCGGTAGAGCAACGACATCCAGATTTTTCGCCTTTGGTGACATCGCAATTGTCATGCTCGCCCCTTGTTCTGTTTACGCAGCTTTTTATGCGCCGATAGAAACGGTCGAAAAACTTCATACATAGCCGTTAATTCATTAAAATCAGGGAGTTGATTGTCAGGGTTAAAGCGTTGCCAATACGGACTGTCCGCAAGTGTCGTTTGCATAGGCTGAGGAGTTGTTTGCTTTTCTATGGCCTGCCAAAGTGAAGTTGTATCTTGCAAAGGCTCTTGTTGACACACAACCGCCGCTAAATCGATAAACCAATAACAAGGAGATTGTTGCAGGTAAATTAACCGATCCAGCAGCAGATCAAGACACTGCTTAGCCTGGGTGGGTGTGACAGTTTCATAAACTATGTGATCAATCTGGATTTCCGTGTCTTTATGATTTAGACAGTACCCTACTCCGTCAACCTCTTTGTCTAGCGCAATACTGCATAACATCTGCTCAATACGGTTTTGCATATGCTGGCGCGCAGCAAATTCTCGAATATGCCAATGCAGTGTAGTGCCAAGTATCGAGCCGACAGCCAAATTGTAACCCGCAATAGTGCCCTGCAGAGTGGTATTTTCATATTGATAGCGCCCCTGTATCTGCTCACAGGGTTCCCCACCTATAGTTTCCCGCAAAGCAATGATAGCCTGCTGCCATTCAATTAAAGTTTGCTCGACAACTGGATTCTTCGGAACCGCACCGTCAGCAAAATAGTGTTCTGTAATACGCGAGTAAGATCCCTCTTCAGCACCAGATAATGCCTGGTCTAGGAGCTCATGCAATAGGTTATGCCGAGTCAAGTTATCAATGGTGAAGGGTTCAACGTCTTGTAACAGTGGCTCCTGTTGGTCCAGGTACAAGCCCAACCCTTGATTCGCAAAATATTTAAGCGGATCACGAAAGGCGCGAGTCAGCTCACCAGGGCTCAACGTGAGCGGGGATGCAGCTCTTATCGGCCATTGAATAGTAGGTTTAAATTTATTTCTCTGCTGCAGTGCGCTAGCCAATTTAAACCACCCGGCATCGTAACTATTGAGCATGGTCGCCTGACTTTGCTGAAAGTTCTGAGCTGAAAACGCATGCAACGAAGTCGCATAATAGCGATAAACGGGTATTGAACCTTGAATACCATAATCGCTATCCAAATAACTTTGAAACTCGCGCAACACCAGACTCGGCTGACGTTCCGAGTTATCTTTTACCTGCCGTGCTTGATAACTCAAATAGATTTGTTTGCGAGCAGAAACAATAGCTTCTAAAAATAAATAGCGGTCATCGCCACGGCGTGAACGATCACCTAAACGACGCGGCTGATGCTGCATCAAATCAACCGACAAAGCTTGACTTGGGCGCGGATAATCTCCGTCATTCAGTCCTAGAAGTGCAATGATTTTGAATGGGATACTGCGCATGGGAAGCATAGAGCAAAACGTAACCTGGCCGGTCATAAATTGATTGATGACATCGGGCTGCGCAAACTGGCCTCGCAGCGCAATACGCAATTCGGCTAAACCAATGGGTTGTGTAAAGTCAGCCATTTCAGCATGTGTAGTTAATTCAGAAATCCCTCTTTCAAGCAGCATTGCTGCCCGTGTCGAATTCGACAAGTCGCCGAAAACACTTTGTTTGAGCTGATGCAAATACGCCTGCCATTGCGGTATTGTTCGCGGCTTTTGTAGATTGCCTCGGTGCTCTTCCAGTAGCTCCAATAACCAACACAACTTACCCAAAGCCTCAGCTGCAATACCCTCCACATCTGGAACAGTCAACGTACCGTCGATGAGTACCGCACTATCAATATGCAATAAGCCCAGCAACAAACGTTGTAACCCCCATTTCCAACTGTACTTGCGTAACTCGCCATCATCCTCAACGACAAGGCTGACATCCCCTTGCTGCAGTATATTGCGCTTATGCTCTTGATCTAAGCCCCAACGCACGTTTGCCGCGGCGAGCCATTGTTCTAACAATTGTAATTCTTGTGGCTGTATAGAAAAATGAGTCGCGATGGCTTCGGTTCGCAAGTATTCGATGATTGCGGTAACTTCAAAGCGACTGTCGGGTAATTCCAATAACCGCATGAACATGGCAATTTCAGGAATACTATCAAGCGGCGCCCTGTCAGCCACTGAGCACGGAAGCCGAGCCTCCTCAGAAGTAACAGTGCGACGGGTTGAAAAAACGGCAGATATATACGGGGTATAATCTTCAATAGCCGGACACATCACCAGCACATCTTGTGGACGTAATGTTGGATCCTGTTGAAATTGTGCGAGCAAATGATCGTGTAAGCTTTGTAGTTCACGCAATGGGCTGTGGGTCGCAACGATAGTCACCGAGCTATCGGCCTCATTCTGCGGCATATCGGGTAAGCGCCTGACCCCATTAAAGATGGCAGACTGAACTTGCTGCAGAAGCGTTGGGGAGAGATTATCCAACGGTTTAGGTTGCTCCAGTGGGTTCTCAAATGCGCCGATTTCGAATAATTGTTGTTGCTGCAAAAGATTAAATAAATCCCGACCTTGTTGCCCCATATTGGCCAACATTGGATTTGGCGAAGATTCGTCTAACCACGTGGCAAGCTGAGTCGCGCGTGCGCGCGCCCGATCGGTTTGCAAATCGCCCCAGTAATCCATGCACGGATTTAGATGAAATATATGGATATCACAGTGATTGGCTAATGCACTAAAAAACTCCACTAATTGTGGTGCCATCGTATTTAATGCAAACACATAGATATTCGCAGGGAGCCCATCTAACTGGTCCCGCTTTGCACTTGCCAAAGCGTTAATCGCTTGCCGATGTAAAGCGGCTGGATGTAGCGGTTCAATGGCCACCAAGGCTCGCCACAAAGCCGCTTGCCATTGTTCAATATCGGCTCCGTGTTCATCATTAGTGACCGTGTCGTGGCTTTCCCAAGCAAACAGCCAATCTGGTCGGTACAACATGTATTGTTCAAACACATCGGCAATGGCCGTGGCAAATTCAAATACACTCGCATTTGCCTTGGTGCTACTCCTCTGCTGGAGTGCGAGAAGATAGTTACGCAAGTCGCTAAACTCGCCTTGTTGCAAAAACGACTCTTGCTGAAACAGTCGATAAAGGCGCCAAGCCAGTACTTCACGTTTGTAGGTAGATTGCAATGGAACCTGGTCATCACCCAGAATATGACGCGCGACTTGCCACATAAATCGCGTTGGCATAGGGAACTGCAAATTCATCGCGATCCCGCTAAGGTCGGCCAATTGCATGTTCAACCAATGCTGCATACCTAAACTCTCAACCAAAATAGTTTGCGGTTTTAGGACACTCTGAGGTGAATCACATTCACGCGACGCAGTCATTACTGCATCCAACAATGTAACCAAGTGTTCGAGTTTGTTTGATGGGTATAGGCGGAGCAAGATAGTCGAGTTTTTTTCTATTCTGTACACATGGTAAAACATCGCACAGTGAAAACCTAGTGAGAAAAATCCCGTACGAATTTCAGGACACGTAAAATTCGTACGGGCAAGGTTATTGCGTTATTACCCACTCCGGCGGCTAAGCGTTGCCTGGCACTTAACTGCCTTCCATGTAGATAAAAACTCAGTTAACGAAAGGTACTCAGCATTATCGGTGCCAATATTTTTTAGTGTTTATTTTCAATGACATGCATGATTCTAGTGGTACTGAAGTCGTTCTGGCAATGACTGATTTGGTGCACAGCTGCATTACATTAGTGCAGTATTTAGTAGCAAAACGAATGCTCGACTAATGCATTGTGAGCAAAAATCGGTAAACTTAGCAGCCTGATTAATCCATTGAAATTTGCTATGCAACCGATTGAACTTAAAATCTTAGATCCACGCCTCGGTGACACTATCCCTTTGCCTGCCTATGCAACTGATGGTTCGGCCGGAGTGGATCTGCGCGCTTGCCTCGATGAAAGCGTGGTATTACACCCAGGCGAAACCTACTTAGTCCCCACTGGAATTGCTATTCACATTGCTGACAATAACCTCGCTGCGACTATACTGCCACGCTCAGGGCTGGGTCATAAGCATGGAATTGTATTGGGCAACTTGGTTGGGTTAATCGATTCTGATTACCAAGGTCAGTTGTTCATCTCCTGCTGGAATCGCGGCAATGAAACCTTCACCATTGAAAGTGGCGACAGGATCGCTCAACTGGTTTTTGTACCTGTAGTACAAGCGGCATTCACCATTGTTGATGAATTTGGTTCCAGTCAACGTGGCGAAGGCGGTTTTGGTTCTACCGGCGTTGCTTGATCACGCTATTGCGAATATTGCTCAGCGCGGCGTTCATACTCCGCGCATGCAGGCGTCGTAATATCGTCGTTTAATTGCTCACAGCTTAACTGCGCCATTGAATTGAGGCAGTCCGCGGCTGGCTGGTAAAGTTCATGCTGACCTTTGATGTCGGAATAATCCATCAAACTATCACAAACACCCGCAATCATTCCTTCTAACATTTGCTTCATTTGCGGCGTAATATCAGGCGACCCAGCCATTTCCTGTAGCGCGCAGGCTTTAAATTTCTCACATGCCGCTTTCGACGCTTGATGCAGCGCATCATTAGCCTGTGTACCAGTCGCAGCAAGACAAAGCAGTATCGTGACAGTAAGAAAAGAATTAAAAGAAAGACTCAGCGACGGATAAAAATTGAATTGAAACATGTGATATTACCTTCCCTGGAAAACGTATATCAAACGTAGTAAAGAGCTTAATTGAAAGCAAGGCAAACTTAAACATTCATGCTTTTTACTTTTCTTCAATTCAATGGCATATCTATTTATTACACAGAATTAGTGGATTAATGATATGAAAACAAAAAAGCCGAACACTAGATGACACCTACTGTTCGGCCATAGCAATTAACTTCTAGAGTTAAAATACGTAATTCACACCCACTCTGACTAGCGTAGCATCGGCAGAATCATCGACGTCATCTGAATATCTGCTGATATCTGCTTTAAACGCAATATTAGTATCAAAGTCATAACGTAACGTTGCGGTCAATACATTGTATTCGTCAAGCTGAGCTAATTGTGAGCCCGCAGCAACACCGACTAATTGAGCGATAAGTTCAGGCGGTAATGGCGCAGAACCAATTGCCGCAATCTTGTCTGCATACTTCACATCACCGCTGGATTCGAAGCTTTCATACGTCAATGCTGGTGTCCATTTACCGAAACGCTTGCCGGCTGTAATGTAGTAGGCATCATCGTCATTAGCAAAGCTGTCATCGACTTTAATATTGGTATATTCAGCACCGACGAACCAATCAAAATTGTCGTACATCACACTGAAACCAACGAATTCACCAGTGTCATCTTCAATTTTTAGATTACCGGCCAACTCGGTGAAACCTAAGCTTTCCAGCGCCGCGAAGCCTTGTCCAACAGCCAGACCGACCGCATCCGTTGATTGGGTCAAATCAATTGTGGTGCTGGTTCTTCCGTATACGCCACGCAAAGTCCACTCACCATCGCCGAATTGCAACGAAACTAACCCTGTATTGTCGCCAACGTTATCTGCACCAAAGGTTTCACCTTTGAATTGCCCGTAGGCTAGATCTAACAAGTAGTCCCAATCCCCAGCCAAACCAGTGACTGACACTTTAATCCCATCCATGTTATTGAACGGCACGTCATAAACCACTGATGGTACTGATAACCAGTGATAGGAGTAGCCAACATCTAAGGATGAAGAATAGGTAAATAGTGGTAAGCGAAAACGCCCTGCAGTCACAGTGACGTTGTCTGTAGCGGCATAGGATAAATAAGCCCATTCAAAGTCAGGGTCATAATCATTCTCGCCTCTTGCCAAAACCTGTGCCGTAGCGGTCATTTTATCATTGATATCACCACTGACTTGTATCGCGAATAAGCTACCTTGGCTAAAATCAATGTCGTCGTCATAGCCGTATAACGTGTCGTCGCTACTTGTCATTCCACCAACAAGATTAGCGAATCCGTTGATCCTTACATCTGCATGCGCCGCGGTACTGATCGCCATGGCAATTGCTGTCATTGCAAAATACTTTTTCATCGGAACCCCCAATCTTAATTAACTGAAATGGCTTTTACATCGCCGGTTACAGAAGCACTATCCACATAGCCGATGGCACTAGGATCTGCTGCAACCGCAGCAATCACAGCTGCATCGTCGGCAACTTCGGTAGGTGGAACGCCTTTACCCGTGAATACGAGTTTTGACCAGTAAGCAGATACCTGAGCTGAACTACGGCCAATAATTGAGGTATCGAAATCAGCGCGTACGCCAGATTCAGCCACCTGATTGATAGGAGTCGCTTCAGAACCTCCGGGAAACTTCTTTTCCTTGCCCAGGAAAATACGCTGCACCGTTTTAGCGTCGATGGCGTCGGCGTTGCTGGGATGCACTACCATGACCACTTCCGCCGAAGCGATATGACTCGCGAGAGACAATAAAACTGCTATGCCTCCAGTAATAACGTGCTTTTTCAACATGGCATTCCTCATTTTTTGAGTGTTTTCATCAATTTAGCGGCGCGCACTTTAGTGACACCATGATTAATAAACAACCAATTTCGGGTATCGTTTTTTATACGCTGGTGCTACAAAACATAACCAACGTTCAACTCGCCGTAAGCAATCCTGCGCGCACAAAAAAGGAGGCAAATGCCTCCTTTCTGAATGCTGCAATACCGGCAACTTTCACTTGCCAATATGGAACAAAACCCTGTTCTTAATCAACAGTTTAGTCGTTCCACACAACCTTGCCAGTATATTTTTTCTGGATCACGTCTTGAAAACGTTCTTCAAGAACATGGCGCTTCACTTTTAATGTTGGCGTGAGCAGATCATTCTCAATTGACCATTCTTCTTGCATGACTACTACGCGGTCCAAACGTTGGTGACTTTCTAGTTCGCCGTTGACTTTTTCTAACGTTGCTAACAATGCAGACTCAACTTCCTCCCGAGACTCGTTGGCAGCTTCTGCCGATAGCACCAACAGCGCAATAGGTTGTGGCAAATTTGTACCAGTCACACAGACTTGTTCAACGATTGGGTTTTCCATGATTTTCGCTTCAATCGGTGCTGGCGTTACGTACTTGCCCTTAGCGGTCTTAAAGATATCTTTCAGGCGACCGGTAATACGCACGTAACCGTCATTATCGATAGTGCCTTTGTCACCCGTGCGCAACCATCCGTCTTCGGTAAAAGCTTCAGCGGTTTTCTCCGGCTCTAGATAATACTCTTTCATGTTGCACGGTGACTTAACTTGAATCTCACCTTCATCTGAAATACGTATATTGACTCCATCATAGGCATGTCCAATGCAGCCCACTTTATCTGTCCGATACGGCACGCTGCTAGTGCCATACGCACAGTTTTCAGTCATTCCCCAACCTTCACTGATTTTCACCCCGATCCGCTCAAACCAACGAATAACTGCAGGCGCTAGTGGCGCCGATCCACTGGCCCAAAGCCGCGCTTGATCGATACCCAACCCTTGTCTTATCTTGCGCGCGATCGCTCCTTTTACAATAGGAATACTCAGTAATAGATTCAGTTTCTTTTGTGGCATTTTGGCTAAAATACCCATTTGGAACTTCGTCCATAAACGAGGTACTGAAATAAACAACGTGGGCTGGCAGGCCACTACGTCACGTTGGAAAGTATCCAATGATTCCACGAAACTCACTTGCATAGACGAATAGATACTCGCCAATTCAACCAATACGCGCTCAGTAATATGCGCCAGCGGCAAGTAACTTAATACGCGATCATCTTTCGACACAGTAAGTGCTGTGAGTGAATTTTGTGCAGCCCAGCAAATTGTATTGAAGGTGTGCACAACCCCTTTTGGCTTACCGGTACTCCCAGAGGTATAAATGATTGTCGCCATGTCATCCATTTCAATGTTTGGCTGCCCTTCCAAGGGTTCAATATCCATAAACTCTTGCCATTGCATGTCCACATCGATACCAGGGTAAGGGAATGCAACAGATTTAATGTTGTCGGGAATGGCTTTAATTTGGTTTTCGGTATCATCGAGCTTACCAACGAAAATCAGCTTAGTATCGGAATGATTCAGTACGTATTCAATGGTGCTATGACCAGCCGTGGCAAAAATTGGCACTGACACATGCCCTGCCATCATGATTGCAAGATCAGCGACAAACCATTCCATGCAATTTTTAGATAAAATACAAATACGACTGCCAGGCTCTAAGTCCATTGAGACCAACCGGTTCGCAGCCCTTCTAACCAATTGTCCAACGTCTGACCAAGTATAGTCTTTAACGACGCCGTCTACCGGCTGTTTCAAATAAACCAAATCGGGATTTTCTTGTTCCCATTTATAGAGCATGCTGAGCGGTGAAGTTGGGTTTTGTGTCATAGTTGTCAATACTTCCGTTTGTAGGGGCATATTCATCTTATGGTAGACCAATTAACATTGCATTTACATAGGCTAATTAAGACTGCTTCTTTTGCCAAATTCAATATTAATAAGTCGACTAATAACTCATGTTTATTCGAGCTATTCTTTCAGTCGCAACGTAAAAAGCGATTCTCTGCAGAGAGGGCCGCTATGCTTCAATGGGAATACGACCGACTTTGATGTGTTTGCGCTTTAACATTGGCTGGGGTGCGAGCTGAAAAAAGTCTCCATTTTGGCCTGCAAAGGATTTCATCACACCCGCTTTTTTTGCTATCCGAGCATTAGCTTCAATATGTTCGGCTTCACCATGCACCGGAATCGCTATTTGCGGCTTAACCCAACGGTACATCGCCATCAATTCGTCTTTGTAAGGGTGTCCCGACGCATGGATCGGATGTTCACTGGTTTCGGATAAAATGACCTTGATTTTACGGCGTTCGAACTGGGTTAATAGACGCTCTACATCTGTTTCGTTACCAGGAATGATCATCGCACTGAAAAGCACAGAATCTCCAGCATCGAGATTCAATTCAGGGTGAGTGTCCATTGCAAGCCGCGCCAAAGCCGCGCGCGGCTCTCCCTGACTACCTGTAGCAATCGCTAGAACTTCTTCACGCGGTAAATAGCCAATATGTTGAGGATCAATAAGCTCAACATCTTCTGGCCAATATCCGCACACCCGCGCGACGCTAACCATGTTCTGTAGACTCCGGCCTAAGACTGCGACATACCGCTGCGTTTGTTGTGCGACTTTAGCAATGGCCAACAGACGCGCAACGTTACTGGCAAAGCAAGTGACCACAACCCTGCCGGGTTGGTTCTTAACTGTCTTAAGTAAGCCTTGGTAGCACTGATACTCAGAGGTTGAATGCCCTGCTTTCAAGGCATTGGTTGAATCACAGACCATCGCCAATACATTGCGCGCAGCAAGTTGTTCAAAGATTGATGCATCAAATTTTTGCCCGATTCCTGGCCGATAATCGATTTTCCAATCCGCAGTATGAAAAACGTTACCAACCCGCGTCGAGATTAGTAACGCGCTCGGCTCTGGCAAAGAATGTGTGATGGGTAACCACTCAACAGAAAACTCGCCAATGCTTACCTCTGTGGCAAAGTTTACCTCGACAATCGGCACCTGCCCATCTAGCCCCACTTGCGCTAGTTTTCGGCGTAATACCTCAGCCGTGAATGACGTTGTATAGATAGGTGCCTGAAGTCGGCGCCATAAGTGTGCAATGCCACCGATATGGTCCTCATGGGCATGGGTAATAATTATTCCAACAAGATTTTCTTTTTGCTGCGCAATAAAAGTAGGGTCAGCAGCGACTACACGGAAACGCTGGTTTAAATCTGGTGTTAATGGTTCATCAAATGTGATTCCGCAGTCCACCATTAACCATTGACCATTATGGCCATACAAGTTCAGATTCATACCAATTTCACCGGTTCCCCCCAGTGGCACAAACCATAGCTGATCTTGATCTGCTGTCATTGGTAACTGTTCGCCTTAATTATCGTTAAAAAAAAGGGTGCCGAAGCACCCTTAGCTCAGTTAGAAATAATACCTGAATGTCGCACCTATGGTACGCGGTTGATTGGTTCGATAGGCCAAACGAGCGCGTCCGCCACGTTCACGGTCAAAGGATAAATTAGCATTCTCATCGAGTACGTTGTTAACGTAAAGGAGCGCCTCCCATTGATCGAATTCAAACCCCATATTCAAATTTAACGTTTGATAGCTATCCAGCTCTAAATCGAGATTGGTCGTTTCAGAACCGGTTGCCCCGCCAAACGGTAAGTTAGATACAAACTGACCAGCTCCGGCGACTTGGTCACTAGGCTGCGTAATCCGATCACCTACGTATTGTAACGAAGCGGACATGTATGTATTAACCGAATTAAACAACGGTGTCGGGAAGTTGTACGTTGTTGCTAAAGCAAACTGCAACTCTGGCACTGACGCTAGTCGGTTCCCCTTTGCAACGCCACCGATAATATTGCCGTTACTATCTAGAACGGTGGAATCGAACTCAGCTTCAATGACTGACCCGGCAAAGCTGATAAACAGATAATCCGTTGCTTGGCGCGTGACCTCAAACTCAAGACCTTGGGTGTGGGCTTCTTCGACGTTAAAGGAAATCCGTGATGAACATGAACCTGCATCCAAGGTTACCTGTAAATCGTCGATGTCATTGTAGAAAGCCGCTACGTTGGCAGTCCAACCCCGCGCTGCCGCTTTCATTCCCACTTCATAGTTGATCAAGGTTTCATCATCATAGTCTTGGAAACCCCCAAACACGGCGCGATCACTATCATTACATAGGGTTTCGTTGAGTGGATCATTAACCCCTCCTAAACGAAAACCTTGTGAGACCTGCGCATTGACATTGACGGTTTCATTCATTCGATAGTTAGCAATAAGGCGTGAGGTGAATCCATCAGATTGCGTTGAGTCGACCTGATCATCGCCATTAGAGAACAGTCCCCCCGTTGTAAACCGACGACTTTCCTCATAATCATAGAAACGAGTACCCGCAGTAACGGTTAAGTCTTCGTTAACATCAAAGGTCAATTCACCAAACACCGCTAATTGCTCTAGATCGTATGGTAGGTCTGCGTTATAGGGCGAGTCGGCACCAAAGCCGTTAGCAACTGCAGCGGAAACACCATCGCCCAGAACTGAGTCAGTAAATGCATCATAACCTGGAGTGGGTAAACGCTGTGAATACGTGCGCTGGGTATCAGAAAAGAAAACGCCGGTCAGCCACTGCAAGGCCTCATCACCATTGGAGGCAGCACGGAATTCAAAAGTATCTTGTTTAACTTGGGTGCGATCACGCAAATTTGATGGTAACAACACTGCAGCATCAGGATACCCCAGATCAACACTGACTGAACCAGTTAGAGCGCTGGCATCTCGACTGACTAAAATATCTCTGTCGGTATAACTATACACGGCGGTAAGATCAACTTTGTTCAGCTGCCACTCTGCCGTCACATCTGCGATTGTAATATCGTCTTCAAATCCTTCATTCAGCAGTAAGTACTGCTCACGTTCGCCGAGTTGAATCGCTGGTCGTGTTGTGGTGTAAGGGTTAGCGAAAAGGTTGAAAACTTCCTGTCGGTTGAAGCCGCCCATGTCAATAGACTGAAAAATAAGTCTTGGCGTGATACTGAGATTTTCAGTGGGTTGCCATTTTAGCGCGACTCTGCCACCGGTCCTCTCGCCATCGTTAACGTCTTTGAACCGCGTATTATTCTCGCTAAGTGCATCGATGAAACCAGCATAATCCGTACGATAAGCTACTGCTCGTAATGCCAGCGTGTCATCAGTTAATGGGACATTCACCATCCCTTTGATATGGTTACCATTGCTACCATCAGTAACTGTATTCAAATTTGCTTCTACCGATGCTTCAGTTAGCCCCAATTCCGGTTGATTGGTGATGTAACGCAATGTGCCGCCAATAGAACCACTACCGAACAGTGTTCCTTGGGGACCGCGTAAAGCCTCGACACGATTCAAATCATAAAGATCTAAATCAGGCGTAAACAATGATAATGAAATGACGCTTTCATCCAGATATACCCCAACCTGTTCTTTAACTCCGGGTTGGTCTCGCACGATTTGTCCAGCAGATACTCCACGCATAGCAACCTGACTTTGACCAGGTCCTAAGTTCTGAATGGATACACCGGCAACACTGCGGGTTAACTCTTCAAGATTAGTCGCACCAGCGCGTTCGATATCCTTTTGGGTTTGCGCGTTTATTGAAAATGGAACTTCTTGCAGGCTAGTCGAGCGTTTGGTCGCGGTGACCATTATCACTTCGATATCATCTTCATTGGGTTGTTCTTGGGCAATTGCAGGCGTAGCAAGGAGACTCGACATTGCTAGAGCAAGCAAAGACGGCTTGAACAATCTAGGATTATTTTTCATTGTTGTGTTCCTTCAATACTTTTTTTGTTATCTCGTGTATTCCGCAGATCCTCAATGGCAAGTGGAAACCATGTGTCGCTATGAGGAACGCTTTCTTTGGTTTAGCAACAAACCCATTAACATACAAGTAAACCAACAAATACTTACAATTTAACAACCCAAAGCGGCACAACGCTATCTATCGTGTAAGCAGGGTTTCTAACTCTTCGGGCAAAAATACCAGCCCATCTTCACCCGGTACAGGAAATACTGCGACGGCAAGGTCGTCGTCTTGCATTCCTCGAGTCCAACGCGCAAACCAATCGGTTAAGCTGATTGCGAGTGCAGAACACTCGCTCCATTCTTCATTTCGCCAGAGCTCGGCAGCCTCTTGTGTCGGCCACACGGGGATACAGTCTTCATCGTCAGTCGTTAACATTACCGCGCCATCAGCATCGGATAAAATCCAAATCTGCTGATAGTGATTAACAAGTTCATCGAAATACTGGGTTCGTTTTTCTGCTGGAGCAGCTAACATGTCGTTTAAATCAGGTGAATTCAATTTATCGTTCATCGTTTCTTTTCTGTGGGCCTTTTGCCTTAGAGTATCGTACAAACACGTTAAACTGCTACCAGCAAACCTTAAAATCATTACTTCTCGTCCATCGCTGCTGTTAACAAGGTGTTGATTTGAAAAAAGAATCGCTAGCGAAATGGCTTAACTATGGAAATTGTACTCATACACGCTTATGATGATGGAATAGCAGCGAAAGAGCGCATATTATGAATAAGCGGCTGTGTTGTCTTCTCATCGTTATTGGGCTGATTTCCTTCTCGAGTACTGCCAAGCAGCAACTCAGGATTATCTATGCCGCAGATTTGCCAATTATTGGTACACAAGCCCATGGTGATTACGCAGAATTAGCGACCTTGTTGCGCGAACAACGAGCACAACAAGACATTATGTTTGTTTTCGGAGGGGCTAGCCTGGCTCCAAGCCCTTTAGCCTCGTTTGATTCTGGTTCGCACATCATCGACATTCTTAATTTACTCGCGCCTGATGTGATGAGCGTCACGAAACGTGAATTTAGCTATTTTGAAGATGAGTTAATCCTCAGAAGTTACGAAGCCTCCTTCCCATTGCTGCTAACTAATGCTGTAGACAGTTATACGCAGCAACCCCTTGATGGACTCTACACGCACATTGTTATCGCAAAAAATGGGCTGAAAGTGGGTTTTATTTCGATTTTATCCCCACAAATTAGCGAAGAGTATTTACTCCAACGCGCCCGAATCTTGCCGCCGCGTGAAAGCGTAGAACGTTTTGCAACAGAATTAAGTGGGCAAGGCGTCGATCTGATAGTGTTATTACATTCTGATAGCTTTAGTTTTATTCAAGAATTGTTAGACGATGCTACGATTCACTTGGCCATACAGAGCGATCCAAATAGTCTGACAAGGGCATCCGCGGAGACTAAACAGCGGTCCAACCAATTAACAGTTGACCAGAACGGTCAGGCAGCAATTATTAATGTGACACTCGAAGAACCGGGATTTGAGGGTAATAATTCAGGGATCGTAGTCGATTACTCACTACACGATCTAGCTGAATTCAAGCCTAACCCACAGGTTAACGCTGCAATTGCTCATTATCAGCATCGGCTGGAATCACAATTAAGTGTGCCACTCTCAACCATCACGCAAGGTTTCAGTACCAAAAAAGAAATAGTACGACAGCATGAAAGCAGTTTTGGCAATTTTATTACTGACGCAATGCGACAGGAGGCCGATAGTGATATTGCTGTCATCAACGGTGGTGTTATTCGTGGTAATCGCGAGTACCAACCCAATACGATTTTTACCCAGCGTGATTTATTGTTAGAACTACCGTTTCGAGCTCGCTTGGTTGAGCTAACTATCACTGGGGAGCAGCTTAAGATAGCGCTTGAAAACGGCGTGAGTTTGTATCAGCAGGGTAAAGGACGCTTTCTACAAGTATCCGGCATGGCTTATGCATTTTCTCCTTTACAACCGGTTGGACAAAGAGTGAGTAATATTACGGTTAATGGCCAACCACTTATAAAGGACAAAATTTATCGCTTAGCAACTACGGATTATTTATATCGAGGTGGTGATGGTTTTGCAGTATTCAAAGGACTTGAACGTAATTTTAGTAATGCGCCAACCAGTCCCTTGATTGCAGATATTGTTGCGCGTAATCTGAAGCGGAACAAACATTTATCCGTCGCGACCGAGCAACGGATAACGCGAGTTGAATGAGGAAGAGAATTATTAACATGGCAAGCCTGCATTCCATCCGCACGATCACAAATATTTTGCTGGGGCTATTTGTCGCACTATTTCTCATTATCATTGTATTTAGCTACCGCCAGCTCTCTGAAACCGAAAATTCTTATTCTCACATCGCTAATAACGTTGTTCCTACCTTGGCTGACAATGGAATTATACACAGTCAGCTCACGGCTCTGGCCTTCTTAGTATCAAGCTTTTCTCAATCTAAAAATGCCCCAGAAATGCGCGTAAACGAGCGGCAGGTTAATGAAAAAATAGAAGAAATATATCGTCTTATGGATGCTGAAAGTGCAGCAGTGAATGACCTCAAAACCGTAGAAGCAGAGTTTGAACTTTTAAAAGATGCTATGACCCAGTCATTGTCTCTGCAACAAGTTGAAATTAGACAACAAGGTTTAATTAGCCAGCAGATGGCACAGGGCCCAGATGCAGTTAGGTACTCAATTGAAATTAGCCAATCCTTGTTCGCCGTGCATACCGCAATTGGACAACTCTTCCAAGCTGAGCGATTGATGGACCTGCGGAATCAAGAGAGCCGAATAAACGGACTTTTTTCGCAACTGTATGCGCAGAGTGAGCAACTAGAGGAAATAAACCTTTACCTCAAGGCAATCCAAGAGCTTACGTTTGGCGACGAAGGTTACACAAGTATCAAAGCTAAGATCATGCGTGAGCGTGCTCGTATTGAGGGACAAAGTAATTTTATTCGACGATTTGTTCTTGATATCGCTAAAGATGCCGAATTTCGTGCTTATCAATTTGCTGAACAGCAAGCGCTGTTGACCTCCAACTTTGCAAGAACAACTTCGCAAAAATTTAGCATATTGCTGGCCGTCTATACCCTAACTTTCTTGATCGGTTTTTTACTGATCTTATATATAAAAACTCGCGTTGTATCGCGATTAGTGACCTTAAATCAATCAATTAAAGCGCAAGCAAAACGTGCCATATTGATCTCTCGTACTGAAGACAAAGATGAAATTGGCGAGTTAACCAATACCATTGCCAACCAATTCGATACGATTGAACATCAAAAGAATGAACTTACTCAAATAAGTTTTGTGGATAGTCTGACTAAAGTTGCAAACCGACGCGCATTTACCGAACACATGAAACAAATCTTGCCTTTAGCGGTGCGCAATAAAATACCATTATCGGTGATGTTAATTGATGTGGATTTTTTCAAGCAATACAACGATGAATACGGTCATGTTAAAGGTGATGAGACGTTACTTGCAGTGGCCCAAACACTTGAAAAACTGAGCCGCAGGGGGACTGATTTCGTTGCCCGCTATGGCGGTGAAGAATTCGTTTGTGTGCTCCTTGGGCCATCGCATGAAGAAGCGCACAATTTCGCCGAGCAAATCTGCGAACATATAAGAGCACTTGGCATACCTCACAGCGCGAGTTTGAACGACCCAAGACTGACGGTCAGCATCGGCATTTGTACCGAGCCCAATCCAGATGAAGCAGCAACAGAACGCCTTATCCAGTGTGCGGACACTGCGCTATATCAAGCCAAAACACAAGGTCGTGATCGAGTGGTAGATTACAAAGCGTAAAAAAACTTGCATTTAATTTGATATCAGCAATACTGTATATAAACACAGTATTGGAGATCATTTATGTCTTATGGACTAACTTGTATCGATCAAGCCGTAGCAAAATATGGTTTAAGTGCAGAGCCCTGCGACAACCAATTTCAACGGGTTTTAGGTTGTTTTGGTGGCGAAGTTCCAAGTGTTGAAGGTAAAAGCTTGCCGTTTTGTATTAAGCGCTTTTTGTTTCAGGCCCCTCTCTACTCGCAATGGTTTTTACACGTATTGACATTACCCAAAGCAAATAAGCCTTTAGCGTGTTTTATTTGCGATGTTAAAGGCAATATTGTTGAACGCGTGTACTATCAGAACTCACGTAAATATTATGCTGCTTGTGATCGGTTATTGAACTCTATAAAAGAGCTAGCAGAAGAGCACCGAATTGCCGCTTAAGTTAAGCATAGATGTTGATAAAAAAGATTAACGCTAGGTGCATGGAGGCTCTTTGCAAAAAAAAGGCTAATTTACCAACGGCAAACTAGCCTCTTAAAAAACGACGGGCTTTAATTCACAAATTCTTCATTGGCTTTAATTGTCAATGGATGATAACCCGGTTTTGCCTCAGCAAAGGCTTTTTGCGCAAAAGCCTTGCCTTGTGGCGTTTTTGCCAGTTCGCGATACAGCGGCTTTACAAGCTTATTTCGCCCTATCGACACTAAATAACTGTACAGTCGGTCGTAGGCTGGCATGTACTCATTTCGCACCGCAATCATGAGCCAGCTATGTGCAATTTCATTATTCGTACTTGCCGTCAAACTAAATGCAGCATCAAGCTCAGACAACTGCTCGTCGGTCAGGGATTCTGGCATGTTATTTAGAAAATACAGCCATTCATGCACAGTCCAGGCAGTAATATCTATGCTACTTGCAGCGGAATCTTGGTTGAGCCATGCCATACGAGTACTGTCAATTTTGCTAAATGCATCAGACTCCGGCTCTGGCGCATCTGCGGGAATTCCTGGTGCAAAAATCCATTCTTCGATGCGTGTCCTATCAAGCTTATCAGCGTAATCTGCCAATAACGTCTTATCCAGATATGCCAAGAACTCATCAGTGGTTATGCTCTGAAACGCGAATGCGTTGAAATACTCTAATAAAAATTGGTCAAAATTATCGCGACCTACCTTGTATTCTAACTCCCGCAGAAACAATGCGCCTTTTTCATAAGGAATGTTAGAAAAAACATCGTCCGGGTTACGCCCGCGTAAATCGATGGCCATGATTTGGTCATTTGCTGGCAAACTGGCTATGTCTGCTTGCAAATCTTGATAGCCCAACACGGCTTCCATTTTATAACGATCAGTACCGTAAATCATTTCCATGATCCGATACGTTAAATAGGTTGTGAATCCTTCATTAAGCCATAGATCACGCCACGCCGCATTGGTCACTGTGTTACCAGACCAGCTGTGGGCAAGCTCATGTGCAATCAAAGCAACTAAGCTTTTATCGCCTGCGATTACTGTTGGAGTGATAAATGATAAACGCGGATTTTCCATGCCACCAAATGGGAATGAAGGCGGCAGTATAAGCAAATCATAACGGTCCCAACCGTAGGGTCCATATTTTTCTTCAGTCGCAATCAACATACTCTCGGTATCAGCGAACTCATCAGCAGCCGCGTCTAATATCGAAGGTTCAGCGTACACGCCAGTGCGCTCGCCCATTGCCTTGAATTGCAAATCACCAATGGCCAATGCAATCAAATACGAGGGAATTGGCTGTGGCATCGTAAATTCATATTCACCATCTCGTGGGGTGTTGGGATCATTGGCTGCACTCATTACTGCAACGAGTTCTTCTGGTGTTCTGATCGTTGCGTTGTAAGTCACTCTAACTTGCGGTGAATCCTGCAGCGGAATAAAGCTCCGTGCGTGCACAGCTTGTGCTTGAGTAAACAAAAATGGATGTTGTTTGCCTGCCGTTTGTTGTGGTGTTAGCCATTGCACACCGGACGCATTGGGTGATGTAGCATACGTAATGGTAACTTGGTTCACCGCATCAGGTAATTGAATGTGTAGCGCCGCGCCTAACTCAGGATCAGCCGGCATTACTTCAAAAGGGATCGGTAGGTCGTTAGCCGCTACAGCAGAAATCAATAGATCGCGCGTATCCAGAATTAATGTTGACGCTGATGGGTCAACTTTTTCTATTTGCAACGTCACTGTGCCACTCAGTGTTTGCGCCGAAAAGTCTGCAGTCAAATCCAAATCTAAATGCTTAACCTTTACAGCATTGGGATTGGCATAGGAGTGGTAATCAACTCCGGCCTCAATATTTGATGATTGTTGTGTAGCAGTTGCTTGCGATTCTTCGGTTTGCGTAGCCGTCGGTGCAGGTGAACATGCAACAACACCAAACCAAATAACTAATAATAAGAGTGCGGTTTTGCGCATAATGGCCCTTTAGGTTAATTGATAATGTATAAACGTCATATTGTACACAACTAGAACATCCATGCGTATTTATCTTGGTTTAACGCATCAGTATGCAAAAACCTCGGTTTCCGGCCTGGCGATACATAATAGTTATTCAAAATAAAATCTATAAATCATAGACTTATTTGAATTTTTTCCAATAAAAATAGGTTTTTATACTTGCGATCTACAGACTAATCTCTAGGATCTATGGTTATTCAAATATACAGGTAGCTTATTCGTGGATACCCTTAACGCGCCATCAATTACTCTGCTCAAGAATGCACAGGTCTATTCCCCTTCCTCATTAGGATTGATGAACGTTGTGTTAGCTGGCGGTAAGATTATTTACCTCGGTGCAGAGATGCCTAGCATTGATGACGTGATGGAACCAGAGGTGATTGACGCCGATGGCAATGCGCTAATTCCGGGATTCATTGACAGCCACACTCATATTACCGGCGGTGGTGGCGAAGCAGGGTTTGCCACTCGCGTTCCGCCTGTACCTTTGAGCCAATTTACCCGGGCTGGTGTGACCACAGCGGTGGGATTATTAGGCACGGATGATGTTACTCGCAATACCGAATCAATGCTGGCACAAGTATATGCGTTGCGTGAAGAAGGGCTTTCAACCTATTGCTACACGGGAGGTTATCATCTGCCACCCACAACACTAACCGGCAGTGTCAAATCCGACATAGTGTTCATTGAACCCATTATTGGTGTCGGCGAGCTGGCAATAAGTGATCATCGTTCTAGTCAACCTACCCTGAATGAGTTATTGAAAGTCGCTGCAGATGCCCATGTAGCCAGATTAATGACAGGTAAAGCTGGTATCGTGCATCTACATTTAGGTGATGGTGAACGTGGCTTGAGTCTGGTGAGAGACGCTTTGTCACAAGCTGAAATCCCAGCACGTACCTACAATCCGACGCATATTAATCGGCGTAAAGCATTGTTTGAGGAGGCCTGTGAACTGGCTAAACTTGGGTGTTGGATTGACGTAACGGCTTTTGAAACTGGCGATGTTGGCTATGAGCCAGCTGAAGCATTGATACGTTATATTCAGCAGGCATTACCACAGGATAAATTAACAATTAGCTCGGACGGTGGCGGTTGTTTACCAACCTTTGATTGTCATGGTCACATGACTAAAATGGATTTCGCCAGTTCGCAAGCAATGACTGACGTATTTTACAGTTTGCTCGACGAAAGTTATTCATTAGCCACAATTCTTCCCTTTTTCACCAGCAACGTGGCTGACGTCATGCAATTTCATCAAAAAGGTCGAATTGCTGTTGGCAAAGATGCTGATTTGATCCTGTTAGATCGCAGTAACCGTATAGATGGTGTCTTTTTGCAGGGGCGCCAACATATTAAAAATGGTCAAGTTGTCATCAAAGGTACTTTTGAGTAAGCCGCAATAAGGTATGCTACCGTTACTATGAACGCAATTGAGATCAAAGATTTACAGTTTAGCTATTCACCCTCCGATGCCACAGTTATCGATATTCCGGCGTGGACGGTTAAACAGGGTGAACAAGTGTTCATTGTTGGTCCTTCAGGTTCAGGTAAAAGTACATTACTCAACCTGTTGTGTGGCACACTTTCTCCCCAAAAGGGCGTAATTGAACTCTTACAGCAGTCATTTTCAGCACTTCCCTCGCGGCAGCGGGATCGTTTTCGAGCAAAACACATTGGCGTTGTATTTCAGCAATTTAATCTCATTCCCTACATGACTGTAGAGCAGAATATTCAACTGGCTGCTTATTTCGGCGATAATCATATCCAAGAAAATCATGACACACTTGCCGCTTATTTTAGTCTCTTGAACCTGCCAGAATCTTTGCTGGAAAAACCCGCAGCAACCTTAAGCGTAGGTCAACAACAGCGCGTCGCAATTGCTCGAGCACTGATTAACAAGCCAGAAATTTTGATTGTCGATGAGCCAACCTCTGCGCTCGATAAGCATGCGCGCGATGGCTTTATGCAGTTGCTTCTTGATTGTATTAACGGGAGTAACAGTACACTGCTATTTGTCAGTCATGATGAAACGCTGGCTGCACATTTTAATCGCACTGTTCATATTAAATCGTTGCAGCAAACAGGAACAATTGCATGTTAGTCCGGATTGCAGTTGCCAGCCTCAAGAGCCGACGTGGGGCAGTGAGCATGACGTTGCTGTCAATTATCGTTAGCGTATCACTATTGTTAAGTGTCGAACTGATCCGGCAACAGGCTAAAGCCAGTTTTGGTCGCACCGTTTCCGGCGTTGACCTGATTGTAGGCGCGCGCACCGGCCCAACCAACTTACTGCTCTATTCCGTATTTCGCATGGGTAATCCAGCCAACAATATTGCTTGGCAAAGCTATCAGAACATTGAGCAATCACCCAGTGTCGCTTGGATCATTCCTATGTCGTTGGGAGACTCTCATCGCGGCTACCGTGTCTTAGGGACGACAGAAGATTATTTTAGCCACTTTAAATACGGCAATAAGCAACCATTGACTTTCGACACCGGGGTTGTATTCGACTCTCCCTTTACGATTGTTTTGGGGGCTGATGTAGCAAGCTCACTCGACTATCAAGTTGGCGATGAAATCGTCTTATCACATGGCGTTGGACACACTAGCTTTCATCACCACGAGCATTCTCCTTTCACCGTTAGCGGTATTCTCGCGCCTACCGGTACCCCGGTTGACCAAACATTACATGTCAGCTTAGCCGGTGTCGAAGTTATGCATATGCCTGAAAAACAGGTATTTGCATTAAAAGAACAATGGGCACAAGGCAACGATATAAGTATTGAGATCACTTCGGTGTCAGCGATTATGTTGGGGCTAAAATCGAAGATCCAGGCCCTGCAGTTGCAACGTCAAATCAATCAATATCAACCTGAACCGTTAATGGCAATCCTACCTGGCGTTGCCCTAGCAGAACTGTGGCAACTAATTGGCAATGTTGAGAATGTCCTATTGTTAATATCTGCATTTATTCTGGTTTCGTCACTGCTGGGAATGGCGACTATGTTATTAACGTCCATTCGTGAACGTCAGCGAGAATTCGCCGTTTTACGGGCGATTGGTGCAGGTCCGCTAACAATATTTACATTGATCCAAGTCGAAGCGATTTTAATCACTCTGTTAGCCTGTGCGATAGCCACTAGTTTAGTGTGGTTGACTATCGCTCTGGGCAGTGATTGGTTAAGTCACGAATTTGGATTATTTATCGAAAATACCGTATTCAGTGCGCACACCCTGCTGATTTTTGGTGTGGCAACCTTGTTGACTCTATTGATCGCTTGCATCCCTGCCCTCAATGCCTACCGTCAAACTTTGCATCGGGGCTTAAGCAATTAAGCCGGTATCGGCAGGGTTCCATCAAGACAAAAGTCAGCACGTCTAAAGCAGGTTACCTGGGACTCTTCAGTTGCTTTAAATGCAGCCGTTTCAGCGCCAACCTCACTAACCCAATGCCACATTGCCAAGGGTTTGGGCTGCTTAAACGCTGCTGGACTAAATAGCCCTATACAGGTGGTAGGTTGCACAGAGCGTGCTGATGGATATTCAAACGCGGTGATATTATTGCTGCGCATATCACTTCCCAACTGCTGTGCGGCAAGATAATTCGATTTATTGCAAATCATATCCCGAAAAGCGATAAAGGCTTGTGATTGTAGTTGCAAGCCTCGCTCACACTGATACTCAGCACTAAACAATGTATGCTCGCTGCGTAACATGGGTTTTGGCGGACGTCCCTGCATAGACTGCCAAAATACGAAACGATAGTATGCGCATTCAGCTAACACCGCCATAACACTTAAACCGCCATAAAAGAGACTAGGCTCATGTTGGCGTCCGAACCGCGAGCCCCAAGGTAACGGCGGATAGCGAAATGGCGTGCGTAATAAGTAATGGTAATGATTGTATGCGCTCGCTTCTGGAGGCTTTACTTGTTCGAGTAAATCTTCAAGTAACACCTGTTCTTCAAGCGTATCAACAAGACTGAGAGTGGCTGCATGTTCTTGCCCTTCGACTAAACGGTACAAAAGTCCAGCAAGCGGTGTAATTTGGTCTTCGGCCTTTGATACTTGCCAAAGATTCATGCTTTACCACGCAGCGCATCGACATAACTTAACACCACCATCAAGCCCTGAATTGATTTTATTTGCTCGCGCGGAATACCGTGAGTTACAGTGTTGTAACTCGACATAAAGTGCTTAATCCAGTCCTTATCTCCTCCCGTCAGCGCATAAATAGCTCGCGCAATTCGGATCAGTAACAAAGCCAATTCTCCATGTTTACTCGCTGGATCAATGCTTGTGTGAGTTTTCATCCGGCTAATAGCGGTTCTGTGCACGCCCAACACCGCGCCTAAGTCAGCCTGCTTAAGGCCCAACTGCTCTGCGGCATTAAAGAATGCTTTAGCCAGAACCATGTCTGGTTCAGCGCGAGTTTGTGGAATTGCTGACATACTTCCCTCCTAGTCATGGATAAGTATAGTAAAAATGTCACATTTTCACAATTTCTATAATTATGTGAAAATGCAACACTAAAATCGCTTTCGCTCTAACCACAAAGCACTCGCTACCAGCAACCACAAGGCCCATAACCATCCCTTACTTACCGGTTGATAATTGGCAGACGCAGGTAAAATAACCTCGGCAGTTAATTCTGCGATCTGTGCTGTAGCGGTTAATGCACTGTATTGTTTAGAGGCAGCCCAAGCTGATTCTGAATACACATACATCGGATACGCAGTTGAATCTTCCACCCTGTCAGAAGAACTGAGCGAAAGATTGTGCCAGCCTGCAGACTCTGCCCATCCAATGCCACATTGCAAGTCAGGCTCTAAGATGTCAGGCACAAGAGCAAACATTGTTGTTTTACCATCGGCTGCACCGATACTCAGCTGGACCAACTCTGCGGAATCATAAATACATGCTTTGAACGGCTCATTTACAATTTTTATGGCATTCTCAAAATCGACCATAATCTGCTTGTTGTCAGATGGGCGGGCCAACCCGCCAAGGAGATTTGCCCAATAATCGCTGTAGCGTTCAGTTTCCCCACTGGTTTGCATCACATAGGTCGTAGGCAAAAGGCTCAGTGCAACTTGACCATTAAACCACGGGCGCTTAACCACTAGCGGTTCCCCCGTCGTCGCTCGTACAGCAATAATCGTATTCTTCGTGGGTAACCTAATAGGCACATGTGTCATGGGCTCAGCGGCTCTCTGACTCTGCCAAATCGGTAACACTGCCGAATAGTCTTCACGCATAGGTTGGAGTATTTCAGTTTCGTATGCTGGAACATCCTGCCAGGCGTTTGAACCGAGCGCCTCGATGGTTACCCCTATATGTAGTCCCAGCCCCGATTTAATTGCGTCTCTTAGCTTCTCCAATTGCGCTTGACTCAAAGCAGAAAATGCCCGCCAATCAATTAGCGCGACATCATATAAAGCCAAATTCTCAGGCAACTGAATACGCTCAATAGGAATGCTAGGCAGAGTTTGATTAAACTGCTGAATGCGTGTTGAGTTTTTACTGATCTGGGTAATAACTTTAACTTGGGCACCGCTATCAACCAGATAGTTTTGTAGATGCCGGGTGTCGAAACTTGGCGCTGACTGGACAATAAGGGCACGCAATGGCTCAGGCGCCAATACTGCAACCGCTATCTGCTCGGAAGCTATCGTTGTTCGTCCTTGCCGATCAGCTAAAACGCGTAGTTCATACAACCAGTTTCCGAGGCTTTGCGGTTGCCACTGCATCTGCACTATTTCATGATCATGCACTAGCTGTTGCTGAATTACTGCTCCCGTTGGATCTAACAATTCCACTTGAAATAATGAGTCGTCGGATCCGGTCTCAAGCACAAAAGATAGTCTAACGCTTTCACCTAAGCTCACTCTAGATTGCCATCGGGCATTATAGATCCCAGGTATTTGTTGACTTGGAATATGCGTGAAACGTTTACTTTGCCATTCAGTAGCTTGTTGCACCTGCCGCCACTGCCGCAGATTTAATCCATCCCCCACCAATACAACGTGTGAGGCTCGATCAATACCATGCAGCCAGTGTTCACCCTCTGTAGATATACCTTGCAGACGCGCTTGAGACGTTGCTGCTTGTAGGAGCTCATTGTCAACCTGATTTGCATTAGTAGTGTGTAACACAACCGTCTGCTGTTTTGATGTTTGCCAGCGAATATCACTCAACAACAACACTAAAATGAGCCATACCAATCCATTGCCTAAAAGCACCGCGCGCTGACGTTTAGGGTGAGTCTGTAATCGTTGCCAACTCCAGTGTGCAGTCACACTGAAACCGATACACGCAAATATTAGTAAGGCAACATTGAGCGTACTTGCGTAAGGGAGTTGGATGAAAAGGTCTCCGATACTCATTGACCAGCTTCCAATGATTGATAATGCTGCACCAGCGGATGATTGGAACTATTTCTTTCGCCGCTCGTGCGCGGCGGTGCATTTAACGGTGGTAACCACTGGTACAAGGCTAGCTGTAAATCCAGTGCACAGCTGCTGCAGGCGCTAGACTGCCACTCCCTTGCAACCAATAAGCGTTGGATATTGGTCAGTGCTTGTAATAACGCACCGCTTTCGGTCTGATCTTGCTCAGCGTTTGCCAACGCCTCTTGCAGACCACTGCTGACTTGTTGCAATAGTTGTTGGTCACTAGGACTTATGTCTTGAGCCGCATACACAGTGACTTGATTGAGGCGCAAGAGTAATTCGCGCGCTCTTGCTTCGCGGTCTTTGGTTAGTTCGATTTCATAGAGCCGGCTCAATGCCGGAATATCACTGAGATCGCCTTGGTATCGCCGGTTTTCCGTTACTGGTGGAGGCTCAAATCCGAGTCGTTGCACGTAAACTCGATCGGCTTGTTTCGCCCGATTAAGGAAATCCAAGGCCTTTTCTTCAAACGGTAATGCACGCTCAGGCTCAGACAGCAAAAGGAACAGCTCTGCTTGCCACATATTAGCAATGGACTGCTTCATTAAGACTTTGGGGCTGAATTCTCCTTTACGCAATGAATTAAATCCCACATCAACTTCACCGTGATCATGACCAAATTGCTCGATAACCTCAGTGAAACCAGAGCGATCGGCGTTTGTCTGTGTCGAGATCACCTCAGAATCATGAGCATGTGAGTGTTCATCAGAACCTTGCTCATCGTGCCCCTCTCCCTCATGCTCATGATTGTCATGCACAGGGCCCTGCTCCATAGTTTGCATGACGCCGCTTTCAAATTCATCACCTAGATATTGTCCGTAGCGATGTTTCAAATCACTTTGCGCCATACCTAAATCTCGCGAAACCTTATCAAACTCAGCTTTTGTAAGTTGCTCTCGCTGTTCAATTAAGGCATTGGTTTCAATAATTATCTGGCGCTGACTTTTAAAATACTCAGGCATAAAATCAATCACGATCCCTTCACTGGTTACACCGTCAACATTCTCGTCAAGCCATCGAATAATGCGGGTTTCCGAACGCGCTTCCTGTGCCTGAGGTTGCTTATTGTCAATTGCAATGACGGTAAAATAAAACTCGTCACCCGGCTCCATACCTAATCCGCTTAACAACCATTGTTTCTCATACTCACGAGCTACCCCAGTAGTCGCGGTAGTTACATCTGTTGCAGTATCGAACTCAAATACTGCGTCGCGAAATTTCACTGCCTCACCGCTGCCTTTGGCAATCGACGCTTCAATGTAAACTTTGGTTAACCCATAGTCATCGGACACTCGCACCTTTGCATTCACAACCGGTTGACTGTCTTGAACAAATTGAGTCACTGAATTTTGTGGCGCCAATAGCTGGGTCTGCGGGCGTTGATCGCGAATAACTTCTAAACTATAAATATCCGAAATCACTTGCTCTAGACGAGTGAAATGATAAATGCTAGAACGCGTAACGACTTCCGACGCCACTAAATCCTGCGCACTCTGTGCATTCATAGCAAGGCCTTCGTTGCCAACGACCACAGTGTAGTCCAGCGCATTTATGGGCTCTGAACTGCGCACTTGCCAAGAAACTGTTGAGCCCTCGACAACCTTAGTATGCGTTGCTGATGATTGCACAGCGGGCAGCTCTGTATACGCTGGAGGATGTACCTCTAGCCCGAATTGGTGAGAGATTGGCGTTGCTTGTAATTGCGCTTCGTCTGTACTCTCTAATCCTGCCACCAAAGGTTCGTTTGAATAGGGTATTACATTGATAACGACCACACCCAGCAGCAACATTGCCGCACTTGCCAGCGTGTTACGCCAGCTAACAGTCGCCATTACAGCCCTGTAGAATTGGTCCCAATCGGCAGCAATAACATTAGCTATTCGCTGCTTTTGCAAACGCTGCAATAAATTAAGTTTATCGTCTGACTTTACCAATAGCTGCGCGCTTTGTTGCAGTTGTGGTAACTGGTGATTGGCATGCAATAGCACATTACATGACGAGTACCGCTTCAAAGGGCGGCGCCAGCTAAGCCAAATAAACCACACAAATAATGAGAGCAATACACTCAACTGCGGAATAGTCGCGTGCATAAATTGATTGATGCCGGTTAGCATTAGCCAAGACAGAATAAGCCAATTTAGCCCAACTAAAACTAACTTGAGCGACGCTTTGAGTTTGACCTGGCGGAGCAAGTCCGCTAAACGACTACTCAGCACGGTGACCCTCAACGAATGGTTGGCGATGAGCTTGATATTCACTCACCACGCGCTCGGCTAAAAGCAAGAATACGATACCAAATGCAAGCCAGACAGGGACAAGATATGGCGGTTTAGCAGTTGATGACGCTATGCTGGGTAATGCGTGATTGGAGGCTATGCCGTGGTGTTGAATTTGTTGTTTCGTTAACGTAACTCGGTGCCATAATTCTTGGTCAATTTCTTGCGCAAACAATCGCTGAGCTAATTGCAAGGCAAAGTTGCGGTGCTGCCATGCTAATTCTTCCGCTTTTACAACCGTCCGCTCTAACGCCCCCAGGGACCATTGATGAAACGCGTTCTGGATTTCAAGCGGTAATGGGTCGGAAGATAATAGGAATACTGTTTCTACGTCTTCAGACAGGTTCCGCACATCAAAATCGGTTAAATACGTGATCACGAGCTCAGACGCCAAGACATCTTGAATGGCCCTTAGTGCGGTTTTAAGCTTGGTATCTATGAACGGATTGTCGCCAACTACAGCGATGCGCTTTGTTACTGACGGAAAGGTCAAATTTGAAGAGGAGGCAACACCCAACGCATCTACAATGTGCCATTCTATTGGTTGAGGCGAAGCGATTTTGTGCCCCCTAAACTGGTCCGCCGCATTACTCGCGTACACCGCTATTTTCGTATCAGCCGTTATTTGTCGCTCTTGCTCTAACTGGGCTAACAACGCGGCGAGTCTTGCCCAAGTGTTAATCACTAATGCTAGGTTGTTGTCCGAGCCACTCGACTCGAAAGACTCTGCATTGAGTTGCTCAAGACTTATGGCTTGGGGTGTCGGTGTCAGGAACCAATAGCTAGCATCTTGTAGTTGCGCAAAATCACTCAAAACCTGTTTTTTTTCGCTCTGAGTTACCGAATCGAACCACCCTGGCGTAATGATGTTGATTGTTTTTGGCTTCGCATTTTGGTCGCTACAGGCGACATTGGCCAAAAGTAAAGTTAATGCTAGCAGCAACAGCATTCGTATAAGCAGCAACAAACGCTCGGTAAGTTTGAGTTTGTGTTCTATTGGGATCGTCCGGGTGGGTAATAAGCGCGTAAAGGCAAACAGTTGTCGGCGCAAGTCACTGCGACTGATCAAGTGGATAATCAACGGAACGAGTAATGACAAAGCAGCCCATAGGGCTAAAGGCGCATTCACTTGCAAGTTCAGCCAAGACATTAGCGGCGTTCCTGCCATTTCATCAAAGCGACCATTTCACGCAGAGCTGAGCCTACTGGCGTAGCAATATTCACACTGTGCAATCTACAATCCAAAGACAAGAGCTGGCGTTCAAGCGTCGCAAAATACATCTGCCGATTGTGTAAGTATTCCTGTTTAACGGTTTCAGCGTTTACTTTGATCCGCTCGCCGGTTTCACGGTCTTCAAATTCCAACCGCCCTTGGTAGGAAAATTGCGCCTCTTGTTCGGTAAACAGTTGGATAGGATGAATTGCCGTTTGCCGACTCGACAATTGCCGAATAACTTCAGTTACCTCCGTCCGCTGTTGAAAAAAATCACTCAACAGAAAAATGATTGAATTCTTTCTCGCCATAGCTAGTTGCGATTGCAGTTGAGTAACATCCGGAAATACATTACCACTTTGCAAATTCTGTAAACTAACCAAGCAACGATTGAAGTGCTGCACCCCAGGCATTGCTGGCATGTATCCTGAGCTATTTACCGACAATCCGACAATACCGACAGAGTCGCCTTGAAAACACGCGATATGGCCTAGTGCTGCGGCAAATATACGAGCAAAATCTAATTTACTCAGTCCCGTGTGCACACAGGTTTCTTGCATAGATGCGCTACAATCAACTAGTAGCCAAATATTAATGTCACTTTCTCTTTCAGCCTCTCGCACAAAGTGACGCTGACTACGCGCATAAAGTTTCCAGTCTATTTTATTGATCTCGTCACCTGGTTCATAGGCACGATATTGGGCAAATTCAGCACCAATACCTCGTTGGCGACTGGCATGCTCGCCCATTCGGGCGCCCTGCGCCACAGTGCGTGCAAGCAGCCTTAAATCACGCATTTCAGCCAATAATTGGGAGGTTAAAATAACGGACTGGGACATCGAATTTATGACAACGGACTCACCGGTAGCGGTGTCCCTTCAACCAATTGTTCAATCACATCATCTACCATTACGCTTTGTGCTTCAGCTTGAAAGTTCAACAATAGACGATGACGCATGACTGCCGGTGCAACGGCACGTATGTCATCAGCCGTGACGGCAAAGCGTCGTTCCAGCAAGGCATGGGCCTTGGCACATAATACTAAAGCTTGACCACATCGTGGCCCTGCTCCCCATTGCACGAATTGCTTAACCTGATCACTATTAGTGCTTTGAGGTCGGGTGTTTTGCACTAGTTGAACAACCCATTCCGTTATTGCATCACTGATTTCTACTTGCCGAACGAGACCTTGCAAGGCCAATACTTCTTCACCTGTCAGTTGCGCCTGAATAGACGCCTTTTCCACACCCGTCGTGCGCTGCAGTATCGCAACTTCATCGCTAAACGTGGGGTAATCCACTTTGACAAACATCAAAAACCGGTCCAATTGCGCTTCTGGCAATGGGTAGGTACCTGCCTGTTCAACGGGATTTTGGGTCGCTAAGACAAAAAACGGTTGTGGGAGTGGACGAATTTCCCCGGCATAACTAATTTGCCGCTCTTGCATGGCCTCTAACAAAGCGGCTTGAGTCTTGGCTGGTGTACGATTAATTTCATCAGCTAACAGGATTTGAGTAAATACCGGTCCTTGTTGAAATTTAAAGAACTTATCTCCGCTATCGTGATCTGTTTCGAGTATTTCGGTACCCAAAATATCACTTGGCATTAGATCAGGCGTAAATTGAATACGTTTAAAACTCATCGCCAACGCGTCGGCTAAGCTGCTTACCATAAGCGTCTTGGCCAAACCAGGAACCCCTTCAAGCAAGCAATGTCCGCCGGCAAGTAAACTGATCAATAATTGCTGCACGACCGAGTGCTGTCCGACAATAACCTTGCCTATTTCAGCGCTAACCGCGTCTAATTTGCTTAGCGCCGCTTGTACCTCTGTTTCGGAGGTTAACTCTGTTGTTTGCATAATTTCATTCCATCAGGCCGTCATTGCATACATCACAATATTGACAGCGAACTTGGTATTGTCGACGCGCAACCAGCGCTTATTGCGAAAGTCATAGTCCCACTCACAACCAAAGTCTTTGTTGCTATAGAGAACGCCGATACGACCGTTAATTATTATTGCTTTTAAATATTCATGGACCAGATCATCGCCCCACCCATTCAACTCCATTGAGGTTCGCGGGGGCCCATCAAACTCAAAAAATGACGAATACAACGGGTGATCATTGGGAATTTTTTGCAGCGCATCAGGCCCAAAAATTTCTGCCATTTGACGTTCAAACGAACGCGCAAACATCCCGTCAATGTCATGGTTACAATCATCAACAAAGACAAAACCACCGTTGCGGACGTAAGTCTCAAAATTTTGCCGTTCTTGTCGGGTAAACTGAACTAGTCGATGCCCCGCCATGTAGCAAAATGGAGCTGTCAGCATGATCGGATCGCTGAGAGGCACAATCCTTTCGGTTAAATCAACGCGCAGACTCGTGTATTCAATTAATGAATTGAGAACATTCGCTGGCATCCGTTCATCCACATCCCAGTTGCCTGACTCATAGCTTAATCGCGTAAAATAAAAGTCATACGATTGAGCATGCACTGCGCTTGGGAGTGCAGCTGCAACTGCGAGGTACGCACTGGATTTTAAAAAGCGTCGACGATTTACATGCATGATTGAGCCACTGCTTGAGAACTACAATAGTGATATGGACCGCGAATAGAAGCCAACAGACGGATGAGCACCATCAACACAACTAATGTGGTTGATGGTGCTATATCTATTTACACCGCGTCAGATAAACTACTAAAGGTGAAATCTCTGACTTTCATTGTTGGGATCATGTTGCCGTCGATCCGCTGAGGTTCCCCCAATGCTTCAATGTTATTGAGCATTACAATTGGGCTCTCATTGAAGCGGAAGTTTTTGATCGGGAATTTGATCTTACCGTCCTCAATGTAGAAAGTCCCATCGCGGGTTAATCCTGTGTATAACAATGTTTGTGGATCGAGCTGACGGATATACCATAAGCGTGTGACTAATACACCGCGGCGCGTACTTGCAATCATATCTTCGAGAGACTGATCACCGCCCTCCATAATGATGTTGCCACCATTAGGGATGTAAGGCACACCGGTTTTCTTCGCCCAATATGGAGTGTTTGGCATATTCATTACCACTCCATTTTTGATCCAATCTACGCGTTTACGCGGGAAGCCATCACCACCGAATGGTGCTGCAGGAGCAACAGGATGCTGTGGGTCACTATACATCGTGACGCGCTCATCAAACATTTTCTCGCCCAATCGGTTCTTTGGCGCTTTTTCCGCGTCTTCACCTTCTTTTGGTTTGTAGCTCAAGAAGCTGCGGCCTTCATCAGCGGCACGCTGACCGAAGTTAAATGCCATGTTATTAAGCAACCCGACACTGGCAGCCGGCTCAAGTATGACGGTATATTTGCCAGGTTCCATAGCTTTTGCATCAACACTACCCTTGGCTTTTTGAATAGCAATGCTTGAGGCTTTGGCGGTATCAAGCATTTTGTAGTCGCTGTAGTTGCGGGTTACCCAGCCAGAACCCTTGCCATCTTCAGTGCGTATCGTCACTGAGAAGTCCACATTGGTGCTCTTATTGTAAGCAAACAAGCCTTTGTTGTTCATGATCGCAGTAAAGGTCACCGCTTCTTCCAAAAAGCCCGAGGATACGAGTTTGTTCTTCTTCGACGGAGCGATACTGTTTTCCGCAGCTTGAGCTCTATCTTCAGGCGAAACGCTTGCGGTAGAATCAAAATAGGTTTTTGATTTAACGTACTCTTGTTTACCAAACACCGGCATATGCTCTTCGTTTTCCGGTGCTAATTTAGCTAATTCTTCTGACCGTCTAACCACTTTTTCCAATGAGGCATTATCAAACTCATTGATCGTTGCCACACCAGTGCGCTTGCCAAACGTTGATTGCACGGCCAGCGTAAGGTCACTTTCTTCACCCGCGGTGGATACTGTATTTCTGGCATACCGAATATTCCCACCAACGCGGCCTTCTAAATTACATTCACATTCATCAGCTTTAGACAACGCTACCACTTTCTTTAATAGGGCTTGCGCGTCTTTTTCAGTCATTATTGTCATTTTCTATTCCTTCTTAATTCGACTTAGACGTTGCGCGCCGTGTTGATCACGTTCACGTTGTTAAAGCGCGTGGTAGGACACCCGTGCGAAACCGCACTGACCTGTGAAGGTTGCCCTTTTCCGTCAAAGAACGAGCCTCCTAAGCGGTAATCCGACTGTCCTGCCATTTGCACACAGTTGTTCCAAAATTCTTGGGTATTGGATTGATAAGCAACATCTTCAATCTGTTCAGTAATTTTACCGTTCTTGATCTCATAGAACAGTTGCCCACCAAATTGGAAGTTATAGCGTTGTTGATCGATAGAGAAAGATCCACGACCGGCAATATAGATCCCATCTTCAACGTCTTTGATAACATCATCAGCAGATAAATCTTCTTTATTTGGTCGCAAGGAAACGTTTGGCATACGCTGGAACTGAACATCACGCCAGCTCTGCGAATAACAGCAACCATGCGACTCGTTCTGGTCGATCATGTGGACTTGGTCGCGAATTGCCTGATAGTTAACCAAGATCCCATCTTTCACCAAATCCCATTCTTTGGTTTTAACACCTTCGTCGTCGTAACCAACGTTACCCAAAGAGGTAGGTTGGGTTTTGTCTGCAAACAAATTAACGATGTCAGAACCGTACTGGAATTTGCCGCTGCGCCATTTATCTAATGTGGCAAAGCTAGTACCTGCAAAGTTTGCTTCATAGCCCAATACACGGTCTAGTTCTAATGGGTGCCCAACTGACTCATGGATTGTGAGCATGAGGTGAGCAGGATCGAGTACCAAGTCATATTTACCCGGTTCTACCGATTTAGCCTTCAGTTTTGCTTGTAGTTGTTTACCCGCAGCAGCCGCATCCTCAATCATATCGTAGCTATTTTTGTAGCCAACATTGGCGCCAGAAACTCGGATCTTGTCTTCTTCTTTACCATCCAAATATTCAAAGCCCATGCCTACGGGATTCCCAAGACTGGTTCGTTGTTTAAAGCCACTTTCACCAATTGCCGTGGCAAAAAACGGTGCCCATAGTCGGTGCACATCTTGATCAATATATGAGCCATCAGTAGAAGCAAAGTACTTTTGCTCATTAACTAAAAAGAGCACTGAAGTAATAAAGTTAGCCCCATTCTGCATGGCTGCGTCATTCACTGAAAGCAATAGATCTACCTTCTCTTTGACCGGAATTTCCATCGCGTTTTTCTTAATTGGCGTTTGCCAACTAACATCACCCACACCTTTGACGGGTGCCAGTTTTACCGGCTCAGTTTGAAATTTAGAATTCGCTTTCGCGACCGCGACCGCTCTCTCTGCGGTGCGGGCGATACTATCGGGAGTCATGTTAGAGGTAGATGCAAAGCCCCAAGTACCATTCGCAATAACGCGGATGCCGATACCAGCAGATTCTGTATTAACAATATTATCAACGCGATTTTCATTGGTGGTCACAAATTGGTTCAAGTAGCGACCAATCCGCGCATCGGCATAAGTTGCCCCCTTTGCTTTTGCGGCGTTTAACGCAATGTTTGCCAACTTTTTCTTATAAGCGACATCCATGGGTTTATCCAATAGCTGATCTGCGCTAACCGCGATCCCGGAAACAGGTAGCATTAGCGCTCCCATTCCGGCGGCACCGCCGAGCTTAATAAAATCGCGTCGTTCCATTTCTCTTCCTCTGTCTGCTAGTTTTATTTTTTATCTGGAATTTGGTAACACAGGTACATACTGAATGCGACCTACTCCCGTTGAACCGCTATTAACACACGGCGAATGCCCGCAAAATACTCACCCTTAAATAAAAGTGACGGGCTAAACAGTGTTTCAGTATAGGAGAACAATAAAAAACCGCTCAATAGTTGAGCGGCTTTTTAAGCAGAGGAATTCGTAACAAAGCATTACATTTTGCCTAACTACTGAAATGTAAGCGCATAAGCCCCCAAGATCCCAGCTTTATCACTCAGACCCGGCGGCTGAATAATATCGCTAAACTCTACACCCTGTGGCAACACCAAATAATCCGCGAGTGAATGCGCGGTTTTGCGAGCAACTTCTGTGTACAATTCTGCGCGCGCCATAACGCCTCCACCGATAATTATTTTAAATGGACTGTAGGCCAGCATCAGGTTATGACACAGTAGGGCCAACACATCAGTTTCTGCATCCCATGCCGGATGATCGAGCGGCAGCTCGTGTGCTGGCGTCTGCCAAATCTGCCGCATACTCGTCCCCGAAGCCAATCCTTCGATGCAGCTGCCATGAAACGGGCACTGCCCCTCCAGCGCAGTAGGCTTTGGAACTAACCAGTGACCGACCTCTGGGTGCACCAGTCCTTTTAACGTTTGTCCATTGATCACCACCCCTACTCCAACACCGGTGCCCACGGTAACGTAAACAGCAACCGATGCGTGCTGCGCTGCGCCCCAAAGTGACTCAGCCAGTGCTGCGGCATTCACATCGGTATCCAACGCAACTGGCACTTGAAGCTCTCGTTCAAGCCACTGCTTAATTGGTGTATTACTCCATTCAGGCTTCGGTGTGCGAGCGATACTACCAAAGGTGTCTGAGTTTGCTTGCAAATCCAAAGGGCCAAAACATGCTAGCCCTAGTCGTGCGAAATCGAACCCCTGGTCACGTAGTCGCTGAAAAAACTGTATTGCTTCACCGATAGTCTTGTCTGGCGTTGTAGTTGCTACTCGTTGTTGTGCAATAATATTGCGGTTAGCATCGACCAAGGCGCAATTAAACTTCGTCCCGCCGGCTTCTATGGCTGCAACATATGGTGCGTTACTCATTTTACCCTCACTTTAAACTAGCAAAACTGGTTTGCTAGTTGACAAATCATCCGACTTACTCTAAAACGTTTAAGTTAATATAGCGAGTAAGTCGCAATGTGTAAATAAAATGTGAAAGCAACAATGTCGCTTTTTATTCTTAGTCAGCAAAAATGACTCATGCGGTAACGTAGGTGGAGCACTATGGATCTACAACTAGAAAGTCAAAGAACACTGCAGCGCGTTCTCTCAGACCTCGATCTGAAACAGCTTACTAAAGCTCAACAAAAGACTTTCGTTACACGACTGGAAGAAGAGTTTACGCAGCTATTTACTTTGCTGCACGAAATCTATGGTCATCGCTACGACTTTTACTTTCATATTCAAGCGCTACTCAAAATCATGCTGACAGGTTATGCTGAACGCTCACGTAGACTTAAAAACCATGATCAGAAAAGGCTGAATGATCCACAGTGGTATCGCAGTGAAAACATGGTGGGCATGGCTTTATATGTTGATTTGTTTGCTGGAGACTTAAGCGGCGTTATCCGTAAAATTCCGTATTTGAAAACACTCGGGATCAGCTATCTACACTTGATGCCCTTATACAAATCTCCAGAGGGTGATAGTGACGGCGGCTATGCAGTATCCGATTACCGCACCGTTAATCCGCAATTAGGTAACGTGAATGACCTCGAAGCTTTATCCAAAGCGTTAGCAGAGGCCGATATTAGTTTAGTTTTAGATTTCGTTTTTAATCACACCTCCGATGAACACCGTTGGGCCCAGGCCGCTAAAACAGGCGATAGAGATTTCCAAGAATTTTACTACATGTTCGATGACCGAACACTTCCGGACCAATACGAGCGACACCTACGCGAAATCTTTCCGCAAGTTAGGCGCGGTAATTTCACTTGGAATGAGGAGTCTGGTAAATGGGTCTGGACCACATTTAACAATTTCCAATGGGATTTAAATTATTCAAACCCTGCCGTATTCAATGCTATCGTCGGTGAAATGCTGTTTCTAGCTAATATTGGCTGCGAAGCATTGCGACTGGACGCCTTAGCTTTTATCTGGAAGGAAATGGGGACAAACTGTGAAAACCAAGCCAATGCACATCGTCTTATTCAAGCATTTAACAGTTGCCTGCGGATTGTAGCCCCTGCGGTTGTTTTTAAATCCGAAGCCATCGTTCATCCCGATGAAGTCAATAAATACATTGCGCCTGAAGAATGCCAACTCTCCTATAATCCCCTTTTAATGGCACTAATTTGGAATAGTTTAGCTACTCGAAAAACGCACCTTTTGACTGATTCAATGCGACGAAGTTTTACCATTAGTTCAGCATGTAGCTGGGTCAATTACGTGCGTTGTCATGATGATATCGGTTGGACCTTTGACGATAATGTCGCCTGGCAATTAGGCATTAATGCAGATGACCATCGCTATTTTCTGAATCAATTTTATACCGGTCGATTTGAGGGCAGTTTTGCGACAGGCGTAGCTTTTGCTGAAAACCCAACGAATGGCGACTGTCGAGTGTGCGGTTCACTCGCTTCACTTGCAGGGCTAGAAAAAGCAATCGCACTAGGTGATCAAGAGCATATAGAACATGCCATTGCTCGTATATTACTAGTGCACACGGTTATATTTGGCATTGGCGGGATCCCGCTGTTGTATTCTGGTGATGAACTTGGCTTATTGAATGATTACTCTTATCAGCAGGTTCCCTCAAAGCAACACGATGCACGGTGGGTTCAGCGCATCCCAGTTAAAGATTCTGACATTGCACGAGCAAAGGATAGCAAAAGTCCCGAAAGTCGTATTTTTAAAGGGTTACAAAAATTGGTTCAGTTACGCAAGTCGCTGCCAATACTAGGCGAGGCAGACACTCAAATTTTGGTGACTAACAATCCTCATGTGTTTGCTTTCTTGCGGCTCAACGAAAGCAGTGAAAAGCTGCTCGCGTTACATAACTTCAGCGAGCATACACAGCGAGTTGATAAGAAAGTTTTGGAGACCATTGGTCATCGAAAACTACAAGATCTACTCCAAAACGTGGAATACGATTACTTCGATCAAGACCTAGTTCTAGCGCCTTATCAGGTTAGTTGGCTACGCGCTCAATATTAAGCAAGGTAATCGTTCAGCGCGATCGAATTGAGTCGCGCTCCACCACGCGAGTGGCGAATACCACTTGTTTGTTCTCACCCGACAGCAGCATCGTCGCTGCCAACTTGCCCTTTTCAATACTTTGCTGACATACGGTAGACAGCGCGGGGGTTGAACGCTCTGCTTCCGGGATCCCGTCGAAGCCGGTTATCGAAACGTCTTCGGGTACGCGCAACCCAAGCCCTTTGGCAACTCTAATTGCAGATAATGCTATTACATCACTCATACAAAGAAGGACACTCGGTCGCGGGGTTCTGGTTAATGCTTCTCGTGCCGCGATTTCTGCGTTAGATGGAGTATTAAGAGGAATATTCCAAATTGCATCAGCAGGAATATTCTGACCTACTTCTTTAGCGGCCTTAAAAAAACCTGCCAACCGATCTCTGGATATTTCTTTATACTCAATTTCAATATCATCCTGAGTCAAGCGACACACGCGATTGGAATCGATCAACCTCAGTCCGAGGATCGCAACTTCGTCATTAGTACCAATCGCAAGATTCGCTATTTGGTAGGCGCCTTGTTGATTATCAATGTTGACCGAGGCAGATGTGCCACCGTCGAAATCCACTACTACAAGAGGTTTTCCGGTACGCAATATCCGCTCGTAAGTCTCATCGTTAATTGTGCCATATAGAATAAAACCATCTGGCAATGATTCTGCGCCGCGTTGTTCAGAATTATCGACATGACTGGACAACAACAACATGTGCTTGTTTTTTTCCACCAAGACGTCAGCGATACCCTGCAATAACTGACTCGCTACCGGGTCAGATAGACTATAGCTTAAGGAATCAGACAACATGACACCGATCACATCTGACTCGCCACGACGCAACGTTCGTGCAGCGAGGTTAGGTCCGTGATATCCCAATTTGGCCGATTCCGTTAAAATGCGCTCGCGCAATTTCGCTGATAATTGATCTGGCCGATTAAAGGCATTAGAGATTGTTGCTGTAGATACGCCTAGTGCATTAGCAACCTGTTTGAGATTCATTTTTCCTTTAATGACAACGCCCTCTACTTTAATTGGCTAATGGTTAGTAGCATAACCGAAGTGCATCAACTTAAATATTTAAGAAGAGTTAAGAAGATTAATATAACTGTGATAGCGCAAATTCACAATACATTAACAAAAGAATTCGAAACACCCACAACAGCCTTATTTTATAAATACAGACCGTGATATTAGAAACGTTAGTATAAACCAAGCAATGAAATCTATAACGATTAAGCGCGTCATTTTTTGACGTTTAAAATAGAATATAAAATAGGTCAATTTTAAAACCTTTTAGCCGGTAAGTTTTATTTGTGATTTTTATCTCCATTCGAATATGCCAAAACACATCTGCAAAGAGGAAAAAAAGCAAACATTGAACAATATTTAATCTATATTATAAGGGCGGATAGGCGTTATCACAGTTTTCAAGATTGAAATGGAGGTGACTGATGAGCAACATCCAGCACTGGGATGCGGAAACAATTGCTAAACGCTATGAGCAGGTAAAGTTAGACATTATTAATATGAACCTTAAAAACCGACGTTTCTTAGTCGGGTTGATCATCACCCTAATGATCGGTGTTGCGATATCTGCCTTTTATCTTTTCCCCAAAGACAAGATTGAACCGTGGTTCTTCGTCGTACTGTTCGGGTTGATGCTTATCGGCGTAATTTTTATTTTTCTGGTGGTAAATACATCAGAGAAATGTGTTTCGAAGCTCACTATTTGCTCGATTGTCGTAGATGACAAACAAGTATTTCTACAGAGTATTTCTGAGGTTTCCTGCGGTGGAGACGCAATTAAGACTTTTCTGCAGTTCTGTGACAAAACCACAAACATAGTCAAAGCAGCTAAAGGAGCTGAATAAATGCACAAGGACATCGAAGCAGCAGTTGCTCACTTAGAGGAAAGTCGACGCAAAGCAAAACTCACATTCACCGCTGCGTTGCTAATTGTGTTAGCAATCGCGACCGCGTTCTACTACGCAGCACTTGAGTATTCAACCAATCGTGAAGAACTTAAAGCACTACGTGCAGAAATGCAGGAGTTGAGAGAGCAAACAGAGCAATTACAGTCTGAAAGTGAGTCTTTCAAACTGCGCACGCAAGCATCGTTTAATGACATGAGTCAATTTAAGCAATCGTTTGAAGCACTTGCACTAAATAGCAGTTCTTTAGACAAGGCATTGTATGTAGCTGAGAAGTATCTGCAAAAGGCGCCGCTTAACAGTGAAGAATTGCGCGTGATGCAGACCTCACTTGAGGACCATTCAGATAGCGGCTCTTCACACCTTTTGCAGGGCATTCACTTTCTCGACGAAAAGGATTTTACTGTTGCCAAACGAGAGTTTGACAAGGCCTCTCAATTCCCAGCAACCAAAGCGCTCGCTAAATGGGGATTAGGCCGGGTTATGCTCGACAGTAAGCAATTTGAGCAAGCCATAGAAGTTTTTACTGATTTAGTCGCCACGGCTGATGATAGCATCCGCTATGGCGTGTTGGTCGACAGAGGCCTGACTTGGGTAAGGCTTACCGATGTGGAAAGTAACCTATACAAGGCCTTGGCTGACTATAAATCAGCGATTGCAATTGGAGAGCGTTATCCCACCGTGTATCGGCGTCGAGGTCTAGTATTATTGCGCATGGGAGAGGTTGAACATGCCCGTCGTGACTTTGAAAAAGCGGTAAATCTATCAATTAATGACGTTGAGCTAGCATCAGCGTTAGAAAATATAGGTCTGATATATTTACAAGAGAAACAATGGAAAAAGGCGATCGAAAACTCTCGTTTTGTTGCGCAAATTTATCCAGAAAGTACCTGGAATTGGTCTATCCAAGCTATAGCCGCGGCGAATGATAAGCGCCAAGAAATGCAAAAATGCGCGGTTTTAAGATGGATAGACAGTGGCGGCTCGCCCAACTCATCAATGCATCATTACGTACTTCAGGAACAATGGCAGCTGCTTAGCAAGCTCTATACGTCGCATCTATCGTTGCATGAAGAAGGAGCTCTTGAAACGTGCAATGCAAGAGCGGACAGTGCAAATGAAAAGCTAAAAAGTCTTTAAATATTCAAGTTCATCACGGCGCACAGACTCGCCAATGCGCGCACCTTCTAATCCTGCCGCGATAGCCTTTTTTGCAGCATTAGCGTGGTCAAATTGCGCCAAATGCTGAACTAATTGTCGTGCAAATTCTGCCTGTTGGTATGGTTTGGTACGCGCACTTGGTCCTCGTCCTTGAGCATCACATTGGCAAGCCATTAAAAACTGTTCAAATCTTAATGGCTGTCGCACAGCATCCATCCCTAGGATCAAAAACTTATACAGGGTTTGTGGTTTAAGTTGAGTAATCCTATGGCAATGGGTATGCCATTGGCTGGTTAAGCAAGCTAACTCTCGAAATTTATTGGGTACGCGCCAGCGCTGGCAAAATGCTTTTATCGGCTCCAATCCTGCTGCCTCATGACCGTGTAAATCTCCATTGCGCTCAAAGCATACCGACTTGCCAAAATCATGCATCAAAACGGCAAACCGCGTTTGTGTATCGCACTCCAACTCAGCGGCTCGAGTAAGAGCCAACATGGTGTGAGTTAACACATCTCCCTCAGGATGATATTCCGCGGGCTGTTCAACACCCTGCATAGCTTCAATTTCAGGAAAAATCCCCAGCCCCTTCAATGCATAGAAATATAAGTGTGGATGAGGCTCTGATAAGGCTTTTTCAGTCTCTGCCCAAACACGCTCAGCAACCAAAAACTCCAGTTCACCACTTTGTTGCATGTTAGCTATGAGGTTTTGCGTTGACCCATGAATTGTCCAATCATCACCGAAACGCGCGTAAAATCTGGCAATGCGTAATACACGTACCGGATCTTCGACAAATGCCAATGTAGTATGGCGTAAAAGCTTTTGCTGTAGGTCGTTACTTCCACCAAAGGGGTCGATTAATACTCCATCTAAGGTCATTGCCATTGCGTTGATTGTCAGATCTCGACGCGCAAGGTCCTGCTCCAAAGTAACATTTGCATTGGCATCGACTATAAATCCTTTATATCCCCTGCCTTGCTTTCGCTCTGTACGCGCCAAAGCGAACTCCTGCTTAGTTTGCGGATGCAAAAAAACGGGGAAATCAGCCCCCACAGCGATAAAGCCCAACGCCTCCATTTGCTCGGGTGTTTTACCCACTACGACATAATCATTATCTTTTGGTTTACGCCCGAGTAATTTGTCTCTAACCGCGCCACCAACCAAATAGACGTGACCGTTTAATTCTGCAGGAATTGAGAAAGTAGAGGCAGACATTAGGCAAATGCCCGAACTATTAAAGGTTTAATCACGCCTACCATCAGCCGCGATCATACCTAAAGTAAAAACCACAATTAGTAGAGTGACACCGCTATTGATCGTCGGCACAGAGGTTCGATAAAACCAACCTAACATGTCGGTTTCCAAAACGATCCTGTCAACGTAACGAAATAACTGGATAAACGCGAGACTAACAAAACTGTAGGCCAATACTTTGGACGCAAAATCAAACTTCAATTGAGCTTTGCGCGCCAGTAATACCACTATTGCCACGAAAGCGATATCAGTAATCGCGAAGCCAATGTACCAAGCATTGCGCACGAACGCCTGATTTTCTGGGAGTATTGCTAACTCTAAAAGATACTGCTCGTACACGTAATGGGCTGGGGTAAGTAACAGAATACCAACGCACAGATAAACAAATGTATCTGCGCGTCGGAAATTAAGGATGTAGGCCAAACATGCCATAACCTGCAAGTACAGCCCAAACTGCTGAATGAAATCTCTTACAACGAATATATCCACACGTTACATAGGTGGTTCGTTTCCTCCGCCATTCCCCATGCCATCTGATTCTTCACTGCACGTCTCCGGGAACAGCTTACAAACGTCCACAAACTCCTTTGATTCCTTGACGACAATAGGCTGAGGTTGAGTAACAACAGCGTGAGAAACACCTGCGACCACAACTAACGCAGCAACGAACATAAGTTTATTGGTTTTCATAAATTCTCCTTTTAGCTCATCACCATTGATGTGCACTAACAGAATACAGAACTTATTAAACCAAGTTCGCCTGTCCAAAAGTACAGGTTTTACTAAGTACGACTATAGCGTATTAACATTGAAATTCAATGATTAAAGCTCTCCGCTAACTTAACACCAGAAAAGAACAAGCTTCTCTCATTCCAACAAACATTAGCTAATGTTGTGCATCAAGCAATGTATTTTTAAACATTCAGAATATCTCCCAATCAGGTAGTGAACAAAAAAGCCGATGGCGAGAAACCATCGGCTTTGTCGGATATATCTAATCAACAATAAAACGAAGGTATTATTGAACCTTAGCTTTACCTTTCATGTGCGCAGAGACAACATTCTCAACAAAGAACTTAGCCCGCTCACCAACACGCTCTGCAACGTCTGCTGCTGGAGCGTTGCCGTTTCCTTGAGTCGCCGCAACTTCAGGGATTGAAGTCGATGACACAACACCTGCAACCACTGCGTCAACCCAAGCAGCATGGTAAGAAACCCTTGTATCACCTGACATTTCACCATATGAACTATCTAGTCCACAGGTAAAATCCGTCCCCTTAGCTATATTGTCGCAACCATGCGTAAATCCAAACGAGTGAACACCTGCAATTTTACCATTGATGAAGCCTGGACCACCAGAATCGCCAGGCGCAACACCCGTTTCAAATTCCCCATAACCTTTGAAATCAGGGTAACTACCATCTTTATGAGATGAGCATTTACCATCACGAGCCTGACCCGGGTTGCTTTCGTTTTCTTTATTGCAACGGAAATCAGATGAGAACCACCATTCCATTGCATTATGCTTGCTACCACCACTATCAAAGTCATGTAATAACTGATCGTCAATGCCTGTTCCTAAGAATGGTTCGAGTACCTGCTCATACTGGTTTAAACCCGTTCTAGCATAGAAAAAATCGGCGTCGCCTGTTGCACCTTTGTTGCCCTTACCTGAACGGCCATGGCCATAGTGACGGGTTTCCGAGCCGAACTCATCAGGAGTACGGTAAAGTTCATATGTTTCAATTTCGTCCGGTAATGGCTGAGCAAGTTCAACCACAGCGATATCACCATGCGCGAAAGCGCCTAGGAAAGGATTTAAAATATCGTAAAATGGATGTACAGCAAATGACTTTGCATCAAGAATCATTGGCTGATCAAGTCCAGCAGTCAAAACAAAGCGCAAACGCGATAGCGTCGAACCAGCATTTCTAACACAGTGAGCTGCAGTTAGGATGTGCGTTTTACTGATCGCGCTTGCAGTGCAAATAAAGCCACCACCATTGCTGAACTGGATAAATATGGAACCAACACCATTGCGCAAATTCTCACCCGCATTAGCGTACAAAGGATCGTCCGGCGCACCAACTGTAATTAGATTCGGTGCATTTTCAATATCATCAAGAATTTCAGTTGCCGATACGCCAAGGCTCATCGCGCCAGCCACTGTCGTCATTAGAAGAGACTTCACTAACTTTTTCATTTTTCACTTCCTTTAGTTGCATTTTTGACTAAGAAAAATGCTTTTTTTAATTATTGTTTCGCTGTAATGCATACAACATCGAAAATACTAAATAGGTAGCAAGGTCATATCAAGTGAAAGTGATTAATCTGTGTACTATTTTTGTACTTCGCGAAAAATGAAGAAGTGAACTCTCAAGCCTCACTAACAGTATAAGTTGATATTATTACAAACATTCTACGTAGAATGAGCTTTGCAATTACAGGTGGTGCTTCATGGTACTTACAGAAAACATAAGACTCAAAACGTTGCAATCGCTCAGCGTTTTGGACATACCGCCTGAAGAACGGTTCGATCGGATCACTAAGTTCGCGAGCAATCTTTTAGATATGCCTACGGTACTTGTTAGCCTGATCGATGAAAACCGTCAGTGGTTCAAGTCTAGGGTTGGATTAGATGTCGACGAAACGCCTCGCGATATTTCTTTTTGTACCCACGCCATACAACAAGACCAAATCCTGATCGTACCCGATGCGCTAAAAGATAATCGTTTCGAAGACAACCCACTAGTTACCGGGGAGCCTCATATTCGTTTTTATGCAGGTCAGCCGCTTATTCACCCGAATGGTAGTAAGTTAGGTACGCTATGCTTGATTGACCAAAGAGCACGAAATTTAAGTACTGATGAACAACAAATATTACGCGAATTATCAACGCTTGTTGAACAAGAATTAATCATCGCAACATCGCCGGCAATCGATTCTGAAACAGGTATCTCAACTAAAGAAGCCTTCCTCGAATTAGGCAATATTAGCATGCGATACGCTCAGCAGAATAATATTCCTGTTTCACTCGTGTTTTTTCATATTGCTGGACACATCGACGAACATAACGAACAAAAGCTTTATCAGGAGCTAATGACCCGTTTTGGTTCAACATTTCGTCAATCCATGCGCGGCTCTGACGTTGTGGGGCGATATGAAAAATACAGTTTTGTCGGGTTATGCTCGAATACGAATGAGGACAGTATAGAGCGTGTTATTGAACGGCTAAAGACAGACCTAACGAAAGAGCTAGCACAATTAGGGTTAGAAAACCGGTTTGAGTTGCTTTGTGGCGCGAAAACCGCCGTGCCGTCAGAAGAGCTAAACAGTTTATTATTATTTGCCTTCTCAGCACTGTCATGAACTCGAAGGTGGAACTAGATATCAATTAATCCGTCGTATTAAACAACTTTCACACGGTCAGTGAATGTTTAATCAACACGCAAAGCCTAACAACCACGGTTCTTGATGCTAGAAACATTTGCGTTATGTAAACAAAGACTTTTTTTCCTCAACTAAGCAAAAGAAGTCTTCACTTTCAACGTCATCAATTGAATTGATAATTTGCTTGTTAACGCTATCTGTAACTATCGCGTCTTTCCGGCTTTTTAAGTATCCGCTCGCAACAGCACCTATGCGCACAAAATCTAAATAGCTTACGGCTGGATTTTGTACTTTGAGATTGCGCCAATGTTCAGCAACTTGCACCACGCCCTCATCAAAATCCCATTCACGAGTAATTTCACCGCCAATTCGCCCAGACAGTTTTTGAATAGCCTGATTTAAAAAAGTGGGAGTAACCGATGCGGAGCCCAACCGTTCTGCTTCAGTTAAGATTGGCAGAACTCCGATATTGTGTAACAACAAGGCCAAGGTCATAACATCTGCATCCAGAGAAATTTTGCCTTTTTGCCGTTTATACGTTTCAAAAATAGCAAGCGCATGCGCGACTACATTAACGGTGCGCTCCCACACTTGATCCAAATATTGTTTGATCAAAGGGTGGGTACTAAGAAATAGCTGTTCCATAGCAAGCGCCATCGCATTGTTTTTGATCTGCACCAAACCGATACGGTTAACGGCTTGCGATACTGTTTCAGCCTTTACATTACGGGCGTACAAAGCGCTGTTGGCTAATTTAATGATGCGCGCACTGAGTGACGGATCTAAAGCAATCACATCGGCCATTTTATTCAGATTAACGTCAGGATCTTGCGCAGTTTCGCGCACTCGCATTGCGATTGCAGGCAAGGTTGGAAGTACAAGGGTGTCGTTGTTAATCTTATCAACTAGCGTTTTAAGTAAGGCGTTTTCTGATTCCACTGTCATTCGTAACGTTTACTATTCATATCATTATGATAGCAGTTTTATTCCGACTAAAAGCTGTAAGTTTCTGCGCTTACTTATATTGCGGTATAACTAATCCAACCCTGTTGAATGAAACTAACGCAATAGCAACCGCAACATCTGGTCATGAAGCAGTATTAGCAGTCTGACAAATAAAGTCTGAATACCACAGTTTATTTTGATCATATGCTTCGTGCTTACTTGGAATTGCGACATACCATTGATGCAAATTTCGTATAACATCGAAACCACAGCGTTCTGCCACCTTTACGCCACGAATAATCCTGTTTGCTTCACCGTCTTTGAAAACAAAACTCCTATCAGAACCGTTAACCTCGGAAAACTTACCTGAAATATCATCGACAGCTATTTTAATTGCAGTATTCAAAATAGCCGCCGACGTTCTCTCTAATAATGATTTATCTACCTTGTTGGCACGTTGGTCAAACAGCCCATCGGTTACGGGTGCATGTACTTTAACTAAGTTACGATATAAAACCTTTCTGGCGTTGGGTTTCGCAGAATTCACTTGTGTTAACGAAACAATCATGTTCAACGACAAGCGCTGCATGTCTTGTGAACTGTAAAAGATAGGCTCAAGAGTGATGGTAGGTTCACCGTGCTGTGTTGTTTGAAAAGCATTTTGCAGCGACGGTGACACCAATCCCAATAAGGACATATCTGATACTTCCTGTATCAATGGCGCAATTGCGTCGTTGGCAGCCTTCTGGGCGGCGTCCAAGCGTTTATTACGCTGTGAATTGACCATCGCCGAATGGATCCCTACTTGGGCGATTAAGCCAACCACTCCAGCTCCACCTTGATACAAGACAGTACTATCACCCACCGTATCATTTTTATCATAGACTCCGCGTACATCAATCTTATCAACGTCTATAAACTGCAAGTTCAAAGCCTTAGTGTTAAGGGACGATGAGTTGAGTAAATTAATGTGGTGTGCATAGCCATCTCTAACAGGAGTACTGCCACATCCCGCGACAACAAGCAGCAAGCCAAAAACTAACCAGTACTTCACACTATTAACCTATAAGTTTTTTTCAATCTGCATTTTGATGTTTTCTACGGCCTGATAATAAGAGGTTGTTACACTCGGGAAAGTGGGTGGCTCATCCCAGTAACCCTCAGGCTGCACATACTGTGAAAAAGGCAAATAATGGACATAAGCATTAGACCGCAAATCGACTGCATATAAAGTACCCTTGATATAGCCCTTAGGGTCTCCATTGGGAATATACCCGCTAAAGCTTCTAAAAGCCCCATGCTCGTCTACTTGTAAAACTACTAAAACATCCACTCCAAGCTTGCCCCTGAGAGAGCGAAAGTCTCGATTAGCATAGCCTTGGGTTTTCTTAAACTTTGGTAAATTATCCAGCCGTCCATTGAGTTCTACCCAGTAAACGTTGTCTTTATTAGTTGCTTTTTCAAAATATCGGGTAAATACAAGATCCTTTAAACTAGCTAACTCTTCCGTAGAAACTTGTGATTCCAGATGATCATCAAGCTTTGATGTCATTGCGGCCGCCACACCATAGCAAAGCAAACAGCTAGCACCATAAATGTGAGTCGTTGCCGCCTTCTCTGGGTATTGAACCAAAACCCCAAAAACTTTGTTGGTATCGGCTAATTGATTTGTATCGAGAGCAATGTGAGGTTGTCGGTTTGCCGCACACCCTGCCATTAAGAAACTGATAACTAAAATGATTGAAATTTTTCTAAAGAAATTTGTTAAACGCACTACGACTTCCACATTTGTCTAATGGCAAAATCTGCCAACTTATACTTCCAAGCAAGATTAAACAGAGATGACAAGGTGATGAGATTTATGGAATGGACATTCCTGAACTCCTCGAGCCAATTGACTCGATATTTTTCACTTTCCCTGTGCTTTTTGCTTACTGCATAGCCATACGGCTACTGGCGTGAAGATTAATATGAACTCATTTCAGAAGCAATTTTTACTGCACAAAAAAAGTGATTAAGGACGCTATCAACCGTACAACTTAATTTTAATTTCTTCCGGTTTAAACTTTTCGCGCTTTATCTTCGACTTAGCTTGTGATTGTTAATTTCAGGTCAGTTAAATGAAAATTGAAGATACCAGCGCGCAGGATGAAGTACTTGCGCCGAAACGCAAAAAGAACACCTGGACTATTGCGCTAGCCTCGGGGTTAGCCGTAATTGGTGCTTTGTATTACCTATCCCCTGCCGTAAGTGCGTGGAGTCAATCGGGTGCTTCAGTGCCGCTCGACCGCCTGCGTATAGCCACAGTGACTCGTGGCGACTTGCAACGTGACCTTTCCGTACAAGGGCGTGTTGTAGCGGCTGTCAGCCCAACATTATATAGCCCGGCTTCCGGTACAATTACTTTACTAGTTGAGGCTGGCGACAACGTCATGCTCGGTCAAACCTTGGCAGTAATAGAGAGCCCAGAGTTGACTAATCAACTGAGTCAGGAACGCGCAGTGCTCGAAGAAAATGAGACTGCACTCTCACGCGAGCGGATCAGCGCTAAAAAAGCCATGTTGGAAAATCAAAAGTCGGTTGACATAGCGAAGGTTGCACTTATCGCTGCGGATCGTGAAAAGCGCCGTGCCGATAAAGCGTTTGCGACCCAATCCATAAGCTCCATCGACCATGAAAAAGCGAACGATGACCTACAAAACGCGCAACTGGTGCATCAGCACGCGGTACAGGACGCAGAACTTGATGCTGAAAGCCTAGCTTTTGAGATCCGTAGTCGAGAGCTAATCGTTGACCGCCAGCGCTTATTGGTCCAAGACTTAGAGCGCCAAGTCAACGAACTCAAGGTCCTCTCTCCGGTGAATGGCATCGTGGGTAATTTAGCCGTCGAGCAAAAGAACCAAGTCGCCGACAATCAGGTTTTGCTTAGCGTCGTTGACCTTACCGAATTTGAACTAGAGGTCGATATTCCCGAAAGTTACGCCGATGACCTCGCGATTGGCATGCCCGCCACAGTTTCTATCAATGGTACGTCGCACCCTGCGCAGCTAGTGACTATTTCACCTGAAATTGAAAACAATCAAGTCACTGGACGGGTGCGATTTACCGCCACCGATGAAACTGGCAACAGCGTCGAAAAACCGACCGGTTTGCGCCAGAATCAGCGTCTTACTACGCGCATATTAATGGAAAATAAGCCCGACGTTTTATTGGTAAAACGTGGGCAGTTCTTAGAATCGGGGGCCGGCAAGATTGCCTATAAAGTCGACGATAATATTGCCAGAAAAGTCGTGATAGGCACCGGCGCACGCAGTTTATCTGACGTTGAAATCGCGCACGGACTCAACGCTGGCGACCAAATAATCATTTCATCCACAGACCAATTTAACGGCGCAGACACTGTGCTGATCACCCAATAAAAGCAAGCGACAAGGAACACTTATGTTAACCATGCACAACCTAACCAAAACATTTATTACCGATAGCGTGCAAACCCATGCGTTGAGAGATTTTAATCTCACTGTAGATGAAGGCGACTTTGTTGCAGTTACCGGGCCGTCGGGCTCCGGCAAAACCACTTTTTTGAATATTGCTGGATTATTAGAGACCTTCAATGGCGGCAGTTATACCTTGGATGGACAAGATGTAACCCACTTATCCGACAAGCAGCGCAGCCGAGTCCGTAACGAAAAAATCGGCTTTATTTTTCAGAATTTCAACCTCATTCCAGAGCTCAATTTATTCGATAATGTTGATGTGCCTCTGCGCTATCGGCGGTTTTCTAGTGCGGAGCGAAAAAAGCGTATTGAAAATAGCTTGGAAATGGTTGGTCTGGCAAAACGCATGAAGCATTTGCCATCACAGTTGTCTGGTGGACAACAGCAACGGGTCGCGATTGCCCGAGCACTCGCTGGCGAGCCACGCTTTCTGCTCGCCGATGAACCGACCGGGAATTTAGATACCAAGATGGCGCAATCCGTTATGCAACTGCTCAATGAAATCAATCAATCGGGCACCACTATTGTGATGGTCACCCACGATCCACATTTGGCTCAGCAGGCTAAACGTAATATTTTCGTGCGTGACGGTCGCGTTAGCGAAGGCATGGCCGAAGAAGCCATGGCCACTAAAATTGCGGTTTAGGAGTTCGACTATGTTTACTTACTACCTCCGGCTTGGCTTTGCCAGCATGCGACGTAACCCAATTTTAAGCTCGCTGATGGTCATTGCTATTGCGTTGGGTATTGGTGCCAGCGTATCAGTAGTGACAGTCAATTACTTGATGTCATCCAACCCGATCCCGCACAAAAGTGACCAGTTGTATTATGTCCAGTTAGACAGTTGGAGCCCCCATCAACCCGCTCGCGAACCCAACGAGCCACCTGATCAAGTGACTTTTCGCGACGCTATTAATTTAATGCAAGCCAAGGCTGCCTTTCGCCAAACTGCAACCGCTAGCTCTGGCGCGGTAATTGAACCGCAAGACCCCGATGTTCGCCCGTTTATGGGCTCATTGCGCCTAAGTTATGCTGACTTCTTTGCTATGTTCGACACGCCGTTTCTGTATGGCAATGGCTGGTCTGCAAGTGATGATGAAAATGGCAGCTACGTCGTCGTACTGAGTAAAGCGTTGAATGAACGCGTATTTGGTGGTGAAAATTCGATTGGACGCACAATACGCATCGCTGACAATAACTTTCAGGTTGTCGGCGTACTAAATGATTGGCAACCCGTGCCGCGATTCTATGACGTCACTGTTGGTGCCTTTAATGATATTGAAGACGTCTTCATGCCCTTCTACTTTAAGCAAGCCTTGGAGTTAGGCACTGGCGGCAACACTAATTGCTGGAAGTCTCCCGAAGGTGAAGGTTTCCAGGCGTTCTTAAATTCAGAATGTGTTAACTATCAGTTTTGGGCGGAGTTACCAACTGAACAGGATAAAAATGCCTACATGACCTTTCTCAACAGCTATGTTGAAGAACAAAAACTATTAGGTCGGTTTGAACGCCCACTCAATAACCGCTTGTCAAATGTCATGGAGTGGCTAGAAAACGAAGAGGTTGTTGCTGACGATGCACAAATCATGTTGTGGCTAGCCTTTATGTTTTTATTCGTCTGCTTGGTCAATACTGTCGGCTTATTGCTCGCCAAATTCAGTCGTAAGTCGCCAGAAATTGGCTTGCGTCGAGCCATAGGCGCATCACAGCAAGACATCTTCGTGCAACACATTATTGAAACTGCGTGCATAGGTATACTCGGCGGCTTTCTGGGTTTGCTGTTTGCGTATGTCGGCTTAGAAGGGATCAAATTGTTATACGGCGATTTCATGCGCAATTTGGTCAAGCTTGATTTCACCATGGTCGGCTTTGCCTTCCTACTAGCACTTATTAGCAGCATTCTCGCCGGGGTTTATCCCACTTGGCGAGCGTGCCAAGTGCAACCCGCTGCACAACTTAAATCTTAACGAGGCCGGTTTATGAATATCTCACATTTAGAATTAGGGCCCATGTGGCGAGCACTGATGCGCAATAAAGTCGGTGCAATTTTAATCGCTTTGCAAATCGCAGTCACCATGACCATTGTGATCAACAGCGTATCTATCGTTCTTGAACGCGACAAAATGATGCAACGCGCCAGCGGACTGGACGAAGCGAATACTTTTTACATTACCAGCACCGGTTACGGCAGCGATTATGATGCTAAAGCAACCGCCATTGAAGACTTGTTGGCACTACGCGCTCTGCCTGGCGTTATTAACGCAATTCAATTAAACGCAATCCCTATCAGTGGTGGTGGTTGGTCTATGTCGTTAGCAACTGAACCTGGCGCCGATATTGAAGGTACTGGCACTGCCGTTTACATGGTCGATGAGCACGGTTTAGAAACCTTGGATCTGGAATTGGTTGCCGGACGTAACTTCAACACCAATGAAGTTCGTTGGCGCGGGCCCTCCCAGCCAGATTGGCCAGAGTCAGTTATTATTACGCAAGCATTGGCCGAGAGCCTGTTTGAGTCGGTTGACGCTGCGATTGGACAAATCGTTTATATTGGCGATGACGAACCGATGACCGTGATTGGCGTGGTCGATCAATTACAAGCGCCTTGGGTTGGCTGGAACAACCTTGAAAACGCGATGCTATCTCCGGAAAACCTTGGGTTTCAGTCAGTTCGCTATTTGATCCGCAGCGAAGATGGATTGCGAGACAAGTTAATGCCTGAAGTCGAGGAGTTACTTGCAAATCGAGCATCTGGACGAATTATTCGCAACTTGAGCACGTTAACCGAAACCCGTGAAAACAGTTATCGCCAACACAATGCCATGATCAAGATCTTGCTCACAGTGATCATCTGCTTAACCTTGATAACTGCCCTTGGCATCGTTGGTCTGGCGAGCTTTAGTGTGCAAAAGCGGATCAAGCAAATCGGTACCAAGCGCGCACTAGGGGCCAGCAAAGGCGCCATTAAACGCTACTTCATGCTGGAAAATGGACTAATTAGCTTATGTGGTGTTGCCCTGGGCACGTTGCTAACCATCGGCCTAAATTTGCTCTTGGTGGATTGGTTTAACCTAACACCGTTGGATTGGTTCTATATTCCGGTCGGAATTGTGAGCCTGCTCATTGTTGGTCAATTAGCGGTCTTTGGACCAGCCACCAGAGCTGCTGGAATAGCCCCAGCAACGGCGACGCGAACCCTTTGACGGAATTCACTGGGTTTAAATAATGCATTAAAAAAGCACGCGATAAAAAGCGTGCTTTTTACTTCACCGCTGGAAGTTTTTTGCCACACAACGATTATTTGCGATGGCTAACTAGTCGTCACTAAATGCCTTCACCATTGTATTGATAGACTCTTTAGCATCGCCCAAAATCATCCGCGTGTTCTCTTTAAAGAACAAAGGATTGTCCACACCAGCAAAGCCCGCATTGGCCGAACGTTTGAGCACGAAAACCGTCTTTGCACGATACGCTTCAATGACCGGCATACCGTATATTGGACTACCTTGCATCTCTTTTGCAGCCGGATTTACTACATCATTCGCCCCGATCACAATGACCACATCATAGTTTTGCATGCGTGGATTAACATCATCCATTTCCATGAGTTGATCATAAGGTACATCCGCCTCGGCTAGCAGAACATTCATATGCCCCGGCATCCGGCCCGCCACTGGATGAATGGCATATTCCACATTGGCGCCATTGTCTTCCAGCAATATCTGAAGTTCACGCACCGCATGCTGAGCTTGGGCAACGGCCATACCATAGCCTGGCACAACCAGTACTGATTGAGCAGCTTCTAACACATAATAAGCATCTTGTGCCGATAAGGGCCTGATCTCCCCCTCTATCTGTGCACTACTTTCAACTGGAGTGGCAAAACCTGACAACAGAACATTCATCAATGAGCGATTCATCGCTTTACACATGATGTTAGTTAGAATAAGCCCAGATGCACCTACCAATAAACCCGTCACAATTAGGATCGTATTGTTGACGGCAAGCCCAGCAGACGCTGCTGCAATCCCAGAGTAACTATTGAGTAAGGCGATAACCACCGGCATATCAGCGCCACCTATTGAAATTGTGGCCCAAAAACCAAAGCTCAGCGCTACTCCAATAATCAACCATAACCAAAGCGGATTATGTGGTTCTACCACAAAAAGGTAACCCAGAATTAGCATCCCCAATAGGTGCAATAAGCTAAGTTCTCGCAGTCCAGTAAATACGACGGCTTTAGTCGTTATTTTTTCTCCTAACTTAGCCCAAGCAATAAGCGAACCTGAGAAAGTAATGGCTCCAACAATCAACGTAAAAAGTAATGAAACAAGCAAGAAAATAGCATTGGAATGTTCACCACTCACAGCAAACTCATTGACTACGGCCCACGCTAACAGCAAGGACGCTGCGCCACCAAAACCATTGAACAATGACACCATTTGTGGCATTGCCGTCATCTGTACAGTACGTGCTGCCCATGCGCCGATCGCAGCACCAAGCAGCATGCCACCAACGATGTAGTGATAGCTAATGATGTTTTGGTCCAATAAGGTTACGACAACGGCTAATAGCATACCAAGGGCCGATACCCCGTTGCCTTTGCGTGCAGAAGCCGGGTGACTAAGCAGCTTTAACCCTAAAATGAATAGGATGGCAGCAAGAATATAAGCTGCATTTACGAGCAAAATAGATGTACTCATGGCTTATCTCCCGACGTCTTTTTTTTGAACATGCCTAGCATACGATCAGTGACCAGATAGCCGCCGACCACATTGATGGTCGCTAAGGTTACTGCCGCAGTGCCTAAAACTGTGGTTAGCCATTGCTGTTCTGCTCCAGCAGAGACCATCGCACCAACCAAGGTAATACCGGATATTGCGTTAGCCCCCGACATAAGCGGTGTGTGCAATGTTGCTGGTACTTTACGGATCAACTCAAAACCCAGAAACGCAGCGAGCACGACTATAAAAAGTAGATAGATCATGGTCATAGTGATTTACTCCGAATACGCCTTGGTTAACATGTCATTGCAAATAGCACCTGCATGGGTAACCACACAGCCGCGGATAATTTCATCCTCGAAATTAATCTCTAGATTTTTGCTATCTGCGTTAAAGAACTCGTCAATAAGATTGAGCAAATTGTTTGCGTACATATCAGTCGCTGCTTTGGCTACCTGCTGCGCCCAATCGCCGTTACCGATAATTTTCACCCCCTGTTGAATGACTGTCTCACCAGTAACCGATCCTTCAACGTTGCCACCCGATTGCGCAGCCATATCGACAATAATGCTGCCGGGGCGCATTTGCTTGACAACATCAGCACTGATCAAACGCGGCGGACGGCGCCCAAACAGTTGCGCAGTGGTGATCACGATATCAGCGTCAATAATTGCTGCCTTTTGTCCATCGGCTTGACGCTGTTTTTGCTCTTCCGTTAGTTCATTGGCGTAGCCGTCTTTGGTCTGACCGGATTCACCAATGTCGATCTTGAGAAACTTTGCGCCGAGTGACTCAACCTGCTCAGCAACTACATCGCGCGTATCGTAGGCCAACACGCTGGCTCCCATGCGACGCGCGGTAGCAATCGCCTGTAGGCCCGCAACGCCGGCACCAATGATAAATACCTTGGCAGGTTTAATAGTGCCCGATGGAGTCATCATCATGGGCAGGATAGACGCATATTGATTAGCCGCTTGTAGCATCATGACATAACCAGCCAGACTTGCTTGCGAGCTCAGTGCGTCCATTTTCTGCGCGCGTGACGAGCGCGGGATCATTTCAACCGATATAGCTGTTAAACCACGCGTAGCGATAGCTTTGACCAGCGGTTCTTGGAAAAAGGGATCTAGGTGCCCTATGACGATGCAATTTTGCGGTACCAATGCAATTGCGTTGGTGGTTGGCGGGTTCACGGTAAGAAACACATCGGCAGTACTCAGTGCGCGTCCTGGATTAGTAAAAACCTCTGCACCAGCAGCGAGGTAGTCCTCATCCACATACCCAGCCTTTTCTCCCGAACCGGCTTGCAAACTCACCTCAATTCCAAGGCGAATGAGTGCTTTCACACTTACCGGTGTGATAGCACAGCGCTTATCAACTTTGTCGAACCACTCACACTCAATAGATTCATTTAATACGATAAGATTCATGTGCCTCCGCGTACATATCACTCATTTTTATTGTTGCTTTAGCACAACACAGTGGTCGTACCACTGCACATTCTTTCAACAAATAATGAAGATACGTTCTTCCTATAAAGCGGTTAACTCACTGAAACCAATACCATTAATAAGCAACAAGGTAACGCCTTAAAATCAGGGAATGCAGAAGCTTTACTGAGCTAAGAGGCTAAATTGTGTGCTTAAGCAAAGTGAAATGAGATAACTTGGTAACTTAGTGCGGTTCAACGGGAAACTCCATGGTAAAGACATGTGGTAACCTAAGTTAACTCCAAGATCGATCAGAGCCATATCCATGACACGTGTCACATTATCTCTTGCTAAGCTTATCAGCCTAGTTGGGCTTATTATGCTCGTTTTGCAACTATCTGCTACCGTTCAAGCACAGGAAGATTCGGTGCAAACTACAGCGAACGCGGTCCCCTCGGCTCAACGGTTTGAAACTGAACATAAAGGCAAATTTAACGGGCGTTCGTTAACCTACATTGCTTCAGCTGGCGAAACTTATGTGCGCGACAAAGATGAACAGCCTACTGCGAGTATTTTTTCGTTCGACTATATCGTGCCAAGTAAATCACCGCGGCCAGTCACTTTTATCTGGAACGGCGGCCCTGGCTCCTCATCAACATGGTTGCATATGGGTGGTTATGGGCCTAAACGTATTGTAGTTCCAAGTGATGCTCAGCATCCTGGAAATGCTCCGTATACCATTGAAGATGCGCCTGAAACCATTCTTGATGTTACTGACATGGTCTTTGTTGATCCGGTCGGCACGGGATTTTCACGAGCCATCGGTGATGCTAAAGGTGAAGATTTTTGGGGGCTCACGCAAGACGCAAATTCTATTGCTGCTTTTATTGCTCAGTGGCTAACCGATAACAACCGCTGGAACTCCCCCATCTTTCTACTCGGCGAAAGCTTCGGCACGACACGTGCGGCGGCTGTGTCCAATGTATTACTGGACCAACATGTCATTAATGTGAATGGGATTATTTTTGTCTCACAAGCCTTGGATTATCAGGGCTCTACACCCTATGTTGACGACAATATCATTTCCTACATTACCTATATCCCTACGTTAGCAGCTACTGCGTGGTATCACGGTAAAATTGAAAAACAAGGTCGCTTTGAAGACTTCATTCAGCAGAGTCGCGAGTTTGCCGTGCAACGCTTATTACCCGCACTTTTTCAAGGCAATCTATTGGATCCGGCCCAGCGCACTGCTTTGCTCAAGGAAATGCAATCTTTCACTGGACTCAGTGAGCGCTACCTCGACCAGGTCGATTTGCGAGTTAATGCTCACCGCTTCGCCAAAGAATTACTGCGCGAGCAAGGTGTCGCAGTTGGACTGCTTGACAGTCGCTACCAAAAAGATGAACGCGATGATGTGACAGCAGGGCCTCAAGGTGACGCTAGCGATGCTATATCTCCTGCCTACAAAGCTGCGCAAATGCACTACATGCGCAATGATTTAAACATTGACTGGCAACGTAAATACCTTAATCCCAGCGATCCGGATTTATCTGCCAAATGGCGTTGGAGCCCTCGCCCTGATGGTGAATCTTGGGAACCGCATTACGTCAATACTGCCCACGATCTTGCATCAGTGCTGCGCAGCAACCCACAGCTTCGCGTGTTAGTTGCTTCTGGTTACTACGACTTAGTGACACCATTTTTTGATGCTGAATATACCCTAAACCGACATGGCATTGCAGCGGATAGAATAGATTACCGCTACTACCATGGCGGGCACATGATGTATGTGCACGAACCCGCTCGCCAAGCGTTACTAAAAGACTCACGAGAATTTATTCAACAACAGTTAGCGCAATAGCTGACGTTTTTTGAGGACCGCTTTAATGTCTCGACTTAAAAATCTATACACCCGCCGCTATGCGCAGCATGCAGAGCTATCCGTTGCCGATAAACGCAATGCTATCGATACGATCATGACTCAAGGGCTACATGGGATCTGCTTTAGTCCATACATCGAAGGGCAAGGCCCAGGCTCAGCGTTAAGTAAAGAACAGATCACCGAACGCTTGGCTGTGCTGCAGCCTCACACGCAATGGATCCGCACGTTCTCGTGTACAGAAGGCAACGAACAAATCCCGGCTATCGCTAAATCAATGGGCTTTAAAACCCTAGTGGGCGTCTGGCTTGATGAGGATCTCGAGGCTAACGAGCGAGAAATAATCAATGCTATTGAGCTAATGCAGCAAGGGCATGTTGATCTTCTCGCGGTAGGAAACGAAGTGATGTTGCGCGAGGAAATGTCTGAAAGTGAATTGGTAACCTATATCGAAAAAGCGAAACAGGCAGCCAATGGGATCCCGGTAGGTTACGTTGACGCGTATTACCTGTTTGAACAAAATCGTGCCGTTGCTGACGCATGTGATGTCATCTTTGCGAACTGCTACCCCTTTTGGGAAGGTTATTCGATTGATCATGCCCTCGTTTACATGAAGGACATGTATTACCGCGCCAAAGCTGTGGCTGGAGACAAACCTGTGGTCATTAGTGAAACCGGCTGGCCAAATAAAGGCAGTCTAGAAGGTGATGCATTACCTTCTGAAGACAATGCCATGCGTTATTTCATTGATGCCGTGCGCTGGACGCAACAGTGCGAAATACCGCTATTTTATTTTTCTTCGTTTGATGAAGCATGGAAAGTCGACGCGGAAGGTGATGTAGGCGCCTATTGGGGCCTTTGGGATAAAGATGGAGTACCGAAATTTTGGTAAATACAAACGTTGCGACCCAACGCAGCAAACTTGAAGAATTAGGCATCGCCTACCACAACGCTATTTGTTATTCGGGCTATCGCAGCGGACAGAATCCAAGCCTAGGGATATTCCCTAGTTACACTGAAATACTGCAAGACTTGCAGATATTGCGGGGTCAATGGAGCTATCTGCGCCTTTACGATGCTGGACCTCACGCACATACCGTCCTTGAAGTCATTCGCCGTGAACAGTTACCGTTTAAAGTCCTGCTCGGCATGGATTTGGCGGCAGAACAGGTGAACCCAAATTGCCCTTGGCAACCTACCTACCCTGAACATGAGCTTGAGCGTAATCGCCAGCATAACGATGAAGAATTACAGCGCGTTTTGCGATTAGCCAGAGATTATACTGATGTTGCAATGGGTATCTCCATTGGTAACGAAGCTAGCGTAGATTGGACCGATCATAAGGTTGACACTGCTCGCCTTATCCACTTTGCTCAACAGTTAAAAGCTCAAGTGGATTTGCCCGTAACCTTCTGTGAGAACTATGTGCCTTGGGCGCGCGGCGATCTCGACGGCCTCGCTGAATGCTTGGATATGCTGGCGCTACATAGCTATCCATTGTGGGAATCGCAATCGATTGAGCATGCTATGCATTTTACTGAACAGAATTACTTTGATGTTGCCGATCGTTTTCCGCATAAGCCCGTCATTATTACCGAAGCTGGCTGGACTACAAACGCTAACGGCCATGCATTTCCAGCGCATTTTGCCAATGAGGCATGGCAAGCAGAATATTGCCAGGCGTTACTCAATTGGAGCCAAGCCAATGGGGTATTAACCTTCTTGTTTGAAGCATTTGATGAAGACTGGAAAGGCTCGGATGACCCCTCTGAACCTGAGAAACATTGGGGTATCTACCGGATCAACAGACAAGCAAAACCGGTAGTGGAGGCACTACAAAAGTCGTCTAACACGCGGTAAGCTAAGCAACCTTTAAAACCCCAAAACTAAAACAGGGCTGCCGCATATGGCCAAATGTATTACTGTAGTCACTGGTGGTAGTACAGGTATTGAATTAGCAATTGTTAAACAACAAGTTGCAGCCGGAGCAATGGATTTCAACCTCTACATTCAAGACTTTGCGGAGCCTGTAGCGAACGCTACTTGTCTCCCTTGCGGTGTTTCCCAAGTAGCTGCTGTTGAAGCGACGATTGCAAAATGTGTTGAACACCAGGGGCAAATCGATCGTTTAGTCTGTAATTCCGGGCTCCACTTATCGGAGACTCTCGAAGACACTTCAGAAGAGTCACTTGACCGCATTATTGCCATTAACGTAAAGGGTGCGTATACAGCGTTAAAAGCAACGCTTCCAGTTATGCGTTAGCAAGGTAGAGGTGCCATCTTTCTCATGGGACCAGAGCAAGCGTTTGTGGGTAAACGGAATTTTTTTGCGTATAAGCTGACAAAATCTGCGTTGGCTTCGATTGCGAAGACCACTGCGTTGGATTATGCGCAGTATGGCATTCGCGTCAATGCGGTGTGTTCTGGTATTATTGAAACCCCGTTATTTCACTAAGCGATAGATAATTATCTAGCTCAATCGGTGCGCAGCGCAGCCGAGGTATTGCAGGAAGAGGCACAATTGCAGCCATTGGGCGTGATTGGTCAATCGGAGGATGTAGCTGAGCTCACCGGTCTCTTGCTCAGTGACAAAGCCAAGTTTATCTCGGGCAGCTGCCATGCAATTGATGGCGGCTACACCGCACAATTATCAAATAGCTAAACATGAGAATCGTGAATGCAACACTGTGATACTGCAAATGGTTTAATGCCTTTCAATGAGGCTAAAAAAGCGTTATTGGCAACCATTACGACTTGCACAAAAACCGAAGAAATTGAGCTTACCCTAGCCTTAGGTCGCATTGTTGCGATACCGGTGAAATCTAAAATAAACGTGCCATCTACTGACAATGCAGCCATGGACGGCTATGCCATATGTGATCCTAGCTTAACACTAACAACATTTACTTTAGTGGGAAGGATTCAGGCCGGCGAGTGCAGCCCACGTGAATTGCAGCCTGGCGAGTGCATACGTATCATGACGGGCGCGCCCGTGCCAATTGGAACAACTGCGGTAGAAATGCAGGAAAATGCAAAGCTCGAGGAAAATTCCGTATATATCCAGTATCCACCTAAAAGTCTCAGCAATATTCGCAAAGAAGGAGAAGACATTCAATGCGGTCAAACCATTTTGAACGCCGGGGAACGTTTAAAAACGGTAGATATTGGATTGTTGGCCTCTCTTGGGATCGCAATCGTAACTGTTTATAAAAAACCTTCTATCGCGATCCTCTCAACTGGTGACGAGCTTGTTCAACCTGGCGATGTCCTGAGTCCAGGACAAATATATGATAGTAATCGCTATACCCTCATTGCCATGTTGCAACGTTTACCCGTTGACGTATTGGATCTCGGTCACGTAAATGATAATCCGTTATCTCTAGAAGCTGCGTTTTTACAAGCCAGTGAGAAAGCCGATGTCATTCTTACATCAGGAGGAGTGTCTGTAGGTGATGCAGACTATACAACATCAGTATTGGACGAAATAGGCTCAATTCACTTTGCCAAAATTGCAATGAAACCTGGTAAACCCTTTGCGTTTGGTCAAATAGCAGCTCGTCACTTTTTTGGTTTACCGGGAAATCCTGTATCTGCTGCGGTTACCTTTCATCAGCTCGTCGTGCCAGCGTTAAAAAAATTGTGCGGTGATACAACCACTGAGGCCTTGCCATTCAAAGCTAGGCTTACTAAAAGTATTCGCAAGCGTCCTGGTCGCTTAGATTTTCAGCGAGCTCAAACAAGTCTAGGTGCGCACGGGCAGCTGCTTGTCACGCCGTTGTCTCACCAAGGTTCAGGTGTGTTGTCCTCATTGAGTAAGGCGAATTGTTACATCCTCGTACCTAGCGACAGCACCGGCTATACCGCAGATGAGGAAGTCACAATTCAACTATTCGACGATATTTTACGATAACTGTGATGCAGTCATGATCCGCTGCACTTGCTGCCATTCAGCGGGTGTATTGACATTCGCAAAATATGTCTGTTCAGTGACTGGTAAATGATGGCATTCATGAAGCGCTAAAAACTTCCCTAGCGAGACATTGTCGCCAGCACTTAACTGTTGCGTCAGGGTATCTCGGATGAGGTTAGTATTTGGCACAAACAGCGGCAGTTTATAACCTTTATACAATGAGATCTTATGGGTTTTAAGGCCTTGCTGGCACAACCTTTTTACTAGTTTTACAGTAAGCAGAGGCATATCAATAGGTAAAACTAAAATCCCATGCTGACTGCAGCTAAGCCCACTTTGAATGCCGCTCAACGGTCCCATACCGGGGTATTGATCCGGGATCCCTCCGGCGACTCCAGCACGTCCAGCGATAATTACCCGATGTGCGCCCACAGCGAGTGCTAAAGCGCGCTGACGAGACAAAAAGCTTTCGCCATTGACTACCAGAGAGGCTTTATCTTGTTGCATTCGTGATGATTCACCTCCAGCTAAAATGACAGCGTCAAAATTCGCAGAAAATGACATTCTAGCCACCAATCTGAGCGAGGTTTAACGTCGCACCGGTCTGGTGTGCTGATAATTGGTGTGCCGATACTTTGTCTTGCATAGCCGCCAGGATATACAGTTTGGTTTGCTCCACGTCTTCGGCCTGCAATGCATTGCGTAAGTCAATCCCGGCATCCGCAAATAGGCACATCTGCAATTGCCCCATAGAAGACACACGTAACCGATTACAATTCTGACAAAAATCCTTACTGTATGGCATGATTAAGCCAACACGCCCTGCGTAATCGGGGTGATAAAACTCTTGTGCAGGGCCAGACAACGGCCCTGCCAAAACGCGCTGCCAACCTTTATCAAGCAATTGCTGTTTGACTTGTTGACCGGAGCAATGATTTGCGGAAAAGAACTCAGAGTTATTGCCAGTTTCCATTAATTCAATAAAGCGATAAGTCAATCTGCGGTTTCTGAGCCATTCTAACGTATGCTCAAACTGAGCTGTGTTAAACTGCTTGAGTAACACTGCATTTAGTTTTACCTGTTGTAGCTCGGACGCCGACGCGCGTTCTATCCCCAGCATCACTTGCTCAAACTTTTGATAGCCAGTAATGGCGATAAAACTTTCAGGATTCAAACTGTCTATGCTGATGTTAACCGATTGCAATCCTGCGGCAACGTAATCGTCAATGTGACGTGCCAAACGATAGCCATTGGTTGTCATGGCGACATGTTCTATACCTGGCGTGTTCCGGCACAAGGCAATAATCTCAGTAAGGTCACGTCGTAGCGTCGGTTCACCGCCTGTTAGGCGAATCTTTTTCATACCCAACTGCGCGAATGCATAAAGCAGAGTTTGAATTTCTCGCAAAGTTAAAAATTGTTTTGGCGCATCACACTGATAACCATTGGGTAGACAGTAATTACATTTAAAATTGCAGACATCGGTAATAGACAAACGCAAATACCGAAAGTGGCGCCCTAAGTTGTCTTTTAACATTGGTTAATTCACCCTGTAACCTGGCCATTGCCTATCTCGATTGAGCCAAATTTCGCTCGCCAATGCAATCGCTGCTTCAGCCGTTAACGACTCCAGTAAACATAACATAGTCGCCAATGTACCCACCACCGCTTGTTGTCCATATAGATTGTCCGCATTGCCACACCAGCAACTTATCATTGTACTAACGTCCAGTGACTTTGGTTTTACTTGCCAGCTTTCTAGGAGCGCAGGGAAATGCAATTGTTGGATCTGACCCTGATTATGTATATGCAGTGTAAATGGTCGTTCAGGATTAACTTCAACTTCGCCGCCATCGCCACGAAAGCACGCCACATTATCGTTATTTAACCGCTTGGCAACTGAGATGTGACGTTCGTCAAAATGCTTATGGTAGACCCCTTGTAAATTTACCCTAGCAGAAGATGGATTGAGCATCCGAGCCAATGAATTCATACACGAACGTAGGCCAAATAGTTCTCGCAGTTGAATGTGGTGATGCATTTGCTCGTGAACGTCTGCCAAATTCATATAACAGAAGCCATTTAATTCCATCAATTCCCTTGCGTGCTGCGCAGAATTGGCCACATGCCAACCAAATCTTCGCCAAACATTGTCGAGATACAACCGGCCAGAGCCGGGTTCTTGTGTGCCGTGCATAAATACCCGATAACCGCGCTTAACAAGTAGCAGTGCTGCCAAAATATGCCAAGGTAAATGCCGTCGCTTCCCTGCGTACAAACCAATATCAATATCGGCCTGCGGTAAACTAGCTTCGGCATTCGTCACATTTGGCAAAGTTTGGCGACAGGCACTAAGAAAACCGGCCAGTTCTTCCACAGATTCCTCACGCATCCGCAGCAACATTAAAAAAGCCCCTTGCTGCTCAGGCAAAACTCGCTGCGTGAGTAGTAATGTCATCGCTCGCTCAGCTTGAGAGAAAGTTAAATACTCACCCGCTTTTTTACCGCGACCAATTAGCTTAATGAAGCCTGCAAACTCAGCATATGCAGACTCAAACTCTGCATCTTTTTGCAATAGTCGGACGCTCATGTCAGGGCCATATCAAAAGATAGTAACCCAAGCTCAACTGGCTCGCGTTTATTCACTACTTCTCCAACGATAATTAGCGCTGGTCCATTAAACGTTACCAAATCCGTTTGCGCAGTCAGTGAGTCTAATGTTTTGCAGCATATCCGTTGTTGTATCAACGTCCCTTGGTCAACTACCGCTATCGGTGTTGAACCTGGCATACCGTGTAACTGGAGCTGTTCAGTAATATGAGTTATTCGATTTAAGCCCATATAAAACACAAGCGTATCGTCTGTTTTTGCCAGCTCTTGCCAATTGATTTCTGCTTGAGGATCTTGTTTGTGCGCTGTAACGAAGCGAACTGCATGGGCGCAATCACGGTGTGTTAAGGGGATACCTGCATACGCGGCACAGCCGCTGGCTGCGGTTACGCCAGGAATGATTGCAAAAGGAATATCATGCTGCCGCAGCATGAGCGTTTCTTCAGCAATGCGACCGAAAATACTGGGGTCTCCTCCTTTTAGTCTAACGACAGTTTTACCTAATAAAGCCTGCTGAACCATCAAACTGCAAATTTCAGCTTGAGTCATACTGTGACGACCACACTTTTTCCCCACAAATATTCGTTGCGCACAAGCAGGAAAGTACTCGTAGATTGCCGAGTCAACCAGCCAATCAACCATAATAATGTCGGCGTGCTGAAGAGTACGATAAGCTTTCAGCGTCAGCAGTTCGGCGTCTCCTGATCCTGCCCCAATTAAATAAACCTTGCCATAACTAGATGCTTTAACAGGTTCCAGAGCCAAGCGGTTGCTTTTATAAAATCCTTTGTTCCGTCCAAAAACATCTCGGAGAAAGGGCATTTTTAAGCTATTAAACATTGGGGACTCCTCCAAGACTATAGCGTTTCTAATTGCACAACTGGGATGACTTCAGCTTGCACATATTCGCCTGAAGCATCCTGATGACGCTTTACAAGTTGCGACAACTCACTCTTACAAGAGCCACAGTTAGTGCCACATTGCAATTGTTCTCCTAGTGCTTGCACGGAATCACAACCGCCGCGGATGGCGTCGATAATCGGCTGTTCTCGAACTTTAAAGCAACTGCACACCAACGGTCCTTGCAAAAACTCTTCAGCAGGCTGGTCGTATAACACGGCTTGCTTATCAACATCAGTCAAGCACTGTTGCGTAAACACGTAATCAAGCCATTCTTTGCTGCCCCTTGGCTGAGCATCCGCAAAAACTGCAACTAACAGCATATGACCGTCCAAAACACATTGCACGTTCATTTGGGTACCATCAAAAAAGCTTATCCATTCACCTTGGATACCACTTAGTTGTTGACACCAGCTCAATGGATCGGCGATTGGTTCAGCAAAGGCCAATTCAAGATGTGTACTTTCAGGTCCCCCAATACGCAACCAGTAGTCTGCTGTCACTGCCACTGTCTGGCGTGTGCGTAACACAGCAAACTGTTGAAAATGAACTGGTTTTAATTGAATTGGTACAAATTTACTCTCCGGCTGCCCCGATAAAGGATCAACAATCGATGAATAAAGTGCGGCAACCGATGCGTCAGAAGCCACTTGCTGACTCCAATGAATTGGCATAAAACATTCACCTTGCTTGACTTGGTCGCTAACTTGCGCGTTTGCAATCACACTGCCATACGATGAAGTGGCTCGAACAAGCTCCCCATCAACAAGCTGATATTGCTCAGCATCCGCTGGATGTACGGTAATTTGAGGCCTCTCGATATGGGTATTCAACGCTTGCGACAAACCACTACGCGTCATGGTATGCCACTGATCGCGAATACGGCCTGAGTTCATTATTAATGGATATTCGGAACAGTTTTTTTGCTGCGGCAAACACGGCAAAATAGGAATGAAGCAGGCTTTACCTGTGACTGTCGAAAAGCGATAATTTTTGAATACTTGCCCACGACGCTCTTGCCTCGATTCCACCGGCCACTGAGTGGGTTCTAAACGCAAATACTCTTCCTGAGATAGCCCTGACAAACCACCTAAATTAAGTTGTCTTTGCCCCTGGTTTTGGTAGCTTGTTAGGCGTGTCCACTCGTCAAATATAGCGGCGTTGCTGGGATAGTTAAAACCCTCGTACCCCATTTGCATTGCCACTTCACAAATAATTTGCCAATCCGGTTTTGCTTCACCGGCCAGTGGCTGCAATCCGCGTTGCCGCGAAATCAGTCGTTCAGAGTTGGTAACCGTGCCATCCTTCTCCCCCCATCCGGCAGCAGGTAACGCCACATCGGCATATTCTAACGTATCATTTTGTGCTACACAGTCAGACACGATGACTAACTCGCATTGGGCTAATGCCGCTTCAATCGCTTTGCGATTCGGTAAACTTACCACTGGATTTGTCGCCATAATCCAAACCGCTTTGATTTTACCCTGCTGCATGGCGGAAAACAGATCAACCGCCTTATACCCCGCTTGAGAAGCTATGCGAGGTGATTGCCAAAAGGTTTGCACCCACTCACGGTGTTGTGGGTTTTCAATATCCAAATGCGCAGCGAGCTGATTTGCCAGGCCTCCTACCTCGCGTCCGCCCATCGCATTCGGTTGACCGGTAATCGAAAACGGACCTGCTCCAGGCTTAAGTAACTGCCCGGTTGCTAAGTGAGCATTGATAATGGCATTACATTTATCAACCCCTGTACTTGACTGGTTGATCCCCATCGAAAAAAAGGTAAGTGCTTTCTTGGCAGCACAAAACCCGCGGTAAAAACCCAATATCTGCGCTTCTGAGATTTTGCAATAATCTGCAACACGGGCAATGTTCCACTCTTGGCAGGCGTTGAGTGCTGCACTAAACCCTTCGGTATGTTGAGCAATGAATGTTTCATCTAAATGTCCGTGTGCTGCGGCATAAGCGAGTAACCCATTGTACAAACCCGCATCAGAGCCCGCACGAATGGGCAAAAACTGGTCGGCGAGGACACAGGTCTCGGTGCGTCTAGGGTCGATTACCACAACGCGCATTGCAGGATTCAATTGCTTGGCTCGTTCCATGCGTTGATACAAAACCGGATGTGTCCACGCAGCATTAGAGCCAATCATTACTAAATAGTCGGTATGCTCCAAATCTTGATAATCGCATGGTACTACGTCTTCTCCGAATGCACGCTTATAGCCTGCAACCGCTGACGACATGCACAATCGAGAATTGGTATCGATATTGGCCGAACCAATATAGCCTTTCATCAATTTATTCGCGACATAGTAATCTTCAGTCAGTAATTGACCTGAAACATAAAATGCAACAGCATCAGATCCGTACTGCTCGATAATCCGCTTCAATTCGCTAGCTACATGGGTGGTTGCTTGCGTCCAAGATGAGCGCTGTCCTTTGATAAGCGGGTGCAATAGTCGTGACTTTAAACCTAGCGTGTCCAGCAAATGTGTTCCCTTCACGCAAAGACGCCCTTGGTTCGCCGGATGGTCTGGGCTCCCCTTTAATTCAGTCAACTTTACCTCGTCATCTTGCACCGCGACGCTCACGTCAATACCGCAGCCAACACCACAATAAGCGCAAGTGGTCTGCTTTAAACGCTTTTGCATGGTTTTCGATCCAATCTTAGCCATTGATGATATCTCTTAGCAGTTAGCTTTATTGCTGACGCATTGAGAAATGCTAAACCAGCAATTGCACGTCGTCGCCACTAATGCGGGCAGGAAAGATCGGAACATTGGCCGTCGGATCATCCAAACAAACTCCTTCGACTAGCGTAAAGCGTTGTTTGTAAAGTGGCGAAGCGACAAATAATACCCCCCCAGCTGACCCCAAGAGTCCGCGGTGCAGGACATGCGCTTTGCCAATCGGATCATAGTTACCAATGGCATAGACTTTATTCTCATCAGCCGGCACCCAAAAGAGCGCAACTTGCTGCTCTTTCTGGGTATCCTGGTGCACCAGCGCACAAACGCCGGAATTAACCACTAAATCGTCAATCTTGCACACGTTTAGCCATAGCTGTTCACTCGCGATCATAACTTAACCCTCTGTTACCAGTATCTTTTCAGACGGTTTGGCCGGACGAAGCTGACCACGTTCTTCGACGAACCGAATATTCACATCTGCTTTATCGCTATTGACGAAACTACGAAAACGCTTTAACGCCTGAGGGCTTTCGAGGGTGGTCTTCCACTCACATTGATACGTGTTAATCACTTGCGCCATTTGGCGCTCAAGTTCGGCACACAAACCGAGTTGATCGTCGATGATGACTTGTTTGAGGTAATCAAGCCCCCCCTCCAAGTTATCCATCCATACCGATGTGCGTTGTAACCGGTCAGCAGTTTTCACATAGAACATCAAAACTCGATCGATATAAGCGATTAAGGTCGCATCATCTAAATCGGTTGCGAACAAGTCTGCGTGTCGAGGCTTCATTCCGCCATTGCCGCACACATAAAGGTTCCAACCGCGTTCAGTAGCGATAACGCCAATATCCTTGCTCTGCGCCTCAGCACACTCTCGAGTACAACCTGACACGGCGAATTTGAGTTTATGTGGGGAACGTAGGCCTTTGTAACGATTTTCCAATGCTATCGCCATTCCAACGCTATCCTGCACACCGTAACGACACCAATTACTACCAACACAGGATTTGACCGTTCGCAGTGATTTACCGTAGGCATGGCCCGTCTCTAAGCCTGCAGCAATAAGCTCGCGCCATATTTCGGGTAATTGCTCTACCCTTGCCCCGAACATATCGATGCGCTGACCACCGGTTATTTTTGTGTACAGTTGATACTTTTTCGCCACTTCACCAATGGCGATCAATTTTTCCGGCGTTATTTCACCGCCCGGCACGCGCGGAACCACTGAATATGTGCCATCTTTTTGCATATTCGCTAGAAAGGTGTCATTGGTGTCCTGCAACGACACATGCTCAGACTGTAAAACGTAATCATTCCATACAGAAGCAAGAATAGACGCTACAGCCGGTTTACAAATTTCGCAACCATGGCCTTTTCCATGAGCAGTTAGCAATTCATCGAAGCTTTTAATCTCTTCGACACGCACAATGTCATATAAACCTTGGCGACTGAAAGCAAAGTGTTCACAGATGTCAGTACTGACTTCTACACCGCGGGCTTCAAGTTCATCGTCGACAACATTTTTTAATAACGCTGCACAGCCACCACAACCAGTCGCTGCCTTGGTGCAGGCTTTAACGCTAGCAACATCGCACGAACCTTGATCAATCGCTTCAATTATCGCACCCTTGGTGACGTTATGGCAGGAGCAGATTGTAGCTGTCATTGGCAGTGCATCAGCACCTAACTGCGGTTTTTCCGCAGCCATAGGCAAAATTAAAGCTTCTGGAGCATCAGGCAATACAAGGCCATTGAGCATATACTGTAACAAGGTATCATAATCTGACGTATCGCCTACCAACACAGCACCTAACATGTATTTCTTATCGCTCGACACTACCATTTTTTTATAGGTACCCAGCGCTTGATTCTCATAGGTATATGTTAATGCGCCAGGAGTTCTGCCATGCGCATCACCGATAGAACCAACATCAACGCCCATTAGTTTTAGTTTGGTACTCATATCAGCGCCAGTAAACACTTCTTCACTACCGCCGGCGGATGCAATATGACGCGCAGCCACCTTGGCCATTGTGTAACCTGGCGCCACAAGGCCAAAAATAAAGTTATTCCACAGCGCACATTCGCCGATTGCATAAATATCCGGATCAGAGGTTTGACAATAATTATTAATAACGATGCCACCACGTTCGCCAAGCGCCAAATCAAATTCACGGGCAAGATTGTCAAATGGGCGGATCCCTGCAGAGAACAAAATCAGATCCGTTTCAAGGAACTCCCCGCCTTTGAAACACATACGATAACGACAATTTAGGCCATCTTCGATTGATTCTGTAGCTTTGGAGGTATGCACCGTTACGCCTAGCTCTTCAATCTTGCTCTTAAGTAAGCGACCACCTCCTGCATCTACCTGCACAGCCATTAATTGTGGAGCGAACTCCACGACATGTGTTTCTAGACCAAGTTGTTGCAAGGCATTTGCGGCTTCTAAACCGAGTAATCCACCACCAACCACAACCCCTACTTTACTGACTGCCGCAGATGCCTGTATCGCTTCCAAATCTTCAATCGTGCGATACACCAAACTATGTTCTCTATCCTTCCCTGGGATCGGCGGAACGAAGGGATAAGAGCCAGTAGCCATAACCAATTTATCATAGCTAAAGGTCTCCCCTTCAACTGTGGTTACCTTACGCTGAGCACGGTCTATGTGAGTAACTTTGGCGTTAATTTTGAAATCGACCCCCCACTCTGTGTAGGTATCTTCGTCAGTCAAGGCAAGGTCCGCTGCACTTTTGCCCGCAAAGTATTCAGACAAATGTACTCGGTCATAAGCAAGTCGCGGCTCAGCTGACAATACCGTAATGCTCAATTTGCTCGTATTTTTTAGACTTACCAGCTGCTCCACCAATTGATGACCAACCATGCCATTACCAATAACGATCACTCGTATATTCTGTGCCACAGGATATTTCTCCTAAGTAGTTAAGTATCGCTGCAGCGAGCTAAAATGCGTAGCCAGCCCAAACCCACAATTTGTTGGTATCCACTTTACCCAAGGCTTCGTCACCAGCGGAATAACGTGCGAACTTGATACCAACGGGGTATTTATTAGCCACCTTAGTGGTATAAATCGCGTTCCATTCACTGCCTAAGTCATCTAGTAGGGCATTGGATTCGTCAGCGCTAAAGTCGTGATAGATAACTGACCATTTCCCCTCTAATGCTTTGCCTGAAAGTGCAACATACATGTCATCAAGCCCAACGCCTGGAGTGCCCAAAAACTGATCGCTCCAACCGTTGAATTTGTGTAGCGTGGCTAGCGGTGTGGAAAACGCGACAAGCCCGGCATCAGAGCCAAGCGACTCCATGCCCGCTTTAACAGTGAGCTCACCTAGCGTAAAACCAGCCTCGAGTAACAGATAGTCAGTATCAAAATCGTTAGCGCCAGCTTCGATACTTTGAGAGGCATATTCTGCGGTATAACTTAACGGTATATCCCCGATAGATTGCTGACCAACAAGACGGGCGCCCCACGTATCGATTACATTTACTGTGGGCGAGTCGACTTCTAGTAAGTACCCATACCCTGTCAATTTCCCAGCCGGGGTTTTTATGCTTGCATTCAATAAATGATCTTTTGCATCTATATCCCGTTCATCCGCGAAGATACGATTGCGCTTATCAATATAGGCATAGAAAAATTCAGCATCTGCATAAGTGTACTTGACTGAGACAGCATCAAAGGTTTGTTTATCTTGACGCCATCCAACATTGCCGACAAACCGGTGATTATCCAGATTGATGACCTGCCGCCCTAACTTAGCGGTCAGATTATCTTGTTGATACTGAACGTACGCTTGATCCAACTCGGTCGATTGTGGGTCGGCCACAACCGAATATTGAGTGCCATCACCTAAGGTATCGTTATAGTCGTCAATTAAAGCAAGGTTATTTTCAACTTCTACAAAAATCGAAAAACCATGATTCGCCTTAGTTTTAAAATTAGCGAAGGTCCGAAGAGTAAGCGCATTCGCATCGTTTAGCGCATTGTTTTGATCTACACCTTCGTAACGCAGACGAAAGTCTATGTTTGCAGAACCAAAATCAGTTTCTATTGCAGCCATTGCTGGTAAAGCGAATACCGCACTCAAACAAATTGAAGTAAATGTACGTTGCATAATAAAGTCCTAAATAAGTGTGCTGTTTGGCAAGGTTATGCCACGCTGGATGAACGCTTCACCGCAGCCTGCGATTTAGTTTTAATTGAAATTGGCTCCAACTTTCGTTGCTTTTCATACAAGAACGTTAATACTTCGGAGCGTAAATGGTTGTAATGACTATTTTCGGCAAGCTTTAGTCGATCGCGCGGGCGTGGTAAATCCACAACCAAGATCTCACCAATCGTTGCAGCAGGACCATTAGTCATCATCACAATTCGATCAGAAAGCAATACTGCCTCATCGACGTCATGGGTGATCATGATTACGGTATTGCTAAGCGTTTCCTGTATTTCCATTAGTGAGTCTTGCATATGTGCCCGGGTCAAAGCATCTAGCGCACCAAAGGGTTCATCCATTAACAAGATATCTGGCTGCATGGCCAGCGCACGGGCAATTCCAACACGTTGCTTCATCCCGCCAGAAATCTCATCAGGGCGTTTGTGCATAGCGTGTTCCATGTGCACTAACCGCAAGTTGTGTTCAATCCATTGTTGAATTTCTGCTCGTGATTTTGTTTTACCAAATACCTGTTTAACCGCCAGTTCTACATTTTGATAGGCAGTTAACCAAGGTAGCAATGAGTGATTCTGGAATACCACGGCACGCTCTGGTCCTGGCTGATTAACTTCTTTTCCGTTTAAGATAACGCCACCGTTTGAAGCTTGATACAGTCCAGCGACCACATTTAAAACCGTCGATTTTCCGCAGCCCGAGTGGCCAATCAGTGAAATAAATTCACCTTTCTTAATTTGTAAATCAACGTCTTTAAGTGCGGTAAATTCCCCCTTGGGCGTTGGGAAAACCATGTCAATGTGACTGATGTCTAAGATAATGCTCATTCTTCTCTCCTTGTTATACTGCGTTATCGCATGGCCGTGGATTTATCCCACGATAACCATCGTTGCAGTTGCAGCATGCCGCGATCGAGCATAAAACCTATCAAGCCAATCACTAGTACCGCTGTCATGATCCGGCTTAGGGATTGTGAACTACCATTTTGGAATTCATCCCAAACGAACTTTCCTAACCCTGGGTTTTGCGCAAGCATTTCAGCTGCAATGAGTACCATCCAAGCCACGCCTAGTGACATCCGCATACCGGTGAAAATCGCTGGAATAGAAGCTGGAATAACAATTTTCTGTACATGTTTTAGTGCAGGTAATTGCAACACCCTACTGACGTTTATCCAATCATTGTTGATTGAGGCTACACCTACTGAAGTGTTGATCACCATCGGCCACAAACAACACAAGGTAACCGTTATCATTGAGTTCACAAATGACTTCGCAAACATGGGATCTGGCGATACGTATAAAGCGCTGACCACCATGGTCACTAAGGGTAACCATGCCAAGGGTGAGACCGGTTTAAATACTTGGATAATGGGATTGACCGCAGTATTTAGAGATTTGCTAAGCCCTATTGCAATTCCTAAAGGAACAGCAATAAGAGCTGCAAATAAAAACCCACTTAACACCGTTACCAAAGAGGTGATTATCTGATCCAGAAAGGTTTCTTTGCCGGTGTAAGCACGCAACTTTGGTTCATAAGTAGGGTCATCAGCCACTCGTTTGGCGTTTCGCTCTACTTGACGAGCATAAAAATCAGCTTCCCGCTGGCGCGCAGTTTGATGTTCCTGATAAAGGTTTATGACCTGGGATCCAACAGCTTGTGGTCCAGGGAATTTCCCTAAAGAAGTATCAATATTGTTCGCGGCAATCGACCACAACACAAGGAATCCACTGATCCCAAGGAGCGGTAACGTAATTATACTGATTGTTTGATTCAACCATTGAATGAAACGGTTACTCTCAGCTAATTTGTCTTTTCGCGAAATAAATTTAGCGATTAATGTCGACATAAGGATACTCTCCCGTAGCACTCAGACTACAACTTTTGACCTGATTTAAGGCCGATCGCGAACTTCTCGATGTAGGCGTTAGGTTGGGTCCCATCGTAAACAATATTGTCAATAAAGTGAGTTTGTGGAGCTTTAAAACCGTCTTCATTAGTAAGTTCAGCGAAGTCACTGGCCAGCATTAACCCTTCAGCTACTAATGATTGTGCTGCTTGCATATAAATGTCTGGGCGATACACTTGACGGGCGATATCAAAGTACCAGTCATCAGGTTTGTCTTCGCTGATCTGTCCCCAGCGACGCATCTGTGTGAGATACCAGATAGCATCTGAATAGAACGGGTAAGTTGCGTGGTAACGGAAAAATACGTTAAAGTCTGGCACTTCACGCTTATCACCTTTTTCATATTCAAAGGTTCCAGTCATGCTGTTAGCAATAACTTCGTAATCGGCTCCCACGTAGTTCGACTGACTCAGAATTTTGACTGCTTCTGGGCGATTAGCGTTATTATTGGCGTCTAACCATTTCGCCGCCCTTATCAAAGCTCGGGTAAGACGGACAGTTGTATTCGGATATTTTTCTGCAAATTCTTGCGTGATCCCAAATACTTTTTCCGGATTGTTTTTCCATATTTCATAATCAGTAACCACAGGCACACCAATCCCTTTAAAAACCGCTTGCTGGTTCCATGGCTCGCCTACGCAATATCCGTATATGGTTCCAGCCTCTAAGGTTGCAGGCATTTGCGGTGGTGGCGTGACCGATAGTAACGCTTGTGCGTCAATCTGCCCGGAAGTATCGCCATTATGCGGTGCATAAAACCCTGGGTGAATACCACCTGCAGCAAGCCAGTAGCGTAATTCATAATTGTGCGTAGATACGGGGAACACCATACCCATGTTAAAAGGCTTACCCTGTTGAATGTAGGATTCTACAACCGGCTTTAATGCATCAGCTTTGATTGGATGCTCTGGACGCCCATCAGCCATCTTAGGAATATTTGGTTTCATTTGCTGCCAAACTTCGTTAGACACAGTAATGCCGTTACCATTTAAATCCATTGAAAATGGCGTAATAATGTTCGCTTTAGTGCCATAACCAATGGTCGCTGCTAACGGTTGGCCAGCAAGCATATGCGCACCATCAAGACGCCCATCAATAACACCATCAAGCAGTACTTTCCAGTTCGCTTGTGCCTCGATAGTGACATACAGCCCTTCCTCTTCGAAGTAGCCCTTTTCATAAGCGATTGCAATGGGAGCCATATCTGTGAGCTTAATAAAACCGAAGGTAAGCTCCTCTTTCTCTGGGTATCCAAGCTCAATATCAGCCGCCACACTTGCCACTGCCCATGCGCCTGCAAAAGCGACGAGGCAGACATGTTTGGTTGCTTTAGTTAAGATTTTCTTAAACATCCGAATTTTCTCCAAAAAAAAACCCGTACGTTATCCGAACAATGTGTTCAGTTACGTACGGGCTTCGTTGCCTTTATATTGTCTGTTTGACTACGCCGTTGCAGTACTGTTTCTCGGGTCGATTCCGAGTATTGATCCCGCTGTTGGAATCAATGCTACTAATTTCAATACATAAATAATGCCAACATTAAAAGTTATTATTAATCAATTAGTTGAAAAAATTAATTAATACTTCGATGAGTATTCCTGCACTAAGATAGGGCAAGTTGGCGCCAAAAAAAGGCAGTCATTCAATACGCCACTACTCAAAAGCGGCTTTATAGATATCTGGACGGAATACTTCGGTAATCAGTTTATCCGCACAAATATTGCCTTCCAAATGACCTGCAGCATACATTTGACTGTGAAGCCATTCACCGAATGTGAAATTCGGGCAATTGCTCTGATTTGAGTTATCTCCTGAAAACTGATTGTAACTTGGAATATCCCTAGGTTCGGCGTCGCTATGAGTTAAACAACTACCAATTAATGAAGGTGCTACGATATCGATTTCAGTATCTAGATATGCTTTAGATGCTAACCAGCGCGCAGCCTCGAATCGATTGGGGACGTCGCGCAACCAGTCACAACTTTGTTGCAAGGCGCAGATTAGTGCACGTGTTGTCGCTGTATTCGATGCATACCATTCCTGAGTAATTGCCAATACCTTCTCTGGGAAGTCAGGCCAAATATCGGATGAGGTAACACCGGTAAACCCGTCTTGCTCGCGAACGGCTTGGGCATTCCATGGGCCACCAACACAGAATGCATCGATATCACCGCGCGACAATGCTTCAACCATATGCAAAGGTGGAATAATGAGAATGTCGACGGAGTCACTAGCGACTCCACCTTGCGCTAGCCATGAGAGCAGTTGATAGTAGTGGCAACTATAGGGATAAACCGTCGCCAAACGCAACTTCTCGCCCTTGAGTGCCCGCACATCGATAATGTTGAGCAACAAACTTGATGGCATCGGCAAGGGTATTTGTTCAATCTGATTTATCGCCAATATTTCTTGCCGCAATTTACTGCTGATTGTAATCGCGTTGCCATTGCGACTAAGAACCATTGGGGCAAGCATTGCTACTTTTTGACCACCAAGACCCAAGGTGCATGCCATTGGCATTGGCGCAAGCATATGACCTGCATCTAGTTGGCCGGACTGTAACTTGTCTCGCATAGCGACCCAAGAATTTTGCTTGCGTAAACTTACATCAAGCCCCCAGTGAGCGAAAAACCCTTTTTCAATGCCTACCACAAATGGAGCACAATCCGTTAAGGGCATAAAACCAATGTTAAGTTGCGACTTCTCAATATTATTCGTAATACCCATAGTTAGTTATCCAACATAGAAGCCAGCGACAGAATATTGTTTGCCACATCTTCAATTTTTTGACTATTGTCCATTGCCATTTTGCGTATGCGGTGATACGCCTCTTTTTCTGTTAAGCCCTTCGTTTCCATTAGCCATATTTTGGCTTGTTCAATAGATTTTTGGCTAGTGAGCTTCTTTTTAGTCGCCACCAATTCTTTGCGTAATCGTTGATATTCACTAAAACGAGCAATTGCTATATCGATGATTGATTTTACTTTTGTTGGATCAACATTTCCCACTACGTATGCACTAACGCCAGAACGCATCATGGAATTAATCGTTGCCGTATCTTCATCATCAGAAAACATAACGACCGGTTTAGGATTCAGCTGAGAAATTTGATTTAAACTTTCAATAATATCCCGGTCCGGAGATTCTACATCCATGATGATCAGATCAGGTTGATTAATCTCAACTTCTCGTAACAGGCTGAGCCCACGCGAGGTTACGTGTGTGATCTGATATGCTGACTTATTCAACATTGACGACACGAGCTCGGCTTTAGCTAGATTGCTTTCAACCAATAACACCTTGATTAAAGACTTTTCGCTCATTGGTCCGTTTGCATGGTCATATTATTCGATTAATCCTTGAAGCAAATCACATACCATTAAAATAACCCTTATATTTCTTATGGTTACAATACCTCGCTTGCATAATAGAACTAGCAGCGCACCAAAATGATTCAATATAAGAACCGAATTTGAGCAGTTCAAGATTACGACTAAGTGAGTACGTGTAAGTGCAATTTAATATTCCTTCTGGGCATCTGACATGTAAATTCGTTTATCTAGGTTCCAACAGCACTGATTTGCACACTCGCATATTTTGTTATTACTTTTAACCACCAATACAGCACCGCAGGTTGTTCATACCCTCTGTCGATATCCAGTGTTTAAGTAAGCTCGCTTTCACGCCTGTTTCACAGTGCTTCATTTAGAGTTTCACTTTAAACAATTTCATGAGGGATTTTCAGGTGTATCCAACATACATTGCGCTTGCGCTGAGTTTAGGTGTGACTGTGACAAGCGAACCAATATCGTCCAACCCGGGTATCGTGATACAAGCAACTCAAAGCGATCTTACATCAGAAAACTGGATGCATATGATTGATGACGCAATTAGCCGGTTCGAGTCAACCTCTCTCAAAGAATGGGCATATCAAGTTGAACGCTTTGAAAACGAAGAAGGCGATATTACGCATAGTTTAGAACAGTTTGAGCCAGCCAATGGGCTCTCCAATGCGTGGTCTTTGGTGCGTATAAATGACCAATTGCCAAGCCAGCAACAGCGCGAAGCATTTGCTGAGCGGAAAAATCAGTCACAGGATGCGGAAGAATCAGCTAATTTTTCAATTAGCTTACGTGAGCTTATTCAGGTCGATACATTGATCCCAATTAATGAAGATCGTCACTTCATATATGCGCAATTTGACGTCTATTTCAGTCAACTGGGTGAAGCAGAATCGAAATTCCTGCTAGGCACACTCAAGTATGCTAAACATGAGGACTATATCGCACAAGTAACCATTGTTAACACAGCCCCACTCTCTCCGATGTTTACCGCCAAAATCACTGAACTGGAGTTCTCACTCTCATTCTTGCAGATTGACCAAGCGATACTTCCAGAAAAAATTTCCTTAAACATGTTGGGCACGTTTGCAATTTTTACTGAAATCGATGAAGTGTCGGTTGATACCTTTTCGGACTATGAATATCGCGGCGCTCAATTGCCGGTTAATTAAAGGTTACAGTCACCGTTGTGCCCGATGCACTGGTGACTGTGAGCGTCCACCCTTGAAACTCGCACAGCCGTTTTACAATTGATAGGCCAAAACCAAATCCAGTGCTTTGCTGACCTTTTACCCCAACGTCAGTAAGGCTGTCTGTCAGCGCGGGCTCAATCCCTGGACCGGAGTCTTCAATATGTAGCTCATGATTGCTGAAATACAACCTAACCGTGCCTGCATCTGTAAAGCGAAACGCATTACTTAGCAAGTTATCAAGCACCACTTTAAGTACGTTTTCATCACCATTTATTGTTACTTCACAGTTATCTGCAATTTCGACCTCAATTGGCTTATCTGCGAGCAATAAACGATTATCTAGAACCGCGCGCTCTATAACTGGCATTAGCGCAGTGGACTTTTGTTGGCCCCTACCATGCTCTTCGCGCGCCAGCATGAGCAGCGTTTGTACGGTATGTTCCATTTGCTCACTGGCTTGTAAAATACGGTTCAATGCTGGTTGATCTTCATGTTGCTGTTGTAGCAGCTCAATGGCATTTTTAATTACCGCCAAAGGCGTACGTAACTCATGACTGACATCGCGGGTAAAACTTTTCTCGCGGGATATGGCATTGGCAATCCGGTGTAAGCTTTGCTCCAGAGCTTGGGCTAATATCCCTACCTCATTTCGGGGGTAGTGTGCAGCGAAATCAGACGGCAACTTATCGGGTGCTACACCTTCGACTAGATTTGCCAACTGTTGTAATGGCCGAGTGGTGCGACGACCAATAAACCAAGCGATCAAGCAGGCGATTCCCGCAATAAACAATCCACTAACGACGAGAAATTGAATAATGCCCCCACGGATCGGGCGCACTACTAATTGATCGCTAACCTCAGCAACCAAAAAAACCTCGTCATGCTGTGGGAAGCGATGGAGATGATAATGACGGCCTTGTGATCCATAAAATTCGGTTCGTTGGGGTTCTTCTAGCGCAATAGCTAGAAAATCTTCTGGTAGCTCATTCGCATCAAATATCAATTGCATATTGGCGTTTCGCGGTTCCGGCCACTCACCGTTCTGAGCGTAGGATGATTGTAAAAATTGCGCCTCTTGCAAAACCCCTCGCTGAATAAATTGATCTTCCAAGTTGTACAGCAGCATCAATGAAATGAGACCATATACTGCTGAAATACATAGCGTAAATACACAAAACCGCCAGATAATACGGCGACTCAAACTGTGAAATTTGGACGTTTCTTGCGGCGCTGTTCGTGCCATCTTCAATCCTTAACATCTAGCGTAAACCCTGCCCCAAAAACAGTTTTCAGCAGCGGCTCGGCAAAGGGCTTATCAAGTACCGTTCGCAACTGATAGATATGCGAACGCAAAGCATCTGACTCAGTGGGTTCATCACCCCAAAGCTTTTGACTGAGTTCTGAGCGGGTTACAACTTGCGGATAAGCTTCTGCAAGTATGGTTATGATCTTGTATCCCATCGCACTGACCGCAACAACTTGACCGTCGCGGGTAATCGTCCGTCGTTTCCGGTCAATACCCAGTGGACCTATTTTAATTACATCATTCGTTTGCAAGCGATGGCGACCAGACAGCGCCAAACAACGCACTTCGAGCTCTTGCAGCGAAAAAGGCTTGGTTAAATAATCATCCGCGCCATGCTGAAAACCCGCGACTTTATCATCAATACTGTCACGAGCAGTAAGCATCAGAATTGGAATATGCCGAGGCGACTGTTCACGCAGTTCTCGGCATACTGCTAAGCCATCCATGACCGGTAAATTTAAATCTAGAATGAGCACGTCATAGAAGTTTTCTAGCGCTAAGTTTAGTCCTTGTTTGCCCTGCGTTGCGAAATCAAAAACGTGCCCTTTTTGCTCCATATACTCAGCAATATTTTGTGCAATATTCTGTTCATCTTCGATGAGTAAAATGTGCAACTGATTTGGCTGAGTCATATCAATACAAGTCCTATATGGAGCATCGTGCCGCTTCACTGCGTTATGCTAGTTAACAACTCTTGAGCGGCAGTAAAATCCGGATGACTGTCTAGAATGTTACGCAGTGTTTGTGTACTGGCAACAGTATCACCCAATTGCTGTTGCGTCTTGGCAATTTGAATATCCAGATTGGGATTATTAATTGCACTTTGACCTAACTGCATAAGGGTTAATGCTTGTTGCAGCTCTTTATCATCTTCGGCCACATTTAAGAAATAGTAACCATACATACCGACTAATTCGATATGCAGCTGCTCAGATCCTTGAGAAAGTTTGATGGCAGCTGTTTTATCGCCAGCCAATAAGTCTGCAACCAGCGCCAACGTATAATCATCACGAAATGTTGGCATGGCAACTGGGGTGAGCCCTAGCTCTGCAACCATAGCTTCTGCCGCTGCTACCGTTGAGGTCGGGTTTTGGCCAGTGATTAAACGCTCATCTACCGCTACATATTCAAGCATTATTTCGGCCGCTGCAAATTTACCTCCGCGGGCTTTTAACTTGTCTTCTAACAGAAAATCAAACTCTGCTAGCCACTTTTTGCCAAACAGTTGCTCTTCTTCATTAGTAAAACCATTGACGGTTTTACCGGCAACCAGATACTCGCCATTGGCTAACTTAACGTGCACAAGTGCGGCAGGGCCATGGCAAACCGCAGCGATTACGCCCTGTTGTTGATATATATCTGCAATCAAGGTTTGCAGTGCCGTATCTATTGGCAAATCAAACATTGCGCCTTTACCGCCAACGACAAATACGCCAGCATACTCAGCAGCATTGACGGTGCTAATTGGCAGCGTCTCGTTTAGCTTTTGCATGATTTCTTGATCAGCCAACACCGGTGCATTGAAATCAGCACTCGGGTCGTAATTATCAGCTTCTACCGCTCCCCCCTTAGGACTGGCGATATCCACCTCAATACCATTCGCTTTAAACACTAAATAGGCTTTAGCAAATTCATCAAATTCATATCCTGGTGCCGTTTGACCTTTGTCTTTGCCGTTACTGCTTACGACCATTAGAACGCGGCTGTCTGCGCTAGCCCACGAATAATGCATAGTAAAGGTCACAATTAACAGTGTGAAAATAGTTATAAACCGCTGGATTGTTGTGTACATAATTGTATCTCCTCATTGTGTGCGTGAACGTTCTCATGGACCGCGTGAAACGAATGTGAAAGGCAAAAATTATTTAATTTTATTCCGCCATGAGTTCGCGCACAGAACTGCGCAGACTATTTCTGCTGGCAATCCCACCCACACACATAACGATGATTAAGATCACGGACAACGTTAAGGCAAGCCAAGTAATATCGGGGTGGTAAGGCAGTGAAAACTGCGATTGATAGATCATCACGCCTGCCACCCAAGTACCAAAAATAGCCCCACCAGCCGCAATAACAGCAGTCACCAACCACTCAACACCATTCATGTACCAGCAGGTTTTTTTACTCAACCCGAAGCTTAAGATAACGCTATTTTTAAGCCGCTCTTGAGACTCTAGGGCTTGTACTGAAGCGAGTATTACAATGATAGCCAACACACAGATCAAAATCGCAAAGCCCCCAATCACCTGCGTCACCATAGCCAAGGTGCGGTCAAAACGTTGCATCATCTCCTGCATTGAAACCATACGTAAGGTCGGATGAAGCTGCCAGAGTTGACTTATCTCAGTGAAATCTCTATTGCTTACTTCCAGACTCGCCATTGCATAGCGTTGTGCTGCAAGATAATTAATAGCCATGGCGGGCATTTGCACCCAAAACGTAATCGAGCCTGCACCTGGTTTGTACGCATGACTCGCAGTAATTCGAAACGTAATAGGTTGATTTGCGATATAAAAGGTGAGCTGGTCGCCAAGGCTCAAGCCAAGGTCGGTCATTACTTCTTCTTCAACCGACACTTGCTGCCAGTCACTGGTTCCTGATTCCCACCACTGACCACTGAATACACGATTATTGCGCGGTACTGCATCTGTCCAATGTAAACGGATTTCACGCTGTAACGTGGCTAAACTGCCACTTGGCTGGGTACTAAACTCGGCAACCGGTTTATGATTAATCGCCGACAATTTGGCATAAACAAAAGGCTTTTGTTGCCGAAATTGAACGTTGCGCCCGTTACTCCATGATTGCAGATCGTCAAGTTGCTGCGCAGTGGCTTGAGTCACTAGTAAATTGCCATCATGCGTGCGTTGATATCCTTGCATTGTCGCCCCCAAGTCGCGGAGTAACATTAGGGTAAAAAGCAGCAAAAAAGCACATAAACCAACACCTAAGACTTGTGTAGTTTTGCTTAATAAACGCTGTTTCATCATAAACAGCGTGAAAGGTATGAGTCCAGAGTAACGTTGGGTAAGCTTTTCACCCAGAGTTAAACCGAACCAACTAATCAACAGAATTAACAAAATGCACGATACCATCGCGCCTAATACCATGGCGGTAAGCAGGCCATTGTCTGAATATGCAATACCGATGGCGACGAGCACAAACACTGCACACAGCAACGAGAATAGTGCACGCCCGCTAGAGTGTTGACGATACACCAATTGCCGCACCGAGGCTTGCTGCAAGGCAAGCCACACTGGGAACTGAAAGGTTATAAAAAGCATACTCCCGGCAACTAGCGGCTTAACTAGGTCTAGTGGATTTAGATGCCAAGTAAGCTGCATCAAAGTAGCTGACAACCACTGCACCACCAGCCAATGACAAACCAATGAAGCCAATACGACCAAAGGCAATAAGGCAGCGAGGCTCAGCAACCATTTGAGTATAGCTAACGTGACCGCTTGTCGTCTGGTGCTACCAAGACTCAGACAAACAGCAGTAAAAAATTGCTCGTGCTGAGTTTTGACTTGAGTAATTTGCTGGATTGCGATAGCCGCCATAAAGAACAAAATAATTGAAGCCAGTCCGATAAAGTTTTCGGTACGTTGCCAAAACAAAGCTAAAGGATGCTCGCCTCGCTTATGATGAACCTGAGCAGCTGGTAGCTCTATTTTTTGCCAATCGAGAATGGACTGCAGTTTGGCGTCATTGACTGTTGCCATGTACCGATAGTCGATATCGCGAGAGTTGAAACTGAATTGCGCGAGTGAATCGCGGTGGATCAATGCGCGCATGGAAAGGTTATATCCCTCCATCAATCGATCAGGCTCGTGCTGTAATCGCTTAGTCACCTTTAACGGGTACTGTGTGATCGTTATTGTATCGCCCACCTTTAAGCTTAGAGCCGCCATCAGCCGTTCATCAGGCCAGATCTCACCCACCCCTGGCCCAGTATTCGCAACCAATGAGGGTCCACCCGCTAGATCGGCCACTCTTAATTCGCCCTGTAAGGGATAGTCATCACCAACTGCCTTTAAGGTTACTCGTTGCCAATCCTCCCCCCGCGTTAATGTGGTCTGGACGGATTGGGTATAAATGCTGTGTTCAGCAAAAGCAGCCAGCTGCTCTGCTTGTGGAGAGGTTAATGGTGCTGACTGAGCGATCACGACGTCAGCTCCCAATAAATTTTGCAAATTGTTAGCAAGATAACGTTGAATTGACTCACTCGATAAGCTTAACGTGATGATAAAAGTGAGTAAGATTGCCTGAACCCATACCAAGGTTCGATTGTAAGGCGCACCTTTTTCAAGCTGATGAAGTTGCCAAGCGAGACGAATATTAGAATTTAACATATGACCTCCTCAGTCTGCTTTAACGCAACGTTACATTGCCCATTAACAAAAGTGAGTAAATGATCAGCTCGCGACGCTAAAGAGTCACTGTGCGTAACCAAAATCAAACCTGCACCATGGTCCTGACAACAGGAAAATAGGCAGGTGATCACATCATCAGCACTGCTTGCATCAAGGTTGCCCGTAGGTTCATCAGCAAAGATAAACTTCGGTTCAAAAACTAAGGCTCTAGCAATAGCGACCCGTTGTTGCTCACCACCACTGAGTTGTTTGGGTTGGTGTAATAAGCGATGGCCTAAACCGACCTTCTGCAACCAGAGCTCTGCTTTTTGCTCTGCATCCGCAATCCCCCTCAACTTAAGTGGCAATGCAACATTATTAAGGGCATTAAGTTCGGGTAAGAGGTGAAACTGCTGAAAAATAAAACCAATATCCTCACGCAGAACCTGCATGGGCATACGCTGCCCATTTTCTAGGTAATCAATGCTGCCTGAGCTCGGTTTTTCTAGCCCAGATGCCAACATGAGTAAACTCGATTTGCCTGATCCTGAGGGCCCCACGATAGCGTAAGACTGCCCTCGGTTGATTACACAACTGAGTTTTTCAAATAGCACAACTTTGCGTTGACCCGTTTGGAATGACTGACTGATTTCGTTTAGTTTAATCTGACTAGCGTTATTTGATGGCATGTTGTGGCCTCTTTAATTGCTCACCAGCAGACTAATAAGAGGAACGTGAAATCAATGTGAAACAGCGCCACGCAGCAGTAAAGCAGCAATGTCGGGTAAATGTCGTGTTGCTTTCCTACCCGACAACCTTATGCTTAAGGCAAACTCCTGAATGTGTCTTGGCATGCGTACACCACAACTGAAACAACTAAGAATTAGTCGCCACATTTCGCAAGAACAACTTGCCACTATGGCAGGATTAAATGTGCGCACCATCCAACGGATCGAAAGTGGTCATAATGCCAGTGTTGAATCAGTGAAGTGCATCGCCGCAGCCTTAGACATAGAGCTCGAACTTTTAACTCAGGAGACATTTATGATTGATAAAAATGCCGACAACTGGAAATCACTGCCTTGGCTACTCAAAATTTGGTTTATGTTTAATTTTTTACAGGCGAGACCGACTCGAGAAGCCGCGGTAAGAATCGAAATTATTGCCCATACGTTTGGATTTATATTCTGTTGCTTGGGCTTCATTAGTGAACCAGCGCTTGCTGGCGGATTAATTTTACTCGCCTCAGCCTACCTATTTAATTTACTTAAATGGCAAGGTGATAAGTACGGGATTTGGTACTTGAGAGAGTCAGATTAGCACGTCTTCACACTGTCTAAGGCTGCAGCCACCGTTAGCTTTTAGCGGCGGCTGCCTAACTTCCTACAACAAATCATTGGCATTGATTGGCGTATAAACATCACAGCTTTGGATCAGAGCTTGGGCCGTTAGCGCTTCCACACTGACGACCCGAGTCGTTGCACCTAAACCTTGCTTTATGCGCACTAGCAGCTGCGCGAAGTCACCATCACCGCTTAATAAAATCACTTCGTCAACCTCAGAAGCAATGTCCATCACGTCAATAGTAATTCCTACGTCCCAATCTCCTTTTGCAGAACCATCGGCCCGCTGGATGTAAGGCTTTAACTTGACGTCAAAGCCAATATTGCGCAGGGCACTTTGAAAACGGTGCTGACCGTCATTATGACTATCGATAGCATATGCATTGGCAACACAAACATCGCATTTCTCTGCCAACTGTGCATAAAACTGACGGTAGTTGAATTGGCGTTGATACTCCTGACGACAGGTGTAATAGATATTCTGTACATCAACAAACACTGCCGCCCTAGGCTTGGCATCAATGCTCATGATACTGAACGAGCGCCCTGTGAACTCGGCTTTCGAACTCGGCGTCTGCGCCGCGAGGGGTTGGGCTTAGGCTCGTTGTCACCAGCTTTATCCTTGCTTCCTTGAGTCGCGTCATGCGAAGGCTTTGGCTTTTTAGGCTTCTTTGGCTTTTTGGGTTTATTGGGTAACTTTATCGCCGGTAGTTCTTCACTGGGTTCAAAACCACCGACAACATCACGTTGAATAGTGAGTTTAATTAAGCGCTCTATACTGGCTAATTGCTTGGCTTCATCAACGCTAACTAGCGATACCGCTAAGCCCTCTTTCCCCGCACGCCCGGTGCGCCCAATCCGATGCACATAATCTTCTGGAACATTGGGTAGGTCAAAGTTAATCACGAAAGGTAACTGCGAGATATCAATACCACGCGCCGCAATGTCCGTTGCGACTAACACTTGTAACTTGTCGTCTTTAAAGTCTGCTAGCGCTCGTGTACGCACATTTTGGCTTTTGTTACCGTGAATAGCCGCCGCTTTGATCCCTTGTTTATTTAAAAACGTGGTCAATCGGTTAGCGCCATGCTTGGTGCGGCAAAAAACCAATATCTGATACCAGCCATGCTGCTTGATCAAATGCACTAGTAGCTTTGACTTCTGTGCTTTATTGACTGGGTGTAAACGTTGCTCTATACGCTCCACAGTGGAGTTTGCTGGCGTGACAGAAACTTCGATAGGTTCATTTACTAGGTTTCGCGCTAATGCGCGGATTTCGTCAGAAAAGGTCGCTGAAAAGAGTAAGTTCTGTCGCCGCTTAGGTAATAAGGCCAGTATTCGCTTTATATCGTGAATAAAGCCCATGTCCAACATACGATCAGCTTCATCTAGCACTAACATTTCAAGCTGCTCAAACTTAACCGCATTCTGCTGATACAAATCAAGTAAGCGCCCTGGCGTAGCTACCAATACATCTGTACCGCGGCGCAACTGCATCATTTGCGGATTAATTTTCACTCCACCAAAGACTAAGTTACAGCGCAGTGGCAAATCAGCTCCATAGTTCTTAACACTATCGGCGACCTGTGCGGCGAGTTCACGCGTCGGCGTTAACACCAGCGCACGCACGCCATTGCTGCTAACTTTTCGCCCACTCTCCATCAACCGTTGCAGTAGTGGTAGTGTGAAAGCTGCAGTCTTACCTGTACCGGTTTGGGCTGCTGCCATAACGTCTCGACCTGCTAAGACCGGGGAAATTGCTTTTTCTTGGATTGGTGATGGAGAGTCGTAACCTTGCTTGGCAAGTGCTGATAATAGTGGGGAAATTAATCCGAGTGATTCAAATGTCATGCTGTCTCATAATAAAGTTGCTTCAAGAGCCAGATTGAATTCTCGGCCCTAATTCAGTCCACGTTGGCTCCTCAGCGCAAGCGGCCGTGGAGGATACAGTAATACTGTTTGCTTTACTAATACTTGTTGTTTTTTTGTGCACTTTAGCACCTATACGAAATGCATCGTATACCTCTACCGATGAAATACGGGAGCAAGATTATTTGTAACTATCACTGACTGAATTATTGATATTGGCAGAATTTACAACTAAACCTTCAATCAGTTTCTTGCGACAAACACTAATAAGTATTTTCACTTACAGTTATTTTTTAAGGCCTCATGATCAACAAGTATTCGACTAAATTACTCAAAGGATTTGCCTATTTCGGCAAAGACTTAATTTTGCTGGTACTGGGTATTTATTTAGCACTTTGGACCGAAAATAAAGTTGAGCAATGGAACAATCATCAAAAACAACTTAACTACCTCGAGCAACTAGAACAAGACTTGTTGTTTGACCAAAGTCAAATTCAACAGTTAATTCCCGCGCTTGAAGAAAAAGTTGCAACATTAAATGAAGCGATTCAATTTTTTCAATCATTTGATGGTAACGTCGATTCGACAGAGGCTCAGCAGAAAGCATTGAGTGCAGCTCGAGTTGTTAATAACTACTACTTTTTTAGTCCTCAGGATTTCACTTTTACATCCATGCGGGAAAGTGGTGACTTTAAACTGATATCTGATGCGCAAATTAAGCGGCGTTTACTCAAGGTGAATAAACGGTACTTCCTCCAGCAAACTCTGCAACATAATTATATGCAAGGCTTGGATGACGAATTTATTCCGATGTGGGTGCGCCACGCAGACATGCTTGAAAATAAGTTAGTTGACCCTAGCATTTTAAATCATCCGTTATTTAAAAACATGCTTGGCTTTGCCTGGAATGAAACGTCAATACGCTTGAGAAACCTTAAAGATGCTCAACAAGAAGTGGCAGAAACTATCACCGCTCTGCACTTCGCTTATACAAAAGAATGAAGCTTTAAGTTGTGCGGGAGTGATACGCCAACTCGCACATTGACAAACTATAGGCATGTGTGTGCAGAATTCAGCATTAAGCTCTCAACCTGTGCCCTTATGTTCAAATATGTCATCGCTTTCACTTTCACCATCATGACCGCCCTGCCAGTTATCGCTGACTCTAAGACAAATGAATTAAGAAGCGAAAAGTTAAGAGAATGGTTTGCACAAAAATATCAAGAGTATCTGAAATTCTCGCCCATTATGCGTACTCGTCTTGGTCTTAAGGATGGCTATGCCGATATCGACGACATGAGCGAAGAAGCTGAGCTCAAGCGTGTTAGTTGGTTTACGTTGTCAGCGGCAGAGCTTGAGCAGCAGTTTGATTATCTTCGCCTATCACCAGAAGAGCAAACGTCTTTCGATGTGTTTATGCAGCAGGCCGAACATGCGCAGCTGTCCTACCAATTCCGCTATAACCGTTACATATTTCATCAAATGGAAGGGATCCATGTCAGGCTCCCTAACTTTTTAATAAACAGTCATAAAGTGGGCTCTATTGACGATATGCGTGCCTACATCAGTCGTATTAAAGAACTATCAAGAGCGATTGAGCAACTGTTAGTTAGAGCCAAGCAAAACGCTGCGAAAGATGTACGCCCACCAAAATTTTCTTATCTAGAGGTAATACAGCACTGCAAAAATCTGCTTAGCGGACGTCCCTTTGATAACAGCACTTCCGATTCACCATTATACGCTGATGCCAAACAAGAAATAAGGCAACTGCTGGAAGCTGGTAAGATCAACAAAGCGCAGACATATGAATTAGAGAAAGAGGTCAGCAACGAATTAAAATCTAATTTTCAAACAGCATATCAGAATGTAATACGCTGGCTGCAGGAGGATATCGTCAATGTATCTGATATCGCTCAAGGTGTGAGCGCTTTACCCGATGGTAAAAATTACTACGCTGCAACATTGCAAATCCAAAATACTACGTCGATGACCGCCGATGAAATCCACGAGCTAGGCCTTAAGCAAATACAGCGCATCCGCAAAGACATGCAAAACATCATGGATCAGGTGGGTTTTGAGGGGAGCTTGCAAGACTTTTTCAAGCTTGTGCGGGACAACAAAGACGACCGCCGCTTCTTTTATCCGGATACCGATGATGGCCGTGAGGCATATCTTCGAGATTCTAGGGACTACCTAGCTTCGCTCACTAAATTACTTCCTAACTACTTTGGCATATTACCTAAAGCTGACCTTGTAGTTCGACGCGTAGAGCCTTTCCGAGAGCAAGCGGGCATGGCACAGCATTATTATGCCGGCACTCCAGATGGCTCTCGTCCCGGCACCTATTACGCGCATCTCTCTGACATGACGGCGATGCCAATCATTGAAATGGAAGCGGTAGCTTATCATGAAGGAAACCCTGGTCATCACATGCAAATCTCGATTGCTCAAGAGTTAGATAACGTGCCGGCATTTCGCACACAAGCTTCATTTACTGGATTTGTTGAAGGATGGGCGGTGTATAGCGAATTACTCGCCAAAGAGATGGGAGCTTTTGACGACCCTTATTCAGATTTTGGCCGACTCGTGCTTGAGATATGGCGCGCGATACGTTTAGTCGCCGACACCGGAATTAACGCCAAAGGCTGGACCGAAGAACAAGCATTTGAGTTCTTCAAGCAAAACTCCCCGCGTTCTGAGATATCTATGCGCACGGAGGTACAGCGTTATTTTGTTTGGCCCGGACAAGCAACCGCCTATATGATTGGCCGACTAAAAATCATAGAGTTACGGGATAGAGCACAGAAAAAACTGGGTGACAAATTTGACATCCGTACTTTTCACGACCAAGTGATTGGTGGTGGAGCTTTACCCCTGTCTATATTAGAAAAGCGGATTAACAACTGGATCGCCAAGCAACTCGCTGCGGCTTAAAAAGAGAGGTTTACGCGTGACATCACAAATACTGCCTATTGGTGTGGGTGGCAAAACAACCGAACAAGCACTGGCTGAATTAGAAGACATGACAACTGCGCTGGTACCTATTCAGGTTGAGGAGTACCACCAGCGGATCAGCAAAGCCCAGGCATACATGCGTACCCATGCTATTGATGCAATCTATTTAAATGCCGGAACCAGCTTGGCATATTTCACTGGCTTGCAATGGTATCCTAGTGAGCGGCTTGTCGGCGCTGTGTTAACCGCGACTGGTGAACTTGATTTCATTGCACCTCATTTTGAGCTCGGTTCAATAAAAGACGCAATGGTTGTTCAGGCTCCTACCATCCTTTGGCACGAACATGAAAACCCATTTGAGTGGTTGCATTCCCTACTTTCGGACTTGGGAATTAGCAAAACGGCTACCATCGGCATGGATGAAAACGCACCGTTTTTTATTTATGACGGGCTTAATGCCGTCCACAATAGCTACCAGATAATCAATGCAAAAAGCGTCACAGCGCATTGCCGAATGCACAAATCAGAGCAAGAGCTCAACATCATTCAAACGGCCATGAATATGACGCTAAAAGTGCATCAAGCCGCGGCTAGTATACTTCACGAAGGGATCACAACCACAGAGGTGGAAACCTTTATTAATCAGGCCCATAAAAAGGTCGGTGCATCTGGGAGTTCATTCTGTATTGTACTATTTGGAGTCGCCTCTTCATTCCCGCACGGTGTAAAAGCGCCACAAACCTTAAAATATGGTGACGTTGTGCTGATCGATACAGGTTGCCGGCTGAATGGCTATCACTCAGATATTACCCGCACCTATGTCTATGGCGATGCCACTAAAGACCAGCGAGCAATGTGGCAACATGAAAAGGCAGCTCAGCTAGCTGCATTTAATGCGGCTCAATTTGGCGCTACTTGTGGTGCTGTTGATGATGCGGCGCGCACCTATCTTACGTCTGTTGGATTAGGACCTGACTATCAATTGCCTGGCTGCCCTCACCGCACTGGGCATGGATTAGGCATGGATATTCATGAATGGCCCTATTTGGTTAAAGATAATCCACAAATACTTGGCCAAGGCATGTGTTTTAGTAATGAACCAATGATAGTGGTACCGGATCAGTTTGGGATCCGTCTAGAAGACCACTTCTACATCACTACACAAGGACCTCGGTGGTTTACTGAACCCTCTCATAGCATTGATGACCCATTTGGTCTGGGTGCTTAACTGAGCTTGCCAAAACAATGTGGCTAGCTTAAGTGCACAACTATTAGGTCATCCTTTGTTTACTGGCTCTTCGTTTACAAAGAGCCAGTAAACAAAACTTATGCGACCTCATTCAATCGGCTTAGCTAAATGTAATTAAACTTCCTGACGTAAGTTCAAGCTCCACGCGGATCTCATCAATAACATTCATTCCCGTTGACGCCGACCACATTTGCCCCAATAGTGCGTGAGAAGACTGCGTCAGAACTTCTTCCTATCGTTCATCAGTAATACGTACAGCAATATTGTTGGCAAAAACCAATAAATGAAAAGTTGATTGATAAACTGCCCATCGTCGACGCAGTATCTTGCATGTGGATTTTTGAAATAAAGGGTGCAAAGTGTAAAAAACATGTCTATCACAATTTCTATAAGACTTTACCTCCCTCGGAGATAAGACCATTTACCATTAAGATATTTCTAGCTGCCGAAGTAAACTTTGCAATCAGCTTAATTATTAGGTTTGAATTTTCGTAACCGCAACGCATTTTCGATCACGAATAGGGATGATAGCGTCATGGCACCTGCAGCCAATATCGGTGAAAGAAGTAAACCATAAGTTGGGAATAATACTCCTGCCGCAACTGGAATTAGAATAATGTTATAACTAAATGCCCAAAATAAATTCTGTTTAATATTGCGAATAGTCGCAGCTGATAACACAATCGCATTTGCAACTCCATTCAAGCTTTCAGAAACAAGCACCACGTCGGCGGCCTCAATCGCAATATCAGTACCAGATCCGATTGCGATGCCTACATCTGCTTCGGCCAACGCTGGTGCATCATTAATACCATCGCCAACAAAAGCAATACATCCGAATTCATCCCTGAGTTTTTTCAGTGTGTTTAGCTTGCCTTCTGGTAATACTTCAGCGACCACGCGGTCAATGCCTATCTGGTGCGCTACTGCCTCTGCAGTGCGTCGATTGTCTCCGGTGAGCATCACTACCTGAACACCTAACTGATGAAGATTGCGCACGACTTCCGCTGCCCCACCTTTGATTGGATCTGCCACTGCAATGATAGCCGCGAGCTCGCCGTTTAATGCTGCATAAAAGGGCGACTTTCCTTCATTCCCAAGCCGTTTCGCGACATCTGAAAAGTATGATGTGTCGATACCTAGCTGAGCCATCAAACGATCTGCTCCAATCTCCACCCGAATATCGTCTACCATGCCTTTTACTCCAAAGCCGGTTACAGATTCAAAATCTGATACTTCATGGAGGTCCAGCTCTTGCGATCTAGCCTTTTCTACAATCGCTTGAGCAATTGGATGCTCTGATTTGTCTTCTACTGCGGCGATGAGCGCCAGCACTCTATCATTGGAGAAGCTATCTTTTGGGTAGAAGTCGGTAACCACTGGTCTACCTTTCGTAAGGGTTCCCGTTTTATCCATGGCAATGAGTTTGGTATCTTTAAGTTGCTGTAGCGCTTCGCCTTTACGAAAAAGCACCCCCATCTCAGCCCCCTTCCCGGTGCCAACCATGATGGACGTTGGCGTGGCCAGTCCCATCGCACAAGGACAGGCAATGATCAAAACTGCGACCGCGTTTACAAGCGCGAGACTAACAGTCCCGGGAGGTCCCCATATTAGCCAAACAAAAAAGGTAAGCGCCGATAAGCTAATAACGGCGGGAACAAACCACATTGTTACTTGATCTACTAAACTTTGGATAGGTAACTTCGCCCCTTGCGCTCCCTCTACCAAGCGAATTATTTTAGCCAAAACAGTATTTGTACCCACTGCATTGACTTTAACCGTCAATGCGCCGGTTTGGTTTATCGTTCCGCCGACAGCTAAGCTTCCTACTTGCTTCTCAACGGGAACAGGCTCTCCAGTCACCATTGATTCGTCGACATAGCTACTTCCATTTATCACCTCCCCATCCACAGGAATGCTTTCGCCTGGATGGATTTCTACAATATCATCAACACTTACTTCACTGATTGGTATATGAATACGCTTTTCATCGCGCACGACTAATGCCGTTTTTACTTGTAACCCTATCAGCCGTTGTATAGCCTGAGAAGTCTTGCCCTTTGCCCTCGCCTCAAGTAATCGACCTAACAAAATAAGTGTAATAATGACTGCTGCGGCTTCATAGTAAACATTTCGGCTTCCTGTTGGTAAAGCCGCAGGGATGAATGTTGCGACTACAGAGAATATATAGGCTGATGATGTCCCGACCACGACTAGTGAATTCATATCTGGCGATCTTCTGAGAAGCGCAGGTAAGCCTTGTTTGAAGAAGCGACGGCCCGGAACAGCTAGCACAATAGAGACCAGAACAAATTGAATATACCAATTCACCTGCATCCCTATCGTTGTGGCGATATAGTGATGAACTGAGGGCACTAAATGAGCTCCCATTTCCAGGACAAAAACCGGTAGAGTAAGCACGGCTGCAAGCATTAGATCTCTTTTTAACATTGCTTGCTCTTTGTCTTTAACGACTGTTGCAGTTTCATACTCAGCAGACTCATATTCAACATAGTGCGCTGAATATCCGGCTTTTTCTACCGCATCGACCAATTCTTGCGGCGTAGGCTGTAAGTCAAAATAGATGTTTGCTTTACTCGCTGCTAGATTTACTATTGCGCGGCTAACGCCAGGCACTTTTGCAAGTTCTAACTCGACTCGCCGAACACATGAAGCGCAGTTCATACCCTCTATTTGTAGAGTAATATTCCGCTGCGTTTTCGAAGCTTTTTCTGACATCTTACTCTCTCCTCAGTCATGATTTTGATCTCATGAATTTATTGTTTAGAGCGACTCTAAGGTCAAGCCTCCAATGAATTAGAGACGACCTGCAGAAGTAGATGCACCTTCTTCTTTTGGAAAAAAAGTGAGGTAAAGTAACATCGCGAATGATTGAACCTAACACTTATAGTCATCTTTCTAAACATCGACTTTACAAGAACAGTGGAGTGAAACAATGAGGGGCGAAAAAACAATATTTATCGCACCAAAACTAGCGTTGCCTGATCACTATGATAAAGTCCGTCGGCATTATCGGGCACTTTAAGTGCTATGGCTGCTAGCATCAAAGTCCCAGAAAGTATTCCCTTTATATCCACTTTCCCGTATTGGTCTGTGATGAGCGTAATTGCTTCTTTAGCCGTGTTCTTTACTTCTACCGGATGATTAGGAAGAGGGTCACCTTGATAAACAAGCTCAAAAATACTTTTGGACTCTTTCGTTCCTACGAACTCTAATTTTTGTCCGACTGGCTTAGACAAAAATTCTAAGCCAAAATCACAAAGCTCAATACACAAAAAGGTCTTCGTATGCTTAACGTAGCTTCTTTGCAGGGAAGGCTTTCCTGGCAATGCTTGAAATGCCTCTCTTACGCGTGACGTTGCACCAATTTCATCTAAATATCCATCTACGTTTTCATTATCAATAGCACCTGAACGAGCCTTGGTACTGATTGCGACTGTGACTACGCCATTTTGGGGTGCTATGAAACCTAACGATAAATAATCTTTGGTTAGTGCAAACGTTGGAGTATCGATTGTTTCTCCATTTAACTTGAGAGTGGTGAAATCAATTCGACGTTCATCAATACCCCAAGTTTGTTCTGGAAACGATAGCCCACTGGACATCCTAATCTCGACCTTACCACTTATTGGATATGTCCCTTGGACGGGCATTAGAAACGTATCATGAGCATACACTTCTAAAGTGATTACACTACTAAGCAAACATATCCAGCGGATGAGCAATTGTTGCATCTTTATTTTTTTCATATTCACTCTTCTTGTTTTTAAGAGGCAGGACCAACAATTGTTGTTAATGTAGCAGTGACCGTCGAAATGGCCAACGCAACTATTATTTCAATTGAAATCGAATTAGAAAGTAATACTCGTCCGTTGCCTGCACGTATTAAAGGAACAAACCTCAATTTATTTCTTGCAGCAATAGTTAAAATATTGTCATGAATGCTTGATGGCTTAGAAGTTATAACGCTTGATGTTTTTATAGGTACTGGCATTGTAATTCGAATACGCAGCACTTCTCATCACTTCAGCGACCAATCGGAATAAATCTACCCAAGCTTGCCTTACTTCCTGATTAAAATCAGTCCTAAGACCTTGACTCAAGGCATAGATCAACGCGTTCCCTACGGGAGTATAATCTTCAACTTTCACTCCATAATCTACGTGTTTTATCGCCAAATTTTGCAACACAGGTACCAAAGCGTCGATATCTGACAAGCCTTTTACAGCTGTACCCAGAGTCATCATTAGTTTTTTTCCTTGAGACTTCATGTCATTCTTGAAAAGCGGCCTCAGGCTTGGATCGTACTCGAATAGTTTGCGATAAAACAAAGTAGCGGCTGTTTCTGAAATAGGAGCGACTTTTTGAAAGCTGCTTTGGATCAAGAAAATTTGGCGTTTAGTTAAAGACATTTGGCTGTCACCCTTCCTAATAATCGCTAATAAAAAGTATAGTTGACTCGGTCTGTTATGCTAGGTCTCTTATCAACATGAAGAATTAACTTTAATGAATTTTGAAAAAACAGCTGAGTGCCTATCTTGAAACCGATTGTAAATCTGTAGGTTAAAGATACTAACGAAAACTCTTGATAACTATATAATCCAACGAGATTTTGATCCTTGCGCGTAAACCATGAAATAACCCCTTACTTCAACGCACCAAGGCACGGACTTTCTCGTATCACAATTTAGATTTCAACTTAGCCCCAAAATCCACCGTTGCTTAGGACATTTAAGTCACTAATGCCTATAAAGCCTCTATTGGGAAAGCATTAAGCAAACCCTAAATTCAGGTGTCACAGAGCCAAGTCGGTAGCAAAAATGGAACGCTAGTAATACTTGCCAATGAACCTTTATATTTCAATGGATCCTGAGCGGCATAATATGCTGATGAGATGTTTTTCATGATGTAAGATTAATGAAGTACTTTTACAACGAGCTCATTGTTATGGACCTAACGCTTTACAAAGACGTTTTCACCACGGGGTTTTTCGTAGTGATTTTAAGCGCGGTTCTAGCATGTACCTTTATATTCATTCGAATTTCTAAGACATTCTTATACACCACTTCTTTAAAGTTTTTTAAATTTTACTTTTTATTTGGCACCGTTGGTTTTTTTGCTACTTGGCTAGCTGTTGAGGGAGTAGTTCCAACGTTGCTGGGTGGCAGCGTTGTCGCATTCTGCGTATCATGCGCAATGCTTTATTTGGCTGTGATAAATCATTATTCTGATGGCCTTTTGCACGTCAAACGGGTAATAATTTTAGCGATAGTTTTCAGCCTTACGGCTGTAAATATAAGCACAATTCCCGTTTTCGCCTTGGTTGAAGCATTTTTCGCCTTAACGCTGCTTCCGTATGCAACTTTTACGATGGTGCGGCAAGGCCAATTCAAACGAAACTGTGGCACCGCTCTAGTGATGGCCGCCATATTAATCGTCCAGTGTGTCGCTGTTTTTCAGATAGTTTGGGTAATGACATCTGACGATGTGAAGCAACTGTTTGCAGTGACTGTTTTTTCCCAAGCGGTATCATTTGTATTCATTGGACTCGGTGTAACCACCGGCCTCCTGATTAATGAAAAGAAAAAGGTGACTGAGTTATCAAATAAAGATCCGCTCACCGGCTTGTCCAATCGAAGAGGCATGGAAATGCAAGTTAACTTGGGCTTCGCAGAAGGAACTACGTTGACTGCGATCGCAATAGATATCGATTTTTTTAAAAAAATTAATGACTCATATGGGCATGAAGCCGGCGACCTCGTACTAAGCAAAGTATCCGAATTGTTGACATCACTGGTTCGCGATAGTGACATATGCTGCCGTTTAGGAGGAGAAGAGTTTATTGTATTGGTAGCAGGGAATACGATTACAGACACATTGGAATTATCCGAACGTTTGCGAGCTGCAATTGAAGGATTTGGAGTAGAATATCAAGGCAAGAATATTCATTTCACCTCAAGCTTTGGAGTCGCTGAATGTCAAGAGAACGAAACGATACCAGAATTAATTAAACGAGCGGATGTTGCGTTATATCAAGCAAAATCCGCTGGCAGAAATCGAGTTGTGTTAGCAACATAAAATACACTATGGGCTTAGCAATGATTCTATCTCGTTGATAGCACTAATTTGGAGGTGCAAGAACGGCGACTTACGAGAATAAAGGAATTGAAACTCTATAGGTATCAGGAAGATAATTGGTCGGTGTGAGAGGATTTGAACCTCCGACCCCTGACACCCCATGACAGTGCGCTACCAGGCTGCGCTACACACCGACCGAAGACGCGCATTCTACTGATTTTCCATTTTAAAGCAAAGGCTAAATCGTCCCAATGCGCTGGGATCCGCCAGATTTTGCTTTAGTTGACGATTTATTGTTCAACTTCCAAGGTGCATGCCGATAGAAAAATTATGAGATTTTATGAAGCCAAGCTTTTTCGGTGTACAGTTGTACGCTGAAAAGCTACACTGTTGTGCAGTTCTAGTCCGTTTTATTCTCGTTATGTTACCCAAGAAATCAATTTCCATGGATCATGCTCACTATTCGCCGATTGAGGAATTACTCAATGCGAGTACGCATGCACTTGGGTTTTGTCTGGCGATCGTAGGTTTGGTAGCACTTAGCATTAAAAGCGACAGCACTGTTGAGTATATCACTGCACTAATTTATGCAACCAGTCTTGCCGCGATGTTTATATCTTCCACTATCTATCACTCGGTCAAAGATGTGTATTGGCGGAAGATCTTACGAAAAATTGATCACACAGCCATTTATTTACTCATTGCAGGAACCTACACACCGTTTATGGTACTTGCGGTGGGTGGTTGGATTGGAACGGCGGCTATGATCACGGTTTGGAGCATCGCCATTGCAGGCATTGTGTTTAAAACTACCATTGGACATAGATATCCCAAAATTAGCGTAACCACTTATGCTGCATTAGGTTGGTTTGCTATTTTGCTAATCTACCCTATCTATCAAGCGCTTTCAGCTGGCGGATTTACGCTATTGGTCGCTGGCGGGCTTTGTTACAGTGCAGGGATCCCTTTTTACATGCTGAAAAGTCGTCACTATACGCACGCTATTTGGCATTTGTTCGTTGTTGCGGGCGCCGCGTGCCACTTCTTCGCAATTTATTATCACGTTGTGTAAACTACGCCACCTAGCAACAGAAGCCTGTCGCGTTCGCTCAGCTAGCTCTTATCGTCGGCACTAATCCGGCTCGCCACAGCACTATCTTGCCCCTTATATTTTGCGTCTAAACGCGCGTTGTAAGGTTTTTCTGCGGGATTGGATAATACTTCGAAAGACAATGCGCCGATTTTCATGCCCGGTTTTAATGCTAAGGGAAGTTTACCACTATTAAAAAATTCTAATACGATATTGCCAGACCAACCTGGATCGATTCGGTGTGCAGTGACGTGCACCATCAAGCCTAATCGTGCTAGCGAAGAACGCCCGTCAAGCCAGCCAACAATGTCATCAGGTAACGTAACTGACTCTAATGTAACCGCTAACGCAAGTTCTCCAGGGTGTAAGAAAAAGGCTTTACCTTCAGCGACTTGTATTTCGTCACTCATCACTGAATTCAGTGCTTCCTGCATCTCTTCTTTTTTACCGCTGAGATCGATATACGGCGCTGCATGATCTTCAAACACGCGAAATTTGTTGCCCAAACGAATATCAACCGTAACGCCACTTATCTGGTCGTAATCCGGAGTTGGGGTAATGGCAATTTTGCCTTCCTGCAAATGCTTGTATATATCGCGGTCACACAAACGCATGTGTACGTCTCCATTTAATTAGCCGCGTCACCTGCGACCTCACGTATTATGCTTGCCCGCCTACCCGCAAGCAATACCTAGTGTAAGATTAAGACTCTTGCACAACAGAGATTGGTTCACCGCGCACCGCGTTTGCAGCTTCCGCGTGCACATCTAAATCAAACGCGAGTTGCTGTGACAATGTGCGAGCGGCTTGCAAATACGCTTGAGCCAATGGACCTTCTGGATCCGTGTGGAGTAAATTTTGCCCACTATCTGCATGCTCACGAATGCGAATATCCAGAGGTAACGTACCAATCAGTGGAATATTGTGGCGGTCAGCTAAGCGCTGCCCTCCTTCGGTAGCGAAAACATACTCGCGCTCACCACATTTACGGCACTGGTAATAACTCATGTTCTCAATCAACCCCAGTACCGGAATATCCACTTTTTCAAACATCGCAATACCTTTAGTGGCATCCGCCAGCGCAATGTCTTGTGGTGTGGTCACAACAATCGCCGCAGTTAAGGGCACTTGCTGAGACATCGTTAGCTGGATATCGCCGGTACCTGGTGGCATATCAACCAATAAGTAGTCCAGCACCGGCCACTGTGTTTCATAAAGGAGTTGATGTAACGCTCGACTGGCCATGGGCCCGCGCCAAACTGTGGCATTTTCAGCAGGCACCAAGTAGCCAATTGAGTTTGCCACAATGCCATTCGCGGCTATGGGCTGCATGTGTTTGTTGTCTTCACTGGTGGGGTGTTCCTGTGGATTACCCAACATAATAGGAACAGATGGACCATAGATATCCGCATCGAGAACGCCGACCTTGGCGCCTTCTTTTTGCAAGGCATAGGCAAGATTAATGGTAGTCGCGGACTTCCCTACTCCGCCTTTGCCCGATGCAATTGCAATGATATTTTTCACATTGGTCACAGGTTGCTTCGCACTGTGCATGACTGGAATTTGTGTGGTTAATTGAATCGCCGGCATGGTTAACTCAGCAAAACGTTGCGCCCATTCAGCTTGCAGCCAATCAAGTAAAACATCAGACTGTGATGCGGCGACAAAAGGTAAACCAATGGTAACCACATCGTCTTCCACAGTCACCCAAGCGGACGGTTTGCTATGGTCAACCACATAAAATTCGGCCAGTAACGATACCAAGTGACTCTTGAGCGAATCTTCACTTTTTTTAGAGCGAGAAAAAATCCCCACGTTAATCTCCTTAGAACGCCGGTAAAATTACCTGTTTGTCGCAGTAAATGCGTTTAATTTACGGATGCAAACCCCCCGTGTTTACGGTAGTATTTGCAGCTATTTTTTTAACCCTAATGCTCGGAAATACATGTCAATCAACGATCGGTCTTTATCGTCAGGCAAGCAACGCCAAATATTGGTAACCAGTGCGTTACCTTATGCTAACGGTTCTATCCATCTAGGTCACCTACTAGAACACATTCAAACTGACATTTGGGCTCGCTTTCAGCGCATGCGTGGCCATCAGTGTTACAGTGTCTGTGCCGATGATGCACACGGTACCCCGGTAATGCTTAAAGCACAGGAACTAGGTATTACTCCCGAGCAAATGGTTGCCCAAACACGTGCAGAGCATCATCAAGACTTACTCGATTTTTACGTCGAATACGATAATTACTACGTCACGCATTCAGAAGAGAACAAAATTCTTTGTGAAGAAGTATATAACCGCTTAAATGCTAATGGCTATATAAGTACTCGAACTATTAGCCAACTGTTCGATCCAGAAAAGAACATGTTTTTACCTGACCGATTTGTCAAAGGTACCTGTCCAAACTGTGGTGCTGAAGACCAATATGGCGATAGCTGTGATGTGTGTTCTGCAACCTACAGCCCAACAGAAATCAAAAATCCACGTTCGGCAGTATCAGGCGCGACGCCTATTTTGAAAGACTCTGAGCATTATTTCTTCGATTTGCCGCAGTTTGAGAGCATGTTACATGACTGGTTGCGCAGCGGCGCCGTGCAAACTGAAATGGCCAACAAACTGAACGAATGGTTTGAGCAAGGGCTGCAACAATGGGATATCAGTCGTGATGCCCCCTATTTTGGATTCGAAATTCCAAATGCACCAAACAAGTATTTTTATGTTTGGGTAGACGCACCTGTGGGTTACATGGCCAGTTTTAAAAACTTGTGTGACCGTGAAGGTATAGATTTTGATGCCTATTGGCAGACTGGCACCGATACAGAGCTTTATCACTTTATTGGTAAAGACATCACTTATTTCCATTGCTTGTTCTGGCCAGCGATGCTCGATGGCGCAGGTTTCAGAAAACCAACGGGTGTTAATGTGCATGGTTTTGTTACCGTTAATGGGGCAAAAATGTCAAAATCGCGGGGCACCTTCATTAAAGGCCGCACGTACCTTGATCATCTAAATCCGGAATATTTGCGCTACTATTTTGCCTCAAAGCTTAGCGATACCGTCACCGATATTGACTTAAATTTTGAAGACTTCGCACAAAAGGTGAATGCCGACTTAGTCGGTAAAGTGGTTAATATTGCTAGCCGTTGCGCCAGCTTTATAACCAAACGCTTTGACGGCAAGCTTTCAGACAACTGCGCCGATGCAGAGTTGCTGGCAGCATTCACAAACGCCTCAGAATCCATTGCCAAAGGCTTTGAATCGCGCCAATACCATAAAGCAGTCCGTGAAATAATGGCACTGGCCGACCGCGCGAATCAATACATTGATGCGCAAGCGCCATGGGTCACCATTAAGGATGAAGACAAACAAACCCTTACCCATGATGTTTGTTCATTAGGTATCAATTGTTTTCGAATTCTAGTTACCTACCTTAAGCCGGTGCTACCAAAGCTCGCCGAGCAAGCCGAAGCCTTCTTAAATGATAATTTGACGTGGGAAAGCGCGGCGCAGCCGCTGTATGGGCATGCCATCAATAAATTTAAGCCCATGATGCAACGTATTGAAATGGATAAAGTTAACGCCATGATAGAAGACTCAAAAGAAACGATTACACCAGAAGCAGCAAAGCCTGTAGAGCGTGTATCAGACCCTATTGCTGAGACCATAAGCTTTGATGATTTTGCCAAAATTGACTTGCGTATCGCCAAAATAGTAACGGCTGAGCACGTTGAGGGTGCCGATAAGCTTTTACGTCTGGAATTGGACATTGGCGACGAAACTCGACAGATTTTTGCCGGTATAAAATCTGCCTACCAACCTGAAGACCTCACTGGCAAGTACACTGTAATGGTAGCCAACTTAGCACCGCGTAAAATGCGCTTTGGCCTATCTGAAGGTATGGTTTTAGCCGCAGGCCCTGGTGGTAAAGACTTATATATTTTAGAGCCACATGCAGGTGCAAAACCGGGCATGCGAGTTAAGTAATAATCAGCGAAAACAAAAAACGCCCGTCTGTACGGGCGTTTTTTTACTGCATATTAATTCGTCAACGCGACTTTTTTACAAAGAATGAATGAGCTTATTGCTCGCTTCTTCAAATGCTTGTAATGCCCCTGCATCTACTTTTCCGGACGCTTGGCTTTTCGACAATAACGCCGATGCCGCATCAGCGAAACGACGATAGTTAGTATCTAAACCACGCAAGTCGGCCTGTGAAACGCCCTCTAAGTTAGCTAATTGACTTTCACTGTAGCCTGGCAGTTGAGCTGTTTTTCCGCTAGCCAACGCTTCGTAAACACTACTTTTTAATGCTAATACTTCAAGTTGAGCTGCGGTAAACAAACTTTCGCCTGCCGTTTCTCTGATAGTGTTGCGCATGCGTTTAGCCAACGACAAGATATCTGACACTCGCGAGCGCACATCACCGGTTTTGCCGACCAATTCGCGAGACTTTTCCGACACTTCATTAATATTGGTTTCGATGTTACGGGTGCCTTCTTCGATTTTGGCAACCAAGTTATTAATCTCTTGCGTAGATTCAGAAGAACGCATTGCTAGATTACGGACTTCCTCTGCGACCACAGCAAACCCACGCCCAGTTTCGCCAGCACGAGCTGCCTCAATGGCTGCGTTTAGTGCCAATAGGTTGGTTTGCTCGGCAATTGAATTGATCACAACCACAAAGTTACTAATGCTACTCGCCAAGCCAGATAATTCACCCGCGTGTTTCACCCCACGTGATGAAATTTCATCAATCTGACTTAGGCCAGAAACCGTATCATCCAAGACTTCAGACGAGCCTTCAAAGGTCGCGTCTGAGCCGGCCAATTCGTCCCGCTGAGCCATTAAGGCATGTGCAGCCTCCAAGGCCTTGTCGCGCACATTGCCGATGCTGCCACCTGACTGGGCAACAGCTCGCAAAAATTGATGGCTGGCTTCCACTTCACTTTTCATGCGCGCTGCATCATGTGATTCAGCATCTAACTGGGCACGTAGCTCAGCTATTTGGCTTTCAAGCACTGAATTTTGTTCACTGAGTTTTTTTATTTGTTGTAAATCTTCTGGCTTGGACTTTCTTGAAAACATCGCCTTTGGTCTCACTCAAGGTTGATAAACGATTAATTGTCACAAAGTTGTTATCGACATTATTGCCGAAATCTCCACTTTCGCCAGTTTATTCATTGAATTAATTTCTGGTTTGTACCGTGGCTGATGCGCCGATAGCTGAAAACTTAGGCTTTAAACGCCAAGAGGGTTTAACTAATGATAATGGGATTTCACGTTTTCGCGCGATTATGACGTATGCTGCACCACTCCAGGGAAAATATTTAGCACACCAGCGATTCAGTTTTACTGCCGCAGCATTTGCACTGTTAAAAAGCAAACAAAAATGCGCAATTTTACTACTCTTGATGACTTCAAAACCTAATAAATGCAACCAGTCCGTGACTCTACCTTGGCGGAAATATCGGGCGTGACGCAATGAACGGTAACGTTTGAAGGGCAAAAAACTGAGAAGCCAATCCATACTAAACGGATTTAACCCGATTAACATCAGATGCCCGTTTGGGGTAATAACCCGATCAATCTCCCGTAAGACTTGATGTGGATCGGCACAAAAATCTAATTCCAATGCTGTAACCACGGCATCAATGCTGTTTTCGGCAAATGGCAGATCGGTTGCTTTACCTACTACCGAAGAATTTTCCTCCTGCGATTGCGTGAGTGTCACGGTGTGTTTTATCGTGCATTCTGATAATTCAATGCTTGCAGTTAGGCGACCTATTTTCAGTAAATGGTAGCCAAAACAAAGGCGCGAGTGGACTGCCAAGTTTGCTGCGATCGATTGCTGTAATAGCTCACCATTTGGCAGTGCTCGCCAATGCGTCGGATAGTGACTGTGATCGTGCTTAAGTGCTGCCTTCATGCCGTTCGTTGCTGCCTAATTCCACGTTGATATGTATACCACATCTCCCTATAGTACCCGACTATGAGCGATAAGCGATGAGCGAAAACCAATGAGTACTGCCTTGCCAACTGGTGTATCGATAACACCAATTCCAGCCTTTGTCGACAACTACATTTGGTGTTTCTACGATGACAAACGCTGTGTCGTTGTAGATCCGGGGGATGCTAAACCAGTTGTTACATTCTGCCAGCAGCATCAGCTTGAGCTTACCGCTGTTTTAATCACTCATCATCACGCTGACCATACCGGAGGGTTACCTGAACTTTGCAAGCACTGGCCAGGATTACGTGTCATTGGACCGCAAAATCCAAAGATCACGCACCTCAATGAAACAGTAACAGAAAATGATAGTGTCGAAATCAAACAACTTGGACTCTTATTTAAGGTCATTGAAATCCCAGGCCATACGCTCGACCATATTGGCTTTATTGGTCATGGCGGCGTATTGTGCGGCGACACTCTGTTTAGTGCCGGTTGCGGGCGCTTATTTGAGGGCTCGCCAGAGCAGATGCGCCAATCACTAGCCAAATTATCCGCCCTTCCAGACACCACATTGGTGTGGTGCACCCATGAATATACGCTAGCAAATATGGATTTTGCGCGTGCCGTTGAGCCGAATAATGCGGCACTAATGGAGCGTTTAACATGGGCGCAAACTCAGCGCGAGGCAGACCAACCAACGCTGCCAAGTAAGATCAGTATAGAAAAGGCCATCAACCCGTTCCTGCGCAGCCACAGTGCGGAAATTCAACAGTCAGTTCAGCGCCATGAGAATCGAGATGTTGAGAGTGAACTTGAGGTTTTCACTGCGGTCAGAGCTTGGAAAGACAATTTTTAATATCCAATACTCTGACAAGTACTAGGTTGGTATTAGTACCGACAAACAGGTAAACTGGCGTATGGATTTTTGTTGCTAGCCAAGGTTATAAATGACGAATAGAGCTGCTGTTACCCTTAGTGGTATTGCCTTTTGGGTAATTTTATCGGGCTGCGTTAGCACCGCACAACCTGACGTATCAACACAACCCATTGCACTTAGCGTCCCCCAAGAAGAGCCCGTTGATAACGAAGGTGTTATCGAGACAATGCACCCAGTTGAGCCAATCGAGCTTGACTTGTCGGCTGCAGAAGAAGTCACCCCAGAACTCACCAATTTGTGGGATATTGCCGCAGTCGATTTTAGTTTCCCTATACCTGATGACGCACGAGTAAACGCGCAAAAGCGTTGGTATCTTAAACATCCTAATTACATGGCGCGGGTATCTAAGCGGGCAGAACCTTTTTTACAGCATATCGTTGAACGTCTCAAAGCCCGCGATATGCCAATGGAGATGGTGCTTTTACCCATTGTAGAGAGTGCCTTTGACCCGTTTGCGTATTCCCACGGCAGTGCTGCTGGAATGTGGCAATTTATTGAGGGCACAGGTAAGCGCTTTGGATTAAAGCAAACGTGGTGGTATGACGGGCGGCGTGATGTGATTGCATCAACCGAAGCCGCGATTGACTACCTACAGTATTTGCATGAGTTTTTTGATGGCGATTGGTTACATGCCTTAGCAGCTTACAATAGTGGTGAAGGACGAGTAAAAAGAGCCATTCGTAAAAATACCAAACAAGGCAAGCCGACGGACTTTTGGTCCCTTGAGTTACCCCGCGAGACTAGAGCTTACGTGCCGAAACTTTTAGCATTAGCAGATATTCTGAAGAATCGCGAACAGTACGAATTCGCTTGGCCAGTGATAAAAGATGAAGCGGTTATCGAAATCGTGGATGTTCATCAGCAGATTGATCTTGCGATTGCCGCCAAATTTGCCGGCTTGTCGGTCGAAGCATTATCGGCGCTGAATCCTGGATTTAATCGCTGGGCAACTGATCCGGAAGGCCCTCACCAGTTGGTGTTGCCGAAAAAATCAGTCACTACTTTTGTTACCGCCTTGGCCGAAGCCGATGAAAAAGAGCGTTTAAACTGGGCGCGCCATGAAATAAAACGCGGCGACAGTTTGCTGAAAATTGCTAAGCAATATCACACTACAGCTGATGTGATTAAGCAGGTTAATCAACTGAAAGGTAATGTGATCAGAGCCGGAGATCACCTTCTCGTTCCGGTTGCTTTGCGCGACTTACAAGAGTATTCGCTATCTTCTGAGCAACGTTTACTGGCGTTGCAAAATAGGGATCGGCGCGGTCATCAGATTACTCACACCATTGTCTCTGGCGATACGTTCTGGGATTTAGCACGCAAGTACGGAGTGACGACCAAAGCACTCGCAAGATGGAACGGAATGGCGCCTGGCGACATGTTAAGACCAGGTCAGAAGCTCGCAATCTGGATAGACGGTGAAGAAGCACCAGAAGCCGTGACTCGAACACTGACCTATACAGTGCGCAACGGAGATTCACTTTCACGTATCGCGAATAAATTCAAGGTGCGTGTATCGCAATTAAAACAATGGAATAGCTTGCACAAACAAAAGTACCTGCAACCCGGGCAAAAGCTTACCGTCATTGTTGATGTCGCCAACGTTGCCAGTTAGAGACGGGTGAATGTTAAAGATTAATCGCGAGAATTTGCGCGCTAGTCATGAAGGTCCATGGTTACTGTTGGACCTTGTGATGCTGGGCGTATTATTCCTCAATATGGTGTGGCTGATCTTTGACGCACTCTATGCGACCGACGTGGTATATCGATTTTTAGCAGAATATACGCCCGCGTTTGTCGTTGCTTATGACCCTCTACATGAAAACTTCCTGTTTGTTGATTTAGTGTTTATTGGCATATTTTTGACCGAATTTGTAATTCGCTGGATTGCCTCCATCGTACGCAAAACCTATATGCGCTGGTATTTTTTCCCGTTTATTCACTGGTATGATCTTGTCGGGTGTATTCCATTAGCGGCGACTCGAATATTCCGCTTTTTGCGGATAATTTCTATCCTTCATCGCTTACACAAATTTAATATCATCGACTTAAACCAGACAGCGTTATTTCGCTTTATTGCCTTCTATTACGATGTTTTGGTCGAAGAACTGAGTGACCGAATAGTTGTCAAAGTGATCAGTGACGCACAAAAGGATATCAGTGCCGGATCACCACTTATCGACGACATTGTGCAAACCGTATTGTTGCCTCGCAAGCAAGTGATCACACATTGGGGAGCCTCTACACTCAATCATGTGGGTCATAGTATTTTACATCCGATACACGGCAAGGTGATCCGAGATCACGTACTCAATAGTGTGGGTAAAGCAATCCGCAACAATGACCATATATCAGCGATGAAAATCGTGCCCGTCGTGGGTTCAACGATAGAAAAAACACTAGAAGCTTCAGTGACAGATATTGTTACTCAGTCGATTATCAACCTACTTAGCGACCTAACCCCAGAACAAATTGAAGAATTTGTTGCCAATGGGCTCGAGCAAGAAACCTTAGAAGAGAAAGCATTGGATAGTGAAGTATTGTTGGTGGTGAATGAAGTGCTTGATCTGGTCAAAGCTCACGTTGGCAGCAAACGCTGGCACAGTGAACTGGCTGCGCGCAAAGCACAGCCAGTGGTAGAAGAGACTAATTTATAAGCGGCGCCAGGTTGTTCCTTGAGGGCCATCTTCTAGCTCGATGTTCAGTGCTTTTAACGCATCCCTAGCAGCATCGGCGCTCGCCCAATCTTTTGCCGCTCGAGCATCATTGCGTTGTTTAATCAATGCCTCGATCTCAGCAACATCATCCCCCTGCTCCCCTTGCAAATAGGCATTCGGTTCAAGTTGCAAAATCCCAAGGATCTTACCCAAACCGACTAAGACGAAGGCCAGTTTTTCCGCTTCTGCTGGTGTAGATTTGGCTTTATTCAGGTCTCTAGCAATTTCAAACAAAACTGCGATAGCCTCTGGCATGTTGAGGTCATCATCCATAGCCGCGTTAAACTTCTCCAAGTAACCGGCGTGATCCAACGCGCCTGAGCTCGGAATATCAACACCTCGCAGTGCGGTGTACAAACGCTCTAACCCAGCTCGCGCTTGCAGAATGTTGTCTTCGCTATAGCTTAATTGGCTACGGTAATGTGCAGACATTAGGAAAAAGCGTAATGTCTCAGGATCGTGCTGTTTGAGTACATCTCGCAAAGTAAAAAAGTTACCCAACGATTTCGACATTTTCTCATCATTGACTTGCACCATACCCGCATGCATCCAAACGTTTACATAAGGGGTATCAAATGCGCAGCAAGACTGGGCAATCTCATTCTCGTGGTGCGGAAAAATCAAATCCGAACCACCGCCGTGAATATCAAAATGTTCACCGAGGTGTTTATGATTCATCGCTGAACATTCGATGTGCCAGCCAGGGCGGCCTTGGCCCCACGGAGAATCCCAACTTGGTTCACCTGGTTTGGTGGCTTTCCACAAGGCAAAATCCATGGGATCGCGCTTTTGCTCATCTACATCAACCCGCGCTCCAGCATTCAGCTGAGTTAAATCTTGCTTACTTAACTCACCATAAGCTGCGTAAGTAGATACTTCAAATAACACATCACCACTGGCCGTTACATAGGCGTGGCCTTTATCTATCAAACGTTCAATCACCGCAATGATCTCACTCATATGAGTTGTCACTCGCGGCTCTATGTCGGGCTCGAGTAGGTTAATCGCGGCAAAATCCTCGTGCATCATGGCTATAGTGCGTGCGGTTAATTCGTCTGCACTCTCACCGTTGGCGTTTGCACGCTGGATGATTTTATCATCCACATCAGTAATGTTACGCACGTAGGTCACGTCATAACCACGCGACCGCAGGTAACGAACCAGAATATCAAAACTCAAATAAGTTCTGGCGTGCCCCATGTGACACAAGTCGTACACGGTTATTCCACACACATACAGCCCCACTTTATTCTCTTCGCGAGGAATAAATGGTTGCTTTTTACGCGTACGTGTATTGAATAGCTGCAACATAATACGTTGACCTTGTGATTTGTTTAAAAACGGCGCGAAGTGTAGCAAATTCAACGACTCTGTACACTAGCGCGGTTAATCTTTTGTGTGACCATGGATTACTGGTACACTTCACATAATTGTTTAATATGAGTAATACCATGGTTATTTTACATACAAATTACGGCGATATTACGCTCAAGCTCTTCGCCGAAGACGCACCTAAAACAGTTGCGAATTTCATGCAATATGTAGAGAGCGGATTTTATGAAGGCACTCTATTTCATCGCGTCATCAAAAATTTCATGATCCAAGGCGGTGGATTTGATGCGGAAATGCAACAAAAAGATTCCGGCGAGCCCATAGAAAACGAAGCTAACAATGGCAAGAAGAACCTGCGCGGAACAATTGCTATGGCGCGTACTAATGATCCGCACAGCGCTAGCGCGCAATTTTTTATCAATCTTGTCGATAATGATTTTCTCGATTTTCGCAACGAAACCGTGAATGGCTGGGGTTACTGTGTATTTGGCGAAGTTGTCGCCGGTATGGACGTTGTCGATACCATAGCTGAAGCTAAAACTCGAATTGATGGTTATCATGCCGACGTACCTATTAGCCCTTATGTTATCGAGTCTGTTTCAGTTCGGAACGACTAATTTATTTAACTGGAACAACCCACTGTTGTTCCAGTTTCCGCCAAACTTTACTTTATCTACTCTATGTCGCTGACTTACTTTATTTCTGATTTGCACCTAGGCGAAGATTTTCCTGAAATCACAGCGTGTTTCGAAACTTTCATGCGCGAGCAAGCGCCTGAGGCTGATGCGTTATACGTGTTGGGTGACTTATTTGAAGTATGGATAGGCGATGACAATCAAACGCCATTCAATCAGCATATAGCCGCCATTTTCAAATCGCTATCTGCTTCCACGCCTATTTTCTTTATCCACGGTAATCGTGATTTTGCCATTGGAGAGCGATTTGCTCGACAAGCCGGATTTACCATTTTAGCTGAACAAACCGTCATCGATTTATATGGCGAGCCCACTCTGTTGTTGCATGGCGACGAATTATGCACCGATGATATTGAATATCAAAAGTTCCGCCGTCGCGCCCGCACGCGTTGGTGGCAAACCCTCATGGGCGCATTGCCGCTTGCATTGCGACGCCACCTTGCCTCACGTGGACGGAAAAAAAGTACCGCCAATAAACAGCGACTTGCAGCAGATATAATGGATGTTGCACCTGACGCGGTGATTGAGACATTTACCAAGCATAATGTGCACACCATGATCCACGGTCACACCCACCGACCGGCTGTTCATGAACTTGACGTTAATGGTCAATCCGCACGACGCATTGTACTTGGCGACTGGTACGAGCAAGGCAGTGTTTTAGTCGCTACGCCTAATGGTCTTGATCTGCATAGTTTAAATTTTCAATCCTGATCCAGAGCTAATCCACCCAAACTTACGTTAAAGTATATATAGCGCTAAGCCACCGTGCTTAGCGCATTTGATTCGACTGGACCACTGTGGAAGCGAAAATCTGTGTCGGGTTGTTGAATTAAATTGGCTTCAACTTCAGCAAAAAACTGCACCCTTGCGTTTATTGAGCTGCCATGTACGCGCTCTGCTAGAGTCAAATAATCTTGAAAGTGGCGAGCCTCAGAACGCAGTAAAGAAATATAAAACTTGTGCAGCTCTTCATCTAAATGCGGGGCTAACTTGGCGAAACGTTCGCATGAACGGGCTTCGATAAATGCGCCGCAAATGAGAGTGTCTATTAATTTGGCGGGCTCATGAGTACGAACATGCTTCATTAACCCGCGAGCATAACGAGCGGCAGTTAATGTCTGATACTCAATATTTCGGGCCTGCATAATCTCTAGCACTTGTTGGAAATGATGTAACTCTTCTTTTATCAATAGCACCATTTTATCGATCAATTCATCACCATGGATAAAATTGGATTTACTGATCAGTTTCTTTGATAGGTTGATGTGCGAACTGAAATCGCCGTTACCCTGTTTGCGATAAACAAAGTCTTCAAAGGGCTTTAACCACTCCAGTAGCGCTGCACTGCTCGCCTGATCAACTGCGTAACGGCGCAGCAATAGCATGGCCGTTTGTGCCGCTTTTAACTCACATTTGGATTATGTGTGCATATTGATAGAAGAATACACGAAATATTACGCTTTACCAGTAAAGTAATAGACAACCTAATGGCAATGACTGCATGTTTTATGCTTAAATCAAAGTATTAATGCAGCAAATGAACTTGTATACAAATTATACAGAGTTAACAAAGAGTTCAGACAAGTAAAATTAAGGAAGACCTCGTCCAATGAGAGAATGGAAAGAAGAAATAGAGCAAAAGCTTCGACAACAAAAAAGCAAAGTTGCTGAGATAAATATCGATAAAGCAAGCGTAAAATATTCAGAGAAAGTAAAGCAAAATAGAGTCTTAAAATCCCTTACAGGAGATGAGGAAATAGTAAGGGCATTTTTAATAGATAAATTGGTAAATGAGTTAGATTACAAAGCGGAACACATTGAGTTAGAAAAAGAGTACTCGGTAAAGGCTGGTCACGGCAAACTCTCACCAAGAATCGACGTTATAATAAAAGATCAAGACGGAAACCCCTTCTTCTTTATTGAAACGAAAGCTCCCGATAAGTTTGAAAAAGATAAAAATGAAATAGAGGGGCAACTTTTTTCATTGGCCCATGCCGAGGAAAAGGATTTCAAAACAAAAGTTAAATACTTAGTTTATTATACTACTGATCTACAAGAAGAAGGTATTTTAGATAAAGCGATAATAATTGATTTTGAAAAGTACCGTGACTATTCACAATGGGAAAAAGACGGATTCATTTCAATTGCGACTGAGCTGACAGCAGGATATGGAGAGCCTAAAAAGCAACCTTTGATCAAAGGGCACGAAAAGCACGATTTACGTACAAAAATTAACCGAGAAGAAATTGAAGGTTTGGGTAGAAATCTGCACAACGTACTCTGGGGTGGAGGGGGTACTAACGACAGTGAAATTTTTTATTCTCTCGTCAACATCATACTTGCCAAAATACAAGACGAATATGAAAAAGAAGATGGTCAAGAGTATGACTTTCAAATATATCAATATGGAAACCATGTTGAGGCTTCTGAGAAAGTATACGAGCGTATAAATATTCTTTTCAAAAGAGCGTTACGAGAACAACTAAATGTATCAGAGCAACAAAAGATCGATGATGATAACGTAATTAATCGAAATAAGTTTCCATTAAACAAGTTAATTTATACAGTCCAAACATTAGAAGGTTTTTCATTTTTAGAAGGAAGAAGTTCCTTAGATGGGAAAGACATCTTGGGTGATTTCTTTGAATCTATTACAAGAGATGGGTTTAAGCAAAACAAAGGGCAATTTTTCACACCAACCCCTATTGTAAATTTTCTTCTTTATGCACTGCAATTAGATAAATTAGCGATTGATCGGCTGAATGACGATAGAGAATTACCACTTATTATAGATCCATCCGCTGGTAGTGGCACATACCTAGTGGAAGCGATGAAGCTTATTACCAAAGAGATAAAATACAAACAAAAAGCAAAGCTGAAATCGAGCAGACAGATAAAACAAAGATTCGAAGAATTATTTATGCCTGACTATGCAGAAAATAAATGGGCAAGAGAGTATTTGTATGGTTCAGAAATTAACTTTGATTTGGGAACAGCATCAAAAGTCAACATGATTCTGCATGGCGATGGTTCAACTAATATTTTCGTCAAAGACGGACTGTTGCCTTTTCGATTTTATGTAAAAGAAAACTCTCCAAACTTTCTGGAAACATCTTCATCTGAGCCTTTATATAACGATAAAGAAGTGAATGCGAAGTTTGATGTTGCAATAAGCAATCCTCCATTCAACGTAGACTTAGACACCCAAACTCAAAGAGAAGTAAAGAGCACATTTATTTTTGGTGACAAAAAGAATTCGGAAAATCTGTTCTTGGAGCGTTACTATCAATTGTTAAAAGAAGGTGGGCGGCTTGGTGTGGTTCTACCAGAGAGTGTGTTTGATACTACCGAAAATAAATATATCAGATTGTTTATTTTCAAATATTTCAATGTAAAAGCAGTGGTAAGTCTCCCGCCAGTTACTTTTGAACCTTATACTTCTACAAAAACAAGCTTGCTGTTCGCTCAAAAGAAAACAAAAAAGCAAGTTAAGGAATGGAACGAAATTTGGGATAAATATGGCAAAGAATGGAATCTGTTAAAAACAAGAGTAAATGATTACATTAAGTTCTTCGTAAATGGAGAGAAGCTCAATAAAAGGTGGGCAAAAGATGTTGTTGAAGACTTAGAAAATAAATCATTTGATAACATAAAGAAAAACATAAAGCGTTTTTTAAAAGACCATTTTTCAGAAGTTGATGATGAACTTGAAATCAAGGATGTTTTGAGAAAGTACAGCGACGAAATAGTAAGTCTTTCAAAATATGAAAAAGAAACTAACGTTTTCGGTTTTTATAATGCATGGTGGGTCTTTGGTGAAGTCGCAAGAGAGTTAGATTACAACATATTCTTTGCTGACGCAGAGAATGTTGGATATAAACGTACAAAACGTGGTGAAAATGCCATGCCAAATGATTTGTTCGACATCGAGTTTGCACCGAGTGAATTGAATATACAGTCCATATTAGCAACTTATGACAAGAACATAAGAATAATAACTGAACAAGTAAATGAGAATATAGCTGAATTAGAAAGTCTTAATGAAAGGTTAGCCAAGAAAAAAAGCAACACCCTTCAACAAAAGGTCACCAAGATAGAAAGCGACGTTTCTTTTCTTGAATCAAAAAAGGAAGATTTAATTAAAGAGAAAGAAGAAGTAAGTAAAATAGCTTCCAAATATTATGAAAATGATAATTTGAAGAAAGAATATACAGAAAGAACTGATGATGAACTCATTTCCCATTTTAAGAGTGGATTACTTTCTAAGTATAAAAGTGACGATATCGTTCTGCGGGATTCTAAATTAATAAAAATATTAGACAGAATAAGAAATGATATTGTTTGGGAGTAATCATGTTTAAAGCGACTTTTTCGTCTCTGTGCAACGACGACACTCTCAGAATTGATTGCAAGTTCAATAAACTTATGGACCTTTCTGGTTATGATATCTTTGATTCAAAACGCTCAAATCTGGTACGGCTGAAAGAAATTTTAATTCCTTATTATAAACTTTTTGAGTTCGAAGAAAATCGACTGTATCAAGGAGTACCTACTGGGAAAGAATATACAAATGAGTTTGGTGACATAACTACTACTCAGCTGATAACAAAAGAAGATAGACCGAATCGTTTGAAATACCATGCTGATCAAGAATGTATTTTAATTTCAAGCTTGAAAGGTGCAAGAGCACCTGCATTGATGTTCGATTTCGATTTGGCAGAGTATGTTTTTTCGAATGGATTCTACATATTTAAAGTAGCAAAGAATTGGAACCAAGAATTTGTTCTCTATATGTTGAGAACAAAACGACTTAAATCAATTTTAGATAAACATATCTATCGAGGTATTGGTATCTCTTCTTATAAGGAGGTAGACCTATTAAATTTGAGTGTCCCTCATATAGATCGCCTCCATCAAAATGAGGCTATTGAGAAGATAAAGCCAATTAAAGCACAAATCTTGGAGTTGAAAAATAAAAAGAAAAGTACTGCTGAAATACTAAATGAGGTTTTTTCGGAATACTTTAATATTTCACTCGAAGCCGTTAATGAATTGGATAAAGAGAGAGTTATTGTTAGTGCTTTTAATAAAATAGGCTTCAATAATGCTGGCATAAGAAGTAGTTTTCGCTGGAATAAATTGCAGGAAATTCAAGAGTTTATATATAAGGATATTGATTGTATAGAAACATTAGGAAGGTTCATAATATCGACGAAGAATGGATGGAGTCCAGTCTCGGTAGAATCTGGCGATGGCATTGGTGTTTTAGGTCAAGAACATTTCTCACTTAATGGTACATTGAACTTAATGCCTGCGAAGTTTACAGAGATAACCAGAAAAAATATAAGTGATTTTTTCATACAGAAGGAAGATTTTTTCGTAAGTCGCGGAAACACAGTTGATTTAGTTGCACTTGCTTCGATAGTAGAAACAGATGTTGATGAAAATTTGATCTTCCCTGATCTCTACATCAAAGTCGTATTTGATGAATCAAAGGTAAACAAAAAATATCTCGCCTATTTATTTAATTCATTTTTTGGGAGGCTCTATTTTAAATACGTAGCCAAGGGAAAAAATCAAACAATGGTCAAAGTCTCTGCGACCGAACTCAATAATTTTAGACTTCCAATACCTGGAATTGAAGCACAAGAGTTTATCGTTAATAGAATTAATGAAGTTATAGAAGCCCAAGAAGCCATCGATGAAGAGATAAAATTACTTCAAATTAAAATTGATTCAATAATCGAGACAGTTATAAATTCTCATCAAGAGTAGCTCATTGCTACTCTTGCAAGGTAATCTTTTGAAACTACTAAGGCATTTCTGCGTCTTTGTCTGGCACGCCGCTGTGAAACTTAAAGTCAGAGTCACTTGTCATAATAAGCTCTTTCTCTACTTCACCAAAATACTTTATGCGTTCAGATAAATCAGTTTCTGAAAGTTTTTGTGCCAGTTTTAAATAGTCTTGGTAGTGACGGGCTTCTGACCTGAGCAATGACACATAGAATGTATTTAAATCATCATCCAAGTACGGTGCAAGTTTTGCAAACCGCTCACAAGACCGCGCTTCTATATACGCACCGCATATTAATTTATCAATTAATGTGGCTGGTTCGTGTGTTCTGACATGACGCATCAATCCCTTAGCATAACGACCAGCAGATACGCTTTTGTACGGAATTCCTCGTGCTTCCATGATCTCTAATACTTGATAAAAATGGTGTAGCTCTTCCTTAATCAAAAGAACCATTTTATCTATCAATTCTTGACCGAAATCAGACTCTGATTTTGGCACTAATGCTTTGGTAAACTTTAAATTATTTTTTAGCGCTTCCATGCTCCCTTCTTGCCTATATACATAAGCTTCATAGGGTTGAAGCCAAGCGAGAAGCTTATTTCCACTGTTTTCGTCAACGGCATACTTTCTGATAAGTAGCATTGCCGTTTGTGCAGCTTTAAGCTCACACGCTAAATGGTCTTGAAGAATGATTGGTAAGTTTTCCTCCTTCTTTGCATAGTCGATCCATTCCATTGGTGTTTCACAATGTAAGAATGAACTTACTGGCTCCAAAAGCTCTTCTAACTGCATATTTGATTAACTCCTAATTTCTGCCGACATTGTATCTCAAACTGACTGAAATTACTTTCCTTGGATGTTTTGTGACAGGGGTTGATTATGTCCATTTTTGGTATACGATGAAGGTAACAACAAAAAATTAATTTATGAGTAAAATCAACAACTACGAGATAAAATATAAACTTCTAAAAAAGCGAATTAATATTACGCAGACAAAAGTTAAGCACTTAACCGACTCTTTAAGAGAAGCAGAAGAAAAAGCAGCCTTTTGGGAAGAACAATCACGAGCCTGCTCTTCGAGTCGAGGAGAACTTTTAAAAGACAATTTTGAAAATAAAAAAAGAGTTGCTGGCTTGGAGAAGAGATTAGCCAAATATGAAGTTAACATTGCCAAGTTGTGTGAACTGTTTGGTGTTGATGATATTGAAAAGCTTCTCCCATATATACAAGAGCAGTTATTAATGCGTGAATTAGCGGCACTTGAATCAGAAAAGAGCCTATCAGCGGAAACGCATGATTCAAAAGAAGTTAACATTGAATACCCTTCCACTGATGACATTGAACTACCGGGTAAATACAAAGCGCGTAAGTTTAGTAGGTAAATCGTTCTACATACTTCTTTTTAGTTTTTCTCTCTTTTGATAGCTTAAAAGACTTTGGTTGGACGTGAAAGTCACTGTGAAACTTATCTGCCAGTGAACTTTTCCATATTATTCTTGAATTTAGAATATAGAAGCGGTTTTTATTATCCATTGAATCGATAACAATTTTTATAAATTTGTGTTCTTCAAGCAGCTTCAAGCTATCAATTACAGTTTTTGGTGTAATTCCTAAGATGCTCGATAGATCTATTTCTCTTATGTGTATTGTGTTTCGCTTGTTACAGTTACAAGCCATAAAATGAAAGATTCGGAAAGCACTTGGGCTACTCGAAACTAAGTCCCTGATTATTTTTTGGTTAAGAGTAAACATTGCAAAGTACTTCGAAGCTGAAGCAGTCTTTTTGAACTTTTTTAGTTCATCATCCTTATCAATTAAAGATTTTTTGCAATCGTTCAGCTCCTCTTCAAGAAGCTCTATTCTCATAGTTAAAAAGTGTATTTTTTCCTCATCTGTCCATTTCTCATTAAATATTAAACTCATATATTTCTCCTTTTAGATAATATATGAGGTACACCAAAAAAATATTTATGCAATGGCAAGAAATGAATTTTTCAATATATGGAAATTGATTTCACATATGTATTATTAAAAAATGGCTAATTTTCGGTTTTTTCAAAAATGTAAGAAAATCTTCTTTTTTTATATATTAAGTTGCGTAATAAGTAATCCCTTATCGAGAAACCAATTTTGATTACTAATCAAACACTAACTTCGTTAATGTTTGGATATTACATTAAGCATTTTTTCTGGTCGCTTCGCTCTTTTCTGAAAACAAACAAGTTTGTTTATTTCTATCTTGGTCGCGGCTTCGCCTCATTTGCGACCGCTCCTTCAAGCGATATCGCTTGCCCAGTGCATTACTCGGTGTAATGTTTTAATGGGCTAAAACATTGCCCTATTGCATTAATTATTTTTTGTGGTTAGCTGTAAAGAGAACAATCAGGAAATGAATGAAAGATTTTGTATCTCTTAATTTTAAATATTACAAGGATAGTAATGTCTCTGGCGTACTCGGACATATAAACAGACAATTTAAAGTCAATAAAAATTCCTTTATTGATCATACTAAAAACAACTTTGGTGATCCCGGCCTCATAAATAATTATCAGCAGTTAAGACGTAAAGTAGAAATTGCAAAAGGCAAATCGATCAGAAAAGACGCTACTACGCTACTTGACGGAGTGCTTGTATTTTCACTCGAACAGTTCGAAAACCTCGAACAAAGTTTATCTCAGAAAGAACTTCAAGAGGCACTTACGATATATACTCGCGAATATATGGAAGAGATAAAAAAACTATATGGATTAGAACCGATTGGCTTTCAGTTTCACCTTGATGAAGGACATGTTAAGAATAGTCTCGTAAGGAATGTTCACGCGCATTTAACGTTTTATAATTATGAATTCAAGACAAATAAATCACGTTGGAGAGAGTTAAAACGAAATGATTTTTCTAAAATGCAGGACATCGCTGGGACTATTTTTTCTGATTTGGGGTTTAGAAGAGGTAAGTCAAAGGAAATAACCAAAAAGACTCACTTAAAAAAAGATAAATACATAGAACAGAAGCAAAATAAAATAGTCGAGAATAACAAAAAAGAAATAAAAGAACTCGAACTCAAAATATCTGAATTGGAGTTGTCCTACAAACGAAAAATAATTCAACTAAAACGTAAATTTAAACGCTTATTGGCAAAGATTAGTACTTACACTCTAAACCTCCTCAATTCAGCCCAAAAAATAGAAAAAAAGAGCATTAGGAAAAATGCTGAAAAGTTAGTCAAGTGTATAGATGAAATATCTGAAATAGATCTTACCGCTGGGTTAACTGTCGCTGAACAGGTAAAAAAATCAATTAAAGACAATCCAACCTGTGATCTCAAAAAAGAAAAAGAAATTTTTTTTGAATTAGAGAAAAGTGACAAACTCAGTAAATATAAGGCATTCACGAAAGTCAAAAAAATTAAATTTTAAAAGTCAAGGACTTTATGCAAAAATATCTTGACTTTTTATTCTAATTTGTTATGATATCGCAGTATTTTGAAATTAACCAGTATAACGGTAAAAAATGAATTATTTAAATACTTATATGAAGTATTGAGGAGTTCCGCCTAACCGCAGTTCTTCCTCAATTCTTTGCCAAATTAAAAATTGAGGGGGAACGCAAAAGCAAAAAAGTTTTTGTCATTACCCAGAAAAGTTTTGTCTACAACAAACTAACAATACAAGGGGGATACTATGACAAAAATTACTACAACTCTTAAGAACCTGCTACAAACAAAAAAGCTAAATTACCACTCGTTTTTTATGCCTTTCACTAAACTGAAACTAAAAAGCGGCAAAGAGGTATGCCAAGGTGGATACTACCCACCTAATGTGGAGGTTCCAGCCAAACCTACTGAGTCAGATATTCTTTATTACCAAGCGTACTATGAAGTTTCAGAAAAAGGGAGGTTTCGCAGAGTTGAGCTTTCACCTGCTGAATTAAAAGAATATCGAAAGAGATTCGCCTTAACACTTTCTATTGCTAATTTTTAATTAAATTATGTTCAAGTCGCAATCGGCACTTATGTGCCGAGCGAAGAATCAAAGAACTGCAAAAAGAAACTATCGTCTATGTTTCTTGGGTCAGCAGCTTCTTTTGGACTAAGCACCTTTTTCATTAACAGCCCGTTTATATTCGGCTTGATCGGCACAGGGCATTCCCTTTTCATGTAAACATGGTCAAAGTAGTAATAAGTATCTTCTTTCTTACAATATCTCGTGTATTCATAACCTTTTTCCCCTTCAAAATACAGAGTTCGATTTTTTATAATAATTTTGATATCCAGTTCACGCATTGTGCGGTTAAAAGTCTCGACATTTTCAATCAATGTTGATGCTTCGGGTGAGATCGTAAACCTGTTCATATTTCTGAGTTCTAAGTTAATTTCCTCCCTTCTTGTTTTGAGATTTTCTAATTTCTCTTCAAGTTGAGAAATCATACCAATTACGAACTTCACAGCTTTCCCTGCCTTTACCAGTTCATTGTATTCGAACAGTGATTCGTCCAGGGCCTTTTGTAATTTTGAAATCTCAACATTTACTTCCTGCAATTTCTTTTTTAATTCCACGTCTGAGTTCTGTGAAGAAAATTTTTCTAATGCCTTTCTTTGAACGACATTAACAAAAAACCAATGGGCTAATATGTAGGGAAAAGTAGTAGGCTCTCCATTTTCAGCACATTTGGCATCTCTTCCTGCCTTTCTTTGTCTGAAACTGCAACGAAGCAACGGAAGACTATTAGCGGTCTGTTGAATACTCATTCCAGAATGTTCATTTTTATCCCTGACAGATACACAATGCCCACATCTGAACAATCCACTCAAAGGCCAAATCCGCTTAGCATTAGAGCTTTTATGTTTATTAAGACGAGTTGCATGTGCGTGGTTTGCTTCTATATACAGACCATCATCAACTGCGGCTTCAAACATTTTCTCACCTTTCCAAATTCCTCTGACTATATCGCTTGTAATAATACGAATGACTGTGGTTGGTATCATTTTTTGAATTGGTTCGTAATCTGGAAACTCTTCTTTCAACGTGCGAGAGACAATTACCTGTCCATTACCACTGGTGTACAGTTCAAACATCCTTTTCACAGCATCAGCATATTTATTGAGCTTTCCGTCTCTGTCGAGCCAAAACGGTCTTCGCAGTTTAGGAATAGTTCCATGCTGTACGAAATCCTTAAACCTTTTCTGATAACTGTAAGAAATTTTTTTCTTGTGCCATTCTATTTCTCGATAAGCTCTATCGAATTCGAAAAGTAATCTTGTCCTTGTTGCCGGGTCATTGGTATGTGCAGGTGTGTATTCCATGCCATCTGACACAGTTACAATGGTAATATCTGCATCCCATAGTTTTTTTACAAGGTCTTCGGAAGGGGTAATATCGTAGCGAGTAAGTCTGCTAAAATTTTCAACCAAAAGGTATGAGCCTCTCTCAACCAAACCATCTTCTATCGCTTCAAAAAATCTGCCAAGTGCTCCTTTTTCTATGTGTTCACCCTTTGAAGCAGAAAACCCATCATCAAACATATTACCTTCTTCTGCTTTTATGGCTTTATGTTTGTTTCTTTCCAGCCACTCTAATTGAAGTTCAAGCTGCCTGTCCTCTGACGAATTTCCTCTTTGTACCTCGGCACTAAATCTTTGGTATAAATAAGCTTTTTTCACTGCATATTCTCCTCTCAACTAATTATAGCAAGGAATATGCACACCTATGCATTTAATTCACAATTGGCATGGTCAACTAATAATACGGGAAGGTTTGCACTTTCACAGGCATTGCCCACCCAGTTATCTGGTGTTTCGCACAACAGAAATTCATGAATGGGCGCTAACAAATTATCACTATACACAATACACAAATTCACTCAATTAGACCGCGCCATGGTAACACAAGGCAGCTTCGAGCACAGCCATCTGCAAGTGCTGCTGTTTATGCCTCAACGAGCAGATTTATGCGCTTTTACCTGGATAGACATGATCATTTCGTCAATGACCACGGCTACATCAGAGAGCTTCTCTTCGGCAATGAAAATACTCATACTTGAGCGCACATTGATCATCTCTGCGCTGGGTTCACCAATTTGCACATTATCTAATTCTGTTTGTAACCGATCGAAAAACGATTTTGCGCTGTTTTCTTCGATATTCGGTAGGCACAAGATAAACTGTTCGGGACCATAACGGCCGAGTATATCGGTCTCTCGGGTAATGTTTTGTAGGGTTTGCGCGAGACGACGTAACAGGCTATTTCCTTTAGACAATCCCGTTGCCAATGTAAGCTCCCGGAAGTTACTTAGATCCAATAACGCAAGGGCATTAGCCTTACCTTTTTCTGGTGCAGCCAACTGCTCAATACGCATCCGCGCAGTATCACCATTGAGTAGATTAGTAGTAGGATCATAGGTCAGTTTTTCTAAGTGGCGTTTGCGTAAGTAGAAGACCACAACCACGATTACAAGCAGAGCCGCCAAACCACCAATTACGATAATACGTTGTTTCAATTGCTGAGCATTTTCAACCTCGGACTCAAGCGAGTAGATCTTGGAATAGAGATTCGCTACTCCATGAATACTAGCTGATGCCTGGCTATTTCTCGCGGTATCTCCGGCGCGCTGTGAGTACTCCGAAAAGGCTGCTTCAGCACTAGCCCAGTCTTTTTGTAGTAACGCGATTTCTACCTGCAATTCAAGATAATCTAGATTTTGTCGCAAGAAACGCTGCACCGACGCTGGTTTCTGCTTGAATTCTTGTTGATATGACTCGACACAAACAAGATCTATGTCTGCCACACACGGCACAACGGAATACCACTCAGCCATCGCTTTGAAAACCGGATTTGATAGCGCATTTACCCGCTCCATGAGTAATGGCAATTCACGTTTCATGCTATCTATATCGTTAATCCGGTAGTAATAACCTACCAGAGCATGAGAATAGAAAAAGTTGGTTAACGGTGTATTAACCGTCTGATTTATTTCATTAAACTCGACAATTGCAGCATAAGCTCGGTCATATTGTCCACTAGCTAACAGTGAAGAAATAGCACTAATTAAAATCGTCAATTGATTACTGCCGGTGTATACCTTTAACCCCATCTCATGAGCTTTAAGGTATTGCTCAGCAGCTAAAACATGCTGCTGCAATCCGCCATAAATCAAGCCGATAGAATTGTGAATATGAGCTAAAGCTTGATAATTCTTGCTGGCAGAGTACAGCTCCAAAACATTAAACATCATACCCAAGCGTTCACCGACGGGTAGATCTTTCTTACAGTTCGTGATGATGCCAAGGGTTGCACTTAGGAATACATCGCTAAATGCGTCACGGGCTAGGCTTTGTGCTTGTTGGTAATACTCACAGCGTTCAGGCTGCTCTTTGACATCATAAGTGAAGCCGATCTGATATACCGCTGACGCATAAAAGTAGCTTGCTTTATCAATGTTGTCCCATTCAACTAAATCAAATAGCAGGTCTTGAGCTTCAGATGTTTTCCCTTCACAAATAAGGAAATGCGATTTCTCAGCAGATAGTGCAACACGCTGACGTTGAGTTAAGTCAGCACTCTGTAAATAGCGCTCCAGCTGCTCAAAACCGGCCGGATCAGGGCAATCATAAGTGACCGTTTTAACCTTATCTATAAAGGCATCAACTTCAGCTTCTGATTGTGCCTCCGCTTGGTTACAAGCCAATAAACCAAGCGTTGATATTAATACGAGAGCCTTGAATGTCATTTCTACTAGACGCTATTTTTTAGTTAAGCATAAACGGTAAACGCACAATCTACTACCCAAGCGCTGGAAATCGATGTTTAAATGGTTAGTTTTTCTGCAAACTTGGGATTAAAGTGGCATCGCTTCCGCGCGCAACCAATTTAACGGATCGTATGTGGTATCGGCGCTTGTTACATGTAAAGTAAACGCATGACGTGAGTGATTAGAGCGATTAGCCGCACTAAAATGCGGCAACGTTCCACTCATTAGCACTACACTACCGGCATCTACTTCAAGTGGTAATGCCTGATCGAGATTAGGCCAAGGCTCGTCATGCAATAGCTTTAATTCTGTATGGTCATCAGCATAGCGCACAAATTGCTCTTTTAACGCCAATCCATCGCCGCGCTTATCCACTTGCAAACAACCGTTTTCGATAGTTGCCGGTTGAATAGCCAACCAAAACGTGACGACCGATAGTGGGTCGGTTTTAAAATAAGTCGCGTCTTGATGCCATCGGATCTGACCGCCAATGCGTGGTTGCTTAAAAATATACATGGACTGGCGGATTTCTGGTCGCGTCAATCCCACATCAAGCATCATGTGGCGAATTTTAGCCTGTGTGCTGAAGGCCCTGAAGGTCGGCGATAGAACATGCAATGCATGCCCGATTTTATTGATACTGAGCGCTTTATCTTGGCGCAGCCCACCTTGCTGATCAAACGCGTCAGCTTCAAAAAAACAACGGACTTTGTCGTCAGAATAGAGAAAATAAGAATCTTGATCGGTATCGCTGGAGAAGGTAGAAAATATTGAGCGGGAGCTTGACTCATCAAAATCCTCCACTATCTGCTCCGCCTCAGCTTGCAGCGCTGCAACTTCTTCATGACTAAAGAAATTGGGCAACACCACGTATCCACACTGTTGAAAGGCTTCTCGCTGTTGTTTGGATAACATCACCTATTCCCTGAAACCTAAAACTACGATGCGCCCATTCTAGCCGTATCGGTTAACTGGACTCAATCAATTTAATTTTACAATCCTCTGGTGGCTTAGATATTCGCGAAAAGAAGGTTGCGAATACGCCACGCTCTCGCATCGCCTTGATAGAATCACTTAGGGCTGCAACTTTGTCCTCATGTTTGCGGTTGACCAGATGATAACTAACGAATGGATAAGAAGTCTCATTACGAAAATAAACAGTTTTTACAGGCGCATCACATAAAACATGTAATAACGTCCCTTCACTGCCCACTAATGCGTCAACACCGCCGTTCAATAACGCAGTTCTCAAGAAAGTTGCATCCTGATTAAACAAACATTGCAGATTGAATTGTTCACAAAAAGCTGGCGCCGCCTGGAAGCCACTGACAATACCTAAAATATTCGTCGAGTTTAGTTGGCACTTTTCTGCCACCAGGCAGAAAAACTTTAGTTCGTGTTGATAAATTGGCTCTGGAACTTGAATTAAATTTTTATATTGCTTGGCGACTTCTGGTAAACGCGCCGACTCAGCGTCAATCTCTCCCCAGTTAGCCAAACGTAAGCCGCGTTTTGAGGGATAAAATGCAACTACAGGGCGAATATTTAAAGGCCGGTACATTTCGTCGAATATTGCTTGTAACTCCCCCTTATCAACATTTCCTTGATAAGACTCATTAACAGCAATGACGTACTCTGCAGCACCGATTTGCCAACTAAAGAAATACAGCAAACATGCTAAAACCCTGCTTTGCATTTCCACCCATCTCACTTAACGATATCCGCAGCCAGCATAGCAGCTTCAGGAAGCGGTATCATTGCACTTTTACCTACTAAGCCGCTTTCAGTGTTTGCGCCACTTGCTCAAGGGATTTTCCTTTAGTTTCTGGTACAAAGCGCAGCACACACAATAGTCCAATAAAGGCAAAAACACCGTACAGCATAAATGTCATCGCGGCGCCGAGCGTCGCCAATTCCCAAGGAAAAACTAACTGAACCATAAAGCTCACAAAACTATTCACCACGCCAACCAACGAAATCGCAATCCCACGCAAATGATTAGGAAATATTTCCGAAAACATAACCCACATAACAGGCCCCAAGGACATTGCAAATGAAGCCACGAAGCCAATTATGCCGGCCAAAATAAGCATTGCATTCATATTGCTTGCGCTTTGTAGAATGGCACCTTGATGTTTATTGAATACGGCTTCACCCACTGTGCTGCGCAACGCTTCCTTAAAAGCAACATCGGACTCAAACACTTGCCCAGACAAGGCTGACAACTGGGTTAATTCTGCGTCATTAGTACTAGCCACGACTTCACTGATTGTTGCCTCATCCAGCGAATAGGTAGCCGATTTAAAACCATAGGCACAGATAGACATACTAATAATAACGCCAGACAAGCCAACAATGAGTAACGGTTTACGACCAATCCGATCAATCAATACCATTGCGAGAATGGTGAAAATAACGTTTACCACACCGATAAAAATAGCCTGCATAAAGGCGGCATTAGTACCCACCCCACTCTGCTCAAAAATAGTCGGTGCATAGAAAAAGACGACGTTGATACCGGTCACTTGTTGCGATATCCCGACGATCAAACCAATGATTATTGGCCACCGCATGGTTTTACCAAAGAGTTCTGCAAGGCGAACTTTTAAAGCGGGTTTTTCGGTAGTACCAACATGCGTAATTTCGGCAAAGTGTTGCTTAGCCTGATTAGCGTCAAACAATTTATTTAATACGTTTAAGGCTTCGTCTTTATGACCATTCAGCGCCAACCAGCGAGGGCTGCGCGGAATCGTAAATAAAAGCACAAACCATAACAGTGCGGGAATGATCTCAATTCCTAACATCCAACGCCAAACATTGTCTCCAATACCCAATGTTTGTACCCAATCTGCAGGGCTTTGACTCATTTGCAATAAGTAATAATTGCTAAAATAAGAGACCGAAAAACCAATCACAATGTTGAATTGATTGACCGAAACCATCTTGCCACGATGCTCTGGTGCACTGATTTCAGCAATGTAGATAGGAGCAATCATGAGTGAACAAAATGCCATACCACCAATAAACCGTGCCGCAATTAACATCCAATAATCTACCGCGAAGGCTGATGCCACTGCGGATAACAAGTACAAAAACGCAATTATCTGCAAGGTCTTTCTGCGCCCAATAGCATCGCATATTGCACCGGCTAAAAATGTCGCCACAATACCACCCAGTGTCGGTGAGCTAACCACAAACCCTTGCTGCCACGCTGACAAAGAAAACTCTGTCGCTACAAAGCCCACTGCACCTGATATAACCGAAGCATCAAAGCCGAAAATAAACCCACCCAAAGAAACGATTACAGTGTAATACAAGGCTAATCGATGATTTAACATAGTGTTCCTTACTCAAGGTATTGTGGAAATTAATGTGCTGATTTAAAGGCGACAAGTCGCGGTGTGTTTTCACGTTTAGACGTCAATTTTTCGCTGACTAAACTGTGCCCCCTGGGCCAACGCTCACGATAAGGCATACTGTTATTGATCAGCGGCAATTCGATCACGGCGCTTTCGGTAGGCCATGCGAACGGTAAACGCCCACTAAACTCACGTTTTGCATACAACAGATCAGCAATGCAGTCCCCTTCACTGCCGGGCAACCAAGCTGCGATAAAGGCCTGCGAAAGCGCAAACTCCTGATCGATAATCAATGGTCTTCCACTCAGGAGCACGGTTACAATAGGAATGCCGCGCGCGGCAATAGCTTGGATTAGCTGCCCATCCTCTGGATGCAAGTCGCACAGTGCCAAGCTGCGCCCATAGGGAGGCTGTAGAGTGAGATTACCTTCTACCCGACTGCTGGATTCCAGCAATACTTGGTCATTCGGACGGATATCACCAATCCCTTCTGCATACGGACGCTCACCGAGTACTACAACAGCAACATCAAAATCCAGAGTCTCGGCTTTCTTTACTTCTTCGGGTGAAAGTGTCTGACTTGATGCAGCATATTGCTGTAAACCTCGTGCGATAGAAGTGGCACCTTGCACCCCGTTAGGTGCATCAACTCCCTGCCAGTCAATAGTAAATCCCCCGCACTGCATTCCGGTGTGTGAGGCTCCGCGACCAGTTATTAGCAAACGCTGCTGCGCTTGCAGAGGCAAGCAATCATTGTCATTTTTCAGCAGTACACAACTTTTCACTGCTGCTTCTTTTGCTGCCGCACGGTGTCCAGGACTGCCAAACCGTTTTCGATAAGGGACGCATCGCTCTGAAGGCTTCAGAGCGGAAAACAGCCCACGTGCTAACTTTGCTGTTAAGATCCGACTTACTGCTTCATCGATGCGATTAATCGAAACACTGCCCAGTTCAATGTGTTTAGTGAGTAACTCTTGAAAGTTACGCCAATTTTGCGGCACCATAAACATATCGATGCCAGCGTTGACACTCTGTCCAACAGCTTTATACAAATCATCATCGACGTAGTTTACACCTTGCATATCGGATAAAACAAAACCATTGAATCCCAGATCTCGCTTGAGTTTTTGCTCGATCAAATAGCGATTACTGTGGCACTTTTCGCCATTCCAACTGCTGAATGCGACCATAATACAAAGCACACCGGCATCAATCGCCGCACTAAATGGTGCAACGTGCCGTTCTAATTCATCAGCATTTGCCAGCATATCGCCCTGCTCAATGCCGTGAGCAGTGCCTCCATCACCGACAAAATGCTTAGCGCATGCAAGAAGTGGATAATCATTGCGATATTCGTTTATTGCCCCGATGTATGTTCGTGCAAAGTCACTGGTGACATTGGGCTCTGCTGAAACACTCTCATACATTCTGCCCCAATGATAGTGATGTGCCATGGCTAAATTAGGACCAAAGATCCAGTTAGCGCCGATGGCCCTGACTTCATCGGCCGTTATAGCCGCGAGATTTTTAATCGTAGTAGCAGAAGCCGTAGCCCCTATGCCGATATTGTGCGGAAAAATGGTAGCACCCTGCACATTGGCATTACCGTGAATCGCATCGAGACCATAGAGCAAGGGTATTTTGACTGCCTCATCGACTGCCAATGCCGCATCCCAAAACCCATCGATCATCCCTACCCATGAGTCAACAGAATTCGGCTCTGGGCATGAGCCAGCAGAACTCATGACGCCCCCCAACTTATAGTTAGTCACATCAGAAACGGTGCAAGTTGACTGATCCGCGAGAGTCATTTGACCAATTTTTTGCTCTAAGGTCAGCTTTTTGACCATGGCTTCGGCTTGCTGACGATAATTCATTAAAGTCGCCATGACTACTGCGCTACCAATGTCATTTTGGCGCTCAATTCGCAATCACTGTCAGGCCCAACGCCGAACCAGAACTCTCCTGCCTCAACACAGTATTGATTAGATTGATTATAAAAACCGAGGCGTGCTGTATCCACCTCAAAACATACCTCTTTCGATTCTAAGGCATTTAATTCAACGCGCTGAAAATCAAGCAACTCTTTAACCGGTCGAGTGACGTTGGCAACCGGATCACGCATATAAAGCTGTACGATTTCGGTGCCCGCCACATGGCTGTTATTGTGAACAGAGAGATATACTTTAAAGCGTTCACTCAATTTCACCAAATCTTGACTAAGGCGCAACGCAGAGTACTCAAAGCAGGCATAGCTAAGTCCATAACCAAATGAATATAACGGGGTAAAATAAGTGTCCATGTGCGAAGCCGCCATTCCCAATGAGGTTTGCTCTGCACGCATAGGAAATTCATTCATATGGGCATAATTATCATGGGTCACAGGACGCCCGGTATTTTTGTGCGCGTAGTAGATTGGGATTTGCCCACCATGGCGCGGAAATGACACCGGTAATTTACCCTCAGGACAACGATTCCCGACTAAAAGATCAGCGATTGCGTCGCCCCCACGATGTCCTGGATGCCAGGCATATAAAATGGCATCAACTTTATCCACTAATTCAGTCAAAACCAATGGACGCCCAGCCATGATCACCAAAATCAGTGGTTTACCAGAACCTTTGAGCGTTTCTGCCAGCGTATGCACAAGGGTGGCTTGTGCTCCCGGTAATGTGATATCAGCTCTGCAATGAGCTTCTCCCGATAATATTGCTTCTTCACCCAAACACAAAATAACTGCGTCACTATTACCAGCAGTCGCTGCAGCTTCAACAATATTCTGATGCGAAGTATCCCGCGAATGTTCAAACACGGGGTGATAATGGATGTTTGAAGTAGCGGGCAATACTCCATGTAGTGCAGATAGTAAAGTTGTTGAATGTTCGGCGCGACCATCAAATATCCAAGTGCCTAACTGCTCGTAATCATCGTCAGCCAAAAACCCTAATACTGATATCTGCTTTAGGTTTTCAGCCTCCAGGGGTAAAACCTGACGCCTATTTTGTAACAAGACGCAGCTTTGCAACGCAGCTTCGTACGCTAAATCCAGTGACGCTTTGGTTAATGACTCAGCTGTTGTTGACGATTCTCGAGTAAACAAGCCCAAAGCGAGCTTGACCTGCAAAATACGCAACACAGCTTGGTCTATATGAGACAGTTTGATGCGTCCTTGTTCGAGCAGTGCTGCAGCGTTCTCTATAAACGTTTGGCTGACCATTTCCATATCAACCCCAGCATTCAGGGCAAGATCAGCGGCATGCGCTCGGTCAGCGGCAATTCCATGCACGATCAGTTGATCAACTGAAGCCCAATCACTCACTACGAAACCAATAAACGCCCATTCATCTTTAAGAATATCAGTGAGTAGCCATTTGTTGGCAGAGACAGGAACCCCATTGAGGTCACTAAACGATGTCATGAAAGTCATTGCACCAACATCACTAGCCGCCTTGAACGGCGGCAAATAAACATGCCGTAACTCATGCTCACTGAGGTTTGTTGTATTGTAGTCTTTACCACTCTCTGACGCGCCATAGCCTGCAAAATGTTTGGCACACGCTGCTATTGCTGTGGCTTGGGTTGGATCGTCGGTTTGATACCCGCAAACCATTGCATTACCTAGCCGAGATGCGAGCAGAGGATCTTCACCAAATGACTCTGCGATTCGCCCCCAACGCGGATCCCGTGCAACATCAATCATCGGTGAAAACGTCCAATTAATACCGACCGATGAAGCCTCACAGGCACTGAATCTAGCCACATCGTGGACTAGCGTTTCGTTCCAAGAGCATGCTAGGCCTAGAGGTATCGGAAATATGGTCGCAAAACCATGAATAACATCTCGCCCCACTAGCAAAGGTATGCCCAGACGACTTTCTTGTCGCGCAATTCGCTGTAGTTCAGCAACGGTATTAGGGTCAACTTCATTGATAATCGAGCCCACATTCCCTTTGCGCACCTCGGCAGCGAGGGAAGTACTAATTTGACCGTTCTCACCGTTCAACTGATTCATTTGCCCGAGCTTTTCCGACAACGTCATCTGTGCCAACAGGTTTTCGGCATCTGTGCGATGGGCAGATAATGCTAATTCATTGGTCGCGTTTTGGGCAGATTTACTCACAGTCGTTTTGCTCGGGTCACGAAAGAATTGTTATTGTGGATATTCCGACTGTATGGAAATATGTTAGTGATGCAATTCGAATGCGGTCAAATGGATTTGTCTAAAGTCGACGCGGATACAAGATGTTAAATATCGTTAACAATTCAGCTTTGACCATTTTATCGCATGATAAAACCCAGCCTGCCGAATATGGGTTGCTATGGGTCTGGGCAATCTTAACTATGGGCTTAACAATCTGTTAACAGACTCTGTGTTCCCCGCCAAGGAATTTGAATGAACTCTACTGCTCTGCACGCCGAAACCCTAGAAAAAGACAAAATCCCGTTTTTATTAAAATGCGTTTATGGTTTTGGCGCTATCGTAAATAATCTTTTAGCTGCCGCGATCGGCGGAATGGTTATCGTCCTTAACCTTGGATTAAGTATGAATCCTGCGCTAGTTGGCTTATTAGGGGCACTACCTCGCCTTACTGACGCGATTACAGACCCGTTAATGGGCTATATTTCTGACCGCACTCGTAGTCGCTGGGGACGACGTCGGCCGTATATTTTCTGCGGAGCGATTCTTACCGGCATTTTCTTTATAATTTTGTGGCAATTACCAGAGGGACAAAGCGAAAGCTTTTACTTTTGGTACTTTCTAATCGGTTCGTTAATTTTTTATTTGGCCTACACCATGTTTGCGACTCCGTGGGTAGCGTTAGGCTACGAACTGACGCCTGACTACCATGAACGCACGCGCTTGATGGCTACACAAAATTTTATGGGTCAACTTGCTTACTTAGTTTCCCCATGGTTTTTATGGTTCATGCAACATGAAGCCTTGTTCGACAATATGCTCGAAGGTGCGGGTTATCTGGCTATGATCATTGGCGCATTTACTATCGGCGTTGGCATTCTACCGGCGATCTTTTTGAAAGAGCCGCAAGCGAGCTTGTTTGAAAAACAATCAAAAGCGCTTAATCAAGTCGAACCGCCGATGAGCAGTATTAAAGACTTCTTTAAAGGTTTCGCGATCACGATCTCCTTCAAGCCCTTTCTAGCGCTCTGTATTGCCACATTTTTGGTTTTTAACGGCTTTATTATGGTTGCTTCCTTCCAATCCTACGTAATCATTTATTACGTGTTTGCTGGTAACCAATCACTCGGCGCAGAATATGCGGGTTGGGCTGGAACTGTGCTGGGATTGTCAGCTTTTGTGGTAATTTTAGTAACCGCAAAATTATCCAGTCTGTACGGTAAGCGTAAAGCCTTCTTTATTACCATTGGCATCGCAACGTTTGGCTACTGTTTAAAGTGGTTCTGCTATGACCCGAATAATCCAGCGCTGTTGCTCTTGCCTGTTCCTCTGTATGCATTCGGGTTGGGGAGCTTATTCACATTGGTGGGCTCTATGGTGGCCGACGTGTGTGATGCAGATGAATTAAATACTGGACAACGCCGAGAAGGGATGTACGGGTCCATATTCTGGTGGGTAGTAAAATTAGGCCAAGCGGTTGCGCTTGCAGCAGGCGGCGTGTTACTCAACGTCACTGGTTTCGACGTTGACTTGGGCTCAGCTCAATCAGACGACGCGCTAATGTTAATGCGGGTATTTGATGCCTTCGTTCCTGCAGTTTGTTCATTCATTGCAATTTTGGTTATAGCCAAATACCCAATCACCGAAGAAAGCGCGGCGGAGACGCGGCAGCAGTTAGAGGTCCGCCGCGGAAGCATCAATGTGGCTGACGAACTGGGCTGATCATGTCGACTAGAAAGCCCACCAATAGGGTGGGCTGACCTTTACCGCTGTCCATAATAAATTCAAAACGTAAAACCACACTTGGCTAAACGTTGTTGCGCTTTTTATCTGGTGTGCAGCAATTAAGCAAAGAAAAAGCCGCAATTGCGAACAATAAACGGCTTTCAGGTTGGGACATGGTTGCAATAAAGGCGAGCAATTAGTACGCGCCTTTTGAACTCATGGTCAGCTTAAACAGTAAGCTGACTTAAACAACCTAGTTTGCGCTCAAATGGTCTCTTTCGCAGTCCAACTGGCTCGGTTAGAGAACGACTTATACCCCTTAAATTCATCTCCAAATAGGCTGGTACATTTAATCGCAGCGCCAGTCCGCCTTAGCTTATTTAGGTTGTGTTTACCCTGCAATGAACTACTTTCCGTGCATAACTGCGACCGAACTGCGGGCGTGAAAAGATTTTTAAGTAGGAAATGGATCTATGTTGCAAGCTGTTCGCCTCCCACTGTTAATACTACTTACATTTGTGGTTTACTTAGCAGGCTGCACTCAATCTACCGACGACAAAACACAGCTTAATGCGACGCCACAAATAACTACACCGTTTGCTGATGGCGTTGTTGCGGCGATCAATTTTGGTGGTCCCGCCTATCGCGGCAAAGATGGGGTAGAATACGCTGCTGACGATTTGAGCTTAGCCGCGGATAAAGGTAAGTCTGAGGAGATAAAAGGTACTCAAGACCCAGAGCTTTATCAAAGTTACCGGGTAAGTCGCGAATCTGACCTGCTAATCAATCTGCCCGTCGAAAATGGCCGCTATGCGGTTACCTTTAAATTTGCTGAACCCGACGATATTGCTGTCGGCGAGCGCGTGTTTGACATTTTGGCTGAAGACGACGTTGTCGTTGAGCAGCTAGACGTACGTTTAGCGCGCGATAATCAACCTGTATCGGCGTTAGTACGTAGCGTTTATGGCGTCAATGTTAATGACCAAACCCTCAATATACATCTCAAAGCGATTCAAGGTGCCCCTCTAATCCACGCGATCATTGTGCGTAAACAAGCAATTGAAGACGAGCGCGCTTGGCAGTTGGTGTGGAACGACGAATTTTCCAACGACGGAGCACCGGATCCCAACAAATGGTCATTCGATATCTGGCCTGCTAGAAAAGTGAATGATGAAGATCAAGCCTATACTGACCGGAGCAAAAATGCTCGAGTAGAGAATGGTCATTTGATTATCGAAGCACACAAAGAGACATACGCGAATGCAGAATACACATCTGCGCGCCTACACAATCAAGGCAAGGGTGATTTTCTCTATGGCAAGGTCGAGGTAAGAGCTCGAGTGCCCAAGGGGCAAGGAACCTGGGCCGCCGCCTGGATGCTGCCGTCCAATCCATTTAAGTATGCCACAAAGTGTGGAGCCGGTGAGGACTGGCAAGGGAGCTCCACTTGTGATGCATGGCCCAATTCCGGCGAAATCGATATCCTGGAACATGTCGGTTATGACATGCAAACCGTTCACGGTACCGTACACAACAAAGCCTATTATTGGATGAACTGGCAACAGCGCAAAGCCAGCATTGAAGGACAGTCAGTAGATACTGAATTTCATTTGTATTCACTCGAATGGTCGCCCGAATACATCATTATCAGTTTTGATGAAGTCCCTTATTTCTATTATGAAAATGACGGCACTGGCTGGGAGTCGTGGCCGTTTGATCACCCCTATCATGTCATTTTGAATCTAGCCATTGGTGGCGCCTGGGGACGTGCTGGGGGGCCTATCGACGACTCGATATTCCCAGTTCGCATGGAAGTTGATTATGTCAGAATCTATCAACTTGCGCAGTAACCGTATTTTTACCCGTTTAGCAATCTAGAGTGTTTCTAATCCTATGCAAAACACAGTACAACTAAGCACCGAATGTAAAGGTGAACTAACTCAGATAGATGAGCAATCTTTCTATAAAATTAGTCATGTAGATGCCATGGCTCCGTTTTTTATTAGCGTAGTATCAGACAGCAATCATTGGTTATTTGCTGCTTCTACCGGTGGTCTCACCATGGGCCGCATATCGCCTGAATATGCGGTATTCCCTTACGTCACCGTTGATAAAATCTATGAAAGTGCGCCGCATACAGGCCCGAAGACTATTGTTAAAGTCACAACGAGTGATGCACAAATAAAGTTCTGGGAACCGTTTAATACTGAGCATAATGACCGCTATGCGATCACGCGAAATATTTACAAAAGCGAGTTGGGCAATGTGCTGCGCTTTGAAGAAATTAATCACGACTTAGAACTACAATTTCATTACACCTGGAAGTTTTCAGATGAATTCGGTTTTAGTCGCTGTTGCTCACTGTTCAATCAATCTGACAAGCAGCAAAATATCGAGTTTATCGATGGTCTACAGAACATCTTGCCCGCAGGTACACCCCGTTTTACCCAAACTCAGTCCAGTAACCTCGTTGATGCTTACAAATGGACAGAACGCGTACCCGAGACGTCATTAGCACTATACACCTTATATTCAGCCATAACCGACCGCGCTGAACCAGCCGAATCATTGCGAGCTACTACTGTTTTTAGCACAGGGTTGGCAAATTCATCGGTCTTTTTATCAAATCGGTGTATGTCTGCATTTAAGCAAGGCCACTCGCTTCAGGCGACAGATTACAGCCGCGGTGTGCGCGGCGACTATCTTCTGCATAACGCTTGTTCTCTGCCTGCTAATCAATCAGTAAACTGGCGTATAACCGTCAATGTTGAACAAACGCAAGCGCAAGTGAGTGAGCTAATCAACCAACTCAGCACTGATGTTCCGCTCGATCAAATCTTGGATGCGTCATACTCACAGGGTAACGATGCCCTTGCGCGAATAATGGCGGCAGCCGATGGCTTTCAACTTACCGGCGAACCTGTCGTTGCTCTGCACCACTACGCAAACACACTGTTCAATGTGTTGCGCGGTGGCATATTTGCTGACCAATACACAATTACCCGTGCTGACTTAATCAAGACTGTTAAGCATTTTAATAAGCCTTGCTACGCACGGGTTAAAAACGCCCTTGAGAAGCTGCCTGCAGAATTTAGTCTGGATATGCTCAAAAAGTGGGTGGCAGAAATCGATGATCCGCAGCTGTCTCGACTGGTCAGCGAGTATTTACCCATAACCTTTGGTCGTCGCCACGGTGATCCGAGTCGCCCTTGGAATCAATTTGCCATAGAGTTGAAAGACGAGCATGGTGATCCCTTGCTTAGCTATCAAGGCAATTGGCGCGATATTTTCCAAAACTGGGAGGCCTTAAGCCTTAGTTATCCAGAATTTACTGAATCGGTCATCGCCAAATTTGTTAATGCATCTACCGTTGATGGCTACAACCCATACCGCATAACTAAGCAAGGTATTGATTGGGAGGTTGAAGAACCAGACGATCCTTGGAGTTATATCGGTTACTGGGGCGACCACCAAATTATTTACTTGCAAAAACTGTTAGAAACATCACATAAGTTTCATCCAAGTACCCTTTTATCGTTATTGCAAAAGCGTCACTTCAGTTATGCCAATGTTCCTTATCGGATCAAGGGTTTTGATGACTTGGTGGACAACCCTAAAGCGACAGTTTTATACGATGAAGAACTCGCTCACCTCATTGAGCAACGCGTTGCCACCATGGGTGCGGATGGAAAGTTGGTATTAAATCAGCGAGGTGAAGTGTATCAGGTCAACCTTATGGAAAAGCTGCTGGTGCCACTGTTAACCAAGCTCAGTAATTTGGTTGTTGATGGCGGCATTTGGCTCAATACCCAGCGACCTGAATGGAATGATGCGAATAACGCCTTAGTGGGTCAAGGTTTATCCATGGTGACCTTGTATTACATGAATCGCTACATTGCGTTCTTACAAGCCACACTAGAAGCCTGTACGGAAGGTGAATTCTCAATCACTGCAGAAGTTGCGCAGTGGTTGTCACAAACCTCGATAATATTGCACGAAGCAGCTGAGTCGCTCAATCAAGATACAGTGTCGTCAGACTACCAATTTGCCATATTATCCAAACTCGGGCGCGCTGCGGAAACCTACCGTACAGCGATGTATTCGCATACAGGTGAATTTGCCCAAACAAGCATAGATACGCAGAGCATGTTGGCCATGCTCGCTCAGGCAAAGCGCTTGATACAGCACAGTATAGCTGCCAACGAAAAGCCGTCTGGGCTGTACCATGCATACAACATATTAACCATCGACAAGCAATCGCTACAGGTTGACTACCTGTATGACATGCTTGAAGGTCAGGTTGCCGCGCTGAGTTCAGGAGCATTATCCGCCGAACAGGCGAAGTGCACGTTAGATAACTTATTTGCTTCTGAAATGTATCGGGATGATCAGAAAACCTTTATGTTGTACCCCGATCGCGCGCAGCAAACGTTCCTGCAAAAAAACGTTGTTCCTGCTGAACGCGTACAATCCAACCCCTTACTTGTGGCCATGCTAGCCAATAACGATAGACGCCTAGTTGAACAAGATCAGAAAGGCCAATATCGGTTCAACAGCGCACTGGCCAATGCCAACGTCATAAAGGATAAATGGGCGGCAATCCAAGCTGACTATCCAGCAGCCGCTGAACAGTCGGCCCTCGCAGATGTGCTGGCAACCTATGAAACTGTGTTCAAACATAGCGAGTTCACGGGACGTTCAGGCGGTATGTTTGGTTTTGAAGGGCTAGGCTGTATTTATTGGCATATGGTTTCCAAACTACTGTTAGCCGTACAGGAAGTGGCGGTTGAAAGTTACCGACATTCTCCAAACGCAGACGTCACACAAGCGTTAATCGCGCACTATTATCGTGTTAGAGAGGGGATTGGCTTTAACAAGTCGCCTACGGAATACGGCGCTTTCCCAGCAGATCCCTATTCACATACCCCGAAACATGCTGGAGCGCAACAGCCCGGTATGACGGGGCAAGTAAAAGAAGAACTGCTCACCCGTTTAGTTGAACTAGGTGGATTTGTTGAAGATGGTTGTATTCATTTCTCGCCATTCATGTTGCGCGAACAAGAATTTATAAACCAGAGTCAAGCATTTCGCTATTTAGACGTAGACAATGCGTGGCAAACCATTCAGCTAGCACCGCAGTCGCTCGCATACACTTGGTGCCAAGTGCCTATCGTTTATGAACTCTCGGACGAAGAGGAGCCTTGCATTGAGATTACTTGTAATGATGCACCTACCCTGACTCTGACTAAGCCACACCTTGATAGCACGTTAAGCGAGGCTATTTTTAAACGCAATGGTTATGTTCGCGGTATTCTGCTGCGCCTGCCCAAAACCTATTTACTCGCACTTTAAAACTAAGGTAAGCGATTGATTTTTCAATCGCTTACCTTCTTTTTTACCCACCCCAATAGAGACTCGCTCAGTACTGGTTTGTGTGCAATACTAAATATTCATTCATCAACTCATAATAAAATATGTCGCTAATTAGTTCGTTAGATCAAGAACCCGATGTGTTTTACGACCCTCCAGATACGTCATTTTTGTATTGGCAATTGGGCTTTTGGGGTTTTCTTGTCATTGTTTCTTTTTTCACTCTAACGCTTTGGTATAACCAATTATCTTGGAACTACGTGGCGCCAATCTTGACCCAATCTGCCTTGGGGATGTTTTTCTCAGTATTAATTGAAAAAGGCATTTTGCGTGTCTGGCAACGCTCGACCGTTACTAAATCGATTATTAGCTTTTCTTTAGTCGTGCTGGTTTCACTGCTGTGGACGGTACTGCGCATGGCAATGTTTCAATATATGACCGGTGAAGAACATATTTGGGATGACTTCGGTGGCTGGTTCTTTAGCAGTATCTTTGTATATATCAGTTGGGCAGCACTGTTTTACGGAGTGAAATATTACGAGCTCCTCCAACATGAGCATAGAATAATGCTGCGAGCAGAAGCTGAAGCGCGAACGCAACAGCTGAAAAGAATGCAGGCCCAAGCAGCAGCAAAAGATGCGCAAGTAAAAATGCTACGCTATCAGCTTAACCCGCACTTCTTATGTAATACACTTAATGCCATCAATGCGTTAATTGAAGTTGAAGATAGCGAAAAAGCACAAATTATGACGGTTAACCTAAGCCAGTTTTTACGCCATTCGCTGGACAATATTCCCAATGCAAAAATCAGTTTAGACAGTGAAATCGCCGCACTTAACTTGTATTTAAAAATAGAAAAAATCCGCTTTGAAGATCGTCTCAACTTGCAGTTTGATATTGCCGATGAGGCGAAAACTGGGTTAGTTCCCAGTCTGTTGTTGCAACCTATCATTGAAAATTCAATGAAGCACGCTATCGCTAAATGTGAAAATGGCGGCACCATTTGCGTCATTGCCAAAGTTGAAGATAACCAATTATCAATCACAATCAGTGATACCGGACCGGGCGTAAAAATAGGTAAAAGTAAGCTTGAAAGTGTCACCGGTCGAGGGGTTGGATTGAAAAACACAGACGAGCGCCTTAAGCTGCTCTACCAATCTAACTATTCATTTACTATCACAAGTGCGGCTAACGGTGGTTTACAAACGGATATCAAGATACCCTATGAGCCGGTAACAACGAACGCAACAAGAGACGATAATTAATGACGGTATTGCGCACCATTATTGTTGACGACGAACCCCTTGCACTGGGTTTATTGAAGTCTAAATTACAGAAAAATCCGCACATTGAAATCGTGGCGCAATGTAAGAATGGTCGCGAAGCATTGGATGCTGCCCTATCCGAGTCCGCTGATATTATGTTCTTAGATATCCAAATGCCAGGCATTGACGGGTTGGATGTGGTCAAACAAATTCAAGCTGACGCAATGCCATTGATCGTGTTCACCACAGCATTTGAGCAATACGCAATCAATGCCTTTGATTTACATGCCGTTGATTACATCTTGAAGCCTATCGACCAAGAGCGCATCGACCGCGCAATCGAGCGAGCGCGTGAACGCTTGAGCTCGGACGAATCACGGGATTTCAAGTCGGGCATTATCAATGCGATGAATACAATGAGTGCGCATGAAAGCCAACATGAAGAACTATCTAGTCAACCGCGCAAGATTATTATTAAAGATCGTGAGGAGATCACCCTTCTCGAGCAACCGGATATTGCGTGGTTGGAAGCAGCTGGTGATTACGTTTGTGTGCATGCAAATGGAGAGACCCATATTAAGAGAAGTACCTTGAAAGAGCTGCTCGGAGAGCTCGATTCCTCTATTTTCAAACGGGTGCATCGCTCAACCATTGTCAATTTAAACTTTATCGAAAAAGTCATTCCACATACCAAAGGCGAGTTCTTTTTAATCTTAGGAGAACACCATAAAATCAAAGTGAGTCGCAACTACCGCGAAGTGATCAAATCGTATTTACAAGCGGGAGCATAAACGACCCACACTAGCCAGCCCAGTAGTCCAATTCAGCGCAAAACACTGGTAACCATTGGCAAGTCAGCCTAATTTGGGATATTACTATTAATACCTATAGGAAACTCATATGGCGCTGCGCTGGTTTACACGATCACTAAGCATTCTTTCAATCTGTTTTTTTGTCACCTTTCAAACCAGTGCAAAGGTAGAACCTTTGCTGATACAACCCTCTTCCGCCCTGCTTGATGGGCAACATTTTGGATTAGCATACTCAGGTTACCGATTGGGACAACACCCTGATCGAGGAACAGGCGCAAACAACCCATCTGCAGATGAAATATTAGAAGATCTACATATCTTAGTTGACCATGGCGTAAAGCTTATTCGCTTATATGATGCCGGTGAAAATAGTCGAATGACACTCGAATTAATTCGCCAACATGCCCTACCTATAACCGTTCTCCAGGGTATTTGGCTCGACGCCGAAATTAGTAATCACGAAGGATGCCCCTGGCTGGATGAACCTATTCCAGAGTTCAAACTAGCTCAAAATGTGCAGCGCAATTTAACAGAGATTGAACGCGGAATAACCTTAGCCAATACCTATAAAGACATCGTAATAGCGGTCAATGTTGGCAACGAGGCACTCGTAGAATGGAATGATCATATGGTCTCCGTAGAAAATGTGATCGCTTACGTGCAACAGGTCAAAAGTGCTATTGAACAACCGGTTACAGTCGCCGACAACTATGAGTGGTGGATAAAATCTGGTGCCGAACTCGCTAAACATGTTGACTTTCTCGGTGTGCATACGTATCCGGTATGGGAAAATAAGCCTATTGCAGAGGGGTTATCTTACACCCAGCAAAATATTCTTGATGTGCGCAATGCCCTCCCTGATATCCCAATTGCCATATTAGAGGCTGGCTGGGCGACCACCGCAACTGAATTTCCCGAGCAAGCCAACAATCAGAATCAAATTCGTTACCTCAAAGAGGTTCTAGCGTGGTCACAAGCGACTAATATCACAGTCTTGTTTTTCGAAGCCTTTGATGAACCATGGAAAGGTAACCCTGCCAATCCTGCTGGTGCGGAAAAACATTGGGGGTTATTTTATGTCGACCGCTCCGCTAAACCAGCGGCCAAAATCCTGCTTGAGACAAAGCAATAAACCCAGCTGCCTGCCGAGCCCTATAATAATCACCGGCCTGAATAAGATCAGGCCGCGGCATTCCGTAAATAAATCCAAGCAACGCTTGACGATTTTTTAAGCATCAAGCAAACTGTTTGTTAACACCTTGTTAATATTTGTTATCAGTATTTACATCGTAGTTTATTCAATCAAATAATTATAAATGCATAAGATGCTTACTTGTCTTAAGGAGACATGCTGATGATTTTGAATCACCTATGGGGGATATACGCGCACCCTAAAGAAGAATGGCATACGATAGATGAGCGCCATGAAAGTTACTTCTATGCGCTAAGTCACATATGTATCATTGCTCTTATTCCCGCACTCGTAGGCTATTACTCAGCAGCACATATCGGTTGGAGTATCGGTGTTGGTGACGTGATAAAACTAACCCAGCAAAGCGCTATGTTGATGAGCATTGCCATGTACTTCGGTTTAGTCGCCGGCGTAGTAGCTCTCGCTATATTGGCTCATGAATTAGCCAAGGCATTTGACTCCAATCCTACGTATACGCAGTCACTCGAGCTCGCTGCATACACAGCGACACCACTCTTTATGGTTGGCTTTGCGGCTCTATATCCGGTACTTTGGTTTGTTATGGCCGTTGGACTTGTAGGATTATCCTATTCGGTCTATCTTCTGTATTCAGGTGTTCCAATTATGATGCACATACCAGAAGAAAAAGGTTTTATTTATTCAAGTTCTGTTGTTACTTGCGGCTTGGTTTTATTGGTTATCCTGATGGTGACAACAGTGATTTTATGGAGTGCAGGCGTTGGCCCGGTGTATGTCCACTAGGCGAATGTCTTGTCGGCCTGTTGAAGGTCAAAAGCCAGCGTTCACGCTGGCTTTTTTTATGTGCACAATAAAATGATGCTTATGTTGATCTGTGTTTATTGAATATTACATATTGTGCACATCAAGATTACTCAGCTCAGCCTGCATCGTTGGCGCCTTTTTGGTGTTTTCCCCGCGCGCGGCGTCGATACTCTCTAAATACTTCTGATCCACATCACCTGTGATGTAATTACCATCGAATACTGAGGTTTCAAAGCGACTGATGCTGTCGTTCTCTTCGCGCACAGCGTCTACCAAGTCACCCAGATCCTGGAATATCAAACCATCGGCTTGGATCAAATCACTGATCTGATCAATTTCACGACCGTAGGCAACGAGTTCATTTGCGGATGGCATGTCGATGCCGTACACGTTAGGGAAGCGAATTTCAGGTGCAGCAGAGGCAAAGTAAACTTTTTTGGCCCCTGACTCCCTCGCCATTTCGATAATCTGACTAGACGTCGTACCGCGCACAATTGAATCATCCACCAAAAGAACATTCTTATCTTTAAATTCAGACGAAATTGCATTCAATTTACGCCGCACTGACTTTTTCCGCATGGTTTGGCCAGGCATGATAAACGTACGTCCAATATAGCGGTTTTTAACAAAACCCTGACGATACGGTAAGTCCAAGGTATTGGCGATTTGTAGCGCTACATCCATTGAGGTTTCTGGAATAGGAATGACGACATCAATGTCTAAATCAGCCCACTCGCGCTTGATCTTTTCACCCAATTTCTTACCCATGTTCACGCGTGATGCATAGACCGAGATACCATCGATAAATGAATCCGGACGGGCAAAATAAACAAACTCGAAGATACAGGGTGCTGATACTGGCTCTTCTGCGCACTGCTGGGTAAATAGTTGGCCTTGTTCGGTGATATAGACTGCCTCGCCAGGGGCTACATCACGCACAAACTTAAAGCCAACTGCATCCAGCGCCACGCTCTCAGATGCAACCATATATTCTTCGCCTAATTCACTTACACGCTTACCTAACGCTAACGGACGGATACCATTTGGATCCCGAAAGGCGACAATACCATGTCCAATAATTGCTGCTACAACTGCATACGCGCCTCTAATTTTACGATGCACCTTACTAACAACTTTGAATATGTCCGTACTATTGAGGGTTAGTTCAGAGCAAATTTGTAATTCGTGAGCAAGAATGTTGAGCAGTAACTCAGAATCCGACGTGGTGTTGATATGGCGGCGCGCTATACGCGAAACCTCTTGTTGTAATTCAGCGGCATTGGTCAAGTTGCCATTGTGTGCAAAGGCAATACCAAACGGCGAATTAACATAAAAAGGTTGTGCCTCAGCTGAGCTCGATGTGCCTGCCGTAGGGTAGCGACAGTGCCCAATGCCCATATTGCCTGTTAGACGCTTCATATGACGTGTATGAAAAACGTCGCGCACCAAGCCGTTGGCTTTGCGTAAGTTAAACATATTGTTGTCGATAGTCATTATCCCTGCAGCATCTTGACCACGATGCTGTAAGACTGTCAGGCCGTCGTACAACGATTGTGCAACACCTGATTTACCAACAATTCCAACAATACCACACATGTGAATTACCTATCTCTTAAGTAGTTAAGAAGCTTGAACTGTCCTTCATATACTGGAAGAACCACTCAATTATGACTGCAAATTCAGGCACCAATATAGATGTTTGCCACCATTCGCTATTCGCTGAGGGGGTAAAGGTGTCCAGAAAAAATAATAATGCACTGATTATCAGAACGCCGCGCAGTGCCCCGAAAACGGCGCCAAGCGCTCGGTCTGTCCCACTTAAACCAGTGGCTTTTACGAGTTGCGTAAAAACATAATTAACCAAACCGCCAACAATTAACGTGGCCACAAAAAGAATCGCAATCGCCACACCGTTACGCAGTAGTTCGTCGCTAATACGGGTAAGATAAACGGCGATATCAGGGTAGAATTGACTGGCAATAAATAATGCTGAGAACCAGACCGCTAGTGAGATAGCTTCTTTCACAAATCCGCGGATCAGACTAATGATGGTCGACAGAGCAATGATGCCTATAATGGCGAAATCAAACCAATTCATTCAAATTAATCTTCGATAGATAGCCGATCAGCACAGCGCGAATGGAATGGCGCGCATTTTAGCAGATGCGTGATTGAATACCAATCAAACTGACAAGGAAATTAACGCAATGTACTCGCTCGTGTAAACTTAAAAAGACTGGCTGAATTCCGTGATTTTTCCAGATAGGCCCGTCAACTCTTTAAGGTGAGGTAGCGCGTCTTCTAGCTTTTTGTATTGTAAATCAGGCCCGACAAAAACTTTAGTTAGGCGCCCTGCACTGGTTTCGACCGGTCGACTAAAGGTGCGATACCCAGCCCCCTCCAACTTATCGAGTAATTCACGCACATTTTTCTGGTGGCGAAAACTCCCTAGTTGAATGACCCAGCCGGCATCCTCATTAACATCAACATCAGGCTTTTCTACTACGGTTTGCTCGGCTAGTGAAGAACCCGTTGGTTTTTCTTCCTCTGGAATACTGTTTGTTTCAACCGTGGCTTGTGAGGTACTTGTTTCCTCGTCTACCGGCTGCTCATTCACAATTTCAACCGGTCTTGCCGCGGCATTGGCAACTTCTTCACTGGGGAAATTTTGAGGTTTAACCAGCGCGCTACGCTCTGGCGCTACTGGAATTGAAACAAACGTTGGGGTCTCTTGATTTTTCTTACCATCCAAAATATCGGGTAAAAAAATCACCGCGAGTGCAACGACAATAATGGTGCCAACTAAGCGATTTTGTAATGCGCTGGACAAACCCCTAACTCCTTTCTTTTTGCCGACACATTATAGGGTATTCCGCCTATTCAGTGTCAATAACTGGTCAACTGTTACAAACGAGCCAAATACTAACACAGTATCATGCGGTTGCACTTTAGCATTCACTGCCGATACTGCACTTGCGACACTATCGAAATGCCCTACAACATCTGCTGGGTTTAATAAACCCGCTAAAGTCTCTGCACTTGCTGCACGCTCACCTGGCAAGGTAGCTGGCAACCACTTTGGCGATAAAGGTTGCAACTGTTGCAGTGTTTCGGCGATCGACTTGTCTTTCATCATGCCAACGATTATGTATAGCTGACCGCTTAAATGGGGAGTTAGTTCGCTTGCGATAGCTTTTGCAGCGTGTGGATTATGACCAACATCTGCAATCCACAGCGGCGCTTTTTGCAATACCTGCATGCGCCCTGGGAGGGTGGCTGTTGCAACCAAGTCATGCAATAAACGCGGTTGAGTTATTAACGACTCCAATAAACCAAGTGCCTGCAAGCCAGCAAGAGCGGTTGATATATTGTCGCGCAGTAGTCTCGGTGGTGGCAAACCATTGACCGATTGCCCACCACAGGACCAATCCCAATCACCCTCACCGTTGACTTTACTATCGAAATCAATGCCTTTACGCAAAAACTTCTGAGTTAATCGGTGCGCCTGATCTAACATTGTATGCGGCGTATCGCGCTCACCGATCACAATGGGAATATCAGGGCGAAATATCCCCGCTTTTTCAAACGCAACTGATTCGCGGGTCGTACCCAGATACTCTTGGTGGTCAAGATCAATACTAGACACAATTGCCAGATCAGCATCAACAATGTTGGTGGCATCTAAACGCCCGCCTAAACCGACTTCTAAAATTAAATAATCAGGTGCTTTTTGATAGGCTAATAACAAGGCTGCTAATGTGCCAAATTCAAAATAAGTCAGTGAATCAGCACCGCGCATTCGCTCTATGTGCAGAAACGCATCACAAAACGCTTGAGCCTCTGGCAGTGCATTATTGATCCTAACTCGCTCTCGATAATCACTGATGTGTGGTGAGCTATATACCACTACACTGCGCCCCAAGCTTTGCAGAGCTAACTCAATAAATCGACATGTTGAGCCTTTGCCATTAGTGCCTGCAACAGTGATAACTGTAGTACGTTTGAATTGAATTCCAAGGCGCTGATAAACGCGAGAGACGCGATCCAAGCCCATGTCAATTTCACTTGGATGGATCGCAAGCAGGTAATGTAGCCATTGGTCGAGTGACCACGTAGTTTTAGCAGTCACCCGATCATTAGCAGTTGTCTTCATGAATTAATGTCGATGCAGTTTCCGTAGAATGGCATGCAGTGTATCGCGCATTTCTCTGCGGTCAACAATCATATCAATCGCACCTTTTTCCAATAGGAACTCGCTGCGCTGGAACCCGGGCGGTAAAGTTTCACGCACGGTTTGCTCGATGACTCGCGGTCCTGCAAAGCCGATCAACGCTTTGGGCTCAGCAATATTGATATCGCCAAGCATAGCCAGACTAGCGGAAACGCCGCCCATGGTTGGATCGGTTAACACCGAAATGAACGGTAAACCTTTCTCACTCATTTTCGCCAGTGCTGCACTCGTCTTAGCCATTTGCATCAGTGAAAACAACGCTTCTTGCATCCGCGCACCACCACTTGCAGAAAAACAAACGAGCGGCATATTATGCTCTAGGCATTCGTTGACAGCTGCCACAAAACGCGCGCCAACGACAGAAGCCATCGAACCGCCCATAAAACTAAATTCAAAGCATGCTACAACAACAGGCATGCCTTTCAGCTTGCCTCGCATAACAACCAAGGCATCTTTCTCGTTGGTCGCTTTCTGCGCCGCGGCAATTCGCTCCTTATAACGTTTTGAGTCCTTAAACTTCAAAACATCTTGCGGCTCTAAATTTGCGGCAAGTTCGGTACGTTCCGTTGCGTCCAGCAGGCTATCGATGCGCTTACGTGCTTTGATGCGCATGTGGTGATCGCATTTTGGACACACCTCTAGCTGCTTTTCTAATTCTGACTTATACAATACGGCACTACATTCACCGCATTTTGTCCAAACGCCCTCTGGAACATTTCCTTTAGTAGACGTTTGCGTTCTGGGAAGGATTTTTTCTATCCAACTCATAATCTGATCATTCCTGTCGTAACCACAACAATAAGGCGGTATTAGAGCATAGTTAAGGGCTGGGTTAAAAACAAAACTGGTCTAAGAAGTTGATTATTGTTTAAGTGCAAGCATACCTCGCCACAGAGTAAAAAATCGTTACTGCATACTTTGCCGTGAGGTTTGACTTAATCTGGCAAAAACAAAGGGCCTGGTGGTCGTACAGGCAAGCCAAATTTATCCGGATAACTTACGCGAACTAAATACAGCCCGTTGGGCTTAGCTGTCGCCCCAGCCTTGGTTCTATCTTTACTGTCGAGCAATTCTTTGATCCATTCGGTAGGTTGTTCACCACTTCCCACATTTAACAACGAACCAGTTATATTTCGTACCATATGATGTAAAAACGCGTTCCCCTCAACATCAACGATGACGTAATGTCCTTGTCGTCGCACTGAAATTGCCGTTAAGTTTCTAAATGGTGAGGTCGATTGACAATGCGCAGCGCGAAATGCACTGAAATCGTTTTCTCCAATTAAACACTGAGCTGCACGATGCATTTTTTCTGCGTCCAATGGTCGGTATTCATGAGTAACACCTTGGGTGTGAATACCTGGACGCAACTTAGCGTTGTAAATGATGTAACGATAGCGCCGCGCTGTCGCAGAATAACGCGCATGAAACTCGGCATCGACTTCCCGCGACCATGTCACCGCAACGGTATCTGGTAAATGGGTATTAACGCCCATAGTCCAGGCTCGCTCAGGGCGTACTACCGGAGAATCAAAATGCACAACCTGTCCAGTTGCATGCACTCCAGCGTCAGTGCGACCAGCACAATGAATAGTGACGGGGGTATTTGCAATTTTGGCTAACGCGTCTTCAATGCTCTTCTGCACAGAAGCCACATGATTTTGCCGCTGCCAACCTGAAAAAGTGGCACCGTCATATTCAATTCCGAGAACAACTCGCAACGTGGGGTTTGCCTTTGTATGATCTTTCGTGGGCGCAAGTGTAGCGTAACTGAAATGCCCCTAACAACCAGTTAGCTAAGATTTTCTAACAGTTCTTTCGCTTCTTTCTGTTGTTCATCTGAGCCTTGCTCAATAACTTGCAACAACAACTCTTTAGCCGCATCGCTGTCATCCATTTCGATATATGCAATGGCCAAATCAAGATTAGCTGCTTGCGCGCCGCCATCGTCAACATCGACGTTAAAATCATCATTGCTAATACCGGTATAACCTTCAAGGTCAACATTTAAATTGAGTTCAGCATCATCCACATTACTACCATCGTCACTTTCACTTTCTGCTAGCAATGTATCAACATCAACAAAATCTTCTGATTCTGTCGGTGGTTCTGGCTCAGTAAATAGCGCATCCAAATCAAGATCAGGGTTATCCAACTTAAGTTCAGGTTTACCCTCTACTTCAGAGTCAATACTTTCGAGTAACTCATCAAAGTCAGCACCTTCTATCTCTTCAAGTACGAGGCTGTCTTGATCCTTGTCTTCGTTAAGCCAGTCGCCAAGGCCCGGCATATCGTCAAGCTCGTCATCGCCATCGGCTAAAGCAAAATCAGGCTCAGTGCTTTGCGTTGTTTCTTCTTCCGCATCATCAAGGGAGAATTCATCAAACTCTTCAGCTAATAAAGCATCATCAAATTCATTTGAGGAAGTCGAAGCCTCGTCACCTAGGCTTGGAATATCATCTAACTCAAAATTGTCCTCATCAGGCGCCTCATCAATCTCAAGCTCTGGCTCATCAACCGAACTATCAGTATCAAACACATCGAGGAGTTCTTCGGTTGCAGCTTCTGTTTCTTCATCACTGATACCGTCTTGCTCTGAGGCTAAGTACGCCTCTTCAGTGTCTGGGGTGAATTCAGGCTCTAGCGACGACTCCTCGTCCGCCTCGAATTCGGCTAACAACTCATCGGAAAGCCCGTCATTAAGGGAGTCTTCAGAATCTTCCTCTGTTTCAGCTTCAAGTTCGGCGAGTAACTCATCGGTCAGAGCGTCCTCTTCGTCATCTAAGGCTTCGTCAGTTGAATCGTCAGTCGCGCTTGCATCGAGCTCTTCATCGCCTGCAGTTTCCGCTTCAAGTTCGGCCAACAACTCATCGGTCAACGGATCGTCTACGGCTTCTTCGTCATCTAAATCATCTGCTGCATTTACTTCGAGTTCTTCATTATCGGCTGTCTCAGCTTCAAGTTCCGCCAACAACTCATCGGTCAACGGGTCGTCTACGGCTTCTTCGTCGCCTAAATCATCTGCTGCATTTACTTCGAGTTCTTCATCATCGGCTGTCTCAGCTTCAAGCTCGGCCAACAACTCATCGGTCAACGGGTCGTCTACGACTTCTTCATCATCTGAATTTTCTGCCGTGCTTACATCAAACTCTTCATCATCGGCTGTCTCAGCTTCAAGCTCGGCCAACAACTCATCGGTCAACGGGTCGTCTACGACTTCTTCATCGTCTGAATTTTCTGCTGTGCTTACATCAAACTCTTCATCATCGGCTGTCTCAGCTTCAAGCTCCGCAAGAAGTTCATCTGATAATGGATCGTCCAATTCAGTAACGTCATCAACATCGATGTCGTCTAAATCAGCGGCGAACTCATCTAATGTTTGAATATCGTGTTGCGCCTGCACTGGATCAGCTGGCTCTGGATCATCGATTAGCAAGTCTTCTTCGTCATCATCTTCATCCACGAAGCCTTGCATCATTTCGATTTGGTCTAGCTCACTAAGTATTTCATCGGTGACTCTGTCTAGCGCCTCATTCTGTGCAGCAACCTCGTCGCCAAGCTGTTCCAGCATTTGGCTAGATACCCCAGTAGCTACATCGACATCAATATTTGCAGGAACCTCTGATTTCTTCTCTGGCTCCTCAAGTAGTTCGTCGATGCTTATCTCTGGTTTTTCTTCTTCGGCTTCTACAGGAGAGAAACTTTGTTCTGCCTCTTCGTCGAGTAAAGAATTGATGTCTTCGCTTTCGGCTAACTCCTCATCCAACTGCTCGTCCATAGCCGCTTCGATATCATCAGCGGCTAGTTCTGCAGCAATGTCTGAATCTATTTCACTAAGCTCATCTTCTTCAAATAACTCGTCAAGAGAGTCGCCGTCTAATTCACCAGCGTCTTCAAGCTCTGAAGCCAGAGCGTCATCAATGTCATCCTCTAACGCGTCTGATAAATCAATATCTTCATCATCAGACAAATCAATCCCTTCTAGAGCGTCATCATCGGTGGCATCTAATTCTTGTAAAAGCTCGTCATCATCCTCGAACAAAGAATCATCGTCATCATCCAGATCCGGCACCAACATTTCATCGCTCAGATCGGCGTAACTCTCTAACTCGCTTTCAACAGCATCGTCCAAAGATTCTTCTAGTTCTTCCGACAAGACATCATCGAGTAATTCATCATCGTTAAATAAATCGTCATCCGCATCAGGCGCAGCTAAATCATCCATTAATGCGTCGCTAAGATCGTCCATTGGCGCTTGCGTAGCCGCGGTTTGAGTTGCAGGTGCAACCTGACTTTCGGTCAGTACAGGCGGTGCATCAGCGTTTTTTTTACGCTTAACCAACCACATCACAAGCCCGCCGAGCAGTAACAGCGTTAACAATGATGACCCACCGATAATCGCGGCAGGGCTACTCAATAGGTTAGCTAAGGAAGATTCTTGTTCGGCTTTTTCACGCGCCTCGCGCTGGTTGATGAGATCCAGTGTTTGTTGCAACAAGGCAACTTGTTGATCGATCTGTGGTTGAACTTGCTCGTCGACTTTACTCCGCAAATCATTAATATCTTCATTAACTGCATCAAGTCGTTCAAAAACTTTACGGTTTTCGTCAATTAGCGCCTGCACATTATCGATAGATGCGGCAAATTGTTGCCGTAACAAATCGAACTGTTCAATCTGTTGTTGGTCGATACGCGATAATTTTTGCTCTATTTGACTGGTCTTCTCATCGAGATCCGCCTTTTTTACTAAATCACCTGGCGGTTTAATATTGGTCGGCTCGTTTGCTGCAGATGATGAAGAACCAGCAGCTTGATTGAAGGCTTCTGTGCGTTTTCGAGCATCGTCAGCGTCGATACGAGCAATGTAGCGTTCGGATGGTAGATTGAGTACGGCACCATCAACTAAATAGTTAATATTGCCTTGTTCAAAAGCATCAGGATTTAGCTCATAAATGGCTATCATCACTTGATAAACCGAAAGATCACGGTTCTGTCGGTAGCGTGAGGCGATACGCCATAAGGTATCAGAAGCGTCGATAGGACCGTAGATCGCGCCAGAAAATTGATTCTGACTATCTCTAGGACCTTTGATTTGTAGATTCGAGGATTGCGCAGAAGCTTCGCTAACCACAGTAAAAACGATGGCGAGTGCTACACTCATCATTATTTTGCGGCTTAAATTCATTGCATTCCTTATTCTTTTTATGGCGTTAATATCAGCGAGCAAAAGCTTCTATGATCATCGTCTAGTTTAATGTGTTTCGGGTCAAAAAAGCCACTTTTACTACCATTAAAGTTACTTCAAATTTCGAAGTCACCGATTTGTCTGCAAATTCTGCTCCAATCTGCGTATCAGTCGAAGACAAAATCTCAATATTCGCCTTGCTAAGCATAGTGTAGGCATAAAAAAAGGTGCTACGGATCTCCCGTATCACCTTTTTATCGACAATTTGTCGGTATTATTGAGGAAGTCTATAACCTGCGTAAAGCGCGGTACTAGTTCCCAGTAGAAAAAATCAATTACATATAATCGCGAATAAGTACTTCTGCGATTTGTACGCTATTAGTCGCTGCACCTTTGCGCACATTATCCGAAACAACCCATAAGTTGATGCCGTTTGGATGTGAAATATCATTTCGAATGCGCCCCACATGCACGCTATCGTTACCGCTAGCGCTGCTCACTTGAGTGGGAAAGTCTTCGCGCTCAGAGTAAACAGTAATTCCAGGGGCAACAGAAAGTATTTGCTTAATGTCTTCTGCATCTACTGGCTGACGAGCTTCAATGTGTATCGCTTCTCCATGCCCGTAAAACACGGGGACTCGCACCGCTGTGGGATTGACTCGAATAGATTCATCCCCCATGATCTTATGCGTTTCCCACACCATTTTCATTTCTTCTTTGGTGTAGTCGTTGTCCATAAATACATCAATTTGCGGAATTGCATTAAACGCAATTTGACGGCTAAACCCATCAGTATTGACTTCTCGCCCATTCATTAACGCAGCGGTTTGTTGAGCAAGACCATCCATTGCTGATTTACCTGCGCCTGAGACTGATTGATAAGTGCAAACATTAATGCGGTCGATACCCACAGCATCATGGATCGGTTTAAGAGCAACCAACATTTGGATTGTGGAGCAATTAGGGTTCGCGATAATATTACGATTACGAAAATCTGCCAGCGCATGCGCGTTTACTTCAGGAACCACTAACGGAATATCGGGCTCGTAGCGGAAATGAGATGTATTGTCGATGACAACGCACCCGGCTTCTGCAGCGATCGGCGCAAATTTCGCAGAAACGCTGCCGCCTGCGGAAAAGAAACCCAGTTGAACTTGGCTCCAGTCAAACGTATCCGCATTGAGCACTTCTATTTCTTTACCTTTAAAGCTGATTGTACCGCCCGCAGAGCGTTCGCTCGCTAACGGATAAAGTGTTCCTATTGGAAAGCCGCGCTCTTCCAAAACTTCAATCATCGTTTTACCGACCAATCCTGTTGCGCCTAACACGGCTACATCAAAGGCTTGTGACATGTGTGTGCTCTCTCCTACGGAACTGTCTATATTAACTGTATTGCGAAACCCAGCGCACTGAGCGTCGAAACAACAGGATGATGCGGCGTGTCTGTAACAATCCGCAACGGCAGCGCACTAAACTCTCTGCGTTGCCAATAGTGTTTGCGCAAGCGTTGAAACTGACCCTGCTGCGCGTGTGATTGTGCCATTGCCGCACGAAAATTCCTATCATCCTCGCGACTATCATATAGCGAAAAAATCAATCGCTGAATAATTCTATCATCCAAGTCTGCCATTGATAATTCTAGCGGCGTTAATTGCGGCAGTAACTCTGCGAGAAGCAACGTTGAGGGTACCTCAAGTTGCTGACATAACCAGTCATAAACCATTAAAGTCCCGCGACTTTTACCTTCAACAGAATGCCCAGCAATGTGCGGAGTGGCAATTTCAGTATGCCCAATCAAAGCGTAATTAATATGCGGTTCATTTTCCCAGGCATCCAACATAAATTTGGGTCCTGTTTGCTGACTAACCAGCTGCAGCAGTGCCTGTTCATCCAATACCCCACCGCGACAAGCATTAATCAATAACTGTGATGGTTTTAAAGCAGATAAAAACGTCTTATCTATTAGCTTTTCAGTTGGGTGTTTACCTTCTTTAATGAAGGGGACGTGCAGGCATATAACATCACACAGCTTGATTTCTTCAAGCGTAACAAATGAGCGCGGGTCTTGGGTTAACTGTAATGGGGGATCGCAAAGTATGTAATTTATCTGTAGAGCATCTAATTTAGTGGCTAACGCGGAGCCCACATGCCCAGCCCCTACGATCCCCACAGTCAACGTTCGCAACCACGCGAGATCGGCTCCATTTTTTTCGGCATGAACAAACAAACAGCTCACGACATATTCTGCTACCGCTATCGCATTGCATCCAGCAGCGGAATACCAAGGAATATTTGCCTGAGTTAGATATTCAATATCTAAGTGATTGAAACCTGCCGTTGCGGTAGCTACCCATTTTAGCCGTTTAGCATACTTAAGCAGTTGTGCATCGACTGTGGTGGTTGAACGTACCAACAATGCATCCACGTCATTGAGCATTTCTGGCTCAAGGTTATCGGCGGCAAAGGCCTCAGCGTCGCCTAATTGCGCGAAGCATTCAGCGGCCAAAGGCATGTTATCATCATAGAGAATTTTCATGCCCTGAGTTTACCGAATGGCTAGCTAAATCTCACTGATAAATTGCTTAATACACTGATTTACTTTTTCGGCGTCTTCAAGCTGTGGATAATGTCCGACAGTTAATGCTGCAGTGGGCACATTTGGTAACAACGCTTGAAAACGCTCAAGCATATGCCCGCCCGAGATAGGGTCATGCACGCCATTAATAAAGGCTAAACGCTTAGGATCAATTTCCGCCTGGCACTGCATCGCTGCGACCCAACGATCGCGATACGTGGCTCGTTCATCGATGTAGCTCAGTAGGCTTGGGATCACTTTTTTACCCTGATTGCGTTGAAGCAAGGTCCATAAGGTATCAATCGTTTCTCGCGTAGGCGGCGTATGGGGAGCGAAAATCTTGCGAAAACTACGCGTAAGCGAACGTTTGGACATACACATTGCAAGCGCTGGCCCTAGTCGACTTTTCAGCAGTTTTTGCATCAGTAAGGGACGATGACTCTCTGCAAATAAACCACCGTTTAACCAGATTACCTGCTCTACATTGAAACTCAACGCAGACGATTGTACCGGTTGTGGGTCAGGCAATAACTGTCGTGCCAACAACTCTTGCGCCACAGAGTTGCCATAATCATGTGCAATAACAATGGCATTGGTAATCCCTAATTCTTGACATAGCTCATCCACCACATTCGCTTGCTCCAGCAAAGAATAGTGATAGGGATGGGGTTTGTCCGAGGAGCCGAACCCAAGTAAATCCATCGCTAGCAGAGAATGCGACTTTGCAAACGCCAGCCATTGGTTATGCCAGTCCCACGCAGCACTGGGAAACCCATGTATAAATACCAGCGTCGGCGCTTGCGAATGAGCATGCTGCTGATACCAATAGCTGATGTTATGACCCTTTATACAGGCATTATTTGCATTAGCATCGGTCTCAACTAGCGATGGCGATAGCATTAGTCTTTATACCCTGGAGATTCTCTGTCCAATCGACGTAAGATGCCCGGCCACGCGAGCGCACCACCCATCGAGCGAGTCACCTGTTTAGCTTGGGCTTTGATGCCCGCCAAAATTTGCCCAGGGATTGGGATAAGGGGTTGTCCGGTCGATTGTGCTTGAATTTGAATTTCGCAACTGCGTTGGAGTATGAACATCCCTAAAAAAGCATCAGCTACCGATTCAGCACAAGTTAACAAACCATGATTGCGCAAGATCATAAAATTCGTATCACCCAAATCCGCGACTAAGCGCTGCTTTTCGTCAGGATTTAACGCGACGCCCTCATAATCATGATAAGACAATGAGGCGAGTGCGAATAATGATTGTTGACTGTATGGCTGTAGCCCATCCTGTAACACCGAGACAGCAATACCTGCTGTAGTGTGTAAATGCATTACACACTTAGCGTCATCTCGCGCTTCGTGCACTGCGCTGTGAATAGTAAATCCAGCAGGGTTAATGTCGAACTCGCTATCCATAACTTTATTACCGTGTAAGTCAACTTTAACCAAACTAGAGGCAGTGACTTCTTCAAACATCAAGCCATAGGGATTAATTAAAAAATGATGCTCGGGGCCTGGCACACGTGCTGAAATGTGAGTAAAAACCAGATCATCCCAGCCATAGAGCGCGACGGTGCGGTAACACGCAGCTAAATCAACCCGCAATTGCCACTCTTCTGCTGAGACTTGTTGTTGTACATTCATAATAATCACCTTGGGTTTGTTTGTTGATTAGTATAGGCTGACATTTACACACTAACTGTCGCGAATACGACAATGTTGCAATTATGTTATCAGTAGCCCATAAAACCACCCTACGCTCAACGGTTTGGTTTAATGCCATGAGTGAGACGGTCCAGAATGCCATTATCGAAAGCATTAAAGTGCTTACTTTAAGTCCTGGTAAAGAACTTTATGCCAAAGGTGACGTCGGAAACGGCTTTCATTGTGTATTGGAAGGGAGAGTTAAAGTCAGCAATATCCACACTAGTGGTAAACAAATGGTGCTAGCGTATCTCGACGTTGGTAGTTGGTTTGGCGAGATATCGATGTTTGACGGTTTAGGTCGAACCCATGATGCTCACGCTGACAAACAAACCCTGCTGGCGTTTATCAGTCGTAGTGATTTTCATCGACTACTACAACGCTATCCAGAGACCTATCACTACTTTACTCAACTACTGTGTCAACGCTTACGTAATACCTTCAGTTTCATTGATGCCTCGGCAAGCCTAAACTTAAAGCAGCAGTTGGCGAAACGGTTGGTGTTACTCAGTAGTAATTTTGGGCAACGCCTGGCTGGGCACAACACCTATGATATCAGCGCATCACAGGAAACCCTCGCCATGATGATCAATTCATCGCGGCAAACAGTGAATCGCCTGCTTAAAGAAATGGAGCAGCAGGGCCTAATACGCATCCGTTATGGTGGTATTGCCCTGCTTGACCTAGCGCAAATAAAAACACTTTGCGAATGGGAGTGATTTAGCGATAACGCGACATAACCAAGGTTGCATTGGTGCCGCCAAAGCCAAAACTATTCGACATGATGGTATTCAACTCGGAATTTCGAGTCGCCGTAACAATATCAAGACCTTGCGCTTCAGGATCAAGCGTATCGATGTTGATCGACGGTGCAATAAACCCATGTTTCATCATCAATAGGCTGTATATCGCCTCATTAACGCCTGCCGCACCCAACGCGTGGCCAGTCAGTGACTTTGTTGCGCTGATCGGTGGTGACTTGTCGCCAAACACTTGTTTAATCGCTTTCAACTCTTGCACATCACCGACTGGAGTCGAGGTGCCGTGAGTGTTGAGGTAATCAATAGGCGCATCAACATTTTGCATGGCCATCTGCATACAACGTACTGCACCTTCACCGGACGGGGCAACCATGTCATAGCCATCGGATGTAGCACCATAGCCGGTGATTTCAGCATAAATCGTAGCCCCGCGTGCCAATGCGTGTTCTAACTCTTCTACGACAACCATACCGCCGCCACCAGAGCTCACAAACCCATCGCGCTCAGCACAATAGGTACGCGATGCAACGGCTGGGTTATCATTGTATTTAGAAGATAATGCGCCCATCGCATCAAACTGGCTGGACAACGTCCAATCCAACTCTTCTCCGCCACCAGCAAAGACCACATCTTGTTTATTTAACTGGATCATTTCTAAAGCATTACCAATACAGTGTGCACTGGTTGCACACGCCGATGAAATTGAGTAGTTAATGCCTTTTATCTTAAATGGGGTTGCCAAACACGCTGATACTGTTGACCCCATGCAGCGGGTAACCATGTAGGGTCCAACGCGTTTAACGCCTTTTTCTCGAAGAATGTCAGCAGAAGCAACTTGATTGATCGAAGATGCTCCACCTGAACCAGCAATAATACCAGTCCGAGGGTTAGATATTTGCTCCTCGGTCAAACCAGAATCCGCAACAGCCTGTTGCATGGCAATGTATGCATAAGCTGCTGCATCACCCATAAAGCGCATAACCTTGCGGTCAATATGCTCTTTCAAATCAATATCAATGTTGCCCCATACACGACTGCGCATTCCCATTTCAGCAAACTGCTCTGAAAACGTTATGCCGGATTTGCCCTGTTTAAGAGACTCGGTTACGGCGGTTTGGTCGGTACCGATACTCGACACAATGCCGATACCAGTAATTACTGCTCTTCTCATATTTCACCTAGTTACTTTAAGTCGGCATATAGTAATGGTTTCGACGCACGAAAGTGGTCTGCTCTTTATCCATCATTTGAACAACCAGCATTTTCTCCCAATAACAGGTATCATGCGCTCCATTACGCTAAACCATACTGATTGAGACACTCCGTTGCAACGCACTTTTGCTGATATTGAGTTTAATAGCGATGGCACCCCAATCGCGAAAAACTTTGCTGATGTATATTTTTCCAATGCCAATGGCGAAGCGGAAACACACTATGTATTTCTTGCGAATAATCAATTATCAGAGCGCTGGACCGAAGCCACAGAGCGCCGATTCGTTATCGCCGAGACAGGTTTTGGCACTGGGCTTAACTTTCTTATCGCAGCGCAAGCATTTGCTGATTGGAAACTCAATCATCCTAACAGTCCATTGTGTCAATTACATTTCATCTCAACGGAAAAATTTCCCCTAGCAGAACAGGACTGGCGCGCTGCACTGGCTCGTTTCCAACATTTGTCGCTTACTGCCCCGCTGCTATCTTCACTAATATTCAATAGCACTGGTTGTCAGCGCATGCGCTTTCAACTTAAAGCGGTAGAAATTGTCCTTGACCTTTGGATTGGCGATGCGATTGAATCTTTCGCTAGTATGTCAACTGCGGCACCAGACGAAGCCCCAATCCCGAACGTTAACGCCTGGTTTCTGGATGGTTTTGCGCCAAGTAAAAATACCGACATGTGGCAACCTGAACTGTTTGCGCAAATGGCTAGGTTAAGTGCGCCTGATGCGACATTCGCCACTTTTACCGCCGCGGGTTTCGTTAAACGTGGTTTGCAAGCGGCAGGCTTTTGTGTCGAAAAGCGCCCCGGATTTGGGCGTAAGCGAGATATGCTGGCAGGCCATTATGAGCCAGAAAACGAACTCAAAGTCCGCAGTCGTCAACATGATATAACGCCGCTTTTCGGGCTAGAAGATTGCGCTAGACCACACGTGGTGATTGTTGGTGCGGGGATCGCCGGTGCTGCATTGGCTTATGCATTGGCACGGCGTAACGCTAAAGTCACCATGATTTGCCAAGGTAATAGCGTCGCCGACGCTGCATCTGGAAATCCGCAGGCAGGTATTTATCCGCAATTACATGCCAAAGCCAGTATTTTAAGTCGGATCCAGTTGGCTAGCTTTAGTTACGCTCGACACGTGTATGACACGCTTATTGAACGGGGTTTCGAATTCGCTCATGAGTGGTGTGGTGTACTGCAAGTTGGCTTTTCCGATGAGGTTATCAAGCGCCAAACGAATCTTCTTGATACTGATATTTGGCCTCAAGCTCTTGTGCAGGCTGTCACTTCTGAACAGGCCTCGCAGATTGCTGGTGTCCACCTCCCCTATTCAGGGCTTTATCTGCCTGCTGCAGGTTGGGCGTCGCCGCCAGAGTTGGTGCAAGCAATGCTGGACTTTGTGCGTCAAGAGTGTGATTTTACTGTACAAACCTCAACGACTTATCTCGAGCACACGTATGCTCCTGATGAACAGCAGTCATTACGCATTCACGTTAGTAACGGAAAAGAAACTAGTGCATTATCGGCAGATGCTCTCATTTTTGCTTGCGGACATACATCAGCCAATCTTGAGATACTCAATCAGTTACCTTTTAGCCTCACTCGTGGCCAAGTTGAAACACTTCGCAGTACAGAGGAATTAGCTCACTTGCGCACAGTTATTTGCCATAAAGGTTATCTAACTCCTGCGCATAAGGGCTCTCACGCGTTAGGTTCAACCTACAGTAAAAATGATACTTCTATTGAATTGCGCTCCGCTGACACCGCGCAAAACCTGGCCACCCATCGTAAATCATTACAACAATGTGAATGGGCTAATTCTTTTACTCATTCTGGTCACAGTCGAGCTGCTATTCGCTGTTCTACGCCTGATCACCTTCCTATCGTTGGCGCTGTGCCTGATAACGCAGCACAGCAGCTCCAGTACGCGAATTATTTACAGCGCGGTAATCGTGCTGCGCGGCAGAACCCAGCAACTGTACAAAGGTGTTACATGCTCAGTGGTTTAGGTTCCAGAGGCTTTACTACTGCGCCATTAATGGCTGAGAGGTTGGTAAGCGAATTGTTTGGGGAACCGCTGCCGTTGAGTCAGGATTTACTCAACGCTGTTGCGCCTAATCGATTCTTGCTTCGGTCGATCAAGCGCGGTGAAGATGAATAAGCGATTAATGGAGTGCAGTAAAGTACGGATTAATTTCTGCTACCACAAAATCCGGAATCAGTACGTTTGCACTTGCAACAACTCGCCGGTCAGCCAGTGCAACGATTCGCGCATTGACTGATACGCCATGACTGCGCTGGATCATAGTTCCTGTCAGCACGTGGTTCATCTCAAGTTTATCTGCTAAACGTTCAGCATTACGGCTAAAAATAAAATCGCCAGTCGGGGTAACACTGATAGCGTTCCCCACTTTAAAGTCTACTATGCCGATGCCAAAGTGCTGGATCTCGCCGATAAAATACTCTGTTAACTGATTTCCCAGTGGACTAGACGTATTCAATGAAGCATCAAGTTCAACAAATGAGACCACGCCGACCAAGTCTGCCGGAGTTAATGCCACCGCGCGGTCCATCAACTGCATCGCCAACTGCGCCGCATATTCACGGATAGACTTGTGCGTAGTATCTGCGCTGAAAAGTTGCGGTCTGCGAGCACGCATACCATTGAGGCTATCGTCGTCAGCCCCCGAAGCCATCATATAATCACGACTATCGGGTTGGTAATGTGGAGCAAAGTCTGAGCTTTCTGAATCTTTCTGGCGGTTGGGATAAACTATTTCCTGTTGCTCATTGGTAGTCGGCTGTTTCGTTTCACTAGGCGGATCAAATACGGCAATAAATTTATCGGTTACCGCACAGCCTGTGATTAATGCGTTTACAGCAACAAATGCTATTGCAGCTAAGAGAAGACGCATAACAGTTACCCTCGCGTTAATTTCACGCCGTCCTGCATTTCATCAGACTGACGTTCGCTGGGGATCAGCGCATCCACCACATAAAAAGGAACCAACGACTGTGCACTGGCAACGACGGCTTTAGAGCGCAACCCCAAGATCCGAGCATTAACCAAATAGCCACCTTGATGTTTAGTTAGCGTCCCCGTCAACACATACTCCATGGGTAAGTTCGCGCTGAGCTCCAAATAATCTCGAGTTAACAAGAAGTCACCCTGCTCAGTTACGCGCACATAATCCGTGGCTTTGAAATCAATCACCGGGATCCGAAATTTATGTAATTCATGCACGAATGATTCAGCCATTTGATGGCCCAATAAATTGGTTTCCTGTAAATCGCTATCGAGTAGGGCAAAGTGGGTTACCGCAATTGGCGTTTTTGTCGTGATATACTCCATATTACTGATCATATCTTGGGTCATATTCTTCACATAATCGCCAATATGTTTGGTCAATGGGCGCCCTTTGTATGCACCTTGTACACTGGAATAGACTGGAGGTTGGCCAAAGGCACCGAAGCTATCAGCCTCACCTACACTCTCTGCAGTTGCAGTTTCCTCTGGTTGAAATCCTGTAATGTCAATCACTTGCATATTGGAGGGAGTATCACCAACACGCTGCATAGCGGTCGTCTCTTGCTCTGAGCTAAACATCGAGCATCCGCTGATGATTGATACCAGTGCCGTAATTGCCACCCAACTGCGTGCTGTACTCTTCATAAAAACACCATTTTGTATTCGTTTTACTGCATTCTTCCGGCAACTCATAAACTCGCCTCGGTACGATAGATCATGCCGTTACGTGTAGTCACTTGCTCTCGCTGCCAAAAAAGTTCCGCGGGGAAAAAGCGTGTCGCTGCCGCAATCACATCTTTATTCTGCGCGTTGATGATCCGCGCATTAACTATTGCGCCTTCTTGCTGGTACACCAGGGTCCCAGTAATGTAATAATCCACCGAGTTAGATGAACTTAAGCGCTCGATATCTCGAGTCAATACACGATCAGACGTATCATTTATTAATATATCGTTGGAAAGCTTAAACTCTTGAGTGATAAACCCGCGGCGCGCCGCTTCTGTCATCATACCCTGCTCTAATTGGTGCCCCAGATACATCAGTGGACTCTGTGCGTCGGGGTTGTATTGAAGGGTATCTACAGGAACGAATCCAACCACCGCGTACCGAGAGTTACGGTTATTGCGTACACGGCTGAACAATTCATTGGCCAACTGATGAGTATGTAATTCAACATTCCCTAAGGCTGAAGAAATCCCATTATCTGGCACTGCTGTGATTTCATCTGGCGTTTGTGAGCAACCTGACAAAACATACAGACTGCATATTGCAAGCAGGATTTGCTTTTTACTCGGGGCGATTAATAACATAAGCCTAGTTCTGATTAACTTACCTACTGAGAAGTAAGCAAGAAGTTAGCCAAACTGAATGGTCGCCCTTATTCGTTGGTTTGCAGCCAATTGCGGTGATAATCCAGTGAAGTAAAGCGCTCTGCTATGTGAATAGCGGCAAGTCATTGCCGCTTAATTAGGCGCACTGATTAATGACTGCCAGAGGGTAAATACCTGACGCTGCTCGTCAGCCGCCAGCTCATGATTATCAAACGCAGTTTGCAAACTCTGCTGCATAAATTCATCTAAATGCTCTACATTCGCGTTTGCAAGTTGCTCTGTTTGGCTAACGACAATATCGAAATGACCATGCAGGTAACTGGCAATAAACAGCGCATGGTCATCTGCATTATTAACTGCATCTAGCAACTTTGCCTCAATTTGCTCAACTTTTCGTTCTAACATTCCCATCTCATTTATTTACCGCGCATTGTTGACCTAATTTGTGCAAGCAAGAGTCAAATTTACTCAGTGGTTGGCGCAATCGCTCCGGCAACAGGATAAAGCACATGATCGCGATATCCTGTGGTTACGCGAATTGTTCCGCTTAATGCTTGATCCAGAGATACATCTCCGGTATCAACCTGAATAGGTCTTCCTTGTAGCCCCTGTAGCTTATTTTTACTGGCTATCACAATAATATTTGGCTGTCCCGCATGGCGTACTAGTGGGGCCGAAATCTGTTGGTTTCCACGCCCTAAAATATGCCCTTGCCCGCCGATCAACGTAACTACTATTTTGACCGGTGCTTCACCTATTGCGGTGAGCAATTCCTGTGCTGAAAGATCACTACCAATGACGCTACCCGCATACACTAAATCAACACCGAGTAGCGTACTTTCTAGCCGAATGTTCTGCATAGCACCCGCAATGGTTGAACCTGAACCAATGACAAACATATGCTCGGGGAACTCTTCGAATAGCTCTTGCAGATAATCAGCAAATTCCATGAGCAATAATTCGTCACTTTCCTTGCCCCCCATTTTAACTGCTTGAATATATTGCAGCTCCTCGGGCACTTGCATTTCACCAACATGTTTTGCAATAACTTGGCCTTGCCGAAAAGCAACTTCATCAATATCGCGAACCTCGGCGTCTTTTACGCTGACTAACTCACCCTTGACCAGTTTTTCCAGCACTACTCCGGCAGCGCTCGGTGATACGGCATAAACGCCACTGTGAATCTTACATCCTGCCGGGATCCCCAATACAGGGAGAGAATCGCCAATGATTTGATAAATATCGGTCGCAGTGCCGTCACCGCCAGCAAAGACGAGAGCATCAATGTGCTCTTTCAGCATCCGTTGTGCTGCTGCTTGTGTATCTTGGGCTTCTGTTTGCGGCGTTATCGGGGTGTATATTACCTCAACGTTAAAACCTAAATCGCGCGCCGTTCGCTCGCCCATATCACCACTCACGGTAACAACTTGCAATTTATCTGTGTATGGTTTTAGGCGCTCCAGCGCCACAGCTGCGCGACTATTGGCAAGCGGTATTGCGCCCTTAGCCAACGCTAATTCGCGTGTGGCTTTGCCGTCACTGCCTTTTAGCGCCGTCGCACCACCAATACCGGCAAACGGATTAATAATTAAACCCAGTCTAAACTTTCGCTGCATCGGCTAAATCCTTGCTCAGTTCAAGACAATTTTCTAAGGTTAATGGCGGTGTTTGATAGTAGTGTTGCAACGCCTTAATAAATCGTTGGGCACGCAGCGGGAAACCGTCTTGAAGGTAGTTTGCCAATTGTTTCTTCACCTGCTGAGCGAAGGCAAAACGATCAGGTTCAATGCCGTTTAAGTTATCGGTACTGACACCAAAGCGCCGCCCACACGCGACACTAAATGCCCATTCCAGCGCCTGTGGCTTAACTTCGACTTTTTCAAACTCAGTTTGCTGCTCTGCATTGCGACCATCTGGGCAATACCAGTACCCATAGTCAACAAGCTTGCGGCGCGCGCGACCGGCAATACACCAATGTGCAATTTCATGCAATGCGCTACTGAAATAACCGTGGGCAAACTCTATTCTATGATAGGGATTCGTTGCATCTGCAGGCATATAAATTGGCTCTCCTTCACCGCGAACCAAACGAGTATTCTCTGCGCTAAAAATCGCATTGAATAGCTCGATTAATTTATCCACTGCAAGCGATTCGTCGACTGCAGTTGTTTTTGGCACGTTGGGCATTATTACGGCCTGTGAAGGAGACATTACGTTCGAACCTTGCTCAATCTATTGCTTGATTTAAGGATGGCGCGCAGTGTAACAGAAACAACGCCATGCTTGTAATAGGACATGACTTGCGCCAACCTATAGCCATGTTTACTTGTCGCTTTAATATCCAGTGTCTTTAAGTGCAGAAAAAATTATTCAACATATTCATACGGTAAACGCACGTCGCGACCTTGCTGCAAAAATGGGCAAGCTAGACGCGGTTATGCAGTTGCAAGAGTGGCAATGCCGTCGTTTACTCACCACGCATGCCGATTTGCGCGCCGAGCCGACGTTTGCCGACGCCATGCAGTTCTTTGTTGATGAACTCTATGGGCCTAAAGATTTTAGTCAACGCGATAAAGACCTTACCCGGGTCATTCCAAAGCTCGCGGCCGTATTACCGGAAAAGGCGCTAAAAGCACTAGATGATGCGCTACGCCTAAATGCACTGTCCTTCGATCTTGATCTCGATATGGTTGATGCCTTAGTTCAGATCGATGCGCGAGATGCGTTAGATAATGGCGATTTATCAGCGCTAGATTATGCCTCGGCCTATCGACAAGTCGGTCGCCCTGAACAGCGCGCTGAACAAATTGATATTGTTGAACAACTGGGTTTACAGCTCGCCGACGTAGTCCATGTTCGAGGCATAAATTTATTAATCAAAATGGCGCGCAAGCCGGCTGAGCTTGCGGGCGTTATAGCGCTACATGAATTTCTAGCCGACGGCTTTGCCGCTTTCAAACAATTAGGTGATGTTCGTGCTTTTCTCGATCCTATTGTGTCGCGCGAAAGAGCGATTATGACGCGACTATTTGCCGCAGACTACAATGCTGATAACAACCCCTTACCACAGACGTTAAGCGCATGATCCCAAGCGATTTATGGCAATTACCTAATCCGTTTATTGAGTTATGGCAGGTGCCACCTGAGGTCATTGATCATTACGGTCATGTCAACAATGTGGCTTATATCAGTCAGATTGAGAAACTGGCCTGGGCGCACAGCAATGCCTTAGGGTTGAGTATTGAACAATATCAGGAACTCGATCGCGGCATGGCGATTCGCCGCCATGAAGTAGATTATCTATTAGCCTGTCATGAAGGTGATACTATTGCTTGTGCAACTTGGATTGTCGCTTGTGATAAGCGCCTAACGCTTTCGCGCCGTTTTCAATTTATTTGCGCTACGCGGAGTAAAACCGTCTTTACCGCTAAAACTGACTTTATCTGTATTGCATTATCGAGCGGTATGCCCAAGCGTATGCCCGAGCCCTTTAAACAAGCGTATGGGGGCGCCATGATTGTGCCCGTTCAGGAACAAGGTTGAGCACTTATGAGCTTGGGAATACGATTTGTAATTGCTGCTTTGATTGCTTCATTGGCGCTTAATCTGTATTTATTATTCTTTGCCGCTACTCCCATTTCAGAACTCACAGCAATAACCGCGGCTCCAAATCAGACTAACAGTGAGCGAAGCATCAAACCTTCAACGGAAGTACTCGAGCATGCGTCACAACCTGTGGCTTTGCTCGCCGATACAGACACACAAGAAGGTACTTCAGCAGTAACAAGGTCCACACTGAGCCTTGCTGATCTTAACGCCTACTTTCGTGATGAAGACTGGCCGCAATTGACTATCGCGCTGCGTGAGTATTTACGCGACAACCCCAACGACTTAGATGCTCACCTATTGGAAGCGGAAATGATTGCACGCACCAAACCATTGAATGTCGCGCTAGTGAATTTTTACACGCTGCTCGATAAACCATTTGATGCCGACGTTCACGCTTCACTACAGGAAAAAATTGAGCAATTATTTGAAAATGCAACTGAGCAACTGCGTTTTGACCGCGCTTGGGATTTATTGGCTGAGCTACTTGAGCCTTTAGTACAAATCGCGCCGAATGAACGCCGCTATCTCATCTTGCTGGCGGAGGCTTATGCGCAACAAGCCAACGAAGTCATGATGGAGAATGCACTAGCAGGATTACCGTTTGATGATCCTGCCGCTGATGCTGTGCGTCAGATACTCGCGCGCAAACAGATTGTCGACACAGACGCCAGTGAGATTGCGAGCAGTGAAGCTCTGGCAGAGGCGGTGAATTTTGGCCGCGCCACACGGATCCCTCTCGAAAGGATCGGCAATCAATACATGCTTGAATTATCAATGGATAATAATCCGGTCAAGCTCATGATAGATACTGGGGCTTCAACTACCGCTATTACAACTCGCGCATGGTCTCAATTAAGTCGAAGAGTCGCCGCGAAATATATCGGTATATTCCGCGTCAATACTGCAGCAGGTTATATTCAAGCCCCAATGTTCTCGATTAAGAGTGTGCAGTTAGGGCCATTACAATTTGATGATGTATCAGTGATGGTTATCCCATCCAGAATGATGGGCGATGACCCAACAGTATCCCCACAAGGATTGCTGGGCATGAATATACTGAGTCAGTACAATTTCCAAATTGATCAGCAAAACGCAGTCTTGCTATTGCGCAAGCGTACTAACAGTTGAAGAAAGCTGTCCTTACTGTGTTGATAAGGACAGCTTTTTAATTACAGAGATGCCGCTAAACGAGTGCCCTGATCAATGGCCCGCTTAGCATCCAATTCGGCAGCTTCATCGGCACCACCGATTAAATGATAGGGTTTTTGTAACCCATCAACCAGCGCCCTCAACGGCTCCTGACCGGCACATACGATTATGTTATCGACCGCCAACACTTGCGGCTCATCATTCACCTTAATGTGTAAGCCTGCATCATCAATTTTCTCGTAGCTAACGCCAGCTAGCATATGTACGCCTTTCATCATAAGGCCAGCTCGATGCGCCCATCCGGTTGTTTTGCCCAGACCAGCACCGACTTTGCTGCTTTTACGCTGTAAAAGATAAATCTCACGGGGTGAAGCTTCCGGTTGCGGCTGCATACCTTCCACCCCTCCCCGCGCCTGCAGACTCATGTCGATACCCCATTCGCGCATAAATTCAGCAATATTCTGACTCGGAGTGCGCTCTCCATGCGATAAAAATTCAGACGTATCAAAACCAATCCCGCCAGCTCCGATGATGGCTACGCGTTTACCAACGGGCTTTTTGTGTTTAATGACATCGATGTAAGATAAAACACTAGGATGTTCGATACCTTCGATAGCGGGTGTGCGCGGTGAAATACCTGTTGCCAGGATAACCTCGTCATAACTACCGTCATTCAAATCTTCGACCGAGACGCGAGTATTTAAGCGCACGTCGACCTTATGGATCGCTAGCTGCTTTTCAAAGTAGCGCAGCGTCTCGTAGAATTCTTCTTTCCCGGGAATTTGTTTAGCGATATTAAATTGCCCGCCAATTTCACTGTCTGCATCAAACAACGTAACGTTGTGACCTCGCGACGCCGCTGTTGTCGCTGCAGCCAAGCCCGCTGGACCAGCCCCTATCACCGCAATATGCTTAGGTTCGGTAGTTGGCTGAATGACCAATTCCGTTTCATGGCAAGCGCGCGGATTCACCAAACAACTGGTCATTTTGCCGGCGAAGACATGATCGAGACAGGCTTGGTTGCACCCAATACAGGTATTGATTTCATCTGCTCGACCTTGCTCAGCTTTAATCACAAATTCCGCATCCGCCAAGAATGGGCGTGCCATTGACACCATATCGGCGTCGCCCCGCGCAAGCACTTCTTCAGCGACATGCGGCATATTGATGCGGTTCGAGGTGATCACCGGCACGTTTAGAGCCTCGCGAAACTTTGCGGTAACCCAAGTAAACGCTGCGCGCGGCACTTTAGTCGCAATTGTAGGGATCCGAGCTTCGTGCCACCCGATACCGGTATTGATAATAGTCGCGCCCGCTTGCTCAATGGCTTTACCCAAGGTCACCACTTCATCATAAGTGGACCCGCCTTCTACCAAGTCGAGCATCGATAAGCGGTAAATTATAATGAAGTTTTTGCCTACCGCCTCGCGTACGCGCCGCACGACTTCAATCGGCAATCGGATCCGGTTTTCATACTCGCCACCCCATGCATCGTCGCGGTGGTTGGTACGCTTGGCAATAAACTGATTGAGAAAGTAGCCTTCAGAGCCCATAATTTCGACCCCATCATAGCCAGCACGTTGAGCTTGTTTCGCGGTGTAGACAAAGTCGTCGATTTGTTTTTGGATCCCATCTTCATCCAACGCTTTGGGTTTGTATGGATTGATGGGTGCTTGTACGGCACTTGGCGCAACAAGTGCTTTGTTGTAGGCATAGCGGCCTGTGTGCAGGATCTGCATACATATTTTTCCGCCAGCAGCATGCACTGCGTCAGTCACCTCTTTGTGATTAGCTACGGCTTGATCAGAATCCAAACGGCGCGTTACCGCATGCGTTGCACCTTCGTCATTCGGCCCAATCCCTCCAGTTACAATAAGACCAACGCCGCCACGTGCGCGCTCAGCAAAGAAGGCTGCCATACGTTTGTGTCCATCCGGTAGCTCTTCCAATCCGGTGTGCATTGAGCCCATTAAGATCCGGTTTTTGAGCGTGGTAAAGCCCAAATCTAGCGGACGAAATAAATGCGGGTAATGAGAGTTCGTAGTTTCAGTAGCGGTCGATTGCATAAAAGTAGTCTCGTAAAGCGAAATTGTTAGATAGTTTCTACGGATAAAGCCATGCAGATATCAATTCTCTTGCATGCGGCTGTGCAGCGAATGAAGCTCTTCAAATGTTGCGGGTGTACTTGATTTTTGTGCTTGCATAGCGGCTTGGATGTCTGGCATTTGAAACATACCCGCTTGCCAGGTCGCCATGTGATCCAAACTGTCACGCACATTGTGATCGCGGGTGTAGGTGATCATGTGTTTACACCCATGCACGGCAAGCGGTGAATGCTGGGCAATTTGTTGAGCTATCGCCATAACCCCCTCCAGCATCTCCTCTTGTGAGGCAAATATTTGGTTAACCAAGCCACAACGCAAGGCCTCTGTCGCCGAGAGGTTGCGCCCCGTATAGGCCAGTTCGCGTACCAGCCCTTGTGGAATAAGGTGAGGCAAACGCTGCAAGGTTCCCACATCAGCTGTCATTCCAATGGCGGTCTCTTTAATACAGAAAAATGCATCTTCTGTGCAGTAGCGTGAGCAACAGGCGCTGATCATATCGACTGCCCCGCCAATAACTCCGCCTTGTGCAGCGACCAGCACGGGCATCCGCACCTCTTCGAGTGCGTTAAAAGCATCCTGTAATTCCAATACCATACGGCGCAGACGTTCGGCACGACGCCCGGGCTCGCCATTGAAATCCTTGGCCATATTGGCAAAAACGGATAGATCCATACCGGCACTAAAATGCTTACCCTGTGAAGAGATCACAATCACTCGAGCGGCAGCATGCTCATCAATTTGACGCACCGTTGCAGGTAGTTCTTGCCAGAACTTCGGCACCATACTGTTAAGCTGTTCAGGGCGAGCTAATTGGATATGGGCAATATGCGCTTCAATACTCACCGTTAGGGTTGTCAAATGGCTAAAATCGAGTTGTGTTGATTGGCTCATTAGGCTGCTCACTAAAAACTAGACAGCGTCAAGATAGAGGGTTATATTGACAGTGTCAAGATTAAGTGTCAGTGGAAAATTTGAAGCACATGTCAAAGGTGCATAGTAAAACCAACTATCATCATGGGAACTTACGTCAAAGCCTTGTTGAGCAGGCCTCGAAAATGCTCAATGAAGGAGGCGTTGAAAGCCTTTCGATGCGCAAGTTAGCGGAAGCCGTCGGGGTTTCGCGAACTGCGCTCTATCACCATTTTGCTGACAAAAATGCTCTGCTGTGCGCCGTAACCGAGCAAGGGTTTACCCGTTGGCGTGAAGAGGCTGAGCGTATCTTTGCCCGTGATGATATTTCTGCGCACGAAAAGGTTCGCCAATTTGTCCGCGACTACATCTATTACGCGGCTGACAACCCCCAGCTTTATGAACTCATGTTTGGTCGCACCATATGGAAGAACGCCAATCCTACAGATTCGCTAAAAGCCGTGGCATATCCAAGCTTCCAACAACAGGTCGACATGACGCGCCACTGGCAAGCCATCGGGATCATGCCTGCCAGTGAAGATACATTGCGTCTTGCGCAGGTAACATGGGGAACCATGCATGGCATAGCACGACTATTAATTGATGGGATCTATGCGGACCGTTCACACATTGACGAAATGTGCGATTGTGCAATGCATTTATTTACCTCACGAACCAACTCGGTATAGTTAACCCAAACACTTTGTCGAGACCGATTGAACATGCCCAACAACCTAGTCAAGCAGCTGCGCAATATCGCAGGTCACCGACATGTGCGCACAGGACAGGGTGAAACCGAACATTTTCGGCGCGGTTGGCGCTCTGGTGGTGGCCATGCACTAGCTGTGGTTTTTCCTCAGACTTTTGTCGCCCTTTGGCAAGTTTTACAGGCCTGCATAGACGCCAATGCCATTATCATTATGCAAGCTGCCAATACCGGGTTAACAGAAGGTTCTACCCCCAGTGCCGACGGCTACGATCGCGAGATCGTGATCATTAATATTCTCGCCCTCGACGGGCTGACGGTGCTTGGCGAAGGGCAGCAAGTGCTATGCTACCCAGGCACTACCTTGCACCATTTAGAAACAACTTTAAAGCCATTGCAACGCGCCCCCCATTCAGTGATCGGTTCATCGTGTTTAGGGGCCTCAGTGATCGGTGGAATTGCAAATAACTCGGGTGGCGCATTGGTGAAACGCGGCCCTGCTTACACAGAAATGGCCTTATTCGCATGGGTCAATGAGCGCGGAGAGTTGCAGCTGGTAAATCACCTTGGTATTGAGTTAGGTGGATCACCAGTGGAAATCCTTACTAATCTGCAGACAGGCAATTTTGCTACTGCGCTCACGGCTCATACGGAAAAGGCATCCGCGACGGATTATCCGGCACGGTTGCGCGACGTTGATGCCGATACCCCTAGCCGTTTTAACGCTGACCCTACTCGTTTGTTTGAAGCCAGTGGATGTGCCGGCAAAATCGCTGTATTTGCTGTACGTCTAGATACATATGCGGTCCCCAAGCAAGAGCAGACCTTTTACATCGGAACGAATAATGCCGACACGTTGACGCAACTGCGTCGCCATATGTTGCAACATTTTGCGGAGCTGCCCGAAGTTGCTGAGTATATGCACCGAGATACCTTTACTGTGGCTAAACATTATGGCAAAGACACCTTTCTAAGCGTGCAGCATTTGGGTACTCAACGCTTACCCAGCCTATTTGCATTCAAAGGACGGTTGGACAGCACTCTGAACAAACTACCACTATTACCGAGTTTTCTTTCCGATCGGGTAATGCAGCATGCTTCGAGTTTACTACCGCAGCATCTTCCACCTCGCTTGTTAGCCTTTGAACATGAATTTGAGCATCATCTAATACTTAAGATGAGTGACGCAGGTATCGCTGAAGCGCAAATGTTCTTGCGAGACTATTTTGCAGATGAAACTCGCGGAGCCTATTTTGAGTGTACGCCTGACGAATCCAGCAAGGCTTTTTTACACCGATTTGCTGCCGCTGGCGCAGCAATCCGCTTTCAAACAATGCATGCTAGCAAGGTAGGAGAAATCTTAGCCTTGGATATCGCCTTACGTAGAAACGACCGTGACTGGGTTGAACACTTACCAGAATCGCTTGATTCGATGATCGAAAAAAAGCTCTATTATGGGCATTTCTTTTGTCATGTGTTTCATCAAGACTATATTTTGAAGTCAGGAGTTGACCCAAAAGCAGTCAAAACATTGCTGTTAGGCGAACTCGATAAACGCGGTGCAAAGTACCCTGCTGAGCACAATGTCGGGCACTTGTATCAAGCAGAATCAAGTTTACAGAACTTTTATAAAAGCCTAGATCCCACCAACACCTTTAATCCAGGCATTGGCGGATTAGATAAACATAAACGTAATTGTGGCTGTTGTTAGCAACGCCATCGGCGTTTATAGCGCGGTTTCCTGTTGGATTAATTCTGCCGCACGCTCGGCAATCATAATGGTAGGCGCATTGGTATTACCGCCTACCAAACTCGGCATCACTGACGCGTCAACCACACGCAATCCTTTAACCCCATAAACACGTAGTTGTGGATCGACTACCGCCATTGAGTCGGATTCTTGACCCATTTTGCACGTACCGATTGGATGATAGATGGTTTCTGATTTTTCCCGAATAAACGCTAAGATCTCTTCATCAGTTTGCGCCTCTGCACCCGGTGATTGTTCGGTACTGGCGAACTCTTCAAAACCCGCTGAAGCCAGTATTTCTCTTGCCTTACGCACCCCTTCTATCATCACTTTTTGGTCGTCTGGATGAGAAAGATAATTCGGCTCAATCAGCGCATGATCGGCTGGATGGTTACTCTGCAGCCGAATTTCACCGCGGCTTTTAGGGTACAAGCAACAGACATGAACGCCATACCCGTAACCAAATACCGAGTGACGGCCATGGTCTTCTAATATGGCAGGTAAAAAGTGAAACTGGATATCAGGCCCCGCTTGCGCCAGAGAAGAGCGCATAAAGCCACCTGCCTCTGCAATGTTTGAAGAAAACAGTCCTTTACGCTTAAACAAGTATTTAAACGTTGCGGCGATGTACTTGGGCAACGCTGAAAACGCGACGGCATAACCTTCATGCGCTTTGCATCTATGTTGTACGATTGCGTCTAAGTGGTCTTGCAAGTTTTGCCCCACTCCCGGCAAATCGACCTGTACATGGATCCCTTTCTCACGTAAATGATCAGCCGGTCCAATCCCTGAGAGCATCAGCAACTGCGGTGAATTTATTGCACCACCACATAAGATCACTTCTTGAGTTGCTTTTAAGCGCTGCACTTTGCCGCCAATACGTGCCTGCACCCCGGTCGCTTGCCCATCCTTTAACAGCACACGCTCGACCATTACGCCGGTCATAACGGTTAGGTTATTGCGCTGTAAGGCCGGTTTTAAATAACCTTTTGCTGTTGAGCACCGTTGTCCGCCCACTTGTGAGACCTGATAAAAACCAAGGCCTTCACGCTCTTCGCGATTAAAATCATCCAAGATATTAAAACCAACTGCATCGGCTGCCTCAACGAAGCGATGAGATAATTTGTCTTTATGACGTAAATCATCCACATTGAGTGGACCACCCACGCCATGATACTCGTCAGAACCACGCAAATTGTTCTCAGATCGTTTGAAAAAGGGTAAGACTGACTCCCAGTCCCATCCAGTCGCGCCGTTGGCTGCCCAGTCGTTGTAATCTTGAATATCACCGCGGATATAACACATAGCATTGATTGAACTCGAACCGCCCAAGGTTTTACCCCGCGGCCAGAATAATTCACGATTATTTAGTTGTGCCTGTGGAGCGGTATGATAGCCCCACCCAATGCCCTCCACACGGGAAAGCAGTGATAAACCAAATGGAATATGGATCAACGGGTTACGATCTTTGCTGCCCGCTTCTAAAAGACACACTTTGCATGCAGGATTCTCGCTCAGGCGCGCCGCCAGCGTTGCACCTGCTGAACCTGCACCAACAATAATAAAATCAAAGGCGTCAGTTGTTGTTTGCATCATTTTTACTACCTAGAACTGGGTTCCGAACTGCTCGGACATCGTACCAGTGTACCAAAATTGTTTAGCCAAGAGTTAGCAGAATGTTAATAAAAATTAGAAAAAACAACCTAACTTGAAAGCAAAATACACAGCGCCGTTTGTAACTTTTCAATGCGTCTTTTTTCGTTCAAACCATGGATATAGATTGCTGCAACGACGATAAATATTAATGGCTATGTTATCGATGTCCGCTTTGATCACACTCTGTTGTTTCTAATAAACATCCAATGTACGTTTTTTCCTTACATCGTTCCGGACGACAACTTTTACAAGGGCACAGAGAAATTTAAGTGTTATTTGTGCATTGCATACTTAGCCCTAGGTGTTCTACACTTTATTCCATCAGTCTTCTCGCGTGATTTCAGTGCTTAGAACTCTCCTACTTTTTATCTTTAGCCTGCCGATAGTATGCGCCACCGCCAAAGAATTTACGATTGCTGTCAATGAGCGCCAGATCTACCGCTATGTCGATGCACAAGGGTTTTGGCAAGGGCAAGATATTGAGTTGATCCGTGCGGTGTTCAAACGCACACCTCATAACTTCACTCTCATTGCTATGCCTTGGTCAAGAATACTTAAAAGTATTGAATCAGGCTTGGTTGATATGACGTTAGCGGCCAGTGTTTTGCCGGAAAGAGAAGATTATGCGCTTTTCACTTCGCATATTTTTCGTCACAGTCATTATGTTCTTTTTGTCAACAAACAACGCCTGGACTCGTTTGCTGCAATTCAATCACTGGCAGATGTTGCTACCGCAAACGTATTGATCGGCGCATTACGCGGGGCTATTTATTCCAGCACCTATGCTAGCCTACTCGAAGATGAGCAGTTCTTGCAGCGTATGGTATTTATTGACAATGATCAAAATCTCCCCCAGTTAGCAGCGCTTGGGCGCGTCGATGGCTACATTGAATCAGAAATTGAGGGGCGTCACTATTTACAAAACTGGGATAAAAAGCAGCATCAAATGGTTCCATTATTTCGGATAACCAATAATCAGGAAGCCAGTAACTATTTAATGTTTAGTAAACAAACGGTCACTATGGATACGGTCGCCGAATTTGATGCTGCACTTAACGATTTACATGCAAGCGGTGAATACCTCAGCATCGTCGCTAAATACTTACCCAACGTACGTCATTAACTAAGCAAAGCTCTCTTGGGCCATCTGTTACCCCACCATTGAGTTATATCAAACTATTCATAACAGTCAATTGACTCTGAATAAGACTCATTTACTCTTAGCGCAATTTTGATTCTCAGGTACTTACAGTTGACTGTATTTACCTGATCCCAAGTGATCAACTGGACTAACGACGTATGCAAACAAAAGCTTTATTCACCCCTTTTATTAACCCCAAGTTGACGCTAACCAATAGGGTTGTCATGGCACCTATGACGCGTCAATTTTCGCCTAACGGCATACCGACTGAAGCAGTCGCAGGGTATTATCAACGCCGCGCCCAAGGTGGAACCGGTTTAATTATTACTGAAGGCACTACGGTCAATGATCCCGTCGCAACCATGGCTGAGAGTATCCCGCAGTTCCACGGCGAAGCAGCATTGCAAGGTTGGCAGCGGGTGGTTAATGACGTACATGCTGCAGGCGCTAAAATCATGCCACAGCTTTGGCACGTTGGGATGGCTCGGGTGGCAGACAAGGCGCCCTTCCCTGAATTACCGAGCGCGGGTCCATCTGGATTATTCAAACCCGGTAAACAAGGCGCAGAACCAATGTCTGTTGAACATATCGAACGCGTTATTGCAGCGTTTGCTAGCGCCGCGGCTGATGCCAAGCGATTGGGTTTTGATGGCGTCGAAATACATGGTGCGCATGGCTATTTAATCGACCAGTTTTTCTGGGAAGGTACCAATCAACGTACCGATGCTTGGGGGGGCGACATGCAACGCCGCTCTCGCTTTGCAGTAGAGATAATTAAGGCCATCCGCGCAGCGACTGCACCTGATTACCCCATTATTTTGCGTTACTCACAATGGAAGCAGCAAGATTACACCGCTCGTTTGGCCTATTCGCCACAAGAGCTTGAAGCATTCCTCGCACCGCTCAGTGATGCTGGCGTGGATATTTTTCATTGTTCACAGCGCCGCTATTGGGAGCCAGAGTTTGAAGGCAGCCCATTAAACTTAGCGGGTTGGACCAAAAAATTGACGGGTAAAACCACTATCACCGTCGGTTCTGTTGGTCTCGATGGTGACTTCTTTGAAGCTTTTCAGGGCAAAGGCTCAGCTACGCGCTCGATTGATGACTTGCTGACGCGGATTGAGCAAGGTGAGTTTGACTTGGTCGCGGTAGGTAGAGCGCTACTGCAAGATCCTAACTGGGCCAATAAAATCAAGCATCAGCAATTAGATGAACTCGAGCAATACTCGGGTGACGCCCTGGCGACGTTGTCATAAAAGTAATTCGGCGCAGTATATTCAAATGAATCAAACTTGCTGCGCCGATGCTCTGGCTAAAGATAACGTGCTAGCCAATCTAGAGTTTCTGCCAACATAGCCGAGCGATTTTGGTGTAGACCATGGTTATCACCCGGATAAACAATCAATTTGTGCGCGTGTTCATGTTTAACAAAGGCCTCAGCCAGCATTTCAGATTGTTTAACACTAACCCTCTTGTCTGCACTCCCATGGATGAGAAGAACAGGTGCTGGAGGTAATTGGTCAATCCAGTGAATAACCGAACGTGCTTTTAACGCGTCGTCTCGATGTTGCGCAAAATCGGGCACTCGTTTTTGAAATACTTTTTCCATTGCAGGGCGCCATGCCAGCGCTAGCTCTTCATCAGCGTTACCTGCGACTGCAACGATTGCCTTTATAGTAGGCATTTGCTTCGCCGCCAGATAACTTTGCATTACACCCCGGCTCCAACCGACCAATGCAATACGATTGGCGTCAGCCGCCGGAAGATCGGCAAGTAATCCGGGCAAAGCCAGCACGTCGTTCACATCCTTTCCACCAAATTCATCAGCACCGTTATTGTCAATAAAGCGAGTGCTTGCCCCTCGATACTGGCTTCCGATAACCACATATCCAGCCTGAGCAAGGTCAGCTAAGAAACCAATCTTACTGGCGAACTTAACACGACCAAAATCGCCGTTACCACCTCGATTAAAAATCACTACGGGTAACGTTCCATCAGCTGCAGTTTTTGGTTTGAGGTAATAGCCCTCGACAGTTAAACCATCCACTTCATAAGTAAAGTCAACGCAATCCAACTGAGCTTTCTTAGCGTTAAATTTGTCTTGATTAAAACGGGTGAGAAACAGCTGTTTATTAAACCGTTTTTTATTCTTTTCTAATCCGCTTACCCATGTATCAAAATTTTCAAAGCCCCCACTAAAGCAGCTTTTTTGCGATAAAAACTTAGATTGTGCAGATACGTTTGAAGTAATAAATAAAGCAACTAAAAACAAACCAATGGTTTTCATAGACATCCTTGTATGCATAAATTTGTACGAAGCCGAGAAAAGTATACGTTTCTTTCCTGAGAGATACAGTCTAATTTTAGCTCTTGCTCACATCATACTTTTCCGTGATGTGATGAAGATCATCCGTTTACACATGCTCGACAAGAGAAAGATAAAATTGAAAATACTTCAAGTCTTAAGTTTTCCATAAGGTTGGCAATCTAATCTACCTCTGAAATTTATGCGAGGTAGTCAAAATGCATTCACTTTACAGCCAGCCCAACAGTGCCCCTATCAAGCCATCCAGTGACAAATCATGGTCAGGGCAGAAATATCAATTTGATATATCCACTTACGGAATCGGTGATAAAGGTCGAGAAGCGGCAGAACACTTCATCGAGACGGGCTTTCAGCATGCTTACAATGCTTCTATCAAAGTATCTACGCCATGGATCCTCGCCATCAACAATGGCGCATTTAAGGCTGCGTTGGGCATTCGTTCCGCTCATGAGCGTTTATTTTTAGAACAATATTTAGCAGCGCCCATTGAAACAATGGTCAATCAATACATTCCGGTTCGACGAGCAGGAATTGCAGAAATTGCTCATCTCTACAGTAATTCTAACAAGTTTACCTTACCGCTATTTCTAATCACTGCCGTTGCATTGTTTACTAATGGATTTGCCGCGATGACATTCTCAGCAACGTCACATGTACAATCATTAATTCAACGTGCGGGAATTATCACTCATGAATTAGCCAGTGCAGATCCAAGCAAATTGCAACAGCGCGCCGCAAACTGGGGCAGTTATTATCAGACTGAACCGAAGGTAGTCGCGGTGTCACTGCGCAATGTCATGCAGGTGATAAACAGTTCAGCGCGCTACCGCAAGATGTTTGAACTGCTTACTGACAAAATTGCTCACACGGTGTGCGCTTTGCAAGCGGGGGATATCGCATGAATTCTTTCTTCGCCCGGCTTGAGCGTAATGGTGCAAAAATAGCGTTGCAAGATTCAACGACCACGTTGACCTATATCCAACTGAGCAATCGTGTCAATGCGCTGGCAGAATGGTTAGTTGCCAGCAATGTTCGCTCTATCGCTTTACTTGCCGACAATTCAGTTGAATGGGTTGTAACTGATCTTGCCTGTCAAAAAGCTCAGGTGGTTTGTACACCGATCCCGGTCTTCTTTACCCACCAACAAAGCCAGGCGATTATCACCTCCGTTGCAGCAGAGTTTCTTTTTAGCTCCCAAGAGGATAGCGGAATTGCCCGTGAACACTGTGATTACACGGCATTGAATGTCACCCGCCTACAGCCGCAAGCAAATCTTTTAGTCCCCCCGCTAACGTCCAAGGTAACCTACACATCGGGCAGCACTGGCACGCCTAAAGGAGTGTGTTTAAGTGCAGAGCAACAACATACCGTAGCCCGTTCGTTGGCTGAATTTATCGGCATCAATCAACCGCAACATTTGTGCCTTTTACCCTTACCGGTGCTGTTAGAAAACGTTGCGGGGGTTTATGCACCACTGCTCGCCGGTGGTAGCCTTATACTAGCGTCTCAAGAGGAGCGAGGATTTTCTGGCAGCACGCTAACTAACCCCAAGAATTTGCTTGAGTGCATTGAAACAAACCAACCCAATACCTTAATCCTAGTACCAGAACTTTTGCAGGTGCTTGTGCGCGCAGCAGGACATGGTTGGCAACCGCCGAAGACTCTTCAATTTGTCGCTGTAGGCGGCAGCCGTGTAGCGCCAACACTCATTCAGCGGGCGCGAGCAATCGGCATCCCAGTGGTACAGGGTTATGGTTTATCCGAATGTGCGTCTGTGGTGAGCTTGTGCGCACCCGACGATGACGTGTCCAGTGTTGGACAAATTCTCCCGCATTTAAGTGCGCGACTTGAAAACAGCGAGTTGGTGGTATCGGGCAATACTTTTCTAGGTTATCTAGAACAACCCGATAGTTGGCATCAACATGAGGTCCATACGGGCGATGTGGCGCAATTAAAAGGTAACCAATTAGCAATCATCGGTCGGCGCAAGAATACCTTAATCAATTCCTTGGGGCGAAATATATCCCCGGAATGGGTTGAAGCAGAGATCCTCGCCACAGGTTTATTTTTTCAAGCGGTTGTAGTGGGTGATGCGATGCCATTTTGCACAGCGATCTTGGTACCTGCACGTCGCGACCTCAGCGCTGCTCATATCGACCAAGTGATAGCGATGGTGAATCAAGGCTTACCAGACTATGCCAGAGTCTATCATCCCATAATTCAATTCAACCCGATGCAGCCTGAAGAAGGATTGTATACGCAAAATATGCGCCCTCGCAGAGCTGCCATTTATCAGCACTTTAAGCAACAAATTCAACGGGTGTATGCAAGCACCTCAACTGTGGAGCAAGCCTTATGAAATTATTTGACCGTTTACAAACTGAAACGACCACAGAGCGAGAGTATCTGCTTTCCTCGCCAATAATTGCCCGGTGCTTTAAGGGCGATATCGTTAGCACAGACTATATCGCGTTCCTCACCCAAGCATTCCATCATGTTAAGCATACAGTACCGTTATTGATGGCTGTTGGAACCCGCTTATCTGACGAACAAGAATGGTTACGTGAAGCAGTTGCTGAGTATATCGAAGAGGAAATTGGTCACCAAGAATGGATCCTAAATGATATCGCGGCGTGCGGAGCAGACAAAGAAACCGTACGTCACAGCCACCCCGCCTTTGCGACGGAATTAATGGTGTCCTTTGCTTATGATCAGGTCAATCGCGTTAACCCTCTCGCTTTTTTTGGCATGGTTCACGTGCTTGAAGGAACGAGTATTGCGATGGCCGACAATGCGGCTGACAATATTCAGAAAACCCTTGGACTACCAAAGTCAGCATTTAGTTATTTACGCTCCCATGGTGCTCTTGATCAGGAACATGTGAAGTTTTTTATCAACTTGATGAACCAAATTGACGGTCCGGAAGAGCAAGATCTTATTGTTAATAGTGCGAAAAAATTCTATCGCTTATATGCCGATATTTTTCGCACATTGCCGGTCTCGGCAAGTCAACAGCAGGCGGCTTGACGCAATGACTGAATCTATTAAACGTTGTTTAGTTACGGGCGCATCTGGCGGGATTGGTAGTGCAATTGCGCGCGCGTTGGATGCTATGGGTTACACAATCATACTGCAAGGTCGCAATCAGCAAAAACTGACGGCTGTGCAGGCAAGCATGAGTAATCGAACTACAGTAATGACCGGCGATTTAAGGTCCGCTCAGGAGTGTGAAGCGGTGCTCGAAAAAACATTCGCAGACGGTGATATTGACCTGCTGGTAAATGCGGCTGGCGTATCCGAATTTAGCGCTTTTGAAAAACAAAGCGCAGAATCCATTGCAGCGCAACTGAACACTAACTTAGTTGCTCCTATTCTTTTTACACAAGCTTTTTTACATCATTCCCAGCAGCGGTCCCCTGCCGCAACCGAGACAATTATTGTCAACGTCGGCTCCGCATTTGGGTATATCGGCTATCCAGGCTTTAGCACTTATTGTGCGAGCAAGTTTGGGCTACGTGGATTCACCGAGGCTCTGGCCAGAGAATACAGCGATAGTCGTTACAAGTTTATTTATTTTGCCCCGCGTGCAACCAAGACTGACATCAATTCAGCCAACGTTAATGCTATGAATACTGCGCTGGGAAACACCGTAGACGCTACCGAAACCGTCGCGGCAGCATTAATTCAGTTGCTCCGAAGTAAACGGCGAGAAAGTGTTGTCGGTTGGCCGGAAAAGCTCTTTGTGCGCATTAATGGCGTGTTACCCAACATTGTTGACAATGCCATTGACAGTAAATTAGCAACCATTAAGCGCTATCTGCACGCTTAATAACAAACGCTTTGAAACGAGGTTAATATCATGTATTCCAAATCCATTTTCACTCTTATTTTCAGCTTTAGTTTACTCGCAAGCGTAGCGAACGCAGCCAACCATGATGGCTTTGATGAACAGTTACTTACATTGCAAAAGCAGTGGGCTATCGTAAATTACAACTTGTCAGGCAATACGCAGAAAACAGGCTTCGAAGAATTGGTCAACGCTGCAAAATCGCTTGCTGAGCAATACCCTGATCGAGCTGAGCCATTAGTCTGGTTGGGCATAATTCAAAGTAGTTATGCCGGTGCCAAAGGCGGTATTGGCGCTCTATCATTGGCCAAAGAGGCGAAAAAGTCTCTTGAGCAATCTCTAGCTATTGATCAAACGGTGCTGCAAGGATCAGCGTATACTAGCCTTGGCACGCTATACCATAAAGTACCGGGCTGGCCATTAGGATTCGGAGATGATGATGATGCAAAGGTCTATTTAGAAAAAGCCATCGCACTAAATCCCGACGGCATCGACCCCAATTATTTCTACGGAGAGTTCTTGTTTGACGAACGCCAATATACTGCGGCAAAGGAACACCTTGAGCACGCACTTGAAGCTCCAGCACGATTAGAACGCCCGCTAGCGGATGAATCGCGGCGCGCGGAAATTCAAATGCTACTGGCTAAAGTAAACAAGAAGCTGGATAAGCAAAAGCACTGATTTATTGATGTTTACTCGTACTAAAACCACTGCTCTACTCGCGGTGGTTTTCAATTTTCGGCTTGACTCTCAGAATGAGCGCTTCATTATTTAGGGCAAGACACCTCTTCACTTATTGTGCATGCATATTCCTTGGCACCCATTATCATTTTCAGACCGTCTAAAAGTTGCCGCAGCATTAGTTTTAGTTAAGTTAGGTAAGCTGAAATATGACCAGTTTACTGAACAGGAGTTAAATGACTTACTAGCGCCCTACTTCCCTCAGCAAATACCTATTCCAGTTCCCATTGGCAAAGCCACACTGAGTCTGTTGGAAGGTGAGTTAAGCATGCCTGAGTCAACCAATCGTTTGCAGTTGCAACTCCTCTGTGGGATGGAAGTGCGCGTACTTGGCAACCCCATTTATCGTGCCCACTTAATCGTGGTTGTTTCCGCGCTTCCAGATTACGACTGCACCACCAAAACCTTAAGCATCGACACTATTCAAGTCGATGATATGGCACTCGTGCACGACGAGTATTCACTCCTGAAAGACACAACGAAAATCATAGATAGTTTATCTCCCGTGCAGTTAAGCAGCCTGTTTTCCAGTCCGGTAAAATCAGCGTTAAGCGTGCTAACAGCAGGATCTTCGACAACTGCAATTGGTTACCTCAATTTGTATATCGGCGGCAGCAAGCAACGCATTCTCGACTATCACAAGCCCCAGATTGAAGAGCACATCGTGAATGCGGTTACTGCGGCCGATCTCAATTTTACCTTAGACCCTGCTGAATGGCGTCAAAACCTTTTTTCTCGCAAAGGCAAAACAGTCGTAGTGGAGGGCCGAGAACTGCGTTTCTATTTTTGATCAGGCGCTGCGCTTTAACACTTCCCTAGCGTGATGCGTTAGTACCACCATGGCTTCACGCACTTTGGCTACAGTATTTAATGGTTGATGGAAGGGAATAAACACGATGCTGTCGTTATGCTGCACGTGAAATCCTTCCGCAAAAAGAGTCAACATTGTAACCTTATCGACTGGGGTATCGTAACCATAATGCTCTTGTAAGATAACTTGCAACGCATCTTCATGATCTTGCTGCATATGCTCAATAACATTAGTTTCGCTGTCTCCCATAGCAGCAAAATTTTCTTGCCATTCGGCCACGTTGAACCAATAAATTTGTCCAAAGCCACCAATGTAACGTACCCGTTGCGTGGTTAAACGATAGAATCGAAAGTCATGGGCTTCAACATATTGCCTAGCTTGTGGAAACAAACGGAAATAGCGTTGTTTTAAGGCTTCATCAACAGAATCAGCGCTAGCTGTGGCCAACACGGTGACGCGCGCACTGGCTTGACTGTCAGTAGTAGTGTTGTCACATACACACAAGCTGACGTGCGGATCCGCTTGCATATTGCGAGAGTGTTGAGCGATATCAGATGCATAAATTACTATATCACCCTCGTCCGTGAGTAAAAATGGAGTAACTGAACCAAAGGGAAATCCTTTGATCGATAAGCTCTGAGTTGCAAGTACTCCTGAATGTATACGTCTTAGCAAAAGCCGCGCAGCATGGATGTGATGTTGTTTTTGCGTATTTTCCATTGATTAACTCTCTTAATTGATAAGTGATTGATAAATTAAACGTGTGTCTTGCCCGCCCTGCACTGCATGACTTATAACTGTGCCTTCTGTTGCAAAACACGTATTGATATTGGGTGTGGTAAAAACCGTTTTTGTTGGGCCGTGCGCGAAAACTCTGCCCCCCGAAAGAAACAGCACAAAGTCGCTGATCCGCGCCGCTTCGTTAATGTTATGTTCGACTAAAATTGCACTACCACCAAGCTCAATAAACTCACGTAAATGGCTGTACAAAATTTGACTTTGGCGAATATCGAGTGCACTGCAGGGTTCATCCAGAAGTAAAGTACAGTGCTCATAATCTGCCCCTTGGGTTAACTGGATAAGTGCTCTGGCATATTCAACTAGTTGAAATTCACCGCCCGACAGCGTGGTGATATCGCGCACTAATAAACGGCTCATATTTAGCCTACCAATAACATCTGCAATACACCTGTCACGCTGCTTACTGCTTTCGGTAAACTGACTGCGCGCCAAGCGTAGGTACTCGATCACCTCCAGACTAAACGTAGGACGTGCCGTTTGTTCAACATACGCGCGTCGATGACTTAGTTCGACCAAGCTAAATGAGTTCAGAGGTCGCTCTGCGAGAGACACTGAGCCGCTGCTGAGTGAGTCAGGATCCAGCAGCGCGCGCATTAAAGTGGATTTCCCGGCACCGTTGGCACCGATAACCGCAGTGAGTGCACCACTGGCAAACGTCAATGAGTCAATTTGGAGTAGCGTTCGCTGTTTCTTTACCAGCGATACTTGCTTTAAATTAAACATGTTGGCCTCTGCTTTGTTGATGCCAAATCAAGTAGATGAAAAACGGCACACCGAGTGTTGAGGTGAGCAAACCAACGGGTAATTCTGCAGGGACAATGAGTGTTCGAGCCAACGTGTCGGCGATAGTCACTAAGAGACCACCGACGATTGCAACAACCGGCATCAGTCTGCCTAGATGGCCACCTAAGAGCAGTCGGCAGATATGTGGAACGACCAAACCAACAAAGCCGACTATTCCGGTAAAACTGACGCAAACAGCGATTATGGCTGCGCAGACTAGCAAGGTTTTGCGTTTCAGCAAGGCTACGTTAACGCCTTGACAACGTGCCTGTTGCTCACCACAGCTCAACTGCATTAATGCGTATCTTTGCTTGAAAAGGTACACAAGACAAAACACAACTGTAATCGAGGTAAGCCATACCATTGGCCAAGAGGAGCCGGCATAGCTTCCCATACTCCAGAAAGTGATTTGCCGCAATGTTTGATCATCGGCAATAAAAGTTACCAACCCCAAGCAAGTCATTGCAGCTGCGTTAACAGCAACGCCAGCGAGGATAAGTAATAAATTGCCACTCCCTCGATTACGTCTGGAAATCGCTATCAGTGCTAACATTGCGACCGCCGCACCAGCAAAAGCCATGGCGGGAGTAAACAGCATTGGTGCACCAAACTCAGCGAACAGGCGACTACTGATTAGCATGGAGATACCAGCAAATAGAGCCGCGCATGCCGACACGCCCAACAAACCAGGGTCTGCCAGCGGGTTGCGCGTTAGTGCTTGTAAGGTTAATCCGCATACCGCTAAACCCGCTCCAGTGCTCACTGTCATAAGCACTCTAGGCAGGCGGATATCGAGCAAAATAGCGAGCTCAAAGGCGGTATCACCTTGCGTACTGATTAGCTCCCAGAGCCCAATGTGGTAAGCACCTGAGGAAAGAGCCCAAAGGATTGCCAAGGGTGCAATAGCGATAAACCCAAGCAACAAATAGCGTCCATCTCGCAATTTCATGCGCTGGTGCTGACCAATAATATCCGTTGATGAGGGAACGCTTGCTTGCATGATGTTGCGCCCGCTACATTGCCATAACTTGACGAACTGCGTCCGGCAAGCGTGGCGTTAAACCTAAGAATAGCAATGGGTCGACAAACACAATTCGGCACCCAGAGTGCTGCGCCCAACGCTTTAATGCAGGCATTGCGCAGAATTGTTCAGCCTGCATCCCTTGGCGTTGATGCTCTGGTATCATCAACCAATCCGGCATCCTCTGCAGAAAAGCTTCACTGGAAAGCGGTTTAAATCCAGTAACGTCAGCAAACACATTCTGCGTACCTGCCAGCGTGTATATGAGGTCGGGAACTGTATTTTGGCCAGCCACAAGCATACCGCGCTCATTAATATTCATCAGAAAAGCAGCTCGCCCTCCTTGCTCAGATAAAGTGGCGATTTCAGCAAATTCTGACTGCACCTGGTAAACCAGCGCTTCACCCGCAGACTGCTTATCGACGAGTTCAGCCGTTTGCCGGATCATCGACAATAAACCCGCTACAGACTTTTCAACCTGAATCTGTTCCACCTGGATCCCAAGTGAACGTAATTGTTGTAGGACTCTTGTCGGGCCAACTCCGTCGACACCTATCACTAAATCCGGTCGCAATGCGACAATTCCCTCAATGGGTAACTGGCGGTAGTAACCAACCTTGGGCAATTGATTAACCGCCGCCGGATATGTACTACTCGTGTCGACTGCGACTAGGGATTTACCAGCACCTAAGGCATGCAATATCTCCGTCACGCTGCCACCAGCGGTGACAACGCGCGCATCCTCTTGCGCCGACATGTCAAATACTGCGGTTGACATGAAAATTAGGGCCAAAGCAACTGAGAGCAAAAGGCGTGACATAAACATTAATTCCCTTACGATTGAATTCATTTGTTGCAAATAGTAATCATTCTCATTAGCATTTGCAAAAAGAATTTACTCAATAAAGGAAAAGCCTGTGTCAAAAAACAATCCCCTCGCCCTTTCAATCCTCGCAACGAGTGTACTGGCACCCGTTACTTCTAATGCCCAAACGGAAGCCTCAGAGATTTTTATCCCTGACAGTGGCATCGAGGTGATCACGATAAGCGCAACCAAAAGCTTGCGGGAAATAAACGAAATTGCTGCAAACGTAACGCAATTGGATCATCTAACTATGGAACGTCTCGCTGCTGGCGATATTCGAGACATCTTGCGCTATGAACCAGGTGTTAGTGTTGAGGGTGGCGGCCGCTTTGGCTTATCCAGCTTTAACATTCGGGGTATTAACGGCGATCGCGTTTTGATCTTAATGGACGGCATTCCATTGGCTGATGAATTTAGCTTCGGTCCTGCCCTATCAGCCCGACGGGATTTTATCGACGTGGATATGCTTGAATCTGTTGAGATAATTCGCGGACCTGCATCAACCCTGTATGGCAGTGACGCCATAGGCGGTGTCGTAGCGTTTACTAGCAAGCAACCCGCTAGTTTAGTTAGCCAGGATGGTGAACTTGCTGGTCGCTTAAAACTAACCGGTCGCAGCGCTAACGACGACTTAGCTGCGAATTTTCAGCTTGCAAGCACGTACAGCAATTGGCAATGGTTAATCAACGCTGGAGTACGCCAAGGACATGAAACACAAACGTACTACTCTGATGCGGCAACCGGCCCCGTAAGGAAGTCCGCTGACCCACTGGATATTTCCAGCGAAAATGTTTTCGCGAAGATGATTTATTCGCCCAACGCCAAGAACCAGTTACAACTCACAGCCGAATGGTTTAACAGTGTGACAGAGTCTGATCTGCTGTCTGACTATGGAGCCGTAGTTCGTGGCGTCACTATCCTGAATAGTATTGGTGACGATGAACGTCAACGGGGCCGCTTATCTATGCAGTACCAATACTTGCCGAGCGGACTTAGCGACTGGCCTAAAGTGACCGGCTTAGCCTATATTCAACGCTCAGAAACAAAGCAAGACACACAACAAACAAGGCGCAGCTTAACGCCGAATAGTTTGGCCTATGAACGTCAGCGTTCGAGTTTATTTGAACAGCAGGTCATGGGCGCTCAATTGCAGTTCGAACAACAATTTTCAGGCGTTGGTGAACATTATCTTATCTATGGCGTCCAGTGGGAGGAAACCGAGTCAGAAAGCGTTCGTCGCGGCCAATCTATTCAAGCTGAAACTGGTCTTCAATTACCTGAATTTGAGTATTTCCCTGCACGTGATTTTCCACTTTCTACGCTGCGCGAAGTTGCCTTTTTCGTACAAGACGAAATTACACTGTTTGATGGCAGCTTGATGTTGAGCCCTGGATTACGGTTCGACAGGTTTGAGCTTACCCCACAGGATGATCCCGTTTTTAACGCTGCAAATCCAAATGTCACGATTACCGATTATAGCGAGCAACAGTGGTCGGCTAAATTTGGTAGCGTATATAACCTCACTGCTGACTTGAATGTGTGGTGGCAGTTTGCCCAAGGCTTTCGTATCCCACCGATGGATGATGTAAATATTGGCTTTACCAGTTTTGCCGGCGGCTACACCTCACTGCCTAACGCCAATTTAAAACCTGAGTCGGTGGACAGTCACGAAATTGGTATCCGGTATTCCAACTCACACATTGACGTTAATGTAAGCGCCTACCGCAACGACTACGACAACTTTATCGAATCACTTTCAGTGGTTGGTTTTAATCCAGCAACAAATTTGCTGGAGTTTCAGGCTATCAATATTGATAAAGTCATCATTGAAGGGATAGATCTGCAAGTCAATTGGTACCTAGGTGCGACTTTTCCAGAGTTAAAACAATGGCAGGTACGCATCTCGACTAGTGTGCAGCAGAGCGAAGACAAAAGCACTGGGTTAGCACTAGATTCTGTGCTTCCTAATCAAACTGTTGTAGGCTTGCAATACGGAGCACCTGACGCTCCTTGGAACCTAAGCCTTATTGCCACGTATACGGGAGAAAGTGAAAATCTAGACACCGGTTCTGCGGAAACTGCACTCTTTCAATCTCCCAGTTATACTACGCTAGATCTTATCGCGAACTATGCAGTATCCAGCCGTTTAAAATTGAATCTGGGACTGTTTAACCTAACGGATAAAGAGTATTGGAATGCATCGGAAGTCCGCGGACGTGCTATTGATGACAACCTTGCACGTTTTACCGCACCCGGCCGAAATCTCTCGGCTAACCTAGTCTATTCCTTCTAAACATCTTCCGGATCAGATTTTTGTGGCAAAGAGTCTGATCCGGATCAATCTACAAATTAAAACGAAGTGTTAGTCTGTAATCATAGTCTGCAAGGGTTTTCTTATGACTGATACGCGCATACTCCGCCTGCTAAAAATCATCATGCTTTGTGGTATTGGATTAATTTTGCTGGGGATCTACTTCCATAACTTCAGTGAAACTATAGAAGCTATGGGAGTGACAGGTATTATTATCAGTGCCGTTTGTGTTGCCGTTGGCATGGCAATGTCGCTGCCTACCAAAATGTACCTTACGTTCATTTGGGTTAAGCATGAAAGCGATGCAGCAAAAGAGACTTGCATCAAACAGTCAAAACTTGAATAATCCGCTGCGAACAAGGAATGTTTACTGCAGACGCTTATTAAGCCCGTCAATATTATTTCTTGTTTTGTTCAAGCAACTAACAAGAAGTATTACATGAAACCTATTTACCTAATAACACTATTGTCGTGTTTGCCACTACCTACACTCGCTGACTCATGTGTGGATTTTGCCGTTGAACTGGCCGCAGAATATAAAAGTGAGATTGATTCACTCAATGAAAAATTTCACTTAGATCTAGCGGAACTAGAGGAGCGCTACCTAACTATCCGACAAGATCCTAATGTGAGCTTTGCTATGATTGCCACTATCTGGCAAGACTATTATGACTACCCTAAGCACTATCAACGCTTTACCCACGACATTTATGACATGGTGAATGGCATAGCAACTGATGAAAATGCTGAACGTTACTGCGGTGCGGAAGAAAAATTAGAAATTCAACTTGAACAACGTGTAGAACGGTATCAGCAATTACTTGAGCATCTGAAAGAAGGGATCAGTAGTCGCATAGAACTTGAGCAACTTGACAGTTCTGAAGGTCTCGCCATTATCTCGGCGTATTCCTATGGCGTCGCGCCTAAAATAACAATTGTCGGTGATGGGCTATTAAACTCTTTCAAAATTGGTCCTTTGGCCTTCGCTGAGCATTTTGAGATTCGAAAACTGCAACAAGGTACTTATCGTTGGGATCGAGTAGAGCTCGGATTCAACGGATTTGCCTTGCAAGACAGTAATATCAACATATCGGGTTCAACGAGCTACAGTTTTTTCGACTTTACTGAAAATGAATTTGAATTTTCAGTTATGCCACAAAAACTAAATTTTACCGGTGTTTTTATCTTTGAAACCAAAGGTAAAGGTGCACGGGGCGATTTGTATGACCGATCAGCTATTCTGGTACAAATGCTGGAAACACGTTATCCCTATCTTATGGAACGCTACGAATGGCATAACTCATTGGCTCCCCAAGATCCATTTTTACAGTTTTATGCTCAAGAACGTCTAAATAAGGAAGTTACGGAATGAAGCAATTATTGTTTTTACTCATTTTAGTAATTAGCCAACCGGTATATGCAGATTCAGCAACCGAACTCACTGTGGAAGACTTCTTCAAGCGCCCCGTAGTAGAAGAAGTGGCTCTAAGTCCAAGCGGCAATATGGTCGCTTTTGAGAAATTGGGTGACGTATTCGTTGGTAACCCAACAACACCTTACCGTGATGTATATGGAGTAAATTCACGCTATCGAGTGCATCGACTGGTTTGGTTAAGCGACAATGTTCTAGCTATTCAGGTACGGAATAAATCTAATGGCAAAATCATGTCGGTATTTTTTGACTTGTTAATCGCTGACGGTGAAATAAGCATTCAACGTCAGGACTTTATCGATAACCCCGGCTATATTGTCGACCGCTTACCTCATCAACCAGACGCGTTGTTATTCGCTCAAATTCGCTTTGATGATGACAAGGTTTTTTCCGATGTGCACAAAGTCACATTGTTCACGAAGAAACCTTATTTATTCAAAAAGCGCAAAAAATACAACTACAACAGTGGCGAAATCATTGAATGGGTGACTGACCAAGATAGCCAGCTTAGGGTTGGTGTCAGTTATGAAGATGGTCACCCACTTCTATGGTCACGAACAAGCGAAAAGTCGCTGCGCATGAGCAGCATATGGAGAGGTGATAAGGATACAGAAATCAGTATTTATGGTATCAGCGAAGATAAACAAACCCTTTGGGCAGTAACCAATTATCAACGCGATACGCATGCTGCTGTAGTTTTTGATTTATCCTCAGCTACGATAAAAGAAGTCTTGTTTGAGCATCCAGACAGAGACGTTAAAGGGATTATCATGGATGCGAGTCGTTCAACACCGCTTGCTGTAACTTATCTTAAACAGGGTCAACTGAACTATCATTTCCTTAATAACACAATCGAAGACGTCTATAACAACATAGCAACACAATATCCGAAGGTTGATCATACCGTGCTCAATAGCAGCGAAGACGGTAGCTCAATGCTGTTGGTTCAACATGGCAACACAAAGCCCGGTACGCTTATTCATTGCGTCAATCAAGGCAACACATGCTCAGATGTTGAAGATATGTATCCATGGCTAAATGGCGTATCTCTGGCGAATACAGAAAGTTTTAAAACTGCAACTGAAGGCGAAGCAACAATAGAGTCATTTCTATCTCTTCCCACTGAGCTGAATGGCGAAGGAGACTCGATTCCGCTTATTATTATGCCGCATGGTGGTCCTATTGGTGTGTATGATACTAGTTATTTAAACGGCGACGTTGAATGGTTGGTGCGTCAAGGATATGCGGTATTACGTGTGAATTATCGTGGTTCCGGCGGCTATGGAAAAGCTTTCGAGGAACAAGGTATGCAGCAATGGGGGCGTGCCATTGAAGATGATATAGCAAAAGCGATAGCGGATGCCTTGCAACGTTTCCCACAACTTGATCCTGACCGTAGTTGCCTGTTTGGTGCGAGTTACGGCGGTTATTCGGCAGTTATGAGTATCATTCGCTCGCCGGAAAAATTTAACTGCGCGATATCGTTTGCAGGCGTGATGGACTTACCGCTTTTGTTCAATACGAGTTCAGTCCAAAATAATGAAGGTCTGACCCAACGATTAAAAGAAATCATCGGTGACCCTGTGCTCCAGCAAACTGAATTAATGAGGTATTCACCTGTGTTTAATGCGAAACAGGTTAAGCGACCATTAATGTTAATTCATGGTACTAAGGACTTAGTTGTTGACGTAGAGCATTCGTGGCGGATGAGTCGAATGCTTGAGCTTTATGGGATCCAACACCAAAAGCATATTTTGAACGGTACTGGTCATAGCTTTAGGAACACCGGCGAGGTGCGAAAATTCTATGAACTAGTTATCCCTTTCTTAGAAAAACATCTCCAAGACAACAAGTAACGGTTCTATAACCAAAAGCCGTGGGACTGTTTTTATTGACCTACGGCTTTTTTGTTATCTTGTGTATCCAGCGTTTCAGTGACGATAGATACCGGCATCTCTGGAAAGTGTTCGCCCATATCTTCAATATTCACTGTTGGATCATCTATGCTTTTTTCAAGCAGATCGAATGCCTCAGAACAGTAGTCAGCCAACGGCTGCAGCGACTTTATGTTTTTGTTGCAGCAGACCATGCCGATGTTGGCTACACCGTTATACGTCATCAGTGTGATGTTTACACCACCACCTGGTGTCATGGTGGAAACCGGATAATTAGCCAAGAGTTCGCTGTCTTTTAAGTAACGCTTCTCGGCCGGGCCTGGCACATTGGAAACCAGCAAGTTAGCGATGGGGCGAGTTACATTGGAGAGGCGTAAAACTTCAAAAATCAAGGCAAATGACTGGATCACAACAGTGTAATAACTAAACGCACCAGGGCTAGCATGCTGCGCCGCCTGCTTCACGATGCGGTGATTGGCAATTATTTGACGTAAACGCACATACGGGTCGGTTTTCCCGTGCGCTAGCTCCACCGGCACAATGGCAATCTTATTGCCGGAGGTTTGCTCGCCGGGTTTACGCAGATTAATTGGCATATTAGTAAACAGCGCTTTTTCGAAGGTATGCCCATAGTCTTGAAGAAATCGATGAATACCAATATCAAATACACACAACAAGATCTCATTTGCCGAGGCGCGCGTTTTTTTACCTACCTGTCGAACGCGTTCAAAATCGATATCCATGGTTGCAACCGCACGCCCCGATTTAACTTGTCCCGTCAATACCGTACGGGTACCGCTAAACGGCACAGGCATGTAGTGTCGGTTGATCCAGATAATTTTAAAAAACAAACGAATAAAAATAATCAGTAAATCTTTAAGACCGATCAAAAAGCTCCAAACTTGGCGCACGACTTTACGCCACAATTTAACCCTTGGTCGACTAGAACGCTTGCGTCGCACCGCCCATACCGGCACGAAGCTCTCATCGGTTTTTTCGGTATGGTACCCCTCTTGAAACCAACGCACTAGGGTAGCGCCATCGCCGTACATATGATGAACTTTTACGTAAATTCCATAGGTGTCGCTTTTGCCGTCATGGATAAAATGAAATTGCCAAAGTGGCTTGTCACGGTCTAATAAAACCTCATGCATTTTGGCGATATAATCATCTAGTGCTTGCCGATCATGCATATCTTCAATCACATGTATCTGAACGTGATAATGCATATCTAAGCGTTTTACCGGCTGCAACTTTACCGGAAAGCCAAGAATACTTTTCACCCGACAATTGAACGGATTGGAGGCTTTGTCATATTGCAAAACTTCTTGATACAGCGCATCAACGTAATCCGAACCATTGCTATCTTGTGGCTTTTTCAGTAGCTGTAGACTGGCCACATGCTTAGGATTATCAACAGATTCGGTGATCCAAAAGGTTTTATCTAAAAAGGTCAGGGTTTTGGCTTTTTCTGGCTTTTTCATTACGTCACCTTATTCATCACCGCGCGTAAACGCGTGCACCGCGATGCTTTGCTGCAAATGGGTTAGATTGTCCACCGGGACTTGCATTCTGGGGATCAACAGCGTTAAGAGTAAATTCAGCGTATCATAAATTTGCGTGTCATCATCCAAACGCTTTTTCATCTGAAAATACTGACATGACTGGATCATAACCAAACTGCACACCTCAACTAAGGGCTTAAGTTCGCTTGTGTCTATACGGATATATTGATTTTGTATGGCATGCGCAAACATCGCTTCTAACCTAGCCTCAATCAACTTAACCAAACGTTGCATGCCTTTTTCTACGTCTGGATACTTTTCCATCAAGTCCATTGGAGAACGGTATAAAAAGCGATAAAGGTGAATTTTTTCGAGCAGAATATAGATATAATAAAACTGCTCTTCGAGTGTTAGCTCGCCGGTATTTTGCACGTTTAACAGCTTTTCCATTTGCTCAACATGCAGTTCGAAAAGAGCATCAACGATGATTTCCTTACCCTTAAAATGGTAATACAGGTTGCCGGGACTGATGTCGAGCTCGTTAGCGATATCCACACTAGTGACACTGGCCTCGCCTTCCTGATTAAAAAGCTCTAATGAAGTTGCTAAAATCCGCTCTGCCGTTTTCATAAGGTAGCCTTAGCCAAACACAAAATACAATTGTGCAAATCCTGCCAATCCTCCCAGAATAGCCCCTGTTACGATCAACTTCCACTCATCGGCCTGGTAGGCAGGTCTTAATACGCCTTCAAATTCCTCCGGACTTAATTGTTGCATACGCGCACAAAGATCGTTGCCCACCTGCAGAGCATTGTTGGCGTAATCGTAGGCGTACATGAGGTATTTATCTGAATTCGTGAATATTTGCTTAACCGCTAACTCTTTCATGGCAAAGTACTTATCAGAGCCGACACCAAGGGCAAAATACGGCTGAGCGAGCGCAACATAACGTTCAATGGCGTCATTCACATGTAACTCAATCAGCTCTAACAATTGTGCCGAACCAGACCCATGCAGGATCATGTTGGTTATATTCTTCGAGTTAATAAGCTTCTCTTCGATTATATCGGAGTACACCCGCGCAACTTCGTTTTGCCGTTTCAAAAACATACCTTGAATTTTAAACGGGCCGAGATTGATGGGCTGCTTTGGCTCAAAAATGATTTTAATTGCAATCCAATTGGTCGCATACCCAACCAACAGACCACCAAGCGGAAGTATCCACCACGCCTGATAAAAGTGCCAAAGAAGCATGGTTGGTAAACCGAATAGGAAACCGAAATAAAAACCAGACTTTACGATAAACGGGAATTCTTTTTCGCCAGATTTTAAGAAAATTTCGTTGATTAATTCCGGCTCGTTAACCAATTGCTCGACTACGAGCTCTTTAATATTCAATATTTCGTTAATGTTATATTGAAAATCATTGACCATTTTGTGCACTACATTGGGAATATCGGCCTCTATTCGTGCATAAACAAGGTTCTTTCCCTGCACTGGCAGACCAGCCCATAGGTGTGGCGCTGATTCACGCATGACTTCATTCACGATTTTACGCAAGACTTGCGTTAAACGCCGCTGGATCGCGTTGGTTAATTCATCTGGATCAAGCCTTTCGGCTAGCTCTTCGACGCTAAGAAGCTTACCTAATACCAACTCGACTTCGATTTCTGCCATTTCCCTGCGTTTCGCAGGAATAAGTCCTTGCCATCCGAAAAAGGGCTTTATGCCAAAAAACTCGATGGGATAAAACATCATTTTGACCGCAAGAAAATTAGTCACCCACCCCACGATGGCACTAACCAGGGGAATCGATAACAATGTAAGGGTGGCTAGGTTCCATTCCATAGTAATGAATATGCGCTTTATTATTATAAATTGAACTTCAAGGTTTGAGTGTACCCTAAACATTCGTCTGCGTAACCTCCTTGCAGGCTTAATTTCACGCGTTTTTTAAGCATTTATTTAGATTCATGGGTATTAAGAAATTGGGTAGTGGTTTCTAAACATTTTGTTTACACTGCAAACAAGATAATCAACTTTAAAGGTGCAGTATGCCTTTGTTTGATAACCGTTTGGCGCAGCTTGAAGACGCCATTGAACATGCAGAATCATACGCAGAGTATCGCGAAGCCTGTGCTGCGCATGACGAGCTCTCTGGTGCGGATGAATGGAAAGCCAAAGATCCTTGCCGTGACTATGATTACCGCTTGATCCGCAAGCGTGTGCAGCGCATTAAGCTGGCTCGAGGTCAGGGTGATATCCTCGGTTTGATGTCTATTCTGCATGAGGGGCTGCACGGCAACCTGGGAAATATTGCCAATCCGGTGCTGCAGCACCAATCCAAGCTTGGCACCAAAACACTGATCCAAGAATTCATTGAGCAAGTGGTTTTAGCGCTGGATGATATTTATGCGGCAAATGAAGCAGAAATTGACTTCTACGAGAAGCTATCTTTTTTTGAAGAGACCGCCCATGCCTTCGGACGCAGCTGCTTAATGTTAAGCGGCGGAGCTGGCTTAGGCTTTTTCCATTGTGGTGTCGTCAAATCACTGAATGAACGCGATTTATTGCCTGGCGTTATCTCTGGGGCCAGCGCGGGTTCCATTATTGCTGCGATGTTGGGAACACGAACTCACGATGAGTTACTAGATGTGCTAAATGCTGAGTTTATTTATCATAAATTCCGTGATTGGCGCATTTTTAAAGGTGTGCGTGGCAAAAGTTTATTCGACTCAACCAAACTTGAAAACGCGCTCATAGAATTATTTGATGTAATGACCTTTGAAGAGGCCTTTAAGCGCACGGGTCTGCATATTACGATCACGGTTTCAGCTGCCGATTTACACCAATTTTCACGTCTTTTGAATGCGAAAACATCACCCAACGCAATCATTACGCAGGCAGTGCGCGCTTCATGTGCAGTGCCCATTGTTTTCAGCCCGGTGCAGTTGCGCGCTAAAGCGGCCAATGGTGATATCGTACCGTATATTCCGAACCGACGTTTCGCCGATGGTTCGCTAATGGCTGATTTACCCTATGAGCGTCTCGCCAGATTGTATGGTGTCAATCACAGTATTGTTAGCCAGACTAACCCATTAGCGGTGCCATTTTTATCGCGTAACCGCAAAGATGCTAATTCTGCATTGGGAATAACCCTGCGCCATGTGACCAACTTAGCCAAAGTAAACAGCATCTATGCCTTTGACATTTTGGAGTCAGCGATAGGTAATAAAGCAGCCAAATTAGCCATTCATAAGGTCCGCTCAATTATCGATCAACAATACGTTGGTGATATCAATATTTTGCCCGAGCGAGGAGTGCGTAGCTTGGCACATCTGTGGTCTAACCCAAGTGTAGAAAGCATCGCAGAGCTTATCCGCAGTGGTGAACGCGCGACCTGGCCCCAATTGGACTATATTGAGCGTAGCACTCGTGTAAGCCAAACCCTCAGACGTTACCTAAAACAACTGAAAGAGCGTGAAGCACGAGTACTGGCAAAAAGTAAAAACTTGAGGTTGGTGGAATCGAAAACGGCATGAAGCCAGCTATTGAAGATGATTACTTAACGCAAGTACAGGCACTTGTCGACGAGATCGCTCATGCCACCGATGACTCATCATCGATCATGGGCGACGTTTCACAATATTTTATCAACGCTGCCCGGCGCGCCAAGCAACAACTTGAATTAAAAGTAAAAATCGCGGAACTCCAAGACACCACTTCACTTGCAGAGTTTCAGCAGCAAGAACTGGATGGCCTGATCGCGCAACTTGATGAATTACAAGGTCAAGCAGATAAAGGCAGACAACAGAGGCTACAGCGGATAAGAAAGGTCTGCCAGACGCTAAATGACTTGTGTGAAGGTAAAAATAAACAACAAAGCCAACACAAAACGGCGAAGTTTCTTGCCTCTCTCTGGTTATTATCGGAACAGCATGAGGGACACCAACAAAATTATCATCAACGTTTAAAAATCCCTTACAAGATGGCCCTGACATTACGCCTCGTTGATGAAGTTATTGAGCACCAGCTATTAAGAGTGCCCAATTGGTTGACCTTTAGCGATCCCGAGATACGTTTTCATGGAACTGAGGCTGAACGCCAGAAATGGTTTGCCTTAGTCGCGATCCCAGCGCTCACGTCAGCATTGTTTCAAGATGCAGGTTTGTTTCACCCACTCGCCATTAAACTCCTGCGAGGTAATGACAAATCCAAAGATCCGTTCCGCGTACTCGACAATGAAGAACGTACCTCACTGCTGAAGATGAATTATCGCTTTAGTATTGATTATGTTACTAGCGGGTTAGGCGTCGATTATGGCACTGCATACGCGACACCTGAAACACAAGTGCTTGCCCATGCCACACTCTTAGAGTTAGTCAAAGATGCATACAAACCAGCAACAGGTATCGGGGAGCTGCTTAAAATTCCGCAAATTTATGCTTCTGTTGTATTTTCCACTAAACAGGATTTTCAGCGCTCAGAAGTGCCCAAAGGCTGTATGTTGATTGACCAACTTGCTAAAAAAGGAGTGGTCAGCGAGCACTTAGCACAAGCATTTAATCGAATTGTTGGTGCCTTCCCGCAAGGTTATGGGCTTTTTACCGCAGATGCTAAAAATTTGGTGTTTGGCTTATATCCAACGCAAATGCATGAACCAACAGTTATTCCGCTGTTGAGTATTGAAGACACTCTGCTAGAGCAGGAGCCTCGCACGCTGACTATGCAACAAAATTATTACTTCACCAGTACCCGTGAAGCCGAAGGACATAATGAGCAGTCAAAACAGGATAGAATTTGGGACGCTAGTCGCGACCTTGCTAGCTGGAGCACTCGCTGGGAAAAGCTTTAAGCGTTTGCTCGGTCAAACGGGCAAGACTGGTTTAAATAAAAAAGGAGCTTAAGCTCCTTTTTTATTTATTCGCCTGACTTAGGCGTGCTTTTTGCCGCAGGCTTTTTAGCTGCAGGCTTGCGCGCGGTAGTTTTCTTGGCCGCTGGCTTTTTGGCCGCAGGCTTACTCGCTGTCGATGCAGCAGGCTTGGCGGCTGTTGTTTTTGCAGACGTAGTTTTTGCCGCAGTCTTAGCTGGCGCTTTGCGAGTTGCAGGCTTTTTAGGTGCAGGTGCTTTCGCTGCTGCACTAGCTTCTCTTGCCTTGCGCTCTGCTAGCAAAGCAACTTGCTCAATCAAGTCGTCAACTTTCTTTGATAACTCATTGAGCTGCTTATCACGCTTGGCACTGCCAAAACTGAAAGCATCAAACCAGTTTTTCATCGATTGGTTCATTTTATCGCTCCGTGGCATCGATTTTTTTAAATCAGCCTCAACCGCTTCTCCGCGACTTGCTAATTCATTGAATAAATCGTTAGATTTAGTCACAGCCTTATCAAATTCAGCCGACATATCACTCAATTGGCTTGCGACCAATCCACAATATGCATTTACAAAACTAACGAACGGATTCTTTGTGTTAGAAGACATACGAACTCCTGCCTGTTTTTAGATTTTTGGCTGTGAACCATTAGAAGTGTAGACGCTACAAGGCAAAACGCACTCCGAAGAGTGCGTTTTTAAGACTTATTTAGCGGCAGCTAGTTTTGCTACAGCTTCAGTCAATGCGTCAATCTTGGCAGAAAGCTCTTCGATTTTCTGATCCGCGTTGTCATTGTCCAAACCTAACTTCTTACGAACGTCAGCTACGCGACCTTCTACTTCAGAAGTTGTTTGCTTAAATTTACCTTTCGCGTCTTGCTCAAGGGCTTCGCCTTTAACCACTAACTCTTCAAAAACTTTCTGAGTTTCAGTGCTTAATTGCTCGTAACGACCTTGTGCTTCGTCGATGCTCTTACCGTATGCGCCTAAACCTGCCAACCAGATTTTACGTGCGAATTCTTCAGCTTCGTTGAATTTAGCTTTGATTTGATCTGTTTTAGTCATGTTGCTCTCCAGTGACCGATTAATTAATTCCGGTGTAGATTACAAATAACAATTAGAAACTGCATACTAACTCGCACTATTTTCTTGTAAACCATCAAGATATAATGCTATGCCGTTGTTTTTATTATGAATTTACTTTAGTCAACAAGATCAGATGGCATCGCGTCGCGTACTTCGCTCCAAACTTTGCCACTTTCAATCCCGTACTTGCGCAATAAATTTGGCACGCTCTCAAAATCCCCGTTCTCAGCCGCCGTAAGCAAGTTCTGGTAAAACTGCTTTGCAACGTCACGGGCTTTTTGATGTGAGAAGAAATAACCACCGATGCGGGCATACATGTTGCGAAAACCATTCATCATTAACACAAACACTGGATTGCCTGACGCCAATGCCAAATCGTGATTCATCTGATAATCAAAATTCGCAAATTCCGGACCATCTTCTGCAATACTGGTGTAGCGACTGATAATCTCAATGGATTTCTCAGGATTGTTTCGCAGTGCACCGCGAATAAATACCGCACTTAAGTTAGTGCGTGCAGCAAGTAGATTGTCGATTAGGTCCGATATACCCTCTTGGTCCAAGCGCGCCAGAGTTTCAAGAATGTTCAACCCGCAGGTTTCCCAAAAATTATTCACGCGCGTTGGCTTACCGTGCTGAATAGTCAACCATCCATCACGTGCTAAACGCTGTAAGACCTCACGAAGTGTTGTTCGTGTAACACCAATTAACTCTGACAATTCACGTTCTGCAGGCAAAATAGTGCCCGGCGCAAAGCGACCACTCCAAATGGATTCTACGATGTATTCTTCTGCGAAGCCTGCGGGGCTTTGTGCCTTATAAATCATGTACGACGCACCTGTGAATTGTTTTTATTTTTAACTGATTGTACCAGTCAATATTGGCAGTATTCCAGCCTAACGTAAACAAATAAATAACATAATCTTTGTCTGCGAGAGGAACCGCGCGTAAGTATATCACTTAATCGATTTATATCTGACTGATTTTACTTATATTTGCGCCATATTCAGCAAATACACGCCGCGCACATTAACGCGTTGTATATCCTCCTCAGTCAACTCTATGCCGATTTGCCTTCTGAAGCATCAGCAAGGAACTAAATTACTCTGAACACATAATTCATATTCAATTCGCCATTGATCAGGTTTATGATGATAAAAACATCAGAATTTTCTGACACTTTAACGTGTTAGCGTTTAAGGAATTCCTATGCAAATTTCACTGACAACAGCGATTTACCGCAATTTTCTGGGTCATGCGCCAGATTGGTACAAGCAAACAATCATCGCATTTTTGTTGCTTAATCCGTTGTTGTTTATATGGAGCCCATATATCGCTGGATGGGCACTCATTGCTGAGTTTATTTTCACTTTAGCCATGGCGTTGAAATGTTACCCTCTTCAGCCTGGCGGATTACTGCTGATCCAAGCGCTGTTTATCGGGCTCACCTCGCCTGAGCATATGATGCATGAAATCGCGTTAAACATTGAAGTGATATTGTTGCTGGTTTTCATGGTTGCCGGTATCTACTTCATGAAAGACCTCCTGTTGTTTTTATTTACTAAGTTAGTCATCAAAGTCACTAATAAAACCATACTTTCGCTCTCTTTTATCGCAGCTTCTGCTTTCTTATCTGCGTTTCTAGATGCGTTGACAGTCGTCGCCGTGATTATTGCCGTTGGCCTTGGTTTTTATACGATTTATCACAAAGTCGCGTCAGGTAAAGACTTCCATCACGATCATGACCATACGTCGGACGACGGTGTGAATGAACAACCCGGAGCGAATGACCTTGATGACTTTCGTGCTTTCCTGCGTAACTTAATGATGCATTCAGCGGTCGGTACTGCATTGGGTGGTGTAATGACTATGGTCGGCGAGCCACAGAACTTGATTATTGCAGACAAAGCCTCTTGGGGTTTTGTCGAGTTTTTCATTCGCATGTCTCCGATCACAATCCCAGTCTTTATCGCTGGATTATTGACAGCCGCGATGCTAGAGAAATTAAAATGGTTTAGTTACGGCGCGCAGATGCCAATCGTTGTGCGCAATATTCTGGTCGACTATGACAAACACATGGATTCGCAGCGCACCCCTCGTGATAAAGCGAAGTTGTTGGTACAAGCATTAATTGGTATTTGGCTTGTGGTTGGTCTGGCATTGCATCTGGCGGCTGTTGGACTTATCGGTTTGAGTGTTATTGTTCTAGCAACCTCAAGTAGTGGTGTAATCGAGGAGCATGCGTTAGGCAAAGCTTTTGAAGAGGCATTGCCATTTACAGCACTACTATGTGTATTCTTCGGTGTAGTCGCTGTTATTATTGATCAGGGTCTGTTCCAACCTGTTATTCATTGGGTTCTTACCTTTGACGGAACCAACCAATTGGTCATGTTCTATCTTGCAAACGGGGTTTTATCAATGGTCAGTGATAATGTATTTGTTGGCTCGGTTTATATAACCGAAGTAGCGACCGCACTGCAGAATGGTGAAATTACGCGTGATCAGTTCGATTTATTGGCAGTTGCTATTAATACTGGTACCAACCTCCCCAGCGTGGCTACGCCAAACGGCCAAGCTGCGTTTCTGTTCCTATTGACGTCGGCTATCGCTCCGCTGCTACGTTTGTCGTACGGCAAAATGGTGTACATGGCTCTGCCTTACACTATTGTGTTAACGATTGTTGGGCTATTGGCGACCTATTATGGTCTAGCCGGAGCGACCGATTATCTTTATGATATGCATTGGATTAACCACCACACTGAAATGCCAGGCGGAATTTCAGACAGTAGCCATTAATAGGATGTCGCAGGTATGGTGAGATTGTTAAGCGATTGGTCAAAGCAACGCTCTAGCTGGGCATTATTGTTCGTTTCTGCATTGGGGTTCGAGCTTACTGCGCTTTACTTTCAACATGGTCAGGGGCTTGAACCCTGCATAAAGTGTATTTACCAACGAACTGCAATGTTTGGGATCTTATTTGCAGCGCTTATTCCGTTGTTGCTAAACACCCCATTAACCCGTTTGGTTGGGTATATCATTTGGGGCATCAGTGCGGTCTGGGGCTTTTTAATTGCCTATGAACATGTTGATATTCTAACCGCTGCAAATCCATTTTTTGCTACCTGCGACATAGTTCCTAACTTCCCGAGTTGGTTGCCGCTACATGAATGGTTGCCAGCTATATTTGCTGCACCCGGTGACTGTTTGGACAATTCCTGGCAATTCGCTGGTTTTGGTATGGCGCAATGGATGATGGTTATTTTTGGCTTCTACAGTAGTTTATTATTAGTTGTTATCGGGGCTCGCTCAATCGATATCTTCAAGCGGCCATAGCGCGATGTAATCTTCAAACGCATCGAGGTTTACATCCGATTCGCATACGGTTTTCCCACGCACCGACATGCCGGCTTTATGCATCGCGGTTTTCTTGCCGCGATTCAATAGCGGATGCCAACTGGGTAGTCCTCTGCCTTCATGCAGACGCCGATAGGAACAACTCGGCGGCATGTAATAAATTTTGTCCAGATTATCTTTAGTCAGCTTTACGCAATCTGGCACACGGACGGTCCGGTTAGCATAGTCTGAGCAACTACAAGTTTTGGTATTCAACAGTTCACAGACAATGTTGGTAAAATGCACCTGTTCACCGTCATGCAGTGTCTCACTGCCATCAACTTCATAGACTGACAACTCTTGGTTCTGATCATCGATAAACTTATGTAAGCAACACTTTGCGCAGCCGTCGCAAATCGATTCCCACTCGACCTGTGACATCTCTGCTAGCGACTTCTCTTCCCAAAAAGGCTTATTCTCAGTTTCAGACATTGCTATTTTCCTGTGCCCCAATACAGCACCGCGTTGTAACCGTAAGTTTATCGCCTAAGGACAATCTGAGTTTATCTTGATCATGCAATTCACCGACACCAGCTGGTGTGCCAGTTAGCACTACATCGCCTGGCAATAAGGTGAAATTTTGACTGATTTCACCCAATAACGTCGCGATGGGAAACAACATATCGGCACTATTTCCGTCCTGCACAGGCTTCTCATTAATGGCTAATTGAAACGTAATATTCTCCCAGTCGGAAAACTGGCTAGCCGCGAGAAATGGTGTAATTGGACACGCGCCATCAAATCCTTTCGCCCGCTCCCAAGGCTGTTGGGCACTTTTTAACTGGTTTTGTGTAGCCCGCAAAGTTAAATCCAATGCCAAACCAATCCCAACAACGGCATTTTGCACTTGTGTAGGGGACGCGTTGGTCAGCGACTGACCGATTAAAACCGCAATCTCTGTTTCATAATGATACGCTTCCTGACGCTCGCACAAGCAAAATGTATCATCAATGAATTGGATTGATGTTGATGGTTTCATGAACAAGACGGGCGCATCTGGTACGGGGTTACCTAACTCCTTTGCATGCGCCACATAATTGCGCCCCACACAGACAACCTTGCCCACTGGCAATGACAAAATCGGGCAATGATCAGAATACCAATGATGTTGATAGCTCATTACCCCCCCTTTTGGATGCGTTCTGATAAATAAGCTACAGAAACGCCAAAGTAACTCGAGCGGTTCCATTTCATGAGCGTCTGAAAATTGTTGTAGACTAAGTAAGCCCGCCCTGTGGGGCCATCAGGCATGATAAGGTTCGCCAAAACATCTGCTTTTGGCAAGCTTTCCCCATTAAACCGCCTGACTCCCAGCGTCTGCCATTGCGCCAATGATTTGCGTTCGCTGAGGCTCAAACTTGCTAGTTTTGATAGTTCAGGGTCCAGTAGGGTCACTTGTCGTCCCCAAGTTTGATCGTCACGCCAACCTTCTTTGGCTAAGTAGTTTGCGATAGACGCAAAAACATCGGCATAAGAAGACCAAATATCCGTTTTACCATCCCCATCAAAATCCACCGCGTAGGTTAAAAACGAACTGGGCAAAAATTGACTCTGTCCCATAGCGCCAGCCCAAGATCCGGTGAACCGTTCTAGCGGCACATGACCCTGTTGTAAAATATCTAAAGCAGCGAAAAACTGCTTCCGAAATAACGCTTCTCGACGCCCTTCAAATGCCAGTGTAGCCAATGCTGCCAACACAGGTACTTTACCTTGGATCTTACCAAAGTTACTTTCATTACCCCATAACGCAACAATAAAGCGTTTTTGCACCCCAAACTTCTGCTCAACTTGGGTTAATATGTCATGGTGTTCTTGTAACAAATCTACAGCTTGCTTGACTTTCCAGTCCGGGACACGTGTTTTTAAGTATTCAGTCAAAGTAATCTTACGTTCTGGCTGATTGCGGTCGCTGCGGATAACCTTTTCGCGCAGTGCAATCGTGGCAAAGGCAGGATCTAATAGTTCAGGCGTAAAACCACGCTCGACCGCCTCTTGCTTCAAGCCTAGTACGTAATCAGTGAATGCTTTATTTTCGTTACCGTGAGAGACACTTATTGGTGCGATTAAGCTCCAGAAAAGAGCAACCATAGAGAGTGAGAATAAATAGTTTTTCATTGTTATGATTACTTTTTATCGTGCGGTGGTTGTGGCGTTAAACCTAACTCCACTCGATGCTCCGCCAACCAATTTTCTTGCTTTGGCGGCATTTGTAAATAGAAGCCATCACGCTCGAACGCTTCCAACAGGTCTTCTCGACTGACCGCGTGTAAACGCTTTTCACTGTGTGCTGGAATATGCATAACGAGCAGCGGGACGCCAAACATGTCCATCAAAGCGTCTGGCACTTGACTAAAATCGTCTACATTCGGGATATACAAATACATCCCAGCCTTTTTACGTGTTTTATACACGCTGCATAATAATGCGGGTACAGTCATACTATCTCTCTAACCGGTTGCCCTAGCAGTGCAAGTAACTTGTCTTGAAACAAAGGTTTACGCCAGCCTGATAGTAAATCGGGTTGCAGCCCCTGCACTGCGGTTTCATCGATGTCAAACCACCACCATTTTAGTAGTTGATTGAGCTGCTTTTTCGAGGCAATGATAGCTTCATCAATACCTGTCTGCTCGGCAACTGTCCGACACAATTTTTTTAACTCTGCTAGCTGTTTTTTATATTTTCCTAGGTCATTCAAGCGAATGACTTTAGCCACCTGCACACTTTCGTTGTCGTCTCGCCACTCCGACAATGCATCGCTCACTAACCGCACTAATGTATCGCCATGGCGCCTGATCTCTTGTGGCAGGAGGGTTTTCATAGCGTGCAATTCATTTTTAGACTGCGGCAGACGCATGGCAATTGCAATGAGATGTTGCTCTTTAACAATAAAATTGATGGCTATATCCTGCTTGCGCGCCAAAGTTAAGCGCCACGCGGCCAGACGTTTTAAAACATAGCGCTGAGTTGCATTAAGTTTCCATGCATTACCGAAAAACAAGTAGGCGAAATCCGGTGGCACTTGGCTGGCCTTTTTGGCTGCGAGTATCGCAATCTCGCTATATACGATATTCAGCCAGTTTTGGGCGTCGATGCGCGGTCGTAATTGCTGATATATCTGATACAAGTAAACCACATCATTGGCCGCATATACGAGCTGTTTATCCGACAACGGGCGGGCTAACCAATCCGTTCTTGACTCTCCTTTATCCAACACCACGCTACATTCTAACTCCACTAACTTGGAATACCCTAAGGTGGGCCCTAAATTCAACAAGTTTGCAGCAAACTGAGTATCAAACACTGGAGTTGGTGCAACACCTAAATGACTGATAAACACCTCAAGGTCTTCAGAGCACGCATGCAGCACTTTTACTACGCTCGGATTAGTCAAAACATCAGCAAGGGGAGCTAAATCATGAAGCGGTAACGGATCAATTAAGAAGGTGTGATTACCATCGTTTATCTGGATCAAGCCCATTTGCGGCAATAGCGTACGGGTGCGCACGAACTCAGTATCGATAGCGATAGCCGAGCACTGAGACAATTGTTGGCAAAGCGAAGAAAATGAGGCCTGATCGGTGATAAGCCGATAGCTGGAGAGTTCAGCTATCGACATCCTGTATATCCTTTAATCGCGTAACTCTCGACGTAAAATTTTACCCACATTGGTTTTTGGTAAATCCTCTTTAAATACCACGTGCTTAGGTACTTTGTACCCTGTCAGGTGTGTTCGACAATGTTCAATCACCATGGTTTCAGTTAACTGCTCATCTTTTTTCACGACGAAGAGCTTAACCACTTCACCGGAAACTTCATGTGGCACACCCACTGCGGCAGCCTCTAACACCATGTCATGCATAGCTGCCACTTCTTCAATTTCATTTGGGAAGACGTTAAAGCCAGAAACCAGGATCATATCTTTTTTGCGGTCGACAATATAGAAATAACCCTCTTCATCCATCCGCGCAATATCACCGGTGGCGAGCCAGCCGTCTTTTATGATTTCGGCCGTTGCTTCCGGACGATTCAGGTAGCCCAGCATGACCTGCGGTCCTTTCACCCACATTTCGCCGACTTCACCTGGCGCTACCTCATTGCCATCCTCATCAACCAATTTAATGTCCGTCGACGGTACAGGCATACCGATACTGCCCTTGTACTCTTCAAGTTGCGGCGGATTAACAGTTACTACCGGTGAACACTCGGTAAGGCCATACCCTTCCAATAACACCGTTTTAGTCACTTTGTGCCATTTTTCAGCCACGGGGCGTTGCACCGCCATGCCGCCGCCTAGACCAAACTTAAAGTGACTAAAATCAAGTTCACTAAACCCTGGTGTATTCAACAAGCCATTAAACAACGTGTTAACTCCAGGCAACACCGCAAATGGGTATTTACTGAGCTCATTGACAAACGCTGGCATGTCGCGCGGATTGGTGATCAATAAATTAGGACAGCCAAATTTCATGAATAGTAAGCAGCTACCTTGCAATGCGAAGATATGATACAGCGGTAATGCAGTAACCACTAAGTCCTCACCCGGCGTTATTGCGGTGGAGAGTAGCCCGGAGATTTGCTCTAAGTTGGCTACCATATTTCGATGGGTTAGCATGCCGCCTTTGGATACGCCCGTAGTACCGCCAGTATATTGCAAGAAAGCAATTTCAGTATTTTTAATATCTGGTCGCGTATAGCTTTGTGACGCGCCTTGCTTTAATGCTTGGGTAAAACGCTGTGCACCGGGTAGATCGTAAGCAGGGATGAGCTTTTTGACATGTTTGATGGCAAAATTGACGATCCAGCGCTTAGGTGCCGGTAACATATCTCCGACAGATGTCAGAAGTACATTTTCAACAGGGGTATTTTTAATAACTTGCTGCAATGTAGTCGCGAAATTTTCAACAATCACAATCGTTTTTACATTGGCATCAGTCAGCTGATGTTGCAGTTCACGTGGGGTGTAAAGTGGGTTGACATTAACCACCACCATCCCAGCACGCAGAACTCCAAATATAGCGACCGGGTATTGGAGTAAATTCGGCATCATGATGGCTACAGAGTCACCACGCTTTAGACCTGAATTTTGCAGGTATGCAGCAAACTGTTTTGACTGCTGATCAATTTCAGCGAACGTCGTCGAGTGCCCCATATTGATATAGGCAGTTTTATCGCGATACTTTTCAACAGATTGCTCAAATACATCAACCAATGACGAGTAAACATCAGGATCGATTTCAGGCGCTATGCGAGGGTCATAGTGCTGCAGCCAAATTTTTTCCATGGTTATTCCAGCTTTTAGTTTTCTTGATTATTAGTTTCAAGCCTTTGTCGCAGTAGGCATATACAATGGCTCTTTACACATGGTAGTCAAAGTTAACACAAAGTTAAATCTATGCGATGAAGTAATTTACATTTACGCAGCATTTGTCGACAAAAATTCGGTAATTTCCCGACTGATGTGCTCAGGATGTTGCATATGGCAATGATGCCCACCGTCAACTTCTCGGTAAGTTGCAGTATTAAACCAATGCAGCTGCTCTGAACGCGTTTTATCCCCATAGACCAAGCCTTCTTTCGCAAGCAGTAACAAAACCGGGCACTTGATAGCTGTCACAAGTTCGCGCGCTTGCCGCTCTGTTAAGCGCAGCAATGATTGATTGCGTAATCGCCTGTCAGTGCGCCACTCAATGAGTCCCTCGGTTTCAATGTTGGCGGCTTCAATAAAACTAACCGAACGCTGCAAGAGCAATTGAATTTGCGCTTTGTCCAAGTCGCTGTGTGCGCTACGCTGATTTACGGCGTAACTAAAAGGAATGGGTGCTGGCCTAGAAGCTCTGGTTCTACGTTTGCTGCGCTGTTCAATACCGGTTTTTATGCTGGCAAGCGTTTGTTGTGAGTGCAGAGGACCACATGCATCTATTGAAATAACCGCGCGAACGCGCTCAGGGAAAACAGCTGCGAATATACTTGCCAGGATCCCTCCCATACTATGACCAACCAAGGTGACACTTGGCCATTCCTGAGATACCAGCAATTGATACAAATCGTCGATATAGTCTAATTGGTTGTATTCACTTCCTAAGGGCCGATGCTGCGAATGTCCATGCCCGGGCCAGTCAATGGCGATAAAGTGAAAGTCGTTGAAATAGGAAACCATTGGAACAAAACTATTCGCGTTATCCAACCATCCATGCAGAGCCAATAGCACTGGTTTGCCTTGCCTACCATTACTCAATCCAGCCAATGTGATGTGTGGCAACTCGAATGTTACCGGGTGTAATTTAGGATCCGCCACTTCTAACTCCAAGAAATAGATAACGATTGAGTGTAGATACCCGAGGCATGGCGCGGCAAAAACTTGCCGCACCGCATAGCTTTTACGGCAAAGACTGGGCGGGCACGGCAATAAATTGCCGGCTATGCGTATAAATCGATACCCAACAGCCCTCGAACTTCTTCACGTCGCGATTCTCGCTCCAAACTTTGATAAGCGTCTAGCGCTGATTGTACCGGTAAGGGCGGATTATCATAGCCAGCACGGGTATCTTTTCGATATTGATCAGCCCGTTGATAGGCTTCAGCAGATGCTTGTCTAATGACTGTTTGCTGGGCGGGCAATTCGGTTTGAGTGCGCTGTTGCTGTTGCGCACGCGATTCAGCCTCTCGCTCAGGTTGACGCGCAGGCGTGTTAACCACCAATGCGTTTTGCGCAGCAACGATTGAAGACTCAATATCCAAAGACTAACCCTAATGACAGTTTTATGATGAACAACTCAACAATAAAACAAGAATTGTTCCAATTACTCCCTACCTGGTAATTTTTTCCACGTTACAGTGTCACGCAAATAAACCGCTTCAACATCCATTATAGAACATGCTTGTCCTTGCTCGACAGCATTCGCGACAAAGGGCAACATAAACTTAGCGTTTGGTAGCGTTATTGAGGGCACTTTTACCGTGTGCTCATACAAAGCTGTTAACTCGGCATATGCATCCCACCCTGTCCCAGCAGCGGTTGCTGGTGATAGTGTATTTTCTGCAACCATGCGAGTTACCCTCTCTGCCGCTATGTGCGGAGCCAACACTTCTTCTTTATGACAAGGGTACATCGCTCCTTGCTGCCATTGATACGCAGCAAAATACACTTCATTCATGCGTGCATCGATGGCGACATAGGCACAGGCGCCATCAATATTTTGTAGCGATAAGCTTTCATAAGCCATCGCAGCCAAGGTAGATACACCCACAACCGGCGTCTCCAAAGCAAACGCCAGTCCTTGCACGGTAGCCATGGCAATCCTAACCCCAGTGAAACTCCCGGGACCCTGCCCAAAGCCAATGGTATCCACCTGCTGCAGCGCAATCTTTGCTTCAGTGCAGACGTCTTTAACCATGGGAAGAATGCGTTGGCTGTGCTGCTGTGGACAGATTTCAAAGCGAGCAAACACGTCGGTTCCGACCTGCAATGCCACAGAGCATGCCTCGGTTGCTGTATCAATGGTAAGGATAGTTCTCGGGTTGACTGCCATTTTAATTCACTTCTGCGGCTAATTGACTTTTCGTAGTGGATTGCTCAGCTCGAACTGAGGCTAAAAATTCAAGGGTTTTATCCCAATCTCGACTACGCAACATGGGCGGTAAACTGCTGATAAAAATTTTACCATAGTCTTTGGTCACCAGACGATGATCACAAATCACCAACACCCCTTTGTCACGCGCATCTCGGATCAAACGACCAGCGCCTTGTTTCAGCGCAATAACAGCCTGTGGTATCGATATTTGGGCAAAAGGATTACCACCGCGGCGTTTACAATCTTCGCTACGCGCCTGCAACAATGGGTCGTCAGGTGCAGCAAAAGGCAATTTATCAATCATTACGCAGATCAAATCGTCACCGCGCACATCGACACCTTCCCAAAACGCTCCTGTTCCCAGTAATACCGTATCTTTTTCCTCAACGTACCGCTGCAGTAATTCTCGTTTTGAGGTCGCACCTTGGACTAATAAGGTCTTTTCCGTTAACCCCTCCAACGATTCAGCGACAGCGCGTAACGTGGCATGACTAGTAAACAACAAGAAACAACGCCCACCGCTGGCCGTGATAATATCCAATGCAATGTCAGTTAACCGTTGATTGCGCTGCGGATGATTCGGCTCAGGTAGATAACGCGGCACACACAGCATAGACTGCTTTTGATAATCAAATGGGCTGTCTAATAGCAAGGTTTGTGCGGTTTCCAACCCCATGCGTGCTTGGAAATGTTGAAACCCACCATCAACCATTAATGTTGCCGAGGTAAAGACCCAGGCTTTGTCAGAATTTTCAATAAATGTGCGAAACTTTGCGGCAATGGATAATGGCGTTAAATGCAGAATGAAATGACGAGGTGTGGTTTCAAACCACAAACTTACACCCGATTTTTCCGTGTCTAGTAAACGCTCCAAGCGCTCGCGTGCTTGATTCAAGCGTTCATAAAACGTATCCAAGTCTTTGTCTCGCCCAATGTGTAATTTCATGACTTCCTGTAATACGCCTAGTGCATCTTGAACTCGACTAATGCCGGTGAAAATCACATCATCATGCAATCTTTTGCGCCAATCTCCCCGCTGCGACGCCTCACCCAACAATAATCGAAAATCCATCAACAGTTGGCGACATTTCTCCGCCGCTTTATCGAGCTGTTGAGCGTCTTTCAAGACTGTTCTGTACAGGGTGTTGATATCGCGGCACATATCCATCAATTGGCGACTAGATAATGCTTCGCCAAAGTATTCACTGGCAATTTCAGGGATCTGATGGGCCTCATCAAAAATCACCGCGTCGACATCAGGGATCAGCTCACCAAAGCCGGTATCTTTAAGCGCCATATCAGCGAAAAACAAGTGATGATTAACCACCACAATATCCGCTTCCATCGCTTTTTTACGGGCTTTCACCAAATAACAATCACCATACTCGGGGCAATCTTTGCCAGCGCAATTATCCACTGTCGAGGTAATTAGTGGCAGCACTTTGGCATCTTCGGGGATTGTCGATAACTCGCCAACATCACCGCTACGCGTGGTTGTCGACCATTTGCGCACGTGTGTCATTTGTTCCAGCGTTTCAGCGTCTAATAAGGTGGTAGCCCGATTATTTTGCGCCAGTCGATGAATACATAAATAGTTAGCTCGGCCTTTCAATAAAGCGGTTTGCCTTTCACCACTAAGGACTTTCTTTATCACGGGCAAATCACGATGATAAAGCTGCTCTTGCAAATTTTTCGTTCCCGTCGAAATAATGATCTTGCGCTGACCACTCAGTGCGGGAGCTAAATAAGCAAAGGTTTTTCCGGTTCCTGTCCCCGCCTCCACAATCAAAGACTCGCGCTGTTTCAATGCGGTGCTAACAGCAAGAGCCATTTCAGTTTGCGACTCACGTGGTAAAAAGCCATCAATGGTCTGGGCTAATAGACCGTCCGGTGAAAATATTTTAGCGATACTTGGCATTAAAAAAGACTATTCATTTATCGACAATGAATTATGCCAAATAAATTCAGCGAGGTCGCCCTACCAAAGCATGGGAAACGAGGATTTAAAGATAAATCAAATAATTATCCATCAGTATTTTCGTTGTTATTATCATTAAAAATCAGATCAAAGACTGCAATATTATTAATTTCTGTGGTAAAAATAATCAGCCATTAACATTTTACTTACAATGCTGAAGTAAGGAGATAGGGTGAAATACGCATTTCGACTGGCGATTATTCTGGCGTTACTTTGGTTATTGCTGTCCGGCTATTACCATCCTCTGATGTTAACCTTTGGTGCGTTTTCTGTGCTCTTTGTCGTTTGGTTAACCAGCCGTATGGACGAAGTTGATAAAGACCGATTTACTTTATTCGTAACAGTCGACTTTGTTGTCTTTCTCTTCAAGCTTTTCAAACGAGTTATCTTATCGAATATCGATGTAACGTTGCGGATTATCGGAGTTAAACCCGTCCAATCACGTTTTATTGAACTTGAAATGCCCTTTGATGACGATTTAAGCAAAGTACTCTACGCCAACGCCATAACCCTGACACCCGGAACATCAAGTGTATCGATGGAAAACGGGAAGTTGCTGGTGCATACGCTGAGTGAAGAAGGTGCCGCTGATCTCGAATCTGGCGATATGCTGGGCATAATGCCGCGCACCAGCGAATATCGCAAAGCCATGAAACAACAGGAGCAGCAAAAGTAATGGAACTCTCAATGACTACTGTCTACCTAGTGGCAGGAATTGCGATAATGGTCACGATGGCACTAGCCGTTGCACGAGCGTTACTTGGACCAACCGTATTCGACCGCATATTGGCGGTTAATATGTTCGGTACCAAAGCAGTTCTGCTAGTCGCTGTATTTGCGTTTTTCTCCGGGCGCCCGGATCTGCTCGATATCGCATTACTTTATTCATTACTCAACTTCATCGGCGTGGTCGCGGCACTGCGACTGGTTGAACGCGGCAAGTTTTTTGCCGATAGTCGGGAATCTGAGCAGTCTGGAGGCCCGTTATGATCCTCGATGTATTAAGCATCTTATGCATTGCTCTTGGCTGTTTTTTGAGCCTTGTTGGTGGAGTTGGCATGTTTCGCCTCCCCGACATGTACACGCGACTGCATGCCGTTGGGATCACAGATACATTGTGCAGTTTTCTGATATTTTTTGGCTTAGCGATCCAAGCAGGCTTAAGTTTAGTGTTGTTTAAGCTGTTGTTCGTATTCATGTTTTTACTGTTTACGTCGCCGGTCTCTTCATTCGCATTGGCCAATAATGCATGGCGTTATGGTTTACGTAGTATGGAAGAAGCAAAGGCTGCGAATAAAGGGGAGCAAGCATGAGTTTAATCATCAATCTAATTTTACTCATCTTCTTACTCATTATGGCTATCGCGATCCTGCGTGTTCGCCATTTGCTTGCTATGGCTATGCTGTTTGGGCTCTACAGCTTATTAGTTGCTGGGGTATTTGTTGTGCTAGATGCTCCTGATGTAGCTTTTACCGAAGCCGCAGTGGGCACTGGTATATCGACGGTATTAATGCTGGTTACGCTGGCGTCTATTCGCAATGGTCATGAAGCCAAAACCGACTCACATACCAAAACTGGTCCATTGTTGTTGTCTTTCGTCATGGGCGCAGCACTAGTATATGGCACCCACGACATTGCCGAACTCGGCGATCCAGACGCTGCGCCGCATAAAGAGGTCGGTAGTTATTATATTCGCGTAGGTCAAGCCGAAACAGGTGTACCTAATTTAGTCACTGCGGTGTTGGCAAGTTACCGTGGCTTCGACACTTTAGGCGAAGTTACTGTGGTATTGACTGCCGGACTGGCGATTTTAATGCTTCTAAGTCGAAGAGAAAAGGTGCGGGTAAAGCTGAAAAAATCACCCTCTACTGATACAGGAGGTGAACATGACGCCCGATAATCTCATCCTCAAAGTTATCACGAAATGGCTGGTCCCTATCATTTTACTGTTTGCGTTTTATGTTCAATTTCATGGCGACTACAGCCCTGGTGGTGGGTTTCAGGCTGGCGTGATTTTCAGTTCAGCATTTTTACTCTATGCCTTGGTTTATGGCTTGGATGCAACTGCGCGGATCTTACCCGATGAAAAGCTCCGCATCGCCGCGTGCATAGGCGTCCTGCTCTACGCGGGTGTGGGTATTGCTGCCATGCTTAAAGGAGGCAACTTTTTGGATTATAGCGTTTTGGCTGATGAGTCGGTGAATGGCCAGCATGTTGGTATCATTCTGATCGAGCTAGGGGTTGGCATAACCGTTGGCTCTGTGATGCTGCTCATTTTCTTCACCTTTGCCAGAAGGATTGCGCCCAAATGATTGAATATATTATTGGCCACATAAATTATTGGTTGATTATCGCGGTAATGATGGTGGGTCTGTACACCTTGATGAGTCGTTCCAACATGATCAAAAAGATGGCTGGACTGGCGGTATTCCAAACCGCTGTCATTTTGTTTTATGTCAGTTTAGGCAAGGTCGAGGGTGGTACGGCTCCCATTGTTGCAGAGGGTTTCACTATATATTCCAACCCTCTACCGCAAGTGTTAATGCTAACTGCAATTGTTGTCGGTGTAGCAACCACCGCGTTGGGCTTTTCTTTGATTATTCGGATCAAAGAGGCTTACGGCACGATAGAAGAAGACGAAGTACTGCAAAAGGATGCTGAAGAATGAACGCACAGTTAACGGTCTTACTGGTTGTACTGCCCTTAATCTGTGCCCCCATTACCGCAATGCTGCGGGGCAAAGGGGTCGCATGGTTTTTGTCTTTTGTCCTAAGTTTAGTTTGTTTTGGGCTGTCATTGTGGCTGCTAGCCGATGTTGTCGGTGGCAAAGTCTTACATTACGAATTAGGCGGGTGGCGACCACCGTGGGGAATTGAGTATCAAATTGATGCACTAAATGCACTGATCGCGGTAATCGTCACCGCGATGGCGAGTCTCGCGATGCTGTATGCACCTAAGAGCGTCGAAAAAGAGATTTCTGAACATGTTGTTCCGCTGTTTTACGCCACATTCCAATTGTGTTTACTCGGCCTTCTGGGCATTGCATTAACCGGTGATATCTTCAATTTATTTGTATTCTTAGAGATTTCTTCGTTGTCATCCTATGCTCTCATTGCAATGGGTAAACACCGAAAAGCACTGACTGCGGCATTTTACTACCTAGTGCTTGGCACCATGGGCGCAACTTTCTTTTTAATTGGCGTAGGCATGCTGTATGCCGCCTCGGGCAGTCTGAATATGGCTGATATCCTGGCGCGTTTTGGTAATTATCAAGAGCAACAATTAGTTACCACTTCATTGGCATTTATTTTAGTGGGCGTAGCGCTAAAAGCGGCCATATTTCCGCTGCACAGTTGGTTACCCTCAAGCTATAGTCAAGCACCATCTGTAGTCAGTGTATTCTTAGCCGCCAGTGCTACCAAAGTTGCGATCTACGTGCTGATACGTTGCCTATTTAATGTCTATCCTATGGAATACTGGACAACCATAGTGTTACCTGACCTTTTGGTCGGCTTAGGCTGTGTTGGCATATTGTATGGCTCATTCAGAGCGTTTGGGCAGCTCGATATGAAACGCTTACTGGCGTATTCTTCAGTAGCGCAAATTGGTTACATGGTTGTCGGTATCGGATTAGTTAATCAAACTGCAATGACGGCTAGTCTGCTGCACCTTTTTAACCACGCAGTAATGAAAGCTGCCTTATTTATGGTGGCTGGCATTCTACTTTATCGCGCAAACACAACATACCTAAAAGATTTGCACGGTTTAGGGCGTGACGACCCGCGCACGCTTCTGGCCCTAGCCATAGCCGGATTAAGCCTAATTGGAATGCCCGGCACAGTTGGGTTTATCAGTAAATGGTACTTAATCTCCGGAGCTCTAGAGGTTGGCCGCTGGTATGTAGTATTGGTGGTTCTCGCCGGGTCGGTGCTAGCCATCCTATACGTGTGGAAAATGATTGAGTCCTTGTATTTTGCCCGCGCTGAGAAACCCCACGTTCACCATGTCACACCAGGAACCGAAGATGTTGCCCATACCCCGGCGAGTATGAGTATCGCCTTATGGTTAGCCGTAATTGCGTGTATCTACTTTGGTCTCGACACTGATTTTTCAAGGCACGCAGCAGAGACAGCTGTAAAAGCGCTGTTTAGTCAGCAAGGAGGCTTGTAATGGGAGCCCTATTTGCGTTAGAAAACCTGCTCTTGCTCAGCTTCATCGTGCCGCTAGCTGCGGCGCTAATCATCAGTCGCCTCGATGATGAGCCGAACGTGCGCGAAGGTGTAACCATCATTGCGGCAGTATTGTTATTTACTATTAACGTGCTGATTTATTTAGCATTACCAGAAGCTACTAATTTTAGCTTAACGCTTGCCGAACCAATGCCCGGCCTAGCAATTGCCTTTGGCATTGAGTCCTTTGGAGTTATGTTCGCGTTAATAGCAAGCGGCTTATGGATTGTGACCAGTATCTACGCCATCGGTTATATGCGCGGTCATCATGAGGAAAATCAAACGCGGTTTTTTATGCTATTTGCAATAGCATTGGCTGGTGTGATGGCGATTGCCTACTCAAAAAATCTCTTAACACTATTCCTGTTTTATGAAGTATTAACTGTTTCTACTTACCCCTTAGTCACTCACGCTGGCACTAGTAAAGCCCGTAAAGGCGGCCGTACCTACCTAACGCTACTCATGGGTTCTTCCATCGTGTTCTTTTTACCCGCAATTATTATTGTGTATAGCGCCACCGGTAACCTCGATTTTAAAGCCGGCGGTTTTCTCGCGGGGCAATTTGATCCCGCATGGTTGGCGCCCTTAATGCTGCTGTTTCTGCTTGGTATTGGTAAAGCTGGCATGATGCCTATGCATAAATGGCTACCTGCAGCAATGGTCGCTCCCACCCCGGTAAGCGCATTATTGCACGCCGTAGCCGTAGTTAAGGCCGGAGTGTTTAGTATTCTCAAGATTGTTATGTTTGTGGTTGGGCCGGATTTTTTAAGTCAAACCACCAGCACACACTGGTTACTTTGGCTTCCCATGATTACGATTGTCGTTGCCTCATTAATCGCTATGACAAAAGACAACCTCAAAGAACGTTTAGCCTACTCCACTATTAGCCAGCTAAGCTACATCATCTTAGGCGCACTGCTTGCGAATTCGATGGGCTTATTAGGAGGTTCACTGCATATTGCTATGCATGCTTTTGCAAAAATAACCCTGTTTTTCGCAGCGGGTGCCATATTAGTTGCTACGCATAAGACTTTAGTTAGCGAACTGGATGGTTTAGGCCGTTATATGCCAGTGACATTCACCCTATTTTTCTTGGCAACTTTGTCAATCATAGGTATTCCTTTGTTAGGGGGTATGTGGAGTAAATGGTATTTAATTTCGGGCGTATCCAGTTTTGCCGGCAATGCGATAATTGGTTGGGCACTAATGCTAACCTTAGTAATTAGCTCGCTGTTAAACATTGCCTATTTGTTAGTGATCCCGGTGCGGGCTTTCTTTGCTCAACCGCTGTCCGACAAGCAATATCAGGAGGCGCCTCTCCCCTGCCTGATTGGCATGCTGATCCCAGCTGCACTTTGTGTTTATCTGTTTTTTGACCCCGATATCTTTTACCAATTAGCAAGTGCGGCTTTACCTAACGATGCTCAAGCCGCATTACCGTCAATTAGTCTAGGAGCGTCTTCACAATGAGTTTGCATGAAAAACCCTCTCAGGCGCACCATGAGATGCATGGGGAAAGTCCTGGTTTCTTTGACAAGCCCGACACTGTTAAGTGGATACTGCGTGTATTTTACGCATTATGTGTGCTTCTAGTTGTGCTCGATTTCGTGGTTCATCGTCACATCTATGTAACTTTCGAAAACATCCCCACATTCTATGCATTGTATGGCTTTGTAGCCTGTGTCGTACTCGTACTTTTAGCCAAAGTGATGCGTATTCTGCTGATGCGCAGTGAAGAATATTACGAACCCGCCAACACGGATGAAAATAGCGCTGCAGGCAGCAATGGGAGACTAGATTAATGTGGATTGATAATCTCCCTCCATTCGTCATATTCTTTATTGCCGCCGTTTTTGCCGGTTTTCTAACCGGTCGAGCTCGACTACTTTTACTTCTCGTCCCCGTTTGGGGCGGGTTGAATATGCATTTCACGCTAGATGCAGTCAGTGCTGTTAATATTGAAATTTTAGGTTTTGAATTAGGACTGCTTTCAGTCGACAAACTCGCCATGATGTTTGGTTATTTGTTCCATGTGGCAGCATTACTTTCATTGATTTATTCCCTACATGTTGAAGATAAAGTACAACAAGTAGCTGGCTTGCTATATGCAGGAAGTGCCCTAGGTGCAGTTTTCGCCGCAGACTTTATTACCTTGTTTGTTTTTTGGGAATTACTGGCATTAACCTCCGTTTTCTTAGTTTGGGCGCGACGCTCGTCATCCGCTCTGCGGGCCGGGAACCGTTATCTGGTTATTCAAGTTCTGTCAGGCGTGCTGCTTCTGGCTGGAGCTGTCATGCTGGCGAAGCAGGGTAATAGCTTAGCCATTCAGCATGTGGGATTATCAGGCACCGCCAGTTGGCTTTTATTTATCGCTTTTGGAATAAAAGCCGCGTTCCCATTTATGCATACCTGGCTTACTGACGCATACCCTGAGGCCACTCCCACCGGTACTGTATTCTTATCAGCCTTCACGACCAAAGTCGCCATATATGCGTTAGCGCGCACTTTTGCCGGTGAAGAGTTGCTGGTTTACATCGGCGCAGCTATGACGTGTTTCCCAATATTCTATGCGGTGATTGAAAACGATTTACGTAAAGTATTGGCGTATAGCCTTATCAACCAATTAGGCTTTATGGTTTGCGGTATTGGCATCGGTACAGCGTTAGCGCTCAATGGTGCAGTTGCACATGCTTTCAACGATGTCATCTTCAAAGGCTTACTGTTTATGACCATGGGCGCTGTGCTCATGCGGGTCGGCCATGTGAAAGGTTCTGATCTCGGTGGCTTGTATAAAACCATGCCTAAAACCACAGTATTTTGTATTGTTGGTGCAGCATCTATTTCCGCGTTCCCATTGTTTAGCGGGTTTGTCAGCAAGAGTATGGTTATGGCGGCAATGATAGAGGCTGGTCATGAATACCTCTGGCTAATGCTATTATTCGCATCTGCGGGTGTATTCCACCACGCTGGTATTAAGATCCCGTTTTTTGCATTCTTTGCTCATGATTCTGGACTGCGGCCAAAAGAAGCACCGACGAATATGTTAATCGCGATGTTTATCGCCTCTGTGTTGTGTATTGCGATCGGCTCATACCCACAGTTAGTCTATCAATTGTTACCGTGGGAAAATACCTATCAACCGTATGACATAACCCATACCTTGACTCAGCTACAATTACTCTTCTTCTCTGCTTTGGCGTTTGTCTGGTTAAATCGTCAGGGGTTATATCCACCTGAGCTGCGCAGCGTTAACCTAGATGTTGAGTGGTTATATCGACGTATGCTGCCGACGTTAAGTATGGCGATTCGCTCCACACTTTCAGCGACAAAGCGGGTGATTAATCTGCAATGGAACGCAATCCTGGACCAATTACCCAATATGGATACAGAGAGCAGCGCCACAGGTACTCAGTTGACTCGGCGCATGGCGTATTTGTTTGTCATAGTGATCGTAATTGGGATTTTGGTAGAGCTGTTTAGTAAATAGAATTAACTCGAATGCAGTTCGCGCTTGTGAACTGCGATTTGTGCTCAGCAAAAGCGTACCAGCCTTAGCTTCGCTTCACACTGACGGTAGTGCACAAGTACGTGAAGCTGTGGTCGATGATTTTATAGGTAGAGAGACGAATTTTGCGATTCAAACCGATGTTAATTTTTAGAGTCGTAATGCTGGTCATCGGTATTGGTTCCCTAGCGTTCGTCCCTTGGACATTTTTATGGGCATGGTTAATGCCCCTCCCCAACTCTATCCAACAACAAGTCGATCAAGTGCACAACTACGAACTTGACGGCATAGTTGTTTATATCGACCGCCCCAATATTGAATCTGAGCTATATGCTGCTGGATGGAAAAACCGAGAACAAAAGATCCCCGCCGATCCCAACGCATTGTTTAAAATTGGCAGTATCAGCAAGCTTTATATCGCGGTTGCCGCGAGCAAGCTCATCGCTGAGCAAAAGCTTAGTTTGGACACTACGTTGGCTGAGTTTTTTCCCGAATATTCTGATCGTGTTGTCGGCGCAAATAACATTTCCCTAAAAATGTTGATCAATCATACTAGTGGCCTCAGCAATTACACTGATCATCCCGACTATCCGTGGAGCGATCTTTATAAACACACGGATGAAGTAATGGCACTGATCGTCGATCAGCCTGAGGTATTCAAACCCGGTACTCGCTACGGTTACTCAAATACTAACTACTATTTTCTCGGCAGAATTTTGGATAATGCATTGGGCTATAGTCATCATCAGTATATCCGCACTCACATAGTACAAGCATTGGGGCTAAGCCAAACCTACAGCTTGCTCAGCGAAGTGGATCCAGAGCAACTGACCAGCGGTTATTTTATCGGCTATGAGCCCGACCTAAAGTACAACAATCATGTACACGCAGGGGGCTCTATGATAGCAACCGCGAGCGATGTGGGTACCTTTATCCGCGCGTTAAACGATGGCTCACTACTGAACGAGCTAGAACAGACCATCTACAATCAACTCTATCCGCTAGGGCATACGGGTTCACTGCCGGGTTACTCCAGCCAAGCCTGGTATCATCCCGAGATAGATACCGTTGTGGTTCAACTCGTTAATACCGGCGGTGGTATGTCGTGGAGTTACACTGAACTGATGTATTCGCGGATTGTAGCTATTGTAGAGCAGCAACAAATTGCGCCAGACGCGTAAGGACTAGCTACAAAACACAAACCTCTGCTAACCTTTAACCCACACCCGCGCCTGCCATGGCAGCAAATCGATGTTTTCGAATTCGTCGTTTGCGAACGAATGATGTGCTGCTCCTGCGATTTTCGTTTGCAAGCGGAGCTCGCTCCAGGTCCCTGCAACTAGGTCACTTTGCAAAGTAACCTCCGTATCAGATGGGCTCAAATTTAACACTACCAATACTGCGTAGTTTGGATCTTGTCGGACAAAGGAAAAAACGCTGTCCATTTGAGTGTTTTCCACCTGCAACATCGTTGCGCCCCGATTACCATTGTGCAATGGCGAATGCGTCTTTTTCAGCGCCAGCAATTGCGCATATAGATCACCAATATAATGCGCCTGCCAATCGATGGGGTCGCGCTCAAAAAATGCCAACCGTTTTGTTTCGCCAGCTTCTTGTCCATTGTGAATTAGCGGCATGCCCTCGCCCAATACCGATAATACAATTGCGGCATCTAGAGCTTCACCAAATTGCTCGTATTGCGTACCATCCCACGCGTTTTTGTCGTGATTGCTGACAAATGTCATACGCATAGCATCTCTAGGCCAAGCCCGTTCATTCCATGAATAATATTGACGTAATTTGTTTAACGAGACCTTCTGCGCCGCAATACCGTGCATTACTTCATTCCACGTCCACGCATAGGTCATGTCAAAAGCGTACTCGTGTAAATCACGAGCTTCCCACTCTGCAAGCATGAATACCGGTTTTATCGCGTCTAGTGTCTGCCTGGCTTGACGCCAAAAATCATTCGGCACGTAGCCGGCTACATCACAGCGAAAACCATCAATATCGAAGGTAGATATCCAGTAACACATAGCCTCTATCATGTATTCACGCAATCCTGGTTGACGATAATCAAACTCAATAATGTCCGACCAATCCCACCAAGGTGAAGGACGAAAGTCTCCCTTGTGATCGGTTGCGTACCACTCCGGGTGTGCCTTAACTAGAGGATTATCCCAAGCACTGTGATTGGGCACCCAATCAATAATAACTTTCATATCATGTTGATGAATGGCATCAACAAGCTTATGAAACTGATCGGCATCGCCAAATTCTGGATTTATGGCACGATAATCTTTGACGGCGTAAGGACTCCCCAACAAGCCTTTGCGTTTTTTTTCACCAATGGGATGAATTGGCATTAACCACAGAATATCAGCGCCAAGGCGTTTTATTCTTGGCAGTTCAGGAATGATGCTAACAAAGTCGCCGGCAAGCGAGAACTGGCGGGTATTTATTTGATATATTCCAGCAGCATAACTCCATTCAGGGTGCACCACATGGGAGTACTCAGCGACAGGGAAACGGGGTATCGACATTTATTCAACCAGCGATGGAACAATACCCCAAAGCATAGGTCATACAGACAGATTTATCAGTGAAGACCATGGACATGGAAAAAACACGTAAATTACTATCGGTTATTATTCCTGCTACCTGCATTGTCATCGCAGGCTGCAGTTCAAAATCCTTGTACAATGCTACGCAACAAAACCGCTTACAAAGCTGTCAGACACTTTACGGTGCCCAAAAAGAAGAGTGTGAAGCGCGCTACAGTAAAGACTTTGAGACTTATGAACGTGAGCGTCAGGAAGTATTAAGTAACGATACTCCCTAAACGCTTAACTTAGAACTGAGGGCAATCCACTTAAACCCAATATCAATACCCAAGTTGCAAAAAACACCTTCAGTTTGGTTGCTGAAAACATCAGTACAACGCGCTTGGCAATAATTCCACCAACCACAGCACCAGCCCCAGCAAACAATACAACTGGCCAGTAAACGGCTTCTGTGGCGAATATGTGGTAACCAATCGCCGACCACACCGTTAGCGCACTGAGTATCACCGCTACAGCAATTGCAAAGGTAACATTAAAGCCACGAATAATTAGATACACGGCAACTAATTCACCTACACCGACTGACAACCAAGCCGTTATCGCACCACCCGCCACTCCAGTGATCGCCAGCATCACTGAATCAAAGTGCAGCAAATGCTGACTAAACACTTTCCTCTTGAGCAATGGTATCGATGCATAAATGGCTATTGCTAATAACACTGAAAACACACCAAACCACAAATGCAATTGGTCGACACCACTGGCATGCAAATTAAACCAATCACGAAATTCGGCGTATTGCACAATACCTATACCTAGCCAACTGGTCGGGACCGTGATCGTTAAGACCTTCGCCAACATTTGCCAATCCGCAGACGTTTGCTGGAAATCGCGGTAATATCGATACCAAGTAACGGCTCCAGCCGTCATGCCGCAACACTGAATGGCGAAGCTCGTTGCTACAATGGTCGTAGCAGAAAACCCTAGATGATTAAAAAAGGGCACAAAAACGACGCCGCCCCCCGCCCCCGTCGCATTGGCAAAGATTGCGCCAGTAATACCAAGGGCTGCGAAACTGCCATAACCAGAAACCAGTTCAATAGTATTGGGTAAACTGAACAATAAAATGAGCCATGCCAATAACAAGCAAAGGCGAATAGGGTGGCGTTTTATCAGGGTGTACAACGGCAGGGTTATCCTTTATCTACGTAGGCGCTGAATGTGCCAGAATTTTTCTCTGCTGCCAATACGTGTTGGTTTGATCATTTGGTTCAAAATGCCTGTAATAACTTATATGGTAGAACTGTTCGAAAGTGATAATGGCACAACCATTATCCGCTTAACCCCAAACCGCTCAGCGACCTGGCTCAACACCAAATGGTTAATGCTGATAATGACGGTCTTCGTGCTCCTAATCGCAACCGCTTGGGCATTTGCGGGTGCTTGGGTTATTTTACCCTTTGCCGGCCTAGAGGTCGGTCTCCTCGTGTTTATTATGTACCGGGTATCGCAAAAAACCTATCGCAGCGAGACCGTCAAACTGTGTAAAGATAGAATTATCGTGGAAAGTCAGCTTTCAGCTAAACAGCGACAACGCCTCACATTACCGCGCAGAGAATTGCATTTAGAGGTGGAAGAAACCGAGCAAGACTGGCAATTACCCGATATGCAACTGATTACACCTCAACAAACACTGCATATCGGCAAATTTCTTAATCTCAATGACCGCAAATGTCTAATGGAACACCTGCGTAATGCAGGGGTTCCCATGTGCCGCACCCATTGGTGGAAAAATCATTAACTTATTTACCCAAATCGCATCACGTGCATGACCGATGGATTAATATTACCGTCTACAAATGCCTGATATTGCTGCACCATCGCCTGCTCCCCAACATGTTCCTCAGTGGTTAGGATCGTTTGAAAGTGTTGAATAAAGCTTTGCCAATGGCGTAAATAGCGCTGCTGAAATTCCGCTTGCCCCCACTCTTTATTGAATCGACGCACTTCATCCGGGGCAAAAAACACGTGTCCTACGGTACTGGCATTCGCAATACTCTGTGCGCCAACATCCGTGGCACCGATTAGCAGGGTCAGTGCTTTGGCATTGTCATGATTTGCCCGCCACTGGGTTAGGCGCGCCTGATCACCGGCAAAATCTAAGCACCAATCATTAGCGCCCACAGCGTCAGAGGCGACCGCGTCATATTCTATTACTGAATCATAACATTGAGTTTCTTTAACAAAACGTTGCTGCTTCGCCGATGTAACCCCAATTAACCTCGCGTTAGGTAAAATCTCACGCAGAATCTGCGCGGTTCCGTAGGCCGTTTTACTTGAGGCACTGGTAAACCAAATAACGGCATCATCCCCACATTTGCGTTCCTGCAGCGCATAAGCCAAGACAAATGAGGTGGTAAATAACGGTCTGAAATTTAGTGTCCACGCAGATAATGCCTCAATATGTGTAGGATCGTTTTTACATCTGATGTATTGGTCATAAACGGGTGAGATAGACTTACGCTGTGGGTGTATATCCATAAACGAATTCTCGGTGATTTTGTCAGCATGGATCACCAAATGACTGGCCATTGGTAAATAACCATACACTTTCTCCCCCACTTCCAATTCAGAGGAATTACTTTCTAATACCGTAGCAAATCCCCAAACGGGAGTAATGCCATACCCTTCAGACGCTGGGAAAAATCCCCAGTAACCAAACTTATCACCCAAAAGAGCGTAGGTAATGTTGTTGGACGAAAAGCCAAATTCATCAACTCTAAGTACGACCGCGCGCGGGTCTGATTCATTGTGCAGTGCGGAGTCAACTTCACGTAAATTCTTTAAAGCATCCTTTTGCACTTCAATTTCACTGCGTGAATATGGCATTAATCGTTCTCCTGTATGATCGAGGGAATTCAATATGGGGTATCATTTGCTACACAATACTGTAGGCATATTCACCCAGCACCGCGCTCATTTTTATGAATAGTTGTGCTGTGTCAGGATTTATTCGAAAAAACCTAATTAAGCGCCTACTATGAACAAAAGCTTAGATGGAGAGATGCTAAATGACCAAATCTTTTGACGTAGTTGTCTTCGGTGCGACGAGTTTCGTGGGCAAAATAACCTGTCGATACCTAGCTGACAATTACCTTGATGGTTCCCTGAACTGGGCAATAGCCGCGCGATCGCAAAGCAAACTGAACGACTTAGCCGAAGAGTTAGGACTCACCGATATTCCACAAATTATCGCCGATGCTGGTGATCAAGCCTCTATCGATGCGTTAGTTGCACAAACCAAGGTAGTCATTTCCACGGTTGGACCTTATGCATTGTATGGTGAACCCATGGTCAAAGCTTGCGCTGAACAAGGCACAGATTATGTTGACTTGACGGGTGAGCCACAGTGGATCAGAGCCATGCTGGACAAATACGAGGAACAAGCGGCAAAGAGTGGTGCACGTATTATCAATTGCTGTGGTTTTGATTCAATACCATCGGATTTAGGCGTTTACTTCCTACAAATGGCTGCGCACGAAAAATTCGGTGAATACTGTGACCATGTAAAAACTCGGGTCAAAGCCATGAAGGGAGGCGCATCAGGGGGAACGGTCGCCTCGTTAATCAATGTTGTTAAACAGGCCTCGAGTGACCCTAAGTTACGAAAACTATTGGCCAACCCCTATGCATTATGCCCAACCGGACACCCGTTTAAAGCCTACCAAACGAATCTTGCGCACGCGAAGTTTGAGCAAGAAACTGGCAGCTGGATCGCCCCATTCATTATGGCGAGTATTAATACTCGAGTTGTGCATCGCACGAATGGCTTGCTTGGCGCTGCTTATGGTGAGCGGTTTATTTATGACGAAGCCATGATGACAGGAAAGAATGCCAAAGGCGGGATCATGGGCTGGACCGTTACTGCGGCTATTTCTGGTCTCATGATTGGCGCCGCAATCCCACCAACCCGCTGGGTTCTTGAGAACACCATTTTACCCAAGCCTGGAGAGGGCCCAAGTGAAAAAGAACAAGAGACCGGCTTTTTTGATTTCCGTATTTTTGGCTTAACGCCCAGTAATAAGCAAATCGTTGTTAAAGTCACTGGAGACCGTGATCCTGGTTATGGTTCAACGGCCAAAATGCTGGCCGAGTCAGCTATTTGCCTAGCCAAAGACGATGCTATGCAGGAAGTACCGGGCGGCTTTCACACGCCAGCGTTCGCCTTTAAGGAACACCTAATCCTGCGCTTGCAAGAAAATGCAGGATTAACCTTTTCTGTACTCGATGATTAGTACAGTCTCTAGGTGAGGATGTTACAAAGAGGTATTGATCAAAGCCTTGCCAAAAACTTGTAGGCAAGGCTTCGTTTTAGTTAACTGGCGTTCGCAACTCTGGGTTCGCAGCTGACAACTTCAAAATCGTAACCGTAGTCTGATGCGGGATTTTGGGTGATCATCAAGGCTAAGTTTTCATCCAGAATCGCTGACCTTTGATCTTCGCGTTTAAGGCATTTGCTGTGCGGATAGGCCTCTAGATTGTACAAGAACACGGCGATAACCTTGCCTATGGTCTTCGATTTTTCCTCTATTTTCTGGGCCTCACTGTCTAATTCGTTGAGCTGTTCGTTCAGAGCCGCTTTTTCTTCTTCAGATAATCTCGCCTGCACACTTGGGTGCGCAAGCATGTTTTTCACCCCAGGCGTTTCAGCTATCTCTGCAAGTGCTCTTTCATCTGCCGGTAACTCTTTATCCACCACAGCCACTTCGAAGGGCATTTGCACATAAACATTGGAAAAATAGGGTGTCGTTAAATGAAACATGGAGACTAAAACGATTGGGATCAAAATGATCCTGAGCAACATGGTCAACAACGGACGTCGGCGATCTTCCCAATGTATCGCTGTTTTAATACCAACTAGTCGTAATGGAAGGCGGACGATTAGCCATACATTAGCGACAACCATTGCCAACCCAAAAAACAGGGTCGATGCTATAGTTAACCAAAATGGGAGCAATACTAGCGTGGTAAATCCCAGGGTAAACACGAACGAGGTCGGTTCGACCCCAGTGATCTGATTGATCTGAAGGGCTGAATAAGCAATAGAGATATTAGCGGTAGCCGCGTACAAGATTAGAATTAGGGATTTACCCAGTGTCGTCGACCAGAGACGCTGAAAAACATTCAACAACTCCCTGAGCAAACCAACAAATGCGACAAACCCCGGTACAATTAGGTTCACATTACTGCTAAAAATGAGCTGTGATACCAGGATTAAAAATGCTAAAAAATAGCATAACTGAGAAAAATTATAATCGTGCCACCACAAGGTTCTCGTTTCAGTGGTATCTGAATTACGAGGACGGTTGACGCGCAACATTTGAAGCTTAACTAATAGCTTGTTCAATAATCCTTGTTGGGCGACTTTTTGCTGAGTTAGATCTTGCTCAGCATCACTCTTTGTCAGTGAATTTTCCATGGTTTGTCTCGTTCAACCCTTATCTTGCTTATCCTATGCGATATCGCAATCTGCGCCAACTGATTGTTGCAGCATGGAGCCACAGCTGTGCAATGTATGCCATGACTCTCCAACTCAACTTAACTGGTGAACAATCGTTTTGCCTGATTACTATTCGGGTAAAGGAATGAACTCAGTCTCATCGCCGGGTACCTTCGCAAAGCGACCGGCTTGCCAGTCAGTCTTAGCCTGCTCAATGCGTGCTGCATCAGTTGAGGCGAAATTCCAGAACATTTTACGCGGTGCCATTTTTTCGCCACCGATAACCGCGACTCTAGCGCTAGTTGTTGCGACGATTTCCACGTTACTGTCAGCGGCTAAAACGGCCATCTGAAATTGTTTTATCCGCACGTCGTCGATACTAATTTCTCCTTCTGCAACATAGACTGCGCGCTCTTCTGCAGCGGCTACATGAAGCGTTTGAGATGCTTCTAGATGCGCTTCAAAGTATAGAGTATCGGCCAGCGTTTTAACCGGTGATACCACTCCATACGCTGCGCCCATGATAACTCTAACTCGCACCCCCTCGACATTAACATGCGGAACTGTGGCTTCTGGATAATGAATAAACTCAGGGGGGATGTCTTGTTTCTCTTCAGGTAACGCTAACCATAGTTGTAAACCATGCAGTGTGTGTTCATTTCGGGTAACTTCGGGACGTTCACGTTCCGAATGAACAATCCCAGTTCCCGCAATCATCAAATTAATATCCCCGGGTTTAATCGCTTGCAATGAACCAAGTGAATCACGATGCAATATTTCACCTGCAAATAAATAAGTCACCGTGGCTAGGTGGATATGCGGATGCGGGCGCACATTAATTCCCTCCCCTGGAGGAAATGTTACCGGCCCCATATGGTCAAAAAACAGCCAAGGGCCGATCATTCTTTGTTCACGGCTTGGCAATAATCTACGTACCGAAAATCCCCCAAGAGACTTTTCTTTGGGAGTGATCAAGATCGAGACTTTTTTACAGCCCGCAAGTTTGCATATTGCCTCTTGCTGTAGCTTTCCTTCAAGACTCATGTCTAATCCTTATCTAAATTAGGTCAATAATCCGATGTTTACTGGGAGCAACCTGCGGTGCGCCTTGCCTGCTTATAGTGTAGTGATCTTTCCGTCACATGCCGCGTTTAAATAATCAATAGGAGAAAATGCATGAACTTATTTATTGAATCCATCGAAGGCGGCACCTACCTCGTGGCACTTGAAAACGGTTCCCAACGCGCAGTAGTAATGGACAACACTAGCAAACCGTTGGTTTTTCATTGTCTGAATGAAATTCGTGCACACTTTGCCAACGAGAGCTTTGGCAAAGTCACCCTCAAACAGGCCACCCCTTACGAAGAAATGTGTGGAATGGATGCAGGCAGTGAACCTTTAGAAATGGAAATAGACTGGTAACCTGTACCAAATTACACTTGCTTGTTAATGCCGCTGTGTTTAGCCTTGCACAAAAAGGAACACAACACAGGTAAGTTTAATGCGTCTAACATCATTACTATTTTCTAGTTTTGTAATTTTTTCTGTCCCAGCCTATTCTGCTTCTGTGTGGAAAGTTACGCATGCGGGCAACACAGTATATATAGGTGGCACTGTCCACATCCTGAGCCAAGAAGATTACCCGCTACCCAAAGAGTACAAAGCCGCTTACCAAAAAGCTCAGAAACTTGTTTTTGAAACCGATATGGCAGCAATTGAGTCGCTAGAGTTTCAACAAAAAACCCTATTGGAAATGACTTACCAAGATGGCCGCACCTTCAAAGACACTCTGTCAGAGCCCGTCAGTTCTGCGGTAGAAAAACACCTATCTGCTCGCGGCGTACCAGTCGAAAACTTATTACCCTTTAAGCCATCGTTGTTATCAATAACGCTCAGTATGCTTGAGTTTCAAGTTATTGGCCTAAATTCACAAGGTGTTGACAAGTACTTTTCAACCCTTGCTATGGGCGATAATAAAGCAATTGGATGGTTAGAGTCACCCGACCAACAATTAGAATTTTTAGCCGGATTAGGCCGTGGTCAGGAAGACCAGTTAATCGCCTATACCTTGGCAGAAATTGAAACACTAAAAGCCTCTGTCGATGAACTCCGTCAACAGTGGCGTGCTGGTGATATGCAAGGCTTAGCTGCATCAAATATTGATGAAATGGTGGCCAAATTTCCAGCGATTTATAACGACTTACTGCTTGCGCGAAACACTCAGTGGATCCCGCAAATCAAAGCCATGCTAGAAGACCAAACGACTGAATTTGTGTTGGTCGGTGTACTGCATCTCGCTGGCCCGGATAGCGTATTGAAAATGCTGGAAGCCGACGGCTACTCCATCGAGAGGCTGTAAAACTTTACCCCAACCAATCTGCCGCTTTCGCCTTTTTACTTAATAGTATCAAGGCGATAGCAATTATCAGCACAAGCCCTTGCATCACTAGCGGTACAGTTGCATAAGCATTAAGTTTATTCATTACCATTAAGATCCCTGCATCCTGAGCGATAATGCCTACGAGCGAAACGACGAATAACGCTGTCGCAGCGGATTTTTTCAGCAATAATGCCAAGCAGCCCAACGTGCCAGCAACCACAGCGACCAAAGATGCATAAGGCAGCCAGTCTGGACTGTGAGAGATCATTGCTTGCTGTTCACTTGGCAACGCAGCTATCTGCTCTGGGGTGAGCAATAAGTTCATAATCACTGCTGCCAAACCTAAAAGATTCCATAGGAGTGCAAGGACGACTACAGGAACAAACCACTTGGCGGGCTGATGCATAAAATTTTCCTGATAATGTATTTATCTACGTTACGCCTATACAAATAGCACGAATCGTATCGCTGTCAAATATTGCAAACAAAAAAGCCTGAGTGCACTTTGTCAGTTTACTCAGGCTTTTGGGGGAGTTTTGTGGGTTCTTATGCCGCTTGCATCTCGTTGACTTCTTCTTCATCAACTTCATGACTTAGCAGATACTCAAACGCAGCTAACGAAGCCTTAGCGCCTTCTCCCATGGAGATGACTATTTGCTTATACGGTACGGTTGTCACGTCACCAGCTGCAAAAATTCCAGCTTCAGAAGTATGGCATTTTTCGTCAACGATGATTTCACCGTATCGTGTCATATCAACTACCCCCTTAACAAATTGACTGTTAGGCACTAAGCCGATTTGTACGAAGACGCCAGATAGCCCTAATGTGTGTACCTCTTCCGACGCTCGGTCTTGATACTCTATTGCCGCGACCTTGCCATTCTCGGCAATAATTTGACGGGTCGCTGCATTTTTAATAATGCTGATATTGTCACGCTTAAGTGCTTGCTCAATTAACACTTGGTCTGCTTTTAAGTCCGGTAAAAATTCAAAAACCGTCACAGACTTAACGATACCCGCAAGGTCGAGAGCTGCTTCAATTCCTGAGTTACCGCCACCAATAACGGCAACATCTTTACCTTTAAAGAAAGGACCGTCGCAATGCGGACAATAAGCCACGCCATTACCTAAGTTTTCTTTTTCACCGGGAACGCCAAGTTCACGCCAACGTGCGCCAGTCGCAATGATGATTGAGCGTGTTTTTATAACTTCGCCCGACGATAACGTAATGGCTTTTACATTACCTGAGTCAATGGATTCTACCCGCACATGCTCTTTCAACGTAATATCGTAGTCTTTCATGTGCTCCATGAGGTTACCCACCAGCTCTGGCCCAGTAGTTTTTGGTACCGAAATTAAATTTTCTATCCCCATGGTATCTTTTACCTGCCCACCGAAGCGATCGGCTACCACACTGACTTTCAACCCTTTACGCGCACTATAGATTGCAGATGCGACACCTGCTGGCCCTCCACCAATGACGACAACGTCTTGTAGCGGTAGGGTCTGCCCGCTATTTGCAGACTTCAATGACGAATCTCGCTCTAACAGCTTATCTATCAGCGTAGCTGCATCGACTTTACCGTTAGCAAAAAGTTCGCCATTCAAATAAACACTGGGGACACCCTGAATGTCTCGTTCTTCAATCAACTGCGGATAGACTCCGCCATCAATCATTTCTGCACTAATCTTTGGATTTAATAGTGCAAACTGGTTGACCGCTTGAACAACGTCTGGGCAGTTGTGGCAGCTAAGGCTGATAAAGACTTCAAAATGTAAATCTTCGTCAACAGCTTGAATAATACGTTTCAAACTATCATCAATTTTTAACTCTGTACCTGATGCATGCAAAATCGCCAAGACTAGAGAGTTGAACTCGTGTCCGCCTGGTACGCCAGAGAAACGGATCCCGGTATCTTGGCCGTCAGATTCAAGCAAAAAGCTAACCGAACTGCGCAATGTTCCGCCTGTATCGCGCTGTTCAACTGTAATTTTATCACTGACTCCGGCAATATCTGACAGAAAAGACACAAGCTCATCGCGCTTGCTGTGCTCACCGGTTTGCACGACGAACGTAATCTTTTTCTGCATTGACTCGAAGTAGCCTTTTAATGCATTTAATATATCTTGGTTTAACACTGTAATTCGCCTCTTATTTGTCAGTTTGAGAAAGGGAGTGGAGACCACTCCCTGCTTTGTTTGCCGCTAGAAATCGGGCTTAGATCTTACCGACAAGGTCTAGTGAAGGAGCTAGCGTTGCTTCACCTTCTTTCCATTTTGCAGGACATACCTCACCTGGATGTGATGCTACATATTGAGCGGCTTTAACTTTGCGTACCAAATCATCTGCATCACGACCTATACCTTCAGCAGTAATTTCCATCGCTTGAATGATGCCATCAGGGTCAACCACGAAAGTGGCACGGTCCGCAAGGCCCATATTTTCTCGCATACAATCAAAGTTGCGTGTAATTTCACCGGTTGGGTCGCCAATCATCGCAAACTTGATTTTGCCAATAGTGTCACTAGCTTCGTGCCATGCAGCATGGGTGAAGTGCGTGTCAGTTGATACTGAGAATACTTCCACACCGCGTGATTGTAGCTCTTCATATTTGTCCGCTACGTCGCCTAGTTCGGTCGGACATACAAAAGTGAAGTCCGCTGGGTAGAACACAAATACAGCCCACTTACCTTTAATGTCATCACTGCTGACTTCAACAAATTCACCGTTTTTGAATGCATTCGCTTTGAACGGTTTGATTGCAGTATTGATTAATGCCATGTTTCTTTCTCCATTAGTTATAAATAGTAATGGCTTGACGCCATCGGAAATAAATTGCTGTATTTCTACACACCATAAGAGGCGTGCGATCATTTCCTGTTGAAATTGATGGCTATAGTAAAAAGTCAGGTAAGAAAAGGATAATTGGTAAAGTTGAAACGTTTAATCAATTTTATCAATTAAGCGTGGTACTGTGATATCGAACACGGAAAAGCCAGACGATTAAGTAAAAAACTAGACCTTATTGAAATCAATCGACAACAAGAGATGCTAAAGCGTTTCTAATAGTTACCGGAATCGGTGTGCTTAGCCCTTTCGTTCGATCTACAAAAACATGGACAAACTCACCAACTGCAGCAGCTTCATCGCTATCATCGGCGAAAATAGCGAGACTATATGTTACTGAACTCTTGCCCAGCTTGCTGACCTGAAGCCCCACATTTACGGTCTGCGGATACGCAATGGGAATAAAATAGTTACACTGTGAATTAACCACATAAGCGATTGTCGTTCCATGGTGAATATCTAACCCCGCTTGTTCGATTAGAAAGCGATTAACTGCACTATCAAAGTAACTGTAATAGACTACATTGTTGATGTGCCCATAAATGTCGTTATCACTCCAGCGTGACTCCATCGCGTAAAATTGGCGGTATGCATCTCGCTTCGCTTTTGGTTGACTGGTCATTAAAAAGCCTCTTGATAGATCTTGAATGCATCGTCACGGGTGATTGTGCGCGGATTATTCACCAGCAGACGCTGTTGCAACATAGCATCCTCTGCCAACTGTGGTAAAAACTCCTTCGGTACATTGCAGTCGCGCAAACGCTCGGGCAGCCCCAGTTCTGAACTAATATTTGCACAATAGTCAATCAGTGCCATTGAGGCTTCTGCTTGCGGCACATCCGAAGTGATTGACGAACAAAGTAAGGGCGCTAATTCTGCGTAAAGTGCCATGGCATGACTATGGTTAAATTTAAGCACATGCGGTAATACCAATGCGTTGCTTAAACCATGAGAAATGTGAAAGTGGCCACCTAAGGGATAAGCTAAAGCATGTACTCCGGCGACGGGCGCATTCGCGAATGCCTGACCAGCTAGCATCGCACCTAACAGCATATTGGCTCTTGCTTCCCGGTTACTTCCTTCTGTCACTGCGGTGTGGATATTGTGGCTCAGTATTTGTAATGCTTGGCGTGCCAGCATGTCGGAATACGGGTTTTTCCGGATTTTACTGGTGTACGCTTCAATCGCATGCACCATGGCATCGATGCCGGTCGCAGCCGTGATGTGAGGAGGTAAACCCAGAGTCAAATCAGGATCTAGAATAGCCAAGTCTGGCTGCAAACGATCGGAAACCACGCCGGCTTTTGTTGTGCCCCCGGTTGTCACTATGGCAATCGGCGTAACCTCTGATCCGGTACCTGCGGTTGTAGGCACTTGTACTAAGTTCAAGCGCTGTCCGCGTGCTTGATCGACACCAAAAACAGCGTCTAACGACTGCTGGTTGTCAGGGTGAGATAGTAATGCTACCAGCTTAGCCACATCCATGGAGCTACCGCCGCCAAAACCTATGATGACCTGTGCATTCGCTGATTTAGCTAGATCAATCGCACTTAACACGGTGGCCGAGGAAGGGTCGGGTTCAACCGCGTCAAACACCACCACCTCAATGCCTTGATTTTGCAATTCAGTCAACGTGGAGCCTAAGAGGCCAGCTGCTTGGATCCCTGCATCTGTAACGATCATTACGTTGGAAAGTCGCTGGCGCGCGCAGTAGGCCCTAAGAACATCGGCGACTGGCTGGCCCACGGTCATTCTCGCGGTTGTAGCGAAACTAAACTCTTGCATGCTCAAGCTCCCAACGACATCTAAAAAAGCGCCAATAGCACTCTCATTTATTGCAACAATAAAAGCAGATCAGTGAGGGAAGTCAAATCATTGAAATTAAGTTTGCTGAATTAGCCATGCCCATATCATTGCTCTTGTGAGCATGGCTAAAGAGCCGTAAAGCTTAAAACTTTATTGCATATGCTTTTCGACAAACGCTGCAATCGCCTGCATTGCTCGCATACGATTTTGTGCGCTACTCAGAAAGTGGTTACCGTCCTCGAGTTCTAAAAACTCGACAGTCTTGTCTGCATCCTCAAGAGCATCAAGCATTCGCTCAGACTGTTTGATTGGCACACTTTCATCATACTCGCCATGGATCAATAAGATTGGCGCTTGGATCTGACTCACATGATTAATTGGTGAAATCGCGGCTAAATGAGACTCATCCACCTCGCCTCGACTAATAGCATCTTCCCAATACGCAACTACCCAGTGATCACTGCCATAGTCCTTACGTTCATCTTTTAGCATCCGTTCCACATCTGAAACACCATTGATTGATACTGCGCAACGATAAAGTTCCGGGGTAAAAGCAGCTCCTGCCAACGCAGCGTATCCGCCGTAACTTCCACCGACAATACAGACCCGCTGGGGATCAATTTTACCTTCTTCGGTAAGCGCTAATACTGTATCGGTAACGTCATCTTGCATCTTTCGCCCCCATTCGCCATGTCCAGCATAGCGAAACGCACGGCCAAAACCCGAGCTGCCTCGAAACTGCGGCTGGATCACGATAAAGCCACGGTTAGCAAAAAACTGCGCCAAATAGTCAAATCCCTTGCTATCATGCGACGCAGGCCCACCATGTGGCATGACTATCGCAGGCAACTTGCTTGCTGTTTTCCCACGCGGAATAGTCACAAGCGTAGGAATCTTTAATCCATCTCGCGCAGTGATCACTTGCTCAACAACTGGGCTAACAGAATCTACTGGGATATCAGGACGGCTCGATGCAAGTAACTGTAATGCACCTTTCGCATACAGAATATATTCACCAACACTATCTTTCCCCTGCATGAAAAAAATGATGTTTTGCCAATTATCGGAGTAATCCTTAATCGCAAAGGAGTTCTCCGGCATCGCTTTATTAATACCTCGCATCCGCGCATTGAGCTTTTCATCAAAGAAATAATAACTCGGCTCAAAGCCTGAGAATGCAGCACCATGCACAACCCGCTGCAAGTCAGTTATGAGATGACTGACATCTTTATTGTCATCATGAAATAAGGGGGCTGAAATTGAACCATCGGCTAACGCCATCGTGTAGTACGCACGTCGATCGCTATAGTCCGAGTAAGAACTAAATACAAGATGTTGTTGGTCGGAGGTTACGCCGGAAAATCCCTTAGTGCGGATATCGGTTTCTTCGCGATAAATTTCAACCCACTCATCGTTAATCCGCGCTTCAATACGATGCAGGTTTTCTTCATTATTAAAGCGCTCGCGGGCGATAACCTCGCCTTGGTTATTAAGGAAAAAATCGTCAGTATCGGCGGTGCCACGCTGATAAACTTTGGGTTTACGTTTATTCTCTAAATTGACCTTATACAAGTTGTATCTGCCGGGACTTTCATAGGCTGGCATGAACGCATATTTTTTATCGGGTGAAATGCCAATAATCCGCCCCAGCTGAGTTTGCCCTTTATAAATCCCGAACCCTTGCTCTAGCAGAGCATTGATCCCCCCAGTCTCCAAATTAAACGCATAAGCCCAACTAGAGTCATGGCGGCCTTTATAGCCCGGCAATTTAATATTCTTGGTCGCCACCAAAATGACCACATTATCGCTGACGAAGTAGAGTGTATTTGGATTGATGTTGTCGATACGTGCAGCCCGAATGAGTTCACCATTCATTCTGTTTTGCACAACTAACAGGTCATATTCTCCTGAAACATCTCGAAATGCTACTAACTGCCCACTAGGGGATATCGAAAATAAGCTTGTCGAAGGTAACGCACCGTACGCCTCTACTGGGATCAGCGTATTGTTCGCATAGGTTGGGAATAAAAAAGCAAATAAAAACAGCGCACTGAAGCACTTTAAAGTCCGTTTCATGGGGTAATCCTAAATCCAGGCGTTATTTTGGCATGCGCCAAACGTTTGAGCGACGCAATATTACTTAGTCAATGGCGACAGGACAAGAAGAAGTACGTTTATTTGGCTACACCGTGATATCTAAGTGTTCGCCCTCATCTGGCTCATTGTCTTCCTTTTCATGTGTACTTGCGTCATGCAAATACTCTTTTTTGTTGTGTATGATAGGTTCATCATCCGCAGCAATATTTTCATCGGTAGTATCGATGATGAGTCCAACGTGCTCATCGCTGTAGTCTTTTGACTCTTGCTGTTCGTCGCTGGATCCTCTCGACTCTTGGTGTCCATGCTGGTTTTCATCCCTCGCGTCTTTTTCACGCACAAGCGACACATTTTCTTCGTCCGGCGACGGATGAATTGGCGTTTTCTTGACTACTTTTTTCACATTACCACGATCCTCTTTGATCGGTACTGTTCCTCTGCGTGGAAGTACGGAAAACAATAGGTCGTTACTCATCGCTTGCCCTCGCCAACAAATGTGCTTATGCACTCTTTAGTTAGATGTTAGATATAACTAAAAGTTTTACGTTATAGCCAACAAAAGTGATTAAATTATCAAAGTCCGCGGTAAAACCGTTGCAAAATTGCTGCCACTTGGTTAATGTTTCGGCTCGTTAACGGCCTAGATTAATCTTTTTTCAGGTCAAACCGGATTTTACTAACACATGAATTTTATTTGCGCCGCTCATCACCATCATAAAGCATAGCCTTTCAGGTTCGTGCTGGAAGGTTTATTGTCCTTCCGGCGGCGTGAGAATAACAACACCCTCGGAGGACACTTCCGGGGGTTTTTTGTTTGTGCGCTGTAAAAATTAAACACTAAAAGAGGATGGGGTTCCATGAGTGACGTTAAACGACTGCGTATCGCCGTGCAAAAGTCAGGTCGATTGAGCGACGATAGCATCGCGTTATTGAAAGCAATAGGGATTAAATTACAAATTCGCGATCGTCTGCTCATTGCCCATTCTACCAATCAGCCGATAGACCTATTATTAGTGCGCGATGATGACATCCCTGGGTTAGTCATGGATGGCATCGTCGATCTGGGCTTTATTGGTCAAAATGAGCTCGAAGAGAAAATGCTCGAGCGGGCGGCGGCAAACCGCCCACACGAGTTTAAAACCCTGCGTGAACTGGATTACGGTGGTTGCCGTTTATCCATCGCGATCCCAAATGAAATGGAATACGCTGACGTTAATGCATTGCAAGGTAAGAAAGTAGCGACAACCTACCCCTTTTTGCTGGAACGCTTCTTCAAGCAAAATGCGATTGATGCTGCTGCAGTTATGCTTACCGGTTCGGTTGAAGTTGCTCCGCGAGCAGGCGTAGCTGACGCCATCTGCGATTTAGTTTCAACCGGCGCTACGCTAGAAGCGAACGGATTGCGTGAGAAAGACACCGTATTTGAATCCAAAGCAGTGTTAATACAAAGCGCGCGTCCACTCAGCGATGAGAAGCAAGAGTTGATCAATCGCCTATTACCTCGCATTGACGGCGTTACTCAAGCGAAAGAAAGTAAATACATCATGTTACACGCACCAAAAGCGTACCTAGAACAAGTTAAACGATTACTGCCCGGTGCCGAGAACCCAACCGTATTACCATTGGCCAGCAGCGATGAAATCGTTGCTGTACACGTTGTAAGCCCGGAAACCCTGTTTTGGGAGACCATGGAAAAACTAAAATCATTGGGCTGTAGTTCAATTCTCGTGATGCCAATCGAAAAAATGATGGGTTAATGAGGTAGTGCAATGATTACTTGGAACCTACTCAATGAGGAAGCTCAAGCCAAAGTACTCGAACGGCCTGCGCTTTCCGATAGCGCAACACTCAGCGCAACCGTTAAGCAAATTATCGACGATGTGAGAATCAATGGCGATTCAGCCATTCTTGCGCTCACGCGTCAATTTGATGGTGCAGATCTAGACCAATTAGCGCTTGATAGCAACGAGATAACAAATGCTGTTGAAAGTCTTGACCCTGTGACGAAACAGGCGATCGATACTGCTTACAGCAATATTAAACGCTTTCATGAGGCGCAAAAGCCAAACGCCGTGGATATTGAAACGATGCCCGGTGTGCGCTGCCAACAACTAACCCAAGCAATCGCTAACGTTGGTTTATATATACCTGGGGGTACTGCACCCCTGCCCTCCACAGTGTTGATGCTTGGCGTACCGGCTCAAGTTGCCGGTTGTCAAACCATCGTGTTGTGTACACCACCGAATAAGACTGGGAAAATTGCAGCAGAAATTCGCTACGCAGCAAGTCTCTGTGGGATAACCCAAGTATTTTTATGCGGCGGAGCTCAGGCCATTGCCGGTATGGCGTTTGGTACCGAAAGTATTCCTAAAGTTGATAAGATTTATGGCCCAGGCAATAGTTTTGTCACAGAGGCTAAACAGCAAGTTAGCACACTAGCTGGAGGCGCAGCAATTGATATGCCCGCGGGCCCTTCTGAAGTGTTGGTACTCGCTGATGAAAAAGCCAATCCAGACTTTGTTGCTGCTGATTTACTCTCACAAGCTGAGCATGGCAAAGATTCGCAAGCCGTTTTGGTCAGCAACTGCGAGACCCTCATCCGCGCGACTGAGCAAGCGGTTGATCAACAATTAGCTAAACTTTCGCGCAATGAAATCGCCAGCGCAGCCATGCAACACAGTCGCTATATATTAACTGAAGACTTTGCTCAAGCCATTGCTGTAAGTAACCAATATGCCCCTGAACACTTGATTGTACAGGCGGAAAATGCGCGGAATTGGCTTCCTTCTATCCGTAACGCGGGTAGTATTTTTGTTGGCGCCTGGTCGCCTGAGTCAGCAGGTGACTATGCCAGCGGAACCAATCACGTGCTGCCGACGTATGGATACTCTCGAATGTATTCCAGTTTGGGCCTGCTCGATTTTATGCGCCGCTACACAGTGCAAGAGTTATCACCGGCAGGTTTTAAAGCACTTGCGCCAACTTTGCTTGCCCTGTCTAACGCTGAAGGATTAGATGCCCACGGAAATGCAGTAGCAATACGACTAGACGCATTCGATAAGGAAAACCAATGAGCACTTTATTGTCTCGCCTAACCAATGCGAATATTGCAAAGTTAAAACCTTACGAGAGTGCCCGTCGACTATATAGCGGTGGCCAAGATTGGTTGAATGCAAATGAATCGCCGTATAGCAATCCGTATCAATTAGATGATACCAAGCTCAATCGTTATCCTTCATGTCAACCCAGCGCAGTAGTGCAGCAATACGCGAACTATGCAGGCCTTGCACCTGAGCAGGTGCTGGTTACCCGCGGAGCCGATGAAGGTATTGAGCTACTGATCCGTGCATTTTGTCAGCCCGGTCAGTCGAATATCATGATCTGCCCGCCAACCTATGGGATGTACGCGATCAGCGCAGAAACCTGCGATGTTGGTGTTATCAGTGTGCCGCAGACTGACACATTCGAGCTCGATATTGATGCGATGCTAGCGCAGCGGGATAAGGTTAATCTGGTGTTTATCTGTTCGCCCAATAACCCCACAGGGAATGTAGTAGCACAAGCGCAAATTGAAACCATCCTCACCGCATTCGCAGATTCAGCTTTAGTGGTGGTAGATGAAGCCTACATTGAGTTTGCTATTGGTCAACAATGGGCGTCACGCTTAGCTGATTACCCGCATTTAGTCGTTCTTAGAACGTTATCGAAAGCCTTTGCGTTAGCAGGCTTGCGCTGCGGATTCACGTTAGCATCAGAAGCCATCATTCAGACCTTACTCAAAGTCATTGCTCCCTATCCCATTCCTGAGCCCGTAGCACAGATAGCAGCACAGGCTTTGGCTGACGGGCCGGTTAACCGCATGCGCGAACAGGTTGCCATCATTGCTGATGAGCGTCTACGTCTAACCCGTGCATTGATGAAATATAGCGCGATAGAATTAGTTGGAGCTCAAGAGGCCAATTTCATTTTATTCCGCTGCCCCCAGAAAGATGGCTTAATGACGTATCTGGTGGAAAACGGCATGTTGATCCGCGACCAATCTAAGCAGCTTAAATTGAATGACTGTTTGCGAATTTCGATCGGGACGCCAGCCCAAAACGACCGACTTTTAGACCTTATTAATACTTTCTTTTCCGCCGAGGAGCAGCGCTAATGCAACAGGCTATTTTATTTATCGACCGCGACGGAACGCTCGTTGAAGAGCCGCCGATTGATAAGCAACTGGACAGTTTGGAAAAGCTAGTCTTTGAACCTTATGTGATCCCTGTTCTGCTGAAATTGCAGCAAGCGGGTTTTACCTTGGTAATGGTCAGCAACCAAGATGGCCTGGGCACTGACAGCTTTCCACAGGCTGACTTTGATGCGCCACATAATGCCATGATGAACGTTTTCACCAGTCAAGGTGTGCAGTTTGCCGATGTGCTTATTTGTCCGCATTTTGATAATGACGATTGCACTTGCCGAAAACCGAAACTCGGGTTGGTCAAAGACTACCTGCAGCAAGGTAAAATCGACTTTACTCGCTCCTTCGTGATCGGCGACCGTAAAACCGATATTCAACTCGCCGAGAACATGGGTATCCGCGGCTTACAGTACGCGCGGGACTCATTTGGATGGCGAGCCATTGAGCAAGAGTTACTGCATTCGTCGCGCGTTGCAGAAGTGGTCAGAAAGACCTCCGAAACCGATATCCGGGTCAAGGTAAATTTAGACTCTAGCAGCAAGTCGACAATCCAAACGGGGATCGGTTTCTTTGACCACATGCTCGATCAAATCGCCACCCACGGTGGCTTTGAGCTAAATGTTAGTGTTGATGGCGATCTTCACATCGATGATCATCATAGCGTTGAAGATACTGCACTGGCCATTGGCGAAGCGTTGAAAAAGGCGTTGGGTAATAAACGCGGCATTGGCCGTTTTGGCTTTGCCTTACCCATGGATGAGTGCCGCGCCGAGTGTATCTTAGACATTTCTAACCGACCACACCTGGTATTTAAAGCCAATTTCACCCGCGAATCCGTCGGCGAAATGGCGACCGAAATGGTGCAACACTTTTTCTACTCTTTGGCGCAATCTATGGGCTTAAGTCTGCATTTATCGACAACTGAAGGTAATGCTCATCATCAAGTCGAAAGCCTCTTCAAAGTATTTGGTCGCGCCTTGCGTCAAGCCATTCAGAAAAGTGGTGATGCATTACCCAGCAGTAAGGGAGCATTGTAGGCATGCAACAACGAATCGTGATTGTTAATACCGGGTGTGCCAACATTTCCTCGGTAAAGTTTGCCTTTGACCGACTCAATGTTGCAGTGGCTGTCAGCGACGACCCTGCGATTATCACCCAAGCGGATAAAGTTATTTTACCGGGTGTAGGGAGTGCGAATGCCGCCATGGCGAGTATTCATCATAAACAGCTAGTGCCAACGCTAAAGTCACTGACTCAGCCAGTGCTGGGCGTATGTTTAGGCATGCAGCTAATGGTCAGTTGGTCAGAGGAAAGCACCAGTGAACGGACTGATTGTCTAGATCTCATACCTGGTGAAGTACGACGTATGCAAGTCGGTGATTTGCGCCTTCCGCACATGGGCTGGAATGCGGTTGACGCAGTTCAGCACAATGACTTGTTCAAGCACATTCCAAACGGCAGTTTCTTCTATTTTGTGCATAGCTTTGCTATCGCGCCGTTTGAGCATACGCTTGCCAGCTGCGAGTACGGTTCGCGTTTCTCTGCCGCAATTCAACGCAATAACTTTTTTGGTGTTCAATTCCACCCAGAACGATCTGGAGAAGCCGGCGCCCAATTACTACAGAATTTTGTGAGTTTATAATGATCATCCCCGCTATCGATTTAATTGATGGAAATGTAGTTCGCCTGTATCAGGGCGACTATGCGCAGAAAACCGATTATGCCTTTGATCCGGTTGCCGTGGTCCACAACTATGCAGATCAAGGAGCTGAATGGCTGCATATAGTTGATCTAACTGGTGCCAAAGACACCAGCAAACGCCAACTGGGCTTGATAGAAGCGATGGTTAAAACCCAACGCATGCAATTTCAAGCGGGCGGTGGTATCCGCGCTGAGTCTGATGTGGAGCAGTTATTGTCAATTGGCGTAGCACGAGTAGTTATCGGCTCACTGGCCGTTAAACAACCGGCCTTGATCCGCGAATGGCTGGCCCGGTACGGCGGCGACAAAATTGTTTTAGCGTTAGATATCAACATTGATGCGCAAGGCAACAAGTTTATTGCCACACATGGCTGGCAGGAAAATAGCGGCGTTTCGATTGAACATTTACTCAATGACCTTTTGGATGCGGGTGCTCAACATGTGTTGTGTACCGACATTAGCCGTGACGGTACCCTACAGGGTGCCAATCACCAGCTCTACAATGAAATGAGTGAATTATTTCCCAATATTCAATGGCAAGCCTCAGGTGGGATTGGCTCGATCGGCGATATTGAGATACTCAAGCCGACTGGCGTCAGTGGGGTGATCCTCGGGCGTGCACTGTTAGAAGGCAAGTTTACTGTCAAGGAGGCAATCCAATGTTGGCAAGGCGCATAATCCCCTGTCTCGATGTAAAAGACGGCATGGTTGTTAAAGGCGTACAGTTTCGCAATCACGAAGTTATTGGTGACATTGTCCCACTGGCTGAGCGTTACGCCAACGAAGGCGCTGATGAATTAGTCTTCTATGACATCACCGCGTCCAGTGATCAGCGTGTAGTAGACAAAAGCTGGGTTAGCCGTATCGCCGAGGTGATTGACATTCCATTTTGTGTCGCCGGTGGTATTAAGTCTATTGAGGATGCGGGCCGAATTCTGGAAATGGGTGCGGATAAGATATCCATCAATTCACCTGCGTTAACTGACCCCAACTTGATCAACCAGCTGCATGATATTTTCGGTCAACAATGTGTAGTTATTGGTATCGATAGTTTCTACAATGCTGAAAATCAATGCTATGAAGTGTATAAATTCACTGGTGACGAATCGCGCACACAGCAAACCCAGTGGCAAACTATAGATTGGATCAAAGAAGTCCAATCCCGTGGGGCCGGAGAAATTGTACTTAATTGCATGAACCAAGATGGCGTTCGCAAGGGCTATGATCTCGCTCAACTATCTGCGGTTCGAGCAGCCTGTAAAGTCCCGTTAATTGCCTCTGGTGGTGCCGGTGAGATGCAGCACTTTGCCGATGCATTTCAACAAGCTGACGTAGATGGTGCTCTCGCGGCATCGGTATTTCATAAATCGATTATTGATATACAAGAATTAAAGGGCTTTTTGCGCCAGCAAGGCGTTGCTATTCGCCACGATTTTCGCGCACAAGGGTAAGGGATGAACATGCAAATCACTCAACAAACACTTGATTCCGTCGACTGGGAAAAAATGCACGACCTAGTTCCAGCCATTGTACAGGATAGTGTGAGCGGAAAAGTATTGATGCAAGGGTTTATGAACCAGGCGGCAGTTGAAAAAACCTTAGACAGTGGCTTAGTAACTTTTTTTAGTCGCTCTAAAAACCGCTTATGGACCAAGGGAGAGACATCCAACAATACGTTGCAGTTAGTAAGCATCCACAGTGATTGTGACAACGACTCTTTGCTCGTGTTAGCCCAGCCACAGGGGCCAACCTGCCATAAGGGCACGGAGAGTTGCTGGGATAGTAGTGAAGTAGCCGATTTCACCTTTTTAGCGGATTTAGAACGCTTACTCGCAGCGCGTAAAGATGCCGATCCAGAATCCAGTTATACCGCTGCGCTCTACGCCAAGGGGATCAAGCGAATTGCGCAAAAAGTAGGTGAGGAAGGGGTGGAAACGGCATTGGCAGCGACGGTACAAGATTTGGAAGAACTAAAGAATGAATCCGCTGACTTGCTATATCATTTGCTTGTTTTACTGCAGGCCAGTGGTTTAAGTTTATCAGATGTCATTGATGTGCTAAAACAACGGCAAAAAGCCTAGCGACAAAGCCCAACATGAACGTTAACTATATTCCCTTCGCACCACAACATTTTGCTGCTGTCATTGCCTTGGGCAATCATGTGCACGGCGACAATTACCTTGACCCTGACTCGCTAACCACGATTTATCACAAAGGTTGGCAAGATGATATTAATGCGAGCTGGATAGCGGTTATTCCTCACGGTGAGTTTGCACCTGACCAAATTGAACAGAGTCACTTGATTAATGAAGGTCTGTTAGTGGGTTTTCGTCTTACCTATGCGCCGCAAAATTGGGATGTCGATGAATGGTGCACGCCTACAGATTGGCCACACCCCAAAGAGCAAGTGTGCTATTTCAAATGCAATACGGTAGATGCTACGTTTCGCGGGTTAGGCATTGGCGCGACCTTGCTTAAGCGTTCGATTGAACAAGCGAAACTACAAGGAGCCATAGCCGGTATTGCACACATATGGCTGGCAAGTCCAAATAACTCTGCATATGGTTATTTTAGTGCATGCGGTGGGGAGCTCGTTAAAAAACATGCCAATCGTTGGCAACGTTTGGCACTAGAAGAAAACTACCAGTGCCCTGTATGCCCAGGCATATGCACGTGCACTGCTGCTGAGATGATATTACCATTTGAACGAGTCGCATAGCGCTGTATGTACGACCCGTTAGTTGATCCCCTCCCGCCATCCAATGCAACCAGGCCCGATAGTTTTTGGGCAGATGGGCGCGATGCCAACCATTATCCCCAGCTAACCGACAGCATGGATGTGGATGTTGCAATCATCGGTGGTGGCTATACAGGGCTGTCTGCAGCTTTAGAGCTGGCGCAATCCTATGGCGTTAATGCTTGTGTATTGGAGGCCAACCAACCCGGCTGGGGCTGCAGTGGTCGCAATGGTGGTTTTGTCCTTCCCGGCACGGGGCGGTTAGGCGTGGAACAATTACGCAAGCGCTTTGGTGATAGCGTAAGCGAAGCTCTGTATGCAGAATACTTAAGCTCCATCAACGATATTGCCAATCTGATTGACGCCGGGATCGAATGTGACAAAGTGTGCGGTGGCTACCTAAAACTCGCGCATTCAGCGGCAGCCATGCAACCACTTGAGCAGCATGCAGAAATAGTCACTCAACGTTACAGTGAAAGTATTGAAGTACTTGACGCACAAACGATTTCCGATACCTATTTAGCAGGCACACATTCTCATGGCGGGATTTATTATCCGTCAGCGTTCGCCATCAACCCATGGCAATTCTGCCAGGGCTTGGCACAGCAAGCTGTGAATGCTGGTGCGACAATCTATGGTCATAGCCCGGTTAGTCATGTAACGTCGACCGGCAACTTTCACACAGTAACGACTCCAGCTGGAACAATGCGGGCCAAGCATTTGATTGTCACTAGCAATGCTTATGGACAACGCAATCTCGTGCCGCAACTTAAAGATAAACTATTCCCTGTCATCTCATCGATTATCGTTACCGATCCCTTGGATCAACAGCAATTAGATGAATTAGGCATGCGCGATGGTTTGATGACCATGGATACACGGCCACTAAAATATTACTACCGATTATTGCCCGATAATCGCTTGCTGTTCGGTGGCCGCGGCGCAGTTAGAGGAAAACATGCTTCAGCTGACAAATACAAGGTAGCTTTAATGCAAGGACTGCAAGATACCTTCCCTAACCTAAGTAATATCAGTATTTCGCATTTTTGGAGTGGTTGGGTCGCAGTTTCCTACGATGATTTCCCGCGAATTTATCATGCTAAAGACGAACGATTACTCTACAGCGCTGGCTATTGTGGATCCGGGCTCGCGTTTTCCGTGCAGGCAGGTAAGCGCTTGGCACAGCTATTAATGGAACCAAATGTATTACCTGACTTTCCGTTTTGGCAAAGTCCGTTAAAAACCTTTCCATTTGCATTCGCCCGCCGCCCTGCCCTGCATGCCTACTACGCCTGGCAACAATTCAAGCAGGTATTAAGCTAGTCACAAATTTGCACTCACGTGACAGATTCGAGATTTACGACTAAATTGATAGTAGCCGTATTCCAAGAGTGCATCATGCAAGATAACGTTGCCGAGCCAATCCCGAACTTTGTGGTCAATTCAACCAGAAATATTGCCTTGGTCTCTTGCGTCATTCTATTTCCTTTTATGGTTGTCGACCTCATTCAAGGTGAGTATTTGCTGGCTGCTGGTATTGCAGGCTTGATAACGCTTTATCTGGCAACCGCGTATCGCTGCCACCATGATAATTACAGTTTAAACATGAGCCTGTTTGGGATCGCACCGGTGATTACGGGGCTTTCCGTATTTTCGCTGTATAAACTCGGTATATCAGCATCATTTTGGTCATTTGCAGCACTATTTGTTTTGTACTTTGTTCTACCCGTGCGACTAGCAGCATGGGTCAATGGCGCTTTCCTGATTGTAATTACACCTTTCGCCTATAACATTATGCAATTTAACGAGTTTTCCCGTTTCATGTTAGTGCTAGTTGGCACAAGCGGTTTCGTGTTCATGTGTATGCGCGAGATTTACAACCAGAATCGGCTGTTAGTTACCCTCTCATATACAGACACTTTAACCGGATTGCATAATCGAGCAACGTTAAATGACTCCGTACTGCAAGCAATCAGTATTGAACAGCGCTATCAAACACCAGTGACAATGCTGATAATAGACGTTGATCATTTCAAAGCGATTAACGACCAATTTGGCCACAATGCAGGCGATGATACGTTGAAAAGTATTGCGCATTTGATGCAGGAAAATTTCCGTGCCCCGGATAAATTATTCAGGATCGGTGGAGAAGAGTTTTTAGTTTTGTTGCATGACACAGATGCTGAGTCGGCCAGAACTATTGCTGAGCGATTCAGACTAGCTGTTGCAGATTCTGAGATGCTTGCGGCGCAGTCGGTAACAGTGAGTATCGGAGTATGTCAAAAAGCCAGTAATATGTCAGCGCAAGAGTGGGTATCAGCGTGTGATAAACTACTCTATAAGGCTAAAACTGGAGGGCGCAACAAGACCGTATGTAGCTAGTTTTGCGGTTTGCTCGTTCTTCTTCGTGCTCGCTGAAGTCGCTTTATTTATTAATCTGTGCTGCAGGCCCACATTGGTTCGCGTTGCTATCCTCCAGATACAATAAAATTGTATTGTTGTACCAGTTCGCATAGAGTTGCGCGAGCGCACCAAAACGCTGATAGTCATAACTACCGTAAGCAAAATCCTCATTGCTGAGTGTTCGGTAACCTAGCTTTTCAACCAAACAACTCTCGATATTTAATGGCATTTTCAAATGATGATTATGTACTGCGAGTAAGCGTAGGTCAGCCGCATCTATCGCAGTATTTGCATCTGCCACGGGATCCGCGTGCATTAACCACGCTAACTTTTCAGAGACATCCGATTGCCCCTTCTCTAAGCAGCCACAGAGCCCTAAGACGAGTAAAATCAGTACACTGAATTTGAATATGCTGTTCATCCTGAGGTTCCTTGTTTACAACGCAATAAGTAACAATCGTTTACAGTTTAGCGCTGGTATTACACCGATTTGGAATTAGAGTAAAGTGGGTCTGATAAGGGAGAGTTCAATGTCTGGGCTTAAAACGTTTTTTCGCCAAAACTATGGTTTCTTGATTTTTCTTGTTCTTTTATTCGCCTGCCGCAGCAGTATAGCGGATTGGTACCATGTACCGAGTGGTTCAATGTTACCGACAATTGTGGAAGGCGACCGAGTGTTTGTTGAAAAAATGGCCTACCGTTTGGACGTGCCTTTTTCAGATATTCCTATTATGCAATTAGCCACGCCGCAGCGTGGAGACATCATCACTTTTGAATCTAAGGTTGCCAATGAGCGTTTAATCAAGCGCATTATTGGACTGCCCGGTGATCAAGTGGCCATGCTTAATAATCAATTGGTCATTAATGGAGAGCTGCAACCCCAATTAGGTGAAGACGATGACCGCATGGAGCAGTTAGTTGGGCATCATCATGCTTTACGCTTGAGCGCTCCGCACAGTGAACTCGCCAGTTTTCCAGTGGTGACAGTTCCAGAGGGGCACTATCTGGTGCTTGGGGATAACCGCAATCATAGCGCCGACTCGCGCGTCTATGGGTTCGTCCCACTCGAAGAGATCAGTGGTAAGGCAACCTTAGTCATTACGTCTCTAGATATGGATAACTACTACATACCGCGCGCAAACCGCTGGTTTGAGAAGTTGATATAGCGTTGTTAAGCAGCCATTCGGGCTGACTTGCTGGCGATTTTGCGAATAGCTGTCAACATAAACTGCTGACGCTTATCTAACAGCAACTCCTGCTCAGCTCGCGACCGTGCCCAGTTGAATTTTTCAGTTAACTGATTAAAACCAGTAACAACACTATCGTGAAACTCGCGCCCACGGTACTGCTTACTCAGCGCTTCACCACTGACCAAGTGTTGCTTAGGAAGTAGCTTATAGCCGGAAAAATAACGTTGATAATTCATAATTTGCCCTCTCTCTCAGGTAATTTATCGTCCGCAACAGGAAAAACTTAAATTCGCACAGAGAAAATGCCGAACACGCGATTCCTCGACAACACAATACATTTTTTCGCAAAATTAAAACTATTAAAATCAACAAGATAAAATTTATTTTATTTTTTATTCTTGAAAAGCATTGAAATGATCTTAAATAGGAATTGTCGATGCTCAACAGAGGTCGACATAACCGTCGCCGAGTAATCGGGGCAAATTAATTAACATATTGCTTTATATTGAGGATATGACTATGCGTACTATCGATCTATCTCCACTTTACCGTTCATTCATTGGTTCAGACCATTTAGCGTCATTGGTTGACGCAGCAACTCGCGCTGAGAAACAAAGCGCTTATCCGCCGTACAACATTGAACTTGTTGGCGACGATAAATACCGAATTACCATGGCCGTTGCCGGCTTTAGTAAAGACGATGTGTCAATTGAGGTACAAGAAAACTCGATGACTGTTACCGGCAGCAAAGAAAGCAAAGACGAAGAGCGCAAATTCTTGCACAAAGGCATTTCTGAGCGTAACTTTGAACGTAAATTCCAGCTCGGTGACCACGTAAAAGTGCTCTCTGCTGATATGGAAAACGGCTTGCTACACATTGATCTTGAGCGGGTAATACCAGAAGCGAAGAAACCGCGTAAGATTGAAATAGGCAGTCAGTTACTCGAAAACAAATAATCGAGTAAATTATTCTCCCTGTTAACTGAAAACGGCGCCGAAAGGCGCCGTTTTTCATGATTTTGTAGTTAGAAATGCAACCACACTAAGTTACATATACTTAATAACAAAATCGCACCAAAGGTTAGCAACATACCAACGATGCGTTGCCAACTTGCACCAATATGATGCCGTAAGCCATAAGCATGAGTTAAACGTCCGAATAACAATGCTGCGCACGCGATGTGTACGATTAAATTGAAATCGGTATTAAGTTCAACGCAGAGAGCTAAAATTAAGGTTATCGGTACATACTCAGCAAAATTGCCATGCGCGCGAGACAGGCGCTGTAAGGCAGTATCTCCGCCATCACCCAGACTTACGCGTGATGAGCGCCTTGCTTTGACAACCAAGATTGACAAATACAGATAACAGATAGCAAGCAAACTTGCATAAAAACCTGTGATTTCGACGCTCAGTGATTGCATCAGAATTAGCCTAACAACTCAGCTAGCTGCTGACTTACGGCACTCACAGCCTGAGTACCGTCTATCTTATGGTATTGGCATTTACCATCTGACGCGGCTGTTTGATAAAAATCAACTAAGGGTTTAGTCTGCTCATGATAAACACCCAAGCGCTTACGCACAGTATCCTCTTTGTCGTCATCACGAATGATCAACTCTTCGCCGGTTACATCATCCTTACCTGCTACTTTTGGAGGGTTGTAATCTACATGATAAACGCGACCTGAGGCAGGATGCACACGACGCCCACTCATGCGGTCAACAATCACATCATCCGGAACGTCAAACTCGATAACGTGATCCACCACAATACCGCCAGCTTCCATAGCATCAGCTTGTGGAATGGTGCGAGGAAATCCATCGAGTAGAAAGCCGTTCGCACAATCTGGTTGAGCGACACGCTCTTTGACTAAACCGATAATAATATCGTCAGAGACCAACTGTCCGGCATCCATGACTTTCTTTGCCGCTAAACCTAATTCGGTACCCGCTTTGATTGCTGCTCTTAGCATGTCTCCGGTACTGATTTGAGGAATGTTGTATCGGCCCATCAAAAACTGGGCTTGTGTTCCTTTGCCGGCGCCTGGTGCGCCCAAAAGAATGATCCGCATACTGCGTACTCCGCTAATTTGTATTTTCTGCCAGCACTTTACACATTCAGCTTAAAGCTGACAAGGTAAAGGCAAGGATTATCCATGGCCATTAGACCAAAAGCGTATGGAAATCCAAACATGGCTGACTGACTAACGTTGAAAACCATCTGAATGCTTAGTAATTATCTATAACATTCAGTATGTTACAAATATAACTTCAACTTTTATCAGCGATATAAAAAAGCGAGCCATAAAGCTCGCTTTTTCTCGCATTAATCAAATATTATGGGCTTATTTTGATAGACTCATCAACAAATCGTTTAATTTGCGTACAAACGAAGATGGGTCTTCTAAACTGCCTTGTTCCGACAGCGCTGCCTGATCGTAGAGAACCTCAGCCCATTGCTTAAAAGTTGCCTCATCTTGCATCTCTGCAACGTGTTTGATCAACTGATGCTCAGGATTAATTTCAAAGTGATACTTCACCTCCGGCACAGGTTGGCCTGCAGCCTGCATCAACTTCATCATTTGCGTCGTCATGCCATTATCATCTGCCACAATAACCGCCGGTGAATCAGTTAAACGGTGCGTATACTTCACATCCATCACCTTATCACCTAGCGCTGCTTTTAGCCGCTCAGTGACACCTTCGACTTGCTTTTCTGCTTCTTCTTGGGCTTTTTTACTTTCTTCGTCATCTAGCTTCGATAAATCGATATCACTGCGTGCAATTGATTGCAGAGACTTCTCTTTATATTCAGTCAAATGCGACATCAACCATTCATCAATACGCTCGGATAGAAGCAGAACCTCGATGCCTTTCTTGCGGAAGATTTCTAAGTGAGGACTGTTTTTCGCCGCTTGATAACTGTCAGCAGTCACGTAATAAATTTTATCCTGGCCGTCCTTCATACGCTCAATGTAGTCATCCAACGACACACTTTGTTCGTTAGTGTCATTGTGCGTAGAAGCAAAACGCAACAGACCAGCAATTTTCTCACGATTCGCAAAGTCTTCTGCAGGCCCTTCTTTCAAAACGTTTCCGAATTCAGCCCAGAAAGCTTGGTAGTCTTCTGGGTTATTCTTCGCCATGCGCTCAAGCATTTGCAACACGCGCTTGGTGCATCCTTGGCGTAGCGCTTGAGACACCTTATTATCTTGCAAAATTTCTCGTGACACGTTTAACGGTAAGTCATTGCTATCCAACAAACCTTTCACAAACCGAAGGTAAGTTGGCATAAATTGCTCAGCGTCATCCATAATAAACACTCGCTGAACGTAGAGTTTCAGACCGTGCTTATGTTCACGATTCCATAGGTCAAAGGGTGCTTTGCTGGGGATATACAGCAAACTGGTGTACTCAGTTTTACCTTCTACACGATTATGCGACCACGTTAAAGGATCGGCAAAATCATGTGAAACATGTTTGTAAAACTCTTTGTATTCCTCATCTGACACTTCAGATTTATCGCGAGTCCACAATGCTGTAGCTTTGTTAACAGCTTCCCACTCACCGGGCTGCGCTGGGATTTTCTCACCGTCAGGGCCATCACGTTCATCAACTGGCTCTTTCCACATAAGCACTGGAATACTGATGTGATCGGAGTACTTACCGACAATAGAACGTAGTTTCCAATTGTCGACATACTCTTTTTCATCTTCCCGAACGTGCAGAACTATCTCTGTTCCGCGGGTCGCCTTGTCAATGTCGGCGATAGTAAATTCGCCCTCACCTGCGGATGTCCACTCGACGCCTTGCGAAGCTTCAACGCCAGCTTTGCGGGTACGCACGATAACTTTGTCAGCAACAATAAATGCGGAATAGAAGCCGACACCAAATTGACCAATCAGCTTAGAATCTTTGGCTTGATCGCCCGTCAACTGACTAAAGAAATCTTTGGTGCCTGACTTAGCAATGGTACCGAGATTTTCGATCACTTCATCGCGCGTCATTCCAATGCCGTTATCACTGATCGTGATCGTACCGGCCTCTTTATCGACACTGAGCTTTACATTCAGATCGCCATCATCTTCATAAAGCTTATCATCGGATAGTGCCTTGAAACGTAACTTGTCTGCCGCATCAGCAGCATTGGAAACAAGTTCTCTGAGGAAAATTTCTTTATTGGAATACAGTGAATGGATCATCAACTGCAGTAATTGTTTTACTTCAGTTTGAAAACCATGAGTCTCTTGGTGTGTCGCCTGCGACATAAGACCTCTTCTCCTTTAACGTGCAATTACAACGCCAGTTAGAATCTCTGGCAAAGCCTCTATTAACATTGCCAGAGGTAAGGTCTTGTTTTGAAAATTCAAGGTATGAAAATGCTTTTTGATAATTTTAAAGGGTTTTTCTGCCACTCAATGCGTGGCCGAGAGTATTCCCATCAATATACTCAAGCTCGCCCCCAACAGGGACTCCGTGAGCGATACGTGACGCCGCGATGTTGCGTTTGCGACACATTTCAGCAATATAATGCGCAGTTGCTTCGCCTTCCACCGTGGGGTTGGTAGCAAGGATGAGCTCACTGACGCCACCAGCATCTAATTGTTCTGCCAATTCATTGAGACCAATGTCTTCAGGACCTATTCCATCCAGTGGCGACAAATGCCCCATCAGCACAAAGTAACGCCCATCAAACTGCGCCGTCTGCTCGATGGCAAATACATCCTGCGGAGCTTCAACTATACAGATAACATCTGCGCTACCACGGGTGGGATGAGCGCAGATATCACAACGGTCTTTTTCCGTAAACGTTCGGCACTGCTGGCAATGAGAAATGTGTTCCATTGCATCATGCAGCACCTGACTCAAACGCAACGCGCCATCACGGTTGCGCTCTAATAGACTAAACGCCATACGCTGGGCACTTTTCGCGCCAACACTCGGCAGCACGCGAAGGGCGTCGATTAAATCGTTGAGTAACGGACTGAATTGCGCAGGCATCGCTGAATAATCCTAGAACGGCATTTTAAAGCCTGGTGGCATTTGCATGCCTCCTGTAATCGACGACATTTTTTCTTGGCTAGTGGTCTGTACTCGGCGCACTGCGTCATTGATGGCCGCTGCTACTAGATCTTCGAGCATCTCTTTATCATCATCCATCAATGACGGATCGACTTCGACACGACGCACGTTGTGATTACAGGTCATAGTCACTTTCACCATGCCCGCACCTGATTCTCCGACCACTTCAATGGATTGAAGCTCTTCTTGCGCCTTCTGCATTTTTTCCTGCATCTGTTGCGCTTGCTTCATGATATTACCCATACCACCTTTAAACATGTATTACTCCTAAATTACTGCGGCTTAATACTGTCTTGCAGTACATTACCGTTAAATGTTTTGATTAAATGCTGAATACTTTGATCATCATTCACAACTTGTTCGGCAAACGCTTGACGCATCGTGTCGATACGTTGCTGCAACTTGAAAGGCGTAGATTCCGATTCCGCAATAGTTAATTGCAGCGACACGGTTTCACCGAGCGCCTTACTCAATGCCTGTTGCAAGTGTTGTTTCAGTCCGTCATTCAGTAAATGTTCTTGTGCGGGAGCCAAGTCTAGCACGATCACATCCGCCGCTTTTTTATACGCAGAATGAATCGCTACCTGCTTGGCTAATCCCGCTAACTGAGCTTTCTCAATCAACGCAGCCCAATCATCCAACTGGCTCGCCATCACCAATTTCGTCCCATTGGGCAATCTTGGCGACAAGGAATGACTATCAATACGCAGAGTCGAAGTTGGCGGCACTTGCGACTGAATCATCGGCTCTGACTCTACAGGAGTAGTCGAAAGTACTTGGTTGGACAAAGAATTCTTATGGCTTGCTATTTGACCTTCGCCAACAGGTTCAGGCGCTGCGCTACTTTCTTCCAAATCAAATGGAGGTTGCTGGTCGGCAGGCAGACTGAAAGTGTCTTCTGCAGCCGCTTCGGTGCTCACCCTATCAGAAGTTTGTGCAATAGTTACGCTTGACGTTGTTCCGGCATCATCAGCGTTGCGTTGTTCGCTTTCTTGACCTGTTTCTATTGATTCATTATCAACAGCGCTGCTGTCTTGCTGGCGAGCGAATTCATCGAGCGCTTGTGACGCATGCGGGGCAGCCTGAGACTCTTCCTCAACGGACTTTTTTACTGGAGCCGCCACCTCTGAAGGCGACAGTTGTGACATGCGCTGCTGCATCTCCAGCATGGCTTTGGTGCGCGCAAGGTTAGCTTCTTCTTCAGACTGAGCTTGTGCAGGTTGTGCAGGCTCTGCTTCACGATATTGCTCAGCTTGCGCCTCGATAGCAGCTTGCTGAGCTAGCAGCTCGTCATGACCCTCATCATTCGAAAGCTCATCCATAACTGGAGGCGACTGACTATCGGGTACCGACTCAATATTAGCATTTGCTGGTACTGGAGCGGATAGGTCTTCCGGCTCTTCGGCCCTTTGACTAAACCGTTCTTGTGATTCTTCAGTTGTCACGGCTTGTGGCGGGTTTTGAATAATGTTTTCAATCGCTGCTAAAGGAGCCGTTGGCGAAAACGCCAACATGCGCATTAAAATCATTTCTACACCGGTTCGCGGGTCGGGTGCAAAATTTAGGGTACGTAGTCCATCAACACCAATTTGATAGAGCAGCTGCACGTGCTCAGGGGTAAAACTTTTCGCTAACTGATAAATAACTTTGGCATGATTGGTCTCTAAACGGCAGGCATCCGGTACAATCTGGGTCAGCGCTACTTGATGCAAAGTCGCGTTTAGTTCGTGCAGCACTTGCGCAAAATCTGGGGCATGCTGACTAAGCTCTTCGACTAATGTCATTACCGCGTCAGCTTCATGATTAGCCAAGCTTTGGGCTAAGCGCAAAACATGATTACGATCCAGCAACCCTAGCATAGAAACTACTGTTTGCTGGGCAACCGAATTATTTCCTTGTGCGATCGCTTGGTCGGTCAAACTCAATGCATCACGCATACTGCCCTGTGCAGCGCGAGCGATTAAGCCCAATGCACTGGCATCAAAGGTAATACCCTCTTGGGTCAAAACATGCTCTAGCTGTTGACTGATTTGCTCACGCGATAAGGCTTTTAAATTGAACTGTAGACAGCGCGATAAAATCGTTACTGGCAGTTTTTGCGGATCCGTGGTGGCCAATAAAAATTTAACGTGCGGAGGCGGTTCTTCAAGGGTTTTCAGCAACGCATTGAAGCTGTGCTTGGACAGCATATGCACTTCGTCGATCAAATAGACTTTGTACTCGCCCCGTGTCGGACGATACTGTACGTTGTCCAACAACTCTCGAGTATCCTCGACCTTAGTGCGCGACGCTGCATCGATTTCAAGCAAGTCAACAAAGCGCCCTTGCTCAATATCCTGACAGGTATTGCATTGACCACAAGGATTAGCACTCTGCCCCGTCTCACAGTTGAGACTCTTGGCAAAAATCCGCGCGATTGTAGTTTTACCTACGCCGCGAGTACCAGTAAAAAGGTACGCATGGTGTAAACGGTTATTGTCTAGTGCATTGGAAATCGCAGAGACTACATGCTCTTGCCCAACTAATTGAGAAAATACTTGCGGCCGCCATTTACGCGCTAGAACCTGATAGCTCATTACCCGTTATTCACCTTCAAATTCACATAGTGTGAATGACGTAATACCGTGCTCAGCAAGACGTTTTTCACCACCGATATCCGGCAAAGAAATCACAAAACCAGCATGTTCGACGATTCCGCCTAAACGCTGGATCAACTTTGCTGTGGCTAACATTGTCCCACCGGTGGCCAGCAAGTCATCAATCATTAAGACTCGCTCACCCGGCTTAACCGCGTCTTTGTGCATTTCTAGGGTATCCATGCCGTATTCAAGTTCATAGCTTTCAGCAATAACTTCTCGGGGTAGTTTGCCGGGCTTGCGGACCGGAATAAATCCTATTCCAAGCTCAATCGCCAATGGTGCGCCAAACAAAAAACCGCGCGCTTCGGTGCCCGCAACTTTATCAAAGTTCATCGGGGCAAAGTGCTCAACCATCAATGCTAAACAGCTAGAAAACGCCTTGTGATCTTCTAGAACACTAGTTACGTCACGGAACTGGATACCTGCTTTGGGATAGTCAGGAATCGTTTTTACAACAGATTTAATATATTCAGTAGTCACAACAAGTCTTAACGGCTAAAGAAAAAAACAAACCAACCCAGAATAATATGCATTAAGGGCAATGCGACGAGAGTGCCGACCGCAGCAAAAAAATACCACCAGTTGAAAACTTCTTTAAACTCAGAATGATCAGCCATATGCGATACCATTTAGTTGACAAATAAAACAGCGGCAAATGGTACTTTAACGAGCACAAAAATGACAGCGAAAATCGTTATCGATGCGCTGATTATTCCTGCAAACACAGGCCTACAATGCGCTTCTGTGAAAAATCACTAAGGATATCAATGGTTGCCGCTAACAATTCATGAGGGGACATTTGGGGCAACATTGGCGCTAACGAATCAACCAATGTTTGAGTGCTCGCTGTACCAGTCTGCTCAAGTGTGTGCAGTAACACAGCGGTAACTTGATTCAGTAGCATAAACTCCACCTCGTCGTCGGCATTGCGATAGACCAATAGGAAAACAGGATCCCCCGCATTCTCCGGTTTAAATTCCGGACCAATTTGGTGAACCGGGTACTGATAACTCACCAAGGAAGCCAATACAGACATCTGCAGAGTAGTGTCGGCGGTGATCGGGGCTGCCGGTTGTGCAGGTAACTCCCCTTTACGCACAGATACATCTAATTCCAACCACTCATAGTGGGCTAGCTCAGCTAAAAAAGCAGGATCAGCATCCGTGGGCTGATACTCATTAGCCAGAAACTCAACAAATTCTTTACTGATGTCGACAAACAGAGGAGACCGACATTCATGCTGGCTAAAAAAGGTACGGGCAAGTTTCAACCAGTCTGATTCAGTAAAGAGTGCTTTCAATACTGGAAAACCGCTGTCTAAAAAACCCAAAATATTATTAAAAAATAGTTCACGGTAAATGGCTAAGCGACGATCCTCAATACCGTCGTCAAAAGAATAGTTTTCCGGATCGCGGATATGGGCAGTAAATGCCCGCTGGATTTCACTAAATGGCTTCATGCGCGCTGACTTTCCTGAATGGTATTGCCGCATTCTGCTTGGATAGCTTTGATGGTATTTACCTCTACCATCAGCTCTTCAATACTCGGGATATTAAAGTCACGCTCCAATAATGTTGGGAATACACCATGCGTTTGGTAGGCGAAACGTAAAAGATCCCATACTTCAGGCTTCACGTCTGCACCATGAGTATCCACTTTTAAGTCATCGGCCTCGTCGAAATGACCAGCGATATGGCCATACACAATTTTTCCCGTTGGCATTGCTGCAATAAAGTCACGTGCTGAGTAGCCGTGATTGATTGAATTAACGAACACATTATTAACATCCAACAGCAGTTTACAGCCAGACCGTTCGAGTACTTGCTGGGTAAAATCAATCTCTGACATCTCTTGGCCTGGCGCAGCATAATAAGAGACGTTTTCTAAGATCAATGGCCGCTGTAAAATATCTTGCACCTGTTCGATTCGACTAACAACGTGATCAATGGCATCGGACGTAAATGGAATTGGCATCAGGTCATACATATGACCTTGATGCGAGCAATAACTTAAATGTTCGCTGTAATACTGTATATCGTGCTCAACCAAAAAACTTTTCACGTGTTTAACAAAATTAATATCCAGCGGATCTGAACTGCCAATAGAAAGGGAGAGACCGTGAGTAGTAAACCTATTATTAGCAGTGAGTGCTTTGAGTTGGCGTTGGTATTGGCCACCAAAACTCATCCAATTTTCAGGTGCAACTTCCCAGAAGTCGACATCCAGCTCAGTGTGAGCCAATACATCGTCTAACATTTCACGCCGCAATCCCAAACCAGCACCACTTAGATTAGTCATACTTGCCTCATTGTTCTGCAAAAAAAACAGGGATAAAAAAGCCGGTATTACACCGGCCCTTTAACACTAAACGCTAACCTTATGCTTACGCTTGGCCACCACACTTGCCTTCGCCACACTTACCTTCTTTGGCTTTCTTAGCTTTGTCGCCACCGCACTTCCCTTCGCCGCATTTGCCTTCTTTCTTAGCTTTGTCGCCGCCACATTTGCCTTCGCCGCACTTACCTTCGTGCTTAGCTTTGTCGCCACCACATTTACCCTCGCCGCACTTACCTTCGTGCTTAGCTTTGTCGCCGCCGCATTTACCTTCGCCACATTTGCCTTCTTTCTTGGCTTTGTCGCCGCCGCATTTGCCTTCGCCGCACTTGCCTTCTTTCTTAGCTTTGTCGCCGCCGCATTTACCTTCGCCGCACTTGCCTTCGGCTTCTTTTTTGGCTTTATCGCCACCACATTTACCCTCGCCGCACTTACCTTCAGCAGCAAACGTCATGTAGCCTGACTCTAACTGCTGCGCACCAAATGGCGTTGCATTGGCCTGAAGACTCACAGTACTAAGTGAGCCAATAACAACAGCGCCTAACGCAGTAGCAATAGTAGTTTTTTTAACCTGTTTCATAAATTCTTCCTGTAGTTTGTGAGTCATCGTGCAGTAATCGCACTTACTAACTAAGACCATCATTGTTAAACAATCATTTCATTTTTTTAAAAAAAATCAAATACAAAACTTAACACACTAATAAATAGACATTTTTTATTTCAATTTATTAACTGGTTGTGCCCGCAGTCAAGATTTCTGCGGTATCTTCAAACCTGACTTTCTGTCCTTCGCGCAAACGTTCAGCGCCGCGCACAACAACGGGGAGAGAATCACTCACTGCGCCGAATACTTCAATTCGGTTATATTGACCAACACCTGTCTCTACTGGAATTCTGCGCGCTTGGTTTTCCTCGTCTACTTGAAAAATAAATGTACCAGATTTTCGCAATACAAGTGCATCGCGCGGCACGGTTAAGCCTTCATGGGCGTTACTATGAGGTAACGCTACTCGAACAGCGCTGCCGATCGCATACGAATCTGCATTCAATGCGATCCGCACCTCCATCAGGCGAGACTGCTCGTCACCAACAGGCACAATTGCTCTAATAGGATGCTGTGATTGCTGATTACGCTGCTCAATTGCCACTTGAGTCCCAGCGTTGAGATAAGGGAGAGTGGTCAGTGGCGCGCGCACTACCACCTCAATATTTTGCGTATCAACAACCCGTAATAACGTTTGTCCTATAGATGTATATTCGCCAGGTGCTTGCAGGCGCTCAACCACCATAGCGGTAAATGGCGCTCGCAACTGGCTTTGATCAATTTGATATTGAATAAGATCACGATCATAGCGCGACTGATTTAGCTCTTGCTTAGCCATTTCAAGCTCGATACTGATATCGTCTAATTGATCTTTAGAGGTATTGTTTAGTGCAGCCATTTGAGTAAATCTAGCGACTTTGCGCTTCAAAAGATCAACGCGCGCCTGCCATTTATCGATCGCGACTTCATGTTGTCCTTTGAGTAATTGCAAGCGCTTGTCATCCAGTTTAGCGATCACGTCCCCCCTGGCAATGATGTCTCCAACATCTGCCATCCACTGGATCCGCCCCGGAACTTCAGCAGCGAGATTGGCGTCAATGCGACTCACAACGCTACCAGGCATCCAAACATGTTCCACAATCGATTCAGATTTTACTTTTTCTACATGCACCAACGACGCCTCTGTAGGATCCTGTAAGGCCCAAACACTGCACGACACCGATGCTGTTAATATTCCAATTGCGGCAACAGACTGAGTTAAAAATTTCATCGTCAATGTCCTTAAATTTAAAGTTTGTCTTCGAGTTTGTTCATTTTTACCGACTGCACACTTCCAGCAGCGTGGACAGATTTGATACGTCGTTTAAATACTGAGAAATCCATTTGCAACAAGGTCGGGAGTAAAACCAGCGTAAACAACGTACTGACTAACATTCCGCCAACAATAACTGCTGCCAAGCCTCGGTAAATCACACTTCCAGCACCAGGCATGAGCAATAGCGGCAACATGCCAAAGATTGAAGTCAAGGTACTCATAAAGATTGGGCGTAGACGCACCAGTAAAGACTGATGTACCGCGTCACGACGCGACAATCCATCGCGTTCACCGCAGCGGGTTTGATGAACCAGCAATATAGCGTTGTTTACTACTAGACCAAGCAAAATGATGAATCCGATCATGGTTAGCAGATCAAGCGGTTGGAACGACACTAGGTTTAAAAGTCGAATCGCAACAACACCGCCAACCGTTGCCAAAGGTATGGCTAAAACCACTAGTACGCTGTCTTTGAAGGAGCGAAATAACCCCGCCATTAATACCAATAGCAATCCCATCGCAAACAGAAAGTTTTGACTCATAGTCGCCACTGCTTGCTTCAAGCTATCAGCACTACCCCCATAGGCAATATTGCCATCAGTTGGCATGGCGGCCATGAGTGCGGGCTCAACTTGTTCATTAATAATGCTCATAGCTTCTTCAAGAGTCATATCGTCAGGTGGATTTAAACTCAGCGTGAGCGTCCGCTTGCGCTCAATCCGTTGGATCTGACTAGGCCCAACTGCGCGTTCAATGGTAACCAGTTCCCCTAAGGGGACGACTTGGCCACTGGGTGTCATTAGCGGTGTCGTTGCCAATGCTTCAGGTGTTGCCCAATCTTGCGAGCGAAGAATAATATTCATTCGTTTTATGCCATCAAAATATTCTCCAACATAAACACCATCCCCCATAGCTCGCACCAAACTAGCAACTTGCGCACGATCAAAGCCGACTTCCATCATGCGGGCGTCGTTTGGATAAAACTGTAATTCAGGCTCAGATTGCTCTAAAGCTGGATTAGCACGGACATTTGCCCCTGGAAAAGCCTCGCGTAACAGGTCCATGCCCCGCTGAGCAGCAATCGCTAGGCCATCTTGATCAGTGGCCTGTAAGCGTAGATCGATGGAGCGCCCGTTGCCGAATCCGCCGAATAAGTTGCCTTGCATTGCAAACGCCTGAGTGTCCGGTAAATCCTTCAGGATCTCCTCACGCATTAGGGTTTCTAGTGCTTTTACTTGTGACTGGTCTTTGGCACGAACGCCAATAGTTCCGCCATTTCCCCACACAATAATGTAATAATTCTTGAGAGCAGGTTCCTTCTCCCCGTCCATATAGGGTTGTAGTCGTTCCACCACTAAAGACATCACTTCTTCTTCTACAAATGCTTCACTGGCACCGGCAGGAAAATTAAAGAATGCATCAATAGCATCGCGCTTTACTGGTGGAAGGTAGTCAAGTTTAGGAACTAACATAAAGGTCGCTATTAATGGTGCACCCATTAATACCGTAGCTAGTGCCAAGCGCTTTGGATTGCTCGAAGATAACCGCATGATCCCAGCAGCAATTCGCTCCCAGGTCTTCGTATGGCGATCCTCTGGCAAAGTTTTATTGAGAAAGCGATGAGCAATGACCGGCAAAACCGTGACCGCAATAACAAAGGATATGGTCACTGCAATCGCTATGGTAAGTGCCAAATCAGCAAACAATTGGCCTTCAACATCACTTAAAAACATTACCGGAATAAAAATTGCCACTGTAGTTGCGGTGGAAGCCATTAATGCACCAAAGACCTGGCTGGTTGCAATTGCTGCAGCATCTTGCGATTCATGGCCCTTGCTGCGCTGCCGCACAATGTTTTCCAACACAACTATGGCGGCGTCTAGCACCATGCCAACAGCAAATGCTAAACCGGCTAATGAAATAACATTCAGTGATCGCCCTGTGATCTGCAATACTATAAAAGTGCTTAGCAAGGAAATCGGTATCGTCAGCGCGACTATTAATGTGGCGCGCATTTGGCGCATAAACCACCATAAGATACCTATTGCTAACAATACGCCGATAAATAAATTGCTTGTTACAAGGTTAACCGCTCGATAAATAAAAACCGAAGCATCAAATGACTGAACCATGGTTAGCTGCTGCGGATTAAGCATATTGGCATTAATTTCAGCAACTTTACTCTTGACCGCTTCTAACGTCGTAAGAACGTTAGCGTCGTTTTCACGATCAATACGGATTGATATGGCTGGATTACCATTTTGGATACTGTAATTAGAGCCATCTGCGCGCTGAATTCTAATTTCCGTTATATCGGCGAGCGTGACCGGGCGGCCATCGCGCCATTCAAGGATCATTTGCCCCATTTCATCAGGCGTATAACGGCCTTCAAAGCGTAACGTGTAACGCCGGCGTCCAACTTCAACAAATCCTCCTGACACATCATTAGATGAGCCAAGCATCCGAGTGATATTGGTTAGGTCAATACCTAGTTGGGCTGCGAGAAATGGGTCAAACACGATTTGGAACTCTTGTGGACCTCCAATTCCGCTTTCCATACGCGCACGTGACACTCCCGGTATGGCTTCAAGTTCAGGCCTTATTTGATCCTCAAAATAGGTCAAATAACTATCGATGTTCCCTTCATTTCCTGGTAAACGCTGTAAAAAGAAATAAGTTAATGCAGGTTGACCGCCGCCCCAGCCTCCGAGCATTATGTTGGGTGACAAAGCGTCTCTAGGTAATGGTGGGATCCTGTTCATTCGACTGATCACATCAATCAAGGTTTGTTGCATATCCGTATTTAAATCGAACTCTAAGTTAATCCACGCATTCCCCTGATTGGCCCAAGCTGACATACTGTGCAATCCAGGGATCCCCTGCAGCACCTCTTCTTGAGGTTCGAGTATCTCTGATTCGATTTCTTGCGGAGAGGCTGCTCGCCAAAAAGTTTGTATAGATATCCTGGGTCTTTCAATATCAGGAAACAATTGGATCGGTAATTTAAATAGGCTGTAAGCTCCAATTAAACTCAAAATCGCTATGACAATAGCGACTCCAGAAGCATTTTTTATAGCTGCTCGCGTAATATCCATGGGACGGTCCCAACGAAGTAATGTGCGTTTACTATAGGTCGAATGCGACATTGAAAAAGTTTAAAACCACTAAATAATCAATTAATACGCCCAATGACAGTAGGGTTAATGAGTTGTTTCAGAGTGTGTCAGAACTGCGTTTAATGAACGCAATTAGCAGTAGATTCACCGCTTCGTCGCAAAAGGTGTTGGACGAATGTTGCTAGTCAATGAGTAAATTTATGACTTTTCAGCGGGTAAAATCATGGCCAAATTTATAGGTCGATTTTTATAGCATGCGCGCTCCTATCGCGCATCTGCTCAGAGAACAGTGTGGTGCTAATGTAAACATATAGCATTATTACTAGCGGTTGAGCTGATTTCATCCTGTTTACAGTGTCCGTTGTTTTTACGACTCCTTATTAATAGCTTCTTCGGTAGAAAACAGCCAAGCATTGTCCCTTCTAGGGCCTATACCTTTAAAACTTTTCTGCACCAGTCACCATTTAAAGATAACGTTTTAATGCATTCAGGTAATCGGGCTGTGCGCCAATGGTCATTTACATTTCAGGATGGGACAGCGGAAATAAAAAAGCCCCTCTCAAACGAGAAGGGCTTTTTCAAATTGGGAGTCTGGCGATGTGCTCCAATGCTTGCTCGGCTCTCACATGGGGAGACCCCACACTATCCCTGCGCCGGTCACCGGTCGCCGCTAACGTGTTTATACTTTCCAGTTACTGGTCTGGTTCGGAATGGACTGTTCGACACTCCGATAGCCGGTTAACGGGCAGATGGTTCCGTCTTACAGACAACAAAAAAGGGCTATCCAATCGGATAGCCCTTCTTCGTAATGGGAGTCTGGCGATGTGCTACTCTCACATGGGGAGACCCCACACTACCATCGCCGCTAACGTGTTTCACTTCTGAGTTCGGAATGGAGTCAGGTGGTACCACGTCGCTATTGTCGCCAGACAAAACTGGAATTAACAAATTGGAATCACTGATATGTTTAATCTAAGAGCGCGTTTTGTATGGTCTTACGATTGTCACCACAAACACATTAGGTGTTGTATGGTTAAGCCTCTCGGGCAATTAGTACAGGTTAGCTTAACGCCTTGCAACGCTTCCACACCCTGCCTATCAACGTCATCGTCTATAACAACCCTTCCAGGACTTACGTCCAGGGATGACTCATCTTGGGGCCGGCTTCCCGCTTAGATGCTTTCAGCGGTTATCCGTTCCGAACGTAGCTACCGGGCAATGCCTTTGGCAAAACAACCCGAACACCAGCGGTTCGTCCACTCCGGTCCTCTCGTACTAGGAGCAGCTCCCCTCAATCATCCAACGCCCACACCAGATAGGGACCGAACTGTCTCACGACGTTCTAAACCCAGCTCGCGTACCACTTTAAATGGCGAACAGCCATACCCTTGGGACCGACTTCAGCCCCAGGATGTGATGAGCCGACATCGAGGTGCCAAACACCGCCGTCGATATGAACTCTTGGGCGGTATCAGCCTGTTATCCCCGGAGTACCTTTTATCCGTTGAGCGATGGCCCTTCCATTCAGAACCACCGGATCACTATGACCTACTTTCGTACCTGCTCGACGTGTCTGTCTCGCAGTTAAGCTAGCTTATGCCATTGCACTAACCTCACGATGTCCGACCGTGATTAGCTAACCTTCGTGCTCCTCCGTTACTATTTGGGAGGAGACCGCCCCAGTCAAACTACCCACCAGACACTGTCCACACTCCGGATAACGGAGCAATGTTAGAACATCAAACATACAAGGGTGGTATTTCAAGGACGGCTCCACGTCATCTGGCGACAACGCTTCAAAGCCTCCCACCTATCCTACACATGTAGGGTCAATGTTCAGTGCCAAGCTGTAGTAAAGGTTCACGGGGTCTTTCCGTCTAGGTGCGGGTACACTGCATCTTCACAGCAATTTCAATTTCACTGAGTCTCGGGTGGAGACAGCGTGGCCATGGTTACACCATTCGTGCAGGTCGGAACTTACCCGACAAGGAATTTCGCTACCTTAGGACCGTTATAGTTACGGCCGCCGTTTACCGGGGCTTCGATCAAGAGCTTCGCTTACGCTAACCCCATCAATTAACCTTCCGGCACCGGGCAGGTGTCACACCGTATACGTCATCTTTCGATTTAGCACAGTGCTGTGTTTTTAATAAACAGTCCCAGCCACCTGGTCACTGCGACCCCCATCTGCTTACGGCGCGAAGCCTTCACAAACAGGGGCGTACCTTCTCCCGAAGTTACGGTACTATTTTGCCGAGTTCCTTCACCCGAGTTCTCTCAAGCGCCTTAGTATTCTCTACCTGACCACCTGTGTCGGTTTGGGGTACGGTTCATATAATCATAAGTTTAGAGGCTTTTCCTGGAAGCAGGGCATCAACCACTTCGTCACCGTAGTGACTCGTCTCGTGTCTCGGCCTTAGAAACCCGGATTTACCTAAGTTTCCAGCCTACACACTTTCACGTGGACAACCAACGCCACGATGGCCTAGCCTTCTCCGTCCCCCCATCACTGATTATATAAGTACGGGAATATTAACCCGTTTCCCATCGACTACGCATTTCTGCCTCGCCTTAGGGGCCGACTTACCCTGCCCTGATTAGCATGGGACAGGAAACCTTGGTCTTCCGGCGTGGGGGTTTTTCACCCCCATTATCGTTACTCATGTCAGCATTCGCACTTGTGATATGTCCAGCATGCTTCTCAACACACCTTCATCCACTTACACAACGCTCCCCTACCCAGCGTACAAGTACGCTGCCGCAGCTTCGGTATATTGCTTAGCCCCGTTACATCTTCCGCGCAGGCCGACTCGACTAGTGAGCTATTACGCTTTCTTTAAAGGGTGGCTGCTTCTAAGCCAACCTCCTAGCTGTCTTAGCCTTCCCACATCGTTTCCCACTTAGCAATATTTTGGGACCTTAGCTGGCGGTCTGGGTTGTTTCCCTCTCCACGACGGACGTTAGCACCCGCCGTGTGTCTCCCGGATAGTTCTCATTGGTATTCGGAGTTTGCAAAGGGTTGGTAAGTCGGGATGACCCCCTAGCCTTAACAGTGCTCTACCCCCAATGGAATTCGTCCGAGGCTCTACCTAAATAGATTTCGGGGAGAACCAGCTATCTCCCGGTTTGATTGGCCTTTCACCCCCAGCCACAAGTCATCCCCTAACTTTTCAACGTTAGTGGGTTCGGTCCTCCAGTTGATGTTACTCAACCTTCAACCTGCCCATGGCTAGATCACCGGGTTTCGGGTCTATACCTAGCAACTAAACGCGCAGTTAACACTCGCTTTCGCTACGGCTCCCCTAGACGGTTAACCTTGCTACTAAATATAAGTCGCTGACCCATTATACAAAAGGTACGCAGTCACCCCGAAGGGCTCCCACTGCTTGTACGTATACGGTTTCAGGTTCTATTTCACTCCCCTCACAGGGGTTCTTTTCGCCTTTCCCTCACGGTACTACTTCACTATCGGTCAGTTAGGAGTATTTAGCCTTGGAGGATGGTCCCCCCATCTTCAGTCAAGATAACACGTGTCCCGACCTACTTAATATGACCTACTTGAACCTTCACATACGGGACTATCACCCTGTATCGTTGTGCTTCCCAACACATTCTGCTAATTCAAATAGATTCGGCTGCTCCCCGTTCGCTCGCCGCTACTAGGGGAATCTCAATTGATTTCTTTTCCTAAGGGTACTTAGATGTTTCAGTTCCCCTCGTTTGCCTCGTTAAGCTATGTATTCACTTAACGATACCGCCGAAGCGGTGGGTTTCCCCATTCGGACATCTGTGGCTCAAATGCGTTTTGTCAGCTCACCACAGCTTTTCGCAGACTTACACGTCCTTCATCGCCTCTAACTGCCAAGGCATCCACCGTATACGCTTAGTCACTTAACCATACAACCCTAATATGTCTGCCTTTTGACTCCAGACTAT
>NZ_PEAX01000029.1 GCF_002807685.1 Neoalteromonas flava | reverse complement strand
CGTTATACGTCACTATGAAATATCGTTGCAGCGAATGTAGTTTTGTCTTCCCTTGTCGAGAAGCTATTGATGCTTATGACGAAGGAATTAAACGCGGCTTTTTATGTCCCTCTTGCAAATCAAATATACAAGAATTGTTCTTTCGAGGAGGCAGCAAGAGGCTTACTTTCGAATCAGAAGGACATGAGAAATGGTTTAAAAAATCAACTATTGGACTCTCCCTTCTAGCATTTTTGATAATTTTACTTCAACCAAATCATTGGATCGTATTTGTTCTGTTACTTTGCGTAGTCATGATTCACTTTGCATACTGCAAAAAACGCTTTGGTTTTGTTCCATACCCCAATGTTATTGGTACGGAACGTATAGAGGATTAAATTAGCATGACGTATAACAAACCGATCAAGCTCGCTCACTCTGTTCGCTGGGACAGTTACTCGCCCGCGCTGTCGCTATTTTCGCGGGCAAGTAACTGCCCCTTATTGGGGTGTTAG
>NZ_PEAX01000028.1 GCF_002807685.1 Neoalteromonas flava | reverse complement strand
AAAAAAGGCCGCTAATGCGGCCTTCTTCAATTTCTAGTGTTATCTAGAGTTGAACAATTAGTCCAAAATCTTAGATACAACACCCGCACCTACTGTACGGCCACCTTCACGGATTGCGAAGCGTAAACCTTCGTCCATCGCGATTGGTGCAATTAGCTCTACAACAAACTTCAAGTTGTCGCCTGGCATTACCATTTCTACGCCTTCTGGTAACTCAACTGCACCAGTTACGTCTGTTGTACGGAAGTAGAACTGTGGACGGTAGCCTTTGAAGAATGGCGTGTGACGGCCACCTTCGTCTTTGCTTAGTACGTACACTTCTGCTTCGAACTTAGTGTGTGGATTGATTGAACCTGGCTTCGCCAATACTTGGCCACGCTCAACTTCGTCACGCTTAGTACCACGTAGTAGAACACCAACGTTCTCACCCGCGCGGCCTTCGTCTAGAAGCTTACGGAACATCTCTACACCAGTACAAGTTGTCTTCGTTGTCTCTTTGATACCAACGATTTCTACTTCTTCACCAACTTTTACGATACCTTGCTCTACACGGCCTGTTACAACTGTACCACGACCTGAGATTGAGAATACGTCTTCGATTGGAAGAATGAACGGCTTGTCAATTGCACGCTCTGGCTCTGGGATGTATGAATCAAGCGCTTCACCTAGCTCGATGATTTTCTTTTCCCACTCTGCGTCGCCTTCTAGCGCTTTAAGAGCTGAACCTTGGATTACTGGTAAGTCGTCACCTGGGAATTCATACTCAGACAACAATTCACGTACTTCCATTTCTACTAGCTCTAGAAGCTCTTCATCGTCAACCAT
>NZ_PEAX01000027.1 GCF_002807685.1 Neoalteromonas flava | reverse complement strand
TAACGCCCCGCATAAAGGGCAGCTGCTTGTGGGCTAAACTTGCGCGTAGCGCCAGCCCACAAGTAGATGTCCGCGCGAACGAAGTGAGTTTTAATGCGTTTGTTAGGTGCTTTCACTGATTTAAATATTGCCTTTGAAGAAATACTAAATGAAGAGTAACTATTAGTGTCATTAAAAAGGAGACTAATAAAAACCAATTAGTTTGTCCTGCCAAGTAGCCTACGAAAGAAGCTGCTACCACGCCAGCAAAAATATAAATTTTAAGACGTTTAGGAGGTGTATTAGGTTTTTCAGGATGTAGTGTTAAAGTTAGAAGGCTTATAGCTCCCCAAAAACCTAGTAAACCGGCAACAACTAAAACCAAATAATATGACGTTTCAAACGCTCCTTGAAACAAGCCAACGATAAAAATTGGTGAAAAGACCACGCCCATAGCTAAAACTATTACTGGAACGGCAAACCCTGCGAAAAATTCAAGCAGATACAAAAAACGCTTTGTAGCAGACATGGCACCTAAC
>NZ_PEAX01000026.1 GCF_002807685.1 Neoalteromonas flava | reverse complement strand
TATATTTGGCTAAATCAATGCCAAGGACTTTAATAGACATATGGACTCTCCGCTTATATTTTGAAATCTCGCAATTTCACTATGGCACATCGATGCCGATTAAGGGTGGGGAGTCCATATCATTCGTTAGCTACCCGGAGGTAAATTGAAATATATTTTTATTGTCATAGCTCTGTTTTTTGCCCAGCAGGGTTTTGCCTGCACATGCGCAACTCCAACCATTGAAGAATCGTTCAAGAGTGCGGACTATGTGTATATTGGCCTAATCCAGTCTGCTAAGTTAAATGGGGATACCGAAGTCATAAATTACTTATCCATTGTAAAAGAGTATAAGGGCGTTCGAGATACTGATATTCTCATTTCAGACAATAGTGAAAGTTCATGTGCATCCCCAGCTGCTGTTGGCTATAAATATCTGATATTTGGGAATGTTGGTAAAACGCCAATAATTCAGTCGTGTTCTCAAACTCAAGCCATTTTTGGTGGTAAAAAACCTTTACTGGATAAACTAGATAAATTAGCAGGGCTACATCAACATGGTAGCTAACAATCGCATCAAAACTCGCTACGCTCGCGCGGACATCTACCTGTGGGCTCGCGCTTCACGCGATTTTAGCCCACAGCTAGCTGCCCTTTATGCGGGGCGTTAGGAGCCTAGTGTTTTATTTATGGAAAAAGCCCTAATAACCCTGCCCCTCAGAATCATATGTCTATTTTTAGGCGTTTATTTAGCTATGGATTTGCTAGGAGCGATTGAAAGCGGAGTCATTTCAGGTAAATCTGAAGCTTTCTTAGACTCTGATCCTTTTAGGTTTTGGTTATTATTTACAGTAAAGTCATGTGCGCTTATCGTAGTAGCATGGTTTTTCATTTTCCCGCCATTAAAAAAAGGATTTCTTCGTGGTAGCCAAGGCACCTAACAATCGCATTAAAACTCGCT
>NZ_PEAX01000025.1 GCF_002807685.1 Neoalteromonas flava | reverse complement strand
AACTTCATAGCCGCTACTAACGCTATAGTAATCCAATGCGAACGCGTTAAAAGGGAAAACCAAACACAAAACAGCGAGCAACTTTTTCATTTATTAAATCCTTTTTTGTTTAGTTCTAGTGGCAGCTAACTTTCCGGTAAGGGGCAACGAAGTGTGCGGCACGATTTCAGGAGGCCGTACACGTAGTTGTCCCAGCGACTGCAAGGAGCGAGCTTGATTGGCTTGTTAGAAATTGGCATGAGGAAAGGCCACTCGTCCTTGAAAAAATCTGAGTTGCAGAATACGACTAGGATATGAATAAAACAAGCCATTGAGCCTAGATGAGGGTAGGGCGACCTAAAAACTGCCTTTGAGATAAAACACTTTAGCGAAGCAGCAACTGAAGTTGTTTGATTGAAAAACGGTACGAACAGGCGACGGCCTTAAATGAGCTGTCGATGCACAAAGGCGGCACACAACCGCGTTGTGTGCGCAGCAAAAAGTTGACATTCGCTTGGTGCGTTGATCGAAGAATTGAGATTGAAAAACATGCTGAAGTTGATACGACTTAAGCTAAAAGCGAAATGGTTTCTAACGCCCCGCATAAAGGGCAGCTAGCTGTGGGCTAAACTTGCGCGCAGCGCGAGCCCACAGGTAGATGTCCGCGCGAACGAAGTGAGTTTTAATGCGATTGTTAGGCACCATTACGGAAAACCGTATTTTAAAAATAAAGCTGCTAACCAGAATAAAGCAAAACTGCACCAATA
>NZ_PEAX01000024.1 GCF_002807685.1 Neoalteromonas flava | reverse complement strand
AATATTTAAATCAGTGAAAGCACCTAACAAACGCATTAAAACTCACTTCGTTCGCGCGGACATCTACTTGTGGGCTGGCGCTACGCGCAAGTTTAGCCCACAAGCAGCTGCCCTTTATGCGGGGCGTTAGGAGACAGGGAAATCATGCAACTAAAAAGGATTTTTGGATTCGCTTTCATTCACCTTATTGCAGCCGTTTTTGCGATAGTCGCCTACTTAGAAGTTGTTTCTTTTTTTGGAATTGATTCAAACGAATTCATAAAATACATTGGTCCTGACATTGTCGGACATATAGTTTTGTTTGTTGTTTTGTGGCTATTCTCGCGAGGTGTAAATTCAAAGCCTTATCTACATTCTTTTGCGGTTTACATTATTAGCCTTTGTGTAAGCTCTTTAATAATGTTCGCGGCAATGAAAGAGTTGTTTTACTCTTCATTTGATTTCTTAATGTTGCCAGTAACGGTTATATGTTTATTGCTAGCAACTTACATAGGTCAAAAAAACAAGGATGTGCATAGTAATGTCTCCTAACAATCGCATCAAAACTCGCTTCGCTCGTGCGGACATCTACTTGTGGGCTGGCGCTTTGCGCAAGTTTAGCCCACAAGCAGCTGCCCTTTATGCGGGGCGTTAGAAACCATTTCGCTTTTAGCTTAAGTCGTATCAACTTCTGCACGTTCTTCACCATCAACTCTTCGGTTAACACACCAAGCGAATGTTAACTTTTTGCTGCGCACACAACGCGGTTGTGTGCCGCCTTTCTGCATCGACAGTTCATTTAAGGCCGTCGCCTGTTCGAGCTATTTTTCAATCAAACAACTTCAGTTGCTGCTTCGCTAAAGTGTTTTATCTCAAAGGCAGTTTTTAGGTCGCCCTACCCTCGTCTGGGCTCAATGGCTTGTTTTATTTAAGTCCAAGTCGTATTCTACAACTCAGGTTTTTTCAAGGACGAGTGGCCTTTCCTCATGCCAATTTCTAACAAGCCAATCAAGCTCGCTCCTTGCAGTCGCTGGGACAACTACGTGTACGGCCTCCTGAAATCGTGCCGCACACTTCGT
>NZ_PEAX01000023.1 GCF_002807685.1 Neoalteromonas flava | reverse complement strand
TTATATTTGGCTAAATCAATGCCAAGGACTTTAATAGACATATGGACTCTCCGCTTATATTTTGAAATCTCGCAATTTCACTATGGCACATCGATGCCGATTAAGGGTGGGGAGTCCATATCATTCGTTATGTTCCCGGTTAATGAAAATGATTTCGAATAGTAGAAGAAACGGATTTTATATAGGTGTTGTTTTCGGCTTTTTTGGCTATCTAATTCAGGTCACGTATAGTGAAGACGTATCTGCGAATAACATTGCACCAGTTCTCTTTGAGTCATTTGCGTTTAGCTTGTTTTCGGGTGTTTTATTTGGACTAGGTACATCAGCGTTATCAGGTCGAGGACATGCAGACATGGCAAACGCTGACGACGAGCCATTTAAAAGAGTTCAAACTAGCGAAAAGGTCGTTGATAACGACGGCAAGGAAACATAACAAGCCCATTAACGCGCTGCGCTGGGACACTTACCTGTAGGCTCCCTCCGCTTCGCTCCGTATTTTAGCCTACAGGTAATTGCCCCTTATGGGGGTGTTAGGTAACTAAATGAGATTTGTGCACATTTTAATGTTTGTAGTTTTTTCTTCTACAGCAACAGAGCATGAAGTTTTTGATGAAAACCAAGTATTTGGTAGTGTGGAATGTTCATCCTACAATGCCAATAAAAACAATCCAAATATGCAATTTGGGTATAAAAATTGGTGGGCAGGTTATTTAACTGGTACTGGTGTAACTTTTAAAAAAGGTAAGTCGCCGGAATATTTGCCTGAAGGTACAAATTTTATTTTAGCAATAGGTTCATTCTGCCAATCAAATCCAGAAAGATCCTTAAAAATGGCAATCGACAGTTATATTAATAACCAAGTTAAAGTTGGGTATGCAAAGTTACCTAACAAGCCAATTAAGCAGGACTAAAAACAGTTTGCTGTTTTCGTTCCTCAACATTTTAGCAAACAATTTTTAGCCCCTTATTGGGGCGTTAGCTGCCAAAGGGAAATTGAATGTACGGCTCATGGATTACTGTTCTTCTATTTACTGTCGGTTGCGTTGTTGGCTTACTGGCTGTTTTGAAGTACAAGAAGGTTTATTATTCACTGTATGTA
>NZ_PEAX01000022.1 GCF_002807685.1 Neoalteromonas flava | reverse complement strand
GACGATTATGAAATTCAGGCGGAAGTTGTTATTGATCTTGGTAAAAAAGTTGAGCTCATTCTTGAGCAGAGCAAGTTCTATTTCCATATCAAACACCTCGGCAGCTAACAAAGCGCTTAACTCGTTCACTGGGACAGTAACGCAGCGGCGCTTCGCGATTATGCCGCTACGTCACTGCCCGTTAGCTTAGTGTTAGGTACTCAAGGAGGAATACTAAATGCTGAAGAAGTTCTTAATTCTCTGTATCGTTGCGGTAGCTGTAATTACTTACTCAAAAAGCAAACAAAATGCAGCAAAATTACAGTCTCCAACGCCCCCAAAAGAGGCATTCATTAAGCCCAGCCCCTCGTCATTCAGCTGTGACGGTAGACAATATTGTAGTCAAATGACATCTTATGAAGAAGCTAAATTCTTTCTAGAAAATTGCCCAAATACAAAAATGGATGGTGACAATGATGGAATACCTTGTGAAAGGCAGTTTTAGCAACGTACCTAACAATCGCATTAAAACTCGCTGCGCTCGCGCGGACATCTACCTGTGGGCTCGCGCTGCGCGCAATTATAGCCCACAGCTATCTGCCCTTTATGCGGGGCGTTAGGAGACATGGAGTAAAAGTCGAGATATGGGAGCCATTGGAAGCATAATCTTAATAGTAATGTTAGTGCTCTTTCTATATACAGCGAGCGGATTAGCTAACTTCAGTAAAGGTTTGTTTAATGGACAGTTTAGAGTGAAAGGCTTCCTTATTTTCATATATGGCACTATCGTATTGGTTGTTATCTTTTACCTAAGCTCTCATTTTTCTGATGAATTAGGGATTAAAACAACATGTCCAAGGGCTGCGCCTAATTGCCAAACTTAACGCTATTCGGGGATGTAACAGAGGAAGTTAGTAGCAATGTCACCTAACAAACGCATCAAAACTCACTTCGTTCGCGCGGACATCTACCTGTGGGCTCGCGCTGCACGCGATTTTAGCCCACAGCTAGCTGCCCTTTATGCGGGGCGTTAGGTACTCGGAGTTAATTTGAAAAGAAAAGCTTTTTTTACAAAGAATTCTCCAAAATCATTCATCGTGTGTGTTACTGCTATATTGTTTGGACTTCTTGTAGCTGCACCAATAGCTCTTGCAGGTAAATTTGCTGCAATAGAAGTAATAAATGAACTAGGATTGATTTTGTTCTGGTGTTGCTTGTTAATAGCGGGCTTTTTCGGAGCCATATTTGCTGTTAGATCTGTGGCAGGAAAATACAAGACAATCAAAGAAACAAGTTGGAGAGAGCAGCTTTGGTGAGCAACGTACCTAACAATCGCATCAAAACTCGCTGCGCTCGCACGGACATCTACCTGTGGGCTCGCGCTGCGCGCAATTTTAGCCCACAGCTATCTGCCCTTTATGCGGGGCGTTAGGTGCCATGTCTGCTACAAAGCGTTTTTTGTATCTGCTTGAATTTTTCGCAGGGTTTGCCGTTCCAGTAATAGTTTTAGCTATGGGCGTGGTCTTTTCACCAATTTTTATCGTTGGCTTGTTTCAA
>NZ_PEAX01000021.1 GCF_002807685.1 Neoalteromonas flava | reverse complement strand
TGTATATTTGATTTGCAAGAGGGACATAAAAAGCCGCGTTTAATTCCTTCGTCATAAGCATCAATAGCTTCTCGACAAGGGAAGACAAAACTACATTCGCTGCAACGATATTTCATAGTGACGTATAACGCCCCGCATAAAGGGCAGCTAGCTGTGGGCTATAATTGCGCGCAGCGCGAGCCCACAGGTAGATGTCCGCGCGAGCGCAGCGAGTTTTGATGCGATTGTTAGGTGTCATTTGCTGAAACTACCCATAAATTGAGACCAAATATATTGCACCAAATAAATAGATAAGAGCACCTGCTGCCGTAAGAAGCAAGGCGGAGAGAGAGTCAAATGGGTCTTGATGTAGCTCAGTTGGGTATTTTCCGATTGAAATGGCTCTGAACAGAATTGCTGCGGTATAGTAAAAAATTACCCTACATAGAATTTCGCCAATCACGAAGATAAATCCTCGAATAATACCCCTAAACAAAATCTCAAGTACATCATCCATTATGTAAGGTAATCTCCTGGCACCTAACGCCGCAATAAAAGGCGAGCGTTAGCGAGTCCAGGCCACGTTTTTTGTGGCCGATTTTTAATTGCCTTGTTAACTGTTTGCATAAGTTCTGAAAAACCCCTTGACTAAGGTTTTATAGACTCTACTTAACTGTTTCTCAAATGAAGGGAAATCAACATGGGCGGCTTTCAGCGCTTGCTCAGCTTCGGGTACTCGCTCCATAGCACCAGACTCTAACAAAGACTTGCTCCAATGACCCTCGGGCAGTATGTTGTTCTCGTAATCCAAAATCTCACCATAAATCCAGTTCAAGATTTTGATAGCTGCTCCCTGCTGGAGAAGCTGCACGTCGGCTATGGCTAAGTATCCAGCTTCAGATATTTTAACTTTCAGAAACCAGTATGGGTTAAACAATCCTGTTTCGGCACTCCCGAAACCGTTGTAATTATCCATACTGTAATACATGAATAAAATTTCTTTGATGGCGTCATTTGCCACCGTGTAGCTAAAACCGTCTATTTCGAACTCTTTGGTTTGAACCATGATATCTCTGTACAGTTAACGCCCCGCATAAAGGGCAGCTAGCTGTGGGCTAAAATCGCGTGCAGCGCGAGCCCACAGGTAGATGTCCGCGCGAACGAAGTGAGTTTTAATGCGATTGTTAGGCACCATTACGGAAAACCGTATTTTAAAAATAAAGCTGCTAACCAGAATAAAGCAAAACTGCACCAATA
>NZ_PEAX01000020.1 GCF_002807685.1 Neoalteromonas flava | reverse complement strand
GCCACTTGAACCCTCTATTTTTGAGCGCGACACCTTCCTCTGAAAAGTAGGTGTTGCTGAGGAAAAGAAATGGCAATGTCCTAACTAAAAACGGTTTTTCGCAGAACCTTAATGCTTCACTGAAGTTCTTAGCAATATTAACTAGGCACCAAATGAAAACTACGGCTCCTGGCAGAATTATTAATCCACGAAGCAAAGTGTCTAAATTCATAGAGTCACCTAACGCCCCGCATAAAGGGCAGCTAGCTGTGGGCTAAAATCGCGTGCAGCGCGAGCCCACAGGTAGATGTCCGCGCGAGCGTAGCGAGTTTTAATGCGATTGTTAGTCGCCGCCTTTACAGACATGTAACGTCTCCATATCCCAAATGTTGATAAGCTGATTGTGGCTATTTGAGAAATAGTCTTTGGCAGCTAAATTTCCTTTTTCGTATTCAAAGGCCAACCACATTCCGTACATAACGTTTAGCCAAACAACCATTACACCGCACATGACAATGTAAAACAGTAAACTATTTCTAGAGCCCTTGGGCTTTATTAGCGTTAGCCCAGACTTTATAACACCATAAATTAAGAATGATGAAACGCAAACAACTGTAATGAAAAATGGATTGAAGTATTTTTCATTGCCCAGCCAAAAGCTGTGAAGACATTGTCCTTCTCCGGTAACTGCAATAAATACGACCAAAACTTTAAATAAATAGCCGAACGCTAAACATGTAAAGCCAATAATCAAATTGGAAAGACTAATTTTAAATATATTCCGATCTTTCAAGGCGACTAACACCCCCATAAGGGGCAATTACCTGTAGGCTAAAATACGGAGCGAAGCGGAGGGAGCCTACAGGTAAGTGTCCCAGCGCAGCGCGTTAATGGGCTTGTTAGCTGCCACTTGCTCGTTGTTGCCATAACCAAATCCAAGGGCTTGGCTTGTATTTTTTAAACGCCGCTTCAATCTCTTCAATGCGGGGTTCTGTCTCAGTGTTTGCTGACGCGAGTCCGATCCAATAGCGGCTACTATCTCCCCAAGGTTCATTTACTACACCTGGGCTACCGAAGTAATTGAAAGTTATTCGGTCGTCGCTAAACCAATTTCTTTTAACATCAGTTATACCATCAATACTTTTAAGAATTTTAAAAATAGGTCTCAGGGTAAACCACATACTAGTGATTTCAAACGAATGCAGAGAGCCGTCTTTTCGAAATTCTGGATATGTTCTCATGGCAGCTAACTTTCCGATAAGGGGCAACGAAGTGTGCGGCACGATTTCAGGAGGCCGTACACGTAGTTGTCCCAGCGACTGCAAGGAGCGAGCTTGATTGGCTTGTTAGAAATTGGCATGAGGAAAGGCCACTCG
>NZ_PEAX01000002.1 GCF_002807685.1 Neoalteromonas flava | reverse complement strand
GGCAGGGTGTGGAAGCGTTGCAAGGCGTTAAGCTAACCTGTACTAATTGCCCGAGAGGCTTAACCATACAACACCTAATGTGTTTGTGGTGACAATCGTAAGACCATACAAAACGCGCTCTTAGATTAAATTACAGCTTTTTCCTTATTGTTTAAGTAAGGCTGACTTAACAAACTCCTCAAGAGTACTGTGAGTCCTCCTTGCGCAAATATCACGATGAAAGCTTCGCAATCATCATGAATTTGCACGATAACCAGTTTATGTCTGGCGACAATAGCGACGTGGTACCACCTGACTCCATTCCGAACTCAGAAGTGAAACACGTTAGCGGCGATGGTAGTGTGGGGTCTCCCCATGTGAGAGTAGCACATCGCCAGACTCCCAATTCGAAAAAGCCCTTCTCGTGTGAGAGGGGCTTTTTTATTTCCGCTGTCCCATTTTGAAGTACGTGACACTTTTAATTGGCGTCATTCCCGCGTACGCAGGAATCTCCAAGGATTAGCCTAAACGTCTGTTAGATCGATGGTAAAATATCCGTTTCTTTGTGAGAGCTCCCGGCAATCGCCGGGAACAGGTTTGCTTTAGACAGGACGATAAGTCTTTCAGTTGGGACAACGGGTGTTTCAACTGAGATACCGTTATTAGAGTTTCAACTGATAAACTATTTACTGCCCTGATAAACGTTTACCAAACGATATCGCATACGCGGGAGAACGCATTTTTAGTACGGGATCATCACTAGTTGCGAATCCTGCACTAACCACATTTGGATCAAAGTTTATCGGCGTGCATGCATCCCCACCCACAGCGTTCAACGTTATTTTTCCGAACTCCACAGTTTCTCGATCTGCAGGCCAGGCTTGTGAAGGATCAATCGTTGTATCTTCCGGTTGTCCTAATGTTGCATGAATAGTGAAGGAAACACCATCGGCATTAAATTGCTGTTGCAAATGATCGCTTAAAAATAACTCAGGTAAAGCTTGTTTCTCTTCTGTTGTTAGCAGGCGCTCTCCCGCATCTGGTGTCGTATGCCAGCGAAATACTTGTCGCTCGCCTTTGCCATCAACAAAATAGAATGCGTGTAGTCCAAAATACTTAGAAGTTCCATATGAATACGGAGGGGGCGTGACTTGCTGCCATTGCGCTAATGGTTGAGTACTAGGATGTGTTGCGATATACGCCCCAACTTTTTGATAGTCAACGACGCCCTCTGGATTAGGTAATAAGTTTTCTAGTAATCCGAAAAAAGTCGCCGGATCTTTAGCGGCGAACACTGGGGTACTATTGCCAACAATATGGTGCTTGCTACCGTCAGGTAAATTAATTTGGATTGCCATACCTCGCGCACCATTTGCGCGTTGATCTGCCGATGGGTTGCCACTGCCCATTGAAAAACGAACTGTAGCCGGTAAAGTTTCTGCAGAAAAAAGCGCAGAAGTACTACGCTCTGCAAGCGCTTTATTGGGGGTAAAAGTGGCCGCAGCGCAGACACCATTGGCATGTGCCCTTCTTTGCCCCTTGTGCTGCCCACCGAGTTTTTCAAAGAGTTCGATAAAGTCGTTTGGGCTCGGTTCTGCATTAACGTTGCTAATTGGTGTAAGGGCAAATGCACCAGCAACAATTACTGCAGAAGATAGGTATCGCATATTGGTTCTCCGTTAAATTTTATGTTCGACCTGGACAATACGATCCCGGCCATTATTTTTAGCTTTGTATAAGCCTTCATCTACCTGCCGCAACACCTCTTCGACACTTGTTTGGTTTTTAATTTCAAGTAGTCCAATAGACGCTGTAAAATTCCAACCTTTGATATTTAGGTTTTCTGGTATTGCCTGCGTTGCTTGTGTAAATGCCTCTAATCGTTGCTGGGTATCATTTATGTTTGAACGGGGAAAGACAAATAAAAATTCCTCGCCGCCTATGCGCCCAAGCACGTCTGAGTCTCTAAAGGTCATGCGAGAATATTCACCAAACTCTCTTAAAACAGCGTCGCCAGCTGAATGACCGAACTCGTCATTGAGTTGTTTAAAGAAGTCAATATCAATCATTGCAACACTAAGCGGTTCATTATAACGATGAGCAACTGACATCAGGTTTTCTAAACTCTCAATAACAAAATGTCGAGAATACAACCCCGTAAGTGAATCATGGTGAGCTAACTTTTCTAATCTGGCTTTGGTGCGTTTATCATTAAAGTATAGGACCAATAAGACAATACAAATCACAACTACAAAAAGAGTTGAAATAAGCCACAGTAATTCCCGTTGGTTTTTAGCGACTAGCAAAGCCTGCTGGCGTTCGTTTTCGGCACTTAATAAAGCATTTTGAGCGGTTTGTTTGTCGAGCTCGAATTCGGCTCTAATACGCAGAAACTCGCCTTCACTCTGTTGCTTGCGGTACTCAGTGGCGAGCGTTTCAGTTTCGATTGTTAGCTCATAAGCTGCCTTGAAATCACCTAACAGACTCAAAATTTTCGCTTTCTTTTGTTGCGCATCGATCAAATGTGGACGCATCGATTCGCCAGTAACGAACTCCAATGCCTGATTGACGTTGTTAAGTGCACTTTGGTATTCCTCGGCAACGATTTCAATATCCGTTAGGATCAAATACGAGTTCAACATCATGTAGGGGTTATAGGTATTTGAAAATATGTTGATCGCTCGAGCAATTAGTTTCCGCGCTTGCTCATATTCTTCTAACTCAGTGTAGATCGATGCTAGCTCTTTTAGTGTATAAGCTTCACCTTGTGTATCCTTTATTTGCTTAGATAATTCTAATGACTCATAGAGCACTGTTTTACCTTTTTCTAGCTCACCTAGTGACTTGTAGGCCCGCCCTAAGCCATAGGTTGCATTGCTCAACTCTAACCATTTACTTTCGTTGCGGTAATAATTGGCAGCAATTTCAAAATACATCATGGCTTCTTGAACATCACCACGATATTCGTAAACCAATGCAATGAATGATGCAATGTGAGGTTCGGGATACGTGTTTGCATATCTGCTCAGTTGTTCAGCTTGTTGGAAGCTGTCCAATGCAGTGGTGTAATCACCTAAGGTTAAATTTATTAAGCCATCAGATATGGCGGCCTCTTGTAATAATGCAAAATCTGATTCTTGCTCGGCCCACGCATATACTTCATTAACTAACGAAATACCTTCTTCGGCTTTGCCGGCCAAATCGAGCGCATTCGTTTTCGCCAGAGTTAATTGGTAATACAGCCACGGATTTTGAGCCTTGCTTGTTAAGGTGAGACCTTGTTCAGCATGCCACAACGCTTGGTCAGCTTTTATCTGCGCGTAAAACGCCTTGCTCAGCAAGTATAGCCACTCAGCGCTGGAAGGACTGCCTGACGAAGTCGTTGAGTCCAAAGTACGTAATTGCAGCATCGCGTGCTCAATTACAGCATTTGGATCCGAATCGATTTGATTGAGTTGATATCGAATCGGATCTGACCACTCACGCACTGGCACTTGAGTCGTTGAGGTTAAGCTATTTTCATTTGCCGATACCGGTTCCAAGCCAACGATTGATAGGAACAAGAGGTGTATTACAAACGCGATAGAGAGCAGATTTTTATCCAAACTAGATGGCCTGAAATTCGTTCTTTCGATGAAATATTCGATACCAAGAGCATAGTCTCTTTATCTCTAAGAAGGCAATAAATCGGATCAATAGTTATGAATCAAGATCGATGAATTGTCATTTGTAGTGTTTGTGTTTACATGTGATGTCTTCCTTACGAGGTTTCCATGGTTAAAGAATATAATGGTAAAACAGCACCTGAGGCAGGTGAACTGGTTGCAATAGCGCCCGGCGTACTGTGGCTGCGCATGCCTTTGCCATTTGCATTAGATCATATAAACCTCTATCTAATCGAGGATGGTGACGCCTACGCAGTAATCGATACTGGGGTTAATGACCAAGCGACCATAGCGTTATGGGAAGCAATTATAAGGGATTATTCGTTACAAATTTCGCGAGTTATCGTCACTCATATGCATCCTGACCACATTGGTAATGCTGGGTGGTTGACTGAAAAATTCCGTGTACCGTTAGCCATGAGCTTTAGTGAATACTTTTCAGCACGCAGCATAAGAGCGGGTGCTGCGGGAGCCGATAATTGGGTTGAAAGGCAGTTTATGCAACGTTGCAACTTGCCATCTGAATACATTGAAAAAGCACTTAAGAGTCGGCAAGGTTTTGCGACTGCCGTGAGCCCTATTCCAACTAGTTTCGAACGGCTCGTTGATGAACAAACGGTAGTGTTAGGAAATTCACGGTGGCAGGTGCTTGTAGGTCAAGGTCATTCTCCCGAACACGTGTGCCTGTATTGCGCTGAAAAAGGCTTATTGCTTTCAGGTGACCATGTTTTGCCAGAAATATCACCAAATATTGGTGTATACAGCACTGAACCTGAAGCTAACCCACTCGCTCGTTATCTTAAGACGCTAGAAAAATTTAAACTTCTTCCCAAAGACACATTAGTCCTCCCCTCACATCGTATGCCGTTCTATGGCTTGCATGATCGGATCCTAGCGTTAGTCTCCCACCATCAAGAGCAACTTGCGCGTTTACGTGATTTTTGTCGGATGCCGCGAACACTTGATCAGTGTTTACCACAACTGTTTACGCGTCCACTGAACGGGCAGGCCATGTTTTTTGCTAACGCTGAAGGCTTAGCGCACTTGAACTACTTAGTGGCTGCTGAGGAGATTAACCGCAAGTTAGGCGACGATGGAGCTTATTATTATGAGACTTGCGTTTGAACTACCAGTATCGGTTTGATACTGGTAGTTTTGCCCATCTGAACTATTCTAATAGATAAATTTCCCCCGATGAGATAGTGGACATCCATGAGTAAACTTATCCTGTCATTGGACGGCGGCGGAATCCGTGGTGCTGCAACTACGCAGTTTCTTTCCCACGTTGAAGCTGAGCTTTCCAAGCGAGCTAATAAGACCCTTCGCGATTGTGTCGATTTTTATGCTGGCACTAGCACTGGCAGTATTATCGCACTGGCATTAGCAACAACGCGTTTGACGATGGAAGATATCAATCAGTTGTATAGTGTTGAAAACGCAAAACATATTTTTAGTGAAAATCGAGGTTGGTTTGAGATTGATGGTGTAAATGCCCCTAAGTACTCGGCTGAGGGTAAGCGAACCGTGCTGGAGAGAAATTTTGCGGATGCTAAGTTACAAAATGTAGAGCCCAACAAGCATGTACTTTGCGTGACGTATGGTATCGAAAAGCGTCGTCCGTATGTTATTAAAACAACAAAGCCAGCACATTGTCAGTTGCTTTCAGCTGATGTCGCAGATGCATCAAGCGCCGCACCTACATTTTTTCCGACCAAAGCGATGCGTCTTGAAGATAATGACTTTGATAGCTGGTTGATAGATGGTGGTGTTATTGCGAATAATCCAACTATGTGTGCTATCGCTGAAGCTAGGCGCTGCTGGAGTGACTCTCGGTTAAGTGACTTGCGGGTAATTTCGGTAGGAACCGGGTTTCGTACGCGCAAGTTGAACGGCCCTGAATCTCAGCATTGGGGAGCATTACAATGGATGACCAAAGGGAATATTATTGATATTTTATCTGACGAGATGGTCGTTGGTTATCAGGCGATTACCATGGTAGAAAACGGTAAGTATATTCGCGTAAATTCACAATTAACTCATCAACCAGGTTTAGCAAATCCTGCTGATGATGCCATGGATGATATTAGTGCAGGTAATATCGCCAAGCTCAAACAAATGGGCGATTTTTGGTATGCACGCTATGGCCAAGCAGTAGTAGAGATGTTGCTCGATGAATATACTGGAAACTCGTTGGATCGTATTGATGTAAAAACAGGATTGCCGATTGTCTTTGGATAAATCAACTTTTCAACGCCACGGTGAGTTTGTTACTCGCCGCAGTGGGCAATTGTTATTATTTTCTGGTCGCGGCCCCTGGAACGACCAAACTATGCGGATCGGCTCAAGGGATATGGCAGGGTATATCCAGCAATTCGATCATAAAAAGCCGTGGGCGCAAATTAGTGCGTTATACGGTGAAAGTTTGATGCCACCAAGCACTTTCGACTCATTTGTGAAACACACGGTTATCCGCAAGCAAATCGGTTTAGAAGCGCTTTCAGTGGTTATCTTTGACTCCGATGTGGCATTAACCATTGAGGCTCAGCTGAGACAAGCGTATGAAGTCGCTGAACTCGAGCCACGATTTTTTACAGATATCGAAAGTGCGATTGACAGTCTCGATCCCGCCCGCTATCAGCATGACCTGGGTTACGTGCAAGGTTTCTTCCGTCAACATCAATTTTGACTGTAAATCGCTTATTTGTCGGCGATACTGCCCACTTCTAATACCGGCGCAGCATCTATATCTTCAGCATCCATCATACTGGCAATGCGCTGCAGGGTAGCAACCATCTGACTTTGTTCCCATTCCTTAAGTTGTGCAAAGCGATTAGTAAAGTGTTCTTGGAAGGGGAGCGGTGCATCTAGCAATATCGTTGTGCCGGACTCAGTTAAGAATAAACCTACCTTGCGCTTATCTTCAGTGCTCCTAACGCGCTGGACCAACGCTTTACTCTCCAGCCGATCCAAAATGCTGGTCACCGTTGCGGGGCTCAAATTAATATTATCAGCAACTTGGCGAACCATAATGCCGGGTTTCTTACCGATATTTTGCATTACTAACAGCTGTGGCCCAGTAAGGCCAACATCTTTACTGAGTTGTTTTGAGCGCAGGTCTATCGCTCGGATGACTTTGCGCAACGCGACTAGTAACTCTTCGTCTTTCTGCATGACTGTTCTTCTTAACTAGCTATAACGAACATGGCGCTGTCTAAGGGAGCCCGTCAGCGCAACATGTGTAAGAAATGCAAATGCTTATGATAATGCTCTATAATGTCATTGATTACAGCGAGCTTAGACCAACCCATGATATCGTAGTCTTGGCCGCCTTCACTCAAATGCACTTCGGCACGATAGTATGACTGATCATCATCGCTGTCTATATTTTCTGTGTCAGTTTGGGTGTAGTCTGGTTGCACGTGCTGGCGAAAATAAACGGCGTAGACGAACCCTTGCTCATCCCCTTGTTCAACACTCAATGCTATACCTTTGTCAGTCGTTTGAATTTCTGCTTGGATCTGATTTTTAGCCAGTTCTTCTTGCACGGCCTTAAATGCTGCGCTTACAGTACTATTGATATAGGTTACTACGGCTTGGCGATTAGGAAAGTTAACGATATTGTGCAAGCGTTCACGCCAGGCTGATGCGCTCTCAGTCGGTTGCAATGGGACAGTGTTGATTTGTAAGCTCTCGCGCTTGTAGCCTTCGATCCGCAATGCTTTTATTAATCCGAACATTGACAGCGTGAGCACGATCGCAAACGGTAACGCCGCTGCTATGGTCATTGTTTGCAAGGCTGATAGACCGCCCGCAGCAAGTAAAATTGCCGCCACTACGCCGACACCCACAGTCCAGTAAATACGCTGCCATACCGGAGTGTTATTATTGCCATGAGAACATAACATATCAACAACCATTGCACCTGAGTCACAGGAGGTGACGAAAAAAATAATTACCATCAATATGGCAACCACAATTAATACCTCTGAAAATGGAAAGTGCTCGAGAAAAACAAATAACGCGACAGAGGTGTTTTCATTGACCAGATTAGCTAAGTCATTTGCTCCTTGGCCATGCACTAAATCAATCGCTGTGTTGCCAAACACGGTCATCCATAACAACGTAAACGCGGTTGGGACTAACAGCACACCAATAACAAACTCGCGAATAGTTCGTCCGCGTGAAATACGGGCGATAAAGAGTCCAACAAAGGGGGCCCATGCCAACCACCACCCCCAGTAAAATATTGTCCAACCGCCTATCCAATCCGTAGGTTCATAGGTAAATAAATTGAAAGTGTTTCTAACGATATCCGAAAGGTATGCCCCGGTATTTTGTAGATATGCTTTAAGTAGGAATACCGTCGGTCCCAACGCAAGGACAAATCCAAGCAATAGAATCGCTAAAATCATATTGGTTTCTGACAAGCGGCGAATGCCTTTATCGAGCCCTGAGACAACCGAGACAATGGCAACACTAATGATCAAGGCCATTAAAATTATTTGATTAGTATTCGAAATTTCGAGGCCAAACAAGTAGTTCAGCCCGGTATTAATCTGCGAAGCGCCTAGCCCGAGTGAAGTGGAAACGCCAAATATAGTGCTTATGACGGCAAATATGTCTACCGTGTGGCCAATCCAGCCATGGATCCGCTCACCAATAAAAGGATACAGCGCGGACCGTAAAGTCAAAGGTAGGCGATGACGGAAGCTGAAGTAAGCTAATACCAAAGCAACAACAGCGTATATTGCCCAGGCATGCACCCCCCAATGGAAAAAAGTGGTTTTCATCGCTTCACGTACGGCCTCGACCGTACCTTCGTCGGCTGTAGGCGGCGCAATGTAGTGCATCAATGGTTCAGCTACGCCAAAAAACATCAGGCCGATACCCATACCTGCGGCAAACAGCATTGATAACCAAGTGACAAAGGAATAATCGGGAGTCGCGTGGTCAGGACCTAGCCGAATCGACCCATATCTCGAAACACCAAGATAGGTGACGAGTAACAATATAATGGCAACGGTGAGGACATAAAACCAACTACCATTGTCTACGATAGCGCTCTGAATCGTTGCAAAACTGCGACTGGCCAGATCCGGCGCTATAAATGCAAATACCAACAGCAGTGTAATCGCGATGGATGCTGGATAAAACACCTTAGCATTCAAATGAGAGTGATTATTGGCCACGTAGATCTCGCCTTAGGTGCATAGATACCGCTCTTTGGTTGCGCTTTAAAACTCAATATAAAGCATCAAAGACGGTATTTAAATAACTTCTCAATTATATTGAATACAATTTATAAACGATTGCAGAGTATCATAAAGGTGCTATTTAGATCTGATAATATTGATTTAATTTAGAAAAATATAATTAGAATTGAACCTATATTGTGGTTTTCTACTATGTTTATATAGTTGTATACAAATAAAAAGCAAAATAAGTGAGCACACTATGAATCGAAGTAAACTGAGCTGCGCAATTGTCGCCGCACTCGCATCTGTGCCTGCCTCGGCGCAGGAAACTAATGCGAATGTACCGAGTAAAGCGCAAATTGAGACAATCGAAGTAACTGCCACCAAGCGCACAGAATCAATACAAGAAATCCCAGTATCGGTCACCGCCTTAAATGGCGAAGCGCTAGAAAACTTGGGCGTTGATAATTTTCAGGACTACGTAGAGTTCTTACCCAACGTAGTGTTTCAAGGAACTGGGCCTGGACAAAACGAAATATATATTCGTGGTGCGGCAACGTCGCAAACTAATATTGCGGTTTCTTCAGTACAAGCATTACAACCATCAGTCGCATTTTACTTAGATGAACAACCCGTCAGCATGCAGGGGCGGAACTTAGATATATTTGCGACTGACATGCAACGCGTTGAAGTTTTACCCGGCCCACAAGGAACCCTTTTTGGTGCTAGCTCACAATCGGGTACGGTCCGCTTAATTACCAAAAAACCTGACCATATTGGCTTTGCCGCCGGCGTAGATACTAACTTCGCGTTTACCAAAGGCGGTGAAATGAGTAACACCGTTGAAGCGTTCATGAATTTCGCACTAACCGATGATCTTGCAGTTCGGGTGGCAGCCTATAATGAGCGCCAAGGTGGCTGGATAGATAACGTATTGAACGACCCGGCTAACGGCGGATATGGTGGCAGTGCTGTAGTCATTGATCGTATTTCTGGCGGTGTGCTCAGCGATCCTGAAAATACGCCGGTGGTAGCGCCGAATAATGATGCTTTGGTTGAGGAAGACTTCAATGATGCGGTCTATTCTGGCGCACGCTTCGGCCTTTCATACATCTTCGATGATAATTGGAAGTTGTTAGTCCAGCACACTCAACAGATCCTCTCAACTGAAGGGGTTTTTGCCTATGATCCTAATTTAGCCGGAGAAAGCTCGGCCAATCGCTTCGTACCAGAAGATAACGATGATGAGTTTGGCTTAACGACTTGGACTTTGGAAGGTCGCCTCGAAAAATTGGATTTGGTCTATACCGGTGGCTACCTTGACCGTCAAATCGACTCAACTATCGATTACACGGGTTATACAAATGGGGGCTTATTTGCTGCCTACTATGTATGTAACCATTATGAAGCAGCCACACCCGCGGATGAACGTTGCTTAGATCCTACCAAGTTCTATAAAGAAGACACTTCTACAAAGCGCATGACCCATGAGTTTAGGGTGAATACCGATGCTGATAATGATTGGCGTATAACTGCCGGTATTTTCTATGATGAGCAAGAGGTGGCGACGGTAGGTAAGTTTAACATTGGGAATACCGACTTAGGTTTCTTTTCTAATCTAGCGCGAACGACAGTTGGTACAGAAGGCATTAACAGTGATGGCGGCCCATTTGAGTCAGAAGTGAGTTTTGTTAATGATGTCACGCATGAAATTAACCAAATTGCCCTGTTTGGGCAACTGGAGTATGACCTCACAGACTCGGTGACCGCATCGATTGGAGCACGTTGGTATGAAATCGAGGATATCTTCCGAGGTTCTACAACTACAGTAGATGTGACTCGTCGGATCCGCGCGTTTGGTACCTTGGATCCCAATGAACTCGCTGCGGTTGGGGAGGACCCCGCGCTCATTCAGCAAGCCATTGCAAATGGTCAATTGGAAGTCGATCTGTTGGACGACGACGGTGTGCTAACAGTCGATGATGTTATTTTTAAAGCATCACTTGACTGGAAAGTTAATAAAGATGTGCTGCTCTTTACCACCTACTCAGAAGGATTTAGACCGCCAGTAACGAACCGTGTTGGCGGTGGCCAAGCGACCAATCAAAGTGGTGCATTTGAAGGGTTTAGGATCCCTGTGTATTCACTCACGGATACCCTAGACAACTACGAAATTGGTATGAAGGGTGACTTTCTTGATGGAATATTGCGGATCAATGCCACGGCTTATTATTCTGAGATTACTGATCTGCAAACCTCGCGCTTCGATCCGACCAATATCAGTTTCTTAGTATTTACCGATAATGTAGGTGATGCAGAGATCAAGGGTTTAGATGCGGACATCACTTGGCTAGCGACTGATGACTTAGTAATCAACGCATCATTCAGCATGCTGGACACCGAACTCACGCGCATCAACCCAGAGCTACAAGGGATTGCGCCGGGGGTAGGAAGTGAACTGCCTTACTCAGCGAGTTTCTCTGGCAACCTTCGAGCTCAATACTACTATGAACTTCCAGATGGAATGACCGGGTATATCAACGGATCAATAGCCTACACAGGGGATCGACTCGCGAGCATGAAGATGGACGCATACGTATTGGAAGATACTACACAGCTTGTGTATGGCACTGGCTCTGGTCTGAGTATTCAGCAAGAGGCTGCCGTGTATGAAGGTGTCACCTACACTGATGCTAATGGGCAAGTCTTTAAGGGAGGTCGATATATCCAAGACAGCTACGCTATCGCAAATATTGCATTTGGGATAACCAATGATGAGTGGAAAGCGGAGCTATATATCGATAACATCACTGATGAAAACGCCACGTTGTATATTGATAATCAACAATTTACTCCGAAGGTTGTCACCAATCGACCACGCACTATTGGGTTGCGATTGTCCTACGACTTTTTCTAGACGGTGACTAAATAAATTGAAAGGGGCAGGTGCAAACTTGCCCTTTTTCATTTTCTGGCGCGATATCGGTAAGATACGATTGGTAAACGAACGAATAAGGGTTTAAGTGGATCAAACCAGTGTAATTAAACAACAGATCGCAAGTGGTCAATTTGCTCAAGCAATTGCCGCAATAGAGGCTATATTTGCAGCACAGAGTCAGCCGACTGAAGCTGCTGAATTGCGCTATATGTTAGCTGTCGCTCTGCGTTTGAAGGGCGAGCCTGAGCGCGCTTTACAGGCCTTACAGGAGTTACTTACTGGTTATCCAGAGCACGCTCGTGGCTATCAAGAGCGTGGTTACTTATTTCAGCAGCGCGGAGATGTGCAACAAGCTGCGATTGGTTTTTTTCAAGCGACTAAACGTAATCCTGCCTTAATCACTAGCTGGCGAGCATTGATCCCGTTATATCGTGCACTTCATAATCCACAAGCAGAGCGTATTGCAAGGCAACAAGTTGAGCAATTGGAAGCGTTGCCCCCTGCTATTTTGCAAGCGCGCGATTTAATGTATGAAGGACAGCTCCATGTTGCAGAACAGCTGTGTAGACAATTTCTGCAACAGGATAAAACGCACCCAGAGGCAATGCTGTTGTTGGCTGAGATCGGTGTGCAGCTCAAGATATACAATGAGGCAGAGTTCCTCCTCGAAACACTTCTAGAGTTGCACCCGACGCATTTGGGGGCGGGTTTAGAATACCTTAAGTTACTTGCCAAAATGGGGAAATTCGCACTGGCGCTTGCGCTGGCCGATCGTATGCTTGCAATCTACCCAACACATACGGTGTTACAAACTGCGAAAGCCACGGCGCTTGTTGGCATCGGCGCGGTGGAAGAGGCGATATCGCTCTATCGCGAACTGTTAACAAAAGAGGAATCTCACGGTGTTCAGCTGCTACTTGGCCACGCACTCAAAGCTGCTGGAAAACTCCCAGAAGCAATTAATTCTTATCAACGTGCTTACGCATTAAAGCCCGAATTTGGTGATGCGTATTGGAGCTTGGCAAACACCAAAACCTACCGTTTTTCAAATGTGGAAATCACTCAAATGCAGGAGCAGTTGGCGCGTGATGATATTACAGTTGACGACAGGGTCCATATTAATTTTGCGCTGGCGAAAGGGCTAGAAGATGCCAAGAAGTTCAGCGATTCCTTTGATTTTTACGCACAAGGTAACGCGCTTAAGCAGGAGCAAATTCAATACAATCCCGATTTATTCTCTGCTCAAGTAGATGCACAAATTGCTACCTTTACCCCCGAACTATTTGCGCACTATGAAGGCACTGGAAGCAATGCCAGCGCCCCTATATTTGTTGTTGGCCTACCTCGAGCAGGCTCTACTTTGCTCGAGCAAATCCTAGCGAGTCATTCGCAGGTGGACGGTACCATGGAGCTACACAATATCCTAGGTCTCGCATCCCGCTTGCAGGGGCGGGGTAAGGGATATCCACAACGATTAAAAAACATAAACCCCGACTTACTGCAGCAATTTGGTGAACAATACATAAAAGATACTCAAGTCTATCGGGGGCAAGCTCCCTTTTTTATTGATAAAATGCCAAACAATTTCCTCCATATTGGTTTGATCAAATTGATCTTACCGAAGGCTAAAGTCATTGATGCTCGGCGTGATCCAATGGCCTGTTGCTTTAGTGGTTTCAAACAATTGTTCGGGGAAGGACAGGAATTCAGCTATAGCCTCGAAAACATAGGTCGTTACTACAACGATTATCAGCGACTAATGGCGCACTGGGATAGTGTTTTACCTGACTTTGTGTTGCGAGTTCAACATGAGGATGTGGTGGATGATTTGGCTACGCAAGTGCGCAGAATTTTGGATTTCTGTCACTTACCTTTTGAGCAAGGTTGTATCGACTTCTATAAAACTCAACGGTTAATCAAAACGCCAAGTTCTGAGCAAGTGCGGCAGCCAATTTATCGTTCAGCGTTAACTCAGTGGCAAAATTTTGCGCCCTTTTTGCAGCCTCTGCGAACCGTTTTAGCTATTGATGAGCATTAGGTACAAAAGACATTATAAAGTAGCAAGCTTCGCTCACTGATTAGAGTAGCAATTTAGTTGTGAAGCCATTTTCTGGATTAACATGCAGGATTGCCCTCAATGTGCTAGTTGTAACAATGTGATAAGTCGCAAATTCGCATGACAAGGTTTACTATTGGTTAGATTAATCGAGCAAAATTTATTACGTCGAGTCGATTTCGTTACTAAGCGTCTGTAAACTCGCATTGATATAGCATATGCTTAACATTTGAATAAAACATAATAAAGGGAATCACGCATGTCGTTAGATATTAATATTGAACTCAATGAAAGTGATCTAGAGCATTTTAAAAGCTTGATGACGGCTGCTATCGAGAAGGCCAAAGACCTTCCTGCAGACACGATTATCGCTCGAGCTCAAGAGATGTGCGTTGAAATGGAGCAAGCAAGGGTTCCTGATTTCGTTGCGAAACGTTTAGTTTCCCTCGAGATGTTAATCCAAGCGGTGCAAGATGAAGATTGGCAAATGCCGGAAGATGAACGGATTGAAGTGTTAACGTCGTTGGCATATTTCGCTGAACCACACGACTTGGTGCCCGATAGCATCCCAGGTTTGGGGTATCTCGATGATGCAATTATGATTGAGTTAGTGATCCGTGATTTGTCTGAAGACTTGGAGGCGTATCAGGCATTTTGCGCTTACCGGATAACTGAAACCAATCGCAAAGGTGCAGATTCCACTGTTGACAGAGCGTCATGGCTTGATGACAAGCGCAGCGAATTGCGCTCACGCTTGCGCAGGAATAAGTCTACGGCAGGTCGCCGCCGAGTTTTTTCTCGGATTATGTAAACGTTACTAAAACGACATCAGTCTTTTCTATACTACGGCGCTTGGATTTTATTCTGGGCGTCGTTTTTGTTTTTATCGCATGGTCGGAATTTGATTTTTTGTCATCCATGCATTTATTGGCCAATAAATTTGCCATGTCTAATGGTGGATTTTTTGCTTGAGATCAAAGCATCAGCTATACCTATAGATAATAATCGCAAAAGTCGCCTGTAAATTGGAGGTTGCTTGTGCAACTAAGTGGTAATTTTCGGGATAACGATGCTTTTTACTGAGTACTTAAGAATTTTATTAATCGGTATGTGGCTCATACTTGCTTACGGTGTGGGTTCGGCGCATGTCTATGCGCTTAGCGCCACTGATCAAGCGGTTTCCCATTACAACTTGGTAATGCCACACTCACCCAATCGCAATTCTCGCAATCGCTATGTTGAAGAGTTGGTAGAACAAGCGCTAAAAACTCAAGGACAAACGGTTTCTTTTGAATATTATCCTTTCCCAACCAACGTTAAACGCACCATGCTGCTGATGGGGGAGAATGCACAGATTGATTTGACTTGGATGCCGGCGACTCATGAATATGTCAATTCGTTTTCTTACATAACTCTACCGCTTTATCAGGGCCTGCATGGTATTCGTCTATTATTAATACATAATGACAATCAACAGCGTTTTGCGGCAGTGAACTCACTTGACGATCTTGCGCAGTTAATGGGACTGCAACATGAGTCTTGGTCCGACACTGCAGTCTTATTGAGTAATGGATTATCGGTGAATCGAGAACTCGATTACGACAATATGATCCGTGCTATCGGCCTGAAAGTGGCTGATTACTTTCCCCGCTCTGCTATGACGATTCAGTATGAACAACAAAAAGTAAAAGAGCAGGGAATTATAATTGAGCCGTATTTAGCCCTGGTATACCCCAGCTATTATTTGCTCTTTGTTTCGGAAAAGTCACCAGAGCTTAAGGCTTCGCTACAGCGCGGGGTTGATCATCTTATCCAAGAACAGAAATTTATGCTTATTTTTGAACGGTACTTCAAAGACCGTTATCAGGGCCTTGATTTAAGTCAGCGTAAAAAACTGATACTCAAAAATAATGACATTCCACCAGAGTTAATAACGACGCTGAATTCGCGTTTAATGTTTGGCGTAGACAACTAGAGTTCAGTTCTCTGCACTTTTGACAGAGTCTCTTCCGCTTTCCTTTGCCGCGTAAAGTGCCATGTCAGCCTGGTGGATCATTTGTTCAAGGTTAGTTTCAGTTAGTTCAGCAGTACCGTATTTGCCTTGCACAGTGCCGCTTACACCAAGGCTTGCAGTAAGGCTTATTGATGCTTCTTCCGTTAGTACTTGCATAGCAGCAATGGAGCTGCGTAGAGTCTCTGCTACTTTAAGTGCTTGAGTTTGACTTGTTTCCGGCAGTAGGATCAGAAACTCCTCTCCACCCCAGCGTGTTAAGAGATCACTTTTTCTTATCCCTAACTGCAAAATTTCCGCAACTGACCGCAGGACTTCGTCGCCTGCACTATGACCATATTGATCGTTGATTTTTTTGAAGTAGTCGATATCGACGATTATCACCGCGACATCGTGTTTCTGCCTGACATGCTGCAACCAAAGTTTTTGTGTGACTTGCTCGAAGCCTCGTCGATTGTACACACCCGTTAAACTATCAACACGCGCGTACTGTTGAGCTAGTTGTTTCGCAATTTCTGCCTCACGGAAGCGTTGCGCTAATAAAAATGCCAAACATATTGCCTCAAACGACATTCCAACTTCGATTAATTTGAATGTGACATCATTATAAGGCACCAAACCAGCAACAGCGCCGGTTGATATGCAAATACAGGCCGCCGCGGTCAATGAGCACAACAAAAAGAGCTTCGCCGCCTTAATCTTGTGTTTGTATGCTTGAAAACCAATAGCAACAAATAAGAAAACAAAACTAGTATTTAGAATAAATGCCAAGATTAAAGCCATTGTTAAGTTATTAAACAGCGCTCCAAGCAGCATGCCCGCAGGTATGCTCACCGTTACAGCGACAGTGAGTTTGTCGAGTCTTGGCGCGTAGGTCTTAGTATTGAGCAGAACGCGAGCAAAATGTAATCCGGCAATCGAATAGGTGATCATGAGGAAAATATCTAACCAATCTTGAAAATAAGCGCCCCAATGAGGTGTAAACCAGGTATGCAATTGACCGGTATACGAAAGACTATTAATCACAAAACCAATTAGGTATGCGGCATAAAGGCCAAACTCTTTGCGCCGGATATTGTAATAAATAATCGCGTTGTAAAGCGCTAACGCAATCATCAACCCATATAAAAATCCGTACTGATAACCGGTTGAAATATCTCGTTGGGTGGCCAACTCAGCCTCAGAGATCCGGATTGGCAAAGCCATCGGGCCAATCGTTTCTATGCGCAAATAGATTACAGATGTCCCTTCAGGAAGGACCGTCTCAAAGGCAAAAAAACGGTATTGCATCGGGCGTTCGTGAAAAGGTACAGCATCACCTCCAACAATATGCTGGAAAGCTTTGCCGTCTTGCACTATCCATGCATCAATATGGTCAAGCCAAGGGGTTTCAACGCTAAGACGGTATTCGTTTTCTTTCGCCTCAGGATTATTAATAACTATTTTGAGCCACACGGGAGCGACACTAATTCCAAGTGAGATTGAAGAACCAGTGCCGACTTTGCCCTTGCCCTGTTCAAATCGCTTGGTCGCTTCATTCAGTGACAATCGCTGATCAGTTTCCTGAAAATAGGTAATGTATTTACCTACTGTTAGTGCTGTCTGATCGTTCAAAGTCAGAACTGGTTGGGCGTGCGAGAATGAAGATAACAACAAAAAGCCACCTAGGCATAACAATGAAAATGCCCAGTTCTTTTTGCTGGAGGTCTGAAAACAGACAGGAAAATTTTTTACATTCACTACTACACTGCCGCATGATGATTGTGCCTAAGCACCATCGTATTTGGCAAAATTGTGCGCCAGATTGCAAGCGTTTTATTGATTGACAGTTAGGCTCAGAGGGCAGGTGGATAGAACCTGAAACTTTCCGTATGCGTACTACTGAGTTTGATCTTTATCGTGACGACTCAGTTGATCCTAGTTATTTCCAACCCGCACAACACTAGTCGGAGGATTATCTGCCTTGTGCTGATTTGTATGCTTGGTACGAAGAAAGTGTCCCAAACCAAGACAAAAATCCATAAATTACCGCTAAAAAAAACCAGATAAAAGTCGTTCTTAAAATATGAAAAACCGGGTCTACACTTTTCAACGTGATCGAATGGTGGGAGAAAATAAGAAACAACGCCAATGAGGTTGCCCCCCATTTAAAAACACCAAAAGTGATGATGTAATGCAGAATGCCTCTTTATAACCAATAGATTGATAAATTTGTTGGTTGATCAAAAGAAGTAGCTCAAAAGTTTGGAACGGCCTCTTTTCGTCCCATACAACATGCACCCAGTTTTTCAATGCTTCATAACACGTGTAATTATCTTCACTCAAATAAGGAGACAGCGTTTTTCTATCCTCTGCGGGATATGCAAAAGGATATGACACAGCGAAGTCCGCGATTAAAAAATCATGCGGCAATACGTCATATTTTTGCACAATCGTTTCACTCTTGATCTTTAAACACTGAGTCGGCTCGGAGAATGCGGCTGTGGCTACTGAATTACCTTCTACATCTCTATGCCACTTTAGACTTGCTTGCGGGCTTATGGTTAACTGAAATGATTCAATATGATGATCATGACCTTCACGAGAGCGGAGCCTCAGTGCATGCGGCTGTAGCTGAACAGTTTTAGCGTAGTCATAAACCGTTTTATGTACGATTTTAAAACGTTTCATTGTTTATATATTGTACAATTGTCATGGATTTTTCCTTAGTTTAAAACTGATGGCGTGACTGGCACTGTGTTTTTCTTAATGGCAAATAGTAACAGAGCTGTGCCCACCACGGAGGAAAATAGTGACGCGGAGAGGATTCCGAGTTTTGCTGCGTTCAGGTCATTAGGGGAAAACGCAAGATTGGCAATAAAAATTGCCATGGTAAATCCGATTCCTGCAAGCATACCACTTGCAATAAGTAATCCCCAGGATAGATCCGGCGGCCGTTCTGCAAGCCCAGCTCGCAAAGCTAGCCAAATAAAAACACAAATTCCAACGGGCTTACCGATGATAAAGCCTAAGAATACAGCACCAACAATTGCAATAGACATATCACTTAATTCTATTGGAATGCCCGCGTTAGAGAAGGCAAATAATGGCATCACTACGAATCCGACCCATGGGTGTAGAATATGTTCAAGGCGTTCAACTGGAGACAAAGCCTCTCGAGCGGCGGCTTCCATTGTGTGTAGTAATGTTGAATGATGGGGGCTATGAATTTCACCGCTTTTTGCGGAATCAGTCCAAACCGAAGCTAAAATATCATGTAAACGTTCATCAGTAACCCATCTGGTTGTTGGTGTCATCAAACCAAGCACAACTCCGGTAACCGTTGGATGAATTCCTGATGCGTCGACTAGGACCCAAAGGCAAGCCCCAATGACAAAAAATAATAATAAACTCCGGATGCCAAGCAATGACATTAGCCTTACAAAAATAAAGCCAGCTATAGCAAAACCAATAAACAACAGATCGATTCCCTCGCCATAACCAAGCGCAACAACAATGATTGCCCCCAGATCATCAACAATAGCCAGTGATAGCATGAATACACGTAAGCTCTTGGGGAGGCGTTTTCCAAAGAGGGCCAGACAACCAATGACAAATGCGGTGTCTGTGGCCATAACCGTGCCCCATCCATGCTGAGCACTACCCTCCAGCCCAAACGAAAGATAGATGCAAGCCGGCACAACCATTCCTCCGACTGCACCAGACACAGATAGCATGGCAAGTTTAGCGTTGCGCAGCTCTCCCAAAACCAACTCTCTCTTTAGTTCGAGTGCTATGAGAAAGAAAAATAGGGTCATTACGGCGTCGTTTATCCAGCTATGTAACGTATGCTCGACATTAAATGATCCAATCCTAATTCCGAGTGGAACTTGCCACACCTCTGAAAAATCTTTGCTGAGTGGGGAGTTGGCCAGGAAAAGTGCAGATACCGTAAAAAAAAGTAATATAAATCCAGCGGCTGATTCAATCTTGATAAAACGATGCACAGGATGTGTCACCCAATCAATAGGCGATTGTGGCAGTTGCTCCGGTTGTCCTCTGCGTTCTGCCAAATATGCGCTGACCCGGTGCTTGATTTGCATGCGGATAAGTCCTCTTAATGTTCACGCGTTCCACCGAAACTCTCAGCAGAACTCTCTATGCTATAAGACAGTAACAGGTGAACCCCGATGACTTACTGTTAGTACTTTAGGTTGTTACTTCAGCGCCTTGCTTAAGCCTTGGATACGCCGTCACAAGATATGAATATTTATTAGAAGCACGACAATAAGGTTCGAATAATGTGGGCGCATAAAAGAAGCGTTAATAAAGCTGCGGCTTTAAACCGGTTAGATGACGTACCGAGATAAAATTTTTTAAAACCCTTCAAGCCTATCTGTTTCGTTTCTGACAGTTGCATAACATTCACAACACAGCGAGGTTAACTTTTTTCTATCAAGCACAGTGATGTGGCCGCGACGGTAAGAGATGACACCTAATCTTTGCAGTTTACTGGCTGCCTCGGATACTCCTTCACGCCTGACTCCAAGCATGTTGGCGATCAACTCCTGGGTCATAACCAAGCTATTATCTGATAAACGATCCAGAGACATGAGTATCCAACGGCAGAGTTGTTGATCAATAGAATGATGCCGGTTGCATACCGCTGTTTGAGCCATTTGGGCGATAAGACCCTGTGTATAGATTAATAAAACTGTGCGAGTTGCTTGGTCATTATTAAATTCATAAAACAATGACGCCGCGGATAACTGGTATGCAAAACCAGCACTTTGTACGATGGCACGATTTAGCATGCTTTCACCGCCCATAAAAACGGCAATGCCAACCAAACCGTCTTTTCCTACCACAGAAATTTCTGCTGATGAGCCATTTTGCATTACAGAAACCAATGACACGATGCTATCGATTGGGAAATAGACCACCGACTCATTTTGTCCAGCTTCAAACAAAACTTTACCTAACGGTAACTTGACGAGTTTGAGTCGTGGAAAAAGTCTAGCCTTACTGACGTCAGAGAATGTATTAAGTAATTTATTCTCAGATGGATTTTTACATACCTTCTCATTAACCATTTCACGTTAACCGTTGTACTTTGCGTTCATTACAACACTTACTTGACCAAATTACTTGACCTTTATTATGGAGTTTGTTTTTAAAGTATCAGGCTTGAGACTAACCAATGGATTTATCCGCTGTTTTATTTTCATTAATCAGGGCTGTGTTGTTCAGCCTATCCTGCGTGTTTTGAACAAATGTTTTTGGCCAATAGGGGCTTATTGCTTCACATCGAACCTCATTTTGATTCAGATAAATGTGTATAACATGGCGAGTGTTAAGCGAGCTATTTTTTAATTGGGTCATACATTCTTCCTACACACTTTTTATTTGGACAATACAAAAAGCGTATATGGTTTCCTAATGATTGTCTGTGCGCTAGCGCACAGACACTTCTATTAATTAAGTAAATACTGAAGCGTGGAAGTGAATCTTGCCAGAGCTCAAAACGCTTTTTCTCGCGAGTTTATTCAGGAGTGCTTTTGGAAATGAAACGAGACATTGATATTCTACTCGTGATTAACGATCAAGAAAACGCTGATAGCCTGTGCCGTGGGATAGAACCGTTTATTCCCGGAGCACGATTAGTTACCGTGCAGAAAATAGCACACGTGTTACCGGTTATTTTTACGTATCACGTCAAGTTACTTGTGGTTGCACACGAGGAACATGAAGTCACTGAATCGCTGACTTACTCGATTGCAGAGGCTTTTCCACGAACCTTATTGCAGCTTGTTCCAGTAAGCTTTTTGCTATGTCCAAAGTGCGCGGTAACAACATTTAAATTGTGGGCTAAATATCTTCAGTATGTTTCGGTGCTGCCCAATAAATCACCGAGACGCAGTGTTATTCACAAGGAAAAAGCTATACTTGCTGCGATGCCCGAAGCGGTAATAAGTTGTGACAATCATGGCAACATGACTTACCTAAACCGCGCCGCTGAGCATTTAATCGGTTTGAAAAAGTGTCAGATGCTGGACAAGCCAATAACGTCGATAGTCGAGCTCGGTACGGAAGGAGAGAGAGTTGAAAGTTTTCCGACATTAGAGTCGCTGCTTTCTGCAGAGTCAGCACATTCTCGTAATTTCAACGCAAACCTGATCAATGACAGTGGAGAACATACTCCGGTTATAAGCTCTGTCAGCTCTTTAGAGGATAATTTGAAGCGCGGAAACGGTGCGGTAATGGTAATGCGTAAGGTTGATAGAAGTTACATGCAACTGCATCATCAAGCGAATTACGACTGGCTTACTGACCTGCCTAATCGAACGCTGTTGATGGCTCGGTTAAATTTAGCTGTCAGTTTAGCAATTAGGCATAACTATTACGTTTGTTTGATGTTTATTGATTTGGACGATTTTAAAGGTATTAACGATACAATGGGGCATGACGCAGGTGATCAGTTGTTAAAGTCGGTCGCGCAGCGACTCATTTCATGTGTCCGAGGTAGTGATACTGTCAGTAGACATGGCGGTGATGAGTTTGTGATTTTACTCACTGAAATAATTAAAATAGGCGACTGTGAACGGGTAGCAAGAAAAATTTTAAACGCGTTTAGATTCCCTCACAAAGTCGGCGGTAAGCCCTGTGTAATCGGTCTGAGCATAGGCATTAGTATATTTCCGAGCGACGCTGACTGTAGTCATACTATGTACCTCCACGCTGATAAGGCTATGTACGCCGCGAAAACAGGCGGCAGAAATAAATTTGTAGTCTATGATGGCAGCTGAACTAATTGAAGCAACACTCATGCGGCCGGCACGCCATAGGGTGTGCTTGCGTCGAGCACAAAAAAACCGACTTGCGTCGGTTGTTTTATGGTTTGGTACCAGAGGCCGGACTTGATTTACCGGTCATGCGGCCGGCACGCCATAGGGTGTGCTTGCGTCGCACACAAAAAAACCGACTTGCGTCGGTTATTTTATGGTTTGGTACCAGAGGCCGGACTTGAACCGGCACACCCTCACGGGCGGCGGATTTTGAATCCGCTGCGTCTACCAATTTCGCCACTCTGGCATTGGTAACCATACCGCTGAAGTGATGCTATGAACGACTTCAGGCTGCGCATTATAACCAGCTGTAATTTCCACGCAAGCGATTTTGTAAAATCCGGTGCGAATGCTTAATTGTTGACCATTTTCGGGATTGTGGGCTGGTAAGCGACGCTGAGTTTTGCCATGCTATGGCAAAATTTCGTCGAGGGATGTTTAACGTGTCCGCAACCAGTGACAACTTACCCCGAGCGGGTTTCTTTAAGCGTTTAGCAGCAATGGTCTACGATGTGTTAGTTGCTGTAGCTGTGGGAATGTGCGCTGCATTAGTTATTATAATAATTCTTCTTATTTTGTATCAGAACGGTGTCATTGCGAATGACATTGAGCAGCCGTTTAATGAATTTATGCAAGAATCACTGCTGTACAAGTCCCTCGTACAAGCTTGGGTTTTGCTTTGGGTAATCGGCTTCTTTTTGTGGTTTTGGAAGCACGGAGGGCAAACGCTGGGGATGCGCGCATGGCGATTACGGTTGTACGCAATGAATGAAAAACCTGTCGGGTACGGACGCCTGTTAGTGCGTTTAATCTCCTCTTTAGGCGGAATCGGAACGCTGCTGGTTTTATTGGATTTTCGCCATAAACTGGCATTGCAAGACCGCGTTTCCGGTATTGAGGTCGTGCAACTTAGTAAGCTGCAGAATGATCATAAATCTTGGCGCTAGGCTGCTCTATCGCCGCAGCAGCAGGGCAGCAATTGCGACAAATACTACACTCGGTAATAGTGCGCCAATCGCGGGTGGTAGTTGATAGACGAGACTCAATGGTCCAAAAACTTCATTGGTAATAAAAAACGCAAACCCAGTAAGTACGCCCATGATCACGCGAGCGCCCATAGTTACGCTGCGTAACGGTCCAAAAATAAAGCTCAATGCCATCAGTAGCATGACTGAAACCGATACAGGCTGCATAATTTTACGCCACAGCGCTAATTCATAGCGTGCAGGATCTTGCGCATTATTGTTGAGGTAGGTGACGTAGTCGAGTAATCCTCGGATCGACAGAGCCTCGGGTTTTACGGCTACCACGCCAAGTTTATCAGGCGTCAATGTAGACGACCAATCCAATGCCGCGACACTTTCTTGTTGGATGCGCTGTTCACTAAAATAGGTGTGGTTAACGTTTAACAGCTGCCAACGCTCTTGTTGGTAGATCGCTTCTTTGGCATAGGTTAATTGGCGTAAGTTGGCTGACCCATCAAACCAATAAATACTCACATCACGCAGTAAATCGCGTGAAACCACCTGACCGATGCTAACAAAATTATCGCCGTCTTTAGCCCAAACCAGCTGGTCCGACGAAAATAAACTACCGCCAGAAATCGCTTCTGTACGAATTTCTTTGGCTTTTGCTTCGCTGGCTGGCGTTACAAATTCACCCACTGACATCACTACGAGGATCATTACCACACATGATTTCATTGCCGAACTAATAATATTCCAGCGGCTTTGTCCAGCGGCTTGCATGACGACCAACTCTGAATTACTTGCGAGTAACCCCATGCCAATCAGTCCACCAAGCAAAGTAGCCATGGGGAAAAACTGCTCAAGATCACGAGGTAGGCTTAGAAGTACATAAACCAATGCAATGGTCATGTCATATTCGCCTTCACCAATTTTCCGTAACTGCTCAACAAACTTGATCAGTGCGCTTAAGCCAAGCAAAACAGACAGGGTTATTGACACTGTGCCGAGTAAGGTGCGCGCAATATACCAATCGAGAATACGAAACATCAGCTGCGCCTCCACAGCATTGAACGCAGTTTGGTGCCAGTTTTACGCTCTCGGGCAATCAGCGTTATCCCTATGATCAACATGACGCCATGTACCCACCACAATCCGATTTGTACAGGGATCTTACCGTCTTCAAGTACGCGCCGACTGGCCAGCAGTAACAGAAAGTACCCAAGGTATAGCAAGATGGCAGGAAACATTTTGCCAAATCGACCCTGACGAGGATCAACCGATGACAGCGGCACGGCAATTAACACTAAGAAAGGTAAGGACAGAGGGATCGCAATCCGCCACTGTAGTTCAGCAATAGCTTCAATCGAACCATCTTGTAGCAAATCTAATGTAGGGACAGCAACCATCTTACGGTTTGACTCAGTAGGGGCTTGTTCACTGATCTGAATTTGGTACTCATCAAAAGCGACAATGCGGTAGTTATTTTGCTCCACATTTCCTTCGTATTGATTGCCTTCGTTTAATATCAGGTTTTGTGCACCGCTAGGAGTGACATTAATGCTACCCGCATCAGCATAGACCACATGAACTTGTGGTTTACCGCCGTCCACTTGTTTGTGCTGAGACAGAAAGATGCGCTTGAGTGGTTTGCCATCTTCGGAGTCAACTTCGTGTACGAAAATGACGGCCTTATCATTACCGGTTTGTTGAAATCTACCAGGAATAATCGCTGCAATGCCCGCTTCTGAAGCGGCTTTATCGCGAAGTTGGTACTCACTTTCAGCTGATAGAGGCGCTATCCACAAGGTGATAACTGCTGTAATCGCCATCATTAGCACAGACAGCACTAACATCACTCGAGTAACATACCACTCGCTGATCCCACAGGCTTTCATTACAGTCATCTCACTATCTACGTACAGACGGCCATAGGCGAGCATGATGCCTAAAAATACACTGATGGGAAGTACAAGCGAGGCGAGAACTGGACTGTACAGGGCAAGAAACCCGACCACTAAACTAGCGGGAATATCACCGTCAGAGGCATCGCCAAGCACGCGCACGAACCGCAAGGTAATAAAAATTGCCATTAGTACGAAAAATATGGCGAGTTGAGACTTGAGGCTCTCTTTAAGTAAATAACGGAAAATCAACATCAGTTAGATACACGAAAACTTGGATTTTTGATGAAAGAAGTCACAGATTTCAGTAAACTCAGTGTTTTGACAAGTTTTGTCGACCAGCGGTCATACAATAACGCATTCAATTGCCCGCGTATTAAATCACAACCAACAGCCTAAGGTTAATTCAAATTATATAAAATTGACAGTTTCAAAGGCGTAATGTGGATTGTTGAACGAGAGATTATTATGGAATTTAGTGTAAAAAGTGGTAGCCCCGAAAAGCAACGCAGTGCCTGTATCGTGGTGGGCGTGTATGAGCCGCGTCGCCTAAGCCCAGTCGCTGAGCAACTGGATGAAATTAGTCAGGGCTACATCAGTAGTTTATTACGCCGCGGTGATCTTGAAGGTAAAGCCGGGCAAATGCTGCTCTTGCACCATGTCCCCAACGTGCTTAGTGAACGAGTGCTGTTGGTTGGGTGCGGTAAAGAGCGTGAGTTAGATGAGCGTCAGTACAAACAAATTATTGCGAAAACCATTCGTACCTTGAACGAAACGGGTTCAATGGAGGCGGTTTGTTATCTTTCCGATCTGCATGTTAAAGGTCGTGATGTTTACTGGAAAATCAGACAAGCGGTAGAAGCTACGCAGGACTCGTTGTATACCTTCCTTAATTTAAAGAGTAAGAAGGGTGAGCCACGCAGGCCACTGCGTAAGATTGTATTTAACGTTCCAACTCGCAAAGAATTGCCTATCGGTGAGCGCGCACTCGCGCACGGGCTCGCGGTTGCGACGGGTAGCAGTTCTGCACGTGATGTAGCAAATATGCCGCCAAATATTTGTAATCCCGCATACTTATGGCAACAGGCTGAAGCTTTGGCTGAACAATACCCGAGCCTTACTGCTGAAAAAGTTGACGAGGCACAAATGGAAGCGCTCGGAATGCATACGTATCTTGCAGTGGGGCGTGGTTCTGAGAATGAATCTATGATGAGTATTCTGCACCACCAAGGCGGTGATCCAGATGCGGCACCGATTGTCTTAGTAGGTAAAGGGTTAACCTTCGACAGCGGTGGCATTTCACTTAAGCCTGGTGATGGTATGGATGAGATGAAGTACGACATGTGTGGTGCTGCATCAGTGTTTGGTGTAATGCATACCGTGGCTGAGCTAAACCTGCCGTTGAACGTTATTGGTGTATTGGCTGGTTGTGAAAATATGCCAGATGGGCGTTCCTATCGCCCGGGTGACATTTTGACAACCATGTCAGGGCAAACCGTCGAAGTATTAAATACTGATGCTGAAGGGCGTTTGGTATTGTGTGACGCACTAACCTATGTTGAACGCTTCTCTCCGGATACGGTGATTGACATTGCTACGTTGACTGGCGCTTGCGTCATTGCTCTCGGCAAACACGCAACTGGCGTAATGAGCCCGCATAATCCATTGGCTCACGAGTTAGTTAACGCATCTGAACAAAGCGCCGACCGCGCATGGCGTTTACCGCTTTGGGATGAGTATCAAGAACAGATTGAGAGCCCGTTTGCAGACATGACAAACTTAGGTGGGCGTCCTGCCGGTACTATTACGGCGGCTTGTTTCTTATCGCGCTTTACTAAAAAATACAATTGGGCGCATATGGACATCGCGGGTACTGCATGGCAATCCGGCAAGGATAAAGGGGCCACAGGTCGTCCGGTACCCTTGCTGACGCAGTTTTTACTCAATCGCGCAGGGATCAAAACGGAAGATTAATCCATGCCGATAGATGTCACGTTTTACCAGCTCGACGATGCCGATATAACGGCCGCAGTGACGCCGTTGATTGTGGGTTTTTATCGTGCCCGCAAGCCAGTTGCATTGATCTGCGACACTAAGTCTCAAGCTGAACATTGGGATGAGCATTTGTGGCAACAGCCGAATGATGCATTTATCGCCCACAATCTGCGTGGCGAGGGGCCATCCTCAGGCGCACCTGTAACGCTACTATGGCCACCGGTGAGTGAGGCGAAAACAGTGATGATTAATCTATCGTCAGAACAACTAAACCTGCCGCGCACGACACAACATATTATTGAATTTGTGCCGACCGATGATGCAGCTAAACAGGCTGCGCGGGAAAAGTATAAAGCGTATCAAGCCGCCGGTTGCACAATGCAGTTTAAGCAAATTTCAAAAGAGAGTAATAATGGATAAGACCTTTAACCCCAGTGCCATCGAGCAAACCTGCTATGCCGATTGGGAACAAAATGGTTATTTCAAACCATCGGGTAGTGGTGAGCCTTACTGTATTTTGCTACCGCCTCCGAATGTAACCGGCAGTCTGCACATGGGGCATGCGTTCCAGCACACCATTATGGACACCTTGACCCGTTATCATCGTATGAAGGGGGACAATACCTTGTGGCAGTGCGGTACTGACCACGCCGGTATTGCTACCCAAATGGTGGTTGAACGGCAGCTCGATGCGCAAGGTCTGAGCCGTCATGATTTAGGTCGTGACGCATTCATTGAGAAGGTCTGGGAATGGAAAGCTGAGTCTGGCGGTACCATTAGTCAGCAAATGCGCCGCTTGGGCACGTCCACAGATTGGGACCGCGAAGTTTTTACCATGGATGAGAATCTCTCCAAGGCGGTGACTAAGGTTTTCGTGGATCTCTATAACGAAGGCCTTATCTATCGTGGTAAACGTTTGGTTAACTGGGATCCTGTGCTGCATACCGCTGTCTCGGACTTAGAGGTATTGAACGAAGAAGAATCCGGCTCTATGTGGCACATGCGCTATCCATTAGCAGATGGTAGCGGTGAGTTGGTGGTTGCTACGACGCGCCCTGAAACTATGCTCGGAGACACTGCAGTTGCGGTCCACCCTGACGATGAGCGTTATAAAGGTTTTGTCGGTAAGGAAATAAAATTACCATTGACCGGACGTTTAATTCCGGTCATCGCTGATGATTATGTTGACCAGGAGTTTGGAACTGGATGCGTCAAAATCACTCCGGCGCACGATTTCAATGATTACGACATGGGTAAGCGTCACCAGTTAGCGATGATCAATATCCTAACTGACGATGCAAAGCTGAATGATCAGGTACCTGCTGTTTATCAAGGATTAGATCGTTTTGATGCCCGCGAAAAGATTGTTGCCGACTTAGACGCCGCTGGTGTTTTAGTTAAAATTGAACCGCATACGCTGAAAGTACCGCGTGGGGATCGCTCCGGTGCCGTCATCGAACCTTACTTAACCGATCAATGGTATGTGGCCGTTGAATCGTTGGCAAAGCCAGCGATAGAAGCTGTTGAGTCAGGTGAAATTCGTTTTGTGCCTGAGAACTGGAACAAGACCTATTATCAGTGGATGCATAATATTCAGGACTGGTGTATCTCGCGTCAGTTATGGTGGGGTCATCGAATTCCTGCTTGGTATGATGACGCAGGGCAGTATTATGTTGGCGAAGATGAAGCCGCCGTACGCGCTCAGCATGGATTAGCCGATGATGTGGTTTTACGTCAGGACGATGATGTATTAGATACTTGGTTTTCTTCAGCATTGTGGCCATTTGCGACCATGGGATGGCCAGAGAAAACGCCAGAACTAGATACCTTTGTACCTAGCTCAGTGCTCGTGACTGGTTTTGATATTATCTTCTTCTGGGTCGCACGCATGATCATGATGACCAAGAAGTTCACTGGAAAGATCCCTTTCAAAGACATCTATATCACCGGTCTGATCCGTGATGAGCAGGGTGATAAAATGTCTAAGTCAAAAGGCAATGTACTTGACCCAATCGACTTGATTGATGGGATAAGCCTTGATGCGTTAGTTGCCAAACGCACAGGTGGCATGATGCAACCGCAAAAAGCAGCCAAGATAGCCAAGCGCACAGAAAAGCAATTCCCTGAAGGAATAGCGAGCTATGGTACCGACGCTTTGCGCTTTACTTTCGCAGCTATGGCATCGACCAGTCGTGACATTAATTTCGATATGGGCCGTGTCGAGGGCTATCGCAATTTCTGCAATAAGATTTGGAATGCTTCACGTTTCGTATTGATGAACACCGAAACTGAAGATACTGGCAAAGAAGCCAGCGCAGACGAGCTTGAATTAAGCATGGCGGATCGCTGGATTTGGGCGCGTTTTTATCAAACCGTTGCTGATTTTGAGCAAGCGCTCGGCCAATACCGTTTCGATATTGCAGCGCAAGCTTTGTATGAATTCACTTGGAATCAATTCTGTGATTGGTACCTAGAACTCACCAAACCAGTGTTAAACAGTGAAGAAAGCTCGGCAGCTCAAAAACGTGGCACGCGTCACACATTAGTCAATGTGTTAGAACAGTTAATGCGTTTATTGCATCCCATGATGCCATTTATCACAGAGAGTATCTGGCAACGTGTCGCAGTTCTTACGGGTCATGCAGGAAAACAACCTGCCAGTATTATGGTGCAAGGATTTCCCCAACCACCAGAGTCAGGCATTGATGAGAAAGTCTTGGCTGACATCGAGTGGTTAAAGAAAGTTATTGTTGGGATCCGTAACATTCGTGGTGAAATGGACATTTCCCCCAATAAACCATTGAGTGTAATACTTCGTAACGCTAGTGAACTCGACCAACAACGAGCTGAGGAGCTCGAGCTTTATCTCACTCGAATGGCTAAGTTAGAGTCGATAAAAGTACTCGGCATTAATGAGACTGCACCAGCCTCAGCGAGTGCGATTGTGGGCGAGATGGAAGTCTTGATCCCAATGGCAGGCCTGATAGATAAAGAGGCTGAGCTTGCGCGTATTGCCAAGGCGGTAGAAAAAATCGAAAAGGATGTTCAGCGCACGCAGGGTAAACTCAGTAACGAGAACTTTGTCAGCAAGGCACCAGCCGCGGTTATCGAAAAAGAGCAGCAGAAACTGGCTGAAGCAAGTCAGCAGTTACATAAACTGCAAGAGCAACAGAAAACCATTCAAGAGCTATAGAGTGGAAACCCGGTCAACTCGTTTTGGCCGGGTCTTTTTCGACGAGGTATTCTTTGAGTTTGTCGTATAACGCTTGGCTTTTGATAGGTTTAGTCAGATAGTCATTCATTCCAGCTTCTTTGGCGCGAGCAAAATCTTCGCGCATAGCGTTTGCAGATAAGCCAATGATTGGGAGATGGTCGAAACCCTCTTGGCGCAGTTGTTGTGTTGCTGCATAGCCATCCATCACTGGCATTTGTATATCCATCAGCACTGCATCATAGGTAGGTTTGTTTTTAACTTTTAAGACTGCTTGTTCGCCGTCTTCAGCAATGTCGTGAGTAACCCCCATTTGCGACAACATTTCGCCCGCTACGACTTGATTGATAGTATTGTCTTCCACCAGCAAAACATGCCCGCTAAGTTCAGTGGTTATTTCGCTTGGCTTCGCTTCCAAATTCGGCGCAGGTAGATTATTCAGTGAACATACAAAGCTCTGCCACTGCAACGGCGTGAAGGGATGATAGAGATAGGTTGCGTTTAATGACCTTAATCGTTGCCGGCTTCCCGAGCTCAGAGGGAAGCGGGTAACAAGACCAATTGCAGTATAGTTACTATTTAGTTTTAACAAGCGATTCAAACTCGCGTCTAGTTCTTCCTCGCGATTTATACCCAATAACACATTTTTATTGGCCAAGAGAGATGATTTGTCTTCCAGCGAGTCTAACGAGTGTATAGCAATATCTATGCAGGCATTTTGTGCATACTGGGGCGGAATTACCGGCGTATTCTGGAAAATAATGCTGGGTAGTGTGGCACAACAGTTCAGGTCAAATAGCCCTTTTTGATTTTTAAAGGTGCGCAAAGGAAGGCTAACGCAAAAGCTACTGCCTTTGCCTAGCTCTGAGCAGGTGAACACTTTACCACCCATAAGCTCGGTTAACTGTTTTACTATAGAAAGTCCTAATCCGGTTCCTCCGAACTGTCGTGTTGTTGCGCTATCAGCTTGAGTAAAGGGATTAAAAATATTAGCTAATTGCTGGTTAGTCATACCAACACCAGTATCTTCAACGAGAAACTTTAATTGCATTCCGTTTCCGGCTGCATTCATGGTATGCGTGAGTGTGATAGTAACTTGCCCTTTATGGGTAAATTTGACCGCATTACTGCACAAATTAAGTAATATTTGTGAGATCCTCATAGGGTCGCCTAAACACTGCGGCGGCATATCGGGATCAGCAACAAAAACGACGGGTAAATTCTTCTCTTTAGCGCGTAGACCCACTATAGAAACCACGGTGTTAAACAGTGAATGCAATGAAAAACTGGTTGTTTCAATCTCAAGCTTTCCGGCTTCAATTTTTGAGAAGTCTAAGATGTCATTGATAACATTCATCAAAATGTTACTTGAGAAAGAGGCTTTAGACAGATAGTTCTCAACCTTATCGGTTAACGCTTCTTTACGCGCAAGATCCAACAAACCTATCACGCCATTCAATGGTGTGCGTATTTCATGGCTCATGTTGGCTAAAAAGATACTTTTTGATGCAGTAGCTTGTTCTGCCCGATTGCGCTCTTTGGAAAGCTCTTCGTTTAATACAGTGGCATCTTGTAAGAGCTCAAACGCTTGCTCACTTTTAAGCTTGAATACATCGGCTGCCGATGCAAGTTCACCTACTTCATCTTTGCGCGTCAATGCAGGAATCGTTACATCACGTTCGCCCGCGGCAATCTTGCGAAACACTTTAGTCATTTCGGTGATAGGTAAAATAACCCGGGTAACCAGATAAATCATCATGAGCAGCATCACAAACAGCACTGTCCCCGCGATTAGATTGCTGAACTGGCGGGCGTTGGCTGAGTTGGTTTGACTGAGCGCAGTTGCTGCTAAAGTAGAATCAGTGACCTCTTCTACCAACGCGTTGGTTAAATATAGAAACTCATTCGCAGAGCCAGACATAACCACGTTTATGAGAAAAAGATTACCGCTGGTTAATTGCGTGAGTAACAGAAAACCGTCTTGCAGTTGGTCTAACTGTACAGAATAGTTGATAGCGCCAACAGGAGAGAGATATTCATTGGTCGCAACTTGAAGTTGTTCCAGTGTGGCAGTAAACCCTTGAATGTGAGAGGAATCAGGTCGTTCTAAATACGCGAGAATATGATTTTCAAGCAGCGTAATCAGAAGCTCCAGCTGCGCATTGGACGAATCTTCAGGCACCGTTTCTTGCGCCGGAAAATCACGCAGCTTAGTTAAGCTTGAGTAGATTTGGTCATTCAGGAGCGATGTACGCCTATCACGTGCAGCGATAACTTGCCGAAAGTTAGTTTCATAGTCGCGTAAATGTTCTTGCATGCGATCTAGGCGATTGAGGTTTTCCTGATTGCCTACAAAGTATGGTGAGGTGCGCAAGATGCCAACGTTTTCAGAAATCTGCTGAAACAGCCGATCAAAGCGAGAAACTGCAGTCAGGCTCGCCGAATCTTTGAAAATCAATACATTGCGCTGTAGGTCAATGACATCGCGTTCGAGTTGAAGAACGGTGCTTACGTCCGCCAATGAGCGTTGAGTTTGCTCAATACTGTTCGTCATCGTTGTTTTGGTGCGCAAAGACATGAGATTTTGCAATGCCAATAAAAGCATCGCTAGGGTGAGCATAGCAATCACCCGAAAGCGGATAGAATGGTACCAAGAACGGCTCATAGAGTAATCAGGAACTCACTAATTCGTACCACTTTTGCAGGCTGTATTCGTAGCTTGGCATAACTGTATTCCATACTGCAACATTGCTTAATCGAGTCATGTAGCTGCCGCCCGTACGAATATCACCTTTTTGTACAGAGACCTTATTATCGGTTCCGCGAAGTGCTTCAGATGCGGGTTTGCCGTCGTACCAATAATCCCACTCTGCAGTACTGAGATATTTCGCTGAGCGCTGCGGATTCGAAATGTAGTAACCTTGACGAGCGATAAAAGCGCCCGGCCAGCCGGAAAGCCACCAATTCATGTATTCATAGCAGGCATCTTTGACTCTACCTTCGGTTGCAGAAGACAAACACATCACTCCGTGCCAACCCCGATAGCCCTCCTTAGGGGCAGCAAAACGTACAGACATACCTTGACCGTTAAGTGCTGAGACCGCTGGCGAGAACATACTTTCGATACGCACGCGGTCAGAACGCATAAACTCTACCGATTCAGGTACTGAGGTCCAGAATCCTGAGAAATGGCCATCTAATTTCATCTCAATTAAATGACCGAAAAGTGCATCAAGTTCCGTATTACTAATGTTTCCAATGTCGTTAAATTGAACCAGACCTTTGGCTTGTGCTGCTAGCGCAAGATCAAACAAGCCAATAGTGGGATCGTTGACGATAGCTACTTTGCCCTGATATTTTGGCTCCAACAGCCAGCCCCAACTCTCAGTTTCGTACGCAATACCTTGTGCAATTTTCTGAGTGTTATAGCCGAAACTGTCAACGTTGTGTACATAGGGTAAAAAGCTGGCTAATTCAGTTTGCTCAGCGGTTAACTGCCCCAGCTTATCAACGTTGACAATTTTAAAAGGGGCATCACCAGCTCCTATTCTAGCGGTCGGAGTCAGCTTGCCGGTTTTTGTTAAAGGATTGATTTCATCCCAATAACTGATGCGGCTTTTTTCGATGGGTTGAATTGCACCGGTACGCCACAACAACTGAATGCTATTAGACCATTGCTCGTAGAGGTCAAAGCTTTGCGGCAACATAGAGGCTTTTTGTAAAACCGCAGCGCTACCGCGGGGCTCAAACTCAATCTCTATACCCAAATCTTCACGTGCTTGCTTGCGTAGCTCCTCTTGTAAGGTTACGTGGGTACCAAGCACACGTATGGTTGGTTTGGGCTGACCAATAGCAAAAACCTTGGAACTAAACCCAAGACTGGCTACGGCACATGTAGCGGATTTAATAAACTTACGGCGTGAGTTTTGCCCTGTTTGATCCGTGTTAGTCACTGCATCTGAAGACTTCATTATTACCAAGGTACATACGAGTAGTCGAATTAAAACTATGGTATCGATTGTTGAATAAGTCCAATTTTTACATAAATATTGACATTTCCAGTCTGTGACTTTATTTTGATATCAAAATGATATCAATTGGAGTTGATCATGATTACAGAAAAAAAAGCTTTATCATTTAATGGATATATAAGCTTATTGGTCTTGCTTGCTGTTACCGTAGGCACGATCGTTTGGGTACAGAGCAATACAGTGCCGTTGAATGGCGGTGAAGTTGTTAAAATAATATTGCTGGTAATTGAGTTACTGCTGTTTGCTGGCTTTTTTATGGTGCAGCCGAATCAGGGCAAGGTGTTAACGCTTTTTGGCGCGTATGTAGGGACTGAAAAGCGGGCTGGATTACGGTGGACCATTCCGCTGTTTATGCGCAAGTCCATTTCCTTGCGTATTCGCAATTTTGAAAGTGCCAAGATTAAGGTCAACGATAACCAAGGTAACCCCATCGAGATTGCCACCGTTGTGGTATGGTCAGTAACGGATACTGCAGAAGCCGTGTTCGAAGTTGATGATTACGAGAGTTATGTCACTATCCAAAGTGAATCTGCATTGCGTAACTTAGCTAGCAGTTACCCTTATGATCCGCGGGATGACGAAGAAGCTGAAATCTCCTTACGCAGTCACCCCATTGAGATTGCCAATCGTTTGTCAGAAGAAATCCAGGAACGTCTAGGGCGAGCCGGTATTACGGTACATGAGGCTCGAATCAGTCACTTGGCGTACGCCCAGGAAATTGCTAGTGCTATGCTTCAGCGCCAACAGGCTGCGGCGATCATAGCAGCACGAGGCCGGATCGTGGAAGGTGCGGTGAGTATGGTTGAAATGGCGCTAACCAAGCTCAGTGAGAAGCAGGTCGTAGAACTCGATGAGGAACGAAAAGCCGCCATGGTAAGTAATCTATTGGTGGTACTGTGCGGAGACAAGAGTACACAACCTGTGGTCAATACAGGTTCACTGTATTCATGAGTAAAAAAGCCTTTCCACTGCGCATCAACGAAAAAGTCTTAGCTGCTATGCAGCGCTGGGCCGATGATGATCTGCGCAGTTTAAATGCACAAATTGAGTTTGTACTGCGTGACGCGTTGGTGAAAAATGGTCGGGTCAAACTTGTCGAACGTGTCAGCATAGATATTGAAGACACTGACGCCTCCGACCCGACCGAAAAGGAGTGACAAACGTCACTCCTGCGGCTCTGTTTTAGTGTGTTTCCCGCTTTAACAGAGCGCGCATAAAAATCCCAGCGAATAGAGCAAACAGTGAGAGCACTGAAGAGCTGCCGCCATGTTCATCAACAATCACTACCCGAGTTTCGGTAACAACTTCATAGTCCTCACTTTCGAGTGGGTTAAACGTTAAGTCTGCATCATCAAGACCATCAGCAAACGCGACAAACTCATCATAGTCAGCGTCGTAAAGTTCAACTAGCACCTCATAATCATTACTGGGAAAGCCGCTGATCAATTCACTCTCTACAACAAAGCTGTCAGTACTGGAATCTCCGTCAATGGCAAATACTGAGGTGGTATGAATGGGATCAAAGATCCCATCAACACCGAGATAAATCACAGCATATACGTAGGCACGGCTAAACACGGTATCAGCATCAAATTCAACGGTTAGCTTGGAATAATAGCCATCATAATCAAAGTCATGCGACAAGGTTGTCCAGCTATCGTATATCCAAAAATCAGGATTTGTGTCGATAAACCCAGTTGCCGAGCGGTGTTTAGACTGCCAATCAGTGGCAGCCAACTGGGTATTCTTCAGCTCCCAACTGGTAGCTGCGTCAGCGTTGGTGGTTGCCATTTTATTGCTTGGGCCAATCCGCTGTGGCGATGAAAACGGCTGGTCGTATTGAAATTCAAGACTTTTTACTTCGATATCGCTGTCTAGGGCAATGGCGTACGAACTGGTAAACAGCGTGGCTAGTATACTCATTGCGGCTAGCGTATATGTTCTCATGGTGAACTCCCTGCTCTGGTTTTACTTTACGCAATAGAGTGTGCACCGCGTAAGCTGAACAAAAACTGAAAGTTGAATGAACTCTGACCCAGTAATTATTCGAAGCAGGAAGTATAAATGCAGGTAATGGTAATAAAAAAAGCCAGGTAGATATCTACCTGGCTTTTCCATTTAATTCATCTGAAGAGCGTTAATTAGTCGTTCAACGTATGGTTTACCGCACCTTCTTCACCTATGAAATAGGTGCCCCACCCATCATAATGAACCTGGTGTTTGTCGGCAATATTCAACAAATTATCGGTATCTTTATCGAGGATCGTGCGTTCAAGCTTGCGCTCAATCACTGCGTCAAAACAAAAAATAGTACCACCATCGTCAAGCACGAGTTCTTCGGCGTCAGATACTTCAAAACCTGCTTTAAAAACGTCAACAGCAGCCTTTTCTAGTTTGTCGAAGTCGGCACAGGCAAAATGATGCTCAACCGTGTAAGTCGCGTCCATTTGACTGCCATCTTCACGCAATGCATCAATCGTTTCTTGATTAAACGCATGCCACTCTTGTCTTTCTTGTTCGATATCCATACACAACCACTCTGAACGTTTTACCGCTAGTTTACTCTTTTGCGTCCAGCAAGGCGACCTCATCCGTTAATTTTTGCAGATGCGTTTGCATTTGCTGATGGCAAATTTCAGCCCAAGCTTTGGCGCTATGTGAGTCATCTATGACCTGCGGCGGCAAGATGTCAATCAGCACGGTGCCATTGTCCCAGCGGTTGAGTTTTATATTGCGATGGGTATTACTTGCGCAAACTAATGCCAAAGGGGTTTGAGTATCTTGTGCTAGCCGAAATGCCCCTGTCTTAAACGGCAAGAGACCGCGCCCATAGGATCGTGTCCCTTCAGGGAAGAACCATACTGAGAGCTTGCGTTCGCGGATTTTTTCAGCGGTCTGCGAGAGAGTATCTCGCGCTTTACCGCTGTTTTTGCGGTCGATCATGATATTGCCGGATAACCAATATAATTGGCCAAAAATAGGGATCCATTTCAGACTTTTTTTGCCGACGGTCACAACACCAGGCAAGGCTGCTTTGCAAATGGTGAAGATGTCATAGCTGTTTTGATGATTGGCAATAAATACGTAAGGCTGATTGGCCTTAATTTCAGGTGCAACACGGAGCTTAACTTTAACCCCAATAAGGCGAGAAACCGAACCATAGACCTGCCCAGCAAGGTAAACATTGTTGCGATGAAACGGACGAACTAAACACACCAAGATCAATAGCAGGTTGATCACAATGAAATAAATAAAAATAAATAAACAACGAAGAACAGCTAACACGTGTACGCTCAAATGATTTTTGCGCGGAAGTATACGCCACTCTGACAAAATCTAAAGCCCTAATATGACACCTCCTACCTGCAATTCGCTTGTTCACCGCAAAGCTGTGCTAAAGTGTTAAATTAATATGGTCGATACATTTTTGTTAACGACGCTAGCGCGAGGAAAATGTCGAGAATGCAAGTATTTACGCCGGAAGAACTGGACGACGAAATTCTGGGCGACTTGATGGAAGAAATCCAAGAGTTGTACGAGGCCAGCGAACAAACCCTAATTGAATTGGAATTACGTCCGAATGACAATGAACTGCAACGTGCGTTGTTCCGTTCGGTGCATACCATAAAGGGCGATCTGGGGCTTGTCAGCTTTTCGCCGATGATCCCATTGTTGCAACATGTTGAAGATCTTCTCGATTATCTGCGTAAAGGTCAGATTGATTATACTAGCACCATGAGTGATTTGGTTTTGATTACGATGGACCGGGTAAAGGTCTTCGTAGAATCATGCATGGAGCAGGGCAAGGCCAGTTATGATGGTGACTTGCATAATCAACTTGTTGATGCCATCAGCAAGATCAAACCCGAAAACAAAAGTGAACATGAAAAATTGCTGGCCCAGGCCGTGTTGTTGTTGGATCCGAGCCTTGACTTAGACATAGACGCAGGTGAAGGAAGAGCGGCACCTAACGCGAGTAAGACCCTTGGCAATACGGGGATCCCCAAAGATCTGAGTTCTGAAAAGCAAAAAGACATTTTGTTTTTTAGGGATTTAATGAAAGCCATAGAGCGCCGCTCAGATTATTGGGAAGGTCGGGGAGACAGGATCGCCAAACTAGCCAGTTACGTGAATAAAGCGTCAGGCAATCAAATCGACCCGGAACAATTGGTAGTCGCTTGTTATGTGCACGATTTTGGAATGGCTTTTATGCCATTAAAGTTGCTGCATAAGACTGAAAAGTACAGTGAAATAGAATTTAACCTGATGCGCTCGCATGTGTACAAGAGCTCGCGTTTACTTGAGCATTTAGAATTATGGGATGGAGCGCGTAAAATTGTAATGCAACATCATGAGCGGGTGGATGGCAGCGGCTACCCCTTGGGAATCAAAGAAGCCGATATGTGCGATGGCGCGAAACTGTTAGCAATACTAGACACCTACGATGCTATGACCCACTCGCGAGCGCACAACGGCAAAGAACAGCTCTCAAAAAAGGATGCAGTGATTGCCATTAATCGACAAGCAAAAGGCCAATTCAGCGTCAAATGGCTGCGTATTTTTAATCAAGCGATGACAGCGCTGCTCACCAAATAACCTTAATAGCGCGTAGCTATTCTGCTACGCGCTCAATGATGGCACCTAAACCACTAAGCTTTTTTTCAATCGACTCGTAACCGCGGTCAAGATGATAAATACGATTAACTGTGGTTTCGCCTTCAGCCAGTAAGCCTGCGATAACAAGGCTTGCAGAGGCGCGAAGATCAGTTGCCATTACTGGCGCGCCCCGCAAATTAGAGCGCCCTTTAGAAACTGCGCTATTGCCCTCAAGTGCGATATCGGCCCCCATGCGATGTAATTCTGGTACATGCATGAATCGGTTTTCAAAGATAGTCTCGGTAATTACCCCTGTGCCTTCGGCAATGCAATTTAAGGTGACAAATTGCGCCTGCATATCGGTCGGAAAGCCAGGGTGAGGGGCGGTCTTCAAATTGACCGCTTTGGGGTGTTTGCCCGCCATATCCAGCTCAATCCAATCAGACCCTGTGGTAATTGTTGCTCCCGCTTGCTCAAGCTTATCGATGACGGCATCAAGCGTTTCTGGAGCCGCGTTGGTGCAGCGTACTTTGCCACCACTGGCTGCTGCAGCCACTAAAAATGTACCGGTTTCTATGCGATCGGGTAACACTCGATGAGTACCGCCGTGTAAAGCTTCTACCCCTTGAATACGGATATTGTCGCTACCTGCGCCTTCGATCTTTGCGCCCATGCGATTTAGGCAAACAGCTAGATCAACAATTTCGGGCTCTCTGGCGGCGTTCTCTAGAATGGTCTCGCCATCGGCTAATGCAGCTGCCATCATCAGATTTTCTGTGGCACCGACGCTAACAATATCCATAAAAATACGCGCGCCTTTCAAACGGCCATCGACGTGTGCGCGAATATAGCCCTCTTCTACGGCGATTTTTGCGCCCATTTTCTCTAATCCGGCTAAATGCAGATTGACCGGACGCGCACCAATTGCACAACCGCCGGGTAGGGATACATTTGCTTTTCCATGTTTCGCTAACAGTGGGCCTAATACTAGTATGGAAGCACGCATAGTGCGCACCAGCTCATATGACGCGGTGATGGAGTTTAGCGTGCTCGCATCGAGTTTAACGCTATCAGTCGCGCGGTCCACGCTAACACCGAGTTCAGCAAGTAATGCCAGACTGGTGTTAATATCGCGAAGGTTTGGCACATTGGTGAATGTACACGGATGATCCGTTAACAAACACGTAATAAGCAGGGGCAGTGCGGCATTTTTAGCACCAGAAATAACCACCTCTCCGTGGAGTGGAGGGCTCTTTTTTATAACCAATTTATCCATTGAAACTCTATTCTAACCGGGCAAATTGAACAAACGTTCACGTTGCCATTGTTGGGTATTAAAGGTTTTAATCGTCACGGCGTGTAAGGTCCCGTCAGCGATGAGTTCTTTTAACGGGGCATACACGTATTGTTGCTTTTTCACGCGGCTAAGCTCGTCAAACACATCTCCAACGGCAATGACTTTAATGTGCGAACCTTCACTTTGTACGTGGACTTCAGAAAGGTTGAGTGCTTCTTTTAATAAAAGTTCGATTTCTTCGTTGGTCATGCGATCTCTACAAACTTAATAACTTAAGCGCTATTCTAACGGTAAAAGCGGGGAAGCGTCGCTGATTTTTGCAAGATTTAGCAATTCTTTGGGGGGATCCTGTAATTTCGCGGCAATACCTGCGTTTTTTGCATCACGAATAAGATTCAACAACCACGCAAGCCCGGCACTATCAATACGAGTGACGTTTCCTAATGCTATGTATATCGTTGATTGCTTTTGCAGCTGCAATAAAGTTTCTTTGCTGGCGCTCGGCCACCAGTCTTTATTCAGCGTATACATGGTTAAATCACCGGAAATTTGCAAGGTGTTGCCACCTTGCACAGCTATGGAGTAGGGGGTCATGAATTAACTTTCTTTAGCCTGTAAAACGATCGGTTTCTCGATAGTGTCGCGCATGATGGCGATAACTTTCTCAATCCCATCTTGGCGCAAAATAGACTCAAATTCACTGCGCTTACTGGAAATCAAACTGATACCCTCTGCCACCATGTCATAAGCCCGCCATTCGTCAGACTTTTTGTTTTTGCGCACCATGAAAGCGACTTTTATGTCCGGTCTGTCGTCATCTTTGATTAATGCACGAACCGTGACTGTCTTCTTGTCGTCCCATTCACCAGAAGGTTCAAATAAAACCTCCTGATCATCATAATAACCCATTGCAATCGCATAACTGGTGATCAAATACTCGCGAAAGACCTGTACATATTCACCTAGCTTGTCTTCGGGGACGGAACGAAAATGCTTACCAAGCACCATAAACGCGGCAAATTTATAGTCGATGTACGGCAGTAATTCTTCTTCCATAACCTTGCGTAGTTTTTCAGGATCTTGCTTAATGTCCTGTTGTTCACGTTTGATCCGGTCAAAGGTTTTAGATGCTACGTCCTTTACCATCGCGTAGGGATCTGTCGCTTCGACGTTGGCGAGGGCACTGGCAGAGAATAAAATGCTCGCGGAGAGCAGCCCGATCAACCAATTTTTCACTATAATTACTCCTAGGTTATTTGTTATTCACTGTCTCGGCTGAAAAGAAACTGACCAATAAGGTCCTCGAGTACCAGTGCTGATTTAGTATCTTCGATGAAATCACCGTCACTCAGGTTTTCGATATCGCCAAACGAAAATCCAGGTTGTAGCCCTACATACTGCTCGCCTAAAAGCCCTGAGGTTAATATTGCTACCGAAGTGGTTTCTGGGAAGTTGTTATATTCTTTACTAATAGTTAACGTTACAACAGGAGTGAAATCGTCTGCATCTAAACTAATTGACTCGACGCGACCCACGGTAACTCCGCCAACCTTAACTGCGGAACGCTCCTTCAATCCGCCAATATTATCAAACTTGGCTTTTAGCACATAAGTTTCGCCATTTGCCTGCATTCCCTGATTGGCAACTTTAAGCCCCAACAATAACAATGCGGCAAGTGTCAATAAGACAAACATTCCGACCAGTAATTCTGTTTTGCGCGTTGTCATTTTTTCTCCTACTCAATGCCAAACATGAGTGCTGTTAACACAAAATCCAAGCCTAATACGGCGAGAGAACTAAATACTACGGTTTCCGTGGTAGCTTTGCTGATACCTTCAGACGTTGGTACCGCATCATAGCCTTTGAAAATGGCGATCCAGGTAACAACTAAAGCAAATACGACACTCTTGATAATGCCATTCACAACATCAGCTTGCCATTCGACCGTAGCTTGCATAATTGACCAATAGCTTCCTGCATCAACGCCTAGCCAATCGACCCCAACTAAATGGCCGCCCAATATCCCCACAGCACTGAAAATAACGGCAAGCATCGGCATTGCAATGACACCGGCCCAAAAACGGGGCGCGACTACTCGACGCAGCGGGTCAACCGCCATCATCTCAAGACTACTTAATTGTTCAGTCGCCTTCATTAAGCCAATTTCTGCCGTTAGCGCGGAACCTGCGCGTCCAGCGAACAATAATGCTGTTACTACCGGCCCTAACTCGCGTAGTAACGACAGTGCAACCATAGGGCCGAGACTGCCTTCCGCGCCATAATCCACTAATATGGTATAACCCTGTAAAGCCATGACCATGCCGATGAACAAGCCTGACACGATAATGATTAACAGAGACTGAACGCCCACCACGTAGACTTGTTGAATAGTCAGGCGGATATTTTTAAATTGCGGTAACGCAAATATGGCACCAAATAACATCAAGCCGGCGCGGCCAGAAGCACTTATCTTAGCTAAAGTGTTATGCCCGATATCGGCAATCCAATTTATCATGCTTGCTCCCCAAACAATTGGGATTCTAGGCTTGGCGCTTTAAAATGAAATGGCACAGGGCCATCGGCGTTGCCTTGTAAAAATTGCTGTACCAACGCAGACTCACTTTGTTTAATTTCGGTGGGTGTGCCTTCGCCAATAATACGCTGTTCCGCCAATATGTAGACGTAATCGGCAATGGTAAGCACCTCGGTTACATCATGAGTAACAACGATACTAGTGACGCCTAATGAGTCGTTGAGGGCGCGGATCAACTTCACCAAAACACCCATTGAAATAGGGTCTTGTCCAGCAAAGGGTTCATCAAACATGATTAATTTCGGGTCCAGAGCGATGGCTCGCGCAAGCGCCGCTCGGCGCGCCATGCCGCCTGACAATTCTGCCGGCATTAAATGTGCAGCACCTCTCAGCCCAACGGCTTGCAGTTTCAGTGCAACTAAGGTTTCGATCACTGACTCGGATAACTGAGTGTGCTCACGCAAGGGAAATGCGACATTGTCGAACACTGAAATATTGGTGAATAGCGCACCACTTTGAAACAGCATACTCATATCACGACGTAACTCAAATAACTTGGAGCGCGAAAGGCTATGTACGTTTTTACCATCGAATTCGACAGTGCCGGCATCGGGGGTTAATTGCCCACCAATGAGCTTAAGCAGCGTGGTTTTGCCGATACCGCTGGGCCCCATAACCGCAGTTATTTTGCCACGCGGGACCTCTAACGAAATACCATCATAAATCGTCCGGTTACCACGGTTGAAAGTCATATTGTTGATTGAAACTAAATTATCCATGCCTGCCTTGAATGAATGGCGCCATTAGTGCTCGTCGATAGATTCGACTATGTAGCGATATTTTAACGGTTTTCAAGTTGTTCGAGCAAAGTTAAAAAGTAACAACATATATCCGAAAATTTCGAAACATAATTGGCGCCACTTCTTTTCCTGTATAAAAGCTGCGCCATATCCCTACTATTATACCCATACAGACCGCAGAAAGTGGCATAGAGTTGCGAAAGATTGAAAAAAATTAATCCAAGTCAGCGGTATACACTAGGCAGTGCAGCAAATTTTTGCGATCATTCGATTAATTCAAAAGCAACTGACAGTGCTTCATGCTGAGTAGTGTAGTCATTTTTATCATTGGTATCGCAATCTTAAGTTGGGCTGCCGATCGTTTCGTTTATGGGGCCTCAGCATTGGCTCGCAACAGTGGTGTTTCACCAATGATGATTGGGCTTACTATCGTTGCCATGGGATCTTCTGCGCCAGAAATTGTGGTTTCAATCATCGCTTCGCTTAATGACAATCGGAATACGGCTGTAGGAAATGCGTTGGGCTCAAATATTACCAATATCGCTCTGGTTCTAGGAGTCACGGCCCTCATCAAACCGCTTGTGGTTAGTTCATTGACTGTGAAGCGAGAGATGCCGATTTTGTTGCTTATTTGTGTTGTTGCATCCTGGTTTATTTATGACCAAACGCTAAGCAGAGCGGAGGGTATTGCACTAACCATTGGGTTGATTCTGGTATTGTTTGGAATGGCTTATTTGTCAGTAACAACCAAAAAGAACGATCCGATACACCATGAAACTGATGATGAAATCCCCAAAGGAGTGCCCAACCTGCACGCGTGGTTATGGGTACTGTTAGGTATGACGTTACTCCCTGCCAGTGCGCATTTTATTATTGCATCAGCCACTGAGATTGCCGCTTATCTGGGCGTAAGTGAATTGGTAATCGGCCTAACTGTTATCGCGCTAGGTACTAGTTTACCCGAGCTAGCTGCGAGCATAGCCGGTGTGATGAAGAATGAACATGATCTTGCATTGGGTAATGTCGTGGGTTCGAACATCTTCAATTTACTCGGTGTGTTGGCTATGCCCGGTTTGATCACGCCGGGTATCATTGAAGCTCAGGCAGCGGAGCGCGATATTTTCGTAATGTTGGGCCTCACGGTGTTATTAATCGTGTATAGTTTCGATTTGCGCGGTCGACGCCGGATTAATCGATACGAAGCATTTTCTCTTGTTGCTGCGTTTTTTGCCTATCAATGGGTACTATTTGGATAAACCATGACAGATTTTATTGCCTCCGGTAAACGAGTTGTAGAGATTGAACAGCGAGAGCTTACCGCATTGGGAGAGCGTATTAATGGCGAGTTTGCCAAAGCTTGTGAGCTCTGTTTAGGTTGTACTGGCAAAGTTGTGGTTAGTGGAATGGGAAAATCTGGCCATATCGGGCATAAGATAGCAGCTACCCTTGCTAGTACAGGAACACCAGCCTTTTTTATGCACCCAGGCGAGGCAAATCACGGCGATTTGGGTATGTTAGGCACTAATGATGTGCTTTTGGCTATTTCTAATTCTGGTGAATCGGCCGAATTGTTAAGCATATTGCCCGTGGTAAAACGTTTGAAAATCCCAATCATCGCAATGACCAATAGTCGCGAAAGTAACCTCGCCAAACACGCCGATGTGATGCTCGATATCCATGTCAATGAAGAGGCTTGCTCATTAGGCCTTGCGCCCACTACCAGTACAACAGTCACATTGGTTATGGGCGATGCGCTTGCGGTTGCTTTGCTCGATGCCAAAGGATTCACGTCTGATGATTTTGCCTTGTCGCACCCAGGGGGCAGTTTAGGTCGTAAACTATTGCTTAAAGTCAGTGATATAATGCTAGCTAGCAATCAACTCCCGTTGGTAAATCCTGAGCAAAGCATTTCTACCGCATTGCTAGAAATCTCGCGCAAAGGATTGGGGATGACTGGAGTGCAAGATCAACAAGGTAAACTTGCGGGTATCTTCACCGATGGGGATTTACGCCGTATTTTAGACAGCCGTATTGATATTCACACTACGCCGGTCGGTGAAGTCATGACCAAAAATGGAGTTACTGTTACTCCCGACACGTTAGCAGTAAATGCATTAAATTTAATGGAACAGCATAAAATCAGTGCAATGTTTGCTGTTGATGGTGACCGTAAACCGATTGGGGCATTCAACATGCATATGCTCCTGATGGCCGGAGTATTGTAATGCAGAGCGTTGAGACCTTGTACGGTGCATTACCACAAGATATCTACACGGCCCTAAGTCAGGTTCGCTTATTTGTGTGCGATATTGACGGTGTGTTTTCCGATGGGCGCATCTACTTGGGGAATCAGGGCGAGGAGCTCAAGGCCTTTCACACCCGAGATGGATTTGGTTTCAAAGCATTGCAGCGGATTGGTATTAAAACTGCTGTTATAACTGGGCGTGAGTCTAAAATCGTAGAGCAACGCATGCGCTCGTTAAACACCAATTTTATTATTCAAGGGCAGGAAAACAAGGCTCAAGCTTTACAAGACATTCTAACATCGACGCAATTAGCCCCAGAGCAGGTTGCCGCCATTGGTGATGATGTGCCAGATTTAGGTCTGTTTGCATTGAGCGCTGTTCCTATCGCAGTCGCCGATGCGCATCCTTTAGTATTGAAGCAAGCTCGTTGGATAACCTCTTCAAGAGGCGGTTTTGGCGCTGTGCGTGAGGTCTGTGATGTGCTTCTTCAAATTCACGGCCACCTTGATGACATAACTGGAGCTAGCGTGTGAATAGGCTAGGCTACAGTATTTCAGCATTGTTTATTTTAGCGTTAGCGACTTATATTCCAACGTGGTTGAAAGAGGATTCTGTAAGCACCGTGGGCAATGAAGAAGACGCCTACAAACCGACCTATCAAGCCAAAAACCTGCGCAGCGCAATCTATGATGAGTCGGGTAAACTTAGCCATCGTATTTTTGCGCAACAAATGGAGCACTTTGAGCAGCTAGGTTTTGTTTACTTTAAGCAACCCCAATACACCATATATATGGAAGATGAAGAGACGCCATGGCAAGTCACGGCGGAAGAAGGCACGTTGTATGATGATAATCGCATCCAACTTGAACGAAATGTGACCATTCGGAGTCTGAGTGACGATGAATTCGTAAAAACTATTGCAACAGAGTTCCTTCAAATAGACTTAACGACTAAAATAATGACATCGGATCAAGCGGTCACCATTGTAGGTGAGGATTACCAAATACAAAGCGATGGATTGAATGCGGATCTCACCAACAAGACTTATGAATTGCAACAGCATGTCCAGACTGTATATTCTCCTTCAAACAAGGCCCTTTAGTATGCTGCTTCCCCTTTATTATCTCGTCAACCGATTCTCGATTTCAGGTGCCTTGCGCGGCACCGCTTGGGTATTGAGCTTCAGCCTTTTATCAACACTCGCTTTGGCAGGTCAATCTGACTTTAGTCAGCCCATCAAAGTAGACGCAAAAAGCCAGTTTGTGGATGGTAAGAATAAAACCTCAATTTTTAAAGATGACGTGCACATAACGCAAGGCTCGATGGAAATACATGCGGATGAAGTTGAAGTAATTGCGACTGATGGTGAAGGCAGAGAAGTATTTATTGCTCGCGGGCAGCCTGCCATGTACGCACAAAATATGGATGATGGGAGCCGAGTAACAGCGCAAGCGAATTCGATTACCTATGCCGTATCGTCACGCGCCATAACTTTAGACGGTGCTGCACAGTTGGTGCGTGATAGCAGTATGGTGCAAGGCGATTTGATTCAGTTTGATATGGAAAAAGAACAACTTCTAGCAGAAAGCAATGATAACGATGAAGAGCGTCGGGTTACCACCGTTTTTCGCCCGGAAACGTTTAAAGACATCCAAGAAGATGAGCCAGAAGAAGATCAACCGCAACAGGAAGAACCGCGATAATGGCAACGTTGATCGCCAAGAACTTAGCGAAGTCTTATAAGTCTAGGCAAGTCGTTAGAGACGTTAGTCTGAGCGTAGATAGCGGGCAGATAGTTGGCTTACTGGGGCCTAATGGCGCAGGGAAAACTACTACATTTTATATGATCGTGGGCCTCGTAGCATTGGATCATGGGCGCATATATATTGACCAGTCCGAACTCACTGTGCTGCCAATGCATGAGCGGGCGCGACAGGGTATCGGCTATCTACCACAAGAAGCGTCTATTTTTCGTAAGCTAACTGTTCTCGAAAATATCATGGCAATTTTGCAAACCCGAAAAGAGTTGACGACGATTCAGCGAGAACAAGAGGCGGATGCCTTACTTGATGAGTTCAATATCAATCATATTCGCAATAGTCTTGGCATGAGTTTGTCAGGTGGTGAAAGGCGTAGGGTTGAAATCGCCAGAGCTCTAGCCGCCAATCCACAATTCATCCTACTTGATGAACCTTTTGCCGGGGTAGATCCCATCTCAGTTAACGACATTAAAAAAATTATTCAGCATTTGTGTGAGCGTGGTATCGGTGTCTTGATCACCGACCATAACGTCCGTGAAACCCTTGATGTTTGTGAAAAAGCATACATTGTTAGTCATGGAGAGTTAATTGCTTCAGGCACAGCTGACGAGGTTTTAGCGAATCAAAAAGTTAGAGATGTATACCTCGGTGAGCAATTCAGGCTATAGTTAACCTAACAACGATTATTTGTTCAAAGTAGAGTGTGTCAACACATGGTGTGGGAAGTAAAGAGCAATAAATGAAGCCCTCGTTACAACTTAAATTTAGTCAACAACTTACGATGACCCCACAGTTGCAGCAAGCGATCAAGCTGTTGCAACTATCAACACTCGACTTACAAACTGAAATTCAAGAGGCGCTTGATTCAAATCCATTACTTGAGCTAGAAGAGGGGCACGAGCCGGATAGCAATAGTGATTTGCAAACCAATAGCAAAGAAAAAGAAGAGCCAACGGCGAATTCCAGTGATGACTCGCTAGAAAGTGGAGACGCTCTGGAAAAAGCAGAGCTGCCGGATGAACTTCCTATCGATAGTACTTGGGATGAATATTACAGTGCTTCATCAGCGCCAGCTCCAATGTCTTCAGGCAGTGACGACGATCAGGTTTTTCAAGGCGAAACCACCGACAATATTCAAGACCATCTGTTATGGCAGATGGACCTGACACCATTTAGCGAGGTCGATCGTGCTATCGCGATTGCAATTATCGATTCAATCGATGAATCAGGATATTTGACCTGTTCTGTCGATGACATTCTTTCCAGTGTGAATGATGACGATGTCACTGAAGAGCAGATTGAAGAAGATGAAGTGATGTGTGTGCTCAAGCGCATTCAGATGTTTGATCCCATAGGTTCAGGCTCCCGCACTCCGCAGGAATGTTTGTTGGTGCAGCTTAATCAATTTGCACCAGACACACCGTGGGTATCCGAGGCCAAGCAAATTCTCATCGAATTTTCGGATCTGTTAAGCAGTAAAGACTATCGAACTTTGATGCGTAAAAGCAGACTAAAGGAAGAAGAGTTAAGAGAAGCATTACGTTTATTGCAAACGCTGAACCCGCGTCCAGGCAGTGCACTTATTACTAAAGAGCCAGAGTATGTCATTCCGGATGTTTCTGTGAGTAAGAAGAATGGCCGTTGGCATGTTGAGCTGAACCCTGACAGTTTGCCGAAACTAAGTATCAATCAGCAATATGCAGCGATGAGCCGAAACGCCCGTAACAGCAGTGATTCACAGTTTATTCGTTCGCATATGCAAGAGGCAAAGTGGTTTATTAAGAGTTTAGAAAGTCGTAACGAAACCTTGTTGAAGGTTGCTAATTGTATCGTGCAACAGCAAATTGGATTTTTTGAGCATGGGCCAGAAATGATGAAACCCATGGTATTAAATGATGTGGCTGAAATGGTGGATATGCATGAATCCACTATTTCACGGGTTACAACGCAAAAATATATGCATACCCCTCGCGGCATCTTTGAACTGAAGTACTTTTTTTCTAGTCACGTTGCGACAGATGGTGGTGGAGAATGTTCCTCTACGGCAATACGTGCACTAATTAAAAAACTGGTGGCAGCAGAAAAACCTAGCAAGCCACTCAGTGACAGCAAGATTGCTCAATTGTTGGCGGACCAAGGCATACAGGTGGCCCGTCGGACAATAGCAAAGTACCGAGAATCGCTTGCGATTCCCCCGTCCAATCAACGTAAGAGTTTACTTTAATAGCTCGAACAAGAAGGAAGACGATATATGCAAATTAACTTAACTGGTCACCACGTTGATATTACCGATTCGCTACGCAATTACGTCGACACCAAGTTTTCCAAGCTGGAACGACATTTCGATCATATTTCCAATGTTCACGTTATATTGAACGTGGAAAAGTTAAATCAAAAGGCAGAAGCAACTGTGCATCTTAGTGGTGCAGAGATATTTGCATCTTCGGAAGATACTGACATGTATGCAGCGATTGATAGCATGATAGATAAGCTTGATCGTCAGGTCATCCGGCATAAGGAAAAGCTGAAAAAGCATTAAAACGATCCTCTCCGTTTGGAGATTTGGAGCAGTTTAATAAATCATGAACCTACAAACAATTTTAAGCACGAACCGCACGCAATGTGCGGTTCAGTGTAATAGTAAAAAACGAATTCTTGAAATCATTAGCCAACTAGCCGCGGATAATAACCCTGACATAGACCATGACAAAGTACTCGCTGCGCTGATGCAACGTGAACGCATGGGGAGCACCGGCATTGGCAATGGAATTGCGATCCCACATGGGCGTTTGGCCGGGTTGAGCAACGTCATGGCGATTGTAGTGACTAGTGAACCGGCTATTGATTTTGATGCTATCGACGACAAACCGGTAGATATTTTTTTTGCTATCCTGGTCCCGGAAGAACAAGCTGAGGGGCATCTACAAACCTTGGCAACTGTCGCTGGAAAGTTGGCTGACAAGGAGCGGGTCAAATTGATCCGTAAGGCGCAAACTAGTGATGAAATCCTGCAAGCTTTAGCCTAATCTGTACTTATAACTTTTAGGGAATTGATACGTACGCATGAAACTTATTATTGTCAGTGGTCGCAGTGGCTCAGGGAAATCAATTGCACTGCGTGCTCTGGAAGATTTGGGTTACTACTGTGTTGATAACATTCCAGTTAATTTGTTACCTACTCTCACTCACGCAGTGGTTGATGAATATGATCTGGTTGCAGTCAGCATTGATGTTCGAAACTTACCTAAAGACCCTAACGAACTAGTCGAAATTCTCAACTATCTCCCAGATGCCTGGGATATGAATATTATCTATTTAGACGCCAGTGATGATGAGTTAGTCAAACGCTTCAGTGAGACCCGTCGTTTACATCCACTCTCGAAGGAAAATCGTTCGTTATCAGATGCGATAATCGCCGAAAAGCAGTTACTGGCGCCAATTGCAGAGCGCGCGGACCTTTATTTAGATACGGATAAATTATCTGTACATCAGTTGGCTGAACTTATCCGAGAACGAGTATTAGGTAAGAAAAGTTCGCGCTTAGTACTGGTTTTTGAAAGTTTTGGGTTTAAGTATGGCATTCCCAAAGATGCAGACTATGTTTTTGATGCCCGTTTCTTACCGAACCCTCATTGGGAACCCGATCTTAAGCATTTAACTGGCTTAGATTCCCCTGTGGAGCAATTTTTAGGCTCGCAACCGATAGTCACTAAGTTTGTGTGGCAAATTCAGAATCTAATTTCTACATGGTTGCCTCATTTAGAGCGCAATAATCGCAGTTATGTTACTGTGGCGATTGGGTGCACTGGCGGGCAGCATCGTTCTGTATACGTGACTGAATGCTTAGCGCGCACATTTCAAGACATTCATCCCGATGTGCAAATCCGCCATCGCGAACTCAATCGCTAGGACTCCTTATGGCGCGTATTGAACAGTCGGTAACCATCGTCAACAAGTTAGGTTTGCATGCGCGCGCGGCGACGCAGTTGGTCACTCTTGCGAATCAATTTGACGCTACCATTACCCTCAATAAAGATGACAAAAGCGCGGATGCGAGCAGCGTTCTTGGCCTTATGATGTTAGAGAGCCATCAAGGAGAATCTGTTGATATCGTTTGTGAGGGCAGTGACGCTGAACAGGCATTCGCCGCAGTCAAACAACTCATCGATGGCAAGTTTAACGAAGAAGAATAGAAATTACCGATAGTTACTGATCATTATTTGTCCGTAATTTTGCCTCTTTTAGGGATTTTGAACTATTCTAGTGAATAGATAGTTCAGCGCTCCAACGGATTTGACCATGCGCAGTTTCAGGTTGATTCATACCGTACTCTTGGGGGCGTAGTCGTTCAATCAATGGTTGCCAATTTTCAGCTCGTTGCTTTATTCCATCGATTTATTATCGTCAGCTTAGTCCTCTTAAGTTTGTTGTTATCCACATACGTTGACGCAAAACAATTTTTCTTCGATGTTGACCGCTATTCAGTTAAGTCTGGACTCCCTGACAGCACTGTATTTAGTATTGCTCGCGACCAACAAGGCTATTTATGGCTGGGTACACCGAATGGACTGTCGCGCTTTAACGGCCAGACATTTGACAACTTCTCAGCAGCGAATCCCCAAGGGACCGAAGTCACGTCGCGCAACAACAGTAATATCTTTATTGATAGTCAACAAAGGCTCTGGGTCGGTACCTGGGGGCAAGGGGTTTTTGTGTACGATCAGCAGTTGCGCCTCAAGTTACATTTATCTGAGCAGGCGGCTGAGTCACTGCGACTATATAGTAATTTAGTGCAGACTTTCTTCGAAGATGCGGCAGGTAATGTGTGGATCGGCACAAACGGCGGAGGTGTATCTGTATTCCTGAGGCAGTCCAATCGTACGCAAACCTTTATGCAAAGGGACGGCGACTCTGTTGGCCTCAGTCACAATCGAGTCTGGCACATAAATCAAGATGTGGATGGCGCTATCTGGATTGCTACTGGTGCGGGCTTAGATCGTATTCGAAATAATGACTTCACAGTTGAACCAATTAATGCGCTGCTGGCAGACGACAGCCTCCTGTTTCAGGAACGCATTCGACGTTTACTGATAACGCCTACCGGTGATATGTGGGTGGGGACCGAAAACGGCATATGTAAAATGACCGCCACGCGGGATAGTTGTTCTACTATAGCCGGGTTTAATGCGCAAAATGTCACCGACGTGCGCATCACAGCATTGGCCCTTGGCGACCAAAGCCAGTTGTGGATTGGTACACTGTCAGGCCTTTATCTCTATGATATTAACACAGAGAATTTTATTCCGTTGGTCAATGGGCAGCGATTAGCTTTGCTTCCGCATGATGATATTAGAGATATTGTATATGACAGCAATGGTGTGCTTTGGGTTGCGTCACGGCCTTCTGGGCTGATTAAAATAAGCTTTATTGGCGATTCAATAACAGGCTTCACAGAGTATCAGGACAAACAGGGAAGTACAGCTGATATTGGTCGCGTGCATGCTTTACTTGAAGATTCGCAGCAACGGGTATGGATAGGCTCTACACAAGGCCTGTTAAGACTTGACCCCAGTGAGACGACGCCGCAAATGGTCGATCCGGATATCGGACTAGTGATTGTTATCATTGAAGATGCAAAAGGTGATTTGTGGGTTGGCAGTAACAAAGGACTGTTCCGCAAACGCAGCCGTGAAAATGAATTTGTTAACTTGCAATCGCTGTTCCCCGATACGCAAAGTTATTTAGTCGAATCCTTATTACATTCCTCTGATGGCTTGGTGTGGATTGGAACTTCACACAATGGGCTGTTTGTGTATGACGGACAAGCAATTAAACGTGTTGATCTTAGCTCCGTCTGGCCACAATTTACCCAAGCGGCGATTGCTGCAATAGCGGAAGATCGACACCAATTTATTAATGTTGCTGTTTTGGGTTCTGGCGTTTTACGCTTCCGTCTAGATAGCGAGCGACGGCTGGTTTTTCAAGCAGGACAAGAGGGAGACTTAAGTAGCAATAATATTGTTGATATGATCCGTGATAATGAAAATACACTTTGGGTTGCTACAGACAATAAGCTCAACAAGCTTGATGATATTTCCAATACCTTCCAGTACTTCCCTCAGGATAGCAGGATCCAAAACCTTGCCCTCAAGAAAGTCTTGGCAGATGTGAACAACGCCATTTGGTTCAGCACTGCGAACGGAATTTATCAACTGAATTCTCAACGTACGCAGCTTGAACACTTTACTAGCGATAATGGACTGCACGCAGACCAATTTGTCATTAAGTCAGGATTTGCGAGTGCTAATGGTGATTTGTATTTTGGGGGAACTACGGGCTTCTCGAGGATCCGCACGGCGTCATTACAACCAATTAAGGTAAATTCAAAAATTACCATTAGTCATGTAACTGTTGATGACATTGACATACTTTTTACTGAGCAAGAGCCTAAGAGGGTGCACGAATATAGCCACTCTACTAAGGATATTAGCTTTCATTTTGCTGATTTAAACCTGCTTTCTAATATCGCGGCAAATTACTCTTATCGTTTAGTTGGGCACAAAGAAGAATGGTCATCGCCAACAGAAAAGTCTACGGTCAGCTATGCTGGTTTATCTCCTGGAGACTATGAGTTTCAGGTAGTAAGCACTGGAAAAGGGATTAACCAAGAACAAGTAGCAACTTTTAGATTCAGTATTCTAGCACCCTGGTGGCAAACACCTTCGGCGATTGTTTGTTACGTACTGCTGGCCGTGTTGTTTTTTAGCGTTTGGAACCGCTGGCGCATGGCGACGCTTAAAGCGAGTAACGAGCACTTAGAAATGGAGATTAAAAAACGTAGTGAAGCGTTGGTAAATGCCGAAACACAGCTGATAGAGTCAGAAAAGAACGCTTCTTTGACTTCGCTGGTTGTCGGTGTTGCCCATGAAATAAACACGCCAGTCGGTATTGCAGTTACTGCCTCTTCATTGATTCACGATGATGCGCAAAAATTATTAAGCAAATTCAAGGAGCACAAAGTTACACGGTCTGACTTTGAGAAAACGCTAAGTAGTATCACGGAAGGATCAGCATTAATTGCTACAAACTTGGAGAAAGCCAACAATCTTGTGCATAGCTTTAAGAACTTATCGACCGATCAAATTTCGCAAACTAAACGGCAGATTGACTTAAAGACATATTTGTACGAAGTACTTGTAAATCTTGGGCCAACAATGCAACGAGCTAACGTGGAATGGCAACTTGATTGTCCTGAAAATATCCGTTTAGAAACTTATCCAGGCGCAATTTCTCAGTTGCTTACACAATTAACCTTGAATGCAATTGAACATGCTTTTAGTGCGACGCTATCACCAAAAATTACCATTGTAGTTTCTATTCAAAACAACACGGCGAGTCTACGCTTCAGTGATAACGGCTGTGGTGTTAGCAACGAGATAAAAGAGAAAATCTTTAAACCTTTTTTTACCACGCGGCGTCAAGCAGGAAGTGTTGGTCTTGGCCTGCAGATTGTCGCCAATATCGTAACCATTCGGTTAGGCGGGACTATCTCAATCAGTGACAATGTACCGTCGGGTACGACTTTTATCTGCGAGTTTGGGTTAGATACTTAATGTCTGCTCTCGCAACGCGCCAGAGCCCTGACGCATTGCTGGAGCGAGGTTATACGCCGATATAATCGAGGATGCCTTCCGCGGCTTTGCGACCTTCATCAATAGCCGTGACGACTAAATCACTGCCACGTACCATATCGCCCCCTGAGAATACCTTTGGGTTTGAGGTTTGGAATGCGAACGTGCCGTTAGCAGGAGCGCGTACCCGGCCTTTCTCATCGAGAATAATGCCAAAATCCGCAAACCAGCTAGCTGGACTTGGCTGAAATCCAAATGCGATTATAACTGCATCTGCTTCGAGTATATGCTCTGAGCCTTCAACTTCAACTGGTCGACGTCGACCTTGTGTATCGGGCGGTCCCATCTCCGTGCGCACCAGCTTAACGCCAATGGTCTTTCCGTTCTCATCAACCGCAATATCCAGTGGTTGTAGGTTAAATTGAAATTCAACACCTTCCTCTTTGGCATTGACCACCTCGCGGCGTGATCCCGGCATGCTCTCCTCATCTCGGCGATATGCGCAGGTAACACTCGCTGCACCTTGTCGGATAGACGTCCGCACGCAGTCCATAGTGGTATCTCCACCACCGAGAACAACCACACGCTTGCCCTGCATATCAATAAACTCGTCAGGTGATTTTTCGAATCCCATCAGGCGATTGATGTTGGCGATCAGAAATGGCAACGCTTTGTATACACCGGGCACATCTTCATGTGCAAAGCCGCCTTCCATTGCCTTATAAGTGCCCATGCCAAGAAAAACAGCATCGTATTCATCTAATAGTTGTTGAAACGGAATGTCTTTCCCAATTTCAGTATTGAGGACAAATTCGACCCCCATCTCGGTAAAGATCTCGCGGCGCAACTTGACCACGTCTTTTTCGAGTTTAAAGGACGGAATGCCAAAAGTAAGCAAACCACCAATCTCTTGGTATTTGTCAAACACCACGGGTTTAACCCCATTTCTAACTAAAATATCGGCACAGGCCAGGCCAGCGGGGCCTGCACCTACGACAGCGACTTTTTTGTCAGTCCAGGTGACACCAGACATGTCCGGACGCCAGCCCATTTTGAAGGCGGTATCAGTAATATATTTCTCGATGCTTCCTATGGTTACTGCGCCAAAGTCATCATTGAGCGTACATGCGCCTTCACACAGGCGGTCTTGTGGGCAAACGCGGCCACATACTTCAGGCAAACTGTTAGTCTTGTGAGAGAGTTCGGCCGCTTCCAGAATACGTCCTTCATTGGCAAGGCTTAGCCATTGAGGAATATAATTGTGTACCGGACACTTCCACTCACAGTATGGGTTACCGCAATCAAGACAGCGGTCAGCCTGACCTTCGGTTTGTGACTGCGTTAACGGTTGATAGATCTCACCGAAATCTTCTTTGCGCACAAGGATGGGCTTTTTCGGCGGATCAATTCTTTCAACATCGACAAATTGATAAACGTTCTTGGCCATTTTTAATACTTCCTCACACTACTGCGCTTGTAATTGAAGTTCTGACGTAGAGCGGCTAATGTGCCCTAGTAGATTCTTCACATCACTGGTTTTGGGTTTGATGAGTCGGAACTTGGCGACTTCATCGCTGAAATGAGTCAGTAAATGCAAAGCATGCTCACTGCCTGTTTCCTCGTAGTGCTGATCAATAAGGCCGCGTAAATGCTCAGTTAAGATACCCTTTTGTTCAACTGGTAAAATCTCTACTAATTCCGGATTAACACGCGCAGTGATATCATCGTTGGCATCATATAAATATGCAAAACCACCGGTCATTCCGGCCCCAAAGTTCACCCCAATACTACCAAGTACAGCAACGATCCCACCGGTCATATATTCACAACCATTGTCACCGATTCCTTCAGCGACCGCGATAGCGCCAGAATTACGTACCGCAAACCGTTCACCTGCGCGTCCGGCTGCAAATAACTTGCCGCCTGTCGCACCATACAAGCAGGTATTACCCATGATTGCGCTGTGATGCGGATCAAACTGGATCCCGCGCGGAGGATGAATAACCAGCTTACCACCGGCCATTCCTTTACCCACATAGTCGTTAGCGTCACCAATCAAATGCAGATGCACGCCGCCAGCATTCCAAACGCCGAAACTTTGACCTGAGGTGCCACGTAAAGTGATCTTAATCGGACTATCATCAAGTCCTTCATTGCCATGCACTTTGGCAATCGCTCCAGACAAGGTTGCGCCTACACTGCGATCGGTATTGCGAATCGCGTACTCCAAATTAACACCCTTACCAGTCGCGATTGCCGTTTCACAATCGCGCAAGATTTGCTGGTTTAACAAGCCTTTATCAAGCGGTGCATTCGTCGTCTCAGAGCAGAATAAGCGTGTGTGTTCACCAGCTGCAGGCTTGGCTAGCAGTGGTTGCAGATCAAGTTTGGTCTGCTTGGCGGTCTGCCCCTCTAAGACCGTGAGAAACTCCGTTCTGCCAATCACATCGTCAAGACGGCGCACGCCAAGTGAAGCGAGTATTTCACGAACTTCTTGAGCGACAAACTTAAAGTAGTTCATAACCATTTCAGGAAGGCCGATAAAATAGTTGTCGCGTAGTTTTTGATCTTGCGTTGCTACGCCTGTAGCGCAGTTGTTAAGGTGGCAGATACGCAGGTATTTGCAGCCAAGCGCGACCATCGGACCAGTGCCAAAACCAAAGCTTTCGGCACCCAAGATGGCCCCTTTGACTACATCTAGCCCAGTCTTTAACCCACCATCAGTTTGTACGCGTACTTTATGTCGTAAGCCGTTTTCTACCAGCGCCTGTTGCGTTTCAGATAAGCCTAACTCAAATGGGCTGCCCGCATATTTTACTGAGGTCAATGGACTCGCGCCGGTACCGCCGTCATATCCTGAAATGGTTATCAAGTCTGCGTAAGCTTTGGCAACCCCAGTGGCAATGGTACCAACACCTGGCTCAGAAACGAGTTTCACCGAAATAAGCGCTGCAGGGTTCACTTGCTTCAAATCAAAAATTAGCTGAGCTAAGTCCTCGATTGAATATATATCGTGATGCGGTGGAGGAGAAATTAAGGTTACCCCTGGCACCGAGTAACGCAACTCGGCGATGTATTTATTGACCTTATCACCGGGTAATTGCCCGCCTTCACCCGGTTTTGCGCCTTGTGCTACTTTGATCTGAATGACACTCGCATTGACTAAATAATGCGGTGTTACACCAAAGCGCCCGGAAGCAACTTGTTTTATCTTTGAGTTGCGCTCAGTGTTAAAACGAGCCGGATCTTCACCGCCTTCTCCCGAGTTTGAATTACCGCCGAGCCTGTTCATCGCAATAGCTAATGCTTCATGCGCCTCTGGGCTCAATGCGCCAATCGACATGGCTGCGCTGTCAAAGCGTGGAAATAAATGCTCGGCAGGTTCTACTTCGCTAACGTCAATCGGCTCAAGTGAACTGGTAAGTCCAAACAAGTCACGCAGATGTGCAGGCGCGCGCTGATTAACTAAGTTCGCGTATACTTTATAATCGTCATAGTCACCAGTTTTAACCGCCTTTTGTAGGCTTTGTACCACATCAGGGTTGTAAGCATGGTATTCGCCATCGTGGACATATTTTAGCAATCCACCATGAGACAGTTTTTTGCGTTTTAACCAAGCAATGCGGGCGAGATTTAAGGTGTCTTGTTCGAAATCTTCAAAGCTTGCGCCCTGGATCCGACTAGTAACGCCTTTAAAACATAAGTCCATGACACTGCGATTAATGCCAACCGCCTCAAATAATTTAGAACTGCGGTAACTGGCAATGGTGCTAATACCCATTTTTGACATGATCTTGTATAGACCTTTGTTGATCCCTTTGCGGTAATTCAACACAGCGTCTAATACAGGAATGTCAAATTCTTTGTGTTCGGCCATTTGCTCGATGGTTTCATAGGCCAAAAACGGATATATCGCTGTCGCGCCTAGTCCAATTAGCACAGCAAAATGATGCGGGTCACGCACACTGCCGGTTTCCACCACGATATTAGCGTCACAACGTAATTGCTTGGCCACCAAGCGTTGATGCACTGCACCTACTGCCATGGCCGCAGGAACTGGAATACGGTTCGGTTTGATATGACGGTCTGACAGGATTACAAACGCAGCATGCTTTTGCTTCACCAGGTATTCAACTTCGCCACAAATACGTTCAATGGCTTTTTTCAGACCTTCCTCGGGGGCGTAGTTAATATCGACAACTTCAGAATAATAGTTCTCTGGATTGAACTCTCTAAGCTGCTTCAGATCCGTATACATCAGCACGGGGGATTCAAATAATACCCGGTCAGCATATCCGCTGGTTTCACTGAAAACGTTTTGCTCGCGACCAATACAGGTTGCGAGTGACATTACGTGGTTTTCCCGCAATGAATCAATTGGAGGATTGGTTACTTGGGCAAATTGTTGGCGGAAGTAGTCATAGAGGATCCGTTGGCGCGATGACATGACTGCCATTGGCGTATCATCACCCATAGAACCCACCGCTTCCTGGCCATCTTTGGCAAGAACTTTTATTATTTGCTGGATCTCTTCATAACTGTAATTAAACAGTTTGTGATAGGTTGCGATGGCGTCGTCATCAAACACGCGTTTACCAATCAACCCGGCATCCATTTGTTCTATTGGTGTGAGACGGCGTATATGCTTAGTTAGCCATTCTTGATACGGGTGTCGGCTTTTTAGGTCGTCATCTATTTCAGCCGAGCGCATGATTTTGCCAGTGTAAGTATCTACCGCCAGCATTTCACCAGGCCCAACCCGACCTTTTTCTATCACGGATTCAGGGGCGTAATCCCAAATTCCTACTTCTGAAGCGAGTGTTATGAAGCCGTCATCGGTGATCACATAACGTGCAGGACGCAGGCCATTGCGATCCAAATTACAGGCGACGTGACGACCATTGGTCAATACTATACCGGCCGGTCCGTCCCATGGCTCCATGTGCATTGAGTTAAACTCGTAAAAAGCCCGCAGTTCAAGATCCATAGTTTTGTTGTTCTGATAGGCGGGGGGCACCAATAAACGCATAGCCCGGAATAAATCCATACCACCAGCCAAGAACAATTCCAGCATGTTATCTAACGAACTGGAGTCCGACCCTTCAGTATTCACAAAGGGGGCAGCATCTTTCAAATCTGGGATCAATGGCGTCGCAAACTTTGCTGTGCGCGCCATAGCCCAATCCCGATTGCCTTTAATGGTGTTAATTTCGCCATTATGAGCAAGGAATCTGAATGGTTGTGCCAAAGGCCACTTCGGCAAGGTATTGGTAGAAAATCGTTGGTGAAACACGCAAATGGCACTAGCCATGCGGGGGTCCGCTAAATCTAAATAAAACTTAGGCAAATCACAGGGCATTACAAGCCCTTTGTAGATGGTTACCAGAGCAGATAAGCAAGCAACATAAAAATCCGGATCATCGGTTAGCTGCTTTTCGACCCTACGGCGGATCATAAATAAGCGTCGCTCTAGATCACGTTTACGCCAGCCAGGAGGTGCATTAACAAACACTTGCTCAATTTGAGGAACCCCTGTTTTCGCAAGATCACCCAATACACTATGGTCGACGGGCACTTGGCGCCAACCGGCTACGGCAAGCGTTTCTTTGGTTAATTCTTCTTCGATAACCTTGCGAGCGCGCTCACGAAGGTCATTGTTCTGACTAAAAAATATGGTACCTACACCATATTTTTTACTCAAACGCCAACCGTTGTCCTCTGCAATCGCTTGAAAAAACGAATCGGGTTTTTGCAACAAGAGCCCACAGCCATCACCCGTTTTACCATCTGCTGCGATCCCACCGCGGTGTTGCATACGATCTAGCCCTTCGATCGCCGTGGTGATAAGTCGGTGACTCGCCTCACCTTGCACATGGGCGATAAGGCCAAATCCGCAGTTATCCCGTGAATCAGCAGGATTATATAAACTCATTCCAAAACTCCTATTGCTTTTCTTAGCGTGCCAAATGCAACGATAAGAGGGCAGATCAAGCACACATTATTAAGCACGCTAGCACAGCATAGACCTCTTTGTGGCTATGTTAGAACTGCGTGTTTGTATTGTATTACTGTCGTTGTACTTGTGAGGATACAGGCCCTATTGAACCGCATTTTTATTCATTTTTATATACTGCGGACGAAACAAAATACCCGTGTCCAGCGGGAAAATCAATTGGAGTTTCTCGGTTAATCGGATTACTTCGAATGAAATAATTATAAACGTAATTAAAACATGGGTTTATATATTTATTACAACAGTTGCATATGCAACTAATTTACTCCTAAATTAGGCTGATTAAACGCGCTTTGCAGGGTGTTAACATCCAGTTTACAAACCTGAACAAAGACTCAATCGAATACGGGGTAGAGCATAAAAATGCAAAATATCAGTATTATTGTGAATTTTTATGCATTGTAGGTGTGTGGTTAACTGGGTATGAATCCCGTGGCATAAAAAATACCTTAAATAGACAGTGAGTAGAGGCTAACAACTCAGCTTAATGCTGGTAACATGCAGATATCGCTGAATCAAAACGATCATTTGCATGCAACAACAACCTTCAAAAGATTCCTGGGCTATTCGCTTTGCTCAATTTGTAGAGCGCATTGGCACCATTAAGTTAAGTATTCTATTTGTCTTGGGTAGCCTCGTTTTTACCATTGGCGGTTCCTATATCATTCGGGTCAGTTTAAATAGTTCGATTGAACCGGATGACTTTATCAGTGCTATCGTACTGACCATGCTCAGCGCACCGTGGGTGTTATACTTTTTTAGTGAATTAGTGAAGCATCTGGAACACTCAAGAACTGATTTGCAAGACCTTGTGCAGCAAATGGAGAAACTGCGCGAAGAAGACGTGTTTCTCAATCGCGAACTGCAAAACAATATACGTCAGTTGAATCATGAAATAGAGCAGCGTAAAGCGGCTCAACTGGAACGCGAAACTGTGTTTGTTGAATTGGAAAAGGAAATTAGAGATAAGTCTGAGCAAGAACTGCAAGCGCGCCGTTTATCGACATTGCTACGTTCGATTATCGATGCATCTCCCGATTTGATTTACTACCGCAATGAAGAAGGGCGTTTCGCCGGATGTAACCGTGTAGCAGAGCAATTAACCGGTAAGACGCAAGACGAATTACTGGGTTTGACACCCCACGACGTTTATGAAGAAGACCTCGCCAAGCAAGTCGTGGCCAGTGATCATGAAGTACTTGAGAGTAACGCCAGTATTACTGAAGAACTCTGGTTACGATTCGCAGATGGTCGTCATCGTTACTTTGAAATGCGGAAAGTGCCCTTTTTTGACAACGAAGGGAATCGTCTTGGGCTTTTAGCATTTGGGCGCGATATGACTGAGCGTAAGCAGGCTGAAAGCAAGGCGGCGAAAGCCAGCAAGGATAAAACCCGCTTTATTGCGACGATCAGCCATGAACTGCGCACTCCGTTAAACGGTATTGTCGGCTTAAGTCGCATGTTGCGCGACACAGAGTTGAGCAAGGAGCAATTTAACTGGGTAAGTACGATCTATGCCAGTGCTATCACTTTGGGCAATATTTTCAACGATATTATTGATTTAGACCGACTTGATCGTGACAAGCTGGAATTATCCTTAAAGACCGTATCTTTGCATGAGTTTACTGACGAACTGGGCAGCATTATTCGCTTGCTGGCGGCTGACAAGGGGTTAGATTTCGTTTGGGAAATAAAAGAACCTCTACCAACGCTTATTGAAGTGGATGGCACCCGACTGCGCCAAGTGTTATGGAATATCATGTTTAACGCAGTTAAGTTTACGCCCCGAGGGCGAGTAGCTCTTACAGTTTCGGCGACCTTACCTGAACAAGGGGTTTCTCTGGTTAAGTTTGTTATTGAAGACACTGGGGTTGGGATCCCGCAGGAGGAGCTGGATAAGATTTTTGCGATGTACTATCAAGTTGACCACCCTGATCATCAAACCGCCACAGGAACCGGTATTGGCTTGGCCATTTGTAAGCAAATGGTGGACTTAATGAGCGGTAAAATTACCGTGCATTCTGAAGTGGGTCATGGTTCTTGTTTTGAAGTTGAATTACCTGTTGCCATCTCAACAAAGCCTGTGCAGCTAGAATCATTGAAAGTTGATAAGTTACACATTTTATTAGTTGAAGATATTGAGTTGAATGTGATGGTTGCCAAGGCACTACTTGAAAAGCTAGGGCAAACTGTCGATGTGGCAATGACTGGCCAAGAAGCGATTGATAAGGCCCGTGAGAATACCTATGACCTCATCCTGTTAGACATTCAATTACCCGACATGAATGGTTTTGAAGTGGCCAAAACACTGCACGAAGAAGATTTGGTCATGCAAACTCCTATCGTTGCGTTAACCGCCAATGTGATTAAGAAACGTGAGGAATATTTAGAAAATGGCATGGACGACATTATCGCAAAGCCGTTAAAGAAAAGCCGGGTGATAGAGGTTTTCAACGCCTTGTTTGATTATTCTCCAGGTGCAACCAACCGAGCAAACTCAACAGCAAAACCCAACAAAGATCTGGGCAATGTGCTTGACTTGGATTTATTGCAGATGCTCGTGGATACTATTGGTGAGGACATGGTGCGCACTAGCGTCAAAGTATTCCAAGAAAAAATGCCGGAATATATGGAAATACTGCAATTGAGTTTAAGTGCTGACGAGAAATCAGAAGTTTGTGCGCAAGCCCATAAAATTAAAGGGGCTGCGGGTTCAGTAGGACTGGCTCGGGTGCAACGAATTGCGAATCAAATTCAACAAGGTGACCACCCTGCATGGTGGCAAAATGTCCAAGACTGGGTAGAGGAACTGCAAGAAGCAGTGCACAAGGATATGGTAATGCTCAACGACTGGCTTAACGAACAAACCATAGAAGATTGATATAAAAGGAATTTATTGATGGGGAAGCGATTAGTTCTTGCTGCTGCCATTTTTGCCCGCGCAAAGTGGAGATCCTGAGCTGGCTCTAGTGCAGTCGCGACAGCCTCTACGTTGGTACCAATCGCCACTGCCTTACATAGCTATATTGTTGCTTTGTGCTAGTGTTGTTGTTTATTTCAGTTAACGCAAAGTTGTTAGCCTGTCTGAAGGCATGAATATTGGCCGCTTTTTCCCTATCAATAGGTATAAGCAGTGATAATAAGGAGAATCTATTATGACAACATTATTGAAATCCATTATGCCTGGCACGATGTCCATACGTAGCAATGATATTGCACACGGCGAATTTATGAGTAAAAAGCATGAAGCCGATGTGTTTGGTGGCGATGGTGAGAATACTTCTCCTCATCTAGCCTGGGAAGGTGCGCCAGAAGGCACTAAAGCCTACGCAGTGTTTTGCTACGACCCAGATGCGCCAACCGGTAGTGGATTTTGGCATTGGCAACTGATTAATATTCCCGCTGATGTAACTGAACTTGCTACGGGCGCAGGCAGTAGCGATTCAGCTAATCTTCCAGCTGGAAGTTTTCAAAAGATCAATGATTATGGCACGGTAGGTTTTGGCGGTGCTTGTCCGCCTGAGGGGCACATTGCCCATCGCTATCAGTTTACCGTGTTTGCATTGAGTGATGTTCTTGAGATCCCTGAAGGGGCATCTTCTGCGGTTGCAGGCTTTATGGTAAATGCCCATGCTTTGGCGTCAGTGACTTTGGAAGCGCTTTACAAACGTTAACTTGTACAGCGCGAAAAGCGCAGTCCGCTGGTTCGCGCTCTGCTTAATTGAATTAATCAATGCAGAGCGCTTATTTGGACCGAAATCTATTCTTTAGGACTTTAAATCAAAAGCGCGGATAACCTTATTTACCCCATCCACGTTGCGAGCAATGTCGACAGCAGCATTAGCTTCCAAAGTCGATAAGCGCCCCATTAAAAAGATCTCACCATTCTCAGCAATTACCGAAACGTTGAGTGTTGGTACTCGCTCATCGGTGATGAATTTGGCTCTGATCTTATTGGCTAACCAAATATCATTCGCTTGAGTGGTTGCGCCAATCGGTTGCCCAACTCGAATTTGATTGTGGATCTTACTGATATTTTCGACTTTCTGAGTCGCATCGATCGCCATTTGGCGCAGCGCTTCAGTAGGAGCCTGGCCAGTAAGTAGTACAACTGAATTGTATACATTCACTTGAATGTTGGCTTGTTCGCGCAGTGCTTCGACTTGAGCGAGCTGAAACGCAACGCGACCTTGAATGGTTGTGTCGTCGAGTTGCGTACCAACAGTGCGGCGGTCATTAGCGCTCACCGCAGCAACTGTTCCTGCGGCGCCTACCGCTAAAATCGTACAACCACTTTGGGTCAATAGTGTTAGTGCTAAGACTACACTCAAGAACGAGTACTTTTTGATGTCACGCATGCTTAACTATCCGCCGCAATAGGGAACAAAGTATCATCAATGCATTCACACAGATTGTGAATGACCAGTAAGTGTACCTCTTGGATACGCGCGGTGCGCGAGGAAGGAACACGAATTTCGACATCATTAGGGCCAAAGAAGCCAGCCATCTCTCCGCCGTCCTTGCCGGTTAGCGCTACGATCGTCATATCACGTGATAAAGCGGCTTGCATGGCATTGATAACATTGCGTGAATTTCCGCTGGTCGAAATGGCAAGCAAAATATCACCAGGTTGGCCAAGTGCACGAACTTGCTTAGCGAAGACCTCATCATAACTGTAATCGTTGGCGATAGACGTTAATGTGGATGTATCCGTTGATAATGCAATCGCGGGCAAGCTGGGCCGCTCTCGCTCGTAACGATTAAGTAACTCTGAAGAAAAGTGTTGTGCATCACCGGCAGAACCCCCATTCCCGCAGCTTAAAATCTTATTTCCATTGATTAAACACTGGGTCATCATCATGGCTGCTTTCTCGATAGACTCTGGGAGTACTTCGAGCGCAGACAGTTTGGTTTGCACACTTTCAGTAAAATTCGCTTTGATTTTTTCTATCATTGTTATCCCGTTACATTTTTAATCCATTGGATTGAGCTTTCATCTAGCGCGATTAAATCAATCCGAATTGCAGTATCATATTCATTCAAGTGATTATCCATTAAAAACACCCGAACTGCATTAACCACTCGACGTAGCTTCATTGCAGAAAGTTGCTCTACCGGATACCCGTATTTATGTGCACTGCGAAACTTAACTTCGACAAACACCCAAGTCGCTTGTTCCCGAAAAATTAAGTCAATCTCGCCACATTTACAACGATAGTTGCGGGTTACAAAAGCAAGCCCTTGTTTCAGTAAATACGCGAGCGCACGACTTTCAGCGTTATCTCCAATCGCTTTATTTTGGTTACCTTGGGCTGGCAATCACTCGAACCTGTTCGTTATCAATGATGGCAAGTGGTAACTCTCTTACAACTTCATTCTCACTATTAAGGTGTAAGCGGCCGGTAAGGCCATAATCACTCAATTGTGGGACCACAGCCATATGCCGCATTACGTGCATCTTTTGGAATGCATCGTAGCCAAGCGCAAACAGGCGTTTTAATGATTCACGCTGATTTGGGTAAAGCATAGTGTATTCACTTGCTAATTCTTGCCATTCTGAATTCGGCATCATCCAAGGCATATCAATAAAGTGAATGTTTTGTAAATCTCGAAGTAAATTTTTACTGCTATCAAAACGAATACTGCGTGACGTTACATAAACGGGCACATCTTTGTCAGTAAAAGGACTGAGACTGGCTTCAATAACCGGATTGAGTAACTCTGTTTGGTCGGGGCTCGAAAAGGCAATAATGGCATCGATATCACGTCGGTTGCGAGGCACATTATACAGCTCAGGGATTAAAATACTTTCCAGCTGATTGATCCGGCTTTTACTCTGAGCAACATCTAATGCGCTGGCGATACCATCACGCATACTGTTAATGCTGTCATAACTGACCACTGTAATGCCCTGATTGTCTGTCAGTTGATTGAGTTTTCGCCATTGACTTAAAAACGCAGCCGCCATGCGTTGATTAACACTGTCTTGTGAGTGCACCATAACTGGCGCGCGATATCCTTGATTGAATATATGTAGTGCTAACTGCTGCGCTTCATCTTCGGGTGCTAGGGCGAAGAAATAGTGCTCTTGTAACACCTGCTCAGCAGCTTGTTCGCTGGTGGTGGCGATGTCACTGGGCAACGGTTCAGCTAATAATGGGGCTTCAGCAGAAGATATCTCAAGGCTTTCAGTAACCCGATTGAGCGCCAACAAGGTTGTAGATGCGGGCAATAGTGGCTCAATACGTACAATCTCTTCACGCAACAATGGACCTAAAACAATGTCTATATCGCTCAGCTGCTCAGCTACCACCTCTGCGGTTAACGTTTCGGAATCAACAAATCGGAGATCTATCGGCTCATTATCCGGAGTTAACGTTTGCTGATGTTGAACATACGCAGCAACGATCCCCTGTTTAATTGCCAGTGCTTGGTTAGCTAAACGCCCACCAAACGGCAACAGCACTGCTACGCGCTTAATATTAGCCTTCTGCACTTGTATACCATTTACTAGTTCGGCGGGTGGATATAGGGCTATTGGATGTTCAGAATTATTGATCACAAACTGCTGAAAGGTTTGAAAGAGACGCTCTGGGTCAGCACCGTACTCACGCAGCATCGCGGCTACAGTTAACCATGGGTGCAGCACATTACCGTTACGTTGGTTCAACCATTGATACTGTTGTTCTGCGGGTACTTTATTCAGCCACTGCCAAATTAGTTGGTTGTCCTCTTCAGAAACTATTGATTGGCGAGCTAGCGCTGCGGCAGCATCGACCCACAGACCTTCTTGTGCATAGGTTTGAGCCAACAATTGCTGTTGTTGCGCGCTCAATGCTGCGTCATTTGAGTAGGTTTGAAGAAGGTTTAAACGTGCTTCCAGAGTTAAATCATTACGACCTGCGCAGGTCGCTAAGATTAGATTGAATTTAGCGCGATACACGTCAGTAATCGAGGGTTTTAAAGCATGTAACAGGGTCAATGCTCGGTCACATTGCTGTTGCGTTTTATACAAGTCTGCTGCCTGTAATAAGTAGTCGGTCGCTGTTGCATTCAGTGGACCTCCTTCTGCCTCAATCGCCGCAGTTTCTCTAGCCAGGTCAATCAGTGCCTCAGCAGTGAGCATTTCATTTTGCTCAACATCGACCGGCTGATTGATCTCTGGCACAGGCAAACGGCTCGCTGTGTTTGGGGTTGAACCACAGCCAGATAATAAAACCAGCAATCCAAGTAGCACTGTATGTAGTATTGCAAAGTGCGCTTTAGCAGATAAATTCAATGCACGCATACCGTTCAATTAATTAAGACTAAAGAGTTTAACACTAGGCATTTGCAATGTACCACTACCGCAGCGCGAATTCGGGCTAAAGTACAGGAAGGTACATGATGTACAATAGAGGCTAAGCCGGATCCCGTGATACACTTTTCGTCTTACTCGATGAGAACTCTCTAAATCTATATGCAACCGCTGAACGAATTAATTGAAAATCATGCTGCGCTTAATACCCAAAGCGCTGAACCCGGCACGCTATACATTGTGCCTACGCCGATTGGTAACTTATCCGATATGACATTACGTGCGCTGGCAATTCTGTCGAGCGTCGATGTAGTTGCAGCAGAAGATACTCGACACAGTAAGCGTTTGTTTGAGCATTTTTCCATCCACGCTAAACTGATCTCTATGCATCAGCACAATGAGCAGCAGCGTGCGGAGATGTTGTGCGCACGTTTGCAAGAAGGGCAAAGTGTGGCGTTAATTTCTGATGCTGGCACGCCCTTGATCAGTGATCCGGGTTACGTCATGGTGCACCATTGCCGAGCTAACGATGTTCCAGTGGTGGCTTTGCCGGGTCCATGCGCGGCAATTACAGCATTGAGTGCTTCAGGATTGCCGACCGACCAATTTCACTTTATCGGCTTTTTACCGGTTAAGCAGCAAGCCTTAGTCAACAGTTTATCGGCGATAGCAGCTGCACCCATGACTACGGTTTGCTACGAAGCGCCACGGCGAATTCTCGCGACGATTGAAGCCTGTTGTGAGTACTTGCATCCAAGTCAAACAATTGTACTGGCAAAAGAGTTAAGTAAAACGTTTGAAAGATACATCAGTGGCTCACCGGACCAGGTCAAAGCTTGGTTATTGGCTGATGAGAAACATCAAAAAGGTGAGTTTGTACTTATGATTTCTCCATCTCAAAGTGGCGGCGAAGCTATGCCTGCGGAGGCAATCAACTTACTGCAAGCATTGAGCAATGAACTACCCCCGAAGAAAGCTGCGGCGATTGTTGCAGCCCATTTCAACCTGAAGAAAAATGCGTTGTACGCCTGGTTAATGGAGAACAAATGATCGTTTAGCGATAACCCGGCGTTTAATAACTCAATCAAAAAGTGTTTAGCGGCACTCTCATTTGGCAAGTCAGTATAAGACATGGACTTTGTTAATGGATAATCAGCGCTCGTTAAGCCTAGTATTTCAGACTCGACTAACTGTGAGTAACCTGCGATAAGTTTGGGTGTCTTCATTTATAGAGTTGTTATCATAATTTTTCTAACAACCCCAACAACATGAACTTAAGAGAGAAATGAAACAATATTTGGCCATTTTCAGCTCCCTAATTGTATTTGTCTGTCAAGAGTCTTTTGCCCAGCCTGATAGCAGCGATATTGAACGTATCACCACAACATCGTCGCGTCTCGCTAGCATTGCACAAGAGCAGGGTGGGGCTCTGGGTTGGTTGGATGAGCAAGCACTTAGCATAGTTAACCCACAGCATATTGAACAAGTGATCAATCGGATTGCTGGCGTAAATTTGCAGCGCGGTAATGGTCAGGAATACCTGCCTGCAGTGAGATCTCCGGTATTCACTGGAGCTGGAGCCTGCGGTGAGCTTCTTACAGCTGAAGATGGTATTGCGCTGCGGGCAGCGGGATTTTGTAACATCAATGAGTTATTTGAAGCCGGCACAGAGTATGCGCAAGGTATTGAGGTGCTTAAAGGACCGGGTACGGTAGTTTATGGTTCGAATGCGATCCATGGTGTTATTAATGTACTGACCCAGGATCCGATATCCGCACCAAATAGAGTTAGTGCTGAGTGGGGCTCCTACGGCTATCAGCGCGGCCTGCTTACGGTGGGTAACGACAGCGAGCTGCACGGTTTAGGTGCGCATTTATCTGTTACGGATGACAATGGGTACCGAGACAACGAAGGTTTGTCACAGCAAAAACTGCATCTTCGTTATCGTCATGAGGTGGCGAAAACACAATTAGAAATAGGCGTAAGTGCAAACAATCTAGACCAAGAAACGGCTGGATATATCGTAGGTTTAGACAGTTATAAAAATCTTGCCATAGCGCGTTCAAATGCCAACCCAGAAGCGTACCGAAAGGCTACAGCCGTGCGCGGGTGGGCTAAAATTTCAAATACCAGTGCAGGTGATAATCGTTGGCAAGTTACACCTTATTTTCGCTGGCAGGATATGGAATTCTTAATGCACTTCCTACCCGGCCAGCCTTTGGAAGAAAATAGTCAGCAAAGTGTGGGAGTGCTATCGACCATACTCTGGCAACTGCGCTCTGATGTTGAGTTGCAATTTGGGGCTGATGCGGAAGTCACACACGCAGACTTAGCCCAAACTCAAGCCGAAGCCACTCCAGGTTCAGCCTTTTTACAAGCCACGATTCCGGCGGGTAAACAATATGACTATCAAGTCGACGCTACGCAGATTGCTGGATTTGCGCAAGTAAATTGGCAAGTATCGCTAGACTGGCGCATTACCGTGGGCTTGCGGGCTGAATCAATGCGTTATGACTACGACAATAGGATGGTTAGCGGACGGGTAGACGAAAACGGCCAGGCATGTGGGTTTGGTGGATGTCGCTACTCTCGGCCTGAGGATCGAAAAGATAGTTTTTTCAATCTCACTCCGCGCGTTTCATTATACTATCAAGTCGATTCTAATGCCGCCTGGTACGCTACATTGGGTCAGGGGTATCGAGCACCGCAAGCAACCGAGCTCTATCGCCTGCAGAGAGGGCAAAGCAGCGCAGAGCTGGATAGTGTATCGGCGTTAAACGCAGAAGTAGGCTACCAATTTTTTGCCAACGATTGGCAACTACAAACGGCGGTGTATGCGATGAACAAGGACAATGTGATTATTCGTGACAGTGACTTCTTTAATCGCAGTGACGCAAAAACTCAGCATCGTGGTATCGAAGTATCGCTGCGCCTTCCGCTCTCAGATGCGTGGGCGTTCGCCACAGCTTTGAGTTACAACAAGCATACTTATGCCAGTGATTTGGGTGGTGAAGTTGTAGGGAATGATATGGATACTGCCCCGCGTTGGCTGGGTGGCGCACAATTAGAATGGCAACCGAGTTCTTCGCTGCGGGCGGAGTTAGACTGGGAATTTAGTGATGATTATTTTATCGCCCCAGAAAATAGCGACCGTTATAACGGTCATCATCTGTTTCATTTACGCGGTGTATGGCAGATCACACCCCAATTAACGGCGACCTTGCAAATCAATAACTTATTTGACAGAGCCTACGCTGAGCGCGCTGACTTTACCACGTTTAGTGGTCCCCGATACTTCCCTGGTGAGCCGCGCAATGGGCAGCTTGGAGTGCAGTATTACTTTTAACGGGCGTTAGGATAAACGCCCTTTAAAATCTTCGTAGTTAAACGTGCGGATAACATCTAAGGTGTTATCTTTGCGCAAGATTGCAATTGCTGGATGTTCAACCCCATTGAAAAATGTGGTTTTGACCATGGTGTAGTGCATCATGTCTTCAAACTGCAAGCGGTCACCGACTTTTAACGGTTGGTCAAAAGTATATTCGTCGATGACATCACCGGCTAAGCATGAATTTCCACCCAGTTTGTAGCTGTGTGGTTTGTCACCTGGCTGACCCGCATGCAAGATGCGCGGGCGATACGGCATCTCCAATACATCTGGCATATGTGCCGTTGCAGAGATATCCAAAATTGCAATTTGCTGTTGGTTTTCGACAATGTCGACTACTTCAGCGATCAAAGGGCCGGTATCCCACGCGACTGCAGAGCCAGGTTCCATAATGATCTCTAGGTGTGGATAGCGCGCTTTAAAGTCTTTCAATGTCGTAATCAAATGTTCGACATTGTAGCCTTGCCGCGTCATAAGATGTCCACCGCCTAAGTTCAACCATTTCATTTGACCAAGCCATGGCGCGAACTTTTCTTCAATCGCTCTAAGCGTACGTTCTGTGGCAAAGGAATCACATTCACATAAATTGTGGACATGAAATCCATCAATGCCGGTCAGGTCGATTCCGCGTAACTGTTCAGCCCGAATCCCCAAACGTGAGCCTGGAGCGCACGGGTCGTAAAGTGGTGTATCCGCTTCTTGGTTTTCAGGATTGACTCGCAATCCAACTGATAATCCCGCAGCTTCGACAGTCGCTTGATGACGTTGCCACTGAGCGATACTGTTAAATGAGAGGTGATCTACCAGTTGCACAAGCGCTTGCATATCTGCTTCTTTATAGGCTGGAGAATAGGCATGAACTTCACCACCCATTTCATACTTTGCAAGTTTTGCTTCCCACACCGAACTGGCTGTAGCGCCATGTAAGTATTGACCGATTTGTTTGAAGGCTGACCACATCGAAAAGCCCTTGAGAGCAAGAATAATCTTGACTCCGGATTCAGCTTGCACACGCTGCATGAGTTGCAGATTACGTTCGAGTTTTTCTTCAATCAGCACATAGCATGGTGACGGAATATCACGTCGAGTGGTCAGGTCCATAGTCATTCCTTATTAGCGCGCGAATGGGGAGTCACATTCGAGTACATGCCATGGCAGACCGTGCTGATTCAGCATGTCCATGAATGGATCAGGATCAAACTGTTCCATATTCCAAACACCGGGCTGCTTCCAAGTGCCGTTCAGCATTAATGCTGCACCAATCATTGCGGGCACACCGGTAGTATACGAAACAGCTTGTGCACCCACTTCTTCAAAACAGGCTGCATGGTCACAATTGTTATAGATAAAGATGGTTTTCTCTTTGCCGTCTTTAATGCCCGTTATGTAGGTACCGATACAGGTTTTACCGGTATAACCCTCTGCCAGAGAGCCGGGATTAGGCAATACGGCTTTCAAAAACTCCAGTGGCACAATTTGCTGACCTTGGAATTCAATTGGCTCTATACTGGTCATGCCGATCCCTTCCAATACTCTTAAGTGAGTAAGGTAAGCGTCGCCAAATGTCATCCAGAAGCGTGCACGCTTGAGCGTTGGGAAGTGTTTAACGATAGACTCCAGCTCTTCATGGAACATTAGATAAGAAGCGCGCACGCCAATGTTCTGATAGTCCAAATCTTCGCGCACACTGAGAGGATCGGTTTCCTTCCACTCGCCATTTTCCCAATAACGACCGCGCTGAGTGATCTCACGAATATTAATTTCAGGATTAAAGTTGGTCGCAAAAGCCTGACCGTGATCACCGCCATTGCAGTCTACGATATCTAAATAATGGATTTCATCGAAGTAATGCTTCGCTGCATAGGCGGTATAGACGTTGGTAACGCCCGGATCAAATCCTGAACCAAGCAATGCCATGATCCCTGCGTCTTTAAAACGCTCCTGATAGGCCCACTGCCAAGAATACTCAAACTTAGCTTCGTCTTTTGGCTCGTAATTCGCAGTGTCTAAGTAATCAGTTTTGGTGGCTAAACACGCATCCATTATGGGTAAGTCTTGATACGGTAACGCGAGGTTGATCACCAAGTCAGGGTTAACCTTATTGATTAATGCTTCTACTTCTTTCGCGTTGTCTGCATCAACAGCAAACACTGCCTTAACTCGATCAGCGCCAACCTCTTGTTGCAAGGCTTCACACTTTGAAACAGTGCGACTCGCTAAATAAATTTCATCAAAATGTTCGCTTAAACGGGCGCATTTCTTAACTGTAACTGCGGCCACTCCGCCGGCACCGATAATAAGTACTTTTGCCATAAACTAATATCCTAAAGACTCTCTTTGATTTTGCGCTGAATGCTAGCAGTAAATCACGATCTTGCAAGTGAAGTTAATCGCTAAATGACCTGTGGTGTACCGAATGATACGCCGTTTTCATCACGCCTGAGCGGATAAATATATTTTTGTGTTTGGTTGAAGGAACGGGTAAACGTGACCACCAACACCTCCTGCCGGCAGGGCCCCAATCGCTGTTCAGCTAGATAGACCAATACACTCTCTGCGTTGTCTAATTGATGGCTGCGCTCTAATATTAACCATTCAAGTTGCTCGATTAGAGCGCCCTGGGCAGCTTCATTGTCAGAACACACCACACAATCAATCTGCTTTCCAATTGCCAGTGTCGCAAAGGGAAAGAAGGAACTACCCAAACCTAATAAAAGTCGGGCAAAATCCAGTGAGATTCGAACCAGTGCATGAGCGCTAACAGTGCCCAGACACGGCAATTGTTTACGCATATCTCTCTCCAGCAACCCTAATGTCTGATTAAACGGAAAAAAGGATTAATTGGTTCAACACTGAGATGGGCGCGCACCTTGCAACCCCCCTGTATGTAATAACGCAAGTTGGCTTCCTACAGGAAATTGACCACTTTCAACAACATGCTTAAACGCATGCAATGCCTTGCCTGAGTAAACTGGTTCAAATGGGATTGCCAGTTGCTGCTCCATTTGCTGGCAAAACATCTGTAGTTCTGCAGGTGCTTTTGCATAACCGTTAAAATGATGTTCATGCGTTAGCGTATATGGGGTTTTGGGCCCTTTGCTTAGCAATCCTTTGACCAACTTACTTAGATAGTCAGGCCCTTTTAATACTGCGACGCCTAATAAAGCTTTTATTTTACCCTCACTCAAAGCGAGTCCGGCCAGCGTGCCTCCGCTGGCTAACGGGCAGACCAGTAAATCCAATTTAGTCGTTATCTCGTCGTGCAATTGTTGCATACCAACAAAATGGCCTTGCGCGCTTCCACCTTCTGGAATGATGACAGACACTCGCAAGCGATGCTGCAACTGGGCTTGGTATTGGGGATCCGTACGGCGTTGGTATTCGATTTTAGTCACGTAAATAATCTTGGTTCCCCAGGCAATGATATCACGCAACATGGGGGTTAGATTGTGTGCATAGTCTCCACGGATAACAGCATAAAACGGTATGTTTAAACGGTAACAAATATAGCCTAGGGCATGAATATGATTGGAATATCCACCGCCAAAACTGGCAACCCCATGCTGCTTAGCTGTAGTTATCTGGTCGAGCATCGGCATTAGCTTGCGCCATTTATTGCCCGAAATAATCGGGTGGATCAGATCATCTCGTTTGACCCACAGAGTGTAGTCTTTGGCATTTCGCCATTGCGGTCGTATCCGTTCCAGTGGGCTAGGTATGGTAATTGATAATTGCGAGTGAATAAGCGCGTTCAAGAGCCAGCGGGTCAGTCAAAAAAAAGGGGTCGATACTCCGATTATTCGGGAATTCAGTTGTAATGTACAGTCCAGCTCTCGCTTTGCACGCATGAGGTAGGAGCTGAAATACCCAATGACAAAAAATTAACGTCGGTAATTGATCAGACTGTCTTAACTCGCGTATCAAATTTTATTACACCAATGCCGGAGACTGTAATGAGCGGCAAAAAACTGATGCTTACCTTGATTGCTCTCCTTGGATTACATGGAGTTACAATGGCGGATTTACTTGTTTCTGAACCAGAGTTGGCAGACCACAAATTGGTCGGAGAGGCAAAACTGGAGTACTTCTTTTGGGATATTTATCGAGCCAGACTTTATGCGCCAAATGGGCAATACGCACCAGATGAAAACTTTGCACTGGCAATCACATACTTGCGAGATTTTAAAGGCGAAGACATTGCTGAACGTTCGTTAGACGAAATTCGTCAGCAAGGGTTTGATGATAAGCAGCGCCTTATGGAGTGGGACGAGAAAATGAAGGCAATATTTCCCGATGTGCAGGAGGGGCAGTCTATAACCGGTGTAGCTTCAAACGGAGTGTCGCAGTTTTATTTGGATTCAAACCCGATCGGTGCGGTAGATGACGCAGAATTCACCCGACGTTTTTTTGCTATTTGGTTGGGCGAGAAGACGTCAGAGCCTGGTATGCGGCGCAAATTACTCAATTTGTAGACGCGCGTCGGCTTAATTTTTTCACATACAACGGACAAATGAAATAGTCAGACGGTACCAACAACGATCGAATGCTTGGTCTCTCTGCAGGAGGTAAAATGAAAACACTTATACGCTCTTTGTTTATTATCACTACGATGCTGGGGTTAAGTGCCTGTAGTGTTTCGATTGATGGCGAAGATTACAAAAACGTCCAACCTACCTTTGAAATCAACAGTTTTTTTAACGGCAAAGTTAAAGCCTGGGGTATTGTACAAAATCGCAGTGGTGAGGTGGTTCAGCGCTTTATTGTAAATATTGATGGGCGGATGGACGACGACGTACTGATTCTCGATGAGGCATTTGAGTACGGTGTAGGCGATGGCCCTAAAAGCCGAGTCTGGCGGATCCAGCGCGCGTCTAATGGTAAATACATTGGCAATGCCGGAGATATTGCTGGACCTGCTCAAGGTATTGCCCACGGTAATGCGTTTAATTTCAGGTACGAGATGGACCTTCCTGTCGATGGCACTACTTATCGTGTCGCTTTTGATGATTGGTTTTGGGCGTTTGATGAGAACACCATGATGAACCGCAGCTATATTAAAAAGTTTGGCTTGGTGATGGCCGAAGTTACCATTTTTATGCAGAGACAATAGTCGAGTATTTTGCCTTGAATTAGCAGCTTGCACATGCCCAAAGCTGGACTATGTTTAATTATGTAGTAGTAAATCGCGCAGGAACTTAACATTTATCCAATCTATTGCCTTAGGCGCTATTTGTGTGCAGTGACTTTTTTCTGCGCCACGCTGGTATTCGGCGAAACAAAGCCGGTTAATATCGAGCCATTGACGGTCCCGACCTATTTCCGTCATGTCGGGGTCGCAGATGGGCTTTCTCAAGTTACTGTGGCTGATATTATTCAAGACCGGCAGGGATTTATTTGGCTTGCGACCCAAAACGGCATTAATCGCTATGACGGCTATAATTTTGCCATTTTTAAAAAGGATCGCACACTCGATGGCTCTGGCCCGATAGGCGAGTTTGCTTACAAACTATTGCTCGATCCAACATCAGATGACATCTGGATAGCGACCTCTGGCGGACTTAGTCGGTACCAATACGCCAGCAACTCATTTAAGCACTACAATCTCACCGGCAGTGACGGCGAACAACGGTTTATCGTACCGAGTGTTACCGCAGATCAGTTTGGTCAGGTTTGGGTGGGCACCCGGCATGGCTTGTTTCGTTACCAAGAGGTAACAGATTCCTTTGTGTCGATTGACATTCCAATCAGCCCTACGGCTTGGGTACTTGACGTTGATGCGATCGCCCAAGATATAGCTTTGGTTGCCACAACCGAAGGACTGTTATTGATTGATACAACTGGGCGAATCCCTCCACAGCATAGCCTGGTAGGTACTCAGGTGACAGATATTGAGCGTCTACACTCGGGCGATTTCTGGTTTTCCACTCTGGAGCAAGGTGTACAGCAATTACGTGTCAATGATTTTAGCATTGAGTCGCTGGAGCCCCTGCAAGGGCTTCCCGCCGAGTTAACGCGTTCAGGCGTCAATGCAATTAAACAATTACGCAACGGTGATATTTGGATAAGTGCCATGACAGGGTTACGGATCATGCGCCAAGACGACCTTAGTCAGGCGGCTGATTTCTACTTTAGTAATAATGGTGCAAGTGTGCTTAGTTCTGCGCATATGACACGTACCTTCGAAAGCCAATCAGGGCTTATTTGGCAGGGAACTTGGACAGGTGGATTCTCCATTTTTGATCCCAATAGTTTGCAAATTAAATCACTAAACGCAGCACCAAACACTTGGGTACGAGGACTGGCTTTTGATGATACTGAGCGACTTTGGTTTGGTACCGCAGCTGGCATTTGGTATCGCGAAGTTAGTGGTGAAGTTCGTGGCCCGTTGAAATTTCCCACAATGGTCACTGATAAGTCAATGAGTGCAGTCACCATTCGTAGTCTTACATTTGACCAACAGAATCGCCAGTTTTGGGTTGGCACTACGACTGGCGTTTATCATTTCGACGTGACTCAGCCACGTCTGCAACCTGCTAACTTTTTGTCTGATGCCAATGTTTTCCATATCGCCTATGCAAATGGTGAACTCTGGATTGGTACATTCAATAGTGGGTTATATCGGATCAGCGTTCAATCTGGCGAGATACTTGAACATTGGGAAGTCGCTACGGTAGCCCACTCGCTGGTAACTCATCCTGATTTTGTTTTGGCCGGTACCATAGAGGGGCTGTTAAAAATTGACAAAACAACCGGGGCAATCACCAATTTACACGATAATTCAAGACCAGCAGAGCAACGCAGCCCACGCGTTGTAACCTGGATCTCTCAAGTTAACGCGTCTGAGTTTTTACTGGGGACACAAGGCTCAGGTATTTATGCAATGAGATTAAAAGCCAATGATGTCATCGAATTTGAGGCGCTGTATCCAGACTCACATTTAGCCTCCTTATCTATTGGTGGTATTCAGTTGGATGCAAAGGGGGATTTGTGGGCCAGCACAACTGAAGGGATTGCTCACGTCAATGCGAAAACGGGGAACATCAGTTACTTTAATAAGAAAAATGGCGCGTTTACTGTGGGGTACTATATTAATCACAGTGTTAAAGCGAGCAATGGCCAGCTGGTTTTTGCCGGACCGCGTGGCATTAGCCATTTCTATCCTGAGCAGATCGGTGTTTCGCAATGGCAACCCAATGTGGTGCTAACCAACCTATTAGTGTTAAACAAGCCCGTTAGCGCTACAGTAAGTAACAGTGAAGGCGCGGTGCTTGATTCACCTATTCATATTGCCAAACGCATCAATCTTGCTCACAGTGACAATGTATTTAGCATTGAATTTAGTGCTCTAGATTACGCCTCACCAGAGACCAATCAATATGCGTTTAAATTGGATGGTTTTGACCAAGACTGGAACACCGCCATCGCACGTCATCGTGTCGCCACCTACACAAACCTAGATCCCGGGCGTTATCAATTGCAGGTGCGGGGTACCAATAAAGACGGCGTTTGGAGTCAGAATAGCGCGAGTATTGAAATTGTGGTCACTCCGCCCTGGTACTGGAACACGTGGTCAAAAGTGTTGTGGCTAATGTTGACGCTCTTGCTCGTCAGTGGAGTCTATAAGTGGCGAGTCTGGGACCTACAAAAACGCTCCGATAAGTTAAAACGGTTGGTGGAAAAGCGGACGCAAGATTTGGAGGACATCAATCGGAAGTTACTGCGCTTATCGTCAATTGATGAATTGACAGGGTTACGCAATCGACGGGATTTTCGCATCCATGCTGAGTTGGAGCTGGATCGCTTTAAACGCTTAGGCAGTCCCTTTTCTATTTTGATGATTGATATCGACCATTTTAAGCAAATCAATGACACATTGGGCCATGCGTGCGGTGATCGGGTACTGGTGGAATGTGCGCAGATGATGACGCAATTAACACGCAAGCATGATTTACTGGCACGCTGGGGAGGAGAAGAATTTATCTTATTAGCGGTGAATACAGATTTGACCGCTGCCGTTGCCACAGCGAATAAAATTCGCCAAGCAATCCACGAGCTCGAGGTTAACTTTGAGCAGCAGGTAGTAAAGGTAACGATGACAGTTGGTGTTAGTCAGATAATGCCAGACCAAAACTTGGATGAATGTATTAAAATTGCGGATGGTCATCTTTACGAGGGCAAGCGCAAAGGCCGCGATATCACTTGCTATTAATTGGCGTTATTCGGGTTGGGTCAAAAAACGACTAAGCGTCTTATAAAGGTTCTCCAAATCAATGGGTTTAGCCACGTGCTCGTTAAACCCCGCTTGTTGATAGCGTTCAACATCTTCTTTAATAACATTTGCAGTTAACGCAATTATTGGCGTGTGTGTGTCTTGTTCTCGAATTTTAATGCATGCTTGCACACCATCCATTACAGGCATTTGGATATCCATTAATATCAAATCAAATTTACGTTTAGTATTGGCTTCAAAGGCTTCGCGGCCATTCTCACAGGCGATCAGTTGCGCGTTGGTTTCTTCCAACATGGCTTTGACTATCTCTTGATTAATCAAATTATCTTCAGCGAGTAAGATGGTGCGGCCGGTCAAATCTGGCGGCCCCTTTGGAACTTCATTGTCGGAAAAACTGTGTTCTTGCGGTGCCTGCTTTAAAGGCAACTGCAGGGTAAAATGTGTGCCTTTATTAGCTTCACTTTTAACTTCAATGCGGCCCTTCATCAAGGTGGTTAAACTATGGGTAATCGCAAGGCCTAAGCCGGTCCCACCATATTTGCGTGTTGTGGAAGCATCGGCCTGGTTAAAGCGTTCAAATAAATGAGCTTGTGCTTCTGCAGAGATGCCAATTCCAGTGTCGATAATCTCAAATTGTAGGCCTTGCGCTGAATGAGCAATTTGCAGCTTAACCTCACCATTTTCGGTAAATTTTAATGCGTTGGATAACAGATTAAGCAAAATTTGCCGCACTCGTACAGGGTCTCCAATCCAATAGTTGGGTAAGTCTGCCGGTTTTTCAAAGGTCAACTGGTTGCTTTTTGCACTGGCGATTGGCAATAAATCGGAGTCTAAAGACTCCAATAGCAGACTTAACGAAAAAGCCACACTTTCGATTTTCAGCTGGTTAGCATCGATCTTAGAAAAGTCCAGTATATCGTTAAGAATAGTTAGCAGCGTTTTGGTGGAGTAAAGTGCTTTGTCAATTTTTTCGGCATCTTCTTTACGTTGGATCTTGCGTTGCAATAGTTGCAGCATGCCCATGACTCCGTTAAGCGGAGTGCGAATTTCGTGACTCATATTGGCAAGGAAATCAGACTTGGATTGGGCACTGCTCAAAGCCTTCTCAGCTAAATAACGCTCGCTAATGCTGGCTTGGAATAAGGCCCGCAAATACACCAAAATAACGATTAAAAACACGGCAACGCTTACGATATGTATCCAGCGAGCTAATGCAAAGTGTTGATGTAAGGCCTTGCTCTCTTGCTCGATACGCTGGCGCATATTACTTTCAAAATCAGCCAATGCCTGTAACGCTAAGGTATCGTCGACTTTCACTTGTTGATCGATATCTTCAGCCGACAGACCTTGACTAATTAAGAGCAACGTTTTCTCAAAATTGGCCTCGTAGGCAGCGAGGGTGTTAACCAGCGCGTTGGTTTCAGATGCGTCATATAGGGAAGATTCATATAATCCTTGTACCGTGCTTTTTAAGACCGCTAGTGACTTGCGTATGGACGGTTCATAACGTTCGGTGTTCCGCCTCAATACAAGGTTTTTAAAGTCATGGATAAACCCGCCGTAGCCCCAGTACCGCACCAGCCTGTCATGTTGCTCATACACTACTCGACGCTGCTCAGAAAACTGATTCCACGCTTTCTCAGTCTGTTGATAGTAGTAAAAAGAAACACCAGAGGCAGCCATACCAATAAGGACTACAACTATCGCTGAAATTACCAAATTGCGGCGGTACTGCTGGTCTTTCTGTCGTAGTGACTGTGCTGTCAATGCGCTGCGTCCGAATACTTTATAGGATAAGTGTAGTTCGCATGGTCGCTTTTGCAAAAGTATGCTCAAGACAACTAGGCCACCGCGGCAAAGGCAATTGCTAAGAGTAAAAACGCCCAGTTTACCCTGGGGTTTAGGCGTATAATCGATATCCAGCGCCGCGCACGGTTTCGATCATGGAGTGCGAGAAACCTTTATCAATTTTATTGCGTAAACGGCTAATGTGCACATCAATAATGTTAGTTTGCGGGTCGAAGTGATAGTCCCAAACATGTTCGAGTAACATTGAGCGCGTGATGACTTTGTTCGGATTACGCATCATAAACTCGAGTAAACGAAACTCACGGGCTTTTAAAGCGAAGGTTTGATTTTCGCGCGTTGCTTCTCGCGTCAGTAAATTTAGCGTCAGATCACCTACTTTTATTGTCGTATCCGGAGTGCTAACAGACGAACTTTTACCATGACGTTGCACTAAAATTTCCAAGCGTGCGAGCAATTCTTCAAATGCAAAAGGTTTGGTGAGGTAATCATCAGCGCCGGCGCGCAAACCAGAAACCCGATCATCCACTTTACTTTGCGCACTTAAAATCAACACTGGTAAATCTTCATGTTCTTGGCGAACCTCATGTAGCACCCCAAGTCCATCAAGCTTCGGTAACATGCGGTCTAATATCACCGCTTCAAATTTATCTTTGGCCAACGCCTGCAATCCGGCCTCACCGTCGCGACATACTGTGCACGCGTGCCCTTTTGCCTGCAAGCCTTGCTGAATGTATTGACTTACCGCATTATCGTCTTCGATGATTAAACAGTTCATATGTGTTCGAACTAACAGTTTTGTTGTTGATACGTGCACCTGGTGAAGTTTAGATTAGTTTATTTACATGACAATTTTGTCATGTACAGGAGAACATTTTCATGGCGGTAATGTTGATTTGTTTACTTATTTCCTTAGTTTTACCGATTGTGGCAAAAGCTCCCGTTGCTTTAGCCATGCATCAGCTAGCCGGGTATGATAACCGTCATCCGCGTGAGCAGCAGGCAAAACTGGAGGGGTTTGGGGCGCGTGCTCTTGCAGCTCATAAAAATAGTTTTGAGGCCATTGCTTATTTTACCCCAGCTGTGGTGACTGTAATTGCACTAGGAGCGATTGATGACACGGCTAAGCTTTTGGCCATGTGTTTTGTCGCAAGTCGTATCATCTATCTGCTGTGTTATTGGTTTAACTTACACGTGGTACGGAGCATTTTTTGGGTGATTGGTTTTGCCTGCTCAATCATGCTTCTTGTTCGCCTATTGTTGGCCTTCGGTTAGTGGCAGAATAATACCGTTAACGGGTAAACCGTCGGCTGGCAGGATAAGGTGAAAAGTTTTGAATGGCTCCTGTCGCGGTAATGCGTTGTACTTCACGCCAATACTCTGGAGTCATCAAATCGCCGTGCAATTCCTTTAAAATATCCTTAAATTGTTTTTTACCAACGATGAAATGTTCAAACTGTTCGGGAAAAACATCATTGGGTGCCACCGAAAGCGTATCCAATACGTAAGGATCGTCAGACTTCGGCAGTGCACGGAAGTTGCGCTCATGCATGAAACATATTTCGTCATAGTCATAAAACACCACTCGACCATGCTTGGTGATACCAAAATTTTTGTGCAGCATGTCGCCAGGGAAAATATTCGCCAGTGCGATTTGCTTGATACACGTGCCTAACTCATCAATGGCATTACGGATCTTTTCTGGGTCGGTTTCCTGTTGCAGGTATAGGTTCAGCGGGATCATCTTGCGTTCAATATAGAGGTGCTTGATGATAACTTCGTTCTCGGTTAGTTCTATGCTGGATTTGCACGTTTCAAGCAATTCATCGATTAGCTCAGGCTCCATGCGTGCGCGGGGAAAACGAAAATTCACATATTCGTGAGTATCGGCCATGCGTCCGACCCGATCGGAGGTTTTAACTAACCGATAGCAATCTTTTACATGGTCACGGGTGATCTTCTTACTTTCGGCAAACTCATCTTTGATTATCTTAAATACCACCCCATAAGTGGGTAAATGGAAAACTGCCATGACTAAACCACGGATCCCCGGGGCAATACAAAACTTGTCGTTACTTTGCTGCAAATGTTCGAGAAAATTACGATAAAACACGGTTTTCCCGTGTTTATAGAAACCCAATGCCATATACAGTTCGAAATGCTTTTTATTCGGTAGTAACTCTTGTAAAAATGCGACAACTTCGGCCGGGAACTGTGTATCTGCCATAAAGTAAGAGCGCGCAAAGCCAAAGATAACACTTAAATCTTTGCGTTCGGTGAGTAGCGCATCAACGAAAATTTTTTGCGAATCATTAGTCTGTAACGCTAGAACAAAAGGAAGAGTGTCATCAGGCATGCAAATGCGACCTATCAAATAGGCTGCTTTACCGCGATAAAAAACGGGTTTAAGTAGCTCTACAGCAGTTACACTCGCCAATTGCTGCCGATTAAGACGCAGTCGTAGTGCACTATCCATCAGCTGCAAATCTCGTTCTTTATCTTCAAAATCGATGTTAAAGCGATAGGTCTGCAAGATTGATTCGAACATTGCTCGCACGGTGCTCGTGGTATCAAAACTATTTACCACACGAGCTCGGTCTTGACCGGGTAGAAAGCAGCGGCTAGGCAGAACGAACATGATACTTTCGTCGATTTGGCGGTGACGAAACACGCGACCAATGACTGAGTTGTAAAAGGTTTCCGCAAGCTCATACTGTGGATGACGGTCGAGTAAATGTAAAAAATGTTGCTTAAGTTGTTGCCAAAAAGCGAGATCTTGATGATGAACATGAATTTGTTGATAGATTTCGCTAACCACATCAGACAAGCTTTGTTCGTAGATGCTGATACGTTCTTTGACCGCTTGCTGCGTCGCGGCCCACTGACCTTGCTCAAACCGTGATTGCGCGCCGCGTGTGATGCGCGTATACCAACGATAATTTTTATCAAATCCGTTCAGGATCTGGTAGGCCACTTTGGCGCCTATTTTATTCTCATTCATTACCATCTCTTGTACGTCGGCATTCAATTCAACTTACCCCGCGAGTGTAGTTTAGGGGAAGCACTGGCGGAATACTTTTCTTTTCGCAACATATCGGGTATTTTAAGACCAACTTGTTGATCTTTGTCTATTTTGGGTCAACAAAAAATAATTCTAACGCTGTTCATAAAAATAATAATAGAGGACCTGTTATGGCGTTTCCTGTACTCATTTGTGATGATTCATCGCTGGCGCGCAAAATGGTTAAACGCTGCTTGCCAGAGCCATTGGCAGAGCAAGTGTTTACGGCGGACAACGGTGAGCAAGCCCTGGAAATTTTAGAACAACGCCCCATCAGCTTATTATTCTTAGATTTGACCATGCCTTTTATGGATGGCGTAGAAGTTCTTAAGCAAATCAAACAAAAGTCACTTGAAGTCTTTGTTATAGTGGTATCCGGTGACATCCAGCCGCAAATGCAGGAACGAGTGCTCTCGTTGGGGGCATTAGACTTCATTACTAAACCTGTTGATTCTGCGCGCTTGCATATGACTTTACAGCGATTCGGCTTGTATTAAGCTGACATAAAAAAGGCACCGTGGGTGCCTTTTTTATTGATTATATTTTTTTGTTTACGACTATTCAGTCCCCACCAACGGAGTAATTCGGAATGAATAGCGGTAATCCCGCCAAGGAAGTCGATACTTGAAGAGTGGCGGGGTTCCCCATGAGTCGGTGCCGGCAATGCCGCGTTGGCGGTAATCAATATTCACGAAAATAGTGTCGTGAATGGGAATTTCATGGGGGTGTAAACCTTGTTTATTAAACTGGTCATAATCATAGAGATCAGTATGCGCGGCATTAAAGCCTAGAGTCGGCTCACCCTCAATGCGTAATCCTTGTTTGTTTTGGTCCATGAAACTGACCCAAAAAACATCGCTACGATGGCCGTTCTCTTGCGGTCGTACATAGTCATAACGCAAATTTTCGACCTTACTTTCATACTGTCCAACTAATGCCGAGGTATTGCGGTCGATATAGTTCTCGTGTGGACCGCGGCCATACCAGCGAACCTGCTCATAATGTTGGTCAAGCTGAAAGCGATGGCCGATACGAGGTAATTCTGGGAAGAAACGGTGAGGCGCGGCATAAAACCAAATATCAATATTCACGCTGCCATCGGGGTTAAATGAATAGATTGATTTATAGCGACTTTCAACGTCAGGCAGGGAATGTTCTGTATTTACAATGACTGTGCCATTTATTGAATTTTCGACGCTAAATTGACTGATTTCTGCATTTTTACCTGCGAATTGCCACACTTTTGCTTTGTCGGGTAAGTCTTCACCAAAGTCGTTATCGGTTGGGGCACGCCAGAAATGAGGTAATATCGGCGCTTGCAGTAGGGGTTGACCAGCGACGCTAACTTGTTCAATCCAACCACTCACTTTATTGATGCGATATGCCACTCCGTTTGAAGCTTGGATACTTACTAGTGTCTCTTCGTTTGCCACGGTCAACGGGGCTAATGATGCGTGATTATTTTTAGTCACAGCAGCTGAATAAGGCAGTGCAAACTGAGCGCGTGCAAGGCTGTGATTGGCCGGCAATGTTGGTGTCGCAGCCTTAAGCGCAAACTCAAATGTAAGGTAATCCCGTCCACCCGGCAAAAGGGCAGGTAAGGAAAGCGTAAAAGACTTACTGGATTGTGGGCGGATACCCGTCAAGTCGAGTGTACCGGCTGCAATCGGAACACCGTTACGTTCGTATTGCCAAGTAGACACTACATTATCAAGACTACTGAAAAAGTATTCGTTAAACACATCGATTTGGCCGTTTTGCAAATCTATGGCATTTACTTGAATAGGTTGGTATACGTGTTTTACTTCGTAGGCATGAGGATGGAACGAGCGATCGGCGGCGAGCAAGCCATTGGCAGAAAAGTTGCCATCATGGTACGCGCCTTCGGGCTCAAAATCGCCACCATAGCCAAAGAACGGTGTTCCATCTCGAGCTTGAGTGAGTATGGTTTGGTCTACCCAATCCCAAATAAACCCACCTTGCAATAACGGGTACTTGCGGATCAATTGCCAATAATCATCGAGATTGCCTACAGAGTTGCCCATGGCGTGCTCATACTCACATAGGATCATAGGGCGGGTTTCTCCCATTAGGGCGTAATGTTCCATTAATTCTACGCTGGCGTACATTTGTGAGTACATATCAGTGTGAGCCCTGAGTTGGGCTTGTTCTGCCATCACTGGCAAAGTGGAACGCTGTTTTAACCAATCGTATAGGACTTCTGTGTTTGCACCGTCACCGGATTCGTTACCTAGTGACCAAATCACGACCGACGCGTGATTTTTTGTGCGCTCATACATATTCCGCACGCGGTCAATGTAGGCATCCCGCCAGTCTGGCATATTCACCATATGCTCGTCAGGTTGATAAAAGTGCCCTTGGTTCGCAGCACCAATGCCGTGCGACTCTATATTCGCTTCGTCAACAACATAAAGCCCAAGTTCGTCTGCTAGGTCATACCAATACGGGTGGTTGGGGTAATGCGAATTTCGCACAGCGTTAATGTTGAGCTGCTTCATGAGCTGAATATCGCGTCGCATACTGTCTACCGAAATCACATGCCCGGTCTGTGGGTCGTGTTCATGGCGATTTACGCCCTTAAACAGGACGGGTTGACCGTTGATGAGGACGTTCCCGTTGCGCAGTTCGCTGGTTCGAAAACCGATGCGCTGCCACGTGTGCTGGATTGCTTGCTGGTCTGTATTCAGCAACGCAGTCTTGAGGTTGTACAAATGAGGTGTTTCAGCACTCCAACGGGCAACATTTTCAAGCGAGGCTCGGGCAGTTGCCACACCGTTTTTATGTGACCATTTTATCTCTGCCGTGTGCTCCCATATTGTAACCCCATGAGCGTCGGTCAGAGTGTGTTGCACCGCGTCAGCTTCGGCGTTATGACCATGAGCTTGCACTGCAGTAGAGACTGTCAGTTGGCCGTCTTGGTAATTGTTGACTAATCCGGCATTAATGTTGATATCCTGAATGCGAGTTTGTGGGGTTGCATAGAGGTATACTTCACGCTCAATACCGCTTAACCGCCACATGTCCTGTAGCTCTAGAAAGGTGCCATCAGACCACTTGATCACTTTCAACGCGATTGTGTTCTGACCGGGTTGCAAAGCATGCGTAATATTAAACTCTGCTGCTGTTTTTGAGTCCTCAGCATAGCCGATATATGCGCCATTCACCCACAGATAAAAGGCCGACTTCACCGCGCCTAGATGGATGAAGATTTGTTGCTCTTGCCAACTGACAGGAAGTTCAAATTGTTTCCGGTAAAGTCCCGTGGGATTATTGTCGCTAGGCAGTTCGCCAGCGACTGGGGATTCGCTGTGTGCCATGCGCATATTAATGTAATTAGGGTAGCCTACTCCGTGCATTTCCCAATTGCCGGGAACTGGCATGTCACGCCATTGACTAGTATCGAAATTAGGCGAGATAAAATCCTCGTCACTAGCATTAGGGTGTGATAACAGCTTAAATCGCCAGTTGCCATCCAATAAAAGATAGTTTTCTGCATCCCAAGGAAAAGCGGTATATTTCGCGGGAGCAGCAGAGAAAACATGGAAGTTAGCGCGCGCAGGCTCTTTGTTTACCGCGACGATTTGTGGGTTTTGCCACTCACTGGCAAATGGGGCTATCGACATGAGTAAAACTCCGCAAAACAACGCAAACCGTTGCGTTTTATTGTGAAATAACAACATAAGATTGATTTGTCTGTTTTATATGATTTATAAAGGTAGGTAAGTTTGGTTCGGCTTGCAATCAGTTTTATCGCATTTAATTACTGAATCTTCGAAAAAGAGCCAACTGGGAGGCGTTCACTGAGTATTCTTGTGCACGCCTACATTTATCACACGTTTGGGGATATCGAGCGTTAATCGAATACCGCTGGATTTGATTTACCAGCAGTTCACTGGTGTTCGATTCATGGATTGGTCAAGACTTAAAGTCGTACAGCCCGTATCCTGAGTTTGTTTGCCCTTAGCCGTAGCCGTTATGGTATATGTCGTTGCCGATACATTGGCCACATTGAATGTGTAAAAGTCGCTCGCCGGCAGGGCTAAATTAGCAGCTGCAGCATAAGTAACATTTTCTAGGCGAAAAGCTTCCTGCTGCATTTGTAGTTGCAGTAATTGTTTTTGGACATCATCGCGTCGAGCATCTATGACATGGCTGGTGTAAGAGGGCACAGCGATGGCGGCAATAATCCCAATGATAGCAACCACAATCATCAACTCAATCAGGCTAAATCCGCGTGACTTGATTAAAAACATAATTATTACCTCTTATACCAATTGTGCAGACAGATACGCTTAAGTGCGGGATCTCATCTACAATGATTCAATAGGACTATAGTATAGATTTAATTAATTAACGTTTAGGTATTAATTTTGCGAAGCACGTACATCACTCACGGTTTAACTCTGATCGAGCTCGTTGTGGTCATAGCATTGATCGGATTAGTTATCTCGTTGGGTGCGCCATCAATCATCGACGCACAACGCACCATGACACACAAAGGTGCTGTTGAGTCGAGTTATTTTGCCATGCAAGCTGCGCGCGCGCGAGCGATTAGCTCAGGCAACAATGTGACGGTCTCGTTTGAAGCAACAACACCTTGGTGCATTGGTATTAGTGATGTTGGACCTTGCAACTGTCAGGTGGCGAATAGTTGTTTAGTGGATGGCGTGGAGCGCGTGGTTGCGGCAGCCGATTTTGAAAATATCGTTTTGCAGGAAATTAATTTTGGTGGGAACGGATTCACGGTGTATGACGGTCAACGCGGGATGGCGTTAAATAACGCTGGGTCGTTTGTGCTCTCTGATGGCAGTACCGAAGCGCGCATTGAATTAAACACCGTAGGTAGACTCCGTGTTTGCACTGAGGTTGGTGACTTGGGGACATATCCACAATGTTAGTGAAAAGTAGAAAACAACAAACCGGCGCATCACTCATTGAATTATTGATTGCACTAGCAATTGGCGTGACGGCAATTTCCGCACTCGCTGGTTTAGTTGGCTATGGGATGGGCGTGAATGCAAAATTACTGGCCAGTTCTAGGCTAAATGAAGAAGTGGGCAACGTCATGACGTTGATCACTCGGGACGTTCGACGTGCTGGCTATAATGGCAGCACATTGGTCATGATTGCCGATCCAGCAGCGAATCCATCGCCCTTTGCCGGAACATTACAAATCAGTGAGTTTCCTGGTGAGTTACTCAACAGCTGCATCGTGTTTGCCTACGATGATAACAATAATGGCGTAATGGACGTAGCAGCTGGGGTAAATGAAAACTACGGTTATCGGCTGCGCAATGGCGTCGTGGAAATGCGTACTAATGGATTACAATGCGCGGATTTAGGCTGGATACCATTAACGGATCCCGGTATGACAGTCGTGACATCGCTGACCTTTGTACTCAATCAAATCATTGAAAATGGCATTGCAGCCAACGAAATTACTATCAGTCTGCAAGCCCAGCTAGTGGCTGACAATGCGATAAGTCGGCGTTTCGATTCAAGCTTTGTGGTAAGAAATTATGATTAATCATCTTCCTCAACACCCTTCTTCTTTTTCTCAGCGCGGCGCCATGATGTTGGCGGCGTCAATTCTTTTGTTGGTCTTGGTGACTTTAGGAACCTTGTATACGGGGCGGATCAAATCAGTTGAACATCAAATTACGCTGAATACGCAAAACTATAAAGAAGCATTTGCTGCTGCGGAGGCTGGCTTAAGCAAATCATTCGGTCGTTTGCATGATGAACCACGGTGGAACGGCGCAGCATTTAATGAAGTGCTGACCAATCAAAGCCAATTTAATGCTAACGGGGTGCGTCAGCAGGTTAATCGTCTGTCGTCTACGGTAGATGTGGTAACTATTACTTCGGTTGGAACTTCAGCGGATGGTTTAGCCTCTGTAACAGTCACTGAGCAAGCTTTGCAGTATTCGGTGCTGGCCAATCCACCGGATGTACCGCTGATCGTAGCGGGAGGTTTGTCGGTGGGAGGCAACTTTGAGGTTGCAGCGAATCCCAACGGTGGTGGGACTGGTGTTCCATTGTCGATTTGGACAGATTTAGCCGTAGACCTAAACAATGGTAGCGGTACAACCTGTGGCTTACAGGAATTTAATGATGGCAACTGCAGTTCTTCGCCCTACTCGGAGAAGGGTTTTAAGGACTTGGATATTCTTGACAATGATCCGAGTTTTCCAACCGATCTGATGGAGTATTTATTTAACGTTCCTGAGAATGAATGGGCCACGTTAAGGTCCGATGCGGATCAAATTATCAACACCTGTGCGGGACTTAATGCCGGCACATCAGGCTTAATTTGGATGGATGGCAATTGCCAAATCAACGCCGGTACAGTGGTAGGGACAATCGCTGACCCGGTGATTTTAGTAGTAACCGACGGTGATCTAACCATGAATGGTGGCGCCGAGATAAATGGAATGGTTTTTTCTTTTCGTAAACCTGGCGTAGTAGCTAATTTTGAAATCAATATGATTGGTGGTGCTTTGGTCAATGGCGTGGTTGCTTCAAATCATCCAGTTGGTCACGCTAACGGTACCTACAACGCAGTTTACGATGCTGACGTCCTGGCTCAACTCGAATTAAACGACACTTTCCAGCGTGTCGCTCGCATTCCTGGCAGCTGGCGCGATTTTTAGAGAGGTAAGTATGAGAGGTTTTGCCTTAGTTGAAGTAATAGTGGTGGCATTGATCGTAATGATCGGTGTAACCGGTTATGTCACGTTACAAAGTGAGTTTATTCGTTCGGATACGACGATAAATTTACGCTCCGTAGCCACCGAATTGGCGCAAGAGAAGCTTGATGATCTGCGTCAATTCGAAGAGTTACAGACCACTGCGGGGGTGATTGCGTACAATGACATTGTGAATAACTTTGGCGGTGCAATTGCAGCAGGGCCGGTGAATATTGCGATCAAATCAGCCGCTGGGCAGGTGCATCAATTTACCCGTAGTTGGCAAGTAACAGACCAATACTTTGTTGACACTGATGCAGATGGTACCGCCGATACCTGGCTAAATGCGGGGAATCCCGGCTTACCTCTGGTGCTGCCCACATACCCCTCACAGAAGGCGGTAACTGTCACGGTAGCTTATGTAGACAGTGAAGGGAATGCGAAGAATGTAACCATTGACGGCAACATTGCTCCCATTCCTGTAGGCCGAAGTTTCCAGGCAACGAATGAAACTAACAACGCGAAAAATCAGCCTCAGGTCGCTTACACGCCAGGCGCTGCTCCGGATGTTATTTCTTATGATTTGGGTAACGGCGAAAAGATTGAAACCAGTAAGCCAGTACCTGATATTGATAATCAAGGCGAGAATAACATTGTACAGTTCGAAACGATTCGCTACATCGAATTGCAGAATCAAACCGATAAGCTTGAGCAAGAGGAATTTTTAACAGTTAATTGCACGTGCGCATTGGCTGGCAGTGGTAAAGGCATGTCTGCCGCAATGACCGTTTTGAATAACGGTGAATTAATCGTCAAACCAGGCAGCGAAATGACAAAAATGACTGGGGTTCCGGCTAATAACCAACAACCCTCTTTATGTGTTCAGTGTTGCCGCGACCATCATGACAATGCCACAACGATAGCCAATGAAGACTATTACCGCATGGAAAATGGGGGCCCACATAAACATTACTTCCGCGATAATTTGGGTAACTTTTCGTTAGCGTCGGGTATCGGCGACAAATATCACGAGGCCTGTCGCTTTAAACGCGTGAACGGATTCTTTACCTTGTATCCCGATTGGCAGTTAATTGACATTGTTGAATTTGACGATGCGTATTTGTTTGCCGGTGCTAATTTAACCGCCTATACCACCTATTCAGAAGGTGTTATCGAAGCCGAAATCGTTGGCGGTGCACGCCCTACGAAACCAGCAGGACGGGATATGACAGTATTGCCCGGGGGTTATCAATTGATTGCCCGTGGGATTTATCTTGACCGTATGACGTCATCACACTTGGCAGCGGTACAAGGTATGATTGCGGCTAATGATCCAGACTGGAAAGCCTACACGCCCTTCTACGATATTAATCTAACCTTGTTATCGGATTGGAGTACGGTAAATCCTGTCATTGCAACGGTTACCCAAGAAGATATCGAAACTATTGTTGACCCGGTGAATGATTTTTATGGCACCTACAGCCGTGGTCGTCTGGAAGCGAAAACCGATGGTGTGACCAACGTAGGTGTACAGGGCTACGCATATAACGCGAGTATTACGGGTACTGGACCAATATCACCGGATGAAGTCGCTGCTGGTCGAGTGGATGATACCGTGACTGTTACAGTCAGCAGCAAATCAGGGACTGAGAAATTTTACGGCTTAGTGGTCGACATTAACTGTATTATTACCACCAATGGAGTGGCTGAAAGCTGTGAAACTAATAATACTAAGAAGGCCAGCTACGTCGACTTAACGACGATTTCTATAGATCCACAACCGAATAACTTTAGTTGTTTGATTGATGTGCCAAAAGGAAAATCAACGCCGTTCTTTAACTGTGCGAATGTGTCTGAGAATTATAATGGCTTTATTGAATTTACTTTCGCTAAGCCAGGTTACATCGCCACATTAAAAGTTAAGCAGCCTGATGGCAGTGTGGTCACCACTAATAAGCTCGATTTAAGTAAGAAATTATCTGCCACCTCAAATCGTGAATTCGCCTTGATCATCGAGTTAGTGCCTATCTAGTCAATTACTGTTCCCGGCTGCAATAGCCGGGAACTTTTCTTATTGCAGTTCTTTGCGTGTTGAACCTCTATGCGACTTTGATACAGTTAGTGTTGCGTCTCGGTGGTAGCAAATGATGCAGCAAATGGGGTAAATTTTAAAAACGGTATTGACATCTAGACGTCTATACGTCACATTGCACCCATGAAAACAATTATTAGCACTACCGGCATGATGACAACCACCTTAAACAGGGCGGTCGTTGGCTAGTGCGTAAAGCTAATTCAACGAAAGCCCGCTTAGTCCAAGCGGGTTTTTTTTTGCGGTGAGAACAGGTAAGGGAGAATAAGCGATGAAGGTTATGAAGTTTGGTGGTTCATCACTTGCAGACGCGCAGCGCTATTTAAATGTGGTGGATATTAGCCGTCAAGCTCATGCAGCCGAAGGGGCTGCAGTGGTGTTGTCCGCACCTAAAGGTGTTACCAATGCACTGTCTTTACTCTGCGATGAGGCAGCTGAAAGTCGCGATTTTGGTGAATTGTTTGCCAAATTAGAAATGACGCTAAACAGCATTGCCACTGAACTGCATACCGCTGTGCCAGAATTTGACCTTGAGCAAGTGTCAGCCTATATCAACGAGCGTTTATCGTCCTTGGCCGCTCAATTAGAAGGCGTTCGATTGTTAGGGATGGCGCCGCCTGCAGTAACGGCAGGGATTCTAAGTATTGGTGAATACGTGAGTGTAACGCTCTTCAGTCACTTGCTCAGCGCTTCAGGTGTCAAAAATAGGATTATAGACCCTGTGCAATACGTCGTTGCTGAGGGTGACTATTTGGACAGTGTTGCGGACTTACAGACCAGTCGAGCGCGTTTTGCGGACATACCCACGGATGGTTCAGAACTGTTGATCATGCCAGGTTTTGTCGCCGCTAATAGTGACGGTGAAAAGGTGACTTTGGGACGTAATGGTTCTGACTATTCAGCGGCTATCTTGGCGGCCTGCATTAACGCGCAGTGCTGTGAAATATGGACCGACGTGGATGGCGTGTATAACGCTGACCCGAATCAAGTGGAAGGCGCGGTCTTGCTGGACAAGCTCACCTATCAAGAAGCCATGGAACTGTCGTACTTTGGGGCTAAAGTTTTACACCCGAAAACGATTGGTCCGATTGCTCAATTTCATATTCCTTGCTGGATTAAAAATACCCTTAACCCTTCAGCACTAGGTACCTTGATCAGCGCTGAACCAAGCACTAAGTGGACCAGTGTCAAAGGGATATCTCAGCTTGATGATATGGCCATGTTTAATGTTGCAGGGCCAGGTATGAAAGGCATGGTTGGCATGGCCAGTCGCGTGTTTGAAGTATTGGCACATGCAAATATCTCGATATGCCTAATTACCCAGTCTTCCAGCGAATACAGCATTAGTTTTTGTATCCATGAGAAAGACGCGACTAAAGCGTTAGATGTATTGGAAGACGCGTTTGCATTGGAGTTATCAAATCAGCTTCTGGATCCAATCGAAGTGCGCAGAGGACTCGCTATAGTCACACTTGTCGGTGATGGCATGCGTCACCAAAAAGGCTTAGCAGCGCGTTTCTTCGCTGCACTCGCACAAGCTCGAGTGAACAATGTGGCTATTGCTCAGGGCTCTTCCGAACGTTCTATTTCGACTGTCATTGAAGGTCGCAAGGGTAAAAAAGCGGTGAAGGTTATCCATCAAAACTTCTTCTCTAATTCACACACTATTGATGTATTTCTGATTGGTTGCGGCACCGTAGGTAGTGCTTTACTTGCCCAGATCGAGCGTCAGCAAGCGCAATTACTAGCGCGCAATGTACGTTTAACCGTCTATGGGATTGCAAATAGCAGAAAAATATTACTGGATCCTTTGGGTATCGACCTCAACAACGGATGGAAAGACCGCTTAGCAGCTGCGGAGCAAACTTTCTCAGCCGAAACTATCAGTGATTTCGTCTCCGATAATGCGCTGGTTAACCCAGTCATTGTTGATTGCACGAGTAGTGACTCAGTAGCCGATATGTATTTAGGATTGTTGGAAAGCGGATTTCATGTAGTGACGCCCAATAAGAAAGCTAATACTAAATCCCTCAAGTATTATCACCAACTGCACGATGTGGCACAGTTAACCAGTCGCCAATACTTATATGAGGCGACTGTGGGTGCAGGACTGCCGGTCATTGATAACTTGCAGAAGTTGCTGAGTGCCGGTGATAGTTTGGTGCGTTTCGAGGGGATCCTTTCTGGTTCACTATCTTATGTATTTGGAGAACTGGAAGCTGGGAAAACACTTTCAGAAGCAACCAAAATAGCCCGCGAAAAGGGCTATACAGAGCCTGACCCCAGGGACGACCTCAGCGGTATGGATGTGGCCCGCAAGTTGTTAATTATGGCACGTGAAGCGGATATGAAGCTTGAACTAACGGATATTCAAATTGAGTCGGTTTTACCGGAAGATTTTGATGCATCCGGTTCGGTAGACGCTTTTTTAGCAAACCTACCGGCGGTAGACGCTGCCTTTTCGAAGCGCGTAGAAACAGCGAAAGCAGAGGGCAAAGTATTACGCTATGTGGGTGCAATTAGTGACGGGAAATGCACAGTGAGCATTCAAGAAGTACCTCTGGAACACCCGCTGGCCGCTGTAAAAGACGGTGAAAATGCGTTGGCGATACATAGTGCCTATTATCAGCCTATTCCTTATGTTATAAGAGGTTATGGAGCAGGCGCAACGGTTACGGCAGCGGGCGTCTTTGCTGATATTTTAAGAACCATGCCATGGAAACAAGATGTCCAGTAGTCAATCTGCGCCGGTTACGGCTTACTCACCGGCCTCAATAGGTAATATAAGTCTTGGTTTTGACATATTAGGTGCGGCAATAGAACCCATCGATGGCACCCAATTGGGTGACAGTGTGCGAGTTGAAAGCGCTTCTGAGACGCGACTTACGGTGTCAGGAAAGTTTGCCAATCGATTACCTGGCGCGATGCAAGACAATATTGTCATGCAGTGCTATCACTATTACGCCGAGCAACTCGCCAAAGTAGGGCAAGCACTGCCATCGCTGGCGTTACATCTTGAAAAACGTCTGCCTATTGGTAGTGGATTAGGCAGCAGTGCCGCCTCTATTGTGGCAGGTTTAACTGCGTTAAATGAGTTTATGGGGCAGAAATTCTCTGCTGACCAATTACTCAATATGATGGCTGAGTTAGAAGGGCGGATCAGCGGCAGCATACATTATGACAATGTTGCACCGGCCTATCTGGGCGGTATTACGTTAATGACCGGAGACAATTCAGCGCCTTGTCGGGTGTTGCCTAATCTCAAGCAATGGTATTGGGTTGTCTGTTACTCTGGTTTATCCGTGTCGACGGCTGCCGCTAGAGATATTTTACCTACCGAATATCCGCGCGCTGATGTGTTGACCTTTGGGCGCCAAGTCGGAGTGTTTATCGATGCGTTACATCGCCAAGATGCTGCCAGCGCTGCGAGAGTTATTCATGATGTGATTGCAGAGCCTTGGCGTAAGCAACTGCTGCCGGGATTTGATGCTGCGCGCGAGGCAACACTTGCTTTAGGCGGGCTCGCTTTTGGGATATCTGGCTCCGGGCCCACGGTGTTTTGCGTGAGTGATGAACTAAGTAAAGCCGAGACCATCAAAGCCTATTTAGAACAACATTATGTGCAAAATGATGATGGATTTAGTCATATATGCACAGTCCCGGCAATCGGGGCAAGAACAGAATAACAGTGAGAAGAGTTGCGTGGAATTAGTTAATTTAAAAGTCGCTGAACAGCGCGTGGATTTCCCCCAAGCCGTAAAAACCGGCTTGGGCAAACAACAAGGATTATTTTTTCCTGAACAGTTTGTGGCATTAGATAACGTCGACGAACTATTAGATATGCCTCTGGTGGAGCGCAGTATCGCGATTCTGTCACACCTTATCGGCGATGATTTAGCACCAGAAGTTTTGCGTAACATCGTTACCACAGCCTTTAACTTCCCAGCACCCATCGAAGCGATCGGTGACAAAACCTACTGTTTAGAACTTTTTCATGGGCCTACCTTGGCATTCAAAGACTTTGGCGGCCGTTTCATGGCGCAATGCTTGGCGAATATCAGTCACGGTCAACCGATTACGATTCTAACGGCAACATCGGGTGATACAGGCGCTGCTGTAGCACATGCATTCCATGGTATCGACAATATCAATGTGGTGATCTTGTTCCCGAAAGGTAAGATCAGCCCACTGCAAGAAAAATTGTTTACTACCTTAGGCGGGAATATACATACTGTTGCGATAGACGGTGACTTTGACGCTTGTCAGGCGTTGGTGAAGCAAGCGTTTGATGATCCTGATGTGCGCGATGGTTTGCATTTAAATTCAGCAAATTCAATTAATATTAGCCGTTTAGTTGCTCAAGTTTGTTATTACTTTGAAGCTGTGGCGCAGTTACCTAAAGATAAGCGTGAGCAGCTAGTGGTATCGGTACCCAGTGGCAATTTTGGTAACCTGACCGCAGGTGTTATTGCTAAAGTATTGGGCCTTCCGATCAAACGCTTCGTCGCTGCTACTAATCTGAATGATACCGTGCCGCGCTTTTTGCGTACCGGGCAATGGCAACCTAAACCAACCATCGCAACACTCTCAAATGCGATGGATGTGAGTCAACCGAACAATTGGCCGCGCATTGAGGCTATGCTGGCACGCAAGGAAATCACGCCTGATTGCATCACCGGCGAGATGGTGGATGAAGATTATACACAGTTGGCCATGAAGCAGCTTGCCAAGCTAGGTTATATCAGCGAACCCCATGCTGCAGTGGCTTATCGTGCTTTGCAGCATCATTTACAAGAGGGTGAGACTGGCTTGTTTTTAGGTACCGCACATCCGGCCAAGTTTAGAGAATCGGTAGAGAACGTGCTGGGTCGCCCGATCAATTTGCCGCCGGCTTTAGCTGAGGTGGCAGGTAAAGAAAGTCTAGCGGCCGAAAGCAGTGCTGATTATGCCGCACTTAAAACGTATTTGTTTGCTACGTTAGGTTAGGCTGTTATGGCATTAACCTGGCATGATGTGCTTGGGGCAGAAAAGCAGCAGCCATATTTCATCGCGATGATGCAGGAATTGGCGCAACGTAGACAACAAGGTGAGGTGATTTACCCGCCACAAGACCAAGTCTTTAGCGCTTTTGCCCTAACCCCATTTGCGCAGGTCAAAGTGGTTATTTTAGGGCAGGACCCTTATCATGGCGAAGGTCAAGCCCATGGGCTTTGCTTTTCTGTGCCAGCAGGTATAAAACCACCGCCTTCATTAAAAAATATCTACAAAGAATTGACCAGGGATTATGCAGAGTATGCAATCCCGACCCATGGCAATTTGCAGGCTTGGGCAGAACAAGGTGTTTTGTTGCTGAACACGGTTTTAACCGTTACACATGGGGCTGCGCATTCACATGCTAAATTGGGTTGGGAACAATTTACCGACCGCGTAATCGATGTGATTAGCCGCGAATCTGAAGGAGTTGTGTTTATGCTCTGGGGCGGCCACGCACAACGCAAGGCGAGCCATGTCGACCCCAAACGTCATTGTATACTCAATGCCCCGCATCCGTCACCACTGTCGGCACATCGCGGATTTATTGGTTGCGGTCACTTTTCGACAGCAAACGAATGGTTAGTCGCCCAAAAGAAACAACCAATTGATTGGCAGCTATAGCTGATCAGTACAAACAAAAACGGCCGCATAATAGTGCGGCCGTTTGGTTTTATCTGATTGCTGTATCCAAATCGAAATCCATATCGAATTCAGCGAGCTCTTTTTCTAGTCTGAAGCGGTCTTGAATCGCCTCTATTTCGCGCCACTTGCGCTTTTTGTTTCGTTGTTTGCTCGATTTATTTTCACTATCTACCATCGCGAATACATCTTTTTTATTCACGGCGATCTCCTTATAGTTATTTTTGCGCACACTACGAGTGTTCGTCGAAGCATACTTCTCAACTTGCTCAACTCACACGTTATTAATACCACAACGACTGACAAGATAAAACCAAAATGTTAACGCAAAGTTAACATTTGATGACATTTTGGTTACTGGGCCCTTGCACCTATTTAGTGCTTTGGACTTGTTGGAAAGCGGCGATTTGCGCTGCTGTAGAAGCATCAAATTGAGCTAAGTCGCGTTCGCCGTTAATTCCTTCAAGCACCTGATTACCAAGCACTTTTCCTAATTCCACTCCCCATTGGTCAAAAGAGTTTAGGCCCCAGATAACCCCTTGTACAAAAACCTTGTGCTCGTATAAAGCAACTAATGCGCCAAGGGTAAACGGGTCGAGACGTTCAAAGCGCAAAATGTTACTTGGCTTATTTCCAGGCATGGTTTTATGTGCTGCTAAGCGCGCCTTTTCTTGCTCGTCGATATTACTGTTTGCAAGGTCGTCAAGACATTCGGCATAGCTTTTTCCTTGCATTAACGCTTGCGTTTGGCCAAAGCAATTAGATGCAAGCATTGCATGATGCTGTTTAGCCGCATCACTCTGATTGTCGTATACGCTAAGCGGCAGAATAAAATCTGCTGGGATTAAAGTGTTACTTTGATGGATCAATTGATGGAATGAGTGTTGTCCATTTGTGCCTTCACTGCCCCAAATGATCGGCCCCGTAGCACAGCTAACCGGTTCGCCAACTTGATTGACTTGTTTGCCATTACTTTCCATATCAAGTTGCTGCACATAAGCCGGGAAGCCACGCAAATAGTGATAGTAGGGCAGTAGTACATGACTCTGTGCGCCCTGAAAGTTACGGTACCAAACACCGAGTAATGCCATTATGCAGGGCAGGTTGCTCTGTAATGGTGCATTGTGGAAATGCTCGTCCATCGCGAACGCGCCTTTTAGCAGCGCTTCAAAATGTTCAAAGCCTAATGCAAGAGCGATAGGTAAACCAATCGCTGACCATAAACTGTAGCGCCCGCCGACCCAATCCCACATTGGGAAAATATTGTCACTGGCTATGCCAAACTCTTCTGCGGCTTTGACGTTTGAAGACACACATACAAAATGTTTTGCAATATCTTGCTGGGTGCCACCAGCGCTTAAAAACCAAGCTTTGGCAGACAATGTGTTTTGCAAGGTTTCTTGTGTGGTGAAGGATTTAGACGACATTACAATCAGTGTTGTGCGATGATCCAGTTTGCTGAGTACGTCTCGGATATGACAACCATCAACGTTGGCGACAAAGTGCACGTTGACTTTATCTGATTGTAAGGGCTTTAGTGCTTCGGTCATGATCTTGGGGCCTAAAAAGGAGCCGCCAATCCCGATCGCTACAATGTCTTTGATCGTACTACCTGTGTAACCCTTGTGTTCACCACTGTGGACCGAATCGGTGAAAGTGCGTATTTTTTCTAAAGTCGCAGTAATTTCAGGCATGACATCCAGTCCATCGACTAAGATCGCTCTATCGCTGAAATTGCGTAACGCAGTATGTAGTACCGCTCTGCCTTCTGTAGTGTTGATTGTTTCACCAGCAAACATAGCGTCACGCTGCTGCTCGACATTACATTCCCGAGCTAACTCAAACAATGACGTCAGAAGTTCATCATCAATACGATTTTTAGAGTAGTCGAGATTGATACCGCAAGCCTCTGCAGAATAACGCGATGCCCGTGCAGGGTCTTGGGAAAATAAGTCCCGCATATGCAGGCCGTCCATTCGCTTGGCATGTTGATTTAGGGCTTGCCATTGAGCAGAAGCATTGGTATTCGGCATGATAGGTCCTTATCTGGGAATTGTTTTAATACGCTCTTATAGTAAAGGATTGTGCCAGTGCTGTGCAGTTAAAAAGTGCAGGAATTGTTAATCAAGCGAATGGTCAGAGCAGCTATTTGTGAGGGACATCAGCAAGTGAGGATGCAATTCGCAAATTAACCCATAATCAAGACATAAATCACTTATTGAAAGTAAGGTTTGCTGACTGTTGAGTCAGCAAACCTTACTTTTCAATTAATCTCCCCAGAATTGGACCAACGAACGAATTGCGGGTAATAAATATGTAATGCTAAAGCATTACACCCATTAAAATTTAGCTTTAAGTAATGCTTCCAGCTTTTTTTGGTCAGCCGCAAAGTTACGGATCCCCTCAGCGAGTTTTTCTGTCGCCATAGCATCCTCATTGTGCGCCCAACGGAATTCGCTCTCTGACAACGCTGCCGGTTGAGCTTTTAGAGCAGTGGCAGGTTGTAATTTCTGGACTAGAGTTCCAGGGGTGTTGGCTAGCTCTTCTAATAGCTGCGGGCTGATGGTGAGTCGATCACACCCGGCTAACTCAATGATCTCGCCAGTGTTGCGGAAGCTCGCTCCCATTACGACTGTTGTGTACCCATGCTGCTTATAGTAGTTATAGATTTTCGTTACCGACAGTACGCCTGGGTCTTCCTCAGCTGCATATTCAGCAGTGCCTGTACTTTTCTTGTACCAATCTAAAATGCGGCCCACAAAGGGTGAAATCAAAAATACGCCAGCTTCAGCACAAGCCTGCGCCTGAGCGAAACTAAATAATAAGGTGAGGTTACAATTGATACCTTGTTTCTCTAAGTATTCTGCAGCTTTTATCCCTTCCCATGTAGACGCAATTTTAATCAGAATTCGCGACTTATCGACACCAGCATCAGCATACAAACGGATCAACTTTTCCGCTTTAGCAATTGTCGCTTGGGTATCAAAAGATAGGCGAGCATCAACTTCTGTCGAGATACGGCCAGGAATAATTTGTTGAATTTGATGCCCAATGCTTACCGCTAATTTATCGCTAGCATTGTCAACTTGTTCAAGCACAGAGCCGCCTTGGGCTTTGGCATAGGCAATTGCGTCGTCAATAAGGGTTGCATACTGCGGTAACTCTGCCGCCTTAAGTAATAATGAAGGATTCGTTGTGGCGTCAACCGGCTGATATTTTTTGATAGCTTCAATATCACCTGTGTCGGCAACGACAGTTGTCATTTCGCGCAAGGCGGTCAATTGATCAGACATTTTGGATTCTCATAGTTCTTAATGTGCATAGGGTATAACTGTCGGCTTTTGAGTGCTAGTTATCTGCAGGAATTAAATATAATTTTTCGTCATCGCTTGGTTTTTTCCAGATTGCCGCAATCTTCTAACCAAACGAAAGACAAATGAAAGTGAAATTGTTGTTATGTTAGTTGTGTTATCCCCTGCGAAAAATCTAGACCTCGAACCTGTTAAGGTGAGCCATGCAACGACTCAACCTGAATTGTTAAGCGACGCCAAAGTGCTGGTGGATGTTTGCCGTCAGTTATCGCCTGCTGAATTATCATCGCTAATGAAAATCAGTGATAAGTTAGCGATCTTAAACGCAGAAAGGTTTAATAGTTTTGAATTTCCATTTACTAACGATAATGCCAAACCCGCAGCGCTAACTTTCAACGGAGATGTATACGCCGGCTTGCAAGCTGACTCTCTGCAACCAAAGGAGCTCGAATTTGCTCAGCAGCACCTGCGCATATTGTCAGGTCTCTACGGTGTGCTACGACCATTAGATTTGATGCAGGCGTATCGGCTAGAAATGGGAACATCGTTAACCACTCCCAAACACAAGAACTTGTATGAGTTTTGGGGTGACAGGATTACACAAGTATTGAATCAACAGCTTGCCCATATAGGGTCAGAAACATTGGTTAATCTTGCTTCTAATGAATACTTTAAAGCGGTAAAAAAACGCCAATTAGATGCGCAAATCATTACGCCAGTATTTAAAGATTTCAAGAACGGGCAATATAAAGTGATCAGTTTCTTTGCTAAGAAAGCGCGTGGATTAATGGCTCGCTTTATTCTACAGAATCACATTACTGATGTTGAGCAGCTGAAAAAATTCGATGTAGAAGGTTACACGTATGACGCAGCATTGAGCACAGCGGAAGATTGGGTGTTTACACGCAAGCAGTAGACATCGCTGTTTTACTCAATAGATTTCTCTGAAAACACGATCCATATAAGGTTTTTTCGAGTATTTAATCCATATATCAGTGTGGTGGAGCTTTGGTATGTGGTGTGAAGATTGTGAAAGTATAGACGAATACTATTTTGACGAAACGACGTTTTGGATCTATGTGCCGACCACTGACGCCTTTGGAAAATTGGCACACATGTGCGGCATTAATGGGTATGCCGCAACACCTGAAAACTCGCATTGCATTTCACTGACCATCGGCCGTGAGCGGATCGAAAAATTTCTGCTGCAACTCGCTGGCACTCTTGAACCCCCAACCTTGGCAAAATCGAAAATTATTACTGCGCCAGCTGGAGAGCAACTGCAACCGGATCAATTTGGTAAAGTGCTGCCTGCCGATGTGTTTATTCATCGGCATAAAAGCAGTTGGATTATAGAGGCGATAGACAACCAGAGGTATGAAAGTTGGTTCCAACCGATTGTCTATGCCGATTCAAAACCCGGCGAATTGCGCACCTTCGCCCATGAGGCTCTATTTCGTGCTTTTGATCAAGACCAAAACTTGATGTCACCCGCGTTAATATTTTCTATGGCGCATTCTTCTGAGCTACTTTTCTCCGTTGATTTAGCTGCGCGTCGATCTGCTGTTGAATGTGCAGCAAAAGCTGGCATTAACAGCAAGGTTTTTATCAATTTTAATCCATCCAGTATATACGACCCGGCTTATTGTCTGCGTTCAACAGCGACGGCAATTGCGGATTTAGGATTTAAGCCCAGCGATATCGTGTTTGAAATCACTGAAACCCACCGCGTTACAGATATGGCACATTTACGTGGCATATTGGCGTTTTATCGCAATGCAGGGTTTGGTGTCGCGCTGGATGATGTCGGCTCTGGATGGTCTGGGCTAAACATGCTTAAAGATGTACGTCCAGACTACGTTAAGATTGACATGGACCTAGTGCAACATATCGATTCGGATCCATTAAAACAGTCCATCGTTGAACACCTTATCCAAATAGCCAGAGACAATAGCATTCGAGTGATTGCTGAGGGAATCGAGCGCGCAGAAGAACATCGAATGTTGGTCGACATGGGCGCGGATTATTTACAGGGCTTTTATTTTGCTAAACCGAAAAAGTTGCCAAACACAGTCTCTAAACAAGTCGAAGACCAGATATCGAATTCTACTAAACCATTAAAAGATGCTGCTAAAGCCTTTAGGTAGATAGGTTCACTCATCGAATGTCGAGTGCTACAAGCATATTAGGTTTAAAGCAATAGGCCATGGGCGTGCCAGACTCGGTGAAGCGCGTCGGCAACATTGTGGAATCGACCTCTAACGACTATTTTTACCTTATGTGAGCAGGAGGTAATAATGGAACTTGGACAATTTTCGGTAAGTTTAGCGGTTAAGGATATGCAAAAATCCAAAGCCTTTTATGAGGCTCTTGGATTTGCTATTTGTGAAGGTTGCGGGTCAATCGAAGAAAACTGGTTGATATTGCAAAAAGGTGCGGTAGTGATTGGTTTGTTTAAAGATATGTTTGAGCGCAATATTTTAACGTTCAACCCCGACAATGCCCGCGCCATAGAAGAAGGCATGATCGAAGCAGGCTATCCGCCCGTTACTAAAACCAATGGGACAGAAGGGCCATGTCACTGTGTATTTACTGATCCTGATGGCAATCAGATAATGTTTGACCAGTTTTAATTAACCTTAAACGTGAGTTTCATTCGCTATGCATTACCCAGAAATCTTGGCGCAAGACACCGCTCGTCTTGCGGCGTTATATCGCACCGAACTTTTGGATACCGCACCGGAAAAGCGCTTTGACAGCATTACGCGCTTAGCTAAACAATATTTTAATGTAGCGATAGCGACTATCACGCTAATTGACGCCGAGCGCCAGTGGTTTAAATCCAAAGACGGTATCTCAGATTCAGAAACTGATTTGTCAGTGTCGTTTTGCGTGCATGCGATAGCAGAAGACGATGTAATGTATGTCGAGGATGCGCGCAAAGATCCGCGCTTTGCGAACACGCAAAATGTTCTGTCAGGCCCCATGGTGCGGTTTTATGCCGGAGCAGTGGTACGTAGCAGCGATGACCAGCCACTGGGGACCCTGTGCGTTTTCGACCCACAGCCGCGGGTTTTTACCGAATCAGATTTTGAAATGTTAAAAAAATTTCGCGATATGGTTAATACCGAAATTTTGACGTCGGAAGGCGCCAAAGCTGAATGACTATTCAGTATATAGTTTTTGCGAAAAGTTTAAGGTCTGTTGTTCGTTGCCCGATTGTATTTGAATTGCGAAGCGATAGGTCTCCAGGTCGCGATACGGTAATACTGCTAGGTAGTAGATAGCCTCACCTTCGCGAACACGTTTAAAGTTGAGTTGCTTAGTAGTCCCGATCAAATTGGTTGCACTGCCTGAAACGGCAGGATCTAGCGCTTTTTTGGATGTGGCATCGAGCACAGAAATGTTCACTAATGCATTAAACCGACTGCGAACGATGCCATTCGCTTTGGCTATTTCAGGGGTTAGAAAAGTCGTATTAACGACCATGTAATGAACGTCCCAATCCCCCAGTGTAACTTTTTGCTCAGCGTTAGCTCCACCACTTAGGGCCAGTAAAATGAGCCCAATTAATCCATACGCGAAATCTCGCATGTTTTCTCCCCAGAAATTAAAAGCCGCCGAAAATGTCGCCCAGTAAAATACGAATAAATTGCAATCCTATGATCGCCACCAAAACTGATAAGTCTAGTCCTCCCATCGGCGGAATGAATCTGCGGATCGGAGCTAAGAAGGGTTCAGTTAACTGCATGGTGACATATTCGATAGGATTATTACCTTGGCTAATCCAGCTTAATATCGCTCGTAAGATCAGGATCCAGAATACCAAGCTTAAACCTTCTCGTAGTACATCGACACCGGCTGAAATAACAACCGCAAGCGGTGCAAAGTTTGCATTAAATACTAAGGATATTGTGGTTATCTTAGCGACAGACACTAACAATGCGAAAAGAAAGGTCGCGGTATCGAAGGGGCCAATCGAGGGTATCAACCGGCGCATTGGGCCGACCACGGGTTGGGTTGCCTTTACCACGACTTGGCTCAATGGATTATAAAAATCAGCGCGAACCCATTGCATCCATAGACGCAATAAAACAACCATCAAATAAAGGTTGAACAAGGTTGTGATCAGAAAATAAGTAGCGTTCATAAAGGGCTCTTTTAGTTAAAATTCATTCGACATTTCTTCGGCACGTTTGACCGCAGCCTGCATCGCTTGGCTTACCAATTTTTCTAAGCCACCCTGCATAAAAGTTTGCAGTGCTTGAGCGGTAGTACCGCCTTTGGATGTCACATTCTCACGCAACGTGGAAAGTTCAACATCTGGATTCTTGACCACCATTTTGGCTGCACCAAACATAGCTTGTTGCACCATTAAACGCGCCTGAGTGTGACTGAAGCCCATTTTTTCAGCTTCTGCTTGCATCGCCTCTAAAAACAAAAAGAAGTAGGCAGGAGCGCTGCCTGCGGCCGCAATCACGCCATCGATTTGTGCTTCTTCGTCTACCCAAACAACTTCGCCAACAGCTGCCATTAAATCACCGCAGAGATCGCGTTCTGTTTCACTAACGTTGCTGTTGGCAATCAGACCAGTAAGGCCAGCTCCCACTGCACTAGGCGTGTTTGGCATTGCACGCACCCACTTTGACGCTGCCGGTAACATTTCGCTCAGTCGCTGTAACTTAATCCCCGCAGCAATTGACATGAAAACCTTATCGTCAGTAATTTGTGCAGTATCTAAAGCGCCAAGCACGTCGGCCATCAGTTGTGGTTTAACTGACATAACAATAACATCTGCGTAGGCAACAACGGCATCGTTGTCAGTGGTGATGTTGATGCCAAATTCATCTTGTAGGTTCATCAATTTCTCAGTCGACCGGTTACTAGCGGTAATCGCGCTAGGTGAATATCCTGACTCGATCAATCCTGCGATAATACTGCGGCTCATGTTGCCCGCGCCGATAAATCCTACGTGTTTAGTTTGCATGCTACTCCCAAAATATTGTTGCCTTGACTTGATTAATCTCTGCGCCCAAAAACTGCCGTGCCTATTCTTACCATAGTGGAACCGCACTCAATCGCAATTTCCGCATCATTACTCATTCCTATAGATAATGTATCTATGGTTGAATATTGCTGTTTCAAGTGGGTGAACAATTCATTCATGCGGCTGAAACTGGCCTTTTGCATTGCTACGTCGCTAGAATTGCTCGGGATTGCCATTAATCCACGTAACTCGATATTTGGTAATTTTGTAAGTTCCTTGGCGAAATCCTCAACCTCGTCTGGTGCCACTCCTGATTTTGTTTCCTCGTTATCAATATTGACTTGAATGCAGATATTTAAGGGGCTGCGGTCCGTTGGTCGTTGCGCCGATAAACGCCGTGCGATCTTTAATCGATCAACACTTTGTACCCACGCAAAGTGTTCAGCCACGGCTTTAGTTTTGTTGGACTGTAACGGCCCAATAAAATGCCACTCAATATCGCTGTACGCGCTCATTTCGATAATTTTATCGACGCCTTCCTGGACGTAATTCTCCCCGAACAAACGTTGCCCTGCAGCATACGCTTGTTGTAAATCTGATACGGGTTTAGTTTTGCTAACTGCTAGTAATTTAACTGATTTTGCTGGACGATGGGCAACTTCAGTTGCGTGCGCAATCATCTTGTAGGCGCTTTCCAGTCGATCTGCTATTGTTTGCATAGCGTGTTTAGTTTTCTCGGAGACACAGACCTTGGATATTACCGAACTTTTAGCCTTTAGTGTGCAAAACAACGCATCGGATTTACATTTAAGCGCAGGATTACCGCCTATCATTCGTGTGGATGGTGAGATGCGGCGTTTAAACGTTCCAGCATTGGATCATAAACAAGTACATGCGCTGATTTATGAGATCATGAATGATATGCAACGTAAGGAGTATGAAGAAAATCTTGAAACCGATTTTTCTTTTGAAGTTAAAGATTTATCGCGCTTCAGGGTTAATGCGTTCGTGCAGAATCGTGGTGCGGCGGCGGTCTTACGGACAATCCCCAGCAAAGTGTTAACTTTAGATGATCTTGGGGCGCCGGCCATATTCAAAGATATAATCAATCAGCCCACGGGGATAGTTTTGGTTACTGGAGCGACGGGTAGTGGTAAAAGTACCACCTTGGCCGCGATGATAGACCACATCAATACGCATAAGCGTGAGCATATTCTAACCATCGAAGATCCCATCGAATTTGTGCACGAAAACAAACTTTGTGTCATTAACCAACGTGAGGTCCACCGTGATACGCATAGCTTTAACAATGCACTTCGTAGTGCATTGCGTGAAGATCCAGACGTTATTCTGGTGGGTGAGTTGCGGGATTTGGAAACTATTCGCTTGGCGATTTCTGCAGCGGAAACCGGGCATTTAGTCTTTGGTACGCTACACACTAACTCAGCTCCAAAGACCATCGACCGGATCATTGATGTGTTTCCAGCTGAAGAAAAGGCCATGGTGCGTTCTATGCTTTCAGAATCATTGCGCGCGGTCATTTCTCAAACCTTGCTGAAAAAAGTGGGGGGAGGACGAATTGCAGCGCATGAAATAATGATTGGTATACCTGCTATCCGTAACCTCATCCGTGAAGATAAGGTGCCACAGATGTACTCTGTCATTCAAACCGGGCAGGCGCATGGTATGCAAACGATGGATCAGTGTTTGCAAAAACTCGTTGGCATGGGGGTTATCACTCCGCAGGACGCGGCAGGTAAATCTATCGATAAACAACCTAAACCAGGATTCTAGGCCATGCATTCACTCGATGATTATTTAGAACAGATGGTAGGCGAGTCCGCATCGGATGTCTTCATTACTGTTGGCTACCCGGTAAGTGCTAAAATCAACGGCCAGTTAACCCCTTTAGGGGATGATGCACTTTCGGCCGACGATGCCTTGGACTTAGTGCACCAGGCAATGTCAGATAAGCAACGCGACGAGTTTGAAACCAGCAAGGAATGTAACTTTGCTATCGCTCGCGAGGGAATTGGACGTTTTCGTTGTAGCGCATTTTGGCAGCGCGATTTGGCCGGAATGGTTATTCGACGCATCGTAACTCAAATTCCACAAGCCGATGATTTGGGGCTACCGCCAGTGTTAAAAGACATTATTATGGCGAAGCGCGGATTGGTGCTGTTTGTTGGGGGAACGGGTACCGGTAAATCAACCTCGCTAGCGGCCTTAATTGGTCATCGCAACGCGAATTCTAAAGGCCATATTTTAACCATCGAAGATCCGATCGAGTTTGTACACGAACATAACAAGTGTGTAGTGACGCAACGCGAAGTCGGTATTGACACTCTGTCTTTTGACGATGCATTGAAGTCATCTTTACGTCAAGCACCTGATGTTATTCTGATTGGTGAGATCCGCTCAATGGAGACCATGGAATATGCTATGTCGTTTGCAGATACCGGCCACTTATGTGTGGCAACTCTGCACGCAAACAATGCCAATCAAGCGATTGAGCGGATCATGCACCTCGCACCTAAAGACTTACATGAAAAGCTACGCTTTGATTTAAGTTTGAATATCCGCGCGATTGTGGCGCAGCAATTGGTTCCAACTATTGACGGTAAAGGTCGGGTAGCAGCGATAGAAATATTATTGAATTCGCCCTTAATCACGGATTTGATCCAAAAAAATAATATCGGTTCGCTGAAAGAGGCAATGCAAAAGGGGAAAGAAGCGGGCATGCAAACCTTTGATATGGCGCTATATGATCATTATAAAGCCGGACGGATTTCGTTGGATCAGGCGCTCCATCATGCGGATTCTCCGAATGACCTGCGCTTAATGATTAAGTTGGATACCAATGAAGGCTCAGGACTAGGTTCATTGTCGAATGTATCGATCGATATGGATTAGATAAGTTGCTGATCTATCGCGATTATGACCGCTTTTTGGTGTTTAGGATCAAGTCATTGCTAGAGGAGCACGGGATCCCGTGCTTCCTCAAAAACGAGTTCATTGCTGGTGCCATAGGCGAGGTATCACCATTGGATGCACAGCCCGAAGTTTGGCTTACGGATCCTGAATGGGCACCCAAAGCTTATGCGCTTATCGATGCTTTTCAGCACGATTGCGCAAACAAGAATAATGGCCAAGATTGGGTTTGTTTAAATTGTGGCGAAGCCAATAGTGCGAGCTTTGAGGTTTGCTGGCAGTGCCAACATTGTCGCTAGGCGTAAACAGTCAGTAATTTTCGAAATAGCTTTGCAGGATCAAACAGGCTGATACGCTATCAATTTTCCCTTTATCGAGCTTTTTAAATCCCCCCATGGCAAAGAGCTCAGCTTTGGCATCGACTGTCGTCAAGCGCTCGTCCCACAGCTCTACTTTTAAATTAAAACGTCCCTTTAAGCGATTAGCAAAGGTGCGAGCACGTTCAGTTATGGATTGTTCTGTGCCGTCCATATTCAGGGGAAGGCCAACGATGCATGCATTTGGTTGCCATTCCGCGATGAGTTGTTCAACTTTACGCCAGTCTGGAATACCATCGGTCGCTTTTAATGCATGTAGTGGTGAAGCAGTGGCAGTGATGCTTTGCCCTACTGCCACACCAATACTTTTGATGCCATAGTCAAAACTTAACAGCGTTCCTTGCATGCTACGCGTGCCCGGCGTTGGGTGCCAGTTGCCAGATATCAACCCCTAGCTTATTTACTGCAGCCTGCCATTTTTTATGGATAGGTACATCAAACAATATGTCACGGTCGGCTGCGACAATTAACCAACTATTTTCTTGGATCTCTTGCTCTAACTGGCCGGCCGTCCAACCTGCATACCCCAAGGTAACTAATGACTTTTCTGGTCCCTGGCTGGTAGCGATGGCAGGCAAGATGTCTTTTGATGTGGTCACCATGATTTCAGATGTTAATGCCAAGCTTGAAGACCAACCCTCTTGAGTCGTGTGTAAAATAAAGCCTCGGTCTTGGGAAACCGGACCGCCGGCCAAAACGATCTTCTCTGCGTGGGCATCGTCCACCACTACCGAGTCATCAATCTGTTCAAGTAATGCCTTCAAATTCATATTCGTCGGTTGATTGATCACCAGCCCCATCGCACCTTGCTCATTATGCTCGCAAATGTAGGTAAGTGACCGCGAAAAGTAACGGTCCTCCAAGCTCGGCATGGCGATTAAAAAGTGGTTCTCAAAGGTGACCTGGTCTGACATATCTTATTGATTGATCCTTAGTTCTATAGCGTCAAATAACTTGCCACAGATGTTGATATTGTAAGCGGCTTCAAGTTCACGTACACAAGTCGGACTGGTTACATTAATTTCTGTGATTTTATCACCAATCACGTCTAAGCCGACAAAGAGTAAACCTTTTTCTACCAAAGTAGGTGCGATGGCCTCTGCTAGTTGCCGATCACTCGCGCTGATTGGCTGAGGTCTGCCGGTGCCCCCAGCAGCCAGATTTCCACGGGTCTCATTACCACTGGGTAAACGTGCTAAACAATAAGGTATCACTTCGCCAGCGACAATTAACACACGTTTGTCACCTTCCTTAATGGCGGGCAGATAGCGTTGGAACATGGCATATTGCTGGCCGTTTTTGGTTAAGGTTTCCGCTATCACACCTAAATTGGTGCCATCTTCAGTGACGCGAAAAATAGACACTCCGCCCATACCATCAAGTGGTTTGCAAATAATATCTCGATGCTGTTCATGAAACGCTTTAATTTTTGCTTTCTGGGCAGTCACCAATGTGGGGGGGGTGTGTTCAGCAAACCAAGTAGTGAAAAGTTTTTCGTTGAAGTCACGTAAACTTTGCGGTTTGTTAACAACTAAACAGCCTTGCCTTTCCGCCAACTCTAACATGTGGGTTGCATAAATGAACTCAGCATCTACCGGGGGATCTTTGCGCATTAAAATGACATCAAAATGCGACAATGATGTTTCTGCACGTTCACTCAGCGTAAACCATTGCTTAGGGTCCTCTTGTACCGTTAATTCACGGCAACTGGCATAGGGGTGGCCATCATCAATATAAAGGTCTGCCATTTCAATATAGTGCAGCGAGTAACCACGTGCTTGCGCTTCCAACAGCATGGCAAAACTGCTGTCTTTCTTAATGTTGATGGCATCAATGGGGTCCATGACTATGGCTAATTTAATGCTCATGAGGATCCTTGCATTCGAGATTTATAATTAAAGTGGCGGTGAGAAAATTTTTTTCAAGCTACGCGTAAAGTATTAGTCACTTTCGGTATTATTGACAGGGATCCGTAATCGAAACAAAGTACCTTTACCCAACACCGATTCACAATCCAACGTACCTTTGAGTACATCCACTGCTAAGTTGTAGCAAATGTGCATGCCTAAGCCAGTGCCACCATTGTTGCGGGCATTGGTGAAAAATGGTTTATAAATGTTTGCTACCGTGTGCTCAGACATGCCTTTACCATTGTCACGATAGTCCAATAATAGGTGCGCATTTTGGTCATGACTATTGTCAATTCGCCCCCGGATGGTAATCCTCCCCCGTTGGCCAGGTTCAAAAGCGTGGATGGCTGAATTCATAATCAAGTTGATCAGAATTTGCCCAAGTGCACCGGGGTTTGTTTGAATTTCTAACGCGGGGTTTACATCCAAACAAAATAAATGCCCAAAACGTTTCAAGCGCGGTTTTAAAGACAAGAGTATTTCATCAATATAATCAATGACATTGATGCTACGAGGTTCTTGTGAGTGTTGGTCGGTCGAAAGCTGTTTAAAGGTCGTTATCAATTGACTGGTACGAGCTAAGTTACGCTCGATAATCTCAGAGGCTTCACCACATTCTAAATAAAACGCTTCAAGGTCAGAGCGTTTCAAAGCATTTTGTTCAAAAAGCGTCTTCGACTTTTGTTGCATCGCTCGCAAGTAGGTTGCCGCGGTAATCGCTACCCCAATTGGGGTATTAATCTCATGGGTTAAGCTCGACATCATAGTGCCAAGCGCTGCCATGTTTTCCATCTCCAGTAATTGCATGCGCACTTCATTGCGCTGATCGAGCGCTTTACTAAGCAGCACATTGGCTTCACTTAACTCCTTCGTTCGTTCTGCGACGCGCAGCTCCAATTCATTATGTGATTTTTTTAATGCTGAAATCATGCGCGAGCGTTCAATGATAACGCTCAAAATTTTCGCTTCATAATCAAGCGCATAGATATCATCTTCACTTGGCTCCCGTCTCTCGCTAGGGTATAGCGCGAGGGAGCCATAGACCTCACCCTCTGGAGAAATTAGCGGAGTTGACCAACAAGCTTTTAGTCGCGCTTGTTTGGCTATCGCTGCCACAGGTTGCCAGTCTTTGCTGGTTTGCACGTTGGCGACATATACAGGTTTCTTATGGAACACCGCAGCGCCGCAACAGCCACTATTGGCACCAACCGGGAAATTCGCAAAGGCTTTAACTAAGTCAGATGAAAAACTAGGCGCAACCAGCGGAGAAAGGGTTATTTTATCTTCATTAAGCAGCATAATAATACAGCGCGCGCCTGGGTGCGCTTCTTCAATACCCTGCAACATGGTGTGAGCGACGGTTTTTAAAGGCGCACCACTAATCAATTGGTCGAGCGCTTTGGCTCTCCCGATTTCGACTGCGCTCCTGTTTTTTAACTGTGTGATTTGCTCCGTGCTGACACTTTCTTCAGGCTTTTTGGACATTCAAGTTACTGCGTAATACCTTCGCGTTAATACAATCAAACATAACATTGGAACGGTAAACTCAATTTTGAGGTGTGTCAAAATTTTGTCAGATAATTCGGGATACCATCAAAAATCACCGAAGTTTGATTGCAGTATGGATATAGCAGCAACTGCCGCCGTTTCAGTACGCAAAATGCGAGGCCCCATCGTTAACGCTTGATAGCCATTTTGAACGGCGGTGTAGACTTCTTGTTCAGATAAACCGCCCTCTGGGCCGACCAAAATGCGGAAACCTCGGCAATTACCTTCGAGCTGCTGGATACGCTGGTGCGCCGAAGGATCAAATAAAATGCGAGTCTGATCAGAAGATGTTTTTAACCAATCAGGTAGGTGGATAGGGTTATTTAATACCGGTAGGGTATTCCGGCCAGATTGCTCACACGCAGCTTGAATGATTTTCGCCCATTGGGAAAGTTTTTTATCCCATCGTTCTGCGCTTAACTTGACCGCACATCGTTCAGTTATTACGGGAGTAATATGGGTGACCCCGAGTTCGGTTGCTTTTTGCAACACCCACTCCATTCTATCGCCTTTGCTAACCGCTTGACCTAGATGGAGAACCAGCGGCGATTGTGGGTCAATCGCCAACTTCGCATCGATGTAAACCTCAGCCTGCCGCTTACTAATACTGCTGACAACGCCGCTATATTCGTTGCCATCTCCGTTGAATAGGACTACCGGTGTTTGTGGCAAAAGCCGAAGTACGTTAGCCATGTAGTGCGCAGTCTCTGCGGGCATGATGACCGCAGTGTCGACAGCTAAATCGCTAGCAACAAAAAAACGGGAAATTCGCATAGTGGATAAGAGATGTTTATTTATATGCGGGAAGAATACCACGCCGACAATGTTCAGCACACGGTCAAAAATAAAAAGGCGCTTGCGCGCCAAAGTATTTAGTTGAGTTTTAGCTTAAGCTGACCGCTTGGGTCTCTTTGCTGCTGATTCTGCGAGCCTGTTTTGTGGCGCCGTTTGGAGTTAATACATGTCCGGTGGCACGCGCGTCTGGCGTGTTATCTCCGGTATCTCTCATTAAAGCGTATATAAATAGTAGGCAAACTGCAGTAAACAAAATAGATAGTAATAACATTTTCAATTCCTTTAAAAATATTAATTCAAATTCGCCACCTGATCCTCTGAGCAGGTTTATAGCGTGCTGGAAATATAGTCAATTTCTCAGAAAAATCCAGTTTATTTGCTAAAAAAATTTGGCTAAAAGTCTTTAAGTAAAAGGTGTCTGCGATTGGTGACAGCTTTTTAACAGTTTCACTACAACCACTCTTCAACTTCTTAACAATAGGTTCAAAGCCGAAAGGAAAGAAGAGAAAAATTCGGCAAAACAATGAGTTGTTTTTTTCATTGTCAAATGTGCCTAAATGTTGCTATTTTTTCTTCTGGTTAAATAGTTAACCCAATCAGAAGGAATTTATACATGTACTCTGCTGAAGAAATTGAAAACTTGGTTAATACCTATGTGATCCCGTGGGGCATTAACATTGTTTTCGCCATCCTTATCTATATTGTCGGTAAGATTGTCGTTGGCATATTGATGTCACTGTTTAGCAAGGTGATGGCAAAGTCAAAATACGATGAAATGCTAGTTGCATTCTTAGCCTCAATTATCAACGCAGTACTGATGTTGTTTGTCATTGTTGCAGCACTTGATCAGTTGGGTGTGGATACAACATCACTGGTTGCTATTTTAGGTGCCGCTGGTTTAGCTATCGGTTTATCGCTCCAAGGTTCACTGCAAAACTTTGCTGCCGGCGTCATGCTGTTGGTATTTAAGCCGTTTAAGTCGGGTGATTTTGTTGAAGCGGGTGGCACAATGGGCACGGTGAAGTCGATCGGTATATTTACCACGATCATGACCACGCCAGACAACAAAGAAATTATCGTTCCTAATGGCGCCATTTATGGCGGCAACATTACTAATTTCTCAGCCAAAGAAACGCGTCGTGTAGATATGGTTTTTGGTATTGGTTACGGCGATGATTTGCTTAAGGCCAAGCAAGTGCTTGAAGCCATGGTCAAAGAAGATGAACGCATTCTTGCAGAGCCTGCGGCTCAAGTTGCCGTTTCAGAACTGGGCGATAGTAGTGTAAATTTTGTAGTTCGTCCTTGGGTTAAAAGCGGCGACTACTGGGGTGTAAAGTTTGACTTCACAGAAGCTGTGAAACTGCGCTTCGATAAAGAAGGAATTTCAATCCCATTTCCACAAATGGATGTGCACGTTCACAAAGAAGACTAACTTACCTTTGGGCAGCACAAAAGAGGGCCGCAACTTGCGGCCTTTTTTATTGCTAATGTGCTCCTAACTCCGACATTTAGGTTTTTGCGTTTGTTGTTGTGCAATCGATTGTGCCTCAGGCAGCAATGCTGTTAATGCTGCAATGCGGGTTTGTGGTGCTGGGTGAGTAGATAACAATTCGGGTTGGCGCTGCCCCCCGCTGGCCGCTTCCATGTTTTCCCACAACTTGATAGCTTCCTGCGGTGCAAAACCAGCTTGAGCCATGAGGGTAAGTCCAATTTCATCGGCCTCAGATTCATGAGTACGACTAAATGGTAATTGCACACCAACTTGTACGCCCAGACCAATTGCCGCCATGATAGGACCTGAATTAGCAACTTCGTTAGCGGCCATGATTTGTCCTACTGCCTGTGAGCCGATAGAAATGATTGTGCTTTGCGACATCCGCTCATTACCATGCTGGGCGATAACATGGCCAACCTCATGACCAATTACTGCGGCTAGTTGATGCTGATTTTCGGCCACTTGCAATAGTCCCGTATAAACCCCAATTTTACCGCCGGGTAAGGCAAAAGCATTCACTTGTGGATCATCAAACACAACGATTTCCCATTGCCCGGAAAATACTTCCGGACTCACTTGGGCAATAATTGGACGAGCGACGCATTGCACATACTCGTTTTCAACTGCTTTATTGGAAATCTGGATTGAATCCTTCATTCCGTTAAATGCCTGCGCGCCCATTTCAGATAATTGACTATCGGAGTAAAGCAGCACTTGATTTCTGCCGGTTGGAGACGTCGCACAGCCCAATAGAGTGAGTAAAGCAGTGGTATAAACAAATTTTTTAAGCATATGTAGCTCATCGATTCAGCGATAGGATGAATGATATCTTGCGTCATTTGAACGTCGAGAAGCAAGTTAAAATAATCCTATCGTTAAGGGTCTATTCAGCTTTGTGGATTCACTATTAGATTTTAGGTTGAGAGTATTTTGGCATGCAAAAAACTATGTATGGATTACTTGTAGTGCTTACCTTTTGGGCACTTGGAGGATGTGCAGCCCACGCACACCGACACCCGCAACCCATAACTGAATTTTACGCTTGGGTAGATGCAGTTGAACCTGTCCATTTGGAATCCTCAATGGGACCGAATATAGCTGATGGCATGATGCATGGTGCTATTTCAGGTGCGCATATTGATGGAGCTCACGCACTAAGGGGAGCGATTTGGGGCGGTGTTTTGTTTGGTCTTATCACTGCAGTTGTCGAGGGCTCTCGACGCGGATACGAATATGAACTTGCAGACTTAAATGGAGACTCGGTTATCGTAGTCACTGATTCCAATGCCGCATTTATGGGTGATTGCGTATTTGTGCGCATTACACATGCTGTTGAACTTTATCCCGTTGCTGCAGAGCGTTGTGCTGGCAACTTCATGCAATTGTAATAATAACCGTCTACCTTTGACTTCCGCTTAAAAGAATAAATGGTGTGGACTTAGTCCACAGTATTTAGCATGATAAGCAATAATAAACTATTGTGTGGCAATAACGACAAAAAAAGGAAGGCAAATGGCGGCTCGACAAGTATTCAAGTACGGACTTCTGGCGTTTTTTGTGTCAGCGACGTTAGCAGGATGTGGCTTAGACGGTGACGACGGATTACAAGGTGAACAAGGCTTACAAGGGCCACAAGGCGATCCCGGACAAGATGGTGCGCCTGGGCAAGATGGTCAGGACGGACAAGACGGTCAGGATGGCTCAGATGCATCTTTAGGTATTACGCTGTCGATTGTTGGCCGCGCAAGTTTGGGTGCTAGTGGAGCTGCTGAAATTGTGCAATACCATCAAGAGACGCAGCGCATATACGCAACGAATAGCTCAGCTGGAACGATTGCGATTATCAATGCCAGTGGTTTAACGTCAGATGCACTTTCAGACCCGATTAATCTGGTCAATTTGTCAGCGACGTCGATTACTCTACCGACTGAATTTGAGGGTACTGCTTTAGGCGGTGTTAATAGTATTGCAGTCTCTGGTGATTTGCTTGCCGTCGCAGTTTCCGGGGCAACTCAAGCCGATAACGGCATGGTCTTGTTTTACAATGGTCTTAACGATAATGCGCCAGCGTTGCTAGATGGTGTTGCTGTTGGCAACCTACCTGATATGGTCAAGTTCACTCCTGACGGCGGCAAAGTGATTGTTGCCAATGAAGGTGAGCCAAATGGAGATTATAGCAATGATCCTGAAGGCAGTATTTCAGTCATTGATATACTCGCGAACAACGAGCCTGAAGAAACCGCCGAAACGGTAGACTTTACTCAGTTTAATGGCCAGCAAGCAGACTTGGAAGCACAGGGTATGGTTTTTCCAAATCCTTCAGGTCGCACGATTAATGGCAACTTGATCGATATTACGGTTGCACAGGACCTGGAGCCTGAAGCCATCGAGGCAACCAATGACCTCGTTTACGTGACTTTGCAAGAAAACAATGGCGTCGCCATCGTCGATTTAGAAGACTTATCTGTAGAGCTTGTTGGGTTGGGCTTCAAAGATTGGTCAGAATTGAATTTTGACGGTAATGAAGATGGTGCAGTGAGCTTCGGTAAATACGATGGTCTGTATGGTGTCTACATGCCGGATACGATTGCCAGTTATGAGTGGAAAGGAGCAACTTTCCTAGTAACGGCAAACGAGGGTGATGCACGCGAATACTTCTTCCCTGCAGCCGATCAGGCCGCTTGTACCGCCGCTGGCGGAATTGATTTTGATGCTGATGATGGTTGCTTATCCTATACCGATGAAGTGAAAATCGAAGATATTGCAGCTGAGCCAGGCTCAAAACTTGAATCATTGAAAATGATGGGCAGCATAGACGGTCTGCGCGTAAGTGCTGAGATTGGTGATGCTGATGGCGATGGTGAATATGATATGGCGTATACCTATGGTGGCCGTTCATTTACTGTTTGGGATCAAAATGGGTTAGTGGTATTCGATTCTGGTGACGATTTCGAACGTATCACTGCTTCAGTCCATGGCGCTCAGTTCAACAATGATAATGATGTTAACGAAAGTGACTCGCGCTCTGAAAACAAAGGGCCTGAGCCTGAAGCACTGACAGTTGGCATGATTGGCAACCGTGTCTACGCCTTTATCGGACTTGAGCGTATGGGCGGGATCATGGTGTATGACGTGACTAATCCATACGATGTGAAATTTGCCGAATATGTTATCAATCGTGATCTTACCGAAGGCCTTGGTGTAGCTGATGTAATTGGTGACCTTGCGCCGGAAAGCCTTGTATTCGTGGCAGCTGAAGATAGCGCTACGGGTAACCCTCTACTAATCAGTGGTAACGAAGTTAGTGGTACCGTAAGTGTTTGGGAAATTACCCAAAACTAAATGTTACAAAAAATCAAAAAGGCGCCGCTTGAGGCGCCTTTTTTGTTTCATGACAATCAAGCGTTGTCAGGGTATTCTAGTATTAATAGACAGAGTTAATGTCATCCAAATACACAGAGAACACTTATGACAGACGCGGTAGTTATTAGCGGAGTTGGAGTCTGGACTCCTCCGCACACCATAAGCAATGAAGAGCTAGTCGCAAGCTACAACGACTTCGCTGACAAATACAATGCCGAGAATGCTGCAGCGATTGCTGCCGGTACACTCGAGGCTAAACCTCACAGCAGTGCAGAATTTATTGAAAAAGCATCTGGCATAAAGAGTCGTTATATCTATTGCAAGGATGGTGTGCTAGATATCAATCGGATGCGTCCTGCAATTGTCGAGCGTAGTGATGAAGAGTTGAGTCAACAAGCCGAAATTGCAGTCGCCGCAGCAAAAACTGCCATTCAATCTGCTGCTCTTAATCCTACAGATATCGATGCGGTTATTGTCAGTTGTGCCTATACACAGCGTTCTTATCCGGCCATTGCAATTGAAGTTCAAGATGCCTTGGGTATTACCGGATTCGGTTTTGATATGTTAGTCGCTTGTTCGGCTGCAACCTTCGGTTTGCATCGCGCCTACGAGATGGTAAAAGCAAACACTGCGAAGCGCGTGCTGGTGATCAATCCAGAATTAGTCTCGCCCCAAATAAACTACACCGATCGTGACAGTCACTTTATTTTTGGTGATGTGGCGACGGCAACTGTTGTCGAGCGCAGAGACACCGCGCGTGGTAAGCATGTATTTGAGATCTTGGGTACCAAAGCCCTGACCGCCTTTTCTAACAATATCAGGTCAAATTTTGGCTACATGACCCATGCGACAGACGCTGATCCATATGGACCGGATAAGTTGTTTCATCAAGAAGGGCGCAAAGTATTTAAAGAAGTTTGTCCATTAGCGGCTGAGCATCTAGAACAACACATTACTGCTTGCGGTCTTACTATCCCGCAAATCCGGCGTTGGTGGTTGCATCAAGCCAACATCAATATGAACACGCTTATCAGTAAAAAGCTACTGGGCCGCTTACCAGGTGCTGATGAAGCGCCAATTGTGTTGGACACATATGCTAATACGGCTTCAGCGGGTTCGGTCATTGCTTTTGCGCTCAATCATGAGGATTTAGTTAGAGATGATGTAGGCGTTTTGTGCTCGTTTGGCGCGGGATACTCAATTGGTAGTTTGGTAATCAAAAAACTGTGATAGCTGATATTGGATACAGCCTTGCCGGATTGGGGTATTTACTCCTGCTATTACTGTTACTCACTGTGCGTAAGGCAGGACTGGCAAAATACTTATTAATCTTATCGACTTTAGTGACTGTGCTGTGGGCGGGCGCACACCTTACTTTGATTGGCGGTGATTTCACGCTAGACCGTTTGCTCTACATTGATAGTGGTAAGCAATGGGTCTGGTTGCTGTTCTTGTCAGCGTTTTTACGCAACGACTTTACCTCACTGTGGGGCGTGCTCTCGCGACCGGTAACCTGGGCTATTCTCGCGGTTCCGACGGCTGCTATCGTACTACCCGAATTTGGGCTTCTCTCAACGCCGTGGCGCTTCCTCCTGCAAACGATTATTGCGCTTGAGGTCTTAGTGTTGTTGGAACAAGTTTACCGTCAGGCTGGCGAGCATCGCTGGGCATTTAAGCCCCTCGTGTTATATCTTGGCGTGATTAATTTGTTTGAATTTGTCACCTATGCCAATGCAACAATGGTTGCTCAGGTGGAGCCACTGTACGTAGCCGCACGAGGATATATTTATTTATTACTAGCGCCACTACTCATTATCGCGATTCGCCGCATCAAGCATTGGGGCGTCGATATTTTCATCTCCAGAGAAGTCGTTCTACATAGTTCGCTGCTATTAGTGGCTGGTGGTTATTTATTGATCATGGCAACCATTGGTTATGCGGTGAAATATATCGGCGGTCAATGGGGCGCCACAATTCAAGTAGTATTCATTGCGTTATCGCTAACCCTGTTAGCAACGGTATTTTTATCGCAAAGTTTTCGCACTAAGGTAAAAGTCTTCATTACCAAAAACTTTTTTGCGAATCAGTTTGATTACCGCCAAGAGTGGGTCAAATTAACCACTGCATTAACGGCGCAAAGCGACCACATAACGGATGTCTATGAAAATGCCTTACATGGTTATCTTGGGGCCTTACAGTACAAGCAAGGCGCTTTATTCAAGCTGCAGCAAGGTAACTTGCAGGATGTTGCAAAGACGGATGCCTTTGCGGACTTACCGGAAACGGTGGGTAACAAGCTTATCGCATTTTTTAACTCAACAAGTTGGCTGTTTGATAGTGAGGAATACAAGGTCAAACCTTACGTTTATGAAGGTTTGAAGCTTGAATCACTCGAAATGCAGGCATTGGATAAAATTATTGTAGTGCCTCTATTCGAGCATGAGGGGTTGTGGGGAATTGTTGTATTGAAAGGAAGTCAAGAAGCACAAGTTCGATTAAATTGGGAGTTGCGCGACTACTTGAATGCCGTAACCGCGCAAATTAGTAATTTTATTTTTCATAATGAAGCTGCTAATCAAATTGCCGAAAATGCTCAGTTCGCTGCGTTCTCGAGAATGTCAGCCTTTGTAGTGCATGACTTAAAGAATGTGTTAGCCCAAATTGATTTGATTCTATGTAATGCGCAACAACATAAGCATAATCCAGAGTTTATAGACGATACTTTTGAGACCTTGCAACATACTAAGTCGCGTATGGATAAGATGCTTTCGCAATTAACTGACAAGCAAAGTGCACCGCAAGCGAAGCAAGGTAGCTTCAAACTATCTGCCATTATTACTACGGTAATTGAACAACGTTGCGCAACGCTAAAACCCAGCCCTGAGTTGAAAGTAGGCTCAGAAACCGATGTCGTTGTGGACGCTGAAAAGTTTGCTAATGTTATGTACCACTTGCTCAATAACGCGCAACAGGCGACTGCCGATAATGGCTGGGTCTTGGTGACATTGGAGTACAACGATGGGAATGCACAGCAGCTAGTGACGATAAGTGATAACGGTGAAGGAATGACTGCAGAGTTTATCCGCAATCGCTTATATAAACCCTTTGACACGACGAAGGGGAATGCTGGCATGGGCATTGGTGCGTATGATGCACGTAGCTACCTTGAATCGATCGGTGGTAGTATCGAAGTAGAAAGCGAAGTAGGTAAAGGCACGACCTTTACTTTAGTAATCCCAACCAATTAATTTGCCGGATATAAGGGAAGCGAAACGCAATGACAAAAGTGTTAGTGGTAGATGACGACTTAGGAATACAGAAACAACTAAAATGGAGTTTGACTGACTTTGAGCTTGTCTACGCCGAAGATAGAAGTTCTGCGATAGCCCAGCTGCGTCGTCATGAGCCGGCAGTGGTCACTTTAGATCTCGGATTGCCACCAGACCCTACCAATGCATCCGAAGGACTTTTAGCCTTGTCAGAGATCCTCTCCCTGGCACCGCATACCAAAGTAATTGTAGTAACTGGCAATAACGATAAAGCCAACGCATTAAAGGCCATAGAACTAGGAGCCTACGATTTTTATCAAAAGCCGATTGACTCAGATACGATGAAAATCATTATCAATCGGGCATTAAACTTGGCACAACTGGAGCATGAAAATCGGATTTTAGTGCGCACCAACCCTTCAATGGGCAAGATAATTGGTAATAGCCCAAGCATACAAGCCGCGAGTCGACGAGCCGAGAAGATAGCGCAAACTGATATAAGTGCGTTATTGCTGGGAGAAAGTGGTACCGGTAAAGAAGTATTCGCGCGCAGTATTCATGAACACAGTCAACGCAGCGAAAAGGCTTTTGTCGCTATTAACTGTGCTTCAATTCCAGAAAATTTACTGGAAAGTGAATTATTTGGTTATGAAAAGGGAGCGTTTACCGGTGCCAATAAAACGACCCTAGGAAAAATCGAAATGGCGCAGGGCGGTACGTTGTTTCTAGATGAAATCGGCGACATGCCAATTGGTCTACAGGCTAAAATGCTCCGATTTCTACAAGAGCGTGTAATAGAACGTGTCGGTGGCCGTACTGAAATACCGGTCGACATTCGAGTGGTTTGCGCAACCCATCGAAATCTGCAACAAATGGTGGCTGAGGAAGCTTTCCGCGAAGATTTATTTTATCGCGTAGGGGAAATCATTATAGAAATCCCGCCGCTTAAAGAGCGAGAGCAAGATGTTATCTTACTTGCTAAAACATTTCTAACCCAATACTGCAGTGACTTCAACGCTAAGGTTAAAGGATTCAGTGAATGCGCCATCAACGCCATGCTGGCACATCCATGGCCGGGTAATATCCGGGAATTGCAGAACAAGCTCAAATCCGCAGTTATATTGGCGGAAGGGCAGTTGGTGACAGCCGAAGACCTTGGGTTACGGTCGGCCGAAGCGCCAGCAGTAAAAGAAATTTTAAATTTGCGTGAAGTGAGAGAAAACGCAGAAAGCGAGGCGATCCGCCGAGCTTATTTAAGAGCAGATAAGAATATGTCGAAAACAGCTGAATTGTTAGGTGTAACCCGACCAACGTTATATTCATTGATCGACAAATATCACCTTGAAGATTTGAAAACGGGTGTATAGCTAATCAGTTGGAGTATCTGCGATTATTTCTTGCCACTTGATTGAGGATAAATGATTAAGCGACGTTTGTACTTCCAAAGCGCCCAAAGCTAATGCCTTTTCTTGGGGACTGAGTGGCTCCTGGCTATTTTCAGTCGCTTGGGTAATCCCAATCCAACAGTTTTTACCAGAGCGCTTAGCAGAATATAAACAATGGTCTGCTAAGCCAAAACATTGCTCCCATGAAAGTCTTTCGGGTTGCTCAATGTCTAACGGAAAAGCGGTAAAGCCGATCGAGCAGGAAACGTGGAATTTTTTCTCATTACTCCCTCTAAATGGAGTATCTGCAATTGTTGCACGTAAACGTTCGGCGAGCATGGCGGCATCTAAGCGCGGTGTATTCCGGCAAATAACTAAAAATTCTTCTCCTCCCCAGCGGACTTGTAAGTCTGAGTGGCGAAAAACATTGGCGATAATTTTACCAAACTGAATCAGAACTCGATCGCCCGTTACATGACCATAAGTGTCGTTAATTGCTTTAAAGTCGTCAATGTCGAGCAAAAAACACAGTAGATCATTGTGCAGCGAAGGTGGTTGATTGCTCTCTTTAGCCGAACGATGACTAAATAGACTGCGATTGACCTCTGCCGGCAGGTTAGCGTCTAGAAAATGGCGATTATAACAACCCGTTAATGAGTCACGTAAACTCATATGTTCCAATGTGCGATAGGCCTGCTGCAATTCCTCGTTTTTCTTTTCGAGTTCTTGTGTTCGGCGTTTAACGATCCCTGTGAGTTGTTCATTGCGTAGCTTTTGCGCATGGCGACTGAAAAATAGAAATGCGAGCAATAAAAACACGATTAGGCTGGCGAGTATAAGCACATTGCGTGCATTTCGCTGTTCTGCCAGATTTAATTCCGAGGCCTTGTTTTTGCGCAGTAATGCAATGTCTTGTTCCTGCCTAACATACTCAACTTCGGCCTGCAGCGCCGTTAACGCGTTGTCTCGCCGCTGTTGTAAAATAAGAGCTTCAATTTGCTTTTGGCGCTTTAATGCTGCATACGCTAGCGCAAACTCACCTGTTTTTTCATAGATTTCTACACGTACGGATTCAAATTCGGCTTGCCTTGGGAGTTCTTTCCGCTGAGTGGCTTCTTCTAATCCTATTTCAGCTTGCTCGAGTGCCGTTGGATAATTGCTAAGTTGTAAATGGACCTGCGCAAGGATTAGTCGTACTTTTGTCTTGAGCGCTAAAAAGCCGTGTGCTTCTGCATGGGTTAGCGCCTCGTTCAACAGCGCCATTCCGTCAGCTATTTTATTTTGACCGATTAATGCTTGCCCAAGACCGGCTCTGGACTCGGCAAGCGTTAACGAATGTTCCATTTTGGCTAACCAATTAATAGCTCGGTTAAACGACGCTTCGGCGGCGGCAAAATTACCACTTTCGATGTGGATAAATCCTAACTTTGATTGAATTCTTGCTACTTGGGTTTGGTTGTTAAGCTCTATTGCTAGTGTCAGTGCATCGTTAAAATACGCTTCAGCTTGCTCCAGCTGAGCCAATTCACGATGGATCTCTGCGATGTTGAACAACGTAACGGTTAACTCTTGTCTTTGCCCTTTTTCGCGTTGCAACTCTAGCGCTTTGGTTAAGGCTTCCAAGGCCCGCTCATACTGGCCCATTTTCTCGAGAGTCGCTGCGATACTATTATACAGCGTTACGGTTTGTTCAGTATTGCCAAAAACTTCGTGGGTGCTAAGGGCACTATTGTAGAGATTTAATGCGTTTGAATGTAATGATTGTTGACTGAGATTGTTACCAAGGTCAGCTTGGACTAGGGCGACTAACTGGATTTTTTCGCGTGCACGGAATTCATTCAAGACTTGGGTTAACGTGCGCTGGGCAAAGTCGTATTGCCCCCGTCGCATTGCGATCAGGGCGATAATGCGTTTGGCGGCCGCCGCGTCGAGGGTTTCTGGTTGGGCATTTTCCAGTAATGCTAGCGCAACGGCCTGAGACTCCTCTAGCGCGCCTTGGCGATATAAACTGAGTGCGCTGGAATAGGCGAGATAGCCATTTTTTGACATTACGTTTTGTAATTCAATTTCGGTTTGTGCGTAACTTTGCGAACAGCATAAGAACACACAAATGATGGCGACAACACGCCACTTTAACCGTGTGACCAAAGGCATCAAAAAGGGAGTGTAATGACTCCTGTAAGTAGCACCTGAACTATCGACCAAAAGAATTTCCCTATTATGGACATTGTTCAATATATGTTCAAAGTATAGTGGTTTAGCAGCAAAATAAAGGTATTTACGCAGAAAAATCGCAACAATTTTGAATTCCGCGTCACATCACTACAGTGCAATTTACGCACTGGCCAGATCATCAATTCGTGGGCGCCAATCGTTTTTGCTAATTGCACGTGCGACGAGCTCTTCAGCAATCGCGCGGATTTCGGTAGCGGCTTTCCCCTTCGTGTCACTTTCCAGCACTGACCCTCCTTCCACTGCCGAATCATCATAAACATTGCGACTGTACGTCACAGAGTTAAGCACCTGAATTTCAAAACCTCGACAATGTTCTTTGGCTGCATTAATACGCGCAGACATGCTTGTAATGGTAGAGCATTGAGTCAGTACAAATGCGGCATTGACTTTTGGGTTTACCATGCGACAGGTAGCAACAACATCCTCCATTATGCTTATGCTGTGCATGTCTCTGCGTTTCGGTTTTAGTGGTAGCAGAACATGCTGGGCAACCGCAATAGACGAACGCAACGCTAAATTATCGTGGCTACTGCAATCGACAATCACCACATCGTAATGATGCGCCAAGTTGAGCAATTCATTGCGTATTTTGCCATTCAGTGAAATGCATTTGATCGGCACGAGGTTGGTGTTTCTGTTTCTATCAATACACCAACTGCTAGTGGATTTATTGGTTTCGCAGTCTACTAGAACCACTGACTTCTGTTGTTCAACGGCAAAGTACACTGCCATATTTTGTGCAATACGACTCTTTCCCGTACCACCTTTTTCGCCACCAATAACCATAATCATGGGTTTTGCCTCTCATGCAAAGCTGTTCCGATTTAGGAACAACAACTTCTGCTTGTAGTCAAAAGATAACGTTGAGTAGGTGTTGCCGCAATCGAAGCTCGGCATGAGAAATGATATAAAAGCATGCGATTTGATACCCATGCAGTGTGTTCCGATTGCGTTGATAGGATTAATTGATTATGCAAATACTACACATACCACTATGCTTAGTTCTCGACATTGCAGCAAGGAAAAAACATGAGTAATCCAAATTTTGAAAATAAGGAAGGGCAACGCATTCCGCAGGTCACGTTTCCGCTTCGTGAGGGCGACGCTTGGGTAAAAAAGTCGACTGACGAATTATTCGCCAATAAGACCGTCATTGTATTTTCATTGCCGGGAGCATTTACGCCAACTTGTTCGTCGACCCATTTACCACGATACAATGAGTTAGCGTCAGTGTTTAAGGCAAATGGAGTAGATGACATTATTTGTATGTCGGTCAATGATACGTTTGTTATGAACGCATGGGCCGCACAGCAAGAAGCCAATAACATTACCCTTATCGCCGATGGCAATGGTGAGTTTACCGATAAAATGGGCATGCTCGTTGACAAAGCCGATTTAGGCTTTGGTAAGCGTAGTTGGCGATACTCTATGCTGGTTAAAGATGGTGTTATTGAAAAGATGTTTATTGAACCTGATTTACCTGGTGACCCATTTGAAGTCTCGGATGCCGATACGATGCTGACTTACTTGGCTCCCAATGCTGAAGTTAGCGAGCCGGTTTCAATCATCACTAAACCGGGCTGCCCTTATTGTGCCAAGGCGAAAGCGATGTTGCAGGACAAGGGCTTTGACTATGAGGAAATTGTGTTGGGTCAAGCCGCAAGTTTCACTAGCTTGAAAGCTATCAGTGGGCGAGATACTGTTCCGCAGGTGTTTATCGGTGGAAAACACATTGGCGGTAGCGATGACTTAGAGGCATTTTTTAATTGAGCAGTAGATGTTGGCTCAGCGTAGCAGCGCTGAGCCTGTTAGTTAGTCACTATTCACAGGCGAGTGATTTTGCCACCGCTGTCGACGCATTTAAGCAGTATTATCAAACTCACTTAGGGCATCCACAACGCTGCATGCAGCAAGACCTTAATACAACGCGAGTCTGTTCTCTGGTGCTGCGCAATGAAGGTAACGCGCCTTACATACTTCACCATCAAAGAACCACCGATGCCGTTATCGTGCTATTTCATGGACTCAGTGATTCGCCATTTTATTTTCGTTCGGTAGCGGCTGCGCTGCACCAACAAGGTTATAATGTTGTCGTTGCTTTGTTACCGGGTCATGGCCTACGAGATGCTGATGCAGACATGCAAGACCCAGAACTCGAGACAAGGTGGCGCGATAGCGTGGCAGAAATTATTAACTTAAGTCGTGGCCTCGGGCGCCTGCATTTCGTTGGTGGTTTTTCTGCAGGCGGTGCTCTTGCCACCGAATATGTGCTAAACAACCCAAATACGGTTACCGGATTGCTGCTATTCTCAGCTGCATTGGCACTATCTAACAATGCAGAACAAATGAGCCGCATTGTGGGCATGCAAACAATTGCGAAATGGATCGATGGGGATTACGTGTCACATGGCATGAATCCATACAAATATCCAGACGTTAGTCTATTTGCTGCATTTGAATTGATGCAAGTGATCCGTCAAATCCGATCTCAGTTGGCACTGGCCAATCCAAGCATACCGACCTTTGCAGCGCATTCAGCTGCGGATGTAACTACGCCGTTGCATGGCGTAGAGAATTTCCTAGCGGTTAATCTAGCCGCCAACACAACCTTTATCGTTGACGAACGTTATGAACTTTGTCACGGTGACTTACTTTTAGATAATGCTCAAGTTCAAGCGATGGCGGTAACAGCACCACTTGATGAAGTTGTTGATTTTTGTTTTGTACCTGAGCCGAATCCGTTGCATAAACATATGTTGGCAATGCTGACTCATTTCATCCAACAACAAATAAAGTTAAATCCTGCGGAGTAGTTGTGAAAGTATTTTTTTGGTTAAGCGGTGCAGCCTATGTGTTTCTTTATTTCTGGGCTGCCTATATATACGAAGGCTTCGATATGTGGCTGGCAATAGCATTGTTTGTAGCCACGCTGGCGATGGTCTATTGGCAGCGCAAGCGTTCACAAAGGCGTCAAAGCTTGCTCATGGATACTGCCCCAGTTAATCAATCTGTGGAGCCGAACCAAACACCGCAACCATTATCGTTATGGTCTTCGCCATTGCCATACATGCTGATATTGGTCACGGTGATCCTGGTAAGCTTGATGTTCTAATTCATGTGAATTGGGCTATGAGCTATGCTGCGCGGCATAGTCTTCAACTTGTTGCCAAACCCGCAATAGATTACCACCAAGGATTTGTCGAATTTGCGCTTCACTGTAGTCGCGGGCAAGTAGTCCTGCGACTAAATTAGGAAAAGTGGAGACGTCTTTCAAACCCTCGGGTAACGAGTCGCCAACCCCGTCATAGTCAGAACCAATGCCCACATAGTCAATGCCAACTGTGGCTACAACGTGATCAATATGGTCAAGGACCATATCCAAATTGGAAAAAGGATAAGGGTTTTGTTCGCGATATTGCTCATTAAACTCGGTTACTTGTTGGCTATCTTCACCAAACTCATCGATCAGGGCCTGACGGCGTTCGCCTAATTTATCGCGCCATTGTCGCGCCATAGGACTAATAAACCCGGAGCCAAAGTTGATCATGATGACGCCGCCGTTTTGCGCAAGCGCTTTGAGCATTTCATCATCCATGTTGCGTTCAAAACCAGGCGTGAATTTACGCAAACTTGAGTGCGAGGCGATAACCGGTACTTGGCTAATTTCCAAAGCTTGGTAGAACGCTGCATCTGAAACATGTGAGATATCAATCATAATCCCAAGCGCATTCATTTCTTTGACTAGCTCCTTACCAAATGGACTAAGCCCTTTCCATTGGCGACGTAAGTCGTAGGAAGAGTCACTGATATGATTACTTTGCGAGTGCGCCAGCGTTATGTAGCGTATGCCACGCTGATAAAATGTTTTCAAGTTTGCTAGGTCGCCCTGAATAGGCGAGCCGTTTTCCATCCCCATGGGGAGCGATATAAGCCCTTGTTTGAAATGGTCGTGCACGTCTGCAACGCTGGTAGCAATGGCAAACTTGTTAGGCGCACGAGCCACAATGGCCTCTACCGAGTCAATTAATTCGTGGGCAAGCTGAGTTGAACGTGGGCTATTATCCAATGATGCAGGTACATAAATTGACATAAAGGGAGCGTTCAATCCCCCTTGTTTCGCGCGCGGGTAATCGAAATCACCGCCCACAGTTGCTTGGGTTACATCAACCCACTGCTCTTTTACGCGATACGGCACATCGATATGACCATCGACAATAATACTCGTTTGGGCGATTCGGTTAGCAGTCTTGGCGAGATCATCGTCGTTTGCTTGTACCACTGACATTGAAAGTGTAACCGCACTGGCCAGGGCTATTGCTTTGCAGAACATGGAGTTGCTTCCTTGATGGAGTCTGTTTCGTAAAGCGATACCCTAGCCTAGACAGATAAATCTCGCAATCCCTGTCGACAACAGGACTGAGATCTAACATACTACGCAGCGAAAATTTAACCGGTCAGTTTTATTGTGCAGTAAAACCCAGACCGACTCTTTGTGGTTCTCCATTATCCTTCTTCATGCATAGACAAATTGATGGTGTGGTCCACCCTAAACTAATGAGACTGAGATTAAATCCATGGCAGTAAATTATATTCCTCTAGATAAAACAAAACATAAAGATCTAAAAGTTAACGCGCACAAAGACTTTGAGTTTGCGAAAAACAGTCACTTGGCAGCAGCAACGATTCGTGAGTTTGCTCAATTGGCCGGTTCAATGCCAATTGTTTTTATTCAAGATCCACAATCAGGTAATTACCACGTAGTTGCTATGTTGGGGACAGAGCAAAACCAAAATTTCTATGTGAAAGATGGCGCGTGGCAGGGACCTCACGTACCTATGAACATCCAGCGTTACCCTTTTGATGTGCGTCCAGATGGCGATAAGTTAGGCGTTTTCTTTGATGAAAACAGTGAGTTATTGAATAAAGAAGGTGGCGAAGCTGTATTCACCGAAGCGGGTGAACCATCAGAGTTCCTCAATAAGCGTCAACAATTCTTGTCTGATTTGGCTAACAGCGAGCTATTAACACAAAAATTTGTCAAGCAAGTTGTCGAGCTTGGTTTATTAGAGTCAATTGAGATCGGTTTAACCTATGCGAATGGTCAAAAGCGCAACGTGACTGGCATGATGTCAATCAATGAAAAGAAACTGCGTGAACTTAACGATGATGTGGTTATGGAAATGCATAAAAATGGTTTCCTAGGTGCTATTTACGCAACGATGATCTCGTTGGGCCAACTTAACCGCTTGATTGAACTGTCAAATAATACTGATGCTCCTATCGCGAGCTTACAGATTCGTGCGGTACAGCCAGAAGCTGAGCAAGCAAACGCTTAAGATCCTTTTACTGACCAACCGCACTTTTCAAAAAAATAAACGCCAAGCCTTGCTTGGCGTTTTTTTTAATCTTATCAGCGACTTCACAAAAATTAGCGTTTTGCGCGCGATTTATCAGCACGAAAATTACGGTTTTATCCCGAATTTAGCTTGACAGTGGGGCCATTGGGTACCTAAACTCACAAATGTGGGTAAAAGTGGCAAATTGTGGATCATAATAATTTTTGACGGTCAGTAGTTTGCAAATTAGAGCTTCAAAATACGAATAATAAAAAACAACAAAGAAGGCTAGGGGAATGTTCCGCGGCGCTAATGCAATCAATCTTGACAGTAAAGGCAGGGTGGCTATTCCCACCAAGTATCGCCAAGCGCTGCTTGATGATTGTGGCGGAAATCTGGTTTGCACCGTTGATATACAACAAAGCTGTTTGCTGCTTTACCCACTTACCGAATGGGAAGAAATCGAACTTAAACTCACCAAACTCTCATCTATGATCCCGCAAGAGAGGCGCTTACAGCGCTTGCTTTTGGGCCATGCGACAGAGGGTGAAATGGACAAAAGTGGTCGGTTTCTTTTACCTCCCCCGTTGCGAGCTCATGCAAAGCTCGACAAACAAATCATGCTGGTCGGACAGCTGAACCGCTTTGAAATTTGGGATGCGGCGCTCTGGAGTGAACAAGTCAACGATGATATGGCAGCAGAGCAAGCGGGGGGCTTCGAACTCACAGAGCGTTTGCAGGACTTCTCACTGTGACGGCTGGCGTGTTTGAACATCGCTCGGTCTTGCTAGATGCTTGTATCGACGGTCTTAAGATAAAACCGGACGGACTCTACATTGACGCAACATTTGGTCGTGGTGGCCACTCGCAGGCGATCTTAGACCAACTCTCAAGCGAAGGACGGTTGATTGCGTTTGATCGCGACCCCATGGCCATTACATCTGCTCAACGTTTCAACGCTGATGAGCGTTTTCAAATTATCCATGAACCTTTTGGTGAATTGCAGCGCGTATGTGAAGAACAAGGTCTTGTGGGTCAGGTTGACGGTGTCTTGATGGATCTCGGCGTTTCATCTCCACAACTCGATGATGCATCACGTGGTTTTAGTTTCATGCGTGAAGGGCCACTGGATATGCGCATGGACACCACGCGCGGGATCAGTGCTGCCGAGTGGTTGGCTGTTGCTGATGAGCAGGATATCACGCAGGTGCTTAAAGAATTCGGCGAAGAGCGCTTTGGTAAACGTATTGCGCATGCGATTGTTGAGCACCGAGCGCATACCCCCATTACCACAACGTCTCAATTGGCGCAGATCATCGACCAAGCGATGCCGGTAAAAGACAAGCACAAGCATCCTGCGACTCGCAGTTTTCAGGGCATCAGAATTTACATCAACGCCGAACTTGATCAACTTCGCCAAGGCCTTAAAGCTGCCACTGAGGTACTTGCCAAAGAGGGGCGACTAGCAGTGATCAGTTTCCATTCGTTAGAGGATCGCCTGGTTAAGCGCTTTATGCGAGAGCAGAGTAAGGGGAAAAGCTATCCTGCACATATGCCTGTTACGCAGGCTGAAATAGATGCGGATAAAGTACTCCGGCTGATCGGCAAGGCGATTAAGCCTGATCAAGCAGAATTGAATGAAAATGTGCGAGCGCGGAGTTCTGTGCTTAGGGTGGCAGAAAAGTTATGACTCAAGTGCCAACCACCTTTAATCCAGTCGTCATTATGCTGACTGATGCAGCCCGCCACCCGATGCGGGTTTTGTTGTTTTTATTGGTAATCGTTAGCGCCCTCGCCGTGATTTTGAGTGCTCATATGAACCGGCAGGTCATTATTGCCAGTGAGCAACTTATGCAAGAGAAAGATCGCCTCGATGTGGAATGGCGACACTTACTTCTTGAGCAAGGCGCATTAACCGAGCACAACCGCATAGAAAGTTTGGTTAAACGTGATTTAGATATGCGTCGCCCTGAGCCTGCAGATGAAGTGATAGTGAGGCTCAAATGACAGTGCTAGTGAATAACAGTTCTGCGGTTAGTCCCAACGGTAATCGTCCTAAACTGCGCGGCGCTAAACAAAACAAGGCGCCGAATCTTATTAACTGGCGCTTCTTTGTCGTGTTGGGCAGTGTTTTGGCAGTATTTGCGGTGTTAGCTATGCGCGCAGCCTATATTCAGGTAATTGCGCCCGACGCACTCATTGAGCAAGGTGACAATCGTACTCTTCGCACTCGTAACTCTCTTGTTCATCGCGGGTTAATCGTTGATCGCAATGGCGAAGAGTTAGCGGTAAGCGTTCCCGTCCGAGCAATTTGGGCAGATCCCAAAATTATTCATCAAGAGAATGCATTTAATCAGCAACGTCGCTGGTTAGCGTTGGCAGAAGTGCTTGGTCAAGATATTAGTGAATTGTTGGATAAGGTAGATGACCCTAAACGTCGTTTTGTTTATTTGCAACGCCAAGTGTCTCCAGCAATGGCTGAATATGTTGAGCAACTTGATATACCTGGTGTCGGATTACGCAATGAATCACGGCGTTATTACCCCGCGGGCGAGGTGGCAGCGCATTTAATTGGTTTTACCGATGTCGATGACCGCGGTATTGAGGGACTAGAGCGTTTGTTCGATGATCATTTGACGGGCACACCATCGAGTCGAACCATTCGTCGTGATGCGAAAGGTCGACAAGTAGAAATCATTGAGCAAACCAATGGTGAGCAGGCAAAAGATTTACAACTAACCATCGATCAGCGTATCCAAGCAATGGCTTATAAAGCTATCAAACAAGCCACTGAGACGTATGCGGCAGCATCGGCATCTGCGATTGTGGTTGATGTCGCGACTGGCGACATTCTGGCGATGGTAAACAGTCCTTCTTTTAATCCAAACAACCGTCAAACAGTGGCACCTCATCGGGTGCGCAATCGTGTCATTACTGACCCTGTTGAACCAGGTTCTTCAGTAAAACCATTAGCCGTACTGGCGGCTTTAGAGTTTGGTATTGTTGAACCTGACTCGATGATTGACACCTCGCCCGGACGTATGCAGCTCGGCGGCAGCGTGGTATCTGATCCGCGCAACCTAGGCAAAATTGATTTGACCACAGTCGTGCAAAAGTCCAGCAACATGGGAACATCAAAGTTGGCTTTAGCGGTGCCTAAAGAATTCTTGATCGATACCTATTACAACATGGGCTTGATGTCAGATACGGGAACCTTGCTCGCGGGCGAGAGTTCAGGTTTATTTCACGAACGCAATCGCTGGTCTGAATTTGAACTCGCTACGCTAAGTTTTGGTTACGGTATTTCGGTCACGCCGGCCCAACTGGCGCGAATGTACCTCACTATCGCCAACGGCGGGATCAAGAAAAACCTCAATATTATTTTAGGCGAACAACGCCCACTAGCTTTCGAAGAGGAAGTCCGTGTGGTCTCTGAGCGCAATACTAAGGCGCTTATTGCTATGATGGAGAGCGTTACTCAAGACGGTGGTTCAGGGATAAAGGCCAGTGTTAATGGTTATCGTATTGCCGGTAAAACGGGCACGAGCCGCAAGGCCGTTGCGGGTGGGTACGGTGATGAGTATGTGAATATTTTCGCCGGTTTGGCACCTGTTTCTGACCCAGAGTTAGTCACCGTAGTGTTAATCAACGAACCGGGTGGTGACTTGTATCACTCAGGTGATACCGCCGCTCCCGTGTTTTCGCAAATTATGGGAGGCGCATTACGGCTCTTGAACGTAGCGCCCGACGCTACTGGCGGTGATATTTCTACGGTTCAATGGCTGGAAGCGCAAAGCCATGGTCATTAGTCAATTTGTACAAAGTATTGAACCACTATTAGCCAAATTCGGCGTACACGCGCCAGATGTGCGCGTTGAGCGTTTGGTTCTGGATAGTCGTGAAGTGTCAATTAAGACCGCTTTTTTAGCAGTGAAGGGGCATGAGTTAGACGGCCGAGAGTTTATTCCACAGGCGATTAGTCTTGGGGCTCCGGCTATCATTTGTGAGGCTGATGATGCCGCATCGCATGGCCGATGCACCATGCGGCAAAATTCGGTGATCGTCGAGTTTTACAATTTAGCCCAGGAGCTTTCGGCGCTCGCGGCTGCCTTTTATGATTACCCGGCAACCAAAATGACGACAATTGCGGTCACTGGCACCAATGGTAAAACTTCAGTTTCACAGTTGTTGAGTCAATTGCGCTGCGAGTTAGGCATGAAGTGTGGCTTGATCGGCACGCTTGGATATGGATTGTATCAGCATCCATTTAGCATGGACTCACTAATCGAAAGTCTCAATACCACTCCTGATGCATTGAATATGCATTACATTCTGGCTGAGATGGCGCAACAAGATGTGCATCAAGTCGCTTTCGAAGCATCGTCGCATGCTTTGGTTCAAGGCCGGCTAAATCAAGTTAAAACCGATGTGGCGGTGTTTACTAATTTGACACGCGATCACCTCGATTATCATGGCACCATGGAAGCCTATGCTGCAGCGAAACGTCGCTTAATTAGCCAACCAGCGTTACGTCATGTGGTTCTCAATGCCGATGATCCGGAGAGCAAGAACTGGGCAACCAACACGCCCGAACACGTAAAAATCACCTGGTATGGGGTAGAGGTAGACACGCAACAGTTCAACCCAAAACAACAATATTGTTGTGCTCGCAATATTACCAGTACCGCCACAGGGACACAGTTTGAACTTTACAGCAGTTGGGGCAATAGCCCTATCAAGTTACAACTGGTCGGGCACTTCAATGTATACAACGCGCTAGCTGCGGCGGCCAGTGTTTTAGCCCTTGGAACACGCTTTGCTGATGTATTGGCTGGCTTACCGCGTCTGGTGCCAGTTCCTGGTCGGATGGAGCTATTTGCACAAGCTAACACGCCGAGTTTAATTGTTGACTACGCACATACACCTGATGCCTTAGAGCATGCACTCTTAGCCGCAAAAGCGCATTGTGCAGGCAAATTATGGTGTGTGTTTGGGTGTGGTGGTCAGCGCGATACCGGTAAGCGCCCCCAGATGGGGAAGGTCGCTAGTGAGTTAGCCGACCATGTTGTGCTTACTGCCGACAATGCGCGCAACGAATCGGTTTCTGCCATCAGTCAAGACATTCGAGCAGGGATTACGAATGATTGCCCGGTTGAGGTGATTGATGATCGCAAGAGTGCGATCAGACATGCATTAAACGCTGCAGGGCCAGACGACATTATTTTGTTGGCTGGCAAAGGCCATGAAACTTATCAAGAAATTAATGGTGAGCGCCTCACTTATGATGAACGCGCGTTTGCTAAGCAAATTTTACAGGAGCATTCAATATGATTGCGGTTACTCTTCAATGGATTGCTGAACATGTGAAAGGCACTTTGCACGGCAACGATGTAACAGTCGATGCGGTAACAACCGATACGCGAGCTTTAACTGATGGCGCGCTATTTTTAGCCTTAAGTGGGCAAAATTTTGATGGCCACGCATTTATTACTGAAGCTGAACGTAAAGGAGCGAGTGCGTTAATTGTAAGCCAAGCCGTACATACTGAGTTACCGTATATTTTAGTTGAAGATACACATTTGGCGCTCGGCCTTTTAGGAGCCGCTATAAAGCAAAAAGTGGCACCGAAGACGGTCGCAATTACAGGTAGTAGCGGTAAGACCACAGTTAAGGAAATGACCTCAGCGATCCTACAGCGCCGCGGCAGCGTGTTGGCCACTGCTGGAAATTTCAATAATGATATTGGCGTTCCACTCACCTTGTTGCGCCTTGAATCTCAACATGATTTTGCAGTGCTAGAGCTCGGTGCCAATCATTTAGGTGAAATTGCTTACACCGTCGACCTGGTTAAGCCTGATGTTGCCACTATCGTCAACGCAGCAGCCTCACATTTAGAAGGGTTTGGGAGTTTATTTGGCGTCGCAAGAGCGAAAAGCGAAATCTTCAAAGCGCTTACGCAGCAAGGGACGGCGATATTGAATGCAGATAGTCAATTTATAGAGTATTGGCAAGGCAAGTTGAAGCGCCATAATGTACAAACGTTTAGCCAAGAAGGTAGCTCAGAGAGTGATTTTCATGCAACTGATATCACCTTAGGTTTAGATGGCTGTGCGTCCTTTCATATGCAAACACCACAAGGCTCGACGGGGATCAATTTGGTTCTTCCTGGGGTCCATAATGTCGGCAATGCTTTAGCCGCCGCCGCTTTGGCTATGAATGTGGGCGCCACACTCGAAGATGTGCGCGATGGCTTAGCCACTATGCAGCAGGTCAGCGGGCGTTTAAACGTCAAGCAACTATCTAATCAGATCCGTCTGTTAGACGACACCTACAATGCCAATGTGGCTTCTGTAAAAGCGGGGATCGATTTACTTTCCAGCTATTCAGGTCGGCGTATCTTGATTTTAGGTGATATGGCAGAACTGGGTAACAAAGCGCGAGTGTACCATCAGGAAATCGGCCAATACGCGCTAGAAAAAGGTATTGAACAAGCGTACACATTGGGAGTCCTCAGCCAACATGCGAGTGCTGTGTTAGGAGCCAATGGTCAACACTTTACTGAGCTAGAGGCACTGATTGCGACTCTAAATTCTGACTTAGCACTGGAACAGCGCGATATCACTATCCTAGTAAAAGGATCGCGCAGCGCCAAGATGGAACGAGTCACTCAAGCTATAGAGGAATCACCGTTGGGAAAGCGTGAACGCCGACGGGAGAAAATCGCATGTTAATTTGGCTCTCTGATTGGCTAACCCAGTTTGAACCGGGATTCAACGTATTCTCGTATCTCACGATGCGCGCGATTTTGAGCACGCTGACCGCGCTATTGATTGCTATTTTGATAGGCCCCGCAATGATCCGCTGGTTACAACGTCTTCAGATTGGTCAAACAGTACGTGACGATGGTCCCCAGACGCATTTAGCTAAAGCGGGAACGCCGACGATGGGAGGCTTGCTAATTCTCGCCGCTATACTCGTAAGCAGTTTACTCTGGGCTGATCTTACAAATCGTTATGTCTTGGCAACGCTTGCTATTGTAGTGAGCTATGGAGTCATCGGCTTTGTTGATGACTACCGCAAAGTGATCCGCAAAGATCCAAAGGGGTTGATTGCCCGCTGGAAATATTTTTGGCAATCCGTTATTGCGATTGTCGTTGCGTACTACTTATATAGCACTGCAACACTGGATGCGGAGACCGCGTTATTGGTGCCTTTCTTTAAGGAAGTGATGCCGCAACTAGGCGCGTTATATTTACTCATCGCATACTTTGCTATTGTAGGTACAAGTAACGCTGTCAATTTGACTGATGGGCTCGATGGTCTGGCGATAGTCCCCACTATTTTAGTGGCTGGGGCTTTGGCAATTTTCGCCTATGTAACCGGCAATGTTAATTTCTCTGCATATCTCAATATCCCTTATATTCCTTTAACCAGTGAACTGATGATTGTGTGCACAGCAATTGTTGGCGCAGGGCTTGGGTTTTTATGGTTTAACACCTATCCAGCGCAAGTGTTCATGGGGGATGTCGGGTCTCTGGCTTTGGGCGGTACGTTGGGGATTTTGGCTGTATTGGTGCGGCAAGAGATTGTACTAATTATTATGGGCGGCGTTTTTGTAATCGAGACCTTGTCGGTGATATTACAAGTTGGCTCATTTAAATTAAGGGGTCAGCGGATTTTCCGGATGGCACCGATCCATCATCACTATGAGCTTAAAGGTTGGCCAGAGCCACGCGTTATCGTGCGCTTTTGGATTGTTTCCTTGATCCTGGTGCTCGTTGGGTTAGCAACGCTGAAATTGCGCTAAAAGGTACTAATTAAGTGACTCAGTATACAGACAAAAATATCGCGATTATTGGGGCAGGTCTTACTGGCTTGTCATGTGCGCGTTATTTGCGTCAGCAAGCTGCTAATGTCACTCTATTTGATACTCGAGCGACGCCTTTAGCAGAGGTCAGCGAGCCGGTAACTTGGGGTGAGATACCAGCGCAGTCACTGTCTCAGTTCGACGCTGTGGTTGTGAGTCCTGGTGTACCCTTCGACTTGCCTGCCCTTGAATACGCGAAACAGGCAGGTGTTGCTGTTTTGGGTGATATTGAACTGTTTGCACAGGCGAATACGCGGCCAATCATCGGTATAACAGGGTCAAATGGCAAATCCACAGTGGTATCTTTACTCGGCCATATTTTTACCAGAGCAGGTGTTAAGACGGCTGTGATTGGTAATATAGGTACCCCCGTGCTTGATGCACTGCAGGATAAGCAGAACAGCGCGGTGGATTGGTTCATCCTAGAGTTATCCAGCTTTCAGCTTGAGTCCACGAGTTCATTACACTGCGATATTGCAGCGGTGCTGAATATATCTGAAGACCATCTGGATCGACATCATACGATGGAAGCGTACCGGAATGCGAAGATGCGCATATACGGTGGTGCTAAGCAGTGTTTGGTTTTGCGCGATGATCCTGTGCTATCCGCTTTTAAACACGATGCGCACCTGAGTTTTGGTTTGTCTCCCGCGCCGGTTGGTATGGCATGGAATCCCGAAAACCACATTGTTTATCACAATGGCATAGCTGCGCTTGATTTTTCGCGCTGTAATCTAGCCGGCGAACACAATGTGCTGAATGTGCAAGTGGCCTATTTAGTTGCCATATTAGCGGGCATTGAGCCGCAGTTGACTGTCGCTGCGATTGAAGATTTTCATGGAATTGCGCATCGCTACGAACAAGTTGGTGTGCGTCGAGGTGTAATCTGGATCAATGATTCAAAAGCTACCAATCCTGGTGCTGCATTAGCGTCAATTGTGGCAGCTAAAAAACAAACACAGAATAATTTAATTGTGATTATGGGCGGTGAAGCGAAGGGCGCCAATTTGGCAGTCCTAGCCGCAGAGTTAACTGACGTTCGTTACGTCATTGCACTGGGGCGTGATGGTCGTCAATTTCTCGCAATGCAGCCCAACAGTGTTTATGTAGACAACATGCAGCAAGCGGTTGAATTAGCTGAAAGCATCGCACAGTCAGGCGATATTATTTTGCTGGCTCCAGCATGTGCTAGCCTGGATATGTTTAAAAACTATCAACATCGTGGTGATTGTTTCAAGCAAGCTTTTGCGGAGCTAGCAGCATGATGTCTTTCTCACCGGCGAAATTATCCTTAGCTCAACTGTTTGCTTTACAGCATAGTGATAATGCACCGCGATATTACGATTTAACCATCGTATTAGTGTCTATAGCATTGATGGCCATTGGCTTTGTTATTGTGACATCGGCGTCAATGCCGGTCGCTGCGCGATTGTTCGATAATCCATTTCATTTCGCCATTCGCCACACTATTTATTTGGGCTTGGCTATTTCAGCTGCCATCGTTGTATTACAAATACCGATGCAGTTCTGGCGTGTGACCAATCCTTACTTATTATTGGCTGCCATAGGCTTACTGGTGGCAGTTTTGCTGATTGGGCGCAATGTAAACGGTAGTACACGGTGGTTGGTGTTTGGGCCAATTACAATTCAAGCGGCCGAACCCGCCAAACTATTCTTTTTTTGTTACTTGGCCGGTTACTTGGTACGTCGCTATGAAGAGGTTACAGAAAATTTAAAAGGGTTTGTAAAGCCACTCATTGTTTTCTTTGTTTTGGCGCTACTTTTACTACTGCAACCAGACCTTGGAACTGTAGTAGTTATGCTAGTAACGACGATTGGTTTACTGTTTCTCGCTGGCGCACGGTTATGGCAATTTTTTGCCTTGGTGTTTGTTGGACTGCTGGCCGTAGTTGCGCTGATTGTCTTTGAAGAATATCGCATGCGCAGGATTACCTCGTTTTTAGATCCTTGGGCCGATCCGTTTGGCAGTGGATACCAGCTCACGCAATCATTGATGGCATATGGACGTGGGGATTGGTTTGGTCAAGGACTCGGCAATAGTTTACAAAAACTTGAGTTTTTGCCTGAAGCACATACCGATTTTATTGTTGCTATTCTCGCAGAAGAACTGGGCTTTTTTGGGGTAGTTAGTGTTTTAGTTCTGGTTCTTGTTTTAGTCATCAAGGCTTTGGGTATTGGCAATAAAGCGATTGCTCAGAATCGACCTTTCGATGGATTTTTGGCTTATGCCATTGGCATCTGGTTTAGTTTTCAAACTGCAATAAATGTAGGGGCTAGCGCTGGTATCTTACCCACCAAGGGATTGACATTGCCTCTGGTAAGCTATGGTGGTTCGAGTCTGATAACCATGATGGTTGCAACCGCAATTCTCCTGCGGATTGATTTCGAAATGCGTGTTGAGGGAGTACAAGCCTTGGGTAACAGCAAGGTGCGCGGAAAGAGGCGTTTAACGCAGCCAGCAGAAAGTCAGGAGGCCAATGATGACTAGTTTGGCTTCTGGTTCAGCAAAAAACATTTTGATCATGGCTGGTGGAACTGGTGGGCACATATTCCCTGGTATCGCTGTAGCTGAGTACCTGCGTGCACAAGGATGGGAAGTGCATTGGTTAGGCACTGCCGATCATATGGAAGCTGAAATCGTACCCAAGCACTTAATACCTATCCATTTTATTGAGGTGAGTGGACTACGTGGAAAGGGCCTGCTGAGTAAAATCAGTGCAGTTATCAAATTGGTCACAGCGATCGGCAGCGCATGGCGCCTGATCCGTCGATTACAACCTGATGTTGTGCTCGGAATGGGAGGGTATGCCAGCGGAGCGGGTGGCATCGCCGCGCGCATGCAAGGAATACCCTTGCTCATTCATGAGCAAAACGCCGTGTTAGGACTTACTAACCGCTGGTTAGCAAAAATAGCATCGCGAGTACTACTTGGATTTGCAGGCGCTGCGCGGGGATTACCCCAATCCTCGGCAACTGAAGTTACAGGTAATCCTGTCCGCGCGAGTATCGGCCAAACGACATCAGCGCACGCCGCTGGTGAGGGAGGTGCGTTGCGGATTTTAATCATTGGTGGAAGTTTGGGCGCTAGGCCATTTAACCAAGAATTACCAGGGCTGTTGGCATCACTCCACAATATCGAAGTTCAGCATCAAACCGGCAAGGGTAACGCAGCGGCTGTGGAGCAAGCGTACATTGAAAAACATCCAGTCGGGACCATCAGGGTATGCGAATTTATCGAAGATATGGCAGCAGCTTATCAATGGGCTGATTTGGTGATCTGTCGCGCTGGAGCGATAACCGTGACAGAAATTTCGCTGTCTGGAATTGCCGCTATTTTTATTCCATTGCCGCATGCCGTTGATGACCATCAGACCGCTAATGCTCGGTCATTGGTAGAGCGACGCGCAGGGTATTTAGTCAACCAAGTAGATATGCAAACCCAATTGCCACAATTGTTGGCCACTATTCAAGAGGATCCTAAACAGTTGGATGAAGTTCGCCTAAATGCTCTTGACTGTTCAATTGCTGATGCGACTCAACGGGTTGCTCAGATATGTGACCAAGTCAGTAATAGTAAGCGCAGGAAGACTATCGGAGGGGCGGTTTTATGAATGACATGACACCGTTTAAAAATCCACAAATGCGCCAGATCCAGCATATCTTTTTCGTTGGAATTGGTGGCGCTGGTATGGGCGGTATTGCTGAAGTTTTATTAAACGAAGGTTATCAAGTCAGCGGTTCAGATATTCAGACCAATGCGATGACTGAACGCTTGAGTCGCTTGGGAGCGAATGTTCATATTGGACATGCAGCCAACAACATAGCAAACGTTAATGTTGTGGTCGTGTCGAGCGCAATAAATCCGCAAAACCCCGAGATCCAAGCCGCACAAGAGCAACGTATCCCGATTATTCGCCGCGCTGAAATGTTGGCCGAGATCATGCGTTTTAGGCATGGTATAGCGATTGCCGGAACCCATGGTAAAACCACTACAACGAGTCTAATTGCCACTATTTTCGCTGAAGCAGGCCTAGATCCTACGTACGTCATCGGTGGCCTACTCAATGGTGCCGGTACCAACGCAAAACTTGGCACCAGTCGATTCTTAATTGCTGAAGCCGATGAATCGGACGCGTCTTTTTTACATTTACAGCCAATGATTTCAGTGGTCACTAACATTGAGGCTGACCATATGGACACGTATGACGGCGACTTCGAAAGGATGCAGGATACGTTCATTCAATTTTTGCATAATCTCCCGTTTTATGGCCGCGCAGTGGTTTGTGGAGATGACCCTGTGATCCGTAATTTACAGCCACGGATCGGGCGCAATACACTAACCTATGGTCTGGCCGAGCATAATGACGTGATAGCAAAGCATATACGCGCAGTGCCTGGCGGTATGCAGTTTCACGTATCGCGAACGGGTTTTGCCGATTTGCCTATCGAATTAAAACTCTCCGGCGAGCACAATGTACTCAATGCGCTTGCTGCAATTGCGGTTGCACAGGACGAAGGCATCTCAGCGCAGCACATTCAATCTGCACTTAGTCAATTTGCCGGCATTGGACGCCGTTTTGAACAGCTCGGTGAGTTTTCTGTTGGCAGCGGAGCTGTTACCTTGGTTGATGACTATGGTCATCACCCCACTGAGGTTAAAGCTACCTTAGCGGCAGCACGGAACAATTGGCCACAAAAGCGGATTGTGATGATCTTTCAACCGCATAGGTATTCGCGTACCCGCGACCTTTACGAAGACTTCGTCGACGTATTATCGACCGTGGATGTATTGCTTTTACTTGATGTTTATGCGGCCAGTGAGCAGCCCATAGAAGGTGCTGACAGTCGTGCGTTATGTCGCTCGATTCGTATGCGTGGGCAAATTGAACCAATATATGTTGGCGAGAGCAGCAAATTGCCAGAATTATTATCTAACGTGCTACAGCCTGGAGATGTATTGCTGACTCAGGGAGCGGGTAGTGTTGGCGCATTAGCAAAGAATTTACAAGCGGCAGAATTATCATTACCTGATATGCAGCGGAGGTTGGCGCAATGACGACATCTATGCAGCGCTATTCAGCACACGATTTCGGTAAAGTCGCGGTGATGTTTGGCGGGCAATCAGCTGAACGCGAAGTGTCGCTGAACTCAGGGGCTGCCGTGCTTGCTGCGTTGCATGCTCAGGGCATTGATGCCCATCGCTTTGATCCGGCAGAGAGAGCCTTAACTGAATTAGTCTCTGAGCAGTTTGACCGAGTAATGATCATGCTACATGGCCGAGGTGGCGAAGATGGATCATTACAAGGGGCTTTGGAGCAACTTAAAATACCCTACACAGGCAGCGGTGTTCTTGGATCTGCGTTGGCGATGGACAAGGTTCATACCAAACAAATATGGCAGTGTTTAGGGCTACCAACAGCAAAATATAAAATTGCTGACAAAAGGCGCTTTGACGTTGGATCATGCGGCGCTATAATGCATGAGTTGGGGAACATCGTCATGGTCAAACCTGCTCGAGAAGGCTCGAGTATTGGGATGGCAAAAGTGACAAGCGCTAAACAATTAGAAACTGCCGTAAAAGCAGCGTTCGACTATGATCGACACGTATTAATAGAGCAGTTCATTGATGGTCCGGAGTACACGGTTGCCGTTTTAGGTAGCCAAGTATTACCGTCCATTCGTATGTCTACCCCTCATGTTTTTTATGATTATTCTGCCAAATATCAGGATAACACCACGGAGTATTTTTGCCCCAGTGGATTATCTACCGAACGCGAGCAGCGCATTGCCGCGCTTTCGTTGCAGGCTTTCGAGGCACTGTCATGCAGTGGCTGGGGCCGGATTGATTTAATGCAGGATACGCACGGTGAATTCTTCCTGTTGGAAGCTAACACCGTGCCCGGAATGACTGAAAAGAGTCTAGTGCCCAAAGCGGCAGCCGCTGCGGGTATTGGTTTTCAACAATTGGTGGTTGAGATTTTGGCGACCAGTTTGGCGAGTGCAGTGTCATGACCCCGACTGAGCAGCGCAGCACGACATTTTGGGCTGGCGTAGTTTTTTTAGTGCTGGTATTGATTGTGGGCGGGCTAACCGCTGCAAGTGTGTACCGTTGGCTAAATGACGCTCAAGCGATGCCTGTGCAACAGATCGTGTTTGAGGGAGAACGCACGCACATCGATGAAAGTCGTTTAGAGGCGTTGATCCGCAAGCAACAGCCGGGCAGTTTTTTTGCCTTAGATGTAAATGATGTTTACGCGTTGTTGGAGAGACAGCCTTGGGTTTACCGGGCCTCAGTGCGCAAACAATGGCCGAATCGCTTAACGGTTTATATCGTTGAGCAACAGGCCGTAGCACATTGGAATGACGATTTGTTGCTAAACCCTTTCGGCGAGACATTTGCTGGAGGTAATGCGATTCAAGGTCTGCCGCGCCTGTATGGTCCAGGTGGGAGTGAGAAAACGGCATTGCAGGGGTATAACGCCATGCAAATGATTTTAGCAGGTGCAGCATTGCCGATTGATGAGTTGTTTTTGAGTGAACGATTTGCGTGGCAATTGACGCTGAAAAATCAGATTAAATTGAATTTAGGTCGACAGGAATTTATCGACCGATTACAACGTTTTGTGGATGTTTTCCCTTTGATAAAACAACAGCAAAGAGCCGTTGAATATATTGATTTACGCTACGACACCGGACTAGCAGTGGGATGGTCGGATGCCAGTAACATGAGTGAGAATGTATAAGTATGTCCAAAGTAATGGATAGAAACCTAATCGTTGGTTTAGATATCGGTACCAGCCAGATCAAGGCGGTTGTCGGAGAGTTATTAGACGACAATTCGTTGAGCGTGGTTGGTGTTGGTACGCACTCATCAAAAGGCATGGACAAAGCCGGCGTAAATGATTTGAATCTGGTCGTTCAATCGGTGCAGCGTGCGATCAATGAAATGGAATTGATGGCAGATTGCCGGGTTTCTTCGGTCTTTTTGGCAATTTCTGGTCGTCATGTGCAGTGTCAAAACGAGAATGGCATGGTGCCAATCAATAATCAGGAAGTGACGCAAGAAGACGTGGATAACGTTATCCATGCCGCGCGCTCAGTGCCTATCGCAGCGGAACGCCGACTCCTGCACGTGTTACCGCAGGAATTCACGATTGACGTACAAGAAGGGATCAAAAATCCGATTGGTATGTCTGGAGTGCGGATGGAAGCTAACGCGCATATCATCACCTGTGCTGATGACATGGCGAAAAACATTGTCAAATCGGTTGAACGTTGCGACTTACATGCAGACCAATTAATTTTCTCTGCGTTGGCTTCGAGCTACGCGGTGCTTACCGACGACGAGCGCGAACTGGGTGTTTGTGTAGTCGATATTGGCGGCGGTACCATTGATATTGTGGTTTATACAGATGGTGCCATTCGCCACACCGCAGTTATTCCAGTAGCTGGCAACCAAATCACCAGCGATATTGCAAAAATATTCCGTACGCCTATTAGCAATGCTGAAGAAATCAAGGTGAACTACGCCTGCGCATTGAAAGATATGGTCAGTATGGAAGATACCATTGAGGTACCTAGTGTTGGTGGTCGTCCGGCTCGTGCGATGTCACGCCACACACTGGCGGAAGTTATTGAGCCACGATACCAAGAGCTGTTTGAACTGATCTATGAAGAAATCCAAGCGTGTGGATTAGCCGAACAAATCGCAGCGGGCTTGGTATTGACCGGAGGCACTGCGAAAATGGAAGGTGCCGTTGAGTTTGCTGAAGAAATTTTTCAGATGCCTGTGCGAGTGGGTAAGCCGCTTGCAGTAAAAGGATTATCTGAGTATGTAGATGATGCGAGTTTTGCGACTGTAGTTGGGTTATTGCAGTACGGAAAGCTCCACATGGATAATAAGAAAACTAAAAAAAGTAAGTCTGGCGAGGGCATTTTTAGTCGTGTCCAAAGCTGGTTTAAGGGTGAATTTTAAGCGTTAAATCGTTTGGTGGATTTACCTAAACCCTGGATGGTTTAGTTGATTAACCAAGCACAATGAACGTACAAAACCGGAGAGTAAGTATGTTTGAATTAATGAATAGTCATGGCGAAGACGCTGTCATCAAAGTGATTGGAGTAGGTGGCGGTGGCGGTAACGCGATCGAGCACATGGTTTCGCAAAGTATTGAGGGCGTAGAATTTATCGCCGTTAATACCGATGCACAAGTATTACGCAGTTCGTCTGCTGATGTCACATTGCAAATTGGTACCAGTGTTACCAAAGGGCTTGGCGCAGGTGCCGATCCGAACATTGGTCGTGAGGCTGCGTGTGAAGATCGTGAGACCATTCGTCAAAGCTTAGATGGTGCCGATATGGTGTTTATTACGGCAGGTATGGGTGGCGGCACCGGCACTGGCGCAGCGCCTGAAGTGGCAAAGATTGCCCGTGAAATGGGGATTTTGACGGTTGCAGTGGTAACTAAACCGTTTCCATTTGAAGGTCGAAAGCGCAGTGATTTCGCTAATCAGGGGATTGAAGAATTATCCAAGCATGTGGATTCACTGATCACAATTCCGAATGAGAAGCTGCTTAAAGTGATGGGGCCACGCACACCATTATTACAGGCCTTTAGTGCCGCGAATGATGTACTTCGTGGAGCCGTGCAAGGTATTGCTGAACTTATTACTCGTCCGGGACTCATAAACGTGGACTTTGCCGACGTGAAGACGGTGATGTCGGAAATGGGCACAGCAATGATGGGTAGCGGCAGAGCTACAGGTGAAGACCGTGCTGAAGAAGCTGCCGAGGCAGCGATTGCCTGTCCGTTACTTGAAGACATCGATTTGTCTGGCGCGCGCGGTATTTTGGTCAATATTACCGCTGGTCCAGACTTTGCTATTGACGAATTCGAGACTGTCGGTAATGCCGTTAAAGCCTTTGCATCTGAAAATGCTACGGTGGTTGTAGGTACGGTTATCGACATGGAAATGACTGATGAGCTACGCGTTACCGTGGTAGCTACAGGCATCGGCGCTGAACGCAAACCTGATATTTCTCTGGTTAGCAGCGAAGGGTCACGCTTAACAAGTTCGGCGAAGAACTTTACCCAGTCGCGCGAGTCCGCATCGCATCAAGCGACGGATGGCAATCAAGCGTTAAAGACCGACGAGCTGGCGCAACCCAACAATGATTTGGAATATCTTGATATTCCAGCATTTTTGCGTAAGCAGGCAGACTAAGCAAAATTAGCGCAAATTAGCAAGCAAGTCGGACCTGTTTTTGACAGTTTTGTGACAATGCTCTATAATTTGCGACCGATTTTTAGGTACATGTAGATATGATAAGTCAACGTACAATTAAACAAGCTGTTCAGGAGACTGGAATCGGTCTTCACAAAGGAGAAAAGGTCACAATGACTCTCCGGCCAGCGCCTGCCAACACAGGAATTGTGTTTAGGCGTGTTGACCTTGATCCGCACGTTGATATTCCAGCGCGTGCGAATGCTGTTGGTGACACCATGCTCTGTACCTGCTTAAGTAATGCCGATGGCATTAGTATTCATACCGTTGAGCATTTAGCGTCTGCCTTGGCTGGCTTGGGTATTGATAACATTATTGTTGAAGTCGATAGCCACGAGCTACCGATCATGGATGGGTCCGCAAGCCCGTTTATATTTTTATTACAGTCAGCTGGCATTGAAGAGTTAAACGCCGCGAAGAAATTTATTAAGGTTAATAAACCTATCCGTGTTGAAGACGGTGATAAGTGGGCGGAGTTACGTCCATTCAATGGCTTTAAGGTCGATTTTAAAATTGACTTTGACCATCCGGTGATTAGCCAAACCCGTCAACACATGGTGATGGATTTTGATTCAGCATCCTACGTTAACGAAGTGAGCCGGGCGCGAACTTTTGGCTTTATGCGTGACCTTGAGTATATGAACGCCCACAATTTGGCTCTCGGTGGTAGCATGGAAAACGCCGTAGCGCTTGATGAGTACCGAGTGCTTAACCCAGAGGGTTTGCGCTACGACGATGAGTTTCTAAAGCATAAAATCTTGGATGCGGTGGGTGATTTGTACTTATGCGGGCACAGCATCATTGGTGAGCTTTTTGCCTACAAAACAGGCCACGGCCTGAACAATAAACTACTAAACGCCATGCTAGCGGATACAAGCAGTTGGGAGTTCGTGACTTATCACTCAGCTGATGAAGCCCCAATCAGCTTTACACAACCCGCCTTGGTTTAAACAAAAATGCCGCATAACAAAGCGGCATTTTTTATTTTTGGTCCGTAATATGTGTTCTGTTAACTTGCAATTAAAGCCCCTATTTTCAAAAGGGGATTGTGTGATTTATTCAACGCGGTAGAATACGCCGGCGAATTAGCGATAAAGAACACTATGAAACTCACTGTATTAGTACGCAGCAAACGAATTCGATTCGTTCGACATATTAAAGCACGAACGCTGGTTAGCGTTACCGTGTTGTTGAGTTTGATCGCCCTCGTCTCAAGTCGTCCTACGGAGAATATTGACGAATACCTCACGCGTGTTCATGTGGTGAAATCAGGTCTTAAATTAGAACAACAGCGAGTTGCCCAACTTTACGAGCAAACGCAAGGCGAACTTGCGGTGGTGAAACAACAGTTGGCGGCGACTCAAGCAAAACTGCGTGAAATGAGTCTACGCAGCGATGTTATTGCTCAACGTGGAGGCATCGACCTTGACGCATCAGACGTAGCAGTTACAGATGACGATGCTGCATCCGCGCAAAAAACTCAGCTTGCCTCATCTGCATTGCTTGATGCTATTGCTGCAGTGAATGTCGATATGGAGTACCAACTAAAACAACTTGAGGCACTTGAAAGTGTCTTGTTGGGTCACCATATCCAATCCATCAGCGAAGTTGCAGGGCGGCCGGTAACCTCAGGGTGGTTGTCGTCATATTATGGCATGCGAGATGACCCATTTTCAGGTGAGCCTGCTATGCATAAAGGCCTCGATTTTGCTGGCAATCATGGCGACCCTGTGATTGCAACAGCGGCTGGCTTGGTGACCTGGGCAGGTGAGAGATATGGTTATGGAAATTTAGTAGAGATTGATCATGGCAATGGATTGGTCTCACGCTATGGTCACAATGAAGAGATCAAGGTTATCATCGGTGACGTTGTGACCAAAGGGCAACAGATCGCCGTAATGGGAAGTACCGGACGTTCCACCGGAGCCCATGTACATTATGAAGTATTGCGTGAAGGACAACAGATAGACCCGCTGCCATTTGTTTACTAAACAACGCAGCGTTAACACCTGAGGTTTGACATTGTCGAACCCCCCTCGCAGAACATCAAGGCCTACGCTGGATTAACTCGCGCAGGCAAGTAACTTATTAAAAAAGAAATTGGATTAAAACATGTTCGCCAGTATTGCAAAGAAGATTTTTGGAAGTCGCAATGACCGCTTGTTGAAGAAAATGAGCAAAACGGTTGATGCGATCAATGGTTTAGAAGCTGACTTAGAACAGTTGAGCGATGAGCAGCTTAAAGCTAAAACTGGCGAATTTAAGCAACGCATTGAACAAGGTGAAGCGTTAGACGCGTTACTGGTAGAAGCCTTTGCCGTAGTGCGAGAGGCGAGTAAGCGGGTATACGGCATGCGGCATTTCGATGTGCAAATGCTTGGTGGACAGGTATTACATCAGGGCAAAATTGCTGAAATGCGTACCGGTGAGGGTAAAACGCTTACCGCTACCTTACCTACATACCTTAACGCGCTGACAGGTAAAGGTGTATACGTTATTACCGTCAATGATTATTTGGCGCGACGTGATGCCGATTGGAGTCGCTCTTTATTTGAATATTTAGGCCTTTCAGTTGGCTGTAATGTACCTGGAATGAGTCCGGCACAAAAGAAAGAAGCTTATGCCTGTGACGTAATTTACGGAACTAATAATGAGTTTGGTTTTGATTATCTGCGCGATAATATGGCGTTTAGCCCCCAAGACCGTGTACAGCGTCACCTTTACTACGCAGTGATTGATGAAGTCGACTCAATTCTTATCGATGAAGCCCGTACTCCGTTAATTATATCCGGGGCCGCTGAGGATAGTTCTGAGCTCTACACCAAGATCAACAAAATTATTCCAGAGCTAATTCGCCAAGAGAAAGAAGACGAAGAAGGCCAGGAAGGCGATGGTGACTTCACCATCGATGAGAAAGGTAAACAAATTCATTTGACCGAACGCGGTCAGATCCACGTGGAAGAAATTTTGCAGCGGGAAGGAGTACTACCCGCTGATGAATCATTATTTGCGGCGCAAAATATCTCATTGCTACACCACGTAAATGCAGCCTTGCGTGCTCATAAATTGTTTAGCAAAGACGTTGATTATATTGTCAAAGACGGTGAGATCGTCATCGTTGACGAACATACTGGGCGTACGATGGAGGGCCGCCGTTGGTCGGAAGGTCTGCACCAGGCGGTAGAAGCGAAGGAAGGGGTTAAAATCCAAAATGAGAATCAAACCCTCGCGTCGATAACCTTCCAGAATTATTTCCGCTTATTCGATAAGCTCGGCGGTATGACCGGTACAGCAGATACTGAAGCGTTCGAATTTCAGCATATTTACGGCTTAGAGACAGTTGTTATTCCAACCAATAAGCCCATGATCCGCAAAGATATGCCGGATCTCATCTACTTAACCGCAGAAGAAAAGTACGAGGCCATAGTAGAAGACATTAAAGATTGCGTTAAGCGCGGTCAACCAACCTTAGTAGGTACTGTCTCGATAGAAAATTCAGAGTTACTGTCACGTATTCTGAAAAAGGAAAAGATCGCGCACAAGGTATTGAATGCGAAATTCCACGAACAGGAAGCAGATATCGTTGCCCAAGCGGGTAAGCCTGGCGCAGTTACCATTGCCACTAATATGGCCGGTCGTGGTACCGATATCGTGTTGGGGGGGAATCTGCAAGCTGAGTTGGAAGCTATAAACGATCCTAAACCACAAACCGTTGAACGCATAAAGTCTGAATGGAAAGAGCGCCACCAGCAGGTATTGGACGCAGGCGGCTTACATATCATTGGTACTGAGCGCCATGAATCACGCCGTATTGACAATCAGTTGCGCGGTCGTTCTGGTCGCCAAGGAGATCCAGGCTCCTCACGTTTTTATCTATCGTTAGATGACGCGTTGATGCGTATCTTTGCCTCAGAGAAGATGGGTAACATGATGAAACGCTTAGGAATGCAGCGAGGCGAGGCCATCGAGCATCCATGGGTAACCCGAGCCATTGAAAATGCGCAGCGTAAAGTCGAAGGACGTAACTTTGATATTCGTAAGCAATTACTCGAATACGATGATGTTGCCAATGACCAGCGTAAGGTGATTTACGAACAACGTAATGAGTTGTTGGACGAGGGTGACATCAGCGACACGATATCGGTTGTGCGCGAGGATGTTGTTAATGGCGTTATCGATGAATATATTCCGCCACAGTCATTGGAAGAAATATGGAATGTTGCTGATTTGGAAGTACGTTTAAAAGGCGATTTTGCGGTCGATTTACCGTTGCAGCAGTGGTTGGATGAAGACGATAAATTGTACGAAGAAAAACTGCGTGAGCGCATTTTGGGTGCGATCACTGACGCTTATAAAGCCAAAGAAGATGTCGTCGGTCCGCAAGTGCTGCGTCAGTTTGAAAAAGCCGTGATGTTACAAAACTTGGACAGCCACTGGAAAGAACATTTGGCTGCGATGGATCATTTGCGCCAAGGTATTGGTCTGCGCGGATATGCACAGAAAAATCCGAAGCAAGAGTATAAGCGTGAGTCCTTCGAGCTATTCTCTGGCATGCTCGAAGCCCTGAAAGTAGAGGTTATCTCGATCTTAAGTAAGGTCCAAGTCAAAGCTGAATCTGATGTCGAAGCCGTTGAGGAGCAACGTCGTCAACAGGCTGAGGCGATGTCTAAGAAATTTGAGCATGAATCACTGAATGAAGCCGGCGACGCTAAAGGGTCAGCACAAATGCGCCAAGGTCCAAAGGTCGGCCGCAATGACCCATGCCCTTGTGGCTCAGGTAAGAAATACAAACAGTGTCACGGTAAATTGAGCTGAGTCAGTAGGGGCGATTGACAGTGTCTGACGCAATCGACGTTGCGGTAGGGGTTATTATTCAGGGCGGTCAAGTCTTGCTGGCAAAACGTCCTAAACACCTACATCAAGGCGATAAATGGGAATTTCCTGGCGGTAAGATAGAGTCAGGAGAATCTCTCAGCCAAGCCATCGAGCGTGAATTAGAGGAAGAGATCGGGATTGTTGTGACAGTGCAACAACCTTGGTTCTCGTTACGCTTTGACTATCCGGAAAAGACCGTCAATCTGCATATGAGTGTAGTGCATGAATTTATCGGGGAGCCCAGAGGCGTTGAAGGTCAACCCGTAGAGTGGGTGGCTTTTTCCGCACTTGATGAGCTGACCTTTCCGAGTGCTAATACACCTATCCTTGAGCGCCTCAAACAAGGCAACTACCCTCACCCTTAGCAATCAGCAGTGATGACTTCAAGCGTGCACTCAGGATCCCCAAATGAATCATACAGGATATAGCACCCTTGATTGGTCGGGATGCCCGAGGCAGGTACATCGTAACCGAATAGCGTATATTGATTGGTTACTCGACTCTCGAAGTCATCCCCGGAGATATTGATAAAATCGAGGAATTCGAGTCGACTACCGACTTCAGCACGGCTCTCGGGGCAAAGGTTGCGCCAGTCTACTTCAGTTTGGCCAAAACCAAAATCAACAACAAATTCTGTTTGCTGGCTACCACCAGGGTTTGTTGCCACAGGTCTCAAGCCATTGACCCGCGCCTTCGCTTGCGCCAAACCAATGGTCGCCTTCAATTCGCCGCTTATACCCTGCAGCGTAGCTATTTTTGCATCAGACGATAGGTCGAGAAAACGCGGCGCCGCAACCGTTGCTAAGATCCCCAAGAGGACAATAACAATTATCAATTCTATTAGCGTAAAGCCATGCATACTTCGTTTCAACGGTGTTTTCCTTAATCCAGTTTGACGCATACTTCGGTTACCAAAAAATCTTTCTCGCGGTAGCGAAGGCTACATGTAACCTTTGGTAGGCCGCCTCGTTGATAAAATGTGGATAGACAGTCTCTTCCCCTTGCCAGTTTGCTACTTTGCCGTCAAAGCCAGTAAACATAGCATGCCCAGGATGTAGCGGCAGGAAGTCGGCATCTTGTAATTGCGGATGGATCATCGCATTGACCTTACCTTCCGGATCACGAGGGAACTCAATGTTTTCAATAAATTGAAACACTTCGCAGGCTGCAGAGCTGGGTAGAGTCTGGCTATTCCATTGTTCACAGAAGCTTATGATGCTAGCTAATAGCTCAAGGCTATGGAGCATGAGATCCGCTCGACATACACCTTGCGGCTGTGCACCCATTTCAAGCATGATCCCAGCTTTACCGAGGGTACATAGATAGGGATGCGCTGCGTAACTTTTCTCATTTTCAAGCAATACATTAACCGCAGGAAGTTGGTCTTTTACAAAGCGCGCCAAGGCTTGATTAAAGGGGTCATCTGACACACAGATTAGCGTTGCCCCCATATTGCTCGTAGTATTGTGAATATCAATAACTAAATCTGGTTGTTGAGCGCTGTTAACCCCAAACATATCGTTATAGTTGGTAGCCAGTTGCACTTCATTGCTGCTCGGTGACGCTGGTGAAGAATTGCAGGCAGTAAACTGGCGATTGAGATCATCATCAACAAAACGCACGCGCTTCTCAACTGCTAAAGGGTTAGCCAATAGTGTATTGATATCAATGTTCGTCGTTGGCAATTGTTGTTGCACTGTCGACCATTGTTCAACAATCCTAACGCCGGTTAATTCATTGCCATGAGTGCCGCCGACCAATAATATTGTATTGATTTGCTGCGCGGATGTACTCATGATCTAAAAAACTCAGGTTGCTGTTTTTCAATAAGCTCAGCGATGGCTTCTTCGTCGAATTCCATACTAGCGGCCGAATCATTGGCCGGAGACGAAATAACATGACTTTCAGTCGCCCAATCACCCAAGTCGATTAGTTGGCACTGCTTACAACAAAATGGGCGGAAAGGGTTGTCTGTAGACCATTCAAGCTTTTTTTGACAAGTAGGACAGGTGACTTGCATTTCAACAACTCGCAATTTCAAAGTTAAGATCGTCTTCAACCGGACGACTTGCGGTATCGCCTTGCCCAAAATGCATGAAACGCAGTGCATAGCGATATTTATTGCCACTTAATGTCGGATAACATCCAGTATTTACGTCTAAGCGTATGCGGATCAATTCACCACGATCATCACTGAGCCCAGGGAAAAAACCATTGGTTGCGGTAACCGCTTGGAATTGACCGCGTTGACGTAGGAAAGATAAGGTTAACTCCAACGCACTGGCAATGACTTGAAAACTGGACAACCATTGTTGTTTATCATTGTGTTGTTTTTCGTCGGCTTGATTACTCCAAAAGTATAAGTTGGGTAAATCGAAGCTACACGAACCGCCTGGGATCGCGAAACGTTGGCGAATGGAAGCGATAAATGGATCTTCTTTTAGCTCACTGCCGATACGCTTGGTATTTTTCACCGCCTCGCGCATACGAATGATCGTTTGCAAGGTCTGTTGCAGAGCGTCGCTATTGATTTTAGGATGTTGCGACCAATGCACTAGATTACGTTCCTGTGCATCAAAGTCTTTAAGTATGTCGGAACGCACGTCGAGGCGTTCAAACAACTCCAATAATGTAAAGAGGTCTTCGAAAAAATGGATATTGGCCGAATTGTGATGAACTTCGGCATTACCAGCACACTGCTGTAATAGTTGCTCTATTCGCAGGTAATTACGCACTTTTTCGTTGAGCGGAAATTCGTATACCGCTGATGACATAGCCTCTCCCCATTCCTTCAAACGGCACTACACAGGAAAAAGCAAAAAATTTCAAGTGTTTGATGAGACTTGAGCGTACTCAAGTAGTTGCTGATGAAGTTTTTTGACCTGCTGATTAAGTGCTTCTAAGGACTGTGAATTGTCGATGATATCGTCTGCGCGAGATAGACGTTCTTCACGTTTTAGTTGCGCCTGCAAAATCCCCTTCACGGTTTCCTCGTCACTACCATCGCGGGCTAAAACGCGGTCTATTTGCAGTTGCTCTGGCACGTCAACCACCACTACCCGCTGCACCAGGTTTTGCATATTGTTTTCCAGAAGCAAAGGAACCACCAATAAGCAATAGGGTGAATGTGCTTGGGCAATTAATTCGAGCATTCGCGCTCGAATGAGAGGATGTAGAAGATCATTTAGCCACTGTTTTTGCTCTGGCTGAGTAAATACGATTTGTCGTAAGCGAGGCCGATTTAAACTGCCATCTGCTGCGATGACTTCGTTGCCAAAACGTTGTTTGATGGCATTAAGGGCTGGACTGCCAAGACTTACCACTTCTCGGGCGCACACATCGGCATCGACAACATTTACGCCTAAGGCTGCAAATGCATCACTGACGGCCGTTTTGCCTGCTCCAATGCCACCCGTTAAGCCAACAACGTAATCACTCACGCGAGTACCCAGCGTAAGTAGGTTTGCTGGATCTGCTCGCCGTAAAGTAGCGTTAACCAACCCGCTGCCGCAAGGTAAGGCCCGAAGGGAATGGCCTGTCCTACTCCATTGCGTTTAAATACAAGAAGCGCGATCCCAACTACCGCGCCAACGAAAGAAGACAAAATGATAATAATCGGTAAGCCCTGCCAACCAGTAAAAGCACCTAATGCGGCGAGTAATTTGAAATCGCCATAGCCCATACCTTCTTTACCAGTTAACAGTTTAAACAACCAGTAAACACTCCATAATGACAAATAGCCGGCTGCAGCACCGATGATTGCTTCGTGTGGCGATACAAATGTAGTAAACAAGCTAGCAATTAAGCCTAGCCAAAGTAGTGGCAAGGTTAATTCATCGGGCAACAACATGGTGTCAGCGTCAATAAAGGTAAGCGCGACCAGAATCCAGGTCACGAACACGGCCAGTATACCCGCACTGCCAAAACCAAAGGTCGCAGCAACCCATACTGACAATAGGGCGGTTATCAATTCAACACTAGGGTAGCGAATACTAATCGGCGTTTTACAACTTGCACACTTGCCGCGCAACAATAGCCAGCTAATGACAGGAATGTTTTCCCACGCACGGATCTTGTGGCCGCACTTTGGACAGGTAGAGTCCGGTTTAATTAAATCAAAGCGCTCGGTTTGCGCCGGCTGAGTATCGTTATTATTGTTCGTTTCAGCTTTAAAGTAGTCATTAAATTCAGCCTTCCAGCGACGCTCCATCATGACTGGCAGTCTATATATTACGACGTTTAGAAAACTCCCCACCATAAGGCTTACAATAAAAACGAGCCCTAAAAAGAATGCGGGAGATTGGTGTAACAAAGCAAACACAGCGGACATATCACACGCCTTGCGATAAAATTTTGTCTAAGCCTACCAGAACTAATTAAACAACGTTACCCATCTGGAAGATTGGTAAATACATGGCAATAATCAAGCCGCCAATGACAACCCCTAAAACTGCCATAATTAACGGTTCTAGCAAACTTGTAAGACCGTCGACCATATCGTCAACTTCAGCTTCGTAAATTGAGGCTATTTTACTTAACATGTCGTCAACTGCGCCTGATTCTTCGCCAATTGCAATCATTTGATTGACCATATCGGGAAACACGCCGGTTGCACGCATGGCAGTATTCATTTGCAAACCGCCGGCAACTTCTTTCTTGATGTGCAAAATTGCGTCCCGGTAGACTGCATTCCCGGATGCTCCAGCGGCAGAGTCAAGAGCACCAATTAACGGAACACCGGCAGCAAAGGTTGTTGATAAGGTTCGGGTAAAGCGGGCGATAGCCGCTTTTTTAAGGATTTCGCCAATCACAGGGATCTTAAGGATCTTCTTATCGACACTGTCGCGTAGCGATTTTGATTTTTTGTGAGCACGCATAAATGCCCAGCCAGAAATACCGAGAGTAATGGCAATATATATCCCGTAATCTTGCACAAAGCGGGAAATACCCAGTACTAACTGAGTAAAGGCAGGGAGCTCAGCACCAAAACTGCTGAAGATTTCCTCAAATTGCGGTACCACGAAGATTAAAAGAATAGTGGTTACAATAAACGCCACTACGATTACCGCAATGGGATAAAACATCGCTTTTTTAATTTTTGATTTGAGCGCTTCGGCCTTTTCCATGTAGACCGCAATACGGTCGTAAATCGTCTCCAAAGCACCCGATTGTTCCCCAGTACCAACTAGGTCACAGTACAAATCATCAAAATGCTCAGGATGGCTACGTAAACTATCAGACAAAGGCTTACCGCCTTGGACGTCTCGGGTTATTTCACCGAGCATTTTCCGCATGGATTGCTTTGCGTGACCTTGAGCAATCATCTCTAAACTTTGGATCAACGTAACCCCTGCGCCCAACATTGTGGCAATTTGGCGCGAGAACACCGCAATATCAGCGGCGCTTATCTTGTTATTACCACCAAACAAGGGTTTGCTGAGCTTTTTAACCTTGTTGGCAGAAATGCCCTGACGACGCAGTAAGTTTTTTGCTTCCGTTACTGAACCTGCACTAACTTCGCCCTTGCGAGCATTGCCTTGGCGATCCATGCCAGTATAAGTATAGGTATCTATTGCTTTTGCCATACAGGGGTATCCAAATTCGAAAGTTGCTGTGTGAAGTAACGATGCACTGCGCCGATTAAACACAAAAGCCCAGCGGAACTGGGCTTTTAGGCTTTATGTGCTCAGGCTATTAGCAAAGGTCAAGTGGGTTACAAGTTTCGTTCCAAGTTAATACGCCGTTTACATTCGTTGTATCAGGTGTAAGCGTGTATGAAGAGCCCGCAAGAGCACCCGTTGCGTCAGTCGGAGCCGTAATTGAAATAACGCCAGCCGCTACAGATACGCCAGGTACACCAGCTGCCGGAGGAATCGCTGCTGGGATACCGTTTGCACCATTGTTACATACGTTAATGTCACCTTCTAACTGATAACATACTTCAACTTGTGATTTAACGCCCGCACTGGCATTGGTCAGTTCAGTGAATTTCGCCTTGTTGGTGTAGTTTTGGTATGCAGGTAATGCAATTGCTGCCAAAATACCGATAATCGCAACAACGATCATCAATTCGATTAGGGTAAAACCTTTTTTACTAGTCATTGAGTTGTTCATGGTATCTCTCCGCGCGCCGTCTAACGCTTTGTGTATTTAAAGTTTAAAGGGTACCTAAGCCGGTTTTGGGTTTTGCGCCTCGGTACTTGATTCAAAGTATAGATGGAGTTGCGCAACTGACAAGTATGTAAACATATACCTGTGTGTCTCAAATGCGACATCCATTAGTTAACTGATTGATTTCATAGTTAAACGTAACGACAGATCGATGGCGCGAACATGCTTGGTGAGCGCACCGCTCGAAATAAAATCAACACCTGTTGCTGCTAACAATGGTAGATCTTCATCAGTTATGTTGCCAGACACTTCAAGCTTACTTCGCCCTTGATTTAACTCAACTGCCTGTTGGATCAGATGCAGCGGAAAATTGTCTAGCATAATGATATCGGCTTTTGCATCAATGGCTTGAGTGAATTCTGCAATTGTTTCAACTTCGACTTCAACGGGCTTTTCAGGTGCTATTTCACGGGCCTTGTTCACCGCTGCCATGATACTGCCGCATGCTGCAATATGATTTTCCTTGATCAAAAAAGCATCGAATAGTCCGACCCTGTGATTAGTCCCGCCGCCACAAAGCACAGCGTACTTTTGGGCTAGACGTAAGCCAGGAATAGTTTTGCGCGTATCGAGCAATTGTGTTTTGGTGTTTCCCAACAACGTTACATAGTGCTGAGTTTGCGTCGCGGTAGCACTAAGTGTTTGGAGCAAATTTAGGATACTGCGCTCAGCAGTTAGGATTGCTCTTGCATTGCCCGAAAGCGTTAAAATGGATTGATTAGCCTGCAATGATTCACCATCTTGCGCGTGCCACACGCATTGCAACCCGGTATCGATTTGAGTGCAGACTTCCTCAGCCCAGAGTTGCCCACAGAGCACCATTGGTTCGCGAGTAATGACCACTGCAGTTGCCTGTGTGTCCGGCGCGATCAGCTGCGCAGTTAAGTCGTAGGCACTATCGACTGTACCACCTAAATCCTCGGCTAAACTCCACGTAACGAGGCGAGTAATTTCTTGTTTCTTAATATAGTCAGGCAATTGCATGCTGGCTGGGTACTCTCGTTAAAAATAAAATCTGGCGCGATTATAGAGTACGCAGCACTAATTCGTTACCTTTTTGCGTGAATTCTATCTGGCGCAAGAAACTCATACCCAACAGTATTTTATCGCTTTGCATACCGGGATTTAGATTTGCCGCCACATCGGTTAACTGTATATCGCCAAGGGTTATTGAGCGGATAGTGGTTTCCGCTATCATGACGATGCCGTTTGCTGTTTGGGCATAGGCTTTACGCTCTGGGGTCAGGCCCAATTCAGAAGCTAGATGTGCAGGGATGGAGACATCTGTTGCACCGGTGTCGAGCAGAAATACTACGGGTTGGTTATTGATGGTACCGCTTGCCACATAATGGCCCGCTCTGTTTTGTTCCAAGCGCACCTCGACTTGGCTACCATTGCGCTGCGAAGTAGGCGATTGGTTGGGATTGAACTGTTCTTCGAGTAAATCGGCAAATACATAAGTAACGAGTGCTAAGCCGGCTATCCATGCCAGTAGCACCATCCACTTAGTTACCCCATCTGCAGTCGGCTCTTGTTGTTGCATCTTTACCTTAATAACGTCATGCTTTATTACACTATACGGGAATTGAGACAAAATTGATGAAAATTGCTGACGGTTGGTTAATCGACTGCGAGCATACTCTTTCACCTTTTGCCGACGAAAGGCCCGCCGAGGAGGTCTCGTTACTGGTTGTGCATAACATTTCACTTCCTCCTGGACAATTCGGTAGCAATGATGTTGTTGACTTGTTTACCGGCCACTTACAGGCCGAACGTGATCCTTTTTTTGCTGAAATCGCTCACTTAAAAGTCTCTGCACATCTATTCATTCGCCGCTGCGGCAAGTTAATCCAATTTGTGCCATTTAACAAACGCGCGTGGCATGCAGGAATTTCGAGTTTTCAAGGGCGCGAACGTTGTAATGATTTTTCTATTGGCATTGAGCTTGAGGGGACTGATGATATTCCTTATACCGAGGCACAATACGGGCAGCTAGTGCAGGTAACAGGTGTGCTTAGGCAACACTATCCTTTAATAACGCTTGGGCGTATTGTTGGGCACAATGATATCGCTCCTGGGCGAAAAACCGACCCCGGAACAGCCTTTGATTGGGCTTACTTTAGACGCACACTAGGACGTTAATGATGACATTAATTAGTTTATTGCTGGCGCTCGTGATTGAACGTGTGACTGCACAAACCGAAGGATGGCGAGCACAGTATCACTTACAGCGTTATTTCGCTTGGGTGCGACAGCAGGGGTGGCTAACTCCGTCAGCTGAGGTCTGGAAAATTTTCGTTATTGGGTTTGTGCCAGCCTTAGCGACAGCTTTGTTAATGGATGTGTTGGATTCGAGCTTGTTGAGCTTGCTCGCAAACACCGTGATTTTACTGCTGTGTTTTGGCTGCCCGCATTTGCGCGCTGCTTATCGGGGGTTTTTACAAGCTTCTAATCGTGGCGACCTTGTGGCTTGCGAATTATATGCCCAAAAATTGGGGCACAGCCCAAATGAAAATGGTGCCAGTGATACCTTTGGGCAGCAGTTGGTATGGCTCAATTACACTCACTACGCCGCTGTTTTAGTTTTCTTTACATTCTTTGGCGCAGCCGGAGCGGTATTTTATGTGTCTTTTGCATCGCTAATACAATTCATTCAAACACAAGAACAAGCACATACTAAAGATAATACTCAAGTGGAGGCGGCGAGTGATTGGATGAAAGCCGCTGGGACCTTTCAGTATTGGATTGATTGGTTGCCAGTGCGTATTGCTTCCTTGGGATTTCTGCTGGTTGGACATTTTGCACGCGCGTTTTCGGTCTGGGCGGGGTTACTGCTGGATTTTTCAGTCTCAGCCAAAACCTTACTATGCCAAGTTTCCAAAGCCGCTGAAGATACCGAAGCGGTTCCTATTGCAGAAGGTGCAGACATATACAGCTGCTGCGAAGAGCCAAAAGTATTGGTTAAATTAGCGAAACGCAACATGTTGTTGATGGTGATGGTCGTGTCTGTTTTAACCCTAGCTGGATGGCTTTAGTGCCGCTACCGCCAAACTCACATCGCGCGATTATAAATGTGAACGTGGATTGACATTTTTTTAGCGTTTGCTTTGCAATTTAGGCCGAGTTAATCCCGGATACCTGCCTATTGTCTTTCTGACAGAGATCTGTTGGATCAGGTCGGATCACTTTGTATACCCTGTTTTCTTTGATGTATAGCTTATGATCCAAGCTACCCCTCGGTTATTTGCAGAAAAAACATTTACCTATAATGGTGAGTGCCCTAAACTTACCGATTAATAGGTTAAATGGTATTACCATTTGCTTGGTATTTGTTTAAATTTTAACAATCGCAAGTCACAAAGGTAGGGGCAATGTTGCAGGCGCGACAAAAAATCTCAGACGTAATCACTGAACAGCTCGAGAGCATGATTTTAGATGGCTCTTGGTTGGCGGGTGAGCAGTTACCTTCTGAGCGCGAACTTGCAGTCCAATTTGAGGTTTCGCGCCCTTCCTTGCGTGAGGCTATACAAAACCTACAAGCCAAAGGCTTGGTAACCCGACGCCAAGGTGGCGGCACTTTTGTTAATCGCAAGCTCAACTCAGCAATGACAGATCCATTGTTGGCATTGGTGGCAGAGCGCCCGGAAACTCAGTTTGATTTGTTGGAGTTTCGTCATGCGCTTGAAGGTATGGCAGCCTACTATGCTGCTTTGCGCGGGCAAAAAGAGGATGATGCAGCGCTTGAACGTGCGTTGCTCGGAGTTAATCAATCCAGTGATACTGACACAAGTGGTCAGGCGAAAGCGTTAGGAGAGTTTTATTTAACGATGGCGCGAGCGTCTCACAATATGGTGTTAGTGCATGTCATGCGTACCATGCAATCTATGTTGATAGAAAATATCCGACGGAACTTGGATATGTTGGCACAGCAGCCAAACGTAGCGGCAGAGATCCGTGCACAACGCGAGAAAATTGTGACGGCAATCATCCAGCGCGACCCTGGGCTTGCGCGTACTGCCAGCAATGCACACTTGGCCTTTATTGAAGCCACATTGTTAAAAATTAATCAGCGTGATCTGCGCATGCAGCGAGCGCTTAGAAGAATAGAGACGGATTAGCCTCACATTTGGCCGCAAAAAACGATTGAATGCGCTAGGCTTATCCAAAATGAATAATACAGTTAGTCAACGATAGGACCGCACCATGTCAGAAATGATGCAGCACGACCAAGACCCTCAAGAAACACAGGAATGGATCGATTCGTTAGAATCGGTTCTGGAAAATGAAGGTGTTGAACGTGCCCACTTTTTACTCGAGTCTTTGATCGAAAAAGCGCGTCGCAACGGGGCTCATTTACCGTATGATGCTACTACTGCCTACATCAATAGTATCCCGGCCGGGCAAGAGCCGACGATGCCAGGCGATCAAACCATCGAAACTAAGATCCGTAATGCGATCCGCTGGAATGCGTTGATGATGGTATTGCGTGGCTCGAAGAAAGACCTTGAATTGGGTGGTCACATCTCTAGCTTTGCGTCTTCAGCAATGTTGTATGACGTAGGTTTTAATCACTTCTTCCGCGCTCCAACGGATGATAATGGCGGCGATTTTTTGTTTGTTCAAGGTCACGTATCCCCCGGCATTTATTCACGTGCGTTTATTGAAGGCCGGTTAAGTGCCGACCAACTCGATATGTTCCGTCAGGAAGTAGATGGTAAGGGCGTGTCTTCATATCCTCACCCCAAACTGATGCCTGACTTTTGGCAATTCCCAACGGTTTCGATGGGACTAGGTCCAATGCAAGCGATTTACTTAGCTCGCTTCCTTAAATACCTAACCAATCGTGGATTGAAAGATTGTTCTAACCAACGCGTGTGGTGTTTTATGGGTGATGGTGAGGTCGATGAGCCGGAAAGCTTGGGCGCTATCGGTTTGGCATCACGGGAAAATCTCGACAACCTGACCTTTGTTATCAACTGTAACTTGCAGCGATTGGATGGTCCTGTACGCGGTAATGGCAAGATCATTCAGGAACTCGAAGGTACTTTCCGGGGTGCTGGCTGGGAAGTGATCAAGGTCATATGGGGGCGCTATTGGGATCCGTTATTGGCGCGCGATACGTCAGGTAAGTTACTCGACGTGATGAACGAAACAGTTGATGGTGAATACCAAAATTACAAAGCCAAAGGTGGTGCGTACACGCGTGACAATTTCTTCGGTAAGTATCCTGAGCTTAAAGACATGGTTGCTAATATGTCTGATGAAGACATTTGGCGCTTAAACCGCGGTGGTCATGATCCAGTAAAAGTTTACGCTGCTTATAAACGAGCAACCGAGACTGAAGGTCGTCCACAAGTGATCTTAGCCAAGACAGTTAAAGGGTACGGTTTGGGTGAAGCCGGTGAAGGCAAAAACATTGCCCATAACGTTAAGAAAATGGATACCGAGTCGGTTAAGAAATACCGCGACCGCTTCAATATCCCATTGTCAGACGATGACTGCGCTAATTTGAATTACTACAAGTTTGACGAAGATAGCCCAGAGATGAAATATCTGCGCGAAAAGCGTGAAGCATTAAACGGTTACATGCCGGTGCGTCGCGTCAATAGTTCAGAGGAGTTGCCAGCTCCGCCGTTGAAAGCTTTTGAAGCTATAATCAAAGGCTCAGGCGACCGCGAGATTTCAACCACGATGGCGTTTGTGCGCGTGTTGACCGTTATGCTTAAAGATAAGCAAATAGGGCCGCGTGTGGTACCAATCATTCCTGATGAGGCACGGACTTTCGGGATGGAAGGTTTGTTCCGTCAAGTGGGTATTTACAGCAACTCTGGGCAGAAATACATCCCACAAGATAAGGATCAGGTTGCTTACTACCGTGAAGATAAAAAAGGGCAAGTACTGCAAGAAGGCATTAATGAATTGGGTGCCATGTCATCCTTTGTCGCCGCAGGTACTTCATACTCATTGAACGATCTGCCGATGTTGCCGGTGTACATCTATTACTCAATGTTTGGTTTCCAACGCGTGGGTGATATGGCCTGGGCGGCGGGTGACTCACAAACCCGAGGTTTCTTGGTTGGTGGTACTGCAGGGCGCACCACATTGAATGGTGAAGGTCTGCAGCATCAGGATGGTCATAGCCATATTCAGGCTGGTTTAATTCCAAACTGTATCAGTTACGACCCCACATTCGGTTATGAAGTCGCAGTAATTGTGCAAGACGGGATCCGTCGGATGCTAGAGAATCAGGAAAACGTGTTCTATTACCTGACTGTAATGAACGAAAACTACGTTCAGCCTGAGATGCCAAAAGGTTGTGAAGAGGGCATTATCAAAGGGATTTATCCGCTTGAGCGCTTAGGCAATGCAAATGCTAAGAAACAAGTGAACCTGCTCGGCTCGGGCACCATCTTGTTGCAAGTGCAGGAAGCGGCAAAAATCTTACACGACGATTATGGCGTTGCTTGCCAAGTCTACAGTGTAACCTCGTTTAACGAGTTGGCACGCAACGGCAATGATGTCGAGCGCCACAATATGTTGAAGCCGGATGCCAAAGCGCAAAAGCCGTACATCACTGAAGTGTTGGAAGAGGGCTTCGCAGGGCCAACTATTGCGGCAACGGATTACATCAAGAACTATGCAGATCAAGTTCGAGCTTTTGTACCAGGCACCTACAAGGTACTCGGTACTGATGGCTTTGGGCGTTCGGATAGTCGCGCCAATTTACGTCGGCATTTTGAGGTGGATAGCGCACATATCGCCTATGCAGCGCTATATGAGTTGCATAAGGGCGGCTCATTAGATGCGAAGGCGTTAGCTAAGGCTGCAGATGCGCTCGGTATCGACGCAGACAAACCTAACCCGTTTTACGCCTAAACCGATAGGGAGAGTAAAGTATGTCGATTAAAGAAGTATTAGTACCCGATATCGGTGATGATGAAGTTGAAGTCATTGAGCTTTGTGCGGCTGAGGGCGATAGCATTGAAGCGGATGGTTCACTGGTAACTGTCGAAAGTGACAAGGCCAGCATGGACATACCAGCGCCATTTGCAGGCACACTGAAATCATTAAAAGTAAAAGTCGGTGACAAAATCAAGCAAGGCGATTTGTTAGCCGAGCTTGAGGTCAGCGCAGGCAGTGAATCGCAAGATGATGATTCTGAAGCTGCTCAGGCAGCAGAGGCTGAGCCAGAAACCACACAGGAGAGCAGTGCTGCTCCAGCAAACGACAATAACGAGTCAGTGACGGTAACCGTCCCAGATATTGGTGACGCTAGTGATGTTGAAATCATTGAAATTTTAGTCAAAGAGGGTGATGAGGTTGCCGAAGAAGATGGCTTGATCACACTCGAGACTGACAAAGCGACCATGGATGTACCTGCTCCGCAAGCTGGCGTTATCACTGCACTTAAGGTCAGTGTCGGTGATAAAGTTTCACAAGGCTCTGTCATTCTAGAAATGAGTGGAAAGGATAACAAAGCTGCAAGTTCAAGCTCAACGAGCAGCCCTGCGCAGTCGCAGGAGAGAACCTCCGATGACGCTGCGTCAACTCCAGCGCAGAGTGAATCTGCTGCCGGACCAAGTGTTGTAGAAGTTAGCGTTCCGGATATTGGCGATGCCAGCGACGTGGATGTTATCGAAGTACTAGTTAAAGAAGGTGATAGCGTCGCTGAAGAGGATGGCCTTATTACACTTGAGACTGATAAAGCGACGATGGATGTACCCGCACCGCAAGCAGGTACGGTAAAAACCTTGAAAGTAAGCGTCGGAGACAAAGTGTCTAAGGGCAGTTTGGTGTTATTGCTCGAGGTTGCCGGCGCTAGCGCTGAGTCAGCACCAGCCGAGCCGAACAAAGCCCAAGAGCGTCAAGCTGAGCAGCCAAAAGCAGAATCCAGCGAAACCAGTAGCGCTGCACCAAAACCACCGCCGGTACCGCATCATCCGTCTGCGGGTGAAAAGCAGAAGTCAGGCAAGGTACATGCATCACCATCGGTGCGTCGTCTGGCGCGGGAGTTTGGTGTTGACCTCACGCAAGTGAATGGTACAGGTTCGAAGAACCGGATTTTGAAAGAAGATGTCCAGTCGTACGTTAAATATGAACTATCCAGACCGAAGCTGACGCCAGGCGCTAACGTATCAGCGGGTGGCGGAGGCTTACAAGTACTGGCACCGCCCAAAGTAGACTTTAGTAAGTTCGGTGAAGTGGAAGAAATTCCATTGACGCGTATACAGAAAATTTCTGGTCCGAACCTGCACCGCAACTGGGTTACCATTCCACACGTGACCCAGTTTGAAGAAGCTGATATCACTGACTTGGAAGTGTTCCGTAAAGAACAAAATGCGCTGGCAGAAAAGCGCAAGCTTGGGGTTAAGATTACGCCGCTAGTGTTTATGATGAAGGCGTGCGCAGATGCGTTGAAGGCCTATCCGGTGTTCAATACTTCACTGTCAGAGTCTGGCGAATCGTTGATCCAGAAAAAGTACTACCACATCGGTATTGCAGTGGATACGCCGGGAGGATTGGTAGTGCCGGTGGTGAGAGATGTTGATAAAAAAGGCGTGCTGGAATTATCCAGAGAATTGACTGAAATCAGCATTAAAGCGCGAGACGGCAAATTAAAAGCTGCTGACATGCAGGGCAGCTGTTTCACTATCTCAAGCTTGGGTGGAATTGGTGGTACTGCATTTACTCCTATTGTAAATGCGCCGGATGTCGCCATATTAGGGGTATCAAAAAGTGAAATGAAACCGAAGTGGAATGGCAAAGAGTTTGAGCCGCGCTTGATGTTGCCATTATCACTATCCTACGACCATCGGGTTATTGACGGTGCTGTCGCAGCGCGGTTTGCTGTGCACTTGAGTAGTGTATTGGGCGATTTACGCCAAATTCTGCTGTAAAACTGGAAAAATGGGTATTTTGTTCAACAATTTACCTAATATTTTTGCACTCGGATGCGCAGAACATTAGAATCTGCGCATACTTATGTCACGTATGTTGGCATTCTGATTTGAATTAAATTTGAGGTCGTAATGAGCGAAATAAAAACTCAGGTAGTCGTGTTAGGTGCAGGCCCTGGTGGTTACTCCGCAGCGTTCCGTGCTGCAGACTTAGGTATGGATGCGGTCGTGGTAGATGCCCGCGAAACCCTAGGTGGTGTCTGTTTGAATGTTGGTTGTATTCCTTCCAAAGCGCTTTTGCATGTGGCTAAGGTAATTCAGGAAGCAAAACACCTATCTGCACACGGTGTGACATTTGGCGAACCTCAATTTGACCTTGATAAAATTCGCGCCTGGAAAGACAGCGTAGTTAACCAGCTGACAAAAGGCTTAGCTGGCATGTCTAAAATGCGCAAAGTCAAACATGTGCAAGGTTACGGTAAGTTTACCGGTGCGAACACCCTCGAGGTCGAAGGCAATGATGGTAAAACCACCATCACATTTGAACATGCCATCATCGCAGCCGGTTCAGAGCCAGTATCTTTGCCATTTATTCCCGCGGATGACCCTCGAGTCATTGACTCTACTGGTGCCTTAGAAATGGCCGACATTCCAGAAAAAATGTTGGTATTAGGTGGCGGTATCATCGGTCTTGAGATGGGTACTGTCTATAATGCTCTTGGTACACAGATTGATGTGGTTGAATTCCTGGACCAACTGATCCCAGCAGCAGACAAAGACATTGTTAAGGTTTACACCAAAACCTTGAAAAACAAGTTTAACCTCATGCTGGAAACCAAAGTTACTGCAGTTGAAGCGAAAGACGATGGTTTATACGTAACTTTTGAAGGTAAACAAGCGCCTAAAGAGCCGGTTCGTTATGACAAAGTATTGGTTGCGGTCGGACGCAAGCCAAATGGTAAACTGATCGACGCGGATAAAGCCGGTGTTAATGTTGATGATCGCGGGTTTATCAATGTCGATAAGCAAATGCGCACCAACGTTGCGCACATCCACGCTATCGGCGACGTTGTGGGCCAGCCAATGTTAGCGCATAAGGCGGTACACGAAGGGCATGTGGCGGCAGAAGTTATTGCAGGTAAGAAACACTTCTTTGACCCACGTTGTATTCCTTCAGTGGCGTACACTGAGCCAGAAGTTGCTTGGGTTGGTTTAACTGAAAAAGAAGCTAAAGAGCAAGGTATCAATTACGAAACGGCATCATTCCCATGGGCAGCATCTGGTCGGGCAATTGCTTCTGCAGCAACAGATGGACTTACCAAAATGATTTTTGAGAAAGAATCAGGGCGAGTTATCGGTGGCGCTATTGTGGGCACCAATGCAGGTGAAATGTTAGGCGAAATTGGTTTAGCGATTGAAATGGGCGCTGACGCTGAAGATGTTGCTTTAACTATCCATGCACACCCAACATTGAATGAGTCTATCGGTTTAGCCTCAGAAATCTTTGAAGGAAGCATTACCGACATGCCGAATCCAAAGGCAAAGAAACGTTAATTCGTTAACAGCTTTGAAAAAGCCAGCGTTTGCTGGCTTTTTTATTGCTGATCCTGAAAGATATCTTCAATGCTGCATGCGAAGATACGGGCTGCTTTAAATGCCAATGGCAAACTTGGGTCAAACTTACCAGTTTCGATTGCGTTTACAGTCTGGCGACTGACATCCAAGGCTTTCGCTAAATCGGCTTGGGTCCAGTCACGCTCAGCACGAAGTACTTTTAATCGGTTTTTCATTGGTATTTCCTAAACCCAATAAACACGCTAACGATATAGCTGATCCCCATTACAAACAGAATATTGGACGGATTTGGGCTAAAGGAGATCAAGCGGATAGCTTCAAGCAGTCCATATATCGCTCCAAATACCATACTTACACCCAGCGAAATGGCCATCGCATTGAAGTGGATACGGCGCTGTAACTCATCTAAACCATCAAAATGACGCTTGTTAGCAATAATCATGCGATAACCCATAAACAGATTTACGGCAATCGCTATGACGCTGTAGGTTGGCGCATAGTCCCAGAAAAACTTTGGGCCAAAAGCAATTACTGCAAGACTAATCACCCAGCAGCTCGTCCAAATAAATAAACTGCGATTAGACTCACGCATGCGCTGTGCCAAGGGTTTTGATTCAATATTTACCATAAAATTTACCTTCTCAAACATAAAGTCAACTAAGCTTGACTTTATGTAATGCTAGCTTTGCAAATAGTGCGTGTCAAGCCTGTTTTACATAAATTCATCAAAACTTGACATTCTTTCTAAACGAATGATTTAAGAAATACTTAGGAATACGCGATAATTGCGGCGATAGAGTTAGACGTTCTTTGTCTCACGGTATTATATGTACATGCAATAGTTAGCAATTAGAGAGCTAGTCATAGCGCATTAAAGCCTTCATGTTCACAATTCAAGGTAGTGCTTCGAGGGTATGAATAAACTAACGATCAAAATATATAATGCGCTATAGTGTTGAGCATGCATCGGCTACGTTTATGCTATGAGTTCACAAAATCCTAATCCACAGCTGCAACAGATTGAAATGTTTTCTGTTCCAAGCCCTTGTATCGGTGTGTGCGAGGCCAATCAGCGCGGTTTCTGTAAAGGCTGCTTTAGGAGTCGAGAAGAACGGCTGTATTGGACGCAAATCTCTGATGCCGCCAAGCGTATCATTTTACAAAATTGTAAGCGTAGAGCGAGTGCGTCGTTAAAAAGGTCACAAGCAGACATTGAACAGGCGCCCGAACAGAGCGATCTGTTCGGTTCTGGCGATCAGTCACAGTGACTCCATTAAGCCCATAATTAATCTATCTATAAAGTAAAAAACCCTTAATTCATAAGGCGTTTATCGTTATACTTTAAGTAGTTTGAGGATTGGGGTATGACATGCCGATAGAAACGTTTGCAGACTCTGCATCAGAGTCATTCACACTGCCGCAAGTTTGCATAAAGTTGCGTGGCATGCTGGATGACGGAAAGCATGATCTAGATGATATTGCGCGCATGATTGCTGTGGATGCGAACTTAAGTGCAAAAGTGCTTCGCTTAGCGAATAGTGCATTGTTTAGATTTCCTAGCCAAATTGAATCAGTAACCAAAGCGATCACCGTCATTGGTGGTGAAGCTTTATATAACATTGTGATGGCAGAAACTGCGTCATTAGCCTTCAAGCACTTTGACAATGACCTCGTTGATATGAATCGACATTGGCATAATTCGGTGTACTGCGGTATGGCAGCCAAAAATACTGCCGGCGTGTTAAAAAAGCGAGCCACAGACCGATTTTTTGCAATGGGTATATTACAAGGTTTGGCTGAGCTTGTGATTGCCAAAAATGCTTCTGAACAATACCGACAAATTATTGATGAAAATGAGACGGGCGTACCTTGGCAAAAGCAACGAAAGGTACTTGGTTTCGTGTTTGCTCAGTGTAGCGGTGCTATTTTAGAGCGCTGGAAATTACCCCTGCCAATTTATTACCCGATAGCGCAAATGCACAACGGCGCTAGAGTGGCGCAAGACCAAGATGTGGCGATTATGACCTTCGCTGCGCAGCTTACCGAATCACAGGCGCATAAAGAAAAGTATCGTGCACTAGCATTGTGGGCTGATGACACTCAGCCGGCACTGGGCTTAAGTGATGACGATATTGCTGAAATTACCGAAATGACGAATCGTGATACAGCGCGTATTGCTAGTACCTTATTGAGTTAGAAGGTTAAGGCTGGATGAAGTTACATCTCATGTTATTGGGTGTTTGTTTTTGCGCGCATGGCTCAGTGTTAGCCAGTGCCAATATTATGAAGTCAGTTTATGATTTGGATTTTGACGTAGATTATGAACTGGATTCAGACCCAATATTTGAAATGGATGGTGAGCTCGGGTTTATTACCGCGTCGGGAAATACCAACACGTCGAGTATCAAGGGGGCATTGGATGCGACCCATGAAACTCACAATTGGAGTAATCAATACCGTCTAGAGTTACTGTACAAAGAATCTGAAGTAGATAGCGACGAAGGTCGTAGGACAGATGTAACTGCGCAACGAGTATACGCAACCGCACAAATGGACTATAAGCTCGATGACCCTGACAATCGTTTATTTGTCTTCGGCGAGTATGACAATAATCGATTTAGTGCATACAAGTATCAGGCTGCAATTGCTGCAGGATGGGCACAAAAAGCGATTAACGAAAAAAACTATCAATTCAGATACAGCATTGGTCCTGGTTATGGTGTGGCGATTGAGCATGATGGTGCGGTGGATGAAGAAAAACATGGATTTATATTACGCGCGTCAATTGAGTACAAGCAGCAATTGTCCGATGTCGCCAAGCTGCGACAGTTTTTAAGCACTGAAGCAAACGATGCGACCACGCGCTCGCGCTCTGAGACTTCGATTTCGGCTAAAATAATGGATTCAATGGCGATGAAGCTTTCGTTTATAATGAATTACAATAGTGGCCTAAATGATGCAGAGACAAAAAGCCTGGATACAGAAACATCTGTAGCTTTGGTTTATCAATTTTTTTAATCAATTAATCATAGTATACCCAAGTTGATCGCATTGCCGTTGCAAACGAGGGAGTTAACCATTTCGATGAAAGGAAAAGACATGAAAAAGTTAGTTATTGCTGGGGCAGTGTTAGCGGCGTTTAATGCGACAGCCGCTGAAGAGTCCACGTTTACGATGGACGGTGAATTTGGTTTGATTTTTACCACGGGAAATACCGAAACTACATCCGCCAGTGCTGGCTTAAACGCCAAGCAAGAGCTAGAAAAGTGGAGCAACGAGTATTTAGTTGAGGGCCTGTATAAGCAAGATACGGTCACTAACGATTTAGGTGAGGACGTTGAACAGACTTCAGCGCAGAAATTCTTTGCTTCGGCACAGGGAAACTATAAATTAGAAAACCCTGATCATCGGATCTTTGCCTTTGCTTCGTATGAAGATGACAGATTTAGTAACTTTAAATATCAAGCGACTATCGCTGCCGGTTGGAACCAGAAAGTCTGGGAAGATGAAACAAGCAGTTTCGATTACAGTATTGGTCCTGGTTATTCATTTTCTGAAAGCCAAACTGGTGAAGATCTTGATAGCGCAATCTTACGTGGTGCTTTTAATTACACGTGGTTCATTTCTGAAACCTCTAAGTTCACTCAAAAGTTCAGTACTGAAATTGGTTCAGACAACACTAAGTCGCGGGCAGAATCAGCATTGACTGCTACGATCAGTGGTGCGCTTTCTATGAAACTATCATTAAAGCTGGATCATAACAGCGATGTTGCGGAAGGTGTCGATAACCTTGACACCGAAACGGCCATCACATTGGTTTACACATTCTTTTAAACGTCTCGTTGCTTGCCTTGCTGTTAAAAAAACAAGGCCGGCGCGAAGCCGTTTATGGGTGAAAAAAGGAGAGTCTCGACTCTCCTTTTTTGCGTTTGATATGGGATATAATGATTGACCGTCGAATACGATAGTCAGTCCCCACAAGGTTAGCTAATGCTAGTGCAATACGCGGGCTTTAATCGTACCTTCAATTTTTTCCATTTCTGCGAATGCATCCATTGCGCGGTCAGCTTCTACATCAATAACTACATATCCAATACTGTCGTTGGTTTGTAAATACTGCGCGAGAATATTGATACCTTTGTCTGCAAAGGCCTGGTTAATTTGGGTCAATACACCAGGACGGTTGATATGGATATGTAACAGTCGCGACGTATCAGTATGTGCCGGTAACGAAACTTCTGGGAAGTTAACAGCCGATAAAGTTGAACCGTTATCACTGTATTTGGCCAGTTTACCGGCGACCTCAATACCAATGTTCTCTTGTGCTTCTTGTGTACTTCCTCCTACATGCGGAGTGAGAATTACATTATCAAATTGGCGTAAAGGTGACTCAAATTCTTCATCATTAGATTTGGGTTCGACTGGAAAAACGTCAATCGCAGCACCGCTGATATGCTTACGCTGCAGCGCGTCCACTAACGCGTCGATGTCGATAATTGTGCCGCGGGCTGCGTTAATTAAGATAGCGCCGGGTTTCATTTCGGCTAACTCTTTCTTGCCAATCATGTTCATCGTTTGCACGGTTTCAGGTACATGAAGGGTAACGACATCAGATGTATTCAAAAGTTTTTTAAGGCTTTTGACTTGGCTTGAGTTACCCAACACCAGTTTGTCCTCAATATCGAAAAATTGCACCCGCATTCCAAGGTGCTCAGCGAGAATGCTTAACTGTGTTCCGATATGTCCATATCCAATGATACCGAGTGTTTTACCGCGCGCTTCAAAGGAACCAACGGCACTTTTTAACCATTCACCGCGGTGCGCCTTGGCGTTCTTTTCTGGAATGCCACGTAACAGCAGTATAATTTGACCCAGCACCAATTCAGCGACTGAGCGAGTATTGGAAAATGGCGCGTTAAACACCGGGATGCCGCGAGCTTGAGTTGCCGCAAGATCAACTTGATTGGTACCGATACAAAAGCAGCCAACGGCCACCAGCTTGTTAGCTGCATCAATGACACGTTGAGTTAGCTGAGTGCGTGAGCGGATCCCAATGAAGTGCACATCTTTAATTTTTTCGATCAATTCATCTTCTGGTAACGACGTTTTTAAACTCTCAATGTTGTGGTAGCCGTTACTTTCTAGTGTCTCGATTGCACTGGGGTGCAAGCCCTCCAATAACAGGATCTTGATTTTATCTTTAGGCAGCGAAACTTTACTCATGATGCGTGGCTCTCGGCTTGAAGGTTAGTTAAGACATCTAGACGTCCAAAAGAAGTTGGAAAATACCAGATGTCTTGGTAAATAAAAAGACTTAATTGTGCTATTTCAGGGTTTCAACGCCATTTTCACCGCCAACCAAGACTAGGTCTGCTCCGCGCTGGGCGAAAAGGCCGTTGGTCACGACGCCGACAATATTATTGAGTTGATATTCAAGTTCACTGGGATTCAAGATGTTTAAGTTGTGCACATCTAAAATCACATTACCATTATCGGTGATCACGTTTTGACGATAGACCGGGTCGCCACCCAGTTTCACAATTTCTCGCGCAACATAGGAGCGTGCCATCGGTATCACTTCAACCGGTAACGGGAATTTACCGAGCATCGGCACTTGTTTAGTATCGTCGATGATACAAATAAACTGTTTAGCCACTGCTGCGACTATCTTTTCGCGTGTTAGTGCCGCCCCACCGCCTTTGATCATGTGTTTGTGCTCGGTAATTTCATCAGCACCATCCACGTAAATCGCTAAATCATCCACGCTGTTGAGATCAAAAACCTCAATGCCCAGAGCCTTCAGTCGCGCGGTCGATGCATCTGAACTAGACACCGCACCTTGGATCTTATGCTTGATAGGGGCTAAAGCGTCAATGAAATAGTTCACGGTAGAGCCCGTGCCAACCCCAATAATACTGTCTTCTTGCACATAAGCGACAGCAGCGGTAGCTGCAGCGCGTTTTTTATCGTCTTTTGTCATTGTGAGCCTTGATTGAAATACAGCAACTGTGAAGCGCCTAATTGTAGCGCAACTTAGGCTGAATTTAGAGCAAGCAGAAAAATTTTTAGCGTTTTTCTATCCCGCGGCAGCTAACTTCAAAGAGGGAGTTACAATATAGTCGAGTGGAATGTCCCAAGGCTCTGTGGGCAATTCCTCAGTATGCTGACAATCGTGGGCAATACCAATCAAAATTGGTTTATCTGCGCTTTCTAAGTCAGCTAATGTACGATCGTAAAAGCCCCCCCCCATACCTAAGCGGTTGCCTTTACTATCAAACGCAACTAGCGGCAGGAACAGTGCATTTAATTCGTTTAAGCGGACACAATCGTTAGCTGAGTAGATTGGCTCAGCGATGCCATACCGATTAGCATTCATTGGAGTATTCGTATGGTAGTGCTGAAACTGCAAATGACCTGAACGGTACGGATCTAATACTGGCAACGCAGTTTTTATACCTAGCTGCCAACATGCAGTTATGGTTGGAGTCAAATTCAACTCACCATCATTGGCCAGATATACGGCAATTCTTTTAGCTTTAGAGAAGAGGGATAGCGTGGACAGCTGGTGGCACAAGTCTTGTGCCGCCTGTTGTTGTTGTGACTCTGATAACGCATTACGCGCCGCTCTGAAGTGGCGGCGCAATGCCGATTTATCTGCTTGCTCCAAGGCTTATTTAGCGTAGGTATCGATAAACAACTGAGTCAGTCGGGCATGGTCCACGCCGGTTGCGACTTTGATTTTCTTCGCGTCTAACCATAATGGACTCGCCGTCGTGCCCAGCGGAGCTACGGCAGTTTGACCGCGATTTAATGGATCAGTCGCGACGCGGATATGGCCTTCGGTGAGTTCAAATAAGCTTTCATCAATCAAAAAAGCTAGCGGAAACGCATCGTGAAAGAAACACACGCGGTCATCACGATTTTGTGAATAGAAATCAATGTAAAACTGCGCAGATTGCTGTACGAAGCCACCTAGCTTACCATTCTTGCTGGCTAGCACATCAACAAAACTAGGGTCAAAGGGAACGTTGTTGGTGACATCCAGACCAAACATGGTGATATCCCAATCAGCACTAAAAACGATGTCTGCAGCGAAGGCATCATTCCATATATTCGCTTCTGCTACGGGAGTGACATTGCCTTTCACAAAGGCTGCACCACCCATGATCTTGACTCCCTTAACCAACTTAGGTAACTCTGGATCAAGACGTAACGCCAAAGCAAGATTACCCAATGGGCCAATTGCTACCAGCGTAACTTCGCCAGGATTTGCCCGAACAGTATCAATGATAAATTGGGCCGAACTGCGCGGATCAAGCGGTTTATCTGAGAGCGGAAAGCCAATATTGCCAAAGCCATCGTCGCCATGCACAAAGTGCGCATATGAAGATTCCGGACCTACCCAAGGCATCCCTACGCCTTGAGTAACTGGGATATCCTGTCCAGCAAGTTCGCATAACGTAACCGCGTTCCGTGCAGCCATGGTTACAGGCACGTTGCCGTATACAGTGGTTAAGCCTAGAACTTCAATATCCGGCGATTGAAACGCGAAGAAAATTGCCATCGCATCATCAATTCCCGGATCCGTATCTAAAATTATTTTTTCTGCCATGTGTGTGTCCAATTAAATAGGTTTAGCTGTGCTTTGCTAAAAATCGATTAACTTTATCAACATCTGGAATCGACTGCGCGGCACCTTCAACAGTAACAGCTAATGCAGAAGCTGCACACCCGCGGGTCAACGCCTGTTTAGGATCGACATGATCCGTGTATGCGGCGAGGAAATAGCCAATAAATGTATCACCTGCAGCAGTGGTGTCGATGGCGTCAACAACAAACGCTGAGACTTCGATTTTTTGTCCTTTGCGCAACATGATAACGCCTTGCTTACCTAACGTGATAATCACCTCGCCATGCTGCCAGTGCTCAGTAAAGTATGCCTCAATTCCAGCCATATCCTGGGTTCCGGCAAATTCTGCGGCTTCGACTTCGTTGACTATAAGCAGGTCAATACACTCAAGTGGCAAAGACTTAACCGATTCCGTCATCGGCGCGGGATTAAACGCGACCTTCAAGCCCTTCTCTTTGGCTAGTTTAAGCGCATCTTCAATCGCCGAAGTCTCGTTTTGGGTTAACACCCAGTCAGTCGACTTAACGTTATCGAGCGCCGCTAATACCGTTTTATGATCAAGTTCTTGATTAGCGCCACCAAATAGCACAATTGCATTTTCACCATTGGGAGTCACTTGGATAATCGCGTGCCCGGAAGGGGTGTCTGTGCATTGCACGTGTTTGCAATCAATACCCTGTTTTATCAGTGTTTGCTTGATGTGCGCGTCGTTATTGTTGATGCGTCCAACATGACGTACTTCAGCGCCGGCTTTAGCCAACGCAATTGACTGATTCGCGCCTTTGCCGCCAAGCAATTGTTGGTAGTGATGTGAAGCAATTGTTTCACCAGGTTGAACGAAATGCTCAACCTGATAAACATGGTCAATGTTAATTGAGCCAAAATTAATAACGGCCATCGTTTTCCTGTTAACTGAAAAGGCGCCTCCCAAAGTACCGCTGTTCATGTGCGCCCGTGAACCGAAAGTTCAGGGCGGAAGTTTCATCACTGCCGCAGGCGTCTCGATACGAGCCGAGCTTGCACAAAAGCAGTGGAATCAACTTCCTTGGTAAAAAGCATCGGCCAGGGACATGAATGAACTGGCAAATACCCCAGGAGGCATTGTTTGAATTATTATTGGCGTAAGGGTAGCGCAAACGTTGGAAAGTAGAAAGCAGATCATATTTCCAGCGCGCAGTATTGGAATAAATTTGTTAGCATACAAAGGTGATTTCTTAGCCTGAGAGTGTTTTTTGAGCGAACTACATTACGAAACGTTATCAGCGCTGCTAATGCGCAATAAGGTGACTGCAGATGCTGCTGAATTACAAGGCATTTTGTGCGGCATGATGGCTGGAGGATTGTCCTTGAGCGACCGGAATTGGATGCCTGCCATTGCCGATATGTTTAATGCAGGTGAACCATTAGCACAAGAGGTTGAACAATCGTTGCAGCAATTGTTCGAACAAACCAGCCAGCAGATGGTGGATGGCGAGTTTGCGCTTTCCTTACTGCTACCCGATGACTCAGCGCCAATAAACGAACGTGGCAGTGCCTTAATTAATTATGTTCAGGGCTTTATGACCGGTTTCGGTTTGCAGCAAAATGACTTGTCAAATTGCTCAGATGATGTCAAAGAAGCGCTGGAAGATTTTGCTGAAATTGTCAAATTAGAAGATGCGATGACCGACGATGAGGAATCCGAAAAGGCGCTCTTTGAAGTCCAAGAATACGTGAGGGTTTCGACCATGTTGTGTTTCAGCGAGCTTGGTCATTCGCCCTTAGACGATAGTCAAGCGCCACCAACCGTTCATTAAGGGTTTCTGTTGTATGGATAGCACTGCTTTTTTGGCACGTCGCCGTGCACTTCTCGCCAAACTCCAACCGAATAGTGTCGTTGTGGTTCCTGCGGCACAATTAAAAACGCGCAGTCGCGATACCGAATATCACTTTCGTCAAGACAGTGATTTTTGGTATTTAACTGGGTTTCATGAGCCCAATGCGTGGTTACTCTTGTCCAATAGCGATCAGTATGACGGGGAGTACAGCCTACTTGCCTGTTTGGACAAGGACCAACAGGCAGAGATATGGCACGGTCGAAGAGTGGGGCCCGATGCCGCCTTGAGCGCTTACTTAATGGACGATACTTGTACAGTTGAACAACTTCCATGGGCGTTACACGATTTGCTTGACGGACATGCGCATTTATATTTTGCCATCGGCCAGTCAGCGTCTGCTGACGAGTTGGTTTTTGCGGCGTTAGACAAACTGAGGAGTGCACCTAAGCAGAGTAAGCAAGCGCCACAGACTCTGTTAGATGTGCGTCCGATACTGCATGAAATGCGGTTAATCAAGCAGCCTGACGAGCTGGAGTTGATGCAAAAAGCGGCAACGATTAGCGCTGCTGCGCATTGCCGCGCCATGCGTGAGGTTACGCAACTGGAGTATGAATATCAGTTAGAGGCGGCTCTGTTACACGAGTTTGCCTCGCGAGGTGCGCGACATGCTGCGTACAACACTATTGTCGGTAGCGGAGAGAACGCCTGTATTTTACATTACACCGAAAATAGTGATGCTCTAAATGATGGAGAATTGGTGCTCATTGATGCTGGTGCTGAATATGCAGGGTATGCTGCTGATATCACGCGAACGTTTCCTATCAGCGGTTCCTTCTCAGAGCCACAAGCGCAAATTTATCAGTTAGTACTCGATGCTCAGGCAGCGGCACTCGAACAATTACGACCAGGCAGTACTTTATCAAAAGCCACGCGCGCCTGTTTAGAGGTGTTGGTGAATGGCTTAATTAAACTAGATATATTGCAGGGTGAATGTGCAGCATTGATCGCTAAGAAAGCCTATCAACCCTTCTTTATGCATGGACTAGGGCACTACTTGGGACTTGATGTGCATGATGTGGGAGATTACAAAATTAACGGTAACGATCGGCCTTTATTGCCTGGCATGGTATTAACAGTTGAACCAGGATTGTATTTTGGTCCTACGACGAATGTGCCTGAGCAATATCAGGGGATTGGTGTGCGAATCGAAGATAACATTGTGATCACGGATACAGGCTTTATCAATTTGACTGCGGACGTGCCTAAAACTATTTCCGATATTGAGGCGTTGATCCAACGTGGCCGCGAACTCTAAGCAACCCAATGACGTGATTGCATTCGATGCTGACGTGACTATCGTGGGCGCTGGCGTAGTGGGTTTATCCTTAGCGCTGGCGTTAGCTCGCTGTACATCATTGTCAGTCGCGTTGGTTGAAGCGAAAGTTATGCAAGCGCAGCATCATCCAGCGTTTGATAGTCGCTGTTTAGCGCTTGGAGCGTCGACGTATCAATATTTGGCCGAGTTAATTCAGGGTGTCAGTGAGCATTTTGGCGAACTGCATGGGTGTGAGATCCATCACATTCAAGTGTCTGATCAGGGGTTCATAGGAAAATGTTTTCTTTCTGCAACTGAGCTTAAGCAATCATTTCTGGGTGTCGTTGCACCGTTGCAAGCGATGGGAACAAGTTTATTTCAGGCGCTGGAAAAAGAGTTGGCGAGAGCGGATAGTCGATTACAATTTCGTTGTCCGTGCAAGATCACGCAAGTGATGACGGGATCGACACATCAGCACATTACTCTTTCTGACGGAAAAACATTGAATACTCGTTTATTGGTTGTTGCCGATGGTGGTGGATCAGGTATTGCTCAAAATCTAGGCTACGAGGAAAACACAGAACACTACGCGCAAGAGGCAATAATTGCCAATCTGGAAGTAACGTCTGCACACCAAAACTGGGCCTACGAGCGCTTTACCGAGAGTGGCCCCTTGGCTCTGCTGCCTCTAAGGTTAAATCAAGCCGGTAATGCAGGCGGGCTATATTCATTGGTCTGGACAGTTTCACAGGACTCATCTGAATATAAACAACATTTAATGCATGATGATGAATTCTTTATCCGTGAATTAACGCCATTATTGGGCGCGCATTTTGGGCGCTGCGTTCGAGTCAGCGCACGTGAAAGTTATCCATTGTGTTTAAGATATACTTCAGAGGTAACGCGGCATCGCAGTTTAGTCGTAGGGAACGCCGCACAAACCTTGCACCCGATTGCCGGGCAGGGATTTAATCTGGGATTACGAGACGTTATGGATCTAGTCGCTTTGTTGCAAAACACTGATGTCGAAGATATCGGTAGCTTTTCCAACCTGAACACGTATGCGCAAATGCGCAAAGATGATCGTCAACTGATTATGCACAGCACTGACGGGTTGGTCCGCTGTTTCTCGAATACCTTCTTCCCGTTAACGGTTGGTCGCAATGTGGGACTGTTAGCAATGAATAAATTTTCCACACTAAAACAACGCTTTGCGCGCAGAGCTATGGGGTATCGCTTTGGTTAATTGTGATATCGCCATCGTCGGGGCTGGAATGGTGGGCTTGGCGCTGGCAGCGCAGTTAGCCGACAGTGACTTGCAGGTGGTTGTACTCAGCCAAGGGAGGGTGCATCGCGAGCTTCCAGAGGTTACAGATTGCCGCGTATCGGCATTGAATGTTACTTCGCAAAGATTGTTACAACGAGTGAATGCATGGTCCAAAGTCCAGTCGGAGAGAGTTTGCGAATACACCAATATGCAGGTTTGGGAAAAGGATAGCTTTGCGCGAATCGATTTTTCTGCTGCCGACACTGAACATGCAGCGTTAGGCTGTATTGTTGAGAATCAAAACATAGTTAATGCGTTGTATGCGGTTGTCAAAGGACAGCCCAATACAACGATTATTGAGGATTTCCAGCTCAACAAAATTGAATCTAATGATTCATCCGCATTACTTTTGGCCGCAGACCAAAAACTAGTTTCAGCACGCTTGGTGGTCGGGGCCGATGGGGCTAATTCGACAGTGCGCCGCTTAATGCAAACGCCCATGACGTTTTGGCAATATGACCAAAGCGCAATTGTCGCTACGGTTAAAACTCAGCAACCGCATCAACAAACTGCCCGTCAGGCATTTACTGCAACAGGTCCGTTGGCATTTTTACCTCTCAGCGCTATCGATCAGTGTTCCATCGTTTGGTCGCAAGATACTCAGTATGCTGAGGATTTGATGGGGCTGCCTGAACACAAGTTCTGTCAGCGCCTGGCAACTCACCTGGATATGCAGTTAGGGCAATGCGAATTGCTTAATTCACGGCATTGCATTCCTCTGACCATGCGTTATGTGCGGCAATGGGTATCCAATCGCGCAGTGTTGATTGGTGATGCCGCGCATACTATTCACCCGCTCGCTGGTCAGGGCGTGAATCTTGGTTTTCAGGACAGCATTGCGTTGGCTGAGGCTATCGTGAATATCCCCATTGAGGATTTGGGTGCCATTGCCCCCTTACGCGCTTTTGAACGAGATAGAAAGGCTGCGGCAGTTAAGATGATTGCCACCATGGAAGGGTTCAAGCGCGGATTTTCTGGCAGCCAACCCGTTATAAAGCTTATCCGCGGACTGGGAATGGCCGGCGCTAACGAACTCGCACCAGCCAAACGTTTTCTTATGCAGCAGGCCCTTGGTGATTGAGTAGCAAAAATGGCGGAAATTGCCATAGGCCTAGTTAGTTGCTCTGGCTATCCTCTGTTCTGAGCTTTGTTTAGGGGATCATCATGAAATATTTAGCCATTTTTATAACGCTATTGTTGGTATCACCTGTAGGCGCAAAATCAGCCGACGTGTCACAGCCAGCCACAATGTCTGATGAGCGCATTGAGCAAAACAATACTGCATCAGATGCAAACCCTTTCACGCGTCAAAGCATTAATGATGAAGGTAACCTTGAACGTCAGCGCACCGGGAACGAGACTCCCCAGTCAACGGTCGCCGCCAGTCATGCAAAGAGTCAATCTGATTTATTGCAAAAATTCATTGCTAATGGCAAGGCCACAAAGCATGAATCTCAAAGCGAGCCCCCGCCTGAGCCTCCAATAATCCTCTTAATGATGCTTGTTGGATTATTCTTTGTTGGTACTCGTGTCCGTTAAATCATGTGCGTTGTGGCGTTACTCTTTTGCTTGCTTTACCATTGCACGAACATCGGCTAATAACTGTTGAGAATCAAAGACAATTCCATCTTTCACGGTATAAACGACGCCCTGGGTTTGAACGGGTTCGTTAGCACTGTTTAATTGGTAGTGCCCAGTTCCATAAAGCACTTTAAAATTATGCAATGGATTTTCTTTTACAATAACAAAGTCGGCCTTTTTGCCGATAGTAATCGATCCAATTTCGTTGTCCATGCCCAGCGCCTGTGCTCCGTTTAGCGTGGCAGCTTGAATAACTTCTAGCGGATGAAATCCGGCCTCTTGCAGAAGTTCTAATTCTCGCACATAAGCGAAACCGTATATTTTATAAATGTAGCCCGCGTCTGAACCTGTGGTTACGCGCCCGCCATGGTTTTTAAAGTCATTGAGAAATGTCATCCAGCGTTGAAAATTGTGTTTCCAGTCAATCTCGTTTTGGGTTGTCCAATCGAACCAATAAGAACCATGCGCATAACGGCTGGGAGTGAAAAATTCCCACAGTGTGGGGAGGGTATAGTCAGCATGCCACTCAGCGAAACGCTCTCGCATCAAGTCGCGACTGGCTTCGTAAATTGTCATCGTTGGATTAATGGTAAAATCGAGCGCGATCAACTCATCCCGTACTTCCGTCCACTTGGGGCTCCCCGGCGCTGCGGCTTGTTGCCACAATTTGCCTGCCTCAGCAAAACGGTGCTGTTCATCATTGTAGTCATAATCTGTGGGGTAATCCTGAATAATCTGATCTTCAAACAGCGCTTCAGGTAATCCATACCAATGCTCCATGGTGGTAAGCCCTAAGCGAGCGGAATCAAGCGCGTTCATGCTCATTACATTCAATTGTGCATGATGCATCATAGTACCCAGCCCGCGCTTTTGGGCTTCGTCTAACGCCGCTTGCATTATTTCTGGGCTAGCACCAAAAAACTTTACGCCTTTGGCACCTTGTTTGGCCGCCTGTTTAATCCAATCTCTTGCCTGCTTTGGGGTTGCGATCGGCTCTTTGGAACCCATCCCAAACCCAAGGTAGGGCACGATCCGGGGCGCGACAATAGTGTTTGTAGCACTGCGCTCAACATGATCCATAACCCAATCAAGGCCATTGAAACTGCCGGGTTCCCGCACGGTCGTTATGCCATGCCCTAACCATAACTTAAACACATATTCAGCCGGAATATCATCAGCTGACCCACCGATATGGCCATGCATATCCACAAAGCCAGGAAGAACATAATGGCCATGCAAATCTATTTCTTTTCCACCCTCAGCAAGCTGAGGACGCTTAGCAACAATTGGAACGCCCGGATGCCCGACACTCACGATGTTCACAATCCGATCGTTTTCGATGACGATATCAACCGGCCCCCGTGGCGGAGCACCTTCGCCGGTGATTAACGTGACACCACGTAAAATCAACTGAGGGTAAGGACCTTCTCCTTCTGCGGCCTGTCGAGCAGGCGCTGGCGCGCCTGGCGCGGCATATGTGGTGAATGAAAAGCAGGCAAGAAAAGCGATAAGGGCGATTTTCATGATAGGGTTAACTTTATGATTTCGTGGTGTGCTAACCATACCATAGGAACGCATTTCTGCATGCTCTGCGCGATAAATTATTATCTAACTATTTACGGGAAAGCCCGCGGCAGCCCATGCTTCAATCCCACCTTCAAGATTAAATACCGTCAAATCACTTTCGCTGGTGACCTTAATACAGGCTTTATTGCCACGGCCGCCTTTTTGGCAATAAATAACGATATTCTCTTGCACTTTTGGTAAGTCTGCTGCACTAATATTGCCAAGCGGCAACAATGTTGCTCCAGGGATGTGCGCTTGAGTAAATTCGTTGGGTTCACGCACATCAATTAATACTGCTTGCCCATCATCTAACCACTGTTTGACTTGTTGTGCAGTTGCATTTTGGATTTGCATAACTTTCTCCTATATTAGATTTTACTTATCTTTGCAGTAGGCTAAGTAGAGTGTTGTTAAAATGGCATGCGCTTCAATATTGGTTAATTGATAAAAGATTTTCTGCCCTCTACGCTGGCCTGAAACTATCCCGGAATGACGCAATTTTGCGAGATGTTGAGATATGGCTGACTGCGACAGATTTAGAGTTTCTTCGAGCTCGCCAACTGATTTTTCACTTTGCAGTAGGCAGCAAAGAATCTGTAAACGGTGTTGGTTCGCCAGCAGCTTTAACAGCTGTTCAGCTTTTACTACACTGGTTTTAAAGGTTTCGAAATTAGGCGCAAGAAGCATCTTAAAACGTTTGATTTAATATTAGTAATCGCTAATATAATGAAGTTTTATTTGTTACGCAAACTTAATGGTAAGTGACATAGAACTATTGTTATTACCCATGTTGAGAGATTAACCCTATACGATCATAAGGAGCCCCCTATGAGTAAGTCATACGTTGAAATTACCCAGCGCATTTCGAAAAATATGAAAGGACTACGCACAGATATTAATGAGACTATGCAAGGATTCTCCGCGATGGCTAAGGCCGCCACGGCCGATGGTGTTTTAGATAAGAAAACCAAGGAGCTTATTGCGCTGGCCATTGGTGTTTCGACCCGTTGTGATGGTTGTATCGGTTTTCATGTAAAGGCATTGGTTGAGTTAGGCGCCAGCAAAGAAGAAGTGGAAGAAACCTTAGCCATGGCGATTTACATGGGAGGCGGTCCTTCATTGATGTACGCTGCAGATGCCATGCAGGCATTTGATGAATTTAGCAAATAATGATGTCATTACGCATGAATGGCAATATCTCAAGAGTTGCAATACTCTAGATGGTTGATCACACTGCATATCAATTGGGTATGGGAGTCAGTATGAAGTACGGTTTAATTGGGTGCGCCTTATTTGTAGTTTCGAGTGTCGCTGCCAGCCCGCGATGGCCAGATGCAATTAACAGTATTGCTATTGGCTCATGTGCAAAAGAGCGTGAACCGCAACCCATTTGGGAGACCATCGGAAGGGCATCGCCCGATTTGTTTTTATTTATTGGTGATAATCAATACGCTGATGTCCACGTTGATCAATGGGGGCAACGTATTTCCCATCCCGTGCGCGATCCAAAACGCTTTACTGAGGCTTATCAAACGCTCGCCAGCAAGCCAGCGTTTGCCGATTTTAGATCTCAGGTACCTATCATGGCAACTTGGGATGATCACGACTACGGCATGAATGATGGGGGTAAAGAATACCCATTGAAGTCATTAAGCCAGCAAGCATTCCTTGATTTTTTCGGTTTTGCTGATAATGACCCCATTCGCAAACAAGCTGGAATCTATCATTCAAGAGTCTTTGGCGAACCAGGCAAGCGTGTACAGGTGATCATGTTAGACACGCGTTATCATCGTGATCCTTTATTGCGTAAAGAGAACAGCAATGAGGAGGGGCTCGGGCCATACAAACCGACCTCTGACGCAACCCTTACCTTGCTAGGGGAAACCCAGTGGCAATGGTTGGAAGAGCAGTTGCTCAAGCCCGCGGAGATCCGTTTACTGATCAGTAGTATTCAGGTGGTAGCTCATGAGCATGGGTGGGAAACCTGGGGGAATATGCCTCACGAGCGTGAACGTTTGTATCAATTGATTTCTAGTACCAACGCTTCCGGTGTTGTGATCATTTCCGGCGATCGTCATCTCACAGAGGTGTCGGTTGATAAGGGGCAGCTCGGTGACAAACCGCCGTATCCACTCTGGGATTTTACCGTCAGTGGCATGACAGACGCATATAAACCTGTCGATGAACTCAACTCATTTCGCGTCAGTAGCGTTCACCGCCAGTCCCATTTCGGCAAGCTCGATATTGCCTGGCAAGAGCCGCTGGAAAATACACGGATTACGCTGCGTGCGCTCGACGCCAAAGGCGCCAATCTTTATGAGCAAGAGGTGTTGTTAGGGCAACTACGTCATCAAACGATGTCAGTAGGGGCAGAATAAATTTCAATAAAAAGCGCGTGGGAAATGTGCGATGCGTTTGTCTAATCTGACGGTTTATGCGGCTATGATCAACTCAGAAATCAAGATTTCCCCCTAGTTTCTAGGGGGACGAAACGATTACTTATCGCTATTTTTCGCAGCTTTAATTTTCTCGATTTGATCTTTGGTCAAGCGGATCACGCTACCAGGGTATGGGCGGCCTTGCGGGTAGTCCCACTCTTTTGGCGTTACCGCTTCAGCAAATTCCAAAAATGAACGACACGTTTTGCGTGACGGCACAAGACCTAACTTGTCGGCGTACGCTTGTAAGTACCTTGGGTCTACATTTTCTTTTTGTAATAAGCAATACGCTTCTGTTGAGTAGGTTTCTTCATGGTCATCAGCAGTCGCGTTGCCAACAAAACCCAAGCCGACAATCGCGGCTAAACATGCAGTTTTTGAAAGTGTGTGTTTAAACGTCATAGTAATTCCTGTTAAGTGATGGGACCGTTCCATAGCCAACTTACAACTCCAACACATTCAGCTTACGCCAGATTTGAAATTTCTCAAGTGTTTCAAGAGCGTGGCAGGCGCCGCGCAATAAATTGCATTAATGTACGACTGATGGTGGACTGATTCCGCTGGCTCCGCTGTTTGGCTAAGTCGAACAAGCAGATATTGACCTTACCTAAATCCGGTAAGAAAGGTTTGTTTATAACGACTAGGTTATCCGGCACGCTGCGTTTAGCTAGTGCTGTTATTCCCATGCCCTGACTCATAGCTGCACTGAGACCACTGAGGTCAGCGTTGGTATAGGCGATACGCCAGGGCACCGTTTGTTGTTTCAAACACTCGATCACGCGGCTACGATAGACGCAGCCATCAGGGGCGAGAACCAGAGAAATCAGGCCGGAGTCTGTTGGTTGACCGCGTGAACTTATCCAGACCAGCTCATCTTGGACCTGATAGTCAGCTTGAGCAGCCATAGAGTCATCGGTTAGCGCTAGGATCACATCAAAAGCGTCACGCTGCTGTTCATGCAATAAATCACGACTCAATGATGAAGTAACTTCTAACGCTACATCAGGATATTGAGAGGAGAACTCTCCAATGATTGAGGGCAGTAATATCGACGCGAACTCACTCGGGATCCCCAAGCGCATCCGGCCGCGCAGCGGGTCTTGCTCACTAAAATGGAATACTTCATCATTCAACGCAAGAATTTGGGACGCTTTTTGATACAACCACTGCCCATGGGTAGTTGGCTGGTAACGCTGCCCAACTTTGCTAAAAAGCTTGCTGTTGAGTTGCGATTCAAGTTTCTTTATTTGTAGGCTGATAGCGGGTTGCGAGCGGCCCAATAAGTCGCCCGCTTTAGCAAACCCGCCTTGGTTGATTATGGTGACAAACGTTCGCAGAGCGTCCATTGAGAGTTGCTTCATGATTAAGTAATCTAATGTTAGGTGCTAAATACATTTAAAAAACTTATGAGATGATAAGTAATTCAAATTTGTTTGTCGAGCAGGTGCTTTCTATACTCAATGGCTAAATAAGTAACAGCGTAGCGACAACCACTATGAATAAGCATACTGCTTTATATCAAGCCCACGTAGACCTTGGTGCCAAAATGGTCGACTTTTTTGGTTGGGATATGCCCATCAATTATGGCTCGCAAATCGAAGAGCATCATGCAGTTAGACAAGACGCCGGAATGTTCGATGTGTCGCACATGACGATTGTTGATGTGCAGGGTGCAGAAGCAAAGGCGTATCTTCGCCATTTGCTAGCGAATGACGTCGCCAAATTAACAGTCAAAGGCAAAGCGCTTTATTCCGGTATGTTAAATGAAGCGGGTGGGGTTATTGATGACCTGATTGTTTATCATTTCGACGAGACCAATTATCGGGTAGTGGTTAATTCAGCAACGCGTGAAAAAGACATGAACTGGTTGAATCAGCAAGCCGAAGGGTTTGCTGTCAATATTCAGGCTCGCGATGAGTTTGCAATGATTGCGGTGCAGGGGCCCAACGCCAAGCAAAAAGCGCAGCAGGTATTTTCTGCGGCACAAAAAGAAGCGGTCGAAGGTATGAAGCCGTTTTTTGGTGTACAAGCCGAAGACCTTTTCATCGCCACGACGGGTTATACCGGTGAAGCGGGTTACGAAATTATTGTCAACAAAGCTGATGCGGTTGCGTTATGGCAACAACTACTCGACGCAGGAGTAAAACCGTGCGGACTGGGCGCGCGCGATACGCTGCGCTTAGAAGCTGGTATGAACTTATACGGGCAAGATATGGATGAAACGATATCCCCGTTAGCGGCGAATATGGGCTGGACGATTACTTGGGAACCACAGGATCGTAACTTCGTTGGGCGCGCGGCGCTAGAGCAACAAAAAGCTGCCGGCACAGACAAGTTAGTGGGCTTGGTAATGAAAGATAAGGGCGTACTGCGAGCAGGTCAGGCCGTTCGCTGTGAGGCCGGGAATGGTGTTATCACTTCAGGTACATTTTCTCCTACCTTAGGCCATTCGATTGCCATGGCTCGGGTACCTGCTGATGTAGGCGAGACAGTTGAAGTGGAAATGCGCAAAAAGTGGGTTACAGTAAATGTGGTAAAACCCAGTTTTGTTCGCAATGGCAAAAGTGTTTTAACAGATAACTAAAATTCAATAGCAGGATCAATTATGAGCAACATTCCAAAAGAGCTTCGTTATACCGCTACTCATGAGTGGGTTCGCCCAGAAGGTGATGGTGTATTCACTGTGGGTATTACTGAACACGCCCAAGATCTGCTGGGAGACATGGTGTTTGTCGAACTACCGGATGTCGGTGATCAAGTTAGCACGGGCGACGATATTGTCGTTGCCGAGTCAGTAAAAGCGGCGTCTGATGTTTATGCGCCTATCAGCGGTGAAATCATCGCTGTTAATGAAGATCTTGAAGACTCGCCTGAACTGGTCAATTCAGACCCTTTCGGCGATGGTTGGATGTTTAAGATTAAAGCTGACGACGCCAGTGAAGTCGACGCCTTATTGGATGCCGACGGCTACGAAGCTAGCATCGACGAAGACTAAATTTGCGGTAAACCGCTGCTAAAACTCATGTGCCGCGCATAGTCGCGGCACTTATATTCATTGCGCAACACAACTAGTACTCGATTATGTCAAATACCAATCAGACTTTGGCTCAGCTAGAGCAACCTCAGGATTTTGTAAGACGCCATATTGGACCTGGCCAGCAAGAAATTGCCCAAATGTTAGAAACCATCGGTGCCGAATCCTTGGACGATCTGATCAGTCAGACCGTACCAGCAGGGATCCGCTTACCGGAGCCGCTTAATGTCGGCGTGGCAGAAAACGAAGTAGATGCGCTTGCGCAGCTCAAGGCTGTCGCCAACAAAAATAAAGTGTTTCGTTCGTTTATTGGTATGGGATACACCGGTACTCATACACCGAATGTTATCTTGCGCAATGTGTTGGAAAATCCTGGTTGGTACACGGCGTATACCCCTTATCAACCCGAAATCGCACAAGGGCGCTTAGAAGCGATCCTTAATTTCCAACAGGTCACGATTGATTTAACCGGTTTACCCTTGGCGTCAGCATCATTGCTTGATGAAGCTACAGCAGCTGCTGAAGCGATGGCGCTGGCAAAACGCGTTAGCAAAAATAAAAAATGCAATACGTTCTTCGTTGCCGATAACGTGTTTCCACAAACTATCGATGTGGTGAAGACCCGCGCGGAAATGTTCGGTTTTGAGGTTGTGACTGGCCCAGCTGAAAGCGTGACAGCGCATGATGTGTTTGGTGCACTACTGCAATACCCAAGCTCAACCGGTGAAGTCACTGATATCAGTGACCTAATCGCTGCGGTGCAGAGCAAAAAAGGTATCGTTGCAGTGGCGGCTGATATCATGAGCTTGGTATTACTTAAATCACCCGGTGAAATGGGTGCGGATGTGGTTTTTGGTAGCGCACAACGCTTTGGTGTACCCATGGGGTACGGTGGCCCACACGCAGCTTTTTTTGCTACGCGAGATGAATATAAGCGTTCTTTGCCGGGGCGGATTATCGGCGTAAGTAAAGATATGCGCGGCAATCCTGCTTTGCGCATGGCACTGCAGACCCGTGAACAACATATTCGCCGTGAGAAAGCCAATTCAAATATTTGTACTGCGCAAGTATTGTTGGCCAACATCGCGTCATTTTATGCGGTCTATCACGGTCCACAGGGGCTGAAAACGATTGCCCAACGCATCCATCGGATGGCAGATATTTTGGCAACCGGGTTAAGCCAAAAAGAAGTTGGCCTATTGCACAGTACCTGGTTTGATACTATCGGTGTGGTGGTTGATGACCAACAGGTGGTGCTTGAGCGAGCGCGTGCCCGCGGTATGAACTTACGCGCCGACCTAGATAATGCTGTTGGCATCACGATGGACGAGACGACCACTCGCGATGATATCGCTGCATTGTTTGATGTGTTGCTCGGGGAAGGCCACGGTTTGGATATCGAGCAATTAGATGCTGAAGTCACCACTCAGGGTTCAACGTCTATTCCAGCAGATTTGCATCGCCAAACTGCTATCTTAACGCATGAGGTATTTAACCAGTATCACTCAGAAACCGAGATGTTGCGTTACATTAAGAGCTTGGAAAACAAAGATTTAGCCTTGAATCACTCGATGATCTCGTTGGGCTCTTGTACCATGAAGCTCAATGCCACAGCAGAGATGATCCCTATCACGTGGCCAGAGTTCGGTCAGCTACACCCGTTTGCGCCATTGGATCAAGCTCAAGGTTACGCCGAGATGATTGGCGAGCTCAGTGATTGGCTAATTAACATCACGGGTTATGATGCATTGTCAATGCAGCCAAATTCTGGTGCTCAGGGTGAGTATGCCGGATTATTGGCAATTCAACGTTACCATCAGAGCCGCGGCGAAGGGCATCGCAACGTATGTTTGATCCCAAGTTCGGCCCACGGTACCAACCCGGCATCGGCGCAGATGGTCAGTCTTAAAGTTGTCGTGGTTAACTGCGACAAAGACGGTAACGTTGATTTAGCGGATTTGCGTAAAAAGGCGGCAGAAGTTGCAGATAATCTCTCTTGCGCGATGATCACCTATCCATCGACTCACGGTGTGTACGAAGAAACAGTGCGTGAAATCTGTGACATCGTGCATGAGCACGGTGGTCAGGTGTATTTGGATGGTGCCAACATGAACGCCCAGGTAGGGATCACCTCACCCGGCTTTATCGGTGCTGATGTGTCGCATTTGAATCTGCATAAAACTTTCTGTATCCCCCACGGCGGTGGTGGTCCAGGTATGGGGCCGATCGGCGTTAAAGCGCACTTACAGCCGTTTTTACCTAACCATACAGTGGTCAGTATCGACAATACTGGCCGTGATAATGGAGCTGTTTCAGCAGCACCATGGGGCAGTGCGTCAATCCTACCGATCAGCTACATGTACATTAAGATGATGGGCGGTGAAGGTCTGAAAAAGGCTACTGAGGTCGCGATCCTAAACGCCAACTATGTGGCGAAGAAATTAGAAGGTCATTATCCAGTACTTTACAAAGGTCGCAATGGCCGCGTTGCACACGAGTGCATTATCGATCTGCGTCCGCTGAAGGAAACATCGGGTGTGTCAGAGATGGACATTGCCAAGCGTTTGAATGACTACGGGTTCCACGCCCCAACCATGAGTTTCCCAGTGGCTGGCACGTTGATGATCGAGCCAACAGAGTCAGAAGCTAAAGTTGAACTTGATCGGTTTATCGAGGCCATGATCCACATTCGCGAAGAGATCGCCAAAGTAGAAAGCGGGGAGTGGGATGCTACCGATAATCCATTACACAATGCGCCGCATACGTTGGCGGATATTTGTGATGCTAACTGGACTCGAAGCTACGACCGTATGCTAGCGGCTTACCCAGTGCCAGCAGTGGCTAAGAATAAATTCTGGCCAAGCGTCAACCGGATTGATGATGTATATGGTGATCGGAACTTGATCTGCTCATGCCCAAGTATGGACATGTATCGCGGTGACGGGGAGTAAGCCCCAGTCTGTATCGAAAAGGAGACCGAAGTGTCTCCTTTTTTGTACATGCAATAAAAAGCCTTAAGGCTAAAACCGGTTGCATGAAAATTAGACTGTGGCTATTATTTTTTTCAAACTTTCAATAATAAGAATTTGCTCTACAAGGACGTATCATGAAATCAAAGGTAGCCTTAGCTGTATTAGCTGGCCTCGCCAGTACTGTTGTTTCTGCCCAATCAAAGCCACCACTAGCCCGGGATATAGTGGTGAACAATGGTGTACGCACAGCCTATCTAGCGGACCATCAAACCCTCGCCATTACCCATTCCAAACATCGCCAGTATCCGTTGATTGAATTAGGCGTAAACGAACAGCGTCGCTACATTGTTGAATTGCAAAATCCCTCGCTACTGGCCTATCGACATTCGCTACTACAAGCTGCGTCGGACGAAAATGGACTGACACAACAGACGTCGCAAGATAAGTCTGCGGTTAAGGGAGCTGTGAGGGATTATTTTTATCAGTTAAAAGCTGAACAAGATAATGTTTGGCAATCGATGCAACAGGTCGCACCAAAAGTCGCCCTAGACAAAGCATTTCAGCGCGTGTCGAATGCGTTGGTGGTCATTGCTAACGACAACACAATAGCGGCGATACAAAAGCTTCCACAAGTGAAGCGGGTGGTAGCTGAGTCTTATTATTACAAGTCGTTAGCTGAGAGTGTTCCTCTAGTGGGTGCTCCTGACGTTTGGGCGATGACCGATAGCAACGAGCAGAGCTTGCAGGGCGACGGCATAACGGTCGCTATTATCGATACCGGCATTGATTATACGCACCCCGCGCTAGGGGGGTGTTTTGGTGCAGAGTGCAAAGTCACTGATGGCTATGATTTCCATTACGGCGATAGCGATCCGATGGATGGCGATGGTCATGGTACTCATGTTGCGGCCATCGTTGCGGCAAACAGCGACACGATGCTGGGGGTGGCACCACAGGCTAAATTGCATGCCTACAAAGCGCTTTCAGATCAAGGCTTTGGCTCAGACGTTAATATTATTGCTGCGATCGAACGAGCTGTGGATCCGGATGGAGACCCACAAACGGACGATCAGGTTGATGTGATCAACATGAGTTTAGGTGGTGGCGGTGATGCAACTGACCCATTAAGCCAGGCGACTGACGCTGCTGTAGACGCTGGTATTGTCGTCGTTGTCGCAGCCGGTAATGGAGGGAGTTACGGCGATGTTGGGAGTACTTCACCCGCCAGCGCGCGCAATGCAATTACCGTAGCTTCTAGTACCAAAAGTGACGAACTGTCTTATTTTAGTTCGAAAGGTGAAATGCTAGCGTCTGGGGTATTAAAACCGGAAATTACTGCGCCGGGTAGCGATATTTTATCGGCGTTACCTGACTCGGCGACCGGAAGTCTGAGCGGTACCAGTATGGCCGCGCCTCATGTCGCTGGAGCTGCCGCGTTATTGAAGCAGGCCTTTCCCGACATGTCAGCGCGGGATATTAAAAGTAAGTTAATGGCCGGAACGGTTGACTTAGGCGAGGATCCTTTCGCGCAAGGCACCGGCCGCATGAATATACCAGCGGCTATTGCTGCCACATTGGTTGTACCGCAAGGGATCTTAAGTTTTGGAAAGGTAGACAATCAGGCGACCCGTTGGACAAATACGGCTTCATTGCTGGTTGAAAACTTAAGTGATGACGCTGTTGATATTAGTCTCGCACTACCCGATGCGCTCCCAGACGGCATCACTCTCACAATTAATGAGGTGGAGTTGACGCTAGAAGCCAATAGCGCCATGAGCCTGGACTTTACCATTGAAATAGCCGATGTGGCTGCACTTCCAACACCTGAAAATGGAGCGATGGTATTGTTCGATAATTTACAAATTATCAGCAGTGAGCAAACGCTCCAAGTACCAGTCGTGCTAGAGAAATCCTTTGAGGTTGCATTGTCGCAAGACACGGATAAATCCATATTTGTATCATTGGTAAATAATGCCGAGGGGTTCTATCGTTTTATCGATCTGCCGGCAGGGCAGTCAAAGGCGGTTAAAGTACCGGCAATTCCGCTCAATATAACGGCCGGCTTTGGCTTTTTCGACGATCCTCAATTACGTGATGATGCAGGATTGCCTGAGAGTGCGCAGCTTAATGGCTATATTGCAACTGCTTTAGATGTGGTAGAAGACACAGAGCTTTCTCTTTCAAGTGCAGATTTAACTCAGTTTTTTGGCTATCAAGCAATCTTAGATTCCGATGGTGAAACTGTTCCAGTATCTGGCAATGGCTCGACGGCAAGCTTTGGAGTTTATCTCGATGGCTCTAGTTCTGGAACTTGGGCGTGGGGCTTTTCACACCCTGTGCTAGCGGTCAATGCGCTGACAGATTCTGCGTCAACCTATTATACCTTCACCACCGAGGATCAATCTGCCGATGGTCCTGAGGAAATGGATATTTATGTGATTTCCATCAGCGGGGACGCAGGGCAAGCAGAATCAGAAATCGTGAGTTTGGATTTAGCCAATGATGAACATTTCACGATCAACGTCGATCCTACTTTAGTTCCTGAGGAAATTGGTTTTAATCGTATGACCTATGATCCTGATGGAAGTGGACTTGGCGCAGGCGATAATTACACCGCACGCAGGTTCAATTATTATAAAACTACCGATACATTCAGCGGCGGCATGGTGGAGTTAGCCGTGAGTGGTTTTGTCAGTGAAAATGAAATTGAAGCGTGGTTTTCTACCGACCGCCTCGCCACAGGTGCCAATGGTCAGATAGTTAAATACATTCCGTACACCGATCAGTTGGTCGAGGTCGGCGATGCAAGTACCTTGATTGGCCGCGGGGGCACATATTTTACTGCCGACATCTCAGCGCAGAGCAGTGAAATGTATTGGTATTCAAGTAGTACCAGTTTTGACCGAGCATTTATTAACGATACTCAATTGAACAACTATGATAACGCTGCGAACGCTACGTATTATTGGCAGTGCGATGGTGAAGTGACTGAGGCTGTTACGCTGAAAGCTTCTAGTTTCGACCCCCATATTGTACCAGAGCTTAATTGTGAACAGGCGCAATTAATTATTGAGTTCGATAATACCTTGTTTGGTGAAACTTATCGTTCCTCGTTGACTCATTCATTGCAAGACACTGTCGATTTCTATGTGACAAATTTAAAGTTGGTGAGCTTGCTACAAAATGATACGCGTATCTTTGACCAGGCAGTCAATAAACTTAATCCTGCCGTCGAAGTATATATTGCAGACTTTTTAGCAGAGTCTGTAGCGGTTGAATTAAAGCTGGGTGATAACGATTGGGTCACTTTACAAACCAGCGTTAACCAAGCTAATCCCCAATATGTAACGGCTACGCTCCCCATGTTCCGCGGTGAGGAAATAGGCTCATTGCGCATTAGCTATGGTTATGATGAATTCATCACCAAACAAGAACTTAACGGTTTTATGTTGATCGGTGCTGACGCCAATGGCGGCAACGATGTGGATGATGATGGCATTGAAAATGACCTTGACGATGATCACGATAATGATGGCGCAACCAACGACATTGATGCTTTTCCATTTGATCCGACCGAAGACACTGACACTGACGGTGACGGCATTGGCAACAATGCGGATGAAGACGACGACAATGATGGTGTCAATGATGATGAAGACGCTTTCCCACTTGATCCGACAGAGACCGTAGATACGGATGGTGATGGCATTGGCAACAATGCGGATGAGGACGACGACAATGACGGTGTTAATGATACTCAAGATGCATTTCCACTAGACCCTTCTGAGTCCACAGACACTGACGCAGACGGCATAGGCAACAATGCCGATGAGGACGACGACAATGATGGCGTCAATGATGATGAAGACGCTTTCCCGCTCGATCCGACAGAGAGCGTGGACACGGATGGTGATGGAATTGGGAATAACGCGGATAACGATGATGATAATGATGGTGTAGTTGACGCCAACGATGCTTATCCATTGGATCCCAACCGCTCGGCAGTGCCACAACCAACACCTGTTAGCAGTGATAGTGGCGGAGGTACCACAACAAGTAGCGGGCTGCTTGCGTTGTTATTGCTGTTATGGCACCGAAAGCGGTTTGCCAGAGGCACAAAGTAGCTGCAGTGATGGTAGAGTCAGGGCAATGTTCTAGCCTTGACTCTTAAGCGTTGTTGAACCCTCCTTGGACGGTAAAAAAATAGCTATAAGCGCTTTGTCTACTTGCTCTGCTCAACCTATAGTTATAGAGCGTATCAATGCACTTTGAGGCTCAATAAGTCCATGAAATCAACTACCATTATTGCGGGTCTGATCGCACTATCTCCTTTAACTGCTCACTCAGCACCTTCGTTTACCGTCGGCATCGCTTCAGACTACGTATTCAGAGGTATAAGCCAAACTGACAGTAACCCTGCTTTACAAGCGAGTGTTGATTTCGAGTCTGAATCGGGTTGGTATGGCGGGATTTGGGGCTCTAATGTCGATTTCAACGATGATGCAAATACTGAAATTGATTACTACCTAGGGTACGCGCACGAATTTGAGCATGTGCTGTTGGATATTGGGTTTAACTATTACTCTTATCAAGGTTATTCCAGCAGTGACGATTCAGATTATGGCGAACTGCTGGTTAATGCAGAGATAAGTAACTTTAGTTTATTGTTTGGTTATACCAATGACTACATCAACAGTGATGAAAGTGTCAGCTATTTATCCGCTGCTTACCTGATCCCCTTAGCCAACGAATTTTCACTGACCCTGCAAGTCGGCTATTCGCGTGGAGAAGAGGCACTGGGAGAGAACTATGTGGATTATAGTGCAACGGTAGAAAAGTCTTGGCATGGCATTGATGCTAGCCTAGCGCTACACAGCACAGATATAGACGACAGTGATATCGCCGACACGCGTTTAGTGCTACTACTGGCCAAAACCTTTTAAACTGCTCTTACACTTTCAGTCGATTCAATTGATCTTCAACTGAGACGATCAATGACTTCGACTGAATGCTTATATGCTTTGAACTTCATAAGTAGCTCCGAAAAAGCAGGTTTTCAACCTGCAAACACTAATGTACTCTTTGTTTATAGAACATTTTCCCACGGTTGCAATTCACCGCATTCGATAGTCGCGCTCAGACTGAAATTATAGATTGTGAGTTGTATAGGGTTTACAAGTATAAGGCAGGCAGTTATGCGGCGCTGGCGCACGTTACATCAATGGATTGGGGTAATTATTGGCATTCAGGTATTACTTTGGATCGCCGGAGGCTTATACATGAGCGCGGTGCCCTTAGAATGGGTACACGGAAAACCATTACTGCATCCTAGCGAGGTTCAAAACATCACTCTGAATGCTGATAGTGCGCAGGATAGCGTTCCTATCACTGCAGTTGCACCGCTGGATATAACCGAATATACCTCTTTACGCTGGGTTAATCGGTTAGGGCAAGCTGTAGTAGAAGCGGTCGACATTAACGGCCATGAGACGTTCCTAAGTTTGACCGACGACCATCAGTGGCAGACATTGCTACCGCTGAGTGAAGATCTAGTCAGTGCTGAGGCAACAAGACGCTATGCGGGAAGCGGAGAGTTCGCGCAGATTGCTTTATTGACAGCGATTCCGAGTGAAGCGTCAGGGATCGAGCATCCGGTATATCGAGTAGATTTTGATGATTGGATAAACACCACGTTTTATTTACATCCTATGACGGCTGAAGTGCTTAAAGTACGGAGCGATTTGTGGCGTTTATTTGATATCTTCTGGATGTTACACATTATGGATTATGAAACGCGCGATAATTTTAATAATCCTTTGCTGATCATCAGTGCGATTATTGCGTTGTTTTTTACTGTAACGGGAATGGTTTTAGTATTTTCTTGGGCCCAGCGTGGTTTGCAGCGACGCAAACGCAGCCTGTGAACAACGCGATCCACATTGCCCTCTATAATGTCTATGGCAAAGAAGATTTCTGCTCATCTATACAGGTTGAGCATAACCCCTAATTGACGCAATAGGTCAAATCTATCAGCTATTACGGTGCATGTAGAGGCTGATTTGCATACCCACTGCAGAAGCGGTTTTGTTTTAGTCTATCGGTAAAACAGCATCAAACAATTCAAACGCGATGCGCGCGGCCAGCTTGGCTGTGCGATTATCAATGTCGAAGCTAGGATTTAGTTCGGCAATATCCGCCAGCTTCCAAGTAAAGTCTAAATGCTCCCGCTGCTGAGCTATCCAGTGCAGTATGGCAATGACCATCTTGGGGTCGATACCCAATGCACTCGGCGCACTGACGCCAGGCGCATGAGCCGCAGGAAAGGCATCTAGGCAGATGGTCAGGTAAAGCTGATCAATAGAAGCTAAAAACGGTGTTAACAGGTTTTTTAGTGCAGTCAGTGAGCAATCTTTATCTAGCAGGTAATGTGTGCCAGATGTATTTGCATAGTCAAACAGGGCGGGGGTGTTAGCTGCCCTTGAAATCCCAAGGCAAGCATAATGAAATGCTTGTTGACGTTCAGCTCGATGTTCTGCAATTTGGCGAAATGGGGTACCTGAGCTGGATGCTGGAGCTGGACGGCGCAAGTCAAAATGGGCATCAAAATTGATGATCCCTATCTTAGCTTGTTCAAGTGATCCAAGTGATGACGCCAACCCTTGATAACTGCCCCACGCAATTTCATGCCCGCCACCGAGCCCCAGCACGAAGTCATGCTGATCCAATGCGGTTTTAATTTGTTGAGCATAGCGTTGCTGAGCATACTCTAGCTGGTCATCTGCTTGTGTGTTGCCATAATCATTAAGGTTTGCTGACCAATGCCAGGGTAAATTGGCTAACGCACCGCGCAAGCTGTCTGGCCCCTGTGCTGCACCGACCCGTCCTTTATTTGCAGCGACGCCAAGATCACAACAGAAACCCACCAGTGCAGTGCTGCATGCGATTTTGGGGTCTGGCTTCTGTTGAACTTTTTGATGCCAACGTAGCCCTAAATCACCATCTTCACTGTCAACCCGTCCTTGCCAATTAAACATGTTTGCCTCCAACCCAGATATTGGATGGGCGAATACCATTGATACTGTAGACTAATTCTGCTGGAGTATTGACTTCCCAAAGTGTTAAGTCAGCGCGTTGCCCCACAGCAATCTGGCCACGGTCGGATAGGCCAAGTGCATGCGCCGCATTGATGGTCGCTCCTTGTAATGCTTCTTCAGGTGTAAGGCCAAATAAAACACACGCCATATTGAGGGCGGTTAATAATGAAGCAACAGGCGAACTCCCTGGGTTAAAATCTGTCGCGACTGCCATTGGTACATTGTGTTCCCGCAAGACTTGAATAGGTGGCTTACGTGTTTCATTTAAATAATAAAAAGCGCCGGGCAAGAGTACAGCGACACTGCCACTTTCTGTTAGCGTGGGGATATCCTGCGGCGCTAGATACTCAATGTGATCCACGGAAAGGGCATGATAGCGGGCCGCCAAAGCTGCTCCCTTCTGATCACTTAATTGTTCAACATGAGCTTTAATGCTGAGCCCTTGTTGTTGTGCTGCTTGAAACACTCGCTCAGTTTGCGCTGTGGTAAATCCAATGGATTCACAGAACACATCCACTGCATCCGCCAAGTTCTCGGCCGCTACCTTCGGGATCATGTGTTCGCAAACAAATGTGATGTAGTCGTCAGCACGCCCCTTATATTCCGGTGGTATAGCATGGGCACCAAGGTAAGTCGTACTGACGGTGAGCGGGAGTTCCTTCGCCAATGATTTAGCTACCTTAAGCATGCGCAGCTCGGTGTCTTCATCCAGTCCATAGCCAGATTTAATTTCAAGCGTCGTAACGCCTTCTTCGCATAAACGTAGGGCGCGTTTTTTCGCACTCGCTAACAAGCTTTCAGTGCTAGCTACACGAGTGTCGGTTACGGTGCGCATGATCCCTCCACCTTGCTCTGCAATGGTTTTATAAGATACACCCTGAAGGCGCAGAGCAAATTCATGCGCACGGTCACCGCCATAAACAATATGGGAATGACAGTCGATCAATCCAGGCAGTAGCCATTTTCCTTTGGCATCAAACATCCTAGTGGCGGTGATGTCAGAGTCAGCGGATAGCAGCGCCGCAATGCAACCATCTTTAATTGCCAATGTTGACGCCTCTAGCTCACCATAGGGTTGGCCGCTCTTGGTCATAGACGCGATTCGGGCGTTTGTAATAACAGCATCGTAATTCATAAGACTTCAGTATAGCGCTCGACAATGTTTTTCACAGTCTACTTGTCTATACTTGTATATACAAGTAGTATGGGGGACTTCATTAATAGCAAAGTCGCTCAAATATGCAGCCTCGATATATCGCAATTAAAGCAGGGCTAGTAGATGCCATCGAGCAAGGTGAAATGTGCTCTGGTGAACAGGTGCCTTCAGAAAATCAACTGGCGCAGCAGTATGGCGTTAGCCGAATGACGGCACGTAGGGCCCTCAGCGAGTTAGTCGAGGAGGGTATCTTAATGCGCTCGCAAGGGCTTGGTACCTTTGTCGCTGATCATCGGCCGATGAGTTCAATGCTCGAAATTCGCAGCATACGAGATGAAATTGAACAGCGTGGGCATCAATACAGCAACCACATCCAGTTGCTTAGTGAAGTGATAGCAGACGATGTCATTGCTAATGTTCTCGATATTCCGCGCGGGCATGCAGCCTTTCATAGTGTGATAGTGCACCTCGAGAATGGCTTACCAGTGCAATATGAAGATCGTTGGGTCAATCCACGTTGGGCACCCGACTACTTAGCCCAAGATTTTTCTAAACAAACAGCAAACTATTATCTCAATCAAGTAGCGCCTCTGACTCAAGCGGACCACAGTGTAGAAGCCATGTTACCGCATGCCGACATCGCAGCCGCGTTAAAGATTCAAGAGACCGAACCTTGCTTAAAGATCTCGCGCCGAACCTATTCAGCTAAAGGTGTGGTTAGTCACGCCTTACTCTATCACCCGGGTAAACGTTATCGCTTGGGTGGTCATTTAGATTTTCAAACAAAAATAACCCCTACCGTGGAGAAAACATGAACCGTTTTGATCCTTCCCGTGAAATCCGCGCCCCGCGTGGCACAACCTTAACTGCAAAGAGCTGGCTTACAGAAGCACCGCTGCGTATGCTCATGAACAACCTTGATCCAGACGTCGCTGAGCACCCACAAAACCTCGTAGTGTATGGCGGGATTGGCCGTGCAGCGCGTGACTGGGAAAGCTTTGATAAAATTGTTGAAGTACTGACTCGGTTAAATGATGATGAGACATTATTGATCCAGTCGGGCAAGCCTGTGGGCGTCTTCCCGACCCATGAAAATGCGCCTCGTGTGCTTATTGCTAACTCAAATTTAGTACCCCATTGGGCCAATTGGGAACATTTTAATGAGCTCGATAAGCAAGGTCTGATGATGTACGGGCAAATGACCGCGGGCTCTTGGATCTACATTGGTTCACAAGGGATTGTGCAAGGTACTTATGAGACCTTTGTTAGTGTGGCCAAGACGCATTTTGAAGGCAGTGCAAAAGGTCGCTGGATATTGACCGGCGGGCTTGGTGGCATGGGCGGCGCACAACCACTTGCCGCAACTATGGCGGGTTTCTCAATGTTAGCGGTTGAAGTGGATGAAAGTCGTATCGATTTTCGGATCAAAACCGGTTATCTCGACAAGAAAGCCAAATCTATTGATGAAGCACTTGCTCTGCTGAGCGCGGCTAAAGCGGAAAATACGCCCATCTCGGTTGGTTTACTCGGCAATGCGGCGGATGTTTTTCCTGCCTTGTTAGAACGTAACGTGATCCCCGATGTGGTTACCGACCAAACCAGCGCGCATGATCCACTTAACGGTTATCTTCCGCAAAACTGGACGCTGGAGTATGCGGCTGAAATGCGCACAAAAGATGAGGCTGCCGTGGTAAAAGCCGCCAAACAATCTATGGCCGTGCAAGTTAACGCCATGTTGGGTTTACAGGCAGCCGGTGCGGCAACATTGGATTATGGCAATAACATTCGGCAAATGGCGTTGGAAGAAGGTGTGAATAATGCTTTTGATTTTCCTGGCTTTGTTCCTGCATATATTCGCCCGTTATTCTGCCAAGGCATAGGCCCGTTTCGTTGGGCTGCATTGTCGGGTGATCCTGAAGATATTTACAAAACAGACGCTAAGGTGAAAGAGCTTATCCCAGACAATCCACATTTGCATAATTGGTTGGATATGGCCAAAGAGCGCATTCAATTTCAGGGATTACCTGCGCGGATCTGCTGGGTAGGGCTGGGTGAGCGACAAAAGTTGGGTCTGGCGTTTAACCAAATGGTGCGTGATGGCGAGCTCAGTGCGCCGGTTGTGATTGGACGCGATCATTTAGATTCGGGCTCAGTTGCGTCACCGAATCGCGAGACCGAAGCCATGTTGGACGGATCTGATGCGGTTTCAGATTGGCCATTACTGAACGCACTATTAAATACTGCCGGTGGCGCTACTTGGGTTAGTTTGCATCATGGTGGTGGTGTCGGTATGGGCTTTAGCCAGCACAGCGGTGTGGTTATTGTCTGTGATGGCAGTGCTGAAGCTGATGCTAGGATCAGTCGTGTATTACATAACGATCCTGCAACAGGCGTAATGCGCCATGCTGATGCTGGTTATGAGATTGCACAAGATTGCGCACGTAAACACAATCTGGATCTCCCAATGCTTAAGGGAGGGCAGGATTAATGGAACCTCTGATCCTTGAACCCGGCACTTTAACCTTAGCGCAATTGCGCACAGTGCATCGCCAACACGTCCCCATTCAATTGTCCGATTCTGCGCATAGCGCTGTATGTGCGGCAGAGCAAACGGTACTCGATGTTATCAAGCAAGGACGGACAGTGTATGGCATCAACACTGGGTTTGGACTGTTGGCGAATACGCGCATCGATGCATCGGAGTTGGAACTGTTGCAACGCAGCATTGTGCTCTCTCATGCCGCCGGTACGGGGGATTTTATGCAACCCGATACAGTGCGGTTGCTCATGCTGCTAAAAATCAATTCGCTGGCACGCGGATTTTCGGGTATTCGACTCAGCGTAATCGAAGCACTGATCAGCTTATACAACGCACAAGTGTATCCTGCGATCCCTGAAAAAGGTTCAGTAGGAGCCAGCGGTGATCTCGCGCCATTGGCCCATATGAGTGCGGTTCTGCTGGGCGAAGGTGAAGCGTTTCACAATGGACAGCGGATAAACGCAGCACAAGCGTTAGAAATTGCCGGCCTAAGCCCAATCACACTTGCACCCAAAGAAGGGTTAGCATTACTCAACGGTACCCAGGCCTCTACCGCATTTGCTTTACAAGGGCTGTTTTATACAGAAAACGCGTTGTATAGCGGGATTGGCATAGGGGCTCTCACTGTAGATGCTGCGTTAGGTTCGCGTGTGCCATTTGATGCGCGGATCCATGCTGTGCGCGGGCATCAAAGTCAATCCGATGTGGCCACTGCATTTCGAGATTTATTAGCCTCCTCGAGTATTGGTGAATCTCATCAAGGCTGCGAGAAGGTGCAAGATCCCTATTCGCTACGTTGTCAGCCTCAAGTTATGGGAGCTAGCCTGCAGCAAATGCGCTTTGCCGCAGAGGTCTTAGTTACCGAAGCCAATGGAGTGAGTGATAATCCGTTAGTCTTCGCTGATAGCGGTGATATTTTATCGGGTGGGAACTTCCATGCCGAGGCTGTAGCGATGGCTGCTGATATGCTTGCTATTGCGCTAGCCGAAATTGGCGCCCTTGCGGAGCGTCGAATGTCATTGATGATCGATACTCATTTAAGCGGCTTGCCTCCATTTCTAGTTGACAATGGTGGGGTCAACTCAGGTTTTATGATTGCGCAAGTGACTTGTGCGGCATTAGCGAGTGAAAATAAAACCCTCGCGCATCCTGCTTCAATCGATTCGTTGCCAACCTCAGCTAATCAAGAAGACCATGTTTCGATGGCTACATTTGCCGGACGTCGTTTACGCGACATTTTCGATAATGTTGCTGGTATTCTTGCGATTGAATGGTTAGCCGCCTGTCAAGGGTTGGATTTCCGCAAGCCATTAAAAACAAGTGAGCACTTACAAACATTGCATGGCTTGCTGAGGGGTAAGGTTGAATTTTATGCGCAAGATCGTTATTTCGCACCCGATATTGAAGCTGCGAAACAATTGATCAAGCAACATAAGTTGATGGATGCCACTCAGCTGTCATTGCTAAGTTAATGAGTTAAGCCTCAGCTTGTGGCTGAGGCTGTTGCCTCTTTTGGCGTTGAAAATACTGACCGATCATTTGTTCTAATTTGGACTTGTCGACGGGTTTGGTTAAATAGTCAGTCATGCCTGCAGCAAAACAGGCTTCCTTATCGCCTTCTAACGCATTAGCCGTTAACGCAATAATCGGAATCTCTTGCCACGGCCCACATTCTCCCGCGCGTATTTTTTGGGTCGCTTCGTAACCATCCATAACCGGCATTTGGCAGTCCATTAAGATCAGGTCTATCTCGCGGCGTTTCTTAACTTTCAGTAGTTCAAGCACCATCTCGCCGTTTTCCACAGTTATGGTTTTGGCTCCCAAGTTGGCCAACATATCCTCTACTACCAGTTGATTTATCGCGTTGTCTTCAGCCACCAAAATATGACAATCCCGAATATCAACATCATGGTCTGTGGTCGCAGAGGCTGCTTTCTGTTCTGCACGCTTGACCGGAAGATTGAAGCTCACCTTAGTTCCTTTGCCGAGTTCACTTTGGACACCAATAGTGCCTTCCAACAGTGTCACTAATTGCTGGCATATGAGGAGGCCAAGGCCTGTCCCTGCAATGGTTTTGCGACTGCTGTCATCGAGTTGCTGGAATGGGCGAAACAACTTATCAATGTCTTCGTTGGCAATCCCTATACCGGTATCCGTAACTTGACACGTTACAACGTAATCATCGGCGACTTCTGTCAATTGAACGTTAATTGTGACGCTACCTTGCTGAGTAAACTTATTCGCGTTGCTGAGTAAATTCAGCAAAATTTGTTGCAAGCGCGTTTGGTCGGTGTTGATCCAAATTGGCTGTGACCAATTGGTTTTTAGTTGAAGCGTATTGCCTTGTTTGGTGTACATAGGCTCAAACAGTTTCACCATCTGCTGTAAACATTCGGTTAGTTCAAAGGTTGTACGAGTTAACGTCAACTTACCGGCTTCAATTTTGGAATAATCCAGAATATCGTCGACAATTTGCCCGAGTAGACTGGCACTTTGCTGGACGAGTTTAAGTTTTTCCTGTTGTTGTGGGTCTAAGTTGGACACTTCAACGGTTTGCAATAAACCACTGATACCTGCGATTGGCGTGCGTATTTCATGACTCATATTGGCCAGAAAGCGCGATTTTTCTTTTAAGGCCGCTTCAGAATCCAATCTTAGTTGATGTTCAAGGGTAAAGAAGTCTTCGACCTTGGAAAACAAGAATTGCATACCTTGCAGTACAATGAGTTGGCCAACCAAGGTTACGAGCAGCCAACGACTGGGACCCAGTGTGAAGTTAAAGTCAAAGGCCAAAGCGTAACTGGCGAATAATCCGATGTGAGTGACTAAAAGTAATACCCACCTTACCCATACGGCATTGTGCACGGCGATGGCAAAGGCACTGACCATTAGGGCAATACCGGCATAGGCGATACTTTGGTTTACGTAACAATTAACCCATCCTACTACCATCAATAAACAACTAAATTTAAGCGCCAGAGCCTGCGAGGAGAGGTGATGGCGGCATTGGTAGAGTAAAAACATCGCGCCAAACATGGTCAGTTGTATCACGACAATCTGCGGACGGATTGCAGCAACCAAATTGAAGTAAACCGTTATCACAATGATTGGCACCAACAGCAGCATTAGCGCTTTAACCATTGCGGTGATGTAGGCGTGTTTTAACTGTTCAGCCTCGGTATACATATCACATAACTAATCTACTGCGGTGTATAGAGTATTGCGCTAACTTTGCTCGAATACAATTCAAAACGAGTAATCTAGTGGTAGCAGCGCGGTTAAAAGGTTAACGTATTGAGTTTAATGGGTTCATATATGATGACAGGAGAGCAGCACTATGAAATTCATAAAGCAGAATTACTGTGCGGGAATAATAATATGTGTATTATTTTTACTCACGGGCTGTAGTGATAGCGAAGTGGGTGATGTGAGTCTCGGAGTTTTTACCACCAAGGATATTAAGATAGATGCGTTAACCGATCCGCTCATTCCAGGAGTCACCTGTCATATATCCAGTATCGAAGCGAATCTGGATTTATCTGACCCATCGGATAGCTCGATTGCCTGTCGTCAAACAGGGCCCATTACCGCGGCCATGCTAAGTACTATCGATGTATCTGACTCGGGCGAAGTGGTATTTAAAAAATCTAAAAGTATTTTCTTTAAAAATATGAAAGTGCGACGGATTTTCGATCGTTCATCGCAAACCCTAATGTATGTCTCTTATAGCACTAAAGAAACCTCGGGCAGCTTTAAACACAGCCTGTCAACAGTGCCATTGTGGGGAACTTCAGCCTATCAAACATCAACGAGTAGCAATCCACAACAAAGTAACTAATTACACGTGGTTCGACCGATAATTTGCGGCAACTGAAAGCAAATATTGTTAATGTTACCTGGTTAAGGCGATAGCCAATAAATTGTGGTCATCAGTGACCATCATAAGGAATTCGATATGCACAGGCTTTCAATCATTATCATTTTCGCTCTGTCGTCGCTTAGTGCATGCAGTGATCGGCAAACTTTGGAACACCCAGCCGAACAAATTCAGCCAGCAAAAGAACGAGTAGTGCCGGAGTTTTGGCCACGCTTAGACATTGCGGTAAAAGCAGACCCTGCTATTGAAAAACGGGTAGAGAAAATCCTCTCTGAATTGACCTTGGAGCAAAAAGTTGCACAGCTTATTCAACCAGAGATCCGGGATATTACCGTTGATGACATGCGTACCTATGGGTTTGGTTCATACCTAAACGGTGGTGGTGCCTTTCCTAACCAAAATAAACATGCTTCGGTGCAGGACTGGGTTGCGTTGGCAGATGCCATGTACATGGCTTCAATTGATGATGCAATCGATGGCAGCACAATCCCGACCATGTGGGGTACTGATGCTGTGCATGGTCACAATAACGTTATTGGTGCGACCTTATTCCCGCATAATATTGGGCTAGGAGCAGCAAGAAACCCACAGCTGATAGAGGATATCGCCCGTGCAACGGCAAAAGAGGTGATGGCAACGGGTATCGACTGGGTATTTGCGCCGACTGTTGCAGTGGTTAGAGATGATCGCTGGGGAAGAACATACGAGAGTTACTCCGAAGATCCGCAGATTGTTCATGATTATGCGGCAGCGATTGTTAAAGGTTTGCAAGGGCAACCCGGTGTAGACCTGTTAAGTGATGATCACGTTATCAGTACCGTTAAGCATTTCGTTGGTGACGGCGGCACAGTCGGTGGTGACGATCAAGGCGACAACGTAGCCGCTGAAGAGGAGCTTTTCGCGATCCATGCGCAGGGCTACGTTGGCGGGCTTGAGGCTGGAGCTCAAACAGTGATGGCGTCGTTTAATAGCTGGCATGGAGAAAAAGTGCATGGTAGCCATTACCTGTTAACTCAAGTCCTAAAAGAGCGTATGGGGTTTGATGGATTTGTGGTGGGTGACTGGAATGGGCATGGTCAAATTCGTGGTTGTACTAACGAGAGTTGTCCTCAAGCAATTAATGCCGGCCTTGATGTTTTTATGGTGCCAACTGATGCGTGGAAACCACTGTATGAGAATACGATTCAGCAAGTAAAAACTGGTGTTATACCAATGGAGCGCATCAATGACGCAGTACGCCGGGTGTTACGTGTGAAACTGCGGGCTGGTTTGTTCGATAAGCCACGTCCCGCAGCAAGAAAGCTCAGCGCAGATACAGCGCTTATCGGTGCGCAACAACATCGAGATCTCGCTCGTGATGCAGTTCGTCAGTCATTGGTATTATTAAAAAACAAGCAGCAACTATTGCCTCTGTCACCGCGCTTGAATTTGTTAGTGGCGGGAGATGGTGCCGACAATATCGGCAAGCAATCTGGAGGTTGGTCTATAACATGGCAAGGCACAGGCAATACAAATGAGGACTTCCCAAACGGCACTTCGATCTATGCTGGTCTAAAGCGACAAGTTGAGGCTGCTGGTGGTGCTATCGAATTAAGCGCAACAGGAGAATTTACGCAAAAACCTGACGTAGCAATCGTGGTCTTTGGTGAGGAACCTTATGCAGAAGGCCATGGCGATCTCGATAATATGGAATACCAACGCGGCCGAAAGACGGATCTAGCATTACTCACTAAGTTGAAGAAAGCGGGTATCCCTGTGGTGTCGGTCTTTATCAGTGGGCGCCCGATGTGGGTCAATGGCGAACTTAACCAATCTGACGCTTTTGTTGCTGCTTGGCTGCCGGGCACAGAGGGAGAAGGCGTTGCCGATGTTTTGCTGCGTGACGCAAATGAAAATGTCCAATTTGACTTCACCGGGCGGCTCAGTTTTTCCTGGCCATATTCAGCGACTCAAGCGGTGATTAATCAGGATAGTTATGTAGCCAAATCAGCCGATTATGATAGCCAAGACGCTGAGCTTTTGCAGCAATGGTCAGTCCCCAACGGAAGTTCAGCCAATCGGCGCGATGACTCTTTACCTCTGTTACCTTACGGTTTTGGTCTACGCTACGGTGATATCAATATCCTGCCTGACAATCTACCCGAAGAAAGTGAGTCTGGTGCAGCTGAATTGCGCGACTATGTAATGTTTTCTCAAGGTGTTCGCTCGGGCTTTCACAATGTTATTGGGGATAGCAAAGGCAGCAAACGGGTGGCGAGCAGCATTGAAAGTAATGCGGCGGTCAATATTCGTACTATGGATCGCAACATTCAAGAAGATACGGTTTTACTAAGTTTCTCTGGCGCCGAATATGGTTTGTTCGCCATTGCAGATAACTTTGTCGTAGATCTCAGAGGCTACCTTGAGGCGAACTCTACCCTCAACGTTGAATGGAAAGTGAACAAGCAACCGACAGACGCCGTTACGTTTGGTATGCGTTGTGAAGAAGAATGCGGCGAAGGCCTTGATATAACGGCCCGATTACGTGATGAAAAATCACAAAGCTGGCATACCCTTGCAGTGGATTTGCAGTGTTTTCAGCAACAGGGTATGGACCTGAGCCGAATCGCTTCTCTGCTGTCGGTAGCAACCGCTGGAGAGTTTGTAGTCCAGTTGGGCGATGCTCGAATTGTGCCAAACAATGTCGAAAATGCTGATATTCAGTGTGTATCTGAGGTGACTGATGGTGATTAGTAATTGGCGAATAGCCAGCATAATTGTCCCTTCGCTTTTCGCTGTATCAGCCTGTCAGGCAAAAGAGACTAGCATAGCGGTGGAAAAAGCTGAGGAAATCATCCGCATTGACGGCTCAGACAGTGAAGGAAGTTGGGGCAAAGCCGTATGGCAACCAATGACTGAGCTAATCCTTGGCAGTAAGCCTGCGCCTGAGGATTTTTGCGGCAAATTTAAATTATTGTGGGATGAGGATTTCCTGTATTTGTTAGCGCATATACAAGATGATGTGTTGTTTGATCAAAACCCTGATCCGTTGGTGGCCTACTGGGATGACGATTGTTTAGAAGTGTTTTTGGACGAAGACGCTTCGGGCGGCGAACACCAATTTAACCATAATGCGTTTGCTTATCATGTAGCACTGGACAATCAGGTCGTGGATATTGGCATTGGTAGCGCTGACCAGCCTGCCCGTTTTATCTTGCTAAACGAGCATATAACGAGCCGCTGGCAGCGCAGTTCCGAACCACCTTACGCACTTACATGGGAGCTGGCGATCAGGGTTTATGATGATTCCTTTGATGAGCGTAAGCGCTCGATCCAACGGCCAGTTCAATTAGTAAAGGGTAAGAAAATGGGCTTTATGCTGGCCTACTGTGATAACGACGGGAGTCAGCACCGTGAACATTTTGTCGGCTCACATGCCATCGAACCGGTCGGTGGGGATAAAAATTTGGGCTATAAAACGGCAGACGTATTCGGCGTGATCGAGCTGCTTGATAAAGAGTGAACGCAAATATTGCATCCCCGCGATTGACTGGGTATTGTGTAGCGCATCATTGATTGGAGCGGCCCTGAGTGAACAAGAAATCCTGCATAATTTGTTTCGTTCTTTGCAGCGCTGTGACGGGATGCAGTTCGGTTGGCGAACCTAACTCAGTGCAGCTAAATATTGCCTCCAAAAATATGTCCATAAACACTTTATCATCCCTCGTTGGGGCTTATTTACAGAACAACAATGTGACTCGCGCGGAAGCATTATTAGCACAAGTGAGTGAGCAGGATTACACCGAGTCTTTATGGCGTTATAGCGCTGAAATCGCATTACGCAAAGGTGACATAACGAGCGCAAAAAAAGCCCTGACTTACGTAGCTGAATGTGACAATTTAGCATTGTTTCGTGACCGATTTGATTCGCCGATTGATTGTATGCAAACCGTCAAAACTGCGGGGGCCACGGATATACAATCAAGCCTGGGCGACACGACACATAAAGCATCTAATTATCATCAAGCCGCAGCGGTTTCGAATGCTAGTTCAATGCTGCAAAAAAAGCAGACGAAAGGCTCGCAGTTACATTTCATTCAAGCCGGCGAGACTTTCTATAGCCTCGCAAAGCGCTACGGTGTGAGCGTTGCACAATTGCGCCAGAACAATCCACAGTTAGATATTTTTGATATTCCAATTGGCACCTCTATTGTTATTCATTCGCCTTAGAGTGGATGCATGGATCTTTATCATGTTTACCGCTTTAGTCTTTTTTTCTGTGGTATCCTAATCGAGCGTTGAACCTCTATAGACTTATCTTGAACTCGTCATCGTCATCGTCATCGTCATCATCAGTTGCGTTGGTAGCAGTGTGTATTGGATACCTGATTGGACCAATGGGCATGGCAGCGGTGAATGTGGCGATCCCAAATTTGGCGACTGATTTGCAGGCCAATGCCTCCAAAGTGGCGTGGCTACCAACCATCTATTTGTTAAGTAACGTAGCGTTTATGCTGCCAGCGGGCAAGCTGGCCGATATCTACGGACGTAAGCGGGTGTATTCGCTAGGTCTAATTTGCACCGCTCTTTCGGCACTATTCTGTGGCTTTGCCAACAGTATTGATGAAGTTCTCGTGTGGCGCTTTATTCAGGGTATAGCTGGAGCCATGATTTTTGGGACTGGCATAGCCATTGTTACCTCGGTGACGCCAACACATCGACGGGGAAGGGCATTAGGCATAGTGGCAGCGAGTGTCTATGTCGGTCTCACAATTGCTCCAGCGATTGGCGGGTGGCTAACCCAACATTGGGGCTGGCGTGCGGTGTTTTTCTTCCAAGTGCCGTTACTTTTGGTATTAAGCCTATATATTCGTCTGCGCTTAATCGGTGAGTGGAAAAGCCACCTTCCAGCACGTTTTGATGCTGTGGGAAGCGCTATTTTCATGCTATTTGCGAGCAGTTTAGTTTATGGCCTTAGTCAGGGCTTCTCTTTAACTGGTGGACTCTTTTTGGGCATCGCAGTTATCTCCTTATTGGCTTTTATTGTGCATCAAAAGCAACATGCGACCCCGCTTATTCGTATCCAATTGTTTGTTGAGAGTCGGATATTCAGCTTGTCGTTACTCACTTCATTTTTCATGTATGGCAGTAACTTTGCGATTGTTTTTTTAATGAGTTTATATCTGCAATATGTCAGAGGCATGTCGCCTGCCGAAGCAGGTCAGATTTTGCTACTTCAGGCGCTAGCGATGGCTCTTGTTGCACCGCTGGCGGGACGATTAGCGGATAAGTTTGAGGCCAAGATTCTAGCAACCTTGGGTTGTGTGATTGTCGGTATTGGCTTTGTACTACTGAGTCAGCTAGATACTAAAACTAATTCGGTAGTGATTGGCGTTGCATTATTAGCCGTAGGTATTGGTTTCGGCTTATTTTCTACCCCCAATAACAATGCGATCATGGGGTCAGTTGACGAACATGAAGTGGGGGTGGCGTCATCCTCGATGAACCTGTCGAGAACCATTGGCAACTTGTTTGGTATGAGTGTGGTGAATTTAATCATCCATGCTCAAATGGGAGACCAAGCCATGGCGGATGCCCCGGTTGAAGCAATGATGACCACCGTCGCGCAGGCGTTTATCCTGTCCCTCACATTCGTAGCTATCGCAACCTTCACTTCAGTGCTACGGGGCGCTCAATCTAATGGGCGCAGCTAAACTTTGCGCTTGAATCAAATTTTCTGATTAACTCAATCGATTTTATTTACCGCACTTTTTCACCAATTCATTCCTATACTTCTACACACTAATTCGTTTCTCGCGATGCCTGTCGCGCGAACGATTGGTCTGCAAGGGAGGTCGCTATTGCTATAGCGGTTGACCTTTTTCAACTTAAAAAACAATGAAAAGAAACGCAGATATAGAATACGAGGAAAAGGAATATGAAATTGCAACGTCGATTTTTAAAAACCGCGATAGCGGGGTTCGTAAGTATGGCCTTTGCAAGCACACCAGTGCTCGCAGAAACTGCTGAAATGACTAAGCCCAAAGGTGCAATGGGCAGTGGTATGGCAAAAATGGGACAGCCAAAATCCAATCAGTTTTGGTGGCCCGATCAATTAGATCTCTCTTCCCTTCGTGACCAAGATTCACGTTCGAACCCCTACGGATCGGATTTCGACTATGCGCAAGCATTTGCCCAATTAGATTTAGATGCAGTGAAAGCAGACCTGAACGCATTAATGACAGATTCACAAGACTGGTGGCCTGCTGATTTTGGCAATTACGGTCCGTTTTTTATTCGCTTAACTTGGCATAGTGCAGGTACGTATCGGACACTAGATGGTCGCGGTGGCGCTGGCGGTGGTCAGATGCGTTTTGACCCGCTCAACAGCTGGCCCGACAATGGCAATCTTGATAAGGCACGTCGTCTGTTATGGCCGATCAAACAAAAGTATGGTGAGTCGCTGTCATGGTCAGACCTAATGGTATTGGCCGGTACAGTAGCGCTGGAAAATATGGGCTTTGAGACTTATGGGTTTGCTGGCGGGCGTGCCGATGATTGGGAACCTGACTTGGTATATTGGGGCCCAGAAGTTGAAATGCTAGCCAGCGATCGTGAAACTCGCGACGGTGAATTGCAGCGTCCGCTAGGTGCGACTCACATGGGCTTAATTTACGTTAACCCCGAGGGCCCAAAAGGCAAACCAGATCCAATGGGATCAGCTAAAAATATCCGTGTAGCCTTCGGTCGCATGGCGATGAATGATGAAGAAACGGTGGCCTTAGTTGCCGGTGGTCACACCTTCGGCAAGATGCACGGCGCGCACAAGCCATCTGACTGTGTGGGCGTTGAGCCAGGCGCAGGTCCCATTGAAGACCAAGGCCTAGGTTGGAAAAATAAATGTGGCAAAGGGCATTCAGAAGACACAGTAACCAGTGGGCTCGAAGGGGCGTGGACGCAAATGCCAACCAAGTGGACTTCACTCTACTTGAGTAACCTACTGAATAATGAATGGGTACAAACGCGCAGTCCTGCTGGGGCTATTCAATGGGTACCGAAAGATAAAGCCATGCACACGGCGGCACCTGATGCACACGTTGAAGGTAAACGTAACCCTGTGGTTATGACCACCGCTGACTTGGCGCTTAAAGCCGACCCAGAGTATCGGAAGATTGCAGAGCGTTTCCTAGCTAACCCTGAAGAGTACCGGCTAGCCTTTGCGAAAGCATGGTACAAATTGACCCACCGTGACATGGGACCACCGAGTAATTTCTTAGGTAAATACGTGCCAGAAGAGCCGCTAATTTGGCAAGATCCGATCGATGCAGACAGTGTTTCAAATATTGACGATAGCGATGTCGCTAAGCTGAAAGAGGCCGTCTTGGATACCGGTTTAAGTGTGCCTGAATTAGTGCGCACCGCTTGGGCCTCTGCAGCCAGTTACCGTCATGCGGATATGCGTGGTGGTACCAATGGCGGTCGTTTAGCCTTGGCACCACAAAACTCATGGGCAGTGAATAACCCAGCAGAGTTGACTAAAGTCATGGAAGCGCTCAAAGAAGTGCAGGACGACTTTAATGGTGGCATGTTCAATAGTGACAAAGTCTCGATGGCAGACCTTATTGTTATCGCTGGCGCAGCCGCAGTAGAAAAAGCAGCAAAGGATGCTGGATTTAACGTTACTGTTCCGGTCAAGCCTGGTCGTGGCGATGCCACCCAAGAGCAAACCGATGTGGATTCGTTTGCATTACTAGAACTGAAGGCCGATGGTTTCCGCAACTATTTTGATGCTGAAGGCAGCTATGAGTCACCCACTGAAAGTTTGGTAGATAAGGCCGATCAGCTAAATTTAACTGTGCCTGAAATGACCGTATTGGTCGGTGGTATGCGTGCATTGGATGCCAACTACAAAGGTATGCAACATGGTGTACTCACGGATAATCCAGGTAAGTTGACTAATGATTTCTTTGTTAATTTGTTGGATATGTCGTATGCATGGCAAAAAACCGATGAAGAAGGCGTTTATCAAGCGGTTGAGCGTAGCAGTGGAAATCCAAAATGGACGGCCACACCGGTTGACCTGATTTTTGGCAGTAACTCTGAATTACGAGCAATTGCTGAAGTCTATGCATTTGATACGTCGAAACAGAAGTTTGTTGATGACTTTGTTGCAGCATGGTCTAAGGTGATGAACTTAGGTCGCTAAAAGTTTTTAAAACAAAGATAGATAAAAACGCCCCTATTACGGGGCGTTTTGTTTCCAACTATACTAAAACAAGTTGAAAGGCCATATTTAGCAGGCATTCTACTGATCCAATCTATATGAATCGGTTGCCTGTACTATAAAAACCTCTACCAGTTATTTAACATCTGAGCCGAACTAGTGACTGTGGACGATGAAAATCTATGTATGACTGCTTTTGGGGCAGTTGCATGCAAGTCAAAGAATGAATGATAGTCATTAAGGCGATACTTCGATTCTGCTAGGCAAACCGGTCGCTTGATTAGATTACGCAATCATGGAGTTGACCCAAGTATAAGGTGTCGGTCTTTTTGAATTCGTGCTTTTATATCCTTATTCATAGAAATCACACAAAAAAAGGGAGCGTTAGCTCCCTTTTTTGTGTGCGAACAAGCTGCAACTTATTTTTTCAATCGACGCATACCAAACCCAATCAGCGCCAAGCCCAGAATGGCAAGTGTTGAAGGTTCAGTAACTGTGCTTGAACGAGCGGGGAGAGAGCCAAGTAAAGTAAAGCCGTCACTGTTAGTATTCGCCCACCCCCAATAAAACTCAACCGCACCATTTGAGGCGTTTGTATTTAGTACATTTCCAGAAAAAGATAGCGTTACAGTTCTATTAGTTGCGGTCGCCCCGCTAAGAGAGGTAACCGCATATTCTGACCACGTATAAGGAATAGTTGAAGAAAACAAACCAGTGTTGCCTGTCAATGAGAAACTTAACGAGTCAAATACTGACGTAGACCATGAATTAGATACAAAACCTGTTCCACCTGCCCATAAATCACCAATGTAGCGTAAATTAAAATTAAACAGGTTACCCGCCCATCCGCCGGGTGCTGTGTAACCGCTCATATCGCCATTCACTGTGAAGGTTATTGAATTACTTTGGATGTTTAAATTGGTGAATACCAATGACGCATTAGCTGCGTTACTTGACAAAAATAAAGACAAAACAAACACAATTCTTAACATGGCTAATTTCATTTGGTGATCCTCTCGCCAAAGGGCGCGTTAACTTCGTAATAAAGATGCATATTATGAGCCAATTAAAATTATCTAATAAATACAGTGGTTTATAATTGATAGTGATTTTGATGTGAAATAATTGTAAAAAAACTCGACACCGGTTACGGTGCCTAACACCCACTCAGTAACTTATGCCTCGGTTCGTCAACCGCAGATAGAATGTGGTTCGTTATTTTCGATTAAGTGGCAGCAAAACCAATACAAAAAGACTCGTATGCAAATTGGCTCGAGACTTTTCTGCTAAGGTTAGAGCATAAATAAACAAATCCAGAAAAGAAAAATATGAGCAGTCCTAACAGTCAAACTGAATTTCGTTTCCTCGCCGAGCCTACTGATGTGAACTTTGGCGGAAAAGTGCATGGTGGCATGGTCATGAAATGGATCGATCAGGCGTCATATGCCTGTGCCGCGCAGTGGAGTAAGCGCTATTGTGTTACTGTTTCAGCCAATGCAATCCGATTTATACGACCAATACTGGTCGGTCAGTTGGTATCCGTGAAGGCGCGTATAGTGCATACCGGAAAGACCAGTATGCACATTTACGTTGTCGTGCGCGCAGGCGACCCCAAAGAAGATAATATTGTGGTCACTAATCGCTGTTTTATAACCTTTATGGCAGTCGATGAGGCTGGTTATCCCGTAGAAGTGCCCGCTTTCACCGCAGAGGATGAAGAAGACAAACAGTTAGAAAAGGTCGCAATTCATGCCAAAGAGTTTGCCAAGCAATTAGATATGGATTTTGAGCAAACCTTGGGTTGGAAGTAAGTGATTGCAGAAAACTAAAACCCTGATTGAACTAAATTTAAACGACCCATTAGTTTAAACCCGTTATATCGGTTGTTGAACTTCGGCCTCAAGAACCTAGCGGTTTTGAGGCTATATTCATTTACACAAATCACTTACGAGGTTAAAAATACCCTTCCCGCTTCTTTTTCTCCATGGAACCGCTTTGGTCTTTATCTAACAAACGCCCCTCGCGCTCACTGGTCTTACTGGCAATCATTTCAGCGACAATCGCCTCTAACGTATCGGCTTGGCTCAATGTGGCGCCTGTTTGTGGGTAGCATCCCAAAGTACGAAAACGGATCCATCTTTCTTCGAGGGAGGCTTTTTCGGTTTCACTTAAATAAGGCAGCATACGTTCATCATCTAGTGCGAGTATTTGCTGACTGTCGTCGTCAATCCAGCTCATTCGTGGTTTTGCGAAATACAGTGGGACTATTTCTATACGTTCTTGCAAGATGTATAACCAAATATCTAATTCAGTCCAATTAGAAAGGGGAAAAACGCGAACTGATTCGCCCTTATTTATTTGTGAGTTGTATATTGACCAAAGCTCCGGGCGTTGTTGTTTTGGGTCCCATTGATGATTGGCATTGCGCACTGAAAATACTCTTTCTTTCGCCCGTGATTTTTCTTCGTCGCGCCTCGCGCCACCTAAAGCCGCATCAAACTGATATTTATCTAATGCTTGTTTTAAGGCGATGGTTTTCATGAAGTCATTGTACTTTACCGAGCCTGAAGCAATGGGGTGGATCCCCATATCCAGTGCCTCTTGGTTAATATGCACACGAATATCTAATGCATATTTTTCAGCCAATTGATCACGAAACCGACCCATTTCGCCAAATTCCCAAGTGGTATCAACATGTAACAGGGTGAAGGGGACTTTAGCGGGCCAAAATGCCTTGCGGGCGAGATGCAACATAACCGTCGAATCTTTTCCAATGGAATAAAACATACACGGGTTTTCAAAACTGGCAGCGACTTCACGCAAGATATGAATCGCTTCAGCTTCAAGCATTTGCAGGTTATTGAGTTGAGGCATTTTGGGGCGCACATTGACTTTTACATGTGCGCCATATTAAGGAGTTTGATTGTCAGTTAAAAATCGCAATTTGCTTAATGAAGCTAAGTTTTAACCGAGCAGTTACTGGCCGATTAAAATCCGAGACAAATTAAGTTATTCGACTTTACTTATGGTCGGTTCAAGAATACGCACTTCTCGTTGTGGGAATGGAATTTCGATACCATTTTCGCGCAACGTTTCAAACACGATTAGTAATAAGTCGCCGCCTACCCGATTTTTACCGTCGTCGATGCCGTACATCCAGAATTCAACAAACATATTAACGCCAGAGTCTCCGAAGCTGTCGATTTCGCAGTCTGGGCGTTCTTCAAAGGGGATATCTTCGCCCGCAATGACTTGTGGATGCTGTGCAACCGCATCTTTGACGAGCTCGACCATGGCGCGGATATCTGTCTTATAAGCAACCGAGAAGTCGATGCGATAACGCTGCTTCGGGTCTTTATGGGTCCAATTGATGAGCAACGAGTTAATAAACTTCTCGTTCGGTACGAGAATATCTTTGCCATCGTAAGTTTCGAGAACGGCGTAGCGCATCTTAAATTCGCGTACAAAGCCTTTGCTACCATCGTCAAGCTCTACAAAATCGCCAACAGTCAGCGAACGATCAAGCAGAATAATAATGCCAGAGATAAAGTTTGATGCGATGGATTGTAGGCCAAGGCCCAGACCAACACCTACGGCGCCACCAAAAACGGCCAATGCGGTTAGGTTAATACCCATTACATTCAATAGCAGAATAAAAATAACGCAGAATAGGGCGACCTCAAAGATCTTAGCGAAGACTTCCTTGGTGCTCACATCAAGCGATTTGTGATTGCGAATAATGTCTTTACCTACAGCGTTTGATGCACGCCCAAGCCAGAACAGCAATGAGCCAAAAATGATAACTCTTACGACGCCGTAGGCTGAAATTTCAATATTGCCGAGGCTAAATCCGATGGAAGACAGGGCATTCACAATTTCTGGTAATAGACCAATCATGTGCAAAAAGACAATGGGTAAGCCCATCCAACGCAGCAGGCTGGCGATCATTCCCTCTTTCACAAAAGCACGAATAAATGAGTTTAGCACCAACAAAGTTGCGATTGTCAGTGCGGTTTTTAGTAACCAATCGGAAAACTGAAACTGCTGGCTCAGCACCGTGGATAGTTTCAGTAAAATAATCGCGATGAACGGGAATATCAGCCCGCCAAGACGATAGCCTATCCAACGCAGTGTATGCGTACCCGTATCCGGCTCGACATTAAATAACGGCGTCTTTTTGGTTACGCGGGTAGCTGTGACAAACGCGAAACCGTAGATAGCGCAGATAGCAATAACCTGGATGAAAAAGTGTTGACTGGTCAGCGCAGCCTCTATTGATTGTTGCATTTCTGCAAGTAGTGACGCGAAATGATCCATTGAGCGCTCTTTATATGCTAAGCAAAATACGGGTTAATTAGTCACAATTTATGCTGAATTGAGGGAAAAAACCAGTAAAGTTAGTCGAGCTAACGCAAGTAGAGCTATGGTAAATCATTATGAATCTATGAGTGTAGCTAACATTATCCATGGATGGAGATGATTGACTTGCAATCGGTGTATTACTTTCGTGTATGGAGTAGTGGACGAAAGAGTGCATGTTAATGCATGTATTGGGAAAGCCAATGAAAGGACTAATTGTCAATAAATTAAAGGCGAGGCCCAGCCCCGCCTTTTCCTATTTGTAGAGTTTTTTGAGTAACCTGCATAACGATTTAACGTTGTGCAACTAAAAAGGCATGGACGTCAGTCGCATTCTTTTCCAGAGAAAACTCAATCAATGTTTTACCGTTACATGTCACGCCATTATCTGCTGCTACCGCTCGAATGACTGCACGACGACTAGCTGCAACTTCACCAACGCTGCGGGTCGCAAAGTGTTGAATCGAAGTCACACTGTTTTCAAGCACGGCTTTACAAAAACCTGCGAAACGCACGTCGCCAGTATACTTAACGTTTTCTGCTGGTGTCGTTTCTGGGCTTGATGCTAAAGCAGCGGTAGACATAAATACACCTACCAAAACAACCGCGAATGATTTTAATGATACTAATTTCATAAGGATTTCCTCAAAGTTTTGCTGACACACCGTGTGCCAGGCCTATTCTTTATGCCTGAGGAAAAACTGAAGTGTTGTTGTTTGTTTGTAGAGCTTGGGTAAAAACAGCGTTACAAATCGTGTTACCAAGACGTTACAACTTTAACTCTATGATTTTATTGTGAAAATATATCTCACATATAACTTTTGGGTATTTTAAATGCTCTTTTAATGCTTAAATTGTATTTAACGCGCGTGTTTTCTACCACATGTATGGGCTTGTAGGTCGCTGATTTAACACAAATTCACAAATTAGAGGAGGATAGTCATCCTAATTGCTGACTACCAGTGGCTGGAAAAGTGCAAAAGTATCCCCTCCGAGCCGACTGTTACCTTTTAAGTGATAGGACTTTGTTATCTTTTTTCCTGTCTCACTGTGGTGGAAAGATAGAAGAATAGGTAACCATGCGAGGCGACCTCGAGTAGTTAACTCCGGCGCGACTTGCGTAGAGCCTGTCGCGGCCGCTATTAGTTCGGAAGAGTAGACTAACTCCAAAGTGGTTTCGGCTGCCAAAGCTACCTTTTTCATGGCATTCTCTTCAAGTATTTGATTGGCTTGTAAAAGTGCACTTATTGCGACCAACGGAGCAAGAGCAAAATTTTGGTAATGGGCGGCGCGGGTAGCCCGCTTTAGCTCTGAAGTGATCAAGCCGCGTTCATCAATATTCCCAAGTGCTTGGGAATAGATCTGTTTAGACCAGATAAACAACTTTTGGTCCTGCACAATAACGCTAGTTACCATGACAGACCAAGCAGCCCAATAGCTATGATTGTTGATTCGATCAATCGGTTTGTCGCTGTAATCGCTCACAACCTGCCATGCGACTGCGCTGAACCAACGTTCAATGGCTTTGCGCTGCAACGCTAATGTTTGATCATTTCGATGCAGATAGGAGAGCTTAAGATAATTGCTGGACAATGCCGCTAATGTCCATTTGCGAACCGCCATGCCAGTCATATCAGCCACGTTTAATAAGCTATTGCTTTGGGACCAGTTATAGAGTTGAGCAATCAAGCAGGCATATTCTGCATTACTGCCTTGTTGCGCATAAAGCTGATTAGCTAAGCGCGTGATCAATAATGAAAACTCTCTGATAGGTTTCGATTGCTGCAAATAAACCTGAGTCGTTGAAGGGTTAACTTGATCGCGCGCTTTATCGCTGCCTGCGTAACGGCTAGGGAATGTCAGTCGAGCGGTGAAAGCAGGCAACAATTCACATGTGCTACTTGAATTCTCTGCTTGCAAGGTAATTGGACGGGTAAAACCGTCCGGAGCAAGCAATGGCGAGGGGATTTCAAGTGTGTTGTCTGGCGCAGGTTTACAGCTACTGAGCAGGAATAGTAGAGCACAGCCAAAGATGCACAGTTTAGTGCAGCTAGGTAAATGTGTTCGGCTTACTCGTAGGGCAATGGATTGGAGCATAGTTTCACATCGACAGATGCGCTTGGCTGCTCGCCGCCTGACGAATAGAATTTAGTGTTTTCAATATCAATGCCGACCACTGGTTGCAGCGGATAATTGTGATTTTCTCCTAGTAATGTCTGAAACTGTCCGTCATTAGGCGTCCGATATTGATGGCGAAGTTTATACAAACGACTACCACCATTAGCAAACCACAGGCGTAATTGCAGCTCCTCAATGTGTGGCGAATCTGTCTCTATTTGCAACATTAGTTCGCGCGCAGGTTTGACTGAGCCCTTGGGGTCGAACACTGCATTAGGATAGCGTTGGTTTGCATTCACGGTTAGCTTGCTGGCCTGCATAGCGACATCGTCGGGGCCACAGGTGTCAAAAAATAGCGGTAAAATGGTATGGAAGAAACGTGGCTCAAAATCTCTCCATCCAGGCACTTCCCAAATTATAAGGCGAGGCGGTTGGGCGTGAAAATCACCTGATTTGAGGTAATTTATCCATGAGCCGATGAGGCCACCACCGCTGAGTGCATAATTGGTGACGGGAACATTGGCATACTCCTGCACATAGCCAACAAAGTTAAATTTGCTGAGTGCAGAAAAGCTGGTGCCCAGTAGCGTTATCTCATCAGCAACCGTATCGAATAAACTAAAGCTATCCAATTCGGTGTCAGAGGCAAGTTCATTAGTGGTGTAGGTGGCTGAGTAGCTAGGCGCAAACTTGAATCCACAAATCTCTTCAATAGCTTTTTCTACGTTTGCCACGTCTAACATAACGCCGTTGTAAACCGTTTCATACTTGGCAGGTGCGTTAATTTCGGCCAAGCCAAGGCCATCGAGTTGCTGTGCTACGAGTTGCGCGGTTCTTTGCGCCCCAGAAATAGACCAATGGATATCCTTTTCATAGAACATTGGAGTAGGGGCATCATAGGCGAATAGGGAGGTTAGGTCAGGCACGTTAATGCCTTGAGCGCGAAAGTTTTCTAATGCCGTCGCATACTGTTTGCGCGCTAAGGCTGCATCGTAGCCAGCTTGTTGAGCATTCAGTAGCTCTGGATAGGCGACGCCTCTTGCCGGGATATAAACCAGCATAAGTTGAGTATCAAAGTTTGCCAATACTTGGGTTAAACGACTGAGTTCCTGTTGACCTTGTGCTGAGATGATATTGCCATAATCGGGAAAATCCATACTCGAGTTGGCCAACCAATTGCCTTGCCCTGGCAGAATACGCCAATGCTTACGCAAGAATTCAGTGGTGTAATTTGCTTCATCATAGACCGCATCGCACAAGGTTGGGTAGGTTTCGACTTGATAGGTCGAAGCGCGCGCTACTGCTGTTAGTGCAAACAGTAGTGATAACGCTAGTATTCCTCTACCAATTTTCATTGTTATTGTTCCGCCTGAACCACTTTAAGGTTGACCGACCCATTGGCCTCGGTAATGAATAAACTGGTAACGCCGTCACGGGCTAACATAAGCGGTTCTGATTGCACCAGCACTTGTTCTTCCGCTAATACTGCGGTAGGTATTTTGATCGCTCTGACATCACGTGTTGCTATTTCCAATGCAGGCACCTTGTCAATGATCGTATGCTTACCATCGATGGTTCTTAACGCTATCTCGCTGTGTTCAGTCAAGTTATATACTGCGATGCGAGCCTGACGCTTATTGTCAAAAGGTGACTCGAGTATAACCAGCGGTGAGTTACTGCCTGCGGTGACAATGATTGTCCATTGGCTATTAATAGGACCAGTCAACGTTAGCGGTTGATTATTGATTTTTAGCATCGCTGCATTGACGGCAGAAAAGCCATAAGGCGTTGCTTGCAGAGGCTCTACAGTTGCTAAAACTTTATCTTGATGAACGACCTCAACGTTTTGTTCAGATGCGTTAAATACTCTAAAGAAGACAGCATCGGGCGGCGGTGCTGCACCGTACAGGGCTTCATCTTCAGCGACTGCGGTGTTAGTAAGCATCAACAGATTGAGTAGGAGTATTGAATATGTATAACGCAATGTACGCATCGTTGTTAATTCTCTTTTACACTTGAGTCCACTGGAGCTTGGACAAAATATCTTATTGGAATTTCCCAAAACACGGTAGTTATTGCTTGGGATTGGAGTTCATTGTCTGTAAGCAGTGCTTGCATCGGCGTAAATGGTCCTTGCCCCTCGTTAGCATAGTTCAGGATTTCAATAGCCATAGCCTGCTGCAGGTAACCATGAAAATTCCAAGTTGCATTGGCACTGTAACTGGTTCCAACCAAGGCCGCAAATACCGGTTCTGGTGTTGCAAATAAATCACTAAAGTCATCGCTTTCAAGACTCGAGGAGACTTCAGGGATCTGGTCAAGCGGAATATGTTTGCGTAACCAGTTGCCATCCGCTGGAATAAATGTCAGCAGGTCACCGGTATAAGGTGTTAGTTCTGCTCGCGAGCTACTGTATTTTTGTGAACCTTGCAAATGTGTGAGCTCGGCGGCTACATGCTGCGCTACTACTTGGGCACCGGCAGGCGTCCAATGCGTATCTGTGCGCAAAAACATCTCTTGCGGGGAGTTTATTTTTGCGGCCAGTAAATGAGGTAGCGGATCTACAAAGATTAACTCGTCAGCTTGCAGTTTCTGTAGCACTCGTTGGTGTAATTGATGGGTAGTGTGCGCACTCGGTTGTTGAATATATTCCGGATAAACGGCTATTTTTTCCGGTACAAGTATGATCACAACCTCGATATTGTCGGCTTTTAGTCTGCTTACCACATTCTGAACAAACTGACTGTTAGTAACGATATTCCGTTCTGAATCATTGGGCCACTGAAACTCTTCGTTACTGTATAGCCAGCCATCCTCGCCTATAACTACACCCGCTTTACCTTCATTGAAAACGGTAAACAGAAAGCGTGCCCAATAGTCAGTCACAACTTGCTTGTATGGAATGGCTGCTAGGAGTTGATCCTCTATGCGTTTACTTGCGGTGCCATTGAGGATTTCTGTATATGTTGCTTGCACATTAACCGGAGCGCGTAAAATCGTGATTAATCCGGTTACCGTGAGAACGGTCATAAATAGTGTTGATACCAGGAATTTTGCGTTCATGTCACATTCCTCAAAACTGGAAGTACAAAAACGGTGAATAGCTTGATGCCAACAAACTACTCAAAGCAAGTAAGAAAATCGGGAAGCGCAAGACCTGCCCGATCATCGTTACAGCCCCATGACTTAGGGTTTTCTCGAGTGTGGCGCTGTGCTGCCGTAACCCTTGAACTAACACGATCACAATTCCGATTATGAGCATAACTAACGCCCAACGAGCAACTTCAACAGAAAATGCAGGGCTTAGTCCCTGACTGTCGAAATTAAACATAGCAATAATAATGAGGAATGCATCGGTGACATTATCGGCACGGAAAAACACCCAACCCAGCGTCACAAGGTGTAAGGTAACCAGCCAGCGTAGGAGTGAAAAACCGGTATAGTTCGACAGACCAGTAAAGCGTTCAAAGGCAAGTATAAGACCATGCCAAGCACCCCATACGATGAAAGTCCAATTAGCACCATGCCAAAGCCCGCCAAGCAGCATGGTCAGAAACAAGTTGCGGTAGGTTTTCCAGGTGCCGAGCCGATTGCCACCAAGCGCTATATATAAGTAATCTCTTAACCAGGTCGACAAACTGATGTGCCAGCGTCGCCAAAACTCGGTGATACTTTGACTGATATAGGGCTGGTTAAAGTTCTGGATAAAGTGGAAGCCCATCATTAAACCCAGTCCAATGGCCATGTCGCTATAACCTGAGAAATCAAAATACAGTTGGATACTATAAGCGGTCACTCCTAGCCAATGATCCAACATAGTTACACTATGACCAGTAAATGCGGCATCTGCGATGGGGGCGACGGTATCCGCAATTAAAACCTTTTTAGCAAAACCTTGCATAAACAACAGGCAGCCTGAACAAAACAGTGGCCAACTGTGTACGCGCTCGACAAACTGACTGGCTAAATCTTTATAGCGTAGGACTGGTCCCGCAATCAGCTGTGGAAACAGTGCAATGAATGCCGCAAAATCGATGAATCGTCGCGATGGCGGAGTATCTTGGCGGTATACATCGACCAAATAACTAATCGCCTGAAAAATGTAAAAGGAGATCCCGATGGGCAGGATAACATGCGCCAGCGAGAGCGGTTCACTACCCATGGATATCAGCAACTGCTCGAAATTAGCAACACCAAAATTGGCATATTTAAAATATCCCAGTGTTGCAAGGTCTCCAGTAATTCCAATAACAAGGAGTCGCTTTGCCTTGGCTTGATGCGCTGAGAGTGCTGCAGCAATTCCCTTCCCTATAAAGTAATTCCATAGCGTCACGGCAATGAAAAGGGCTAAAAAATCTACTCTCCACCAAGCGTAAAAGGCATAACTGCCCAATAATATAGTCAACGAACGGTAGCGCGGCGGAGTTAGGTAATAACACAGCAAAAAGAGCGGTAAGAAGAAAAATAAAAAGATGCTAGATGAGAACACCATAAGCGTTAGCGATTCCTCTTACATTCCAACGTAACCGTGTCGACCTTATTCATCGGTTAACTCGGTAAGGATTAACATTTCGGCAGCCACAAGCTCGGTAACCGTAGATTGCTCACTATTCTGAATAGGCAATGATGCGAGCAATTGACTGTCAAACTCGCTTAATTCAAAACCCAAGGCTTGGTATACCGCGGCAAAGGTATGCGCGTATACTTGATTAGGTTGGATCCCTGGGCCATTGGTAAAGAGCTGGAAAAGTTCGCGATAAGCACGGTGTTCACCGCGTCGCGCAGCGAATAGCAGGCGGTCAACGCCCTCTTGTAATACGGCATAACCCAGTTTACCCGAGAGCAAAAGTTTACCGAGATAGTAGGAAGCTTGGGGATCGGGTAACGCTTGCTCCAGATAGCCTAACGCTCGGCTAGGGTATTCTACACTGCGACGTCCCTCCATATACAGGCGGCCGAGGAGAGTGTAGGCCTGTGGGTGTTCTATGCTTATCCGCTCTAGCCGCTGTGTAAGCTCGGGTAACTTGAAATGCACTTCGTTAGTTATGGCATAGTTCGCATAAGCGAGAAACGCAGTGTCATGAGTATCTATGGCTGCCGCCGCTGAGGCATAGGCTAAGCGCTGACTCCCTGTTCCAACGTCGGCGTTTTGCGCAGCAAAAAGGCGCATTAAGTTGATGTTTTCTTCAACGTTTAACTCGCCAGCTTGAAACGCAGTGTTCGACTGCTCTGCGAGGTCTGTAAGTTGCTCAGTGCGGTGTTTCTTTGCATAGCGCAGTTCACTGCGTAAACAATAGTATCTGGCATCCAGCGTATTGGAACAGAGTGTGGTGAGGGTCTCAAACCAAGGGGCGACGTCCTCTAGTTCTGCCAGGATGCGGATTTTTTCCACGGAGTTTGACTCTCCCCGTTGGTCGAGTAGGGCAAATACTTCCTGAACGGTCGAGTCGACTGCATTATCTGAGTCTGTGGCTAGCCGAACCAACTGATAGCCAACATCACCATGGGAGCGCATACGTTGCCACAAAACCTCAATGGCCTGCTGGCGATAGTTAGGTCTGGCACTGGCAAGCCGTGCTAGCCAATTGGCATAACGTTTCCCATAGCTTTCAGCGCTTGGACTCATCTGGATGAATGCGGTATGTGCCGCGTCAATATTGGGGAACTGCCCCAATCGAGCATGATATTCAGCCAGTAAAATAGTGGCGTCTAGGTAGCCTTTGTCGGCTAATACTTGCAGAGCTCTTAGTGCCTGTTGATGTCGTGCGGGGGAATTGTCAGTGAGTTGGACGCGGGCAAGTTGAGTATCCTCTAACACCTTGCAACCGTTGAGTGATAACAGTAATACACTACTGACCAATAGAAAAAGTCGACGGGGCCTTGATAATAACGTAGAGATAGTAACAGCACCTGAATATCCGCTCCGTCTCATTTTCAATCTTCCTCAAATTGAATAAGTGCTGCTGAATTAGTCGTCAATGTGGCGCTGACTATCGCACCTTCAAGTAATTCAAGTCTTCCTCGAAAGGCTTTACGGCCATTGTTTTCGAGTTTTAAATCTCCCAGCAATAGAGAGTATGGAGCTTCACTAGTGATGGCACCACGCTGGTTCCCGATCATCAGTCCACCGATGACTTCGCTTACGGCGCTAGCAGATAAATCTGCTCCCAACGTCTCGTCATCCTTTGCGTAGATAAAGACGCCGCTGCCTTGATTAGCCAGCAGAATATTTTGCTGTAATTGACTAGAAAGTGCCGAGCGCAATCGAATTCCATGACTCCCATTCTGATAGATCCGGTTGCCATAGAGGCGATTCTCATTGGCCTCATAGACACCAATGCCATCTGTCGCATTCTGGAAAATTTCATTGTACGCGATTACGTTGTTAGCACTGGCCTGCTCTATGTGAATACCTGCGCCCCCATTTAGTAAAATTTGATTATCGCTAACTCTGCTGGCTTTAACGGCATCTGAGAGAAAAAGTCCATGGCGCTTCGATTGCTCGATTGTGTTGTTGCTAATGTGCATCGGTGAGGCTGTAGCTAAGATTTGGATCCCGTCGAACTGGCTATGGCTCACTTGACTATTTTTTATCGCACTATCTTTGACACCGTCGGCTTGAATGCCAATGTATAAATTCTCAAAGCGAGAGTTTTCAACATACAGTCTTGGTGCCCTCGCCAGTTGCAGCCTTTCATTTCCAGTAAGCATCTGCAAAGCAGCTGAGGTTGCAGGGCGAATGCTAAAGCCATAGCTGGACGTTTCATTAAATCCGAGTTGTCGGACAGTTGAATTTACCACCACTGTGGTGCTGCCGCCGAACGAAAAGATAAATGGTTGGAAGTCAGAGTGTTGGGATTGCTCAGCACTGCCTTGGACAACAGCATCAGTGATAAGCAAACGACCACTGTTATGTAAGAAGCTGCCCTTCTGGTTCGATAAGGTCAGGATTTGATTGTCACTGATCACTAACTCTGCACCGATATCCACGATGATGGGTAGTTCGGCGACATATTGTTTGTCGTCGACTTTGCGTAACCAGTTAGGATGGCGTTGATGCAGTTTGGGGAGTGATATGCTGCCTTGATTAAGCAAAATTCCTTGAGGTATCTGGCCTTGCTGCTCAGCCATCCGGGTAAAGCTTGCCGAATAAATCGTTTTTAACACATCCTTCGCTTCACTAAGGCGTTTAACTTCAGTCGAGACAACCGCTGGTAAAAGGGAAGATGACTCTGTGTACGCTGCAATAGTCGAAGCGTTAGGATTCTCTCTATCCGGTAATTGATTCGCTCTAGCGGGTAATTCTACCGTTGTTACGTGCGCACTTTGAGCACTAACCGAAGCGCTACTTACAATGACTATACAAGCGGAGAGAACGAGTGCTTTCATTACCAGTACCAAAACTGTGCATCGAGGGTAATGCGATAATCAGTACCACTGCGTAACATGGCGTCCCCTGGACTAAAAACACCAGCGCGCAAGCGAAGTAAATGCATATTATAAAATGGATTTTGCGGGGTGTAGGTCAGATTAACATCGAGACTATTGCCGACATCTTTGTTGCCTGCTTGTGTTTCAATCTCACGAGTCAAAGAAAAAATGTTCTCCTGAGCATCGGATTTTTGGTAATCACCCAGTAGCACCACCGCTTCCCACTCTAAATTAGGCCGATAGCTGACAAAAAGTCCGCTGTGCAACAGGTTGGTTATGTCCGCTCGCAGAGCTTCGTTAAAACGAATGAGTCGCTGCCTCCCGCCAAAATACTGTCCTCGATTGGTATGCAGACCACTTTGCACAAAATTGTTGGATTCGCCTGCAGATAGCCCGCCAGAACCGCGGGTATACGTAAGTCCGACAGACCACTTGGCGAAATCGTAGCGTACACCAGCATCAATCGCGTCGGCGTCAATCGAGCTTGGAATCACAAGGGCATTATCACGAACTAATGACGTGTCGCCGCGCTGCGCAATCCATTCCAATTTATACGCCAGTGGACTAGGTCCTTGGCGCTGGTGCCAATTGGACATTAGTTTTACGCCGTACCAATTGACGGTCGCATTTTTTCCTAGTGCATTATCACTAAACCGAGCTTCTGCTAGATCAGTGCTTTGACTTTGCCGCATATAATTGAAGCCAATGCTATGATAAGCAACCCAGTCCCAGTCAAAGCCGGCAAAGGCTCGGGTAACGTCCTTATTAACTGCACTGAGATCAGCATCGGTACGGTAAGTGTCAAACTCTCTTCCAATCGCCACCAACCAGTCTAATTGAGTGGTGTCGGCTTGCCAGCTGATGGACTCAATATCGGCATCCCACCAAAAGCCATCGGCATCGGCCAAGCGCTGCAGACCGATGGTTAAATACTCTTCTGGGTATGGGGTTAAGCCAGAATACCTGAGGTATGCTTCACGGACTTGTAAAAAATACGAATCACTGGAGCCATCTTCACGCACGACATCGTTAGTTTGGTCACTCAAGAACGTATTATCGTTAGCAGCTAAGGCCCTAACGTCAGCAAACCAAGACCACTGCGAACTGACTTGGTCACGAATGCCCAAGCGAGCCTCAATTAACCAACTATCCTGGTCAATGGTGTTTAAGCTTGGACGATTCGATACGTCGCGCGACGTTACCGCGCCGCGTAACCAAGGTTCGAGTTCGTAGCTATTCGCGCTACCCGAGTAACTCATAGTCCCACTGACCAGAACCGCCGCTGCTAGGCTACTTGCAATGCATCGAGAGGTAATGTTGATTCCCCGATTTTTCATATTACATAAACGCGTCAAGTTCACCAATCTTCACTGTCACTGGCCGTTTAAGGTAGGACAACGGAATATGTTCGTCAGGCACTATAGTAGCCAGTACGCTGTGAACCTTGTGTTCTTCAGCACGAATGTTCTCGGGAATTTCTAATTTAGTGATCACTGCACGAACGGGTTCTTGTCCCGCCTCAAGGTATACGTAAACACTGGTGCCCACAGCAATATCTCCAAGATCGGCATGCTTGAAGCGTGCTAACACTACAGCAGATGTCGCGGCATCACCAAAGGTCGCAATGGCTTGACCTTGGGTAACGTACTCACCATCACGCACAGCTAGTTCAACTACCTCACAATCGCAAGGACTTTTGACCACGCTGGGGATGGTTTTATCGAGTAATTCCTGCAGTGCGGATTGTTCCATCCCTGCAGCCGCTGCAATGCTACCAGTATCTGCCAATAACGGTGACTCAATGATGGCTAACGGCTGACCTTTGACGACTTTCTGCCCAGGTTGAACTTGGATGGAAATATTACCTTCTCGTTGGGCGGCCGCCATGCTGGTTTGCGCTGATACCACTGCTGTATCGGCCTTAATCACAAAGAATGATTGATGAATGTTGAGTAACACGTACGCAAACGCGAGCAAACTTAGAAACACGAACATGCCGGTAAAAATTACGGCTTTCACCTTATCGGAACCTGATAACGCGCGGTTAACGTCTGTGCGTTGTTTAGCGAAGTTTTCACGAGAAAGGGTGGTTAAAATGTCATTAACATTGGTCACTTCACCACTTAAAAACTTGGTGATGATGGTGCGGATAGTAGAAATTTCCTCGCGGCCAAGCTCATGGAATTCGCAACCGTAGCGCGCATCCTTATCACCGTACTTCGCGACAACTTGAAATTTCACATCCAAACCAATCTCTAAGCTGTCAAACTTGAAGGTCAATGTACCTTTGGCAAAATCACCAGCCGTAAGACTAAGGTCGCCAGCTTGCACAGCGAAACCACTGGCACTGATATCTAACAGTTCAAATTGAGATTTGGTTCCGTCTTCGGCCACTATTGTAAGTTTACTTGGTATCTTGACCCGCGAATGCCGCCGTTGCGTTTCCGTTTCATGAACCATGCTGTTTGGATCTGACTGATTACTCATGTTGGTACCTTAAATCCCATTGCGTTATACCAGGCGTAAAATGAATGCAAAAAATAAGCAAAATGCGCCAAAGGTCATAAGTCGAGTTGAATAAACGTTAAAGTGCTTTTGGAACGGATCGTCACTTTCTTTACTTTTGGTTTTTTGACGAGTCCAACTTTGACGGTCGAGTCGAAAGGTCACATAAACCTTAACTAGAGCGCCATAAATCTGATTGAAATATAACAATGCCGGATACATGGGCCCTACCTTGTGGCCTGAAAACATCAGTAAAAAGGTCACAAACGTACGCGTCATTGCAATCCAAAGAATATACATAACGAGGATAGAATAATGATATTTCAAGCCACCAACAATTGCGGCTGAAAGACCAACTAAACTAGTCCACATCGAGATGCGTTGATCCCAAAGAACGTAATAAGTAAGTACCCCTAAACGACGCAAGCCCAAGCGTGTCGCTCGGTAATTTTGTCGTAGTGAGTTACCTGTCCAGCGAAACATCAGCTGCTTAGCTGCGCGAAAAAAGTTTCTATCAGGTGGATGTTCCCAGGTATGAATACTTGCATCGGGCACATAATAGGTGTCCCAGCCGCGGCGCATGAGAGAAAACCAACTGGACTTATCATCACCCGTTAAAAACTTAAAGGTACCCAAACGCCAGTGGTCAAGGTGGTCGTTTTCAACATCATTGATAAAGTCGGTTTGGGTTACCACCGCAGCGCGAAAAACTGACATGCGCCCAGTCAGTGTTAATACGCGTTTAGCCAGACTCATGCTACACATGTTTACATGACGTTGGGCGAAGCGTAGCTTGTGCCATTGACTCATCACATAAGAACCTAGCACTTGGCATGTCTCATTGGTCGTTAATGCTCCCACGTTCGGGTATAACGAAAAGTAGGGAGCGCTTTTGGCAATTACGCCGGGTTGCAGTTCAGTATCACCATCAATAACCGCAACCAAAGCTGTTTCGTCTGGCAGGTCTTTAGCAATACAGCGAAAGCCATTGGCTAAGCCATCACGTTTGCCGGTACCCGCAATGCGCACGACTTTCAGTTGCACGTGCGGAGGTGGGCTGAACTGTTCCCACAAACTATTAATCAAGAGCTCATCTGACATTTCTACGATGGATGCCACGACGGTAGTGGGGTAACCACATTCAATCGCTTCTTTGATGATTGCAGAATACACCTTTGCAGTGGTCATTGAATCGATCCGGAAACTAGTGACCATCAAATAGATATGCGAAGGTGGGCGGTCGGCAATCGCTTTTAATGCCCGCTTACGTTGACCGGGGAACACCAAGTACATAAAGATCATGCCGCGTACAAAGTGCATAATCCCTACGCCATAACGCCAAATACCCAGAGCACCAATAATAAAGATAAAGTTAGGGTGGTCAGCGACAAAAGTACCGGGTGGCACGGCAAGCACTAAAATACCAACAACAGTAAACCACAGCACCCAGCCAATCGGGGTGTACACTGACGGTAGAAGTTGGATTTTACCAGCAGATGCCATGCATGTTTCCTTGACTGGTCGAGGTCATTAATCCCGCTAAATCAAGCAGCTCTTTTCCCGCGGGGAGATCAGTGACCACAGCACTGAATTCGGTTTCAGGATTTCCAATGATAATTAAGTCGGCAAAATCAATAACTTCTTGCATACTGTCACTTAATAAACGCAGCAAGTAGGGAAACGGAATATATTTCGAAAAATCTTGAGTTTCACTTTGCAGCGCCAAACTAGCATTCAGGTTGGCGTCATAGATTTGTAAATCATAACCTTTACCGGTCAGTATACTCGCAAGCTCTACCAATGGACTTTCACGCAAATCATCAGTGCCGGCTTTAAAACTCAATCCGAGTAACCCAACTTTCAACTTACCGATTTTCTCTATTTGACTGACAGCTTTATAAATGTGCTTGCGGTTACTTTCCAACACAGCGTGTAACAGCGGTAATTGGATATGTCGACCGCGCGCTTCATGGTCGAGGGCACGCAAATCTTTGGGCAAACATGAACCCCCAAAAGCAAACCCAGGTTTCATGTAGTAAGAAGAAATATTTAGTGTCTTATCTTTGCATAAGACTTCCATTACTTGTCGCCCATCAACGCCGTACGCTTTGGCAAAACTGCCGATTTCATTGGCAAAGGCGACCTTGGTTGCATGCCAGGCATTGCAGCTATATTTAACCATTTCTGCTGACTCTATAGGTAGCTGCACCAACTCCCCTGGAGCATTTGCATACAGCTCCAATAATGGCGCAGCAGAGCGGTCATCAAGTGCACCTATAACGGTCATTGGGGGATTGCGATAGTCATGAATGGCTGATCCTTCGCGCAAGAATTCTGGATTCGAGGCAATACCAAAATCCTGGCCAGCGCACAATCCTGAGGCTTCCTCAAGTGCAGGCTTTACAACCTCAAGAACGGTTCCGGGAATCACTGTGCTGCGAATAACTACAACGTGGTACTGGCGTTTTGCTGCAATGGCCTGACCGAGTTGTTGGCAGACTTGTTTAATGTAGCTTAAATCCAATCCACCTTGTTTGTCAGAGGGCGTACCAACGCAGACAAAGGATACGTCTGTGGCTAACACCGCCGCATTGATATCATTAGTAACAGTAAGGTTGCCGGTTTCGTTAACCGCGCTGTGTAGCAATGCAGTTAAATCTTTTTCGACGATTGGTGCTTGGCCTTGTGCGATCAAACCTAGCTTTGCGGCGTCTGTGTCTACTCCAACAACAATATGACCATCGCTAGCCTGACAAGTCGCTGATACCAAGCCAACATAGCCCATGCCAATAACACTTATCTTTATCATGGCGTCTGCGTTCTCTTTTTTCTCATAGTATTCATGGAATTAGCAAATGAGTAAAGAGCTGATAAAAAAAAGGAAGCCTATTGGCTTCCTATTGAATTACGCTTGCAGCGTGTTTCGACTTTTGGCAAAGGATTTCCATCTATTTAACATTAGCAAACTTATCAAAATAATAAGCAAAACTATTGTATTAGGCTCGGGCACCTTGATGCTAGTAAACGACTTAACTTGTTTCGTTAGGCGGTCATCGCGATCTGAAAATGAGATAAAGTTCGCATGGTTCGGAGCTGCCCCAGAGATAACAAATTTCATCGCAAGTTCACTACTAGCAAAAATTGCTTCAGCGATATTGTCGACCAGAGCACTGTCATTCGAGAAGAACCAACCCACACCAGTGTAATCAGTGGTGAAACCAGAAGTGTTGGACGTTTCTACCTGGCCTAAACCAAAACGGTTAAAAGAAACGGTCTCGACGTCCGAAAAATTACCAAAATAATAGTCATTCAGGTATAAGAAATTCTTATTCGCATGGAAACCTAATTCGAGCGAATTAGTACCATCATTGAGCAGATCATTGTCGCCATCCCACATCGTTAAGCGAATACCAATCTGAGATATGCCACCTTCTAAGATTTTAAGCATCTGCTCACTGAAAGAAAGCTTGCCGATGTCTGTTTCTGCGTACCCGTTGAGGTCGGTAATCAGACCAACATGCGCTAAATTACCTTCACCAATAAAACTAGTAACACGGTTATTGTTTTTGCCTACGATGTCGATAACCGCTCCGCCAAAATCCGGAATGCGATAGTCAATGGCACCGAACGAGGTGGGTGAGGTCAACAATAGGCTCGCCTGTGCTGAGGAGCACAGTAGCAAAAGAGCACTAGCGACTAATTTATACATCTTACACATGGCCTACTTCTTATTAAATACCGTACATTATATCGACTAATGCGTTCAAGAATATATGGCATTTCCCGCCATTCTTGCACTTTTTAGTATGTTTATTTATACGTCAGTATGTGTTGGCGGCGGATCTACTCATCCGACTTTACTCGTTCAAAGCGCATATCTTTCCACTCATGATTGTCAGTCTGTTCGCTGGTAAATGGTGCTAGTATAAAACCATTTACCCGGTTATCAATTCCAACGTGAAAGTGGATAAAGGCATCGCTTGCTGCATTTTGGTTGTCCCAACGGATAACCCAAGTATGGTCGTTAAATGGCAGCATACTGCCCACTAAAGTTGGCATTTTATCAGAACGAATTCGCAGTGTACCACTTTCAACATTTATATGGATCGTTCCAAACCAAGGGTCAAGGTATGTGCCAGCATAAGCTAACGGGTCCAGGACCACTTGCCCGGTTCCGTTTGGCTCGGTGTATTCCGCCCAATACTCTTGTTCCCGTTTAGCTTGATAGTCTTGGTACAAGGCAACCCAATCCTGTTGTTCTGCAGACATTACGAAATGTCTTAGGATGGACTGCATGACAGCAGAGCGAGCACCATAGTTTGAACCATTGTTTAAAATAACTACCCCAATATCGACGTCCGGGATGAGTGCCACATATGCCTGATAACCGGACAATGTCCCGGTGTGCGAAATAATCCGTGTGTTATTTAGATGACTAATACGCCAGCCCATGGCGTAGGCTTTTAACACAGTGCCATCCCACTCTTGTTCAAATTCACTCATCCCCAACAGGGTGTTAGGTGACCATATCTCTTGCAGCTGTTGTGGCGAAAAAGGTAGTTCAGGGCGATAACTTTGTTCCTGGTCTAAGGCTATGGCTCGCGCGTCAGACAATAAGGCCATTAACCATTTACTCATTTCTTCGGCGCTGCATACGAGACCGCCTGCTGCCGCCGAGGCTAGCCCCTTGTGGTGAATTGCGTTGCGGGGGATGAGATATAATCCAGTCTGCTCATCAAAGCCATAAGGCAGGGCTACATTACGCAATGCTGATTTGGGCACATCGCCTGCAAAGCATGCCATCTGTAGTGGTGCAAAGAGTTGCTCATCAACAAAATCACTCCAGTCTTGTTGGGCGATGTTGGCGACAATTTCACCAGCTGTAATGTACATAACGTTACTGTAGGCGTAACGACTACGAAAACTGGATTGAGGGGTTAAATAGCGGAGGTTGTGGACAATCTCACTGCGGCTGAACCCAGCAGGTTCCGGCCATAGCATACTGTCACCGGCGCCACCGCCTAAACCACTGCGATGAGATAGCAAGTCACGCACGGTCATTTCACGCGTAACATAGGGATCGAACATGCGGAACTCTGGTAGATGATCGATGACCCTGTCATCCCAATTCAGTTTTTCCTGATCGACTAAAATAGCAATTGATGCAGCAGTAAAGGCTTTGCTGGTAGACGCGAGGCGAAAATAGGTTTGTGGTGTTACCGGCAAGTCTTCACTGATATCGCGTTTGCCGTAACCTTTTTGCAGTAACACCGTGTTACTGGAAACGACAGCAACAGACAACCCCGGTGTATTAAACGTATCAAGTGCTGCCGCGACAACTGTGTCCACGCGTTTTTCAAGGTCGCCCTTTGATATTTGCTTTGCGCTTGAAGTCGAGGCCAACAGCAGAGGTAAACTGCAAAGGGCGAACCAGTATGTATTTAACCTCACTGATTTAATGTTAAATTTTGGCACTTACCACGCTCCACAGTCGCTCACGATTGTATTGTTACTGTAGCATGCTTGCTCGGAGCTTGACGAGCCATGCATGGCAACGGTTAAGCTAGCCCAATCGCCACAGCAATAACGACTGTAGCAACAGCACATCCCGCAAGTATCAAGGCTAAAGGCCAAACGAAACGGATCCAAACCGACCAATCAAGGCGGGCAACCCCCAAACATCCAATCAAAGAGGCTGAGGTTGGAATAACAATATTGGTCAGCCCATCCCCCAGTTGAAATGCAAGTACTGCTACTTGCCGTGACACACCGACTAAGTCTGCTAAAGGTGCCATCAATGGCATAGTGATTGCTGCCTGGCCTGAGCCCGATGCGACAAAAAAGTTAAACACGGCTTGGAACAACAACATAAACAGCGCACTCGCCGTAGCGCCGAATTCTCCGATGCTATTGCTTGCATGAAACAATAACGTATTTAATACCGATGGCTGGCTAACATCATCGCCACCAAGAATAAGTACAATGCCTTTGGCCATGCCGACTATTAAAGCCGCGGGCAGTAGGTCTTTGGCGCCTTGCTGAAACGCTTCCGAGGCTTGATTAAGGGTAAGCCGGCCAAAGATCTTAGCGAGTGCAGCTATGGCAATGCCAAGCGCAAAAAACTGGCTAGCTATCTCGGGGATATAATATTGGTGCGCCGTTACCCCCCAGATAACCCATGCAATTCCGGCAAAAAAAGTGAGTAAGATAATGGTGTCAGCGACATTGTAATTTGCTGTAACTTCAGCCTGTTGTTGCCGAAAGTGCGCATCACTGGAGTGGCTTAAGGAGCGCTCAGGTGAATGCTTAATTGAGCGCGCGTAGTACCAAGTGAATAATAACCCTGCACCGGTGAAAACAGCCCATGCGGTCATACGGAATCCTTGTCCCGACATTAGTGGAACATCAGCAATGCCTTGGGCGATAGCGACAGAAAACGGGTTCATCCAGCTAGTCGCGAAGCCGATCTGCGTTGCTACATAGGTGATCAAAACGGCGGTAATACTGTCATAGCCCAAGGCAATAACTAAGGGTACTAACACAATACAAAAAGCGATGGCTTCTTCGCCCATGCCGAAGATGGCACCACCTAAAGAAAACAAGAGGAATAAAAGCGGTAAAATGACATGGTCGGCATGCTGAAATCGTGCAATTAAGGCTAGCACACCGTTATTAATCGCACCTGACGCCATAATAATGCCGAATGCGCCGCCCACAATAAGAATAAAGGCGACAACGCCTACCGCGGAGCCCCATTTATCACCAGAAACCAGGCCCTCGAAGGCATAATTGAGCATGCCCATGTTGCCCCCGTCGGCGAACAAACTAATACCGGTTTGTGCCGAATCATCGTAGCGGAAACTGTTTTGATCGATTTGTACTTTGCTTGTGACTTCACCATTTTTAATGACCTCAATCGTTTCCGGTTGGAAGGCTCCGGGCGTGACGAGGTATGACAGTGCACTGGCAATCACAATGACAAAGAACAGAATGACAAAGGCATCCGGCATTTTTTTGGGCGTTGTATTTACATGCATAGTGGTCTTCCAGCGCGTTGATTATTGCAGTATTGATGAGGACAGAAGGCAGGGTCAAGTAACAATCTGTTGGACGTAAATATCATCAGGACTGACGGGTTAAACGTCAGTCCTGAGGTTACTCCAGTGACTGTATTAGAACCGGTAATCCACAGTTACTGTGTATTGCGTGCCATACGGGTTGGCATTGTAACTGTCGTATCCGCGCGAAGAGCCGTAAACTAATGGCGGATCGCGATCAAACAGGTTATCAATGGCTAGACGCACTGTCGCTTTCTCAAAGTGATAGCCAGCACTTAGGCTCACAGTAGTCCAGGAGGCTACTTCACGCTCTTCGTTTGCATTCAGTTCACCAAGGTCAATTAACTCATCGATATTGCGTCCACGTAAGCGCGCAATGTCATCAGCATAGCCCGCGGTATAAAACACATAGGCACCGACATACCAATCATCGGCGACCCAAAATACTTCGGCGCTGGCGATATTTTCAGGGTATCTAAACGAACCGATCAGTTCTTCGATTTCATCGGAACCTGGTTTATTACGTTCATAGCTAATGTAATGCGTGGCGCGAAGTCCCAGTTCTAAGTCACCGCTTCTAAATTTAGTCGCATGGAATAGGTCGATATCAATTCCACTCAGCTCCTGCGTGCCGGTGTTATCGAGGAGTAATACGTGGTCACGGAATAGCGGTAATTCATTGAAGCGCGGTTGGTCAAAATCGATCCAGGCGTCAAGTATTTCATTGAGGTCTGCGCCGTCGTCTTCAATGGTAAGGCCATTATTGTCAGTAACTAAACACAGATCTTCATCGTAGGCGATCCCTATCTCGCCTTCAGGCACAAGTCCACAATGGCGTAAACTCGCGTCATTAATCGCTGCTGCTAGCACGCCAGTCATGTTGGTATCGACTAAATCTTCATGCTCAAACTGCCAGTAATCGACTTTAATATCGGTGTGTTTAGTCGGGCTCCAAACAAAACCGGCGGTGAAGCTCTCTGATTCTTCAGCACGCAGTGCTGGATTACCCAACTCCAATACATTATTGCCGCGAATACTGCCGTCTCCCTCACAATAAAGGTCAGCAACTGCCTGATTAGCTGAACAATCAAATGAAGCGCGGGTAGTGCGTAGTTTGACTCCAGCTTGCGTTAATGACGGCGCGCGGAAGGCGGTAGACCATGAGCCGCGGAGGATAAGTTCTTCCGCCGGGCGGAACGTTACACCCACTTTAGGATTAAACGTACTGCCAAAATCGTCATAATCGTCGAAGCGCCCTGCAAGGCTAACCTCAATTTGTTCGGTCAATGGCACAAACATTTCCGCAAAAACACCATACTGGCTGCGGTCAGCCTCAGACAAGCTGGAACCAAAACCGAAGACATCAACGAGATATTCGTTTTCAAAGCGGGCTCTTGATTCCAATGAAGGGACATCGGTAATTTCTTCGCGTCTTACTTCGGCACCCACGGCTGCGCTGATGGTTCGTTGTCCCCAGCTGAATAAATCACCGCTGGCTCGGATATCCCAACTATATACAGCGCTCTCTCCCTGGCGCGTGGGTTGCACTTGGGTTTGTGCCAAAATGGCATCGTTGGCGGCATCGCCGCTCAAGAACGGATTGTACATACCCAACAAGTTGCCACTGCTGCAGCTTAAGGTATCAGTATCAGCGGAATAGCTGGCGATGGTGCCGTTTGAACATAGTTCACCATCTACCGCAGCGGTATACAAGTAGCGGTTGTAAATCCCTGCAACCGCGGTTTGGTCAGACTCGGACTTGGATAAAACCAGTGCCGACTCCCAATCCCAATCACCAACGTAACCAGACAGCGCAGAGACTAAACGCCAGGCATTGATTTCAACGTCTACCGTGCGTGGGGCTGAGAAGCGCGCGTCGTAGCGGAAGCCATAACGTTCTTGACCAGCTTGAGTGTCAAATGGGTCGATATACAGATTATCAAACAGCGCATCTTGAGTGGCCTGATCGAAAATAAACAATGCAGATTCATCTACCCATGGGCCTTCGCGATCATCAATTTGATTGATCGGGGCAGGCGTAGAATAGGATGTTGAATCACTGTAGGAGTAGAAAAAATCAGTTTTCCACGTCAGCTCTCCAATATCTTGTGTGTAGGTGAAGCCTGTGGATAGGGTGGTTAATGGTGTTTCTAAGTAATCATCTTGATTAGTGTAGTACGCACAAATTTGTTCACCGAACTCGGTGGTTACCAGCTCGGTAGCACAGTTCGGCGCGCCAATTTCATTGCCATCACGGGACGAGAAAAAATAGATGTTGGGCGTGTCCTTGGGTAAGTACGAGTAGTTGCTTTGCAGCGTTGGCTCGCGCGTGAGCGCGCGGTCGGTGGCTCGACTGGCTTGTCGATCATAGTAATCGGCAAACACAGTAAGATTACCATCGCCGATTTTGGTGCCCCATAGGAGTTGCAGATTGACCCTGCCATCATCAGGCGAATCCACGCTATTTTCATAGCTGGCCGATACTTCCGTGCCAACATAGTCGTCTTTCAAGATGTAGTTGATGACACCCGCTACCGCATCTGCACCATATGTGGCACTGGCGCCGTTGGCGAGGATTTCAACGCTCTCTAGCGCTGATGCTGGGATACTATTGATATCTACAAAGTTTTCCGTGCCGCTGGCAAAAGAACTGGCTGCAATTCGTCGGCCATTAACCAGCGTGAGGGTTGCAGAGGGACCAATACCTCGCAAAGATGCCGCCGCTTGTCCTGGTGGTGTCGAGGTTGATGTTGCGCCGCTTTCACTGGTGGTAAAGCTGCCGAGGCCACCGCGAGTCTGATTAACGATGCGCATGAGGTCAGCGATGGTATTGGCGCCAGTTTTGGCGATATCTTCCGCGCTAAGCACCGTCAATGGTTGCGCACCGGCGACATCAACACCCTTGATAAGGGTACCGGTAACATTGATAACTTCAACGTCTTGCTCATCGGTTGTGTTGTTGTCTTGTGCAAAAGTTGGTAAAGCGACGGCGGTCAATACCGCACATATCGCAATAGCAATAGGATTCTTTTTCATTGTTTTACTTCCCTAAACGTCCGGGCATAGGCCGGAAGCGGATTATTTTTAGAAATATTTTCTTGCGCGCAGAAAGGCGCAGCAACACGCAGAGCGTTGCGCTAGGGAAGGGTGGCTATTCGTCGAACCACTCGGAAAGGTAGTAGCTTTGATAGTGATAGCTACTCAATGACATTGCTTTTTTTATCATCGGATATCGATTCTTTATTCAACTCAACTGCATGAAAAGTTATGCAAAATGCCTTTGGTGTGGACGCTAAAGAAGCCGTCGTTTATCCATTGACATTAATTATTTGTTAACACTAGGGTAAAAAAAAGTCAACGAATTAGCCCAAGGCGATTAGCGCTCAAAATGAATCAATTTCAGCTTTCAAAACATCTTTCAAATGGCAGAACAAAAATTTTAATCAACTTGCAGAAAAGCCTATTAGTTCTCTCATTTTCAATGAGTTGGGCATTCTCAGTAGTTGCTAGCGAGGAGGAATTTGATTTACTTTTAGCCGGTGGCTCACTCACAACATGCTCAAGTTTTGCTCCGCAAAATTGTCGGGTAAACAATTTTACCGAAGACGATAAACAGCAGAATTTGTATGAATTTTCTCCTGCTGCTTTGACAAGATTTTTGCAGCAAGCTCAATTTCAGAGTGATTTTCAGCAAATTTTCACGCAAGTTCATGCAATTTTGCTGAAAGGATATGCAGAAAGTACCGGGCGCTCTTTATCTAGAAGTCAGTTTTTAGACGCGATAGTCACTATGGGGATGTCTAACGATTCCATACGAGATTTACCTGACCCCGTATACTTCGCTTTATTAGACTCACATGAGATGGAGCAGCGCAGCGCCACCGGTAACCGCAAACAAGAGCGGGCCGATGTACTGAACAATGCTAACGCAAACAGTATCGCGGTCTATCAAGCCTTTGTCGATCAAGCGAAGCTGCGCGTGCGGGATTCGAACAGTCCACGCATCGCGGTGATCACAGCGTCATCACGGGACCCTTATGAGTCTGCTGATTTTTACCTCTCGGCATTTAGCTCGCTCGGTGCTGATGTGGTTTGGTTACCATTGGATGCCGCTTATCAGCACGCCCTTTGGTTGCAGACTCACGGCGTGGATGGATGTGGGCAATTAACGAAGTTACGTGCTCAACACAATCAATTTGACCGGGCGCGCATTTATCCGTTGCGCACAGCAATGCAAGTGCAATATTGCCAACAACCAGAACTGGTTAGTGACTTACTGGGTCAGGTTCATGGCGTATTTTTTAACGGCGGTGACCAATCTAAAACGTTAGCAGCAATGTTGACGCCGAAGGGTGAGCCAAGTGCCATGCTTGAAATCATTCAACAGCGAATGCTGAATAAGGAATTGGTCGTTGGTGGCACCAGTGCCGGTACTGCTGTGCAAGCTGGCGGTTTTCGTTTTCAGCGCCCGGTTCCTATGCTGACTAATGGCCACAGTCGTCAAGCGCTGGTGCGTGGTGCTATGCCATTACCCGCACCCAGTCAGCGTTGCTTAGGCACCTGTGCAGAGCAACTATTCAGTGATGATCTGACTTATCTCCCGCAGGGCGGATTAGGCCTTTTCACCTTGGGATTAGTTGATACACATTTTTCAGAGCGCGACCGGGAAGCTCGCTTGTTAGCTTTCACCCAAGCCAGTGCGCAGCGGTTCGCTTTTGGCGTAGACGAAACCACAGCACTTACAGTGAATTATCAGTCCGAACAGATCTCTCTAGGCGTTATTGGCGAAAATGGCGTGTTTGTGATCGATCGGGCGGGTAGTCAAAGTTTTGAGAACATGACTACTGACTTTGCCTTGCAGCAACGTCAGCTCTCAGCAATAACCCACTACCTGGTGCCAGGCATGCGCTTGCAATACAGTAGCGAAAACAACGAGTTAAAGTTGCAAACGGTGATACCGCAAGTTTCTGAACGGATTCGAATGAAAGCTCTCGTCGATGGTGTTTGGCGCAATAGCACACGTGAGTGGTGCGGCAGTCAAAAGCGATTATCTTGGCACCAGCCCGGGTATCAGGTAACTATCCAAGCAAGTGAAGCAACCCGCTTTTATGTGTCGGAGAAACCTGAGTATAGGCAGTGTGGGTATTTTGGTTTGCCTGCGGTGTTGACCAGCAGTTAAACAAAAAATCAAGCCTATGATCCTCGCAAGTCAATTTGTGGTAGTACGACTCAGAGTGAGAATTGAGGTAGTGTTGATTAATATACACGTATGTCGGATATAGACAATTGTGAAATTCTTAAGAGTAGCGGTATCTGTGATTTTTAATGGTTTAAAAAAGCCGAGGTTATACTCGGCTTTCGAACAAGGATTAGCTTATATGTATATAACTCTATTTAATCTGTTTTCTATGACTAAAGAAAAGTCCGACCATTCCCATCAGTAAAATTGCAAAGGTCTCAGGGGCTGGCACATCCACGGCTGTTCCTTCAAACTGGACTTCACTTATAAACACCCAAGAATTTGTTCTAAATATTTCAGCAGTTATTTGATCACTGGTGATATTTAAATCAAAAGTGAGTATAGCTGTTGTAGCGTTGGCTCTTGCAATAGGATTTAGTAGTTCAGGCATACCATTAAAAGACACGCCACGTGGACCACCCACGCCACCAGTGTTGATAGAGTTATCAACATAAACGATTGCTTTGGTGATATTAAAAACTTGCCCGAAATTGAAGGTGATGAAAGGGTTATAATTAACCCAGCCAACATAAGGCCCATTGTCACCTCCGACAGCTCCTAGTATGCCATTGCCAGGTTCAACCGCCCCCCACCATCCTGAAGCGATTATTCCATCTGTAAGATCACCAGTCCCGCCGGTTAAACGTGAGCGGCTTACAGTGACATCACCTGTTCCATTGTAAGTCTCATCCCAATAGGCATACGAACCAACGTCACCATTTAACATATCGTAACTTTCAACAGCTATAAGGCTAGCAGTTGCTGTTTTTATAGATAAAAAAGTCATTATCAGGACCAGTGCTTTTTTCATTGTGTAGTCTCACTTCTATTAACTAGTTTTCTCAATGCAAATAAAGAGCCATAAAAAATAATCAGCGTTATCATGACTTTATGTTTTATGGTTCTCTTGATTGTAAAGAAAGTTGACATTGATTTTTAAAAAATTTAAACAGCTAGTAGAACTGAAGTAACTGTTAGGTCGGGCAGAACAGGTATAGTGCTTCAGGTTTTGAATGAGAAGTTAAGGTGTGGAACTAACCTCCTCCATAAGTTACGAGAAGCAGAGATTCTCGTAATGCGGTGAGGGCGACAGGTGATTTTACTACTTAAATACAAACTTCCAGAACTATGCTTTCGCTTGTTCGATTTGTTCGTAAAGCCAGTCTCTGGCCTCTGCTTCTTGGTGGAAAAACTGATACGGTAGCTCCGTTTGGTTGTATATGGATTCCCAAAATAGGCGCACCACATTCTCATAAGCCACGTCTTGCAGCACTATGGCTGTGGCAACTAACTGCTGCGTGCAGGCATACTGGATTGTGTCGATGAGTAAGCTTTTTGCCGCTGGTGGTAATAATGGCTCACCACGCAAAAGGACCAAACTTGCCCAAGGTTGATGATTGAGTTGTTCTCGATACTTTTGGGCCGTGCGTTGATAGGTGAATACCGCTTCGATATTGGCAGGCCCTAGGCCGCGGATCACCAATAAACCGTCCTCGACTGTAAGGGCAACATCGCCGTGCATAGCAAAGTTTCGATTGTTCAGGTTAACCTCCGTTGTTCAAATTTTTTAAACCGACAGACTAAATTTATCAACATCTGAATGTATAGAAGTGTAGTAGACTCAACTGCATAATTTCCAGATTCGTGATGTTTGCTCATGTCATTACTCGGTTCGGTTTTAGTTTTTCTCGCTGCTACGGTTATCGCAGTACCTTTATTCAAACGCTTACGCCTTGGCGCTATCCTCGGTTACCTATGTGCGGGTGTGGTGATAGGGCCCAGCGTATTGAATGCCGTTAATGATCCGGAAACCATTTTGCATTTTGCTGAAATGGGCGTGGTATTGCTGTTATTCGTCATTGGTCTTGAGCTTGAGCCTAAAGTCTTATGGCGCATGCGTAACCAGATTGCACTGAGCGGTGCTTCACAACTATTAGGGTCCGCGCTGCTCTTGGGTGGCCTAATGATGCTCTTGGGCTACTCATTGCAAACGGCGATTGTTGTGGGTTTGGCAGTCGCGCTCTCTTCAACCGCGTTCGCCATCCAGTTAATGAATGAACAGCGGATATTGCACACCCCTCCGGGGCAGCAAGGTTTTAGTATTCTGCTGATGCAAGATGTGGCTGTAATTCCCATTCTTTTACTAGTGGCGAGTTTTTCACCATTGCCCAGTGCATCTGAAACCCCTTGGTGGATGTCAGTGTTAGCTGTGGTGGGTGTATTGTTAGTTGGGCGCTTCTTGGTTAACCCATTCTTACGTTTGGTTTCGCGTTATGGCAGCAGTGAAGTCATGACCGCCGCTGCACTCTTACTGGTTCTAGTGACGGCGTTGTCGATGGAGCATGTGGGCCTTTCGATGGGCATGGGAGCGTTTATCGCAGGCATTTTATTAGCTGACTCTTCATTTAAGCATCAACTGGAAACCGAAATCGAACCTTTTAAAGGCTTGTTGCTAGGGCTCTTCTTTATTGCTATCGGCATGAACCTAAACCTTGGACTATTGGTGGATAAACCACTGGTAATCATTGCAGCTACGCTTGTACTCGTTGCGCTTAAAGCCATCATCATTTTTGCCATACTGAAGGCAAACAAGCAGAGTAATACTGACTCCACGCGCGTGGCCCTAATGCTCTCGCAAGGCGGTGAGTTTGCCTTTGTAGTAATGACACTAGCGGTTAGTTCGCAGGTGCTCGGCCAAGATATCGCTGCCATGGTTAATCTCGTAGTCGGCTTATCCATGGCTATAACCTCGCCTTTGGTTATCCTACATAGCCTTCTGTATAACAGTCGTAATTGCCCAGCGGTATACGATTCACAAAGTGATTCACCAGAGCCGCGTGTATTGATCGCGGGCTTTGGCCGCTTCGGACAATTGACTGGGCGCTTGCTAGCCGCTAACGGTGTCGCCTTTACTGCTATGGATAAAGATGCTGAACACATTGAGTTTGTTAAGAAGTTTGGCAATAAGGTCTTTTATGGCGATGCAACTCGCTTAGACCTACTTAAAACCGCGGGAATTGAGCATGCCAAGATCGTATTGATCGCCATTGATGACATGGATGCGATTACGCGGCTTGCCAAATTGATCAAAGAACACTTCCCAGATATTCAGATTGTTGCGCGCGCTCACAACCGTTGGCATGTAACCGAGTTGGCAAAACTGGGCGTTGATTACATTACCCGAGAAATGTTCAGTGGCGGAGTCGAGGCCTCCAAGCAAGTGCTATCCGCGATGGGCTACACCCAAGGGCAAACTGATTACATGGCTAACGTATTTGTGCAGCATGATATGAAGTTGCTGGATAATGCGATTCAGCAAGATAGCTCAATGGATGAGCTGATCCAAATTAGTCAACAAGGTCGGGAAGAACTCAAACAATTGTTTGCTGATGATAAACGCGAAATTTCGCCGAATTAGCCAGGCTGCTTGGGCTGATACTTGTGCCAGTAAACTAGCGCAAAGGCTCCGACATACATGGTGACGCCATACACACCGCAGGCAATGGCATAGCTCGGATCATCCAAAAAGGTCAAGGTGATTAAAATCGCCATTGAAGCATTCTGGGTACCGATTTCAATGCCTAGTGTGGTGGCATCGCGTGGTGATAAGAAAACCAGTTTAGCGATAATAACGCCAAGCAATGTTGCCAGTATATTTAGTGTTAGTGTGATCACAAAAACGCGGGGAAAGGACTCCATTAGCATAGTGCGCTCTTGCCAGCTGATCCCAGCGATCATGGCAATCATAAAGATAACTGCAAGCTTCCTAAAGACCGGCTCTTGGCGCTGGGCAAAGACTGGTGCTTTGTGGCGTACAAACAGGCCCAGCAATACTGGGATCAGAGAGATTACAATTAAACCCAACGTGGTATTGATTAGGGAAAAGTTAGGGCTATCAACACCAAAATAATGCAGACTAAATTGAATGATGAGCGGTGTGGTAAATACACAAATTAGTGTGGTAATTGCAGTTAGCGTAATTGAAAGTGCTAAATTTGCGCGCGCAATATGACTGATTAAATTACTTGTTGTACCTCCCGGGCAGGCTGCTAACACCATAACCCCAACCGCCAGGTAAGGTGGCAGTGCTAATACTATTGCTAAACCAAAGGCGAGCAATGGCAGAATGATCACCTGGCCGATCAGCCCGGCGATAACCGATTGCGGAATGCGCAGCAAGCGGGCAAAGTCATCGCGGGTTAAACTCAGGCCCATGCCGAACATGATCATTGCCAACACCAGCGGCAAGATAACCTGCGATAATATCGACCCTTGCATTAACTCATCTTCGCCAGCATAGATAATGGTGCCCATTTCATTAGCCGATAGAGGATCGCCCAAGGCCATGCCGGCACATAACTGTTAGCTGGCTCTTTTTCAATCGAGCGGACCAAGGCCTTACACCCGGTTTCAGTATCCACCATAAAGGGCGCAGCTTTCACTTTCTCATTGATTTCAGTTTGGATAAAACCAGGGTGGATTGTTGATACTTTGATTGGAGTTTTCATCAGATCAATGCGGATCCCCTCAGTAAGTGAGGTGAGTGCCGCTTTAGTCGCGGCATAAACAGTAAGAGCGCGACGAAAACCGCGAGCTGCACTGATCGAAGATATCGTGACTAGATGGCCATGATTTTGTTGACGGAAAATCCCCACAGCGGCTTCACATTGTGCCAAGGCCGACACAAAATTGGTTATAGCAGTTTGCTTGTTAGCATAAAAGTAACCGGTACCTACCGATGCTCCTTTACCCATTCCAGCATTTACAATCACACGATCAAGCGTGCCGAATTCAGCTTGAAACTCATTAAAGCAGGTAAACACAGCATCATGGTCGTCCACATCAAGAGGCTTAATCACAACGTTAACGTTCGGATTGATTGCCAATAGCTCCGCTTTTAACTCTTCTAAGCGTTCTACCCGCCGCGCGCAAAGTCCTAAATTCCGCCCCATCTTAGCGAACTCGATGGCCATGCCTTTGCCGAGACCAGAGCTTGCACCGGTAATAATGATATTTTGTCTTTGCATGTAGTTAACCTGCTTTTTCAATAATTTTCTTACACCGACGGATCAAGTAATTGACGAAAAACCAATAATGTTTATATGCCGGATTGCGCGTTTGTTTGTGATAATAGCGATAATAGATTTGTTGCGCGATAGCCGCCAAGCGAAACAGCCCGTAAACCTCGTAGAAGGCAAAATCTGCTGCGTGATTTCCAGTCTTTTCGCAGTAATAATCGATCACTTCTTGGCGAGTCATCATGCCGGCTAAATTTGTCGGTTGCTTGCGCGTGGATTGCATTAATTTGTCATCGCTAGCTTCAACCCAATAGGCGAGGGTATTACCCAGATCCATCAGAGGATCACCAATGGTGGCGAGTTCCCAATCCAAAACTCCGATAATTTGAGTTGGAGTTTCTGGTGCCAGTACCAAATTATCAAAGCGATAGTCATTATGCGTTATACAAAGGGATTCCTTACTGGGTAAATTACTAATTAACCATTCCGTGACCCGTTTAGCCTTGGGCACGTTCCAAGTCTTAGCGTTCTGATAGCGTTTGATCCAGCCACTAATTTGGCGCTCAGTATAGCCAGCTCCTTTGCCCAAGTGTTCAAGCCCGGCTGCCTGATAATCCACTTGGTGCAAATCAATCAACGTATCAACGGCGTTTTGACAGAGTGTGGCGACGTCTGACGAAGATAGTTTCAACTCGCGCGGTAAGTTTTTGCGCGGGATGATACCATTGAGCTTTTCCATCACGTAAAAGTCACTACCGATAAGCTCTGGATCTTCACAGTACCCTAAAACTACAGGCACTTTATCAAACACTGGTTTCAAGTCATGTTGCAGGCGAAACTCGCGCTGCATATCGTGCGCCCCTTTGGCTTTTGTGCCATCCGGTGCGCGGCGTAAAATGATGGAGCGATTAGCAAATGCTAAACAATAGGTCCAGTTTGATACACCGCCACTGTATTGTGTGACTTCAGGAGAACCTTCAAGCCCATCAATGGTGCTGTCTAGCCAAGGCTGTAGCTTTGCCAGATCCAATTCTTCGCCAGGTCGAACGGCGCCCGCGGTATCGACTAACTTATTGGGCATAGCGTTTAAGCTCTAGGCGAGTCACCATGCCCTTATGGACTTCATCTGGGCCATCTGCCAAGCGCAACGCACGCGCGCCAGCTGCAAAGCGAGCCAATGGAAAATCATTGCACATGCCTGCGCCACCATGCAGTTGAATTGCCATATCGACCACTTGCTGCAGCATATTTGGTACCACTACTTTGATGGCAGAAATATCTACCATGGCATTTTTAACCCCTACGTTGTCAATCTTCCAGGCTGCGTTTAGTGTCAATAGGCGAGCTTGTTCAATCAACATTCGTGCTTCGGCTATGCGTTCGCCATTACCGCCGAGTTTTACCAAAGGCTTGCCAAAGGCAACCCGTGAAAGCCCACGCGTAATGGCGAGTTCTAGCGCTTTTTCTGCCATCCCGATCGCTCGCATACAATGATGAATACGACCTGGACCAAGACGGCCCTGTGCTATGGCGAAACCCTTACCAGGGCCCACCAGTAAATTACTGCGGGGTACCCGCACATTATCAAATACCATCTCACCGTGCCCATACGGGGCATCAAAGTCACCGTATGCGGTGAGCATGCGCTCAATGGTTATGCCTGGGCTATCGAGGGGAACGATCACCATACTGTGTTGATTGTGGCGATCATTCTCTGGATTTGATAACCCCATAAAAATGGTGATCTTGGCATTGGGATGCCCTAATCCAGTCGACCACCATTTACGCCCATTTATAACGATTTCATCCTCACCAATAGCGATATCAGCTTGCATATTGGTGGCGTCGGAAGAAGCTACTTCAGGCTCAGTCATACCGAATACTGAGCGGATTTCTCCGGCTAACAAAGGCGTTAGCCACTGCGCTTTTTGGGCCTCATCACCAAAGTGATACAGGACTTCCATATTCCCGGTATCTGGCGCATTACAGTTGAAAATCTCGGGGGCAAATAAGCAGCGACCCATTTGCTCAGCTAAAGGTGCATATTCCAAGCAGCTCAACCCTTGTCCGAGATCAGCATCCGGTAAAAATAAATTCCACAGTCCCTCTGCTTTGGCTTGCTGCTTGAGAGCCTCTACCTGCGGGTGCAGCTGCCATTGACGCCAATCACCATGGTTATTGTGCTGATGCAAGAAGTGATAAACATCATCCTCGATAGGCTCAACGTGGGTTTGCATAAATGCTTTGACGCGAGCTAAGTAGTCTTGGCAGCGTTGACTATAACTAAAATCCATAGTGACCTCGTGGAAAGATACCAAAACATAAGTCTATTCTATGAAAATTAGTAAGTTAAATTAATTTTGCTGATAAATGGTTATGACCAATAAGTGCTTTCAAACAACTAAAAGCTCCCCAATGAAAAGTTTAATTTATTGATAAAATTGACTATATCTGCATGTTTTTCGCAATCGCTGAATGCCAGGTGGAAACGCAACTGTCGCCAAATTGACAATCACCCAAAATCGCAGCTAGTCGGCCTCAAAGAACCGCTCGATTAATCCCAGATCAGTGCTTTAAAGTGCTTACGACACATCGATTCGTAGCGATCATTGCCACCAATTTCCACTTGCTCTCCGGCGCGCACGGCATTGCCTTGTTCATCAAGACGCACCACAAAGTTGGCTTTGCGACCGCAGTGACAAACGGTTTTCAATTCGAACAGTTTATCAGCCCATGCCAATAAGTAATGACTACCGGCAAAGGTTTCGCCGGTGAAATCGGTTCTAAGGCCGTAGGCCAATACTGGAATATCTAACTCATCAACGACTTCTATCAGGTCTTTGACTTGAGCACGTGAGAGAAACTGCGCTTCATCAATAAACACACAATCGATCTTTCCTTGACTAAGCTGCTCTTGAATATCGTTAAACAATTCGGTTTCAGCCTTGAACAGGCGGGCTTCCGCTTGCAATCCGATACGCGAACTGACTTTACCCACGCCATAACGATCATCAAACGCCGCGGTGTAGATGAGCGTGCGCATGCCGCGTTCTTGATAATTGTATGCAGACTGCAGTAGCGCCGTCGATTTACCCGCATTCATCGCGGAATAATAAAAATAAAGTTGTGCCATGGTAGAAGTAAAAATGCTTTTTGTGGGGATTATACGGTATTTGAGGCAAAAAAAACGGCCCTTTGAAGGGCCGTTTTTAGACTATCTTAGTGTTTATGCTGCACTTGCTGTGCTGTCTACCTGAGTTTGCTCTGGCTTAAGTAGATTTAAGTCGAAATCAAACTCATCAACACGAACGGCAAGTTTACGCTTAGCGTCGTAGCTTAATAAGGCTGCATGTTCTTCTTGAGTAAGCTCGCCTTTCTCCAACAACGCATTAACTGCATTCTCAAAAGAAACAAACGGTATTACCGGTGACTTGCGTAGAGCTTTTTGCACTTTGCCTAGCAGTGGCATCACCGCATGTTTCGCTTTAAATGCTTGCTCATTAATATCGTTACCATCACCTGGCTCAGTCACTACTAGGTGAGTCAGTTGTGCTTTGATACTGCTATCTTGCAACGAAGCGGTGGCCAATTCACGTACCAAGTCATCTGAAATTTGGCTTACCGATGAAGTGTAAGTGTTGGTCAATACACGCATCAAATAACGAGTCGCGGTGTTCGGGAAGTTAGCGATGAAATCAACCAATGCTTTTTCCGCTTGCTGTAACGACCACTGAGCGGCATATTCAAAATACGGCTGCGCTTGTTTACGGTCTTCCACACGTTGCTCATAGAAACGAATGGCTGCCATAGTGCCATATAAATAGCTCATCATGTCACCAAGACGCGCAGACAATAGCTCAGCTTTCTTCAAATCGCCACCCAGTACTAACAAGGAAAGGTCAGCTAATGGTGCAAGCTTTGCTGACAAGGCGTTTAAACGTTTCTCGTATTTACGTACTTCTGGTAGCGCTGATTCAGTGCCACGCAAGAACGGCAGATACGCGTTAACCTTGCTGCGGAATGCATTCTTAACACTGAACTTGACTGTTTTACCCAGCACTTTATTGAATTCAGCATCGGCTGACTTGTCATCACTGTGGATGAGATCAACCATTTCCTTCAAGTATGGGTGGCAGCGCATTGCACCTTGACCAAATATCATCAAACTGCGTGTTAGGATATTAGCACCCTCAACAGTGATTGCGATTGGTAGCGCAGAATAACCGCCAGCCAAGGTATTTTGCGGACCTCGTTGAATTGCTTTACCTGCTTGTACGTCCATCGCAGAGTTGACCACATCACGGCCAAGTTCTGTCATATGGTATTTGGCAATAGCGGTAATAACCGAAGGTTTCAAGCCTAAACCTAATGCTTCAGTGGTTAACACGCGCATCGCTTCCAGTAAGAAAGTCTTACCTGCAATGTCAGCCAACTTATCTTGGATACCTTCAAAGCGACCAATTGGAACACCAAATTGCTCACGCACAAATGAATACTCAGCGGTCGACTTAAATGAAGACTGTGCTGATGCAACACCCATTGCTGGTAATGAAATACCACGACCAGCGCCGAGGCAGCTCACTAGCATTTGCCAACCACGACCGATGTTCTTCTGGCCACCAATGATAAAGTCCATTGGAATAAATACGTTTTCACCACGGGTTGTTCCGTTATAGAACCGCACACCCATAGGATCATGACGATTACCTAACTCTACGCCTGGGTGATCTTTCGGTAATAACGCACAAGTGATGCCTAGCTCTAGTTTGTCGCCCAATAAACCGTTTGGATCAAACACTTTAAACGCTAAGCCTAGTACAGTCGCAATCGGTGCAAGCGTAATGTAACGCTTGTCCCAAGTAACCGATAAACCGATCACTTCTTCGCCGTTGTACTCACCTTTGGTGACGATTGCTGCGTCTGGAATCGACCCAGCATCTGACCCTGCTTCAGGGCTTGTTAAGGCGAAACAAGGAATGTCTTGGCCAACGGCTAGACGCGGTAGCCAATAATTTTGTTGCTCTTCAGTACCGTAGTGCATCAATAGCTCGCCCGGACCTAACGAGTTTGGCACCATTACAGTAACGGCGATGGCGCCGCTCTTGGCTGCAATAGTGGCAACAATTGTTGAGTTAGCGTACGGACTAAACTCTAGACCACCGAATTTCTTCGGGATGATCATTGAGAAAAATTTGTTCTCGCCCAAGAAAGTTAAAATCTCTTGAGGGATGTGGTTGCTGTTTTGTAGTTCAAAATCATCAACCATCTTCAACAAGGTTTTAACCGGGCCGTCTAAAAATGCTTGTTCGTCGGCACTCAATGTGGCTTTCGGAATATTGCGCAATACTTGCATATCCGGTTTGCCGCGATAAATAGAAGATTCAATCCACACGTCCCCTGCGTCGAGCGCTTCTTGCTCGGTAATTGAAATAGGGGGTAATACTTTCTTTAAGCTTGTTCTGATGCTCATAATACTCATCCGCTCATCTGACCAGTTGTGAATATATACTACTCCAATTTCTGAGAAGATCAAAACTTGCTAATGAAATGTTCATGGTTTGTTATCAAAAATTGTACAAAAAATAGTCTAAGTGTCTGATTTAATTGAAATGTAGATGTATGAAATTGAATACGCCAGTATTAAAATTAATACGCTAATGTGAAGCATTATTTACGCTTTTGCCGAAATTTTCTTCAAAAGGTGTCAATCGAGACACCCTTACTTTGCGGTATATACCCAAAAAACTGTTTTTTACTCAGCATAATAAGCGGCGTGCCGTTATTATTAATAGTCCCAAGTGCGTTCTATACTTGTTAGAACAACCACTAAGCGGGTCAAAGGGAGAAAGGAATGATCAATTTGCAACAGCTATTACCACGTCGGGTTATAGGTATAGCTCTATTAGGCTTAGCTGCACTCAGCATTGGTATGCCCGTTCAAGCGAACGAGCAACGCGGTTTAGAGGTCGCCCAACAGCGTAAAAATGCCGATGTTGGCTGGGGCGATAGTGCCGCTGATATGCGTATGATTCTGCGCAATGCGCAAGGGCAAGAGTCAGTGCGTGAGATCCGAGTGCAATCCCTAGAAGTGCCTGATGATGGTGATAAAGCGTTGACCATTTTTGATCACCCTCGCGATGTCAGTGGAACGGCTTTTCTAAGTTTCAGTAAGGCGCTAGAGCCTGACTTACAGTGGATTTATTTGCCGGCGATTAAACGAGTGAAGCGCATCAATTCAAAGAATAAGTCCGGCCCATTTATGGGCAGCGAGTTCGCGTTCGAAGACATGACCTCGTTTGAGATAGAGAAATATAGTTTCAACTACATTGGCGAAGAATCCATCAATGGCCGTAAAGCTTTTGTCGTAGAGCAAGTTCCGTTGGATCCGAATTCAGGATATACGCGGCAGAAGACGTGGGTCGATCAAGAACATTTTTATGTTCACAAAACTGAGTTCTATGACCGCAAAGACAGTTTATTGAAAACCCTAACCTTATCTGATTATAAGCAGTACAAAGGCAAATTCTGGCGCGCCCACAGTGCTGAGATGTATAACGAACAATCGGGTAAAAGCACGCTGTTGATGGTAGATGAGTTTCGGTTTGATGTGGGCCTGAACGAGGCTGACTTTGACAGCAACAAATTGAGAAACGTGCGCTAATTATGCAAATTTGTTTTTTGCCTTCTGCTATGAAAATGCTAAGAATCCTTACCTTAGGGGGAGTTTGTATATCTGCTACGGCGTTAGCGCAGGACTTTGAAATCAGCGGAGAAGCAGGGGTTGAACAACGCTATTATTTTGAAGATCCGTTGCTACCCGAGCAAGAGCGAGCGCAAGGGTCGTTGTATGCCGCGCCAGAGTTTTATTATAGCGGGAACGAAGGCGATGATCGCTTAGTGATTAAACCCTTTGCGCGGGTCGATCAACATGACGGTGAGCGCACGCATTTTGACCTGCGTGAATTTCATTGGTTGCATCTTGCCAGTGATTGGGAGTTTATTGCAGGGATCAGTAAAGTTTTTTGGGGGCAAACGGAGTCATTGCATTTGGTTGATGTGATCAACCAAACCGATTATGTAGATTCGGTTGACGGCGAGACCAAACTTGGTCAGCCGATGCTTAATTTTTCTTACTTCAGTGAACACGGCAGGTTTTCAGCCTTTGTTTTACCTTATTTTCGTGAGCGCACGTTTGCAGGTCTGGATGGCCGGGTAACACCACCGTTTTTAATTGATACTGATAATCCGTTGTATGCATCTGATAATGAGCAATCCAATATTGATTACGCCTTACGTTGGCAGCAAACCTACGGTAGCCTCGACCTCGGAATATCGTATTTTGCTGGCACTAATCGTGATCCTTATTTAGCACCTTCGATAGATCCAGATACCGGGCGGGTGAAAGTACAACCGTACTATTCACAAATTCAACAAATAGCTATTGATGCGCTGGCGGTAGTCGATGCATGGTTGTTTAAATTCGAGGGTATTTACCGCCGTGATGAGCAGGAAAATGTGCCAGATGCATTGCGCGATCAAGTCAAAGATGAGTTTTTCGCCGCAGTAGCGGGCTTTGAGTTTACTCAGGTTGGGATATTCAATACCCAATACGATTTGGGTTGGTTGGTCGAATACCAGTTTGACGAGCGTGAAGAAACGGCTTTTGTATTTGGTCAAAATGATCTGATGGTTGGGTTTAGGATTGTGGTTAATGATATTGACGGCACAGAATTTCTAATTGGCGTCGTACAAGACTTAGATAACTCAAGCAGCTATACTGGATTTATCGAAGCCTCTAGTCGTATAACCGATCAATGGCGTTGGAAACTCGATGGCTACTTTTTTGCCAGCGATGATATTAGCGACCCGCTATTCTTTATTCGCAGAGAAGACTTTATCCAGTTCACCCTGGAATATTATTTTTAAACAAGGAACCTGAATTATGTCACGTCGTTTGCTCAGCTCTTTTTTGACTGCTGCTGCTTTGCTCGTCGCAGCCAATGCGGCTGCTACTGAACGGATGTACGCAGTTGTCAGTGCCGGATATGCAGATAATGAGTTTGCCCAATATTCTGATGGCAGTGTTGCGTACAAACTAGCCGTTGGCCATCAATTCCATCCGCAGTGGTATGTAGAGGGCGGTTATCAACGCATCGCAGACGATGCTGCGAGTGACGGCAATCCCGCGAACGGTTTAGAGGGGGATGCATTGTTTGTCTCGGTGCTAGGTAAAGCCGCATCACGCGAAGGGGAACTTTTTTATCGAGTGGGCGTAATGCGCGCAGACTTACAAGGAAGCGTTGTATTTGACGATATCGTCGAACCTTACGATGACGGCGTTATGGCTGGTATCGTAGGCATAGGCTTTGATTATTATGTCGGCCTTAACACGATGGTACGTTTAGAGGCTGAATATATCGGTGGTGAAGATGATTTTCAGTCCAGCGCGGTTTATCTAGGCTTCCGCTACAACTTTAACTAGACGCTTTTATGCGCTACAGCGGCGGGGATTGCTAGTAGCTCCTGCCGTCTCGGCGCAGCCAATTAATCAGTTATTCTGCGCTCTGAGTACACCCAACAGTTTGATCTTACAATGCTCTCTTTAGCGTATTGACCGTTAGATACATCTAAACGACAAAGGTAAACGTTTGAAGAATGAAATCGATAGTCACTTTATCTTAGGCGTTTTCGACAAGATCCGGCAGCACGGAGAGGTCGTAGACAACGAATACCACTTGGAAGGTGTGAAGGCCTTTACCGATTTTGATGGCTACACTGTTTTTATTGAAGACGCGTTGGTTAAACTTCGCTTTGGTTTTCATAATCAATACCATTTTGACTATGAAAAACAGGAACACATGGAAGCGTTTGAACAAAAACTAAAACAGATAGATAAAAATTATATGTCGTAGTGACTTGTTCGCTGACGTACCTGTTCTAACGCATGTTTTAATTCTTCGATAAGTAAGGGCTTAGAGATATGCATGTTCATTCCTGCGTTTAAACAAGCCTGAACATCTTCATCTCGCGCGTTCGCTGTAATCGCAATAATCGGAATATTATGAGCTTTGGGATTATCCATCTGGCGGATTCGCTTAGTAGTCTCGTACCCGTCCATCTCCGGCATCTGACAATCCATTAAGATAATATCGATGTTCTCCATCTCGGTCTCAAAAATGGTTAATGCTTCTAGGCCGTTATTGGCAACACAGCAGTTATATCCCAGTTGAGTTAACATCTCAGTGGTTACAAACTGGTTAATATGATTATCCTCCACTAAAAGAATGTTGATTTCAGAGTTAGGCGAAGGTTGCTGAGTGGTTTGTTCTACCTGGCTGACAACTTGTGAGCTTGGATTGGTAGCTTGAACAAATTCGGTTAATGGGGCTAACCCCTGATGCATCGAATAACAGGCGTTAACGCCCAAAGAGTTACAGGTTTCTTGTAAATCACTGCCATTATTGCCATCCACAAATGCAATGGCATCAGCCGAAACAATCCCTTTGTGCATCAGGGTTTTGATGAACTCGATGCCGGCCATACCGACCAAATCTTGGTATATGATCACTCGGAACATATTACCCTGACTGAGCTGACTCTTAATCCATTGCAACGCGGCTGGTGCAGAGGGTTGAATTTCAACCTGCAAATTATTCGTGGCGGCAAACTCCCGCCAAACATCGGCTGTCTCGACATCACTGCAGACCACGAGCGGTAACGTAGGAGTGTGTTTATCAATCTGCGCAACCTTTAAAGGGAGAGTGAGAGTGAAGGTCGTTCCTTTGCCAAGGGTGCTGGCTACGCTAATATCACCGCCTAATAGCTTGGCAAGTTCTTCACAGATGGATAATCCAAGACCAGTCCCCCCGCGAGAGCGGCTAGAGCTTTGGTCGACCTGAGTGAATTTGTCGAAAAGTGTGTCTAATGCCGCTTCGGGGATGCCAATCCCAGTGTCAGATACGGCGAATGAAATAGTTTCCTTGTTGCACGAGAGGTGAATGCCGATCATACCCATATCGGTGCATTTAATAGCATTACTGATCAGATTTAGAATAATTTGTCGGAGTCGGTTGGGGTCAGTGAAAATTGCGCTGGGCACATTATCATCGATGCTAAGCTCAACCCTTACTGGTTGACTTTTTTCTTTCAACTGGGCGCGAGTATTATTTTCAATATCGGTAAATAAGTCGCGCAGATGGAGAGGTTGCTCGCTGATTGCAAGCTTGCCCGCTTCAATCTTAGAAACATCTAAAATATCATCAATAATCGCCAACAAATTACGCCCGCTAGCCGCAATTAACTGATTGTATTCACGCTGTTTAGCGTCGAGTTGCGTCGCCGCCAGTAATTGATTGATACCCAACACACCATTCAATGGCGTGCGGATTTCATGACTCATATTAGCTAAAAATTCACTCTTGGCCTGATTGGCTGCGAGCGCTTTTTGTTCAACACGTTTGATGTCGGTTATATCTTGAAAAGCCCCTCGAAGGCTAACAGGATGCCCATCTTTATATTCTGCAAAGCCGACTGCACGTACCCAAATTCGGTTGTTTTTAGCCGTTATAAAGGGTAATTGTTCATCCCATGTTGAACCATTTTGAATGGCTTCAGCGATTGCTGCTTCGATCACGGGTTGAGCCTCAGGTGCATAAAAGTTAATCGCGGCCGCTACGTCGATAGCGGTCCCAATCGGAATTTCATGGATCCGGTAAACTTCATCTGACCACCAAAGTCTATTGGTCTCTAAATCCAATTCCCAGGCACCAAGTTTGGCGATTTCTCCGGTGGCTTCTAACAATTGATTGATGCGTGAAACTTCACGTTCTGCCGCGCGTTGTTCGGTAATATCGCGTGCTAACCATAACGTACCGGAACTTCTGTTTCCGCTTGAACTGATCGCGGTGAGGGTTAACTCCACGTCTAGTGATTGGTGCTCGGCACTTTGCAGTGCTAAATCCAATGACATACTTTGCTGTGAGAGTTTGCGGTGCAAAGCTGCTAATAGTTCGGTATTTGTTGCATCAAACGAAAGGTCAAGATGCACTTTTAACGCGGCGAGTGACTTGCCAGTTAATAAATCAAATGGCGTAAGCTGGTCGACTAAATCTACGGCTAAGTAGCCCAGCCTTTCAGTAACACAGGCATTGGATAATGTTATGGTACCTGCTTCATTGGTTGAAAGCAGTAAGATCGGTGCACTATTAAGGATGGCCCGTTGTAAATTACTGGTTTCTATCAAGCGGCGCTCGAGGTATTTCTGCTCCGTGATATCTGTCAACGAACCCATATACTGGTGAGCACCTGCTGAGTTGACAGTATGGTGTAACTCAATGATGGCCCAGAACTCTTTACCACTCTTGTTATAAAGTAATAACTCACTGGAAATGTCTTGTTGCTCGTGACATGCCTGCTGGAGTTTTTGGATTTCTAACAGACTGGTATTGCGCCCTGTCAGGTCGACTATATTCTGAAATTCTCCTTCTAATTGCCCCGTCAAACGAGAGAACGCTTCATTTCCCAAAATGATATTCAGCTGACCATCAGCAACAAAAAGTGCGCTTTTTGATTGTTTAGTTAGCGCAACTAACTGTTCCTTATCAGCACTCAATTGTCGCGCTTGCGATTGCAATACTTCCTCTTTGCGCTGATGCTTGGTGGTCTCAGTTATCGTTACTATCATTTGTTTTTGATCGTCAGTGGGTGTCAGACTCACACTGATGTAAAAGATATGCTGCTTAGAGTTTAAAGCTGGGAAACTGTTGCCTTTACCCATTTCACGGGGCTGCTCTTTATTGAAGAAGCCGGCAATTAGATTATTGTGTCCCGCACGGTATTCTTCAGGTAGTAATTGCTGGATATTTGCGCCGATTAACTCAGGCTCTGAATATCCGAACATGGCATGGGCATATTGATTAGCAAAATGAATTTGGCCTTCTCGATCGACGGTCAAGATACCACACGCAGACTTGGCGACGAGTTGTTGATAGAAGGCGTTATCCATCTAACTTAATCCATCCAAACGTTAAGCAATTTTCTTATATTTAAGCAGTTTGGTTGACAGAAAGCGAGTTTGCTTCTGCAAGTCAAGGTAATGCAGTTTTTTTTGAACCCTTTCAGCCCCATGCTATTCTTGAGTCAAATTCTTTAAGTGATGGTTTTTGTGTCTAAAATACAGCCGCCCAAATTTGAATGGCGTTTCTTATTACCGCAGTTTTGGCCGATCTGGTTCGGTGTCGTATTACTTTATCTGATCAGTTGGCTGCCGCTGGGCGTGCTCAGGGTTTTGGCAAAGGGTAATGCATGGTTGCTTAAAAAATTAGTCAAAAAGCGCGTTGCTGTGGCGCGCAGAAACTTACAGTTAACTTTTCCTGAGCAATCAAATGAGGAACGAGAGCGCCTTTTAGATCAGCATTTAGCCTGTGCTGGCATGGCAATATTTGAGACTGCTTTAGGCTGGTGGGCACCTGAATGGCGGATAAAACGGTTGGGGCGCGTCGAGGGTTACGAACATGTTGAGGCCATACTGGCCCAAGGAAAAGGCGCATTTGGCTTAGCCATTCATAATATGAACCTAGAATTAGCCTGCCGCATACTTGGCTATCGTCATCCTAGTATCGCGTTTTATCGCAAACACAACAATCCATTGATGGATTACTTGCAATATCACGGCCGTAATCGCTCCAACAAATATATGATCCATAAGCGCAATGCCAAGGCATTGTTGCGGGCTCTGGATGAAAAGGAATTGTGTTTGTACCTGCCGGACCAAGACTATGGTCGCTTACAGAGTATTTTTGTTCCGTTTGGTGGCGTTGCTCAAACCGCGACTACCACAGCAACCTTGATGTTTGCACGCCGAGCGAATTGCATTCCGCTAATGGTTTCTCCGCAATACAGTAAAAATGGCTATGTAGTAAAATTTTATCCACCAATGCCGGATTTTGCCGATAAAGAGGACAGAGTCGCGTTAATCGAGTTGAACCAGCAGATTGAAGCGTTGGTCAAAGAGCAGCCAGAAAGTTATTTGTGGATGCATAAACGCTACAAAACGCGTCCTAGCGAGCATTATCCAAGTTTATATGATTAAATAGTATAGGTTGGAAGTTAGTTGGCGTTCACTTACGCGATAAGAGCAGCTGAGTTAGTATGAATACAAGTTCGAACACATTGTTTTGGGTTAAGCATTTGGGGCTCGCGGTGGCGTTGATCGTCATAGCCGTGGTAGTCGTTACCCTGCAAGAAGAAACAGTGTCGACACCCGAGCCTGAAGGTGCACCGGCGAAGCGTTCGGTTGCCAGTGGCCTAAGTGCGTTCTATCAAGAGTTTAGAATGAGCTCTAATGATCCAATCAAGGAGGAGGCCGGCGACTTTGTGATGGAGTTAGGTGCCGATGAACGCCCGCTCGATCAACGTTTACAAAGCATGACCAGCGAAGCGCGGCCTGTTAGTGGGCGATGGGTGGGAGAGAAAAAATACCGCACCTTCAAAGCCGGGAACACGTTGCGGGAGGCACTTTCTTCTTTTGCGCAGCAAGAAGGTATGCAAGTGATCTGGGATTTGGATCAGGATTTTGTGGTGAAGCATCAGTTCCAAATGGATTCGACCATTGCTAGAGCGGTAAAACAAATCGCTAATGCCGTCGACAGTAACTTCGTTGGCGATGTGCACGGTTATGTATGCCCTAAGCAACGCTCTCTGGTGATCACGGCCAATGACACTGAATATTTAACCGAGCATTGTGTGCGCGCAAATTAATTAAACGGCCGTTTACTGAAATGTTCGTTGGTAGAATTTACTCACAAACTCCCTACACTGCTGAAGTTCCGGCGTGTCAGGCACCGCCGATTCGCCATTCAGAGCACCTTGATGGATTGCCTGACGCATAGTTAAATATGCGCCCTTAAGTTGTTCCCCTTGTTGCTGAGTAATCACTCCAGCGTTTACTGCGCTATCTAAGATTCGTAAGTTATCTGGCCACTCCATTAGTTCTGGGGCCTTGTGAGCATGTGCGAGTACCCAGAATTGAGTTAAAAACTCGATATCCGTAATACCACCCGGCGCTTGCTTAAGGTCAACGCCCTGCGCTGATGGTTTAAACAAATGAGCGCGCATTTTTTCCCGCATTTCATAAACCGCTTGATTTAATTCTTTGTCTATACGAGGGAGGCATAGAACTTTTTGTCTGACTTTATCAAAGGATTGCTTGAGGTGAGATTGCCCCCATACCGGACGAGCCCGCACTAACGCTTGATGCTCCCACGTCCAGGCGTTTTCCAATTGATATTGCTGAAAGCTCTCGATATGACTACACAGCATGCCAGAATTACCGTTGGGTCTGAGACGTAAATCAATCTCATAGATATGACCTAGCTGGGTGGTCGTTGCCATTAAATGCATAACACGTTGCACGACTTTGACATAAAACTGCGTAGCGCTTACCGATTTTACGCCTGTGGTGTTTTGCTCTGAATTTGCATTGTGCAGGAAAACCAAGTCTAGATCAGAGCCATAGCCCAGTTCTAAGCCACCAAATTTACCATAGGCAACCACACACAGTCCGGCATTTTCTATCGTCTCACCTTCGGGCTCGCCATAACGTTTACTCATATCTCGCCATGCAGAACGTATAACGCTGTCCAGTAATACTTCAGCCAATGCGGTTAAATGGTCGCTTACTGCATTGGTGGGCAGCGTATCGCATACGTCGGAAGCAGCAATAATCAGTTGTTGACTGAGCTTAAACTGACGCCAGGCATTCATCACGGCTTCAAGATCATCCGGATCGATGCGTAACATCGACTGTTGCAGTTGGCTTTGAAGTTCGTCCCGAATCGCTGCAATCGTTGTGGGTCGATGAGCGAGGTAACTGGGATCAAGCAACTCATCCAAAAGCATTGGGAAGCGCGCAATTTGTTCGCCAATCCACGCGCTTTGACCGGTGAGGAAAAGCAGTTGCTGGCGAGCGGGTGGATTTTCCAAGAGTAAATCCAAATACGCTGTACGACCAGCGATACTGCATAAAATAGCCACAATTTGCTGCATCGCATACTGCTGCGAAGGGACACTTAGAATATCAAACAAGATTGCTGGCATAAGCCGGTTAAATACATCCGCACCGCGTTGCCCCATGGGTATTTTGGTTAAGCGCTGTGACAGGTGTTGGCAATGCGTGAAAAGATCAGAAATGAGCGCTGATGACATATAGGGTGAGAGTAATTGCTGCCACTCTTCTGCGGATAACTCGACTGTCCATAAATCTTCACTCAATGCATACAAGGGATCAGCTTTGTCTATCGCCTCTTCAGGGGTTTCCATAAGTTGATGAAAGTAACTATTGATCCGCTTTTGAGCCGCATTAATACTGGCATAAAGTGCGTTCCAATCGGTTTGCCTTAGCATAGCTACAATGCGTGCCTGTTCGTTTACTGTAGTGGGTAATTGCTGGGTTTGTTGATCATCAACTTGTTGCAAGCAATGTTCGACTTTGCGTAAAAAATAATAGTCAGTCAGCAATTCGTCTCGCTCTGCTGCACTCAGAATATCGACGTGTACCAGCCCGTTGATTGCCTCTAATAGCGATGAGGTTTGCAATAGTGGATATTTGCCTGCATGAATGATTTGCATGCTTTGAACAAAAAATTCGACTTCCCTGATTCCGCCAGCGCCAAGCTTGATATTGTCAGATAAGCGTTTTCTGCGCACTTCCTTCTCAATCATGTGTTTCATACTGCGTAGCGATTCAAGCGCAGTGAAGTCAACGTAGCGCCGGTAGACAAAAGGACGCAACAGTTGGGTTAATTGCTGATGAAAGGGTGAGGGCGGATTGATGATCCGCGCTTTTAACATGGCATAGCGTTCCCAATCTCGACCTTGTTGCTGATAATAATCCTCGAGAGCGTCAAAATTTGCGACTAACGGGCCACTTTCACCAAACGGGCGCAAGCGCATGTCTACGCGATAAACAAAGCCATCAGCAGTTACGGTATCCAAGGTAAATATGATGCGTTGCGCGAGCTTGGTAAAAAACTGCTGATTCTCAAGGACTCTTTGTTTCTTATCAGTCGCCACGCAGGTCTCGCCCTTTTCCGGATAGGCAAAAATTAAATCAATATCAGAGGAAAAATTGAGCTCGTGCCCGCCAAGTTTGCCCATTGCCAAGATGCACAAGGGTTGCGGCTGATTGTCTGCGGTATGCGGAGTCCCGTAACGCGCTTGTAATTGGTTATATTGCCAGTTGTACGCAGCCATTATCAGCGCATCAGCAAGCAGCGATACTTGCTGTAATGAGACGGCAATGGGTTGTTGTTCGATCAAATCCAGGTAAGTGATCGTAGCTAGTAATGAGTGACGTGCGATGCGTAACTGGCGCATTAGATCAACTTCGCTGCTGACGTCGGCAGTGAATTGAGCAATGGCAGATTGCAGGCCAATGGTTAAGCTATCAGTACTCTCAAACTCCCTTAATTGTTGGGAAAACTGCACGATATACGAGCAAACACTGGGGTATTGATAGCAAATACGACGAGCAAACTCGCTCATACTGAACAAATCCGCAAGGCAACGACATTGTTGCGATGACAGTTGGATATCCTGCTCAACTAACCAATCTATATGGAATTGGGATTGTTGCGCTAAAGAAGTGTCATTTACAGAATTGGTTGGCATAATAAAAACGAAAGCTCACAGCTGCATCATGCAAGTGTGGCATATTCAGCTGATGAACAACAATGATCGTATGCACAAAAAATGTAGTGTGCGATAAAACGTAACTTGGAGCGTTATGGATACTTTGGTGAAGCTTAACCCTCTACCCAGTGATCTCTGGGTTTATTTGTCTATTGATATCAGTATCGCGTTTGTATTGTTATTTATAGTTCGCTGGTTTTCGGGTCGCATCAGCGGTGTTAGTGTCACCAATGAATTGGGCAGTAAAGACAATTTCGCGTTCGGGATCAGTATGGCCGGGCGTATGTTATCACTATGTTTGGTGCTGGGTTCGGTGGTTGGTCGTCATGTGGGAGAGGGTTACCAAAGTGCTGCAATCGGCATGATATTGTTTGGCTTTGTTGGTATCGGACTCGTGCGAATAGGTCGATACGCGCACGACAAACTCGTCCTTAATCGACTCGATAAAGACAAGATGATTGACGAGAAAAACGTCAGTGTCGCAATCGTGGATGCCGCCAGTGCAATTGCTAGCGCAATTATGCTCAAAAGTATGTTGCAGTGGGTCGAAGGAACCGATGTAAATGCGCTTATTGCAATAACCTCAGGCTTCGTTGTAGTGCTTGTGGTGTTGTTACTGATGACGCGCTTTTACGAGCTCCGCTTCGCTAGCAATAATCAAAATGATTCGTTTCAAAAAGTATTGTGTAAAGGGCATATGGCCGCAGCGATTGAACATTCTGGAAACTTAATCGGCACTGCGCTAGTGGTCTCTACCGCTGCGACATTGTTGCAATATGATGCGCAAACCTACGTAAGTAATATTACTGGCTGGTTGATTACTAGCTTAGCTCTGGCCGTTGCATTGCTGGTTTTAGTCACTATTGCTAAGCGAGTCGTGCTGAATGGCCTAAATTGGAAGCAAGAAGTGGATCAGCAGCATAATATTGGCGTGGCAGCAATCCAATGCGTGTTAAGTATAGGTATCGCCTTTATCGTGATCGGAATTTTTACTCAGGCATAATAGTAAAGTCTGGCAAATCCAGTTTGCCAGCGATTAATGCGAGCTTATTTTGCCGGGGTTGTTGCTTTATCCAGCGCTCAGCTTTTGATGCAATCGAGCGGTTTGCTAAGGGGCAGGTATACATGAGTTGCAGCGGTCCTTTGCCTTTCAAAGCTTTAGCACCTTGTGGTTTGCCTGCATGCTCGCTTAAGCGCCGCTCAACGTTAGTTGTAATTCCGGTATATAATTGACCCAGCCGATTTTCAATAATGTAAACATACCAATTTGATTGTGCGGGTTGCGCAGCTGATTTTTCTTGATTCACTGGTATACTCTGCCCATCTCATACTCTTTGAATTTTAACACTCATGAATCTACCAGATTTTAGCCAGGCGCGTATCCTCATTGTTGGCGACTTAATGTTGGATCGCTATTGGAAGGGTTCGACGGCGAGAATTTCTCCAGAGGCACCGGTTCCTGTGGTGCGAGTGGGGGACACCGAAGACCGTCCAGGTGGTGCAGCAAACGTTGCTTTAAACGCGGCATCGCTAGGGGCTAAGGTCACCTTGTTAGGCATGACTGGGGAAGATGAAACGGCGCAAGTGTTGATGGGGAAACTCAACGCGGCAAATATTCAGTGTCAATTCGCCCAGGTTAGCGGATTTGATACCATCACCAAATTACGTATCTTGAGCCGCAATCAACAGCTGTTGCGCTTAGATTTTGAGAAGAGCTTTGAAGCCGTTGACAAGCAATCATTAACTGAGCAATTTCACAGTGCCATCGGCCAAGCGGATGTTGTCATCTTATCCGATTACGCTAAAGGGTGCTTGAGTGCTGCAGCGGATTTAATTGCTATTGCACGCGAACACAAGGTACCTGTGGTCGTCGATCCAAAGGGCAATGATTTCTCTAAATATACCGGCGCAACTGTGGTGACACCAAACCTGACAGAGTTCGAGCAGATTGTCGGGGAAATCGAGGATGAATCGGTTATTGAGCAACAGGCGCAGAAGCTTAGAGACAAACTGGCATTAGACGCGTTGCTATTAACTCGCTCAGAACACGGAATGTCGCTTTTTGCTGCGCATGATTCACCGTTACATCTACCGGCGAAAGCTCGAGAAGTCTATGACGTGACTGGTGCAGGTGATACGGTAATCTCAACCCTTGCTGCCAGTATTGGTGCGGGGAGTTCTCTAGCTGACGCTTGCGTGCTTGCCAACATCGCAGCCAGTATTGTGGTCGGGAAATTGGGCACGTCAACGGTATCAACTACTGAATTAGCTGTTGCTTTGCGTGATGAAGCGCACCCAGATGGTGGTGTGATGAGTGAATCGCAACTTAAACAGTCGGTACTTGCCGCCAAACATCGCGGTGAAAAGGTGGTGATGACCAATGGCTGCTTTGATATTTTACATTCCGGCCATGTTGCCTATTTAACCGAAGCGGCCAAATTAGGTGATCGCCTAATTGTTGCAGTCAACACTGACGATTCAGTACGCAAGCTCAAAGGCGAGGGACGTCCTATTAATTCAGTGGAACGGCGCATGGCCGTATTAGCAGGGCTTGCTGCCGTAGATTGGGTAGTACCATTTCACGAAGATACACCACAGCGTCTAATCGGCGAAATACTGCCTGACGTGTTGGTGAAAGGCGGGGATTATACCATTGAGCAAATAGCTGGTGGTCAGGAAGTACTGGCCAATGGCGGTGAGGTGAAGGTCTTGCTATTTGAAGAAGGTGTTTCAACCACAGGCATCATCCGCCAAATCGTCGATCGCGCTTAATCGACAATCGATTGATCCCAGTGCGTTAGCCTTGTAAGCTAGCGCTACTTAGCTGTGCTTTACTTATTGGCGATTTTACATGTACGAATCTCATTATGGGTTGACTTCAAAACCCTTCCAACTGACGCCTGATCCAGCGTTTTTCTTCGCCAGCAAATGGCATAAGCGAGCTATGTCTTATTTACAATACGGGTTGTCACAGGCCGAGGGCTTTATTGTGATCACCGGTGGCATCGGGACCGGCAAAACTACGATTGCTAACAGCCTACTTGCCGATATAGAAGACGATATCGTTGCCGCACAAATCGTGACTCCCAAGTTGAATCCCGATGAGTTGGTCAAGATGGTAGCCTCAAAGTTTGGTATCGATGTTGCCAACAAAACCAAAACTGACCTTTTAGAAGCCCTTGAGGATTTCTTGGAAGGCCTAAGCCGTGAAGGGCGTCGTGCATTGCTATTGGTCGACGAGGCACAAAATTTGCCGTTAGAGACCGTTGAAGAGCTACGTATGTTGTCCAACTTCCAAAAAGACGGTAAGCCATTGCTGCAAAGTTTTTTGCTTGGCCAAGAGGAACTGCAGCCCATTCTGCGCGCACCTAATATGGAGCAGTTTCGCCAGCGGATCGTAGCGTCATGTCACTTAGCACCATTATCTGTCGATGAGCTTAAAGAATATATTGAGCACCGTATGCATAATGCGGGGTGGAAAGGCACTTCGTTGTTCTCTGATGAGGCGTTTAATCGCATTCATGCCTTCACTACCGGTGTCCCCAGAAAGATTAATACCTTGATGGACCGCGTGTTGTTGTATGGGTTTTTAGAAGAGCTTGAAACACTGGACGAAAATGCCATTGATGCAGTGGTTAATGAAGTCAAAGAAGAGATGTTCACGCCGGATCCAGTGGCTCCTCGTTCATTAAAAGATGAAGTCAGTGGCCCTGCTAGCATGACTGATACTGGTACTGAGATCAGAGATGTGGAGTATTATAAAACCATGTTGAATGAGCTTGTGGATGCGCTAGACAGCGCGATTAGCCATAAAGTTAAGCTGACCCAGTACATTGACAAACTATTGAAAAAGAAATACCGCACGTATGTGCGGTTGAAAGACGAATAATTCAGTCTTAACGAAAAAGGTTGGCAGCGCCAACCTTTTTTGATTGTGTGTAACCTAAATCAATCCTAAGTTAGAGTTGATAGCTCATAGAAACCGATACTCTTCGTTCTTGGTAGTTTGTTACGCTACTTCGAGTGTCACTGTCGGTGTATGTCAATTGTGAAGAAATAGAAAGCTCAGGGGTCAATTGATGTCGTATTCCACTCTCAGCTCGTAAGATTTGGTTCCTAGTATTAGTATCTAAAAAGTCCGTTTTATTGTAGTTAATTGTTGAATATAAGCTAGTCTTTACACCGGCGTTATAGTTCATGCTTAGTGTCGACGTAACATTGTCTTGAGTTCGGTTTGTTTGCAAAAATTGAGTTCTACCACCAGCTACCGTAAGTGAAAGTGTCAATTTTTTAGCTTCAAACCCTGCACTAATTTGCCCGAGTCTTCGCTCGATGACTTCTTCGCTTATTTCCGGCGTATTTTGGAATAGAGAATTAAATTGCTCATCGGGTTGTAATTGATAAGCCAAGGAACTTGGCAGGAAGCATTGATTCTGCTCAGTTGCCCCAACCGGACACACAAAAACGCCGAGCTCTTCGAAATTGCTGACCAAGCGACTGAAGTTCGTTACGTTTTCATCGTATGTTGCTGCTACTCTCAATTTTTTTGTGTTGTAGACGAATGAAAATCGCCCTGAATCACCGTAAGCGCGCCGTCCAAATTTTGCCTCCAAGCGAGTTCGAGCAGAAAAAGCCCAAACCATATCCAGCGACAAAAATTCATCTTTATCGCCTGTGCTGGTTTCTTCAGACCGATTCAAGGCAAGTGATATTCGCCTATTTCTAGACTGCGACCATTCTAAGCCAGCGCCATAGCTCGTATAGTCTCTTAAGCCTAAGTTTAAAGCTCCGTCAAATTGATTCCTTTCGTCTTGTGCGACCAAATATAACCCTAGGGGCCCATAGATTCCTAAACCGAAATCTACCGAGCTTTCACGTGATTTAAGGTCGTTTCCGTTAACTCTTCCATCAGTATCTTGAAATGTGTTAGTAACAGTCCATCTAATTTGCTTAAACTCTCGACCCTGAGAAAGTTCAAAGTATGTACCTAAATCATTGTTATTTAGGTTTGCAGATGAGCTGAAAGATTGATCACTTTCAATTTTACTAGCTCTAATCTCCCAATTTACATCAAACCAACGTTGTGATGCTGAAGTGAATAGAAGCGAACCAAATGATGTTCGAAATTTACCAAGATTCTGCGCACCTGAAACAAAATCGTCGGCAAATACGAGAGAAGGATCTGAGTTTTGATACCGAAGTTGAGAACCCGCATTAACTTGTAGATAATTTTTAATAATATCGACCTGACCAGAAATCTGGTATTCGGTAAAGGAGCGATCCTCACTTGTATCGTTTTTGTCTATGTCTTGATATAGATAAGTATGGTCAATATTCCAAAAAAACTCTGCGACAGGGCCGCTATAACTCAGTGTTAGCGATGGGTTTAAGAGAAAAGAGTTTGTATTCCCATTAGTTCTACGAGTTCCGTCACTGTTAGTATTCGCCGTAATTAGGGAAGTGCCGATGACTCCGTCGAATTCAATTTCTGCTAATACAGAGGGTGAAAAAAAGCTTATCAACAGAAGTGGAAGTATTTTTACAGAATATAAGGTGCTTACTGATCCCAATGAGTGCTTAAGGCTGCTCATTTTTTATCGCTAGCTCCATAATAATGACCATAATAATAATCACCTGAAGCACTGCCACTTCTAACAGCTTTATTAACGACGAATCCTTTAGCCATATCTGGAGATAACAATTCCGTTGCTTGTTGCACTAAGCGTAACTTTGATTCATTCTCTTCAACTACTATCACCGCTTGACCCGCAAGATTTGCAAGGACCGCTGACTCGTTTATACCCAACAATGGTGGGGTGTCAAAGATAACAACACGATCGGAATAACGACTAGAGAACTCATCGACTGCTTTTAACATCTTTTCACTCGAGAGCAACTCTGTCGAAAGGTGGTGAGACCGTCCAGCTGGGATAACACGCAGCTTATCGATGTTAGTTTTATACAAAACATCAGCTATTGAATGGCACTCATCCAAGAGGTATTCCATTAAACCGTTTTCGGTTTTTACGCCTAACTCTCTTGATATTGATGGCCGCAGTACATCTGCGTCTACAAGCAGTACGGTTTTATCTTTTTCTAACGCGATACTAATTGCTAAATTGATGGCTGTAAACGTTTTCCCTTCATTGGGCCTAGCACTTGAGACCATTATTATGTTGCTATTTTTCAGTGTCTTTGACAAAGGTCCAAAAGCATTACTTAACACTTTTCTTTTGATACCGCGGTACTCGTCTGACTTTCTAGAACGATCCCCGTGGATTGACAAATAACCATTAGAAATTAATGCATCATTGTCGATTTCAAGAAACAAACCATCCGGTGTCGTAGTTTTTTTATGACTAGTGGATTTGGATTGTTTCTGACCACCTTGTTCAGTCGAAGAGGAGGCTTTTTCAATTGTCGTTTCTTTAGCAGCTTCGTTTTGACCCGCGTTAGTTGTGTCTTGAGCTGCTTGCTTAGCGCCCTTTTTGGCCAAAGCCTTCTCAATGGTGCTCATTATAGAAACCTCTCAAATTTTGATATTAAATCAATATTTAGCAACTCAATAAGTACGAAACCAGCGTAAATAGTGAAAATACCTGAACAAGAAAGTGCGAAGAAAGCAACTCTAATCCGTTCTTGCTTCAACTTAGTGGCTTTGTTCATATCTTCCACTACACCAAGTACTGGGATTCCAGTTGAACGGTGTAAATTTTCCGCAGACAATACAACAGGCGATATTTGACTAATAACGAACGCTATTGCGAAGCCAGCACCAAAACCTAATATCAAAATTCCAGTGTAAAATAGTATACGTTTAGGGCCCGAAGGTTTTGTTGGTAGCGTTGGCGGGACGATTACACGAAACTTGATATCGTCATCTGAAATTTCGGCATTGCGAGAAATGGTTGCTGATTCCCTTTTTGAAAGTAACTCTTCGTACTTTGACTTTGTTATGTCGTAATCCCGGTTTAAAGCTGTAAGTTCTGCCTCTACCAAGGGTACTTGATCGATTTTATTGGTCAAATCTTCAATAACTCGATCTAAATCTTGTTGACGAACCTCTAATGAAGCGAGCTCAGCTTCCAACTTACTCAACTCGACTCCCAGTTGTTGCGCAAACGGATTATTACTAGAAGCTGCAGATGAAGAGTCTGACTTTAAAGTAGCCATATATTCCTGAACTTTTCTGGCTCTTTTTTCTTCTAGGTCAGTTAAAAGGTCGCTAGCTCTTCTCACATCAGGGTGGAGATCAGTATATCTTAATTGTAGTTCGTCAAGTCGGGCTCGCAGGGAATCAATTCTTGCGTCGTACTCTGTTTTAACTAATCGGTTGTCGTCTTCATCTAATCCGCTTTCAAAATTTACTGAAGAAGATATTGATATTAGTCTTTGAGAAAGAGCTTCTATTTGCTTCGTTACCTCTCCAATATTCAAGGTAACCTCATTCCGAGCTTCACGTTGCTCAGCAAGATTAGAATAGAAAGTACCCTGAACAGGCAGTAAATATGAATACTGTCGTTTAAAGTTCGCTAATCGTTGTTCACTTTGAGATAGCCTAGCCTCATACTCAGCGATTTGTTCATCAAGAAAACGGTTAGCGGTGTCTGATCCAACTCTAGATTCACCCAATGTTCCTTCAATAAATAGATCCAAGGTTTCGTTGACGACACTTTGCGCAGTTTGCGGGTTGTCGTGAGTGTACTGAATAGTATAAATTCTATCCTCACGACGTCCGCCTCTTGAGCGAACTTTAATGTCGTTCATTAGATCGACAATAAGTTCTTCGTATTCTATTTCGGATTTAGCTTGAATATCTAAGTCTGTCTCACGAGCTAATTTTTCTATGTTTGGTCTGCTGAGTAACGTTCTAACGATCATAGCAACTTCTTGATCAGGATCAGACTGTACAGCAACTCCTTGCAAGAGCGGTCTAAGGGCTGAACTGGTGTCAACATAAACGCTTGCTTCAGACTCGTATTGGTCCTGCATCATAAAAACAGCAAACATTAGTGCTGGGCAAACTAACCACGTACTAATAATCACATAGCGTTTCTTAAACCAAATACCACCAACGTACTCTTTGATAGCCTCTAGAGATTTTATTAGTTCTTCCATTCTCGCTTTACCCTACTTCGTAAGCTTAGACATTTTCACCGTCTTTTATTCCTAAAACCACGCTTCAGGTATGATAATAATATCCCCAGGTAAAAGGTCGACATTAGCCTCTATTTCGCCCCGTCTCACTAATGTGTCAATATCTATATCGAATTCGCGTTGTTGGTTGTCGATGACTCGAATTAACTTAGCCCCATCACCGTCGGCAAACTCAGTAAGGCCTCCAACCTCAATCATCAAATCAAGTAGCGTCATGCGCTCACGATAGTTAATTGAACGTGGATTTACTGCCTCGCCGATAACACGTACCTGCTCGCTAAATGGGCCTACAAAGCCGGTCACACTCACCGTTACTATTGGCTCACGAATATACTTCGCTAGCTCTTCCTCGAGGGTGCGAGCGAGTTGAGTAGGTGTTTTGCCCGATACTTCAAGATCTTCTACTAAAGACGTCGTAATCTTGCCATCAGGTCGCACAATAAATGAGCCCGACACTTCAGGGTTACGCCATACGAATATGTTTAATGTATCGCCTGGACCAATCAGGTAGGAATAATTGTCAACAGATGTGGTTAAGGAAGCCGCTGGAATAGCAGGTGGAAGCTTGTTCGTTGAACACCCCACCAAAAACATCAAGCTTTGAACCATGAATGTAATAACTATAAACCTGTAGAGCATCGCAACTTTCCCTTTATGGCAATCGTCAAATAAACTTATTGTTTACCCTGTGCTTAGATGGCATATAATGCGTAGGATTTTTAAAGAAGTCTACCCGATTTGTTTGCACATTCCTACGATATTTGTCGAGGAATACGATTAAGGAGTTAATGTGGCAATATCGAAAGCTAACCAGTCTAGACGTTCTAATGCACTTGTGGTTACAGAAGCGGTAATCATTGGTTACGTGAGCTACCTTGTCAGCTTTGTCTTAGCAGAAGCATTCGATATCCCGGCACCCAGCTTGGAAGCGGTTGTGGTCAATGTTGGATTGCTCATCATCTTTACCCAACTTTGCGCTTTATCCGTAGGGTTGTACGAAGCCAAGCTGAGAGTCACATTTCGCGGCATCATCCGGCGCATATTCGTTAGCGCAGGATTAGCGTACTTCGTGGTGGAAATACTCACCAGCACCCTGTTGCAAAAGCTGCAATTACATCCTTATTACTTACCCTCAGCCATTGGTACGATTATCCTGTCGCTGGTAGTTTTTCGTTACTTTACTACTCGGTTAGGTCTACTTGGTGTCGGTCGCACTCGGATTATAGTGCTCGGTGCTGGCGAAAGGGCTTCGATTATTGAAAAGAGGATGCGTCGCAATGTCGATAGGATGGGTTTTGAATTAGTCGGCTTTGTGCCTATTCCTGGAGATAACCGCGAAGAAGGGATTATTAACGAAAAGCTTATCCAAATTAAAGTCGACAACCATTTTCGTCGCTTTTTGCAAGACAATGATATTGATGAAGTTGTCATCGCCTGTGACCAAAGACGTGGGACTTTGCCAATTGACATTTTGTTTGACTGTCGTTTTCGTGGTGTAGAAGTTACCGATTTACTCGATTTTATGGAACGAGAAACTGGGCAGATCGTCGTGAATCTGATGTATCCGAGTTGGGTAATTTATTCGAATGGGTTTTCTTCACAGAACTATCTGCGCGATGGACTCGATTATATCCTAAACGCCACTATGGCGTTCTGTGTGTTGTTTTTTGTATGGCCATTTATGCTTTTGACCGCGTTGATCATCTGGCTGGATGACGGACGTCGAACCAAAACTTCCGTTTTCTACAAACAAGAACGCGTCGGAATGAATGGCAAGTTATTTAAAATTATCAAATTCAGAAGTATGCGCCCTGATGCAGAAAAAGACGGTGCCAAGTGGGCGAGTAAGAATGACAATCGAGTCACCCGGATTGGTAACTTTATTCGCAAGTACCGTATCGATGAATTACCTCAACTAATTAATATTTTCAAAGGTGAGATGTCCTTCATCGGTCCACGTCCTGAACGCCCAGAGTTTGTGGAGCAATTGATCAAGGAAGTCCCTTATTACAATCAGCGTCACAATGTTAAGCCTGGTTTAGCAGGCTGGGCTCAGCTTAACTACCCGTATGGCGCTAGTATCGAAGATAGCTTGGAAAAATTGAAATTTGACTTGTACTACGTAAAGCATCAAAGTTTGCTATTGGACTTGCTGATTTTAATCAGGACCGTAGAAGTTGTGCTCTTTGGCAAAGGGCGTTAGGGACATTATCATGAAAGTTTTACATGTATTGGAATACTCGCCACCAAACATCAGTGGGTATTCGTTGCGTTCGCGTGCAATCTTGAAACATCAACGTGAAATCGGCATCGAAACGTGTCAAATGACAAGTCAACGGTTTCAAGACTTTAGTGCACTGGAAGAAGACGTAGAGGGCATGCGTTTCTACCGGACCCCACCCACTCAGTCAGTGTTCAGCAAGATCCCTTTAGTCGGATATTTGGCGTATATTAATCATTTGGCTAAGCGCGTTGAAGAGGTGTATCTAAAAGAAAAACCAGATGTTATTCAAGCGCACAGTCCAATGTTTAACGCTTTGGCGGCGGTTAAAGTCGGTAAAAAATATGGTGTTCCTGTGGCTTATGAAGTTCGGGCGCTGTGGGAAGATGCCGCGGTTGATACGGGAAAAACCAAACAAGGCAGTCTGCGCTATAAATTAATTAAAGCCATAGAACAACACGCATTTAATACTGTCAATAAAGTGAGCTGTATTTGTCAAGGGTTAGAACAGGATTTGCGTTCCCGTGGTATCAGCGCACAAAAATTATTTGTTACGCCAAATGCAGTAGATATCCAGCAGTTTAAAGTCATCACGCAAGCCGACCACGAAATTCAGCAGCAGTACAATCTGACAAACAAAAAGGTGTTAGCTTTCGTGGGTACTTTTTTTAAGTACGAAGGTTTAGCGATCGCTATAAATGCAATGCCAGCGATTATTAAACAGCGCCAAGATGTACACTTACTGTTAGTAGGGGGCGGCAACGAGGAAGCAAATTTAAGAGCGTTGGCACAGTCACTACAAGTTGAAGATTACGTAACTTTTGTTCCGCGAGTGCCTTTCGACCAAGTCAGTCGTTATTATAGTGTTGCCGATGCATTATTGTTCCCACGCGAAAGTATTCGCTTAACTGAATTAGTAACACCACTCAAACCATTAGAGGCAATGGCGCAAATGAAGCCCGTATTTGCTTCAGATATTGGCGGCCATCGCGAGCTTATTGAACATGGCAAGACGGGGATTTTGTTCAAGCCAGATTCGCCACAAGCCATCGCGGAAGCCGTTTTAGCAAATATTGACGAGACCGATAAGCTACAGCAGATGGCCGAAAATGGGTTGGCCTTCGTGACGGATGTTAGAAACTGGCACAATACCGCTAAGCAATATCAAAAAGCTTATCAGGAATTGTTGGATGCGAATTGATTTTAATCTCTTGGCGATCACTAATCTTTATCCGACGCCTTGGGATCCGACGCGAGCAGCATTTAACCGACAACAATTTGAAAGGTTAGGGCAATCGGTCAATTTGACCATCGCAGTTTTGGTCACTTTCCCTGAATGGTTGCGCCATCGCAAGCAAATTTCTGAAAGTGATGATCTGCTGTTCATCCCATATTTTCACATACCCAGAATAGGCGCTCGTTTAGCGCCTTTCTTTCAATATATCGCACTCAGGAGATATCAGCGAAAACTCTTGAGCAAGAAGCCTGACGCGATATATGCTGCCTGGTTATACCCCGACGTGGTCGCAAGTGCTAAATTCGCTGCGCATAATGGAATACCTTGCATCGCTAAGACTCATGGTACAGACGTGAATTACCATTTACAGGACGTCAATAAAGTGCGCAAAGTGTTGTCGATCCGCACTGCGCTTGCCCATGTGTTTTGTCCTAGTCAAGCACTGGTCGATCGTTTAGTTGAGCTGGGATTTTCATCGCAAAAAGTATCCGTGAATTATAATGGGGTCAATCGAGACGTCTTTTATCCGTTGGATGAGCCGCCTGTAAAAGGCGAATCAACCAAACTGATTTTTATCGGTAGTTTAATTCAAACTAAGGGGGTCTTTGAGTTGATCGAAGCCTTCAGTAAGTTGATTGAAAACGAAAACTGTCAGTTGAGCATCATCGGTAAAGGGCCCGAGGATGCAACTCTAAAAGCTAAATGCCAAGAGTATGGGATCCAATCTCAGGTTGAGTTTCTTGGCGCTATGCCACTCGATAGCGTTGCTAGTGAGTTGCGTCAGGCCGATTTTTTAGTACTGCCCAGCTATCGCGAGGGTGTACCCAATGTATTGCTTGAGGCTCTTGCTTCGGGCGTGCCAGTTATTGCGACAACTGTTGGTGGGATCCCTGAAATTGTTAACGCAGAGACCGGTGTATTGGTAGAGCCTCAGTCCACAGCTGAATTACTGAAGGGATTGAGGCTTGCGCTCGCAAAAAATTGGAATAAACAAAAGTTGGCGCAGCACGCGCAAAATTTTGACTGGGCGAAGAATGCACAAACCGTTGTTGATAAGTTGACCGAATTAAAACCACTATGAAGATTAAAGACGACCTGCGCTACAAGCGCGAGTTTTGGCAGGCCCAAGGATTTGAACCTTCGCGCATTCGTGTGTTAATGAGTGATGGCACTAGTGCCAATGTTTTGTACCGCATGACCAGCTGGTTTCAGCGCTACAAGTTAATCCCTTTTTCCTTTCTATGCCAATGGTTTAACAAAGTCATTAATGGCTGTGTGATTGGCGCTGGAGCGACCTTCGGAAAAGGCTTGATTTTAATGCATCCGGTGGGCATCGTAGTAAATTCGAAAGTTATTGGTGGCGAGCGGGTTATTATCGAAAGCGGTGTCGTGATCGGTGACGAGAAGGGCAAAGCTCCAGTTATAGGTAACGATGTATTTATCGGCGCAGGTGCGAAGATTGTGGGTGGAGTACGAGTGGGTAATAATGTAAAAATAGGCGCAAACGCAGTCGTGGTTAAAGACGTCGAGGATGACTTAACTGTCGTTGGTATCCCAGCACGCCCAATAGGAAAAAGTCAGTGATTGAAATATTGTTTTGGTCAGCGGTATTTCTACTGGTCTATACCTATGCGTTGTACCCCTTACTTTTGAAATTTTTGGTTGCCGAAAAGTCGGTTGCCATGGTCGCACCTGACGCATGGCCAGCTGTTGATGTTGTGCTATCAGCCTATAATGAAGAGGCTTGCATCAAAGCACGCATAGAAAACTTACTGGCCTCAGATTATCCCGGTGAATTGACGATAAGAGTTGCATCCGATGGCAGCGTAGACAACACACCTGCGATACTGTCGACATTCAATGAGGATCCGCGAGTCGATGTGAATATTCATACCAAGAACCGCGGTAAAGTCAGCGTATTGAATGAATTGGTGGCAAACTGCCAGGCTAATGTGTTGATTTTTACTGACGCCAATACTGAGTTCACTGCTGATACAATCACAAAATTAGTCGCGAGTTTTACGCCTAATGTAGGTGCCGTGTGTGGCGAATTGCACCTGTACAACCCCGACGGTAATGACAACAACGATAGCTTATATTGGCGCTACGAACAGTTTTTGAAAAAGCGTGAATCATCGATGGGTTCCTTGTTGGGGGCAAATGGGGCTGTTTATGCGATTCGTCGTGAGCTTTATCAGCCTCTGCCAAGCACCACTGTCGTAGACGATTTTTGTATTGTGATGAACGTTAAAAAACAAGGCTATGACGTCATCTACAATGACCACGCAGTCGCCCATGAAGAAGTTGCGCCGTCGTTGCACGATGAATTTGGCCGTCGTGTACGGATCGGGTTGGGCAACTATCGTGCCTTTTTTGCCAATCTTTGGGCGCTCTCGCCACTGCGGTTGAGTCTAGCCTTAAGCTTTTTTTCGCACAAAGTTTTGCGCTGGTTTGCGCCACACCTGATGTTATTAGCGTTGGTGACTAACATTGTACTTATTCATCAACCGTTTTATGCGCTAGTGCTATTTATGCAGTTGCTCTTTTATACCGTCGCGGTATATGGTTTAGCTCGTGAAAAGTGCGGCTTAAGGAATAACGCATTGGTTGCGATTATTACTTTTTTTGTGTCGATGAACTTGGCCCTTGCGCAGGGGTTTATTAAGTTTCTCGGCGGAGGACAGTCTGGGGCCTGGAAAACAACGGCTCGCCAGGGGGAGAATAAATAATGATTTGGGCAATCGCAATTGTTGGTGCGGTAGTTTTGGTGACCTTGGCGTTATTTATCGTTGCTGTAAAGAAAAAAAATATGGACAGTTGGTTGTGGCCTTACGTTAAGCAATCATTGTTTGCTAGCCAACCCAAAGTTGACGGTACCAAGCACGTCCTGTTTTGCTTTGTTGATCATTTTGAGCCGCAATGGAAAAATGATTCAATTGAACTTGAGAGAGAGCGTGTGGATCGATGGTATTCGCTCTATCCAGAGATGGCGAAACAACACGTTGATGCTGATGGATGCCATCCAAAGCACAGTTTTTTTTATCCGGAAGAAGAATACCGGCATGAGCATTTAGCTAAGCTTTCTGACCTATGTCAGCGCGGATTTGGTGAGATCGAAATCCACCTACACCATGCTGATGATACGGCTGAAAATTTACACAAAGTACTGAGTGATTTTGCGGTAACCTTACATGAACAGCACGGAGCATTACCCGTTCATCCTGAAACAGGACAAGTCCAATACGCGTTTATTCACGGTAACTGGGCATTAGATAATTCACTGCCTGGTGGTATTCATTGCGGCGTTGACAATGAGTTGAAGGTACTTCGTGAGTCGGGGTGTTATGTTGATATGACATTGCCTTGCGCACCAAGCCCAGCGCAGACCAGCAAGATAAATTCAATTTATTATGCGCAAGGAAAAGATGGCGCTTGTAAATCCCATGATACTGGGGTTGATGTAGAGGTTGGGAAGGCCCCAAGCGGTGACTTGATGCTGATCCAAGGCCCGATCGGTTTGAATTTTAAGTGGAAAACCGCATCAGGAATGCCGCATATTGAGAATGCAGATGTGAGAAAGACGGCACCACCACTCGATATTCGAGTAAAACAGTGGGTTGAGTCGAATATTCACGTAAAAGGACGGCCGGAATGGATTTTCGTTAAAGTGCATACTCATGGTACTCAGGAACAAGACAAGGAAACGTTATTGGGGGCGCCACGGCATCAAATGCATGATTATCTAGAAACTCATTACAATGACGGCAAGGACTACATGCTACATTATGTGTCTGCCCGTGAAATGTATAATATTGCGAAAGCCGCGGAGGCCGGTAAGTCGGGCAACCCTAATGATTACCGCGACTTCTTGTTACCGAAACCGACGTTTCGTTCGCTAGCACAAATGGCTGACTCCGGTGAATAAAGTAAAACGCCTGATCAGGCGTGTCATCGCGACGACTCAATTACGTCGGTTTGTGTGGCGGTTTTTACCCAACGGTGTTTATGTGTTCAACTATCACCGGATTGGCGACAGCACTGCAACTGACTTTGACCGAGATATTTTTTCTTGCAGTCAAAGCACTTTTGAGAAGCATTTAGAAATCATTAGTAGCCATTTTGAGCTTGTCGATGTGGCTCAGTTAGCCGAGATTGTGCAAGCTCCCCAAGTCAGTAAGCGATATGCAATCATTACCTTTGATGATGGTTATTTGGATAATTACACCTTAGCCTACCCAGCGATGAAGCAAGCGGCAGTTAAGGGGGTGTTTTTCCTGCCAACAAGCTTGATCAGTGGTACAGAGATCCCGTGGTGGGATGAAATGGCTTATATCTTACGTAGCAATGTCGGTCAGTCGGTCACCTTTCCCGGCGAAGACGTAGCAGTACCGATAAGCCAAGCGACGCTTGATAAAGACATTCGCAGTTTTATCTACCGAGCTAAACGTCTGGAGAATTATACCGCGCAGCAGGTTTTAGAGCACCTGCGTGCACAGTTTCCAAATGTTGATTCCAAGTCTAAAGCAGCTGAGCAGCAGCTTTTTATGAATTGGAAGCAAGTTAAGCAATTGGCTGATGATGGCATGGAAATCGGATCGCACACTATTAACCACCATATCCTCTCTCGCTTGAGTGAAGATGAGCAACGTTACGAAATCGCAGAATCGAAAGCGATCATCGAGCGAGAACTGAATAACTCAGTAAAGGTGATTGCGTATCCCGTCGGTCGACATCATTGTTTTGACGACACAACCAAAGCGATAGTCCAACAAAGTGGTTATGCCTTGGCGTTTAATAATGAACCGCATTTTAACGTAGCTCCTATTGATCCCTTCGATATTAACCGTTTCTCTGTGAATGACGATGATTTAGCGAAGGTGGTGCTAAGTACTATGGGGGCTCGGACTTTAGCCAAATGAGCCATGATTCAAAAAATATATCGCATAGGCTTCTTACTACTTTAGAGCAAATGCAGGAAGTTGCATCTGAGCTAGATAGTTTCTTACAGCACCAAAAGGATTGTCATTTTTTTCTCAAGCCAGATTGGGTTTTGCCGTGGATCAGTATTTTTATGGATTCAAGAAGTAAGGTTTGGGCTCATATTTTTGAGATAGATGGACAATTGGTTGGGTACGCCCCTTTCTACTTAAAATATATAGGGAGGTTTCAGGGCTACGCATTGCATATACTTGGTGATGGTGAAGATGAAGCAATGGAAGTTAGCAGCGAGTATCCGGATGTAGCAATTCTTGAGCCTTATAAAACGGAAGTTTTTGCCAAACTTACAGATGAGTTAGAGCGCTTAGATAATGTTACATCGATAGTTTTCAAAAGATTGCTTGCTCGTTCAGACATCTTATATTGGACTAGTTTACTACCCCGTAAATGGTATACATCAATAGAATCAATTGGTTTTAGATTTGTTTTAGATGTTTTTCAGTCTGAGTCTAACCAAGTTGATTCCCTTCCAAGTGCACAATTAAGACGTCAGTTTAGGAAGTGGAGAAATTCAAGCGATAGAGTGAAAGTGCGAATAGCAAATGATATCAGCTCTGCAGAAAGCGAGTTTTTGTTCCTCAAAGAACTTCATTCGAACTCTTGGAATGCTCGTGGGAAAAGGGGCGCTTTTTCTTCTCGTGAGTTTAGTGATTTTCATCAAAAATTTATTAGCCAAATATCGAAAACACGAGAGGTATGCCTTTTTTCTATAATGGTTAATGAGTCTTTGGTTGCATCATTTTATGGTTGGTTTTATGGAAGCACTCTTTTTTATTATCAAAGTGGAATTATTCGTCGAGCGGGGGGGGGGAAGTTTCGGAAGCCTTCTTCACTTAAAAGCCATTAGTATGGCAAGGCAGAAAGGTTGCCTGTACTATGATTTAATGCATGGGAAGACCGGAAGTTATAAAAAAGACTTTGCTACAGGAAAAGACGAAATGTTTAATGTCAGATGCGTCAAGGGTAGAGCCTTATATTTTGGCAGGGCTAAAAATTTCATTATCAATTGCAAAACAAAACTAAACGTTCTTTTTGAAAAGCTCAAACTCTATATCAGGCTGTGATTTTGAAATTTGATTAACCTTAGCATCGTTTTTTAAATGTGTTATGTAAATCTGTTCCGACCAAATTCTGTTGAGCTCAATTAAGAGGGAACTCAAGCGCGTTTTGGTAGAATTTTTGCTTTATGAAGGGTGCAAGCAAGCGTATCTTAATTTCTTTACCTTACACAAAATACAATTATCAAATTAAAGTTATCAAAAACATGGCAAATAGAAAGCAAACACTTCAACTAAACTACAAAGAGGGATATAGAGCTGATATTGATGGCTTAAGAGCTATCGCAGTCCTTGCAGTAATCATATTCCATATTAATCCAGTCCTTTTACCCGGTGGATTCGTCGGTGTTGATATGTTTTTTGTTATCTCAGGATACCTCATTACATTGCATCTGCTAAGGGATGTATTCTCTGGTAACTTCTCCTTCCTAAGTTTTTACGCTCGCAGAGTCAAACGAATTGTCCCTATGGTTATTTTAGTAATTGTAGTGACACTCTCAGTTAGTATGATTTTCCATCGGCCCGAAGATACGATCGGTGTGGCTAAAAGTGGTCTGTTCTCTTTGTTATCGATGGCGAATGTGTATTTTTGGTGGTTCTTGGAAAGTAGCTACTTTTCAACATCGAGCCACGAAATGCCTTTGCTTCATCTATGGTCCCTTGCAGTTGAGGAGCAATTTTATTTTATTTGGCCATTTGTGCTTTTGTTGATATGTAAATTGGGATCTTTCCCCAAAACTTTGGTTCTTTTACTTGTTTTGGCAGCGTTAGCTTTCGTATTAGGCGAGATAGCATATCTTTACTCTCCATCATTTGCATATTACATGCTTCCAACAAGAGCTGGAGGTTTGATAATCGGAGGTATAACAGCAGTTCTATTGAATAAAGATAATGCTAGGACACTCTCCCAAAATGCTTGTTTGACAATCTCGTCATCAGGTGTGCTGCTATTAATTTATTCTATTTGCTTTATTTCAAAATCTGATGTTTTTCCTGGTTTGAATGCTTTCTTTCCTTCAATAGGAACAGCGTTGATAATATATGCTGGAGCTCACAATATCAGCTATGTGAATAACGTCTTGACATGCAGGCTATTAGTAGCAGTTGGGCTTGTATCATACTCAGCTTATTTGTGGCATTGGCCGATAATTTCTTTCTTGAAATACGCTCAAATTCCAATAAACTTTACTACTGGCCTACTAATATTCGCCACTACGTTCGCTCTCGCTTACTTATCTTATCAATACGTTGAAAAGCCAACTCGGAAAATTAAGAAATCCTCGAGCTTCATCTTTTCTTCATATCTAGTTGCACCGAGCATTATCGTTGCCGGTTTTTGTTTACTTATTATCAAGTCTGAAGGCTTTTTTATGCATTATAAGGCCTCAGAACTGCGCGAGGTCTACCAATATACAAAACCTGCCTTTCGATATGATTATGTTTGTCAAGATTGGTTAATTAATGAAGAACTCAAGAATGAGCGAAATTGTGAGGTTGGAGATAGGGATGTTGGGAACAACGTGAAGGTATTACTTTGGGGCGATTCTAATGCAGCGCATTACGTTGGAGTTTTAGGCGCTTTTGCAAAACATTCTGAGTTTTCGTTTACGAATCTGCAACACTCCAGCTGTCCCCCCTTACTTTCGAGCCCAACAGAGTTTATACCGCCAAACAGAGAAGCTAGTTGCGTTGAATCCTTAGAATACATGTCAAAGGAAGTCATGCAGTATGACATTATTATAATTTCAGCAGCGTGGATTAATTACATAAATACAACGGGGCATTTTCTTGATGATTTTTTTAGTACTGTTGATGCTATTAGAGAGCGAGGCGGTTCGGTCATTATTTTGGGTCATGTTCCTCATGTGCGGGGTTTTGATAGAACATGCCTTGAAAAATCCATACTTTTAAATACTGTAGAATGCAATAAAGAAACCAAAGTGGAAATGCTATCTGAAATTTCCAATATTAACAGTGATTTAATGAGATTTGCTAGTAAAAACGAAGATGTGGAGTATTTCGATATCGTAGAATTTATATGCGAGAATGGTGTGTGTTCGTCCTCAGACAAAGATGGCATCCCTTTATATTTTGATGCTTCACATTTATCATTAAGTGGTTCTTGGAGGATTGGTTATCAAATTATTGATACCATTGGAGATATACCTCCAGCTTTTGCGAAGATAAAAGAGTTTGAAAATCAAGAAAGGGATGTCCCATGAAGCATTCTGCTATGCAAATTGAATTATTAAGGCGAAGACCAACCCTATTAAATTTGCACTATAAAACAGGGACTCAAAATAATTGTAAGCTCATCAAATTTCCGCTGAGTATCAAGGGCAAAAAATTTGTTACACAACCAACTAAGATTTCCTAATTCCTTTAGTCAAGACTATAGTATGGGTTTTTGAATGCATTAAAAATCTCGATGAGCATTTTATGCTCTTCAAAATCAACCTTATCTTTCCATCCATTACAAAGGTACTCTGGTGAGGCATTTAGAATTTTGTTTTTCGAAGCAAAAGCGTTGTACGATGGTTTAGTATAAATTTCTCTTGCTGCTTCAGCTGATTCTAGGTCTAAAAACTTTTTTAAGGTGCTGATCGTTAATTCTGGATTCATTACCATATCTTCATATCTTAAAATCAACCAATCGTTATTTTTCTGAGATTCGAGAATAGGAATCCAATTTTCTAAAAACCAGCCAAGCACGTATTTTTCTAATTCAGCGCCATTTTCCATGACATCGTTTGATAATTTTAATTGTTTTGTAGAAAGCTGATGTTTGAAGTTCTCACATTTAAGAAAATAATCAGCCGCGTTTGGCCATTTTTGCTTACAAATAGATAACGAGGTAGGAATGGGATGTCTGACTTGAAAGATAATCTTAGTATTTTTTAACATACTAAAATCAACGATGTAATTCTTAGCGTAAAATACCTTAAATAGCATTCTATTGTAAGAATAATTAAACGGTTTTTGCCAAAATTTCCACTGGGTATTGTAGTTTATTTTTCCTAACCTCAGGTCATTAAAGTAATCAAACAAAAGGGCCTTTTGCTCATAGCTAAGATCAATGTAAAAACCACCCTTTGATAAAGGTAGCCGATTTTTATACGGGTTGTGGTTTAAAGTTACATCGAAGATTTCTACTGCTCTTTTAACGTGAGGCTCAGCACTCAGTAATTCGATCAACCATGTACTTCCTCCTCTACGTGTGGAAAACACGATGATGTCTTCTTTTGCCTCACCCGAACGTCGTTGTAATCTGCCAAGCGTGTTATTTGCTATGTGGCGAAAGAAAGTTTTGACGCGATACTTAATAGACATAACTATATTCTTATTACTTTTAGTTCGATATTACAGTTATTTAGCGTTGCTAACAATCTCAAAGTGACTTGAACCCGAGCTGACTAGTTTAAATTAGTGATTCTACATATTTAACGCTTTAGAGTGAATTTTCGTCTAGTTTCAAGGAGCCACTTTCATCGCTTATATATATCTGTGATTCTAAAGTTAGTGCAAAATCAGAAGACGTTATTCTGCGAATTAATAGGTCATGCGTGCTTGATGATTTACTCAATATCACTTCATACTGTGAATTACGATATAATCCAGTAATGAGTAACTCAGTCGAAGTAGGCTGTAGTTGCACCTGGATACGTTCAAGCGGAGTGCTAGGCGTTCTATTCCAAATTAAGGTGTGATTCTGGGCGTCATCATGAATATTCAGGCCGATAATATCTCCTTCAATAATGCTTTCTTTTGCGATCGTTTTAGTTTTCAGTCTTGCCGAAGAAGCATCTAGTTCACACACAAAATTGATTTCGACTGAGGTCAGGCAATCATGCTTTTTCTGAAGGCGAAAAAATGTGACGAATTCGCTATCATTCGTTTCGTTACCTGATTCAACCTTTATATGCCAATTTTTTTGATTCTCATTAATTTGGTACTTTGGTACATCAGACCAAAACAGCTTTTCATCTACCCATTTTATGTTGGGGTATTTCGGGTAAAGAATTCTATAATCGACGTCGCTCTTTTTATTGCTGAATGAAAAATACAGAGGGTTTTCAATTGAAACCTTGGGCTTTTTAAGAAAGTGTTGGACTAGTTGTACGGACCTATTGTATCGGCCGTTTCGAGGAGCTATAAATTTATCGATATACTTTTCTAGGTCATTATAAACATTTGGATCAGTTATCACTCGGTCATAAATCGCAATAATATTGGGTTTAATGAAAACTAATTGTCGGCTCACTTGCTCTGTATATTTAGCTGCGTAATAACCACTCATATTATATGCAGGCGCAGCCTCAGCTGATAATAGAGAAAAATCATCTGTGTTATGAACTATGTAATAATAAGGGTTACCAGATGCTCTTCGCGTTGGACTAGATGAGCCTTGGTCGGCGTTTTCTATTAGAATTGTGTTATGTGCGACTGACGTTGACGCTAAGCCTGAATACCCTGAAACCTCTTTCGTTACCCACTCGCCATTGAATGCAATATCAAAGCTGAGGGCATCTTGATGCTCATGATCTACTCGTAATTTTCTATTAATAAAATACAAATCGACAACACTGTCATCATCCTTGTAGTTAAGACTTACTAAACCAACGCCGGGAGAGTAAAACATTTCGTCTTTATTGAATGTGTCATACGGTTTTTCAGAGCCACTTATGTCGAGTGGCTCAAAAAGAATTCGCCAAATCCCCGTATCTATCGAACGGCTTGGATGACCATACTTTTTAATCACTTTAGTCCACCATGGAAAAAAGTACAGGCTTCGGTCTTCATTACTTAAGAACTCTTGTACCACCAGTGCGAATTGGTATCTGCCATCTTCGCTAACGTCGGAGTAATTTTTTGCGTTCCCTACAGAGCCATATTTGTACGTATCATCAAATCCAGAAAGTGTCATTTGATTTAGAGCTTTTATGGTTAACAAAGGATAGTCATTAACTTTGTCTTCGATTCCTAATTGGCTGTAAATTAAAGCAGTCAATGCCCAGTGCACTTGTGTTTGTGAACTGTAATCAACACCTTCCGCCCACACACCTCCACTCATGATGTCCAACATATATTGCTGAACGATAATGTTTTCAAATATATCCTCTGCTCTTAAGCGGAGAAGACTCCCTAGATCACCGTATGTTGAAGAATTTGATAATATCGTCCCAAGTAAAAAAAGGTTTTCAACTAATGAGGTTACATTGTCTGTGTCTGAAGTCCTAAGCTTTCCTTCATCATCAGATAAACCTACTTGACCTAGCCAATAATCTCCCCAGATAGCAAAATGTGACTCATAGAGTTGGATCTGCTCTATACTCAATGATTGTTTTAACCAAATGAATGTTAAAAAAGCCCAACGTGCTCGGACTCTGAAGGGATTTCTTTTGTCAAAATCTGTCCATCCGACATCGGGTTCAGAATGAAATGCATAGTCATTCAGTCGGATTGAATTTTCTAGGTAGAGCTGTTCCGCTGTTATTAGATATAGCAGCGCTGACGCCGCTGCAAATTCTCCAGAACTATATGGGAACCTCTCCAAATTGCCGTCGACTCTATTTTTAAAATAGACCCAGTCTTCACTTTTTTTCGTCATTTTATCTTTAAGCATCTGCATCCGCTCATTCGTGAGCAAAAGTGGTTCAGCGGCTATTGCAGTTGTAAAGAACACTGCGAAAAGGACAAATATCGCGAATAAGCAATTTTTCGATAGGGCGTTTCTTTTATGATTCATGTCGAGCTACATACCTAATGAATGGGAATTTATCTTGAGGTTATCCAAGTCGACATTTACCTCAACAATCGAGTAGACTATTTCAAGTAAATGTTACTTTTATACATTGAGTTAATGTCTTGCACCACGCCTTCTCTAATAACAGTATAGTACCTATTGCAGCCCGGACCAATAATTCGAGTGCCGCTTTTTTCTTTCTCTGTGCGTATACAGCATGTGTAATGATTCGTCCACAGGAGATTTTTGATTCACTTGCAAGTGTCCCTATCATTCAAGTAGTCGCAGTTATTTGCTTTATTTTAACTTTATTTTTGCAACGACCTTTACGGTGGGGGGCGCAGCAAGGAATGCTGTTGCTATTGTTATTAGTGATCGTTTTGTCAGGCGTTTTTAATGGTTGGGGACGGCAAGGGGTTTTAGATGCTCAATCAATGATTGTGTCTAGTAACATCCCGCTATTTCTTTATGCAACCTTAATTAGTACAGCATCTCGGCAACGTAAAATAATGTTAATAACGCTATTGGCGTCAGTCTTAATGGTTCATAACGGTCATCTACAAGCAACGCAAGGTATAGGGTGGACAGGTACTGAGGCAATAGTAGTTAAATACACTGAAGAAATTAGAATACAATATTTAGGTTTTTTTTCTGATCCTAACGATTTAGGTATGCTTCTCGTTATGAATCTGCCTTTCTTAGCATATTTTTATTCTAGAGGTAAATTTTTTTCGAAAGTTATATGCTTATCGATAATGGTTTTTTTCTTGTATGGGATTGTATTGACTGGTTCAAGAGGCACAGTATTAGGAGCATGCTCTTTAGTTGCCTTTTATTTATTGTTTAAACATGGTGGTGCGCGGTTAATCGCATTTGCTTTACTATTGGGTCCAGTCGTTATTACTTTGTTGTCTAGTTTCGGAGGGTTAAGTTCTAGTGAGTCATCATCAAGAAGCCGTCTGGAAGCTTGGTATGATGGCATCCATTATTTGTTCTGGAACCCACTCTTGGGTATTGGTAAAGGCAATTTCTTTGACTATCACGGTTTAACTGCCCATAACTCCTACGTTCTTGTCTCATCCGAGCTTGGTGGTTTGGGGTTTACTTTATGGGGTGGAGCACTTGTGTTCACCGTTTGGCTAGGATTTAGAATTTTTAAGCTTCCAGATGCGGAGAAAAAAATTGCTGAAAACAAAAATAACTTATCAGATGAATTGAAGTTAAATACAGCATTATTTTTCTCACTATTAGGCTTCATGGTTACTGCCTTCTTTTTAAGCCGAGCGTACACGTTGTTGCTATATGTTTTTATGGGCGTAACTATCGCATCTCATTATCGTGTGGCTTTTTTAGTGCCATCTATTCGTAAACTTATGACCCTGAAGAACGTTATCATGTGTAGTTTTGCTTCGTGGCTCATGATTGTAATGGTTTATTTAGCTCTGAAGGTGGCCCTCTAGAATGCGCGTGGTACATATAGTAAGTAGTTTAGAGGTTGGCGGGGCTGAGCGCTTTGTCATAGACCTTGCCACAAGTCAGCAAGAATTGGCGGGTATAGAGATACTGTCATTCGGGAAACCCGATGAACCATTACAGACGGAAGCTTGCAGTGCGGGACTGAGTGTAAAATGCCTGTCAAAGCAAGGGGTCGTTGAGCAAATTCTCGAAATTAGACGAGTAGTAAACAACGCCGACTTGGTTCATATTCATAGCAGTCATGCATTACCTCGAGTACTTCTAGCTGTGTGCATTTGCAAGATTAGACCTCGAGTCATCTACACACGGCATAATGAAGTAGTACATACAGGATTAAAGTGGTCGTTTTTTTATAATTTGGCCTATATATTGAAGTCAAAGTTCGTTTTTGTGGCGGAAAACGCAAGACAAAAATTTCAATTTAAATACCCTAAGTTTAAACCGCTAACTTACACGATATTGAATGGGGTCAATCGTATTGCAAAGAATGATGCTAGTAGGCAAGGTCTGCATATTGGTAGTGTTGGGCGGTTTGTCCCACTTAAATCCCAAGAAAAGCTAATCGAAGCGCTATCATTGTTGCACAGTGATGCCCAATCTCAAATTACCGTGCATTTTTATGGTACAGGGCCTTTGATGGAAGAGATAGTGCGCTTGACTAAGTCTAAACTACCCTGTTCGACGGTGATTTTTCATGGGAACGAACCAGATCGAGATAAGATCTATAATAGCTTTGACGCACTTATCGTAACTTCTGAAACTGAAGGTCTGTCACTTGCTATTCTTGAAGCTATGTCTAATAAATTGCCCGTCATTGCTTCAAATGTTGGTGGTAATCCTGAACTGGTTCGCGATAATGTAAACGGTTTCCTATATGATTACGGAGATACTCAGAAGCTAAGCGAGTTATTATTAGTACTTCTCAAAGACACTAAACTTATAAAAGTATTGGGAAATGCAGGATTTCAAAAATACGCAGACCAATTTTCAATGGATAAATGCGCTAAGCAGTATTTCGATATATACAAAGATCGAAATCAATAATTAGATCCAAACAGGTTTTTCCAACATCATTAGAATAAACAATGAAAGTTGAAAGCAATTACCAAGTGCGTCGTTTTTAACAAAATTAAAATAATTCAAGCCATAAACATTTCAAGTTCTCAATGAAGCCCTAAAGTGACTAGGCCACTCCAGGGGGGGCAATTCCGAATTGCTCAAGTATGATTGGCATCGTTTGCTCAAGTGGGATAGAGCTCTCAACAATTTTTTGTTTTTGATCTGAGTGATACACCCAGAAAACTCCATGAGGATTGTGCATGCCGCTTTTAATGTTATCAGCAAGGTAAAACACTTCTCCAAATTTAAAACTGTGTCCATTCACGGAAATCAGCTGGTTCATATCAATAGGGCGGGATATACAACACCCTCCAAAAACATTTTTACCTTCTAGTCGCAGTGAAAACAGGCGCTCATCATTCAGTGTTGCATCGCTCAGAATTTCAAAATTTTCCTGAGCAAGCTGAGGTGTGTCACAAATAATATGAAATTGGTGGGACATTACTGGAGCTATACTTTCAACGCCTTGTAAAGCAAACGTATTTGCTATTTTGGTAATGTCATTGGGTCTATAGAAACGTCTACCTCCATCTGCATCTTTTGCTGTGAATGGTTGCTGACTTAATGCTGAAGCTAGAATTATAGTCGTATCTTGATCTGCCAAATCAAAAATCTCTCCGATCATTCGGTCGTGATTCTTGTAAGCGTACAGAATCGCTGACCCAAATCTTTTCACTTCCTCTTCGCTTGGCTTCAAGGTGAAGCTTTCGGGATCCATGTATCGCCAGAATTTATGCTGAAAGTGGGCCGTGCTATTTGAGAAAAAGGTCGCAAATGCAGGAGATTTTTTTTTGTAGATATACTTAAAAACATCAAGTTGTAGCCAGTCAAGTATCGTTGCTTTTTTCCAATTATCGTCTGCTTTGAATACTTGTTTGCCTACTAATTTAGCTCCGCGCAAGACGGTTTTAACGCTAAGTCCATGCCTGAACATAAATAGCATAAAATTAATTAACTTCATCTTAGATAGTTTAAATTTTTCATTTGTGTGTTCTTGAACATTTGCCCGAACAAACTCATAAAACTCTTGCAATTCTATCGGAGAAGCCTTTACATCAACACTCCATGGGTCTGGCAAAGCTGTAATTTTTTCATCGTTTGAATCCCAAGAAATGTTCATGCTTCCACATAGCCAACTAGAAAGTCCGTTTTCGGACAAAATATCCCATACAGATTTATGCGAAAGGTGCTTTGCTTGGCCAAGCCTAAAAACTTGGTGCTTTTCATAGGGAAGGCCAGTGTGTAGTGTTACCCACTGTATCCAGGGTTCTAAGTATTCAACATCACAGCATGCATCTGTAGTGTAAGCGATGGAGTTATCGTACAATTTTTTGAAATTGGGGAGTTCTCCTTCAGTAATAAACTTCTTTAATAAAGGAGGGCAGAGCTCGTTGAACTCAAGAAGAATAACTTTCTTTGCGGAACTCATGGGAAAATACTCAGATAAAATTTAAATTCTGAAAATTAGTATACTGGTTCGGTGCGATGTATGTAAACAATGAGTCAACATCGCTTAATAATTTATTTTATCGGAAACTTTTGGAGTCTAAGGCATTGTTATTAAGACTTTATGGATTAGTTACACTTTCCTTCATTTTAGCTAATTGGATAGACCCACAAAACTCACTAGCTCCAATATTGTTGTTAGTTGAATTCATGCCGCGATGGCTAGTATTCATCCCACTTATTTTTTTAATTTTCGTCCAATTCAGTCCGAAGCAGAAGTTTGTCTTACTGATCTTGACCATCATAAATTTATTCGTCGTAAATGGCCTGCGTTTAAATTTGCCCGGCAAGGATTTGAAGGAAACCTTAAGATTAATAACGTTCAATATGGGAGCTTCAGACGAGCAAATAGTAGAGATTTTAGTTTTACTAAACACACACGACCCAGACCTACTATTATTGCAAGAGAGCTCAGACTCGTTTTTCGTTGATAAATTACCAAAAGATTATAGTTATCATTGTGACCGGGGATTATGCATAGTAACGAAGCATCAAGTAACTTTTCTTAACAGTTTGACTCGTCGCGATACGGGTAGTTGGGGAACTTTCGCTGCTTCTTATGAACTTAGAATACGGGAATGCAAACTTAATGTCGTCAATGTCCATCCAGACACGCCACGCTTCATACTCGGAAAAGTTTTAGGCTTTTCAAGTAACTCTAGTGATACTTCCCTACAGCTATACAATGCTAGAGAGTTGGATCACATTCGAATGCATGCATGGTTATCAACTTTTCAGACAGATATAATAGCTGGAGATTTCAACACCAATATTTTTGGACTCATGTATAGAAAGTATTGGAATGAGTATAATAACGCATTTGATGACTCTGGGTTTGGTTTTGGGGTTACATATAGTGAAAAGCTTGTTACTGCTCGAATTGATCATGTTTTATTCGACGACGAGTGGGAATCAAGAGTTACCGAGGTTTTGCAGAATACTGGTACTAATCACAGTCCTTTGCTGGTTGAATTATACTTGCCAAAGAGATGCCAAAATTAGACCTTTTAACTTATTTAGTTTATGCCACAGTCAGTATCGCAATACCTGAAGCCCCAATAAAGAAAACTATCAGTTGTCAGGTGAAAAGCTTCTAGGACTCTAGCCTTGCGAAAATCTAACACACTGTTGGTTTTTCGCTTTCCAATTTCGTAAGCATAGATGATTTCACCTGTTCTACCATTGCGGTCTCTCACTGTTGTTATAGTAAAAGAGCCCGTTTGACTTTTTGATAAAACCGAAAACCCATCTGGTACAAGCTTATTAGCGTAAAAATCTGGTCTGTTCGCTGGAGAACCTGACGAAAACCTAAACTTGAAGCCGGAAAAATCTATTTTTGCAATTGAAAACTTCTGTTGCTCAATTGAAACATACTCATAGATCGTTGGTTTGGGTGCTGCCAAATCTTTTGTCATCGGTTCGACGTTGAGACTTAATGGTTTTATCTGGAAGAAAGCTGGTTTATCAAATGTAACGCTAATTGATAATGTGGAGATAAGCCCGACAGGAACCAAAACACATAATGGTTGGTAAATGTTTTTTATCAAAAGGGGAGATGATTCACTCTCTTCTAGATCCTTTGCGGGTTCTATTTTTCCAGCAATATAAAATGTCAGTAAAATAAAGGGAATAAATATATACCAGCCTAGCGAGTTGTGGTCCTCAATAATTGGACTGGTCATTTCAGTGTAATGACCAATAAGGATAATAACAACGATCCTGATCCAATTAGTTATCATTGCCCCAATCAAAGCCACCGAGAACAACAAAGCTACACTTTTAATACGAGTGTAATTTAAGTAAGAATATATCGTACAAAGTGCCGTTGCTGTTATGAAGTACCTAAGACCGCTGCAGCCCCCAGCGATTTCAAACGCTCCAACAGCGATATGCACTGTGTTTCCTTCAACATAAGTGGAAATTGGAGTAAGGCCCATAATTTCACTGACAGCAATCACAGAAATTTTCTGCAATATGCTTATTAATGGCCCCCAAATTGGCGTTATAAACCAGAGCAAAATTGAAGAAACTATAATTGCAGAATTTATTTTATATATTGTTGATAACGTTAAGAAAACCGCGACAGGAGCTATAAATCGAAATATAAAACTTTCCTGAGAGATTTGAAATAATACCAATAAGGATAAGATGGTAATTAATGGAAAAAGTAAAACAGGTTTCCAACTAAAAGTTAGTTCTCCATGTTTTGCAGCATGAAATAGTAAATAAATAATAATCAAGGGGATCAAGTAAGCATGAGAGTAAGTGCCGTCGTCGAAGCTAAAACTAACCAAGTCTCGAGACAATATCGGGTTGAATAAGAAAACAGAGAGAATAAGTAGAAAAGGAACGACTATTTTAGCACCAACACTAGCCATACTATTTATCATACAACTGAGCTCAAAAGTTATAATGTAAGGTTTACACGATGGGGTAAAAATTGAAATTTCTTTTTAAATCTCTTCATCGTAGCCTGGGCTCCATAAAAGGTCCCATAGTTGAAGTATCTAACTTCTGGATAATGGTCCTGACATGTTTCAGCAATTGATACCAGTAAGTAGGGTACTACACCAAAAGAAAGATAGTCGTTGTGTCCATAAATATGCTGAACCATCAATATCTCTCCTGCAACCATGCAGCCTGCATAGGCAACTAATTTTTTCCTTTCGTCAAAAACACCAAAATAGACATAATCGTGCGTATTCGTTTGTGGTGACGGGTTTGTGACTGGGGTCGGACGAGTATTCAGGAAATCTTCTGGCATCTCCCCCTGTCTGACGGGAGTTGAACGCCTAATCTCCCAAATCTCATCTAAGTGTAAGTTATACGCTAACTTATCGAATGTGAAACCATTTCTAATTGCTTTTTTGCAGTTTCTACGGGCAGAACTTTCAATGGACTGTCGATAGCCTTTGGGGTTACTTAAGTCAAACAATGCGACGCCAATCTCAAAATTTTTAATCAGTAAAAACTTTCGATGTCGAGCGGTAGCGTAGTCGTAAAAGTCTTTTGTGATTTTCTCATAGAATGGATCGGTATTTTTCACGTTTTCGAACTTCAGGGAAATATCGACCTTCGGTAAATTTCTAATTTCTTTAAGAATTTGCACCAAATTTTGTATTTTTTCTAACATCGTTGTTCCGTTTCTTAGATTTAAAAGTCGAGCCACTTTATATTTTGGAGAGCTCAATCACCTTTGCTCAAAAGTTGCTGTGTAAACACAGACCAAACCAATTTTCTAGTTTTGGAGCTAAATACAAACCACCATCCTATAATCAATGAAGTGCACAGCAATGCAGCGGAGTAAACCATTAGCATTAACCACGAGTTAGGATTCCAAACGATATATGTATCTACGAGGTACTCTATCAATAAAAGGACTGCCAATGAAGCTGCGAATGGTCGGATAGTCAGTAACATGGAAATTTTCGTATAGTAGGAAAATAAAAAAGCAACACCGAAAATATTTGTAATGGCACTCGCAACTATGAAGCAAACGGCAACTCCGGTAATTCCGAATTCCGGGGCTATAAACATTGAAGCGACGATTGAAATAATTGGAGAGATTACCGATGTGTACGAGAGGAATTTGTGATTTGCTTGGGCGATTAATATTTGTTGACAGGATCGCGTAAATGAAGAAATCAAGAACGCACCTGAAAGGATTTGTATAATGAATGCGCTTTCATTGAACTCAGGGCCAAGCCAAAGGTTTATGAAAGGTTCAGCTGCAGACCATACAAGCAAAGTGAGTACCATACCGCAGTACAAGTTGATTTCAGTTATTCTCAAGAACGAGTTTTCTAGGTCTTTGTTTTGCGCGGATAGCTTGGTAAACATTTGAGAGAATGATGAAAATGCAGAGTTAAGTATTTCTTCTGCTTGCTCAATCAGCCGTTTAGCTATCCCGTAAATAGCTAAAGAGGAAAGATCCAGTATCTTAATTATCAGAATAGCCGGCGAGTTTTTATATAAGATCTTTCCAAGTTGAATCAGTAAAACATACTTCCCGAAATTTATTAACTCTAAACAGTCCTCCTTCTTAACCAATGTCAAATTAAACTTTATAGAGGGGTCGATACGAGCAGCAATAATTATTTTCATGGCTTGCGTAAGAACATCTGAAACGACAGTTGCAATGAGCATTCCCCAAATATGATAGATGGGAACGAAAATAACCGTCAATCCGGCCTTTAAGATAATGTTTAACGTCGATATTTTGGCGTCAACATCCATCCGTAGGAATCCAGAAAAAATAGCATTGTGCGGGATAGTGATGAAATCAATAAGCACCTTTAGTGCGATAAATTTTACTGAGAGCGAAAATATATCGTTATCTTGCTCATTCAACTCAAAAAAAGCAGGCCATGTTGATAATATGAAAAGGCCGAAGCAAGCGACTAGTGCTAGACATAAAAAAATGACCAAGCCGGTTGAATAAACCGCACTCAGTTTTCTTCTATCTTTTTCTAAAGAAAATATAAATTGCCTGCTGAGAGCCTGAGGCAGCCCCATGTTTAATATAGAAAACCAACCAATTAGTGATAGTATCAATAGCCAAAGACCATAATCTTCCTTTCCCAAATTGTTGATGATAAAAGGTGTCAAAAAAAGAGTTGTAGCCAAAATCGCAAATCTTTCAACTAGGCTAAAGAAGGAGCCACGTAGGACTAATTTTTTCATATTGAGGTATTCCTACAACTTTCTTGAGGAAAAGGTAGATATTCTATTTACAGCTAGGCTTAGCTCTATAGACTTACATAAATATAAATAAAAAGTAACTAGATTATGAACAAAATACTACTCGTCTTTGGCACTCGGCCAGAAGCAATAAAAATGGCTCCACTGGTATTAGAGTTAAATAAATCTGAGCGGCTGGATGTGCGGGTATGTGTGACCGCTCAACACCGTGAAATGCTCGACCAAGTACTAGACTTATTTGAAATCAAGCCAGACTATGACTTGGATATTATGAAGCCTGGTCAGGACTTGTATGACATTACCGCCAACGTGCTACTGAATTTAAAGCCAGTACTAGAAGACTATGAGCCGGATGTAGTGTTAGTTCACGGTGATACCTCGACCACGTTTGCGACTTCAGTCGCTGCGTTTTATAAGAAAATTAAGATTGGTCATGTTGAGGCAGGATTACGTACCGGCGATCTTTACAGCCCATGGCCAGAAGAAGCCAATCGCAAGTTAACTGGGGCGTTAACTAATTATCACTTCGCACCGACCAAAACGTCTGAAAGTGCGTTGCTTAAGGAAAATGTAAATCCTGATTCTATTTTGGTTACAGGAAATACGGTAATCGATGCATTGCTGTGGGTAACGCAAAAAATTGAGCAGGATGCTGCCTTGTCGCAACAATTTGCAGAGCGTTTCGATTTTCTTGATGCCAATAAAAAGCTGATCTTGGTTACAGGGCACCGCCGTGAAAGTTTTGGTGGTGGATTTGAGCGTATATGTGAATCATTGAAGGCGCTTTCAGCGCGTGATGATGTGCAGATTGTGTATCCAGTCCACCTTAATCCGAATGTACAAGAGCCGGTTAAGCGGATCCTTGGTGAAGCCGATAATGTGCGCTTAATTGCACCGCAAGATTATTTGCCTTTTGTTTATCTAATGACGCGAGCGCACATTATTTTGACCGATTCCGGTGGTATTCAAGAAGAAGCGCCTTCGCTAGGCAAGCCAGTGCTCTGTATGCGCGACACTACGGAACGTCCAGAAGCGGTCGAAGCGGGTACTGTGAAACTAGTCGGCACTGACACCGATAAAATCGTCTCGTTGGCCAATCAGTTATTGGATGATCAACAGGCCTATGAAACAATGAGCTATTCGCACAACCCCTACGGTGATGGGAAAGCCTGCGAACGCATTAGAACGTATTTAGAGGAACTATAAATGAGTAAAGGGTTTAGTCGTGTTGCAGTAATCGGTCTGGGCTATATCGGTTTACCTACAGCTGCAATTATTGCTTCGCGAGGCTTAGATGTTGTGGGTGTTGACGTATCAGAACATGCGGTTAACACCATTAATCAGGGCAAAATTCATATTGTTGAACCCGATTTGGATATGGTGGTACAGGCTGCCGTAACCACCGGTAAACTGAAAGCGACTCTGGAAGCAGAGGAAGCTGACGTCTTTATCATCGCGGTTCCTACGCCATTTAAGGAAGGTCATACACCAGATTTGTCGTATATCGAAGCAGCCTGTAAGGCAATTTCACCGGTAATCAAAAAAGGCGACTTGGTTATTTTAGAGTCGACATCTCCGGTGGGGGCAACAGAGCAGGTCGCAAAATGGCTTAGCGAGATGCGCCCTGATCTAACTAATCCATTAAACAGTGCCGGTGAAGCCGACCTTTCAATTGCGCATTGCCCTGAACGTGTATTGCCAGGACGAGTATTGGAAGAGCTGGTGTCTAACGACCGTATTATTGGGGGCATTAGCCCGGCATGCTCTGAAAAAGCGTTAGCACTTTATAAAACCTTTGTTCGCGGCGAATGCTTGTTAACCAATGCGCGAACGGCTGAGATGGCGAAATTGACTGAGAATGCGTTCCGTGACGTTAATATTGCCTTTGCGAACGAATTATCAATTATTTGTGATGAGCTCAAAATTAACGTATGGGAGCTTATCTCTCTTGCTAATCGTCATCCGCGTGTAAATATTTTGAATCCAGGCCCTGGTGTGGGTGGGCACTGTATTGCGGTAGACCCTTGGTTTATTGTGGATAGTGCACCAGAAACCGCTCGCATTATCCGCACGGCTCGTGAAATTAACGATGGCAAGCCGGGTTATGTTAAGCGTCAGGTTACAGCAGCGGCTGATGAGTTCAAGCGCCCAGTCATTTGCTGCTTGGGACTGGCATTTAAAGCCAATATAGATGACTTGCGTGAAAGCCCTGCTTTAGCCATAACCAATGACTTAGCTGAGCAGGGGATTGGTGAAATCCTCGCGGTTGAACCGAACATTTCAGCTTTGCCCAAAGGCGTATCAGATAAGGTAACACTAACATCACTGCATGACGCGCTAGAGCGCTGCAATGTGATTGTGGTTTTAGTCGACCATGATGAGTTTAAAGCGATGCCAATCGAGGTGATCAAGAACAAGATTGTGATTGATACACGTGGAATCGTTTAAAAAAAAGATAAATACATTAGGCTTTGATGAGTAACTTAAAATTAATATGCATTAACTTGATGAGTCTATGGTCTTTTTCGACTAAAAATGTGCTTTTGTTCACCAGCTGACGATCCTAATTGCCATCGTCATCTGGTGTTTCATACTAATCCTGGTAATAAAGTGATACTTATACCTTTATTTTTTAACTGGTAGTTTCAATAGCCAGCCCTTAATTCTAGGCTCTGCGTATTTAGCGATAATATATGCAACAAGTGAAACGAAAGTGATACTTATTAAAGGCAGTATTAACGGCGAAGAATACGGTAGGTAATCATCTAATTGAATGATTAATGCAATCATCATGTTTTCATGCAACAGATAGAGAGGATAGCTGATAAAACCCATAAATAGGAGTTGCTTGTTACTAAGCATATTCTGCAACCAACTGTTTCTTAGAATGAGTGCAAAGAAAGCACAAATGATAAGTGCAGCTATCGAAGGTTGTAGTTCAAATTGCCCTTCCACCAGCGCAGAGACAGCAGAAATTAAAACTCCCAGATAAAACCAATTTATATGACTACTCTTTGTGAATAGATAGTACGAGGCCCCAGCAGCAAACCAGCCGAAGTATTGAAAACTGGCCAGTATTGAAACTGAATACACAAAATTTGCGAATTGGTTTTCAGTAAACTGAGAACTTAATAGCCACATAACATAAAAGAAAAACAAAGTTGGCACGAGATACCGCCGGCCAAGCAAAAAGTAAACAATAGCGGCTAAAACATAGAATTTAACTTCGACATAAATTGACCAAAAGGCATTTTCTAAACTTGCCATCTCTATCCCAGTAGCCTTAAACCACATGTATGGGGATATGAATGTTAAGCCTGGGACTACATCGATAGGATTAGGAATACCATTAGGACGTGCATGAAAAAAGCTTGCTGTGATGAAAATCAATATTGAACAAGCTAACATCGCGGGGAACAAGCGTAGCCATCTTTTATAAATAAATTTGAATGCACCATTTGACGCATCTAGGGACATGAAAATAACGAAACCAGATATCAAGAAAAATAGCTGTACTCCAAGATATCCGAATTTAAACAACGGAAATGATGCAAAGGCATCGCCGTAGGGAACAAGTTCAATCCATCGAGTATATGCGTGAAAAACTATCACGAGTATTATTGCCAAACCTCTCAGCCCATCTAAGTAGTCTATTCGGTGTCTAGAAGATGTTTTAGCGCTTTCCGTAATTCCATGATCCATATTTTATAGCCCAATGAAGATAAGTGAACATTATCACGGAGGAGGTATTTCTCCTCAAGATAACCTTCTTTGTTTAAAAAACTGCCAAAAGCCTCGATAAAGTGAACATTGTGCCTTCGGAGAGTCAAATCGAATAACCTTTTATTGATAGCAGTTATTCGTCCATTGTACTTTTTGTGAAGTTTTTTTCCTACAGGGAGTAAAGCAGTCAGCAGTACTTTTTTGTGACTCGGTATAAAGTTTAAAATCTTAGTAATATTCTCTATGATTTCTTCGTTCTCTCTATATCGAAGATCATTAAAGCCGATAGAAACTACAACCGCGGCAGAACTCTGAATGGATCGATATTGCTCAAGGCGTTGCAGAACGCCGAAGGTTGTATCATTTCCGATGCCAAAATTCACTGCTCGATCATTTATTGCTGAAACTGCTAAGCCCTGTATATGGCTATCACCTATGAAAATAATTGAGTTCTGAGGAAGATTACTATCAATACGCGCATGAAATGATGTCATAGTTTTATAATGCTGCGTTATTTCAGTTTGGTTAAACCCAAGTTTCCGCTCAACACGTTGCAAAAAATCAGACTTGATGATTACCAAGGCAAGGGCAAGATGAATAACAATGAAATATGACCAGGATATTTTCTTAAGCATGTTCTATCAGTTAAAAATGAAAAGTTAACGTACTTTAAGAGTTGTTTTACGTTTTATCTGAATAAATTATGTGACCGAAACTTAAACTCTACTTGTACAAAATTATGTCTGCACTTATCTATGTCAGATTGTAATAATTGACTATCACATAAAAGTTCTACTAGCGCTATTTTAATTCGCCAGTCAATGTCTTTAGTGAAATACTTTATGATTAATTTGTCTTTCTAAGTATTTATGAATTTATATTTTGTTGGTTGATTGAATCCTTGCGCATTGTTGATGTTAACGTTTCTTAAATCAGCACTCACAAATTAAGTTCCTAAGACATTTATAACCATGGGAACCAGAGTTGAGCTTAATATAAGTAATTAAAATTATTAACCATTATTCTGACTCCTAAGAACCTAAAAAGTGTATGAGCTTAAAATAAAAAAGCCGGCTTGCGCCGGCTTTAAATTAAATTATATTGTTAGATTACTTAGAGAATCTGCGGAAACCGGCTAGTCCAAGCAAACCAAGACCTAGAGCTGCTAAAGAAGTAGGCTCAGGTACGTTGAACTCAAGAGTTGCACCGTTGTCGCTTACTGAGATGTCAGCTACCCAATTACCTGTTTGCTGGTCTTGTGTAAAACCAGTAACACCGTTGATAGTTGTTGAACCGTCACCAACCGCAAAGATAAGATCTTGGTCTAGCGGGTCACCATTGTGATCGCTCCATACATTATCGAAATCTGCGAAGTTAGCAGCAAAAGTTTCATTCATTTTGAATTTGAATACAAACGCAGCTGAATTATCATCAGCTAGAGCAACTGGAGTACCAGATACACCTGCTAGCAAGTCAAATATACCGATCACATTACCCATGTATGTTGCTGTCATGTTTACAGAAGGACTTACGCTTGTTGGGTTGAATACTGTTTGGAACGACGTATTAGCAAGATCGTCCAAGAAAGACGTGTTGCCAGTAAAATCGTTTAGAGGGTCAGTAATAGTCGGGACACCTGCATCGTATTGTACGTCAGTAATGTACCCATCTAATGTCAAAGTCCATTGTACGTCAGTTCCAAAACCGCCGAAATTTAAACCTTCTGACCATTCAGTCCAGTTGAACGTAAAAGTTTCGCTGAAAGTATCGCCATCATTCAATGCATTGTCAGCGCCAAAGTCTTGGAAAACTGAATACGATGCCGTTGCTGGACGAATGTTCAAGCTGAACAAATCGACTAATATTGGAGAGTAATCCGTACCAGAACCATCTGGGTCGAAAGTAATTGGATCTGCTTGAGCAACGTTTGCCGCGAAAGCTGTTGCTAATCCTAGTGCTACTAATTTTTTCATTTGTTGCTCCTTGTGAAAACAAATTTTTTGTGAATACCTAGAAGGTAATACAAACTGCGTGCCAACTTTAAAATCCCAATAAAAACATAAGGTTATGCTTTTATTTTTTTTTGCGCCTCAAAAGTTGTTAAATTTCCTGACACATTCCTACTCATTCAAGCGAGCTTGTATTTTTTCCAATCGATCATCATCAACACCGTTACGAACTAGTTTTTCGAAGTAAAATGATGCTTCGGCAGTTTTTTTAGCATCTAGCAGAAAGTGGATATAAGCAAACTCATATTTACTTGGTTGATTGGCTTCAAAGTTGACATTAGGTGTCATTAAAGATATGACTTCATCCAGTTTTCCTTGTGCGGCTAACACTTTTGACTTCTGATATATGAAGGGGAGGTATTCAGGTGCTATCACCAAAGCACGATCTATAGCCGAAATACTCTTATTCAACTCGCCAAGCTCAAGATATGCCCAAGAAAGGTTATTTAAGGCTATAGCATTTTTTGGATGCTGCTGAATAAACGATTCAAGAGCTTTTACGCCAGCATTTAAATCATCAGCAAAAAGATACTCAATTCTCATCAGTTGAATAGCGAGGTCATCTGGAACGTTTTCGATGTAAGCATCTATAATCTTATTTCTTTCTTCTATTCGACCTAACTTGTTCGTTACTTTTACTAAATCCATTAAACGCGAACGGGTAGCCTCAGTCATATATGCTTCCAACAAGTTAGGATACGCCTTATCGTATCGACCTTTAGCTAAGTCAACTTTTCCTTGCAGAGCACGAACTGCAATTTGATTATTCGTTGCACTGAGCTTGGTTAGTTGAGCCTGCGCCTTATCTAACTCTCCACTTAATGTGGAATTAAGTGCATCTAGATAGATAATTTCTGCATTATTGGGATCGACCACTAACGCTTTGCTAATAAGATTTTCAATAGATACAAAGTCTTTCTTTTCGACGTATACTCGCATCGCAATTTGAAGAGCTTTTGTATCGTTGGGAATTTCATTTAAAATATTTAAGACTAAATCTTCAGCTTTCTTCTCATTGCCACTTTCGAAAGCAATATGCGCTAGCAACATGTTTGCTCGAGGCTTTAACTCGCTCAAGTCAAGCTTCTCCAGAATACCTTCAGCCCTTGATAACGAATTATCCGCAATCAGCAGTTCAGAAAGTAGCATTTGATGTTTAGGCTGATTGACTTGCGATAATGCACCGTAAAGTAATTCATATTCGGACTGAGGGGCGTTCAATGATTTTAAAAGGTCATTGTACTTTAAAAAACCTTTTATATTTGATGGGTTTTCAGCAACATATTGTTTTACTGCCAACAACGCCGCTTCAAAATCTTTACTAGCTTCCGCCTCTATCACAGCGAACATCATTACACTCGGACGTTTAGGTTCAGCCTCAGCAATTCGACCGAATTGCCGTGCTGCCTTCTCAAGCTCACCTAGTTGTAAGTATACGTTTGCTAATACTTCTCGAGTCTCAATCGTTAATTCATTTCTGTTATCAAGGAATTTTTCTATGAGGTTTTGAGCTAATTCAAGCTGGCCAGATTGCACATATGCAGTTGCTAGCAGAGCGAAAGCGTTCAAGCTTTCCGGATTTGCGACTTGAGTAGATTCTAGTTGCTTGATCCCTGCTTCGTTATCTTCGGCATAACTGAGCAACGCAAACCCAAGAGCATTATCAACATCAGCTATATCTTTATTACGTCCGAATCTTGTTACTTCGCTGAGAACTTCGTCAGATTGTGATGACTGAACTGCACTGAATCCAGAAGAGAGGATCAACGCTATATCTGTTTCCGTAGGATCTTTAATTTGAGTAATGGCACTGGATGCAGAAGCGAAGTCTCCTAATCTTAGTTGAGTTGCACCCAGTAACCTTTGAATCACGGTCGTTTCAGGCAAACTTGAATTTAAGTATTCGAATGAGGATAAGGCTCGTTCAAAGTTTTCATTTTGGAAAGCGTGTACTCCTACTATGAAATGCAAAGAAAGATTATTGAAGCCAGCTTCAATAGCACTTGAAGCATATTTTGCAGCTTCATCAATGTCATCATTTTGGAATTGATAAATAGCTTCTATATATAGGCCTAATGCGTTTTTGGTATTTCCATTCCGCACAATATCAATTTGTGTACGTGCTTTTTCCATTTCATCAGTAGCTAAGTAGCTGCGAGCAAGAAAATAATTTGCTATCCGATTCGCCGGACGAACGGTCGTATACTTTTCGATAAGTGCTTGTGCAACTTCATGCTCTTGACTATCTACAAGTGAAGAGCCTGTAATAAAGTAAATCTCTGGCGCATAGAATTCTTGATTAGAATCAAGTAACAATTGTCCTGCTTGTATGACTTCGCGTTCGCTAATCAATTCAGCCGCCGCCTTAAAGTCACTTTGCCTTTCGCTAAGTTTGCTGAGGGAGTCTTCCAGTATCGCCGGCTCATTCATTACCAGAGCAACAGCGGCTACTAATGCATTCCATTCTTCAGCATCCGCGAAAAAACGTTGGCGTTCCAGCAGTAGCTCATACGCGTAATCGTAATTATTGGTGATAAGTTCAAGATCGACCTGCTCGCGCGATATTTCGGCTAAATCGACTCCATACTCAACAGCACGTAAAAATTCTTTATCTGCAGCATCTAGATTTCTTGCGTGCATGTGCAGGCGTGCCATCAGTACTCGGTAGGCTGGGTCACGAGGTGCGTCAGAAATTAATTGTTTAGCAAGAATGGCGGCTTCTGCATACTCTTGCTGTTGCATCAGGCGTTGTGCCTCTGCGTAGGTTTCTTCTGGGGTCATCCGTGTGCAGGCAATTGAGCCAACAAGTAATAGTGCAAGGGTGAGAATTTTTAACCAATGATTCATACGAGTATCCATATTCCTTAGCTTTATTCGTGAGACTTATCTCCAACAGCCTTCATCATAACAGTGCCACTGGATTGCCGCTACTTTAATCATCTGAGCTCTTAGAGTACTCTTCTTTAAGAAACTAGCTTTTTAAAAAGCTAAATTTTCTTGTTAGATCTTTAATTCGAATGAACAATCACTTATTTGGTAGATAAGAAAGAAGGATGTTTATTCGGCTTACCTTAGTGATATATGAACGTAAAGAAAATTGCTGCTTAAGTATGTAGACTTGATACGTAAGCTTTACGAATATGTGGTTCAAGTTAAACAGAACGTTGATTTCGCGTGGCGAGGGATTGTTCGCTATTATAAACAAAAGGGCTTAACAATGGTTGTAGGCATGCTATTTAGCGCGTCATTTCGTACTTTTTATTTTACCTGGGGGCTTGTTGCTGGCCTCAGTGTCACATCTTTTGCCGTAAACGCCGATCCGTCCAAGGACTATGAGCAAGCGCTTAGCACGTATAATAGTGAGAACGTTGACGAGGCTTATATCCAATTAAAAAACATCATGAGTGCATATCCAGAGCACCTACCTTCTAAGGTGCTTATGGCAGATGTGCTTTTGCGTAAAGGCTACGTTCTTGACGCTATAGATGAATATGAAGAAGCGTTGCAATTAGGCGCGGATTTTAATCGGGTGATTGAAAACTTATTGCAAGCCTATCTATTGGCTGGTCAACACCAGCGAGTCATTGATTGTGAATGTAGAGGTGTGAATCAGAAAACTGAGCCCTATGTTCAGTTGCTTAAAGCGAGCGCTTTTGATTATTCAGGTAATACAGATGCAGCGCGCTCACGGTACCAGCAAGCTTATTCGCTTGCGCCACGTTCAACTCGTGTATTGACCAGTTATGCCAATTTTTTAATGTCGCATAATGAAGCAGAACGGGCGAAAGAGTTTATCGATGCGGCACTTGCCTTAGAATCAAACAATCCTCGTGTAATGCACGCCTATAGCTTGTGGCTGAGTCGAGATGGTCAAGTGCAATTAGCGCTGGAATGGTTAGAGCGAGCTTATGCCCTACAGCGTGATGACCCTGTTATACAGCGTACGAAAGCCTTCTTGTTGATCAAGTTGCGTCGCTTTGATGAGTCAATTGACCTCATAAATACGATTTTAGCGGAAAATCAGAACGATGTTTTGGTCCGGCTGACCAAAGCAAGGTTGCTTTTTATCACCAACCAAGAGGAAGAGGCACAAAACATACTGAGTGACCTTTCCGGTGAGTTATCTACCTATGTTGTTGATGATGTTACGAGTCGCTCAAAACTTAATTTACTCAAAGGGTTAACTTCATATTTGAGCGGTAATTATACTGACAGTACCGTGCAAATTGAGCAGTACCTTACTCTCGCAGGCGAAGACGACAATGCCATTCAGATGCTAGCACAATTGTATGAGTTGTCGCGGCAACCCCGAAAAGTCAAAGTATTATTGGAAAGTAAAATTACGCTCGTTAAGCAAGATGCTGAGCTGGTTAAGTCACTTTGCCGAGCGTATGCCGCATTAAATAGACACTTTTTGTGCGACGATTTATTAGTTCAACTCACTCCAGATATCCGCAACGTTGACAGTTTGAAATTGTTTGAAGTGGATTTATTGCGTCAGCAGGGCAAGGTCAATTCAGCCATCGCGTTGTTTAATGAAACATTTAAGGCGCCATTCTCTCTAGCGCAACAATTATTATTGACCCGATTAAGGTTGCTTTCCGGTGATACCCAAAAAGCGCTAGCACTTATTGATGATCTGATTCAAAGATATTCTGACAATGCAGACCTGAAACTGCTTAAGGCCGAGGTGCTACTGAACAGTGAAAACCTTACAGGTGCGCAGCGTTTGTTGGCAGAGATAAAACAAAGTTCACCGAATAATATTCAATACCGCAAGTTAAATGCCCAAGCGTTAACCGCGAATAACGAGCTTGAGGCAGCGACGGAGGAATTAGAGGCTCTAATTAATGAGTTGCCATATCGTCAGGACCTTGTGATCCAATTGGCTAGGCTTCTTGGCAAGAGAAGCTTGTTTGATGACGCAATCAGTTTGCTAAATAAATATAAAAATGAATTTGACAGTGACTATCAATTAGATGAAGCCTTAGTCAATTTGTACGTACAGAAACAACAAAATGAAGATGCTTTAACGATAATCAACACGTTAAATAAGAGTTCATTTTCTAACCCTGAATACATATTCAAGAAAGCTGCGATTCTTATCAATCTGGGCCGTAACGAGGAGGCCCAGCGTGAAATCCTGAAACTCGAGAATTTAATCGCAATGAGCCCACAAAATGTTTCTGCATTACTTGGCTTGCGAAAGCAATTAGAAGACCATTCTGGAGCATTGGCTTATTTAGAACGAATTGCCGCTGAGCAGCCGTTAACTAAACCGCAACAGCTGGAAAAGGCGAGATTGCTGGCGCTCAACGGGCAGTCAGAAATAGCATTAACTGAGTTGAATCGACTGCTTAATAGTGATGAGAAAAACATTGCGGCTCTGTTTCTGGCGGGGGAGGTACATTCTCAGGTTGGCCAAAATGAGCTAGCCTTTCAGCGCTTTAAACAAGGTTTTGAAGCAAGTCAATATAATCGGATGTTCGCAGGTAAATTGTTTGATATAGCCAGTTTAGGAACTAACCCTGCTAAATTTGAAAATTCACTCAGAGCGGCCATGAGTACGACTTTAGATCCCGCAATGGAAGGGCTACTGGGGTTATTCTTCTACGGACAAGGGCGGGTGGCCGAAGCGTTACCGTTACTACAACAATATGAGGAGTCAAATCAAACTTATCGCCGCGAATCAGTGCTGCTGGCGTTAACGCGCATGCTGCAACAGGATTCTCCCTCACTGGCAGTCGAATATGCTAAGAAAGCCTTTGAAACGAACAATAAAAGTGCTGAAGTGGCTGCTGAATATGGCTGGAGCTTGGCTTTGTATGGTGATTATGATGGTGCGCTAGCGCGCTTGCGCGAAGCGAATATCATGGATACTGCAAATCCCAAGATAACATTTCAGTTGGCAGTGGTACTGCGGAAATTAGGGCGCTGTGAAGATGCTGAACGTTGGCTAAGGGATATCGGACAAGGTACGGATGGCTCAGAATTAAGCGAGCAGTTTGGCGATGTTTCAGCTATACTCACGGGTAGAGAGTGTAGGAGTTTATAGTGTCAAAGTATTTTACAGTCGTCATTTAGTTAAAGTTTAGGTGACTGTTTTAATTGGTGTTTTTTTGTGGCGCACTTTTTGCTTCAGTGTAGGTAGTATTTTTAGGAGAAGTAGTGTCAATGTTATTACAACGCACTAAATTAATAATGTTAACACTTGGGTTGTTGTTGTCAGCCTCAGTGTTTGCAGGAAATGGTAACAGTCAATCGGCGCCTGAAGACTGTAGTCTCAGCGATTTGGTTATTCATACCGACCCCAACGATCCTGACGCGCAAGTAATTGGCTGTGCAGGTCAGTTTGACGGTAACGACGAGACATACTCTGGTTGGTTGAGTAATCAATTGATCTGGGATGCAAATGGTGTTTTAACCAATGATTTGCCCGCGAACGTCAGTTCTGATACTTGGATCCATTTGGCTAAATACGAAGAAGAGACATTGCAAGGCCAAGGTATGAACGCTTCATGGTCAGGTATGGTTAATCTGTCTAATTGTTTGGACGAAGATTTAGACTCGGTGGCTTGTTCGTCTGAATGGCACTTTGCTGACGTAGAGTTTGTTGTCGATCCTTTGTTATACGACCAATTCGTATTCAGTATGAAATCCAGCAACTACTATGCGTTGTATCAGGTAGAACTGCTTAAGCAAGTAACTTCGATTGTAGGCACCATGTCTATGATTACCAAGCACGCGCTATCGCATTTGACTATTTGGGCCAAAGAAGCGACCCCTGGTGATGTTGAAGTTAGCGGTCCATCGACTTTCGTTATTTTACTTATGGGTGCGTTGTTAGTGCTAGTTAAACGCAGACAAGTCAAAAAATAATTAACCGGTAAGTACAAAAAGCGGTAGCGGCAAAAGGCCATTACCGCTTTTTTTTGTCTCCAACTTAGCGTTACGTTTTACGCCTTTAAACTAGTGATATTGCGACGACCAGTCTTGGCGTCGTCTGGGAACGCAGTGTCAGTTTTACCTAGCCGCAATAGCCAAAGAATTTGCGTATCAGCGCCGATGTCTAATGCTTGCCTAACACTGTTAATGCGCTCCATATCAGCAGCAAAATCAATCCCCGCAGCAGCACTTAAATTGGCTTGATCTTGCTTAACAGGTAAGTTCAAAATCTCTGTAGATAAGGTTGATGGTTGCATTGAGTAGCCTTGTGCGCTCAACTGCAGGATGGTGTGCATCATTTCAACACTGGCGAACAGTTTGTCAGCAACGGAAGCATTCTTTGGTACGGTGAATATAAGGCAGCTCTGTGCGCTTTTCCACAACGCCAATTGTGATTTTTGCATTCCTTTTTGCGCACCAATTGCGGCAAACACGTTAAACAGCCCAGGAAAACGCTGTATCAGTTTAATGGGCAACAGCTCAGCCGCGCCAACGCCGAGATTCTTTTTTGGCAGTCCACATTCAGGCTCATCACTACTGAAATCTACTGCATTTAGAATATCGAGCCCTAGTTGGCGAGAACGCCACACTTGACTGTCAGACCAAGCAAAGAATTCTAGCAATGCTGGCTCGAGTGAAGTTTTTACTCGACTATTAACATAAGTTAGCGGGCTCTGTATTTGCGCCTCGTGGTCAAAATGAGTAAGCGCAACATAAGGGCGACGGTCAGTATGACGATTAGCCAATACAGCCAAGGGAACCGAGGGAAGGGCGAAGGTCGCTTGGCCGATAGATAACGAACAAAGACTAGGTGCGTCCTTAGTCACATCGATTGTTGCGAGCAACTTGTTATCGAGGTTAACAGAAACATTGTTAAACCCCTGTGCAGCAAGTGCATTGCGCGCATATTCGAGGGCGCCGCCGAGAGTTATGATCAACGTTTGATAGTCGTAAACTAACGTGTGCTTGGCAATGTCAGCTCGATAGTGAACAACGATTTGCTCACCTTCTAGACTGAACTGCAGTGGCTGACAATTATCACCGCTGTAGTATTTGCGCGTTACATTTAGAAACTGGTCAAAATCAAGCGAGTCCATTGCAATCCTTAACTAGAAAAGGCAGCTACGATCTGGCCAATAACGGCTTCAATTTCTGCGCCATGTAAACCATGCGGTAATTCAGTAATGGCAGAGGAGTTAGTAAAGGCATCATACTGCACACTGGCTGGCGCTCGAACCAATTCGCCGCGCCCGAGTATCAGCTTCACAGTATTGGCACTGATCGCGGCAGATGCTTGCATACAGCCTGGGTTTAATGACGGGCCTTTCTTCGCGCTAAGGTCTAATCGTTGTGGTTCAATTAAGTAACTGGAATGCCCTGCCTTAGGCGAAAGACCAAAGTAAAAACGGGCAAATTGTTCGAGTTCCGACTTTCCTGAAAAGCCGAAATAGTCTTCAAAGGACATAGACTCAGCGTCAAAACACAAAACTGAGGTACCAAAGCCCAATGGCGCAGCAGTTAAAGCAGGGATCCGCTTCTCCTCACATTTTTGAAATACCAACCGACGTGCATCGATGGCGAAGAAGTCGAGGCCATCAAGGTACACATCACAACCATCGAGGAAATCATCAACGTTTTCTGCATGTACGCCGTCTTTGAATAGGGTAATTTCCGCCTCTGGATTAATATCCAAGAGTTCATCCGCGAGCGCTTGTACTTTGTCTTTTTTAACATTACTCAACTTGGCGCAGGCTTGTCGGTTAAAGTTTTCTACTTCGTATTGGTCAAAGTCAGCCAAGGAAAAGCGGCTAAACCCGATTCTGGCGTGATTAAGCGCATGCCAGGCACCAACACCACCAGCGCCACATATTGCCAACTTTGTTTGCTTGATTGTTCGTTGCTCAGCTTCACTGAACCATCCTAGGTTGCGTGAAAATGCGAGATCGTAGTTAAAAGGATGTGGCACAATGATTCCTCGTTATTTGGCCGGATTCTGCAATTGCTTGTGTACGGACTTTTCTATCCAATAATACAGCGCAAGCATGTTTTCACTTAATTGCGATAAGAAATTCGCCTCTGTCATGCAGTAAAGCGCACGCTGACCATTAAGCTCGAAGGGCTGGCTACACGGTTCAAACACAAACCCAAGACGTCCGAGCCTTTTCTGCAAGCGAGTTTCTACTACAATGAACATGTGGGAGTGCTGATAATACTTAGCCACTGCTATGATCCCCAAATACAGCCCAATTGTGATGTTGGGAAATAGTCGGCGATCTTCCTCTGTATAAAAGTGTGGCTTTGATTTTGGGTCAATATAGAAGGGCACGTTTTCTTCACCTTTCCGGCGTCTGAAGTCTTTCGGGACGGCTAGTCGCGAAATTTCACTGACCCCTAGCCGGGAAATCGCAGGAAAATCTATCAGAGCCGGATCAATTTTATCCTTACAATAAGACTCGAACGGCATAGTGCAATCTTGTTTATTGCCTGGGATAACTAGTCTGGCCGTGCCGGCAAATCGCTTGGAAGTGGTGTGATGTAGCAACAAATGGACTGAATGCCCATCGTACTTGTCATCTTCCATTTTGTTGTCGCGCTCAGGTTCCCATTTAAGCTCTTCGCAATACACCTGGTGGCGTATACCGAATACTTCGTTTTTAAGTGCTTGATTGCTCGCCACTTTAACGTCGAAGTACTCTTTAAAGCCTTTTACGATAGATTGATCCATGGATCCTTTCCTTAACCTTTGGAGCATGACTTATTGCCTTGTAATGTTTACGCACAGGTATCCATTGGTAGAGTCGTACTTTTGTATACGAGCGATCTCGACTCTGGCGGCATTATTAATAGAATGCATATTAATACAATAGTATAGTAGTCAAAAAAAAGGTCACTAATTTGTTTAAAAAGAGTGACTTCGTTTTGAGAAGACCGCGTGCATAAATCATTATCGACAATCTTAAGTTTTTTTGTACTTTTGCTCAGTACAGCGCAGTTTAATGCAAATGCCTGTGAACTTTGCCCGGTTATCCAAAAGAATAAGCCTTCGATCGTCGGGGTCGGTGTGCAAACGCCCCTGGCATCTCCAAGTAATGTATTATCAGGAACCGGCTTTGTTGTAGCAAACGGCCAATATGTCATTACTAACTATCATGTGGTTTCCGATCCTTTAGATGATAATGTGGTGCAAAACCGAGTGGTGTTTAGTGGGACTGGTAAGCGCCCCGACATTATTCAAGCAGAGATCATCGATATCGATAAAGCGCATGATCTCGCGCTATTAAAAATTGCTAAAGCTTTACCCGCTTTGCCCCTAGCCGAGCGAGAGTTTCGTTCAGAGGGTAATCAAATCTTGATCACCGGTTTTCCCATAGGAGCAGTGATTGGGCTGTATCCTGCGACACATCGGGGGATTATTGCAGCCATTGCACCCGATGTGATCCCTACAAACAATAGTAAACAGCTGGATATCGCGATGTTGTCGCGCTTACGCTCGCCCTTTGAAGTTTATCAATTGGATATAACGGCTTTTCCCGGTAACAGTGGCAGCCCCATGTATGCGGTAAGCGATGGTAAGGTGGTTGGGGTGATCAATAAAGTATTGGTATCGGGAGGGCGAGAAGCTGCACTTTCAACGCCCAGTGGAATTACGTATGCGATTCCGATTAAACATGTATATGATTTACTGAATAAAAATAACGTAGCACTGTAAAGCTCAAGCACGTTTGAATGCTAACAAGGAATAGGTAACACATGAATAAGCTCGACAAGACTGTGTCAATCGCCATTATTGGTCTTGGTTATGTTGGATTGCCGCTGGCGGTATCGTTTGGTCGCCATTACAAAACAGTAGGATTCGATATTGCTCAGACGCGTATTGATGAACTCAAAGACGGTGTCGATCATACTTTAGAAGTTTCCGGTGAAGAACTAAAAGGCGCTTCACAGCTTAGCTTTACCAGCAATCCTCAAGACATAAAGGATTGTGAGTACATTATTGTCACAGTACCTACGCCGATTGATAAAAATAAGCAGCCAGATATGACTCCTCTGCAAAAGGCCAGTCAAATGATCGGCTCGGTATTACAAGCGGGTACTACAGTTATCTATGAGTCAACGGTTTATCCAGGCGCCACCGAGGAGGTGTGCATTCCGATTTTAGAACAGCAATCAGGGCTCACTTTCAATCAAGACTTTTATGCCGGTTATTCACCAGAGCGAATTAACCCAGGTGACAAAAAGCATCGGCTTGAAACGATCGTCAAGGTCACTTCAGGTAGTACCCCTGAAGTATCTGAAAAGGTTGATGCGCTCTATCGCTCAATTATCACAGCCGGCACGCATCGCGCATCGTCGATAAAAGTGGCGGAAGCGGCGAAGGTCATTGAGAACACGCAGCGTGACCTAAACATTGCTTTAATTAACGAACTTGCCATGATTTTTGACCGGGTCGGCATCGATACAGAAGAAGTACTTGAAGCGGCCGGCAGTAAGTGGAATTTTTTGCCGTTTAGACCAGGCTTGGTCGGTGGGCATTGTATTGGCGTAGACCCTTATTATCTTACCCATAAGGCTGAAGAGTTAGGGCATCACCCTGATGTCATTCTTGCTGGGCGCCGGATTAATGACCGCATGGGTGAATATGTGGTATCGCGTTTAGTGAAAACTATGCTGAATAAGCAAATTATGGTTAATGGTGCCAATATTTTACTTTTGGGCATCACCTTTAAAGAGAATTGTCCTGACATTCGCAATACAAAGGTCGTCGATATTGCTCATGAACTCGAGAGTTACCATGTGAATTTAGACATTTTCGATCCATGGGCAGATGCAAACGAAGTTGATCATGAGTACGGCCTATCGATGATCGACAAGCCAGAAAATGGGAAGTATGACGCGGTTATTGGCGCGGTTGCGCACCACCAGTTTAAAAGTTGGAGCAATGAGCAGTTGCGTGGTTTATGCAAACCCAATGCAGTTATTTTTGATTTGAAATATATGTTTGACAAGGCGGCTGTCGATATTCGCTTGTAAGGAAAAGTTATGAAAGTATTAGTAACCGGAGCTGCTGGCTTCATTGGATCACACGTTTCATTGTATTTATTGGAGCGTGGCGATGAAGTCGTCGGGGTCGATAACTTAAATGATTATTATGATGTATCACTTAAAGAAGCCCGACTAGAGCGGGTAAAAGCGCATCCAAATGGGCATAATTTTAGCTTTGTCAAAATGGCAGTCGAAGACCGTGAGGGTATGCCGACATTATTCAGTGAGCAAAAGTTTGACAAAGTTGTGCACCTAGCTGCTCAAGCAGGGGTACGTTATTCATTGGAAAATCCACACGCCTACATTGACGCCAATATCGTTGGCTTTATGAACATCCTTGAGGGTTGTCGACATAATAATGTTCAGCATCTGGTTTATGCATCCTCAAGTTCGGTTTATGGTGCCAATGAGAGCATGCCATTTTCTGTGCATGACAATGTGGACCATCCGGTTTCGTTGTACGCAGCAAGTAAAAAAGCAAACGAGCTTATGGCTCACACATACAGTCATTTGTATGGTTTGCCGACTACAGGATTACGTTTTTTCACTGTTTACGGCCCATGGGGCAGACCAGATATGGCGCTCTTTTTGTTTACTAAAGCGATCCTTGAAGGCAAGCCTATCGATGTATTCAACTACGGAAACCATCGACGTGACTTTACCTATGTTGACGATATCGTTGAAGGCATCATTCGCACACTCGATAATACGGCTGCGAGCAATGATGCTTGGAATGGCAAGCAGCCTGACCCGGGTACCAGCAAAGCGCCGTGGCGGGTGTATAATATTGGTGCGCAAACGCCAGTGCATTTGCTTGAATATATAGAAACGCTTGAGAAGGCTTTGGGCAAGACGGCGGAAAAGAACTTGTTACCGCTGCAGTTAGGGGACGTTCCTGATACCTATGCTGATGTCGAAGCATTGGTTGACGATGTTGGTTACCGCCCGAAAACCACCATCCAAGAAGGGATTGGTAACTTCGTAAAATGGTATCGCGACTTTTATCAGGTATAGGTCACCAGGTTACATTTATTTTGGGTCAGTGATATGTCTGGGTTGACTGTATTGACAGACTATCCTGACCACGATTTTATTTGTTATCTAATTCCCATTCAGCCTTTCTAGGCTGGATCAGAGCTTTTCTTTTGCCTCGACGTTAGCAGCGCAATAATGCTGTCCCTGCGGTTTCTTATCGGTTTTTCCAGTAAAAATAAGCTCGCTGTCGAAACCGCTATAGTCACACCAAAGAATAATAAACATCTAGCAAACCAGTTAGACTCGAATACCCCAAGATACATTATCGTATTAAGCACAGCCATGTGATAAACGAATAAGCCGAAGGAAATATCATTCCGTCCAAGCGTATTTTCTAGTTGATTAAACGCCTTAAATTTACTCTGCGGTTTAAATCCTATGCTCATCACAAACATGGCAAGAAACACAAAAAGAAGCGGATTGATATCGTTTCTACCCCACTTGAAGCCTAATTGGTTTAGTAGGTAAAACAAAACCAAATGGCAGATCACCCAGAATGTTGCACTTTTAAATAAAGGCTGAATTTTTCTAAAGTCTCTGGCAAATACGTAGCCAAGTACAAAGAAGAACAGCCAAGGCAGAAACGTTAAAAAATGAATAACCTTGGTCACATTTGAGGTGTGGTGATTGTGGAAATAGTGAAATACTATGTTAAAAATCGCACAGGCAAGAAGCACCCCATAAATCAGATATGGTTTGTTAGAGGCCTGCCATTTGCGGTCTATGCGACCTAACATGGGCGCAACTAGGTAAAATTGTAATATAACGGGGATTACCCACAAACTACAATTAAAAACACCAGTACCCACGTGGCTTAGAAAATCAGGATGATAAAAGAAAACAAACGTAAGTTGGCCTGCACTCCAAGCAATAAAAGATAACCAGTTTAAGGTATCAAACTGTACCATCCCGGTGGCAAATATGGTGACGACAGAAACGCCAAACGCAGCCCATAATGGTGGATAAATTCTTAGTACTCGCTTGACGAGAAACTCTGTCAAAGACTTGCTATTAGTAGAGCTCAAAGAAATAAGAAATCCACTGATAAAGAATAAGACCGGAACGCCAGGATAAAGCCATGTCAAAGTAGCGGCGATCGACGAGTAATTGTCTGGTGCGGTATTGAACTGTCTAGAATGAGATAGCATGATTGAAAAGGCTGCCAAGTACCGCATCCAAATAAAGTGGTTTTCCCTTGGTATCAAATTCATAACTTAATCAATCCTTGCCGCGTAAATCGAAGTGGTAAGCCTTATTGGGCAGCGTATAAGCTTAATTACAAGGCTTGTAACATAGGCTAATTATCATATGACGATTCGAACGAGGACGCTAGTTTTGAACATAGGCGAACTTTTTGTTGAAATACCTTTGGTTTTTTTAAGCTTTCCGAGCCTTAGGTAACTTCGTTGGCAGGAAGTTTTTTACGGTTTCATAACCCACTTGATATAACTGGTGTTTTTGCTCTTCGGTCATATCAAAGTCCACTGCAGAGGCATCGCCGGTATTAATAACTAACGTATTGTGCCAGTGGTCGGCATGTACGTATTCGCGTGAAATCGCTGTCATAAAGGTGCGGATCAATAGTCCAACATATTGCGGAAGCATCAACCGTTGCTTCGCGTTCAATGGGCGCTCGCGCATCTCACTTTTTAAGCGAAAACATACACTGGGCGTGCCATCACCACGCCAGTCCTCAAATAAAGCATCTTCGGCCAGTATGGCACCATCAACCATTACATGATGCTTGTAGATCTGAAAGCTAAAAATTAAGGGGATAGACATGGAGTAGCGAATGGCTTTCGACACTTTAATGTCGGGGGTTAATCTACGATTAAACACCACCGGTCCACCGCCATTTATGTCCGTCGCTAAGATGTTAAGGTCCATATTCAGATCACCAAACAGACGACCGTCTAATTGCTTATCCATCCATTTTTCAAAGCGTTCCCCAGAGGCGAGGCCACCTTGAAATATTAGACGCAATATAGAGAATTCTCGGAACTGCTTGAAGTTGGTCTCAAGTGCTAATTTATAGATTTCCTCGAGCTTAAACCCTGACGCATAGAGCGCTGCCACAATTGAACCACCTGAGACGCCAACCAAGGTGTCAAATCTAAGTTCTAAATCATGCAATGCCTGCAAAATTCCAATGTGTGCGGGGAGTCGAGTACCGCCTCCGGAAAAAATTGGAACGATGGGTTGTTCTGTCATAGCGAGCCTAAACCAGTCAGATGATCTAAGCCTAGTTGCGTTTAATAAAAACGCCAGAAAATCATGCTGATAAAGGCCCCTGTATTGTTGTTCTAGCGTCCGAGCACACGTTTCATCTCTATGCGCTTTGCGTGGAGTAACGGTTCGGTATAACCGCTAGGTTGCTCGCACCCTTTAAAAATAAGGTCTCGCGCGGCCTGAAATCCAATTGAAGAGTTAAGGTCCGGGGCCATGGCAATATACTCTGGATCATTGGCGTTTTGCTCGTCCACCATTACCGCCATTTTATCAAGAGATTGCATGACTTGTTCAGCTGTTATCACGTTGTGCAGCAACCAATTCGCCAAAAGCTGACTGGAGATCCGCAGCGTGGCGCGGTCTTCCATCAGGCCTACGTTATTTATATCCGGAACTTTAGAACAGCCAACACCTTGATGCACCCAGCGCACAACATACCCTAAAATACCTTGCACATTATTATCAATTTCGCGCTGCAATTGCTCAGCGGATAGGTCAGTGGCTGGCGTGCCCAAAGGGATCGTTAAGATATCATCTAATCCGTCATACGCTTGGCTTTGCAATGACTCCTGAATAGTAAAAACGTCAACCTGATGGTAGTGCAGCGCATGCAGCGTAGCTGCGGTAGGTGATGGCACCCACGCGGTGTTAGCCCCCGCCTTGGGGTGGCCTATTTTGGCCTCCATCATATTCGCCATTTGATCAGGAATTGGCCACATGCCTTTGCCAATCTGAGCTTTGCCACTTAACCCACATTCCAGTCCAATGGTGACATTGGCATGTTCATAGGCTTTGATCCAAGGAAGTGTTTTAAGCGTGGCTTTGTCGGCGAACGCACCGGCATGCATGGAGGTATGAATTTCATCACCGGTGCGGTCAAGAAACCCAGTGTTAATGAAAACCACTCGTGATTTAGCAGCGTTAATGCAGGCTTTCAAATTAACTGACGTTCTGCGCTCTTCGTCCATGATGCCCATTTTAATCGCATTCTCTGGTATTGTGAGCGCTTGTTCAACAGCACTAAATAGGTCGTTCGTATATGCGACCTCTTCCGGACCGTGCATTTTCGGCTTAACGATATAGATACTGCCCTGCGTTGAGTTTTCAAAGGGGCTATTTCTGAGCAAATCATGCTTGCCGATTAAACTGGTAATGACACCATCCATGATCCCTTCGAAAATCGGCTCACCATCGAACAGAATGGCGTCATTGCGCATTAGGTGACCGACGTTTCGCACAAACATAAGACTGCGGCCTGAAACGGTATACTTGCCACCGTGTAAACGATCATAGTGTCGGTCTTCATTCATTGCGCGGGTGAAGGTTTTGCCACCTTTGTCGACATCTATACTCAGTGTGCCCTGCATCAACCCCAACCAATTGCTGTAAACTAAGGTTTTGTCTTCGGCATCAACGGCTGCAACTGAATCTTCGCAGTCCATAATCGTGGTTAAGGCTGATTCAAGTAAAATATCTTTTAATCCGGCAGGATCAGACTTTGCAATAGGGTGTTCAGGCTCAATTTGAAGTTCTGCATGGAGGCCGTTATGGCGCAGCAAAATGGCTGAAGGAGCAGTCACATCTCCCTGATATCCAGCGAAAGCGCCGCGCTCTGTTAGTTGGGTGACCGTGCCATCTGCCAAACTAACTAACAAACCTTCTTCACTTATTGAATAAGCGGTAGCGTCAACGTGTGAACCTTGTTGCAGTGGAGCGATTGTATCTAGCCAAAGTCTTGCATGGCGAATAACTTCGGAGCCACGCGTGGGGTTGTAGCCTTGGCCACGCTCTTTACCGTCGGTTTCAGCGATAACATCGGTGCCGTAGAGCGCATCATATAAACTGCCCCAGCGCGCATTCACTGCGTTTAACGCGTAACGCGCATTGTTGATCGGAACGACTAGCTGTGGGCCGGCTTTTAGGGCAATCTCGTCATCCACATTTTGGGTTTCAATGGTTACGTCTTGAGGCGGATCCACCAAGTAACCTATCGATTGCAAAAAAGTTTTGTATGCGGAAGGGTCGAGTTTCTGGTGTTTTTTGTGGTAGTTGTCCAGTTCCGCTTGTATTGAGTCTCTTTTGGCTAGCAGCGCCTTATTTCGCGGTGTAAATTCGGCCGCAATAGCTGCAAAGCCTGACCAAAACTGCTCACTCGTGACGCCTGAGCCGGGCAGGGCTTTTGTTTCGATGAAATCAAATAGACACTGCGCGATATGCAGTTGATTGCGAATAACTCTTGGCTGTTCTGAAATTGCCATAGAAAACTCTCTCACGCGATAATTACATTATTGCGCAGTAGACCATGAATCGAGCCTGTTGTTTAATTTATGCCTTCCATGGCTAATATAACCACTGTGAATGATAGTTGCAGGCTAATAATGCGACAGTGATATTTAATTAGCGATTTCATTACCCACATCCGCAATCAAGCGGCGTAACCATATATGGCCCGCGTCGTGGTGTAAAAGCGCGCTCCAAGCCATCTTCAGTGCAATGGGTGGGATATCAAATGGTGGCTCGACAATGCTCACTGCTGGATCATCTGCCAGAATGCGCGCTGCTCGACTGGGTAACGTCGCAATTAAGTTTTGAGTCTTGGCCATCTGTAATGCAGCATGATAGTGCCGTGTAAACACGCGAATATCCCGCTGTTTACCCAGTTTGGTTAGTTCTGCGTCAACCCACCCGAGTTTTTGTACTTCGTTCGGGTCGATACCCACGCCTACGCCAAAGCCAGTTTTACTTACCCAAATATGCTGCCCACTCAAGTATGCGTTTAAGTCAAAATTCTTTTTCTGTGGATTGTTGCTACTGATCACGCATGAGAATGTGTCATACCAAATGACTTTTTGGTGAAACGACAAAGGTAACTCGTCAAAGCGATTTATCGCCATGTCGACTTTTCCTTGCTCAACATCATGAAAGTTAACATCACTAGGAGTAATCAAATCTAGCGTAATATTAGGGGCTAATTCACGTAGACGCCCAACTAACTCCAACAGTAGGGTCGATTCTGCGTAGTCTGACGTCATTATTCGAAATGTGCGATCACTATTGGCTGGGTCGAATTCAGTTTCTGGCTGAATAGACGTTTCTAAGCGCGCCAATACATCACGAATAATTGGTTGGAGCTCCAACGCTCGCTGGGTTGGCGTCATACCGTCGCTGGTGCGTACCAGAAGTGGATCTTTGAATAGATCACGCAGACGCTTAAGTCCATTGCTCATGGCTGGCTGCGTAATACTGAGTTGATTTGCCGCCTTGGTTACGCTGCCTTCACGCAACAATACATCCAAGTATACCAATAGGTTTAAATCCACTTTTGCTATATTCATGCTTTAAATAGGTTAGGTTTGCTCTATTCTTAAAAATGATTATATAGACTTTGCGAGAGATTAGTAGCTAGGTCTTTAGTCTTAGATGAGTCAGATTGATATGTATCAATTTATCTGACGAAGTAATTCAACGTGTCTGGGCTTATGAATCGCTGGTAGCGCAATGTTTCGGTATGGATCCAGTTATCAAAAGTGCTGATATGATTTGGGTACAGGCGGTGACCCAATTAACGGCACTTGCCAATAGCTGTATGGTTACATTAAGCCTTTGCTGAATTTAAGGGAGGCATTTATTCTTTATTTTGACTGATGCTTATAGAAATTCTGAATAGACAAGCGACTTGATGAACAGTGCTAGCTCAATTAACATCTAATTAACAATTATTGAGGATCCATTATGGAGTCGCTCAGCGGGCTAGACGCCGCATTTTTATATCTAGAGTCTGACACAATACCCATGCACATTGGTGGTGTGGCGATTGTTGAAGGCTCCCTCGATTATCACACCTTTGTTGAGTTTATCGAACAGCGCGTGCACATAGTTCCCCGCTTACGGCAAAAGTTGGTGAGCGTACCGATGGGAATTGACCGCCCTTACTGGGTAGATGACCCGGATTTTGATTTGCAGCGGCATATTCGGCATGAAACGTTGGCTAAACCTGGCGGGTGGCAGGAATTACGGCAATTAGCGTCTGATATATTTTCTGGGCAAATTGAGCGAGACAAACCCTTGTGGGAGTTTGTTTTCGTCAGCGGAGTCGATTCAATTGCGCAAGTACCGCAAGGCTCCATCGCATTGATCAGCAAAATTCATCATGCGGGCTTTGATGGTAAGTCCGGTGCCGATCTGATGAGCATGCTGTTTGATATCTCGCCCAAGCCACACAGCGTAGCGCCGGAAGAGGAGAATGTTGGCTCACCGGAAGCCCCTGGGAATCTCGGATTATTAGGGCGGTCAGCGGTCAACTGGGTAACACGACCAGGTAAAATCCCCGGTTTGATTTGGGATGCGGGAAAGGCGGCATTGAAAGCCAGTTACCTTACCCGCTTTGAAGGTATAAAGCCGCCTACGTTGCCTTTTAGTGCACCTAAATCAATCTTAAATGGAGTTGTTGAGCGTGAGCGCAAGTGGGACAGTGCGGTGCTTGAACTACATCGCGTTAAGGCCTTACGTCGAGGCGTCAAAGGCGCCTCCTTAAATGATGCGGTATTGGCTATTTGTGCAGGCGCAATACGTAAATATTTGTTGGAGAAAGACCAATTACCTGACGAGTCGATTGTCGCTATGGTACCGGTTAGTACGCGTACGGAAGACGAAAAAAATGCGATGGGTAATCAAGTCGCCGCAATGTATGTGCAGTTGGCCACAGAGATAGCCGATCCGATGGAGCGCTTTCGTGCCATTGTTGCGAATACTAAAGCTGAAAAACGTTATCAAGAAGCCGTTGATGCGCGCAGTTTAATGGGATTCGCTGAATTGATCCCCTTTGGTCTTGCTGGTGTGGCTTCGCGGTTTTACGCCAAACATGCTTTGGCAAAACGACATAAGCCTTTTTTCAATCTAGTGATCACCAATGTGCCAGGGCCGCCAGTTCCGGTCTATCTGTCAGGCCACAAGCTTTTGGTCAATATGGGCACTGCACCGGTCTATGATGGCATGGGACTTATTATTCCTGTGTTCAGTTACGCCAATACGCTGTCGATCAGTCCAACGAGTGCAGCAAACATTATGCCCGACATGAATATGTTTGCGCGTTACTTGCGGGAGTCCGCGTTGGAACTCGAAGAGTTAGTGGAGCAGCGCGTGCGTGCCTTTGCAGCGTTAAATGCATTGATTAGTAACGAAGAGCAACATTTATGAGTAAATCGTTATCGACCCAACGTCCTTCAAGGCTAAATCTCTTGCGTGAAGGTCGGGCATTGATGGAGTTTGGGGCGTCAGGTTTGATGATGCCTTTGTTAATGCGTGCACCGAAAGGTGATGGTCACCCAGTGATGGTTATCCCAGGTTTTCTGGCCAGTGACCGCAGCACTGGTTTGTTGCGCACGTTCCTGAAGATGAAAGGCTATGCTGCCAGTGGATGGGAACTGGGGCGCAATTTGGGTACGCATGTGACCAATGGTAAGCGTGTGATCAGCGATCAATTACTTGATCGAGTGATCACTGAACATGTGAAATATGATGTCAAGGTTAGTCTGGTCGGCTGGAGTTTAGGCGGTATTTTAGCCCGCGAGATTGCGCGGGAAATACCCGATTGTGTGCGTCAGGTGATTTCTTTAGGTAGTCCGTTCAACGGGCCACAAGGCGCTGCGCCAATCGCTGCGCGCTTGTTTAAACTGATTAATGGCGATGTTGCAGAACGCTCACCAGATTCAATGGCTCGCATGTTGAAGCCACCCCCAGTGCCTTCATCCGCTATTTATTCCAAATCTGATGGTATTGCGCACTGGCAAGCCTGTCGTGATGACTGGGTGCACGAGTCCCAGCACGCTGAAAATATTGAGGTCTTAGGCAGTCATATGGGTTTGGGCCATAATCCTCAGGTGCTCTGGATCATTGCCAATCGTCTGGCACAAGAAGAGGGAACGTGGCAACCCTTCCGCCAGAAGATTATGCATAAGTTGCTTTACCCTAATCCCGAGCGGGCATAAAAAAGCCCGCACGTGGCGGGCTTGGAAATCGAACTAACGGTTTAAGTTTTCGTTCGAAAGGGATTAAACATCAAATTGATTCATGGTGTTGTCTTTACCCGATGCTTTTAGTGCCTGGTCACCAGAGAAATATTCTTTGTGCGTATCACCAAGATCTGAACCTGCCATTGCTTGGTGTTTAACACAAGCGAGTCCTTGGCGTAATTCTTGACGCTGAACACCTAGCACGTAGGCTAACATGCCTTCATCACCAAAATAGCCCTTGGCTAGATTATCGGTTGAAAGCGCTGCAGTGTGGTATGTAGGTAGTGTGATCAAGTGGTGGAAGATACCTGCTTCACGTGCAGCGTCAGCCTGGAATGACTGGATCTTCTGATCAGCTGCTACTGCCAGCTCAGTCTCATCGTATTCAACGCTCATCAATGCGCTACGCTCGTAGGCCGATACGTCTTTGCCTTGCTCCTGCCACAAATCAAAGATTTGCTGACGGAAGTTAAGCGTCCAGTTAAACGATGGAGAATTGTTATAAACCAATTTCGCATTAGGTACTACTTCACGGATGGCATTCACCATTTCAGCGATTTGACCCACGTGTGGTTTTTCAGTTTCGATCCACAATAGGTCTGCACCGTGCTGTAATGAAGTCACACAGTCTAGTACTACACGGTCAAAGCCTGTGTTTTCTTTGAACTTAAATAAACCGTTGGGTAAGCGGGTAGGCTTAGCTAGCTGACCATTTTGTTTGATCACTAGGTCGCCTTCGTTAAGGTCAGCGACAGTATTCACTGGTTTTGTATCTAAGAACGCGTTGTATTGAGCAGCTAAGTCGCCAGGCTCTTGTGACACCGGGATTTTCTGCGTTAAGCCTGCACCTAAACTATCGGTACGCGCAACAATCACACCATCGTCAACACCTAACTCAAGGAAGGCATAACGCACGGCATTAATCTTGGCGAGGAAGTCTTCATGTGGCACGGTTACCTTACCATCTTGGTGACCACACTGCTTAGCATCGGATACTTGGTTTTCAATCTGAATACAGCAGGCGCCGGCTTCAATCATCTTTTTCGCCAGTAGGTAGGTCGCTTCTTCATTACCAAAACCAGCATCGATATCCGCAATGATGGGTACAACGTGAGTCTCGTAGTTATCGATTTCAGCTTGGATAGCACTAGTATCTTCGCCAGCAGCTTTGGCCGCGTCTAATTTCTTAAACAAATCACCGAGCTCACGAGCATCTGCTTGACGCAGGAAGGTATATAATTCTTCAATCAACGCAGCGACTGAGGTTTTTTCATGCATAGATTGGTCAGGAAGAGGACCAAACTCAGAACGCAAAGCCGCGACCATCCAACCAGATAAGTATAAATAGCGTTTATTAGTAGTGCCTTGATGTTTCTTAACGGCCAACATCTTCTGTTGTCCGATAAATCCGTGCCAGCATCCTAAAGACTGCGTATATTGTGCGCTATCTTGATCATATTCCGCCATGTCTTTGCGCATGATCGCCGCAGTATACTTCGCGATGTCTAAACCTGTCTTGAATCTATTTTGCACCTTCATACGGGCAGCGAAATCAGGGTTGATACCATTCCATGTGCCGTTCTGTGCGTCGCGTAATTTAGCTACTGATGCTAAGTCTTGTTGATACTGTGACATAGTTAGTTCCTCTCTGTCGAAGTAGGGTTGTATCGTTGTGTGAGAGCATCCTAAGCGCTTTATCAGAATAACGAAACAGTATAATTATCATGTTCGGTATAAATGGCGTGAATGTTTATGTGGGTGCTTTGCCGCTGAAACCTCTTCAGTGGCTCAGGTAAATGCGGCAAATGCTGATAAACCCCAATGAAAACTGATGATTAGCGTGGCCAAGCGGATAAAATTGTCAGATGTTATCTCAGGGTCTATTCTTTCTAAGATGCACGCATTATAAAGAGTATTTATGTCAGGCATTTTAGCGTCTGTTGATCAGCGCACAAAACTTGTTGGGGAAAACCGACTTGAACTACTGATGTTTAAGTTGGGAACTCGCCATGTGTTTGCGATCAATGTATTTAAAGTGAAAGAAGTGATCACTGTGCCAAAGCTGAACCAAATGCCTGGTTCGCACGCGAACTTAAAAGGAGTAACGAATTACCGCGGTGCAGCAATCCCCATCATCGACCTTCGCCAAGCAATCAAAATGGCACCACTGAAAGGGGAGGCCGCAGCTCAGCAGCATTCGAATGTGATCATTACCGAGTATAACCGCAGTGTGCAGGGCTTCCTGATTGGCGATGTCCTGAATATAGTGAATACCTCTTGGAGTGATATTCAACCACCACCGAACACTATAGGTAAGGCAAATTACCTGACCGCAATTACTCAGATTGAAGTTAATGACAAGCTTGAGCTGGTTGAGATCATTGATGTCGAAAAAGTGCTGGCAGAAATCATTGACTACGATATCGAGATTTCAGAGGAAGTACTCGATCACAATGTCATTGAGCACTTGAAGGGCCAAACCGTGCTCATTGTTGATGATTCAGCCACGGCGCGGAAGCAGATACGTGAGACCTTAGCGCAACTGGGTATCAAAATCATCGAAGAGAATGACGGTCTTAAGGCATTGAAACGGTTACGCGCGTGGGCTGACCAAGGTGAAAAAGTGACGGATAAAATATTAATGATGTTTACTGACGCCGAAATGCCTGAAATGGACGGCTATCGTCTAACTGCTGAAGTGCGCGAGGACCCGCGGATGAGTGATTTGTTTATTGCGCTGAATACGTCACTGAGTGGTAGTTTCAACGAAGCGATGGTGCAAAAGGTCGGTTGTAATCGCTTTATCTCAAAATTCCAGCCCGATTTATTGGTTGACGTGGTACAGCAGCGCATGCGGGAATTTCTCGAGAATTAACGTTCCACTTTGCTAGCGGCTGTTTTACAATTGCTGCGTTTTTATCCAAGAGTTACGATTATGCGTCTACTTCAGTCTCTAGGGATGGCGTCTGTATTATTAATGGTCAGTGCATGTACAGCCGCGCTGCAGCCTACTTCAGAGCAGTCAAACACTGCGCCTAAGAATATTATTATGGTGGTTGCTGATGGCATGGGTCCCGCATACGTGACGGCCTATCGAAATTATCGCGATGACCCGGCAACACCACGTGTCGAAAATGTCGTTTTTGATCAAATTTTAACTGGTACTGCCAGCACTTATCCGGCTCAAGTGTCTGGCTACGTAACTGATTCCGCTGCCAGCGCAACGGCGTTAGCCAGCGGCGTTAAATCCTACAACGGCGCGATTGGTGTTGACGTCAATAAGCAACCGGTCAAAACAGTTTTGCACGCAGCTAAACTGCAAGGTATGAAAACTGGCGTCGCAGTGACTTCTCAAGTCGTTCATGCGACACCAGCAGCCTATGTTGCCGCGAATGAAAGTCGCAGGAATTATAATCAAATCGCAGATAGCTATTTTGATGACCGCATTAATGGTGATTTTGCACTGGATGTTATTCTCGGCGGCGGGCAGATTTACTTTGAGCGCGATGAGCGCAACATTACCGCTGAGTTTATCGACGCCGGCTTTCAATATGTTGATACATACAATAAGCTCGCGACACTGACTCAGCCAACTCGCGTGCTTGGCTTATTCGCCCCAGTTGGTTTGCCATGGGCCCTTGATGATACGCGACACAATCGATTGCGTTACCTCACTCAGCATGCAATTAAACATTTACAGAACCCCAATGGTTTCTTTTTGTTAGTAGAAGCCAGTCAAGTCGATTGGGCTGGGCATGCCAACGATATTGCATCTGCTATGGCTGAAATGCATGACCTAGCCGTAACCATGGAATTTTTACGCGAGCACGTTAAGCAGAATCCGGATACATTGGTTGTCTTAACGGCCGATCACAGCACAGGCGGTCTGACTATTGGCGCCAATGGCGATTACCGTTGGAGCCCTGAGTATTTACACAATATGACGGCTTCGATTGAAGCAACAACCAAGGCGATAGCTGAATCAGATGACCGTATCGCAACGGTGGAAGCTGCGTTTGGTTTTACCCTCAACGAAGAGGAAAAAGCCACCCTTAATAATCTCGATTTGAACTTGGACGAGCGCTCTCAACAAGCGGAATTAAAGAAAATCATCGATCAGCGCACTAACACTGGCTGGACGACTTGGGGGCACACAGGGGTTGATGTCGACGTTTTCGCTTTTGGGCAAGGGGCTGAAGCGTTTCGCGGTGCCATGGATAATACCGATATTGCAAAACGCATTTTTGCTTATCTTGCTGCGCATCCCGCCGCAACTACAGTTATTCGCGAAGACAACACTCAGTCCAGCAATCCTGCAAGCTCCGATGGCGACTGCTCGTTCAAAGATAGCTGGCGCTGCGAGTAGTGCTCAAGCCCGCATATTGCGGGCTTATTGATTGAGGAAGTCTTCGATATCTTCGCCGGTTATTTTTTTAATTTGCGCGAACAAATACCATAATGCGGTGATCAATAAGATCATGCTGGGGATGACAATAACCGGGTAACTGAGTGCAGTCATCCGGCCAAGTTCCTCGGTATATTCAGTGGTTCCCGGTGGGCTAACCAAAATGACTTTTGCTAATACGTAATTGAGTACCGCGCTTAAAAAGAATGAACTCGCCACGATGTAACTGCTCACCGCGACCTTTTTCTCAAACTCTTCAGTTTTACCTTTTTCATGTAAGACTTGATTGAGGTGGGGCCAGTTGATGATTTGATCATTGAGTACTAGTATTTTGACTAGTGGTTTGTGCGAATACTGCGTAATTATTACTGCCAGTCCAATGATAGCCGGTATAGCGGCCTCTTTGATGGCAATATACTCTGCTGGTAGCTCTAACAAACTGATCCCACCAGTGAGCAATACACTGACTATCCCTAAAATAGAAAATGCATTGACCTTACCAGACGCCTTCAAATCCCATAAACCGTAACCGATAGGAAAACTGAGGGCAGCGACAATACTCCAGGCTGGGCCTAGCCATTCATCCGAACTGGCATAGCTCATGATCACAACAGGAATAATGATGTTGAAAATCAAGTTACCAAAGAAACCATTATTAGGCTTTTCGGCGGATTGGGATTGTTTATTGGGGATCTTATCTTCAGACATCAACGATTTTCATTCAGTTACTTGTACGCCCAGTATACTGTGGCAATTTATTTTGCCCAGTACCATGCGGCAACTAAGCCAGAAAAAAAGCCGAATAAGTGTGATTCCCAACTGATAAATCCGCGTGTGGGTAGCACGCCAAACACCATTGAACCATAAAGCACTGCGACTACCAGCGATACAATAAGCATTCGTTTTTGTCTACTACGCCAACCAGCCAGTAAAAGATAACCAAAGTACCCATAGATCAAGCCGCTAGCACCAACATGAATAGCACTTCGAGCAAATAGCCATACAGCCAAGCCGGTGAATAAAATAATCCACAGTGAAACCGCAAAAAAACGCATTCTACCTTGTAATAGGATTAACCCAGCGAATACCAATAACGAGACAAAATTTGCCCAAAAGTGTTGCCAGCTGCCATGAATGAAGGGGCTCGTAAGGATCATGGGTAAGGTATTTAACTGGCGCGGGAAAAGTCCAAACTCGATAAGTCCCCGTTGAGTGATCAGGTTGACTAACTCAATAGCAAAAAGTACGAGTGCAAAGGCAACTAATAATTTCGCGGATTGTTTTAATTCATGCTGCATGCAACGCTCTCGATTCAGATTTTTGATTTTTACTGCAATACTCAGTTTTGGGTTCGACAAGAATTTCTGACAAAAGTTGATTAAAAGATCCAAATTACCGATGTATCGTATTGATATTGTTAAGTATCAAATTACAAGGATTTTATGCTCACTGTACTACTCGTTGATGATGATACTGAGTTTACTGACGTCGTTACCACCATCATTGAATTTCTCGGTTTTGAAGTACTGACGGCAAGCAATCTGGCCGACGCAAGACAGTGGTTGCAGCAGGAACGTATCGATCATGTATTGCTCGACTTTATGCTGCCCGATGGGAGTGGCGTTCACTTAATTGATGATATTAGCAATTTAAGTTACTCACCTAAAATTACCTTAATAACCGGTCACCCATCAGTAAAACAAGTGGTGAACGAACTAGCCGGCCCAAACGTGGATTACTTGATTAAGCCGATAAACCGTGAAGAAATTGAACGGGTACTTTCTGGCAAGTCTGTCGTAAAATCTGCGCCGAAACAGCGCTCTAAGGTAACGCGCCATATGGGGGGGCTGATTGGTGAGTCAGATGTAATGCATGAACTGTATCTGATGATTGAACGCGTTAGCCAAACACCGGCGAATGTTATGTTAATGGGCGAGAGTGGTGTTGGTAAAGAGGTTGTCGCAAGGGCGATCCATTTAGCGTCGGGTTGCCAAGGTGAGTATGTTGCGACTAACTGCGGCGCATTGTCAAAGGAGTTACTCGGCAGTGAATTATTTGGGCATGAAAAAGGGGCGTTTACCGGTGCAGTGAATAAGAAAACAGGCGTTTTTGAACAAGCCCAGGATGGCACTTTGTTTTTAGACGAAATCACTGAGATGCCCATTGATATGCAGCCGAGTTTACTGCGAGTACTCGAGAATCAGACTGTTGTGCGCCTTGGCGGAACGAAAGAATTACCGGTTAATTGTCGAGTCATCAGTGCTACCAATCGTGATGTTAATAGTATTGCGAGTAGCAAAGTCATGCGCGAAGATATTTACTTTCGCTTGGCAGTTTTCCCCATATCGATTCCCCCGTTGCGTGAGCGAAAAGAGGATATTCCTTTATTGGCTGAAGCGTTCATAGAGCAAATGAATGCAGAGAACGATACTGAATTTGCCTGGACCGTAGAGCAGTTTGCGTTTTTGCAAGCATATGATTGGCCAGGCAATGTTAGAGAACTGCGTCATTTTATTCACCGAGCAGTGATCATGAGTGATCCTGAATCTAGCAAAATTCAGTTACCGCAACGCATAGAATCACCTTTTGCCCGCAATGTAGAGCAAGATAATCTTGCCGTAGTCGCTGGAAAGACCATTGAAGAAGTGGAAAAACAATTAATTTATGCCACGCTGGAGAAGGTTGATGGAAATAAAACCCTTGCAGCACAGATGCTCGGTATAAGCACGAAAACGCTGTATAACCGACTGCATAGCTATGGTGATATCGAGCCCCAATAAGCCAGCAAAAGGAGTGAGGAAGTAGTGGAAGATACAATCCAAGCACAGCTTGACGCCCTGATCCACGATGCCAGAAAGCCCTTAAACCGGCTCGCAATGCAAGCGGAGTTAATTAAAATGGCCTTAAATGACGAAATCCCTCGTGATAAGGCGTTGGTCGCGCTTGATAACATTATCTCTGGAAGTAAGGACTCCAGCGCTTGTTTGAGCGAGATAAGCCGCTTAATCGCAACTCGGTTATCTAGCAATGGCTAAATTATATGCGCTTTTTCGCACGGTCTATGGTTGGGGCATTATTAGTCTAATGGTTGTTATAGTATTGACGACCAATTCTTTCTTGGTGTTAAACACCATCGATGAACTGACAGAAACTGAGACCAAGATTGCCAACACCGATCGCATTGTCGATGAATTGAACAATTTACATGTGGCTATTTTAACGGTCGAGTCTGGTCAACGCGGTTACCTTTTAACGCAAGACGAGCAATATTTGGCCGATTACCGCAGTTCTCTGGATAACATGTCAGCACAGTTAAATAGTGTCGCTACCTTAAGCTCTGCTGCGCAGCCACAGCAGCAACGAATAGAGGCGTTGTTACGTTTGTCCAGAGAAAAGCTTAATACAACGGTCAATCGTGTGGAGTTAGCAAAACAGGGAGAGTTGAACAAAAGAGATTCGGCAACAGGCGCAGAGATGGTTGCGACCTATAGACAAATCAAAGCTTTATTTAACGAGATAAATAAAGAAGAAATGGCGTTGCAGCAACAGCACCGTCAACAACTTCGCCAAATTACTAAAAGTGCCAAAGTTACATTTGTGATCTCAACGATTACCACATCGATTTTATTGCTTTTAGTGTTTAGCCTTATCTATTGGTCAAATCGAGAGGCGCAACGGTATCAACAACAATTAGAGCAACAGAATAACGAATTGGAAGATAAGGTCGCAACGAGGACAGAAGCGCTGCAACTGTATTCTGACGAAATTGCTCGAAGCAATCGCGAATTGGAAGACTTTGCCTTTGTAGCATCTCATGATTTGCAAGAGCCGCTGCGCAAAATACGCGCGTTTGGTGATCGCTTAGAGAGTGGCTACGCGGAGGCGCTTGATGAGCGCGGCAAAGACTTTCTAGCGCGCATGCTAAGTGCTGCAGCCCGCATGTCACAATTGATCAGTGATTTATTGGAGTTTTCGCGCGTGTCGACCCGCGGTAAACCATTTTCTGACATTGATCTAAATGCGGTTATGGCCCAAGTGACCTCTGACTTAGAGGTCGCGATTGAAGAAAAATCGGCAATCATCAATTTGGGCGAGTTGCCTACGATAGAAGCAGACGGCTCACAGCTCACTCAATTGTTTCTCAATATTGTCTCAAATGCGCTGAAGTTTCAGCCACCGGAACAACAACCAGTTGTCAATGTGTATGCTAGTCAGGTTAAGGAAAGTGAATTGACAGAGCGCGATTTAGATCCCAGCCTGACCTATTTCGATATTTACATTGAAGACAACGGTATTGGTTTTGATCAAGACTACGAAGATAAAATATTTACCCCATTTCAACGCTTGCATTCGCGTTCAAGTTACGCCGGAACGGGAATTGGCTTGGCTGTTTGCCGACGTATCGTCGAGCGTCACAATGGACAGATTCGAGCACTGAGTGAGCCAAATCGCGGGGCTAAATTTATTATCACCCTAGCTGCGCAGAATCAGCCATTTGACAGTGAACGTATTCAAGACGAGGGAGAGTATTTAAGTGAATAAGAAAAGTATTACAATCTTGATGGCCGATGACGACGAAGATGATCGCATGTTGGCCGTCGATGCACTCAAAGAAAGCCGTGTTCTCAATGATTTTTACTGTGTTGAAGATGGCGTTGAGTTACTAGATTTCCTGCGGCATCAAGGTAAGTACACCGACCTTGAAGCTGCGCCACGTCCAGGGCTTATCCTCTTGGACTTAAATATGCCGAGAATGGATGGGCGCGAGGCTTTGCAAGAAATTAAGCAAGATCCTGAGTTACGCAATATTCCAGTGGTGATATTAACAACGTCAAAAGAAGAGGAAGATAAATTACGTGGTTATGATTTAGGGGCTGCGTCTTATATTTCCAAACCTGTCGACTTTGAAGGCTTAGTCGAGGTGATGCGTGGTCTCGGCCGCTATTGGGTCGAAATTGTTGAATTGCCTTAGGAAAAATAATTGGCTGCTATTCGCATTCTGTTAGTTGAAGATGATGAAGATGATTATCTGCTAACGCAAGATTATTTGCGCGACGTTGAGCGCTTGACCTTTGATGTCGTTTGGGCTGACAGCGCAGCATCAATGCGTCATTTTCTGCACGCTGAAGTATTCGATTTATGCCTGTGCGATTATCTGCTTGGGGGAGAGACTGCGCTTGATGTTTTAGCGTATTTTCAACAGCGCAATATTGACTTACCTGTGGTCGTACTATCAGGGCAAACCGATCCTAGCATTGATGAGAATGTGATGTTGGCTGGAGCAACCGATTATCTTGCCAAGCAAGAAATTGGTTCTAATCGATTTTTACGCGCTCTACGCTATGCGTTGGCGCGAAAAGAGGTTGAAAATGCGCGTTTGCAGCGCACCAAGATAGAACTTGAAAATCGGGCAAAAGACCGTTTTCTTGCCCATCTAGGGCACGAACTCCGGACGCCACTTACGTCTATTCTCGGATATACGGATATTCTATTGAGCGAGGAACGAGGGGTTGCGGTCAAAGATGAACTGCAAGTAATTAAAAACAATGGGAAGCACCTGCTGAGTTTACTTAATGATTTGTTGGATATGTCCAAGATTATCGCCAATAAGTTTGAGTTAAATCCGAGTAAGATCAATTTTAATGGCTTTCTCACAGATCTTTATTCCCTCATGCGGATCGCCGCGCATGATAAAGGCTTACAACTAATCTTCGAATCGAGCAGCAAGATTCCGCAGGAGATCGAGATTGATGAGGTAAGATTGCGGCAGGTACTGATAAACCTCATCAGTAACGCAATCAAATATACCGATAAAGGAAGCATTCGTCTGTCGATAGAATTTCGTGATTGCAATAAACGAGAGGCGGATGCGCAACTGGCTTTTAGCGTCATCGACACCGGCGTGGGTATGGTTCAATCAGAACTGGCAAATATATTTAAGCCTTTTGAACAGATTGATGACGTGATCAGGGCTGAGCGCGGAGGCGCAGGATTGGGTCTGGCTATTTGTCAGGAAATAGTTCACCGATTTGGTGGAGATATTGTAGTGCACTCTGAGGTTGAGCAGGGGAGTACCTTTACGTTCATGGTTCCTATTCATTTACCTGATGGAACCAGCGTAACTGATTTCGCTTTAAAAAGCAGCGAACAAACCCTGACCCAAGCCAATTATCAAAACATCGAGGGGCACATCTTGGTCGTAGATGATATGCCTGAAATTCGCAGACTAACGGGTCATTTACTGCAAAAAATGGGGGCCAAAGTCAGTTTTGCTGAGAATGGGGTTGCAGCTTTGCACGCACTGCAAAATACGCAAGAGGCTGATCCTATAGATGCTGTAATGATGGACATTCACATGCCTGTGATGGATGGCATTGAGGCAACTCGAGAGATCCGTGCAGCACACGATAGGCGTCCAGTTATCGCGTTAACAGCAGCGAATCACAAAAGTCTCGCTGATGAGCTATTAGCACAGGGATTTAGTGCAGTAGTATCTAAACCCATCGACGCAAACGCAATGGCTCAGACGCTTGTTGAATTTCTGCCAAGTCTACCGACGACTTACTCATCTGCACTGCACATTTTGCTGTTGGAGGATGATGAAGATGCTGCCGCCTTAATGTCTATCTTGTTGCATTCTATGGGAGCGCAGGTTGATGTTGCTGCTAGCATCAGCGAAGCGCACCAAAAACTGCGGCAAAATCAGACCTATAACGCGTGTTTGATTGATCGTCAACTACCCGATGGCGATGGTTTAGCGTTTGCGACTGAGTTGTCAAAACAACGTGAGTCGATACTTACCGTACTCATCAGTGGGTATGAAATCTCAGCTGAAGAAAAGTCAACGGCTGGTCTGCATGCTGCTTTGTTAAAGCCGGTAAGCAAATTAGATTTAGCGGCTTTATTGGAATCTTTTGGTTAACCTAAAGCCCAGACCAACGTTTTGTAATAAGTTCACACCCGTGCGTAAGTTTTATTTGACGCAGCGCTTACGCTTCCTTTGAATTAAAATAAATCCCTAATTAACAACAACTTAAATTTTGGCATATTACAAGCACGATTAATTGTCATTCTAAATCGCAAAGGGAGAACATCATGTTAGGTTGGGCAATTGCTTTTTTTGTCATTGCAATCATTGCAGCCATTTTTGGTTTTGGTGGGATCGCAGGTGCAGCGACAGGCATCGCACAGTTCCTGTTTTATTTATTTATCTTTTTGCTAGTGCTTTCGCTTTTCGTTCGCGCTATCAAGGGGAAACCGCCCACAGCGTAGCTGAGTCGTCATTTAATCCATTAACATTTTTAATTAACAGAGTTGAAAGGAACATTACATGAAAACTAAAACACTATTTAAGATCGCTACCGTTGCTACATTCACATTTTTTTTAAGCGCCTGTGGAGACGATACGGCTGAAGAAACGGGTGAGAAAATTGATGAAGTGATCACTGACGCAGGGAATGCTGTGGAAGATGCTTGTGAAAATGTTAAAGAAGGCGTGAAGGCAGAAGACACGGACTGCTAACATAAACATGCGTGCCCAAGCACATCAACCCATGACCAGACCCCATTATTGGAATAGCCAATGTGGGGTTTTCTTTTTGCAAGTAGTACAAGCCTATAGTTTATTGTTCAAACAACACAGGGTTTAGGTTTACTGAGCACCTGTTATTCGGGTAATACGCATTGATTGGTGTCAGTAAAAAACTCAGAGTAGCCTGTAATTTCTGCAATAGCGATCCGCTAAGGAAGATTTAGTTAGTGACCCACCATTTCATAAGCTCAATAAAATCAATAGTTTGTTACTTATTCTAGGGGTAGGGCCCAGAGCTAAAGTCGGTATGCCTCTTGCAGTTTTGAAAGTGAGCAAATAAGAGGTATTCATTATGTCTACAATCAATATGCATTCTGTGGACCCGCGCGTCGGTGCCATATTTTCGGAACGAAGCCAGGCGAAATCAGCGGCTCGCCAAGTGACTAACAACACCGCCTTGGACGGCGAGCAGGTTCACGTTGTCGCGCCTAATGATCAACAATTTAGTCGTAAGGTAGAAGGTAAGAGTAAACCAATTGGTCAGAATATGCTGGCGCAACATCTAATGTGGGGCTCGGCTGGTCTACTGATGGGAATGTTGGTAGCACTGCTATTAATCGCCTATGGCCCTGCCTTTACTCAGCAAAACCCGCTCTTTACTTTTATCGCCTTAATCAGTCCAGGCCTGTTTATTGGACTTTTCGTATCTGCATTATTTTCTTTGCGCCCCAATCACGATGTTATGAATGAACAATTGCGTGCCGCAGCCAGTAAAAAGCAATGGTCAGTGGTGGTTCACCTGACTGATAAAGTGGACCGCGCACACGTCGTATCGGTGATCAAAGATAGCGGACCCCGCTCAATCATTTAGTACTGGAAGATGTCGGTCAAACCATTGCAGAATCAGAGCGACAACGCCCCATGCAGCAGCGAGTATTGCATAACTTTGAAGCGTAGGGAGCGGCAACGATACTGCTCCCAGCCGCTCTCCAGCTATATAGCTCAACGGAGCAATGGCAGCACAAAACAGTGGAAACAGGTGCAGATGTTTAAAAAGGTAATTTAAGCTGTGCTTGAGGGTAGCTCCAAAACCTGCCCACAGTATTACCAACCACAGAGGGATAATGCCTAACATGAGGTTATCTTTAGCAAAATTGAATACTCCCCAATACGTCAAAAGTGAATCACAGATCGACCCGACGAGCAGGGTAGTGCCAATCATGAGTAGTTCCTGTTTACGGTTTGTACTCAAACTGATGTGTGTAATCAGTATTCCGAGGGGTATCAAAATAAGCGAGTCTTGTCCGAGTACGCACAAAAACCAGAGGGCTTGGAAGCCGATGGCATTGATTAATAATTTTCCCGTGTGGCGATTTATCTGCACGTTTATAACTTTATTCTCGTATATCTATGGAGTCATTCGTTACGTTAAGAGTTCGCCGATGGATTGCTCAGTCACCAATTTTAGCGAGCATAACCGGAGTCAAGGCACAATATGAAAATGATCAAATACTATGCGCTGCTCAGTGCGGTCTTTTTATGGGCAGCGTACCGAGTGGACAACCTTTACGTTGCCGTGCCTTTATTGTGGTGCGGTGTATCGCTAAGTGTCGTTACGTTCGCCTATATTTTCGCCATCCCCAGTATTTTCAGAAAGCGCGAAAATGGGCAAATTCCGTTAGTTACAAGATGGCTTTTTTATCCCTTTTTATTGGGTGCAAATTTATACAACAGTGTCGCAAGAAAGCGCGACAAAGTACCGGCGTTGCAGCAGATCACCGATAACGTCTATCTTGCCTGTCGCTTGTTTCCTTCTGATATTGGTACCTTAAAAAATGAGGGAATTACTGCCATTCTAGATGTAACTGCCGAATTTGATGGTTTGGACTGGAGCTCTGAGAACGCGAAGCTAAGGTACTTAAACATTCCGGTTTTAGACCACCTCGCACCTAACGATGATCAATTATTACAGGCGATCAACTGGATCAATACTGAAGTCAAAACCAAAGGGAAGGTTGTTGTGCACTGCGCCTTGGGACGAGGGCGCTCCGTATTTGTTACGGCGGCCTATATGCTAAGCCAAGATCCTGCTTTGACATTGGAAGACGCGATGCAGCAGATCCAGTCAACCCGCAGTACGGCGCGACTAAATAAAAATCAAAAAAAGGCATTGGAAAAAGTCCGGCGCGCTGGTCGGCTGAAGCTGACTCAGCAGGCTGCAATTATCGCTAACCCAGTCTCCGGCGGTGGTAAGTGGCCAGAAGCACAGGACGAAATAAAGGATCGATTGTCAGAGCAGTATGAATTAACGGTCTATGAAACGCGTGAAGATTGCTCGGCGAAACAATTAGCTGAGACGGCGCTAGCTAAAAATTTTGACCTGATTATTGCTTGTGGTGGCGACGGTACGCTAGCCGAGGTGGCAGATGTGCTGGCGGGAAGCAAACAAACGATGGGCATAATTCCGCTTGGTACGGCAAACGCACTGAGTATGGTGCTGCTGGGTTCGTCGAGTAAGGTGGCACCGGTGGCTCGCGCGTGTGAGGCTATTTTGGATGGTAAAACCCAGCGTATTGATACTGGAAAATGTAATCAGCGTCGCTTTTTATTAGTGTGCGGTATCGGTGTCGAAGCGAGCATGATCAAGCAAGCCGATCGAGCAGAAAAAGACGAAAAAGGGCAAGGCGCATATTTACAATATTTCGCAAGTGCGATGCTAGACGCAACTCCCATCGCACTCTCGATAGCGCTGGACGATGGTGCGCCACGAAAGATCCTCTCCAAAAGCCTTATCATTGCCAACGCAGCGCCACCGTCAACAGTTTTAGCACAGGGCGGCGGTAACCCGAATGTGGTTGATGGGGTACTTGATGTGAACTGGTTTAAACATCCGTCAACGCTGACCGCAGATTTAGATTCCCTAATGAAACTAACGGTGAGTGGCTTACTCGATGGGCAATTTAGTGATGCAATTGAATTTCATCAAAGTAAAAAAGTTTTGATTGAGGCTGAACAACCGATTGATTACGTGCTTGATGGCGAGGTTTATCAGGATAACCGTTTAGTAATAGAGTGTGAACCACACTCACTCAGCATAATCTGCGACTCAACGCGCGCCGCATCTACATCAAAAAATAAGGAATAAACATGGCACAGCAGTCTTACTTTGATGCATTTATCGAGCATACTGAGCAACATAACCCACATCAACCAGAGTTTATCCAAGCAGTCACGGATATAGCGACTGATGTTGTGCCAATTGTTAACGCTCACGAGGAATACAAGGCGCATCGCGTATTATATCAACTTGCGGTGCCTGACCGGCTTATCGCGTTTAAAGTCATTTGGGAGGATGACAATGGTAACGTACAAATAAATCGTGGCTGGCGCGTGCAACAATCCAATGTATTGGGCCCCTATAAAGGTGGACTTCGCTTTCACCCTTCAGTGAATGAGTCAATTTTGAAATTTTTGGCGTTTGAGCAGTGTTTTAAGAATGCTCTGACAGGTTTATCGCTTGGTGGCGCCAAGGGGGGGAGTGATTTTAATCCTAAGGGGCGAAGTGATGCGGAAATTATGCGTTTTTGTAAAGCTTTCATGAGCGAACTTTATCGCCACGTTGGGCCCCAAACTGACGTCCCCGCTGGTGATATTAACGTGGGGCAACGTGAGATCGGGTACTTGTTTGGCCAATATCGACGCCTATCTAATGAATTTGTTGGCACTATCACAGGCAAAGATTTGGCCTTTGGTGGCAGCCATGTTCGTCTGGAGGCGACCGGATATGGTGTGGTGTTTTTTCTCGAGTGCATGTTGGCAGAACAAGATCAGAAGCTCGCGAATATGAAGGTGAATGTGTCTGGGGCGGGCAACGTCGCATTGTTTGCTGCGCAAAAAGCCATAGCCAGTGGGGCGTGCGTTAGGACCTTATCGAACAGTAAGGGGACGTTATTTGTGGCACAAGGCTTGAATGCTAGCAATATTCAGACACTGCTAGATAACAGCGCAGGTGAAAACCCACTTGAGCAAATAGCTAGTTCGGGGGTAGGTAAGTGGATAGAAAAGCAGAAGCCATGGCAATTTGAATGCGATGTGGCGTTGCCCTGTGCTACTCAAAATGAAGTCAACAAGCAAGACATCGAGCAACTCATTGACAATGGACTCAGGTATTTGGTTGAAGGGGCAAATATGCCATTAACTGCAGATGCTGAGGAGCTTGTACGCAGCTCACAGGTTTTGTACGCGCCAGGTAAAGCCTCTAATGCTGGTGGCGTTGCTATGTCGGGGTTTGAAATGGGGCAAAATGCGCAGTTTCATCAATTACCTTTTAGCCAATTGGAGGGCAAGCTCAAAGAGGTGATGATGCATATTCATAAGCAGTGCATGAGTGATGGCATGCCTTCAAGCCTAAACGACAAGACAATCGATTATGTGCGCGGTGCAAATGTGGCTGGATTTCGTCGTCTCGCCGATGCAATTGTTGCACAGGGCTACTGAGCAAAATACTCTGTAAAGCCTGTAAAAACTACATGTTGTGTTTGATTCGTGATTTTTAGAGTGGAAATAATCACATAAAAATCAATGGTATACGTTTGTTTTTTGGCTGGCACGAATATGGCTTAGTAAGAAGTATCTTTGAACTAGGAGGTACTTATGCAAATTTTTGAAGCTATTCGCCAGGATCATGAACGTCAGCGCTTATTGATGAAAATCTTAGTCCAAACTAGCGGCGCAACGGAAGCACGTAAAGACTACTTTGACGTGTTAAAAAAAGAATTGAAGCAACATGAGATGGCTGAAGAGCGGTATTTCTATAAGCCCTTGATGGATGACGACAAAACGATCGAAGAATCACGACACGGCATCGCCGAACATCATGAAATCGACGAATTAATCGAAGCACTTGATGACACTGATATGAGTAGCCCAGTGTGGTTGAAAACATTTAAGCAGCTAAAAGATAAAGTCGAGCACCATTTGAACGAAGAAGAACAAGAGTTTTTCCAAAAAGCGGGTCGTGTTCTAGACGAATCAGAGAAAGAAGCGCTTGCTGAAGAGTATCGTGCAGAGATGGAGCCAATAAGGGCTTAAACCGATGTGCCATTATGCAATTAATACTAAAGTGAAATGGCCTTGGGGAAACGGTTGCGGCGAAGGATATATTCGCCGCAAGTATACCGAGCGGGTCACTAAAAAGCTCAACGGTACCGAGGTTACGCGGGATGCAGACAAGAATTATCCGGCCTATCTTATCGAACATACCGATGGTTCGATGGTGTTGAAAACAGCGTCTGAGATATGCAAAGCAAACTAGGGATTCGCTTTAAATCCCAAAAATCCAAGTCATCAGGAGTCGCAAACGAATAGCGACTAACCTGATTGGCTAGACACGGAGGAATATATGCTAAGTTATTGGCGGCCAAAATTGGCGAAAGGGTTTGATGCTGTTTCCACCAGTTTTTGGTTTATCCCTCTAATTTGTCTGTCACTCGCATTCGTTTTACTCGCACTGACTCACTGGCTAGATAGGCTTTTGCCAACCCAAGCTGATGGTCTATTAAGCGTTTTGTATGAGATTGAGCCGGAAGGTGCCCGTACCGTCTTAGCCACTATCGCCAGTGCGATTATTACTGTTACTAGTATTGCCTTTTCAATGATTGTCGTAACACTAACATTGGCTTCATCACAATTTGGGCCACGTCTACTGCGCACGTTCATGCAGAACCAGAAAACTAAACTCTCGTTAGGCATCTTTCTGGCGACGTTTGCCTACTGCTTAGCACTCATTCGTTTTGTGAATTCGGGAGACCAGACCCCTTTTGTTCCGGGCCTCGGCATCGGTGTAGCATTAATGTTAGCAATTATCTCAGTATTTACCCTGGTATTTTTAATCCACCATGTTGCCACATCAATTCAGGCTGATAACGTTATTGAGCAATGCTGGCACAACTTGGCGTGTGATCTACATAATATGTTTCCGTATCTTAGCCAGCCAACAGTGCAAGTTTCTCATGATGTTGATTGGGCTGCATGCTCTCATTGTCAAGAATTAAGGGCCGAACGTGATGGTTATATCCAGATCATTCAAATCGAAGCGTTAGTTTCTACATTGCGGCAAGCTGATGCTGGCCTTGAATTGAATGTTAAGCCTGGTGCATACGTGGTCAAAGGAGAGCTGATTGGCGCAGTCCGCAGTGAAGTGCGCTGTGACATTGCGCATCAGTTACATCGCAATATTTTGATCGGTCGCACCCGAACCCCGTTGCAAGATCCTGAATTTGCGATTATGCAAATGGTCGAGCTAGCTCTGCGCGCGCTCTCGCCAGGTATCAATGATCCACAGACGGCAATCACCTGTTTACACCGTTTAGGCAGTGCAATGAGCTTGTTAAGTCACTGTGAATTTCCCCACACTAATGTGAAAGATACCGATGATGTGGTACGCGTGCAGCGCAAAGTGATTGATTTCGAGGGTATTGTACGTAGCGCCTGTGACCAAATCCGACAAGCGTGTGTCGATCACCCCTGCGTGATTATTGCAATGCTCGAAGTCCTGACCACCGTAGCTCGTCAATGCAGTAATCAGCAGCAAAAGGCGATTGTGTTCCAACAAGGCGAGCATTTGTTTCAGCACGTTCAAACGAAGTCTATGCATGTTGCGGATACAAACGATATAGCACAGCGCTATGAGGCACTGTGTAACGCTGCCCAATTGCTAGCTGCCCAGGAGTAATAATAATGGATATCACTGCATTCGATAGATTTTGGTTACTCATCCAAGAAAAACTTCAGACTTGGGCAGAGCTTGGGATCAAGCACTTACCCAATATCGCTGTCGCAATTGTTATCGCCATTGTTTTTGGTTTGCTATCGCGGCTTATCGGGCGAATTGTGCAACAACTGTTGCGACGAAGTATCGAATCGCGTCAAATCGCCGACCTGTTCACCGCGGTCGTCAAGGTTGCAGTGATCATTGTTGGATTGTTCATTGCGTTAGAGTTTGTCGGTTTAACCGGCACTGTTACGTCATTGTTAGCTGGGGCTGGGATTGTTGGTTTGGCTATTGGTTTTGCCTTTCAGGACATGACTGAAAACCTAATTGCAGGGATTGCCATGGGGATCCGCAAGCCATTCCAGATCGATGATGTCATTGAAGCAGACGGAGTATTCGGTAAAGTCCGAGCCATCAATCTGCGCAATACCTTGGTTGAAACCTTCTTTGGCCAAGTTGAAATCGTTCCGAATAAGATTTTATTCCGCAACATACTTACCAATTACTCCAAGCGCGGTATTCGTCGTCTCGAAATTCCTGTGGGTATTTCTTATGCCGATGATATTGAGACGGCGGCTGAAGTGATCACCACGGCAATTAATCAACTGGATTTTGTGATTAAACAGGACGAAACAGCGGTTTATGCTACTGAATTTGGAGCAAGTAGTATAAACCTCGTCGTGTGGTTTTGGCTTGAATATCCCGGTGATGAGAGCTACATGAACGCTCGCCATCTCGCTATCGTGACTATAAATAATGTGCTCAAAGAACACGATATCTTGATCCCATTCCCAATCAGGACACTGGATTTTGGCGCCAAAGGCGGCGAAAAATTAGCGAATATAGTCAGTCAGTATCAAGCGTCGAATAGTAGCTCAGCTAATTAAGAAGAGCGTTTTGCGTAATTTCCTTGGCAAAAATAAGGTAACAATGAGGGCACGATGATGGTGAGTTGGAAAGGCAAAGTTAAGGTTTTCAGCCATGACAATATTGTTTTCGATGTACCAAGTCGACTTTTCACTAAACAGGAAGTAGAACAGTGCGAAAACGAAATTCTGGCAGAGGTCAAGGAAGGGCAATCTTGGGTTTTGATGTGTATACCGGATGAAAATGCTGGCCTAACCCCAGATGCTTTAATTGCGCTTGAGAAAAAGTTTGTACAACTATTCGAGTTCGGCTGTTTGGGTATTCTAATTCTCAATCAAACTGCATCTGCAGCGATTATTAATCAGCATATTAAGAGGTTTAATATACCTCGTTGTGTCGCGGACCGCTCAATTGGAAAGCTTTTTTCCCTCGCGGAAGAGTGGTTAGAGCAAGCTAAATGAATGGTGTGCTGCTCCAGGAGCATGGAGCAGCGCTTTTATTATTTTTCTGCAGCTTCTTGCACCGCTTCACCGGCTGCTTCAACGTCTTCGCCGAATCCTTTCATGGTGGCACAAGCAGACAGTGCAGTTGAAATAAAAAAGATAAGTACCGCAAGTTTGGTTTTTGTGAATGAGTTTGATTGCAACATTTGATATCTCCTCGATAGTGGTGATTGTTCTTAAGCGATAATCGCGCCATTTTTATGTGGCTGAAAATTAATAAAAAAAAAGCTTATGCCATTAGCGAGTAAGTAAAGCGTACCGGGGTTGGGAAAATTTTTCCCAGTATTAATTCTGAACAGTCGATGCGCTGGTATCAACCTTAGAATTAAACTTTAGAAAATATAATCAACCGATTAAATCAAATGATTTAATCGGTTGATTATATCTGTTAAGATGGTCGTCAATGGATATTGGAGAACCACATGAACTATCGCCAAATTGTTATTTTTTCGGGTACGCTATTGCTTTTACTCGGCTGTTCTAAACCGCCACAACACGATCCTATCATTCGTTCAGTTATTGCCTATCATCCAATAAATTCGTCGCAGCAGGTATCGCGCACGCTATCTGGCGTACTGCAACCGGTTGATCAGAGCGAACTAAGTTTTGAGATCCCTGGAGTTGTTGCAAGCGTTAATGTGAACCTTGGGGAGACCTTTGCTCGCGGTGATGTCCTCGCCCAGATTGATGACAAAGTATTCGTGCTTGCTGTACAGCAGCAGCAGGGGCAATTATCTGAGGCGAAAGCACGTTTGACTGAGGCGGAATTGGACTTTAAGCGTAAGCAGCAATTAGTCAGCTCCGGAGCTGTGTCCCAAGCGGAAGTTGATCTCGCTGCTTCAAGGTTCCAATCGCTAGCTGACCAAGTCCGTGTGGCTCAGACACGCTTAGAAATCGCGCAAGAAGATCTCGCCGACACCCAACTTGTAGCGCCTTATGCTGGCAGTGTAGCTCAACGTCATGTTGAACCGTCGCAACAGATATCACCGAATATACCGATATTAACTATTCAAGGGTCGGACGCGCTCGAAGTCGCGGTATTGGTGCCTGAGTCAATGATTAATCAAGTGCAAAAAGGCGATAGTGTGCAGGTTGACGTATTGCTGAATCAACAACGCCAATCACTAAGTGGGACTGTGTTTGAAAAAGGAAAACAAGCGCAACGCGCTAATGCATTCCCTGTGACCATTGCGCTAGGTGAAGAAAACCTCGGACAATCCTTACAACCAGGCATGTCGGCTGAGGTTAGGTTTTCGCTGAATGATCTGGCTATTCCGGAGGGGGCTCTGCAGGCACCATTGTCAGCTATCGCAGCGGCATCGAGTAATTCTCACTACGTATTAGCGATTGAACAGCAATCAGGTAAAACGTGGGTCAGACAAGTGGCAATTGACGTGAATAGTATGCGTGATGATATGGCGATTTTCACTCCGCACGAGCCCGTAACGCAGATTGTCCGCGTGGGTCTGGACTTTTTGCACGATGGACAGCAAGTGCACATCACTGATGCTTATCCGCAAACTATCAACCAATAGAGGTTGGCGACTATCATGAATATTTCAGAATTAGGCCTACGCTATAATCGCCTATTAATTGCGGTGGTCGTTTCACTCATGCTATTTGGCGTGTTTAGTTATTTTAATTTACCGGCCCAAGAGGACCCGAAAATTACCGTGCGCGAAGCGGTTGTCACGACTCAATTGGAAGGGTTTCCGGCCCAACGCGTGGAATTGCTGATCACGAAAACGCTAGAAGAGGCAATCCAAAACTTACCCGAGGTCAAAGAGATACGCTCTGTTTCCTTAGTTGGACAGTCGATTATTCACGTGCAAATTGAAGATAGATACACGGAATTGGACCAAATTTGGGATGACTTGCGGCAAGAAATTGATCTGGTTGTTAATCAATTGCCACAAGGCTCATCAGCCCCTCGGATCAATGATAGCTTCGGTGATGTGGCGATTTTAACTGTCGCCATGACGGCTAGTGAAGGGATAAGTTGGGGTGAACAGTTTGATGTTGCGCAGCATGTCCGTGATTTTCTTTTTACCCTTGATGGCACCAAGCGCGTGGATATTCTGGGAGTTCAACCCGAGCAAATGGTGATTGAAGTTACTAACGCCAAGCTTGCCCAGTTAGGCATTGCGCCGAACCTGATATTACAGGCCTTGCAGCAACAAAATATTATCAGCCCAGGTGGCGCAATTGATGCTAATGGGACCAATTTAACCCTTCAGCCTACGGGTAACTACCGCACTATTGAGGACATTGAGGATACCCTGATCGTAATACCGGGGCTGGAGCAGTCAATTCAATTAAAAGACATCGCCAAAGTTGCGCGTAAGCAAGTTGATCCGCCGGTTCGAACCGCATTTTATCGGGGAAAGCCAGCAGTCGTATTTGCGATTGCGAAAAATGACAATGCCGATGTGCTTAGCTATACCCCTAAAGTTGAGGCCTTACTGGCAGATTTACAGGCATCAATTCCCGCCGGTTTTAGTTTGCACACCATTACGCGCCAAGCAGACGTGGTTGCGGCTGCAGTGAATGGCGTGAGTCTCAACGTTATTCAAACATTAAGTATTGTGTCAGCAGTTGTAATTCTGTTTCTTGGATTGCGCACAGGCTTGATCGTTGGCTCTATTGTACCGTCCGTGATCCTGGTAACCATGTCGGTCATGGCCTTTAGTGGAATGGCCTTGGAGCGCATGTCGCTGGCCACGTTGATTATCGCACTTGGCGTACTGGTGGATAATGGCATCGTTGTTGCCGAAGATTTCAAACGCCGCTTGGAGGACGGTGAAAGCCGCGAGCAAGCGCTAGCAGAGGCGGGTAGGACGCTAGCAATCCCCCTATTAACCTCGTCGCTTACGACCATATTGGTATTTCTGCCGTTAATGCTCGCAGAAAGCGCATCGGGTGAGTATACCCGCTCGGTTTCCTTAGTCATTTTGATTTCCTTGTTGGTTAGTTGGTTTTTATCGCTGACCGTAACACCATTGCTGTGTTATCACTTCGTAAAAATTAAGCGTGAGCAAGACGTCGGCGTTGTGCGTCGTAAAATTAATGCGGTCTTCGATCAATTAAATCCAGCCTACGAGAAAAGCCTTAGTATAATATTGCGTTTTCGTAGTTTGTTCTTGCTCGCCATGTTTGGTTTGTTCATCCTCGGTGGCTATGCGTTATCGCTAGTTCCGGTGAAATTTTTCCCGGATTCGGACCGCTCACAAGTCTTAATCTACTTAGATTTACCAGCGGGTAGCTCGATGCGTGAGACCACTAGTTTGATGCAACGGGTGATGGTTGATTTAGAGGACAAATCTCGCTTCCCATACATTCAGCAACAAGTCGCCTATGGCGGTTTTGGTGGGCCCCGATTTGTGCTCTCACTTACCCCGATTGATACCGAGCCGCATAAATCGTTTTTTATGCTGGACGTGGGCGATCGACGGCATGCTCAGCCAACGATTGATGCGTTGCGCGAGATGTTCGCTAAGGAGTATCCAGAAGCCATGGCGAAGGTTACCAAAATGTTCTTAGGTCCGTCTGATTCAAGCAAAATTGAACTGCAGATTAAGGGGCCTGATGCGGAATACTTATTCGACACGGCCCGTGAAATTGAAAAACATATCAGTGAAATAGACGGTATTTATGCCATTCGTAATAACTGGGAAAATCGGGTTACGCAAATTCGTATAAACGTAAATCAGCAGCAAGCGCGACGCGCCGGCGTGAGTTCGCAAGATATTGCGCAGTCGTTGCAAAGTTACTTTAGTGGGCTAGTGGTTAGTGAGTTTCGGGAGGGTGATGATATTTTACCAATTATCATTCGAGCCCCTGAATCAGAGCGTTTTAACCTTGACCGGTTAGCTACGGCAACGGTGTTCTCTTCTGGTTTGGAGCGCAACATTCCATTAATGCAAGTGGCGACATTGGATTACGAAACGGGTTTCGCCCGCATCGCCCGAGAAAACATGTTTCGCACGGTGACGATTGAGGCTAAGAATGCGTTAATGAATGCAGAAGACATGGTGCCTTTGTTAGAGCAAAAGATATCTGCGATACGCGCTTCATTGCCCTTTGGGTATAGCATTGAGTATGACGGCGTGATCCAAGACTCAAAAGACTCGCAGGCGTCTTTGAATAAGAACTTGCCATTGTGTGTCGCGATTATTCTGGTGTTATTGATCGGTCAGTTTAAATCATTCCGCAGAACCTTGATCATTGTTACTACTATTCCATTGATCATAATTGGTGCAGCGGTTGGTTTGCATGTGCTACAGGGTAACTTTGGTTTTATGGTCATATTAGGGCTGTATGCACTGGCCGGGATCATCATTAATAATGCAATTGTGTTGATTGATCGGATCGATAGTGAAATTGCAGAACTGGATGATACAACGCAAAAAAGCCAACGCTTTGATGCGATTATCAGCGCCAGTGTGCGTCGCTTGCGTCCAATTATTATGTCAACGGCAACAACCATTCTCGGTTTGATGCCATTGATTATTGGCCAGGATGCTCTGTTTTACGCCATGGCGGGGGCAATTGCATTTGGTTTAGCCGTGGGGACCTTGTTAACTTTAGGGGTCGTGCCGGTGCTCTACAGTCTAATGTTTAAAATCGAGAAGTATGTATGATTATTCCACCATCTGTTATTGGTTCTGACATTTTAGCCAGCCAAACTGCGGTTGCATTACTGGAAGCCGGCATTGATCAATTCGGACAATTTGGATTAAAGGCGACGACTCGGCACGTAGCAGAACAAGCAAACGCTAATATCGCGTCAATCCCATACTATTTTCGCAGTAAGCGTGGCTTATATGATGCTTGTATGCACTACATTGTTGACAATATTTGGCAGGAAATAGGCCCTCCGTTGGCACATGCAATAGAGCAGGTAGACAAGCTAGATGCTGAGCAAGCAGAAACTGTTTTTCTGGGTTTGATTGACTCCTTCTGTGAGTTGTTCTTACAAGGTGAAGACAGTATTCGCTGGTCGCAATTTATAATGCGCGAGCACGCTACCCCAACTGCCGCGTACGATATTTTTTATCAACGCTACTATTGCCACGCGCAAGCACTGAAGCACAGGCTTTGGGCGCAGTGTACCGGTCAATCCGCTGATAGTGATCGAGTAAAGGTCCAATGCCATGCCGTATTTGGGCAGGTTTTAGCTTTTTTGGTTGCGCGAGAGTCATTGCTCCGCGGCATGCAAATATCGCACATTGAAACGCAGCATATTGAGCTCATCAGGAATGTTGTCAAGGCGCAAGTTAAAGCAATAATTCAGAACGCATAAAAAAAAGAGCGCTAGTGCGCTCTTTTTTCTCTTAGTCTGAAGTCGAACGCCATATGACGTTCGATAACGCTATCACACTATTCTGTTTCCGCGATAGCAATGTCAGCGGATACTGAACGGACGTCAGTGGCATTTTCCGCAATTTGAACCACCAGGTCTTTCTCGGTAGACGAATCTACTACGCCTTTGAGCATTACCTCGCCATCATTTACGTCCACGTTGATATCTGTCCCAGAAATATCGGTATCAAATAACAGTCGCGTTTTGATTACAGTCGCGATTTTGGCGTCCGTCAAGGATTGCATCGAATCGTTGTCTGACATGTCTCTTTCTGACTCAACCACAACCAATTGATTGTCTACTTCATTGACTCCGTCAATCCCGGTAATTAACTCCTCTGCAAGTTTCATGTCGACTGAGCTATCAACCTTACCCGTGAGTGTAACAACACCGTCTTTCACATCGGTATTAATGTCGAACGAATCTAAATTACCGTTGAACAGCAATGTCGCCTCGGCTTTACCATCAATCCAAGCGTCCATTGCAGTATCCTGCCATGCATTGGTTGTGCTTGAGTTTTTATCCATCGCTGCATTGTGGTGATTAGCCTGTGCAGCTACAGTGAAAAGACCAGCGATTGATAGTGCAAGTAATGTGCGTTTCATAATTTTTTCCTCCGTTAAAAATTCAATACTACTCATGCTAATCGCGTACCAACAGGTAAGGTATTGATTAATAATGAAAAAATTAATTATTGTAAATTTGTGGGTCTAGTCAAAGTTGCAGCTTTACAGGGGAGGCTGAAAAAATTACCCAGTGTTACCCTTACGCAACATTTTTAATACTGCGAAGTGCATGGACTCAGCGTTGCAATTCGTAAGAGCGTAGATTTAGGTAGCTTAATGTACTTTCAGCTCAGCCAAGGATCACGTGGGGCATATAGCGTGATAGATCTTGCGTGATCGGTGAGGTATCTTCGCGCACAGAAATCCCTGCGGGCTGGTCATTTACCAGCCATGAACCGATTAAGGTATAGTTGTCAGCATAGCGTGGTAGCGCGTGATGCGCTTGCATGATAAATCCTTCCTCTCCGTAGGGGCCATCAGTGCTAAGTAGTGCGGCATCTCCCTGAATAACACTAATATTGGCACCTTCACGCGAAAAAATGGGCTTTTTCACCCAGCGAGATTGTTTTTCTGCATGGCTTAATTGTTGCCAATCAGCACTGAAATAAGCCGGCAATAAATTAGGGTGGTCGGGATAAAGCTGCCAAAGTAGCGGCAACAATGCTTTGTTTGAGAGTATGGATTTCCATAATGGCTCGATCCAGCGGGTTTTCGCCTCAACAATTGAGCTTGCGAACTCCTCACGTAGCATAAACTCCCAAGGATACAGCTTAAAACAACACGCGATTGCTGCATCGTCGAGATCAGAGAAAATCAGCTTGCCAGAATGATCTTCTGCAAGGCCAATATCTTCGATATACACAAAACTATTTTGTAATCCCGCGTCGCTGGCACAGTCTTGTAAATACTGCACGGTACCGCGATCTTCTTCAGTATCTTGGCAGCAACTAAAATGCATGTGTTCACATTGATAATAGTTAGCAATCACTCGAAGTTGCTGGATCAGACGTTCTTGTAAGGAATTGAACTGGTCACATTGGCGGGGCAACGCACCTTTTTGCACATTGTCCTCTAGCCAAAGCCATTGCCAGAAGCCAGACTCGTACAGAGACGTCGGTGTATCGGCATTGTTTTCTAATAGCTTAGCCGGGCTTTTGCCGTCATAGACTAAATCAAGCCTTGAATAAAGCGAGGGCTGTTGAGTATGCCAAGACTCACGCACTGGATCCCAAAAAGTCTCAGGTATTTGGAATCGACGTAACCATTCATCGCTATTGACCACAGTTGCAACTGCTGCCAAACACATCTGATGTAGCTGAGCCGTTGGATCTTCAATATCAGTTTCTATTTGTGCAAGGGTAAATTGGTAGTACGCACTTTCATCCCAATAGGGCTCACCGTACATGGTATGGAAATGAAAGCCGAACTCAGCAGCCCGCTGGCGCCAGCGCGGGCGCTCAGCGATAGGAATGCGTAACAAATTAGCCGCCCCAGCTACCTTTACGTGATGAGCTTCCCCAACTGGACTTGGCTCTTACCGTACTGCCAAACCCACCACGCTTGATAGTGCGTGCAACCGTTGGTTTCTTCTCAAAGGTTGATTCACGTACACGGTAACGATTATTGCGGATATCACCGTCAAATACATAACCATCTGCCATTGCCCAGCGCCCACGAAACGGTGAATAGCGGGAGTAGGAGGTATACATCGGCTGTGTATAGTAGCGTTTCTTCGGTGATAGTAATTCGCTAACCATGTAGCCGGCCATGAAAGGCATGAAGAATGAACCTTGATTGGTATCTACGTAGCGACATTGATTGGGGCCGAATTCGTATTCACAGTCATTCTCTGAAGCGAATTTGGGCCCTGTGCGTTCAGCCTCGGCTAATGCTTCTTCATAGGCTGCGCGGCAGACATCAGCAGCCGACGCCGGATTGTCATTGACACATTCATCTAGTGAGGTGTAGATGATCCCTTCCTGACGATCGCCACAAGCGGTCAGGAAAATCGAAGCAACACCTACGGCGACGGGTTTCAGCGCAAACATTTTGCGCATACGATGCAAATTAATACTGCCAGAGCGTTTACGTGTTGACATAAGCCCCCCTTAGTACGTCATGCATGCTGCATTGAGTAAACCTACTGCGATAGAGACTGCGGCTAACATAACCCCTGCAGATATCTCATCATTATTAATCCGTTCAGCAATCTTAGGCATGAAGGTAAAGCGCAGCACTGCAAAGGCCAGCGCTTGAGCAATAATCGCGACGACTCCCCACACGCCAAAATCAATGAGTGATTGCGAATTTGCTACCGCGCCTCCCAGTGCAATGGCGAACCCGACCATTGCGCCACCGAAACCGATCGCTGCGGCAACACTGCGCTGCTCTTTGACGAGATGCCATTCATCGTGAGGGGTTACAAAGGCGTAGATAATTTTAAAAACAAATAAGAATACGATACTGATTGCGAAATACATCGCAAAAGAGTCTAGATTTGAGATTGATGCGTAAAGTGCGTCCATATGAGTTTCCTTTTTAAATTCATGCTGCAAAGTGCAAAAATTGGCTCTAATTCTGTAACACCAATGTCGGTCAAAAAAAGACCTTGCGTAAGCTTATTCGCGTTAAGCCAAGGTCTGCATTCTATTGACTATGAGCAATAGAGTATCAACTTAATCCCTAAACGCCAGCCTGTTTTAACCGTTGATTTTTATATCCGCAGGTTGAATATCAAAGCCGGTACTGCGCACTAAACACCGGTCTACATTGTGGTTAACGATTTTCTCTTCACCGGCAACTAAGAGAGATTCAAAAGTATCTGCATCGATTTGCCGTTCATACAGCATCATAAACTGATCAGTCTGACTGGTATCACCATCTTCTTCATAGGTTGTCTCGGTAAAGGCAACGGATGGAGACACTTCACCGACGGCATTCCAAACCCGAGAGAAAACAGTACCGTCCAGAGTGTATTCTGGCTGTGAAATACCCGATGCCAACGCTTCCTGCCATTGCTGATCATTGCCAATGGTCTGGGTATCGTAGAAATACCATAGCTTCACGTCAGTGATATGCGCTTCTGTGTCGCCACCATCAAGGACAACTTGTAAAAACGCATCATCGTCAGTATAAAAACGCAGCATTTTGCCACCGCTATCCAACTCGACTTCACCAACTGCTTGAATAATGTGTTTACTGGCGGGATTTTCTATCAACAGCTGCGGCACCAGCAAACGCAGTTTTAGCGCATCTAACTCAAACGAACCACCCAAGTACAAGCCCATAATTTCTGGCGCTTTGGGCGTATTTTCTTCAGGTTTAGAGAACCATTTCTTAAACATGCATTACCCCTCGGCCACCAAGCGCTGCCAATCCACTGAGGGTATACGTTTATCAGCGATATAAAAGAGCTTGTCGCCGCCAGAGACTGACTCGCTAAGCACTGGGTTGACACGCATTTGGCGATAATCTCCCTGCGGCGCGTAACCGATAAAAATGGCTTCGTACTGGCGCTTTAAATTGATAAATATCGCCTCTAATGAGAGTTCAGTTACGCTTGGCGGCACAGTAACAGAGTATTGGGCTTGGCCTTCTTGGACATCCAATAAGTCGTGATGGAGCACACTGGAACCCGGATCAAATGCTGATTTTGCTAGCATTTCCACCGCCACGCTCGGTGTACACTCTACATTCGGACAATGTTTTTCGAGCAGTTTAGATAGGTTTTCATCATGAAAGTAGGCGACCAAGTGCGCATTGGGATTGCGTTGCGCGCAATACAATGCGGTCGTCATTGTTACATCGTCCAAAGGATTATCGATAATAATGGTTTTCGCATCGGCGACACCGGCACGATCCATCTCATCATTATTAAAAGACGCGACTTTGACAAACTCGATCTCGCCTGGCAGCGGATTGTTCACTTCGGCTCGTACACACAAGACGATGTCAGGCGCATCACTTGAGTCAGCGCGCTCTTGCAGCAGTAATTTGAGTAATTGTAAGGTTCGGTTGTCGTTCCAACCGATAACCAGAATATGCTCCTGAACGTTGAGACTTTTCAAACCTAACACTCCTTTTTGCCATTGGCGCGAAACCCAACTTGCAATGCGGCCCACGACCATCGCAAAAATACTTAAACCTAAAGGGATGATATAGAACGCGACAATCATTTTACCCGCAGGGGTTACCGGTGAATAATCACCATAACCCACGGTAGAACCGGTGACGGCCAACCAATAAATAAAATCATGCGCACTCAGCAGTGCGGTTTCGTCGGCTAAATAGAGTAGGCACCAACTACTTATGGCGTAAAATACTAACACCAAGGCGATGGTGTACCAGCGCGCCTCGGCGAAGTATTGCAACATTACTTTGCGGACTTTACCCCACAAATTCATAGTGGTCTCTATTTGCCAAGAATACGACTTAACTCATCATCTGCAGAGCTTTGCCCGCCTTTGATCCCCGCTGCAGCAAGACGCTTTTCCAAATCATCAGAAGATTCGCTGCTGGCGAGTTCTTCTGCTGCTTCCAATTCAGCGTTGCGCAGAGTTTGGCGTTCTTGAATGCGCTGCAATGACTCCGTTGCCGTCTTCATTTTGCTATTCGCACCCATGTGTCTTGATGAAACTGCTACCTGAGCTTTTTGCACAGACTCTGTGGCTTTAACCATATCAACTTGCTGTTCCAAGCGGCGCAAGTTGGCTTTCGCTTGGGAAATATTTTGCGCGAGTTGAGTTTCCGATTTTTTAAACTGGTCAAGATAGCTTTGTTCAGCTTCACGTTCTGCTTTTAAATCAGAGACTTTTTGCGCACAGTCCAAGGCCAATTGACGGTCTGTATCTACTGCTTTGCGCGCGTGTTCTTCATATTGTGCGATGCTCGCGTCAAGACTATCCACCTTTTGTTGAGCGAGTTTGCATTTAGCCAGAATTTGCGTGCGCGCGTGGTCGGATTTACGCAATTCTTCTTTCGCTTCACGGATCTCTTGCTCAAGGATACGGATTGCTTGACTGTCCACAACCGATTGCGCTGCTTCTGTGGCACCACCTTTCACCGCGGTGACTAACTTTCGCCATACTGACATAAAAATCTCCTGACTGATTAAACGCTAACACTGAGGTGAGATTGATACGCATCGAGAAATCCTGCGACGTTTTGAAACAGGGTCTCAATCTCGATCAACACGCTTTCAGCTTTTGATTGTGCACTTAACGACCCAAAGGCAGTGTAATAATCCTCATTGCCTACCGTTGAGATGCCGACGGTCGTCAATGGGAAAATCATATGGGTGCGTAAGATCTCGTCATTTAGGGCTTTAGTATCAGTCACTTCAGAAACCGCGAAAAGTAAGCTTTCGACTAAAATTTGCTCGCCACTAATGGCTAACCAGGCATCAATGCCATCTTCGTTAGCTATCAATAAGCAGTGTTCTTCCTGTGTGACTACATATTGACCCTGCTCAGCAAGCAGTTCCGTCAGTTGTTGCAAGTTCCAGCTCATTCACTTTCTCCAGTTACTGTGGACTATGTGTATACTCTACCCTTAATCGAGAAATAAGACTATGTCTTGGGTATCAGTTAATGCACGCTCAAAAGTGTAGTCATTTGAGGTTAAACGTGTCAATATTAATTTTAAACAAAAGTAGCAAATACAGTCTATTTGTGAATTATAATTTACGTTTGTGAGGTATCATGACTGCAAAAACGAATGCTCTTTGGCGCATTGCATTACAACGTGTGATCAAAATGGAAATGTCCAAGCGGGACGTGACTTATCAGGCGTTGAGTGAGCGTCTTGACGCCATTGGGATCCAGCAAAGTGCAGACAACTTACGCAACAAAATTAATAAAGGAATTTTAGGTGCCGACCTTTTGTTACAAATTATGTCTGTACTTAATGTACGTTCGTTAGACTTTGAAAGCGTTACTGAAATCTTGGATGATATCCAACAATAAAAAAAGCTCGCCGGAGCGAGCAATAAGGAAGTTAGGAGAACAACACTGTCTGTTTACAACATGGAAGAAGTGAAGTTGTATAAACTTTAGCCAGAAACGACGGGATTATCGATGCAATTAGAGTATCAAAAACGCATTGCAGGTATTAGAAATGATACGTAAAATCCGCACACTGTAAGTTTCCCTTCGACTAAACCCACCGCTATATAGTGAATACCTATGAAATTGTCAGATTTTAATTTTGAGTTACCTGAACATTTAATCGCTAAGTATCCAACCCCGGAACGCACTGCGAGTCGGCTGTTACAGCTAGACGGTAAAAGCGGTGAGGTAAAGCACGGTAAATTTACTGATATTCTGGATTTATTACAGCCAAATGATTTGCTGGTATTCAATAATACCAAGGTTATTCCCGCTCGGTTGATGGGGCAAAAGGCGACAGGCGGTCAGGTCGAGGTATTGATCGAACGTATCTTAAAAAGTAACACTGCTTTAGCGCATGTGCGCGCAAGCAAAGCCCCGAAACCTGGCACCCTGTTGCGACTTGAGAACGCCATTGATGTTGAAGTGGTGGGACGTCAAGGTGCGCTATTTGAGCTGGAGTTTAAGGGCGGAGAATCGATTTTGGCCATGCTCGATCAGTATGGGCACATGCCCTTACCGCCCTACATTGACAGACCTGACGAAGATTCCGATAAAACTCGCTACCAGACGGTTTATGGTGAGAAGCCGGGAGCCGTTGCTGCACCTACTGCGGGTTTGCACTTCGACGACGCAACACTGGAAGCGCTGCGCAAAAAAGGGGTTCAGTTAGCCTTTGTTACCTTGCATGTGGGGGCGGGCACCTTCCAACCTGTGCGTGTGGAAAACATAGAAGAACATCAAATGCATGCTGAATATGCTGAGGTTCCCGAAGACGTGGTTGCGGCGGTAAAAGCCGCAAAAGCCAATGGTGGACGCGTAGTCGCCGTCGGTACGACCTCAGTTCGGTCATTAGAAACCGCCGGCAGTAGTGGTGAAATAGCCACGTTTTTTGATGATACCAGTATTTTTATTTATCCCGGTTATCGGTTTAACGTGGTCGATGCCATGATTACTAATTTTCATCTGCCGGAGTCGACCCTGATGATGCTGATCAGTGCCTTTGCTGGGCGGGATCATGTCATGGCCGCATATCAGCAAGCTATTGAAAATGAGTACCGCTTCTTTAGTTACGGCGATGCAATGTTCATTGAAAAAGCGGATAACACATGACCTTCTTGAGATAACTGGTATAATCGCGCCCCAAATTTTTGCAATAACACAGTTGTCGGAATATTCATGCAGTTTAAACTGTTAAACACTGATAAAGGCGCGCGGCGCGGCCAATTGGTGTTCGAAAGAGGCGTCGTCGAAACGCCTGCGTTTATGCCGGTAGGTACTTACGGTACAGTCAAAGGCATGACGCCTGAAGAGCTTGACGCTTCAGGTGCGCATATTTGTTTAGGAAATACCTTTCACCTCATGTTACGGCCCGGCACCGGGATCATTCGCCAGCACGGCGATCTGCACGATTTTATGCATTGGCAGAAACCTATCCTAACTGATAGTGGTGGTTTTCAGGTTTTTTCTCTTGGCGATTTGCGCAAGATCACAGAAGAAGGCGTTACTTTTCGTTCGCCGATCAATGGGGAAAAAATCTTACTGACGCCGGAAAAATCCATGGAAGTGCAACGCGATTTAGGCTCTGACATTGTGATGATTTTCGATGAGTGCACGCCATACCCAGCGACGGAACAAGAAGCCCGGCTATCGATGGAATTATCACTGCGCTGGGCAAAGCGCAGTAAAGACGCGCATGGTGATAGTGAGTCGGCATTGTTTGGGATTATACAAGGTGGTATGTACGAAAACCTGCGTGATGTCTCGTTGGCTGGCTTAATGGATATCGAGTTTGATGGTTATGCCATTGGCGGGCTATCGGTCGGTGAACCCAAAGAAGATATGATCCGGATTATTGAACATACGGCACCTAAAATTCCTGCGGATAAACCACGCTATTTAATGGGAGTCGGTAAACCGGAAGACATTGTTGAAGCGGTTAGACGTGGTATCGATATGTTTGATTGTGTGATGCCAACGCGCAATGCGCGCAACGGTCACCTATTCGTCACTGAGGGTGTTATCAAGATCCGCAACGCTGCGCATAAAACCGATACCGCACCATTGGATGAAAATTGTGACTGTTACACTTGTAAAAATTATTCTCGTGCATACTTACATCACTTAGACAAGTGCAACGAGATACTGGGTGCACGACTGAACACAATCCATAATCTGCGCTATTACCAGCGCGTGATGCAAGGGTTGCGCGATGCCATCGAAGCCAATGAACTCGATGATTTCGTACAAGATTTTTATGCAAAGAAAAACATGCCGGTACCGGCGTTATAACAACAAAATAAACGGGGAATGATATGAGTTTTTTTATTTCTGACGCACACGCGCAAGCAGCTGGTAGCCCACAAGGCGGCGGCTTTGAAATGATCATCATGTTGGTGGTGTTTGGTCTGATCTTCTACTTCTTGTTGTATCGTCCACAAGCGAAGCGCGTTAAAGAACATAAAAACCTGGTTGCATCATTGAGTAAAGGCGATGAAGTGCTCACCCAAGGTGGCCTTGTCGGCAAGATCACCAAAGTGAGTGAAGACAAAGATTTCATTGAAATAGCCCTTAATGAAACGAATAACATCGTGGTGCAAAAAGCTGCGGTAACCGCTGTTCTGCCCAAAGGGACAATGAAAGCTATTTAATTGAAATGACGCCAAGCGAGCTTGGCTTCAAAGGAATGTTGTTGTGTTAAATCAAAATCCAATTTGGAAGACACTGTTGGTATTAATCGTTGTATTTGGCTGTGCACTTTACGCATTGCCTAATTTATACGGTGAAGATCACGCGGTGCAAATTTCCGCTGGGCGAAACGCTCAAGTCACGCAAAGCATGGTTGAGCAAATCAATGCCACGCTAGAAGAAAATAACATTGCCAGCAAGCGTATTGAATTCGCCAATGACCAAATTTTGGTGCGCGTTGCGGATGGCGATGTGCAGTTAGTCGCGCGTGAAGTGTTGCAGCAAGCGCTAGGAGATGACTACTTTGTTGCCATGAACCTTGCGCCGGACACGCCAGAATGGCTTTCTAGCATTGGTGGTGCACCAATGAAGCTGGGCTTGGACTTGCGTGGTGGGGTACATTTTTTGATGGAAGTCGATATGAATTCGGCCATCGAAAAAGCCTTAGAGGACGCGCAAGGTGACTTCCGCACAGCGTTGCGTGAAGAAGGTTTGCGTTATCGCTCTGTGCGCGCTATCGAGAATGGTGTTGAGATTGTTTTTCGTGACCAAGAAACATTGGACAGCGCTGAGTTTTTCTTACGTAACCGCAATCGTGACTTAGTCTTTGAAGAAAAGAGCGATTTGCGCATCGAAGCGACTTTTTCTGAAACTCGTTTGGCAGAAATTCGTGACTACGCGGTTAAGCAAAATATCACCATTATCCGTAACCGGGTTAACCAATTAGGTGTTGCTGAGCCCCTGGTGCAGAAACAAGGTGCTGACCGCATTGTAGTGCAGTTGCCTGGTATTCAAGACACTGCCCGCGCAAAAGAAATTCTTAATGCCACGGCAACGCTAGAGTTTCGTATGGTGGATCAGCGCAACGATATTCGTGATGCATTGAATGGCCGTGTACCGGCGGGTTCACAATTGTTGGAAGATCGTAATGGCGTGCCACAGTTACTGGAAAAACGCATAATGCTGACTGGTAACCACATTATCGACGCCAGTAGTGGCGTGGATGAATATGGTATTCCACAGGTCAACATCTCGTTAGACAGTGACGGTGGCAATAAAATGTCCCGTAATACACGCGGTAACATTGGCAAGCCAATGGCGACAGTATTCATTGAATACAAGGCCACTGATGAACGTGATGCGAATGGCAAGTTGGTGTTCGAAAAGCACGAGGAAGTCATCAACGTCGCGACTATTCAAGCTCAGCTGGGTAGCAGTTTCCGTATTACCGGCTTAGATTCACCCAAAGAAGCGCGTGACCTATCTTTACTTTTGCGCGCGGGTGCGCTGATTGCCCCGATTCAAATCGTTGAAGAGCGCACCGTTGGCCCAAGCCTCGGTAAAGAGAATATTGAATTAGGTATGCAAGCCATCATGTGGGGTATGGTTTTGGTCTTAGCCTTTATGTTGGTGTACTACAAAGCCTTTGGCGTTGTAGCCAATATTGCGCTAATCGGCAACGTGGTTATGATTGTGGGCATTATGTCGATGATCCCAGGCGCAACGCTAACCCTGCCGGGAATGGCTGGGATTGTACTAACTGTTGGTATGGCAGTTGACGCCAACGTACTGATATTTGAACGGATAAGAGAAGAACTCGCAGAAGGACGTAGTCCTCAGCAGGCGATCCATCATGGTTTTGATAGTGCGTTTTCTACAATCCTTGATGCGAATATCACCACCTTTATTGCTGGTCTCATCTTATTTGCTGTGGGCACGGGTCCTATCAAAGGGTTCTCAGTGACCTTAATGATTGGTATCGCGACTTCAATGTTCACAGCCATCATCGTAACGCGCACTTTGGTTAACCTCATTTGGGGTGGCCGTAAAGTAAGCAAATTGGCGATTTAAGGAGAATCATCATGCAATTACTTAAATTAGCCGAAACCGTAAACTTCATGCGCTTGCGCATGCCAATGATGATCCTATCGACAATTTTGATCATTGGTTCTATCGTGGCATTAACCACCAATAAATTAAACTTGGGTTTGGACTTTACTGGTGGAACCTTGATTGAGGTGGGTTACCCTAATACCGCGAATTTAGAACGAATTCGCGTGCAGTTGACGGAAGCAGATTTTGCCGATGCAATCGTACAAAACTTTGGTAGCAGCCAAGACGTATTGATCCGCATTGCGCCGCGCGAAGGGGTTAACTCTGCCACGATTGGTGATCAGATCTTAGCTGCATTGCGCGCTGAAGGTGAGCAAGTGGATATGCGTCGGATCGAGTTTGTTGGTCCAAATGTGGGTGAAGAGTTAACCGAGCAGGGCGGATTGGCGATGTTAGTCGCACTGATCTGTATCTTGATCTACGTTGCCATGCGCTTTGAATGGCGTTTTGCTTTGGGCTCAGTTGGCGCATTGGCGCACGATGTAATCATAACCTTAGGCTTGTTTGCGGTGCTGCAGCTAGAGTTTGACCTGACGATCCTAGCGGCCGTGCTTGCCGTAATCGGTTACTCGCTGAACGACACCATCGTTGTTTCCGACCGTATTCGTGAAAACTTCCGCAAGGTGCGCAAAGGCACGCCAGAAGAAATCATCAACATCTCGTTAACCCAAACGTTGAACCGTACCATCGTTACTTCATTGACTACGGTATTAGTATTGCTAGCCTTGTTCTTTAAAGGCGGTGCATTGATCCACGGATTCGCAACCGCATTGTTGTTTGGTGTGATCATTGGTACTTATTCATCAATCTACGTTGCCAGTTCGGTGGCGTTGTCGCTGGGTATTAGCAAAGAAGATTTGATGCCACCTCAAGTGGAAAAAGAAGGTGAAGAATTTGACGCGATGCCCTAAGGGATAATCGCTAAGCAAAAAAAACCGCTCAACGAGCGGTTTTTTTGTTTGTCAGTGTCGATTGGTAATTGTGCTTGCGAGTACGCTTCACTTTTAACCTTCTCGCAATAAGCCGTTATTTAAGGTGCTTAACTAATTGCTGAACTACTCGCGGGCTGCCTGCCACCATTTCGCCAGCGTAAAGTGGATCATTGTTGCCTTTAAAGTCAGTAACCAAACCACCAGCTTCACGCACTAAAAGTTCACCTGCTGCGATGTCCCAAGGCTGTACACCGCGCTCCCAATAACCATCAAAGCGACCAGCTGCAACATAAGCCATGTCCAGTGCCGCAGAGCCAGTGCGACGAATATCACCTGCTGCGGTAAAAATTCGGGTAAAACTATCGGTATAGCTTGCCAGCGTATCTTTTTGTTTGAAAGGGAAGGCAGTTGCTAAGACCGTTTGCTCTAGATCTTTTTGCTTACCTGTACGGATCCGGTACCCGTTTAACTGCGCACCAGCGCCTTTGCTTGCGGTGAATAGTTCGCCGCGGATAGGGTCAAATACTACGCCTTGATCTAAGCGGCCTTTGTGCAATAAAGCAATTGATACACAGAAGTGTGGAATGCCTTTGATAAAGTTAGTTGTGCCGTCGAGCGGGTCAATGATCCAAGTAAAGGTTTCGTCGCTACCCTGTTTGCCAGATTCTTCGCCATAAAAGGCGTGGTCGGGATAAGACTGTTTGATTTTACTGATGATGGCTTGTTCAGCTTCTTTGTCAATGCGGGTCACAAAGTCATTTTTGGCTTTTGACTGAGTATCGAGGTCGTCACGGTTTTCAAACCCGCGAGCAATAATATTTCCGGCCACGCGTGCAGCGCGCACCGCAATGTTTAGCATAGGATGCATTGTAGTCACCATCAGTTGTCAAAGAACAGAAAACGGTCCGCCAGATAGCGCGACCAAAAAACGAGCGGATACTATCAGAACCGCGCTTTTTTGCAATCATTTAATCCATAAACTCCGGTTCTGAGTTAAATCGTTTTGGCACTGCCAGTCACATACGAATGTGCTAAACTCCGGCCATTATTACTGGAATACGTGACGTATCAATAAGGTTTTATGCTAGACAACATTCGTATCGTTTTGGTCAACACCTCACACACAGGCAACATTGGCTCGGCTGCGCGGGCGATGAAAACTATGGGGTTAAGTCAATTGGTATTGGTTGACCCAGTCTCGCCCCCAGACGGAAAGTCGTCAGCTTTGGCGGCGGGTGCGGGTGATGTATTAGCTGCAGCAAAATCCGTCAGTACGCTCGAAGAGGCTGTCGCAGATTGTGGATTGGTGGTTGGGACTTCAGCACGCTCGCGCACGCACTCCTGGCCGATGTTAGAGCCGCGCGGTTGTGGGGTAAAACTGGTCGCTGAAGCACAGAAATATCCTGTGGCGTTAGTGTTTGGCCGTGAAAACAATGGCTTAACTAATGAAGAGCTGCAGCAATGTCACTTTCATGTGTGTATCCCGGCAAATCCAGAATACAGCTCATTAAATTTGGCCGCAGCGGTGCAGACCTTGTGTTACGAAGTGCGCATGGCCTTCTTAGAGCAAGACTCACACCCTAGCGTAGAAGAAGAGTATCCGCTTGCAGAAGATTTGGAACGATTTTATACACATTTAGAGCAGTCACTCACTAAAACCGGTTTTATCGTTAAAAACCATCCGGGTATGGTAATGACTAAGTTACGTCGATTGTTCAATCGCGCGCGTCCAGAGTCTCTGGAGTTAAACATTTTGCGTGGTATCTTGTCGTCAATCGATAAATCCACCACAGTTTCAACGACAGCGGCAGACCAGCCGCCTGCTGATAATAGTTAAGGTTTTAGCCGTATGTTTGAGCGTATCAAAGAAGATATCGCTAGCGTCTTTCATCGAGATCCGGCGGCGCGCAATACCTTTGAGATATTAACTAATTACCCTGGATTACACGCCATTTGGATCCATCGCTTGAGTCACAAGTTGTGGCGGCGCAACTGGAAATGGTTGGCACGCACGATATCGACGTTTTCACGTTGGCTCACGGGCATTGAAATTCATCCCGGTGCTACCTTAGGGCGTCGTTTTTTCATTGATCACGGCATGGGTGTGGTCATTGGTGAAACGGCTGAGATTGGCGATGACGTCACTCTTTACCATGGGGTAACTCTGGGCGGTACGACGTGGAAAAGCGGTAAACGCCACCCGACCTTAAAGAATAACGTGGTTGTAGGAGCCGGAGCAAAGGTGTTAGGCCCAATCACCATTGAAGAAGGTGGCAAGGTTGGTTCAAACTCAGTTGTAGTTCGCGATGTTCCCGCAGGGGCTACTGCTGTTGGGATCCCTGGGCGAATTATCGCTGCCAAAGCAGAGACGACAACAGCCAATCCAGTGGATAATGAGAGACGCAGTAAAATCGCACAAAAATATGGCTTCGACGCCTACGCTGTGGCTGCGGACAATCCCGATCCTGTGGCCAACGCGATGGGCGTAATGTTAGAGCATGTCCATTTAATGGATGCCAAGGTAGAAGAAATGTGTGCCGCCATCCAAGCGATGGGGGGCAACGTGTGTACTAAGTCGTTGCATTCGTTAACAGTGGATGACTTTGCTGAGACCGGCTTAAAACCCACCGTGAACTTGACGAAAGAACAGGCAAAAGAAGCCTTCGATCCGCAAATTTAAGCGGCTGCTTTGCATATGAGATTGAAATGAACTCTGTTAAGACTCCGATATATCTCGATTACGCTGCGACCACGCCGGTTGACCCGCGGGTGGCGGAAAAAATGATGCAGTGTTTGACCCTTGATGGCGCGTTTGGCAACCCCGCTTCACGCTCACATAAGTTCGGTTGGCAAGCTGAAGAATTAGTCGACATTGCGCGTGGACAAATCGCTGATTTAGTCAATGCCGATCCCAGAGAGATTATCTTTACTAGCGGAGCGACAGAGTCTGACAACCTAGCGATTAAAGGGGCAGTTTATGCCAATTCGGAGAAAGGCAAACATATTGTCACTCTCGCCACTGAGCACAAAGCGGTGTTGGATACCTGTGAACAGCTTGAGCAGGAAGGCTATGAGGTTACCTATTTGCAACCGCTACCCAATGGGGTATTGGACCTAGCACAACTCACCGCAGCCCTGCGAGACGATACGGTGCTGGTTTCAGTCATGCATATCAACAACGAGATTGGTGTTATCCAAGATATTGCGTCGATTGGTGAAATTTGCCGTAAAAAAGGCATTCTCTTCCATGTGGACGCGGCCCAGAGCACCGGTAAAGTAACGATTGATTTGCAAAGCCTAGCTGTCGACTTAATGTCATTTTCTGCGCATAAAAGTTATGGTCCAAAAGGCGTTGGAGCATTGTTTGTGCGTCGCAAGCCGAAAGTGCGCGTAGCAGCACTGATCCATGGTGGTGGGCACGAGCGAGGCATGCGTTCGGGCACGTTGGCGACGCACCAGATTGTGGGAATGGGCACCGCGTTTGAACTGGCCGGCCAAGAGATGGCGGCAGAACAAAAGCGTATTGCTGCGCTAGCCCAGCGTTTTTGGGAAGGCATAGCAACAATTCCAATGATGCGACTTAACGGTGATAGGGACAAGCGCTGCGCCGGGTATCTCAATGTGTGTTTTCCCGACATTGATGGCGAGTCATTGCTAATGGCGCTGGGTGAATTGGCGGTATCTTCCGGTTCTGCGTGTAACAGTGCAACAGTGGCACCCTCATATGTACTCAAGGCTTTGGGGCTCAGCGATGCAGACGCTTTGAGTTCAATTCGCTTTAGTATCGGGCGCTTTACTACTGAAGCTGAAATTGATTATGCCGTGCACTGCATCCAAAATGTCGTTCCCAAACTGCGTGAACGGGCATCAATACATAACTCTTGATGAATAGTTGTACGGCAACACTAGGCATTTGCGGCGTAATTGCATATAATCCGCCACCAAAATTTTATTAACCTATTTTTTCGGAGATGGAGCATGGCTCTAGAACGTACTTTTTCAATCATCAAGCCTGACGCAGTAGCTAAAAATGTGATCGGTGCAATCTATAACCGTTTCGAAACTGCTGGTCTACGCATTGTTGCTTCTAAAATGTTGCACATGAGCAAAGAGCAGGCTGAAGGTTTCTATGCTGAGCATAAAGAGCGTCCTTTCTTCACTGCATTGGTTAACTTCATGACATCTGGTCCGGTAATGGTGCAAGTGCTTGAAGGCGAAAATGCGGTTGTACGTAATCGCGAAATCATGGGTGCAACTAATCCAGCAGAAGCGACTGCGGGCACTCTGCGCGCCGATTATGCTGAATCAATCGATGAAAATGCGGTACACGGTTCAGATGCGCCAGAATCAGCAGCTCGTGAAATTGCTTATTTCTTCTCTGAAGAAGAAATCTGCCCTCGCACTCGCTAATTACTAGCTAGAATCGATAAAGGGAGCTTATCGCTCCCTTTTTGCGTATTCAATGAGGCCTAAAAATGTCAACTAGTGCAAACGTCGAAACTCAATCAGATTCTGTTCAAATGGCACAGCCAGAGCAGAAGCGCGTTAATTTGCTGAACCTTAATCGAGCTGGACTGCGTGAATTTTTTGCCACCATTGGTGAAAAACCATTTCGTGCCGATCAGCTGATGAAGTGGATTTATCAGCACGGCGAGCATGACTTTGACAAGATGACCAACTTGAACAAATCATTGCGCGCAAAATTATCCGCGCAATGTGAGATCCGTGCACCGGAAATTGCTTATCAGCAAAATGCTACTGACGGAACCATCAAGTTCGCCTTGCGTCTTGACGGCGGTCAAGAAGTAGAAACAGTATGGATCCCAGAAACTGACCGCGCCACTTTGTGCGTATCGTCTCAAGTGGGCTGTGCCCTTGAATGTACCTTTTGTTCAACCGCGCAACAGGGTTTTAATCGAAATTTATCGGTTGCCGAGATTATCGGTCAGGTTTGGCGAGTGGCTACCACGTTAGGCTTGTCTAACGATAGCAGTAAACGTCCAATCACTAACGTGGTTATGATGGGAATGGGAGAGCCATTACTCAATCTCAAAAACGTCGTGCCAGCGATGGATATTATGTTAGATGATTTTGGTTTTGGCTTATCTAAGCGTCGTGTCACTTTATCTACCTCAGGTGTCGTACCTGCGCTCGATATGTTGGGCGACCAGATTGATGTGGCTTTGGCCATTTCACTGCATGCGCCTACCGATGAACTGCGTAATGAAATTGTGCCAATCAACAAAAAGTACAATATTGATGCATTTTTAGCCGGAGTACGCCGTTATTTAGCCAAGTCTAAAGCGAACCAAGGTCGAGTGACAGTTGAGTATGTCATGCTAAATCAAATCAATGACAGCACTGACCAAGCTCATCAATTAGCAAAAGTATTGAAAGATACGCCTAGTAAGATCAATTTGATCCCATTCAATCCGTACCCAGGTTCCCCCTATACCTGTTCGAGTAATTCGCGTATTGATCGCTTTGCCAAGGTACTCATGAGTTATGGGTTTACGGTGGTGGTCAGAAAGACGCGCGGTGATGATATTGATGCAGCGTGTGGACAGCTCGTTGGTGATGTGGTTGACAGAACCAAACGACTGATGAAAAAGCAGCAGAAAGGTCAACCTATCGCAGTAAAAGTCTCTGAATAGCCGTATTCACCGATTTTAACCCGATAAACCATTGTTATTAGCCGCTATTCTGATAGATTTGCGTAGATAACTCTAACGACCTGAATGAGCATTTGAATGTTTGGACGAATATTAGGTTTTCTGCTTTTACTGACTTTAGCTGGATGTGTTAGTGAGCCATTGCCAGAAGGCTTCGAAAGAAGTAATGATTTTGATCAGGTTGAAGCCGCAAAGACCCGAATTTCTCTTGGCCTAACGTATTTAAAAAACGGCAATTATACTCAGGCGAAACTCAATTTAGATAAAGCGTTGGAGTTTGCGCCACGGCTGGCAGATGCGCACTACAGTTTGGCCTATTACTATCAGCTCGTTGAAGAAGTGAAGCGTGCTGAACAATCCTACCAAAATGCCCTTGATTTAGACCCCAGAAATCCAGACATCGCCAATAGTTACGGCGCATTCCTTTGTCAGCAAGGGCGCTACGATCAGGCGAAAAAGTTTTTTATGCAAGCGGTTAATAGCCAGACGTACGCTAACTCAGCAGAAACTTATGAGAACATCGCGCTATGTAGCTTGAGCCAAGAGCGACCAAATGAAGCTATTGAGTATCTGCAAACAGCACTTAAACATCAGCCGACACGTGCCAAAAGTTTGTTTTTACTCGCGGAATTGCAAATTGATCAAGAGCAATATGCGTTAGCGAAACAGACGCTAGCACGTTATCAGCGGGTAGCACGGGTCTCTGCCGAAACGTTATGGATGCAAGTACAAATAGCCCAAGGATTAGACCAACAGGATGATGCCAAAGGGTATGGTGAGATGCTGATGCGGATGTATCCGCGACACCCGTTAACCCAACGTTACTTAGCTAACTTAACTAAACCACAAGTTACAAATAAAGTGGCAGCGCAACCCACAGTCGAAAGCAAGCCAGCGCCTCCAGTAGAGTCAGAAAGTCCGATTACGAATGAACCTACGCTTCCGGTTGCTGACGAAGAGACAAGTAACATAGTTGAGGCGAGTGAAGCTTCAGAGCATAACGAGATTTCAGCAGTTAAAGCAGATGAATCTGCAAGTGAAAACGATGAAGCAGGTGCGGCGGGTACTACTGACACTGCTGTCAATGAAACGGCAGATGTGACCACCATATCAACAGAACCTTTAACAGAGGCTAATCCGCTAGTAGATAGTGAGCAATCAGTAACTAAAGAATTGGAAGAGCAGGCATCCACGCAAAGCACAACTAACGCAAGCGAATCTGCCGCAGACGAATCGAGCACTCAACACGTGGTGAGCGCTGGCGAAAATTTGTATCGAATCTCTCTGCGTTACAACGTTAAAATGAGCAGCCTAATTGAATGGAACCAGTTACCCGAGAACGGGTCAATTCAAAGAGGCATGACACTTTGGGTAGTAGACCCAGCAACATTATCGAACGAGTAAACCGATTTCTATGACAGAAAACCAAGCGGAACAAGAAGAGCAGCAGTCAGGGCCGAGCGTTGGGCAACAACTAAAGGCTGCCCGCGAGGCTCAAGGTCTTTCGCAGCAGGCGCTGGCGGACAAGTTATTCTTAAAGCTCAGTGTAATTGAGCAATTAGAGGCTGATGACACCAGCCAAGGCACGTCTCCGACTTTTATTAAGGGATATGTTCGTCTGTACGCGAAGAACGTTGGACTTGATCCGGAGCCATTACTGGCTGAGTTAAGCCAAGATGCGAATGTACAAAAGACCCCTCATAAGCTGCAAAGTTTCTCTAAGCGGGTTTCTAAAGAAGCGAATGACAGTCGCTGGATGATGTTGACGTACTTCATTTTGATTGTCGTTATTGCGCTGTTTATTCTATGGTGGTATCAGCAGGCTGAAACTACAGCGATGGAGCTAAACGACGATCCGAGTGCGCGCTTTGTTAGTCAAGCAGGAGTTGACTCTAGCGAGCAAAGCGATGTGGAAAAAAGTGCAGAGCAATTGCTGCAAAGTCAAACAGAGCCAGAGTCAACACTTACAGAGTCGTCGTTCGATGATTCAACACCAGCAGAATCATCACTTGATGATGTGGCACCCGTCACTGCGGGTGAAGGCGTTTTTGACGGGGCGGAACCTGATACAGCAGCAGATTCACTTGGCAACAATCCAGTCGCAACTGCAGAAAATGTGGTTGCGAGCAATACTTCGCCAGATACCCAGAGTGCGCTGGAGGAAACGTCCGCAGAGGGCGAGCAGGTTGAGCTGGTTTTTACCTTTAATGATGACTGTTGGGTTAATATCACTGACGCAACGGGTGAAGCCATTGCCTACGGAACCAAAGTCCGTGGTCGGGTGATGCCAATTAGCGGTGTACCACCTTTTGAAGTTACCCTTGGTGCACCACAGAATGTGGCAATATCCTATGCGGGAGAACCTGTTGATATGAGTGATATACCCGCCGGTCGAAGTGCCCGATTTAGTTTACCGCGACAGTAGGAAATCCATGTTTGCTGAGTCTCCAATAATTCGACGTCAGTCGTCACGAATTTATGTCGGCAATGTACCCATTGGTGATGGTGCACCCATTGCCGTGCAGTCCATGACCAACACTCCAACCACAGATGTTGCAGCAACTGTAGCGCAGATCAAACGCATACAGGCGGTGGGTGGTGAGATTGTGCGCGTTTCAGTGCCAACCATGGACGCGGCAGAAGCGTTCAAACAAATTAAACAGCAAGTCTCTGTTCCGTTAGTGGCGGATATTCATTTTGATTACCGGATTGCGCTCAAAGTGGCTGAGTATGGGGCTGATTGTTTGCGCATTAATCCGGGGAATATTGGTAAAATGGACCGTGTTCGTGCAGTAGTGGATTGCGCCGCAGACAAGAACATTCCCATTCGCATCGGTGTGAATGGTGGTTCACTCGAAAAAGACTTGCAGGAAAAGTACGGCGAGCCAACCCCAGAAGCATTAGTTGAGTCGGCTATGCGACATGTGGACATCCTCGATCAACTCAATTTCGATCAGTTTAAAGTGAGCGTTAAAGCTTCTGATGTGTTTTTAGCGGTCGGGGCTTATCGGTTGTTGGCCAAGCAAATTAATAATCCATTGCACCTTGGGATAACAGAAGCAGGTGGTTTCCGTTCTGGCGCGGTGAAAAGCGCTGTGGGACTAGGCATGTTATTAGCCGAAGGGATAGGCGATACGATTCGGATTTCACTGGCAGCTGATCCAGTGGAAGAAATCAAGGTAGGCTTTGATATCCTAAAATCGCTGCGTATTCGTTCACGCGGGATTAACTTTATTGCGTGCCCAAGTTGTTCGAGGCAAGAGTTTGATGTAATCGGGACCGTCAATGCGCTTGAAGAACGCTTAGATGACATCCTGACGCCCATGGACGTATCGATTATTGGTTGTGTGGTTAATGGCCCGGGAGAAGCTGAAGTTTCAGATTTAGGCCTGACCGGCGCGCGCAACATGAGTGGTTTCTATTTGGATGGTAAACGCCAGAAGGAACGTCTCAGCAATGATGACTTAGTGGCGCAATTGGAGCAGCGTATCCGAGCCAAAGCGGCTGCATTGGATGAACGCAATAAAATTGCGGTAAAAAACCTTGATAGCGATAGGCCAGCCTAAGCGCAATAAAAGCGCATAAGTGGTTTGTTGTTTTGTTGCATAGCCCCTATAATACGGGGCTTTTTATTAACCAGTCAGATTTGAGTTAAGCCGTGTCTAAACAACTCCAAGCCATCCGTGGTATGAATGATGGATTGCCCGACCAACTGAAGCTTTGGCAGTGGGTGGAAGCGCGTTTGCGTCGCGTTGTCGCCAGCTATGGGTACCAGGAAATCCGTACCCCGATTGTCGAAAGCACTGATTTATTCAAACGCTCTATCGGTGAAGTTACTGATATCGTTGAAAAAGAGATGTATACCTTTGAAGATCGTAATGGTGACAGTTTAACCTTGCGTCCAGAAGGCACCGCCAGCTGCGTTCGAGCAGGGAATCAACATGGCTTGCTGTATAACCAGCAACAGCGACTGTGGTACATGGGGCCGATGTTTCGCCATGAACGTCCTCAGAAAGGGCGTTATCGTCAGTTTCATCAGTTCGGCGTTGAAACGTTTGGCCTCTCTGGCCCAGATATCGATATCGAAGTGATTGCGATGAGTGCGCGTTTGTGGCGCGAGTTTGGAATTCAGGACTCTGTGTCATTACAAATAAATTCATTGGGTTCACCAGAAGCTAGGGCTCATTACCGTGATGCACTAGTGGCTTTCTTGCGTCAGCACGAATCAGCGCTTGACGAAGATAGCAAGCGGCGTTTAACAACCAATCCGTTGCGCGTACTAGACAGCAAAAACCCTGAGGTCCAAGCCATCGTGCAAGACGCACCGCGCTTGTTGGATTATTTGGATGATGCATCAGCACAACATTTTTCAAAACTGTGTGAACGATTAACCGATTTAGGCATCTCATTTGAGGTTAATCCGCGCTTGGTGCGTGGTTTAGATTATTACAATCAAACGGTATTTGAATGGGTTACAGATGCACTGGGAGCTCAGGGGACTGTGCTTGCAGGTGGACGCTATGATGGTTTAGTGGAACAGCTTGGTGGACGCGCAACCCCGGCCGTTGGATTTGCCATGGGACTGGAGCGTTTAGTGTTATTAATCGAAACGTTACAAGTTGCCAAAGTGAATACTGCTCAAGCTGACGTCTACGTGATGCCGATGTCAGAAGATGAATTTGTCTATGCGATGCAAGTGGCAGAGTCTTTGCGTGAGAGTTTGCCCAATACCAATGTGCAGCTGCATTGCGGTGGTGGCAATATGAAAAAGCAATTTAAGCGTGCGGATAAAACCGGCGCTGCCGTTGCCTTGGTGATAGGCGACACGGAAAAGCAAACGCAAACTGTTGGTTTCAAACCGTTGCGTACAGACGACGCGCAGCAAACGATTGAGCTGGCCGTGCTTCCGTCACGTGTTCAGCAGTTATTGGAAAATTAATTTTTAGTTTATTTTGTGAACCGGATGAAGTCCGGCAAGTAATGAGGGAAATGTAGTGGAACAGTTCGCAACTGAAGAACAACAAGTAGAAGCAATCAAGCGATTCTGGAAAGAAAACGGTATGGCAATCGTGATTGGCGCAGTGCTCGGTCTCGGTGGCTTGTGGGGCTGGCGTTATTATTCTGACAGTCAAATCGCAGCTAAAGAACAAGCCTCGGTGGCATACCAGAATGTTGTACAAAACTTGCAAGCTGAAAATGGTAATGCTGAGGCTGAAGCATTTCTTAATGAATACAATGATTCTGGTTATGCGGCGATTACAGCCTTAGTAATGGCGGCTAAAGCGGTTCAAGATAATGACCTAGCTAAAGCCAATGAATATTTACAAACGGCGACAAATGCTCAGGATGCGGCAGTTCGTGATGTTGCTCACTTGCGTTTAGCGCGTGTGTTGTTGGCTCAAGATGATGCGCAAGGTGCATTGCAGCAAGCCGGTGAGGTTAAAAATGCTGCGTTTAACGCACAAGTTGAAGAGCTAAAGGGTGATGCCTACGTGCAAATGCAAGACTTTGTGCAAGCGCGTTTAGCTTATAGCAATGCAGTAGACGCTGCACCGGAAAACCGGATGGTAAAAATGAAGCTGGATAACCTTGCCATTGCGTCAGAAAGCTAAAGGAGTGGTTGTGAATTTATTGAAACCTTCTCTATTGGTGTTGGGAGCGCTATTGGTCTCTGGCTGCGCGACGATCTCAGATTGGTTTGCAGACGAAGAAGAATTAGAAGTTCGACGCTTAGCACCGATTGACGCTCAGTTTCAGCCCAAGAAAGTGTGGGACAGAGACATTGGGCATGGCGTTGATGAATATTTTTCCCGACTCCAGCCGGCTTTAGCATACGGCAACATATTTGTGGCTAATCGTCAGGGTGACGTGTATGCCTTAGAACAAGCCACTGGTAAACCGGTGTGGCAGCGTGATTTTGCCACGTACCCGAATGAGGGCTTTTTCAGCGGCATTGCATCGCTTTGGTCAAGTGGGGTCTCAGCGAAAATTTCCGGCGGCATCACTGTGGTCGCAGATACTATTTATTTTGGTACTGAAGATGGCTTAGTTTATGCCCTAAATGCACAGACCGGTGAGACTCTGTGGCAAGTGGATGTGCGCGGTGAAGTATTATCTGCACCCGCAGTAGAAAGCGGTATCGTGGTAGTTAATACTGGCGCAGGCTCAATGCTGGCTCTGAACAGTAGCGATGGTCGAGAATTGTGGCGCACTGACAGTGAAGTGCCGCCACTATCGTTGCGCGGCTTGTCTGCTCCGGTGGCAAGTAACGGTGGAGCCATCGTTGGTACTCCGACAGGTAAACTGCAAGTCAATATTCTTGAGTCGGGTTTAATGGCTTGGGAACAAGTTATCAGTGCTCCGAGTGGCGCGACTGAACTTGAACGGATCGTTGACATCGACGCTAAACCTTTAGTATTCGCGGGGACTATCTACACAATCAGTTTTGGTGGCACTCTTGCAGCGGTTGAGTTACGCAGTGGTCGAGTTATTTGGAAACGTGAATATGCCGCTTATCAATCATTAGCGATAGCTGGGAACACCCTATTCGCCGTAGATAACAACAGCCATGTATACGCTATCGACCGTCGCAACGGGGTTGAGCTATGGTCTCAGGGGCGCTTAAAAGGGCGCGATTTATCAGCGCCGGCAGTAATGAATGATACTGTCGTGGTTGGTGATAAGTATGGTTTCTTGCACTGGTTAAGTCAGTCTGAAGGTACTTTAGTGGCTCGCTATGCACTGGGTGACGATGATGAAGATGAATCAGTTTTTGTCGCTCCAGTAGTTAGCGGTAACCGTTTGTTTGCCACCACCCGCGATGGTGTGGTTGCGGCACTCGAAGTCGCACGTTAAGCCGCAGCAGCGGTTTGCAATAAATTTGAGGATGCAAGGTTTTTTATGTTGCCTGTAATTGCTTTAGTCGGACGACCTAATGTAGGTAAATCGACGTTATTTAATCGTCTGACTAAAACGCGCGATGCTCTGGTCGCTGATTTTCCGGGTTTAACTCGGGATCGTAAATATGGGCAAGCAAAAGTCGATGGCCTTGAATTTATCGTCGTAGATACGGGCGGGATCTCAGGTGACGAGGAAGGTATTGATGCAGCGATGGCTGAGCAATCATTGCTCGCCATTGTAGAAGCTGATGTGGTTTTCTTTTTGGTTGACGCGCGGGCAGGCCTAACTCCCGCGGATCAAGGGATCGCTGATTATCTGCGCAAGTCAGACAAACAGGTCTATGTGGTTGCTAACAAAGTAGATGGTATTGATGGCGACAGCGAAAGTGCTGACTTTTTTGCGCTTGGGCTGGGCCATGTTCATCAAATTGCAGCTGCACATGGACGAGGGATCAATCAACTGCTGAACGAAGCAGTACGTCCACTGGAGTCTGAGTTTCCTGAGATGAAACTCGAAGAGTCGCCCCAAGATACAACTGCCGAAGATGCTGAAGCTCAACTCGAACGTTTGCAAGGTTTGCCTATCAAGCTCGCAATCGTGGGTAAACCGAATGTGGGTAAATCTACCTTAACTAACCGGATCCTAGGTGAGGAGCGGGTGGTGGTCTATGATTTGCCAGGCACAACCCGTGATAGTGTTTTCATCCCAATGCAGCGCGATGACCGCGAGTATATATTGATTGATACCGCGGGCGTGCGTAAACGCAAAAAAGTCAGTGATGCGATTGAAAAATTTTCTATCGTAAAGACGTTGCAAGCGATTGAAGCCGCCAACGTGGTATTGATGGTCATAGATGCCCGCGAAGGGATCAGTGATCAAGATCTCAGCCTGCTTGGTTTTGTGCTCAATTCTGGCCGTTCATTAGTGTTAGCGGTAAATAAGTGGGATGGTTTGGATACCGACGTTAAGGAAGATATAAAGCGTGAATTGGATCGTCGTTTAGGGTTTATTGATTTTGCCCGCCTGCATTTTATTTCTGCATTACACGGTACTGGTGTGGGGCATTTATTTGAGTCGGTACAAGAGGCTTATGCCTCTGCTACGCAGCGGGTCAATACGTCTCTGTTGACCCGAATTATGGAAATGGCTCAAGAAGACCATAAACCACCGTTAGTCGGTGGGCGTCGGGTGAAAATGAAATATGCTCACGCGGGCGGTTATAATCCACCGGTGATCGTCATTCATGGTAACCAAGTGCAGGATTTACCGGCTGCATACAAACGTTACTTAATGAATTATTTCCGCAAGGCGCTGAAGACGATGGGAACGCCGATTAAAATTGAATTTAGGGAAGGTTCGAACCCGTTTGAGGGCAAAAAGAATCAATTAACCCTCGCACAACAACGCAAACGCCGCCGGATGATGTCATTTCATAAGAAAAAGTAAGTTTAGCTTTTGGGTTGTTCGCGTAAAGAACGCATCAATGCTGATGGCTCGGGCACGTTAATCTTTGGTAATGCCCGCTTAACCATTTCTGTCGCTACCCGGTCCGGAAAATTAGCACTGAATTTTATAATCTTATCTTTGGATTGAAAGATGTATGTAGTTGTAAACAGCGGTTCTCCGCCATCATCGACCGCAGCGACATCAAAATATTTGCCCTGAAAATTGTTGCTATCTATATTCCAGTCAATGGCCTGAATATCGCTGATCTTTATTTCCTCAATAGCGCGACTTTGGGCAATTAAAGTTATGTCATCGATGTCTTTTTGTAGCTCTTCAGTGAGGTCGCTCTTGCTGCTCATATGATCTTGTGGATCGAATACCGGATAGACAAATATATCCATGACATCTTTGGGATAATCGGGATGAGTGTAACGTGCCACAGCGCCGCGCAATGGGTCGTGATAAAGCTGCAAATCATCCAATGTGAACGTTGCTATTTCTGACGGTAACTGCAAATCTTGTAAGTAATCGCTGGCGTTTAGATGTGCAAACAGGTAATCCGCACTAAATACTTGCTCGGCTTTAGCTTTGCCTATAAATGCGCGGCTTAAACGCTGGCTGAATTGCTCTTTTTGCTCGTCGTTGAGTAATGCTGACAAACCATACTCAAACGTGTAGGAGGCCAAAGGGATCGAGCGCCATGTAACATCAAACTCAGTTACCATAGTGTAAAAACGGGTATCAGTCTGTGTATTGTGTGACGGAATTAGAACGTTCGCGATGAGCACTTCGTAGTCGTAGCCGTTTTCACTGGCAACTGTGTTGCTAAACGCGTTGGTACTCGTTAAAGCAGTAAAAAAACTGTGCGGTGCTAAATAATCTTCGGCACACTGCATGTCGTCTGTTGCGGGTACGCAAGACTGCTGAGTTGAAGCACTAGGGTACGAGGAAAACACAGATACAGCAGGTAGCAATACTTGTTCATTTGTCGCCTGAGCATGAGTTATCGTTGGTACTGCCAACAGTAATCCCAAAGCAAGCGGCAATGCTACTTCCATGAATGTTTTGCGCGGTGTTACCAAGTGCCAGATCTCCTTAATTTGCTGCGCGATGATGACGCACTCGCGCTCGAACTACAAGCAAAAAATTGTGTATAAAATCATCAGTGTGTAAGCAATGATTGCCAAGCAGTAGTTGCCTCATCGTTCGATCTGCATGACTTGGCTGTTAATCGAGCCATTCTCGAGTTGGGTTTCAAGAGTATCGCCTACCGCTACGTCAGCAACGCTATGCAGTGGTTTGCCATTTTTGTAGGTGATACTAAAGCCACGGCTGAGAGTTGCCAAAGGACTGAGTGAATGCAGTTTACCGGCGTTTTGATTGAGCTGCTGTTCGGCGCGGAAAAGACTAGCAGATAGCGCTCGTTGTAGTCGTTCCTGCATCGCATTGATGACACTTTGGTGTTGTCTTATTGCAATCTGTGGAGATACCCTAAATAGACGTTGAGACAAGTGTTCACTGCGTTGGCGTTGTTGCCGGACTTGACGTACAACCTGATTATTGAGGCGTTGTTGTAACTCGTCTAAGCGTTGTAGTTGCGTATTTAACTTACTCTTCGGGTGATTACGTTGTACCCCCCGCCATTGTATGTTCAAGTGAACTTTAGCTTGGCTTAAATAACGCTGAATGTGGTGGACTAGCTGGCGCTGGTAAGATTCTAAGAGCTGACGCTGCTCGCGTTGATCCTGACTGACCAATTCAGCCGCTGCGCTCGGTGTCGGAGCCCGCAAGTCTGCAACTAGGTCGGCAATTGTAATATCAACTTCGTGACCTACAGCACTAATAATCGGTAACGCAGAAGCCGCGATACAATGCGCCAGTTGTTCATGATTAAAGCACCACAAGTCTTCAAGCGAACCGCCACCGCGGCCCACAATCAACACATCAACTTCAGCACGCTGATTTGCAATGTCAATGGCGTTAATAATCTCCTGGTGAGCTCGCTCACCTTGCACTTGAGTTGGGTAAAGGATCACGCGGGTAGCTGGAGAGCGACGCTTGAGTACGGTTAAAATATCGTGTAATGCAGCGCCAGATGCAGAGGTTACGACTCCAACGGTGCGAATGACATCGGGCAGCGGGCGCTTGCGCTGCTGACTAAATAAGCCAAGCCCGTTAAGTTTGAGTTTTAGTGCCTCAAAGGCTGCTTGCAAGCTACCCGTGCCATCGAGTTCCATGTACTCAGTGATCAATTGATAATCACCACGCGGCTCATAGAGTGATAGATTGCCGCGTACCAACACTTTATCACCTTCCTTGGGACGATAGTTAATGCGTGCATTGGCGCCTCTAAACATCGCGCACTTGATCTGTGCCTTGCTGTCTTTGAGCGTAAAATACCAGTGCCCACTTGCGGCTGCCGTGAAATTGGATATTTCCGCAGACAACCACAGCGTACCAATTTCGCCTTCCAGTATGGATTTCACATAGCGATTCAGTTTGGTTACGGAGTAAATTTGGCGCAGGTCTGCAGGTGGTTTTATCATAGTCATAATTTTTATTGGCTTTTGTGCGAAAGTCAGTTTACCTGAAATACAAAAAACACTACAATTGCGCCGCAATTAAAACCTTATTATATAGGTGTTGTTGCATGCTCCGAATCGCGAAAGAAGCTCTTACCTTTGATGACGTCTTGTTAGTGCCTGGTCACTCTCAAGTGTTACCTCATACTGCTAGTTTAAAAACCCGTTTAACTCGTGCTGTGAGTTTAAACATTCCGATGGTCTCTGCGGCCATGGACACTGTTTCTGAAGCACGACTTGCTATCGCCCTTGCACAAGAAGGTGGTATCGGTTTTATTCATAAAAACATGACTGCAGAGCAACAAGCTAAGCACGTTAGGGAAGTGAAGAAATATGAGAGTGGTGTGGTATCTGATCCGGTAACGGTAATGCCAACAGCCACTATTGGTGAAGTTAATGCGTTGAGTCAGAAACTGGGTTATTCAGGTTTTCCGGTCATTGATACAGACAATAACTTAGTCGGTATTGTAACGGGACGTGACTTACGCTTCGAAAACCGCTTTGACCAACCCATTAGCAAAGTTATGACACCAAAAGATCGTCTCGTAACGGTTCAAGAAGGTGCTCCTTCAGATACAGTATTAGATTTGATGCACGAACATCGCATCGAAAAAATTCTGGTTGTCGATGACAACTTCAAGTTGTGTGGCCTGATCACAGTTAAAGATTTCCAAAAAGCCGAAAGTAAGCCGAATGCGTGTAAAGACGAATTGGGTCGGCTACGTGTTGGCGCCGCGGTTGGCGTTGGTCCAGGCACGGATGAGCGAATTAAGTTGTTAGTAGAGGCGAATGTTGATGTATTGCTAATTGATACCTCACATGGTCACTCACAAGGCGTAATTGACCGTGTTAAGGCCATTCGCTCAGCTTATCCAGGCGTTCAATTGATTGCCGGTAATGTTGCTACCGGCGAGGGAGCAAAAGCACTGGCTGACGCAGGCGTAGACGCGGTAAAAGTGGGTATTGGTCCAGGTTCGATTTGTACTACACGTATTGTGACCGGTTGCGGTGTGCCACAAATTACAGCAGTGAGTGATGCTGTGGAAGCGCTTAAAGATAGCGATATTCCGGTGATTGCTGACGGTGGCATTCGATTCTCTGGTGACATTGCTAAAGCCATTGCGGCTGGTGCTAGCTGCGTTATGGTGGGCAGCATGCTAGCCGGCACGGAAGAAGCTCCTGGTGAAGTCGAACTTTATCAGGGCCGCTACTACAAATCTTATCGTGGTATGGGATCGCTAGGCGCGATGAATCAGAGTCATGGTTCTTCAGACCGCTACTTCCAGGACAGTAATAATGCTGAAAAACTCGTGCCAGAGGGAATAGAAGGACGCGTCGCTTATAAAGGTCCGATTGCTAATATCATCCATCAACAAATGGGCGGACTCCGCTCTGCAATGGGCCTTACTGGCTGTGCGACAATCGATGAGCTGCGCACTAAGCCACAGTTTGTCAAAGTCACCGCAGCTGGGATGGGAGAGTCCCATGTACATGACGTGAGTATTACTAAAGAAGCGCCAAACTACCGTTTAGGTTAATTTATACGCCACTTTCTGCGCGCGGCCATTGGTGTCGCGCGTTCTCTATTTGCAGGAAACCAGCAATGACAACGAATATCCATGATCAACGCATCTTAATTCTCGATTTTGGCTCGCAGTATACGCAATTAATCGCACGCCGAGTGCGCGAAATTGGCGTGTACTGTGAATTATGGGCCTGGGATGTGAGTGAAGCACAAATTCGTGATTTTAATCCGGATGGAATTATTCTCTCTGGCGGTCCTGAGTCGGTCACCGAGTCTGGCTCGCCACGCGCGCCAGAATATGTGTTTACTGCGGGTGTTCCAGTGCTTGGCATTTGTTATGGCATGCAGACCATGGCGGAACAATTAGGGGGGCGCGTACAAGGCTCTAACATCCGTGAGTTTGGTTATGCGCAGGTCGAATTACTCGACAGCACGCAATTGTTTGAACACATTGAAGATCATATTGGCGAGAATGGGAATGCTCTGATTGATGTATGGATGAGTCACGGTGACAAAGTGGCAGATATTCCTTCGGGGTTCACTACTATCGCGAAAACAACCAGTTGCCCACATGCAGCGATGGTCAATGTTGAGAAACAATTCTACGGCGTGCAATTTCACCCAGAGGTTACCCATACTCGCCAAGGTCAGCGGATCTTACAACACTTCGTGATGACGATTTGTGGTTGTGAGAAGTTGTGGACACCAGCTGCGATCATTGACGATGCGGTAGAGCGGATCAAACAGCAAGTGGGTTCAGATAAAGTCATTCTGGGACTATCAGGTGGCGTTGATTCGTCAGTTACAGCGATGTTATTGCACCGTGCCATTGGTGAGAATCTTACCTGTGTGTTTGTTGATAACGGTTTGTTGCGCTTAAATGAAGGGCAACAAGTAATGGATATGTTCGGTAACCACTTTGGTCTAAACATTATAAAGGTGGATGCTGAGGAGCGTTTTCTTAATGCTCTTGCGGGTAAAGCTGATCCCGAAGCAAAACGTAAAATCATCGGTGGTGAGTTTGTCAAAGTGTTTGATGAGCAAGCGGCAAATATCATCGACGCAAAATGGCTGGCGCAGGGCACCATTTATCCTGATGTTATCGAATCAGCGGGCTCTGCAACGGGTAAAGCTCATGTGATCAAGTCGCACCACAATGTGGGTGGTCTGCCAAAAGATATGAAATTAGGGCTAGTAGAGCCGCTGCGCGAATTGTTCAAAGACGAGGTGCGCAAGATCGGACTCGAATTGGGCCTGCCTTATGACATGCTTTACCGTCATCCATTCCCTGGACCAGGCCTTGGTGTGCGGGTACTGGGTGAGATTAAAAAAGAGTACTGTGACCTGTTAAGACGTGCTGATGCCATATTTATTGAAGAATTGCATCGTGCTGAGCTTTATCACAAAGTGAGCCAGGCCTTTACCGTATTTTTACCTGTCCGATCGGTTGGTGTAATGGGTGATGCCCGCAAATATGATTGGGTCGTGTCTTTACGGGCCGTTGAAACGATCGATTTTATGACGGCGCATTGGGCACATTTACCTTATGATTTCCTCGGCCATGTGTCGAATCGTATTATCAATGAAATTGATGGTATATCGCGTGTGGTGTATGACATATCAGGTAAACCGCCAGCTACGATTGAGTGGGAATAAATACGCTATATTGATGTAATTAAGAAAGGCTATTTCAAATCTTGAAATAGCCTTTTTTGTTAGCTTCGATGATGTCACAGACGTAGCGAATTCCTGCAATATCGTCTCATTTGCCAATTAAGCTCTGTGGGCATGCAAAGGCGATATTAAAACTTGGGCTTACACCGGTTCAACATGGAGTAATCCTACCTCGACTTGCGTGATCTTGACCGTTGTACCTCTGGCTATTGGCTGGAACGATTTAACTTGCCAATTAATGCCAGAAAAGCGCTGCGTCGCTTTAATGCCAGGGCCGATATCGGCATCTAACTCAAAGGTGTCACCGATTAAATCCGACTTAACAGCATTGGGTTTTTTGTCTTGTTGCAGCTTTTTCATCGGCCGGTAGAGCAAGGCTAAAAGGACGGTGTCAATGACCGCAATCGCGATGAACGCATGCAGCAAGTCTTCGTCAAGGAACTCACCATACATTAAACCAGAAGTGATGATGAGGGATAACCCCAAGGTTAACAAAAGCACCGTGGTAAACCCTAAAATCACTTCTAAAATCAAGAAAATCAAGCCCACACCTAACAACAGGTGAGGCATGTTAGTCAGCATATTGTCCATAGATAACCACCTAGTTGGTTGAACCTAATTTATTGATAATCGTCATCGCCTGTGCGACTACGCCACCAATTTCTGTGGCGTTATCAGGCAACAGCACCACTGAAGATTCCTTGGCGATTTTTTCTTTGGCAGCAATCGCACCTTTTGCTAAGTCAAGTTGAACCGCTTTTTGTCCTTCAGCAGTGGCCGCAGCTTTACCCACGGTTTCTAATGCTTCAGCTTCAGCTTGCGCAACCCGAATAATGGCTTGGGCTTCACCATCTGCTTTCAATATTTGTTCTTCGCGGTCGGCCTCGGCGGCAAGTACAATGGCTGCTTTATCACCTTCTGCGCGGTTAATGGCTGCTTGGCGGTCACCTTCAGACTCAAGGATTTGGGCACGCTTTAAACGCTCAGCCTTCATCTGCTGCTCCATCGCATCGAGTACTGAATTCGGCGGATTGATGTCTTTAAGTTCATAACGTAATACTTGAATACCCCAAGGGTTTGCTGCTTCATTTAGAGCACCGACGATTGAGCTATTTAACGCATCGCGTTCTTCAAAGGTTTTATCCAATTCCATTTTGCCTAACTCGCTACGCATCGTGGTTTGCGCTAATTGGGTGACGGCAAAAGTATAGTTTTCGACGCCATATGTCGCTTTGTAAGGGTCTATAACACGAAAATACAAGACGCCATCAACTGAAAGCGTAATGTTGTCTTTGGTTATCGCCGATTGTTCTGGTACGTCAACGGCCTGCTCTTTCAGTGAGCGGTCAGCACCAACCGTATCGATAAACGGGACGATAAAATTGAGTCCTGCTTCTAAGGTGCGAGTGTATTTCCCAAATCGCTCAATAATAAACGCTCGGTTCTGCGGCACGAACTTTATCGATGCTTTGAGTAAGATGATGACAAAGATCAGTAAGATGGTTTGGAATGACAGCAGATAGTTAAGTATTTCTTCCAGCACTGTGGGCGCTCCTTGTTATTATGCGTTAACGCACAGTTAGCGTTAGTCTGGATAAGTCTATCGAGTCATTAACGCGTCCGTGCAAATTTGAATATAGCATTCTTTTGCGCCTTTATTGAACCTTTCCTTGACGCGGGCATGCGTTGTGCTGCATATCCGTGTAGAGTCGCAAAAAACGGTTCATTCACCTCGGTATGGAAACAGTATTTGCAGGAAGGATAACTAATATCATAGTTAACTGTTTATGCCTTATCGTTTGCTAACGTGAAGAATACAGCTTGGGGTCATTAGATGGTTGGGCAGTGGTAGCAATGCCTACTTCAATTTCATCGAGCCATTGGATTAATTTTGTTTCATTCTGTTCGATCCGGATGGGGATGATTAATTCTCGTGGATGATAGGGGATCCCTGCATGCACAAAGATACTGCGATCGACAATTGCAACGGCCTTACATCCAGCATTTTGCAACTGAACGTAGCCTTGCATCATGGCAGGAATCGCTTCTTGAGTAATGCCGGCGCTCGCTTCGGGGCGTTGCAATAAAACCCAAGAGGATAGATGAGTAGTCGCCTGCAGCATGTCATTGGTGATACGTTTCACACCGGGTAAATTAAAACCCTCGGCATAATCACAGATAAGCCGAACTCCACTAAGGTGAAGTTGGTATCGTCCGTGAATAGGTTCTTTGATCATGTGCCCTCCGCATGCGACCTCGCCTGTTAAGCTAAGCTCATAATGGCCAGAAGTGCCACGTTTTGCGATAAAAACAATGGCATAGGCGATTTCAACCGTTTCAATGATGCAGAGGAGTGTGTGGTGCGGCTACAGAAATGTCGCAATGTCCGCCAATGGCTTCTTTTGTTGGGCATGCAGTGGTACCGTCGCATCGTCGGCGGGATAACCAGTTACTAGCAACATGTAGGGTCTTTCATCATCCGGACGCTGGCAAATCTTGGATAAAAAGGTCATTGGCTTGGGCGTGTGCGTTAGCGTCGCGAGACCACTATGGTGTAACGCTGTTATCAACATACCCGTCGCTATGCCAACAGATTCGTGCACGTAATAATTGGTTTGCTTCTGCGAAGTATCCAATCCCCCTTTTTTCTGACTAAAGATAGCGATCAACCAAGGCGCATGTTCTAGGTAGGGTTTATCTGCATCAGTGCCTAGAGGCTTTAAAGCATGCAACCATTCTTCACCGGCGCGCCCCTCATAAAATCCGCGCTCATGCGCCTCAGCTTGCTCACGAACTTGTCGCTTAACCTCACTGGAATGGATCGCCACAAAGTGCCACGGCTGATGATTGGCCCCATTGGGAGCTGTTCCTGCCGCCTTTATGCAGTTTTCGATAATTGCTCTAGGCACTTTGCGGTCACTGAACTTACGAATGCTATGCCTGCGTTTAATCTCAGCGTAGAAAGATTCTGAACGAGATAGCATTTCCTCGGGCGGGTATTCAATAAAGTCAGTCAATGGTGTGGCGTCGTGTGATTGCATGGCGTGGCAAAAAGTAAAGATTAAAACTGAATAGTGGCATAGATCAGTAAAGTGGTTCAATCGCTGCCTGGTTAAATATCCTCCTATCGCGCAGTCGCCGCGCTAAGTGTCACAGTTTTGTCACAGTTTTACGGTTATATTGCCCATTTTTCGGCGGAGCATCACATGCCTCAGTATAAAAGTATCAGCACCTTGGTCATCCTACCCGTACTGATCAGTTTGTTTGTGTTGTTAGTCTTGTCTGGGATCAGTGTGTACAAAACGACCACTGTATTATCCAGTTTCGATCAGCTTGAGCGTACGGTTATTCAGGCAGAAAGAGATGCAGCCTCTGTGCTAAGCGACTTTAAGACTCAAGTGCAGGAATGGAAAAACGTGCTATTGCGCGGCTACAAAACTGAGGATCGTGAAAAGTACTGGGCCCGATTTAAGCAAAAAGAAAGCAACATTCAAGCTGCGTTGCAGCGGATGCAAGGCTCTGCAGCAATCAGTGAAGAATCTAAGCAAACGATAGCTAAATTTTTAACCGCGCATGCGACTATGGCGACGGAATATCGCCGTGGTTATCAGAAGTTTATTGATTCTGGCTATGACTCTAAAGTGGGCGATGCTGCCGTCAGAGGAATTGATCGCGAGCCGGCAAAACTGCTTTCCGACCTAAAAAGTAAAATTGCTTCACGAGCAGGTGCTGACGTTGCAGAGTTGCAAAGTCAAACCCGTTCAACATTGTTGTTATTGGTGCTGGCAATCATGGCAATAAGTATTCTGACCGTGTTTTACGTTATTCGTCGCTTGCGCTCCGAAGTGATCAAGCCAGTTAAATTGGTAGCCACACAACTACAATCGATTGCTGAAGGTGAATATGAGCAAACGCTTCACTACCGAAGCGCTAATGAACTTGGCGTGCTAGCCGACTCCACGCGGACATTGCAAGAGAAGCTTGCACAAACGGTGCAAGTTTTGTCGCAAACCGAAATTCACGTGCAAAAGGCAAGCCATACATTGGCTGATGTATCGCGAGATATCCATGCGGGAGCGCAGAGTCAATCGCAAGAGTCAGCAAAGCTCAATGGTGTGACGGCGCAGTTTGACCAACATGTAGACGAGCTAATAAGTATTGCTCAGCGCATGGATGAGGTGGCGAGGGATTCCAATAGTAGCATGGGAGTCTGTTACCAAACATTTGAAAAGGCCAATGAAGGGTTTGCTGCATTGGCTAAAACCGTTACCGCGTCAGGTGAAATCGTTGAAGCATTGCAGCATCGCAGTCGTGATATTCTTGGAGTGGTTAATGTGATCAACGAAATTGCCGATCAAACCAATCTATTAGCGTTAAACGCCGCCATTGAAGCTGCCAGAGCAGGCGAACAAGGGCGAGGCTTTGCGGTTGTGGCAGACGAAGTAAGAGCATTAGCCGCAAAAACGCAGCATTCGACCAAAGAAATCAATGCAATTTTAAGCAGCTTTGAACAAGAGGCGCAAGGCGCAGTTCGTGCTATGCAGTCAGGCAAGGCTTTGTCAGATGATAACGCGGCGGAAGCGAGTCATGCTTTGAGTATGCTTTCTTCTGCCGTGGCGGGTGTCGAACAAACAGAGAAAGAGGCTAAGCAACTGTCGCACATTACTGAGCAGCAGCACAACGTAGCGTCCACGATCCGCAGTGTGGCGACCCATATCGCGACACTGTCAGAACAGTATAAGGGGGTTGCGGCACGTAAAGATGTTACTGAACACATGCAAAAGGCGACGCAACAAGTTGACTCGATTGTAGCGCTACTGCACCCCCATAGATAATTATACCGCCAACGTTTGTGCGCGGGTGCACCAAATACTGCGTTCCCGCGTATTATTGAGCAACTTAACAGTAACATGCTGCAAGGTCTGACTTTTCCCAGTTTGTCAGTTGGATTAGTAGTGATAATAGTGAATAACCAATTTTCAATATGGTGCCTTTAGTCTTTCACCCAATTTACAGCCAATTGGATTTGCCCGAGCGGCATCGCTTTCCGATTGAAAAGTATCAGGGGATCCGTGATCGCCTCGGACGCGAAGGGGTTGATGCGAAGTGTTTCCATCAGCCAGAGGCATTGTCTCCACAGCAAATTAAAAGAGTCTTAGAGCCCAAGTATATTGATGCATTGGTTGCCGGTACTCTCGACCCAAAGGCCATGCGTCGGATAGGTTTTCCCTGGTCTAAGCAATTGGTTGAACGAACATTGACGGCCGCTGCGGGCACAGTCACAACTGCACAATTTGCCTTGCAGCATGGCATAGCCCTTAACCTAACGGGGGGGTATCATCATGCGTTCGCCAACTATGGTAGTGGCTTTTGCATGGTGAATGATCTTTATTTAGCTGCTTTACAGATGTTGGAAAAGCCGGGCATTGACAAAGTTCTGATTTTTGATTGTGATGTTCATCAAGGTGACGGTACCGCTAAACTGGCGGAAAACAACCCGCGGGTTTTTACCGTCTCGCTGCACGGCGAAAAGAACTTTCCTTATCGTAAACAAGTCTCTGATTTTGATTTTCCACTTGCCAAAGGAACAGGTGACGAAGAATATCTAGAGGTTGTAGAAAATGCGCTGCAGTTGGCACTTCGCACTGCGACACCAGATGCAGTTATTTACGATGCGGGTGTCGATATTCATTGCGACGATGATTTGGGGCATTTAGCCATTACTACAGACGGCGTGTTTGCACGTGACAGTCTTGTACTAGAGACGTGTAAAGCAATGAATTTGCCGGTTGCAGCCGTGATTGGCGGTGGTTATCAACGTAATATCGATAAGTTGGTAGATGTGCACATGCAACTATTCTATGCGGCGGGCGTATGCCCGCGCAGAGCACCATTACAGAAAACGTAGTTGAATGCCGAGACCAAAGCGTTGCTGCTGACGATTATAGTCGATCAGCGAATCTCCATAGCCATTAAAGTATTGCATCATTAGGTGATAACGTTCGCTGATGGGGTAGGTGAGGTTAAGCTCAATACTGCCTCGATTGTCATCGAATTGCAGGTTGTTGCGCCATTTCATCAGAAATTCAATTTCCCCAAACACCGCACCATAGCCGAGTTCCATGCGGCCGTAATAATCGTGAATATCGGGATTGTCATCGCCAGTGGGGTCGTCAGCATCAATTTTGTCATCTTCGGGCAGGCGAACCCAGCTACGAATGTAGTATACCGAGTCATAATCGCTAAATAATGCGGTTGCAGTTATTCGGTTCCAGCTGCGTGAACGCAACCCACTTTGACCGTTACTTTGGTGATTCAGACCCACTTGGACGGCGTTAAAGCGATAACCCAGTAATGACAAATCAGCTTGCCACTGATAAAAAATCTCTGGCTCGTAATTGGTTTCACGAAAGGGTTTAGAGGCTTCATCATTGTATACTTGCCAAAAGGACACAGCGGTAAATCCAAAAAACAACCCATCTATGGCTTCTGTAGGTTGATACAGCGGTATCTTCATACTGATCTGAAATTTGGCTTCGACATTATCGATAGTTTCTTCAGTTAAGGCTTGATTGCCAATACCATTGGGGTTGCTGATATGGGTGAATGGTAAAATGTAATTGCGTCGATGCTGGCTAATCGCAAACGGATTTTTAATGGCTTGCTTGTCAGCTGACACGCGTTTATCCAATATTGAAGGAGCTGGTGATTCCTGACCATCAGCGGAATCTGACATTTGTGCCAGAACTGAAGGGCATTGCAAAAAGCATAGAAGTGCGACGATCCTGTAGCGCATAAACTGTTCCTTGTGATCACTCAAAGTCTAGTGTTTGACCTTCATACGAAGCAAAAAGGTGTAATGGAGCCCCAGCGGCCTGAATAAACTTGCGACAATGGGCAATAATTGCATCGACATCATCATCGGTGCGCTCTGGATCATGGCTGTACAACGCGAGTTGTTTACTGTTACTGGCCATCGCGAGCTTGACTGCCTCTTCCGCAACAGAGTGTCCCCACCCTGATTTCGCAGGCATATCACTAAGCATGTATTGGGCGTCATGGATCAGTAAGTCGGCATCGCGACAAAACTCAACAAATTCTAGAAAGTCGCTGCTTTTTTTGTACGGCGGATACAACTCGTTGTCGGTCAGGTAGACCACTTTGCTATTACCTTCAGATATAGCGTAGGCACAGCCGCCACCCGGGTGGTTAATCGGCATACGCTGAATCGTAGCAGTCGCGCATTGCCACTCATCTTCTGTCGCTGGAGTCACTGAAATTTTAGATTGTAATGCAGAGAAAGGCACGGGAAACAATGAGCCTTGCATCTGTTCGATCACGGCGTTCGCATTACCGTCGTTAACCTTACCCGGGATCACTGTTATTTCGCGCCCTGGTTGATAAATTGGAGCAAAAAACGGAAATCCTTGAATGTGGTCCCAATGATTATGGGAGAGCAGTACCGTGATCGGCGTTTGTTCGGCGATCAATTTTTTACCTAACAAACGGATCCCGGTTCCGGCGTCCAACACGATGTGTTGTCCATTAGATAACTTAATATCTACACAGGCAGTATTTCCGCCGTAGCGAACAAATTCCTCGCCGGGCGTGGGGATAGAGCCTCTGACACCGTAGAATGTTAATTGCATACTATCCCCATCCAGAATTATAGCTGTGCGATATACTCGCTAATCGCAGATATAGCCATCAGTTGTTTTTCACCACTACGGCGATTCTTGTATTCCACTTCTTGATTGTCAAGGTTACGTTCACCTACAACGATATGATGAGGTATACCTATCAGCTCCATATCGGCGAACATAACGCCGGGGCGTTCCTTGCGGTCATCAAATAATACTTCGATACCTAACTCACAGAGCTCCTGATAAATCGCTTCGGCGGCTTCCTTAACACGGTGGCTCTTGTGCATATTCATGGGGATCAAAACGACTTTAAATGGGGCGATAGCATCGGGCCAAATAATTCCGTACTTATCGTGATTTTGTTCAATTGCTGCGGCTACAATCCGCGAAACACCAATGCCATAGCAACCCATTTGTAAAGTTTCATGCTTGCCGGTTTCGCTCAGGACGCCACAGTTCATGGCTTTTGAATATTTGTCGCCGAGTTGGAATATGTGGCCAACTTCAATTCCTCGACGAATATCCAATACGCCATTGCCATCCGGTGAAGGGTCGCCTTTTACAACATTGCGGATATCCGCCACATTGATTTCCGACGGCCAATTAGCACCGGTTAAATGAAACCCATCTTCATTCGCTCCGCACACGAAATCAGCCAGTAACTGAGCACTGCGATCAACCACAACAGGGATACTCAGTGCCAAAGGACCAACGCTTCCAGCACCACAACGCAAGGAATGCTTAAGCTGTGCGTCATTGGCAAAGGTAAGCGGGGCTAGAACTTGTGGTAACTTTTCAGCTTTTACTTCATTAAGACTATGGTCACCACGCACGACTAGCGCAACCAGAGGCGCATCTTGCGCATTTGGATCGTCTGCTTCGGCCCCAACCACGATGATAGTTTTCACCGTTTGGGTAGCGTCTACATTTAAGTGATTACAGACCTCTTCAATGGAACCAACGCCAGGTGTTGCAACTTTCTCTTGTTGCGCAAAGGCTGTCTGTTGCTCACCAATAGCTAACGCTTCAGCGGTTTCAATGTTCGCCGCGTAATCGGACTGGTCGCTAAATACAATATCGTCTTCGCCAGATTCAGCAAGGACATGAAACTCATGACTTACGCTGCCACCAATCGCACCAGAGTCTGCCACTACCGGGCGATATTCTAGGCCACAGCGAGTAAAGATATTGCAGTAGGCTTCATGCATCTTGTCATAGGTTTGTTGCAGACAAGCGTGATCCATGTGAAACGAATAGGCGTCTTTCATGGTAAATTCACGGCCACGCATGATACCAAACCGCGGGCGCACTTCATCACGAAACTTGGTTTGTACTTGATATAGATTTAATGGTAACTGCTTGTAGCTACTAATTTCATTGCGCACCAATGCGGTGATCACTTCCTCGTGTGTTGGGCCCAAAACAAAGTCGCGCTGATGACGATCTTTGATACGTAGGAGTTCCGGACCATATTCTTCCCAACGCCCGGATTCTTGCCACAGGTCAGCCGGTTGAACCACAGGCATAAGGACCTCGATAGCCCCGGCCTTATTCATTTCTGATTTGACAATATCTGCAACCTTATTTAATACCCTAAGCCCGCTGGGTAGCCAGGTATAAAGGCCAGATGCGAGCTTGCGGATCATGCCCGCGCGGAGCATCAACTGATGACTAATGACTTCTGCATCTGCAGGGGTTTCTTTTTGGGTTGATAGCAAATATTGGCTAGTGCGCATGCCGTCTGAATTCTCGTGGTTAAGTGTAAATCCGGCTATTCTAGCAGTCGGGTTTTAGATGGCAAAAGCTAATTTGCTTAAGCGTTCAGATTTTCCCCTCGCTTAGCCATTTCGGGCTTTGAATTAGTCTTCGAATTTTTTGATTTGTTCTACTACTACTGCGCTGTCGCGAACATGCCAAAGGATATCCAGATCCCATAACCGCAGGGCATATTGTTTCTCATCAGAATGCTCTCTCTTATATGCGGGGCGCGGATCAGCAGGTAGCACTTTGGCTAAAATAAACGCTAATTGTGGGTATTGCTCTCGCCTTTGGTTCAACTGGTGTTGCGCTGCAAGCGTATACGTAATGTTAAGCGGCTGAGGTGGGGGAGTCTCCGCATAGCCTGAATATGCTGTAGTTGGCTTATCTGAATAGGCAACGTAGGGTTTGATGTCTAAGATAGGTGTTTGATTGAGCAAATCAATATCTTTTACCGTCAAGCGCAATTGTCCATTTGCATAGGTATGACTGGCGTAGCGCACCAGAGACAACCCTATGTGATTTGGGCGAAATGAACTTCGACTGGCAAACACGCCAATCTTTTTATTGCCACCGAGACGAGGCGGGCGAACCAATGGTGTTGGGGCATGCGCTAAGTGTTGATGGAAGCTAAAAATCAGCCACAAGTGGGAAAACTGTTCAATGCCGCGCAAAAAATCAGGGTTACAGTATTCGGGAGTAAATTGAATGGTTCCTTCAATATCCTCAGCTACCGCAGGTTGGCGCGGGATACCGAATTTTTCGGTAAAAGGTGTCGAGATATATCCAATAGGAGTGATGTTCTGCGTTAGCATGCTAGCGAGTTCCTGTTCATCCATTTATCGAGAGTTGGACACAAACAGCAACATTTAACCTTAATGTCGACATATTCTATTCACATCTATTGTTTATAGTGTCACTGTCATATCGCCGGATATGACCTGTATGTTTCACGGATCCCAACTTTATGACCTGCCATTGTGCAGGTCTTTTTTTATCAAATGGTCTATTGAAAATCCCGCATTCGCCCCAATTTCTCGCGTGCGAGGCTGTTGATGCTATCACCGCATCGATAGTATTCCCACAGCTAACTTGTCGATGAGTCAAGAATAGGAAGACTATGATCTCAGTAAGCCAACTCAGTAAAACATTTGACGACTTTACCGCTGTCGACAATCTCTCTTTTTCTTTGGAGCCTGGTGATATTGTCGGCTTTTTAGGCCCAAATGGTGCTGGCAAGTCCACAACCATGAAAATGTTGACCGGTTTTTTACGCCCAAGCAAGGGCGAAATAACTGTCGACGGATTGTCGGTTCTCGAAGACAGTAAAGCCATTCAAGCACGGATTGGGTATTTGCCTGAGGGTGCCCCAGCCTATGGCGATATGACCGTCATTCAATTTCTACATTTCATTGCCAATATCCGCAAGCTGAAAGGGGCATATAAAGACGAACGCCTGGCTGCGGTAATTCAGCAATTAGCGCTGAGTTCAGTTTTGGATAAGCCAATAGAGAATTTATCCAAAGGTTATAAACGACGCGTTGGTCTGGCGCAGGCGATTATTCATGATCCACAAATTCTGATTTTAGATGAGCCTACTGACGGCCTTGATCCCAATCAGAAACATCAAGTGCGTGAGCTCATCCAGCACCTTTCAAAAGATAAGCTAGTGATTGTCTCGACGCATATTCTCGAAGAAGTGACAGCTGTCTGTAATCGGGTAATGGTTATTGCTCAAGGAAAGTTGAAGTTTGATGACACTCCTGAGGCGTTGCTCAAGCAGTCTAAATATCACAAGGCGATAACTCTACATTTGAGCTATCAAGCCGATATTTCGGGTTTGTTGGAATTAGATGGTGTCGCTGACATGCAAATAGATAAAGCAACTGGTCGCGTGACATTATTCCCGGAGGCCGACGCGCACATTTTGCACCTGGTTACAGATTATATTCAGGTACGGAAATTACCCGTAGATACGCTGTTTATTGAGCAAGGGCGATTGGACGAGGTGTTTCGCCAGATCACACAGGAGCAAGTAGCATGAGCGCGGTAGGCATTATTTTTCGACGTGAGTTTTCCAGCTTCTTTGCAACCCCTGTTGCCTATGTTTTCATCACTATCTTCCTCATGCTGAGCGGGGTATTTACGTTCTTTATCGGTCAGTTTTATGAACGCGGTCAAGCGGATTTATTGCCGTTTTTCAACTTCCATCCCTGGTTGTATTTGTTTCTGGTACCAGCAATTGCTATGCGCAGTTGGGCGGAGGAGCGAAAGTCAGGCACGATAGAGCTGTTGATGACGTTGCCAATTACCGTAACACAAGCAGTGGTGGGTAAATTTCTTGCCGCATGGGCGGTGTTAGGTTTGGCCTTGGCACTAACGTTCCCGTTGTGGTTAACGGTCAATTATTTGGGCGCGCCGGATAACGGAATCATACTGGCAGCCTATCTCGGCAGCTGGTTTATGGCGGGTGGTTTTCTTGCCATTAGTCTGTGTATGTCGGCATTAACCAAGAATCAAGTTATCGCTTTTATCCTCGCGATTGTGATTTGTTTTCTCTTCGTATTAAGTGGCAGCAACGTGGTGTTAGACGCTTTTCAAGGTTGGGCACCAGCTTGGGTACTGGATACTATTGCTTCGTTTAGTTTCTTAACGCACTTTGAAGCTATGGCGAAAGGGGTCCTCGCACTCAATGATGTGGGTTACTTTTTAATTGTGATAGTGATTTTTCTGATTGCTAACTTCATGATTATTGAACAGAAAAAGGCAGATTAAGCATGAACAGGATATTTTCTTTTAGCTTAGGGTTGGCGCTACTTGCAGGTTTGTTTTTCTCTTTAGTGATCGTCAACAATCAAGTGCTCAATAACGTCAGAATAGATTTGACAGAAAATCAAGTTTATTCCTTGTCAGAAGGCAGCAAGGCGGTGCTCGCTGATATTGACGAACCGATCAATCTATACTTTTTTTATTCGGATACCGCGACTAAGGGTATGACAGGTTTGCGTAATTACGCCAACCGGGTCGAAAGCTTGTTGCGCGAATATGAAAGTGCTTCAAATGGCAAAATTCGGCTGCAGGTTATTGATCCCGTCCCTTTTTCAGAGGCTGAAGACCAGGCCGCACAATATGGCTTAACCGCCGCAGCAATTGGGCAAATTGGTGAATCCGTCTATTTTGGTTTGGCTGGTACTAATGCCGTGGATGAGCAGCACGTTATCGGGTTTTTTGATCCACAAAAAGAAAGCTTTTTGGAATATGACGTGAGTAAGTTGCTCTATCAATTAAGTGATTCGGCAGACGTTGCGTTAACCATTATCTCGGACTTGGCGTTCAGTGGTGGGCAAAACCCGATGACAGGGCAGTTTGATCCCCCTATGGCAATTTACAGCCAACTAGAACAACTTTATGAGGTCAACCTGCTTACCACTGGTGCCACAGAAATTCCGGTGGGAACAGATATTCTGCTGCTTGCACATCCACAGAATTTGTCGGATGCATTGCTGCAGGCCATTGACCAGTTTGCTATGCAAGGCGGGCGTATATTGTTATTTGCCGACCCCCATTACGAATCTGATCCGATGGCAATGATGGGGGCTATGGGAGCTAACGCATCTGACTTCCCGCTATTATCGGCGTGGGGCATAGAACTAGCAAAAGACGCCGTTGTCTTGGATGCTAATTTGGGTTTAGAAGTGCGTACGCCACAAGGAGGCGTTGCCCGGCATTTGGGTATTTTGGGTTTTGACGCGAGTAGTCTTGATGCTGAAGACGTCGTTACTGCCAACTTAGAAAGTATCAATGCTGCGTCGGTTGGGGCGTTAACCCTGTCTGAGAATAGTGAACTCAACATGCAGCCGCTGGTGCGTAGCTCGAGCAACAGTCAGATGTATGCAGCCATGACTTATGCGTCAACGCAAGACCCACAAGAGTTCTCCAGAGCTTTCGTCACAGATGATAGTGAGCATGTGGTTGTCGCACGAATAACCGGTAAGGCTTTGTCAGCGTTTGCCGAAGAGAAACAAGACGATACTAACTGGCTCAAGCAAACTGACCGCTTGAATCTGATTGTGGTTGCCGATGCAGACTTATTGGCGGATCGTTTTTGGGTGCAGCAAAGCAACTTCTTCGGGCAAACAATTTTCACCCCATTTGCCAATAATGGCGACATGTTTACCAATGCTGTAGAAAATTTAAGCGGCAGTGATGCGCTTATCAGTGTTCGCAGCCGGGGCACGTTCGCGCGCCCATTTACGCGTGTTGAAGCGCTAGAAATAGCCGCTGAAGCGAAGTTTCGCGAGCAGGAGGAACGCCTGCAGCAGCAATTGGCCGAGACTGAATCTCAGTTGGCTCAATTGCAGAGTGTACAAGGCGATAGCGGAGCATTGGTGGTCTCTCCTGAACAGCAGGCCGCAATCGATGAATTTGTCGATAAGCGCATTGAAATTCGTAAGGAGTTACGCGAAGTACGCTTCCAACTGGACCGCGATATCGACAAGTTGGGGAATTGGTTAAAACTTATCAATGTTGCGGTAACGCCGTTATTGCTAGCGTTCTTGCTGTTTGGGCTTGCGCGCTTACTACGCACAAAAGCCACGCGACAACAGCAAGGATAGGAGAGCGGCTATGAAAACGTCTACATTAATTAGTTTATTGACCGCATTTTTACTAACGGTAGGAACGAGTATCTGGTTGCTTAAACAGGATAACAGTATTCCTGAACCGGTCGAGCAGCCATTACTTGCTGAATTCGTTGATCTCTTACCAACACTGACTCAAATCGAGATCGCTGATGCCAATGGTACAGTGCTGTTGGCCGAGAAAGTCGAGAATGAGTGGCGGGCAAAGCATCTGCACAGTGATCACTCGTTACCAGTGGACATGGATACTTTAGCTGGACTCATTGATGGTTTACGCAGTGCAAATAAAATCGAAGCAAAAACGCAGAATGCTGAACAATACTCGCGTTTGGGCGTAGAACCACTTGCCCAGGCAGAATCGACCTCAAAACTTATATCCCTGCATAGCGCTGAACGAAGCTTTGAGGTGCTAGTCGGTCGTCAATCGACCAGTGGCTTTGGAAGCTTTGTGCGCATACCTAATGCAGCACAGAGCTGGTTGATTGATCAGACAATTGCGCTGCCAGAAACAGCGTCTGCTTGGTTAGTTAATCCAATCCCACTGATTGAGCTTGACGCGATTGCATCAGTCACCCGAGATACGGATGATAGATATCAAATCGTCAGTTCAGCAAACCCTGGTAATGGAGATGAAACAGCGCAGGCACAATGGCAACTGGTTGACCTGGCTGAGGATGAGCAACTGGTGTTTCCGGGTATTTTACGGACTACCGTGAATAGCTTAATTAGTACGCGATTTGATCGGGCCATCGCCCGTGAGACTCTGGCTGCGGAATTCAATCCCCAAAGCGAGATTGTAATAAAGACTAAGTTCGACGAACAACTGCTAGTGCAATTGTATCAAGACGGTGACAACTTCTATGTTGGATACGTGCTAGCGAGCAAACCCTGGCTCGAACATTGGCTATTTGCTCTAAGCAGCTTTAATTATGATCAATTAAATAAAGGCCGCAGTGATTTGGTCGAACCACCTGAAATGCAGGAACCTCCGCTGACTGAATCTGCACCAGTGCAATAACCCAATTGTTTTTAATGCAGGGCGAGTTTACTGCGAACTCGCCCTGAATGCCTTGGCTAACCAATTTTCAAAGTAACCAGTTCCCAGTGCGCGTGCACGCTCGATATTCACTGCGGGGATCTGCTCTGGATTTTTGTACGTTTTCAGCGCTCGATCAATGCTTGCCTCGCGAATAATATGCAACGTAGGCAAAGGAGAGCGATTGGTAAAGTTGGATGCGTCATGCGCAGGTTCACCGGCAAAACAGTAATCAGGATGAAAAGTCGCGAGCTGGAATAGCCCGTCATAGCCCGCACGAGTCTTGGTTGATTGAGCCAATTCGGCAAGCACTAGGTAATCGTCGAAGTTATAAATATTGTGTTGCGCTTGAGCGACTTCACGGTGTGCGGGGTGGTATATAATTAAGGTCGTTTCAACCGCTGAATTATTTTCTAAGTAGGCACATTCTTGCAGTACCATCTCTGCTTGCTGATCTATGCTATGCATGTCACAGCTAACGTAGCGAATGGTTTGACGTTCGAACTCCCGTTTGGCAAAAGGACAGAAGTTTTCGCCGATCACGACGTTTTGCAGCCAGAAGCGGGTTGCTGCTAGTGCGGTCTCAATTGTCAACTGTTCCAAGCTAGTCTCTATGAATGAAATTTAATATAGGCTTCGAGTGTGTTTTCGATCAGACTGGCAACTGTCATAGGACCAACACCACCGGGCACCGGCGTGATCCACCCGGCAACTTCTGCAGCTTTGTCATACTCGACATCGCCCACCAGCCGACCATCGTCCAGTCGATTTATACCCACATCAATAACGATGGCTCCGGGCTTTATCCATTCGCCGGGAATAAAGTTGGCTTTTCCCACAGCGACGACTAGCAAGTCTGCACGACTCACGTGTGCATGAAGGTCTTTAGTAAATTTATGGCAAGTGGTAACCGTGCAACCCGCCAATAAAAGCTCTAAAGACATCGGGCGGCCAACGATATTTGAAGCGCCAACAATCACCGCATCGAGTCCTTTAATTGGACGCTTAGTTGCGCCAATCATGGTCATAATACCTTTGGGAGTGCAAGGTCGAAGTGCTGGAATACGTTGTGCCAAACGGCCTATATTGTAGGGATGAAAGCCATCCACATCCTTATGCGGGTGGATCCGTTCCAGGATAGCCTCGGCGTCAAGACCTGCAGGCAATGGAAGTTGCACTAATATGCCATCGATGCTGTCGTCTGCGTTTAGCTCATCAACCAAGTTCAGCAAGTCTTGCTGTTTCGTCGTCGCCGGTAAATCATACGACTTTGAGACGAAACCAACTTCTTCGCAGGCTTTGGTTTTATTATTCACATAAACTTGCGATGCGGGGTCAGAACCGACCAAGACTACTGCGAGTCCGGGGACGCGCTTTTGTGCCTCATTCAACGAGGCAACATAATTAGCGACATCGTCGCGCACTTGTTTAGCGATAACTTTACCGTCGATGCGATGAGCTGGCATGTGGAAACTACTCTTTAAGGATTAAATCAAACCAGTGCATGATCCCATGGATCGCGGGTTGGATTCAATCGCTACGTGGGGATTTATTTCCTCGCCTATTTTCGAATAGAAATGTTGTTGTAGCGATAACCATTCCAACCAGTAAAATTAGCCCCAGTGGCCATTTAATCTCAAATTCAGGGATTAGGGTGACTCCCCAGAGTAATAACATGGCGAAGCAACCACGAGTTGCAAAGTAGTAAAGCCAAAACTTAAGATTGTTAATCACTGTTAAATTCTCTACTGTTTGAGTGAGGGAGCTGTCTCCCTCCTATGTATATTGAGCTACTCCCCGGTATTTGGGGCTGCGCAAAACCAGTCAGCAACTTTGGGCTGGTCAGCTTGCCGCTAGTAATAATTACTAGCTCCAACCAAACCACCGATTACAGCGCCTGCCAGAGCGCCAACGCCTCCGCTAAAAGCCCACCCATTGCGCCTTCCAAAGCGCCGATTTACCTTAGCTAAATTCTACTGTTTTAGAAACTGTACTTATGCGCTGAAATTGATCCCGCCTCAAGAGTTTCACGCGCGATTTTTGTCCGCAAAGTACCCAACTTGAACGCAATTTGAACAACTGCAAAATTAATCTTAAAAGTGTTTGACGAGATTAAGGCAAGTCGGTAATATGCGCCCCCCGTAGAGGTGCTGAATGGTGCTTCTACTTGGTTCGGTGAGTGGCGCAGCTTGGTAGCGCACTTGGTTTGGGTCCAAGGGGTCGTAGGTTCGAATCCTATCTCACCGACCACTTTAATCTTGCACAGATTCGCTACGCGTCCGTAGCTCAGCTGGATAGAGCAACGGCCTTCTAAGCCGTGGGTCGCAGGTTCGAATCCTGCCGGACGCGCCATTAGGCCGCCGGGAGATTCGAAGAATCTTGTCGAAACTTAATCAGTATCGATGGCAAGCAAGGTTAAGTAGACTATAATGGTCGCAACAAGTCATTATGGTGGGCGTAGCTCAGTTGGTAGAGCCCCGGATTGTGATTCCGGTTGTCGTGGGTTCAAATCCCATCGTCCACCCCATTTTTGCGGAAGTGGTGGAATTGGTAGACACGCTGGATTTAGGTTCCAGTGCTTCACGGCGTGAGAGTTCAAGTCTCTCCTTCCGCACCATCTATTTGTACATTGTCGGTGAGTGGCGCAGCTTGGTAGCGCACTTGGTTTGGGTCCAAGGGGTCGTAGGTTCGAATCCTATCTCACCGACCACTTTTTTGTTTGATTATCCACAACGAAAACATTCTTTATCGTTTCATTTCTAATGATTAATTCCGCTAGCCTAATTTAGCGCCATTCTCGACGGGCATATCCGGACTTAGCAATACAACTTGATTGTCCATATCGTAGAACCCTGTGACTAAACATTCAGACATGAATGGCCCTATTTGTTTGGGAGGGAAGTTGATAACTGCAAGGATCTGCTTATTGATTAAGTCCTCCGGCGCATAATGTGCGGTGATCTGTGCGCTCGAACGTTTGATACCAATTTTGTGGCCAAAATCGATGGTTAATTTGTAGGCAGGTTTGATCGCTTCAGGGAACTCTTCTACGCTGATAATAGTGCCAGCCCGAAGCTCTACCTTGACAAAATCTTGCCAATTAATACTGTTTTCCATAGTTACGCCCAACTGAATTAAATGAAAACTCATAAATTTACATTAATATCGCTAGCATAACTGACGAAAATGGCTTTTACATCTCGACTCTGAAAAATCCAGCCTGTATACTACCGCGTCTTTTTTTAACCGACGCCAAACAAAGCGCCACATAAGAAAAGGTGTTACGGGCGGCATTGGCTGTTTTAAAACATCTGATTTGTAAGCGCGTCATCCGGCGCAAAGTTGAGGTATTACAATGCAAGTTTCTGTTGAGACGACTGAAGGTTTACAACGCCGTCTTACTATCACTGTTCCTGCTGATGCGATTGACAGTGCAGTTAAATCACGCCTACAGCAGTTGGCTAAAACACAGCGTATTAATGGTTTCCGTCCAGGCAAGGTGCCAGTTTCTGTACTTAAGAAGCGTTATGGTACTGCGGTTCGTCAGGAAGTTGCAGGTGATGTTATGCAACGCAACTTTTATGAAGCCATTGTACAAGAAAAAATCACGCCAGCTGGCTATCCTTCATTCGAACTGAAGAATGACAAAGACGGAGAAGACTTCGAATTTGTTGCGTCTTTTGAAGTTTATCCTGAGATTGAAGTTAAAGACGTCGATAAACTTAAAATTGAAAAGCCTGTTGTGGAAATCTCAGAAAAAGATTTAGACAACATGATGGTCACGTTGCAGAAGCAGCACGCTGAGTGGAAAGAAGTTAAACGTAAAGCTAAGAAAGATGACCGTGTGGTTATTGATTTTGTTGGCTCTATCGACGGTGAAGAATTCGCCGGTGGTAAAGCAGAAGACTTTACTTTAGAGCTTGGCAAAGATCGCATGATCCCAGGTTTTGAAAAAGATTTAGTTGGTGCAAAGAAAGGCGAAGAGTTTGTTACTGAAGTGACATTCCCTGAAGACTATCATGCTGAAGCCTTGAAAGGTAAAGCTGCAAGCTTTGCGATCACTGTGAAGAAGGTTGAAGGTCAAGCATTGCCAAAAGTAGATGACGAATTTGCTAAGCTATTCGGTGTTGAAGAAGGCGGTGTTGAAGCGTTGCGCGAAGAAGTTAAGAAAAATATGCAGCGTGAATTGGATCAAACGTTGAAATCACAATTGAAAGAAAATGTGATTGCAGCGTTGCTTGACAAGAATGAGCTTGATTTACCACAAGCCCTTGTTGACCAAGAAGTTAACGCACTTCGTGAGCAAGCTAAACAGCGTTTCCAACAGCAAGGTCAAGGTCAAAATTTACCTGAGTTACCGGCTGATTTGTTCATGGATAACGCTAAGCGCCGTGTCTCGGTTGGCTTATTGTTAGGCGAAATTATCAAGAAGCAAGAATTGCAAGTAGATAGCGCTCGCGTTGACAGTCTGATCGAATCAATGGCTTCAGCGTATGAAGATCCGACTGAAGTTATTGAGTATTACAAGTCTAACGACGAGTTAATGCAGCAAATGCAAAACGTTGCGCTTGAAGAGCAAGCCATCGAATGGATTGCAGATAACGCCAAGACCAAAGAAGTTAAGAAAGACTTTGACGAGATCATGAACAAACAGGCGTAATCTGCACTGGCTGTGATTGACTTTTATAGTCTGCAACTGATTAAATGCTCGGTAACCACCGAGCATTTTTTTATCTAGTTTTTAAAAAGGCCATTTTTTCATGCAGAATGTTTTTGACCCCGCCAATGCGTTGGTTCCAATGGTTGTTGAACAAACGTCCAAGGGTGAACGCTCCTACGATATCTATTCCCGTTTATTAAAAGAAAACGTCATTTTCTTGGTTGGTCAGGTTGAAGACCACATGGCGAATTTGATCGTGGCTCAGATGTTATTTCTAGAAGCTGAAAATCCAGAAAAAGATATTTTCTTATATATTAATTCTCCTGGTGGTTCGGTCACCGCAGGTATGGCGATATATGACACCATGAATTTCATTAAGCCCGATGTGAGCACAGTTTGCGTTGGTCAAGCGGCCAGTATGGGCGCATTTTTGCTGTCTGGTGGGGCTAAGGGTAAGCGTTACTGTTTGCCTAACTCACGGGTGATGATCCACCAACCTTTGGGTGGTTTCCAAGGGCAAGCATCGGATTTCGAAATTCATGCTAGAGAAATCCTGTCTATTAAAGAAAAACTGAACCGCTTAATGGCAGGGCATACTGGCCAGCCGTATGAAAAAGTGGCACAAGATACCGACCGTGATAACTTTTTGAGTGCGACGGAAGCTCAGGAATATGGTTTAATTGACAAAGTATTGTCTAATCGTGCGGATGCATTAAACGCATAATCGACTAGACTAATTAACAGCAGTACGCTGCTTAATGAAAAAATAGAGGCAATCGATACATGACAGACAAGCAAAACGGTGATGGTGATAATAAATTACTGTACTGCTCATTCTGTGGGAAAAGCCAACATGAAGTGCGCAAGTTGATTGCGGGTCCCTCAGTGTTCATATGTGACGAATGTGTTGAGTTATGTAATGACATCATTCGTGAAGAAATAAAAGAAATTGCTCCGAAGCAGCAACAGGACTCATTGCCTAAACCGCATGAAATCCACGCTCATCTAGACGATTATGTGATCGGTCAAGAGCATGCTAAGAAAGTGCTCTCAGTTGCAGTTTATAATCATTATAAGCGCCTACGAAATGGCGATGTGCATGACGGTGTAGAATTAGGCAAGAGTAATATTTTGCTGATTGGTCCAACGGGCAGTGGTAAAACCTTGTTGGCGGAGACGTTGGCACGGCTACTGGATGTTCCATTTACTATGGCTGACGCAACTACACTTACCGAAGCCGGTTATGTGGGCGAAGATGTAGAGAATATCATTCAGAAGCTCCTACAAAAATGCGATTACGATGTAGAAAAGGCTCAGCGTGGGATTGTCTATATTGATGAAATTGACAAGATTTCTCGTAAATCTGATAACCCATCAATTACTCGAGATGTCTCTGGTGAGGGTGTGCAACAAGCCTTGTTGAAACTTATCGAAGGCACTATTGCATCTGTACCACCACAAGGTGGGCGCAAACATCCACAGCAAGAGTTTTTGCAGGTTGACACATCTAAAATCTTGTTCATTTGCGGTGGCGCCTTCGCAGGCTTGGATAAGGTGATCGAACAACGCGCTCACACGGGCACAGGTATTGGGTTCGGTGCTAAGGTTAAAGATTCGCAGAACAAAAAGTTACTGACAGAACTATTCCGTCAAGTTGAGCCTGAAGATTTGGTTAAATACGGCCTTATTCCAGAATTCATTGGGCGATTACCAGTGGTAACCAGCCTTGAAGAGTTGAATGAAGAAGCGTTGATCCAAATCTTACGCGAACCTAAAAATGCCATAACTAAACAATATGGTGCATTGTTTGCGATTGAAGAGACAGAGCTCGAGTTTCGCGATGACGCGTTGCAAGCAATTGCGCAAAAAGCGATGCAACGCAAAACCGGTGCGCGTGGTTTGCGCTCAATCGTTGAAGCTGTGTTGCTGGATACCATGTACGAGTTACCCTCGATGGATAACGTAAGTAAAGTAGTCATCGATGAGTCAGTTATCCGCGGAGAATCAAAGCCTATTTTGATATATGATTCTCAGGATAAGAAAGCGGCATCTGAATAAAAAATTAAAAAAGGCTCTTTCAAGAGCCTTTTTTTATATCTATTGTGACAGGAATCTTGTTACAGTGATTGAACTTTCTGACCCTAACCCCATATAAGACCGATAAGTAGTTGAAGAGAGAAAGCATGTCTAAAGACCAATCACAACGGGTGGAAATGCCAGTTCTGGCGTTACGAGATGTTGTTGTTTATCCGCATATGGTGATCCCTTTGTTTGTCGGGCGGGAAAAGTCTATTCGCTGCCTAGATGCGGCGATGGCAAATGATAAGCAGATTTTTTTAGTCGCTCAAAAAGATGCTGGCGTTGATGAACCGCAACAGGACGACATTTATCATGTTGGTACGATTGCCACAATCTTACAGTTGTTAAAGCTACCTGACGGTACTGTTAAGGTATTAGTTGAAGGTAATGTTCGTGGTCAGGTCGATGCTCTTTCCAAGACAGAGCCATACTTTGCTGCAGATGTCGAACGTATCCAAGATGTGCCAATCAGTGACAGTGAGCAAGATGTGCTTACACGTTCAGCCGTGTCTCAGTTCGAAGGTTATGTCAAACTCAATAAAAAAATACCACCTGAAGTTTTAACCTCATTAAATGGCATCGAGGACGCGGCGCGCCTCGCCGATACAATGGCCGCACACATGCCGTTAAAACTGGCAGAAAAACAAAAAGTACTCGAGATGGCCAGCGTCAATGAACGAGTTGAATACTTGATGGCGCTGATGGAAGGCGAAATTGATGTTCTCCAAGTAGAGAAAAAAATCCGTACGCGAGTTAAAAAGCAAATGGAAAAAAGCCAGCGCGAGTATTATTTGAATGAGCAAATGAAAGCAATTCAAAAAGAACTCGGCGAGATGGATGAGGCGCCAGACGAATTCGATGCTCTAACGAAGAAAATCGAAGAAGCGAAAATGCCACAAGAGGCGAAAGATAAAGCCTCTGCAGAGCTTAAAAAATTGAAAATGATGTCGCCAATGTCAGCAGAAGCGACTGTGGTTAGAAGTTATATCGATTGGTTGGCCGGCGTGCCTTGGCATAAACGTTCGGCAGTGAAGAAGGATCTAGCCAAAGCCGAAAAAATTCTGAATGCTGACCATTATGGCTTAGAAAAAGTCAAAGAGCGGATCATTGAGTATTTAGCTGTGCAACAACGAGTAAAGAAACTCAAAGGACCGATACTTTGTTTAGTAGGGCCGCCGGGTGTAGGTAAAACGTCTCTCGGGCAGTCAATAGCCAAAGCAACAGGCCGCAAATATGTGCGGATGGCGTTGGGGGGAGTGCGTGATGAGGCTGAAATCCGAGGCCATCGCCGCACCTATATTGGTTCAATGCCAGGTAAATTGATTCAGAAAATGTCTAAAGTCGGGGTCAAAAATCCACTGTTTCTGCTCGATGAGATCGACAAAATGTCATCTGATATGCGTGGCGATCCATCTTCGGCATTATTAGAGGTACTTGACCCAGAGCAAAATAGTACTTTTAGCGACCATTACTTAGAAGTGGACTACGACCTATCAGACGTTATGTTCGTCGCGACTTCTAACAGCATGAATATTCCTGGGCCATTGTTGGATCGGATGGAAGTGATCCGCCTATCCGGCTACACCGAGGACGAAAAGCTAAATATCGCTCAGCGCCACTTGATCTCAAAGCAGATTGAACGCAATGGGCTCAAAGATGAAGAACTGGAAATCACTGATTCAGCGGTTCTCGGCATGATCCGTTATTACACCAGAGAGGCTGGAGTACGTAGCCTGGAACGCGAGATTTCTAAGGTTTGTCGCAAGGCAGTTAAACATATATTGCTAACACCAAAGGCCGAGAAAGTTGTCGTTACACAAGACAATTTAAAAGACTACTTGGGCGTGCAACGGTTTGATTACGGTAAAGCCGATAAGCAAAATCAAGTCGGTCAGGTAACTGGATTGGCTTGGACACAAGTGGGTGGAGACTTACTGACCATCGAAACGACTGCGGTGGTTGGCAAAGGGAAAATGACCTTCACCGGCTCGTTGGGTGACGTGATGCAAGAGTCGATTAAAACGGCGATGACTGTCGTACGAAGCCGTGCCGAGAAGTTACGTATCAACAGTGATTTCCATGAGAAGCGTGATATCCATGTGCATGTGCCAGAAGGCGCAACACCGAAAGACGGCCCTAGTGCGGGTATTGGTATGTGTACTGCCTTAGTGTCGTGTCTCACCGGAAACCCGGTGAAGTGTGATGTAGCGATGACAGGTGAAATTACGCTGCGTGGTGAGGTTTTGGCCATCGGTGGTTTGAAAGAGAAGTTACTTGCCGCGCACCGAGGTGGAATTAAAACCGTGATTATTCCGCATGAGAATGAACGGGATTTAGAAGAAATCCCTGAAAATGTGAAGAAAGATTTGGCTATTCACCCGGTGAAGTGGATTGATGAGGTTTTGGATTTAGCTCTGGAGCACCCGGTAGAGTCATTTAAAGTAGAAAAACAGTAACGTCTGGAGACCAGCACTGTCGACGAAAAAGCAGGCAGTGCGTGGGTTTCAGCCTTAGAATTTACTCGATAGCTCAAAAAATGAGCAAATAATCACTTTTTTTTTCACTTTTTTAACGAATATGGCTTCAAACTGGAAATAGTTGTGATACCTTTAATGGGTATTCGCTTCAAGCCTTTGCCACCAAAGGGGTGGCAGCGATTCACTAGAAGTTAATAAATTGTAAATGGACGCTTGATGTTATTATTCAAGCTTGCTATAACCACTTGGCAAAAACGGTTTTGCCACACAAATAATAACAACCGAAGGGGATCTTATTGTGAACAAGTCTCAACTCATTGATACCATCGCTGCAAGCGCAGATATTTCTAAAGCAGCAGCTGGACGTGCTCTAGACGCTTTCACTGACGCAGTAACTGCAGCTCTTAAAGATGGTGATCAAGTAGCACTTGTTGGTTTTGGTACTTTCTCAGTTCGCGAGCGTGCAGCGCGTAGCGGCCGTAACCCACAAACTGGCCAAACAATTCAAATTGCAGCAGCGAAAGTTCCTTCTTTCAAAGCTGGTAAAGCACTTAAAGACGCTTGTAACTAATTTGATTTAGTCATTATGATTAGTGTGAAAAACCCCTGACCTCGTCAGGGGTTTTTTTGTATCTGCATGAATGAAAATGACTAGACCAATGGCTAAACATACAATTTTTCCTGCAACAAGAGCTTGCCGCTATTGACGCCATCGTTAGGGTAATCATGGATGTCTAATCCTGCGGGCAGAAAGCAGCCACAAAACAGCGACGAAGCCTTAGTTATAAAACAATACACGGCGCTTATAGATAAACTCATTCCGTTACAACAGGAAAATCGGTTGTTGGAAGGGTTGAATAAGTTTTCTGGCCGTCTCAATAGCCGAGTGCGCAACATTATTAAAAATGAAGTCATTAGACTGACGTCGCTGACCGATGTCTCAGCCGATAATTCTGAGTTTGCCAATTTCCCGGTTATGAAGTTTAAGCATTTTGGGATACCCATGCGCTTAGACAAGGTCGGCAAGGACATTCTTGAGCAAGAAACTGCGAAGTATCTAGACCGGTATACCGTTGGTGTGTTTGAGTCGGTTATGAATTCGGAACACTACCAGGCCAAGGTAAGAGAGGACCAATTAGCTAAAATTGCAGATAGTTTTAGTACCGAATCGCAGTCGTTTGAAGATATCGATTTTGCCGATGATTTGGCTATCCGACCAAATTTCACCGTTTCTTGCCCTGAGTTTGACAAAGGCAAGCATTGTCCATTGGCCTCGCTATCATTTACTGAGATGGTGGTAGAGACAAAGCGAACACCGCAAATCGATACTGAAGAATCGATTCTTGCATTTACCTTCCCGCAAGTGGCGGGATTTACACCGAAAGCCATAAAACTGAATTTTGAACTGATTGAAAGTCACTTTAATAAACAACTGTCGGTATTTGAATCTCGTTTTAGACTTTTAGAGCCGGTGCCCGCAAAGTTACGACAGCGTTTGCACAGTTATATAAAGGGAGCTGTGCATCAATTTCCGCTGCAATTTGATTTGGAAATTGAACGTGCAATGCAGGATTTGGAACGCGATCGGATCCTAGCACATAGTCCATGGTTGCCTGTTTTTATCCGTACTTCAAAGGATGTTTATTCGATGGCATATCACCTTGTAACGCCGGTCAACAGTGAATACAACGGTGATTTTGATGTTGCTAAAGATTTACCAGGCGAAACAATTTTACAGCGTTTAATCAAAGAGTTGCAGCGCTTTGAAGAGACGTTTTTACTGAAAGGGCGGTTTAATACGAAATCAGGAGCAGTCGTCGTTTTTGTCACCCATAGGGAGTTAGCTGCCCACAATATGATAAAGCAGTTTATTGAACAGGGTGAGCAAATTGAAGATTTTAAGATACTACAATGCCGCTTAAATCCGATTGAAGACGAGCATAAGCAGCAGGCTTTCGCGATTCACGATCTAATTGCGCATGATTATCCTGAATTAACGCAAATCAGTCATGTTCTGTATTGTAAAGATGTGACTGAATGGATTGGCGAGTTAGAGGTTGCACAGCCAGAGCCTTTCAAGCCCTTCCCTAAGTCCATAATAAATCAAGACCGGCCTAGTCATTGCGATATCGTCATGGAGTCTGCTGCCGATCGACGAGCGCAGCCGCGGTATGCGATGAACGAAGCGGCAACGATTAAGCTAGGGTTCTTCTCTCAGCTCAAAGCGACATTAGATGATTTATCGGAAAATGGATTAAAGCTGACGTTGCTGCAGCCAGAGAATGTCGAGATTGGTGACGAAGTCAAAGTGTCTGTGAGTGACTTGCAATTAACCAATCAGAAATATCGGGTGGTTGTATTTGAGCCAGAAACGGGTGTATTGCGACTTTGCTTAGACGAACAAACGGTTAAGCAGGAAGGCGGACGTTTACAGCGGTTGTTTAGCAACAATGCAGAGTATTTCTCGCAACGTAACCTTGCTGTAATACAGTTGCATACGCACCGGTTCTTGTGGGAGCTGTGTATTCGCAATATGCCCTGTGCATCAGTCCTTATTACTAATAATAGGTTTGCTATCGATCGCCTTAAGACGGTGTACCACAAACAGAATTGCTATGATTTAAAACCCTTCAACGCGGCCATGAATAAAGTGCCGTTACATGGCTTCTTTGCTGACAAAGAATCACCCACTCCGCGTTCAGAATTGTTGGAGAAGATGCTCAAGACTAATCTGCGTGATGTGCATGTTGTGCATGCCATAAAAATAAAAGATAAACAGATTATTTATATTGATTTAGGCGATTTCTTGTTCGGTAAAGTACGGCATCAATTATGCCGGTTTGTGGCGGAAAAATTGGCTCAAGCTTGCGTTACTCACATCAGTGCAATCCGCTGTCCTACTGCCCAAACGCCACTGACCGCGAAACGGTTAGCACAGTTATCGAAAATCAACATTGAGATGTATGAAAAGTTGATTGCCATGCAAAACGGCTACACTCACGTTTTATACCTAACCAATGTCTCCGCGTTCCATAATGTTTTGCTTAGGTTTGGGATCAATCCGAAAAAGGCTGCTGCTGATACCCCGTCCACTGAAGTGGCCAAAAAATCAGACTGACTTGAGCGATAAAGCAAAGTTTCAGCGTATTTTCTCCAATTTTTCGCTAAAGCAGCTAAAACTCTACGAAATAAGCTGTCGAGATATTTTCTCAATGCGGTATAATTCGCGCCCTAAAATGAAAAGAGCTTTGCGCTAAAAGACTACAAAGCTAATGGTGTTATGGAGAGTTGCTAAGCCATGTTAGAAAAAATAAGAGAAGGGGCTCAGGGGCCTTGGGCAATGGTTATCATAGCCCTTATCGTTTTAAGCTTCGTTTTTGCTGGAGTTGGGAGCTATTTAACGGGCTCTACAGAGACTGCTGTGGCTAAAGTCAACGGCGTAGAGATCCAGCAAAATACGCTAGAGCGGGCCTATCAGAATGAACGCGCTCGGATCGAAAGCCAGTTTGGTGAAGGCGTAGCTGCTTTATTTGCCAATCCAGATTACTTGCAAGAGTTCCGTTTAGGCGTGCTTGAGCGCTTGATTGGTGAACAACTAGTGGAGCAGAAAGCTCAAGAGTTGGGCTTGCGCGTTAGTGACCAACAGATTCGTGAAACCTTATTATCGATGCCTGAATTCCAAGTGGGCGGTCAATTTAATAACGAGCGCTACCAAGCGATCATTCAACAAGCTGGCTTTAAAGCGAATACTTTCCGGGACTACATGCGTGCTGAAATGACGCGTGACCAGCTTGCTCGAGCCCTCGCTGGCAGTGAGTTCGTATTGGATTCTGAAGCGCAACGGCTGAATAACTTGCAGAGCCAACAACGTGACATTGATGTGGTCAGCATCGCCGCCACTCCATTTGCCAGTGATATCGAAATCACTGAACAAGATATACAAGGTTACTACGAGTCAAACTTAGAGCAGTACGACACTCAAGAGCGCGTTGCATTGCGTTATGTAGAGCTCAAAGTCGACGATTTAATTGACGACGTTACTGTTACCGAAGAAGAGATTGCGGAATACTATGCGTTGAACAAGCGTTCTTATGTTACTGAAGAAGAGCGCAGAGTATCGCATATTTTGATTGAGTTCGGTGATGATGAAGCTGTTGCTCAAGCCGAAGCGGAAGCATTACTAGCCCGGATCAATGCGGGTGAAGATTTTGCTGAAGTAGCAAAAGCTGAATCAGATGATACCTTTAGTGCTGAAAATGGCGGAGACCTCGACTTCTTTGGCCGTGACATCATGGACCCAGCGTTTGAGCAGGCAGCTTTTGCTCTAACTGAAGTGGGTGATGTAACTGAAGTAGTACAAAGTGAATTTGGCTTTCACATCATTAAGCTGACAGATGTTAAGGCTGAGCAAGTAACGCCACTCGAAGAAGTTGCTGCAGACATTCGTACTGTTGTCCAAATCGATAAGGCTACAGAGTTGTTCTATGCACGGCAGCAAGATATGGCTCAGTTAGCTTTTGAAATCCCTGATACGCTTGATGATGTGGCCGGTGCGGCCGGTGTGCCAGTGCAAGAAACTGCATTGTTTAGCGCGTCGAGTGCGCCGATTAGTGTTAACTATCCTCAAGTAACGGCTATCGCCTTTACACCAGAATTAGTTGAAGACCGAGTGAATTCTGATGTTATTGAAATTGATGAAAATCACGTCATGGTCGTTCGGGTGGCTGAACATGAGCCGCAGCGCACTAAAACACTTGCTGAAGTTCGAGATGGCATCGAAACAAGTTTGCGTCAAGAGCGCGCACAACAAGCGGCTTTGACTTTCGCCAATGATTTAATGACTGCATTGCAAAGTGGAGAGTCTATCGATGAAACTTTGGCACAACGTGAGCTAAGCTGGGAGACTTACCCTGATTTGACAAGAGGTATGGCGACACCTGGCATTAACGTAGTTGAACAGGCATTCACTCTCGGTTTGGGTGAAGGGCAGAACTTAACTACAGTTGCAAAGGCTGATGGAAATGTCGCTTTGGTGAAATTGACCGCAGTCCACGCGCCAGAAGTTGATACTAGTGAATTGGCTGATGCGATTAAGCAGCGTGTCTTGTCGACAACTAGTCAAACCAATTATCAGGCCTTTATCGATGCTTTACGCAGTGATGCTGATATACAAATCTTGATCCGCTAGACAAACGTAACAAAAGAAAAAGGCCCGGTTGGATACTCCACCGGGCCTTTTTTGTATTCTTCTTCAATATTGCGATTGTGTTATAAACAAGAGCGCGGTGTAAGCTACCGCGATGGCGGCTGAGAACACCAATATATATTTGAAGCCTTGTTTGCCTTGTTGCAACGTATAGCCTTTAGATTTTAAGTACATGGTCCAGGCAACGCATAAAATTAATGGGACAAGAAATAAAAGACGTAGCACAGGTAATTCCTTAAGTTTTATTCCAGTAAACGATTTCTCTTAGCTATACGCTAACGATTAACAAAGAGCCCAGAATCGGGCTCAATAATCTCTGTTAAACTCACAGCTCAGGTGCTGGACGCGTCTCGATTAGTGTATTTGCCATAAAGTGCGTAAACACACTCCAGACCGCCAAATTCTGCTGCAGATCGGCGGGATTAATTTTGTCCAATGTGTCATTTGGCGTGTGATGATAATCAAAATAATAGGTTCCATCTTGGCGTAAGTTCACCACGGGGACTCCATATTTAGGTAACATAGACACATCAGGACCGCCAGTAGCAGTATTATCACCTTTGCTAACACCCAATTCTGCCAGGCTTGTATAGAGTGCTTCGGTCGCTGGTAACGCAGAAGGGTCAAAACGAGTATCCATCCGATAAATTGCGCCAGCCCCAAAATCACTCTCAGCAGCAACAATTAGCTTATTGAGATTATCTTTTTCCAAGCGTGTATATTCATAAGCGCCGACTAGGCCAATTTCTTCAGCTGCATACAAAACTACCCTTATGGTCCGCTTCGGTTGACCAATAACGTCTTTTACTAGCTTAGCAGCAGCCATAACAATACCAACGCCTGCGCCATCATCGAGTGCTCCTGTGCCTTCATCCCATGAATCTAAATGAGCAGAAATGAGAACAATTTCGTCGGGCTTTTCGCTACCAATAAACTCACCAATTACGTTATATGAGGTTTGCCAGCCTAACTCTTTGGCTTTCAGTTGCACGTCTAACGACACGGTGTGACCCGCATTTACCATAGCTTCAAGGGTGTCAGCGTCAGCGTTTGAAACTGCGCCTGCAGGTATTTTCTCGACCTCATCGTTGTAACGCATAATACCCGTGTGCGCAAAGCGAGAATTATCAGTTCCAACCGAGCGGATAAGTACTGCGCTTGCTCCTAGTTTTGCGGCCTCCACAGCTCCTTGTACACGTCCGCTAACAACTGGACCATACCCTCGTCCAGCGCGATCTCGTTCCATGCGGTGATTGATAAATACGATCTTGTCTTGTGCAGCTTCAGGCGCCAGTGTTTTTAGCTCATCTAATGAGCCAACCATGACGATGTCAGCTTGCAATCCCCCTTCCGGCGTGGCGACAGAACCTCCTAATGCGGTGATTACCAACGCCTGTTCAAAGGGAGCGACGACTCTAGCGTCGGCAAGACCGCGTGACCAATTTCGAACCCGTACAGGTTGCGTGGTGACGCGGTCAAAGCCTAAAGATTCAAATTTTGCTTGTGCCCATGCAACTGCTCTTTTGTCACCGTCACTACCCGGGATCCTCGGACCCACTTCCACTGTTAATGATTTGACTATGTCATAGGCTAGGGTTGAGTTTGTTGCGGTTTTTATCAAGTCAGGAGCTTGTGATACACCCGCATCCGTATGTAATGATTGATTGGCGCATGCGGTCAAAGTAAGAGCAAAACAAAAAGCTAGTGTACGCGGTAAGGTAAGGGGCATGAAGGGTTCTCAGTAGAATAATTTCTTATCAGTCTAACTGAAGTCCAAGATTGGATGAAGAGTTACTGTAGACGCGCGCGCCTAATCGATTAATTCTTAGGGTGAATGCAGATGGCAGTTTGAGTGCGACGAGCGTGAGACATAAAAAAAGCGCCCAGAGGCGCTTTTTGTAACAAAATAAGGTTGCTATTAAGCAAGCGCTTTAATTTGTGCAGCAAGGCGGCTTTTGTGACGCGCTGCTTTATTCTTATGGATCAAACCACGTGCTGCCATGCGGTCTAAGATCGGCTGTGCCGCAACGAACGCAGTTTGAGCAGCGGCTTTATCGCCAGCTTCAATAGCCGCAACAACTTTCTTCAAGCTGGTACGAGTCATGGAGCGACGACTGGCGTTGTGCTGGCGACGCTTTTCGGCCTGAATGGCACGTTTCTTAGCAGACTTAATGTTAGCCAAGGTGTAACTCCCAAAAAGAGGTAAAAATTAAGGGTGCGGATTGTGCCTATAACGCCACCTAAAGTCAACTCTTTTTGCGTTTTCTGACATATGGCCTATTAACTTGCGCTACATCAATGACAGGATGATAGAAGTTGCGTTAATCTCCTTGTAGTTCTCATTTTCAAACCGTTTGCAAGATTCAGCTTGGGAGGCAATATGGCAATCTGTGTTTCAGATGTTATGACTTCACCGGTTTTCTCACTATCGCCAGATACTTCATTACATCACGCGCACAGCGTAACCCGGGATAAGGGGATTCGGCATTTACCTGTAGTGGACCCCGAAACCGATAAGTTGCTGGGGATCGTTACGTAAAAAGCACTAATAGCGAAAGTGTTTAGTCTCTTGGCAACCTATGGAGGTGCAGCACTGGCTGAGCGTGAGGCGAGTACCAACATTATGGAAGTCGCACTTACCGATTTTGATACTGTTCATGGCAACGATGATGTACGTGAAGTCGCCATGTTTTTCTTGCACAACAAACATGGCTGTTTACCTGTTGTTGACGATGAATTTCGAGTGATTGGGATTTTAACCTCGTCGGATTTTGTTAAACTCGCAATCAAACTATTAGAATAATAACTGCGCGCTGACTGTGCGCGCATACTCAAGGCGCTTTTCTTGGCATCTAAATTACTCAAATCAGGCCTTATCGTCAGTACCATGACTCTCATCTCTCGAGTTCTAGGGCTTATTCGTGACGCTGTTGTTGCCCTGTTGATGGGGGATGGCGCTGCGGCAGACGTATTCTTTTTTGCCAATAAAATCCCCAACTTCTTACGGCGTTTATTTGCCGAAGGGGCTTTTTCTCAGGCCTTTGTACCGGTCTTGACCGAGGTCAATCATAATGAAACCGTTGCTCGGCAACGTGAATTTGTAGCCCAAGTTTCTGGCACCCTAGGTGCGATTGTGTTTGTTATTGCCGTCATCGGGGTTATCGGTTCACCGGTACTTGCAGCAGTGTTTGGTACGGGCTGGTTCATTGATTATGTCAATGAGCAACCGGATGGAGCTAAATTTGAGTTGGCTTCTCTAATGCTTAAAATCACCTTTCCTTACATTGCGTTTATTTCCCTAGTCGGGGTCTCGGGCGCCGTGCTTAACACATTGAATCGTTTTGCTGTCGCAGCGTTTACCCCTGTTCTGCTCAATATTAGTATTATCGCCTGCGCTTGGTACTTATCGCCGCATCTGGAGCAGCCCGCGTTTGCACTTGCTTGGGGCGTGTTTATCGGTGGCATCGTGCAGTTATTGTTTCAATTGCCCTTTCTTTATCGCGCTGGATTTTTGGTCAAACCACGATGGGGGTGGAATGATCCTGGAGTCGTTAAAGTAAGGCGGCTAATGATCCCAGCCCTTTTCGGTGTGAGCGTTAGTCAGATTAACCTCTTATTTGACACCTTGATCGCTAGCTTTTTGGTTACTGGTTCGATCAGCTGGTTGTATTACTCAGACCGCCTATTGGAATTTCCACTCGGGTTATTTGGGATTGCAATTGCAACGGTTATCTTGCCCGCCTTGTCCCGTGACCATGTAAGTAAGAATAGTCGCCAGTTTGCCAATAACATGGACTGGGCATTTAGGATGGTATGTTTGCTGGGGATACCTGCAGCAACCGGCTTGTTCGTGCTGGCTGAACCGATCCTGACGGTTATTTTTGAGCGTGGTGCTTTTACCGCTGAAACGGCATATATGGCTTCGTTGAGCTTGCAGGCGTACTCGGTAGGCTTACTGAGTTTTATGGTGGTGAAGGTATTGGCCCCAGGGTTTTTCTCTCGTCACGACACTAAGACCCCGGTTAAATTTGGGATATGGAGCATGGTCGCGAACATGGTCTTCAATATCCTTTTAGCCATACCCTTCGGCTATATCGGTTTGGCAATTGCAACGAGTTTGTCGGCGACATTAAATGCCGGCTTATTGTATTGGGCGCTCGCTCAGCAGGGCGTGTTTAAAGTTTCTCAGCAAACGCTTTGGTTTGTGTTGCGCGTTGTCGCAGCAGTGGCCGTTATGGCAGGGTTTGTCGTTTGGTATCCTAAGCCGGTTTGGGCAGATCTCGCTGAACTGGAAAGGGTGATGGAACTGGCAATTTTGATCTTATCTGCGTTTGCGGTGTTTGCTTTTAGTGCATTACTGTTTGGCATTCGACCAACACAGTTACGCAACAATGCTTAATGTTTTTTGCTGCCGGCATTCTACCCGCCAGAACGAATCACAGCTTGTTTGCTCAGTATGGACTCGCCGCTCCGCCAAAATCAATGCATAGCTTTAATTGCTAAGGTCTAGGTCAAATAAAAATTGAGCAACAATTGGTATTCAATTCAAGGTCGTTTATAATCGCGAGCTTTGTTTCAACTTCCGCTTAAATTAGCAGTTACAGAGGGTGTTACGTGGAATTAGTGCACGGTTTACACAACTTGCGCGAACGGCACAAAGGGTGTGTATTAACCATTGGCAAATTTGACGGCGTGCATCTTGGTCATAAAGCGGTGTTGACGCAATTAATTGCACAAGCTCGAAAGCGCAACTTGCCTGCGTCGGTAATGGTATTTGAACCCCAACCAGAAGAAGTGTTTATGCCCGATGCAGCGCCCGCTCGATTGAGTACTCTGCGGGATAAGTATCTCGCGTTGCGCGATCTTGGCATTGACCGGCTAATTTGCGTGAAATTTAACTCTGCCTTTGCCAGTCAATCTCCAGAAACCTTTACGCAACAATTATTGGTTGCCAAATTAGGGGTGGAGTTCTTGGTCATCGGTGACGATTTTCGTTTCGGGAAGGGGCGCGCAGGTGATTTTGCAATGTTGGAGAGAGCGGGAATCGCCAACGGTTTTTCTGTCGTTAATACGCAGAGTTTATTGATGGCAGACTGCCGGGTGAGTTCCACGGCAGTCAGAGAAGCATTGGAGCGGGGAGATTTTACCACGGCTGCGGCGATGCTTGGTCGCCCATTTAGCATTGCGGGTAAAGTTGTGCATGGTGAAAAACGTGGGCGCACTATTGGTTTCCCCACCGCAAACGTGTTGTTAAAACGTTTAAAAGCTCCCATATCCGGTGTATTTGCTGTGCAGGTGACTTTAGGGGAGCGTGTTTATGCTGGGGTTGCTAATATCGGTCATCGACCGACGGTAAACGGCACACGAGCGCAATTGGAAGTCCATGTTTTTCAATTTAACGAAGAGTTGTATGGGCAGCGCATAGAAGTAATACCCTTGGCGAAATTGCGTGATGAGCAAAAGTTTGACTCATTTGAAGATTTAAAAGAACAAATTATTGAAGATGCTGAGCACGCTAAACGCGTGATTGCATCGACTATTTAACTTACGACTGGAATGACAACCGCATGAGTGACTATAAAGCCACCTTGAACTTACCTGATACTGCCTTTCCCATGCGCGGAAATCTTGCTCAACGCGAGCCGCAAATGCTCAAACAATGGCAGCAGCAAGATCTTTACAACAAGATCCGTGAAGCCAAAGCAGGTAAGCAACCGTTTATATTGCATGATGGCCCTCCGTACGCGAATGGCAATATTCACATTGGGCATGCGGTTAACAAAATCCTTAAAGATATTATCGTTAAGTCAAAAACCTTAGCTGATTTTGACGCTCCGTATGTGCCCGGCTGGGACTGTCATGGCCTACCGATTGAATTGATGGTAGAAAAAAAGGTGGGCAAGCCTGGGCACAAAGTATCGACTGCAGAGTTTAGGCAAAAGTGTCGTGAATATGCACAAAAGCAAATCGATGGTCAGCTTGCAGACTTTGTCCGTCTTGGCGTTTTTGGCGATTGGCAAAACCCCTACAAAACCATGGATTATAAGTCTGAAGCGAACATTATTCGGGCACTTAGCAAAATTGTTGATAATGGTCATGTGGAGAAAGGGTTTAAGCCTGTTCATTGGTGCACGGATTGTGGTTCAGCGTTAGCGGAGGCTGAAGTTGAATATAAAGACAAGGTGTCGCCAGCGATTGATGTTGCATTTTCCGTTGCTGACCCAGCTGGTTTCGCGAGTGCGTTCAACGTAGATGTTGGTCTGTTGCAAAATGCAGCAATGGTGATATGGACAACCACTCCTTGGACCATCCCGGCAAACCGCGCGGTGTCATTACACCCGGAACTGCAATATGCATTAGTGCAGATGACCATTGAGGGGCAAGCGAGAACCTTAATTCTGGCTGAAGATTTGGTGTCTAGTTGTGTAACGCGCTATTCGGCTAGCGATTTAGTGCAGTTAGCGGCTGTACCCGGACAGGCGCTTGAAAAACTCATGCTTCAGCACCCGTTAGATCCAATTCAAGTTCCAGTTATTCTTGGCGAGCACGTAACCACAGAATCTGGTACTGGTTGCGTACACACTGCGCCAGCCCATGGTGTAGACGACTTCAATGTTGGTAAGCGCTATGGCATCGAAGTCTACAATCCCGTGGCCAGTAATGGTGTATACGTAGCGGGTACAGCACACTTTGAAGGACAGCATGTATTTAAGGCTAATGATGCAATCATTGCTGCATTGGCAGACACTGGAAACCTTGTTCTGCATGTTAAGTATGAGCACAGTTACCCTCATTGCTGGCGCCACAAGACGCCGATTATTTTTCGTGCCACTCCACAGTGGTTTATTAGCATGGACAAAAATAATCTGCGCTCGACGTCTATCGATGAAATTCACAAGACGCAATGGATCCCTGCATGGGGTGAAAGCCGCATCGAAAGCATGGTTGAAGGGCGCCCGGATTGGTGTATTTCACGGCAACGTACATGGGGCGTGCCAATTCCGCTGTTCATACATAAAGTGAGCGGTGACATTCACCCGCAATCAACCACAATTATGGAGCGCGTTGCGCAAGCGGTGGAACAAAAAGGTATTCAGGCTTGGTGGGATCTCAGCGATGAAGAGTTGATTGGTTCCGACAGCGCAGATTACGAGAAAGTAACAGATACGCTAGATGTATGGTTTGATTCTGGCGTAACTCACTATTTTGTGGTTGATTGTCGTGATGATTTGCCAGCTGCTCCCGACCTTTACCTAGAAGGTTCTGACCAACATCGTGGTTGGTTTATGTCATCGTTAATGACGTCGGTCGCCATGCACGGTCATGCACCTTATAAGCAAGTGCTAACCCATGGCTTCACGGTTGATGCTGACGGCAAGAAAATGTCCAAGTCTCTGGGTAATGTAGTGTCGCCGCAAGATGTTACTAACAAGCTGGGGGCTGACATTTTACGCTTGTGGGTAGCTTCTACGGATTACCGTAGTGAGATTGCCGTATCGGATGAGATTTTGAAGCGTTCGGCAGATGCCTATCGAAGAATTCGCAATACAGCGCGATTCTTATTGGCCAATTTGAATGGCTTCGATCCTGCGCAACATAAAGTCGCCAGCGCCGATATGGTGGCACTGGATCAATGGGCGGTGCAGCGAGCACAAGAGGTACAGGCGCAAATCGAAGAAGCCTATAGCCGCTATGATCTGTTGGAGGTAACCCAGGCATTGATGCAATTCTGCTCGATTGAAATGGGTAGTTTCTACTTAGATATCATCAAAGACCGTCAGTACACCGCCAAAGCGGATGGCCATGCCCGCCGTTCTTGTCAAACGGCCCTATACCATATTGCCGAGGCATTAGTGCGTTGGATGGCGCCGGTGATGAGTTTCACTGCGCAAGAAGTCTGGGAAGCGTTACCGGGCGAGCGCAGCGAGTTCGTTTTCACTGACACCTTCTATACTGGATTCGAAAGCGTCAACCCTGTGCTCGATAATAGCTTCTGGCAAACTGTAATGAAGGTAAAGACTGCGGTAAACCGTTGTTTGGAGAATGCTCGAAAGGATGGCGGTTTAGGCGGTTCTTTGGAAGCAAATGTGACTTTATATGCGAGTGAGTCATTAGCAGAAGTATTGGCTAAATTAGAAGATGAGCTGCGTTTTGTGCTGATTTGCTCGAAAGTTAACGTTGTGGTTGGAACCAATGATGATGCCAGTGCAACCGACGTTGAAGGGCTTCAAGTCCAAGTGAGCAAAACGCAAGATAGTAAATGCGTGCGCTGCTGGCATTATACCGATGATGTTGGCACGCACAGTGAACACCCTGAATTGTGCGGGCGTTGTGTGACCAATGTAGCGGGTGCCGGTGAGGCGCGTCATTATGCTTAACGCATTGAGAAACAGTGGATTAAGGTTTTTATGGCTCAGTGTTTTGGTCTTCATCCTTGACCAATGGACAAAATTGGCAGTTGTGCAAGACATGCGTCTGTATCAGTCAATCGAAGTCATGCCATTTTTTAATCTGACCTACGTGCACAACTATGGCGCTGCATTCAGCTTTTTGCATGATGCCGGAGGCTGGCAGCGTTGGTTCTTTACTGCAATTGCCATAGGTGTGAGTGCATTATTATTGTATTGGTTGCGTCAAGTTCCCAAGCACCAGGTAAGGCTACCTGTCGCTTTTACCTTTATTCTTGGGGGGGCACTGGGTAACGTATATGATCGATTGATGCACGGTTACGTAATAGATTTTCTAGATTTTTATTATCAGCAGTGGCATTGGCCAGCTTTCAATATTGCCGATAGTGCAATATTTATTGGTGCTGCGCTGTTGATACTTGACATGTTGTTGAGCAAAGACAATCAGGAATCAGAAAACGCAAAATGAGTAACAATATCATTCATGAAAAAAGCGAAGTGTTAATGCACTTTGACTTAAAGTTAGAAGATGGTTCGGCGGCAGACAGTACCCGAGTGAATAATAAACCGGCAAAGCTGGTGATGGGCGACGGTAGTTTAACGCCCAACTTTGAAGCTTGTTTATTAGGGATGCATGAAGGCGAGCGCAAGTCGTTTACGTTGGCAGCGAATGACGCCTTTGGGATGCCAAATCCAGACAATATCTACCACCTCGAACGCAGCAGATTCGAGTTGGAAGAAGGGGTTCAGGAAGGTATGATTATTGGATTCGCACAACCCGATGGTTCTGAGTTGCCGGGCATTATCCGCAGTGTTGCCGGTGATTCAGTTACGGTTGATTTTAATCACCCGTTGGCTGGGCAAACTGTAATCTTTGATGTGGAAATATTGGCCGTGCGTAATCCCGAAGCAAAATCGATGCACTAAATTTTTGGACGTAACTATGCAAATCCATCTGGCAAATCCACGCGGCTTCTGTGCCGGTGTTGACCGCGCAATTACTATTGTTGAACGTGCGCTTGAGTTGTTTCAACCGCCGATTTATGTGCGCCATGAGGTTGTGCATAATCGTTTTGTCGTTGATGGGTTAAAGGCCCGTGGTGCAGTATTTGTTGACGAAGTAGCGGAAGTGCCAGACGACAGTATTGTTATCTTTAGTGCACACGGCGTTTCACAAAAAGTCCGCCAGCAAGCTGCTGAACGGGGACTTAAAGTATTCGACGCGACCTGCCCATTGGTGACCAAAGTGCACATGGAAGTTACGCGGGCAAGTAAGCGCGGCACCGAATGCATTCTTATTGGCCATGCTGGGCATCCTGAGGTTGAGGGTACAATGGGGCAATACCACAATCCCAAAGGTGGTATTTACTTAGTTGAGTCAATTGAAGATGTCGCGCGTTTACAGGTAAAAGACGAAAACAACTTATACTATTGCAGTCAAACGACGTTGTCTGTGGATGATACTGCTGAAGTTATTGATGCCTTACGTGATCGTTTTCCCGCCATTGAAGGACCGCGTAAAGATGATATTTGCTACGCGACGCAGAATCGACAAGATGCGGTTCGTGAACTTGCAGCGGAATGTGAGGTCGTATTGGTGGTTGGCGCGCAAAATAGTTCAAATTCCAATCGATTACGTGAATTGGCCGCGAAAATAGGTTCAACGGCATACTTAATTGACGGTGCGGATTGTATTCAAACCGAATGGTTAGCCGGCGTAACCAACATCGGTGTAACGGCGGGAGCCTCAGCACCAGAGGTTTTAGTGCAAGCGGTAATTGAACGCTTGCAAGCGCTTGGAGCGACATCGGCTACTGAGCGCCAGGGGAGGGAAGAAAATGTGGAGTTTGCGGTCCCCAAGGAGCTTAGAATTAGGCAAGTAGGTTAGCCTCAGTTACCTGTACTGTTGGAATGATTAGGTACAGGTTAACTATTATTATACCTTTTAATCCCTCAAGATAACCTATCGTTAGCATTAATACGCTATTGTCGACCTTGACAGTATTGGTATTGGTGTTCGTTTGCTGTCTTAATTATCGAGACGAACTCAAGGATGATAGTATGATTTCTTATCCGGATAAAACTTCTTCACTGGCTGCTCAGTATGGGGTGGGTATGGTTGAAGTATTAATTACTTTATTCATCCTTGCGGTCGGTCTTCTCGGTGTTGCCTCACTACAGTTTATTGGTTCATTTGCCAATGCAGATGCGCTTAATCGAACACAAGCAGTCCTAGTTGCACAACAAATGAGTGAACGTTTACGAGCCAGCGCCGTCTCTTCGGACCAAGGTGATGGTCTTGTGGTGCATAACGAATACTTTAATCCAGGACTGTATAATTTTAACAACTTAAGTTGTGCAACTGCGGCAAGGCCCTATGATTGCCATTGTTTAGCGTTCCCTGCTGCTATTCCTGATTGTCGCCAAAACAGTTGTACAGCAGCCCAAATAGCGGCCTTCGATGCTTATGAAATGTCGTGCGCTGCGGTTAATTCCAATCCGCATATTGAGATCGAGTTATCGTGTTTAGATAACAATTTAGGTGATACTGATGCGTGCAGTGTCGGCTCAAGGCACAGCGTAATGTTGTCATGGCCGGTTGAGAGTTGGCAGGGTAACAATCGTGAGCTAAATCCTGATTGCATGGTCAACAAAACAAGCGACCATGACTGTGTCATCGTTGAGGTTGTCTTATGAAGCGTCAACAGGGTTTCACGTTAATCGAAGTCATGATCGCACTGACGCTGGGATTGATTATTTCGGGTGCGATAATTCAAGTTATGGTTAGCAATTCGGTGACCGACAGACTCAATCGAGCCATCGCTTCTGCACAAGAAAGTGGTCGCTTTATTGTTAATCGATTTCGTGCAGATGTGATTATGGCGGGGCGTTATGACCCGCTATCAGCTCAGCTTGATCGCTCAGTCGATATCGTCACCGAAGCGGCCTTTGTGCAGAACCATCCGATCCCATTACCTGGCGATTTTGTTTCCCGACCAGCCTTAGGAGCGTTGGAAGGACCTGGACCAACCGACAGTGACACCTTGGTTATCAGCCTGCAAAGCGACCGCGATTGTCGCGGCTACAATCTAGGTTATAACAATGCCGAATTTCATGTCGTCAATGAATATTTTCTGGATGGCAACGAACTTAAGTGTCGCGGATTTGATGGGCGCTTTTTGCGAGGCTTAAAAAATGCAGTAGGGCATAACGGGCATACAGCGCTCACCCTCTTAGATGATGTAGAAAGTTTCCAGGCTCTGTATGGGATTGCTGATGCTGACTTAGCTGGCGATACATCAGCACGGCCTGTGCAGTTTATTTCGGCAGACAATTTAGCTGCAGCCATTGCAAACGGTGGCCAAGTAGTGGCTGTACGCTTAGCTGTTTTGGTAAAAGGCGATGGCCGTGTTCAGCTTGGTAAATCTCCGTCTTTTGTATTGCTAGACGAGGCACCAATTACGCTCGGTGACGAGCATATTTATAAACCGTTTGAAGTGACTATTGCCTTACGTAACATGAAAAACTTTGTCAGGAGTGTAGGAATATGAAACAGCAAGGCTTGGTTTTAGTGTTCGCACTTCTGATCTTGTTATCGCTGACCATTCTCGGCGTAGCGTCAGTTTCGAGTAGTCTTATGCAGAGTAAAATGGCCACATCAATGGAAACCTCTTCGGTTGCCTTTGACGCTGCTGAAGCCGCGATTGCGGGTGTACTTTTTGAGTCAGAAGATGAAGTTTTGTTAACCGATCCAAATTTAAGTGACCCTCTCTCAGATGCTCGACAAGGTAACGTTCTCGACCCCAATATACAGACCCTTAGTTGCTTTGATAATGCCTCATGGACCAATCGCTCAGTCACGCAAGGTGGGCTTATCACAGGGACTAACCACACTGGTGTTGGGAATTTCGATGACCGCCCAGCGACTGATAGTTGGTCGCGTACTGCATTTGTACGTGAACAGGCATGTCGTGGGTCAAGCAATGTCATTGGTGGCAGTAATATAAATTGCCATGTCTTTATCGTTCGTGGCTGTGGTCAGGTCAACGGCAAACCCTTCGCGGTCGCAAATAGCTTAACCGCTTCTGTATTTGCGCCAGCCTCGCAATAAGCGAGAGGAGATATTTATGCAATCCGGTCTTTTCAAATCAGCGGGATTATCTTTAGCAAGTTTCCTACTTAGTGTATTTATCAGTGCAACTGCTATGGGTGATGATCTCGATATTTATCTCGGCTCTGGCACCCGTGCTGTGACTTACAATCCCAACGTATTATTTATTATGGATACATCCGGAAGTATGACCGGAATGGATGGCACAACAGAGTCACGTATGTTGCGGGTACAAAACGCACTCAAAGATGCGTTGAGCTCTGCCACTAATATTAACGCGGGCCTGATGCGTTTTTCAGATCTTGGTGGTCCGGTGTTATATCCGATCCGCGATATTGATGAGCCGGTTCAACCAGAAATCATTACATCAACCAGCGCAGGTGATAATGATGCCTATGAAATCAATGGCTCGGTTAATCTAACGAACAATCAATTGATACTTACCCAAGGCACCAATACGGTGACAACGGGCTTACGCTTTACCAAGTTAAATATTCCTCGCGGTGCAATAATCACTAATGCCTTTTTACGCTTGACCTCAGGTCAACTAAATACCGCCGCTTCAACCCTTACTATTCGTGGCGAACTGAATGGTAATGCTTCTGCATTTAGCGGCACAACCAACGATATTAGCAATCGTGCGGTTACAACTGATAGTGTTGTATGGTCAGTCGGTAACGACTTTCCAGTTTCCGGCGAAACCGTTAATACTCCGAGTTTGATTGGTGTAATCCAAGAGGTGGTTGATCAAGGTTCATGGTGTGGTGGCAGTGCGCTTAACTTGATCATAGAAGGTACTAGCAGCGACGCCTCAAGTGCACGGCAAGTACTTGCGACGGAGGAGGGCACAGGACGTTCGCCGCAACTCGTTGTAACTTACGATGATACGACAGCAACAGGCTGTGTAACGGGGCAATTAGCCTATCAGGTAAGCTCGAATCGAAATAATGCGGAAGAGCGTAACGATGGTTACCAATCTACCGGCAGTGAGTTAACCTTTAATAGCAACAGTAACGCCTATATTGGCGCACGATTCCGCAATGTAAATTTACCTCAAGGCGCGACGATCTCTGATGCCTACATCGAGTTTACTGCATACCAAACTGATACTAGCGGCGGTGCATCAATGGTAATTCAGGCCGCGAACGAGGATGACCCCGGAAGTTTCAATAATTATAAGCGCTATATCTTGCGCGACAAACCTAAAACTGCGGGTGTTACCTGGTCCAATATCCCTGCATTTTATAAAAATTCGGTGTACAAAACACCATCGTTGGCCTCCGTCGTACAACAGATTGTTAATCGAGGTGGCTGGCAGCCAAACAATGACATGATGTTTATCTTCTCAAATTTTTCCGGTAAACGTGGTGCGTATACGTATCGTGGTAAACCTTCTAGTTCACCAGTATTGGTTATTAAGTATCAGGGCAGTGCCGTACCTGGAACGACTTCGACAGTACGACAACACTTAATTAGTCAAGTGGATGACTTGAGTGCGAGTGGTTTTACGCCTATCGTCGACACCTTGTATGAAGCGACCCAATATTATGGTGGTCGTGATGTTTACTATGGCTTACGTCGTGGTGATAGTTCCGTTAGTAGCACCGTGCGCAGAAATACGCGAGTAAGTCACCGTGCCTCATATCTCGGGCCAGACGCCGTGCGCCCGAGCGGCTGCACGGATGACAACTTGAGCAGTTCTAATTGTATTAATGAATACATCCCATCCAACTCAACTTACATATCACCGATTGTTGATTTGCAGTGCCAAACGAATAATCACATTGTGCTGCTTTCAGATGGTGAGGCCAATAACAATCACAGTGTAGACGAAATTGAAACCTTGCTAGGACAAACCTGTAGTGGTTCAGGTGGTGAGAAATGCGGTATCGATTTAGTGAGTAATTTAAGTAAAGCCAATCAATCAGCCATTGACGCGCGAATTATTACGCATACCATCGGGTTCGCTGCAAACAGCAAGGCAAACGCGTTCTTGAATAACTTAGCTTTGCAAAGTGGTGGTGGTTTTTATACTGCCAACAATAGTCAGCAATTAGTTGACGCCTTCCAAACCATTCTGCGTTCAGTTAAAGATGTAAACGCGACCTTTGTTTCACCAGGGGTTGCTGTGAATCAGTTAAATCGTTTGACGCACCGTGATGAGCTGTACTTTGCACTCTTCAAACCGTCAGAGGGAACGCTTTGGCCCGGTAACTTGAAAAAATACAAAATTGATGGTGATAAAGTGCTGGATAAAAATGGCTTGGATGCCGTCGATACGGTCACCGGTTTCTTTGCTGAAAACAGCCATTCATTCTGGTCAACACTGGCAGATGGCAATGATGTACGCGAAGGCGGAGCCGCCAGTAAGGTGTCGTTAAGTCGAAATATTTATGCCTTTTCGGGCGCCGGCAACATCGCGACCAGCAGTAATGCCTTACATGAGTCAAATAATAACATCACTACGACTATGTTGGGTGTGCAAGCAGAAACCAATCCGGTGTTAGTCAGAGATAATGTCCTTAAGTGGGCGCGAGGTGTTGATGTTCGAGACGACGACGGTGATGGTGATACTACTGATGTTCGCCTACAGATGGGTGATCCAATCCATAGTCAACCGGTAATTGTCAATTACTCAGCGACCGATAGTGCAATTTTTGTAGCCACCAACCATGGTTTCTTGCATTCGATCGATGCTGCGACTGGGACTGAAAACTTCGCAATTATTCCACAAGATTTGCTGTCGAACTTGCATCCGCTGTATCGCGATACATCCACGTTCAATCATATTTATGGCTTAGATGGTGATATGGTATTACGTACCACGAATGGAAAAACCTACCTTTATTTAGGCATGCGCCGTGGTGGCAACAATTATTATGTGTTTGATGTGACCAGCAAAAACTCACCTCGAGTAGTATTTCAGATTACCGGCGGATCGCCAGGCTTTGAAGAGCTAGGGCAAACATGGTCACGACCTACGATCACTAAAATGGATGTTGGCGGCTCGACCAAGAATGTAATGATCTTTGGTGGCGGCTACGATGATGCGCAGGATGTAAAAACAGTGCGTTCGCCGGATGCGATAGGCAATGCTATTTTTATAGTTGACGCAGATAATGGTCAACTATTGTGGAAAGCCAGTTTGACTGGGGCAAATTTGAATGTGCCAGAGATGCAATACAGTATTCCTGCACGTATTTCGGTGATTGACCGCGATAATGATGGTCTAGCTGATCACATGTACGCTGCAGATATGGGCGGGCAACTATTCCGCTTTGATATTTATAATGGCAAAGCTGGTGCCAACTTTATCAAAGGCGGCTTACTGGCTGACTTTGGTGGTAGTTCTGCTGCGGATAATCGGCGTTTTTATTATGGTCCAGACGTATCAGAAATTAGTTTAGGCGATGATTTATATTATGCCGTAGCGGTAGGCAGTGGATTTAGAGCAGGTCCTTTGGATACTCAAATTGACGACCGCTTTTACATGATTAAAGATGATGGTATTTTCAACGTAAATGCGAATGGTGACTATGTTTTGCCAAGTACGGCTTATGTTGAATCTGATCTTTATGATGCTACCGATCATTTGCTGACTGACGCAAACAAAACAACCCGGGATATTGCCAATACTGTGCTGGCTAACAAAAAAGGTTGGTTACTGCGATTGACTACCGATGGTGAAAAAGTGCTTTCTTCACCATTGATCCTGGACTATAAGATCTTTTTCACCACTTACGTTCCTGCTAGTGCAAGCAGCAGTGCTTGTGCTCCGCCCACTGGGAATAGCCGTGCTTATCTGGTGAATTTATTTAATGCCAATGCTGTAGATGACCTTAATCTCAATGGTGACCTTGATAAAGGTGATCGCTTTGCTCAGTTGAAGCAAACCGGAATTGCTCCGGACACAAAGATCCTCATAGAAGATATTGTACAACCCGTTGTCTGTTTGGGAACCGAGTGCGTTTCCGCAGTAATAAAGCTTGATAACAATGGTAATGCACAAGCCTGTAATTCAGATTTTGAGTGTTTGGCGCGGAACATCTATGGTCGATTCGAGCGCGTACAGAAAGGTAGTTGGCAAACCGAAGTCGAGAGAAATTAATATGAGTTATCGATATAACCAGAATAAAGGACGTATACAGGGATTCACGTTAGTCGAATTGATGGTCGTGGTGGCAATAGTTGGGATCATCGCGGCAATTGCTTATCCAAGTTATCAAAGCATGATGGTCAGCAGTTATCGAGGGGCAGCACAAGCCGATCTGATGGCCTTGGCTGCGGCTATGGAACGTCATAAAGCGGCTAACTTTACTTATGAAGGAGCAGCTTCAGGTGGCGGTAATACCGGAGCGCCAGCAATATTTCAGTCCCATTCGCCTGCTGCGGAGCCTGCCTCTGAGAAACGTTACGATTTAATTATTGAACAAGTCTCAGCAAACGGAATTAGTTATCGTGTTAGAGCTACACCTGTATCTGGAGGGCCACAAGCAGCAGATGGTTCACTGTTTGTGTTCAGTGACGGCCGTAAAGCTTGGGACAAAGACAACAGTGGCAGTATTTCGACGTCTGAATATTGTTGGGGTTGCTAGCGCTAATGAATAGCTAACGGAGCTGTTTGTTTTTTATTAAAAACAATAATTTTTTAAACTTTTACGTGATCCGCGGAACAGCGACGAATAGCTGTCTTGATTTATGTTCGCCGTTGTTCTGCGTTACCCTTAGCTTGATAATCTAAATGGCTTCGTTATCCTCTTCGCCAGTGCGTATGCGGATGGCACGTTCCACATCGGTTATGAAGACTTTTCCGTCGCCTATTTTGCCCGTTCGAGCCGTTGCTACTATTGCTTCAACAGTTTGGTCAAGCAGTTCATCCGCAATTACCATCTCTAACTTCATCTTGGGCAGAAAATCTACTTGGTACTCGGCTCCACGATACATTTCCGTGTGACCTTTTTGGCGCCCAAATCCTTTGACTTCAGTGACTGTGAGCCCAGTTACGCCAATAGCAGAAAGTGCTTCACGCACATCGTCAAGTTTGAATGGTTTGATTATAGCATCGACTTTTTTCATTCATTCACCGTCATAAAGCGTAGGGATGGGAACACGCTTGTGTTGAGTAATCGTATAAATATACAACAAGCGTTCGGAAACTGCATCGTCTACTGGCTTGCCCTCAAGAAAGTCATCAATTTGGTCGTAAGAAAGGCCAAGTGCTTCTTCATCGGCCTTTTGCGGAGATAAGGTTTCAAGATCGGCAGTTGGTGCTTTATGAATAATCTTATCCGGGGCACCTAAGTGTTTGGCTACTTGCCTTACTTGGCGTTTACTCAGACCAAACAGTGGTGCTAAGTCACAAGCGCCATCGCCGTACTTAGTGTAAAATCCGGTAATATTTTCCGCACTGTGATCCGTACCAAGCACCAACCCATCGACCATTCCAGCTATTTCATATTGTATGACCATACGGGTTCGCGCTTTCACATTACCTTTTACAAAGTCTTGCTTTGCAGCATCCTCAGGTAATAAACCACAGTTGCTTAACGCATGGATTGTTGCATCATGGATGGCATCAGCCCCAGGCTTAACGTTGACACTAACAGCTTGCGAAGGACAGATGAAGTCAATCGATTGCTGCGCATCGGCTTCATCGGCTTGGGTCTCATAAGGCAATCTCACGGCGATAAATTGATAGTTTTCTTTATGTTCTTGGTTTAACTCATTTACTGCGATTTGGGCCAATCTGCCTAAGGTACATGAGTCAATACCTCCGCTGATCCCCAAGACCAAACTATTTAAACCCGACTGTCTGAGTTGAGTTTTGATAAAATTCACACGACGTGTAACCTCATATTCAACATCGATATGCGGCAGTACCTGCATTTCTTTGATGACACGTTGTTTTAGCATTTGATCGACCATAATTGATTAGTTAGCCTTATTCGCGATTCTTCAGTTCGTTGGGTATGCTGTTACGGCCTATGGTTGTATTGACTATACCGTTGGCCGCGAAGCGTAGTGTATACTCTAATTACGACACAGTTATTCGAAGAGTTCAAATGCTAAGGCAACGCGGCTTAACATTGTTTGAAATGATGATCACTTTAGCGATCGTTGCGCTATTGGTTACTACTGTAGCGCCCAATGTGCAAAGTATTCTTACTCAGAACCGAATCGTGTCTGAAATCAATGAGTTAAGCGGGATTATACAATTTGCTCGGCATACTGCAATTGACGAACAGGTTGATACCGTTTTATGTCCAACAAGTAATTTCAGCGCTTGTACATCGAACTGGGACAATCCCAAAATGGTGTTCGCTGATGCAGACGGGGACGGGGCGCGAGGTGCAAACGAAGAGCTATTAGTTTCAAGCGGTGGCGTGAATCAAGTTAATAAACTTAAAGGCCCCAGCACCGCCATCGTATTTGCGCCGAGTGGTGCATCAAACGTGGCGGCAGAGTTGGTCTTATGCCATAAGAGTAAAAAACCTAAGTTTGCCAGGGGATTGTCACTGGGGCTGCAAGGGCGCGTCAAGGCAAGCCAAGACAGGAACCGCGATGGTGTCTATGAGAACGCCTCAAAAGCCCCGTTAAAGTGTATCTAGAGCATTCACTTAGTGATCATGGCCACAGCCACCAGCACTATGCACGTGGCCATGTGCAATTTCTTCACTGGTCGCTTCACGTACCTTAACTACTTCTACATCAAAGTGTAGCTCAACCCCTGCCAATGGGTGGTTGCCATCGACAATCACCTCGTCATCGGTGACATCGATGATCATGACAGACTGGTCACCATGGTCAGTGGTTGCACGAAATGACATTCCTACCTCTACGTCCATACCTTCAAACATACTTTTTGGCACTGCCTGAACGAGATTATCAAAACGTTCGCCATAGGCTTTCTCCGGCGCAAGGGTGATTTCAAAAGTGTCTCCCTGTTGCTTGCCTAACAATGCTTCTTCTAATCCAGCGACAAGAAAACCATTGCCGTAGAGAAACTCAAGAGGATCACCTTTACGTGATGAGTCGATTTCCACAGCATCTGCGGTGCTTACAGTGTAATGCATTGTTACTACATTATTTTTTTCAATCATTTAATTTCCAATTAGTTGTCGATGGGGTAAGGCAGTGGGCATATCTCAAATACTTCTTCGGGGTGAGCTTTCAACCGCAAACGTTCACCGACGACACTATCATTGCTCAATACGGCGAGTAGATACCACCTGCCACTTACGTTCACTGCATTCAGAATTGTGCCGCCCCGACGCCAGTTGTCTCCCACTGATTTTTCAAGCATATCACCTGTGTTTATTCTGATCGAATTCGATTCACTCGTTGGGCTTGTAAGTAAATACGTTGCACGCTTGTTTTTACCTAAATACTTAGTGCGTGCGACGACTTCTTGCCCCATGTAACAGCCTTTTTTAAAATCTATCGCATCAAGGCACTGCATATTAAGCATTTGAGGTATGTACTCTTGCTGAGTATTAGCAGTAATCCACGGGATCCCCAGCATCAATTCAGTGGCCTGCCAACAGGCTTCTGGCACCAATAAGTCACTTACATCGTTAGTAGAGACGAGAGAGTTGTCAGTCGAGCAAACTAGATAGCGCTCATATGCACCGGCTGACAGGTTTAATATCCATCCAGATTGGTTGGGTAAAGCAACAACACTTAATGGATCGTGTGGAAGTTTTCCGCAGTGTTTAGCTAAGCATTCTGCAGCCTCTACCCCTGTCCAGCCACTGAAAAATTGAGGACCTTGAGGTTGTTCTATCGTAACTTTGGAAAACACCGCATACTTTTTTAACTCAGCGATGCTGTGCGCTATGGCCTCAGCACAACACACTAACTGAGTGTGTTCTTCCGCAGTAAATACCAGTCCGTTTGCCCACATTTTACCTTTAAAGTCGCAATGACAATAACGCAGGGCGTGTCCCTCTTGCAGTTGCTTCATATTGCAGGTTAATTGGCCTTGCAAGTAGTCGATCGTCTGCTCACCGCTGACTGAAATCGAAGATAAATAACTGAGTGAACAGACGAAACTGCTGGGGATTGACGTAAGACTCATAACATTAATTGGCCTGTAGCTCTTTAATTACAAAGAGTGTTTAGTTTAGCAATAAATTGAATAGAGAGGATATGGGGGTCACAAGTCATGAATCAATCTGCTTTGATAAAACATTTTTAAATCCACAAACATACGCAAATTTTAGCAAAATTTTAAATGTGGCTTAGACTTAATCAAGTACACAACACGAGTGCATGACAATGAAAACAATCACTAAGTTATTACTCTCAACGTGCTGCGTTTGGTTATTTGCCTGTGGTCCAGCGCAAGATTCAACTCCTTTGGTTACTGCATCCGATTCAACCGATAGCTCCATGGCTGCAACTCCAATGACACAACTTGAGCAAGAGGCGGCAAGTGAATGCACCTTACGTTTGGGAATAGACGTTTGGGAACCCTATCAGTATGTCGATGTAAATAATGAAATTCGAGGCATGGACGTTGAGTTAGTTACAACTGCAATGCGTAACATTGGTTGCGAAATAGAGGTTGTGCAGGGGCCTTGGGTTTCGCTATTGAACGAGTTAAAAGATGGCGCAGTAGATGTGTTGCTGGGCGCATCAAAAACATCAGCCAGAGAAGAATACGCCCATTTTAGCATTCCTTATCGCATGGAAGAATTTGCACTCTACATACGCAACGACGATCAGCAACGCGCTGAGTATGCAACCATCGATGAATTTATTGTTAATGAAAGTCGCATAGGAATTGTGGGCGAATACTACTATGGCCCTGAAGTCTCGGCATTGCTAGATAATGAATCCACGGCTACCTATTTCGTCCCCGCGATTATTGGCGAAATGAATATCGCGCGATTACTCGATCAAGACATCGATGGGTATTTAGAAGATAGTCTGGTGGGTGCATCAATGTTATGGCGCAAAGGCCTGAAAAACTATGTTAAAGCCCATGGGTTCAAGATCCAAACAGGTGAAATATACGTTATGTTCAGTAAAGAAAGTGTTGCACTGACGAGGGTGGAGCAGGTAAATGAGCAACTTGAGTTGCTGCGCGAAAATGGCACATTTGCTAAGTTGGTAGACAAGTACAAGCGTTAGTAAAAGTGTCCAAGAGAGCAGTCAACAAGGGCTGTTAAGCATGCTATAGTCAGCGCAAAATCAAAAACGAGCGGATTTATGTTTTCTGAAAAAAGGTATGCGCGACTTAAATGGGCATGTCGCCGCGGCATGTTGGAATTAGATGTATTGCTTATGCCCTTTGTTGAGACTGGTTTTCACGAATTAAACGCAGACCAACAAGAAGAGTTTGAGCGTTTATTGACGTCTGATGATCCTGATTTATTTGCATGGTTTATGGGCCATCAAAAATGTGAAGATGCGGGACTTGCCGCAATGGTTCAACACATATTATCGCGTGTTAAAGTGTAGCGTTACTTACCTCACCGGCTTTGCTCCTGCAGTAGCATTCGCGCTCGCTGTGATTGCTTTATCTTTACCGTTTTATGCTGCTGCTTCTGTGGTTAACAATGGGGTTGTTACACTTATCTACGGGCTTGCTACCTTGGGTTTGACTAAGCGACTTATGCACAGAGAAGTACTTCAGTTGGATATCGATGATAGCGGTGAAGTGCACGTCAGTGATTCTAACCAACGCTGGCAAATAACCGCCGACTCACGTTTGACTTTGTGGGTTATGTGGGTTGCATTGCGAGCAACTTCAAAAAAGCAGAGTAGTCAACGCAAAATGTTGGTATTAAATTGTGCTAAGTTAAGTGAAAAGAATAAGCGATCGCTTGGTGCATGGGTATTAAAGCAACATATTGAGTTTCGCGGATAAGCTCAATAATGCGATTTATTTTATCAGCACTATTAAAACGCTCGGACCAACAGCGAATACATGCTTTATTAAACAATTCTGAAGACTTAAAGCAAAGCTTCCCATCATACTCCGCACGTTACTCGGCGCTCAGTGATAGCCCATGGCTTGAACAATTCAATGCCATGCATAGTTGGCAAGCAAGAGACTTGCATCCAGCGTTACTCCAAGTTAAAAGTCTACCACTGCAATTGCGGTGTATTCTGGATAAGTCTTCTCCATTTCCAGCGTTAGGATTGGTGCATGTAGGCAATCAGATCACTAGCCGAGCGCCTTTGATGGCTGGCGAATACACATTGCACGCGCAAATCATTGCGATTATTCGGCATCGCAAAGGGCTCATCATGCGCATTGCTACAACAGCTGAGCTCGATGGCCAATGCGTCTACGAGGCGCGCAGTGATTACTTGTACCGTATTCGAGACAAAGATAAATCGTCAGCTTTGCGAGAGGTTCATGAATCAACGATACCTCCCTTGCAAGAGCTAGAACATTACCATTACTCTACCTCCGCGGGGCGGCTGTATGCGAAGATCAGCGGCGATTATAATCCAATCCATTTATGGCCGCTAAGCGCCAAATTATTCGGCTTTCAGCGACCAATCGTACATGGTATGCACAGCCTGTCGTTGTGCCTATCAACGCTGCGTGCGCAGGGCCTCATTACCAGAACATTCACCGTTGACAATCAATTCATTCAACCGGCGGTATTGCCAAGTAACGCCGTGTTGTGCGTTAACGACATTGATACCAACTCAACAGATACGCGAGAATTTCAGTTGCTACAACAGCACGAAGGTCAGCCGGATTTGCACAGCAAACCTATATTGCGTGGGACCGTGATAGGTTCAGTCTGAATTAGTAACGCAGGGCAAATCTAGGGAGTAGACTCGTCCAGCTCTGACCATTAGCTAGCGTCGGTATAGGTTTGCAATGTCCCGCTGGTGAGCGGTTGTTTTTGCTTGGGTATCAGAATGGTTGGCTTGGCGTGTGCTGCCTGTTCTGGGTAGTCAATATTGTAATGCAACCCACGGCTTTCCTTACGCTCTATTGCGCAGCGCACAATCAACTCTGCAACCATCACCAAGTTACGTAATTCAAGCAAGTTATTGCTAATACGGAAGTTGGCGTAATACTCGTCAATTTCCTGCTCCAATAAATGAATACGGCGGAGCGCTCTTTCAAGGCGCTTATCGGTGCGAACAATGCCAACATAATCCCACATAAAAAGGCGCAGCTCATGCCAATTGTGCTGAATGATTACCTCTTCGTCAGAGTTAGTCACCCGGCTTTCGTCCCAAGCAGCAATCTCAGGTGCTGGCATTTGCAGGGTTAATTTTTGTTTGATGTCAGCCGCTGCGGCATGTGCAAAAACAATACATTCTAGAAGTGAATTGCTGGCCATGCGATTTGCACCATGCAGTCCTGTATATGCCACTTCACCTATCGCGTATAAGTTGTCGAGATCCGTTTTTGCATGCAAATCAGTAACCACGCCACCGCAACTGTAGTGGGCTGCTGGTACAACCGGAATGGGTTGGCGTGTAATGTCGATACCCAGTGAGCGACACTTACGATAAATATTTGGGAAATGTTTGACGATAAAGTCAGCCGGTTTGTGACTGATATCTAAATACATGCAGTCCGCGCCCAAACGTTTCATTTCAAAGTCGATGGCGCGCGCAACGATGTCACGTGGTGCTAAATCAGCACGCGGATCAAATTTATGCATAAAACGGGTTCCATCGGCATGACACAAAAAGGCCCCTTCACCACGTAATGCTTCGGTGATCAAAAAATTTCCGGCTTCTGGATGATACAAACAAGTAGGATGAAACTGATTAAATTCCATATTCGCTACCCGACACCCTGCGCGCCAGGCCAGCGCAATACCATCGCCACTCGATACGTCCGGGTTCGACGTATATTGATAAACTTTGCTGGCACCGCCAGATGCCAACGCTGCAAAACGGCAGCGGATCACTTCAACATGCTCATTGTTTCGTGACCACACATAGGCACCCAAGCATTGCTTTGGATTTTCTCGGTTTATGATCAGGTCAATCGCGTTATAACGTTCAAATATGTGAATGTTAGGGTGTTGATTTGCAGCTTCATTTAAGGTCAGCTGAACCGCCTGTCCGGTCGCATCAGCGGCATGCAATATGCGTCGATGGCTATGCCCGCCTTCACGGGTCAGGTGATAACGGGTTTCACCATCAGCGCCGGTTTCGGTGTCAAAGGGCATGCCAAAATTAATCAACCACTCCATGGCGGCTTTGCCCCGCTCGGCGGTGAAACGTACAACCGTTTCATCACAAAGCCCTGCTCCAGCGTCAAGGGTATCGCGCACATGTGCATCTATACTATCGTCAGCATCAAACACAGCGGCGATTCCACCTTGTGCGTAACGTGTCGCACCTTCATTGCGGTCACTCTTACTCAGTACAATGACTTGACAATGTTCTGCTAGCGAGAGCGCCAAGCTCAGGCCAGCAGCGCCACTACCAATAATTAATACATCGCACTGATGTTGTATCTTGCTCTCAACATTCCCGTGAGTTCGTTGCGCAGAGGTCTTTTTTTCAGGCATATCTAGCCCTTAGCCTTGATAATCAATAGTTTTGGTCATACGTTTGAGCATATACAAAAGGTCAAATTCGGACATATTGCAAGATTGTCACAGAGTATACATGCTAACAGGGTGACAGTAGTTAAAATTTTGCACTACCTTTGGCTAAATAAATTGATGAATTGCCCTATAGTTTTAAGACGAATATTAACCGGCGTTATCACGCACAAAAGCGCTACTAAAGCAAAGGCGCAGGGGCTAGTATCGGTTGTTAAACACCGCTTTGTTCAGTTTGGATTAAGTTTTTTTAAATATTATCGAACTTTTATGATCCGCCAAAGTCTATTTAACTGCTTGCATGAGCCGTGCAGTATTGTAGTAAGGAGAAATGGCTCAAATGAGTGAGCAAATAACAGATCAACAGTTGGTAGAGAAAGTACAGCGTGGTGATAAAAACGCGTACAACCTCTTAGTTGTAAGGTACCAACATAAAGTCATGCATTTGGTGAGTCGTTACGTAAAGAACACCGGTGACGTGGCTGACGTGACGCAGGAAGCTTTTATTAAAGCATACCGAGCGTTGCCAAGTTTTAGGGGAGATAGTGCCTTTTATACATGGCTCTATCGGATCGCAGTAAATACTGCGAAGAATTATTTAGTCTCACAAGGTCGTAAGCCTCCGGGCAGTGATATAGATGCGCAAGAAGCAGATTATTATGACGGCGGTGAGGCATTACATGATAATAGCACGCCGGAACGGGCGTTATTGTCAAACGAGATTGAAACCACCCTGCATCGGGTAGTGGAACGATTGCCTGAAGACCTGCGCATGGCGATTACCTTGCGTGAGCTAGAGGGATTAAGTTATGAAGAAATTGCAGAAGTAATGGATTGTCCAGTAGGGACCGTTCGTTCACGCATTTTCCGAGCGCGTGAAGCGATAGATAAAGTGATCCAACCATTAATGCAGAATTGATGATTGTATCGACAGGCGTTAATATACAGACGTGAGTCAAGAAAGAGAGTTTTATGACCCAACAGCAAGAAAATTTGTCCGCTTTAATCGATGGTGAGTTGATTGATAAATCGGGTGACTTGATTGATTCGATTAGTCGGGATACAGAATTACAGGCGAAATGGCAGCGTTATCATGCTATTGGCGATGCGCTACGAGGTGAAATGCGTCACCCCTCGCTTGATTTGTCCGCTCAGATTGCCGAGGCGATTGCGCAAGAGCCTACTGTTCTGGCTCCGCGCAGACGTTCTTGGTCTGATATTCCGGTCATTGGTGGAGTTGTTCCATTAGTTCGCCAATCGGGGCAATTCTTAGTTGCAGCGTCGGTAGCAGCCGTTGCTATCCTTGGCGTGCAAAATTACAACGCACCTGTAGAAGAGCAACCTTTTATGACTGCACCGCCGATCGCTGGAGCGCAAGGGGGTCTTGCACCAGTGAGTCTTGAGCAAACGCGAACTGTGCAACGCAATGATATGCAAGCGTTGTTGGAGCAACGTCGTCAACTCAATGCGCTCATCGCAGACCATCAAAGGCAAATGCAGCTGAAGCAAGCGCAATTGCAAAAGCAAGCCGAACAAGAAGCAGAAAGCACAGACAATTCGGTACAGCCGTAAGGATAATTTGCGCAAAATGCTTTTCACCAACTTTACTAAAGCCGCTGCGAGGCTCGTACTTGTAGCGGCTTTTTCAGTTTCTAGCGCTGTCTTCGCTCAGGCATTGGATACCGACACTGTCGGCAATACCAAACAGACAGGTGCTGAGTGGTTACTGCGCATGTCTGAAGCAGTAGCGAGAACAAACTATCAGATTTCTTTGGTGGTCAATTTGCCGGGTCAGGACACTGTGCCCTACTTGTGGCGTCACGGTGTTTTTGCTGATGGCATCAGCATGGAACAATTAAGTATCCTCAATGGGCCAGGCAAGGAATTTATTCGCGTCAATCGGGTAATCAGTGTCTTCGAACCCGATGAGGCGCCGTATAGCTTGTCGGGCCAGATTATCGATGGCCCGTTCCCGAATCAATTGTTAACCGCACCTTTGGCTCTGCAAAAAGGCTATGACTTTATTGCTGTCGGTAGAGGGCGTGTTTCTGGTCGAGCAGCGCAGCAGATCCGAATCGTCAGCCGAGACAATTCCCGTTTCGCGTATCAGCTGTGGATCGATGAGAGCAGTGGTATGCCCTTGAAAATGAATATGCTGGAAGATAATGGGCAATTGCTTAAACAGATCCAAGTGACCCAAATGCAAATCAATGAGATGCCGGATGAGTTTTTTGCCCGCATTAATCATGAGGCGTTGCCAGATGTCACTGCAGTTCCCGCACGATATCACCAACACAATTGGCAGTTTGCTTACATGCCATTGGGGATGGTTGAAGTGAAACGGAATACCCATCGTTTACAGGTGACCGGGCAAGTTGTGGAATATGCGATGTTGAGTGATGGTTTAGTTGATGTTTCGATTTACGTAATGCCAGCCAACGCTACACCGCTGCAAAATCACGTTTATCGCCATGAATCAGAAACAGTATTAACGCGCACTGATGGACAATTGCAAGTCTCTGTCATTGGCGAGATCCCGCCGCAGACGGCAAACAAGATCGCCATGTCAATTGTGCCGCGAGTCGAGTAAACCCATGGTTGAAGAAATTGCCAATGTTGTTGCTGTGGAAGATGATTGGATAACGGTAGAAACCGAAATCAAATCCACTTGTAATGCTTGTCATGCAAATAACGACTGTGGTACTGGGGTGGTAGCAAAGGCGCTTACGCCTAAGCGTGAAACCTTGTACTTTCAAACTGATTTACCCGTTCAGGTTGGCAGCCGCGTGCGGATCGGCATTGCTGAAGAAGCATTATTGACAGCATCATTTTATTTGTATGTTGCGCCACTGATAATTTTTATTGGCGCCGCCGTGCTATTTGACTGGCTTTTTACACGTTTGGGATTAAGCCACGAATTGTGGGTATTTACTGCCAGTGCAATGACAGCAATGGCTGGGTTTGTTCTACTTTCAACCGTCTTGAAACGTCGAGAGCAATCACAATATCGGCCGCAGTTATTGGGGGTCGTATTAGCAGAACCGCAAAATCGTCCAGCTGAGTTCAACGCACCCTAGCTTTCTCAGCCAGTAACGAGTAAAATCGCACGGTTTTGGGGTCTCTCAATATCCTTTTCAATTTTATCAGGTAGTTTCCATCGCAATGCAGCACAAGCATATCCGTAATTTTAGTATCATCGCCCACATCGACCATGGTAAATCCACCTTATCTGATCGTTTAATTCAAACCTGTGGCGGTCTTAGCGAACGCGAAATGGCAGCGCAAGTTTTAGACTCAATGGATCTAGAACGCGAACGTGGGATTACCATTAAAGCGCAAAGTGTTACGTTGAATTACAAAGCCAACGATGGCGAAACTTACCAGTTGAATTTTATCGATACGCCGGGGCATGTGGATTTCACTTATGAAGTTTCACGTTCGTTAGCCGCGTGTGAGGGGGCGCTTTTAGTCGTTGATGCTGGTCAGGGGGTGGAAGCGCAAACACTCGCGAATTGCTACACCGCAATTGATATGGATATGGAAGTAGTACCAATTCTCAACAAGATAGATTTGCCTCAAGCAGAGCCTGAACGCGTGGCCGAAGAAATTGAAGACATTGTTGGTATCGACGCCATTGATGCGGTTCGTTGTTCGGCAAAAACTGGCGTTGGTATCGCTGAAGTTTTAGAAGAAATTGTGAAGAAGATTCCTCCTCCAGAGGGCGATCTTGACGCACCACTAAAGGCCTTGATTGTTGACTCATGGTTCGATAATTATCAAGGTGTTGTCTCTCTAGTTAGAATCGTTGAAGGTTCATTGTCTAAAAAAGACAAAATTCAAATCATGTCGAATGGTCAGGTGCACCAAGTAGACAAAATTGGTGTGTTCACACCTAAAGCGTTAGAGACTGAAGAGTTAAAAGCCGGTGAAGTAGGATTTGTGATTGCCGGTATCAAGGAAATCCATGGCGCGCCAGTAGGTGATACCATTACTTTGGCCCGCAAGCCGGCAGAGAAGCCTTTGCCAGGGTTTAAGAAAGTTAAACCTCAAGTATATGCTGGCTTATTCCCGGTGAGCTCAGATGATTATGAGGACTTCCGTGATGCGTTGGCAAAACTGAGTCTAAATGATGCTTCATTGTTTTATGAACCAGAAAGTTCTGCCGCATTAGGTTTTGGTTTTCGCATCGGGTTTCTCGGCATGTTGCACATGGAGATTATCCAAGAGCGGCTTGAGCGGGAATACGATCTGGATTTAATTACTACCGCTCCAACCGTGGTTTATGAGGTTGTAACTACCAAAGGCGAGACGGTACAAGTCGACAATCCATCTAAATTACCCGCAGTTAATGACATCGAAGAGATCCGTGAGCCAATCGTCGAGGCAAACATATTGGTGCCACAGGACTATTTAGGGAATGTGATTACTTTGTGTGTTGAGAAACGCGGCTCACAAACCAATATGACCTACCATGGAAAGCAGGTTGCTCTAACTTATGAGTTACCGATGGCTGAAGTAGTCTTAGATTTCTTTGACCGCTTAAAATCGACCAGTCGAGGCTTTGCGTCATTAGACTATAACTTTAAGCGCTTTAGTGCCGCAGACATGGTTCGCTTAGACATTCTTATTAACGGTGAACGGGTAGATGCACTTGCGGTTATTACTCACCGTGACAATGCTCAGCACCGCGGTAGGGAATTGGTCGATAAACTCCGTGAGCTTATCCCAAGACAGATGTTTGACATTGCAATCCAAGCGGCAATTGGCAATCATGTTATTGCTCGCAGCACAGTGAAGCAATTACGTAAAAATGTTATTGCAAAGTGTTACGGCGGTGACGTTAGCCGTAAGAAAAAGCTTTTGCAAAAGCAGAAAGAAGGTAAAAAGCGAATGAAGCAGGTGGGTAATGTTGAATTGCCGCAAGACGCTTTCCTAGCAGTATTAAAAGTGGGTAAATAATGGCAAATTATTTTTCGTTGATCCTGGTTGTGGTTACCGCACTATCGGGACTGATTTGGTTACTCGATGCATTGTTTTTTGCCAAGAAACGTCAAATGCAGGTAGCGTCTGGAAACGTATCGGTCACTGAGTCAGGTGTCATCGAAGATGCTGCAAAAGATCCTTATGTAGTCGATACTGCAAAACAGATTTTCCCGGTTATTGCCTTTGTTTTGGTGCTGCGCTCGTTCATTTATGAACCCTTTCAAATTCCATCAGGCTCGATGATGCCGACGCTATTGGTGGGAGATTTTATTTTGGTTGAAAAATTCGCCTATGGGTTAAAAGATCCGGTTGCGCGACACAAATTCCTCGAGACTGGAAAGCCAGAGCGCGGTGATGTGGTTGTATTCAAGTACCCTGAAGACACGCGTATTGACTACATCAAGCGAGTGGTAGGTATGCCTGGTGATACAATTGAGTATCGCAACAAGCAAATTTTTATCACCCCAGCATGCAGTGCTGGCGAAACCTGTGCAGAAAAGTATGCAGTACCACTAACATATATTAGTAATGATGAATTCGTTCAAGATATGACGCGTTTGGAGCGGTATCAGGAAGAACTCGGTGAAGTTACACACGATATTTTGCGCAATCCAGCTCGTATGATCCATCCGTCACGCTTTTATCAGCAACCTGGAACGCGCATGAACCAATGGATTGTGCCTGCTGATTCCTATTTTGTGCTTGGTGATAACCGCGAGAACAGCACTGACAGCCGTTTCTGGGGGTTCGTCCATGATGATCATCTTGTCGGAAAAGCAGTCGCAATTTGGATCAGTTTTGAATTTGAACGTTCACAAGATAGCTTGTTACCGCAATGGGTCCCGACTGGCGTGCGTTTTAGTCGCGTGGGTGGGATTAACTAGTTACCTTGTTGGTGCAAACACATCGAGGCAAATGAGTGACTGATATTCAGGCGTCAGCCAGACATATTAATAAACATCTAGGCTATCAGTTCACTGATCTCCGCTTATTACAGCAAGCACTTACTCATCGCAGTGCGGATAAACACCATAACGAGCGTCTAGAATTTTTAGGTGATGCAATCTTAGGCATGGTGGTGGCGCGCGCATTATTTGATCATTACCCTGATGTGCCGGAAGGGAAGCTCACCCGCATGCGTGCAAGCCTGGTTAAAGGCGAGACATTGGCTCAAATTGCCAAAGATTGTGAATTAGGTGACTGGTTACGTTTGGGGCCCGGCGAGTTGAAAAGTGGTGGACACAGGCGTAGCTCGATTTTAGCTGATGCAGTAGAAGCCATTCTGGGTGCTATTTATTTAGATTCTGACGTTCAGCAGTGCCAGACCGTGATTTTAAGCTTATTGGATGAGCGGATTAAACAGCTTGATCCCAATGCCCACCCCAAAGATCCAAAAACGCAACTGCAAGAATTCTTGCAATCGAGACAATTACCCTTGCCTGACTATACGGTGACTAATATTCAAGGTAAGGATCACGCGCAAACGTTTTTTGTAGATTGTAATGTCACACATCGGGCCCTGACTACACAAGGAATTGGAGCCAGTCGCCGCAAAGCAGAACAACACGCAGCACAATTAATGCTGAAGCAAGTACAGGAAAACACAGCGTCATGACAGAATCGCAAACTCGGTGTGGCATGGTCGCCATCGTAGGGCGTCCAAACGTTGGAAAGTCAACGCTCCTTAATCAGTTACTTGAGCAGAAGGTCAGTATTACCTCTCGTAAACCGCAAACCACCAGACATCGTATATTGGGCATTGATACGCGCGAAAATTGCCAGACTATATACGTCGATACACCAGGGCTTCACAGTGAAGAAAAGCGAGCGATCAATCGGGTCATGAATCGTGCTGCATCAAGCTCGTTGGGGGAAGTCAATTTAGTCCTCTTCGTGGTAGAAGGCACACGCTGGAACGACGATGATGAGATGGTACTAAACAAAATTCGCAACTCGCGGTTACCTTGTTGGTTGGTGGTAAATAAAATTGACAAAATCAATGAAGAAAGCGAGCTGATTGCGCAACTGCAGCGGCTCAATGAGAAGTTTGATTTTGCTGAATTGATCCCGGTTTGTAGTAAAACCGGTAAAAATGTCGACAAATTACGGCAACTGGTTATGGCGGCACAACCTGAGAGTGAGTATTACTTTCCGGAGGATTACATTACTGATCGTTCGAGTCGATTTATGGCCGCTGAGATTATTCGCGAAAAATTAATGCGCTTTACCGGTGACGAATTGCCCTATTCGGTGACGGTTGAAATTGAACAATTTCTGCAAACTGACACTGGCATGCTCAGGATAGGCGGTTTGATTCTGGTTGAACGAGAATCGCAAAAGCGGATGGTGATTGGTAAAGGTGGCTCTCATTTGAAGAAGATTGGCGCTGAGGCACGAAAGGACATGGAAGCTTTATTTGATAGTAAAGTGTTTTTAGAGTTGTGGGTAAAAGTGAAAAGTGGCTGGGCAGACGATGAGCGTGCATTGCGCTCCCTCGGCTATACTGACAACTAAGCAAGAGGTTTTGCATGAATGATTTAGCCGATATTCGGCGCAATTATACCAAAGGGCGGTTGAGTGAAGATCAATTGGATGCTGACCCGATAAAGCTATTTGAACGTTGGTTGCAAGAGGTAGTAGATAGTCAAATTCCCGATCCAACTGCAATGACAGTAGCAACTGTTGCTGCTAACGGGCAACCTTCACAGCGTATTGTATTGTTGAAGGACGTTACCTCTGATGGGTTTGTTTTTTTCACCAATTTGGGCAGTCGCAAAGCGCAAGAGTTAAAGCACAATCCCAAAATTTCATTGCACTTTCCTTGGTACTTACTGGAGCGGCAAGTACGCGTGTGCGGTGAAGCCAAATTACTGTCGCGCACGGCAGTCGCCAAGTATTTTCTATCGCGCCCAAAAGAAAGCCAAGTTGCGGCATGGGCGTCAAAGCAAAGCCAACCCATTTCTACTCGAGAGTTATTGATGACGCAGTTTTCACAATTGAAGCAAAAATTTGCCAATGGTGAAGTTCCAGTGCCTGATTTCTGGGGGGGGTATGTGGTTAAACCCGAATTGATAGAGTTCTGGCAAGGTGGTGAGCACCGCATGCACGATCGCTTTGAATACACTCTACAAGCTGATGCTACATGGCAAATCCAACGCCTAATGCCCTAGTCGATAGTCACTGTCATTTAGACTTTGCGGTATTTGACGCTGACCGCGAAGCCATAATTCAGCACGCAATTGATGCTGGCGTCGAGCGTTTTTTGGTACCCGGTACAGAAGCGCGCCGTTGGCCCGCATTGCTCGCATTTGGCCAACATCCAAAGATAGACATTGCGCTTGGGTTGCATCCTTATTTTTTAACCCAAGCATCGATGCCCGAGTTGCGCAATGCTCTAGATTCTCTGCGCATGTTGCTTGCTGACCACCAAGATTCTGTCAGTGCAATTGGGGAATGCGGATTGGATGCAGTTATTGACTGCTCTATGGCTACGCAAATAGAGATTTTTGATGCGCAAATTCAATTGGCAAACGAGATTAACAAACCACTCATTATTCATGCGCGTAAAACACATCATCTCATTGCAGAGCGCTTATCAGCAAATCGATTTGCACAACGCGGCATTATTCATGGGTTCTCGGGTAGTATCGAGTTAGCAACAAGTTATCTTGAGCGCGGATTCTTACTTGGTATTGGTGGCACCATTACCTATCCGCGCGGAAACAAAACACGCGAAACTATTAAAGCATTAGGGTTATCAGCGATAGTGCTGGAAACTGATTCGCCGGATATGCCTTTGCATGGTTGTCAGGGGGAGCGAAATACACCGTCACAGACCGCAAGAATTGCGGAATGCGTCGCCGAAATCCTCAGTGTATCCGTCGGCGAGGTGTGCCAACGCACAACTCAAAATTACTTAACGTTGTTTGCCTAGTCGCTGCTTAGCGCGAAGTTGACGGTGAAAGCGAAAGCGTAATTTGTAAAATGCACGGGTAATATACAACGCGACAAGGGCGGCCATGACCATAAACACAATGCGTTGTTGGTTTAATTGCTTTTGGTAGGTGGTGTGATGAGCCATGACTTGTTGTGCATCGAGCTGGATCTGCAGGTAACCAATGACTTGCAATTGTTGTTCGGGTTCATCATTGACGGCCTCAGCAAATCCCATATCTGCAGGACGGCTAATGTCAGCAACAAATGTCAGTGGGGCTTTTTGACGGTTGGTAAAATCTTCAAAAAAACCGCCAGAGACGCCTTCTTGAGCCATTACTCGGCCGCGGAAATCGTAGACTACAGCACTTACAACATGCGGGTCAGTCACTAATTGGTGCAGCGCCAACTGCAATTGTGCATCATTGTCACTGGCAACATGATTGGCAAGGTCAAGCGCTTTTTGCTGACTGAGGCTACGCCCTAACTGTTCTGCCTGAACTTGGTAAAATTGTGTTGTTTGATTTTTGTTGACCCACCATAAATTGGCTCCGACTGCGATCCCAATTAAGATCAAAATCAGATTCGCGATACGCTTATACACGGTGTAAGTACTATGCGTTGCTATTGCCACGGCATTGAGCCCATCCAATTAAAACCCTCACACTATGTTATTCCAGAATAATTGCCAAGGGTAGTTTAATGTTAAGCATGCATTCGGTAGACTTCTTGCCTAATTATTGCCGCGATGAAATGATCACTTTGGAAACTAGCAACCCAATTCAATTCGCTTGTATTACCCAACAAGAACGAGAAACTTACGCAGCGTTTCAGCCGTTTGCACAACAATGTGTTGGGGAAGTGTGTTTTAGCTACATAGGCAAAGGGCAGTGGCAATATTGTCCGAGTCAGAAACACCAAGACCACCCCCAATGGTTACATGCAGTTATGGTTGCGCCAACGTGGATGCTAATTGAGAAGGTTTATTCAGAGTTAAGTGAACTCAGTGAATTTGATGGGTTCTTTATTCACCCTCAGAGTGACTTTGCCAGTGCAGCGATAGGCTTAGTGTTTCCCATCATTAACCTAAAGTGCGCACAGCTGAAAATTGAACTTTTGCGTGTGAGTGAGTTATTAGGTGTTGATATCGTGTGTACGGAGAATATGCCCGTTTTATCTCAACCCGGCTTACTCGTTATGGATATGGATAGCACTGTTATTGCGTGTGAATGTATCGATGAAATTGCTAAATTAGCTGGGGTTGGGGATGCGGTTTCTGAAGTTACTGAGAGGGCGATGCGAGGCGAGCTCGACTTTGCCGAAAGCTTGCGATCCCGCGTGGCATGTTTACAAGGTTTGCCAGTCGACACGTTGAGTAGTATTCGTCAGCGCTTACCGTTGATGCCGGGTTTGATACGATTGGTTGCGCAATTACAGGCTATGAATTGGCGTATCGCCATTGCGTCAGGGGGGTTTACTTTCTTTGCCGAACATTTACAACATCGATTGGGTTTAGATGCCGCAGTTGCGAATCAATTAGCGGTGGAAGATGCACTACTGACTGGGCATGTGAGTGGCAGCATTGTCGATGCACAAGTTAAAGCTGAAACAGTGCAACAACTCAGCCAACATTTTCAGATTGCTCAATCACAAACTGTTGCAATGGGTGACGGCGCAAATGATCTCGCCATGATGAATGTCGCCGCTTTGGGCGTGGCCTATAAAGCCAAGCCTGTGGTTGAAGAGCAAGCTGACGTGGCGATCCGTTTTACCGGTCTAGACACGCTGTTACTCTATTTGCGTTACTGACGCAACAAAGCCTCAATGGTGTCGGTATGCACGACATGGTTGGAGGTACGATAGTTATCCCGCACGCGTTGGATATCAAATCCGTAGCGATACATCACCTCATCGGTGATGTCGATTAAATTGCCCATCGCGCCAATGCTCCAAAGCTGTTCCTCCAATTCCTTGGCGCGATGAATAGCGTATACGCTGACGTAATTGAATTCTGATTGAAGCAACTCTAGATCGGGACGTCCGGTCAGTGACATATACACATGTATAGCGATAAACTGCCCGTGCTTCAACGCATTATGAATGAAGTTTTCGCGTTGTTCATCATCCAAAAACTGCTCCGAAAAGCGCGGTTTAATCGCTTCGGTTAGTTCTGTTGCGGAGGGATTAAAGGCGACAAACAGTTCTCGTTGTAGCGGGTTAGGCTCTATGCGCAGTTGACTAATAGCTTCATGAATAAAACTATATTCTTTGGAGCGATCACGGTAAAGAAATTCAAGATTAAATTGCCCTGGCTCGGCAAACTGCTCGCCAATTTTGGCAATCCGCGAGTTCTGCCCATGGTTGATCACGGTATCTGGAATGAACTCGTTTTTGTCCTTACGAATAAAAAAGGCGATGTTTTCAACATTTTTCGCGTACATGCAACGGAGCGCATGGCCGATCCCGGGTATTTCTTCTTCATCGGCATAAGCTTTTAAACGACTCTTATTGTGTTTGATAAGATCATCGAAGAACAACTTAGCCACGTTACCGTCTTCATTGATAACTTTTAAATGCAAAACGTTGCGATCATTACTCAAATTAATGACCCGATACTTTAAGTTTTCTAAGCGATATTTTTTGGTTATCTTTTGCAAAAGGGGGAAGCTCAAAACCACCTGGCTATTAACTTCACCATGAAAGAAACTATCTAACTCAATCCGCAGGCCTTGTACTGAAACATCCTCACTAACCCCGGTTAAGGTAATGTCATCAAACTGCAACTCGATTTTAGAGCGCAATTGATAGCGAGTTTCCACACGCTGCTCTAGATATTTAAACCGAAACGTTTTGATTTCAGCTGGTGGCTTGTTACGTGGATGGCCAAAGACTTTCAACTTTGCCAGCTCAGAGCGTGCGATGGGTTTTTTCTCATAGCATTGTTGTCCCCATTCCGAGGTCACATCGGTGACCAACAGTATATGCTTGAGATTTTTCAAGCGCGCCATTAAGCGCGGGGCCGGCGGATGATTCTGTCGCTTCACCGCATCACTGACTGAATCCGGAATAGATAGCGGGACATGTGCTTGTTCCGGATTTACGTCGGTTAATTGTAGTTTAAACACGCGCCAACTGACCTTACGTGCCCCAAATCCGAGGTAGACCGACTGCAAAGTAGGGTGATGGTTGAGTTCTTCCATCGTGCTGGAGTAGTAATAGATTTTTCCGTCTTTAACGTGCGTGAATACAAACACAAAACAGCTCTGTTGGCCGGCGGGCGCTTCGGCCATTTTTGCAATACGCGCGTGGCTACAGAGGTAACCTAAGCGAAAGTTGTCGGCTTCATCGGTCCAATATTGCACAGTACTGCGATTGGCATCATTTAACATCGCATAACGCGGTATAAAGTGACCATCAACATGATCAATAAAAACTGGCAGCGAAGGAAAGCGCGGCGTGTAATATTGCTCACAGGTTTTGCTTTTAATCGCCGCTAATGTGTTATCCATATTGACTTTATAACGCCGTTTATTGCCATGGATAAACTTTTCTAAGAAATCATCAAATTGCGGGTTTTTATCTTCAGCCAAGCGCTTCAGGCGCAAACGTTGCTCTTTGTGCTCTCGAGCAATTTCAACTATTTGATAGTTGATGCCATGTTTTTTATCGAGCGCATACTCCGCTTCCATACCACGAAAATAAACCGACAATTTTTCATTCGGTTTAAACAGATAATCTGAATTAAGTTTTACCCGCATGCCAGAGCGTGAAATATCAACACTGGTGGCGAGTACGCTATTATTGTGTTCAGTAAATAGTTCTAACGCGACCGCGTAGTTCATTCGTTCATCGTCACGTTTGGGATAGCTCATCAGCGAGGTTAATGGCGCCATGAAGCGATCAGCTGCTGGCTTTTCATCTTTTTCTTCGCTTTCAGCCGGCGCGTTTCTAGCTTCTTCACGCATGAGTTTGAGGTTGTTTTCGGTTCTATGCACAGCCTCGTATACACCAAGTGTGTATTGACCAAATATACGTACCTGCTGTTCAAAGGTTTCACGCGCGATGGAATCAAGAAAGTGCTGGCGTCCATCGTGCTCGAAAACTTCACACTCACCATCAACTTTGCCACGCAGGTCAATAACACGAATGCAAGGTCGGGCAAGACGCTTCAACTCCATTTTTAATAAAAAACGGCGGTCGCGCGGCAAATGACTCGCTACTTGGTTAAGTACCTGATTAAATTCAGGCTCATTTACCATTGGCTTCAGGCGCTCAATTAGGTCGCTGTATTCGTGTATTTCTGGACTCATGTTTGGGCTGTTATCGGTGTTCGTATAAATAATTGCCATAGAGCAATGAGACTAAATCCTGTAACCTGTATCGGCAAATTTTTATTATCCACCAGTAAGATAGCGAAATTGCCCATTGTGGCAATATAACTGAAATTTAGAATCTATGGCAAAACGAAAAACCGCTTATGTTTGTTCTGACTGTGGTGCAGAGTATCCACGCTGGCAAGGGCAATGTAATGATTGTGGAGCATGGAATACCATTGCTGAAATTGTATTGGCACCTGCCAATGCAGGAAGAGCTCGCAACTTAAGTGGATATGCAGGGCAGACGCAAGCAAAAATCACCCAGTTAGACGATATCGTATTGAGTGATCTCCCGCGTTTTTCGTCAACCTTCCAAGAACTTGATAGAGTGCTCGGGGGCGGTATTGTGCCAGGCGCTGCAATGCTGATTGGGGGCTCACCAGGAGCTGGCAAAAGTACCTTGCTGTTGCAGGTAATGTGTGCGTTATCGCAATCGATGAGTACCTTGTATGTGACCGGTGAAGAGTCTCTGCAGCAAGTTGCGTTGCGTGCCGATCGTTTAGGGTTACCCAAACAGAAACTCGCGCTGTTGTCTGAAACTAATGTCGACACGATTTGCGAGCTTGCACAACAGCATAAGCCGCAAGTAATGGTGATTGACTCGATTCAAGTGATGCATGTCGCTGATGTGCAGTCAGCGCCAGGAAGTGTCTCTCAAGTTCGCGAAAGTGCGGCCTACCTTACGCGCTTTGCGAAGCAACACCATATTGCAATGTTTATTGTTGGACATGTCACTAAAGAAGGCCATTTAGCAGGTCCTAAGGTTCTGGAACATTGTATTGACAGTTCGATGATGCTGGATGGCGATAGTGATAACCGGTATCGGACTTTGCGTAGCCACAAAAATCGGTTTGGTGCAGTTAATGAGTTAGGCGTATTTGCGATGACCGAAAAGGGCCTAAAAGAAGTGAAAAATCCGTCGGCCATTTTTTTAAATCGGCATGATACAGAATCACCAGGCAGCAGTGTAATGGTGGTTTGGGAAGGTACACGTCCACTTTTGGTTGAGTTACAAGCGCTGGTGGATTATACCCAATTGAATAATCCTCGCAGAGTGGCCGTTGGGTTGGAGCAAAACCGTTTGGCGATGTTGTTAGCGGTGTTGCATCGCCACGGCAACATACAAATGAATGATCAAGATGTCTTTGCAAACGTCGTTGGCGGCGTGCGTATCAATGAGACCGGCGCTGATTTGGCATTGTTAGTGGCAATGGTATCGAGTTTTCGCAATAAACCCTTACCGCGTGATCTGATCGTGTTCGGGGAGGTAGGGCTTGCTGGTGAAATCCGTCCGGTACCTAATGGCACAGAACGTCTCGCTGAAGCGGCTAAACACGGTTTTAAGCGAGCGATAGTGCCTATTGCAAATCAGCCTAAACAAGCGATCCCGGGCTTGAGTGTAATGGGAGTCAAGCGGCTAGAGGAGGCACTTGAGTCGCTCAACTAAATGTTAAAGGTTTAACTATGCTGAGAAGTATTCTTGTGGGGAGCGTGCTCATTGTATTTGTGGCCGGCGTTTATACGTTTTGGCAACCAGCACAAGTACCAGATGCAAGTATCTACGATACGCCATTAACGCAAGCTGAACTTATCTTTGAGCGTGATGTGAAACCGGTGATGGACAGTCGCTGTGTGGTTTGCCATGCCTGTTATGATGCCCCTTGCCAGTTGAAGTTGGGTTCCTTCAGCGGCGTTGCGCGCGGCGCTTCCAAAGATCCAGTTTATAAAGGGGATCGATTGTTGGCAGCTGATCCCAGTCGCTTATTTATCGATGCGCATAGCGTAAGTGAATGGCGTAAACGAGACTTCTTTGCAGTATTAAATGAAGAACAGTCCCCGGCACAGAATCTTAACAATAGTCTTGTGGTCAAAATGCTCGAGCAAAAGCGCCAGCATCCGCTTGCAGAGCGAAAACAATTAGGTAAGGAGTTTGATTTAGATATTAATCGCGAGTGGCAGTGTCCAACCTTGGAGGAACATGCTGACTATCAAAAAGAGTATCCCAAGTGGGGGATGCCTTATGGCTTACCGCAACTGAATCAAGACGAGCATACCACGATAACTCAATGGATTGAGCAAGGCGCAGCAACCGCACCCATGCCAGCCGTTCCGCTGTACGAAAAGCAGCAGATTTTGCAGTGGGAAAAGTTTCTCAATGGCGATTCACTCAAACATCAGTTGATGGCACGCTATATGTACGAGCATTTTTTCATCGCGCATCTCTATTTCGCTACTGATAGTAGCAACAATCTGCCGATATTCTTTCGCTTATTTAGGTCAAAGACACCACCGGGTGAGCCTATCGACATTATTGCCACGCGGCGTCCTTTTTCTGACCCTGGCGTCAAACGCGTTTACTACAGGTTTGCACCAGTAAAAGAAACTCTTGTTGATAAAACCCATATGCCATTTCGTCTCGATAGTCAGCGTCTGTTGCAATACCAACAATGGTTTATTGATGCAGACTATGAGGTTACGCAACTACCCGGATACGCAGCCGAAAGTGCTTCAAACCCGTTTGTTACTTTTGAACAAATTCCTATCAATGCGCGCTATCGCTTTATGCTCAGCGAAGCACAATATACGATTATGCAGTTTATTAAGGGGCCGGTGTGCCGTGGTCAGATTGCATTAAATGTAATCAATGACCACTTTTGGGTTTTCTTTGCCGAACCCTCATTATCTATTCTCGAGCATGAAGCCGAGTTCTTAAGTCGAGCGCGCGAAAAGATTGAATTACCTGCTGCTGCAGATAGCAATGCCTTACCGACCAATTGGATTGCCTATGCGGAGCAAGAAAAAGAGTATATTGAAGCGCGTAGCGAATATATCAATCAAACAATTAATCAGACTTTGCCGCTGGACTTATCGCTAATTTGGGACGGTGAGGGGAGCAATGACAATGTCGCGCTAACCGTTTTTCGTCACTTTGATGCCGCTACAGTGGTGAAAGGGCTCGTTGGCGAAAGACCCCAAACCGCTTGGGTTATCACCTATCCGTTATTCGAACGTATCCATTATCTGTTGGTTGCTGGATATGATGTATATGGCAATGTGGGGCATCAATTAAATAGTCGTATGTACATGGACTTTTTGCGTATGGAAGGTGAATTCAATTTCCTCTCTTTACTGCCTAAAGCGAGTCGTCAGGCAACCTGGGAGCAGTGGTATCGAGGAATCGTTTCACCGGTTGAGGAGTATGTAGCCTCGGCCAATGTGTTAGCGGGTGAAACACAATTAGATTATGAGACCGAACAACCACTCAATGAGCTGCTGCAAATGTTATCTCAACACGTAGCCGCTGCTGTAAATAGCGAGCATGCAATTACTAACGGATTTAACCAATCAGCGGTACAGGAAGCGTTACGGCGCTTAAATGGTCAAGTTGGCCGTCATGCCTCCTTGCTACCACAGGCAAGCTTTGTCCGAATACATGATAATAGTTCGCGGCAACATCACTTTTATTCATTGTTGCGCAATAACGCTTACAGCAATATTTCACATATTTTTGCTGAGCAAGCGCGGCGCATACCCGCCGAAGATTCAATTACCGTTGGGTATGGTTTTCTAAGCTCACATCCGAACGCATTTTTCGACGTTAATATAAATGAAGTTAACGACTTTGTTGCTGCTGTTGAAACGCTAAAAACAGAACAGGATTTAGAGCTGTTGTTTGACCGCTTTGGCGTGCGGCGCACAGCCAAACAATTTTGGTCGTATGCAGATGGTTTGCATGGTTATTATCAAGAGAATTATCCCATACGGTTTGGGTATTTTGACTTTAATCGGTTAGAAGATCATTAAAATATCAGATGTAGTTAAAGAGTTGAGAAAAAGGCGTTTATGAAAAGATGCATAAATGCAAGTGGATGGCTCTAAACAGAAACGGCGACCAGAGGCCGCCGTTTTGCATACAGATTTACTTACTGATGCGCTTGTATTTGAGACGATGCGGTTCAACCACATCTTGCCCGTAGTTCTCTTTCAACCAGTGCTCATAATCAGTGTAGTTGCCTTCGAAGAAGTTAGTTTTGCCTTCATCGCGGTAGTCTAGGATATGGGTTGCTACGCGGTCGAGGAACCAACGGTCGTGCGAAATCACCATGGCACACCCAGGGAATTCTAGCAATGCATTTTCCAGTGCGCGCAACGTTTCTACGTCTAGGTCATTGGTTGGCTCATCCAGAAGCAACATGTTGCCTCCAGCTTTCAGCAGTTTGGCTAAATGCACCCGATTACGTTCACCGCCGGATAAGTCTTTGATGAATTTTTGTTGATCAGTACCTTTAAAATTAAAACGACTGCAATAAGCGCGGCTGTTAATCTCAAAATTACCAATGCGGATTATATCCTGATCATCAGAGATTTCCTTCCACACAGTATTATTGCCGTTCATATGATCACGAAACTGCTCCACGCTGGCAATTTGCACGGTCTCGCCCAAGTCAATTTGCCCAGCGTCTGGCTGCTCTTGGCCACTGATCATGCGAAACAAGGTTGATTTACCTGCACCATTTGGCCCAATGATCCCAACGATTGCGCCTTTCGGGACGCTGAGTTCCATATCATCAATAAGGACGCGATCGCCATAGGATTTTTTAAGACCTTTAATATCGAGCACCTTATCGCCCAATCTTTCCCCTGGTGGAATAAACAACTCATTGGTTTCATTGCGCTTTTGATAGTCGCCGGTGTTGAGTTCTTCAAATCTGGCCATCCGCGCTTTACTTTTGGCTTGGCGACCTTTGGGATTCGTTCGTACCCATTCGAGTTCTTGCTTGATCGACTTTTGCCGTGCTGACTCAGCGCGCTCTTCCTGTTCTAGACGGGCCTCTTTCTGTTCCAGCCATGACGAATAATTGCCTTCCCAAGGAATACCTTCACCACGGTCAAGTTCAAGGATCCAGCCCGCAACGTTATCAAGGAAATAACGGTCGTGGGTAATGGCAACGACGGTGCCTTCATAATCATGTAAGAAGCGTTCTAACCACGCCACAGACTCAGCATCTAAGTGGTTAGTCGGTTCGTCGAGTAGTAACATGTCCGGCTTTTCTAACAATAGACGGCAAAGTGCGACGCGGCGGCGCTCACCGCCTGACAATTTACTGACATCAGCATCCCAAGGCGGCAAGCGCAGCGCATCTGCGGCACGCTCTAGCGCATTATCGAGATTGTGACCATCTTTGGCCTGTATGATTGCCTCAAGCTTACCTTGTTCCTTAGCTAGGGCATCAAAGTCTGCACCTTCTTCGGCATAGGCGGCATAAACTTCTTCGATGCGCTTTAGTGCGTGCACAACGTCGGCCACGGCATCTTCGATGTTGCCACGAACGTCTTTGCTCTCATCAAGCTTAGGTTCCTGCGGCAGGTAACCAATCTTGATCCCAGGTTGCGGACGAGCTTCCCCCTCGATGTCAGTATCAACACCCGCCATAATTCTTAGCAGGGTAGATTTACCTGCACCATTGAGACCTAAGACGCCGATTTTTGCGCCTGGGAAAAAGCTAAGTGAAATATTCTTAAGGATATGCCGGCTGGGCGGTACTATTTTGCCCACTCGGTGCATACTGTATACGTATTGCGCCATTGAAATGCTCTTCGCTCAAAGTAAAAGCCGCATTGTAAATAAAATTACCTGATTGTGGCTAGCGTTTACCGCGTTTAAGTTCTTTTAAGATTTCACAGCCATAAAAAAAGCGCCAAAATGGCGCTTAATAAGTGGGAGAATTCGATATTTCCTAGAAGTCTTCAGCTGCCCTGTATCGCTTGACTGGTGACTGCGGGCGCCAGTGGTGAGGGCGGGGGAGCCTGCCTAAAAACAAAAAGAAGCACAAGGCAATAACCGGTGGGATGAGCAGCCAGTTTAGTGGGTCGGCACTGCCTAACATATACACTAGCAAACCAGTACAAATCATCAGCGCTAAAGAAAACACAAAAGAAAGCATATTCTCTCTCCGTAAAACTTAAAGTTGGTCGCGTTAATACAAAACCATCGTATCTTCTAGTGGTCAGTCATGTGCTGAACGACTAGCAATCCATCCTTAGCAATATCTGTACTCAAGTTACGTGTTTGTGGTTAATTTAGATTACTTTTTGTAAAAAATATGTAAAAAGCAACTTTAGCGGGCAGTTTAGCCTGTTTTCACTCTGCTTTTTCAATTAGCAACCAAGGGCTAATTGACCTAAAATGCGCGGCATAATCGCACGAATAGGAAACATTATGCCGCAATTCACTGTAAGCGAGTTGGTATTGCATGTCGGGGGGCACACGGTTGCCGATGATGATTTAAATGGCAAGGTAATAACCGGCGTAAATACCTTGATGTCTGCCAATAATCAACAAGTCTCATTTTTTACCAATAGTAAATATAAGGGTGAACTTGCTGAAACTAACGCAGGTGTTGTGCTCGTATCAGAGGAGCACCAAGATTTAATCGCCGGGCGTGCTCTGGTTGTCAGTAATCCACACGCGGCATTTGCTAAGATTGCGCAATTATTCGATAACACGCCTCGGGTGGCTGATGGCATTGCTAAGTCAGCAACAGTTTCAGCTTCTGCTCGACTGGGCGAGAATGTCAGCATTGGGCCAAATGCAGTCATTGCTGCTGATGCTTATATCGGTGACAACGTGCAAATTGGAGCAAATACAGTGATCGGTGAAGCTGTTGAAATTGGCAACGATTCAATAATCTACCCTAATGTCACTATTTATCATGGAGTGCAATTGGGTCAAGCTGTTACCGTACATAGTCAGACGGTGATTGGTTCAGACGGTTTTGGTTATGCCAATGAAAGGGGCGAATGGCTCGCTATTCCACAAACTGGAACAGTAATCATTGGTGACCGTTGTCAAATTGGCGCTGGCACGACCATCGATCGCGGAGCGTTAGAAGACACGGTCATTGGAACGAATGTGATCATTGATGATCAAGTGCATATCGGGCACAACTGTCGAATTGGCGACCATTCTTGTATTTGCGGTAAGACCGGTATGGCCGGCAGTGTCAGCATTGGTAAGTATGTAGTGATTGCTGGAAGTGTGGTAATTAATGGGCACCTAAGCATTGCAGATAAAGTCCAGATCACGGGCTTTTCTATGGTGACTAGCGATATTACCGAGCCTGGTGTTTACTCGTCAGGTCAACCAGCGGTCCCTAATCGTGAATGGCGTAAAAATGCGGTTCGCGCACGTCAATTGGATGATTTGTTTGCACGTGTTAAACAACTTGAAAAACAACTGCAAAAATAAATCTACGCTAGACAACAACTATCTAACAAAATCGGTATACTTAGCGAACAAAATGACTAGAATATGCGCTCGTAATTTTTCCGCAGCGCGTGTTCAATAACATCGCGTAAACCGTACCTCGCTGTTAAGGAGCCTTTATGCTTTCACGCAACATGACTATTGCCGATTTCGATCCTGAACTCGCCAAGGCAATTGAAAATGAAAATACACGTCAAGAACATCACATCGAGTTGATTGCATCTGAAAACTATTGCAGTCCACGTGTACTGGAAGCTCAGGGTTCTCAGTTGACCAATAAATATGCCGAAGGCTATCCGGGTAAACGCTATTATGGCGGTTGTGAATATGTAGATATCGCAGAAGAGCTAGCGATTGAGCGCGCTAAGCAATTGTTTGGTGCTGAATATGCTAACGTGCAGCCGCATTCTGGCTCGCAAGCAAATACTGCAGTATTTATGGCACTTTTGGAGGCTAACGATACGGTATTAGGCATGAGTTTGGCCGATGGTGGTCACCTTACGCACGGTTCACATGTTAACTTCTCAGGCAAGACCTATCATGCAGTGCAGTATGGGTTAAACGAAGAAACAGGCGAAATCGACTACGCCCAAGTTGAAGCTTTGGCAGAAGAACACAAGCCCAAAATGATTATTGGCGGCTTCTCTGCTTATTCAGGGATCGTTGATTGGCAGAGATTCCGCGCGATTGCGGATAAAGTCGGTGCTTATTTACTCGTCGATATGGCGCATGTTGCGGGCTTAGTGGCGGCTGGTTTGTACCCTAATCCTTTACCCCACGCGCATGTGGTAACAACCACGACGCACAAAACGTTAGCTGGACCACGCGGCGGTTTGATTTTGTCATCTTGTGGTGATGAAACCTTATACAAAAAACTGAACAGTTCTGTATTTCCTGGCAATCAAGGCGGTCCACTGTGCCATGTGATTGCTGCAAAAGCTGTAGCGTTTAAAGAAGCTCTAGAGCCTGAATTTAAAGTGTATCAACAGCAAGTGTTGGCAAATGCGAAGGCAATGGTTGCAGTGATGCAGCAGCGCGGTTACAAAATTGTGTCAAATGGCACCGATAACCATCTTTTCTTGCTGGACCTTATCGACAAGGATATTACTGGTAAGGATGCTGACGCTGCGTTAGGCAACGCCAACATTACGGTAAATAAGAACTCAGTCCCTAAAGACCCACGCTCTCCCTTCGTTACCAGCGGATTACGTATCGGTACACCAGCAATAACGCGTCGTGGCTTCAAGGAAGCTGAAGCCGAGCAGGTGGCAACGTGGATATGTGACGTGTTAGACAACATGGGTGACGATACTGTCGTTGCACGCGTACGCGACGAAGTCGTGGCGCTTTGCAATCGATTCCCTGTTTACGCGAACTAATCGAATGCACTGTCCCTTTTGTACGGCACAAGATACTAAAGTGATTGACTCTCGGTTAGTTGCCGAGGGTCATCAAATTAGACGGCGCCGTGAGTGCGTGGATTGCCATGAACGTTTCACTACCTTTGAATTAGCGGAACTGGTCTTACCGCGAGTGATCAAACGGGATGGCAGCCGCGATCCATTTAACGAAGAAAAGTTACGTGCAGGGATGCTGCGAGCGCTGGAAAAACGCCCAGTCAGCACAGAACAAATTGAACAGTGTATTGTAAAGATTAAATCAGCATTACGCGCTACCGGCGAACGTGAAATCAGTAGCGAAATGGTAGGCAACCTGATCATGGATGCACTGAAAGAGTTAGACAAGGTCGCCTATGTGCGCTTCGCTTCGGTTTACCGGTCATTTGAAGATATTCGTGAGTTTGGTGAAGAGATTGCCAAACTTGGCGATTAACTAAACTTAGGTCCCTCTATGCAGAGTCGCGTTGTCGATACCAGCTTTATGCTTCGGGCTGTCGAACTTGCGCGACTTGGCCAATATACCACTGCGCCCAATCCTTGTGTCGGTTGCGTTATCGTTAATGGGCAAGGCGACATCGTTGGTGAGGGTTTTCACCAACAAGCTGGAACGCCACATGCTGAAGTGCATGCGTTGCGAGCTGCTGATACGCGAGCACGCGGTGCAACTGCGTATGTAACCCTCGAGCCGTGCAGTCACCATGGCCGCACGGGCCCTTGTGCGGATGCGTTGGTCGAAGCCGGCATTAGCCGTGTCGTAGTCGCTGTGCAAGATCCCAATCCATTAGTCGCAGGGCAGGGTATCGCGAAATTACAAGCGGCAGGCATTGAAGTTTCACTGGGGATTGCTGAGCCAGAGGCTACCGCTATTAATCGCGGCTTTATCAAGCGGATGCTAACAGGTAGACCGTTTGTAACGCTAAAATTGGCGGCTAGTGTAGATGGAAGAACGGCGCTAAAAAACGGTCAGAGTCAATGGATCACGGGGCCTGAAGCGCGTCGAGACGTACATATTCAGCGCGCTAAACATTGCGCCATATTAACTGGCGCAGATACGGTACTTGTAGATGATCCACAATTAACTGTGCGCGTACCCACAGACAAACTTTATCCAAAAGAGTTGCAACATTTACCTCAACGTCAACCAACGCGAGTCATTATTGATAGCAAGAATCGCTTGCACAGCCAGTTACAAATCATGTCCCAAGAGGGGCAAACGATAGTCGCGAATTGTACAGAAAATAGCGGGTTGGCCCACCTAGCGCCGGCACAAGTGCTACAATGGCAAATAGCTAAACAACAGGATTACCTTGATTTGCCAAGGTTGCTCACGCGGATGGGGCAAGCAGAATTTAATTCCGTATGGCTGGAATGTGGGCATCGACTCGCTGGTGCTATGTTGAGCGCGGGTTTGGTGGATGAGATTATTGTTTATCAAGCGCCCAAGTTGATGGGCCACCAAGCACAATCGCTAATCATGTTACCTGACTATGATTCCATGCAGCAGGTACCTGAATTTAACCTTAGCGCAGTTGAAAGACTGGGGAATGACCTCAAATTGGTGCTTAAGCAATACACATAACTGACTGGAGTCGAGATGTTCACAGGAATTATAAGTGCCGTGGGTACGTTAACTGCATTGCAGCACAAAGGCGATGATATGCGGATCACGGTGAATGTTGGCAAACTCGATATGGCAGATGTGGCACTTGGTGACAGTATCGCTACTAATGGTGTGTGTTTGACCGTTGTTGATTTTGATCAACATTCTTTTAGTGCCGATGTGTCGGCAGAAACATTACGCCATACAGGCTTTGGTCAATACGCGATTGGTACTCACGTTAATTTAGAAAAAGCCCTAGCAGTGAGCGATCGGTTAGGTGGCCATATTGTGTCTGGCCATGTTGATGGCATTGGTACTGTTAGTAAAATCAATCGTCACAGCAAGTACATTGAGTTTTGGGTGACTGCGCCAACATCACTAGCAAAATATATCGCACACAAAGGTTCCATAACGGTCGATGGTATTAGCCTTACGGTTAATGAAGTGAATGGCGCTGAATTCATGTTATGGATCATTCCGCATACGTTGCAAGAAACGGTCATGGCAGACTATCAGGTCGGCTCTCAGGTAAACCTTGAAGTCGATCTCGTTGCCCGCTACTTAGAGCGTTTGCTGTTAGGCGATGATGCGGCGAAGGCGACCACGAGCAAGCTTGATATGGCCTTTTTGGCAGAACACGGATTTTTAAAACAATAACAAATACCGCTTAATCTTTACCTTACAGAGAGCACAATGGGACTCAACACACCACAAGAAATTATTGAAGATATCCGTAATGGTCGCATGGTCATTTTAATGGACGATGAAGATCGCGAAAATGAAGGTGATTTGATCATGGCCGCGCAACATGTCACCCCAGAAGCCATCAATTTTATGGTAACTCACGCGCGTGGACTGGTTTGTTTGCCCATGACCGCCGAGCGTTGTAAGCGTTTAAATTTGCCATTAATGGTCAATAACAATGGGGCCCAGTTTTCGACTAACTTTACTGTTTCCATAGAGGCTGCCGAGGGCGTAACTACCGGCATTTCAGCTGCCGACCGTGCCAAAACTATATTAGCCGCTACCGCTCCCGATGCAAAAGCGTCAGATATCGTGCAGCCAGGCCACATATTTCCATTGATTGCCAAGCAAGGTGGTGTATTAAACCGGGCTGGGCATACAGAGGCCGGTGTGGATTTGGCTCGTTTAGCTGGCTGTGAGCCAGCAGCGGTCATTGTCGAGATATTGAATGACGACGGTACCATGGCGCGACGCCCAGAGTTAGAAGAGTTTGCGCAGAAGCATGACTTAAAAATGGGTACGATTGCGGATCTTATTGAGTATCGCAATATCAACGAAACCACGATTGAGCGTGTGGCCCAGTGTCAATTGCCGACGCAATACGGTGACTTTGAGCTGTTTACCTTTCGCGATGTGATTGATAACCAGCTGCACTTCGCCCTGAAAAAAGGTGATATTGTTGCTGATAAGCCAACTTTGGTTAGGGTGCATTTACACAATACCTTTTCGGACTTATTAGGGTCAACGCGATCGCTTAACCGCTCTATGACACTGCCACAAGCAATGCAACGGATCGCCAATGACGGCGGGGTATTGGTGCTGTTGGGCAAAGAAGAGGACATCGCGCAGCAAGTGCTGCAGTTTGAGATGGAAGACCGGGGAGAAACGCCACCTGCGGCTGATTGGAAAGGCTCCTCACGGACCGTTGGAGTAGGTAGCCAGATTTTGGCCACCCTGGGGGTTAAACAGATGCGACTATTGAGTAAACCAGTTAAATACCACGCATTGTCGGGGTATGGGCTGGAAGTGGTCGAATATATACACGAATAAGTAGTTTTATTTAGCTTAGCTGGCGAAAAGCTGTGCTACAATACGCGCCGAATTTTTTAGGGGTTACGAAATGAATGTAATTGAAGGTAATGTCAGAGCAACGGGTAAGCGATTTGCAATAGTCGTTTCACGGTTTAATAGCTTCGTTGTTGAGAGCTTGTTAGAGGGCGCTCTGGACACATTGGAGCGTTTCGGTGAAGTCAATGAAGCCGATATTACGGTCGTTCGTGTCCCTGGTGCCTATGAATTACCCATTGCCGCCAAGAAGTTAGCTGCAAGCAAAAAGTTTGATGCGATTATTGCACTCGGCGCGGTTATCCGTGGCGGAACTCCGCACTTTGACTTTGTTGCAGGTGAATGTAACAAAGGTCTGGCACAAGTTTCTCTAGATTATACAATCCCGGTTTCGTTTGGTGTTATCACCACCGATAGCATCGAACAAGCCATTGAGCGTTCAGGTACTAAAGCCGGTAACAAGGGCGCCGAGGCCGCAATGGGTGCGCTGGAAATGGTTAACGTGATGGCCAATATTGAGCAGCAACTGGGTGAGTAACGTGAAAGTATCACCTCGCCATAAAGCGCGTGAACTGGCTTTACAAGGGGTCTACTCTTGGCAAATGTCAAATAACGCGGTTGAGCAAGTAGAGTTAATGTTAGCCACGAGTAACGATATGAAGCAGGTCGATATGACCCTGTTTCAGCGCTTGTTGCGTGGCTGTGCAGAGCATACTGAACAATTGGATGACCAGATCAAGCCTTATTTGGGGCGGTTACCCGAAGAACTTGACCCAATTGAGAAAGCAATCCTGCGCATTGCTACCTTTGAACTTGTGCATTGCATGGAGACGCCCTACAAAGTCATCATTAATGAGGCTATTGAGCTCGCTAAAAGTTTTGGCGCGCAAGACAGTCATAAATTTATTAATGGTGTTTTAGATAAAGCGGTAAAAACTCTACGTAAGCACGAGCGCAGTTAGTCACGTGAAAGAATTTGATTTAATTGAGCGTTTTTTCAAACGCGGTGGATACACGCGTAAAGATGTTTTGATCGGTATTGGTGACGATGCCGCCATTACGCAAGTACCTGAAAAGCAATGTTTGGCTACCACCACTGACACTTTAGTTAGTGGCGTTCACTTTCTGCCTGATGCGCCGGCGCACGCGGTTGCACACAAAGCCATGGCAGCTAATCTTAGTGATTTAGCGGCGATGGGAGCGGAACCTGCATGGGTGAGTTTGTCTTTATCTATCCCGGAAACTGAGGAAGCGTGGTTGGATTCGTTCAGCCAAGGTATCTATGAGTTGCTGGAGTATTATCATGTGCAATTGATTGGTGGTGATACTGTTTTTGGTCCGCTCTCGTTAACCATCACTGCCCAAGGCTTTGTACCCGAAGATTCGTCACTTAAACGCTCAGGCGCAAAGCCAGGAGATTGGATTTTCGTGACCGGGCACGTGGGGGATGCCGGGGCAGGGCTTGATATCCTGAAGCAAGCGCTAGCAGCATCGGGAGCCGACGCTGAATACTTAATCAAACGCCATCGCTATCCTAGTCCTCAAGTTGTTGCCGGTACGGCTCTGCGCCGTTGCGCGAGCGCTTGTATTGATATTAGTGATGGGTTGTTGGCCGATTTATCGCATATCTTAAAAGCCTCTAAGTGTGGCGCATTGGTGCACGTTGATCGTTTACCTCTATCTACTCAATTGTGCAATGTTGCCAACCCTGAGCAAGCCATCCAATATGGATTGACCGCTGGAGATGATTATGAATTGCTTTACACGATTGGCGAAGAATATAAGAGCAAAGTAGAAACGGCATTAACCACTTTTGGCATAAAGACCACCTGTATTGGTCAGGTGACCGGTCAAGTGGATAAGGTAGAGTTGCGCCAGAACGATAAGCCATTTAACTTTACTGGTCGTAAAGGTTTCGAACATTTTAATGGAAGCTGAAATTCGCGCTAAAGTGTCATTGCGTAACCCTGTGCATTTTCTCGCCTTGGGGTTTGGTAGCGGCTTAATTCCTTTCATGCCCGGCACCATGGGCTCTTTAGCGGCTTTACCTTTGCTTGGATTACTCGCTTTGGTGGGTATGGAGTGGACACTCATTTGTGCTGTACTTGCAAGCATCAGTGGTATTTGGCTCTGCGGCAAGACAGCTCAGGACATGGGTATGCACGATCATGGTTCTATCGTGTGGGATGAAGTCGCAGGCATGTTGGTAGCGTTTTTATTTATTCCGATTACACCGCTTACACTCATCGCTGGATTCGTGCTGTTCCGGATTTTTGATATTCTTAAACCATGGCCGATTAATTTCTTGGATAAACATCTGCACGGTGGCCTTGGTATTATGTTGGATGACATTGTGGCAGGCCTAATGACTTGTGCCTGCCTTCATTGGTTGGTCTTGCCGTTACTGTTTTAATGCCGCAATTTGCGTCAAAATTCCTTGCGTATCCATACCCAGTTCAGCGTACATTTCCTGCTGAGTACCTTGTAATATAAATTGATCAGGTAATCCTACTTTACGCAGCTTTACGGCGAGCCCTTCTGCATGCAGGAACTCTCCAACCGCGCTACCCGCACCGCCCATAATGGCACCATCTTCGACGGTTACAATCGCATCATGTTGCTCAGCAATGCGTTTAATCATTGCAGTGTCTAGTGGTTTAACAAAGCGCATATCGACTAAGCTTGCATTAGCTTCTTCGGCGGCTTCTTCGGCATAATTGATTAAGGTACCGAAGTTTAATATTGCGACAGATTTGCCCTCACGTAATAAGCGCGCTTTGCCCAGTGGAATTTCTGTCATTTCAACACTGATATTTGCGCCGGTGCCTGTACCGCGAGGATAACGAACGGCTGCCGGTACCTGAGCCTTGTGGCCGGTGTATAGCATTTGGCGACACTCATTTTCATCACTGGGTGTCATGATCACCATATTCGGTATACAACGTAAAAAACTAATATCAAAAGCACCTTGGTGCGTCGGTCCGTCAGCGCCCACGATCCCAGCCCGGTCAATTGCAAAAAGTATCGGCAAGTTTTGAATGGCAACGTCGTGGATCAATTGATCATACGCACGTTGTAAAAACGTTGAATAAATCGCGACAACGGCATTCAATCCCTCGCGGGCCATCCCTGCTGCAAAGGTGACGGCATGCTGTTCCGCGATGGCAACATCGAAATACTGCTGCGGGTATTCTTGCGAAAAGCGCACCATGCCTGAACCCTCACGCATTGCTGGAGTGACGGCAACTAAGCTCTGATCCTGGGCAGCCATATCACACAGCCAATCGCCAAATACTTTTGAATATGTTGGGCCGCTAGGTTTACTTACGGGTAATGCGTTATCTGCTGGGTTAAACTTCGGTACTGCGTGGTATTTGATGGGATCTTTTTCAGCAACATCGTAGCCCTTACCCTTGCGAGTTACCACATGCAAAATTTGCGGCCCTTTGATTTTGCGCATGTTACGCAAGGTATCAACCATACCGTTAACGTCGTGACCGTCGATAGGGCCGATATATTTAAAACCTAGCTCTTCGAATATGGTGCCGGGGACAACCATTCCTTTGATATGCTCTTCGGCGCGACTAGCAAATTCCTTTATGGGCGGAACATTACTTAATAATTTTTTACCACCATCCCGAATACTATTAAATAAATTGCCTGTTAACAGGCGTGCAAGATGGCTATTTAGTGCACCGACGTTCTCAGAAATGGACATCTCGTTGTCGTTTAAAACCACAACCAAGTCTTTATCGATATCACCACCATGATTGAGTGCTTCAAAGGCCATGCCCGCAGTCATTGCTCCATCACCGATAACAGCAACAATTTTTCTATCTCGCTGCTCTTTTTCTGCGGCGATGGCCATCCCAAGCGCAGCACTTATCGACGTTGACGAATGACCAACGGCAAAGGTATCGAATTCACTTTCTGGTGGCCAAGGAAAGGGGTGCAGGCCACCTTTTTGTCTGATTGTGCGCATCCGTTCACGTCGGCCGGTTAGAATTTTGTGGGGGTAGGCTTGATGACCCACATCCCAAATCAGACGGTCAAAGGGCGTATTGTAGACATAATGAAGCGCAACTGTTAGTTCAACCGTGCCCAATCCAGAAGCAAAGTGACCACTGCTTTGACTTACGCAGGCTAATAAGTATTGACGCAGTTCGTCGGCTAAGGCCTTTAATTTGTCTTGCGGCAATTTGCGCAGGGCGGCAGGGTCGTTGGCCATAGCCAGCGTTGGATACTGATTGATATCTAATGTCATGCGATTAATGGGTTCTACTAAGCATTAAGTCGGCAAATTGCCGCAATAGCTGGGTATTGTAAGGCAAAGTGTCCAAGGCTTGAAGCGCTAGTGTGTGATATTCCTGTAGTTGTGCCTTAGACTCGGTTAGGCCAAGTAATGCTGGGAATGTAGACTTGTTTGCTCGCTCGTCTGATCCTGCGGGTTTGCCTAATGTTTCGCTACTTGCAGTGACATCCAAAATATCGTCTTGAATTTGAAACGCCAGCCCTATAGCTTCAGCATAAGCGGCAAACGCCTGCTGTTCACTCTCTGCTAAGTGCTCATCCAATAGCGTAGCGGTAATGGCACAGGCTTTAAGTAAAGCCCCCGTTTTTAGTTGATGGAGTTTAATCAAGTAATCCGTAGATACGCGCGTGTTGGTTGCAGCCAAATCCATGGCTTGCCCACCGCACATACCTTGATAGCCTGACGCTTGACTCAAACATCTTATGATGGCGAGTCGTTGAGTATCCGTTAGCTGACCTGTCGCAGGCCCGGAAAGTATTTCAAAGGCTAAAGTTTGCAATGCGTCACCGGTTAAAATAGCGGTCGCTTCATCAAATTTGATATGGCAGGTGGGTTGCCCGCGGCGCAAATCGTCATCATCCATTGCCGGTAAATCGTCATGTACCAATGAGTAAGCGTGAATGCACTCAATGGCTGCTGACACGGCGATAGCGCAATTTTTAGGAGCATTGATGCAGTCCGCTACAATGTTATGTAACACTGGGCGCATCCGCTTACCACCGACGAGTAGTGCATACTGCATTGCCGATTTCAGCTGCGGCGCGTGAGCCGCAAGCTGGTCGATTTGTTGAGTTAAGAAATGGTCAACATCACGCCTGACAGCATGATGGAAATCAGAAAGTGAGCTATTCATCGCTGCTGTTAAGGTCACCGAGTTCTTGCTGGCCGTTTTGGTTCATCAGGACCTGAACTTTTTGTTCCGCCGCTTCAAGTGTGGCTTGCCCTTGTTTGGTAAGTTGCACACCGCGTTCAAATTTTTCCAGAGCGGCTTGCAAGGGCAGATCACCTTGTTCCATGTCTTTAACAATTTGCTCTAGTTCCGCAATGGTCTTTTCAAAGTTGCTCAAACTATCTTCCACACGTGTCCAAAAATATTCGCGAACCTTACCGAACGAGGGATAGCGGGTCAATGTTTTTAGCCCGATAAACGCGGTTACCATCAGCCTTCTTGTGCTTGTTTTCAACGACAAAAAATTTAATCCGGGCAAGGTTAACCAACGGGTTGAGTTAGCTAGACAGAAGTTTAGATTTTGCCTGTCGAATAGCATCAACATCACCTCGCAATAACAATAAAACTCTTACCGTCTGGCTCTGCTATATTGTATAAAAGAGGTGTGTATGCCAGCGCTAGTGAATAAAACCACGGATAGCAGTATAACTGGAGTATAGAAATTATTTTGCTGGTCGATACAATGGCTAGCATAGAATCTAATATCAGTGTTGCAACATAGGAGTCGCAAGTGGATTTAGCAACCGTCATAGGCATTATTGGCGCGATAGGTTTCGTTGTTATGGCGATGGTGCTGGGCGGCGATATGGGCATGTTTATTAATGTCCCTTCCATACTTATTGTATTCGGCGGCACTATTTTTGTTGTGCTCTCACAGTTTACCTTAGGCCAGTTTTTTGGTGCAGGTAAAATCGCCGGTAAAGCCTTTATGTTCAAGATTGAAGCTCCTGAAGATCTTATTCAAAAGATTGTTGAAATGGCTGACGCCGCACGTAAAGGCGGTTTTTTAGCGCTGGAGGAAGCTGAGATAGAAAATAGCTTTATGCAGAAAGGCGTTGATATGCTGGTAGATGGCCACGACATTGATGTGGTGCGCGAGACGCTAGCTAAAGATATCCGAATGACCACTCAGCGCCATGAATTTGGTGCAGGGATCTTCAAAGGTATGGGGGATGTAGCGCCTGCCATGGGAATGATCGGTACGTTGATCGGATTGGTTGCAATGTTAAGTAACATGGATGATCCAAAAGCGATCGGCCCTGCTATGGCGGTAGCTTTGTTAACGACTTTGTATGGAGCCTTTTTTGCCAACGTCATTTGTTTACCCATTGCGATAAAACTCGGCAATCGAGCAGAAGAAGAAAAGCTTAATCAATCCCTAGTGCTCGATGGGATAGTGGGTATAGCCGACGGCCAAAATCCCCGAGTGATTGAAGGAATATTGAAAAACTATCTCGCAGCAAGCAAGCGCTCTGAGCCTAGTGACGAAGATTAATCATGGCTAGCCAAGAAGAAGAATGTCCAAAATGTCCCCCCGAGGGACTCCCCCCTTGGATGGGAACTTTCGCAGACTTGATGTCGCTGCTGATGTGTTTCTTTGTACTTTTGTTGGCCTTTTCCGAAATGGACGTGCTTAAGTTCAAGCAGATTGCAGGCTCAATGAAGTTTGCCTTTGGCGTGCAAAATAAGATTGAAGTGAAGGATATTCCCAAGGGGACCAGTGTGATTGCCATGGAGTTTAGACCCGGACGTCCAGACCCTACGCCGATTGAGAATATTCAACAACAAACCATTGAAATGACTCAACAGATGTTGGAGTTTCAAGCGGGCGATGAAGATTCTGCCGGTGGCCGTCAAAAACAACGCGGCACGCAGCGCGGTGGGCAGGCTCAACAAACCGCGACCGATCAATCGGCAGCTCAACAAGTTCAACAAGCGAGCCAAGAGCAAGTCAACGAAATGCTCAAGAAAGTGGCGCAACAGTTAGAAAAGCAAATTGTCGATGGCTCAATTGAGATGGAATCCCTTGGCCAGCAAATTACGATTAGAATACGTGAGAACGGCTCTTTTTCGGCTGGCTCGGCTTTCTTGCAGCCACAGTTTATTCCGATTATTCGCAGCATTGGTGAACTCTTGGCTGATATGCCAGGGGAAATTGAGGTTTCAGGCCACAGCGATAGTCAGCAAATATCCAATGAGTTGTATCGTTCCAATTGGGATTTATCGGCTCAGCGCGCGGTTGCTGTAGCGGAAGAGTTGCGCCGTGCAACTGGATTTGATGAATCACGCATGTCGGTGGTCGGCAAAGCTGATACTGCACCATTACTAGACGGTGATGAAGCTGATGCACGGTCGCGTAATCGACGGGTGGAAATCGTAATTAATCAAGGCAAACCTATCATGTCAAAGCCGATATCGGTGTTAGAAGGCGGAAACGAGAACGGGTAAGTAACACAGAATACCAACTGCGTTTATAACCGTCACAACTGTCGGTGGGCTGTTTACCAGAGGGGATCTATTAACCCTAATTCCTAGCTAATAGCAGTCATTAGCACCTTTGCTTCTGACTGATTCACCGGCATAACAGACAATCTGTGTCCTGCCTTTACCAGAGGGAGTTCGATGATTTCTGGCATTGCTTTAATGGTGCGTAACGGTAAAACATGTTCAAGGGTTTTAAGATGCTCCACTTCAACCATGTACCAGCGTGGTTTTTCTACAGTGGCTTTCGGGTCATAATATTTAGACTCGGGATCAAATTGCGATTCATCCACAAGCCCCACGCGAGTAACGGTAGCCAATCCCGCAATACCCACATCTTTACAACTAGAATGGTAAATAAATACAGTGTCGCCAACTTTGACGTTATCACGTAAAAAATTACGTGCTTGGTAGTTGCGGACTCCATCCCAAGTCGCTTTACATTCGGGCTGTGCAGCTAAATCGTTGATCCCGAATGCGTCAGGCTCGGTTTTAAATAACCAGTAACTCATTCGGCTTGACGAACAATTGCGGGTTGAAATCCTGGTTTAGACAACACTAATTGTACAGTGCTAATCGTTCGTTCTAAAAAGCCGCCTTCACAATAGTTCATATAATATTGCCAGAGGCGCATAAACCGATCGTCATAGCCATCATGCAAAAGCGCTTCACGGTTGCGTTGAAAAGCTTGATACCAATCCTTTAAAGTGCGGGCATAATCTAACCCGATGTCGTGCAAGTCACGGATCATCAGATCAGTATGTTCTTTCAAAGCCTTATTCATAATGAACTGTGAGGGCAAAAAACCACCAGGGAATATGTGCTTCTGAATAAAGTCAACGCCCTGAGCGTATTGGTCGTAGCGTCTATCGTCTATTGTGATGGCTTGCAGCACCATTAAACCATCGCGCTTAAGCAGTGAAGCGCATTTGGCAAAAAAGTTATTGAGATACTCCTTGCCAACAGCTTCGATCATTTCAATAGAAACTAACTTATCGAACTGGCCTTCCAGCAATCGATAGTCTTTCTTTAACAGCGTAACCTGGCTTTGCAAATTTTCCTTTTCAACCCACGCGTGAGCATAAGCGAATTGTTCTTCAGAAATGGTCGTTGTAGTGACTTTACAGCCGTAGTGTTTTGCTGCAAAGACGGCCAAACCACCCCAACCGGTACCTATTTCTAATAAGTGGTCGGAAGCAGATAATTGCAGTTTGTCGCAGATGGTTTTTAGTTTGTGTTGTTGAGCGACGGCTAAGGAGGATGACTGCTCTGGATAAATGGCCGCTGAGTACATCATGCTTTCATCCAGAAAACGCGTGTATAATTTATTACCTAAATCGTAATGGGCAGCGATGTTTTTCTTGGCTTGAGTTTGCGAGTTCTTGCGCATCATGTGTTTAACTTTAAGCATCGGCAAGCTCAACCACCTAAATTTTGCTTCCCACTGATCGAGGGTATCGAGATTGCGCGCAAAAATCCTGATAACATCGGTCAAGTTAGGAGTTTCCCACATACCTTCGGTAAAGGTTTCGCCTGACGCTACACTGCCGCCAACCAGCAAATGACGGTAGGCTTTGGGATCAACAATATTGACTTCAGCGTGCAACGAACTTGTCGTATTCCCGCACGTAACTACAACACTGCCTCGTTCTTTAATCGTAATTTGACCGTACGGAAGAGATTTCAATACATTTAGAAAGAGACTTTTTGCAACGCGGTCGACCCAACTCATTTGTTCTTCGAAAACCAACGTTTGTTCGCCATGAGTCATGCTTATTATTCCTTCGTACTATTAGGGTAGGGATAAAACGGAACCCGTTTGACAAACAGTTTCATAGCTTGCCAGTAAATGCCAACTACCGTTTTAAGCGCCATAATTGGTATAGATATTAGTACGCGCATTAAACTGTTTGAGTTCAATGACAATTTTGTCATGTTTAGTGCTGCAGTGAAGTGTCGCTGTTCTTTGTAGCAAGATAAGCTTAGTTTTAATTCGTTATCTGGCTGGCGCACCGACCAATGATAAACCATATCCATTGGGTTGAACGGTGAAACATGAAAGGCTTTTTCCGTTGGCTCCTGAACAGCTAAGTCCACCAAATAATGGTGCCGCTTGTTCCATGGAGTATTGCTAACTTCAGCCAACATATGCGTGAATTGACCTTGCGCGCCTCGGATAAAGTAAAAATTGACCGGACTAAAATAGAAGCCGAACGTGCGCACTTGGCCAAGCATAAAAACATCACCCAAGATGGGTTTGCCATTTAGCTCGCTACATTGCTGCAAAACCGCATTCTGCAACGGTAAGGATGGATTACCTAAGTAATCGCTACGGTTAAATTGTGCAGGTGCGAACCGTTTGGTTGAGAACCCTTTAACCGCGCTAGCAACCGTTTCAATTTCATCCAACTTCAGCCAAAACAAATAAATTCGGTAACTAAACGCATGATGTTTTGGAACCACGCGTTGGTGCATGACGTCGCCCAAATAGAGTGCGCTTTCCATTAACCCAATCTCACAACGTCAACCCAAAGCGAGCACAGATATCTAGTGCACTGCGTACACCATCTTCATGAAAACCGTTATACCAATAGGCACCACAGAAATGCATACCGTTGACGCCACAGATTTTATCGCGCTGTTGTTGCGCGCTAACCATTGCCGTACCAAATTGTGGATGCGCGTAGTGGTAAGTACCAAGGATCTTAGCTGGGTCAATCTCTGCTGTATTATTGAGCGTCACGCAAAAGGTTTCCGGTGCATCATGAAGACGTTGCAGAATGTTCATATTATAGGTCACCGATGCCGGTTTATCGTTTTCGCCCTTATCTCCTTTGATTAAATAGTTCCAACTGGCCCACGCCAAATGTCGTTTGGGCAGCAAAGTGGTGTCTGTGTGCAATACCACTTCATTCATCGCATAAGGGATCGCACCAAGGATGTTCGCTTGTTCAGGCGCTGGATTGGATAGCATTTGCAGTGCTTGGTCACTATGGCAGGCAAATATAACATCATCGTAAACCTGCTTATTTCCATTGGCTGTCACAACTTCAATTCCCTGTGCGCCATGCTTAACTTCCGCCACTGGAGTATTGAGAAGAATACGCTCTTGAAAGCCTCTTATCAGTGGTTCGATGTAACAGTTTGAACCGCCAATAATGGTGTACCACTGCGGTCGGTCGGTGATATTTAATAGCCCGTGGTTGTTGAAAAACTGCAAAAAGAAACGCAGCGGGAACCGTTTGGTTTGTTCTATCGATGCCGACCATATAGCCGCACACATCGGCAATATATAATTGTCGGTAAATGCTTTACCAAGGCCTAACTGAGCGATGAAATCAAATAATGTTGTTGTATCGCTGACAGTATTCACATCAAGTGTTTTACACGCCTTATTGAACGTTAAGATATCGCGCACCATGCCTATAAACTTGGGACGTAGAAGATTACGTCGTTGAGCAAACAAACTATTCAATGTGTTGCCATTATATTCCAGGTTTTCGGCAACGTTCTTGACACTGAAACTCATTTCCGTAGGTTGCATGTCTACTTTTAACTGAGCCATCAACTTATTAAAATTAGGGTAAGTCCAGTCATTAAAAACAATAAACCCCGTATCGATAGCATAGGTCTTGCCATCGACATCAACTTTTTTAGTTGCAGTGTGACCACCGATATAGTCATTAGCTTCGTACACCGTGATGGTGTGTTTTTGAGAGAGCAGATAGGCGCAGGTTAACCCTGAAATACCACTTCCAATAATAGCGATGTTTTTTGTCATTATTTTGATCCGCGACGCATTTTCTTTTTCATACTGACGCAAAGGTTATGTTGAATAAATGCAGGCATTAGATTGAGTATCCGCAATATCAGGCTAAATCGAGTCGGGAAATAAATAGCGCCTTTGCGTTTTTCAATTCCCTCCAACAAGTCTTCAACGGCCTCTTCGACGCTGATTTTCATCGGCATCTCAAAGTCGTTTTTATCCGTCAACGGTGTCTCGACAAAGCCTGGAGATACGGATTGCACTAACACTCCCGCAGGTGTTAAATCGACGGCAAGGCTTTTGGTGAAATAATATAAAGCAGCTTTACTGGCACCATATGCTTGGCTTCGGGTAAAGGGCAACAAGCGAGCCAGCGAGTCCACGATCACTAATTGGTCATCGCGCATCAGGTTTGGACGCAATGCAGCAACGCAATTCACCACGCCAAAAAAGTTAGGCGCAAAAACACGATGAAACATATCAGGCTCAATCTCATCCACGTCGACGTATTCGCAGGTACCTGCATTCAACACTGCAATATCACAGTCAATTGTATGTAACTTTTCTTGCGTTTGCTTCGCATCGGTAACGTCAAACTGTAGAGTTGTTATATTTTCAATTGCTTCTAAATCAGCAAGCTTATTTTGGTTTCTGCCGCACGCAATCACCGCGTATCCTCTGCGAGCTGCCAGTTTAGCGAGAGCTTCACCGATCCCCGAGGTGGCACCGGTTATTAATATAGTTTTGGTCATTTGAGTTGCCTTTTAATCTTCTTGATCCAGTAACCAATAATTGGGATGTGTTCATAAACGAGCTCGCCCATGTCATAGTAGTCGCGATGATATATCACGTGGGTTTCGTCTGTTTTTAGTTGGCTTAGTCCTTCAACTCGTATCACTTTGCCACTCAGTTTGATTGATTCGAACTGCATGACCCAAGTGACGAAATAGTGGTTTTGATCCACTCTGTCGACAGACAGAATTGAGAAATCGCATGAGCGAGTACCACTAAGTAGTTTGGCGAAGTAGTTTTGTACAGCACTAATGCCATTATGTGTCGCTATTGGGTCGATAAATTCGATGTTATCTGCGTAAACATCAGCCAACCCAGAGATGTCTCTGCTATTAAGTTGTTGATAAAAGTTACAAAACTTATCTATCGCTTCCACGAAAAAATTCTCAGATGGGTTTTCCACTCTTTTTACCAGCGAACGTGCTAGTAAGATCAAGCGATTAATTAAAATTAATGGTCGCTTAAATCCGATCCATGCTGGGACCTCGTGCGTAATGCTATTCAGTTAGATTCAAAAGAGGTGTCTCTGGCTTGCATACTTTACCTTTATTCCCATTGTCAGCGCATTTGCTCCCTGCAGGGCGCTTATCGCTTAGAATTTTTGAACCACGCTATATTCGCATGGTGAAAGAGGTATGCGCGTCTAACTCTGAATTCGTCGTGTGTATGCTCAACGCAAAGGGTGATAAGGAAAAAAATACGCACATTTATCCCATTGGTACGAAAAGTAAAATAGTCGATTTTGATGTGCTGGAAGATGGGCTGTTGGGCATAACCGTCGAGGGCTTGGAATGCGTAAATATTACAAATATTCAAACCCAAGCAGACGGGCTTAGAGTCGGTGAATGCAACGCTATTCACCTATGGAAAGAGGAAATTCCAGCAGCAGAAATTGAGCCTATGCATATCCGGCTAAAGGAAATTTTCGAGAAATATCCTGAAGTCAATGGCCTCTATCAGTCGCCTCAGTTTAACGACCCGGTTTGGGTTATCCATCGTTGGCTCGAGTTACTGCCAGTTGAGGCTGAGCAAAAGCAAGCATTCCTAGCGCAAAAAGATTGCAGCAAAGTGTTAGAATTTCTGCGACAATTAATAGACTGATCCATTGCTCTTTCTTCTGCGTACTAAATTAAAAAGCTGAAAAGAGAGTCATTATGCTAGTTGGTATTCCTGTGGAATCGAGCGACGCGAGACCTTCCAAACCGATAGAATGTGCTGAAGAGATGTCAGGCTACTTAGTTGAAGTGGCGTCTACGCGCAGTAAAACAGCGTTCGCTAAAATTTTCGGTTATTTTGCTCCTCGTTTGCGTTCATATGCGCTAAAACAAATGGGTAATGAAGCTTTAGCGATGGAGTTGGTTCAAGACACGATGTCAAATGTGTGGCAAAAAGCGCATCTCTTTAATGCTGAAAAGGGGTCGCCTTCGACTTGGATATTTACTATCGCGCGAAATATTCGATTTGATATGCTGCGTAAATTGCAAAATAGAAAAGAGGACATTTGTTCTGATGACTTATGGCCAGTGTTGTGCGAACAAACAGCAGATGCCAACGAAGTATCTTTAGAAGAACAAATGACTCTTGAGCAATTGGGGCACTTATTTGATTCTTTGCCGGTAAAGCAACGAGTGGTTATTGAGGCGATTTACATCGACGGCAAATCTCAGCAAGAGGTCGCCGATGAACTAGATATTCCATTAGGCACGGTGAAATCGCGTACTCGCCTTGCACTACAACGATTGAAAGACATGATAAAGCAGTATGATTAATTTTCACCCAAACCTTGAACATATCCGCCAGTTCGCAGAAGGCACACTTGCGCCCGCGAGTGCATTGTTGGTATCTGCGCATTGTGACATGTGCCCTCGCTGTATGGAGTTGGCGCGCAATGAAAATAGTTTGCTGGCGAACGAAGCCTTTTCGGCGAGTGAGGACGACCCTCGTTTGGACCGGATGTTAGGGAGTATTCTCGAGCAACCTGTCGCTGAGCATCAGGCAATCTCTGCACCTTTGATTGATACAATCGAATTGGACGGACGCTCCTTTAAGCTTCCTCGTGCTTTACAGCGCTACGCTAAAAGTACGGGTAATTGGTCGTCATTGGTAGGCAAGCTATGGCAAGCGCCGGTCGATCTTGGAGATATAGGTGTGGCCAATTTTATCTACATGGAAAAGGGCGGTCGAGTACCTGAACACACGCACAAAGGGTCTGAGTTGACCTTAGTTATTAATGGTGAGTTTAGCGATGGCATATCACATTATGATTCGGGTGACTTTATTGCGCTAACCGGAGAGCATACTCATGCCCCGTTTTCAGAAGCTGAAGAAGGGTGCTTAGTATTTAGTATCGTTGATAAGCCCTTGCATTTTACTTCGGGTCTCGCTCGTTTGCTAAACCCCTTTAGTCAGTTATTCTTTAAATAAAAAAAGCGTCGGTGAGACGCTTTTTTTATGTGTGAGACAATATTACATGCGGTACGAATAACACTCGCAGCGAATTGATTAATTAAATGAAGTCGCTGTTCGGATAATTTAGTTTGAGTGTTTTTATCGCATTTTCCTTTAACTCATCAAGACCTAACTGGTCATAACTAGCGACCATGATTTCTAAAGCCTGTTGAACTTGATTGGAATCAGGGTAATTTTCTAGCACGAAACGTCCTCGGTTAGCCGCTGCAACATAAGCTTGTCGGCGCATATAAAAGCGGGCGATTGCAATCTCATAACTTGCCAAGCGATTCTTAATATAAAGCATGCGCTTTTGTGCGTCCGCAGCATATTTACTGTCAGGATACTTCTCGATCAGGCGGCGAAAGTCCTCAAACGCTTCGCGTGATTTTGATGGGTCACGATCGGTGCGGTCAATATTCAACAAGTCTTGAAAAAGGTTATTGTCCGACTCCATATTGGTAAGGCCACGCATGTAATGCACGTAGTCAATATCAGAGTGATTTGGGTTTAAGCGAATAAAACGGTCAATGGTCGCAAGGGTTTGTTCTGCTTTGCCAGACTTGTAATGGCTATAGATGAGATCCAATTGTACTTGATGTGACAAAGGACCGAATGGAAAACGGCTATCCAAAGTACTTAATGTGGTTGCCGCGCCAGCAAAATTGCCTGCATCCATTTGTCTTTTGGCTTGATCATACATGGCTTGAGCGCCCTGATCAGCCGCTATAATTTGCTCTTCATTGTCCGACGAACTGCAGCCGGTAAGCAGTAACGTTGCAGAAAAACATGCAACCGAAAATAATCGTTGATACTTCATTAACTCTTCCTGTCTGGCACGCTAAATACATACCACTCAATTTTGCGACGTATTCTACCGCAATGCTTCATATAATTCCTACCGATAAACCCACTTCTCTGAGAATGATTTTTGTTATACTGCAACAAAGGCATAATTAAGGTTTTTATGAACGAAAAAACGTCTGTGGTTCAATTAGCCGCAGAAACAGATTTATCAGTGCACGGTCTTCGCTTAGATCAGGCAATTGCGAATTTGTTCCCTGAATATTCACGTTCCAAACTAAAAAGTTGGATCCTTGATGGTTGTGTAACCATTAATGGTGAGGTTTGTGTGACTCCGCGCCACAAGTTGCAAGGCTTTGAGTCTATTGAAATCGCTGCGGAAATTGCCGTTCAGGTAACTCACGAGGCACAAGAAATAGCGCTTAACGTGGTCTTTGAAGATGAACATATTTTGGTTATTGATAAACCTGCAGACTTAATTGTTCACCCGGGCGCGGGGAATCCAACAGGCACAATCTTAAACGCCTTGTTGGCGAGAGTGCCTAACATAAATACCGTACCTAGAGCGGGTATCGTACATCGCCTTGACAAAGATACCACTGGGTTGATGGTAGTCGCCAAAACATTGGAAGCTCAGACTCATCTGGTTGAACAATTACAATCTAGAACCATGAGTCGTGAGTACGAAGCGATTGTACTTGGCACTCTGGTCGCGGGGGGCTTAGTGGATGCTCCCATTGGTCGTCATCAAACCAAGCGCACACTAATGGCTGTTCGCGAAACTGGTAAGCCTGCGGTGACGCACTATCGAGTAATTAAAAAGTTTCGAGCCCATACGCATCTTCGACTTAAGCTTGAATCCGGGCGTACGCATCAGATCCGAGTGCACATGACACATATTAAACATCCGATTGTTGGTGATCCTGCTTACGGTGGGCGCCCACGTATGCCTAAAGGTGCAGCTGAAGAATTAATAGTTGGCCTGCGCAGTTTTAAGCGTCAGGCGCTGCATGCGGCTCAGTTGTCCTTGTATCATCCGGTAACTGAAGAATGGATGACATGGCAATCACCATTGCCAGATGATATGCGAGGACTCTTGGGGTTACTTGATGCTGATACGCAGGTCTTTGGCCTAGATGATTAAATCGGCTTCTATCCGATTACCCAATTGGTCACTACCACATGGGGTGACAGCGTTTTATACAACTCGAAAGGGGGGCGTCAGTAGCGGTGACTTCGGCACTTTTAATCTTGGTGCTCATGTTGGCGATGAGAAAACTGCAGTTATCGAGAATCGTAGTCGATTGCCGCACGCCGATAACATCCATTGGTTAGAACAAACGCACAGTAATGTAGCTATCGAGCTCCCTGCCAAATGCCATCTCGCCGATGCATCCTTTACTCATCAGCATGGACAAGCGTGCGCGGTAATGACAGCAGACTGTGTGCCAATCTTACTCACCGATCGGCACGCATCAACGATAGCCGCTGTGCACGCAGGACTGCAAGGCCTGCGCACCAGGATTATTGAGCATAGTGTTAATGCCGCATTCGCCAACTCAATGGCTGGTGACATCCTAGCTTGGATTGGCCCCCATATCCGCGCTTGTCACTATGAGGTTTCTGCGCAAGATTCACGTGAATTTAGGCACATCCCAAATGCAATTAAAACTGCGCAAATGGCCGATAAAGTGATGCTTAACCTTGAAGTGATCGCCCGCAAGCAACTTGAAGAACTGGGCATACATAGTATTTCCAGCAGTGCCGATTGTACCTATTGTGATGAAGAAAATTACTTTTCTTATCGGCGAGCTCGACATCATGGACAGAGCAACTGCGGTAGAATGGTAAGTGCAATCATGTTGTTAGATAAATCATAGAGTTAGCTGTATTAACTTGAATAAACTAAGATAAATACCCACATAGATAGTAAGTGATAAAACGTTTATAGGAAGATCATATGCGTTTAGACAGATTTACTAGCAAGTTTCAGTTGGCGATTTCCGATGCGCAATCTTTAGCGCTGGGCCGTGACCACCAGTATATTGAACCTGTACATTTAATGACGGCACTGTTAAATCAACAGGGCAGTGTTCTACGCTCGTTATTCGAGCAAGCCAATCTTAACGTCAATAGCTTGCGGTCCGCTTTATCTGAGGCCGTAGACCGATTACCCCGAGTCGATGGCATCGGTGGTGACGTTCAGTTGGCGAAAGAAACTGTAGTCCTGCTTAATTTATGCGACAAAATTGCGCAGCAGCGTAAAGACGAATACATCACCTCTGAGATTTTCGTACTGGCGGCGTTGCAAGATAAAGGAAAGCTCGGGCAGTTGCTCAAAGAAGCTGGTGCTTCGGAACAATCAATTAATCAAGCTATCGAAAAAATCCGTGGCGGACAAAAAGTCACTGACCCGAACGCAGAAGATGTGCGCCAAGCGCTCGAAAAATACACCACTGATCTGACTGAACGAGCAGAACAGGGCAAGCTTGATCCTGTGATTGGACGTGATGATGAAATTCGTCGTACTGTACAAGTTCTGCAGCGCCGTACTAAAAATAACCCGGTACTGATTGGTGAGCCAGGTGTGGGGAAAACCGCAATTGTTGAAGGGTTAGCTCAGCGGATAGTCAATGGTGAAGTACCCGAAGGTTTGAAAAATAAACGCGTTCTTGCGCTTGATATGGGAGCGCTGGTGGCTGGCGCTAAATATCGCGGTGAATTTGAAGAGCGTTTGAAAGCTGTGTTAAACGAACTTTCCAAGGAAGAAGGACGGGTTATTCTGTTTATCGATGAGTTGCATACCATGGTTGGAGCCGGTAAAGGTGATGGTGCAATGGACGCGGGCAACATGTTGAAGCCAGCATTAGCGCGTGGTGAATTACACTGTGTTGGTGCGACCACGCTAGATGAATATCGCCAATACATAGAAAAGGACGCTGCACTGGAGCGCCGCTTCCAAAAAGTACTAGTAGACCAACCTAGTGTCGAAGACACCATCGCTATTTTGCGTGGTTTAAAAGAACGCTACGAGTTGCATCACTCTGTGGATATTACCGACCCTGCCATTGTTGCGGCAGCGACTTTATCACAGCGTTACATTAGTGACCGCCAGTTACCAGACAAAGCGATTGATCTAATCGACGAAGCAGCATCAAGTATTCGACTGCAGATGGACTCCAAGCCAGAGGAAATGGATCGTCTTGAGCGCCGTATCATTCAGTTGAAACTAGAAGAGCAGGCGTTGGCAAAAGAAACCGATGATGCCAGCCACAAACGACTAGAAGTTATTGAACTTGAGCGCGAGCAATTGGAGCTTAAATACGCCGAGCTTGATAAAGTTTGGAAGCAAGAAAAAGATGCAATGCAGGGAACCCAGTCGATTAAATCGGAGCTTGAGCAGGCTAAATTAGATTTGGAAATTGCTCGCCGAGCATCCGACTTGAGTCGCATGTCAGAGTTACAGTATGGCAGGATCCCAGAATTAGAGTTGCGATTAGAAAGGGCGTCAGAGCATGAAAGCATTGAAACCCAGTTGCTAAAAAACAAAGTCACTGACAGCGAAATTGCGGAGGTCTTATCCCGTTGGACAGGGATCCCAGTATCCAAAATGTTGGAAGGTGAACGTGACAAACTTCTGCGTATGGAAGAAGCATTGCACCATCGCGTCGTTGGTCAGGATGAGGCGGTTACTGCGGTTTCCAATGCGATCCGCCGTTCGCGGGCTGGACTTGCCGATCCTAACCGACCCATAGGTTCATTTTTGTTCTTAGGACCAACCGGCGTGGGTAAGACTGAACTGTGTAAATCACTAGCGAATTTTATGTTTGATTCTGAACAAGCGATGGTGCGCATCGATATGTCTGAGTTTATGGAAAAACACAGTGTGTCTAGGTTGGTTGGCGCGCCCCCAGGCTACGTAGGCTACGAAGAGGGGGGCTATTTGACCGAAGCTGTTCGACGCAAGCCTTATTCAGTTATTTTATTAGATGAAGTGGAAAAGGCGCATCCGGATGTATTTAATATTTTGTTGCAAGTGTTAGATGATGGTCGCCTTACGGATGGGCAGGGACGGACAGTGGACTTTAAAAATACCGTAGTCATTATGACCTCAAATCTAGGTTCTGACATTATTCAAGACAAGCACGAAGAAAGCCAATATGACGAAATGAAGTCTTTGGTTATGTCTGTGGTTGGGCAACACTTCAGGCCGGAATTCATCAATCGGGTCGATGACATTGTGGTATTTCATCCGCTGGGACGTGAACAAATTAAGTCTATTGCACTTATCCAGCTTGCCGGATTACGTCAGCGTTTGGTTGATAAAGGCTATAAACTTGAAATAGCCGGAGCTGCGTTAGATAAAATTGCACAAGCCGGTTTTGATCCTGTGTTCGGCGCTCGCCCGCTGAAGCGAGCAATTCAAACCGAGATAGAGAACCCGCTTGCGCAGGCACTATTGTCTGGAAACATTGCACCAGATAGCGCTATACGCGTAGATGTGCAAGCGGATGAGTTAGTTATTACTTCCGCGGGATTGTGATAATTCTATCATTCTGTTTGGTTAAGCAGTTGTTCTAGCAACTGCTTGGCTTTTTCGCGATAGGCGAATACTTTCTCTAGTGGGTTTGTACTGCATACTTCATTTTTCCCAAGGTAGTTAATCCTTCGAGAGAGACATGTACTGTTCGTAAAAAGGTACACATTCCTTTATCTCTACTTTTATTGGTAAGTGTTCACCCTGTGTTATAGTAATAAATGTTTAGATAAATACTAGTTCAATCTCGTTTGTGTAATATGTGTGTTGCGAGCACTAGGTTTTTCGTATTAATCGGTTTTCCAGAGGAGTTTATGTCTCAAAACAAGCGTAAAGGTATTTATTTATTACCTAACTTACTGACTACGGCCGGTTTGTTTTCGGGTTTTTTTGCAGTTGTGTCTTCGATGAATGGGCGGTTTGAAGCGGCGGCTGTCGCCATTTTTGTGGCTATGATATTTGATGGGCTTGACGGTCGTGTTGCGCGTATTACCAATACTCAAAGCGAGTTTGGCGCTGAGTATGACTCTATGGCGGATATGGTTTCCTTCGGCGTGGCTCCCGCATTGGTTGCCTATAACTGGGGTTTAACTGAAATGGGTAAGCTTGGTTGGCTTGCTGCCTTTATATATGTCGCCGGTGCTGCGCTTAGATTAGCTCGCTTTAATACACAGGTAGGTATCGCAGATAAGCGCTTTTTCCAAGGTTTGGCAAGTCCCGCAGCGGCAGCCGTAGTAGCAGGACTAGTCTGGGTCGGCGTTGAATATCAGGCTGATGGTACAGACTATGGAATAATTGTAGCGATTATTACCGGACTGAGTGGATTATTAATGGTCAGTAACTTCAAGTATAACTCTTTTAAAGAAGTGAATTGGCACGGGAAAGTCCCATTTGTAGCCTTACTTCTAATAATGTTGATATTTGTGGTTGTTGCGACTGAACCCGCTTTAGTACTTTTTGTTGTCTTTTCTTTATATGCATTGGCAGGTCCAATCAACACGTTTAGAACAGTTGATAAAGTAACACTAGAGGACGTTGTGGGTGATCATGAAGAAGATGCGGACTTTCTTGAGACAAGTTCAAAATCGTCAGAACCTGTAGAAAAAGCACAAAAAAACAGCGAACCGAACAAAGACTGAACAGTTGACTGGTTTTTTTCAACTTTTTTTAAAAAAGCGGTTGACCTGAGAAGTTAGGTCTGTAGAATGCGCGCTCGCTTCAACGGGAAGACGAAATAAACAAATCAACGGCAACGCCAATGATTTGACGCAATCCCTTAGCTGAAGCGGGTTTCAAGCAAATCGCTGAAAATAAAATTTCAAAAAAAATGCTTGACTCCCAGATGCGACAATGTAGAATGCGCATCCCGCTTGAGGAGAGTCACAAAGACGCCGCAAGCCGCAACGAAAGTTGCATCGCTCTTTAACAATTTATAACAAGACAATCTGTGTGGGCACTCGTTAAGAGTGTCACAACGACAATTTATTTTTAGTTTCTGTTTACAGAAACGACGCAAGTATTCAATTGAAGAGTTTGATCATGGCTCAGATTGAACGCTGGCGGCAGGCCTAACACATGCAAGTCGAACGGTAGCAGAACTAGCTTGCTAGTTGCTGACGAGTGGCGGACGGGTGAGTAATGCTTGGGAATTTGCCTTTAGGAGGGGGATAACAGTTGGAAACGACTGCTAATACCGCATAATGTCTACGGACCAAAGGGGGCTTCGGCTCCCACCTATAGAGGAGCCCAAGTGAGATTAGCTAGTTGGTGAGGTAAAGGCTCACCAAGGCGACGATCTCTAGCTGTTCTGAGAGGAAGATCAGCCACACTGGGACTGAGACACGGCCCAGACTCCTACGGGAGGCAGCAGTGGGGAATATTGCACAATGGGGGAAACCCTGATGCAGCCATGCCGCGTGTGTGAAGAAGGCCTTCGGGTTGTAAAGCACTTTCAGTTGTGAGGAAAGGTTAATGGTTAATACCCATTAGCTGTGACGTTAGCAACAGAAGAAGCACCGGCTAACTCCGTGCCAGCAGCCGCGGTAATACGGAGGGTGCAAGCGTTAATCGGAATTACTGGGCGTAAAGCGCACGCAGGCGGTTTGTTAAGCTAGATGTGAAAGCCCCGGGCTCAACCTGGGATGGTCATTTAGAACTGGCAGACTAGAGTTTTGGAGAGGGGAGTGGAATTCCAGGTGTAGCGGTGAAATGCGTAGATATCTGGAGGAACATCAGTGGCGAAGGCGACTCTCTGGCCAAAGACTGACGCTCATGTGCGAAAGTGTGGGTAGCGAACAGGATTAGATACCCTGGTAGTCCACACCGTAAACGCTGTCTACTAGCTGTGTGTGTATTTAATACGTGCGTAGCGAAGCTAACGCGCTAAGTAGACCGCCTGGGGAGTACGGCCGCAAGGTTAAAACTCAAATGAATTGACGGGGGCCCGCACAAGCGGTGGAGCATGTGGTTTAATTCGATGCAACGCGAAGAACCTTACCTACACTTGACATGCAGAGAACTTTCCAGAGATGGATTGGTGCCTTCGGGAACTCTGACACAGGTGCTGCATGGCTGTCGTCAGCTCGTGTCGTGAGATGTTGGGTTAAGTCCCGCAACGAGCGCAACCCTTGTCCTTAGTTGCCAGCATTAAGTTGGGCACTTTAAGGAGACTGCCGGTGACAAACCGGAGGAAGGTGGGGACGACGTCAAGTCATCATGGCCCTTACGTGTAGGGCTACACACGTGCTACAATGGCATATACAGAGGGAAGCGAGACAGTGATGTGGAGCGGACCCCTTAAAGTATGTCGTAGTCCGGATTGGAGTCTGCAACTCGACTCCATGAAGTCGGAATCGCTAGTAATCGCAGGTCAGCATACTGCGGTGAATACGTTCCCGGGCCTTGTACACACCGCCCGTCACACCATGGGAGTGGGATGCAAAAGAAGTAGCTAGTCTAACCTTCGGGAGGACGGTTACCACTTTGTGTTTCATGACTGGGGTGAAGTCGTAACAAGGTAACCCTAGGGGAACCTGGGGTTGGATCACCTCCTTACCTTAAAGTCGATGGACGCACTTGATGCAGTGCTCACACAGATTGTTTTGTTATGAAAAGAACGACCATACTTATGGGGCTATAGCTCAGCTGGGAGAGCGCCTGATTTGCATTCAGGAGGTCAGCAGTTCGATCCTGCTTAGCTCCACCACAGGCTTGTAGCTCAGCTGGTTAGAGCGCACCCCTGATAAGGGTGAGGTCGGCAGTTCAAGTCTGCCCAAGCCTACCATTTACTGTTGTATAATAATTGGTACGGGTGGAAAGTGATCGATGGTTGTCAGGTAAGAGCCTTAATGAATGATGAAAATTATTGATTAAGGTTTTTTTAAGCCTTGAATCTGTTCTTTAACAATTTGGAAAAGCTGATATTAATTTAATCCAAGAGTAACTGATTGAATTGTTATTTATTAAATGACGGTTCTTTCAAGCGAAACTTGTATATCGAGCAAATTAGTTTGCTGCAAAGAGTACTGTAAGTCCTCCTTGCGCAAATGTCGCGATGAAAGCTAACGCAATCATCACGAATTTGCACGTAACGATTAGCGATTGTCACGTTACGGCCTGGCGAAAGCCACTGATAGTCTGGAGTCAAAAGGCAGACATATTAGGGTTGTATGGTTAAGTGACTAAGCGTATACGGTGGATGCCTTGGCAGTTAGAGGCGATGAAGGACGTGTAAGTCTGCGAAAAGCTGTGGTGAGCTGACA
>NZ_PEAX01000019.1 GCF_002807685.1 Neoalteromonas flava | reverse complement strand
CAATATTTAAATCAGTGAAAGCACCTAACAAACGCATTAAAACTCACTTCGTTCGCGCGGACATCTACTTGTGGGCTGGCGCTACGCGCAAGTTTAGCCCACAAGCAGCTGCCCTTTATGCGGGGCGTTAGTCACCAAAGGAACAATGGATGTTTTCACGTCTTAAAAGTCGTTTTTCAGAATCCCTATACGTACAGATGTGGGAAAAGCGGATAAAGGTCACTAATTTAAGTGCAAACGCAGTTTTTGATGACTCACCACTCGTGGTGATTCAAACCAAAGACAATGGAAAGAAAATTGTCTCAGGTATAGGCAAGCTTGCTGCAAGCTCTCTGAAGGAAAATGAAGTTGCTGTAAATCCATTCTCACATCCTAGAGCATTACTTTCAGACTTTTATGTTGGGGAGGTGCTGCTTAAACATATCTTCTTAAAACTCAGTAGCAATAAATACATCCGACCGAACCCGAAAGTTATAATGCATCCTATGGAGAAAACGGAAGGTGGCCTAACCCAAATAGAAAAACGAGCATATAGAGAGTTAGCTTTAGGTGGTGGCGCTAAGGAAATCAAAATACACGTCGGTAGCACTTTAAATGTTCACAACTTAAAGTATGAGGACTACAAAGATAGTGAGTCTGATGTACTAGTCGAGGCCACTAATGATGTTTCTACTAATGTAGTTACGTTTCTTTTCTACTTAGCATTAATAGTTTTGGCGGTGTGGTATTTTGGTAACTAACAAGTCAATTAAGCACACTCCCTGCAGTCGTTGGGACAAATACGTGTACGGCCTCCTCAGATTATGCCGTACACGTATTTGCCCCTTATTGGGGTGTTATACGCAATTGGTCAGAATAACTTTTTAACATCGCGGTAAAAGTTTTCATGTGAACCAAGAGCTATTAATTCAAGTATTACAGTGCCGTCCTCGTAGCTGTAACCTAGTAATGTTAACTGCTTAACCATCTTGAACTTGTACACGCGAAGAAAAGCTAGGTCGCCTTTTTTCTGTTCTCCTAGAAGAGGATCGTCCATCAGTTCCTTTACAGCTTTATCCAAGTCTTTTTTCTGATTCTTATGTAACTTCTTTACTGCTCTCTTAAAATTAGCTGTCTGTAAAACACTCGTAATCTTAGCCAAAATCGTAAGGCTCCAATTTGCCTGCCTCTTTTTCCGCTTTGGAAATAATTGCCTGTTTCACGAATTCGTATGGTAAATCAGGATTATCTTCCATCATTTCACCTATTTTTGCCCAATGCTCAATCTGTTTTGGCATCGTTCGGTTTAGTGCTTTGCCCATAATGGTAGCTTTCTCAACTAGATCTTGGTCTAGTCTTACGCTCGCGGTTGCCATAATATGTCTCCTAATAGTTCACTATCACATTGTAGCAATGCGCTACAGGTGTGGCAAATTGCGTATAACAAACGCATTAACACTCGCTGCGCTCGCTAGGGACAAAAACACGTAGGCTCCCTGCGCTTCGCTTGGTATTCTAGCCTACGTATTTTTGCCCGTTATGCGGGCCGTTATACGTCACTATGAAATATCGTTGCAGCGAATGTAGTTTTGTCTTCCCTTGTCGAGAAGCTATTGATGCTTATGACGAAGGAATTAAACGCGGCTTTTTATGTCCCTCTTGCAAATCAAATATACAAGAATTGT
>NZ_PEAX01000018.1 GCF_002807685.1 Neoalteromonas flava | reverse complement strand
GGATACTAAAATTATATTTGGCTAAATCAATGCCAAGGACTTTAATAGACATATGGACTCTCCGCTTATATTTTGAAATCTCGCAATTTCACTATGGCACATCGATGCCGATTAAGGGTGGGGAGTCCATATCATTCGTTAGGTACCAAGGAAGATAAATGGATTATCAAGAATCGACAGGACGTTTCAGTGAAGTATTGCTCGGAATAGTTACTTTCCTAATCTCATTAGTTTTCTTCGGCTTAATCTTTTTAGTAGCTTCAAATGCATCGTTATCATTTGCCTCTATTGGCGGATCCATAGTATTGGCTCTAACTGGATTTTGGTTTGCACAACTCGCATATCGACTTATTTTCCGCAAACATCGTAAAACTGGCGGTTTAATATCTCCATTTGCCATTAAATTTTGGTGTGCAATTTTTGGTATATTTTCAATTTTCTTCTTAATTTTTGCAGTATTTGAGACCGACATTAATGCTATGGTTAGCGCGGCAGTAATGCTTCCGGCATGTTGGTATGGTTGGAAACTTGCAGATAAGAGGCAACAGCGGAATGGTACCTAACAATCGCATTAAAACTCGCTGCGCTCGCGCGGACATCTACCTGTGGGCTCGCGCTGCGCGCAAGTTTAGCCCACAGCTAGCTGCCCTTTATGCGGGGCGTTAGATTTATGACTCACCATCGGTTCTATTTTGAAGAATAACGCTAAATCAAATGCAACTATCAAGAGTGCTGCATTAACTGGAGTTTCTCACGCAGCTCTTTTTTTGCTTTCTGTGATCGCTTTTGTATTGTTTGAACCAGCAGATACGGTAAAAGTCATTTTTATTATTATTACGGCTTTGCTTTTTTCGGTTTCAAGTTTTATCTGGGTGTTTGGGCTTAAAGGGTTTAATGTTGAAACTATCAAAAGAATGTTTACATGGTGGTTAAGTGGAGGTGCCGTACTTGTTGTTTTTGGACTCATTGCAAAAATCTAACAAGCCGATCAAGCTCACTCGCTTCGCTCGCTGGGACAATTCCTCGCATGCGGCTCCGCGATTTTCGCATGCAAGTAATTGCCCCTTATCGGGGTGTTATGCACCTATGAAAGTCTTAACTTCAATTTTACTAATAATAATTGCTTTCTCCTCATCTGCTTTTGATTCGGAAAGCCAGATAAATGAAGTCAATTTGAATAAATACGGCTGTGTCTTGAAACTGAAAAGTTCAGTTTTCGAAAACAGTACAGTTCCAAATGATCATCAGTCGACCGTTGGGCTTTATTACAATTTCTTCAGGAAACGGCCTAGTTTTAAAGAGTCTGATTTGGAGTTTTATAGTAAAAATAATGAAGGTTTACTTCATATGATTACTGTATTGCCTTCTTATGGAGCAGAAAGGCACAAAATTACAGTCGACTCCGTGCGCCTCGTATTAGGGCAAGAAGTCATATATTTCGATAAAGTTACTAACTTTGATCCTACATTGCCAAACTTTATCTTGGATGCTGAGTATGTAGAAAGAGTTTACTCTCACCTAACTGATAATAGAAAGTTAGAGTATATATACACTTACAGCAACCAAAGCGAATTGACACACAAACCTGAAATAAGAGATATAAAAGTGTATTCAAGAATGTTTGAGGCCTGTATAGAAACTGCCGAGTAGGTGCATAACAAGCCCATTAACGCGCTGCGCTGGGACACTTACCTGTAGGCTCCCTCCGCTTCGCTCCGTATTTTAGCCTACAGGTAATTGCCCCTTATGGGGGTGTTAGGTGACTCCATGAATTTAGACACTTTGCTTCGTGGATTAATAATTCTGCCAGGAGCCGTAGTTTTCATTTGGTGCCTAGTTAATATTGCGAAGAACTTCAGTGAAGCATTAAGGTTCTGCGAAAAACCGTTTTTAGTTAGGACATTGCCATTTCTTTTCCTCAGCAACACCTACTTTTCAGAGGAAGGTGTCGCGCTCAAAAATAGAGGGTTCAAGTGGCTATTCTTAGGGATATTTACTTGGTTGGTTTGCGTTTTGTCTTTGTTATTTATTGGGGGTAACCTTGCTCTTTAGCGGCGACGTCACCTAACAAGCCCATTAAAGCGCTGCGCT
>NZ_PEAX01000017.1 GCF_002807685.1 Neoalteromonas flava | reverse complement strand
TAACGAATGATATGGACTCCCCACCCTTAATCGGCATCGATGTGCCATAGTGAAATTGCGAGATTTCAAAATATAAGCGGAGAGTCCATATGTCTATTAAAGTCCTTGGCATTGATTTAGCCAAATATAATTTTAGTATCCATGGCGTAGATAACTATGACAAGCCTGTATTTAAAAAAACAGTAAAACGCCATAAGTTACTGCAAACAATCGCCGTTTTACCGCCTTGTATCATTGGTGTTGAGGCCTGTTCAGGTGCCCATTATTGGGCTCGGGAAATGAGTAAATTAGGCCATACTGTTCGAATCATGGCGCCCAAATTTGTATCTCCTTATCGCCAAAATGAAAAAAATGATGCAAACGACGCTGAAGCCATTTGTGAAGCGGTAACCAGGCCTAAAACACGCTTTGTTACTATCAAGAGTGAAGAGCAACAGGCTGTTCTGTGCGTTCATCGTATCCGAAACGGGCTCATTAAAGACCGAACAGCTCGACTTAACCGAATTCGAGGCTTACTTGAAGAATTTGGGTTAGCAACACCTAAGGGACGCTATCCAGGTCAAAAAGCCATCCAATGTATTTTAGAAGATGGCGAGAATGGATTACCTGACTTAGCGCGCGAACTGATAGCACAAGTATGGGAAAGCATTGTCAGTCTAAACAATGAGATACTTAGCTATGACCGCCGTTTATATAAACTGGCAAACCACTCTACAGAAGCAAAGCGCATTATGACGATACCGGGTATTGGTGAATTGAGTGCTACCGCCATTATTGCTAGCGTCAGTGACGCAAAACAATTCAATAGTTCACGGCAATTCAGTGCGTGGCTAGGTCTTGTACCTAGACAATATACAACGGGTGGGCACATACGATTGGGTCGGATATCCAAGCGAGGGGATAAATATTTACGAACCTTACTTATTCATGGGGCCCGCTCAGTTATCGCTGCAAGCAAAAACAAAACGGACAAAACCAGTCTATGGGTCAAAGACTTGGTTGAACGACGAGGTTTTGGTCGAGCTTGTGTCGCTTTAGCAGCGAAGAATGCACGTTTAGTCTGGGCACTTTTAACGTCTGGGAATGACTATCAAGTGAACTATTAAAGAGGTTAACCTGCCGAGTCTCAGCAAAGGCAATAGATGACAATACGGTCAAACCGAAGATATCAAGAATCTGATTAGCTTTTTGATCAAAAAGATCGGCTAACGAATGAGATCGATATCAATGCGAACATCATCAGGGCGATAGCGCAATAAAGCTACTAAACGCCGAATGTAGAGCTGCTGTTAGATCCACTGTTGTGAATTATTGTAATTGCTTGACAAAGGGGGAGTCCATGTAGCTAAGCTAACGGGCAGTAACGTAGCGGTATAATCGCGAAGCGCCGCTGCGTTACTGTCCCAGTGACCGAAGGGAACGAGTTTAGCGCTTTGTTAGGCGACCTTCTATATTAGCGAGATAAAAGCTTGCGTTTTTCAGCCTCGAATTCTTCATCTGTTATTATCCCTTTCTTTCTGAGGTCGTCTAGTTTGATGAGTTCTTCATAAATGTCTTTTGATTCATCTTTGACGGAAACTTGGCTTTTAGCTTCTAGAATGAAATCTGCTTTATTAGCCAATTTAGCATCTCTTGTGCTTGGATCGTTTTCCTCTACCAGCCGAAACTGATACTCAATTGATGCAAAACGCCCGGGCGCCATAGGAGTTTCGTCGATTGAAATTGGAACAGCAACTTTACCTCGATTTTTTGCGAATGCTGTTGCTTCCTGAATTACATCAGCTTTCATTTTTGCGGCGTTACCAAATATCCCCGCTTTATCAATGCGACTTATAATATAAGTGTCTTTTGATACCTCGACGATTCCGGGATTAGACGCGCAAGCAAAAATTAGCAAAAGAGCCATTAAAACGATAATAAGTTTTTTCATATTATTCCTATTTGAAAATAAGAGCATTCCAAGTCGCCTAACACCTCGATAAGGGGCAAATACGTGTACGGCATAATCTAAGGAGGCCGTACACGTATTTGTCCCAACGACCGCAGGGAGTGAGCTTGATTGGCTTGTTATATTTACTCACCTCCTCCGCCTCCTGCGTCGTTACCACCTGAAGTGTCAGTATAATTGTCATATGACGGACCTGACTGATAACTAGTCGATGGTTCTTCGCTTTCTCTTTTGTTACTACTTAAACTCATTTCATAAAAAACGAAGTTTAGTAACCCTAAAACACCGCCAGCAATAGCGCTATATTTAAATAGCTCAAACGGGGAAAAATGGCCCGAATCGAAACCAATTGTTAAACAGAGTAACGCTAAAAGCGACCCCGATATGAATCCGTAAAGGAGCTTTTGACCTCCTTTGTAAGTATCGTTACTCATAATTGCTACCGTAAATATAACACCCGTTTAAGGGGCACAAACATGTAGGCTAAACTGCGAAGCAGCCTGCATGTTTGTGTCCCAGCCCATGCCCTGCATGGGCGAATTAAAACGTTTGTTATAGGTCATTGCAGAGGTGGCTCAAGCTTATCTATACGAATCGAACCATGATTTCCCATGGTTATCATTATTGTTGCGATATCTTTACCCCAGTGGTACCGAGTTTTACCATTCTCTTCCCAAGAGATACGATATTTGGGACCGACTTCTACTGTTAAATAGAGCCAGTCTTGGAAACCTTCCATCAAAGGTACAGAAGGTTTATCTTCAGAACGATATATTTCTTGTAAGAATTGTAAAGTTCCCAATTCTACGTCTTTCAGTTTTGCAAGATCTTCATCGTTGAAGTCGATCGTTTTACCGCCAATAATAATATTCAACGTTTCAATATCGTCAGTTTCAGCGTTCAAGCGAATTTCACAATAGATAGTATTATATGGTTCGGGAAGAACGCCTTCCCATACTGTGTAATGCTGATGTACCAGAGATGGTTGGAAAGCGTTGGAACAGCAAGAGAAAACGGCTAAAAAGAAAATTAAAAATCGAAGTTTCATTGATGACCTATAACTTCCAAATATGGGGCGCGGACATGCAGGCGAAAATCGCGAAGCCGCCTGCGTGTTTGCGTCCCAGCCCGCTTGCGGGCGACATGATTTTTTTGTTATACGACATATTTGAAGCAGTCCGGTTAAAAATTATCAATATCTGAAATTTGTTGAATTTTTAGTGGCTCTGGCTCAGGAATTTCGGACCTTTTAAGATAATTGAAAACCACGAGCTTTAAACAGGTAACACCACAAACGAACGCTAGCAGCCCGAAACTAACTGACCACAAGTTATAACTATACATCGATACACAACCGGAAAAATAACAGACGTTACCAGCCCCTTTTGCAAATGCCAAAAAAGAGAATATTGCAGAAAATATCATTAACAGGTAAATCCTTTTCACAAATTCCACCTTGTCGTATAACGTCCCGCATAAAGGGCAGCTAGCTGTGGGCTAAACTTGCGCGTAGCGCGAGCCCACAGGTAGATGTCCGCGCGAACGAAGTGAGTTTTGATGCGATTGTTAGGCCTTTTCTTCATTTTTAAAAAGAGAAAACGGGTTCTTGATAAAGGCAAAAATAAGTAGGCCTGCGAACAAAACACTTTGAAACACCTCTAGGCTGAAAGCTAATGGGTCATCGAAAAATGCGATATCCCCATATCTTCTATAGTAAATCGTCCCGTATAAATAAGCTTCATACAACCTACTGGTTGGAAAATAAATTAAAATTAAACACCATACGCGAATTATGAAGTGAACAATTTTTCCATCTGTCTTTGTTAGTATATTTGGAACATTGTTTCTTTTACTATTCGAAACTATCTCTTTATTCGTTGCTTTGACTTGATTCTCTCGCTTACTTAACTCTCTTTTTATTTCTATCACACGATCGGGGAGTCTAACTTTATCGATTGTTTCCAAAGCCTGGTGGAGCTCCTGCTCAGAGTATGAAGAATAATTTGGTCGCAAATCCTGCATAGTTCAATTAGGGCCTAACGCCCCGCATAAAGGGCAGCTGCTTGTGGGCTAAACTTGCGCGTAGCGCCAGCCCACAAGTAGATGTCCGCGCGAACGAAGTGAGTTTTAATGCGATTGTTAGGTGCGTGCCTATTCAAACTTGCTTTCCTTTTAACATACACCTTCTAACTGCTTTTTGAGCTAAAAATATAACCACAAGGTTTGGCACTAAAATACTAAAGACTACCGCCAAACTAAAGTTTAAACCTTGATGCCACAGCCACTTTGTTGCTGGCCAATAAACACTAAAGAAAAAGTCCTCTAGAGGGTACTGTGCGCAAGTTCCATGCATAGATGTCATTGGATAGGCAGCCACAGCAAAACAAATAAGCGATATAAAAATAGTGCTGGCTTTCTTCAATTTAACTCCATAGCACCTAACACCCCCATAAGGGGCAATTACCTGTAGGCTAAAATACGGAGCGAAGCGGAGGGAGCCTACAGGTAATTGTCCCAGCGCAGCGCGTTAATGGGCTTGTTAGGGTTACAATTGCTCCGGAGTTTACCCTTTACTATTTACAGGGAACTTGCCTTTAACTGCGAACCAAATACCCGGCAAACCGAAAGCAAAGAAAAATAATATAGCATTGAAAATAGATGGCTCTGATTTTTGTCCTGATATTAATTGGCCATCACCCAGTTGACTTAGAAAATATCCAATGGATAAGCAAAAAGCGATAAAGCCGACTACGCGTCCTAAATAATTACGTACCTTGCCACTAGTGACGCACATTGTAAAAATGACTAAGCAAAAACCGCCAAATCCATAAATAGCTATTGGCTTACTCATTCCTGGCGCAATTAAAATCATGACGACGCCAAAAAGGCCAGAAATGCTACCAAGCAGGATTCTAGAAAAGGGACTTAATCCTTTATTGAGTACCTCTTGGCCAGATTTATACATGTAAACTTTCCTTGTAACCCTAACGCCCCGCATAAAGGGCAGCTAGCTGTGGGCTAAAATTGCGCGCAGCGCGAGCCCACAGGTAGATGTCCGCGCGAGCGCAGCGAGTTTTAATGCGATTGTTAGCTGTCAGAGCGCAAGACTTCCTAGGAACCCAATTAATAACCAACAAAAGACACCTCA
>NZ_PEAX01000016.1 GCF_002807685.1 Neoalteromonas flava | reverse complement strand
GCAGCGCGAGCCCACAGGTAGATGTCCGCGCGAACGAAGTGAGTTTTAATGCGATTGTTAGGCACCATTACGGAAAACCGTATTTTAAAAATAAAGCTGCTAACCAGAATAAAGCAAAACTGCACCAATACACAGCGTAATGCTTTGAGAATTGATTTGCACCATTGCTTTTAACTAAGGTAATCAATTTAGCCTTGTCGTCGTATAGAAGTGTCAAAATCATAAAGAGTAAGACTAAATTGATTATTGGCGTCCCTTGCCAGCCTAAAGAAATAGGAATAACGGTAATACACAGATGCATAGGTAATAGCATGATTGTTCCTACGAGGCGCAACCTAGGGAAAAACAAAATGAACCCAATGACGACTTGAGATAAGGCAATGAAGTAACCAAACGTTGCGAGATTGTATTTTGCAAGTTCCTGAATTAACCACACAGGGCCAATGATATTGGGGAAGCCTTGAAAGAGCTTACTAAGGCCCGCAGAGAAATATATAACTGCAAGCAAAACCTGAAAAATCAATAAGCTTCTTTGAAACATTCGCCGTCCTTGACTTGGTGCCTAACGCCCCGCATAAAGGGCAGCTAGCTGTGGGCTAAAATTGCGCGCAGCGCGAGCCCACAGGTAGATGTCCGCGCGAGCGCAGCGAGTTTTGATGCGTTTGTTAGGTTTGCTACAACCGCACATACTTTGGAACCCTGTTTTGTAAAATACGAACCAATTCAGGCTGCATTCTGTCATAGTTATCTGGGATATCCAGACAGACTAAACGTTTACCTTGAAGTAATTCCTTATACTTTTTCGCGACTTTATTTTTATGTGTTTTTTCCATGACTAAGATGACGTCCGCCCACTCGACCAAATCACCTGATATTGGCGTTTCAGCATCTTTGTTTGTACCGCAACCAATGGCTTCAACATTGTCATATGCTGAGAAGACCTCTTCACCCGTTGGGCTGCGTAGTCGATTTTCACTGCAAACGAATAATAACCTAGTCATAAAGAATGAAACCTAACACCCGTTTAAGGGGCACAAACATGTAGGCTAAACTGCGAAGCAGCCTGCATGTTTGTGTCCCAGCCCATGCCCTGCATGGGCGAATTGAAACGTTTGTTATAGGTCATTGCAGAGGTGGCTCAAGCTTATCTATACGAATCGAACCATGATTTCCCATGGTTATCATTATTGTTGCGATATCTTTACCCCAGTGGTACCGAGTTTTACCATTCTCTTCCCAAGAGATACGATATTTAGGACCGACTTCTACAGTTAAATAGAGCCAGTCTTGGAAACCTTCCATCAAAGGTTCAGAAGGTTTATCTTCAGAACGATACATTTCTTGTAAGAATTGTAAAGTTCCCAATTCTACGCCTTTCAGTTTTGCAAGATCTTCATCGTTGAAGTCGATCGTTTTACCGCCAATAACAATATTCAATGTTTCAATATCGTCAGTTTCAGCGTTCAAGCGAATTTCACAATAGATAGTATTATATGGTTCGGGAAGAACGCCTTCCCATACTGTGTAATGCTGATGTACCAGAGATGGTTGGAAAGCGTTGGAACAGCAAGAGAAAACGGCTAAAAAGAAAATTAAAAATCGAAGTTTCATTGATGACCTATAACGCCCCAAGCAGGGGCAAGTACATGCAGGCTAAAATACGGAACGAAGTGACGGGAGCCTGCATGTAATTGTCCCGCTGACTTGGTTTGTTAGGTTGAGTTACCCGCTTCTTTACATGCCTTTTGAAGTGCTGCGCCGAGTACAGCTGCAATATTAATAAACTGCTGTCTATATGACAGTTCTTTATGCTTATACCTTGTGCCATCATCCTTACAGATAGTAGACACACCATTATTGAGTATAGCTTTGGTATCTTCGTCAAGTGCCTTGTATAGGTTGTTCACTGCTTGTTTTGAGATATTTGGAATCAAGTTGTGAGCAAAATCATTCCTTAATTTTCCAAGTGAGTTGAGTGCAGGATAAAACCTTGCATCTAATCCAAGTGTTACTGCTAATTGCACAGTTTGACTATAGTCCAAGTTCATTTTTTCAAGATATTTGGGATTAACAATTAGCCCTCGAAGTAGTTCATTTAGAAATTGTTCAATAACAATGTGCGCACGAATTACGACCCCAAGTTCGTCTTCACCTTCAAAGCTATTTAAAAGTTTATTGTATAAATCCACAGAGCTACCTAACTTCCCGATAAGGGGCAACGAAGTGTGCGGCACGATTTCAGGAGGCCGTACACGTAGTTGTCCCAGCGACTGCAAGGAGCGAGCTTGATTGGCTTGTTAGAAATTGACATTAGGAAAGGCCACTCGTCCTTGAAAAACCTGAGTTGCAGAATACGACTTGGACTTAAATAAAACAAGCCATTGAGCCTAGACGAGGGTAGGGCGACCTAAAAACTGCCTTTGAGATAAAACACTTTAACGAAGCAGCAACTGAAGTTGTTTGATTGAAAAATAGCTCGAACAGGCGACGGCCTTAAATGAACTGTCGATGCAGAAAGGCGGCAAACAACCGCGTTGTGTGCGCAGCAAAAAGTTAACATTCGCTTGGTGTGTTAACCGAAGAGTTGATGGTGAAGAACGTGCAGAAGTTGATACGGCTTAAGCTAAAAGCGAAATGGTTTCTAACGCCCCGTTTAAGGGGCACAAACATGTAGGCTAAACTGCGAAGCAGCCTGCATGTTTGTGTCCCAGCCCACGCCCAACGTGGGCGAATTAAAACGATTGTTAGGTTTACTCATACACATAATTTAAATCTTTACCGATTAGCGGCTTATAAATTGTAACCTCTACTACAGTATTAAGTTTGCAATAAGAATGACACCTAATACTAATCTTTTCGCCGGATTCGGTGTAGGCAATAGCATAGTCATTCAGGCTAAGTCCACGCCCCATACCAGCTTCTGCTTTAGACTGAATGGATCTAATTTTAGCATTCAGTGTTCCAATCTTTTGGCCAGTAAATATGGAGAGTTGAATCACAATCCCTAGCATAGCGAAGAAGATAATCAATGCGACAACAAGAAACCAAAATTTTTCTTTGAATAAACGCATGCAAATAGAGTAAACCTAACGCCCCGATAACGGGCGAATACTTGCTGCGAAAATGGCGAAGCCGCAGCAAGTAGGCGTCCCAGCGAGCGAAGCGAGTGTGTTGATCGGTTTGTTAGGCCCTTCCTCGGGTTTATAAAAGTGAGTCATTAAATGTGCTTGAAATACCATGGTTTAAGTCTACTTTTTCACCCCATGTTTCTTGAAGCAAAGTATTAAGGTTTTCTCTAATTAAATCTGCATTTTTATTATTTTTGTAAACGGTCATTTGTACCAACAAAGGAAGAGGGTCGTGTTCCGGACTATCCCCAATTTTCCAAACTCTTTTAGATGCGTATATAAAAATGCCAGAGCTTGAGCAAACCGATGTCGACAACATTTTTAGTTGTTTTGACATCCTTCCGTTGTCAAAAAACTCTAGTTTGTGCTGGCTTGCAAACTCTTTAAGCGAATTAGTGAGTAAAGACCACTCTTCAACCTCCAAATCTAGAGCCGCAGAATATGAAGGTGATTTACCATAAAGGTTCTGAGAGAAGTCCCCGCCATAGCACGTATTCTCAAATACTGGATCCAACTGACTTTTGGGCGAACAAGCAGCCAGGAAACAAATAAAAAGTGGGATAAACTTAATCATGGGCCTAACGCCCCGCATAAAGGGCAGCTAGCTGTGGGCTAAAATCGCGTGAAGCGCGAGCCCACAGGTAGATGTCCGCACGAGCGCAGCGAGTTTTAATGCGATTGTTAGCACTTTCCATAGTTTATGCAATCATCCTTAAATTGTTTTATTTGCTCTTTAAGAGCAGCAAATTGATTTGCTTCGATTTGAAGAATGAGAATTTCATTGTTTCTGAGACTATACCAAATTTTGACTATTGTCCCTTCGGGCAGCCCTATTCGCGGGACTTGTTTACTTAATCCATTGGTTCTAAATGTGTGACCAGTATCTAGCCGAAATTCGAAAAGGTCGGAATGGCGTTTAATCGTTCGGAAACTTTCAATTTTGCCACTTATGATCGCCACATTTTCAGTTGGAATTTCATTCTTTTGGTCAATAACTGAGCTGATTAAAAAGTACAGTATAAAGCCCGATAGACAAGTAGCTCCAATCCCCCAAATTATCTCGAAAGAACGAGATGTTTTAAAAAGTGAAGTAGATAATTTGCCTGCAATAGAGCCAACACCTAAAACGAACATAATGGAAGCTATAACCACGCTAAACCAAAAGCCGTAGGATAAATTAGATTGAGTTACATCAAAAAAGGTAGTGAATTCCATAAGGGTGCTAACACCCCAATAAGGGGCAAATATGTGTGTGGCATAATCTGAGGAGGCCGCACACGTATTTGTCCCAACGACCGCAGGGAGTGAGCTTGATTGACTTGTTATACATCACTGTTTCATTAGCCTTTGGAGTATATCTATGCGGTCATGAATTCTCTTACTTTCAATGTGAGTTTCTGCACTAACTGCAACAATCATCAATAGCAATGCGTACAGTACAGGCTGTTCAAAAAGCTCAGGAAACATCCAGAGTAAAAATGCGAACACTGCAATAAAGCCCAAGTTTCTTAAAAGTGTTTCTTTTATGCTCGGCTTCAATTTCTCAAATTGATTTAGCAGAGCTTCTTTCTTTTGAATGTCGTCGTAAAGAGCTTTTGCTTCTATTTCATCCTTGTTCATTTTGTATTCCTAATTTGGTGTATAACTTCCAAATATGGGGCGCAGACACGTGTGCAATAATGGCGAAGCCGCGCACGTGTTTGCGTCCCAACGAGCGGCAGCGAGTGCCATAATTTGTTTGTTATAAGGCATTGCCGGAAACAACCTTAAGTTCGTCCAGCTCAAGGGCAAACTGTTGTGGGCTTTCTTCTTTGACAACAACTCCGCCACACCACATTACATCTAATTTACCATTAATTTCACTGGCATAAATTAACATGGTTTGCCCTTTTTTGAACCAATAGCCAGTGCAGCTTGAACCATTAATATTAGTATCCAAAACAGTATCTTCGTCTTTTCCTTTAAATCTCATGATTTGCTGAAAATTGACTAAAACCTCGGCCTCGTTGAACTGGTTAGTTGTTCCCTTCTGTTGAATATCTACCACCTTGCCAACAAAAACAGAATCAAACATTTCGAACTTCTCTTTGGCTGATCCTAGGTGACAGGAGCAAGCTAGAGATGCCAAAGGCATTAGACTAACAGTCAAAATTAAGAGGTATCGAATCATTCCCTTGCCTTATAACACCCCCATAAGGGGCAATTACCTGTAGGCTAAAATACGGAGCGAAGCGGAGGGAGCCTACAGGTAAGTGTCCCAGCGCGTTAATGGGCTTGTTATAGGCCGCCTTCTCGATGCCACTCTTCTAGATTTCCATTAGAGCTTTTGAGTGTCATTAAACTTCGTTTTGATTGAACAACTAAATACACTGATTTTTCCTTTTTTTCAGGGCTATACGACCGAGAAAACGAAAGCTTCAATGAATCACCATCTAAAAGCCAACTACCCGTCATTTTATATGTGACTGCTTCACCTAAGCCACCAGAAAAACCGATTTCATGAATGGTGCAGGTAAAACCGCCAACGGACTCAAAAGTACAAAACTTAGTGTCTTTGAAATCTTCACCAATCTCAATAAATTGCCATGAACCCAAGAGCTGTTGCTTAGGTTTGCTTACACAAGCAAACAAAAACAAACTAAGAATGAGAGCAAAATGCAATTTCAACATCTAAGGCCTATAACGCCCCGCATAAAGGGCAGCTAGCTGTGGGCTAAAATCGCGTGCAGCGCGAGCCCACAGGTAGATGTCCGCGCGAGCGAAGCGAGTTTTAATGCGATTGTTAGGTGCCTTGGCTACCACGAAGAAATCCTTTTTTTAATGGCGGGAAAATGAAAAACCATGCTACTACGATAAGCGCACATGACTTTACTGTAAATAATAACCAAAACC
>NZ_PEAX01000015.1 GCF_002807685.1 Neoalteromonas flava | reverse complement strand
TCTTCAAAGGCAATATTTAAATCAGTGAAAGCACCTAACAAACGCATTAAAACTCACTTCGTTCGCGCGGACATCTACTTGTGGGCTGGCGCTACGCGCAAGTTTAGCCCACAAGCAGCTGCCCTTTATGCGGGGCGTTATATCCCTTTGGAGGAAAATTGAAACACCTTCTAATTTTAAGCCTTTTAACTATTAGCTTTTTAGCTTCAGGAGCAGAATTGAGTACCAAGGAAAAAATAGCCAAAGAGGTTGTTCAGGCGTCTCTTTATTCCGAATTTTCTGAACTAAGAATGTTGGCTTACGCAAAGGCTATAGGGCAAAAAGTTGTTTTCGATACATCCCCTGAAGAATATGAAAATATTAGTGCGCAGGTAAATGAGCGACTTACAGCCTGGTCTGATAATTTCTATAAAAAACACAATATAGATAGCAAATTAGAGTCTGCGTATATTGACTCATTTACAGAAGATGAGCTCAACGACATTCTGCAATTTTATAAAAGTGATACGGGTAAAAAACTTTTACAGGTACTGCCTCTAATCATTAATTTAAAGTCGGAGTTTCAACAAGAGTTTGTAGAAGGCTTTTTAAATTCAATTGAAGAGAGTAAATGAAGAATTTGGTTCAGAGATATAACAAGCCAATTAAGCTCACTCCCTCCGGTCGCTGGGACAAATACGTGTGCGGCCTCCTCAGATTATGCCGCACACATATTTGCCCCTTATTGGGGTGTTATGTTCCATTGAGTTAGTATGTTTATTCCAAGTCAAAACGATTTAACCAAACGCCTGTCAAAACGCTCTGCGTTAATTACTGGTGTTCTAGGGCTGCTAATATCTATCTCCGTTGCAGTATTAGCAACACTATCTGGCGACAAGATAGCAATCGGGTTTGCTGTAATTTTTTGCACTTTGCTTGCGTTCTTTTCTCTTTCACTTTTGTTGGGCAAAGGTTCAAAAGGAAACGGAATATTTTCACCGTTTACGCTCTATATTCTAGGTGCGATATTCATCGTAATAGACGTAATTCTAAGTATCTTTAATAAGCAAATCCTTATAGCTGGTGTTATGTTAGGTTTAGGGTGTTTTGCGCTTGCAAAAAAGAGACGCACAAGGACGTAATATGAAACATAACAAACCGATCAAGCTCACTCGCTCCGCTCGCTGGGACAATTCCTCGCATGCGGCTCCGCGATTCTCGCATGCAAGCAATTGCCCCTTATCGGGGTGTTAGCTGCCAAGAGGATTCATGGAAGATTACTCTCCGAATAAAATTTCTAAATCGACCCAAATTTTTAATATCGTTTGGGCACTGTTTCTAATTGCTGTGTGTCTCTATGGCGTCACTAATGAAGCTTTGGTATATCCCGGCGTTAGAGGCTCTGACCCTATTGAATTAACGGGCATGCCTCTGCTGTTCTTCTGCGTTGCATTGGTCTCGGGCGCTATTAATGCTTTGCTAACCGTAATTGACCACTACGATAAAAGAAATAACGAAACAAGCTATAAGCAAATGTCACTATATCTAAACGTCCTAAGTATATTTGCAATCACCTTAGCTTTTGGATATCAATTCGTTCTTAACCAAGAATCAGCGGTAGATATTGGCAATGTCAGCTAACAATCGCATTAAAACTCGCTTCGCTCGCGCGGACATCTACCTGTGGGCTCGCGCTTCACGCGATTTTAGCCCACAGCTAGCTGCCCTTTATGCGGGGCGTTAAGTGCCACAAATGGACTTTTTAATTGAGCAGCACTTATTCGGATTCAAAAAGCTTGGAAGTAGGATAGAGACAACTGATGGAATTCAGCACAATAAGTCATTCCAACATGGCTATTCGGTCGCTACTGAGAATGGAGTTTTCACTGGTCTTTTTCTTAACTTCACAGAAGGCAATCACGCATTTAAGTCTTTTAAAGGTTTATTAAAATTTAAAGGCCAATTGTTTACTTTTAGCGAGCAAACTACCGTTCAACAAATAGAAGCCATATTCGGGACTGCTGTTGATGGCTTTAAGGACGAAGTTGAAATTAGCCGGAGGTTTGTAGTTAGTGATTTGCTAATTGAATGCAGCTGGTATCATGATTCAGACGGTATATCATTTACGTACATGTCTATTGAGAAGGATGATGGCTTTTATCAAACAAGTGGCACCTAACAAACCAATTAACACACTCGCTGCGCTCGCTGGGACGCCTACTTGCTGCGGCTCCGCCATTTTAGCAGCAAGTATTCGCCCGTTATCGGGGCGTTAGAAACCATTTCGCTTTTAGCTTAAGTCGTATCAACTTCAGCACGTTCTTCAGCCTCAATTCTTCGATCAACACACCACGCGAATGTTAACTTTTTGCTGCGCACACAACGCGGTTGTGTGCCGCCTTTCTGCATCGACAGTTCATTTAAGGCCGTCGCCTGTTCGAGCTATTTTTCAATCAAACAACTTCAGTTGCTGCTTCGTTAAAGTGTTTTATCTCAAAGGCAGTTTTTAGGTCGCCCTACCCT
>NZ_PEAX01000014.1 GCF_002807685.1 Neoalteromonas flava | reverse complement strand
CGAGTGGCCTTTCCTCATGCCAATTTCTAACAAGCCAATCAAGCTCGCTCCTTGCAGTCGCTGGGACAACTACGTGTACGGCCTCCTGAAATCGTGCCGCACACTTCGTTGCCCCTTATCGGAAAGTTAGATGCCAAGAGGACAGTTATGAATCCGGTCTCTTTTTTAGAAAAACTACGCGATGAATATATTGCTACTGAAAACGATGACCTGCTTTTCACTAACAAAGAATGTACATTAGAAAACACTACTTATCGGTTGAATTGCTGGAAGGATTTTCACGGCAAAGATCGCATTGTCGTTTTTGAACTTAAGGAAAATGGATTGCTCATCTCAACAAGTACTTGTTTAGGACTACGATACTCAGAATCACTAGCTCCTTTACTTTTAAATGAGCGACAATTGTGGGACATAGGTATTCCATAGAATGACATCTAACAAACCAATCAACACACTCGCTTCGCTCGCTGGGACGCCTACTTGCTGCGGCTTCGCCATTTTCGCAGCAAGCAGCCGCCCGTTATCGGGGCGTTAGAGGTCATAAGTGTTTAATCGAACAAAAGAACTTCAAAACGACCTGAGTAACACTTCCGGCAAAAAGGTGCAAATAGATACGCACCCAGTGGTTGGTTGGTACGAGCTTTATGCTGTTGTAATTGCTATCCCAAGCATGCTCATTTTCGCTCTTAGTTTTTTGTTTGCCGTGGGTAATGTGTATGTTGCAAAGTTCATTGCAAAAGGTCGCAAAAGAACTGCGCTTATTCTTCTCTTTTTAATTAACCTTCCCTATGCACCAGCCGCGATGCTCATGAACCATATGTATAGTGACGCTCCTAAGTGGTCCTTCGGAGTTATTATGATTGTTCCACTATCATTGCTAATATTTGGGTTCATCGCTATTCATTTGAATTTCAAGGGGCGCGAGCAACATGACCTCTAACAAACGTTTCAAGTCGCCCACGCAAGGCATGGGCTGGGACACAAACATGCAGGCTGCTTCGCATTTTAGCCTACGTGTTTGTGCCCCTTAAACGGGGCGTTAGGTACAAGGAGAAATTTTGAAGTTTTTAAGGATTGTTTTAACTGGACTATACTGTGTTTTTGCTGCAGCTGGTGTTGCATCAATCGCTACGGGAACAGTTTCACCTTTTGCGGCCATTTTTGTTTTAGCCTACGCAACTGTTGCAGCGGCACTGAATCTCAAAGGTGGTAAGATTGCACGTTGGATCGCATATGGATTATCAGTGTTGTTCATCGTTTTTGGCATCTTGTCTTTGGTTATGTTTCTTTTCTCTTTATTTGGTCAAGAAATAGATAAACTCTTACCCTATGTACTCGCTGTATTTGGTCTTCTTGGTATTGGCACATTTGTGTCACTTAAAAAACAAGGTCAAACTCTTTGAACAGCAATGTACCTAACAATCGCATTAAAACTCGCTGCGCTCGCGCGGACATCTACCTGTGGGCTCGCGCTGCACGCGATTTTAGCCCACAGCTAGCTGCCCTTTATGCGGGGCGTTAGGTGCTTCTTGGAATAAGGAACAATAATAAAATGATTAAACGGATTTTTAGTGTAGTTGTGCACCCAGAACTTCAGGAAGAATTTGAAGACAAGTTTCATAATTTGGCCCTTCCAGACACACTTTCGTCACACGGCTGTTTGTCAGTCGAAATAAGTAAACCAACTAGTTGTAACCCAAACACTTATTTAATGGTTAGTGAATGGGAGTCAGTTAGAGCTTTAGAGAACAAATTTGGTGTTAATTGGCATCTAGCGTCCATCCCTGAAATAATGAAAAAATATGAAAAATCTCATACTATCCAGCATTATGAATCTTGGTAATAATAGGCACGCACCTAACAAAAAAATTAAGGCACTCACTTCGTTCGTTGGGACGCATACACGTGGGCTGCTTCGCATTATTGCCCACGCGTATGCGCCCCTTATTTAAAAGTTAGGGTCACAAGGAAAGCTCGTGCGAAAAGCCAAAATAATAGCACTCTCAATACTCTTTCTTTTAGTGTCAGGGTGTAACCAACCGCCAGTTGATGTTATTACTTGTACTGGCGCGGCTAAACAAGGAAGTGTTTGGGTTTCTATCTCAAGTGACAGCCAAATCAAAATTGGACAGGCGCAATTCTCAAAAAGTTTACTTAGCGCAAAACTCGAACTAGTTAAACAATCTTGCGACTCTGTTACAGTTATTATTCAAGCTGATGAGTCTGCTAAACATAAAGTGGTTTATGACACCATTCAACTCATAAAATCAATGGGCTATCAGGTGTCACAGTAACCCTAACAAACCAAGTCAGCGGGACACTAACACGTAGGCTCCCGTCACTTCGTTCCGTATTTTAGCCTACGTGTTATTGCCCCTGCTTGGGGCGTTATACCTCAGGTAAGTTATGAGAATTTTTTTACTGATGGGCTTCGTATTTGCAATGGTTGCGTGCTCAAGCACACCAATTGAATACAATGAAAAAGCCACCGGAAAGAAATGGCTGGTTAAGACGGATTATGGCGAGCCAATACTTGAACTCTTTAAGCGATATGAGTCTGCTTCAAACCATAAGGCATACGCAATTTCAGAAAAGTATTTCAGTATCGCTTGGGTATCGGAACAAACCAGCGCTTCGGCTGCAGCAAAATTGGCTCTAGAGCAATGCAACGAACAATTAGATAGCTCTATTCCTGAAGAAGAACGGTGTAAAGTAATTAACGTAAACGACCAGTGGGCTTCTGAACTAGTCAGGCAGAGGAACTGATGTATAACAAGACAATTAAGCTCGCTCCTTACAGTCGCTGGGACAAATACGTGTACGGCCTCCTCAGATTATGCCGTACACGTATTTGCCCCTTATTGGGGTGTTAGGTGTCTTGGGTGAAATCAGTGGAAATTTCGAAAGTTTGGTTCATATCTATCGTCAGCGTAGTTATATGTTGTGTTCTAATTTATATGTACTTTTTGAATCAAAGTTTTTCTCCGATGAAACACTTAGAGTCTGGTCAAGCTGCAATAAAATTAGGTCACTTTGACGTGGCTTTCGAGGCCTGCACAATTGGAGTTCAAGAAATAGGGAATAGTTACCGGAACCCTGATGTTGTTGATGACTCTGGTCTCAAAGAATCTGCTGCATTATTTGCACTACGTGATGGGAAAACGGAGGTTGCCGCAAATACTATTTGCAAAGTCCTTGAGTCAAGAATTCAAATGTTGGAGAGGCCATGACGGTAACACCTAACAAACCAATCAACACACTCGCTTCGCTCGCTGGGACGCCTACTTGCTGCGGCTTCGCCATTTTCGCAGCAAGCATTCGCCCGTTATCGGGGCGTTAGGCGTCATGACAGACAATGTACTCTTAAAAAAATATGCTGCATGCATGGAAGAAGTTAAAAAACGAACAGAAGTCGTTCGCGCATTCTTAAATGGAAAATGCTCTACTCCTTATAAACAGACTACTGCTGAATCAATTTGCCTTCAAATACGAAAAATATTGGAATTGATCGCCTTAGCTTCCTTGGTAGCCAATAAAAATGCTTACTCAGAAATCCGTTCAAAGTTTGCTAAAGATTGGAATGCAAAAAATATAATCTCTGATATTGAGCGCTTCAATCCAAATTTTTATCCTCACCCAACTTCCCAAATCATTAATCCTAGAACTGGTAAAGTTGAAAAAGTAGAAGATATAAAGTCAGGGTGGTTAACAAAAAACGAATTTATACATATATATGAGCGGACAGGGGGGCTTTTGCACGCCGAAAACCCTTTTGGCGCAAAAAAAGACTTTGACAATTTTATTCGGATAGTTCCAACTTGGATGGATAAGATAATTAAACTTTTAAATCATCACCATATGCAGTTAGTCGACGATGATTTACAGTACTGGGTAGTAATGAACGGCAAGGAAGATGGGAAGGTACAAGTCTCTCTTTTTCAGAAAATCGGAAACGCCTAACAAAGCGCTAAACACGTTCCCTTCGGTCACTGGGACAGTAACGCAGCGGCGCTTCGCGATTATGCCGCTACGTCACTGCCCGTTAGCTTAGCTACATGGACTCCCCCTTTGTCAAGCAATTACAATAATTCACAACAGTGGATCTAACAGCAGCTCTACATTCGGCGTTTAGTAGCTTTATTGCGCTATCGCCCTGATGATGTT
>NZ_PEAX01000013.1 GCF_002807685.1 Neoalteromonas flava | reverse complement strand
TAGAGGGTTCAAGTGGCTATTCTTAGGGATATTTACTTGGTTGGTTTGCGTTTTGTCTTTGTTATTTATTGGGGGTAACCTTGCTCTTTAGCGGCGACGTCACCTAACAAGCCCATTAAAGCGCTGCGCTAGGACACTTACCTGTAGGCTCCCTTCGCTTCGCTCCGTATTTTAGCCTACAGGTAATTGCCCCTTATGGGGGTGTTATAAGCCATGAGAAGCATTGAGCAGCTTTATAAAGATATTGAAGGGGTCGCCGAATTTTCCGGGATCAATATTGATGGTCCTGAAACTGTTGGCCTTTTCTCCAACCGGCCTTTGCACGTTGCGGCCATCTGGAATGATTGCGAAGCAATAGACATGTTAGTGGCAGCTGGTGCAGATATTAACGTTAAGGGTGAGCATGGTTTTACTCCATTGTTCGAAGCTTCGGCGCAAGATAACTACGAAGCTGTAAAGCGGTTGATCGAGTTGGGAGCAAAAGCAATACGTAATGATGATGGCTTGTTGCCTAGCGAATATGTTTCCAACACTGCAAACGAAAGGACAGTTAACCTACTGAGGGAACATGGCTTATAACAAAACGCTTAATTCGCACCTGCCAAGGGCAGGCGCTGGGACAAAAACACAATGCGGCTCCGCCATTTTCGCATTGTGTTTTTGCCCCTTAGCTTAGTGTTATGTTCCATGGAGGAATTGAGTGAAAAAGGCATTTTTCTTTGTACTATTGACTGCCCTCAGCGGCTGCTCGTCAACCTCTGATACCGTTTATCAACCTGTTTGTTTATCGTCAGAGCAACAAGCTAGAGAAGTAGGTTCGGATATTTTTTATGATGGCTTCAATAGTCGAGTAAGTTATTGGGTTACGGGTGACCCCAACACCTCAATTACATCTTTAGGGCTGCTTTATGCCGGTTTTGACCCAACAGAATATTGTGAAAATGGGGGGTATCCTATTATCATCACGTTCAATCCCAGCAAAACAAATCTAGATACCGATAAAGTTTTAAAATGGTCTCAGATTGTTTTGACAACCATGCTCAAGGAACGAGGTATTGAAACATAACAAGTCAATCAAGCACACTCCCTTCGGTCGTTGGGACAAATACGTGTACGGCCTCCTCAGATTATGCCGTACACGTATTTGCCCCTTATCGGGGTGTTAGGGTCCATCGATAGTTATGACTAAAAGATTTACTTTAGTGATTTTTTTGAGCTTTTCATTTTCGCTAAGTGCAGAAACCAAGGTAGATGTTTTCTCCAGTCAGTTAACTATTCCAGAAGGGTTTATTTTGGCTCCATATTCTAGACCGCTAGAGGGTACAAACTTTTACAGAGGTAAAGGTGAAGAACTCGAAATGATAATTATCAGTATTGAAGACGATTTGTTCATTCACGAGAACTTGACCTCAGAACCAGACACAAAGGTAAAATGTGGACTCAATATCAAGCAGTGGCTTAAATCAGAAAAAGAGAAGATGTTCTACTCAGAAATTGAAAAAGCTGGCGATATGCCTAAGGTAAAATTAAATGTCATCTCGCCATTTGGTTTCGGTTTGTCCGAGCAACTAATTCAAAGCATTTGCGCATATGAACCCTAACAAACCAATCAACACACTCGCTGCGCTCGCAGGGACGCCTACTTGCTGCGGCTCCGCCATTTTCGCAGCAAGCAGTCGCCCGTTATCGGGGCGTTAGGTGCAAAGAGGGAACATGCAACCATCAATTAAATTTGAAAAGATTTGGAAAGACGAAGACATAACCGAACTGCGGGTCACAGTGTGTAATGGTCGCTCAATATTTACAAACAGTGTTTCCCTTGGAAATCAGGAGTTGAACGAACTCTATAAATCACTAGATACTTTCAAAACTAGCTACTATGGCGGTTTAAAAGATATAGAATTTGGCTCTTTTGGTAGAGAATATGCCAATGGCGCTTTTCATGCTCGACTCCATTTCCCAAAACCAGGAAACCTCTATATTTCTACTTATCAGCAATCAGAATACTTTGAATTCAAAGGTCAAGAAATAGCCAGTGAAGCAAAAATGTATTTGTGCACAGAGCCTTGTCTATTTGATAACTTTCTCATAGAACTAAAAAAGTTAAGCAACAGTGATTTGGGTACTGCTCAGCTAATTTGCACCTAACAAACCAAGTCAGCGGGACAATTACATGCAGGCTCCCGTCACTTCGTTCCGTATTTTAGCCTGCATGTACTTGCCCCTGCTTGGGGCGTTAGGGATTGTTTGAGTATGAAGAACATATTCATCACAGGATGTATCTTAATCTTATTAGGCGTAATTTCATTTTATTCATTAATTTGGACAAAAGAAGTCGAGAGCTTTAAAAGAACCCCAGCAGATCAACCTTTCGAATTTTCTTCTTGGTTGGGTTCGTTTCCAGAAAGTATTGTCAAAGAAACAAAGAATGAAGACCTCGTAAGGTTCACTATAGTTCGTTCTTTTCATGTGCCGGTCGTGATCACTCTAAATCTTAATTCCAAGGCATTAAACATTACTCGACTTGAGTATGTTAATGGGGAGCACATTGATGATAAAGTTTCTGTCCAAGCTGTAATTTCTGAGTCAGAGTTAAAATCTGTAATTGAGGATGTTCGCGATTACTTGAGATTTCCAGAAGAAAAACAGAGCGGTTTTGGGTTGGATGGTGCAACGTGGATAATTGAACTTACATATAACGGCAAATATTACACATCTTCACGTTGGAGTCCTCGCTCTGGTAGCATGAACAAGCTTGGCACTAGCTTATTCAACCTCGCAGAAAAGGAGCTTTTGCTTGGGCCTTTGTATTAACCCTAACAAGTCAATTAAGCTCACTCCCTGCGGTCGTTGGGACAAATACGTGTGCGGCCTCCTCGGATTATGCCGCACACGTATTTGCCCCTTATTGGGGTGTTAGGTGCCATGTCTGCTACAAAGCGTTTTTTGTATCTGCTTGAATTTTTCGCAGGGTTTGCCGTTCCAGTAATAGTTTTAGCTATGGGCGTGGTCTTTTCACCAATTTTTATCGTTGGCTTGTTTCAA
>NZ_PEAX01000012.1 GCF_002807685.1 Neoalteromonas flava | reverse complement strand
CTAGGAAGTCTTGCGCTCTGACAGCTAACAATCGCATTAAAACTCGCTGCGCTCGCGCGGACATCTACCTGTGGGCTCGCGCTGCGCGCAATTTTAGCCCACAGCTAGCTGCCCTTTATGCGGGGCGTTATAACCCATCTCGGAGAGCTACGTTTTGAACATCTTATTAGCATTGGGAGCCGCAATAATAAGCGCTGTGGCAGCTATCTCTGGTGTTTACTTCACCAATAGAGGTCATGAAAAAAGGCTAAGAATACAATTTGAAAATGATACAAAAATAAGGGAAACCGAAAGAAAGGTTAAAAAGCTGGAAGAAATGTTCATTTTATTCCAAAGATGGGAAATGGATGTGTCTTGTTTGGCTTTAACATTTATTCCAGTCTACGAAGGAGAGTGCAGCGCCTCAGAAGCAAAGGCAGACAGCGCTTTAAATAGATTGCAAGAAAAAGGAGATTATCAAAAATTCCAAGCAATTTTGAACCTCCATTTTCCAGAATTAAAAGACGAATTTTGGAAAGTGATGCATAAAAGAGGAGAAGTTATGAAGTTTTGTCGATTTAACGTAGAAGTTAATTCTGAACGCCTAAAGTTATTCATCAGTGCTCAAAAAGATTTTGAGAATCAGACTGCCGAGTTTAGGAGTCATATGTCAGAATTAGCTCATGGGTTATAACAAGCCAATTAAGCTCACTCCCTTCGGTCGTTGGGACAAATACGTGTGCGGCCTCCTCAGATTATGCCGCACACATATTTGCCCCTTATTGGGGTGTTAGGTGCTAAAGGATTAGGTTTGAATATCATTGCCAAAATAACCTTCTTAAAAATACCAAGGCCACCCCATGGTTATAGGTATTTTGGAAAACAAGTCTGGATGCGCATGGACACCACTGACTTCAAAGATTTGGCCTGCTATCTTAGTTTTTTAGACGATAAGGAATACTATGACGGGGATACCACTGAAGTATTCTTGGGCTTTTACGAGGGAGAAACTAAGTCATCTTTTACTGAAGGTTTGGAATTTTCTCTGCGTATACTAGACCTTCAAGTCGCCAAGGGTGTTATCGTAAATGTTTCATAGCAAGCACGCACCTAACAAACGCATTAAAACTCACTTCGTTCGCGCGGACATCTACTTGTGGGCTGGCGCTACGCGCAAGTTTAGCCCACAAGCAGCTGCCCTTTATGCAGGGCGTTATATTTCAAAGTTGGAGATGAGCTATTTTTCGCAGTTTTAGGATAATCGCTTGGATTTATATTACGTTTGGTAGCTTTGCTGCATTGACTGGACTCGGCTATGTACTAGCTGCTACTCATAATGGCGCCGGCAACCCTACAGGTGCTTTGGTGCAGGTTGCATTGTCTATTTGCTTAGTCGTAGCCAGCATATTCTTCCTTAAAAAATCAGCACGCGCACTGTTAGCTTTAAAGCTTCTCACTGCTTTAACTATTGTATTTCTGGTATATACCTCTGCCACATCAGAATTCATATCTATTCCCGCTAGTATATTTGGCTTACTTTTCTATATTGCACCTTTAGCGGTAATAATGTTTAAACTCTGCTCTTCGAGCGCTAAGCTCTTCGTTGACACAAATGAAATATAACAAGTCAATTAACGCGCTCACTTCGTTCGCTGGGACGCATACACGCAGGGCGGCTTCGCCATTATGCCCTACGTGCCTGCGCCCGTTATTGAAAAGTTAGCTCCCTTAGCAACTAAAAGGAAATTTTATGCATATTATTTTAGGGATTTTAGGTGTAGTAGTTACTATCCTAGTATTATTAAATCGGTTACAAGAAGGAGGAATTGATATTGGTTGGCTCAACCCTTTCGCTTGGAGGCGCCGAAGAAATTTTAGAAAACAATATGAGCTTGTTGCTTCATACTCCTTAGATTCTCCTATGGATGTTGCCGCACTTTTGATGCTTGCTATTGCCAAATCTGATGGTGAAGTGACAAAAGAAGAAAAAGAATTGATCCTTAATTTATTTGAAACGGAGTTTAAGCTTTCGTCTTCTGAAGCAAGAGATTTACTTGGATCGAGCTCTCATATTTTAGGTAACGGAGAGGATGTAAAATCCAACCCTAAAGCTGTTTTAGCCAAAAGCTACGAATCGTTCTCTGAGGAACAAAAAGTTTCAACAATCAATCTATTAAATCAAGTAGCAAAGATTGGTTCGTCAAATCCAGAGAAAGAAAGATTATTAAAGTCAGTCGTAGGACTTTTAAGTACTTCGAATAAGTCAAAATGGTAGAAGCTAACAAGCGCATTAAAACTCACTTCGTTCGCGGGGACATCTACCTGTGGGCTCGCGCTGCACGCGATTTTAGCCCACAGCTAGCTGCCCTTTATGCGGGGCGTTATACGCTACTTTAGGGTAAAGGATGAATACAATTAATTGGGATGAGTTAGAACACGCATACGGTGTCGCCTCAGATGTACCAGATTTGTTAGCTGAACTTGCAAATTATTCCACAAGCGAAAGTTATGATGATGAGCCTTTTTTTAGTCTCTGGAGTAGCCTTTGCCATCAAGGTGATATTTACACCGCCTCCTATGCTGCTGTTCCTATTCTTATCTCACTAATTAAAAAATCTCCTAGCCCTGTCGATTATAATTTTTATCTTCTGCCTATCTATATTCATATTTCTTATTTAAAAGGCAAAGCACCGTCCATTCCTGACAATCTAAAAAAAAGCTACCATGAAGCAATCAACATCCTACCTGACCTAGCTGCCAAGGAAGATACAAATAACGAGTTAATGGTTAGGGTGTTGTCCTCGGCTATAGCGGTTAAATCTGGAAATGCAGCGTTAGCCGAAACAATATTAGAGCTTTCCCCTGAGATCATAGAAGAGTTTGAAGAGTGGCTTCAGAGCAGGTAGCGTATAACAATCCAATCAACCGGACAAATACTCGCTGGCTTGGGTCGCTTCGCTCCCAGTATAGCCAACAAGTATTTGCCGTTTATTAGGGGCGTTAGCTGCCACTAGAACTAAACAAAAAAGGATTTAATAAATGAAAAAGTTGCTCGCTGTTTTGTGTTTGGTTTTCCCTTTTAACGCGTTCGCATTGGATTACTATAGCGTTAGTAGCGGCTATGAAGTT
>NZ_PEAX01000011.1 GCF_002807685.1 Neoalteromonas flava | reverse complement strand
TAGAGGGTTCAAGTGGCTATTCTTAGGGATATTTACTTGGTTGGTTTGCGTTTTGTCTTTGTTATTTATTGGGGGTAACCTTGCTCTTTAGCGGCGACGTCACCTAACAAGCCCATTAAAGCGCTGCGCTGGGACACTTACCTGTAGGCTCCCTTCGCTTCGCTCCGTATTTTAGCCTACAGGTAATTGCCCCTTATGGGGGTGTTATATGCCTTTCGGTATCCAGCGTATTATTACTTGCTGAGGTAGTGCCAATGAATCATCAAAATGAACAGAAAAGTTATTTGGTGCAGCTAATTCTCAACATCATTTTCGGGCCTCTGGGTTTGTTTTACTCTAGTAAACTGTACGGAATAGTATTCTCAATCACCATTCTCCCAACAATCATGGTGTTTGGTTTCGGTATCATCGTAGGTTGGCCTATTTCTATTATTGTCGGCATCGCAGCAGTAAGTGATTACAATAGGCAGCGCAGTTTAAATCGGCTAGAGTACAAAAGTGTTAAGTCAGGGACTTGAGGTTGCGGCATATAACAAAAAAATCATGTCGCCCGCAGGCGGGCTGGGACACAAACAGCCAGGCGGCTTCGCCATTATAGCCTGTCTGTATGTGCCCCATATTTAGGCGTTAGGTACTTCAAGGAATGCCGAAAATCAAAGGTTCAAATTTATATTTCATACTCGTTTTGATGGCAAGTATGCTTCTCGTTGGTGCAGGCGCTTTAGGACTGTATTTAAATGAATCTAAACTTGAAAACCTAAAACAAAACGAAATTCTCTTAGAACTCAGGGACAAAGTTTCAAGCGGAGAATTAGAAGTGGGTGAAGGCCTTGGGCTTGTCTTAGTTCAAGGAATTGAGGATGCTCATGTTGATGCAGCAAACTTTCTCAACGATGTTTTTATAGTTGGTATATGTATTGGTTTATTTCTAATGCTCATCTCAATTATTTTTAGTCTAACCACAAAAAGTACAGTGGATTAAATATGCACGTACCTAACAAAAAAATCATGTCGCCCGCAGGCGGGCTGGGACACAAACAAGCAGGCGGCTCCGCCATTATAGCCTGCCTGTTTGTGCCCCATATTTAGGTGTTAGGCACTATCACTAAACATCGAGAAAATTTTATGGGAAATTACGCCAGTAAGAAAAAAGGCAAAAGATATAAAATTGCAGGGACTGCCATTCTTCTTTTTGCATTCAGTACTCAGCAATTCTTAGTAAACAAGTACGTTGGAAAAATGGAAGGCTATTTTAAGGGATATCTTTCTTATAGCGCAGCCTATAATTCAGCATTACTTTATGAAAATCTTTTTTTTACTCAAGCTTTGGCAACGGATGTAGCGGATGGGGAAATATTAAAGAAAGCGGCAATGGACAACATAGCTGGTTTCTCGGTACAGCTTATATCAACTGAGCTGCCTTTAAGCAGTAAACAGGAAATCATCCAGGCTATTTTTGATTCTGCTAATAATGTTTCAAGCCTTGAAACATATAATGAATACAAAACTTTATTAAACTCAATTGAATCCCAGTACAAAGACGAATTAGAACAAGAGTATATTGACATAAGTTGGTTTAAAGACTTCTCATCAATGATATATCTAATTTTGTATTTTATAGGCTCCAGTCTCCTTATTTATGCTATGAGGTATGAGTAGTGCCTAACAAAGGCATTAAATCGCTCGCAGGCTCGCTGGGACGCTAACACATGGGCTGCGTCACTTCGTTCCGATTTTAGCCCATGTGTTATCGCCCTTTATGCGGGTGTTAGCTGCCAAGAGGATTCATGGAAGATTACTCTCCGAACAAAATTTCTAAATCGACCCAAATTTTTAATATCGTTTGGGCACTGTTTCTAATTGCTGTGTGTCTCTATGGCGTCACTAATGAAGCTTTGGTGTATCCCGGCGTAAGAGGCTCTGGCCCTATAGAATTAACGGGCATGCCTCTGCTGCTCTTCTGCGTTGCATTGGTCTCGGGCGCTATTAACGCTTTGCTAACCGTAATTGACCACTACGATAAAAGAGATAACGAAAGAAGCTATAAGCAAATGTCAATATATCTAAACGTCCTAAGTATATTTGCAATCACCTTGGCTTTTGGATATCAATTCGTTATTAACCAAGAATCATCGGTAGTTATTGGCAATGTCAGCTAACAATCGCATTAAAACTCGCTGCGCTCGCGCGGACATCTACCTGTGGGCTCGCGCTACGCGCAATTTTAGCCCACAGCTAGCTGCCCTTTATGCGGGGCGTTAGGTTCTATGGAAACTCTGGAGCACTTAAAGAGAAAAAATCAGCTACATAACAAATTGGTAGCGGCTGAACGCAATTCAATGATTCCGATAGTCATAAACTTTCTCTTTGTTATTGTCTTGATAGAGTTCGAAATAATTGAAATGTTTTCCAGCGGCTTAAGTCTCGCTGTTGTATTCACGATTCTCTTTTTATACCTCGTTTATAACATTATGATTCTCACTTTTTGTGCATACTATTTTAAGAACCTACTACTTAGATGCACTGCTTTGGTAGTTATTCATCTAGGCCTTATTTATCTTTGGATCGTTCAAGGCGACAAGTGGAGTGTTGCTTATATGCTGGGTTTGTTTTTAGTGGTAATGACTTTTAAATCACTGTATGAAATATCTATGAGAAAAACCTAACAAGCCCATTAACGCGCTGCGCTGGGACACTTACCTGTAGGCTCCCTTCGCTTCGCTCCGTATTTTAGCCTACAGGTAATTGCCCCTTATGGGGGTGTTATGTTTGCCGATGAAATTAACACTTTTAGTTTTATTCCTTGCATTGCTGACAGCCTGCGGCAACCTACCAGGAGAGAACGTAATAATTGTTTCTGGTACTGTCGGCAGTAAATGCACTTTAAAGGTAAGACCTACTGATGCTAAAGACTATTCCTACCAATTTAGGGAAATAGAAGGGAAATTCTCCGTAGACTACACAGTTGCAAATGCAGCAAATACATATGAAGTTACCGTTCTATGTGCTGGCAATACTGTTTTATACAAAACAATCCAGTACCCAAGCCAAGTCGAAATGTTTAATCTAGGTAGTATCGGCAGCACGCAAACATAACAAACCAAGTCAGCGGGACAATTACATGCAGGCTCCCGTCACTTCGTTCCGTATTTTAGCCTGCATGTACTTGCCCCTGCTTGGGGCGTTAGGTACTCAAGGAGGAATACTAAATGCTGAAGAAGTTCTTAATTCTCTGTATCGTTGCGGTAGCTGTAATTACTTACTCAAAAAGCAAACAAAATGCAGCAAAATTACAGTCTCCAACGCCCCCAAAAGAGGCATTCATTAAGCCCAGCCCCTCGTCATTCAGCTGTGACGGTAGACAATATTGTAGTCAAATGACATCTTATGAAGAAGCTAAATTCTTTCTAGAAAATTGCCCAAATACAAAAATGGATGGTGACAATGATGGAATACCTTGTGAAAGGCAGTTTTAGCAACGTACCTAACAAACGCATCAAAACTCGCTTCGCTCGCGCGGACATCTACCTGTGGGCTCGCGCTGCACGCGATTTTAGCCCACAGCTAGCTGCCCTTTATGCGGGGCGTTAGGAGCCTAGTGTTTTATTTATGGAAAAAGCCCTAATAACCCTGCCCCTCAGAATCATATGTCTATTTTTAGGCGTTTATTTAGC
>NZ_PEAX01000010.1 GCF_002807685.1 Neoalteromonas flava | reverse complement strand
TGTACGTAAAGCCGACAAAGATAAAACTCTTTGAAGAAAAGCAGATAGCGCAAAGCGGACGCTTATGAACCGGAATGAGTGCACCCGAAAGCAGACACTGGTTTATGGATGCTAGTTTAGTATAAGTCGGAGAATACTTCTGGGTGTTGTTCAGCGATCCTCAATAATGCAATAGCAGGGCCATTTGGTTCACGACGGCCTTGCTCCCAGTCTTGCAATGTTCGCTTACTGACTCCGAGCATAGCTGCGAATGCAGCCTGAGACATTCTAAGTTTTGCCCTAATAACATCAGGCGATGATGGCTCAGAAAGTTGCGTTGTTTTTAGCTCTACTTTTCCTTTCTTAAAGCTCTGGATCTCTTCAATTCCCGCTAGAATTTCGGCTCCTAAATCACGATTTGTCATTATTAATTGCCTCCGCGATCTTCTTAAGTTGATGACCAGGTATGGTTGCTTTGTCCGATTTACCGTATATGGTCAGCATCCACATTTCACCACCAGATTTTTTCCAATAATAAATAACCCTAACACCGCCACTTTTCCCTTGTCCGTCGGCTGCCCACCGCACTTTTCTAACACCTCCAGAGCCTCTCACAACGTCACCAGATTCTGGATGTTGTAAAAGATAATTTTGTAGGCCTCGATAATCATCATCGCCTAAGTAACTAGGTAGCAGTTTGGTGAAAAGGCTAGTTTCGATAAATATCATAACACCATAGTACGGCAATGCCGTACCCCGGTAAAGTAATTAGTTTGTGCGATTGGATTACTTCCTTGAATCAGTTAAGTTTTCGATTACAAATCAAGATGCTCAGAGCTTTCTAGAGCATCTTCTACCGTTATTCCTAAGTAATGAACGGTACTCTCTATTTTCTTGTGGCCAAGTAGAATTTGTATTTCACGCAAATTATGTCTCATTTTATAAAGCAAAGATGCTTTAGTTCTGCGCAAAGAATGCGTTCCATAATCGGAAGGGTCTAAACCTATTGATTCGACCCAGCCCTCAACAATCCTTGCGTAGGTGCGTGTTGTTATATGCGGTGAATCATGAAGACGAGATTTAAAAATAAAGTCATCAAGTTTTACATCCGATTCAATAAACCATTCGTCTAACGCGTTTCTGGTTTTTTCCGTTATTTCAAACGTCACTGGACTTTGTGTCTTTTGCTGCATGATGGTAGTTCGGCTCAGCACGCGATTGCTATGAGCAACATCTCGGCGTTTTAAACTAACCAAGTCACACCCTCGTAATTTGCTATCTATAGCAAGATTAAAAAGCGCTAAATCTCTCTTATTTCCAGATTTAGATAAAAGCGTCCTTATCGACCAAACCTGCGATGCTTTTAGTGGTAGCTTTTGTCCAATCAACTTTCCTTTATTCCATGGTGTCCGTTGGGCATTAGTTTTTTCGTTGATAACCATAATGGTTCTCCGTATCTCGATTCACGGAGCAGCTAGTAACCAACAATCACACGTACTCTAAGCAAAGTTTAATATACTTGTGATTTCAATATTAGAGATACCATTAAAAGCAGACGTTCTATTGGCTGCTAATAACTATCTTTGTGGATATATAAGTTCCTAGGATATAGAACTCGACTTTATTGTGGATAGTAATCAAGCCTATCAGCAAATCATCGCTGAGCAAGATGCCAGTGACAGCATCGTAAAAGAATACCTCTACTGCAATGACCTAATCAGTCAAAACAAGGGCGGTGCTGTAAACTACTTCCACTAAGACAGCTTAGGCACCACCAGATTGCCTTCAGATAACCAGACGCTAATCTCAGATGAGTATGCGTATGAGGCTTTTGGCGAATTACTGGGGCAAACCGGCACAACCGATAATGATTATCTGTATACCGGTGAGCAATTTGATGCAGAATTAGATAACTATTACCTGCGGGCACGCTACTATAATCAGGATGTCTTGGATAATTAGACCGTTACAGTTGTCGGCTCAAATAATATTCTTAGCACTAATACAACCAGAACGATTAACTCACCAATCACAAATCGGGCGTAGCAAGCAATATGGATACCTTGTAATTAAAAATCTAAAGAATATAGGAGGGTAGCAATGATTAATGATTTCAACTACTACACTTGCAAGGTCCACAGCGCAAATGGAAAAGTTACGATGACGATTGCAGGGGACGAAAACTTAAGGGTGACAGCTGATTCATTGGAAGAATGTGAGTTTTATATGTCAGAAAAATTGATGGCTCTGAAAGGTGATTTTTCTCCATATTTTGAGTATGAACAAGATCTCGAAGACTTGAGAGTTAAAGATCATTTTCATAAGCCTTTAATTAAATGCGTTCCGATAGAAGGCGCTCATTTGTTAGAAACTGCTGATAGATATTACACGGAAGGAGTCTGTAAAACATGCGGCAAAACTAAGGGAGTGCGTAATGGTAGATATCTCAGTTACAAAGCGCAGCTTCCAAATTGCGACATACTAGCAACAAGTAGGTGGGGCCCAGGCTTAGTATTGAGCGTTGCTAATGTCTGTGTTGTATCCTCTCGTCTGGCTTCAATACTAAAAGGATACGATTGGTTTGATTTTACTCCCGTGATAAATAGCGGCAAGAAGGAGATGTATGAAGTTCGAGATAAACGATTTATAGAGCCTGTACAGCCGATCCTAGTAGACGGGGCGGCAGAGTTTTTTGGCGAAGAGCATATAAAAAAATGTGAGGTGTGTGGTTTTCATTGGGAAGACTACTTTAATGGAAAATTCTTTACGGAAATATTACCTAAAGAAATACTCATTAATCATGAGCTGGATGCACTAATCATCAATGGAACACTATACATAACAAAAAAGTTGCATGACGAAATTAAAGTAAAGTTTTCATTAGTTGGGGTCGAATTTCAAAAACAGCCGTTTTATCAATTGAGTAGAGGTTTTCTCTGACAGCCATTTGTCATAATGCTGCAGTTAATACAGATTTGACCTAACAATTCTACCCTAACCCATGTCCGTTGATCATTAATTGAGGACAGTTACAGGGTGAACAAAAATTTCTGAGAAATTAATGAACGCATGTAATTACTTGAAATCCAAAATCAAAACTCTAGCGAAAACCGGGTTACCTAATTATGTTTTAGTTAGTAGTAAAGGTTTCGAGCCAAGCGGCAGTTTGGTTTATTGTTGTAAAGGGAAAATTAGAAAATTTATTATATTTTGTATAGATGGAAGCAAAAGGGATTGTTGGCTCGAATGTGCTTGGGCTGACAGTGATTTAATTTCAAGAAATATTAAAACTTCACTTTCCTCGCTAACTCTAAATGAGATTAACTTAGGGGCAACACCTAGAGAATTTTCTGAATCTAATCAGATTGTTGATGTAACTTCACTTCAAAAAGGTCCAAATGGATATGTGTTTAAGCCATATGAACTGCCGATGGCGTTGAATGCTAGGCACATCTCAAGGAATGAGAAAAAGTTTGAAGATCTAGCTAATTTAATGATGAAAGATGCTACGGAGCTCGCCTACGTTTATCTAAACCTTTTAGAAAAGCATCAAAAGGGACATGATTTTTTAGGTTGATAATTAGCCTTATAACGCTGACTGTTGCGCTCGATCAGGCGACGCGTTATGAGTATGACGAAGCGGGCCAAAATGTATTAGTTTTCTATAAAAAGTGACTGTCTCCTTTTGGGAGGGACGATACGAGCCTTGAATGTCTGCTTTCTGTGATCTTGCTTTTTAACACCAATAAGTCACAACGACTGCAACTTGTCT
>NZ_PEAX01000001.1 GCF_002807685.1 Neoalteromonas flava | reverse complement strand
CGCTCCTTGAAACAAGCCAACGATAAAAATTGGTGAAAAGACCACGCCCATAGCTAAAACTATTACTGGAACGGCAAACCCTGCGAAAAATTCAAGCAGATACAAAAAACGCTTTGTAGCAGACATGGCACCTAACTTTTAAATAAGGGGCGCAGACGCGTGGGCTACAATGCGAAGCAGCCCACGTGTATGCGTCCCAGTGACCAACGGGAACGACTTTATTTGTTTGTTATATCTTGAGCTGTTCTCGAACAGAGACAAGTATTTTCCCTAATTTATTTAAACCAGTACCGTTTTTACCAATACCCCAATAATAATCACCTGGCGCATTTTCCACTATATTTTGTTCACCAGTGGATAAGAGTAACTCTCTCAGTTTTTCGTGAGTTTTGAATTTCTTTAAAACTGCTCGAAACATTATTTCGTCTTTGACTAATTCCCAATCATTTCTTATTGGAACTTTTCGACTTCTACCAAGTTCAGCTGCTTGTTTTGATGAATAAGCAGTCCTTATTTTTTCTTGATAAGACTTGTCGTCAAACTTTTGAGCCTGAAAATAATGCTCGACAGTAGGCCACCATACTCCATCTTCTTCTATGCCATGTTTAGAGAAGTTTGAGAATTCACCATAAGCGTCAGTTTTTGTGTAGAAAAAGATAGTCATAGTTAAAAATGGATATAACAACTTATTGGACACCAACTTGGGGCAAAGTTTTACGCCAAATTGGTGCATAATCTGTTTTGATAGTTTATCGGATTTGCCTGAAGCGTCCAGTAGTATTGGTTTGGTATGTTATTGGACAATTTGGGGTAATGTATTTGGACATTTTGGGAAAATATCTACCGAGCATCGGAAAATTGATAAAACTGTATTAATGAACAGTGGTTTTGTGTGAGTTTCTTCGCCATCTTATCTTTTATTTAGGCCAACTTATGCGATCGCCATTTCTCAATTATGTTGCAGATTTCATGCGCACAAAACGCTATGCCAAACGTTCAATCGAGAGTTACACCCGCTGGATAGCTGCCTATATTCGTTTCCACGGAAATCGTCATCCGGCACAACTGAATGACGCTGATGTTGTTTCCTTTCTTGAACATTTAGTGTTGAAAAAAAACGTGGCTGCGAACACTCAAGCTCAGGCATTGAATGCTCTTACGTTTCTTTACGCCAAGATTATCGAAAAGCCGCTGAGCGAAGATATGGGATTTGTGCGCAGTGCGCGTCAGAAAAAACTGCCAGTCGTGCTAACCAAAGCCGAAATAGCGCAGCTCTTGACTCACGTTCCGGCAAAGCATTTATTGGCAGTGAGTTTGCTTTATGGTAGCGGCTTGCGCTTAATGGAGTGTGTTCGCCTGCGGGTCGGTGATATTGATTTTAACTACCGATGTATTCGGGTTTGGCACGGAAAAGGTGGTAAACATCGAGTTGTTACGTTGTCAGATAGTTTACTTTCTGCATTACAAAATCAGATTCAGCAAGTAGAGACGATCTTGCATCAAGATATTCAATGCCCTACATGGGCCGGAGTGTGGATGCCTCACCGAATGGCGGAAAAGTTTCAATCCGCGAATAAGGAGCTGCATTGGCAATACTTGTTTCCGTCGCACAAAAGAAGTACTGATCCTGAGAGCAATCTACTTCGTCGCCACCACATTGATGAAAAACAAATTCAGCGCGCAGTACGTGAAGCAACCTATGCGGCGGGTATTAAAAAGTCCGTGACACCGCATACCCTGCGGCATAGTTTTGCGACTCACTTGTTGCAGTCTGGCGCAGACATTCGCACGGTACAGGACCAGTTAGGCCACTCTGATGTGAAAACCACGCAAATTTATACCCACATACTGCAGCGCGGTGGGCATGGGGTAATGAGCCCTTTAGACTAAGCGTCCCGCTCTACGGCAGTATGTGCCAAAGCAATCAGCGCTTGCTTATATTCGCTTTCAGGAATGGGGGCGAGTGCTGCGATAGCCGCGTCAGCCTCGCGTTCGGCTAATTTACGCGTGTAGTTAAGTGCGCCGGTTTGTTTTATGACACCTAAGATCTGGTCAAACGATTGCATACCATCACCATTTTCGATGGCTTGGCGAATCAGGGCGGCGTCTTCTGGATTAGCGTTCCACATGGCGTAAAGTAGCGGCAGAGTGGGTTTACCTTCGGCCAAATCATCGCCAACATTTTTGCCCATAGTAGCGGCGTCGGCATCGTAATCGAGTACATCATCGATTAACTGAAACGCCGTACCAAGATACTTACCATAGTTCTGCATTGCAGATTCTATGCTCTCGGGCTGGTCGGTAAGGACCGCCGCTAACTGGGTCGCAGCTTCAAACAGGCGGGCAGTTTTACTGTAGATAACATCCATGTAGCGCTGCTCGGTGGTGTCGGGATCGTTGCAGTTCATCAACTGCATCACTTCACCTTGGGCAATACGGTTAGTCGCGTCTGATAATATATCCATTACCCGCATGCGCTGTAATCCCACCATCATCTGAAATGCGCGTGAATACAGAAAATCACCAACTAACACGCTGGCTTGATTGCCAAAGAGTTCATTCGCAGTTTCTCGGCCACGACGCATGGTTGATTCATCCACTACATCATCGTGTAGCAATGTTGCGGTATGAATAAACTCAATGATAGCCGCCAGGGTAATGTGCGCATCATTTTGAATGTCTAGCGCTCTGGCACTGACCACGGTAAGCAAAGGGCGTAAGCGTTTACCACCGCTATTTACGATGTAAAAACCGAGTTGATTAATTAAGGCAACGTCGGACGATACCTGCTCTTGGATCAGCTGATTAACAGCCAGCATGTCAGGGTTAGCGAGTTGCTGAATTGCGTTTTTATCCATGCGCCTTAGCATTAGTCTGTGGCAAATAGTGATGGGCTGCAATTTTACAGAAAAGTCGCGCCGTATCCAGTCAAGTGTGCAGATAAAAGCTGCTTTTCATCGTGTGAGAATCGCTTAGCAAAGTGATCGTTATCGGTTACTATAGCGCCCCATTAGGCGCGATTGTGGTCAAGATTTCCCGTAGAAATAGCGGGTTTTCTGGCGAAATGTAAAAAGTGACGTAAAAATAACCATTTTTATGCCATTAGCCCTTGCGACACATTCCTAGATCACGTACAATCCGCGCCCTGTTTTTGTAATCAGCGCAGTAGAGCGCAGAGCGGAGTAATTTATGTACGCGGTTTTCCAAAGTGGTGGTAAACAACACCGTGTGGCCGAAGGTCAAACCGTTCGTCTTGAAAAAATCGAAGTAGCACCAGGCGAAACGGTTGAGTTCGAAGACATCTTAATGGTAAGCAATGGTGATGACGTTAAAATCGGCACACCTTCAGTAGCGGGTGCTAAGGTAACAGCTGAGGTTGTTACGCACGGTCGTGGTGAGAAAGTTAAAATCATCAAGTTCCGTCGCCGTAAGCATTCACGTAAGCAAATGGGTCATCGTCAGTGGTTCACTGAAGTGAAGATCACTGGCATTAGCGCATAATAGGAGCACGAACACATGGCACACAAAAAGGCTGGTGGTAGTACCAAAAACGGTCGTGATTCAGAAAGCAAACGCTTAGGTGTTAAGCGTTTCGGTGGTGAGTCAGTATTAGCGGGTAACATCATTGTTCGTCAACGTGGTACACGTTTCCACGCCGGCGACAACATGGGTATCGGCAAAGACCACACTCTATTTGCTCTAGCTGACGGTAAAGTTCAGTTTGAAGTGAAAGGTCCTAAGAATCGTAAATACGTTAGCATCGTTGCTGAGTAATATTTAAGATTTTCTGAAAAGCCCCGCTTCAAGCGGGGTTTTTTTATGCAAGTGGCTGGCATTGTCATGCAAAGCTTGCTGGTGTTAACTACACTAAGTGGATGATTGCGCATCAATGTTGCATCATCTCAATCACCATATAGGGTGAACGGCTGTCTACTTTGTACTGTTTATGCAGTACCACACGGCCAACGACACACAGTTTAAGCTGTTTGCTGTGAGATGGATCACACATTGGCTTAAGCAAACAAATGTAAGTAAATCGAGATAATCATGAAGTTTGTAGATGAAGCGGACATCCGCGTAGAAGCGGGCGATGGTGGTAATGGAACCGTCGGTTTTCGCCGTGAAAAATATATTCCCCGCGGTGGTCCTGATGGTGGCGACGGTGGCGATGGCGGCAGCGTTTACCTGATTGCCGACGAGAATCTCAATACTTTGATTGATTATCGCTTTGAACGTTTTCATCGTGCCGAGCGTGGTCAGAATGGTCAAGGCAGTAATTGTACAGGTCGCGGTGGCGCTGATTTAGAACTTCGTGTTCCGGTGGGTACCCGTGCCACTGATGCCGATACGGCTGAGGTGTTAGGTGACCTGACTAAGCATGGTCAGCGCCTGAAAGTCGCCCAGGGCGGCTTCCATGGTTTAGGTAATGCCCGTTTTAAGAGCAGCACAAATCGTGCGCCACGGCAGAAAACTAACGGCACGCCGGGAGAAATCCGTAATCTTAAACTTGAACTGATGCTGCTTGCTGACGTTGGTTTGTTGGGCATGCCGAATGCAGGTAAATCGACCTTTATTCGCGCGGTGTCGGCGGCCAAGCCGAAAGTAGCGGATTATCCATTTACTACCTTAGTGCCTAACCTGGGCGTGGTGCGCATGGATGCACAAGAGAGTTTCGTGATTGCCGATATTCCGGGCTTGATTGAAGGCGCGGCAGAAGGTGCGGGACTGGGTATCCAGTTCTTACGCCACTTAGAGCGCTGTCGTGTTCTTCTGCATTTAGTTGATTTGATGCCGGCGGATGGAAGCGATCCGGTCGATAACGCGCGAGCCATCATCAACGAGTTAGAAAAATACAGTCCGAAGTTGGCGGCAAAGCCTCGTTGGTTGGTATTTAATAAGATTGATTTGTTGTTGCCTGAAGAAGCTGAAGAATTAACCGCTCGCGTTGCCAAAGAGTTAGGTTGGGAAGGCGACTACTATCAAATTTCAGCATTCCAAAAGCTGGAAACTCAAAGTTTGTGTCGCCACGTCATGGATTTCTTGCAATCACTGCCAAGCGAAGAGGTCGTTGCAGAGTCTGAGGAAGAAGTGGAGTTTAAGTGGGATACGTACCACAAAAACACCCTTGAACAGGCTGATTGGGACGATGATGACGAAGATGATGATCACCCCAACGTGATTTACACTAAAGAATAACTCGCCATCTAGATACCGAGCCCAGCGCCTAAACAGCAGTCGCAAATTTGCCGCAAAATGTTTAGACTCTGGGCTTTATTTTTATGAGTCTTGCCTCGAAATGCGGATATCAATGATTGCAGCCATGACACCCGCGCGTGTGATTGGTGCTAACAATACTATGCCCTGGCATTTGCCAGCCGACCTTAAGCACTTTAAAGCGGTAACACTTGGTAAGCCGGTGATCATGGGGCGCAAGACCTATGAGTCGATTGGCCGCGCCCTACCTGGGCGAGAAAATATTGTGATCACCCACCAAGCGGATTACAGCTTACCCGACGCGACCGTCGTTAATAGTTGCGATGCTGCCATTGAACATGCAAAGGCGTTAGCGGTAGAAGAGATTATGGTCATCGGCGGTGGTTTGATTTATCAAACCTTGCTTCCCAAAGCCGACCGCTTGTATCTGACTTTTATTGACGCGGATGTCAAAGGCGACACATTTTTCCCTAAGTACGATGAAAAGGCTTATTGGCGTGAAATCGCTCGGGAGCACCGCGAAGCCGATGAACGCAATGCCTACGCCCTGGATTTTGTCACCTTAGAGCGCGTGTCTAGTTAAGCGAACTACCCACGCGCTTTTCGCAGCGCCTCAATCTTATTTGTCATCGCTTCGTTAACAAGGTGTTAGCAAAGTGTTGCATACGTATGTTTAAGGTAACCGCAGGTTGTTTTGCTATGCTGCAAATCAACATTGCTAAATCTGCGTAAAGGTTACCGATGAAATTCAAATTACCCCTAGCGTTATGTTCCATTACCACCTTATTGCTACTGACTGCGTGCCAGCGTGAAGTCGCGCCTGAGCAAGCTCAATCTTATCCGCCAGCATGGGCGCAAGATGTGGTGTGGTATCAAATTTTTGTTGAGCGCTTTCATAATGGTGATCCGTCTAACGATCCAACCCCCGCCGATTTAGTCGGCGGTTATCCGGGGTTTGTTCCCGATGACTGGCAGGTAACGCCTTGGACCCAAGACTGGTATGCACCTGATCCGTATTTCGCATCAGTCCATGGCAAGCTCGATACTGGCGGTTATCCGATTGAAAAATTTGGCACCAAAACTAGCTTACGCCGCTACGGTGGAGACCTTCAGGGCGTGCTCGATAAGCTCGATTACTTGCAATCGCTGGGGGTAACCGCGTTATATTTCAATCCGGTGAACGATTCGCCCTCACTGCACAAGTTTGACGCCCGCCATTGGCGCCATGTCGATGTTAACTTTGGCCCTGATCCCGCAGGGGATAAACGCTTGATTGCGCAAGAAGACCCGAGCGACCCGGCAACTTGGGTCATGACCAGTGCTGATAAATTATTTGTAAAGGTGATCAAGCAGGCGAAAGCCCGCGGTATGCGCGTGATCTTGGATTATTCCTGGAATCATACCGGCAATACCTTCTGGGCGTGGCAAGATGTGCTTAAACAGCAGCAAGCTTCACCCTATGCTGATTGGTACTGGATCGATCAATTTGACGACCCAGAGACTCCCGAAGATGAATTTAAATTTCAAGGTTGGTTTGGGGTCAAGCAAATGCCTGAAATTCGCGAAACGGTGCGCGTTGACCATTCAGATGGGATTGAGGTGTTCGAGGGTGATATCGCCTCTGCAGCCGTTAAGCAGCATATTTTTGCTGTAAGTAAACGTTGGCTCGATCCAAATGGTGATGGTGATCCCTCCGACGGGTTAGATGGTTATCGTTTGGATGTGGCAGCTGAAATTCCCTTGGGTTTTTGGCGTGAGTACCGCCAATACGTGCGTTCTATTAATCCCGAGGCTTATTTGATCGGCGAGATCTGGTGGCAGGAATACCCCGATAAGCTGATCGATCCTGCCAATTTATTGCAGGGCGATATTTTCGATGCGGTAATGAATTATCGCTGGTATCGCAGTGCACGACGCTTTTTTGCAGGTATCAATAATTCCATTTCTGCCACTGAACTGGTTGCTCAGCTTACTGAACTACAGCAAGGCTATAGCCGCAATCACGCTCTGGTATTAATGAATATGTCAGCCAGCCATGATACCCCGCGCTTATTAACCTCGTTCTACAATCCGAGTAATTACAAATTTAACGCCAGTGCAGAAGCCAATCCTGACTACCGCATTGGTAAACCAGATGCGCTAACGTATGACCGCGTTAAAACCTTTTTAGCCTTTCAGTTTACCCAACCCGGCGCGCCACAAATATACGCGGGTGATGAAATGGGCATGTGGGGTAGTGATGATCCGCATAACCGCAAGCCGCTGATTTGGCCTGAGTTTAAGTTTGCAGATGAACAAGGGCATCCCTTGGGGCAAGCGCGAACACCCGATCCTGTGGCTTTTAATGCTGACTTGTTTAACTATTATCAGTCACTCATATCATTGCGTAACACGCATCCTGTATTAGTCAGCGGTGCCATTGACTACTACGCTGCAGATGATGATAAACAGCTATTGGCTTATGCTCGCACCAATGAGGAGGGAGCCCGGGTTTATGTCGCCTTTAACTTATCCTTTGATGTCCAACCAATGCCATTACCGCTAGGGTTTATGCAATCAACCAAGGTTCAATTGTGGCAGTCTGATGCACCGGAGATCCGCGAATTTGTGACCGCTCAGCCAATTATGCTGCGCCCCATGACCGCCAGTATTGTGATCATTCCATAACGCTAGTGGAGTGGTAATATTCACTCAGCAGAGATACGTCAGCCCGCAGGGGAAAACTCTGTGGGCTACTCAACAGAATTTAAAATACTAAACCAAGAATATTATGCTTGTAAGGAAACCAAAGCATGCCCATCCATGCGCGCCATGCTGCTGAGCCATTCCCGTGCTTCTGATTCATCCATAAACCCACGGCGCACAAAACGCTCATTATCTTGTGGCACAATTTTTTGCGTCAGCACCTCTATTTCCAGCTGATTGGAGAAACAAAAGGCTTGCGCGCGCATACCTTGCTCAATCGACCAGTGAGTTAACTCTCGCAGAATAGCTAAACTATCGTGAGTAGGTAACCAGTCTGACGTGCAAGTGAGTACATAAAATGTATGGGGTGCGAGGGTGGCGGTTATCAGGCATTTACAGTCGTTAACAAATGCCAATGAATGTTCTTTATTCCAAGCACTACTAGCGTGGATCACCAGCAGTCGATTTTCGGCTGTGAGTGAGTAATCTCCATGACAATCAAATCGGGTGGCCTGCATAGCGTAAATTCCCTTTCATTGTTCCATTACTCTTAACAGTAGGCTATAGCTTTACAACTGTCCAATTTATATACAGAATTATTGGCAAAGCTTTTCTACTCAATATCTCAGTGGCCTTGTTCGCTGGTGTTGCAGCGAGCTAGGCTGCCACTGTGCGCTTGCGCCACAAGGTAATACTGTAGCTATAGGCGTATAAACCACTAAACAGAATTGAGGGTGTTACGGTTAGCCATAGATTGGGCGTTTGATTAAGGATATTAACGGTGATCACCAAAACGGTTTGCACCACCAATGGTAGTAATGGCGCAAAGACCACACCTGGGATACACGAGTTTGCAGTTCGTTGCGCAGAATAATCCAGCGCCGCATTCATGGCACTGCGAATAGCGCCCGCTTGGCGCGTTTGACTATGCACCGCACACAGCAGCGGCACCATAAACGCCAGCGATAAATAACGCTGGGCAATATGGCGGTTGCTCAGTTCCAGCAAGAACGTAAAGCCTAAGGTAATTGAGCCGCTATAAGCGCCTTGTACCAGCGCTGCACGCAAGGTCGTTTCTGGAGTTATAGTGGGGCTATTATTGGCCCAGTAGGCCCAGGCAAAATAAAATGCAAAGGCTACTATGCCTGAGAATAATAAGCGTAAAGTAGAGCTCATGCGCGCCGCGTTCCTCGATTCAATTGCGAGCGAATATTGAGCCTGTGAGCGCGGCGTATGCTCGCAGGCTCATAGAGGATCAATAGGTTTGATTAAACAACGCCTCAAGGTTCAACCCTTGGTGACCGAGCATATCGCGGAGTCGTCTTAGGGCCTCAACCTGAATTTGTCGCACCCGCTCGCGGGTCAGACCAATTTCAGCGCCAACGTCTTCAAGCGTTGACGGTTCATACCCCAATAGACCGAAGCGCCGAGCTAAAACTTCCCGTTGTTTCGGATTTAACTCACCTAACCAGCGCACGATGCTTTGCTTAATGTCACTGTCTTGCAGGTTTTCTTCTGGGCTATACTCGGCATCGTCAGCAATTATATCGAGCAATGCTTTATCACCATCACCACCGATGGGAGTATCCACCGAGGTGATCCGTTCGTTCAGGCGCAGCATTTTGCTGACTTCTTCAATCGGACGATCCAATGCAGTGGCAATTTCTTCTGCGGTTGGTTCGTGATCCAGTTTCTGTGACAGCTCACGCGCGGTCCGTAAGAACACATTAAGTTCTTTAACTACATGGATTGGCAAGCGAATAGTGCGGGTCTGATTCATGATCGCACGTTCAATGGTTTGCCTGATCCACCATGTTGCATAGGTGGAGAATCTAAAGCCACGTTCGGGGTCAAACTTTTCCACCGCGCGGATCAAACCTAAATTGCCTTCTTCGATCAAGTCAAGCAAGGCTAACCCACGGTTATTGTAACGTCGGGCAATTTTTACCACCAAGCGCAGATTGCTAACAATCATGCGCTTGCGCGAGGCTTCATCACCTTTTAACGCTTTACGCGCGAAGTAGACTTCTTCCTCTGCTGAAAGTAGCGGAGAAAAGCCAATTTCACCTAAGTAAAGTTGGGTAGCATCTAGGGTTTTAGTAAATTCTTCGTTGGACAGTGAAGTATCGTCACTGGTTTTTTCGGAAGTTTCGGAATCTTGTGCTTCACGCAGGGTACTTTCATCAGGCTCATCAACAGCGATGTCTAACTCAGCATCAATTGAAGCGTTATCTACGTCTTTTTCGACCACAGTATCTTTGGTTTGTCCCACAACTGCACTCCTGAATTTTTGTTCGGGTTAAAACTCCTCTGTCTTATTATTATTTATTGTTATTATTGGCGGGGAAGATAGCGCATCGGGTCTAATGATTTACCTCGATAGCGAACCTCAAAATGAAGCATGACCTTATCGGTACCTGAACTTCCCATTGTGCCTATTTGTTCGCCCGCCTTTACCCATTGTTGCTCTTGCACGAGTATGCGGTCGTTGTGTGCATATGCACTTAAAAATGTATCCGTATGTTTAATGATTATCAGCTTACCGTAACCCCGCAGAGCCTCACCGGTATACACCACTTTACCATCGGCCGCTGCCATGATCGGGGTGCCTGCTGCATTAGCGATATCGATGCCTTTATTACCTGACTCAGCAGTACTAAATCGACCTACGATATTACCTTCTGCCGGCCATATCCAACGCCTAACTTTGGCTGGAAAAGACCGCCTAACTTGCTGCTCATTAACAACTTTTTCACTTTCACCATACGCCTGCTCTTGAGGACGGTCAACACCTCTTTGAGTAGAATTTGTACTGGTACGACCATTTGTATTGGTTGCGCGATCTTGGGGCGCAGCGCTTACCACAGGTTTGCTCACGCGTGTCGCAGGCCTTGTGGCTCGGGGGGGCGGTGTTAAGCGCAACTCTTCCCCAGGCTGGATTAGGTAGGGCTCTTTGAGGTTATTGTAACGGGCGATATCGCGGTAATCATTCCCGCTATACCACGCGATGGCAAATAGCGTATCGCCTGGTTGCACGGTATAGGTAGCGCGTTGGAAAGGGTCGACTTCTTCGGCGACTTGCATATCTAAGGTGACCACTGGGGCTGGCGTGTGTGGGGAAGAGCTACAGGCAACTATGCCTAAACCAACAATGAATAGAAAAACGGTGCGTAGAAGCCTTTGCCATATGGCAACTGTTGACGTGTTGCTGGTGGGTAACTTGGTCACAGCACGTCGCATGAGGCTCCTTAGCGCAGCATGAGGTAGGCGACAACGGCTAGGATCACGACCGCCCAGCCAAGCACTTCAACCCATTCGCGCAGCTTCTGTTCCATCGCAGGGCCGCCCCAGCGCATCAATCCGGCAACCATAAAAAAGCGTAGGCCACGGCCCACTGCTGAGGCGAGCAAAAACGGCAAAAAAGCCATGTGTAAAAAGCCGGCGCTAACGGTGAAAATCTTGTAAGGGATGGGCGAGAAACCAGCAATAAATACCACCCACACGCCGTACTCACCAAACCAATCGATGGCCTTATCTAATTTACCTTGATAGCCCATTTGCTCAATCAGGGGGGCGATTAAACTGTCGAATGCAAACCATCCCAGCCAAAATCCGGCGACACCACCTAAGATGGAGCAGATAGTTGTTATCCACGCAAAGCGCCACGCTTTGGAGGGTTGTCCCAGTGACATAGGGGCCAACATAACATCGGGCGGAATAGGAAAAATCACGCTCTCAGTAAAACTTAACAGCCCAAGATACCGTTCAGCGTTGGGATGCTTGGCCCAACGTAAGGTCATGTCGTACAGGGGCTGGAATAACTTCATACAATTGAACCGGCTACAAGAGGGACAAAGCGCACTGATTCAACTTCTTGTGTAACCAGCTCGCCATCGGTACGGTCAATGCACAACAGGGTTTGTGCATCGTTACCCACTGGAATGATCAAGCGCCCACCTTCATTTAACTGATCAGTCAATGCTTGGGGGAGTGAACTTGCCGCGGCGGTTACGATGATCGCATCAAAGGGGCCTTTGCTGCCCCAGCCTTGCCAACCATCACCATGCTTCATTGCAATATTGTGTAAATTTAAGTGGTTCATGCGGCGTTTTGCTTGGAACTGCAGCGATTTGATGCGTTCTACCGAGTAAACCTTGGCAAAGAGTTGGGCCAGAATAGCGGTTTGGTAGCCAGAGCCTGTACCAATTTCCAGCACGCTACTAGCGTTATTCGGGGCGGCCAATAATAGCTCGGTCATACGTGCCACTATGTACGGTTGCGAGATTGTTTGCCCTTGGCCAATTGGCAAGGCCGTGTTCTGATAGGCTTTGTGCTTGAGAGCATCGGGTAGAAAGTAATCCCGTGGGGTACCGGCGATGGCGTTTAACACCTGATTATTGGTGATCCCCTCTTGGACTAGCAGTTGGGCTAGTGCCTCTCCTTTGCGTGAACTCGATCTCATGTGCGTCGTACTGTGTGGTTTGTTATCGTTATTATTCGGCTATTGTCTGGTTTCAGCGCGATTTGTTCAACCATTCTTTCATATCTTCAATGCTTTGATAGGCGGTCATATCTACGCTGAGTGGCGTGATCGAACAAAATCCGTTAGCAATCGCATGAAAATCGGTACCCGGTCCGGCATCTTGTTCTTCGCCCACTTTACCATACCAATAAATCGTCCGCCCAAAGGGATCATTATCTTTAACCATGGTTTCGGCGCGATGTCGCCGGCCTTGGCGCGTGACTTGGGTACCTTTGAGCTGTTCAAAGGGGACGTTGGGCACGTTAATGTTCAGAATTTGATTAGCCGGTAACGGGTGCTGTTACAACTGGCGGATCACATCTACCACGACCTGAGCGGCGGTAGTAAAGTACTCACCACTTTTACTGGTTAGCGATACTGCAAGTGCCGGTAAGCCCATATAGCGGCCTTCAGTAGCAGCCGCCACCGTACCAGAGTAGACCACATCATCACCCAAATTGGCACCATGGTTGATACCGGAAACAACTAAATCAGGTTCTTCCTCTAAGAAGCAATTGACCCCCAAGTGTACACAATCGGAAGGGGTACCATTGACTGCATAAAAACCGTTCTTCATGGCCTCGATACGCAGCGGAGAATGCAGCGAAAGCGCGTTACTGGCGCCACTGCAATTGCGATCGGGAGCGATTACCGTCACTTCATGCTCCTGACTCAAGGCTTCATACATTACATGCAGTCCTTGCGCGAAAACCCCATCGTCGTTACTTAATAAAATACGCATGCTAGCCTTCCTCCACATTCACCAGTTCGCGGATCACTGCAGTCGCATAGCAACCCGCGGGTAAACTTAATTGTAGGCACAAATCGTTTCCATCCACGTCCCATTCAAAGTTCTCGGGGCGCAGGCTTATGGCGCGCCTTTCTTGTTTCAAGTCAAGCGCGGTTAATGTATCCAGTACGGGTTGGAAGTTACGACACGATTGCTGTTCAAATTCCTCAGCAGCATCCTGAGTGAGCCATTTACCTTTGCCCGCCAACGGCGCAGTAATGGCAATGTCCCCTTCGCTTAAGCGTTGGCGCAGCGTCTCATCGACAGCGGGTACAATGAAAAAGCTATTACTGCCGCTTAATTGCATCGCATCACCGGCGAGGATTTCATCATAACAGTCTGCATTGATGCGAGCAGAGACGACATGATTGAATAACCAACTGCGTAATGCAGATATTGCCATTGAGCGCTTATTTCGATTGCGAATGGTTTCACCGTCCATCATGCGCTGTGCCATGGCAAGATTGCCGCCCGTGTGCAGTTGACCATCGCTGCCACGCACCACGCCAAAGCGCTGCTCGGCAAAGTAGTTTGGCGCGCCATACGCTTTAATCAATGCTGCGCGCTCCAAAGCCCAGGGCATGTCAGTGAGGTCGCGCAGACGGATAGTAAAACGATTGCCTTTTAACTGTCCGGTACGCAACTTTTTATGATGCCGTTGGTTATCCAGAATGCGCGCACCGGGCAGCGAAAACGCACTCCAATCCAGTTGTTGATTACCCGGCATATGTACGCCAAACCATTGCTGGGTTAGGGCAAACTTGTCTTTGCGCCCTGCGTAGCTTACGGCTCGTAGCGGTAGCCCAGTAAATTTAGCCAGAGCTTCAGCCACAAATGCGGTATTTAGGTCTTGCTTTTCGACCCACAAGAAAATGTGTTCACCTTCACCACTGGTCGCATAACCCAGTTCTTCAGTCACAATAAAATCGTCGGCAATGGCCTTAAAGCGAGCTGAGGCTTGGGGTTTACCATGTAAATAATACCAATCGGTAGCGAGTGTTAGACTCATGCGATACGCTCAATTAACACCACAGCATGACAAGCAATGCCTTCTTTGCGACCGGTATAACCGAGCTTTTCAGTAGTAGTGGCTTTGACATTGATGGCATCCAGTTCAACCTGACAATCCGCTGCGATGTGGGCGCGCATCGCGTCAATATGGCTGGCCATTTTGGGTGCTTGAGCCACGATAGTCATATCTGCATTGCACAGCTGGAAGCCTCGCTCGGCAAGCAGACCCACTACATGACGCAATAATACCCGCGAATCGGCATTGGCGTAGGCTGCGTCGGTATCGGGGAAGTGTTTACCAATATCCCCCAAAGCCGCTGCGCCAAGCAGTGCATCGCACAATGCATGCAGCAAAACGTCACCGTCGGAGTGCGCTAGCAATCCTTGCGGATAATCAATGCTTACACCGCCAATGGTGATTGGGCCTTCGCCACCAAATTTATGAACGTCAAAACCGTGACCAATACGCATACTACTGTTGTACCTTCTTATCTGCGGGGGTGTAATCAGTTAAATAAAATTCTGCCAAGGCTAAATCAGGCGGGCGAGTGACTTTAATATTGCTTACGCAGCCTTCGACTAAACTTACTCTGTAGCCTGCCTGCTCCATCGCGGAAGCCTCATCAGTTATGCTTGCGCCCTGTGCTAGCCCTTGCTCAATCGCACGTGTGAGCTCATCTAGACGAAACATTTGCGGCGTAAGCGCATGCCATAAATGTTCGCGCGGTTGGGTCTGCGCGACGAGATTGGGTTGATCAGCGCTGGCTTGCTTCATCGTGTCGCGCACCGGGTAAGCAAGGATCCCGCCTTGCTGGTGGTGTGTGACGTGTTGGATCAGAGCATCAATGTCAGTTGCTGACACGCAAGGGCGCGCTGCATCGTGCACCAAAACCCACTCATTAGCTTTTGCGTGCTGCGCGACAGCACGCAGTCCATTCAGCACACTATCAACCCGTTCGCTGCCACCACTGACGCGGGTGATGCGCGGTTCTTGCGCTAGGTTTAACTCATCCACATAACCATCGTCATCATTGACGACCAAAAATAATTGCCCCAATTTAGGATGCGCTAGCAGTTTCTTAAGCGTGTGTGCCAATAACGGCTCACCATTAAGCAGCAAGTACTGCTTAGGGCGATCGGCCTGCATACGCTTACCCACTCCCGCGGCAGGAATAACTACTGGAAAACGCTCATTCATACTTATTGCTCAGCGGGAAGGATACGATAGAAAGTTTCACCTTGCTTGATCAGACCAAGCTCATTACGAGCGCGCTCTTCTATGGCTTCCAAACCAATTTTGAGGTCATTGATGTCTGCCTTGAGCAGTTCATTGCGTTGGGTAAGGTTAGCGTTTTGTTGAACTTGCTCATCGATTTTACTTTGTAGTTCCCAAAGGTCGGGGATGCTGTGTTTACCAAACCACAGGCGATACTGTAACGCAGCCAATAATACCAACAGTATTAGCGGGATCACTTTATCGCGCGACATAGGCAACCTCAATTAATCGAATGTTGCCATTATGCCGTGATTTATCGTGCAAGCAAGAGGTGACGGGCGTTAGCCGCCCAGTTTGCCTTTAAGTTTATCTAACAACTCGTTTTTCTTTTTTTCCACCGCGTTATTCAGCGGCGCAGCCAAGAGTTCGTTGAGCGTAGCGCTTTGTCCCGCTGTTTGGTCTTGCCAGCCCGTCAGTTGACTGAGGAGGCCACTGGTATCACCCAACGAATCCGCCGTTTTGGCTTCTAATTTATTGCGTAACTCGGCCAGCTTGCCAGTTTCATCCTGACTGAAGCTTGTGGCAATCGCGCTCATTAACTGACGATCTAAATCCGACCGCAAACTGAAGTTAGGCGATTGTAAATCACCACTTAAATTTAACCGCATCGATAGCGCTGAAATATCATCCATGGCGCTGGCCACTGCGGAGGTAAAATCGTCACTCCCCGTGAGGGCCATGCTTAATTGAGCTAAATCAATCGAACCGGTGCCGTCCAGTTGACTATTGATCACACTGAGTTGACCCGTTGTGGTGGCGAGCGCTGACAAGATCTGAGCACTCATGCGTTGACTGTCCGACAGGTTTAAATCTTTGAGATTAATGCCTTTAATCGACCACTGTTGCTCAGCGTTGACACCATCGGCGGTAACCGCGAATTGCCCAGACGTTGAAAATACTTGCCATAAAGCGCTTTGCGCGGCATCAATGACAAATTCAGTGGGGCCATTCACCAATGCGTGTTGATCGGTGATATTGCGCCATTCGCTCGCAATGGATTCTCCATTGACGAGCACTGAAGCCCGCGCTTGCTTGATCCATACATTCGGTAAGCCATCGGCGGGAATCTCTTTGGGTGTCTCTTCAGCGGCGCTTTCACCGCTTAACATGGGGGCCAGGGTTTGGATCGCCAAGGTAATATATTGGGTATATTGGGCGGCCTTTTCGCCGAACAAGCTTTGGGTAATTTGCGCCAGTGCCGCTTGGTCTCCGCCTACCAAACCTTGCAGTAACTGATAATCCTCTTTACTGGCTTGGCTTAATGCAGTTTTTGCTGCGCTTAGGTCTTCCTTGGCTGCTTGCACAGCCGTTGTAAAGCTTTCTAGTTGGGTTTTGTCGGCGCGTATTTGTTCTTTTAGTTGATCAAACTGATTTTTAGCTTGCAGCATTGCCTGTGGATCTTTGAGATCTTGCGCTTGTAGCGCTTTTATTTGTGCTTTGTATTCGTCGATCCGCGCCTTACTGGGCAGGGCTTCGAATTGTTCCTTTAAAATGGCTTCATGCTTCTGTACCGTCTGTTGCGCTTGTGTTACCGCTGCCGTGGTTTTTAACGGTGAGTTTTGCAGTAATTCATCCACGCTCGGCACGTCTTCTAAACTCGGAAAACCAAAGTTACCGGCGGGCTCTGGTTGGCGATACACGGCACCGGCAGATGCGCGCGCAGTACCAAATGCGACGCCATCAATATTCACTTCGTTGGCGATCAATTTTTTGCTGAGCAAAGGGCCAAACTCAACGTCGGCAAAGGCTTGCTGCACTGCAACTTTATTGGTGGTGGGTTGTATTGGATCAGTCAATTGAATATCGCTAAAGGTGATGGTGGTCGGGAACAAGGAGTGGCTAACTGCGCCAATATTCACTTCGGCACCATAAGCTTTGCCAATTTCTTCTTCGGCGATGGTTTTGATCAACCAGTCGGCAAACAGAAAATACCCGGCGATGATAACTATCAATAGACCTATTAGTGCATTACGAAATGTTTTCATATTCATCCTTACAATATTGACTCTGTATTAACTATCCAACTATCCAACTATCCTGTTATTCAACAATCAACCTGACTAACCATACGTTGATGCACCGTTTGAGCAATTGCACAGAACTGAGTTCAAAGACGAACTCGCTAAGCCTAGCGCCCGCAGCAAGCTTTATCGCTGCTCAAATTGCTCTCACTATCAAACTTTAGTGTAGCTGGTTGACGTAAAGTTTATGGCACAGCTTTATTATCAATGCTACCTATTCCACGGGCGAACTCCGCCGGATAGACAGTCGCGAAACGAGCCACTCGCGTCCTATCGCCGCGCGTTTTCGAATCCAGCCGTCAAGAAGATAGCTCTTAGAGCTCAACATCGACCGATCAGATTTGACTGATAAGTAAAGAATAGCACTTTTACTCCGTATTCTAATTAGACAGAGTCGCACTGTTTGGTTCATTAACGCTAGGTTTTGGGGCTCATCAGCCAGTCTTGCCAGAATAAATTTAGCTCGCTGTAGCCAAGCCGTAATGGCTATAAATCACGCTATGCATGCTGTCTCTAAAATAGGGTAATCGTTAATTGACACTTTTGCGTAGCAAGTTTTTACCGAGACTCTTTTTTTCTTGGGCGTTCAGCGTTATCGTGGCGCCCAAATCAACCATATGATGAGGCACCTATGCTGTTTTCTGATGAACTTTGTACCACGACGCCATTGCGCCAAGTGATCCGCGATTACCACAGGATTGATGAGGATAAAGCCATTGACTTTATTCTGCCTGAGGCCGAGATCAATATGCGTGCAAGGAGTCGTGCTTGGGATCGCGCCAGAAAATTGGTGTTGCAGATCCGCAAAGAGCAGCAAGGACATGGTGGCGTAGATGCCTTACTTAACGAGTATTCTCTGTCCACTTCCGAAGGTGTGGTGTTGATGTGTTTGGCGGAAGCGCTACTGCGCGTGCCGGATAAATCGAATCAAGAATCGTTGATCCGCGACAAATTGTCACGCGGACAATGGGCTCCGCATTTGGGCAATAGTGACTCGTTATTTGTGAATGCATCTTCGTGGGGGCTACTGCTAACCGGTAACATGGTGAACTATGCTGATCGCTCTAAAAGTGACCAGTTTAACCTACTGAAAAAGACCATGGGCCGCATGGGGGAGCCAGTGATCCGGCGTGCAATGAATATCGCCATGAAAGTGATGGGCCGTCAGTTCGTGATGGGTGAATCGATTGAAGATGCCATCAAGCGGGCTACTGAGAAAGAAAAGAAAGGCTATGCCTATTCATACGATATGCTTGGCGAAGGTGCTCGCAATAGTAAAGATGCGCAGCGGTATTACGAAGCTTACGAAACTGCCATTCATGCCATAGGTAAAGCAGCCGCTGGCCGAGGGCCGCGTAAGAGCCCTGGTATATCAGTAAAACTGTCGGCTATCCATCCGCGCTATGAGCTGACTCATTACGATCGCGTGATGAAAGAGTTACCCGAAAAGCTGTTGGCGTTGTGTTTGTTAGCCAAGCAATATGATATTGGTTTAACGGTTGATGCTGAAGAATCTGAGCGTTTGGATATATCCCTCGATATTATCGAAAAAGTCTTTGCAGACCCGCAATTAGAAGACTGGTCAGGTTTTGGTCTAGCGGTGCAAGCCTACCAAAAACGGGCTATTCATGTTATTGAGTGGCTGCGAGATTTGACCCTGAAGCACAACCGTCAATTGATGGTGCGTTTGGTGAAAGGTGCCTATTGGGATAGTGAGATTAAAGTCAGTCAGCAAGCTGGCGTTGAGCACTATCCGGTGTTTACCCGTAAATCTTCAACCGATGTGTCTTATCATGCCTGCGCCAATCGTTTGTTGGCTTATCGTGACACGATTTACCCACAATTTGCGACCCACAATGCCTACACCGCGTCGGTCATTATTGAACTGGCAGGGGGCGATCACAGTGGTTTTGAATTCCAGTGTTTGCACGGTATGGGTGATACTCTGTACGACAGTGTGGTCAGTGATGAAGGCATTCAATGCCGGATCTATGCGCCGGTGGGCGATCATGAAGATCTCTTGGCCTATTTAGTGCGTCGTTTGTTAGAAAACGGTGCGAACTCGTCTTTTGTGAATGCGATTATTGACGACAAGAAGCCGGTAGAATCCCTCCTCGAAGATCCGGTCGAGCGCACCCAGCGCCTTGACGAGCGAGTCAATACCAAGATCACAATGCCAGCGGACCTGTATGCGCCTAGTCGCGTCAACTCCCGCGGGCTTGATATCGCCGAGTTTAATCAAATTGTGCCGTTAAAGCTTGGCGTCGAGCGCGCTGCCAACGAATATCGCATTGACGGTGAGCTACCTGAAGGCGCAGTTGCCGTGCGCAATCCAGCTGACCTCAACCACGTGGTGGGTTATCACATTTATGATACGCCAGAGCAGATGCTCACCAAGTTGGGTAAAGTCAGTGATGGCTATGCCAAGTGGAGTGAAACACCGGTTTCTGAGCGCGCTGAAATTTTGAATCTAATTGCTGATGCGCTTGAGCGTCACCGCGATGAGTTGATTGCTTTGTGTATGTTAGAAGCGGGTAAAGTCACGCAAGATGGTATTGATGAGATCCGCGAAGCGGTGGATTTCTGTCGCTACTACGCGGTACAGATTCAAGAAGTGAGTAAAGACGAGCGATTATTATCGCGGGGTGTCGTGTTAGCGATTAGCCCATGGAACTTCCCTTTAGCGATCTTTTTGGGGCAAGTCGTCGCAGCTTTAGCTGCAGGTAATACGGTGATCGCCAAACCGGCTGAGCAAACCGCATTGATTGCGCGTCGTGCAGTTGAAATCATGTACGGCGTAGGTTTGCCTGAAGATGCCTTACAGCTTGTTGTTGCCACCGGGCAGCCGGTGGGTGAAACCTTATTACCGGACGAGCGGGTGAGTGCAGTCATGTTCACCGGCTCAACCCAGACGGCAACACTTATCTCGCGTACGTTGGCCAAGCGCAGCGGTGCGCAGGTACCATTGATTGCCGAAACGGGTGGGCAAAACTGCATGATCGTTGACTCCACCGCATTGCCAGAACAGGTGGTGGACGATGTAGTGCACTCTGGCTTTCAAAGCGCGGGACAGCGCTGCTCAGCGCTGCGCGTGATGTTTGTGCAAGAAGATATCGCTGACGATGTCATCGAAATGCTATCCGGTGCTATGCAAGAGTTGGAAATCGGTGACCCTACCTGGCTACACACTGATGTGGGTCCGGTTATTGATGAAAAAGCATTAAAAACTTTGCAGGCGCACACGCAAAAAATGGCGGACCAGGCGAAGCTAATTTATCAGACTGAACTCAACGACGAGTTGGCTGCGAAAGGTCACTTCTTTGCGCCGACATTGTATGAGATCCCGTCGTTAGACGTGCTTGAGAAAGAAGTGTTTGGCCCAATCGTGCACATCGTGCGGTTTAAATCTAAAGATTTAGATAATGTGGTCGAGCAAATCAATCAACTCGGGTACGGTTTGACCTTAGGCGTCCACTCGCGCATCGAAGAACGTGCCAACTACATTGCCGCGCGTGCGAAAGTGGGTAACGTGTATATCAATCGCAACATGATCGGCGCGATTGTCGGGGTACAGCCCTTTGGTGGGCGAGGCTTGTCGGGTACAGGACCGAAAGCGGGTGGCCCGAACTACCTCCCGCGCTTGCTACTTGAGCGCAAAACGCCTGCGGAAATCTGGTACGCCTCGGATGATAGTCGCAAGATCGATTTTGGTTCTGCTGATGATCACTATTCGTCGGTTGTTGAGTTGATGCAGGCCGCCACTAAGGCTGAAGATAAATGGCGCTTAACATCGCTAAATGATCGCTTGTCATATATCCGCCAAATGCTGGCACAATTGGCCAAGGAAGACGTCAGTAATCGCTATGTAGATGAACTCGACACTACCCTGGCAAGTGCGCGCAAGCAGCTGACATTAATCGAGAAAATGCTCAAGAAGCATACCCAATTGCCAGGCCCAACTGGCGAGTCAAATGAACTACGCTTAGAGCCGCGCGGAGTGATCCTTGGCTATGGTGATAGTAGTGTTACCTTTGAGTACTGGGTGTTGTCACTGGTCACAGCACTGGCGACGGGCAATACCATGGTGGCAGTGGTATCGGATGCATATTATGCAGAGATCGAAGCGATTAAAGGTTACTTGGTAGATGCGGGCGCGCCAGCCAGTATTTTACAGATTGCGCGTACTCAGCATCTCACTCAGTTGCTGGCTGACCCCGCGCTAAATGCGGTTGTGGTGGATAGTCAGAATAACCATAACGAGTTCTTCTGTGCGCAATTAGCGCAACGTGAAGGACCTATTCTGCCTGTTATCACGTCAGAATATATGGACAATCTGATCATCCGTTTGATGACGGAGAAAACCATCAGTATCGATACTACAGCGTCGGGCGGAAATACCTCGCTGATGACACTAGTGGATGATGATTAATTCATCCACTGGTCGTTGCGGCGGCGCTTCTTGGGGATAAAAGTAATTAAGATCCCCAACAAAATACACGCTACCGCGACAATGCCACCGCGCGTGAACCAATCGATCATTTCCTTTTGATCGACACGCTGCAGCTGTTCTTGCAAGGTTTGCTGCTCTTGCAGCGCACCTTCCAGCTGTTGCGCTAGGCGCTGGCTTTGCTGAGTTAATGTGGCGTTTTCCTCGCGTAAACGCTGGTTTTGTTGTTGCAATGTTGTGTTACTGGCACGCACGTCATTTATGGCTTGACGCAACGCCGGTAGCTCCGCACGGATCGAGCCGGAAGTTGAAATAAAGCGCGCTTCAACCCAGCCTGTGCGGCCTTCATCATCACTGATTTGAACGAACTCGGGGTCACCTTCACGAGCTAGGATGGTGATTGGTGAACCCGCCACGATTGTGCCTGTTATTCGGTAGTTGCGGCTCGGCCCCGTGTGCAAGAAGACCGTAAGGTCATCCATAATAGTCGCCGAGTCGTCTGCTGATTGCGCTGTAACTGATGGACTCATCAGCAATCCAATCGAAATCAACAGAGCCATGAAAAAAGCTGAACGCATAGTTGCTAAAGCCTTGTGCAAATTATCATTTAATATGCCGATGGTATTCGATGGTGAACTGATTGCCAAGTCAAAGCCTCAAGAGTAAGGTTATGCGCATCTATGCTTAATCATAAAAAAATGTTGTGAATAACGAAGTTGAGATGAAATTTGTGGTCAATGGTGACGGCCACGAGCGTTTTCAGCGCTTATTGCCTGACCTGAGCAATTTGCTCGGTAGTGCCAGTGAGCTAACCATCGCCCATGAGCAGAAGCAACTGAGTAATCAATACTATGATACCGATGATCATTTTTTCGCTACGCATCGCTTTGGTTTTCGCGTGCGTGGCTGCAACGGGCAGTATGAGCAAACCCTGAAGACGCAGGGGTCTACGATTGGTGGCTTGCATCAGCGTGGTGAATACAATATCCCGTTAAGTTCAGAGCATCCGGATTTGCGCTTGTTTAATGATGTGCGCTGGCCTGCAGAAATGACCTCGGAAGCGTTGCAAAGCGCCTTAGTAAAGCGCTTTGCCACTGATTTTACGCGGCATGAATATCGCCTAACCTTGGGAGATGATTGCGTAGAAGTTGTCTTTGATCATGGTGAAGTCACCACGGAAAAAGACTCTCATCCTATCCACGAGGTGGAAATTGAGCTCAAGCAGGGTGATGTGCAGCGGGTGTTTCAACTAGCGCGGGTGCTCAATCAGCATTTATCGTTGCGCTTGAGCGATACGACTAAAGCCGCGATGGGGTATACCTTGCTCGGTGAAACGCGCCAAGGCCGGCACCCATTGCCCGATTATTTGCCACTCGAATTTGAAAGTACCACTGAGGAGGCATTTTGTAACGCTGTTGAGGCTGCGCTAGGGCATTGGCAGCACCACGAACAAGTCTATATGAACACTCAGGCGTTAAAGTACTTGGATAATGTGCAGGAAGGTTTATATTTGTTGGTGCAAAGTGTTTCGCTGTATTTACCGGTATTACAATGCGCACCGCTACTGACTCTGCACAAGCGGCTGATCAGTTACACGCAAAAATGGTCCTGGTTAACCGAATTACATAATTTACGTTTTCTCCGCTCGAAAAAGGGCCCTTTTACCCATTTCTTGACCGAACATGAAGCCCTGATGAGCTATTTGCAAGGGCGTAAAGTCGGCTTACTGCAAGGCCGTTCCCCAGAGCAATTATTTTTTTCCAGTGAAGCCAATGAAATCAAAATTCTGACCAGCGAGCTAATGGTCAAAAAGCCGTGGCGAAATGAAGCAACGGGATACGATAAGCCTGTATTGGAGCATGCTCGCGGGTGGTTGTCACAAGGCTGGCAAAACGTAATGCAGACGTTAGCACAACCGGAACCACTGTCCCAAACACACTATATTGCAACCGAGGCGGTGTTGCGCCAAGCACTGACCAATGGGTATTTACTCGCTGACTTGTTCAGTGATCAACGCGGTGATTTTCGTGCTCCCTGGCACGATATCTTGATCGGTGTAGAGGAAATGAAGGCGCTGATCACATTGAAAAAGTTACTCAATGAAGCTGAATTTGAGGATATTCCTGCATTAAAGTCATGGACCGCCGATAAACTTCATAACCTACTATTAGTGATTGAACGAACCCGAGCTGCAGCAATTGAGCAAGAGGCTTACTGGTAAACTATGGCTGAACTTTTAGAGTTCTTAACAACCTTGCTGTTTGTCTTATGGCTAGGCTTGATGGCCTTTGCCTGGGCCCGTTTTGACGTGTTGCCGCACGGTAAGCTGTTGTATGCAATTAGCGCGCTGTGGCCGCTTATTCTGGCCGAAGACCTATTGCGATTATCTGGTGCTGCGCATTGGTTGGCAGTGTTAGTTGGCCTGTTTTATTGTGTGCCATTGCTAATGATGGTTGCCGTTGCGTTGATGAGTTTTCCGATGGTACAAAAACAGCCTATTCGATGGCGGCCGCTGATGTATCTCGGTGTAGTTCTCGTGGTCGGCCTGCAAGTGCCGACCCTATTACTACCAGCAAGTGAAAAAATTAACTTACTCATGCAACAACCACAAGGCAACCCATTAACGTATGCCCCGGTCTATTTCGTTTATGGCCTGACAGGTTTGATGATTGTTGGCATTGGCATTAAGTTGGTTGAAGCGATGCAAACTTACCAGAATACCTTGTCTGAGCAAGTGGTCGACGTAAGTTATTACCGCGTTCCCACCATTATTAGTCTCTTAGCGACGATGGTGGGCATAGGTTTTGCCGCGACCATACTCACCGCATTGGTGGCATTCAACTTTGTCCAATTCAGTTGGTGGCAGACCACACTGCATTATGCTTATGGTTTGGTCTTTTTGATGATTTTTATCTTGTTGCTGGAACGTCGCCGCTACTCACCACAGCCTCTGGACTTGGTGCGCTTGGAGAAAAAACAAGGCGAGGAATGGCGCTTACGTGAGGCCTTGGCACGGGCTGAAAAAGCCATGATCCAACGTAAAGCCTATAAGGTGATTGGTTTGCGTATTGAACAATTAGCCGATGCTGCAGGCGTTGATCCAACCGATTTGGCCATCGCTATTCATGTTCTATTGAAACGCAATTTCCGCGCATTTGTTTATCATTATCGCTTGGAATACGCCAAAAAGGTCTTAATGCGAACGGATGCTAAAGTGACTGCTGTGGCACGGCGCTTAGGGTTTGAGTCGGAAAAGTTTTTGTCAGATATGTTTATTAAGTACATCACAACGATGGGCGCACGCAGTGCCAGTGAGTTTGATGACCCACTGGATGCTCATGATGAACCGATTTTCCTAGACCCTTTGGCCAAAATTCAAACACCCAACACCGCGGCCAGTAATGGTGCTGTGCAGGCGCAAACATCAAAAGCAAACTAGCAGTGCAGTCGGGTAAATTTATCCGCTAACTCATCAATGCTTTCGCGCTTGTCGGGGTCCGGTTCAATACAACCCACAGGACAAACCGCAACACAGTTTGGTTCATCGTAATGCCCGACACACTCAGTGCAACGGTTGCTGTCGATTTGATAAAAATCAGCGCCCATGCTGATAGCTTCGTTGGGACATTCAACCGGACAAAGATCACAATTGATACAGTCTTCAGTGATTCGCAAGGCCATTTTCTTCACTCCGATAACGTATTAGCTATTAGTCATGCTAACAGTGCGTGGATGAGCGGATATTGACGTATATCAAGTCTGCATAGAACCGATGGGCAATTAGGTGTGTGCTGTGCGCGCAGAGTCTCTGGCAACCGCAAACTACGTAAAAGCCTGCTGCAGTATTTCTTGAGTAAATGCTTTGCGTAGATAAAAGCCGCGCGGTCGGGTTTGGATTAGGGCGCCATTAGGACCAATCGCAGCAGTAGTCTGTGAGCCATCGGCGGCCTTGGGGCGAAGCTGTAATACCTCGCCTAAGCGCGCGGTGATTGACTCAACCGCCCCTAAGCTGATGCGCTCCATGATTTCTTCCCAATCGGCCTTTAATTGGCTACTTTGTGCGGCATTGGGTTGCCATAAAATCGGGCTGCCCACCATCCGGTCGCTTGGAGGAATGCTGCGCTCACCGTCAATCGGGATCCATAATACGGTGCGTAACTTGTGGTAAACGCTACTTGTTTCCCAGTTAACCCCTTCTTGCCCGAGTAAGGGGGCATAACACACATAGGTTGTCTCTGCTGGGCGCCCAGCGTGATCGATGGGTAAGGTTTTTAGCTCTACGCCGAGCTCTGGGAAATCGTGCTGTGGGCGTGATCCCGCCGTGGCGCCGAGCCATAATTCAAGCAGTTGACCACTCCAACCTTTCTGACGCTGAAAATTGGCCGGCACCGCAATATTCGCTAATGCCGCTAAGTCACCAAGGGTCAGTCCTGCCAATTGATTAGCGCGCTTGATAAGGTCTTCAATGTTTTGTGGGGGCGTGTTTGGTACTTGCACCAATAGAGCTCGTTGTCTGAGGGTAAACTATTTGTTTCTAATGCTATGCAATTCAACTCGTTTATGGAAGAATGAAATCATTGATAATGAATTACGCACTATGGAGTCTTCGTGATAGACGCAGACGGATTCCGTGCGAATGTGGGTATCGTCATTTGTAATCGTTTAGGGCAAGTGTTCTGGGCGAGACGATACGGACAACATTCTTGGCAATTTCCGCAAGGCGGTATCGACGATGGTGAAACACCTGAACAAGCGATGTACCGTGAGTTGTACGAAGAAGTAGGCTTACGTTCAAACGACGTAGAAATCCTTTCTTCCACCCGTAACTGGGTGCGTTACAAATTGCCCAAACGGCTTATAAGACAAGGTTCGAACCCAGTTTGTATCGGACAAAAACAAAAATGGTTTTTGCTCCAGTTGCGCTGTGACGAGCGGGACGTGGATGTGTTGCAATCGGGGCACCCAGAATTTGATGACTGGCGCTGGGTTAGCTATTGGTATCCCGTGCGCAATGTAGTGTCCTTCAAGCGTGATGTGTATCGGCGGGTGATGAAAGAATTCTCGCCCGTAGCGATGCCGGCAAATAATAAAGCCGTGTTTGGACAGCCACGTCGCAAAAAGCAACGTCGTCAGCAATCAAACTGAGTCAATCACTGCCTTTAGGGCAAACGATTAACGCTTGAAATTTGGGGCAGTCGCGGCCACGGAACTTTATGCTAACAACGCTCAAACGTATCGTACAAGAAGTTAATCAAATCCCTGTGCTGGATGATGCCATCGCGCATTTGGTTGCCCGCGTTAAACAGACTATGTCGGTCGATGCGTGTTCTATGTATTTAGCCGACTATCAGACCCAAAAATTGACCTTAGTTGCCACAGAAGGCCTCGCTGCTGAAGCGGTAGGAGTGGTAAAGATTGGTTTTACCGAGGGCTTGATCGGATTGGTTGGCCAACGTGAAGAACCCCTTAATATCGATGATGCCCACAGTCACCCTCGCTTTAAACACTATGATGAAGTGAAAGAAGAACGCTTTAATGCTTTCCTCGGTGCCCCTATCATTCATCAACGTAAAGTGTTGGGGGTTATCACCTTACAGCAACGTCAAAAGCGTCGCTTTAGCGAAGACGAAGAGGCCTTTTTAGTGACGCTAGCCGCGCAAGTTGCGCTGGAGATTACGAATGCTGAAATCCGCGGTGCGTTGCGCGCCCAGGCAACACTTAATCAGGCGGCGAGTCAAAAGAATTTACATGGGGTAGCAGGCTCGCCAGGGCTGGCGATGGGAATAGGCTTTCAGCCCAACATTAAGATTGATCTCGCGCATTGGCAACTGCGACATACCGATGATATCACCACCGCAATAGAGCAATATCGTGCAGCCGTTGAGGTTACGCGCAAGGAAGTAACCTCATTATCAACCAGTCTGGAAGGGGCTATTCCCGATGACGTGCGTTCCATCTTCCAGCTTTACAATCAATTACTTGATGCAAACAGCTTGGGGCGCGAAGTCGAAGCCAAGATAAAGCAGCAAGAATGGGATGCTGGGTCTGCCTTAAAACTGGTTGTGGATGCCTATGCTGCCCGCTTTGCTAATATGGAAGACCCCTACATGCAAGAGCGGGCGATCGATATAATCGATTTATCCAACCGCATACTGCGTAACATTGTGAGTGGGCCTAAGGGGGTCGAACCGATCGCTCGGCATGTCGAACAACCGTCGATTTTGTTAGCAGAGGAAGTCACAGCGCCTATGTTGGCAGAGTTTCCACGTCAGTTTCTGGCTGGGATTATTTCCATCCGTGGGTCGAACAACAGCCATGCCGCGATTTTAGCACGTGCGATGGGCGTGCCGGCGGTGATGGGGCTAGACAAGGTGTCACCTCAACTCCTCGATGGCAAGTCTATTTTGTTGGATGGTTATTCAGGCGAAGTGATCGTTAATCCCCAGCGCGCTATAAAAGCTGAGTTTGAGCAACTGATTGCTGAAGAAGCTGAACTTTCTGAGCGCATAGAGACACATGCCGGAGAGCCTTCGGTAACCACTGATGAACAAGCGGTCTCATTGCTTATCAATGCGGGTCTTTCAGCTGAATTAGAATTGCAAAACATACAAGGCGAAGGGATTGGCTTATATCGCACCGAAATTCCTTTTATGCTGCGCGAGCGCTTCCCATCGGAATCCGAGCAATGTGCGCTGTATAAGCAAATTCTTGACAGTGCGCCGACCCAAGAGATTACGTTGCGTACCCTGGATGTCGGGGGCGATAAACCCTTGCCTTACTTCCCCATTAATGAAGAAAACCCCTTTTTGGGTTGGCGTGGCGTCAGATTAACCCTCGATCACCCGGAAATTTTCCTGGTGCAAATTAGAGCGATGCTTAGAGCCAGCGCGGGGATGCAAAATTTACATATACTCCTGCCCATGATCACTTCAGTATCCGAAGTGGATGATGCTAACCGGTTAATTGACCAAGCATTTCATGAGGTGTCAGAGGAACTAAAAGCCACTGAGCAGACCTTGCAGCGGCCGAAAATTGGGGTAATGCTGGAGGTCCCTGCGGTGATTTATCAGATCTGGCATATCGCGCGCAAAGTTGACTTCTTTTCGGTCGGCAGTAACGACCTAACTCAGTATCTGTTAGCTGTGGACCGCAACAATGCGCGGGTTGCGAGTTTGTATAATAGCTATCATCCCGCGGTTTTAAACGCTTTAAACAGTATTGCCCAGCAGTGTACCGCCGCGCATACCCCTGTGACTGTGTGCGGAGAGTTTGCTGGTGAACCGGGCGGTGCTTTGCTGCTGCTGGCGATGGGGTATCGCAAGCTCAGTATGAACGCACACAATATTCGCAAAATTAATTGGGTTATCCGCCATGTGAATATTGCAGAACTGGAAGAATTATTACCGCAAGCGCTAGCTGCGGAACACCCACAGGATGTGTTTGCCATTGTGAATCGCTATCTCGATAGCAAGCAGCTGGGAGGTCTGACCCGAGCGGGTCTGTAAGTTAACGTTGGAAGTTTTGTCTTTAGTCATTATTGCGTGTTTGTTGCTAGGTGCTGTCGTGGGTGTGATGGCAGGATTGCTCGGCATCGGTGGTGGCCTGATTATCGTTCCAGCTCTGACCTATTTGTTAGCTGATGTGATGGCTGTGCCGGCGACAGAAACTATTGTAATTGCCATCGCTACGTCGCTTTCAACCATTATTTTTACCGGTTTATCCTCTGCTCGAGCTCATTATCGCTTGGGAAACCTCAATCGTGAAATTGTTACCTGGTGCGGTGTTGGCATTGCCGCTGGCGCAATTGCTGGGGCTATCTTGGCGAGCTATTTGCCCGGTCAAATCCTGAAGGGGATTTTTGCTGGTCTGGTAATGTTAATCGCAACGTATATGCTCTTTGGCAAGCAAGTGACCTCATTAAATTCAGTCAATCCGCGCAAACTCTCCACTATAGGTCTTGGCACGGGAGTTTTCTCAGCATTGATGGGGATTGGCGGTGGTGCGCTGTTAGTACCCGCCTTGGTTTGGTATCGTGTTAACATTCGTCAAGCCATAGGATGCGCCGCATTTAGTGGTATCATTATCGCGATTTTTGGCAGCCTAAGCTTTGTAGTGTCAGGTTGGTCATATAGCACTTTTGCTCAGGGATACTTGGGCTATGTTTACTGGCCAGCAACACTCAGCATTGCGGCAATATCAGTCTTTACCGCCCCGCTGGGCGCTAAGCTCGGTCAACGCCTGAATACACAGCGACTGAAAAAAGTATTCGCAGTCTTTTTAGTTTTAGTCAGCATTCGTATGCTGTGGGGATTATAACAACGTGACAGAACAACAGTATTGGGTATTCCCTAACATTGACCCGATCATTTTTTCCATTGGCCCGCTGGCTGTGCGCTGGTATGGGCTGATGTATTTAATTGGCTTTGTAGCTGCGTTTTTTCTCGCCAAGCAGCGCCTAGCCAGAGTGGGCTGGAGCAAAGAGCAACTGAGTGACTTTTTATTCTGGGGTTTTCTCGGCGTTATCATCGGTGGTCGAGTCGGCTATGTCCTGTTCTATCAATTTGACTTATTCCTGTCCGACCCACTCTATTTGGTAAAAATATGGACCGGGGGAATGTCTTTCCATGGTGGCCTTTTGGGGGTGATCACGGCTATCGCTTTGTATGCACGCAAGATGAATATGCGCTTTCTCACGCTCGGTGATTTTGTCGCCCCCTTGGTGCCGATTGGATTAGGTGCGGGTCGACTTGGCAACTTCATTAATGCCGAGTTGTGGGGGCGTACCACAGACGTTCCGTGGGGAGTCATATTCCCCGGTGCCGGAAATTATCCGCGCCATCCCTCGCAGTTATACGAATTTGCTTTAGAAGGTGTGGTGCTCTTTGTGTTGTTGTGGTGGTATTCAGCGAAGCCCCGGCCCAGAGGGGCGATTGGCGGACTTTTCCTCTTAGGCTATGGTTGTTTCCGCTTTATTATTGAGTTCTTTAGGGAGCCAGACAGCCACTTAGGTCTTTATTCTTTTGGATTGTCGCAAGGTCAGTTATTATGTATCCCAATGATTGCCTTAGGCACTGGGTTGATAGTGTATGGCTACCGTCACGGACAAATTGATAGTCCAATGAAACAGCAAGGTCAAAAGAAGTAAATGCAACAGTATCACGAGTTAATGCGACACATTTTAGCCAACGGGGTGCGCAAAGATGATCGCACAGGCACCGGCACTATTAGTGTTTTCGGCTATCAGATGCGCTTTGATTTGGCCGAGGGATTTCCCTTAGTGACCACCAAAAAATGCCATATGCGCAGCATCATTCATGAACTACTGTGGTTTTTGAAAGGCGAAACTAATATTGCGTATTTGACTGAAAACGGCGTTTCCATTTGGGATGAATGGGCGACTGACGAGGGTGAACTCGGGCCGGTTTATGGTAAGCAATGGCGCAGCTGGACCGGTGCAAACGGCGAAGTTATTGACCAAATCGCCGACGTTATTCAACAAATTAAGCATAATCCGGATTCTCGCCGCCTTATTGTTAGTGCCTGGAATCCAGCGGTGCTGCCAGATACTTCTATGTCACCCAAAGAAAATGCGGCGCACGGCAAGCAGGCCTTACCACCGTGCCATACCCTGTTTCAGTTTTACGTGCTGGACGGAAAGTTGTCTTGCCAGCTGTATCAGCGCAGTGGCGATGTGTTTCTTGGCGTTCCATTTAATATCGCCAGCTATGCCTTGCTGACCATGATGGTGGCACAAGTGTGTGATCTAAAATTGGGTGATTTTGTACACACCTTAGGTGATGCCCATTTATATGTGAACCATTTAGAGCAGGCGAATGAACAGCTCAGCCGAGAACCCTATCCGCTCCCGACGATGCAGATAAATCCCGCGGTGAAAGATATTTTTGCCTTTGAATATGCCGATTTTGAGCTATGTAACTATCAAGCTCATCCGCATATTAAAGCACCTGTAGCGATTTGATAGGCGTAGTAGAAACGGTAGTAGGAAAGCGATGACCACAAATGTGTTGATATGCGATGACTCTGGATTTGCCCGCCGGCAAATGGCACGTTCGATCCCCGATGGTTGGGACGTCGATGTCAGTTTTGCCGAACACGGTGAAGATGCGATTACCCAGATCAAAGCGGGTAAGGGTGATGTGCTTTTCCTCGATCTCAACATGCCGGTTATGGACGGCTATGAGACCATGCAGTACATTCGTGAGCATGATTTACCCACGTTAGTGATTGTTGTTTCAGGTGACGTTCAACCTGAAGCACGTAATCGGATGATGTCGCTCGGTGCACTCGATTTCATTCGCAAGCCTATCGATAATGAAAAACTGACCACTATTCTCGCCCAATACGGCGTTTATACAGGGGCACCTGAGACCACCGGTAAAATTGCTAAGCAACAAGAATCCAGTGAGAAAGCCGAAACGACGCCTAAAGCGATTGACCGCATTGATGCGTATCGGGAGCTGGTTAATGTTGCCATGGGACGTGCAGGTGAAAGCTTAGCGCAGTTGTTTGGTGAGTTTATTCATTTGCCAATCCCGAATGTAAATGTACTCGAAACCAACGAATTGCACATGGCGATTGCCGAGGTTCAGCGCAACACGATGCTATCGGCAGTGTCCAAAGGCTTTGTGAGCGCGGGTATCACCGGTGAAGCTTTGTTATTATTTAACGATAATAATTTTGCCAGCTTGGTTGAATTGCTTAAGTACGAAGCTAATGAGGTCACCGAGCAGCTTGAAATTGAAGCTTTGATGGATGTGTCAAACATCTTAATTGGCGCCTGTTTAAACGCGCTTTCTGAGCAATTGAATGTTAAATTTAGTCACAATCACCCAATTATTTTGGGCCGTCATTGTGATCTGGACGTGTTGTTAGAGTCTACCATTTCGCGCTGGGGTAAGGTGATGGCCATAGAAATTGCCTACACGATTGAAAAGCACGATGTTCAATTTGATTTGCTATTGTTAATACCTGGCTCAGCCATGGAGCAGGTTTACACTCGCTTGATTAATGTAAACGAGGGGCGTTTTGAATGAGCCATTCTGCAAAAGAAGTCGCTGAATTGCATTGGCAATATGATTTGCTGGGCTCAATCGAAGTTGGCATTGTAGTGATCAATCGAGATTTCAAAGTAGAAATGTGGAATCAGTTCATGGAGAACCACAGCGGGAAACTACCCAGCACAGTGGTCGGCAAAAACCTGTTTTCTGTGTTTCCTGAAATCGATAAAGCATGGTTAGAGCGCAAGGCTCAACCTGTGTTTGATCTGCAAACCCCTGCTTTTTTAATCTGGGAGCAGCGGCCATTTCTGTTTAAATTTAGTACCAATCGACCCATTACCTCAGCGTCTGATCACATGTATCAAAACATTACGATCTTCCCCTTAGCTTCTTTAGGTGAAAGCATCGAAAAAGTCTGCATCATGGTTTATGACGTGACCGACCAAGCGTTAGGTAAATTGAATATTGAACGCTTGAACTCAGAGCTTGAAGAGATGAGTCGGGTCGATGGATTAACGCGCTTGTTTAATCGCCGGTTTTGGCAAGAACAGTTTGAACGTGAGTTCAAGCGTTCATTACGTACGGAAGAAGCCGCAACGGTGATCATGCTCGACATTGACCACTTCAAGCGTGTCAATGATACCTACGGACACCAAGCGGGCGACAAGGTCATCCAATCGTTAGCTGAAGTGATCAAAAAATCTATTCGTGAAACCGATTACGCTGGCCGTTATGGCGGTGAGGAGTTTGCTATTTTGCTCCCCGATACGCCGATTTCACATGCCAATTATGTGGCTGAACGTTTACGTAAAGCTGCTGAGAAGGTTCAGGTCAAGCACGATGACACCACAATCACTTATACCATCAGTGTTGGCGCAGCAGAGTTCAATCCGGGTTATGCCACTGCTTTAGCTTGGTTAGAAGATGCTGATCAAGCATTGTATGCTGCCAAAGAAGGCGGGCGCAATCAGGTTCAAATTTTTACCAAACAGTAGTAATTGGGCTTGACTTACTGCTTATCCGCCTGCTCCAGCGCAGTAATGCGGTGTCGTACGCTATACAGCAAGACCAAGCTTGGCGTGACCATCATCGCGGTGATAATGAAAAACAGACTCCAATTACCATCCAGTGCATCGACCATAAAGCCGCTGCTGGAAGACAACAACGTGCGGCTGAAATTACCTAATGACGCCATTAGTGCATATTGAGTCGCTGAAAATGTTTTATTGCACAGCAACGAAATAAAGGCTACCAGCGCAACGGTGCTCCATGCGGCGGTGAAACCATCAACAATGATGGTAGCAATAAATAACGGTTTACTCGGACCCACTTCGGCAATCACCGAAAACATCAGATTGCTCGCCGCCATGGCAATACCGGCCACCATCAATCCGCGATAGATTCCGTAGCGCATATTAACCATACCGCCTATCACCGCAAAGATGATGGTTACCCACCAGTTGAGCAGCTTTGACAGAGTACCAATTTCGGTGTTGGTAAAACCTATTTCCTTATAAAACACGATACTCATGCGCCCCAAAAAGGCTTCACCGATCTTAAATAAGAAAATGAACAACAACATGGTTAACGCCAGCTTGACGCCATTGCGCGAAAAGAAGTCTTTGAACGGTTCGACTAGGGTTACTGCAATCCAAGCCAACGCAGCTGCATACCATCGCTTAGAGTGAGATTCTAAGCGCTGGCTGTAATACGCTGCTGCTCGTAACTGCACGTTTTCACGTTGCGTAATGGGCTCGGTAATCCAATACACAGTAAGATGTAACAGCAGCATGACAGCTGCCAATACGTAGTAAACATCTTGCCATTGCCAGCCAGGTAAATCAGCCAAGAAAAAGGGTATCGCGCCGAGACCGCCATAGCCTGTCCACCAACCCGCAGTCGCCATGGCGGAACCGGCACTTAGTTTTTGTTTCTCGTGACTTTCAATTACATCGATACGAAAGGCATCAATAGCAATATCTTGTGTTGCACTGGCAATGGCGATACAAAGACCTGCAACGGCGATGCTAAATAAGTGTTGCTCCAGATCCAAACTCGCCATACTCAAGCAGCTTAAAATAACACCCCATTGGGTCACTAAAATCCAACTGCGACGTTGCCCCATACGCGCGGTTAACCATGGGATCTTGACTCTATCAAGCAGTGGTGACCAAAGGAAGTTGATGCTATAAGCGGCGAATAAAACCCCAAATAAACCGATTGAACTGCGTGATAAATCTCCGTCTTTTAACCATGCTGATAACGCCGAGCCGATCATGACCCACGGCATACCGCTGGCCATGCCAAAACAGAAAATCGCTAGAATACGCTTATCACCATAGTTCTTAATGGCAGTGATCAAGGGAGATAAAACGGTAGACAAAAAACACGCTCGTGAAGGCTGATGTAAACGACTAAAACGTTAGCAAAAATTTGCGCGGTAGTCTTGGTTTATCGATAGAAACCGAGCGAGAGATGTTTAAGGACGAATACCAATGCAATCAAACGGGCATAAACCGCGCCCTTCAAGGTAATGCAGACAGTTACTTAGTTCATCATGCAAGATAGGGTCACTGGCTAATTTGCTGTCGGGCCAGAAATGCATCTGATGCAACACGTGCCAAAATACCCGTTCCTTTTGACTGTAAGGTTGGGTTCTATCGTCAACTTGGCTCCATTCTTCTAGAGTATCCCAAAAGAATAGCTCTAACTCAGCGTGTGGCAGTTCACGTCGCCAATACGCACTGAGATAGTAGATGAGCTGTTGTGACTTTTGGTCGATAAATGATGCTATTTGCACGCCTATGACATCTAAATATTAATCGTATAAGAAGAGTATAGACGGCTTTTAAAAAATTACCTGAAGAGCCCGAGTTGCAGCACCGAATATTGAAAAAGCATTTGAAAAATAATTGAATATTTACCAGCCCAAATAGGTGATCCAGCCATAGATTTGCTTGGCGAGGGCTAAATATTGTTGTTCAGTGTAGACGGTGCCAACGATATCACGTTGACGATAGTGCAATTTAAGTTCGGTAACTGCAGCTTTGCGCCGCGCATCAATCGTCTGCAGACTCCAGCGATTATCCCACTCACTGGTAATATCAAGCACTGGAAAAGGAGTTTGAGCGAGTTCCACTGGGAGTTGTTGATTAAAGCTTTGGTTTGGCCAGAAAGGCCCCGTTATAACTAAACTGTCGGGCTCGGCTAACGCCCCTTGCTGATACAGTGAGATCAAACCAGCAGCCGCAATGCCACGCGCGATGACAAGCCGATATCCCGGTACTGTTTGCACTAATTCGGCGACCCCTTGCATACGTTGACTCAATGACAACCCATAACGCGTCCGGGCTTCACTGGTAAAGGTAACCTGCGCGCTCAACGCATTCATAGCTTCAGCATCAGCTATTTCTTCGCTACTTAAATTCGGTACCGGCGCAGGCAAGATTACCGTATGCCAACCCCACTCATTCAGCGACTGGGCGATAACGCTAATGCCATCATCGCCAAACACTCCATCGAGGTGATCACTGATAATGATGGCGACGCCTCGGGTAAGGGGCAGGCTTGCTGACGTGGAGGTGACTGGGACTTGTTCTGTGCCGGCTAGAATGGTTTCAACACTGGCTTGCGGCAATCGATTTTGCGTATCGGTATGCAATAGCTCCGCGTTTGGCAGCGCTTGTGCATGCACGCTCAGCCAGCTCAGCATAAGGCTAAGTAGCAAAACTTGCAGAATTGTCAGTACGATCCTAAGCACAACTACTCAGACTCTCGCGGCGCAGATTTAAGTGGATGTTTTGTTATCGGCGCTTGTCGCGATTTCTGCATTTTGATCAACCCGAATAAATCCTTGATGTTGATAATAGCTGTCTGGAGTTGGTTCACAGCTGAAAGGATGCTCTGAACGAAACTGCATGCGTTTTGGCTGAGTTGGGTGATCAAATTCAAGTGTTGTGGCATGCAAAAGTAAACGCGGCGACACGCGCAAAGCTTCGCCTTCAGCGTATAAGCGATCGCCCAATATCGGATATCCGAGTGCTTGCATGTGCACGCGCAATTGATGTGAACGCCCGGTTATCGGGTTGAGGCGCACCAATGCACTGAACGCGTCCTGTTGCTCTACCGTGTATTCCGTCACAGAGGGTTTGCCGTGCTCATGATCTACCATTTGTTTCGGGCGATTGGGCCAATCGCAAATTAATGGCAACTCGACTTTGCCTTGTGCCGGGGTTACTTGTCCGTACACGCGAGCATAATAGGTTTTACTCACCTTACGCTGCTGGAATTGCCGTGATAGATGACTATTGGCGGGTTTGTTCAAGGCCATTACCAGAAGTCCGCTGGTAGCCATATCAAGGCGATGGACAACGCTAGCGGTAGGGAAAACTCGCTGTACCCGTGTTTGGATACTATCAAAGTGAGCCGCTGCTCGACCTTGCACACTGAGTAATCCGCTGGGCTTGTCGAGCACAATAATATCATCGTCGCGATAAACGATAGATAAATACGGATCCGTTGGCGGTTCGTAATGTAACAACACCATTAGGGGTTATTCACCAATAAACGGATTGCATCGAGCTGTAATTGGGCACTTTGCATCACGTCATTCAGGGCGTTTACTTGCGCTTCAATAAAGGTGATTTCTTCGGGCCGAATAGACGGATTGTGTTTAGCTAACATGCTTAAGCGCTCAGCTTCCCCCCCCAAATGTTTGTGCATAGCAGCGATAGCATCATGCTGGATCTGATTGGCCTGTTGGTGCGCGATACGCTCAGCATGCTCAAGGTTTTGTTGAATGGCAGGTTTTAGTGCGCCAAGTAGTTTCATTGCCACCTTTTTGTTAACACTGAATAAACGCTCGGGCGTTAAGTCTACCGCTTGCCCCTTGGCATCCAAGGTAACCAAAATTGGTGTCGCGGGCAGATAGGTTTCTAGTTGCAGATGACGCGGCGCTTTGCCACTGATGGTAAAGCTAGCCTGAACAAAGTAGGCCCCTTTGGGCAGCTCTGGCTGTTTAATAAAGGCCATACTGCTTTTACCCAAAACATCGGTCAGTACTACATCCATGGCATTGTGCACTAATGGGTGATCCCAACTGATGAATTGCAGGTGCTCCATTCGAGTCGCAGTAGTACGTCGATAGGTAACTTCCATGCCCTCATGATCCAAGCCTGGTAGATGATTGACCATGGACTCAGTAGGCATTAAAACAAAACTGTGTGCGTCTTTTTCTTCTTGCTGTACACCTAACGCATCGAGTAGGCGATTCATAAAGTTGGGTAAGGTCTGGGCAACGTCATTCGCGGCTATCGCATCCAACAGTGGATCTACCTTACCCAATCCGGAAGCATTAATTTCGAGTAATTTATCGCGCCCTTGCTCCAACTGTTTGGTGTACTGTTGATGCAGTTCTTGCGTAGCCTCAATCAACCTTTGTTGATGGTCGGTATTGAGCGGATCCAGTAACGCAGTAAATAGCAGTTCACGAACTTCTTCGAATACGCGGGTCCCAATAGGGCAGGTTTTTTCAAATGCATTTAAGCCGTTCTGATACCAATCGAATAAGCGAGCTTGGCTGGCATTGTTGAAAAATGGCACATGAATATCAATGTCTTGGGTTTGTCCGATACGATCCAAGCGGCCAATGCGTTGTTCCAACAGATCAGGCACCATGGGTAAGTCAAACAAGACTAACTGATTGGCAAACTGAAAGTTGCGTCCTTCTGAGCCGATTTCGCTGCAGATCAGTACCTGTGCGCCGTCTTCTACTTGGGCGAAGTAGTGCGCGGCTTTATCACGCTCGAGCAGTGACATACCTTCATGAAACACAGTTTGGCGGATCCCGGTTTTAACTCGGACATGTTCAGCCAATTGCTGCGCAGTGACCGCACTGGCGCAAATAACCAGTACCTTTTGCGGTTTGCAGCCAGCTAAAAAGTCGAGTAACCAAGCGACTCGCGGGTCTTCAGTCAGCCACTGCTCAAACACTTCAGCTTGTTGCTCAGGATGCAACTGTACAGCAAGGTCTTCACCATGTTGTTGCAATAGTGTTTGATAAACGCTGGGGACTTCGAGTGGATGCGGATGCACTCGGCGCGAAGGAAATCCTTGGATAGCCGCACGTCGATTGCGGAATAACACGCGGCCCGTGCCGTGTTGGTCAATCAGCCGGTCGATCACGGTTTCTCGTATTGTGGCATCGCTGAGATCCATTTCGTCAGTAAGCCAGTCGCCGGCGACCTGCTGTAATTTCTCGGCTTCACTGGCACTGGGAATGGTGTGATTCAGTAATGGCTCCACAGCCGTTGCAAGCTCACCATAGTGGGCCTCTTCCTGCAGAAATGCGGCATAATCATGAAAGCGTGCAGGATCAAGTAAGCGTAAGCGCGCGAAATGGCTTTCATGGCCAAGCTGATCTGGTGTAGCAGTTAGCAGTAATACCCCTTTAGTCGCACTGGCTAACTGTTCGACGATCTGGTAGCCCAATGAAGGATTATTCGGTTGCCACTGTAAATGATGCGCCTCATCCACAATCAGCAAGTCCCATGTAGCGGCTACTGCTTGAGTACAGACATCTGGATTAGCGGTGAAAAAATCCAATGAACACAGCACCAACTGTTCGGTTTCAAATGGGTTGCTCGTGGTGCCTTGCTCTTCTTGAATGGCTGTGTAGCGACTGTCATCAAATACGGCAAAACTAAGATTGACTCGACGCAGCATTTCAACCAGCCATTGATGCACTAAACTGTCCGGTACCACGATCAGAATTCGTTGGGCTCGCCCGGTTTGGATTTGTTGGTGGGCGATAAGCGCAGCTTCGATGGTTTTGCCCAAGCCAACTTCATCGGCGAGTAATACTCGAGGGGCATAACGTTTTCCAACTTCTGAGGCAATATGGATTTGGTGCGGAATGAGCTCTAATCGCGCTCCCGCGAGCCCCAAGGTTGGTGATGTGTAATGTTGATGTTGGTAGTGCAAGCAATCATGGCGTAAGTCAAACCATTTGGGATCATCCAGTTGACCACTGAATAAGCGTTTTTCTGGCTGATTTAAGCGGATATGATGATCGAGTTGGATTTCGTGTAGTTTGGCATCTTGCTTGGTGTCTTCGCGAATGCCATGGTAACTCAACACACCGTCTTGTTCCTCAATGTGGCTAACCAGCAGGTCCCAACCTTCATGACTCTTAATGGTGTCACCCACCGCGAAGGTTAGTCGTGTTAATGGAGCATCCATTAATGAATAGGTGCGTTGTTCTTCGGTAGCTGGAAATAGAATGTCGACAGTGCGGTGCGAGGTCGCCATGATCGCACCCAATCCGAGGTCCGGTTCGGTATTACTGATCCAGCGTTGCCCGACTGCAAATGTGTCATTATTGCCCATTCCACTAACTCCGTCTCAATATCAAAGCGGCGGTATTGTAGCGATAAGTGTAGCAAAGTCACTGTTAATCGGTGGATGGTGAAAAAAACTCGAAAAAATCAGGTGCGAAGCGACGCAAACTTTACTATTGTGAAGGTATCGCTGGAGCGATTTTCTTTCAACGTCGCAACAGCTGTCGTGGTAACTAACTGGAGTAACGGATGCCAAAAAAGAAAGTACCCACCACAAAGTTGTATGTGCTTGATACTAATATTCTTCTACACGAACCGCTCGCCTTTCTCTCGTTTAAAGAAAATGATGTTGTTGTACCGATGACAGTTCTCGAAGAACTGGACTATATCAAAGACAGCAAGAAAGATGTGGCGCGGGACGCGCGTGTTTCTATTCGCGCAATGGAAGACCTACTCCATGATGCCACACCTGACGATATGCTAAAGGGTGTGTCGATGGCAGGCATGACCGCAGGCGAGTCTGCGCCGACGGGGACATTGTCGATCTTTGCTGATCTAAATATGCCGGAATCCCAACAAGTATTCACCAGTAATGAAAATGACAACCGCATTATAAATGTTGCGTTGCACTTGCAGCGTACCTGCGCACCAAGGCCGGTCATTTTAGTAACTAAAGATATCAATATGCGCCTTAAAGCCAAAGGGGCTGGATTGGCTTTGGTGGAAGACTATCGTACTGACCAATTGATCAGTGATATTAAATATTTATCCAAAGGTTACCATCGTTTTGAAGGGGATTTCTGGAGTCAGATTAAATCTGTAGATAGCCGCACTGAGGGACGTGATACTATTCATACGTTACCCCGCAAAGTTTTACCAGAAGCCTACATCAACGAGTTTCTACTCGATGATACTAACCATTTTGCTGGTTTAGTGGAGTCGATGGATGAAGATACCATGGACGTGCTGGATCTCGGTTATGAACGCTTAATGGGTCGGCATGCCTGGGGCATTACACCAAAGAATATTGGTCAGGCATTAGCTTTCCATGCCTTACTCGACCCGCATATTGATTTGGTCATTTTAACCGGCCCTGCCGGTTCCGGTAAAACTTTATTGGCTCTAGCCGCAGCACTGGAAATGACCGTGGAACGTAATATGTATGACAAGATCATCGTCACACGTAGCACACCAGAAATCGCAGAATCGATTGGCTTCTTACCGGGTACCGAAGAAGAAAAGATGGCCCCTTGGTTGGCGGCAATTACCGATTCCCTTGAAGTCCTACATAAAAACGACGAAAACACCAAAGGCTCAATGAGCTATATCATGGAAAAAGCCAATATTCAGTTTAAGTCGGTAAATTTCATGCGCGGGCGCAGCTTGCAAAATGCCATTGTGCTGTTGGATGAATCGCAAAACCTGACAGCTTCGCAATTAAAAACGATTATCACCCGTTGTGGTGAAGGGACTAAACTCATCTGTAGCGGTAACCTGGCACAAATAGACAGTAATTATTTGAGTGCGGTAACTTCTGGTTTAACGTATATTGTTGAGAAGTTTAAAAATTTCTCTGGCAGCGCAACGATAAATCTCGACGGTGTAGTGCGCAGTCGCTTGGCTGAGTTTGCGGAACAAGAGCTATAATCAAACATTTCGCTGGAATAGAAAATTTGTCACTTTGCATGGAGTTTGAGTTGAGGAAGAATTATAAATGACCGAGCTTTTGTTTGAAAAGTTAGAGAGTCATAAAGCATCCGTGTTGATCGTAGACGACGAGCCTATCAACGCTGAAATTCTTAGTCTTGCGCTGCAACAAAAATATTGGGTGCACATTGCCGGTTCGGGCCAGCAAGCCCTGGATTTTTTGAGTCATCGAGTGGTTGACCTTATTCTGTTGGACATTCGTATGCCGGATATGGATGGATTTGAGGTGCTGCGCCACCTTAAACGGCACGAATCGACTAAATCCATTCCCGTCATTTTTGTCACTGGCGAGGGTTCCACCGATGATGAGTTGCGCGGATTACAGTTAGGTGCCGTGGACTATGTGCGCAAGCCATTTCAGTTGCCCTTAGCAATGGCACGTATAGGTATGCAGATCGAGTTAAAACTTAAGAATGATCTGCTCAAAGCTTATGCAGATGCGGATGGCCTTACACGCATTGCTAATCGGCGTAAATTTGACCAATACCTAGCAGAGCTGGTGACTGACAGTGTTGCCGAACAGCGCGATTTAGGCTTAATTTTGCTGGATATTGATTATTTTAAGCAATTCAATGATCACTATGGCCACGGTAAAGGTGATGAAGCCCTTAAAGAAGTAGCGAAAGTGCTAAACCGGATAGCTAAACGCAGTCAGGACCTGGCTGCCCGCGTCGGCGGTGAGGAGTTTGCCTTACTATTGCCAGATGTGGATCAGGGCGCACTTGAGGCGATTACCCAGCGCATCCACATGGCAATTAACGATACGAATATTCCACATGCAGCATCCAAAGTAGAAGACCGCTTAACAGTGAGTATTGGCGCGCTTCACGTCAGACCAACGACTTTCAGCCACGATAGCGACCTCTACGATGAGGCCGACAAACTGCTATATAAAGCCAAGGAAAATGGGCGTAACCAGACGTGTATTGAAACGTTCAAAGTGACTAATAAATCTGCAATATGATCGCTCCAAGCGATAAATCACGGGCAGTGTTATCGCTTCCAAATTCACTCACGAAACCAGCACCTCTCGGATTAATTCAATGTTAATACTGGAATGGTTTGCGTGGTATAGCCGCCTTGTTGGATGGCTAATAAAGTAGTATCACCAATTTGACCGAGAGGTAATTGCAACGGGCCGGTGGGTTCCAGTAACACAAAAGGTATACCATCAATCATAAGACTTTCATCGTCGCCTTTAACAGTTAGGCTAATGGCCAGAAGAGCGTGATCCCTTAGTAAGACCATCTTCATTGGTACGTTCGGTAAAAAGGCGCGAATAATCGCTGCAGCCAGCACCGACTTGCTATCACAATCCCCTTTATTCTGATTCAGCAATGTGATGGGTGGCAAAAAACCGGATCCGTTGGTTTCTATACGATCCTCTAAGGTGGAATAGGGGATACTTTGGATCCAACCCAGTAGCAAATTGATGTAGTTGCGCGCATCGCTTTGTTGATCGAGTTGTTCGTATAGCGCTTGAGAAAGCGGGATCAGGGCGCGGGTGCTTTCTTGAATATAACGAATATGGTCAGGTTTAATGGCGTTTTCATTAAAGCGTGTTTGGTACTGCTCGTAATAATTTTTGTAAAGGTATTCGGCAAACGCTGCCTTCTCCTGTTCGCGCATATCGCGCTGATATTCAGCGATTTTTTCAGGGAACCGGCTGGCTACTGTAATATCAATGGTTTCTCCATGGGGCTTTATATCAACCCTTACTTCACGTGGGTCGTAAGTGCGCGCATGATGATACAGTGAAACAATCACATGACGTTGGGCGATTGTGGGCTGATAGCTGCGCTGCGTCGTAGGTAATGTTGCGATGGCATCCCTGTCGAGCGCAAACGTCAACTGATGAGGCTTTCGAGTTTCATCTAACCACGTGTAACTATACTGGATCGCAGTGGGTTGGGCAGAGCGACTAAAGTTGGTTTGCGTAGCGACAGACCATGGCGCTATCAATAGACTTATAGTGACAACGGTTAATGTTGTGATCCCATATTTTCGCATGTTTGGTACCAATTGAGTTGTTGGTGCAAACTCACCACACCGCCTACAATAATCAATGTTGGCGGCTTAATGTCAACCTGATTTGCAGAATTTTCAATCGTTTCCAAGGTACCTGTTACCACGCGTTGGTGTGATAAGGTTGCAGATTCGACTAGCGCGATCGGCGTTGTCGCTGCCATCCCATGCGCCATGAGCTCTTTGACAATAATCGGCAGCCCTGTGAGCCCCATGTAAAAAACGATGGTTTGATTACTGTGTGCGAGTGCTGACCAATTTAAATCGATACTGTCGTCTTTTAAATGCCCGGTAGCGAAGACTACCGATTGAGCATGGTCGCGATGGGTTAAAGGGATCCCTGCGTAGGTTGATGCACCGGTCGCAGCAGTAATGCCTGGAACGACTTCAAAGCTAATCTTATGCGCCAACAATGCTTGTATTTCCTCGCCACCACGGCCAAAAATGAACGGATCTCCGCCTTTCAACCGCACCACACGTTCACCGGCTAAGGCATGCTTCACCAGCAGTTGATTGATTTCATCCTGGGGTAATGTATGACGGCTTTTTTCCTTTCCAACGTAAATCTTTTCTGCGTCTCTGCGCACCAATTCCAAAATTTGTGGAGAGACTAAGCGGTCATAGATGACTACGTCGGCTTTTTGCATCAGGCGCAGTGCTCTGAATGTGAGTAGGTCGGGATCGCCCGGCCCCGCGCCGACTAAATAGACCTGGCCTGTTATGCGGTTTTGCTGCTGATATTGCTCTACCAATGCGGTCAGCTTGCGCTCGGCATTTACTTCTCTCCCTTGCACAATGTCCTCAGCGATATCGCCATCAAATACGTCTTCCCAAAGATAGCGTCGTTCGGTCACAGAGCGAGTGCGTGCTTTTACCCATTCGCGCATGCGCTCCGAAAACGCACCGAGCGCGGCGATATTCTGAGGAATAATGCTTTCCAGCTTTTGGCGCAGATAACGCAATAGTACGGGTGCTACGCCGCCTGAACTCATAGCAATGACAATCGGTGAGCGATCAACAATCGACGGCGTTATAAATTTACACAGCGGGGTATTATCGACCACATTGACTAAGATACCCTTAGCGACAGCAAGATCGTGCACATGTTGATTGACCTCAGGGTCATCGGTGGCTACGAAAATGAGCTGCTTGTCGGCAATGTCATTATCGTTAAACACGCGTCGGATCAGCGTAATGTCATTTGCTAAGGCAAGTCGTTCTACTGTCTCGCAACACCAAGGCGAGACGAGCGTGATAGTAGCTTCTGATTTTAACAATAATTCAAGTTTGCGGGCGGCAACCTCGCCGCCGCCAACAATCAGCACATCACTGTGCTGAGTATCAATAAACAGTGGAAAATAGCGCATGCTCTAGTCAATTTTAGGTTTACGTCGCTTATCTTGACCGCCGCGCTCAGGTTTTCCTTTCCCACCTTTACGAGGAGGTTGATCTGACCATTCGCGAATATTCAGGCGCTGACCTGCTACACGGGTATTTTTCAAAACTTCACGAGTTTCTGGTGGCATACCCTTGGGTAAGTCTACGGTGCTAAAAGTGTCGTAAATTTCGATGGCGCCAATATGTTTGCTACTAATATTCGCTTCATTGGCAATCGCGCCAACAATGTTCCCTGGCTTAGCACCATGTGCATGCCCGCATTCGATACGGAAACGTTGCTTATCTGCATCCGGCTGGCTACTACGAGCTGGCTTACGGCGCTCACCACGCTCACCACGCTCGCCACGATCTTTGCGTTCGCCTCGATCTGCACGGGGGCCGCGGGTATCGTCGCGTTTCGGTTTACTGTGCAGGTCGGGTCGATCAGATTCGTTTAACAGCAGTGGCTCATCGCCCTGCGCCAGTTTAGCCAGTGCCGCCAGTAATTGCTCGGGCGCGACTTCATTTTCGCTTTGGATCGCCTCGATAACCGGCAAGAACTGCTCTATGGAATCATCCTGCAACGCATCTATCACACTTTGCTTAAAGCGTGATAAACGTGATTGATTTAACTCATTGATGGATGGAATGTCCATTTGCTCAATACGTTGCTTAGTGGTTTTTTCAATTGACGCTAACAGGCGCTTTTCACGATAGTTAATGAATAAGATTGCGTCACCCTGACGGCCCGCTCGACCCGTACGGCCGATACGATGTACATAGGATTCAGAATCATACGGGATATCAAAGTTGATCACGTGACTGACACGCTCAACATCCAAACCACGGGCTACCACGTCAGTTGCCACGAGAACATCGATCTTGCCCTGCTTTAAACGTTCAACGGTGCGCTCTCGTGCATTCTGCGGGATATCTCCATTCAGAGGTTCCACGTCATAGCCGCGTGCGGAGAGTTTCTCGGCGAGTTCTACAGTTGCAGTTTTGGTGCGCACGAAGATGATCATGCCATCAAAGCTTTCAACTTCCATGATCCGGGTTAAAGCTTCTAATTTGTGATGACCAGCAACCTGACAAAAACGCTGACGGATGGTACTCGCGGTAGTAACTTTCGAAGCAATCTTTACGTGTTTAGGGTCATTTAAGTAACGCTGGGTAATTTTACGGATCGGTTCTGGCATCGTCGCCGAGAACAGCGCAGTTTGTCGTTCCTTCGGAGCGTGACTTAAGATATGCTCGACGTCATCAATAAAGCCCATACGTAACATTTCGTCAGCCTCATCAAGAACTAGGAAACGTAACTCACCCAGTTTGAGGGTGCCGCGATTGATATGATCGATTACGCGTCCTGGTGTTCCAACAACCACTTGAACGCCGCGTTTTAGCTGGCGGATTTGGTTGTCATAGGACTGGCCGCCGTAAATGGGTAACACGCGGATCTTTTTCGAAAAGCTGGCGTACACTTGAAATGCTTCAGCAACTTGAATCGCCAATTCTCGGGTGGGTGCTAGCACTAATAACTGCGGCAATACTGCGTCGACGTCGAGCTGTGCGAGCATGGGCAATGCGAACGCTGCCGTCTTACCGGTACCGGTTTGAGCTTGTCCTAGAAGGTCATGCCCTTCAAGCAACAAAGGAATACTTTCAGCCTGAATAGGGGAAGGCTTCTCGTAGCCAACCTTCTCTAAGGCTTGTAAGATGGTTTCGGGAAGCTTAAGGTCGCGAAAGCTGATATCGACATTTTGAGTCATTGTGGATCCTGATATTGGGCGAGGCTAAACCAAGCAGTCATGTCACGCCCACCATGATGGACTGTTGATTGAATAACAAACACCGCTTGCGTGTTGCAAAGGTAATAGTATATTCGATAACCTGAACCTATACCATGAATACTGCGTCTTTGGTCAGCACCAAGACGAAAAAAACAAGTTCAACAAGGATTTTGTATGCAGCGACGTAATAAAGCCCTCACCATCAGCTTGACAGGTTTGGCCTTGGCGGTGAGTTTGAGTTTGTCGGGTTGTTCAAAAAAGACCCCTGAAGAACACATATCAGCGGCTCAAGCGTACATTCAACAAGACAATACCAAAGCTGCCATTGTTGAACTGAAAAATGCCATTCAACTTAATCCAAAAGCAACAGAAGCACGGGTGCAGCTAGGTAAACTTTATTTAGCCCAAAGTGACTTTGCCAGCGCGGAAAAGGAATTGCAGCGAGCGTTGGATAATGGTCACCCGCCAGCACAAGTTATTCCTTTTCTATCTCAAGCCTATCGCCGCACGGGAGCAGTGAATGCGTTGGCCGAAGTCGACCATCAAATGGCTGAACTGACCCCAGCTGAGCAAGTTGAAGTTGGCTTTTTTAAACTGCAATCATTGGTGGAGTTAGGCGATATCGAGCAAGCACGTGCGTTGACCGACGAATTACTTAAAGTAGACACCAATTCTGCTTACTTAGGGCTGGTGAAAGTAGTGGATGCAGTTTTGCAAGACGATAATGCCGCTGCTTTGGCCATTGCCCAAGACACCTATGCACAAGCGCCGTTAAACCGCGATGCGTTACTCACCTTGGCGCGCTTGCAGTTGCAAGCAAATGATAATGAAACCGCTATTGCGACCTATGCAGAATATTTAAGCGCGTACCCTGAAGATTCAAATACCAAGTTCATGCTGGCCTCATTATTGGTTGAGCTGGGTAAAACTGAGCAAGCGGAGCCTTATGTCGATGATTTACTCGAATTGGCTGAAAAGAACCCGATGCTTAATCAGCTAAAGGGGATTATTTTAAGTGAAAAGGGGCAATTTGAACGTGCATATGGTCACTTAGAAACTGCACTGGATGCTGGCAGTAGTGACCCTGTTTTACGCTTAGTCGCAGGGTATGCTGCGTTTCAATTAAAAGACTATGAATCGGCCAACCTGCATTTATCGCTGATTGCGCCGCAGCTACCGGATGATCATGCTGGTCTGAAGCTATTGGCGGCGAGCCAATTGCAATTAGGAATGGCTAACGATGCCTCGGCTTCGTTACAGCGCCTACAAACCCAAAATAGTGAGGATGCGAGTTTGTTCTCCCGAGCGGGATACGAGCTGGCGAAAGCGGGAAACATTGCAGATGCTAAAACCATGTTGCAGCGCACCCAACAGCTCGGCGATGGTACTGAGAATCTACTTCGCACCGGGATTTTGCAGTTATCACTCAATCAAGTCGAAGGCATTATTAATTTAGAGCAGGCTGCTGAACAAGCGCCAGATTCAGTAACGGCTCAGTCCACCCTAGCCACGGCCTACTTAGCTACCGGCCAGCTGGATAAAGCCACTGAACTAGCTGACAATTGGAAGGCGACGTCGCCCAATGAGCCGCAGGCTTACTTGCTCGCCGCTGAAATTGCGCAACGTAACGACGACAATGCAGCTGCATTAGCAGAATACCAACAAGCGTTGCAGCTTGCGCCAAATGACAGCACCGTTTTGCTCGCTCATGCGCGTTTTATCGCTCAGCAAGGCGATACGAGTGGAGGTATTGCTGGCACGCAAAAAGTACTACAGCAGTCTCCGGGTAACCCTAATGCCCTTGCTTTACTTTACTTACTCGAGCGTGAGCAGGGGAACACGCAAAATGTCTTTGCCTTGATAAATCAACAATTGCAAGCCAAGCCAAACGATGTGGATTTACGACTTTTGCTGGCTCGTATGCAGGCTACTGATGGTGAGCTTGATGCTGCTTTAGCAAGCCTATCTCGCATAGCACCAGGACCCACCACGCCGCGCGACTTTTGGCAATTAAAAGGGCAAACGCTCGTACAATTAGGGCAGTTTGCTGATGCTGAGCAACACTTTGAACAATGGATTTCGTTGTTTCCCTATGACAAGAATGCGGCACTGGGCATGTTGCTAATGTTGGATATGTCAGGTGGTATCGACAAAGCGTTGGCAATTACAAAGCAGTTTTTGGAGAAACGACAAGACCCCCAAATCCAGCTATTGCGGGCCCATTTTTTCAATCTCAAACCAGACGTGGCAGCGTCTCGAACGGAATTGACCAAGCTGCCTGAGGCTGTGGCAAGTACGCCATTTGCGCAAGGTGTTAAGGCGCGGAATTTTCTCGCTGAGCGGCGCTTTGCTGAAGCTGTTGAGCCAGCAAGAGTTGCGTATACAGCGAACAACAGCTTAAGAAATTTGTTTAACCTATTGGCTGCACTTGAAGGCGCTGGCGATACCCGAGCGGGGTATGAATTATTGTTGGCACATGCGCAGGAAAACCCAGATGACTTGCGCGCGCGCATGCTGCTGGCAGAACGTAAGATTCAACAAGACAGTAGTGCGGCAATTAAAGAGTATGCCGCGCTGGCAGAAGCTGACCCAACGAATTATGTTGCGTTAAATAATTTGGCTTATTTGTTGATGCAGGAAAAAGATCTAGATTCTGCGTTGACTTACGCGGAGCGTGCCCTCGAGTTAGCGCCCGATAATCCAGCGGTTGCTGATACGCTCGCCCAGATTTACCGTGCACAAGGCAAAGTAGATGAAGCGTTGGCGGAGTATGACCGCGTGGTTAACTCACAAATGCGGAATGAAGAAATTTTTCTAAATTACATTGAAACGCTCTTAATTGCCGGAAATTCGGTGCTAGCTCAACGACGTCTCGACCAGCGCACTATGGAGCTGCCAACGTCACAGCAAACGCTGGCGCGCTTAGCTGAGCAATATGGCATTCGAATCGACAAATAACGCTTGATTTTATCAGCAGTGGCTCCATTGTATCGCGGAGCCACTACAGACGACTGATAAAACATGTATCAACAAATCAAAGAACGCTTATTTAGGCTAAAAAGCAACCGCGCTTTTGAGTTATTTGTGGTCGCGGTCATCATTATTTCAGCATTAGAAATAGGCGCTAAAACCTATGATCTGCCTGATTTTGCCTATACCCTGCTGACCGGGCTGGATGTTTTTATCACCTTATTTTTCCTGTTTGAGATTAGCGTTCGTTTTATTGCAGAGCCAAACAAACGCGATTTCTTTAAATCGGGTTGGAATGTTTTTGATACCCTGGTCGTCGTGGTCAGCCTGATCCCGGTGCAAGACAGTGAAATGGCACTGTTAGCGCGCTTAGTCAGAGTATTCAGGGTACTGCGCATGGTGTCGATCATTCCAGAACTTCGCCTGTTGATTAATTCTTTACTCAAAGCTCTGCCGCAGCTGGGATATGTGGTATTGCTGCTATTTATCATTTTCTACATCTACGCCGCGATTGGTAGCTTCCTATTTAACGAAATTAACCCGTTTTTATGGGGTAACATTGCGATCTCGATGCTCACCTTGTTCCGTGTCATGACGTTTGAAGATTGGACTGACGTGCAGTATGAAACCATGGAAGTGTACCCAATGAGTTGGATCTTCTACATGAGTTTTATCTTTTTCACGGCGTTTGCCTTTCTGAATATGGTAATAGGGATTGTGGTCAATGTGATGGAAGAGGAACACAAGGTAGAAGCAGCCAAGCACAATAAAGAGCCGAGTATTGCCGACTTGCAGCGGGAAATTCAAGAGCTTAAGGGAATGGTTAGTGATCTGGTTCGGGATAATTCCATTAAAAAGGTGGAAGACGATAAGAACTAGCATATAATTAGACCGTGCGGTTTACTCTGCACGGTCAGATAGCAACCAACAAGGAGGGTTATTTGCATGGACGAGCCAGTATCTTCAACAAAGCCTGATTCAGATTCGTTACAAGAAAAATTAAAAGAAGTCTCCGATTCACTATTAAACTTTTCAGCCTCACGTATGGAAGCGGAGCATTTGCGCGAACAATTGCGAGACTTGTTAGCTAGATTGGAAGAACCTCGCTAGCAGTGAGATTTAAGCATAAAAAAACCTCGACGTGGTCGAGGTTTTTTTGTGCCAGATTACTTATGCTGATGGCATTAGTGCTTGGTTGATGCTTTCCACATCTTCGCGCGTCAAATTACCTGCTGCTTGTTTCAGGCTCACGATTGATTGAATGAAATCATAACGAGCACCTGCCAGATTACGGCGTGCATCAAATAGGTTACGGGTGCTATTTAGCACGTCCACAATGGTTCGCGTTCCAACATCAAAACCGGCTTCAGTTGCTTCCAATGCACTTTGGGCTGAAACAACTGCCTGCTGTAGCGCGTTAATCGTGCTAATGGAGGCAATCACATCATTATACGAGCTGCGAATAGAGCGCACGGTTTGGCGATACGTTAACTCAAGGTTTTCTGAGGCTGAAACGTAGCGGAAGCGTGCTTGATCGGCGCTTGCACTGACTGACCCACCTTGATAAATAGGTACATCGAGGCGAATACCAATAGACTGGTTGTTAAGTGCGGGTACATCTATATCGCCGCCAGTGGCAACCACGGTTGTATCGGTACGACCGTAATCTGCATTCAGTGATAATCTTGGATAGTGACCAGAGGTTGCGATGTCAATATCTTCTTTCGCAATATCCTTGGCGAACCGCTGCACTAATAGATCAAGGTTCTTCTCTTCAGCAATTTCAACCCATTCACCGGCTGAAGCAGGAGAAGGGCGCGGTGCACTGAATTTTTCAGTATTTAGCACGTATAACTGGTCATGATATTTACCGGTGATCTCGCGCAGTTCTTCTAGGCGCAGTTCAAGCTGATTTTCGGCGCGGATCTCTTGGGCGATGGTGTTATCGTAATTAGCTTGAGCTTCGTGCACATCGGTAATCGCCGTTAATCCGACTTCAAAACGTTGACGGGTTTGCTCAAGTTGGCGCTCAATGGCGCGCTTTTCCGCTTTCACGAACTCCACATTATCTTTAGCGCGCAATACCGAAAGATAGGCAGAAACGGTGCGCGTAATTAGGCGTTGCAATTCGGCTGAGTAACTTGCTTCGCTTTGTTGGGCAACCAATTCTGCGCGATCGAGCCCCAACCAGTTGGCATGATCGTATAACGACATCGTTAAGTTCGCACCCATGCTTAGGGTTTCGGTTTCATTTTCAAAGACTGCGAAACCAGCAAACACTTCTTCAGTATCCGGATCGCCATCATCGTCAATAGTGATAGGGTCAGTGTTGTCACGCGTACTTAAGGTGTAGCCGATATTGGCAGAAATTTGCGGCAACAAACTGGCTCGACTAATGCTGATCCCTTCAAATGCGGCATCGCGCTCAGCTTTGGCTCGATTAACAACAGGATCATTTTCGATAGCCTGTTGGTAGACTTGCAATAAATCGTCCGCCCAAGCGCTACTGGTTACGCTCATGCCGATTAACAGCGAAAGTAAGGTTTTTTTCATGTGTGCGCCTTAGTGTAATGTTCAGTTCTGGTATATGCTTACCAGTCTACGTAATTCAAGCAACAATCAATATTAATTAGTCGTAACACTTTGCGATCAAGTGTAACAGAATGTAATCACTCTGCGCGGCGATTAAGACTAATCAACCAATAAATGAGTTTATGACGAAAGTTCAACAGTTTACCGCAAAGGATATTCGAAACCTAACATTGAGCCCTTTGTACAATGGTTACTTTAAGATGGTTCAGTATCAGTTCCAACATCGCTTATATAATGGTGGTTGGAGTGGTACCGTCACCCGTGAAATCTTTGAGCGGGGGCATGCGGTTGCAGTGTTACCATACGATCCAGTGCGTGCAGAGTTCGTGTTGATTGAACAAGTACGTATTGGTGCATTGGAAACCACGGATGCGCCCTGGCTAATCGAAGTGATTGCCGGGATCATCGATGAGGGAGAAACTCCAGAGTCGGTGTGTCATCGAGAGGCAATGGAGGAAGCTGGGATAAGTTTAACCCAGTTAACTAAAGCCCTGAGCTACCTAGCCAGTCCGGGCGGTACTACTGAGCGATTGGACATTTACATGGCGCAAGTTGACGCAACTCAAGCGCAAGGGGTACATGGTCTTGACCACGAATCAGAAGACATATTGGTGCATCGAGTGCCGGAAAAAGACGCGATAACTTGGCTAAAAAGCGGGCGCATTGACAACGCAGCGGCAATTATTGCGTTACAATGGTTTATGTTAAATAAAACTGAATTGCTGGAGCAGTGGCAAAAAAGTGCAGGCCAATAAACGCAAATATGTACCGCATTTACCCTCTATACTAGCGTTAGGGGAAGCAAACTATGCGCGTATGATACGCCTGTTGCCAGATGTGGATACGCACTCCCTGGAATATCGCTTTAATGCTGGCAAAGGATTATCCTACAGTATTCAGATCATCGACTCCGCCCCTTATACCAGCACGCTGGAAATCAGTCAGCATAGCAGCCAATTGCCAGAATACCTGCAACCGAGCATGCAGGTGAGACTGTATCACGATGCGCAGATTGCTGAGGTGATGCAAGCGCAAAGGGTTAGCGCATTAGCTGCCTCTTACCCCTACCCAAATACGCAAATGCATCAGAAAAACGAAAAGCACATGGTTAATCACTTTTTGGCGGAATGGTTGGTGTTTTGTTTGCAACATAATAACGCTTCCTCGACCAGTGTCTGATACTTATCGACTTATCCAGATAAGTGACTGCCATCTGTTTGCTGATCGAGATAAAGTCGGCTATCAGGGGATCAATCCCTATCGCAGTCTGCAACAGGTACTGATCAAGTTGCGTACTTTAGAGCCCGATTGTGTATTGTTGAGTGGTGATATTTCTGGTGATGAAAGCGCAGCCAGTTATCAGCATTTTCTCACGCTATGGGACCAATACTGCCCAGCAGTAAAGTTGCTCAGTTTGGCCGGTAATCATGACGCTACTGATCGTTGGCAGCAGGCCTTTGCTGCAACACACAGTTTGACCGAGCACGCCTTGAACCCGCAAGGTTGGCGTTTACATTGTCTGCCAGCACGCTTTGTCGGTACGCGTGGGGAAATTGCTACGGCTGACATTGAGCAACTGATCGCTCGCTTGCAACAACACTCTGCCCAACACCATATCGTTGCGTTGCATCATCCCATCCAGAATGCCAATGTATGGATGGACAAGCACGCCCTAATCAACCCTGAGGTGTTGACACCATTACTTCAACAACCCAATTTGAAATTGATCTTGCATGGTCACGTGCACACTGCGCGCCACATCAAGGTAGGGCAAGTTGACGTACTTGCATGCCCTAGCACCTGTTGGCAATGGGGCAACACTGCAGAGTTTAGTGTAGTTGAAGAGCCGCCAGGTATGCGCCTGATTGAGCTAGATGACGAGGGGCAATTCAGTCATTCACTTCACTTTGTGGCAAATTCAGTGGTTTAATACCCTATGGTTTTTTAGTTGAGGTTTTGTCGTGCCGACAATTGTCTACTTACACGGATTTTTAAGTTCTCCCCAATCACAAAAAGCGCAGGAAACGCGGCAATATATTGAGCAACACCATCCTGCAGTAACGTTACTCACCCCTCAGATCCCCAATACCATTGATCAAGTCCCTAAACTTTTATTACAGCTCATTCGCCCACTGCTGGCGTCGGGTGAATCATTGCGCCTGATTGGTAGTTCGATGGGGGGATTCTTATCCAACTGGCTGGTTGAACAGTTTGGTGGCAAAGCCGTATTAATTAACCCCGCTGTAGGGCCATATCGATTAATGCTCGACTATTTGGGCGAACATGTAAATCCCTATACCGGCGAAGCATTTACAGTGACCCAAGCCCACACCGAACAATTGCGCCAAATGGAGCCGCCTGCTATCTCCAGCCCAGCGGCTTATAAAGTTCTGTTACAAACCGGCGATGAAACGCTGGATTATCGACTTGCAGAGCAGCGCTATGCGGGTGCTGAATTGGTAATCGAAACCGGCGGTGACCATAGCTTTGTTAATTATGCAGCGCATTTGCCGGCAATATGCGAATTTTTACTTGCCGACAAAACCGATTAGTTAATTGCTCAAAGCTAGGTCACTTGGTACCATCAAGTTAGCTGAACCGCGCGCCTCAATCGCCACTCTATATGGTCGATGAAGATGCCTACTAATAACATTTAGCGCCGAGAATACTTGTACTATGTCAAATCAATATAATGCCGATGCCATTGAGGTTTTAAACGGTCTTGAACCGGTTAAACGTCGTCCAGGGATGTATACGGATACCACTCGTCCCAATCACCTCAGCCAAGAGGTCATTGATAACAGCGTAGACGAAGCGCTGGCAGGATTTGCAACAAGTATCAAGGTGATTTTGCATCCGGACCATTCCTTGGAAGTTATTGATGATGGTCGCGGCATGCCCGTGGATATTCACCCAGAAGAAGGGATTTCCGGGGTTGAGTTGATCATGACAAAACTGCACGCGGGCGGTAAGTTTTCCAACAAAAATTATGCCTTCTCGGGTGGTTTGCACGGGGTCGGAATTTCGGTGGTTAATGCGTTATCGACGCGTGTGGAAGTTACCATACGGCGCGACAGTCAAGTGTATCAAATTGCCTTTGCTAATGGCGACAAGATTGAAGACTTAGCGGTAATCGATAGTTGTGGCCGCCGCAACACTGGCACACGGGTGCACTTCTGGCCAGATCCGCAATATTTTGATAGCGCCAAATTTTCGGTATCAAAATTAAAACATGTACTGCGCGCGAAAGCTGTTTTGTGTCCGGGGTTGAGAATTCGCTTTGATGATAAAATTAATAGTGAGTCGCTGGAATGGTATTACGAAGACGGTTTGCAAGATTATTTGACTGATTCTCTGTCTGACACCGTCACTTTACCTGAGGATGTGCCATTCGTGGGTACCTTTGCAGGCAGTATTGAGCAAGCAGATTGGGCAGTCATGTGGTTACCGGAAGGTGGCGATATGGTGACAGAGAGTTACGTTAACTTGATCCCCACGGCACAAGGTGGTACCCACGTAAACGGCTTGCGTCAGGGGCTTTTGGAGTCAATGCGCGAGTTTTGTGAGTTTCGCAATTTAATGCCTCGCGGGGTTAAGTTGACGCCAGAAGATATTTGGGATCGCTGCAGCTATATACTGTCAACCAAAATGCAGGATCCACAGTTTGCTGGGCAAACCAAAGAACGGTTGTCGTCACGGCAAGCCGCTGCTTTTGTTTCTGGGGTAGTGAAAGATGCCTTCAGCCTGTGGTTGAACCAACACACCAGCATTGCTGAACTACTTGCAGAAATGTGTATTAGCAATGCGCAGCGACGCTTACGTCAAACGAAAAAAGTCGCGCGGAAGAAAGTCACTCAAGGGCCAGCATTGCCCGGTAAATTAACCGATTGCTCCTCGCAGGATATTACCCGTTCTGAATTGTTTTTAGTGGAGGGTGACTCGGCAGGGGGCTCAGCCAAGCAAGCCCGCGATCGAGAATTTCAAGCCATAATGCCGTTACGTGGTAAAATCCTCAACAGCTGGGAAGTGGATTCCTCACAGGTGCTTGCTTCGCAAGAAATTCACGACATTTCGGTGGCGTTAGGGATTGACCCTGACAGCGATGATTTAACCGGCTTACGGTATGGTAAAGTCTGTATTCTTGCGGATGCCGATTCCGATGGACTCCACATTGCGACCCTATTATGCGCCTTGTTCGTCCAGCATTTTCGTAAATTGGTTGATTCCGGCCATGTGTATGTGGCGATGCCGCCATTATTCCGGATCGACGTGGGTAAAGATGTTTACTACGCGCTCGATGAAGGCGAGAAGCAAGGTGTGCTCGATCGTATTGAAGCCGAGAATAAGCGCGGTAAAGTCAATGTTCAGCGGTTTAAAGGGTTGGGTGAAATGAACCCGATTCAGTTACGTGAAACCACTATGGATCCGAATACCCGTCGGTTGGTACAGCTAACCATTGATGATGATGCAGGGATGATGGAGTTAATGGATATGCTTTTAGCCAAGAAACGTTCGCCCGATCGTCGTCAATGGTTAGAATCAAAAGGAAACTTGGCCGAAGTTATCTAATCAGCATTATGCGCAAACTGTTTTTCACGCTGCTAGGCGCTCTTTGCATCTTGATTTTTGCGGGGCTTCTAACGGTATATTTACTCACTGATAGCAAACCGCTTGTAACAGAATCAGGCCTGCAAGGCCTTGATGAGGCTGAGTCAGTAACCGCTCTGCTGCAACAGTTACAGCGTAGTGTGAGTGAGCGCAGTCGTGCGCATACCATTCCTATTTCACAGGCCCAAGCTGATAGTCTGATGGCCTTTATTGAGCGCGCAAAACCGCAGATCGTTGGGGCTGTAACGATCACGCAAGCAAGCACAGAATTACGTTTAAGCGTGCGTTTTTCACTGTTGGGCTGGGAGCGTTTTGCTAATCTCCAATTACATGTACTGCCGGGGGGCGGCCTGCAACTGGAGCGAGCTACCGTGGGAAGCATCACCCTACCGGGCGATTGGGCGTTGGGGTTGGTAACCGGTGTTGTCGATTATTGGACTGCCAGTGATATTGCGACTTACGCTGTTGAGCAAATCAGGCACGTTACCATGACAAAAGATTCTATAGTTGTGGAATTAGCACCACTGGAGGGCTTGTTACGCGAGCTGACCAATATCCAAAATGGCTTAAATGTTGATCAAGATGAGTGGTTAAGTGAACGTACCGCTTACTATTTGCGTTTTTTAGCCCGTTACTCAGTTAATAATCTAACTGTTTACAATGATCCTAGGCCCTCACTAGCGCCTTATATTCAGGCGGTCATCACCTATACCATGCAAGCGCCACAAAGGTCGGCAGCGGAGGAAAACGAAGCTGCACTGTTAGCTCTCGCGGTTTTTGCCGGCCACCACCGCTTTGGTAACTTGGTCGGCCAGGTACAAGTCGATCCAGACAAAGCTGTGCGTCCACCACATCCAGTTTTGCTGGCGCAAAGACAAGATCTTAATCAACATTTTATTCTTTCTGCAGGGATTAAACTCTTATCTGAGCAAGGAATTACTCACGCAATCGGCGAGTTTAAAGAATTGATGGATCGGGTTTTGGGCGGCAGTGGCTTCAGCTTTGTGGATCTGGCAGCGGATATGGCAGGGGTCGAATTTGCTGCTGCTGCAATTGACCCCGCTCGTGCGGAGCAGTTACAACAATATATTGCTAACGGTATCACTGAAAGTGACTTCTTCCCGCTAATTAATGACTTACCTGAAGGTTTAGATAAACCTACGTTCACGCAACAGTACAGTAGTGTTGAAAGTGCGGCTTACCAGTTACAAGTCGAAAAGATCCGCGCGCGTATAACTCGGCTACCGCTGTTTCAGGCGCTAGCTGAGTCGCAGAAACAAGCTCAATGAGGTTGCTTACCGTCCACCTCCACTGGGCCAACTTAAAGTGCAGCATAAGCCACCGTATTGTTCAGATGCACGGAAGGTTAATGTGCCATCGTGAATTTTCAGTATCGCTTGCACCAGAGCCATACCTAGCCCGAAACCGGCTGCAGAGCGGCTTTTCTCCATGCGATAAAAGCGTTGGGTAATTTTTTCGTATTGATCAGCTGGAATACCGCGCCCTGAGTCACAGATTTGCACACAGCAGTTTTCGTTATCCCTATACAAGCGGATGGCGATAATCCCGCCATCGGGTGTGAACTTATAGGCATTGTCTAACACATTGGCTATCGCCTGAAAGATTAAATCACGATCAAAGACGGCGTCTAGTTCTGTTAATTCTTCAATTAACTGCTGGTTCTTTTCTTCCAGTAAAGGGCCATAGAGTTCAATCACGTCGCCTACAACAGTGGTTAAGTTTTGCTGCGCAAACGCACTTTTGACCTTCGTATTCTCGACTTCAGCTATACGCAGCAATCCATTGAACATGCTAAGCAAAACGTCAGCGTCATGCATTAACTGTTCGCGCACGACGGGCTCTTCGACGCTTTCAATTTGTGCGCGCATCCGGGCCAACGGAGTACGTAAGTCATGGGCGATATTGTCAGACACTGTTTTGATCGCATAGACTTGTTTTTCAAGCTCTGCGAGCATGCGGTTCAGTGCGATGGATAACGAACTTAAGTCGTCCCAAGAACTATCGATGGGAAGCCGTGCCGAAAGACTACCAGTATCAATGATCTTGTCAGCCGTCGCGGCGATGGTGTTGATGCGGCTGACCACATAGTAGGCAACGAATAAACTAATTAGCGCGATCAAAACAAAAATAATAATCAAGAAAGTAGCGAACAACCGATTTAAAAACTGGATGTCTAGTATTGAAGAAATATTGCGGGCAACAGTTAAGGTGCTACCAGAAGATAAAAGCACGGAAGTACTAACCCATGGCCCATTTCGCTCTGCTGTGCCATGCTCCAGCGTAAATGGTACTTCGCTAAGCGATTTTTCAGTGCGCGGAAATGTTGACGCTATTATATTTCTTTGGGCATCGCTGACTGCATAATGGAATACGGGGTCAGTGTGCTGAAATGCCGCTGCTAATCGGCTCAATATGTAATCGTTTTCACTATTTTCCACTACTTGTGCAACCCGCTTGATCTCAGCTTCAACGGCGACCTTGGATTCAAAAATAAGGGTGTCATCATGAGTCTTGATCACCATATAGCTAACCAAACCGATTCCCAGTACAACGAATAAGCTGAACAAAGCACCGACCCAAAATGATGAGCTAGAGCGGAAACGTCGTATTGCAAGCATGCGGGTAAACTTTAAATGATTTTCCCCTTATACGCGGTGAAGCATACTTTTAGGCCAGTTTGCGACTAAAACTCAGTTTTAACCGCGGCGGTAGTTGAAGGGGGCACAATTAAAAAAAGAAATAGCTATACATTCTGCTTGGCATAGCGTAGAGTGCGCCGCTGTTAGGGATTATTTCCTTATCTATTACTGCACTTTGTCTCTCTTTCTTCTTTTATTAATTTCAAGTCGAACGTGTGTCTCCATTTGCACTATTGGCTAATGTCTTTGTATTACCTAACACTTGCACGATGAATGTCATCGGATTTTTAAATTAATAAAAGGTTATAAATATGTCTAATTCAATCACTGGTGTGGTCAAATGGTTTAACGAAGATAAAGGATTCGGTTTTTTGAGTCCTGCAGATGGCAGCAAGGACGTGTTTGTTCACTTCCGTTCGATTGCCTCAGAAGGTTATAAAACCCTTGCTGAAGGTCAACAAGTACAGTTTTCGGTTGAGCAAGGTCAAAAAGGCCCTCAAGCGACAAATGTAGTTGCGATTTAAGTCTTCATTTGCGGATCTTGCTCAATGCTAACGCGCTGAGCAGATCCCATTCTCATTACACTTTCTCTATTTCTTGCGCAAAACTGTACCCAAAAACTCTCTTACCGCGAAGCCAATGCACTGCGGTGCGCTATAACTCTAAAACAAGAAAAATTTTATGATAAATACTCAAAACGGAGCCACGATTGAGGCCCACCCCCCTGTGTATGCGATTTCGGTTAATAAACACCGTGTGGCATTTACAGATTCCGAGCGCTTAAAGCGCGTAGACTTCAATAATCTGCGAGAAACAAAACAGTTTATTGATTGGTTAATTCAGCTGTAAAAGTGCTCGAACCGATAGTTCAATTTTGCTTGCAGCAAACACTCATTCCCCTTTTAGCGTGGCTTTAAATTCTGCTAATGTGCTAAACATCAGTTCCATTTGCTTTACTACGGCGGGTAACGCCTGACTCAATTCTGATTCATCGATAGTTTTCAATGCCTCAATACGCTGAGTAAGTTCCTGTACATAAGGCGTAAAACGTTTGGCTTGCGTTTCGAAACCAGCATCAGCGGCAAATATCTGGGTAAATTTTCCTTTACCTTGTTGTTGCAAGCTATCAATGGCTGCATCTGCATCAATAGCTTTGCGATAAATAAGTTGTAGATTGTCGTTTAACTGTTGATGAAGCGCTTGCATAAAAAAAACCTAAAGTTATGTAATGTTTGGTCGATACCGTAAGAAGTGGGCAATTGTGCCTACTTTTAACTACTGCTACAAGCAAACAGGAAATTGGTATGGATCTACAAGGTGCACAAACCTCTGGAACGTCCGGTGCTTCGCTCGAACTTGCATCGCTCAAATTGGCTAAAAGTCAGCAAGAGCAAGAAGGTCAAGCGTCGCTTCAGCTGCTGGAATCAGCCGCTGGCGTACCATCTGCGACATCTGCAAATCCCGCAATCGGTCGAAACGTCGATACTTTTGCATAGGATTCAGGATAACGCACAAAAACTGGCCGATTGGCCAGTTTTTTTATGTCTTTTTATTGCTCGGCCATGCCTAAATCGATAAGACTCTTAGAGGTTTTACCGCCAATTTCACGCACCAACTTGGGAACCAAAAAGCCGGGTAAACGGGCACTGAGTTCGTGCATGATCTGTTTTGCTGTTTTTGCATCAACGTCAAAATGAGCAGCTCCTTGCACCTTGTCCATCATGTGCAAATAATAGGGCAAGATACGTGCAGCAAACAATTTTTCGCTGAGCGAGGTCAATGTATCTGCAGAATCATTCACTCCTTTGAGTAGCACGGCTTGATTGAGCAGTGTTACGCCAGCGTCTGCGAGTAACGAAAGACGGTGTTCTAATTCAGGCGATATTTCGTTGGGATGATTAATATGCAGCACCATTAGGCGCTGCAATGGAAGTGTGCCAAACCATTGAATAAAGCTGTCGTCTATCCTGTCCGGTAACACTACGGGCAATCGGGTATGAATTCGCAACCGCTTGATGTGGGGAATGGCACTGACTTGCTGTGCTAAATCCGCTAAGTGATGATCTTTCGCCATTAACGGGTCGCCACCGGAAAAGATAACTTCATTGATATTCGAATCAGCGCTGATTTGCGTTATCACTGACTGCCACTCCCTATGACTTGGCGAATTGTCGCCATAGGGGAAGTGACGCCTAAAACAATAGCGACAGTTGACCGCACAACCACCACGCACGATAAGTAAAACTCGCGAACGGTATTTATGCAGGAGCCCTGGCGTGGGATTGCTCTGTTCGTTTAAAGGGTCAAAGCTATAGTCCGGACTCACTTGAAACTCTTGCTGTAATGGCAACACCTGAAGTAACAAGGGATCGGCAGGATCGCCAGCGCGCATCAATGTGGCAAAATGGCGCGGGACTCTAAGCGGAAACAAGCGTCTTGCAGCGATATCTGCTTGATAGTCTAGAGGGTCCAAACTCAAGTAGCGCAGCAGTTTTTCCGGATCGGTAAACGCAAAAGCCAATTCTTTTTGCCAGTTAGACTCTACAGAAACCAGTTTTTTAGGTATTATCTGCGCCAATTCTATTGCCCATTACTTACGGTTATAAACATCATGGCGAATTTTAGCACTAACGAATTCAAAGCGGGCCTAAAAATCATGCTCGACGGCGAACCTTGTAACATTCTTGAAAACGAATACGTCAAGCCAGGTAAAGGCCAAGCCTTTAACCGCGTCAAGATCCGCAAATTGATCTCAGGCAAAGTATTGGAAAAGACTTTCCGTTCAGGTGAATCTGTAGAAGGTGCTGATGTGTTAGATACTGAACTGGCTTACTTATATACCGATGGTGAGTTTTACCATTTCATGAATAATGAAACCTTCGAGCAAATTGCCGCCGATGCTAAAGCGGTAGGCGATAATGTTAAATGGTTGGTTGAAAACGATGTGTGTACAATCACGTTGTGGAATGGCAATCCAATTTCAGTTACGCCCCCCAACTTTGTTGAGCTAGAAATTACCGAAACCGATCCTGGCTTAAAAGGTGATACCGCAGGAACCGGCGGTAAACCTGCAACATTAAGTACCGGTGCTGTTGTGCGTGTACCTTTATTTGTGCAAACCGGCGAAGTCATTAGAGTAGACACTCGCAGTGGTGAATACGCATCGCGCGCGCAAAAATAATGGTCGAGGCGCTCGGTAACCTTTATCCGAGCGCCATTTCAACATAGCTAGCCGGCATGACCAAATCTCCAACTGCGCAGTGGCAGCCCTCAACCTCCCTCAACGCATTACAACAACGAGCAAAACTTTATTGTGCGATCCGCGATTTTTTTGCCCAACGTGATGTATTAGAGGTAGAAACGCCGATCCTGAGCCAATTCGCTAATACCGATCCGCATATTCAATCGATTGCTTGTCAGCATGGCTTTTTGCATACCTCCCCTGAGTTTGCCATGAAGCGTTTATTGGCAGCAGGTAGTGGCAGTATTTACCAAATTTGTAAAACCTTTCGTCATGAAGAAAGTGGACGTTGGCACAATCCTGAATTTACCATGCTGGAGTGGTATCGGGTGGGCTTTAATCACTTTCAACTCATGCAGGAAGTCTCTGAGTTATTGGGCAAGGTGTTAGGCTGCGGACCTGCCGAAACGCTCACGTATCAACAGGCTTTCGTTGATAATGTCGGGATTGATCCACTGACTCGCGATATTGAAATGCTGCGCTCGTGGGTTAACGAGCAAGAGCTGCTAGCAACTGGTGCGGATGCCATGAGCTATGATGATTTGCTGCACCTGGTGTTTAGTCACTGCATTGAACCCAAGCTCGGTCAACACGTGCCCACATTGGTTGTCGGTTTTCCTGCCTCACAATCCGCGCTGGCTCGAGTTAATTCCGCCGACCCTCGCATTGCCGACCGTTTTGAAGCGTATTATCGGGGGATCGAATTGGCCAACGGATTTTATGAATTAAGTCATGCCCAAGAGCAGCGTCAGCGTTTCGAGTTGGATAATCACCAACGTAGCCTAAACGGGCAAGAGGAAATGCCCGTTGATGAGCATCTGCTTCAGGCACTTGAAGCAGGGTTACCTGATTGCGCTGGTGTGGCGTTAGGACTCGATCGTTTATTGATGCTGGTTATGGGTGCTGAGCATATTGATGAGGTTATAGCGTTTCCTGCAGAGCGAGCATGACGCTTATTGCGACCATCAATCCACTGAAATACTTAAGTTTGACACCTTATTAGAATACTGAGTGTTGGCGAAGTATTTATCGTCACTTAACCGCGTTCGACAGCAATTACAGCAATCTCAATAAACGATAAAAACGCAAATTTCTGCGACATTTTTCGGATTCTTCGATGCTTAAGCAGTTGCAATCTATAGAGAATGTTATAATATCACATCACAAATGATACATTATAACATCCTGAGGGAGAGCTATGCGCTTTAATAAGACGACACTTGCGATATTAACCGCATCTGCAATGGGGGCAACGGTTGCCACCAATGCTATGGCAACCGTGGTACAAGGCACGGTATTAGATGTGAAAGGTAAGCCGGTGGAAGGGGCAACGGTAAAAATTGAGGGAACGAGTCGAGTCGTATTTACCGATGCAACCGGTCAATACCGCATTGACCTTACTGAGCGCGAGTCAAAATCGCATTTGCATCTGCACGTATACTCCCCGAATCACGTGCACGGTGACAATGATTTAGGTTACATCGATGCGGATACCACAGTGGACTTTGCCCTGAAACCAGTGGTATTTGAAAACGTATTGGTGACAGCCAATCTGCTTGAAACATCGGTATTGGAGTCAATAACACCGGTGACGGTATTAGGTGAAAAAACCTTACGTAAGCGTCAAGCGGCAACGCTTGGCGAAACATTGAAGTTCACCCCTGGTGTGCACAGTACGTATTATGCCGGCGTCGCAGCTAGCCCAGTGATCCGCGGTAACGACGGCCCTAGAGTTAAGATTGTGCAAAACGGTCTTGATGTCTCCGATGTCTCGAGAATCGGTCCGGATCACGCGGTTGCCTCGGATGCTAGTTCAGCAACACAAGTCGAGGTTTTACGTGGTCCAGCAACCTTGCAATATGGCAGTGGCGCGATTGGCGGTGTGGTAAATGTCGTCGACAATCGCATCCCCAGCTATGTGCCGGTGGGCATTGAAGGTGAAGCGGAAGTTCGTTACGCCACGGTAAACGAAGAAAAGTTCGGTAAGATTGACTTGACCACGGGGTCGGGTAACTGGGCGTTTCATTTAGACGCATTTAGTCGCGAAACCAACGATATCGACGTGCCAGGATTCGCAGCTCTTGAACCAGAAGAAGACGCGCTGGTGGGTATTATCGAGGGGTCAGCTGTAGACACCGATAATGTTGTCGCAGGTATTTCGTATGTTGGCGATGCCGGCTTTTTCGGTTTTTCTTACCAGCAAATGAATAACTTTTATGGCGTACCAGGCCACGCACATGCGCATGGCCACGACGATGAGCATGGCGAAGAAGAAGGGCACGATGAGCATGACGAAGAGCATAGCGATGAAGAAAGTGTCAACATAGATGCCAAGCTCGATCGATATCAATGGGTTGGTAAGTGGTATTCGCCGATCAAAGGGATCACCTCTGTCGAGTTTATGGGAGCCTACAGCGAATATCAGCACGCCGAAATTGAAGGCGATGAATTGGGCACGCAATTCGCCAATGATGCCTTGGAAGGGCGCATTGATATTCGCCACGAGGACGTCGGTGGATGGCACGGTGTGTTTGGATTGCAATATGCCAACAGTGACTATATTGCGAATGGTGAAGAAGCCTTTACGCCGCCAGTAGAAACTGATGCGTTTTCACTATTTGTAATTGAAGAAAAACGTATCGATGACTTTACTTTCCAATTAGGGGCTCGCTTGGAACGCACTGAATACCAAGCCAGTGACGTTGAAATTGATCTTGCCATCGCCGATGTTGATCACTCTGAACACGACCACGAAGACGATCATGGCGACGAGCATGACGATGAGCACGGTGAAGAACATGGTCAGTTGTTTAGCTTCAATACCTATGATTTCACCAGCTTCTCAGCATCAGCAGGCATGAACTGGCACTACTCCGAAAATAGTGCACTAGCGCTCTCTGTGAGTCGTTCAGAACGTGCACCTAGCCAACAAGAGTTGTTTTCTGGTGGCTTGCATTTAGCGTCACGCACTTACGAACTCGGCCTGGTGTTTGATTTTCATGAGGACGGCGATCTGGGCACCGAACTGCGTCAACCGCGTGAGGAAGTGAGTCATAATATTGATCTAACGTGGCGTCAATTCCATGAAGACTGGGGCTTTTCAGCATCTATCTTTTACAGCGATGTTAGCGACTACATTTACCAAGCTGACACTGGGTTAAGCTTCGCTGATGAACATGAAGAACATGCTGAAGACGAACACATGGATGATCACGATGCCGAGCATATGGACGAGCATGGCAATGAGCATGATGAAGATGGATATCCGATTTTGGTGTTCAACCAGGCGGATGCAAAACTGTATGGTTTTGAGTTCGAAGGTCATGTGGATATCAATCAACAATTGCGGTTAAGTGCGTTTGGTGACTATATTCGCGCCAAACTGGATTCTGATGATTTGCCACGTATTCCACCATTGCGTTTGGGGGCCTCGTTGGATTATCAATGGCAAGACTTGAATGCAGATATCGAAGTGGTTTGGTATGATGATCAAGACAACACCGCTCGCTTTGAAACTGCTACATCGGGCTACACTTTACTGAATGCCGGAATTAACTATACCTTGCTGAGTAACGATATGGAGTGGCAGTTTTTCGCCAGGGCAGAGAACATCACCGATGAGGAAGCTCGTGTGCATACCTCATTTTTAAAAGATGAAGCACCGCTGCCAGGACGTAACTTTCAAGTGGGCGTTCGCACCTATTTTTAACGCGTAGACAAGGTGAGTTTATCAGCGACTTATACCATCACCCAGACTGGCACCAAGCCGAGCATTTTTTGCTCGGCTATGGTTCTTTGTTAAGTGCTGATAGTCGACTCAATCACAGCGATCACGGTCATGAGGCCCTTGCGGTTGAAGTTGCGGGATTTGCCCGGGAGTGGATAACCCGGGCCTTTCACGAACAACAAACGTATGTTGGTGCGGTCTTAGATAATAACGCCACACTCAATGCGCTGTGTACACCAATTGCATTGAACCCTAAGTTGCGAGACCGTGAGCGTGACTACCGTTTCACGGTAGTGGAGCCGAGTCAAATTACCCTTTTAGAAGAAGACGATGATGGCTTGTTTATCAATGTGAAGCGGCCCGGTGTTACGTTGTGGATTTGTGAATCGCTGCAATGTTTGCCGGCACAGCCGGACTACCCAATTAACCTCAGTTATGTTGATACTTGTTTGGCCGGCTGTTTGACCCACTTTGCGACCGCTCAGCAAGGCCGTGCAGCCGCAACTACTTTTATCCAAACTACCGCTGGCTGGCAGCACGTCGTAGATGATCGTATTAACCCACAATATCCACGCCGAGCCGAAGTCTCTTCTGCACAACAACGCGTAATCAGTGAGCTATTGGCGCAGGCAGACATCGAGATCAGCTATGCTAAATAATCCAGTGCAGTTACGCCAACTGACAAGCGCGGATGCTGAGTTTATTTTTCGTTTAGTGACTGATCCTGCCTGGCTGCATTTTATTGGTGATCGTGGAGTCCGTGATATCGAATCTGCGAAGGCATTTATAGAAACACGTATCCAACCGGTATATGCGAAAGACGGCCTTGGTTTGTACGGTATTACTAAAGAAAACGACGGAAAGTTATTAGGGCTTTGTGGATTACTGCAGCGCGACTTCTTACCGGCACCGGACCTTGGTTTTGCTTTACTGCCAGAGTCGCGTGGACTTGGTTTAGCGCACGCGGCCAGCAAACGCGTGCTGCAGCGCGCTCAAGCACAGGGACTCACCACCATTTATGCCTTTACCGCACCAGAAAACCATGCCTCACAAGCATTGCTGACAAGATTAGGATTTACCCGTGAAGCGGACATTGCGCCGCAAGACCAACTGTCTTATTTGTTTAGGAAGTCTTTAAGCGAGTTAAGCTGAATTCCCTGTACATGTGCAACAATGGGGGCTAATTCAGCAAATCCGCCGCTATTTACCCCATGCACACGGTATGTCAATGTAACCTTAGTACCATCCTCTGTTGGGGTTAATTGCCAATCCAAGGCCCCATTCATACCCATGCCTTGCAACGGCCCGAGACCGCCGGACATTCGTAAGGTTTTACCAGGTTCAACATACACAATCCGCATATGTTCAGCACTTTTATTTGTGTGGGTTTCGCAAAAACAACCGCCAGCCTTTGCTTCTAGGGTAAAGGTTCCCTCCCACCAGGAGTGGTCTTTTGGCCACCAGTCATCGACATTCTGTACCAGTGCTTGCCACACCTGTTCAGAAGTGTGTGCACTAACTATGGTGTTTTCGACGATAAACCCATGGGTGTCGACATGTTGCACATCGGCAAGTGTGGCAGTGGAAAAAAAGCACAGAGCAATGCAGAGTCGCTGTAGCATGGATATTCTCCTATTCAACTATCTAAACCAGCGAGATCCACGTCAATGTCATCGAGTCTTTGACTATTATCCAAACTGGCTATCACAAAGTTAATCGGTTATTTTTTCGCCGCTGAATGCACAGAAAGTTTGTATCAAGCGGTGCGTTTATACTTCTTTGCTGAAAGCTATGGCTATTCTGCTGGCAAAATAGAGACTTTGGTGATCACAATTGGCTCCAAAGGCACGTTGGGAAAGCCGGTCATTTCATCAATACCGGTATCCACTAGTTCCATCGCGTCCAGGACCTCATAGCCCGACACTACATTACCAAACACGGTATAGCCCCAATTTCGGCCTGGGTCGAGGCTTTCATTATCATTCATGTTAAAAAAGAATTGGCGCATAGCACTATGTGGGTCGTTTTGGCGCGCCATGGCAATGGTGTATTTCTCATTTTTTAGGCCGTTGCCAGATTCATTAAAAATCGGGTCATATTGCGGTTTTTCGTTGAATTCCACATCGTAACCACCGCCTTGAACAACAAAATTCACCACGATCCGATGGAAAATTGTATTATTAAACAATCCCTTGTCAGCATAACGTAAAAAATTATTGACCGTAATCGGCGCTCGTCGACGATTTAACTCAACAATGAAATCGCCCATGTTAGTGTTAAATTCAACTCGCGGATAATAGTTACGCTTTTGGATCTGTGAGCCGTCTTCAACACGCTCAGCTAACGTCGTCGGCGCGTAGCCAACTGCAATGAAAAGAGTGAGAAAAGTGATCAAGATTGAATACCGCATGCTGCCTCCTTAGCGTTTGATAGCGCTCAAGATAACGAATTTTCGCTCACTTGCAAGTACGCGGAACCCGCCAAACAGACGTTTCAGCTGATGGCCATAGGGCAAATGACGATTAGCAACAATGCGTAATTCACCTCCACGTGCCAGAAAACGAAAAGCGTCTTTAAACATTTGCCGAGCGATATGTTCGGTCACTACATTTTGTTGGTGGAATGGGGGATTACAGAGCACTAGATCAAATGAGTTCATCAATGCCTTATCAAGCGCATCTAAACCATTACTGGCGATATAATCACACTGTGCTATCTGATCTGGCAAATTCTGTGCAACCCCTGCTTGAGCAGATGCTAAAGCCATGTAGGATTCGTCGACAAAGGTCATGGATGCATGCGGTGCTTGGGCGAGCATGGCAATGCCAAGCACACCATTGCCACAACCCAAATCGAGGATTTTTGCATTAGCGTACCGTTCGGCATCTGGCAGGTGATGCAGCATCACCCGAGCACCGATGTCTAAACTTTGTCGTGAAAACACATTCGCATGATTGACTAACGTCAGTGCTACGCCCGTTTCACTTTTAGCTGTAGTGAATGTACTTGGATATGCTGGTGTTTTTACGTGAGTAACCACTAACTCACTAAACACAAGTCGAGATTTCTTCTTGGCTAGTGAGGTTGTTACTGGCCCAATGTAACGCTCAAACAGCTTAAATATATTCGGTGTCAGCGCAGTCACTTTAGCGCCAGCGATAAGGCGTGTATTGGGCGAACAATGCTGCTGGATTTGGCTTAATTGGAATTCTAAGAATGCCAGTGAACGGGGAATTTTGACAATGACCAAAGCGCTTGCTGGTAACGGCTGCAAACTGTCTAGCAAGGCTATCTCACTACTAAGGTGATTGTGTGCGAGGTTTTCACGGGTTGCTTGGTGACTGATCCAAGAGTCGCTCTGGCTGTATATAGTGAGGTTTGCGAACTGCTGTCTGAGGAGACAAGCAAGGGCCCCAAATTCGTCGTTGAGTAAGGTGACGGAATTAGGTAAGTTTTCAGGCGCTAAACTCAGCAGATGCTCTAATATTAACACATCGGCTGCATCCCACGCTTGCAAACTTTTATGTTGGCTGTGTGCGGGGTAACGATATAACTCAAGGCTTCTATCGGCAAAGGCTAACGTCGTTGTTGACATGGCAGTTAATTACTCAAGGTACTATGCAATCATCGCTTTTTGATCAGGTTCACCACACCGCAGAACAGATAGATCTTGCACTGCCAGATGCAACGATAACCTATATTCCCCAGTGGTTATCTGCGCAAGAGGCTGAGCGTTGTTATCAATCTTTAGTGAGTGAAATAACGTGGTCGCAGGATACCATCAAGCTGTATGGCAAGACACATCTTATTCCACGGTTACAGGCGTGGGTGGGTGACAAACAAGCCAGCTACCAGTATTCGGGTATCCAATTAACGCCATTACCATGGACGCCAACCTTAACGCTCCTCAAACAAAAGTGTGAGCAGACCTGCGCGACTGAATTCAATTCCGTATTGGCGAATTGGTACCAGCATGGACAGCACAGCATGGGCATGCACAGTGATGATGAGCCTGAACTTGGCGCAATGCCGACTATTGCGTCAGTCAGTTTGGGGGCAGAGCGCACGCTCACTTTTAAACACAAGCGCAACGGTGAGCAGCACAGATTGCAATTGGCTCATGGTAGCCTCTTGATAATGGCAGGTTCGACCCAACGTTATTGGCAACATGGCATCAACAAAACCGCGCGCCCAACCCAAGGTCGCATTAACTTGACCTATCGATGGATCCACAATGCAAGTACAACAACAGATCACCGCTAAATTAGACGCTCATTTTGCGCCTATTCACTTAGATGTTGTCAATGAAAGTCACCAACACAATGTGCCCGCTGGTAGCGAAAGCCATTTTAAAGTGACGCTGGTTAGTGCTGAATTTGACGGCAAGCGATTAATTCAGCGCCATCGCATGGTGAATCAATTGCTGGCTGAAGAGCTTGCAGGGCCGGTTCACGCACTCGCACTGCATACCTACACTGCACAGGAATGGCAGACGAAAACTGCTGAGGTACCCGCTTCACCCCAATGCTTGGGAGGTTCAAAGCGTTAATCTAAGCATTACCGAGTAATTTTTACGATAGTAAGCCCAATCTGACGTTGTCATAACAGCAAGCTAGCAAAATATTCTCGACCTCTTGAGTTACGCAGACGGAAGGTTCTTAGGTAGCGGACAGTACCCATTGATAGCCTAACAAGGTTGTCGGGATCGAAATCACTGTGGTAAGCGCGACGATATTCGCTGCAAGATCAGCATTGCCGCCCATTTGCTTGACCATGATAAAACTCACAGCAGCGGTTGGAGCCGCTGACATAAATAAAACAGTGAGTAATTCTGTTTCCTCAAGGTTTAAATGTAAGCCCAATAAAATCATGATTGCAGGATAAAGTATGCACTTACTTACAACAGTGAAAGCTAACGCAGGAATTTGGCCACGCATATCCCGAAAGCGAATGGAAGCACCAGTACAAATCAACGCCAATGGCAGTGTTAGTTGGGCCAGATAACCGACACTTGCTGTTACTAACTTAGGCATATCAATCTGAAAGTAGCTCACCAAAAGTGCAGCGAGAATAGCCAGCATAATCGGATTTCGACTCAGGGTGTTTAGGGTTTGCCAAGCGGAAATACGCGTCGGTAAATACATGCTCAGTACCCATACTGACAAAGTATTAAACAGAACTATTAACGCGCCCATGTACACGGATGCTTGGGCAAAATCAGCAGGGTTAAAGGTTTTTGCTGCGAACGCTAAGCCGATCACGCCAAGATTCGCACGGAAACAGCCCTGAACGATAACACCGCGATCTTCGCGACAGGAAAACGTCCGTTGTACGATAACTAGACTCAGTACAAAAAATCCCAGGGTTGCGCTTACGCCAAGAGTGATCAATTCGCTATTGGCGGCCTGTTGAAAGTCTGCCTGACTAATAGATAAGAACAGCAGCGCTGGTAAGGCGATGTTAAAAACCAAGCTTGAGCCATTGGCCACAAACTCTGGCGAAATAAATGCCCTCTGCATCAGCCATTTACCTAAGGCAAGCAGCAAGACAACCGGACCCATAACATAAATACTGAAACTTAATAGTTCGCCAGACATAATCGAGAAGTAGCTACCAAACAAACCTGACTATATCAGTAAAATGGGCTATACGAGTATCATTAACAAACTGTTAAAAGATTTCCCGGCTTAATCCTGTTAGGATCGCCGGCTAAATTTTAAGCATTCAATTTATGGTGGATAAACAGTATGTTTGACCTGATCACCAAACAACAAGGCAATATCAAAAATGATGTATTGTCGGGAATAACCGTTGCCTTGGCATTGGTTCCTGAGGCCGTGGCTTTTGCGTTTGTAGCAGGGGTTGAGCCAATGGTAGGTCTGTACGCAGCGTTTATGATGGGGCTCATCACTAGCGCAATTGGTGGCCGTCCGGGCATGATTTCAGGAGCGACAGGTGCAATGGCTGTGGTCATGGTGGCATTGGTGGCTCAACATGGAATTCAATACCTGTTTGCTGCAGTCATCTTGGCCGGTATTCTGCAAATTCTCGCCGGCGTATTTAAGCTAGGGAAGTTTATCCGTTTAGTGCCCTATCCGGTAATGTTAGGCTTTGTGAATGGCTTGGCCATCGTGATTTTTTTAGCTCAGATGGGGCAGTTTAAGATCCTTGGTACTGACGGTAACATGCAGTGGATGCAAGGCGAGATGCTATGGATCATGTTAGGACTGGTGGCACTCACTATGGCAATTATTTATATCTTGCCCAAGATCACCACAGCTATTCCTGCGTCCTTAGCAGCAATTATAACGGTAACTCTTATTGTGCACGGCATGGATTTAGATGCGCGCACGGTGATCGATTTTGTCCGTGACATGCTACCGGCCGAGCAAAAAGACAGCGCGACGCTAGCTGGCGAATTACCGAGTTTTGCCATACCTATGGTGCCGCTAACCCTTGATACTCTCTATATTATCTTACCTACTGCGGTTATTTTGGCGCTGGTCGGTTTGATTGAATCACTTCTTACCCTAACTCTCATCGATGAGATGACGGATACGCGTGGTCGCGGTAACCGTGAATGTGTTGGTCAGGGGGTTGCGAATACGGTCAATGGATTCTTTGGTGGTATGGGTGGTTGTGCCATGATCGGTCAAAGCATGATCAATATTAATTCAGGCGGTCGTGGTCGCTTATCGGGCATCACTGCGGCAGTTGTCTTGTTAGGCTTTATTTTGTTTGCCGCACCATTGATTGAAATGATCCCGCTAGCCGCATTGGTTGGCGTTATGTTTGTGGTGGTGATAGGAACCTTTGAGTGGGCATCTTTCCGCATTATACGCGGCGTTAACAAAGAAGACGCTTTTGTTTTATTTTTAGTTACCGCAGTCACCGTTATCGCTGACTTAGCCATTGCCGTTGTAGTTGGCGTGATTGTATCGGCATTGGTGTTTGCCTGGAAACACGCCACTCATATTGTGGCAAAAACCCATACTGATAAAGACGGCTGGAAAGTTTATGAATTAGAAGGCCCACTGTTTTTTGGTTCAGTGAGTTACTTTAAAGGTTTGTTCGATCCGCAAAATGATCCACAAGATGTGGTTATAGACTTCAACGATTCGCGAATTTGGGATTCGTCCGGAATCGATGCATTAGATGGTTTGGCCGACAAATATGAGCAAAATGGCAAGAAGTTACACATTCGGCATATCAGCCCTGAATGTCGAACTTTGCTCGTTAAAGCGAATAAATACGTAGAGATGAACGTGAACGAAGATCCTCGCTACAAGGTAGCTACCGATAAGTTGGGTTGATTTATTCGCCAAAAAAGCCGGCTTGATATTCAGGCCGCGCTTTGACCTTTTTGAACGCAGCAATTAAGCGGGCTAAGTCGGCAGGCTCAGAGCGACGATTAGCTGCTAAATAAACATCGACCGATAGTTCGGGCAACGCTAGGGCAACTTTCAGCTCATCACAACTATGTGAGTAGTGTTCAACCAAGTCGCAAATCAAATACTGATCGACGACAAATGAGTCGATCAGTCCCTTGTACAGTAAATCAATTAATTCAGGTAATGAGCTACGAATAACCAAGTTTTCGTCGGCGAATCCTTGCATACGTAAGTATTCGTGGGTGAAATCATGACGCATCGCGCCAATGACTGAAGATTTCGCCTCCGCAGGCGTGCGAATGGAGAATTGTTGGTTACTTGCCAATGCCATAAAACTTAAGTGGAAGCGCCCAAGTTTGCCAATCCATATCAGCTCATCTTCGCGCTCAGGTGTGCGAATGGTTGAATATAATAAGGTGTTCTCGCGCTGGATAGTCGTATTTAGCGCTCTTGCCCAGGGGTAAACTTTAAGCTCAGCATTCAGGTTGGCTTCCTTGACGACGGCTTTGACTAGTTTTGTGGTGATACCGCGTACTTCATTTTCAACCACATACTGTAAAGGCGGAGCGTCTTCAGTGACAACTAACCATTGCGATGACCATGCCCACAAGGGAACCAAATATAATAGCAACAACGGCAAAAAACGCGGCACAGCTAACCTCACACCAGTGACTACCATTCAAGTATAGTCAGCTTTTTTCCCCTCGGTAGGCTTGGGAAGCTTTTTCTTAATTTGAGAGAGTGCAACCGTTAGTCCTAAAGTAAGACATAAGAGCACTTTTTTCTTGTGTTCTATAAGCTTTTATATATGATTTTTCACATATATGAAAAATCGAATGTGTTTTGATGAAACCACTGCATTTATTCAAGGCATTATCTGAGCCTACACGCCTGTATTGCGTTCTCCTTATACGTGCTGTAGATGAAGCCTGCGTATGTGATTTGATGTCCGTACTTGACCTAGACCAACCCAAAATTTCACGGCATTTAGCTGAATTACGTCGTACGGGTTTAGTGATGGGTGTCCGGCGCGGCAAGTGGGTTTACTATCGTCTCGCACCCAGCTTGCCTGAATGGGTCGGGGCCATTCTTGCCCAAACAGTGACACAGGTCACTGCAGAAATTAAACCATTGATCCAACAGCTAGCACTGCAAAAAAGCAGTCAACGCATGTGCTAAGAGCGGAGTTTAAAATGAAAGTTTTATATATATGCACACACAATCGCTGTCGCAGTATTTTATCTGAAGCGATTACCAACCATATTAGCTCGGGCTCAGATTTGGACGCGCGTAGTGCCGGTAGTCAACCGGTGGGTGAAGTGCATCCATTAACACTAAAGTATTTGGATGAGGCTGGCATAGCGACCACTGGTTTGCACAGCCAGTCGTGGGATGATTTTGCTGATTATGCGCCAGATGTGGTTATCACTGTGTGTGATTCAGCAGCACAGGAGGTTTGCCCAGTTTGGTTTGGTAACGCATTGCAGTTGCATTGGGGACTTTCTGATCCCTCGAAAATTCAAGGTTCAGAAGATGATATAGCCACTGCTTTTCGTAACTGTATAGCAATCATCAAACAGCGCGTAGTGCAGCTTAAAGCGCTCGCTGAGCAAGGGCTAACGGGGCAAGTCTTGGCTGAGGCGCTTAGTCACTTCGGTGCCGTACAGAAATAGAGGTAAACTGCATGGGACTTTTTGAGCGCTATCTTTCACTGTGGGTCGGGATTGCAATTCTTATCGGAATTGGCCTTGGTAATACTTTACCCAACGTTTTTCAGCAGATTGCGACGCTGGAGGTGGCCCAAGTCAATCTAGTTGTCGCCGGCTTAATTTGGCTGATGATTTTTCCTATGATGGTGCAGGTGGATTTTTCTGCGTTACGTGAAGTGGGTAAGAAGCCTAAAGGTATAGTATTAACCTTGGTGATCAACTGGCTGATTAAGCCGTTTACTATGGCTTTGCTTGGGTGGTTGTTTTTTAAAGTTCTGTTTGCTGATTGGGTTGACGCGCAAACTGCCAGTGAGTATATCGCGGGCATGATATTGTTGGGGGTCGCACCCTGCACGGCGATGGTATTTGTGTGGAGTCAGCTCACCAAAGGCGACGCAAACTATACCCTCGTACAAGTCTCAATCAACGACATCATCATGATCTTTGCATTTGCCCCAATCGCAGGTTTGCTGCTAGGGATCAGTGATATTACCGTGCCGTGGAATACACTGTTGTTGTCAGTAGTATTGTACGTATTGATCCCTTTGGTGGCGGGTGCGATCACCCGTAAGTTGCTCGAAAAGAACGCTTCAGTTGGCAAGGTTGAGGCTTTTCTAGCCCTAATGAAACCTTGGTCAATCTTAGGCCTACTGGCAACCGTAGTATTGTTGTTTGGTTTCCAATCGCAAACTATTTTGCAACAACCACAAGCCATCGTTTTGATTGCGATCCCGTTGTTGTTACAGACCTATGGTATTTTTGCTCTGGCGTACTTTATGGCGAAGCGGTTCCGTTTACCGCACAATATCGCGGCGCCGGCCTGTATGATCGGTACATCCAATTTCTTCGAATTAGCAGTGGCTGTAGCAATTGGAATGTTTGGGCTGAATTCAGGCGCTGCCTTAGCAACTGTAGTAGGCGTGTTAGTGGAAGTGCCAGTAATGCTTTCGTTAGTCTGGTTTGCCAATCGGACGCGACATTATTTTGCAGAATAAAAAAAGCCGCTTCATTAAGCGGCTTTTTAAGTCTTAAGCTGAAACAAGGATTACTTTTGTTTGCTTAACCAAACAATCAAATCAACGATATCATCGGCTGTCATATCGCGGGTAAATGTCGCTTGATATTTACCGTTCACAATAAAGTTAGGCACACCGGTTACATACTCTCGGAACGCTTCGATTTGCTTGTTGTTCTTTTGCACCATGCTATTAACGCCGAAACTAGAAGCGAGTTTGTCGAATTCCGCAGCATCCACGCCATTCACTATGAAGATTTTGCGCAAGTCGTCGCGGCCAGCAATAGTGGCGCGTTGTTGATGAATGTAGTTAAAAATAGCGGCGTTTAACTTATCTTCCTGTTTAACTGCTCGCGCAATCATCATAGCGCGAGTTGCTTCTTCTTGGGTCTCTGGACCGGTGAAGCCCATAAAGTTCACGTGCACTTTATCAAACTTGGTGTCAGCCGGTAGTTTCGCTTTGATCTGATCGACTAAGGGTTCGAAGCGATAGCAGCCTGGGCACCAAAAAGAGAAAAATTCGGTCACTACTGGCTTGTCAGTCGCGGTTTCACTGATAACTCTGTAGTGCTTGCCTTCCTGCCATAATTCTTGTGCACACGCCTGCAGCGGTAAAACAGTGGCTAACAATAAGCCTAAAAACAACTTCTTCATGTTTAAGGGTTCCTTAGTAATTTTGCGCAATAGCCTAGCATAGCTGGATATCAGCGACTAGAGCGGATTCACCAGCCGCGCGATAGAATACGTATATCACGCGACTGAATGGGGTTAAAGTGAATACTGCAAGCTCACTCTGAACTGGCGGCCTTTGCCCACAAATCCAACTATATCTTCGTAGTCTTCATCGAACAGATTATGCGTGCTGAGCTGAATCGACGCTGAATCAGAGATTTCGTAACTAATATTGGTATTAACCAACCAATAAGCGGCAAGTGCTATTCGTTGCGAGGGCTGCGGAAATGGCGGGAAAAATTGATCAAAGCGTGACCCCGTGTAGTCAGCTTTAATAAATGCATTCCAGGCGGAGTTTGGTGGGCTGTATGCTAACGCTACAGAAGCAGTATGACGAGGCCGGCGGAGCTCTGTTAACTCCCACTCTACACCATCAGAAAGCACTCCTTCGTCACTGTCTACATAGGTGTAGTGTGAGCGCAGCGAGATACTGTTCCAATGGTGGGTAAGGCTCACTTCGGCGACAGTGCGGTTACTCTCAGCGATTTTATTTTGAGCTGTAAAGATGCCTTGCTCAGGTGCAAACACAAAACCGTTGATTTCATCGCTTAACCGACTTTCAGACCAACTCAAAGTCAGTTGATCGAGGTGCCATTGGCTGAGCCGAAGACCTACCTCGCTCGTCAATGCTTGCTCGGGCTCCAAGGCTGGATTACCCAGAAAACTGCCAGGGAAAAAGCCAAACCTTTCAGTGAACGTAGGATTTCTAATCGCTTTGCTATAGCTGGCATAAATGCTCAGATGTTCATTGAGTTGCCAATTCGGCCCGAAACGGTAGCTGGATTGGTCATTAAAGTCGCTGTTGTCGTCCCAACGTCCACTGGCGGTCAAGGTGATGTTGTCATTCAGTGCAGTACTGAAGTCAGCAAACACACTGCGCGTGTCAATCTGCTGCGTTTGGTTAGGATCATCGAAGGTGATCGGACCGACTTGCTCGAAGTCATCACGCACTTGCTCTAAGCCAGCGTTGATACTGGTATTATTGACCAAATTTAATGAGGCATAATAACGCACTCCCAGCTTATCCGCCTCGCTTGCACCTGCATCGATACCGCCAGTAAAGTTATGATTTTGATGATGACTGATTTGTCCTTCTACATGATGAGTCAATGCGCTTTTATGCGGACGGTACTGCCAGCTCAGCTTACCCGACCATTGTTTGCCATCGGTCCAATTATCGGCATCAGTGGGCAAGCCAGTATTCACAAAATCGACCCCATCATAATCATTCTTATATGCGGTGTAGCGCAGATTAAATGCTATATCATGCTCCTGAGTGGGATGCCATTGCAGGCCCAAAGAGGCATTCGAATTTCGGTAACCGTCAACTTCATTCCCCTGGCGAGATACATTTTCGCCGTCGGTCGTTAGGTGTGATCCGGAGAAATTCCAGTTTACGTCTGTACTCTGTCGAGTCAGAGATGCGCTCGCATGCCGCTGGCCATGATTACCCGCACTCACAGTCATTTGAGTCACGCTTTTGCGTTGCGATCGCGTGGAAATATTCAATACGCCAGCCACCGCACCGCTACCCCAAAGCGCACTTTGCGCGCCGGACAAGAGCTCTATGCGTGCGATGTTATCAGTGGTCAAGTGGGCAAAGTCAAACAATCCGCCCTGACTTTCGTCATTAACCACAACGCCATCAATCATTACCAAAAGGTGATTAGTTTCGGCACCGCGTAAGCGAACTTCAGTCAATCCGCCAATACTGCCAGAACGGCTGATGCTGATACCCGGCATGCCGCGCAATAAATCCACTAAAAATAACTCACCGGATTGTTGAATTGCGGTCTCATCCAAAACGTAGACACTGGCTGCCAGTTGAGAGATGGGAATTGCGTGTCGAGCGCCAACTATTGAAATATGCTCTAAATTATCATTGGCGAATAAAGCAAGGGACGTACATGTCCCTAGGACCAAGCTGACGCTGGCCTTAAACAACGTGTTTTTCATAAATTATTGAGTTCCTAATACACTCCACCCGAGTGCGCTGGGATAAAATCGGTCAACGGGTTGACCGGGCGACTTCAGGCCGGTATCCGGGCTCGTTATTCATGTGTTTACACATGTCAAAAGTCACCTTCCCATGCAATGCACAGTGGTTTGAAATTAGGCTCAGCAGCCATATTTTCTGACTTTCTGTCGCTAGCCGAGGCTTCGACAGTACTTACCGTTGCGGGGGCAGCATTGGTTTTGCACCAATTTCCCGTTTAACTCGCACGAAAACGTACGCAGCACCTGAGGCTCGAAGTGTAACGAAAATTACAATTGATCACAGAGCTTTTTTGTTCTGCTATATGCCAAATACTCTATTTCTTCATTGGGGAGGGAATTTTTTCATACATCAATTGATCCGCTTCGGATATCTCACCCCGTGCTTTTTTTGCGCTTAACCCAGGCCCGAGCTGCAAAGAGAAATCATTTAACTTCATTGGCTCGCCACAACAGGAACAACTTAGTTGAGGGCGAGTAACCTTTCCACACGCTTTGTGAATGTATTCTAGGGGATGGCCATCTGCATCCTGCATCCACTTATCTCCCCATTGACCTAGCGTGATAAGCACAGGGTAAAGATCGAGTCCTTTTTCAGTAAGGAGGTACTCATAACGATTATAGTTTTCATCGTACAAATGCTTGAACACAAGCTCCTCTTCAATTAGCCGGTTCAATCGGTCGGTTAAGCGGTGCTTCGTAATTCCCAACGATTTTTGTATCTCTGAAAAACGCCTAAGACCAAAAAACATCTGACGAATGATTAATAAAGTCCAGCGGTCACCGAATACCGAAGAGGCCTTCGCGATTGAGCAAGTTTGAGTATTGATATCTTCCCAACGCATGAAATATCCACTTTCACAAAATTAATTTTTTTGATTTTACTTGACAGGTTCCATTTTGCAACCATAATTAAGGTTCCAATATGAAACCCAATGGGTTAACGGAGTAAATATGAAATTATTCAAGTCGGTTATGTTTTTTTTAGTTCTCGGATTGGTAAGCGTTAATGCACAAGCTAATGCGAAACTGAGTCAGAGTGAACTCAAACAACAGGCGTCAGAAATATGTGTTGAGGCAACTAGTGAAGCTTATGGCAATGATGCGATTGTGTATGTTCGCAAGCGTGTAGATTGGGAACGCGATGCCAGTCGGCGACTTCACAATGACGGACTGACGGCGAGTGTTAGGTTGTTGTCTAGGAACCAAGATAATGGCTTATCTCGCGTTATTTGTAATGTCGATCAAAATCAACGCATAACGCTGAGTGCAGCAAAGATCAGTAAAGACACGAATCATGAGTTATTTGCTATCGCTGAAGATAACGCTAAACAGTGAAGTGGTCTCACCCAATACATAAAAAAAAGAGTTATGTGGAAAGAATGCTCTTAGTACGTCTATCAGTCCATCATCCTGACGAGAGTCAGGATGGTACGTTTGTCAGCCTGTCAGCCTGTCATCCTGACGAAAGTCAGGATCTGCTGTGTACGTATAGCTGACATTCATATATTTCTAAAATAGCTGTTATTTAATCCCGAATTGAAGGTAACCGGTTAAATGCTTTTAAATGTCTGCTTAGGGATACAAAGCAGAAATAATTCTATTCTGACTTTTTCAAACATGTGTTTGCTCCCATATTCAGGAAAACGACCCAATCGCGCGTTTTTGTCCGCAATGAAATCCGCGGAATTGTTATTTATCCGTTGTATTCTTTGACTTTCAGGAACTTGGTAATCGTGGCACTATGGATAAAAACGAGCACAAGCACGGTAGAAAAACGACCCAATGGGTCGATATTAAATTGTCATGTCCAAGGAGGAGCAGATGGCATTTCGGGAAATAAGGTTTAATTTCAAAGACGTCACAGACCAAGCTAGAAGCAAAGAGCTCAATGTAGAGGTTGGTGGACCTTTTGGGTGGGTGTTAGATGGCGTCATGAGAGGTAGTTTTAAACTGTATTCTGGGTCAGAAGTTAAAGGATTGAATATAGTCAATTTGATCTGTCACTCTGAGGCTTCCGCAAATGAGATTAAGAAAACATCTCCAGTGTGGCAGCCGAATGTATGGGAGACTGGGATAAATACCTACGACTGCAGAATAGTAAAAGACTTCAGTATTTTCTCTGGATCTAGGCCAGACAAAATCAAATTGGCAATTGAGATATTTTTAGAAATGGCAAAAGTTTCTGAACTACCCCAAATGGTGACACTTGTAGAACAAATGAATCTAAAGGTCAGTGATGCACTAGTTAAAAAAGCGATAATTGAGGCAGATAAAGCATGGAAGGAAGTTCTTGAAAATGCTTGGAAATATGAAAAGTTGCTCGCTGACGCAAAGAAGTGGACATAACAAGCCACTCAAGGCTCTCGCTTCGCTCGCTGGGACGCTAACACATGGGCTGCGTCACTTCGTTCCTAATTTTAGCCCATGTGTTATCGCCCCTTAGTGGGAAGTTAGCTGCCAAAGGGAAATTGAATGTACGGCTCATGGATTACTGTTCTTCTATTTACTGTCGGTTGCGTTGTTGGCTTACTGGCTGTTTTGAAGTACAAGAAGGTTTATTATTCACTGTATGTAGCCCATAAGAAGAAAAACCCAAATAAAGCGAAAATCTTCAAGGAGCTACTACTCAATAGTACTATTGAAACCTTATTTTTCGTTTTAATCGTTGTATTCGTAATTGTTGCTTTAGTTTATAAACCTGAGGTGTCTTTTGTTGGTTATTAAATGGGTTCCTAGGAAGTCTTGCGCTCTGACAGCTAACAATCGCATTAAAACTCGCTACGCTCGCGCTGCGCGCAATTTTAGCCCACAGCTATCTGCCCTTTATGCGTGGCGTTATGCACCTTAGATAGATTGAGACATACGGGAAGTCCAAGTATACAAATGAATAATGAAACCTGGCAGCAGCTACTTTCTTTAGAGAGCCGAGATTTAACTCAGCAATGGTTTAATTCTATCCATGGCCGAGAGCTAAATGCTCGAAGGGCAAAAGAAATAAACTCAGCGGCAAAACAAGCTAGGGAATATTTTAGAAACGCCGCACATGCTAATTACGCTGTTAAACCATTACTTACTTTCTATGGTGTTGCCTCGTTGAGCCGAGCGCTCCTATTACTCATGAAGAAAAATGGAGGCGAGGAAGGGTTAACCGGTAGCCATGGGCTTGAAACGGTGGGCTGGGGTGACATCCTTTCTGGTGAAATCAGCACCGGATTACGGAGCCTTAGAAATCTAAAAATACGTACAACCTCCGGTCTCTTTAATGACTTTATAACTCACACTAACAACCGTATATCTTTGCACGTAAACTCATCTGCTGTCGATTGGCGCCTTGACTATGTCAAACCGGCGACGGGGGATGAATTTACTGTGGATGATTTATTTTCTCGGATACCAGACCTACAGAAGGACTATTCAAATATTTCTCAAGTGAAGAAATATTCATCAATAAACCAGATGAAATACACTGAGGAGGTCGGATTTTCTGCAAAAATTAGCGCGGCTAATTTCTCGCATTTTAGTGAGACATACGAAAAATTAGGGTACAGAAGCACTATTGAAGGAGATTGGGTCACGCTAACTTGTGAAAGTAAAACATTTAAGAACAACCTCCCAATGTTTATTCATACCTACATAGGAAAAACATTCGGAACAATCCCCTCATTACACCTAACTGAACCCTTCCCTTCTGGGGCAAGATATTCTCAGTTATGTCTCACATACATGGTCTCTTATTTTTTGGGTATGTTTGTTAGGTATTACCCTACCTACTGGATGAGCCTTAGCCAAGGTGATAAGGGTGACTCTATGTGGCCCACTATAAATAGAGCGCAACAATTAGTAGAGCATAGCTTCCCTGAGTTGGTCATTGAGTTAATCTACGACATCTTAGATGTTAAAAAAGCAGAATCAGGCAATGGTTAACGTGGCAAAATGCATAACAAACGACTATGGTGAGAATTTCCTCATTTCCTCTCTAAACCGAACAAGGATTGAACGTCCGCTTTCCAAATAAAGTGATCATTCATATCTTTAGCGAACAAGGTCTCTTACCTGCAATTATCCAATATTAAAATCCTAAAATCTGAACGACCGGTAATTGTATGAAGGAGATCCTCGATTTCTCGAGGATGACGGGTAGGAAGTTGTATTTAGAAGATCTGCGTTTTTGCGAGGATGACCGCTTTTTCATTGTTTAAAAAACATTTAAACCTGTTTCATAGCATAGTCTGATTCATTTTCCCTTTTAGGTAACGCGTCCTGAAATGATTAAAATAAGTTTCAAGACTATCTGCTGACTGGAGCTCTCCGGCCAAACGCAAAACCTCAACTCCAACTTCGGCTGTACAGAGTTGATGTTGGTGCACTGCCTCTCGCAGAATATAATTTGAGGATTTCTCGGGGGTAATACCGAGTACCGGAAAATCATTTAAATAGGGGCTTTTCGCCATCATTTTTTTCGCTTCCCGCCATGTACCGTCCAGCATAATAAAGAGTGGAATGCGGTTTTTCTGCTCAGGGATCTGTGAGATGCGGCGCTTCTCATCCACATCCTGTTGCGGAAAAATCACGATAGGTTGGTAGCGAGCGTTGTTCAACAATTCCAGCAAGGCTTGATCAGGTTGGGTTCGATTCCAAACAAAGGCAAAATTTTCCTGCGCCACATCAGCAATAAGACGGCCTGTGTTAGTCGGCTTATAGTATTCTCCGCGATACATTAAAAACAAAAACGCGCTTTTTGCCGTTGACTGTGGTTTCGCATCACAGATGCAAGCGCTTTTAGGCAATAGGCAATCGTCACAACGCATGATCTTTGAACCACGAGCAAGAAATGGGCGCTGTGCAGTAAGCATCTCGCGTTTGCGTAGGGCCATCACTGAGTTTTGCATAGTAGCTAAAACCCGCTCATCAACTTAAGCGGCGATTCATCCAGTGCGGCTAGTTGTTCTTTAAGACTCAGGATCTGTTGCTCCCAATACTTTTCACTGGCAAACCAGGGGAAGGCTTTAGGAAAAGCCGCATCGCCCCAACGTTTGGCGAGCCAAGCCATATAGTGCACCATGCGCATGGCGCGCAGTACTTCGACTTGGTCGAGCTGCTCGGTCGCAAAGGAATGAAATTCCTCATAAGCTTCCACGAGCACTTCCAGTTGCAATTGTTGTTGCATGCGGTCGCCTGATAACATCATCCACAGATCTTGGACTGCGGGCCCCATGCGACAGTCATCTAGATCCAAAATACTCGGCCCATCACGCCATAAAATATTGCTGGGATGGCAGTCGCCATGCAAGCGAATAAAATTTTGCGCACGAAAACGTGCACCGGCAGCCTGCACCACCTGTTCTAGGATTGTGAAAAAAGGGGTTTCTAGTGCTGCGGGAATAAACTCACTGTGTTGTAACTGCTGAGTTGGCAGGGTTAAGTATTGCTCTACGCTAAACTCAGGGCGATGCTGAAATGGTTTGGCTTTGCCTACCCCATGGATGCGGCCAAGATAGCGCCCCACCTGTTCTAGCTGGTCTAAATTATCCACTTCGAATTGCCGTCCACCAACCGAAGGGAAAAGACTAAAGCGATATCCTTGAAAGTGATGCAGTGAGTCGCCGTTAAGCGCTACGGGCGCAACAACTGGGATTTCAGCATCCATCAACTCGGTGGCGAAACTGTGTTCTTCTAAAATTTGTTCGTCAGTCCAGCGCTCAGGGCGGTAAAATTTAACTACCCAACGGGTACGGCTCTCGTCGATAAATTGATAAACACGGTTCTCATAGCTATTTAGTGCGAGTAAACCCGATTCTGCGAACACGCCGATGCTCTCTAGCGCATTGAGGATCAGATCAGGGGTCAGGTCAGAAAACTGAAAGCCAGCACTAGAAGCGCTGGCTTTGCTAGAGGTGGAATTTGAAATAGCGGTCACCGATATAAAAACTTACTGGGCTCTTCAACTTCGATTAGATTACCCTTTGCATCTTGCGTTTGTACATAAAAATCAATGTCAGTTACGCGACCATCCAGGTTTTCTGGTGCGGTAGCGATTGAAATGGGTAAGCTAAACACTTCGCCACCGCTAACATTCACCACTTGCTCCCCAAGATATTCGTACTCTGCCAAGCCTTTTACCGCAATCGTGTAAACGCGGTCTTCTTGCGATTTATTAAGAATCTTTAAGGTATAAACATTTTCAATTAAGCCTGCGTTATTTTCGCGATAGAGTGAATTTCGATCTCGAATGATGTCAACTTCAACGGATGAGCGCGTCAACATTTCGAAGGCTAACAATCCCGTCATTACTACCAACACAATGGCGTAACCAATCAGTTTAGGCCTAACAATATTCGTGGTGCCGCCTTTAAGTTCATGTTCAGAGGTGAAACTGATAAGTCCTTTAGGATAATCCATTTTCTCCATGACCCCGTTACATGCGTCTACACAGGCGCCACAGTTGATACATTCGTACTGCAGGCCGTTACGGATATCGATTCCTGTTGGGCAGACCTGTACACAGAGGTTACAGTCAATACAGTCACCTAAGCCTTTGTCAGCAAGCTCACTATGGGGCAGTTTACGCGGCCTTGGTCCACGCTGCTCACCGCGAGTTGGATTGTACGCAACCGTAAATGTGTCTTTATCGAACATCGCCGACTGGAATCGTGCATACGGGCACATGTGGGTACACATAATTTCCCGCATCCAACCCGCATTGCCGTATGTGCAAACAGTGAAGAAGATCACCGAAAATGCCGCCCAAAAGCTGGTGCTAAAGGTGAAAAAGTCAACGAATAACCGGTCAATCGGCGTAAAGTAGCCAACAAAAGTCAGCGCGGTGAGTAAAGCCACAGCGACCCAGGCAGTGTGTTTCAAGGTTTTGCGCCAAAACTTATCAAAATCCATAGGGCGCTCATCTAACTTCATGCGTTTGTTGCGCGGTCCTTCGATCTTTTCTTCAAACCAAATGTAAATGAATGTCCAGGTAGTCTGCGGGCACATGAAGCCACACCAGACGCGACCGGCAAAAGTGGTCACAAAAAACAATGCGTAAGCAGAAACAATTAACAACCATGCAAGCAAAGTGAGATCTTGCGGCCACAGGGTTAAACTGAACAGAGTAAAGCGTTGCTCAGCAATGTCCAATAGCACCGCTTGGCTGCCGTTGTATTGTAGCCAAGGAATAATGGCAAAGATCCCTAGAAACACGAGACCAAAGAAACGGCGAATATTTTCAAAGGTACCTTCTACGGCGCGCACATAAATACGGCTGCGTGGCGAATAGTGTTCACCCTGATTGCTCTTTTTCGGCTTGTGGACTTTTACCGGTGTGACATCTTTAACCGGAATTTGACTGTTCATGGATTGCCCTTAATCGTAGTTTGCAGGCTACGCACTGGCGTACGGTATACAGACAAGTATACCTAATTGTGCGACTTAAAAGTTAACTTAGATCAATTTTTCTAAGTTATTCTCGCGATGCATCGGCGTTATTGTTTTGTATACCCGAGTATGAACAAATGGATTTTTTTATGGTCTTACACTGCGTATTGTGGCACCCATGAATAACCCATTGTGACTATTATGTTTAAGGCATTTATTGTATTCATTGAAGTCGTTTTGCTTGTAACGGTGTTACGTACTCCGTTCATGCAATATTGGCTGGGTGATATGCAAGACACCGCAACAGAATGGATGACAGTGATTGCTGAGATCCCTGACAAGCAAGAGATATCGCAGTTGTACGATAACATTCAGCCTGCGGTTGGCGGTATGACTGAAAAGCAACGGGAATACCTTGACGAAGTCATGCGCAATCGTCAGTCAGTCGAACACTTTCATCGTCAATACTGTGTGAATGGCGATATGAATCCTTTTATTTACGGCACCAGCTTACGAGTGGTTTGTCGTGAAATGACTCAATCTGCGCTGCTGTCTATGCAGCGCGCTAGCTAATCCGTCCTTCGCCGAGTCTTACTCTCAATTTTATTCAGGCTCAGTTCATATACTTTAACTAAACTTAATACTACGATAACTGTCTGACAGTTTGCGTGTATGCTTTTAAGTAAATCAGTTAGAGGGGCAATTATGAAATTTTCTCGTAAGCTAACTTTATTCTCGCTGGCATTTTTGCCTTTTGCCTTATGGGCAGGGGAACAACCTGTCAGTACAAAAGTATCAGTCGAATGGCAGTCGCCGGAAGATTATACTGATGTGCGGCCTGCGAATGAATCACGCAAGCGCTTCATGGACAATACTTTTCATCAATTCGAGCAACACTTTGTTAAGTTAGCAGAACGCTTGCCAGAAAACGCCACTTGGAAGATTACCGTGACTGATGTCGATTTAGCCGGCCAAGTCTGGCCAGCGTCATTTGTTGGTTTGGGGCAAGGTGGGCAAGATGTGCGTTTAATTAAAGATATCGATATTCCGCGCATGTCATTTTCCTATGAGTTGGCGTCCGAAGGCGAGCTGTTGCAGAAAGGCGAAGTAGAGCTAAAAGACATGGGCTTTTTACAGCGTTCAATCCGTGGGGCAAGTTCAACGGCGTTGCGTTATGAGAAGCGCATGTTAGATGAGTGGTTTGCTGATGAATTCGGCCAATATATAGCAACCGCTAAAAACTAGCTTCGGTGCCGCCGTAATGACCCTGCGGCACTGGGCCCTTGCAAGCGCACTGATCCCTGCGCTGACCGTGCACATTACTTGGGTAACCGCAGCGTCAACTCAGGCGTTGGAATGGTGTAACCCATATTGGTCGCACTGCCATTCGATCAGTGCGACCGGGCGTGAAGTTCCGCAATTTTATATCTTTAAACTGTTCATGCTGCCCGCGGCTGTGTGCATGGCCATGTATTGGCGTTCGTTAGCGGCTTGGTTGCAGTCGCAGGCTATGCCCCCACGCGGCATTTTTCTCATTCGTATACTTGGTTATAGTGCATGTCTGGCGCTTGGTATTTATACGTTGACCTTAGGGGCCATCGGCGAATCATGGCAAGTACCAAGGCGTATGGGGGTGGTCGGATACTTTGCTTTCACCGCGTTCGCACATTTGTGGGTGCTTCGGATAATTTCCAGCTCTGATCACGCAGAGTACATTAGGCAATCGGTTCGGCAACGTTTGTTTTGGATCACCACTGGACTATGGTGCTTGGGGATCATCAGTGCAATATTAGGCTTCACATGGTCAGGCTATAACAACTGGGATAATGCGTTTGAATGGTGGTTCGCTGCCTTGATGGTGAGTCAGTTTGTGTGCGTGGCATTTTTGCCGCGGTCGCAGGCAAAGGCAGGTTAAAATAAGAAAGAAGGCCCGAATAACATCGAGCCTTACCAATGAGCAGATTTATAAGTAATCGAACTCGCGATCGTCTACTGCGGTTAAGTCTTCTGCACCCGCCACTAAACTTGCTTTGTGCATATCTTTGCGCGGCAGCAAGCGCTTAATATAGAAATCACGGGTTTTAACCTTGCCTGCAGCCAGTGCTGCATTGTCGGTTTTGACGGCGGCGTCAGCCATGCTGTACCACAATACACCAAGCAATACATAAGCGGTGTAATTTAAATAATCACAGGCGCCACCAGCGACATCTTCAGGACTGTAAGCGAGGATCTGCTCGGACAGTTCGCGCCACTCAGTCAATAAAGCCTGCGCGCTGACGCGTGCACTGTCATCTTCAATCGCATCGGTCAATTTGATGAATTCCGCATGGGTTGCACGCATCATAACGCCACCGCTACGGGTTAGCTTACGCCCAATTAAATCAACCGCTTGGATACCGTTAGTACCTTCATACAGCTGAGCAATACGCGCATCGCGCATTAGTTGCTCCATGCCCCATTCGCGGACATAGCCATGCCCGCCATAGATCTGAATTCCCTGACTGGCAACTTCAAGACCGATGTCAGTCATAAAGCTCTTACAAACCGGGGTTAGGTATTGCAACACATGTTCTGCCTGCTGTTTAGCTTCGCCGTCTGAGTACTTTTCTACGTCCATGGTTTTTGCGTAGACTAATGATAAGGCTCGGCATCCTTCAGCAAATGCTTTTTGGGTTAAAAGCATGCGGCGCACATCAGGTTGATGAATGATAGCATCTGCCTTCTCATTGGGCTGTTGAGCACCTTGTGGGGCGCGCGATTGCATGCGATCACGGGCATACGCCAAAGCGCCTTGATACGAAGCTTCACAAACCCCAAGCCCTTGCAGCCCCACTTGGAAGCGTGCATCGTTCATCATGGTAAACATACATGCTAAACCTTGATTAGCCTCGCCGACCAACCAACCTTTGGCACCATCGTAATTCATTACGCACGTCGGACTGGCTTTGATTCCCATTTTTTTCTCGATACTACCCACGCTTACCGCATTGCGCTCACCGGGTTGACTGTTTTCATCAAGTAAAAACTTAGGTACAAGAAATAAACTGATCCCCTTCACTCCCGCAGGAGCATCCGGTAGACGGGCCAACACCAAATGAATGATATTGCTGCTCCAATCCTGATCGCCGCCGGTAATGAAAATCTTGTTGCCAGTGATTGCATAGCTACCGTCCGCCTGTGGCTCAGCTTTAGTGCTTAAGAGCGCTAAATCGGTGCCTGCTTGTGGTTCAGTAAGGTTCATTGTGCCGGTCCATTCGCCCGAGATTAGCTGAGGAAGGTACTGGGCTTTTAACTCATCAGTGGCGTGCTTGGTAACCGCTAATACTGCACTTTCGGTTAGCATAGTAGTCAAGCGCCAGCTTAAGTTAGCTGAATTAAGCATCTCATGCACAGGAACCGCAGCAGAGTATGGAAGGTCTTGGCCACCAAAGTCCGGATCACCGAGCATCGCATTCCAGCCATTTTCCACGTAATCTTGATAGGCTTTGGCAAATCCTGCGGGTGTTGAAACATTACCATCAACCAATTTACAGCCTTCTTCGTCACCTTCACGGTTGAGCGGAGCAACGACTTCTTCAGCGAACTTGGCCCCTTGATTAAGGACTTCCATGACCAACTCAGCGTCGTAATCGCTCGCGCCTATTGTTTGATAATGTGCATCAATCTGTAACCAGTCACGGAGTAGAAATTGAAAATCTGTGATTGGAGCTTTGTACTGCGGCATAGCCACCTCCGAATAAATTCAAACAAGCGTTTTAATTTTGCCATTATACGGCAAATTGGTCGGATTAGTACGCGTTTATTTAGCTTTTAGGATTTATTCTTTTGCTGTTGCTGGGCAACGACGAACGCATCTTTTATCTCCGTGACCTGCTCAAGAAAGCGCCACTCCCGCACCGGCAAACTATATGGGTCTTGCCATTTTACCGCTGAAACTTCAGTTTTTGACCAAAATGGCACCGGCAGACTTGTATATTTATCGGGCCCTAAACCGCTGTGTTCATCACATTGGAACAGAGCAAGGCCACTTTGAGTGGTCCCAAGATATTTCTCCACACTAACGTTTAGCCCTGTTTCCTCAAAGGTTTCGCGATGCGCCGCACAAGCGAGTGATTCATCTGCTCGCACACCGCCGGCAGGAATGTCCCATCGGCCGCTGAGTCGGTGTTTCACCAACAGTAACTGTTGCTGAGCGACAATAATGCATCCAGCCGCTTGGTTGACGGTGGTGGACGGCACCGTGACACTACTGCGACAGGCCGGAGGGTTTGGGGTAGGGTCGCTGCATCCCTGAACAAAAAGCAGCAATAAAAGCGGTAAACAACTAATTCTTGCGGACAAATGCAATCCTATTAAGCATAAAAGCAGTACAATACAGCAACCTAAAAAGTATGACTTTGCTTATCTTCGTAAGCACATCAATACTCTACTAATAAATAATATCAGGATCACTATGGCTCGTGCATTTCGTATTTCACCATTGCTAGTAGGTGCTATCTTGCTGGCAGGTTTTCTGGTTTACATCAATTGGCCGCAGCTTATGGGTTGGTTGGGTATGGCTGAAGCCCAACAACAGCAGCGTCGTGGCGGTGCCACCCCTGTTGTGGCTGAAACGGTTAGCATTCAACCATTCGCGATCGTGATTGAAGCTTTGGGCACAGCACAAGCGAATGAGTCCGTTGAGTTAACGGCGCAACAAGCAGAAGTCGTTACCTCTGTGGTGTTTGACGACGGAGATCAGGTCGAGGAAGGTGACTTAATTGTTGAATTGAACAACCGTGCAGAGAAAGCGCGTGTAAACGAATTAGAGATTAATCTTGCGGAAGCTAAGCGTCAGCTTAAACGCATTCAAGGGCTTGCTAAGGAGGGCGTGGCGTCGCAGCAGTTATTGGATGAACAACAAGCTCGCGTGGATGCTTTAGAAGCACAATTAGATGTGGCCAATGCGGCTCTCAGTGAGTTACGAGTGGTGGCGCCATTTAGCGGTAAGTTAGGGATCCGTCAGGTTAGTATAGGAGCGTTGGTGCGTCCCGGCGATGTGATAACCACGCTGGATGATATTAGCCGGGTTAAGGTTGATTTTAATGTTTCTGAAGCTTATTTGGCGTCCGTTGCTGAAGGACAAAAAGTAACCGCGACATCTGTAGCTTATCCTGAGCAAACTTTCGACGGCGAAATTTCAAGTATTGATGCGCGCCTTGACCCTGTCACTCGCTCCATTCAGGTACGCGCGATTATCGACAATATAGAAGGCTTGTTGCGCCCTGGTATGCTGTTACAGATTACTGTGCAACGCAAAATGTTAGAAGCAATTGTAGTTCCTGAAAAGGCATTAGTTCCCATTCAGGAAAAGCAATTTGTCTTTGTGGTAGAGGGTGACAAAGTGAAGTCAACCGAAGTAATGGTGGGCGAGCGCCGTCCTGGAATGGTGCAGATCCTCTCTGGTTTGCAACCGGGGCAACAAATTGTAACCGAAGGAACGCTGCGCTTGCGCGATGGTGCGGCGGTTAATGTGCTCAACGCCAAATAGGGGCTAATGTATGTGGATCTCAGATACTTCTGTAAAACGGCCGGTGTTTGCCTCGGTTGTAAACCTGCTGTTGATTGTATTTGGCCTGGTTGCTATCTCGTTGTTGTCACTGCGTGAATATCCGGATATTGATCCGCCGATTGTCTCTATATCAACCAATTATCCGGGTGCGTCAGCAAATATAGTGGAAACGCGGATTACGCAAATATTGGAAGATCGCATCAGCGGGATCGAGGGGATCAAGAACATTACCTCAACCAGCCGCAATGGACGCTCGAACATCAATATTGAATTTAAATTGAGCCGCGATATCGACGCTGCCAGTAATGACGTCCGAGAACGGGTAAGTCGAGCATTGAATAACTTACCCGATCAGGCCGACCCGCCCGAAGTTTCGAAGTCGAACTCGGACGAAAACGTCATCATTTGGTACAACTTACGTAGTACCAATTTAAACACTATGGAGCTTACGGATTACGCGCGCCGCTACATCGTTGATCGTTTGTCGATCGCGGAGGGCGTGGCTCGCGTGCAGGTGGGTGGTGGCCGCGACTATGCTATGAAAGTCTGGCTTGATCGTAATGCCATGGCAGCCCGTGGCGTCACAGTAGCCGATATTGAGCGGATTGTGCGTTCAGAAAACGTCGAATTACCGGCAGGTCAGGTAGAGTCAGCAGACCGTGATTTGGAAGTCCGCGTCGCACGGACGTTTTTAACGCCGGATGATTTTGCCAATTTAACCGTAGCTGTGGGTAATGATGGCTACTTGGTACGCTTAAAAGAGGTTGCACATGTTGAGCTAACCTCGGTGGATGATAAAACCGATTTTCGCGGTGATGGGGTTAACATGATTGGCCTGGGTATTGTGAAACAATCCAAAGCCAATACCCTTGAAGTGGCGCGTTCGGCCAGAGAGGCAATTCAGCGTATCGAGGACACGCTGCCGGAAAACATCTTTATTGTGCCAAGTTATGACTCTTCGCTGTTCATTGAAGAGTCGATCAACGAGGTTTATACCACCCTTGGTATCGCGATGTTTATGGTTATCGTGGTGATCTATGTGTTCTTGGGCAACGTTCGCGCGACACTAATCCCTGCGGTAACTGTGCCTGTGGCGCTGATTTCTGCCTTTACCGTGATGTATATCATGGGCTTCTCAATCAACCTGTTAACGTTATTGGCCTTAGTCTTGGCGATTGGTCTGGTGGTAGATGATGCCATCGTGGTACTAGAAAACATATATCGCCGAATTGAATTGGGCGAGCCACCGATATTGGCTGCGTATCGCGGCGCACGTGAGGTTGGCTTCGCGGTTATTGCTACAACGTTAGTATTAGTCAGTGTGTTTATGCCGTTGGTTTTCCTTGAGGGTAACATTGGCCGTCTATTTACTGAATTCGCCATTGCCATTGCAGCCGCGGTGGTATTCTCCAGTTTTACCGCGCTGACACTCTCCCCCATGATGGCATCAAAACTTTTGCAAAAGCGTGAGCGCAGTTCAGCCTTTGGGCGCTTTGTTGACCGCAATTTCAAAAAGCTGGAAAACAGTTATTTTGAAAGCTTAAGCAAAACCTTGCATCAACCGTTATTGATGACAATTTTGCTCGTATTTTCGGTCGTCGCGGTTTATCAACTCTACAAGTTAGTGCCGGAAGAGTTTGTCCCGCGCGAAGATCGCGGCAATTTCTTTATTCTTATGCAAGCACAAGAAGGGGCAAGTTATGAAAGTAATTCCGCCAACCTTGCCAAGATAGAAGAGATCTTACTGGAATACCGTGAAGCGGGAGAGGCGCAGCGAGTTTTGGTGCGTACACCCGGCTTTGGGGGCGGCGCAGGAATTGCGATAGTTGGTGCCGCCAATTGGGATGAGCGTAAACGCGATACCTTTGCGTTAATGAACGAAATCAGTGGGCGGTTAAGTCAAATTCCAGACGTTCGGGCATTTGCCATTATGCGCAGTTCGATAGCTGGGCGTGGATTTGGGCGTCCGGTACAGTTTGTGTTGCAAGGGAACACATACGAAGAACTGGTGGAATGGGCTGATACCGTAGTGGCGAAGGCGGCTGAAAATGAGAATCTAGTCCGTATTGATACGGATTATAAAGAGACCTCCCCACAGTTATTGGTGAACATTAATCGTGACCGTGCGGCTGACCTCGGTGTGTCTATATCGGATATTGGTCGAACATTGGAAACCATGCTCGGACAGCGCCGAGTATCGACGTTCCTCGACCGCGGTGAAGAATACGATGTGATTTTAGAGGGCGATGAAGATGACTTCCGCAGTCCCCGTAGCATCGATAACCTGTATGTGCGTTCGCAGCGCACAGGTCAGTTGATCCCAATGGACAATCTACTCACCTTCGAAGAACGAGCAACGTCGGCACAATTAAATCGCTATAACCGGATGCGGGCAATTACCATCAGCGCTAACCTTGCCGACGGTTATACCGTAGGTGAAGCGTTGGCTTATTTAGAGAACGTTGTCGCTACCGAGCTACCCGATTCGGTGTCGATCGACTACAAGGGTGAATCGCAGCTGTATCAAGAGTCGGGTAATTCGTTCATTTTCATTTTCGTACTAGCGCTAGCGGTGACCTATTTAGTGTTAGCTGCACAGTTTGAAAGCTGGATCCATCCGTGGGTGATCATGTTAACTGTGCCACTCGCCTTACTAGGTGCCTTTATTGGTTTATATGTCTCTGAATTGAGTATCAATATTTACAGCCAAATTGGCTTGGTGATGTTGATTGGGTTGGCAGCTAAGAACGGGATATTGATTGTAGAGTTTGCCAACCAGTTACGTGATGCTGGCGAAGAGTTTGAAATGGCACTGCGTAAGGCTGCTAGTTTACGTTTACGCCCGATAGTAATGACCGGCTTTACCACAGTGTTCAGTGCCTTACCGCTAGTTTTAGCGTCTGGTCCAGGGGCTGAAAGCCGGGAAGTGATAGGGATGGTTATTTTTGCGGGCGTTATTGTTGCGACATTTATGACCTTATACGTCGTTCCAACCGCTTATGCATGGTTTGCACGCAACACTACATCGCCATTGGAAAGAACGCAAAAAGTAGAACATTTACAGGAAGAAATTCCCTACGACAAAGGCAAAACTGAAGGAGCCAATGGCTAACCTCAAGCAAACAACAAAGCAACCGACGGTTGCTTTGTTTGATCTTGACTACACCTTGATATCGGCGGATTGCACGGCGCACTGGTTACGCTTCATGTTGACACGCTCATGGCGACGCAAGCTGTTGATAATCGCACTGCTACCTTTTATCCATTTAGCCAATAAATTAAATGTTAAGTTAGCAGTGCGGAATTCTCTTTATTTGTGGGCCGCAACGGTTGGGCTCGGGTACAACAAGACATTAAAGCTGCGCCGTAAGGCTGCTCGTTTTGTGATCGAACAAAAGCGAGTTAGCGTTTTTCCTCAGGGGCGACAAGCGTTAGAATGGCATCGTCAACAAGGGCATCAGATTATCGTGATAACCGGCGCACTTCGCTGGTTGGCGCGTGATATCTGCCGGGCTTTAGAAATAGAGTATGACGTTCTGCTGGGGTCGAGTGACAAGGCATATCTTGGTGGGCGTGTTAGTGACGTGTTCTGCTATCAGGAAAATAAGGTTGCATTGTTGCAAGGCGGGGGCTATCTAGCGGACGCGCAAGTCCGCTATGGCTATTCAGATAGCGCAGCAGATATCCCATTGCTACAAATATGTCAGCACCGCTTCTTGGTTAACCCTAAACCTAAGTGCTATGATCGGTTCAAATCAGTGTTCGGCGACTCTGCAATCACATTGTATTGGGCAACAGAGCGCACAATCATTTAAGTTTACAAACGTTAATTTGTCTGCGTTGGGAGCGCGCTTTATGTTTAATTCACCCTGGCTAAATCAGCTCACTCAATGGGTGACTGTTTATCAGTCGCATTTGATTTGGTCTGGTGTATTACTGATTGCTTACACTATTGTTACTCGATTGGCCTTGCCGTTAATTGAACGCAAAGTCATCAGCTCTAAACTTAAAAGTGAAGCAGCAAAAAAGGCTTACCATATCATTCGCTTGATCGTCGGCATTGTCACAGTATCGGCGCTACTTGTCGTTTGGGGTATCGACTTCAGTGGCTTGCTGCTCATCTCTACGTCATTGCTAACATTAACCGGTGTGGCGTTATTTGCGAGTTGGTCTTTATTGTCGAATGTCACCGGTTATTTTGTCTTGTTATTTCAACCGTCTTTTCGACGCGGGAACTACATTCGCATAATTGACGGCGACAATTATATCGAGGGTTACATTGCTGACGTCACGTTGTTTAGTGCAAAACTGATCACCGATGAGCGGGAAGTGATTGTTTATCCGAACAATCTGCTGCTGACGCGCCCTACGATCGTGAACCCGCGTAATCGCTTATCGTCGATTGGAAAAATTGGCCATGAGCCACTTCTGCAAGAGCGCACGCCGCCTGTTGTTGCACCGGTAGACAGCCACCTTGAAAAATAGGAGTTATTTAGCGGCAACCAATAGTTTTAGTAGCCAATAATTACATCCGATGATCAGGGTCCGGCCGAACCATAAACACATAGTTGCGAGTCCTTGGTCGTAGCCAATCAGGCCCGTCTCATTAAGAAGATAATGCCAATCGTGAAACCCGTAAGGTGAGGAATGACCAAAATTACCACCTAGAAGTGGTAAAACGCCTGCTCGCGCATCCGCCAAGTACGGTGCAATATCCAGAAAATTCAACCCAAACCACCAAGCACAAACCGCGGTAGCAAAGGTATCATGCCTATGCCGAAAGAACGCGTAGCAAAACACCAAAGGCAAAATGAGCTGTCCTAACGTGCCGCCCAAAGATCCCATAAATTGGCCAAAGAAACCAAAGAAAATATGTCCAGCCTCGTGAAATGGTAGAAATATTAAATGCACCCAACGGAAGTAATCTGATTGATATACCTGGCCGGTGTCTAGGCCAATAAAATGAATCGAAAGCAGGGCGATCACTCCAACTAACAACACATGCGGCCACCAATGCTGTGACACTTGTTGGTTGGGAGTTGTCAATTCTTGCCAAAAATCAGTCGGTTTAAATACCATACTTCTTCAACCATTGTTAAGCCACTCTGAATCATTCCAGCCTAATATCAAATTCTGTTGGAGCCGGTCTAGACAGCTCTGGATTGGCGCTAGTTTACACTTGAGTAGTGCTTGAATTTCCGGCTTCTCGTTCAGCAACAACCAACGTTATCAAGTCCTTCGCCGCTAGTGCTTTAAGTCCATCCATGCTGGCAGGCAGTGGTAATTTGGGGTTGCTTGCGACATCGGTAATGCCAACCCACGTATTTCGGCCAGAGGATTTCGCAGCATACAAACAACTATCGGCGATACTGAACAGATCACGCATTGTGGAGTCATTGCTAACACTATCACTGTGTTTAAATGGGAAGCACACAAAACCGATGCTGCAGGTTAGCGTTTGCTGCGTGGCTTGGTCAATCTCAAAGGGTTGGCGTTGCATATCATGAATGAGGCGATTAGCAATATCTTCAGCTTTAGTCCGCTCGATGAAACGTGCTGCCGCAACAAATTCTTCTCCTCCCCAGCGCACAACATAGTCAGATGCACGAAAAACGCCCTGTACCCTGTGTGCAGTTTGTTGTAACACGCGGTCTCCAGCAACGTGCCCGTAGGTGTCGTTAACTGCCTTGAAATTATCGATATCGATCACGAAAAGGCATAAATCAGCCTCTATCGGCGCTTTACTTTGATTGCGTACTGATTGGTGCTTACGCAAAACTGACTGGATATCTGCGGTTATTTGGTGTTCAAAAAATCGCCGGTTTTTTAAACCTGTTAGTTTATCGGTAAGGCTGAGTGCGGCTAACTCTTCATTAGCAGCTTGTAAATCTGCAGTGCGACTTTTAACTTCACTTTCCAGTTTACGAGTGTACCGGGTTTGCATCATTCTAGAGTAAGCAAGAAATCCAATTGTTAGCGCAGCAATCACGCCAGCTAACATAAACTGCCTCTGCTCACTGCGCTGCTGCGCCTGAACTTGTGCCAATGCTTGCTGCTGTTCCAGTAAAGCAATTTGGTTAGCTCGGCGAACAAACTCTGTTTGTGCCTGAGTGCTGGCGATAGCATCTAAACGCTTTTGATTAAACAGATTATCGTCTAAGGCTTTCTGACGTTTCAATGCTGAATAGGCGAGAGCAATATCACTTTGCTGCTCTGATACTGTGACTTTTAACGCCAGAAGTTGCGATACCTTGTGTGATTCGTCGATCGATTGTGCGAAGGGCAGGGCTTCGTCTATCAGTAGTAATGCGTCAGCATAGGCTTGTTGCGCGGTTAATATTTCTATTTTAAGTAAATATAGATCCAATAATAAGCTGTTGTAATTATTCGATTTTGCATTGCCTATCAGGGTGTCAGCAAGCGTAGCTGCTTGCTCTACATTACCTTCTAACAAGCTCAACTCTGCCAAGCCAGAGCGCGCCCAATCGATATCACGTTGAGCTTCGATCTGCACAAATAAATCATAGGCTCGTTGCATAAATTCGCGCGCTTGGGTGAAGTCACCCATCTGCATACTCACGTAGCCAATTTTGTAACTACTGTAGGCAATATCTTTGCGATTACCACTGGCTTCGTCGAGTGCTAGCGCCTGTTGAAAATAATCCAAAGCAAGGGCCAGATCGCCCATGATGCGCCGAATGTCACCCAGATTGTAAAGCGCAGAAGCGATGCCTGCTTGGTCGTTGAGGCGATAATTCGCTTCTAGTGCTTGTTGGTGATAGGTGGCAGCTTCATTAAATTGGCCCATTTTTTCTAAAACCACACCGATACTGTTATGTACCGAAGCAAGCTCTCGCTCACTATCATTCTGTTGAAATATAGCGAGAGCCAAGTACAGATACTCTAACGCAACTGAATAGTTCGACTGATAACGATAAGTTAAGCCGAGTTGCCGGTACGTATGCGCTAAAGACGTTAGATTATCTAAATCCTGATACAAGGTTTGCGCGGCTTGTAACCAGTGCTGTGCATCGGGATAGACATTGCGTTCCATTGCATTGCGACCCAGCTGATACTGTGCATCTGCTTGAATCTGCAAGTCATTCATTTGCTTACTTTGTGTTAACAATTGCTGGGCGAGGTCATCTGCTAAGGCTATATCGCCGTTAGCTCTGGCTTGCTGGACCTCTTCCACACTGGCTGCTCTGCAGGTACCACAAGTCAGTGTAATGGCTAGAGACAAGCCAAGTAGCAAGCGAAACGGATGAGCAGTACGGCACATAAAAAGTAGGTGATGCACTAGTAAAGGATGATTCGTTTAGTTTAGGTTAATTATTTAAGTTGATAAACTACTTCTATGCATGAGAATTAGAGTATAAAAAAACCCGCATTTGCGGGTTTTTTGAATCGATACACTAGTCAGAAGTATTTAGTCGTCAAGGAAGCTTTTGAGCTGCTCTGACCGACTAGGATGGCGCAATTTACGCAATGCCTTCGCTTCGATCTGACGGATCCGCTCACGGGTTACGTCAAACTGCTTACCCACCTCTTCAAGGGTATGGTCAGTATTCATATCGATACCGAAACGCATGCGCAACACCTTCGCTTCTCGTGCCGTAAGGCCCGCCAAAACTTCTTGAGTAGCATCTTTCAAACTACCACCAGTGGCAGAGTCGAGCGGCTGGATAATGGTATTATCCTCAATGAAATCACCTAAGTGCGAATCTTCATCATCACCGATTGGCGTTTCCATTGAGATTGGCTCTTTGGCAATTTTCAGCACCTTACGGATCTTATCTTCTGGCATCAACATGCGTTCAGATAGTTCTTCTGGTGTCGGTTCACGACCCATTTCTTGCAGCATCTGGCGTGAAATCCGATTCAACTTATTGATAGTCTCAATCATGTGTACCGGGATACGGATAGTACGCGCCTGGTCGGCAATAGAGCGAGTGATTGCCTGGCGGATCCACCACGTTGCATAGGTTGAGAATTTGTAACCGCGACGGTATTCGAACTTATCTACCGCTTTCATCAAACCGATATTACCTTCTTGGATCAAGTCCAAGAACTGTAGACCACGGTTGGTGTATTTCTTCGCAATTGAAATAACCAAACGCAAGTTTGCTTCGACCATTTCTTTTTTCGCGCGACGAGCCTTCGCTTCGCCAATTGACATCCGGCGATTGATATCTTTGATATCAGCGATAACTAAGCCTGTTTCAGCTTCTACTTGGTTCATTTTGCTGACGCTGCGCTCAATTTCTTCTTTTTGATCGCGCAATGCAGGTACATAATCTTTGTCGGTAGCCAGTAATACGTCTAACCAATCGGTAGTAGTTTCGTTACCTGCAAAGGCTTTGATGAAATCTTTCTTTGGCATCTTTGCGTTAACAACGCAATATTTCATCACTAAACGCTCTTGAATACGCACGCGGTCCATCATGTCACGCATGTTCTTCACCATTCGGTCGAACTGCTTTGGAACCAAGCGGAATTCTTTAAACACGTCGCTAAGCGCATTGATCTGAGCACGAGCATCTTTGTGCGCGCGGCCCTTTTTCTCGATCATTTCACGAGTTTTTACATATTGCTCACGTAGTTCAGTAAACTTTTCGCGCGCAACCTCTGGATCTACGCTGTTATCATCTTCTTCTGAATCAGAATCGTCGTCGTCATCTTCATCATCGTCTTCGTCATCCAGATCTTCCTGTGATAACTCTGACCCTACATGGGTTGCTGTAGGTGCTACGTCTTCTTCGTTAGGATCAACAAACCCGATAATAATGTCACTTAAGCGAATTTCTTCTGCTTCATACAAGTCCCATTGATCCAACAAGTAAGTGATGGCCTCTGGATACTCGGCAACAGAACATTGTACCTGATTGATGCCGTCCTCAATGCGCTTCGCGATTTCAATCTCGCCTTCTCGAGTAAGCAGTTCAACTGTACCCATTTCACGCATGTACATACGGACTGGATCGGTGGTGCGTCCTATTTCGCTTTCAACGGTGGCAAGTGCTTGCGCTGCCGCTTCGGCAACTTCTTCATCAGCCGTAGTTTCTTGCATGAGCAATTCGTCTGAATCTGGCGCAGATTCAGATACCTGAATACCCATGTCGTTGATCATTCGAATGATATCTTCAATCTGATCCGAGTCGATGATATCTTGTGGAAGGTGGTCATTAACTTCGGCAAAAGTTAAGTAACCTTGTTCTTTTCCTTTGGCAATCAGAAGTTTGATCTGAGACTGCTTGTTTTGCGGCATAAATTTTACACTTCTCTCATTTGAATAGCGCTATTCAATGTCATCATACGCATTTAGCTGAAACGCTGAGTGCTAAATGGTTTTGTTGCCTCGGCCAGACACTCAGTTCTAACCTTTACGGCCGAGCGTGAAAGTAAGTTTAGTTTACTTTTACAGGGACTCTGGCGAATTGACCAGTATAGCAGATAAATCACCATTCTTGCCAGACAATATGGTTATCAAATGTTCAATTTCAAGGTCATCAAACGGGCTTTTTAGCCTGCATTAACAAATTCAGCTCTTGCTTTTCCGCTTGGCTCAGTCCGTGGACGCGATCTTTGCTCATTAATACATCCATGCGCTGCTCAAAATGCCAGTGGATTAACTTTTTAAAGCTGTCAGTGAAGACTTTACTTGCAGCGCTGTCATCGATTAAGAATTCTTGTTGCAATAACTTGGCAAGATGACTGGCTTCAGGCTTGCCGCGAAAGTACTCTAGTACCATCCCTGTGTGGGCATGGCTATTTTGCTGACAAAATGTGTGCACAGACTGGAGCAATGGCATGCCCAGAATTGGGCTGTCACTTAAGAAGGCAAAATCAATATCGGGCAATTGTGCAGCAAGAGCTGGATTATCCAATAATAGTCGGATCATGGTGCGAACGGGAGAGATACTGGCTTTTGGGGCACCATAGCTAGACTTTTGCGGCGCCGTTGAACGCGCGTTAGCTTGCTGAATATCACGTTCGCGTTGGTAGCGATCGCGCTCTCCACATAAACGACTAAGCTCTTGATTTAAAATGTCGCGCTGGTTTTCACCTAAAATTTTATCAATTAAAGGCTGGGCGTGGGCTTTTAACGCCGCTTTGCCTTCGGAAGTGCTGGTGGTGTGTTGTTGCATCAGGCGATCAAATAGAAATTTTGACAGCGGTTGGGCGTCTTTAAGCTTTTCTTCAAACGCGGTTTTTCCTATCTTTTGCACCAAGCTGTCGGGATCTTCACCGTCGGGGAGAAACAAAAAGCGCATGGTGATCCCGTCTTTTAAGTAAGCCAGAGCATTTTCCATAGCTCGCCACGCAGCTTCTCTGCCGGCGCGGTCGCCGTCGTAACAGCAAATAATATCATCGGTAGCACGCACCAACATTTGGATATGTTCTGGTGTCGTTGCGGTGCCTAACGCAGCGACTGCATAGTCAATACCGTGCTGCGACAAAGCAACAACGTCCATGTAGCCCTCGACCACTAATACTTGGGGCAAGTTACGGTGCGCTTGGCGAGCTTGATAAAAGCCATAAAGTTCACTGCCTTTATGGAAAATCCGGGTTTCTGGAGAATTCAGGTATTTAGGACCGTCTTGTTCGAAAACCCGTCCGCCGAAACCGACCACGCGGCCACGCTTATCGCGGATTGGAAACATTAAGCGATCGCGGAAAAAATCAAAACGTTTGCCACGATCGTTTTCACTGATCAGTTTTAAGTCCAGCAGCTGTTGCTGCTGTTTAGGCCCCTGACCAAATTGTTTGAGCACACCGTCCCATTCGGAGGGGGCGTATCCGATTTCCCAATGCTTAACTGTTTCGCCACTTAGACCACGCTGCTTAAGATACTCGATAACACGGTTAGATTGTGCATGCTGCTTGAGTTGGTGTTGAAAAAAGCGTGTGGCTTTTTCCATTAAGGCAAAGTCATCGTCAAGTTGTTCTCTGCCGACTGAGGGTTTCTGTGGCGAATTGGATTTTTCACGTGGCACTTCAACCCCGTGATAGCGGGCCAACTCTTCTATGGCCTCAGGAAACTCTAAACGGTCAAACTCCATTAAGAATGAGACTGAGTTGCCGTGCGCACCACAACCGAAACAGTGGTAAAACTGTTTATCTTGGCTAACCGTGAAAGAGGGTGACTTTTCGTTATGGAAAGGACAGCAGGCTTGATAATTCTTCCCTGCTTTTTTGAGTTTTACCCGGCTATCCACAATTTCCACAATGTCAGTGCGGGCAATCATGTCCTCAATAAAATCGCGCGGGATTAAGCCAGCCATGCAGAAAGGAGATTCCTATAAATAAAGGGGACTAACTGTAGCAGTACTCGAATCAGCTGCCAAGCGCCTTTGGCGCCTGGTCGCTAGGGGTAAAACTAACCGAGTTTGGCTTTTATTTTGCCACTGAGTGCGCCCATATCAGCCCGCCCTTGGACTTTTGGCTTCAACCAACCCATGACTTTACCCATGTCTTGCATCCCGCTTGCGCCAGTTTCAGTCATGGCTTGGTTGATCAAATAGGCCAATTCATCTTCGCTAAGAGGCTGGGGTAGGAAGGTTTCCAAGATCACTATTTCGGCGCGTTCATTGTCGGCGAGATCCGCACGCTTGGCATCGTCAAATTGTTGTGCAGCGTCTTTGCGTTGTTTGACCATCTTGGTGATCACAGCAAGAATATCGCTATCCGTTAACGTGATCCGTTCATCAATTTCACGTTGTTTTATGGCTGCTAGAGCCATGCGGATTGTTCCTAAACGTAATTTATCTTTCGCGCGCATTGCATCTTTTTGCGCTTCTTTTAATTCATCAATTAACGGCATGCAGCGATCCTTTTTATCAACACAAACAAAAACGCGCCTTAACGGCGCGTTTGATCGTAAAAACGTTCTATCTTAGTAGAGTTTTACGCGACGCGCGTTTTCACGAGCCAATTTTTTCATGTGACGCTTTTTAGCAGCAGCTTTTTTGCGCTTGCGTTCCCAAGTTGGCTTTTCGAAAAATTCGCGACGACGAACTTCAGAAAGCACACCAGCTTTTTCACATGAACGTTTAAAACGACGAAGAGCAACGTCAAACGGCTCGTTTTCTCTAACTTTAACGATAGGCATCTAAGATTTCACCTCAAAATTTAATGTGTTCTACCGGGCATTAATTTGAGGAGAAAACTCCACCCGGGTTAAAAATGGTGCGAAATTCTAATCATATCTGACGCAGAAGTAAAGTCGTATTTGCTAAAAACTGCCAAACACGTACACTACGCGCGAAAGTTGATTGTAGGTAAGAAAAAAGATGCGCGTTTTAGGAATAGAAACCTCATGTGACGAAACCGGTATTGCCATTTATGATACCGAACAAGGCTTGTTAGCCCATTGCTTGTATAGTCAAGTGAAGTTGCATGCTGACTATGGTGGTGTAGTGCCTGAATTGGCCTCTCGCGACCATGTGCGCAAAATCCTCCCTCTTATCCAACAAACGCTCGATGACGCTAAGCTGCAAGCCAAGGATATCGAAGGTATTGCTTTTACCCAAGGGCCGGGCCTCGTGGGAGCATTGCTAGTGGGAGCGTCAGTTGCCAAAGCGTTAGGCTATGCGTGGGATATCCCGATCGTTGGGGTGCATCATATGGAAGGACATTTGTTGGCCCCCATGCTCGAAGCAGAGCAGCCGCAATATCCTTTCGTTGCATTACTCGTATCGGGCGGTCACAGCATGCTAGTTAATGTGCAAGGGCTCGGTAATTATGAAGTATTGGGTGAATCTATCGATGATGCGGCCGGAGAAGCCTTTGATAAAACCGCAAAACTGCTGGGTTTGGACTACCCTGGCGGCCCAATGTTGGCGAAATTGGCTGAGCAAGGTGAGCCTGGCCATTATCAATTTCCACGTCCAATGACCGATCGCCCTGGACTGGATTTTAGTTTCAGTGGCTTAAAAACCTTTGCCGCCAATACCATCCGTGATGCCGCTGAGGATCAACAAACCAAGGCTAATATTGCGTATGCCTTTCAAGAGGCGGTGGTAGACACGCTTATCATAAAGTGCAAGCGTGCGCTCAAACAGGTTAACGGTAACCGCTTGGTGATCGCTGGTGGCGTCAGCGCCAATTTGGTCCTGCGCGAGAAAATGGCTGATTTAATGCAGCAGTTGAAGGGCGAAGTGTTTTACCCAAACTTAGCGTTTTGTACCGACAATGGCGCAATGATTGCGTACGCGGGAGCCCAACGTCTGCTCGCAGGAGAGCGCACCACTTATGACTGCAAGGCAAAGCCGCGTTGGCCGCTCGACAGCCTATTACCGATTTAATCGAACCGTTGGTATTATTCGCGCGCTTTACCTTTTTGCCACACTTTGCTTTCTTTACCTTGCCATAAACGCGCAATGTTCTCATGGTGGCGGGCGATAATCAGAATACTCAGCATGGCCACTGGCAGCGTATAGGCTGGCTTAATAAACCAAACAAAAAGTGGCGCTAATCCAACGGCGACCAAAGCACCAAGCGAAGAATAACCGGTCAATGCGACAACCGCTATCCAACATACAATTAATAAGCCCGCAAGACCAAGCCCAATAGGGAGCATCGCACCAAAGGCAGTTGCGACAGCCTTACCACCTTTAAAACCAAAAAACAGTGGGAAAATATGTCCCAAGCAGGCGGCAATTGCGATCAGTCCTAGGTAAAGGGGTTCAACGCCGAGCCAATAGCTTCCATACGTAGGTAGAGTGCCTTTAAGAATATCGCTGACCAATACCAGCACTGCGGGGATTGGTCCTCCAATGCGATAGACATTGGTTGCGCCGGGATTGCCTGAGCCAGTAAAGCGTGGATCGGGTAACTGAAACAGACGACAAATCATCACTGCGCTGGAAAGAGAACCGCACAGGTAGGCCACACAAACCAGTAAAATTATCAATGCAACCATGTCATCGTTCATGAGTTCAAGTTAAACTACCGGCACATTACAAGAAAGCCGCCAGTAAGACTAGTCTGAGCAGTCTTGCAAACCTCTGGCGGTTAACGTGCGCAAGTGTATGATTTAACATGGAACAAATACTGATTAAAGGGTTGGAGCTGGAGACTATTATTGGGGTCTATGATTGGGAGCGAACCCAATTGACCAAGCTTCGAGTTGACTTAGTCATGGACGCTGATCTTACTCGCGCCTGTCATAGCGATGACGTTAACGATACCGTGGATTATGCAGCGGTGGCAGCAACCTTAGAAGCAGTGGCGGCAGGCAGTGATTTCGAATTGTTAGAAGCACTAGGGCAGACACTGTGCGATAAACTCTTAGCAGAGTATCCGCTAACTCGTGTTGACATGACGATTGAAAAGCCCGGCATTTTGCCGCAGGCTCAAGTGGTTGCTGTGCGATTGGTGCGTGGTCAGTGAACGAACATTACATATTAATCAGCCTAGGTTCGAATATTGAACGTGAAAAACACACCCGTGCGGGTGTTAACGCTTTGTCTCAAATGTTCGCTGATATTGAGGTCTCGTCGGTTTACGAAAGTGAGTCGGTGGGGTTCGCTGGCGCAGCGTTTTATAATCTTGTGGTTGGCGCATATACCGATAAGTCGGTCATAGAAGTGTGCCAAGTGCTGAAGAAAATCGAACAGGACAATGGCCGCAAGCGCAGTGAAAAGAAATTTGCCTCGCGCACACTGGATTTAGACTTACTCACCTATGATTCATTAGTAATTTCTTCGCCAGTGGTATTGCCGCGCGAAGAAATACTTCACAATGCCTTCGTTTTGCAGCCGCTGGCTGAGCTAGTACCCAAGCATCAACATCCCGTATTGGGTGAAACTTATCAGCAAATGTGGCAAGCATACGATAAGAGTAAACAAAAATTATGGCCCGTAGTTTTCGACTGGAGTTCGCCACGTTATGACGCTATTTGAAATTATCATTTTAGCCATCATTCAGGGGATCACTGAATTTCTGCCCATATCCAGCTCTGCGCACTTATTATTGCCTGCGGAACTGTTGGGTTGGCGAACCCAAGGCTTGGCCTTTGATGTGGCGGTGCATGTTGGCAGTCTCCTCGCTGTGCTTATCTACCTGCGCCAAGATGTTATGCGTCTGACCGTAGGTTTTGTGCAATCTGGCTTTACTCGTCAACAATCGGATGACAGTCGACTTGCCTGGTCAATTGTTATTGCGACCTTACCTATCATTGTGGTTGGCTTTCTACTCAAAGATTGGATCGAAGTGAATGCGCGAACTGCATTAGTGATGGCTGCAACAACGATTGGCTTTGGTTTATTGCTGTGGTACGCGGACGCAACAGCCAAGTTGAGCCGTAAAATGTCACAAATGCGCTGGGGACATGCGATTTTTATCGGTGTAGCTCAAATTTTAGCGTTAATCCCCGGAACCTCGCGCTCTGGTATTACGATGACAGCCAGCTTGATGCTCGGTTTTGACCGCGAAAGTGCTGCACGCTTCTCTTTTTTGTTATCTATCCCTGCTATTTTAGGCGCGGGTTTGCTGGCTACGCTCGATCTGCTCAAGGAAGGTGAGGGCGTCGATTGGACGGCTTTGTTCTACGGCGCTGGGTTCTCATTCATTAGCGCCTATTTGTGTATCTACTTGTTTTTAAATTGGATATCGCGGATCGGTATGTTGCCGTTTGTGATTTATCGTTTGGCGCTGGGTGTTATCCTGCTATGGTTTGTGTTTGGATAATCGTTTTCGGAGCAGAGTAAATGAGCGAAACCATTTTTGATAAGATCATCGACCGTAGCATTCCTGCGGATATAATTTATGAAGATGACATTGCACTGGCGTTCAATGACATCAATCCGCAAGCGCCTGTGCACTTTTTGGTTATCCCCAAAAAACGGATCGCTACCATCAACGATATCGGACAAGCCGATCGCGAGCTGGTGGGGCATCTCTATTGGGTTGCAGCCGAGCTGGCCAAACAAAAGGGTTTTGCTACCGAAGGCTTTCGCACAGTGATGAATTGCAATGAATTTGGCGGTCAGACGGTTTATCACATTCACTTGCATGTATTGGCAGGCAAACTGTTGGGCTGGCCGCCCTATACAGAGCGGCCGAAAAAACTTGAGTGATTTATAACCCTAAGATTTGCTTGCCTTGCTCGAAGTGAATATCCACTGGTATATTCGCTTGTGCAAGGCGCTCCAGATCAGCTGCCAGCTGTTCTTTGATGACCCCTTTGTCAGCCACTAACCCAGCAACCCCAGCATAATCGCCATCACCTTGTAGAACCAATATGGTCTGAGATAGTGCCGCGATAGCAGCGTCCATCTTTTCCATGTCTACGCGATACTGGCCTTCAGCGTTGCGCGTGAATGCACCTTGTTCAGCGAAGAAATTAAATCGGATCATGTTCGCCCGACCATGTGCGGAAGAAGCGCCAAAACGCACAGAACGGAAGATGCCAGCCATAAAGGTGGTGTAATAGTCTTCCAAAGTACCCTCAGTGATTTCACCTTGTTCTAAAAGTTGTTGCACCATGTACAAGCCTAAAATGTCGGCTTTGCCTTCTTCGAGCGCAGACGCATGCTCTTTTAACGCAGCCCGAACAGTACCTTCACCATTCAGGGTATTCTTGATACCTAGGCCGTGCGCAACTTCATGAAACATGGTATTGGCAAAAAAAGCATCAAAGGTAATGTGCTTGCGTTGCTCTGGTACGATTAACTCTTCAGCGATGGGGACGAGGATATGATCGAACTTGGCACGCATAGCATTTTTTAGTTGTAAGCGTCGTGTGCCCTTGGCTAACTGAACTTCTTCGTCATTGGGCAGATTAATTGCAATTGTCTTGCTACCTGCGTTGCTGTGCCCAGCGTAGTAAACCACATCGTAGGCATTGAGATCGGCGTTCGCGCCCGGCATTTCCGCTTTGTAGGCATCTGGAACCGGCAAGCCCTGCTGCAATGCGGGTAAAAATGCCGCGAATTTAGCCAAACGCTCGCTCCACGCAAGATCCTTAATCAGTACATACGATTCAAATGCGGCGCGATAACCGTAGAGCTGGTCTTCGTAGGTTTCAATTGGACCGTACACCAACTCAATTGGATTATTCTTCATATCCATCCAAGCCATATCAGACGCTTGATATTGATCAGTGAGTAAAGCGTCAGCACGAAGATTAAGGTAATTGGCAAATTCTTGATCGTCGGCAAGTTCAGCTGCCTGGCGCAATAAATTAGCAGCTTGAGTTAATTCCTCAGTAAATTTTTGTGAATAGGGAACGGCGATAAGGTTGCCTGCGGCATCGCGTTCAACCATGCTGTATAACCCTGCTTTATCGGTAAATTCTGCCGCGTCAAATTCACTCTTGGTCATATCTGTAGGGTAAAATTGAGCGCCAGCCGCTTTTTTGTCAAACCCACTTAAAAATACTTGGTCTCCGGCTAAGCGATCCCAAGGGCCGTAATTAATCGTCGCAAAATGACGCACGGCATTATCTTCTAGGTTTGCTAAGAAAGTATTTTTATCACCACCAAATGCCTGTTGCCAAAACAGGTCGTCCATTATTTCAGACGCATCGATCAGTAAACCCACCATCGCTTTCTGGTTTGCTGACAAATGGCTTAAATCAGCGGTTAGATCGACTGGATAATAGATGGATAGTCGTTCTGGTGAACCTAAATACTCAATACTGCTGGGCGTTGCCGCAACGGGACCGGTATTAGTGTCAGGAGCGGGTTGTTTCGAACACGCAAAAAGTGTCGCACAGGCAGCGATTACGCTGCTGCACAGTAGGGTTGTTTTAAAGGACGTTCGCACGATAAAGTTCTCTTTTGTCGTTATTGTTATATTGAGTTATTAGCATACCTGAATTGTAGCTCATTTGACTAATATCCAATGCGCCGCTAGATGTCTCTCAGTAAATTAGGTAAACCGCATTGCGAGTCATTGTATTGCTATCGCAATTGTCGCAAGCGTCGTCTGAGTTGATTTTGATCAAGCATCAAACGCACTTTCCAATTGACTGTCATGCTGAATCGTTTACGCTATAACCAGATAACAAAAAAAGTCAGTCTCGCCATTCGCGGTTACATAAGGCAAAAACATGTCAACACAAAACGCTCTGTTAACGATTCTTACCGAAAAAATTAATAACGATACTCTGGTTTTGCCGACTTTACCGGCGATAGCTCTAAAGGTTAGGAAGGCGGCGGATGATCCTGAAATTAACCTAAATGCAATGTCAGATGTCATTTCGCAGGATCCATCTTTAAGCGCTCGCATGATAAAAATTTCAAATAGCGCTTATATGGGACGCACGGTAAAAGTGAGTTCCGTGAGCCAAGCGGTAACCCGAATTGGTTTGCGCCAGATAAAGAACATTGCAACTGCGTTAGCGATGGAACAACTTTTCGTTTCGAAAAATGACGTGGTTGCTGAATATCTCAAACGCGAGTGGGAAAAAACCGTGGATATTGCAGCGAATACGATGGCAGCGCTACAGATGTATACTCAGCGTACCAAAAAACGCGAGTTGCAACTGGATTCAGCAACATTGGCGGCATTGGTATCCAAAATTGGAGTATTGCCAATTCTCACAGAGGCTGAGCGCCATGCTGAAGTCTTTGCCAATCCAACGTTTCTTGAGGATGCAATCGACAAAATGTCGGGCAAGATCGGCGCAGCGATAATGGATGCGTGGGGATTCTCAACTGACTTTTCCAGTGTCGCGGCAAGTTGGAAAGATTTATCAATCATTCCTGCAAATCTGACCTACCTTGATTTTGTGCGTGTTGGCGCTTCCGTTAGTGGCCAGATGGAAAGTCAGAAAGATGCTGTATTCAACCTCGCATTGCAACGCGGTGTAGTCGCCGATGTAAAAGAGTTAGACAGCGACGAATTTAAAGACATGCGCGACCAAGCAAAAGTAATATTCTCCTAATATCAATTGGCTCCACCTAGCCGCAAGTGAACGTGGAGCCTTTCATTGTGAAACTCGCAACTCGAATTTAATTTGCTTTTATAGCGCTTTACGCAGACTATATTTAAGGCGTTGCGTGTTTCGATATGAGAGGTTCAATTGCGCAATATAATTTGCCAAGGTTTATTGGTCATTTGCACCCTTGTCATCGGGAGCTCCCTTTGTCGTGCCGCTGAAACTCCTCCTCAATTACGTTTTTATTCTGAAATTGTTCCGCCCTACTACTGGTTAGATAAAGACGGTCGCCCACAAGGTGCAGCATTTGAACTCGCGCAAGCGTTACTGGCTGAAACCCAAATCGATGCTACGATTTCGCATTTGCCGTGGGCACGAGCTATCGTTGAAGCCCGTCAGCATCCGAACATTGTGCTGTTGACTGCACTAAAAACGCCCCAAAGGCTCGACTCATTACAGTGGATCGGCAAAGTTGGGGTTGCCGATGCGCATCTCATTGGCTTAAAAAATCGTCAACTAGAGGCGCTGGATAATATTGACCAAGCAAAGTCACTGCGAATAGCGACTATCCGCGGCTATGGCGCAGCCAATTATCTTATGCAGAAAGGGTTTGTTGAAGGTGAAAATCTCACTTTATTCGTGCGTGTCGAACAATTGTGGTCAATGCTTTTTCTTGGTCGTGTAGATGCGGTGTTGATGAATTTCACCACAAGTCCTTTTGAAATCATTGCGGCTGGACACGATCCTGATGCAGTTAAGCCGTTGCTACACATTGACGAACTTACTGTAGACTTAGAAATGGCAACGGGAACGAAAACACCAGTCAACACAGTCATGGCATTACAAAAAGGCTTGGCAGAACTGAAAGCGACTGGTCAGTATGAACAGATCATGGCTCGTTGGGGGCTAAACTAAGCGACCTTGTCTACCCCCAATATTAATAGTCAAGCCACTAAAGTGTGGCTCGGAATGACCCGGTCAAACTTCTTTATCAAGCTGAAACATTGCCTTGAATGCTTCCATAAAGGCCAGGATTTCACCCGACATTAGCGCAAAATCAGCATCCAGTTTCGCCGCCAATTCATCCTTAGGAATGTCGGCATTTTGCTCCTTTACTACATCGGTAAATTTCAAGCGTTTTATGGCACCATCCTCTTGGATAACGCATTGTAATCGCTCGTCCCATTCGATAGCGACTTTCTGTAACAATTTGCCAGAATTGAGATGCAACTTGATTTCATCACTGAACAAGTCTTGATGTTTACAGCGAATAATTGCGCCATCATCGTTCACTGATTTTAATTCAGCTTCGTCCTGCAGAATAATCTCATGTGGAGGCTTATCACTGACCCATTCTGTGAGAGCTGCTTGCAGGCTATGGCGCACCAGCGGAACCACGGGGAGCGACCCCAAGGCCTTGCGCACGTGTGCGAGAAAAGCTTCAGCGGCACCATCACTGCTGGCATTAACTAATACTAGGTCATGTTGCGTGGCGATAAACCCATGGGTGTAGCTATTTTTCGTGAATGCTTGTGGTAACAAACGCGTGATGATCTCTTGACGTAAATCGGATTGCGCTTTCTTGCCCACGGGGCTGCCGGTTTCTGCTTCGATAGAAGCAACTTTCTCGGCAAGTTCTGCGTTCACCACAGATGCCGGTAAGATCCGCTCTTGCTTCTTCAGACATATCCAGTAGCGACCTTCTACTACATGGCATAGCATACTGGCATTACGCATGCCGGAGGCAGCGAAAGGAGGTTCAAACCCCATGCTGGCAGTCTCATGCTTGCCGCAGGGGCGAAAAGCAAGTTCGCCTAGGCTGGATTCAACGGATTCTGGATCGAGCGAAAGGGGCGTATTCAAGCGATACGCTTTTAGATTTTTAAACCACATGTTGTTTTAAATAGTTGCAAAAATTGAGGACGCGCATGGTAGCACAAGCCCACTTCACTTGTCCTTGGATGCTGGAATTATTAAGCGTACTTTCTTTAGCGTTGCGGAAAGCGAATGATGTAATGAAGGCCTTTGCCAGGCTCCGAAGTAGCCTCTATTTGACCATTAAGCGTTTGTGTCACTAAGTTATAAATAATGTGGGTACCTAAACCACTTCCGCCTTTAGCGCGTTTAGTAGTAAAGAAAGCATCAAATAAACTGTCGAGATACTCCGGCTTCAAACCGATGCCATTGTCTGAATAGCGCAGCTTGATATCATCCCCAAGCAACTCAACATCGATGTCAATAGTGCCCTTAACTTGATGTTCAAAGCCGTGATTAACCGAATTCATGACTAAATTAGTGATAATTTGGGCAATGGCACCTGGCGCACAAAATATCGTCAAATTTGGATCGCAGGTAACATTGATCGTATGTTTGGCGTGTTTGAAGCTCGGTTTTAGCGATTGCAGAATTTCATTCAAATAATCGAGCAGGTTAATGGTGCGCTCGGCTTCGCTAGTTTGGTCGACTGCGACCTGCTTGAAGCTGGCGATCAACTCTGAAGCGCGATTAAGATTATTCATCAACAGTACTGAAGTTTGCCGCGCCTCTTCAATAAAACTACTTAGTTGTGATTGGGTGATGGATTTTTCTTCAAATGCTTCTTGCAGTCGGTCGATACGTTCTTGTAAGAAACTGGCAGCAGTGACCCCAACACCCAATGGCGTGTTAACGTCATGCGCAATGCCGGCGACTAAACCACCCAACGACGCCATACGTTCAGATTCAATTAACTGATTCTGCGCGGCTTGCAAGGTATCCATGGAACTAGCTAATTCATCATTGCGTTTACGCAACTCTTGTTCAACATACTGACGGTTATCAATTTCTTGGCGCAAATCCAATTGGCGACTCAGTAGCTCGTCTTTCTGTGCCTCCAAGTCCAACATAATTTGACTCATCGCCGCTGTTTTCTTAGCAACCTCTTGTTCTAACAGGAGGTTTTGGTCATCGAGTTTACGATTTGCGCGTTTTAGCTCGGCTTGAGTTAATTGTAACTTTTCCTGAGAGGTAATTAGGTCATCGATGACGTGGTTGTAAGAAATTTGCAGTTGCTTAAGCTCATTGTCATCCTCTAGTTCCAGATTGAGCTTACTGTCTTCGAGGTTATTCTGATCGAAGTTTTGCATTTGCTCGGTAACTGAATTAAGTGGAACTGAAAGCATTTTCCTGAAGGCTGTCACAAACAAAAAAATCAGAAACGCAGTTTTGACCATGGCGTTACCGACTAAGAAGAAAATGCCGACTTCGATACGGTCAAGTACAATCTCAAAACTGGAATACAAAGCGACATCGCCCACTTGGGATTGGCGCCCAGAAAACTCAAAGACTAATGGAAAACTGTAACTGAAAAGCCCGCCTTGGTGATTGCGTAAACCCTCCAACCCGATGGCTGCCGCAATTTGTGGCGCAGTTCGCCCCAATTCAACCACGTAGGTACCAGACTCATCACGGATGTGAACACCTTCTATAATGGGTAGTTCCATTAATCCTTGTGCAATCGATATGGCTTGCGGATTATTCAGCTCCCAAATAGCGCGCGTCAGACTGTCACTGAAGGTACTGCGCAAGGTTTGCAGTTCATCTTCAATCTGACCTTTTGTACTGGCATATTCGGCAATAATTTGGGTCACAGTGACAACCAACGTCAACACGAAATACACCGAAAAAACGCGTGTTAGTAGTTTGCGAGAAAGGCTAGGTGACCCCAACGACATAGCTTCCTTAATCTCTCGTCACGTGGATAGGTTAATTTGAAGAATATGCGTAAATGCTTCAATTAACAAGGTTTGCTGTCGAAAGTTTAATCATTGTCTGAAACAATGGAAGGTATACGCCTTGACTTGAGAATTATTTCAATTTAATAAAAGTGTCACACACTGTCACAATAATAACGGCGTTTTTATGAACAGAGCGACAAGTATGTCTAGAACGGTATTGCTAGTTGAAGATGAAGCGCCGATCCGCGAAATGTTAAAATTGGTGTTGGAGCAGGCGGGTTTCAAAACGGAAGAAGCAGAAGATTTTGATATTGCTCAAGCGAAAATTAAAGAGCCTTATCCCGATTTGATCCTATTAGACTGGATGCTGCCCGGTGGAAGTGGCGTGCAGCTAGCTAAAAGTCTCAAGCAGCACGAATTTACCCGTGATATACCGGTAATAATGTTAACTGCGCGTGGCGAAGAGGATGACAAGATCCGTGGTCTGGATGCAGGCGCTGATGATTATATTACCAAGCCCTTTTCGCCGAAAGAATTGGTGGCTCGAATCAAAGCGGTCATGCGTCGGGTGACGCCTACCAGTAAAGAGGAACCGATTGAGTTTAATGGTCTTATCCTCGAGCCTGTATCACATCGTGTAACGGCCAATGATGAACCGGTCGATATGGGGCCAACAGAATTTAAACTCCTGCATTTTTTCATGACGCACCCGGAGCGGGTTTATAGTCGTGAGCAGTTACTTGATAACGTGTGGGGTACTAACGTTTATGTAGAGGATCGTACCGTAGATGTGCATATTCGTCGTTTACGCAAAGCCATCGGTGGCCATGGCCATGATAGTATGATCCAAACTGTACGTGGCGCAGGCTATCGGTTTTCAGCTAAAATATAACTATCCATTGCGCCGCATTCGGCCAAGAGGTTTTTGTGTACTACCCTTTTTCATGGCTAAAAACCACACTCATTGTCACCGGTTACGTGGCAATATTTTGGGTGCTCGGCTGGTATGTTGACGCCATGCTGGAAGTGCTCTTAATTGGCGCGGCAGGTTTGTTACTGTGGCATTATGCGCAGTTGTTTAAACTCAATAAATGGTTGTGGCACAGCAAGAAAATGTCTCCTCCCACAGCAATTGGTGTGTGGGAGCACATTTATGAGGGGATTTATCATCTTTCACGCAAGAACCGAAAAAAGCGCAAAGAATTAGGGCAATTAGTTAAACGCTTTCGTGAAGGCTCTGAAGCGTTACCTGATGCGGTTGTGGTACTTGATGAACAGGCGAAAATTGTTTGGTGCAATCGATTGGCTCGCATTGACCTGGGATTGCGCTGGCCTGACGATGCAGGACGGCGAATCGACAACCTGATCCGACACCCCAAATTCATCGAATACTTCCATGCGGGAAATTACCGTTATCCCATCGAAGTGCCTTCGCCAGCCAACATTCGTAAGATTTTCGAATATCGGATCATGCGCTACGGTGAAGATCATTTTTTATTAATCGCCCGTGACGTAACGCGAGTTTCACAGTTAGAGGATATGCGCCGTGATTTTGTTGCCAATGTGTCGCACGAATTGCGCACTCCGTTAACCGTGATCAATGGATATTTAGAGCTATTGCCCAGTGACCCAGAGAATGATCCGCTTACTGCGAAAGCGTTAACCGAAATGAGTGCCCAAACGTTGCGCATGCGCAACCTGATTGAAGACTTATTGATCCTGTCGCGGATCGAGTCAAGTGCAGAACGGATCTACGAAAACACGGTCAATATGGCGCAGTTAATAAAAATTATTCGGCATGAGGCTGATACCCTGAATCAAGAGCGCGGGCATACCATAAATTACCACATCGATGCGGACATTGAGGTGTTTGGTGTCGAAACAGAATTGCGTAGCGCATGTTCTAATTTAATCTTTAATGCGATTAATTACACGCCGGAGAACGGGCAGATTGATGTGTATTGGAAGCGCCATAAGGATGGCGTGCGGTTTGCGGTGCGCGATAATGGCGACGGGATTGAAGAAAAACATTTAGCGCGTTTAACCGAGCGCTTTTACCGGGTTGATAAAGCGCGTTCACGCAAAACGGGTGGGTCTGGTCTTGGTTTATCGATCGTTAAACACGTATTGAGCCATCATAACAGCGAATTAGAAATCGCCAGTGTGGTTGGCGAAGGCAGCGAATTTGGCTTTACTCTTTCAGCAGAGTTAATCAAATCCACAGACGTTACGCCGGCATGAGAATTAGCGCCTTAATTTGTGCCTTATGGTTTAGTGTTACGCATGCGGCACAGCCGTCAGATTCAGGGCCCCAGCCCTATCAGCGCTACCCTGGGGTGGACGGTAATTTAACCTCAGTCGGTTCAGACACCCTTGCTAACTTGGTGGCAGGCTGGTCGCAACAATTCAAAACTTATTACCCGCATGTAAAAATACAAATTCAAGCCTCTGGCTCAAGCACTGCACCGCCTGCGCTGACCGAAGGTACTGCCACCATCGGTCCAATGAGTCGCCAGTTGAAACTGAGTGAATCCAGTGCCTTTCAGCGTAATTATGGTTATGCACCAACGCTTTTATTAGTCGCCGTTGACGCAATGGCCTTATTTGTTGAGCGTAAAAATCCTCTTATGGCATTGAGTCTGCAGCAGGTCGATGCGATCTTTTCACAAACCCGCTTTTGTGGAGCTCCAGCATCAATTGAGCAGTGGGGGCAGTTAGGTATTGATTATTGGGGTGCTGAGCATCCGATTCGTTTGTTTGGCCGAAACTCAGTGTCGGGTACTTATGGTTTGTTTAAATCCATGGCATTGTGTGATGGCGACTTTAGAGCCACAGTGAATGAACAACCCGGCTCCTCATCAGTGGTGCTCTCTGTTGCATCATCACGCGGCGCCCTCGGCTATGCGGCCTATGGTCACAAAACCGCAGGGGTAAAAGCACTCGCGCTAATTAATAACGCGGGTCAAGAAGTCGCCTTAACGCAGGAAACCGTGCTGAATGGCCGTTATCCATTTACCCGTTTTTTATACATCATGATCAACAAGGCGCCGAATCAACCGTTACCTATTCTAGAGCGTGAATTCTTACGCTTAGTCTTTTCTCAGGAAGGTCAAGCATTAGTGCGCGAAGATGGTTATTTCCCAATTCCCGATGATATTCTGGCGCGACAGTTGCGTTTACTGTCGAATCAAGAAGCTGAAGCCTCCGATTTTATTTTGGAGCCTATTGCGAAGCGTTGATCGCGTTTTTTTTATTTCCTTCACCCCTCACTATGTGAAACTTTTGTGACATTTTTCACTTGTAACAAATGTGTCACTTAGCTCTATTACTCTGCTTGCGTTTTTTAATTAATATAGCCCTGATTTGGAGTTAAGAATGCAAGTTAAGCACCTTTTTAAAGCGTCAGCGATCGCGACAGCTCTGGTACTTGCCGGTTGTGGCGGTGATATCAACATCAGCGAAGGCGATATTGATAACAGTGTTGTGAACAACGTGACTAATAACAATGGTGATAACGGTGGTACTCCTACACCTCCACCGGTGACAGACACTGCTCCAGGTGAAGCTAGTACATTCCTTAGTAACGAAGTATCAGCGGCATTTGGCCGTGACGTTAGCGTACGTGTTATTACAGGCCGTTTAACCGACGCAGATGCGACCAACGGTAAAGTAACCCTAACAAACGATACAGTTTGGGCACTTGAAGGTCCGGTTTTCGTCGGTGGTGATAACACTGACAGCACAGTACTAGAAATCGAAGAAGGTACGGTTATTTTTGGTCGTACGGGTAACGACTACTTAGTGGTAAGCCGTGGTTCACAAATTGAAGCGATGGGCTCAGCAAGTGCACCAGTAATTATGACGTCTTTCGCTGACGTATTGGGCGACGAAGTGGGCGCCGGCCAATGGGGTGGTGTTGTTATTTTAGGTAATGCACCGTCAAACAAATGCCCGCTCACGGGAGAGTGTTCATTGCAGGTTGAAGGTGTACAAGAAGGTGCGGTCTTCGGTGGCACTGATGAGACCGACAATTCAGGGACCTTAAATTATCTTGTGGTTAAGTATGCCGGCTTTGAAATTGCTCCTGACAACGAACTCAACGGTATTACATTCGGCGGTGTCGGTTCAGGCACTACGGTTGACTATCTTCAGGTTCACGCTAATGCCGATGACGGTGTCGAGTTCTTCGGCGGTAATGTTAATGTTAAGCACTTAGTACTAACAGGCATTCAAGACGACAGCATCGATTGGGATAACGGCTTTAAAGGTAAGATGCAATACGTTTATGTGGAACAAGATCGCGCATCAGGTGATGCGAACCGCGGTATCGAAGCGGATAACGATGGCTCAACGCCAGATATCGAGCCACAGTCAAACCCAATGATTGCAAACTTGACCATCATCGGCAACAACTTCGACGGTGAAGATGATTCTGAAGGTGTGTACTTGCGTGAAGGCACTGGCGCACAAATTTATAACATGTTAGTGACTGGCCCTGCGGGCATGGGTGAGTGTTTCGAAGTTGAGAACTCAACTGAATCACAAGCTAACCTAGGTGATGGCACAATTACCATTAGCAACTCTGTTATCGCTTGTGCCAATGGTGAGAGCTTTAAAGCCGACACTGCAAACGGTGCAGTAGATCTTGAAGATTGGTTCTTAAATGTACAAGCCAACAACTTTGTTTCTGAGTCTGTAGGCCTTAATAATGATGGTACACCAACAGCAGAAAGCCCACTGTTAGGTGCAGGTACAGATGCATCACAAGTGGATGGTTTCTTTGAAGCTACTGACTTTATCGGTGCACTGGATAACGGTGCTGACTGGCGTCAAGGCTGGGCCTTTGGTTTCGGCGGCGGTGAAGTCGGTGTCGTTGTAACTGAATCAGGCTGTCCTGCGGGAACCACAACCATCGCATCAGTCGACGGCGTAACGACTACCTGTGAAGTATCTGGTCGTATAACGTCTGACCTGACTCTTACTGATGGAAACTTATACGCACTTTCTGGAGCTGTTTTTGTGGGCGGTGATAACGTTGATAGCGCTACCTTGACGGTTGAACCAGGTGTTACGGTATTTGGTGTTTCAGGCAATGACTATTTGGTCATTAGCCGTGGTTCTCAAATCAATGCGAATGGTACTGCTGCTGAGCCAATTACCTTCACGTCACGCGATGACTTGGTTAATAACGCCGGTGCAGCGGGTCAATGGGGTGGTATGGTTATCTTGGGTAACGCGCCATCTAACAAGTGTCCAACTACTGGCGATTGCTCACTGCAGGTGGAAGGCGTGCAGGAAGGAGCGGTATTTGGTGGTACTGCCACTGACGACAACTCAGGTACATTACGCTTCGTCCGCGTCATGCATGGTGGTTTTGAGGTTGCGCCTGATAACGAACTTAATGGTGTAACCTTTGGTGGCGTTGGCTCTGGTACAACGGTTGAATATCTACAAGTACATAAAAACGCTGATGATGGTGTTGAGTTCTTCGGTGGTAACGTTGACGTTAAATACCTCGTATTGACTGACATTCAAGATGACAGTATCGATTGGGATAACGGTTATCAAGGTCGCATGCAGTATGTAGTCGTTAAGCAAGCTACAGACGACTCTGATGCTAACCGCGCAATCGAAGCCGATAATGACGGCTCAAACCCAGCAATTGAACCACAGTCAAACCCTGCCATCGCGAACGTAACGATTATCGGCAATAATTTCGATGGTGCAGATGATTCTGAGGGGGTTTACTTGCGTGAAGGTACAGGTGCTCAACTCGCTAACTTTATCATCACAGGTCCTGCTGGCATGGGTGAGTGTTTTGAGGTTGAAGGTTCTTCTGAATCGCAAACGAACCTGGGCGACGGCACAACGACCTTTACTAACTCAGTGGTTGCCTGTGAAAACGGTGAAAACTTTAAGTTCGGTGATGGTGACGTAAACCTAGAAGATTGGTTCTTGAACGCACAAGCAGGTAACTCTGTTGAAGCTAACGGTGCAGCGGTACTAGACGGTATCTTCAGCATTAGCACTGCTTCGCCTAAAGATTTCTCTGGCGATGCATTCTTCGATAATGCCGACTTCGTTGGTGGTGTTAAAGCGGATGCTAATTGGACCGCAGGCTGGACAGTTGGTCTAGAGTAAGGTTTGTTATTAACTAACCACAGTGAAAATACAGCGCATGCTTGCATGCGCTGTAGCTATAATAACGCTTTAATATGAGGTTAATAATGAGCAAGACAGCACAGCGTTTTCCGTTTAATCGCGTATCGGTTGCGATTGCTACGGGGTTGTTGTTGCAACCATTCACGACCGTTGCACACGCACAATCTGCTGCAGATGAAGATCAGGTGATTGAAGAGGTTGTGTCCACTGGGACGCGCCTTAAAGGAACCGCAACTGCGGTTTTAGAAGAGCGTAAGAATCAAGCGTTCGTAGCAGACATTCTCGGTGCTGAGCAAATCTCGCGTACAGGTGATGGTGATGCTGCATCAGCACTTCGCCGGGTGACGGGCCTAACGCTGGTTGATGGCAAGTTTATTTATGTTCGTGGTCTGGGTGAACGTTATTCGAGTACGCAGTTAAACGGTGCATCAGTACCTTCACCGGATCCAACACGAAACGTTATTCCGCTGGACTTATTCCCTTCCGATATCATTGAATCATTATCAGTGCAAAAGGCGTTTTCGCCGTCAATGCCAGCGTCGTTTGGTGGCGGTAATGTGGATATCCGCCTTAAAACCATTCCCAGCCAATTTATTTTTAACGTGGGTGGCAGTATCGGTGGCAACACCGAAAACTTCGACGATGCCTATCAATACTCGGGTGGAAGTAACGACTGGGAAGGACAAGATGACGGTTTCCGCGCTGCGCCACGCGCTATCCAAGAACGTTGGGACAGTAGAAACTTTCTTGATAATTTAGATCCTGCCGTTGCTTTGGGTTTGTTTAATGATGTGCAGCGCAACTATGACCCCAAGCTAGAAAGTGTCAATCCTGATACCAGCTTTAATTTAGCGGTGGGTAACAGTTTTGATTACAATGATGACTTGCGTTACGGTTTCTTGTTCACTGCTGGCTACGACAATTCGGTACAAGTGTCTGAGCAGTTCTTAGGTGAACAGCAAAGCCGTGATGGCGAGAATATTCGTTTCTTGCGCTTTTTTGACGAAGTGGATGCGACCGAGAAATCGGTTAAATGGTCGAGCTTATTGAACTTAGGGATTGACTATAAGCGTAATCACCGCATTGATTACAGCTTGGTAGCGCTTAATGACACTCGTGATGAGTTGCGTGAGAAGATTGGTAACACCAACAATATTCAATTGGTTGACGATCAACGAGTACGTGACGTTGAAGTTATCTATGAAGAGCGCCAGATGTACACTAATCAGTTGCGTGGTGTGCATACATTCCCTGAACTCGGCTTCTTAGGCTTTGACTGGAAATACTCACTTGGACGTTCAAATCGTGACGCACCGGGTAACTTCCAATCACGTTTTATTTTGGAAGATGAGAATCAAGATGGATTCTTTGATCGCGAACTGGAGAGCAGCTTAAGCAATGCCCCAACGGCAGCGCGCTACTCTTTCCAAACCTTGCACGATCGGGTTGAAAACTACGGCTATAACTTCAACTTGCCTTACTATGAAGGTAAGTGGGAAATGGAATTCAAAGCGGGTGCTGATTTTATCACCAAAACACGTTCGGCAGAGAATCGCCGTTTTGATGTCAATACGCGGGCTTTTGTGGATTCCAGCTTACTCAATGGTTTCGTATTTTCAGATATATTGAGCGACGAAGTATTGGCTTCGGCAGATTTCTCGAATCAGCCAATAATTCGTGATACCACGATTGCAGGAGACGATTATCAAGCGGGACAGAAGATTGATGCTTACTACATTGAAGCTGATCTATTCTATGACAACACTTGGCGTCTTAGTGGCGGAGTTAGATTTGAAGATTTCCGCCAAGCAGTTGTGCCGTTTGACCCGCGTACTAATCAGTTCGACATTGTAGATGGCGCAGATCGCAGTCAATTGGCGTTTGTTGAGGACGATTTCTACCCGGCCTTAGCAATTACCTATTTCATCGACCAAGACATGCAAATACGCGCGAGTTACAGTCAAACTGTAGTTAGGCCGGATTTACGTGAGGTTTCTTCGGCAACTTACCTAGATCCGTTAACGGATAATCCGATAGCAGGTACACCGGGTGTGCGCACTACGTCAGTGAAAAACTACGATATTCGCTGGGAGTGGTACCGTGAAGCAGGCAATAACCTGTCAGTCGGTTTGTTCTATAAAGATATGACCGATCCGATTGAGTCAGTACAATCGCCAGCACAGGATGGACCCCCGCTGATCCGGATCGCAAACGCTGAAACCGGTGAGTTATACGGGGTTGAAATCGAGTTCCTGCAAGGCTTGGAAGTTATCGGTGATGGAATTTGGGATAACTTATTCTTAAGCGGCAACGTTACCTTGAGTGACTCTGAGATCAAGCTTGATCCAGTTGCCATTGAAGAGCAAACCGGCGTATCGGCCGCTATCACTAATACGACTCGCCGCTTAACTGGTCATTCAGAGTACGTGGTAAACATGCAACTCGGCTATGATTCGGATAATGGCGAGCATTCAGCCTCGTTGGTATACAACGTATTTGGGGAGCGGATCATTATCCCGGGTATTGATTTCTTCGATGATAACTTTGAACAACCATTCCATTCATTGGATATGGTTTATAAGTATTATCCAGACTTTAATACAACCGTGACGTTAAAACTGCAGAACATTTTAGATGAATCTAAAGAGTTGGAGTTTGAAGGGGTAACCTTCCAGTCTGAAACGCGCGGAATGGGCTTTAGTTTATCGTACAAGTACGATTTCTAAGTAACAATATTGTGTCCCGTAAAAAGGCCGGTGCATGTAAATGCGCTGGCTTTTTTATTTCTTTAGACGTAGTAGTGTTGTAGCAGACTGAGCGTTTTGTTAACGACATTTTGCACATGAGCCTCGCGCTCGGCGTCACTCAGCACGTAAGGTAAGTTCATCAAACTGCGCATATGCCAGTGCCCTTTCAGCAGTGTGTAAAAATCTATCGCTAATAACTGCGCCTGCTTCTTCGTTAGTTGAGTTTCTTTGGCGCTAAAGATAACTTCAGCCAAAGCTGTGACACTGGCCTGAGGGCCGGCCTGATAAAAGAGCTCAGCTGCACGCGGGGTATTTCTGGCTTCGGCGATAATAATCGAAAACATATCCACTACTGCTTGGTCTTGAAACAGCGCTAAGAAGCGAGTGGCAACCACAGTTAAGGCGCTTTTTAATGAACCATCATGGTCGGCTAAGTGTTCGATTTTGATCAGGTATTCTTCGCACTTGAAGTTGATCACGGCTGAAAACAGTGCGTCTTTATTACTAAAATGCGAGTAAACTGTTTGCTTAGACACGTCTGAGCGCGCTGCAACCTGTTGCATTGAGGTTTGTTGGAAACCATGCTGCAAAAACAATTCGGTCGCGGCTCGTAAAATGGCTTCTCGTTTTTCTTGACTTTTAGGGCGTCCAACGCGTGCTTGTTGCATAGTTTACTTGTGGATTCCTGACTTAATAGACTCGCCGGTTTAGCATTTAGTGTAGCGCTTTAATCACGCTTAGTCGATCTCGACTGAATGGTGGCTAATTCGCTTAACCTCTTAATTGCTCCAACAGCTCGGCCAACTTGGCTTTAACCAATTTACCGTTACTCTCTCGAGGTAGCTCATCCACAACGTAAATTGGGCGAGGTACGAAAGCGCTATCCAGATGGTCGCGTAAATATGCCAGTAACGCCGCCTTCGATGAGGTTGCTTGCAGCGCAACTATGGCGCAAGGGCGGGCAGTTTCGCTGGCACGGTCTGATTTAATGACAATACCATCTTGCAATCCGTCAAACTTCAGTAAGGTCTGATTAATCGCAAACAGAGAGCCGCGCTTGCCTGCAATTTTAATTAAGTCTGACGTTCGGCCACAGAGTTCAAAGTGATCCTCATCGACTGCATTGATTTGGTCTTGTAGCTCAATAGTTTCTGGCAAATGGTCGGCGCTGGCCCAAGTGACTTCACCTTTAGCCGTGAAATCAATGCCATCAAAACGTCGCCAACATGATTCTTTTGCCGTGCGACGAACTGCCATCGAACCCACTTCACTGCAGCCATAAACCTCGCGCAGCTCACAAGTAAAGGTGGACTCAACTTGGTTTGCTAACTCATTGGTCAGCGGCGAGGTAGCGCACAATACTGTACGTAGCTTTATTGCCTCAGGTTTGGCACTAAGCAGTGCGCGCAAATGTACCGGGGTCGACACCAACATTTTCGGCTCGGGTAACTGATGCAATATATCAACGATGTCTTGGGGAAACAGCGGTTGTGCATCGCACAGACAGACGTCGAAAAACATCGGAAGTAATACAGACGTTTCTAGGCCCCACATATGCTGGGCTGGCATGGTAGCCAGCTGAAAAAGGGTCCTATCAATCTCGCCAAGCATGTGTCGAAAGTTGATCGCGCTACTTTCGCGTAGGGTGCGCCAATATTTTAAGTTCGGTTTTGAACGCCCTGTAGACCCTGAGGTAAAGCTAATGCATGCTAGGTGGCTATCTACGATTGTCGGTATTGATGATGCAGCATCATTCATGGCTGCTGCGGTAAGATTGAACTGTAGGGTAGCTACATTCACACTATGTAATGATGAGTCTACTTCTGCACCATCATGGACAACACAACAACCGCCGTAATTATCAGCCAGTTCGCATTGAGTCACTTTGTTCTTATTGGCAGGCAATAAATTGGTTTTGCCCTCAACAATGGTGGCGCAAAACGTCACCACAAAAAGGTAGCGGTTTGCGCACATATTGATGACATGCGGGCTGTCGGGCAATTGGCCTGCGACTAGTGCGACATGGTGCAGAAAGGTTTTTACGTCAACATACCCTGCAGCTAGACCAAAATTGGGGATCGGTCTAGCGAGAAAAGCAAAAGCAGAGTTCAGTTCACGATTAACAAGCGGATATGCAGCGTCCATTCCGGCAAAATTTACTGATGATTTTCCACATATTGGGTCAGGCTGCGAAGCGTAGCAAATGCTTCCCGTGTAGATTCATCTTCGGCTTTTAATTTAACGCCGTACTCTTGTGAAATGGCGACCGCAATTTCCAAAGCATCAATCGAATCAAGCTCTAGACCACCGTCAAAAAGTGGTTCTTCTGGATTGATTTCTTCTGGCTCGATGTCCTCTAAATTAAGGGCATCAACTAAAACATTAGCCATTTTAAGTTCGGCTTCGGTTTGTTGTGTCATTATCGATTAAATCCTACTGCGTCTTTGATTTTAAGCGCGCTAGTATAGTATGATACGGCGTTGAAGCTCAATTTTTTTGTGCCGGTCAGGTTGTGTTCTCAAGCACAACAGCTCTTAACGGATTAGAAGTAAACTCCTACAGTAAAACATGTTAACCCAAATTTTTTCAAATACCCCCACAACTGAATTGTTGGCGAGGGAAGATGTTCTTGCCGTAATGCCGTTGTCGGATCAATGCATACCCTCCGAAACAGGTGTTATCCACTCCGGCATCGCCGATTTGACCGGACAGCAATTGAATGAGGTCTGGACGACTGAGGATACTGTAGAAAGAGGCCATACAGATGGCACTTTTTGGTCTAAGACATCTGACATTATTTGCGTTTCGCGGTGGTTGAGTAAAGCGGACTGTGAGGATATTGAGGCCAACGTTTGTGCGGCGTATTTAGCCATCTTTGAGGTTATGTATGCGCATGGGTTCCCGTTACCTTTTCGATTTTGGAACTACTTACCCAACATCAACAAGGGCGATGGGGATGCGGAGATTTACAAGCGTTTTTGTACCGGGCGTTTGCGCGCCTTCGAATCCCTAGCGATTGCTCCGAATAGCTTTCCATCAGCTTCAGCCCTTGGGCATCATACCGACGGCGCGGTTATTTATGTATTCGCCAGTAAAGCGGAACCAATCCACCTAAAAAACGACAAGCAGGTAAATGCGTATGACTACCCACGTCAGTACGGGATAAGTAGTCCATCATTTACCCGTGCAACCGCCTTAAAACTGCGTGAAACACCCTTTTTGTTTATTTCTGGAACCGCCAGCATCATTGGTCACAAGACAGTTGCAGAGGGTGATCTTGAGCGACAACTTGAAGTAACTGCCAGTAATATAGAGCATCTGCTGCAAACCGCTAACCCCTATGAACGCCAGCTGCGCACATTGAAGGTTTACTTGCGCTATCCGGAGCATAAAGAGCAAACCGAGCAGTGGTTGCAAGCGCGCTATCCGAATGTCGATATGGTATTCACGTTAGCCGATATTTGTCGCCATGATTTGTTAGTTGAAATTGAGTGTTTCTGCCGCTAGCTCGCGAGTCTAACGGCTGACTGTCATGAAGAGATTTTTTAAAAAAGCGTGGCAACTTTTCTGCGCAGCAATCAGTTATTCATTGTTTGGGCTGGGAATTATTGTTGTCGGTTTAGTGTTCCGTGTTTTAGATTGGGCGCCGGGCATCGCCAGTCAGCATAAACAGCGGTGGATCCGGCGTGTTATCCATTGGGGCTGTTTAACCTTTATTCGTTGGCTTAAGCTTTTACGCTTAATTCGTTATACCTTTAATTTGGACCCTATCCAGCCAGTGATGCCGGGCCGGGTAATAATTGCCAATCATCCATCATTGATTGATGTGGTGTTGTTATTTGCTGCTTACAAGGATATTACTTGTATTGTGAAAGGTTCGTTGTGGGATAATTTTTTTACCGGAGCGGTGGTTCGACTCGCAGGCTTTATACCCAATAATACTGAGCACGCGTTAACGTTGGCAGTAGAAAAGCTAGAGCGTGGTGAACACGTGTTGATTTTTCCAGAAGGGACACGCCGTGATAACGCGGATCCGGTATGTTTTAAACGGGGCGCTGCAAACATTGCAGTCAATGCTAAGGTGGACATTTTACCGATATTAATTAAATGTTACCCGAGTGCCTTAAAAAAAGATGACAAGTGGTATAATATTCCCGACGGTGGTCCGACCTTCACGTTGATTTCAGGCGATTTAATCCAGCTCACCCAATGTGTTGATAGCACCACTCCAAGAACACTACAGTATAGACAACTGACCAGTTTTCTAGAGTCTTATTACGATAATTGGTTTAGTGCACAGTCAGGCTAGAGAGAAAACGGGAGCTTATCCCCAACACAGTGAAAGACAAAGATGACAGAGCAAGAACAAAAAATATTAGCTGAAATCAGACGTATCTTAGTGGATTTATTCGAATTAGATGAAGCTGATATTGTTCCAGAAGCAAAATTGTACGAAGACCTGGATATTGACAGTATCGACGCGGTGGATTTGTTAATTGATCTTAAGCAATCGGTTGAGGTTGATATTTCGTCGGAAAAATTCAACGAAGTTCGAACGATCCAAGACGTTATCGACGCTTTTGTTGAATTATCCAATAACCCTTAAGGCTTTATGAAGCGCGTCGCTACCCAGTATGAAATTCCCTTTTTCGATGTTGACTCCTATCGTGTGGTTTGGCATGGGAATTATCCCAAATACATTGAAATTGCGCGGTGTGCTCTATTGGAAGAGGCAGGGTGCCCATACAGTTTGATGGAGGAGAAAGGATTCTTTTTCCCCATCGTTGATCTCCAAATCAAGTATGTAAGGCCACTGCTGTTCAAACAGAAAGTTACCTTTGAGGCGTGGTTTGTGGAGTGGCAAAACCGCTTACGAATTCGCTACGAAATCCGCGATGCTGACACCCGTGAAGTGTTTACTAAAGCGGTGTCTACACAATTCGCTATCGCCATGCCTGATAATATTACTCAATTTGAATCGCCTGCTTTTTTGGTTGAGAAAGTAGAGGCCTGGCTGGAACTTGCTAATGATGCTTAGTTTGTTCGCAAAGATTGTAAAGCGACTAACGATATCGGGTGCGCTTTTTATATTCCTGGGGCAAAGCATCAATGCGACGAGCGCAGAAACCGACAAGTCCACACTTTCGGAACAACAGTTATTAGCCGCGATATTCCCGCCGAGCTGTCATTTTTCAGGCCAATTCCAACAGCAAAAGCGCATTCAAGGTCTCGATTTTCCTCTGGTGTCGACTGGCGACTTCTATTACTCCTGTGACTTTGGGTTAGTGTGGAATACCCAAGCGCCCTTTCAAGATGCCTTGTTGTATGCCAATTCTAGTGCCAGTTATCGCGTTGATGCTCAAGGCGAAATAGAGCCTCTGGCAGGGACTGCTCGCTACATTATGTCGAATGTATTTATCCGTCTGTTAAAAGGTGATACGGCATATTTCGCCGAAGAATTTGATGTGACCAGGGATACAACGACGCAGGCGACCCGGTTAACGCCAATAGGGGAGTTTATGCGTAAGGGCTTACAACAAATTGTGGTCAACCCGTTAGCAGATAATGAGCAAGCTGAAACTCTGCATGTGGTTATTACTGATGTTACCGGACAGGATACGGTGATCAAAATTGGCGATACGGTCAATTATAGCTTTGACAGCAAAAAAGCCGCATACGAGCAATGCCAGCAACTTTATCCAAGCCCTCTAGAATGGTGTCGGGTGTTACGCTCCCGCGATTACTACGAAAGGATGTAAGTGTATGCTTAATTGGATAGGGAGAGCCATTTTTGTTGTTGCCGTTAGCGCTTGTATTTTGTTGTTTACAGTCGGCAACGAACGTATCCGAATCGATACTAATCTGCAAGATTTCAATCCGGTCCATGTGTTTGAACCTGGTGCCCAGTTTGCCGTTGATACTCTAACTCAAGACATTAGTCAGCGCTTTACCCTTGTGCTTAAGGGCACTAATGCAAACACACTGACTCAAGCTAAAGCGGCTCTCGCCGAAAAATTTGCTGCGCAACCTGCATTACAGGTTATTGATAGTAGTGAAATCGCTTCTGCCTATCTCGCGGAACTGATCCCGTTTCAATTCAATTTATTAACCACTGAGCAACAACAACGCTTGCTTAATGCAAATGCTCAGGCGATGGCCATTGAAGCCCAACGCAAGTTGTACCAATTTGGTGATGGGATACGCTTGGTACCTTTTGCCGATGATCCGCTCGGCTGGTTTTCTGATTATTTGTTAAGCAGTATTCAGCAATTTGACAATGCAGCACAGGGAGCCATCGATGACAGCGAAGCGAAGTATAGTGCTTCTACCTTTACTGTATTGATCCGACCTTATCCAGAGTCAATGGCTGAGCAGCAGGTGCTCTACCAGACAATTGTTCAAGCCATCGATGGCGTGGCACAGCAATATGACGTGCAAGTATTACGCTCGGGATTGTTTTTCTTCGCCGTCGATTCAGCGCAATCTGCGCAAGGGGATATTCAGCTGATCGCCATTGGCTCAATCGTTGGCGTAATCGTTTTAATGCTGGTGGTTTTTCGTTCTCTGTTACCATTAACACTGGCGCTTACGTCTATCGCCATCGGGATTGGCTTTGGCATTCTAACCAGTATCTGGGTCTTCGGCTCCATTCATGTATTAACTATTGTCTTTGGTGCTAGCCTAATTGGTATCGTCGTTGACTACTCGTTACATTACTTTTATCACTTTTTGGCGCCAGACAGTGACGCAGCAGCGGTTAGTGCAGAAGCCACTAAAACTAACAGCCTAGGTCGCGCAATGGCGCTAAGTGTAATTACTTCACTGGTCGGTTATGGCGCCTTAACGTTATCGGATTTGTTACTGTTGCAAAAAGTCGCCCTATTTTCCTGTTCAGGATTGGTACTCGCTTGGTTGTCAGTCATGGTATTAGGTCCGCTTGTTACTCGCCGCTCAATAGTGGCGCGTCAAACTGTGCTCGTTCAAGTCATAACGGCCATTCAGCGGTTGTTAGCCCGTAAACCCCAGCGGCTAGCTATAATCGGGTTATTAAGCGCTTTTTTTGGCGCTGTCTACCTTGCAACCGCGAACATTGCGACCAACGACGACCCGCGTCGGTTCTTCCATGTTTCAGCAGAATTGATTGCGCAAGAGCAAGCAGTGGCAGAATTAACTCAAGTGTATGAACCCGGGCGTTATTTTATTGTTGAGGGGCGCTCTGCTGATGATATTTATCAAACGTTGAATGGGTTTTATCAGGTTCTTGATAACCCTTCTGAGCAAATAACGAGTGTGTTGGACTGGTTACCCAGCCCAAGCGAGCAGCAAAACAATTACCGGTTGCAAGAGGTCTTGTATCAAGACGGTGGCGTTTTGGAGACATTCTTTGGTCTGCTTGGTATGCCCCCGCAACAAGCGCAATCAATGCAAGCGGCTTATCGAGAGCACGGCGCTGAGGCTTACTTGGCTTTTCCTGAGCTCAACCAAGCGATCCCCGCTATTCCCCCATTATGGATAGAACATGAGTCGTCTGTTTATAGTTTTGTACTGATTAAAAAGCATGCGGATTTAACCGTGTTGGAAAATACCAGCGCGCAGTTTGCTAACATTCGCTATGTCAGTGGCCTCGATAGTGCGGTTACGGCTTTACAGGCACAGCGTCTGCATGGGGCTAGCTTGTTGGTTGTCGCTTATGGCCTGATCGCTGTTATGTTGGTGCTGTATTATCGCCAGTTATCTGTAATCCTATTACTGTTGATCCCGAGTACCGCGAGTATTATTACGCTTGCGATTTTGATAATCCTTGGGCAAGCGATCACGGTATTTCATGTAATGGCACTGTTTTTGGTGCTTGGTTTGGGGATGGACTACATCATCTTTGCCAAAGAAATGCAGCATAAACGAGCCATTACCCAGCAAGCGATTTTACTATCAGCACTCACCAGTTTGCTTTCTTTTGGTTTGTTAGCCTTTAGCTCAATGCCGATAGTGCAGGCGTTTGGCAGTACCATTCTGATTGCTAACAGTATTAATTTTATTGCTGCTATTTGTTTATTTAATCAACCTGCTATTCAAGGAGAAGCTTCTGATGTCTGAGCTCAAGCGCGTTTTAGTCACTGGTGCTAGTGGTGGAATTGGTAAAGCAACAGCGGCAAAGTTGGCCGCAGAAGGGTTTGCTATTGCTGTGCACTATCGCAATGGTGCAGATGCAGCGAATGCGTTAGTGGCTGGGATTCAAGCCGCAGGTGGAAGTGCTCACAGCATTCAATTTGACGTGAGTGATTGCGCAGCAACGAAGGCCGCTATTGAGCAGGATATTGCTGAGCATGGTGCGTACTATGGCGTGGTCTGTAACGCAGGGATCACCAAAGACAACGCATTTCCTGCGATGAGTGAAGGCGAATGGAAGCAGGTGGTGCACACCAACCTAGATGGTTTCTACAATGTATTGCACCCTACCATTATGCCTATGATCCGATTACGTAAAGGCGGTCGCATCGTTACCTTATCGTCAGTTTCTGGTTTGGTGGGGAATCGCGGTCAAACCAATTACAGTGCTTCTAAGGCTGGGATTATCGGTGCGACTAAAGCACTGGCGATAGAGTTGGGCAAACGCAAAATTACCGTCAATTGCGTCGCTCCTGGTGTCATCGAAACCGGCATGATAGAGGGTGTGGTTGCGGATGAAGCAAAGAAAATGATCCCACTCGGCGAATTTGGTCATGTGGAAGATGTCGCCAATACGATTGCCTTTCTCATGTCTGATGGCGCGAAATACATTACCCGTCAAGTGATCAGTGTCAACGGTGGTATGTGTTAACTAGACGTTGCTGCCATATATTTCACTGAGTTACTGCGTGATATTTTGAGCGAACAGAAAAGAAGGGCAACGGTGCCCTTCTTTTAGTTATGCAGTAAAGCGTTTAAAGATCAGTGAGGTGTTAACGCCACCGAAGGCTAGATTGTTGCTCATAAAGTAGTCTGTCTGGATCTCGCGGCACTCATGTTGGATATAATCCAACGGTGCACAACGCGGATCGACATTATCCAAATTGAGGGTAGGGGCGAACCATCCTTCATTCATCATTTTAATGCCGACCCAAGCCTCGAAGGCGCCGCAGGCCCCCAGCGTGTGCCCAGTATAACTTTTCATCGAACTCACCGGCTTAGTACCGAGCACTTCAAAGGTCGCCTGACTCTCAGAGATATCCCCATGTGCGGTCGCCGTACCATGGGCTGACACATAACCGATATCGTCGGCACTCAGATCAGCATCGTTGAGTGCGTCAGACATGACTTGTTTAACGGTATCTAAATTAGGCTTAACCAGATGCGCACCGTCGGTATTAGTGCCGTAACCGACCACTTCAGCAAGGATTGTCGCACCGCGTGCTTGAGCGTGCTCCAGAGATTCTAAAATCAGTGTACAGGCGCCTTCACCGAGTACCAAACCATCGCGATCACGGTCAAAGGGGCGCGGCGTAGCTTCTGGTGTATCGTTTTTCTTACTCGCCGCAAATAGGGTGTCAAACACTGCCGCTTGCGATGGACACAACTCTTCGGCACCGCCTGCAATCATGATATCTTGCATGCCATATCGAATGGCTTCATAGGAATAACCGATACCCTGACTACCCGCGGTACAGGCGGTTGAGGTAGTGTACATTCGGCCTTGAGTACCAAAATACACACTGATGTTGACCGCAGCAGTGTGCGCCATCATGCGTAAATAAGTGCTACTGTTGATCCGTGAGGTAGATAAGCTCTCGAGCATGGGGACGAATTCGAGTGCCGCGGCACTGCTGCCTGTTGCTGAACCGTACGCAATACCTGTAGCCGCCGATTTGATTTTCGGGTCGTCAAGAAGATTAGCATCAGCTAATGCCCGCTCGGTGGCAAGCACTCCAAACTGAGCGACTCGGCCCATGCTGCGTTTTTTCTTTTTGGTGTAATGCTCAGGCAATTCAAAATCATGAATAGGGGCGGCAAGATAAGTCCCAAGGCCGTTATACTTTTGCCAATCCTCCATAAAGCAAACGCCAGATTTGCCACTCTGAACTGCTCGTTTAACCGAATCCCAATCGTTGCCAAGCGAAGATACAACCCCTACGCCTGTGATAACCACTCGTTTATAATTATTATTTTTCATTATCCGCTCCTTCTGGGATGGTTTTTCGAAACACCGATAAGCTGGCTTTGGCCAGTGGTTCAGCAGCTTCCTGCTGCGCTGCATTATTCTCAATCACACAATCAAACTTTGCAAAGCCGTCTGCTACGACGGCATTTTCTTTGGCAATAACCTTTAACACGGTACCCGGGGCAAAGTATTCACACGTCGCAGAAAAGCTCCGTGTACCGAGCAGAAAACCTAGGTGAGGAGGTAACAACCCATGTTTTAAGCGATAGCCTGCTATAAGGGCTGCAGTTTGCCCCATATATTCAATCCCGATCCACGTCGGAACGCCCTTGCCAGGTTCGAAGAAAGGGGTCTCCTCGTCAATCACCACTAACGCTTCCGAATGACTCTTATCGAGGTGAGTCATGTGATTGATCAACAACATGGGCTGACGGTGGGGGATAAGGGTTAAAATTTCTGGATCAAACCTTTCATCCATTGGGGCGTTTTCTCTCATTATGGGGTCTTCTGGGGATCGCTCTGAGACTCAACCGCCATTGCTTCAGAGTGCCAGAAATCATAAAAATTAAACCATTGATACGGGGCAACGCTAGAATGCTGCTGCAATTTATCGGCAAACAATTGTGCATACTGCGTAATGTCCTGCACCTTATGTTTGCGTGATAAGGTTAGACGGTCACAAACGGCGGTAACATCAAAGCGTATTTTTTGCTCATTGTTTGGTTCGCGATAGGCGAACATAAATTTCACTGGGCACGCAAGGGCTTTGGCTAGCATATAAGGGCCGATAGGCAGAGGCGCCGGCTGACCCAAAAAATTGACTGAAACGGTGCGTTCAAGACCGGTCAGCGGAATACGGTCACCCGCGATAAATACCCATTCACCACGCTCGACTTTTTCTTTAAATGTCATGATAGTTGTGACATCAAACTCATCCACTTGATACACATTCAAGCGTGAATCTGCACTTTCTTTCTGCATCATTTTGACAAAGTTGCCGGCATGCTTGTCGTACAAAAGGACGTTAATGACTTTGCTCTTATAGCGCTGCATAAAGCCGCGGCAAAATTCCAAATTACCAAAATGCGAGCCTACAATGAGTTGTCCGCGGGGATCAGCCAGTAAGGACTCAATCAAGTCAGGATCAGTGAGGATAAAATCGTTTTCGTCGATGTCGACTAACCAACCTAACAGTTTGTCTAAAATTACTTCGGCGAAACTTTTAAAATGCAGTAACACATGGAAGTAGTTTGGCTGGCGCCGCCAAACGCTTGGGTTGACGCGGTAATGGCTCCGTAAAAACTGTAAGGAAGCGTGGCGTTGCTCACGTCGAAACAACACAAAATACAATGCTACTGGATACATAATAAGCGAAAACACGCGCCGCCCAAATAAGCGATACATCCAGTACACTATGCGCATGCCAAATAAAGTGCCGGCTTCATGAATATCTGACCAATGCTCAGTCTGATCCTGCTCGTTATCGAGCGCTTTGGTATGACCCTGCTGCATGACTATGAGGTGACCGCTTTAAAACGCTGATAGAGTAACTTAGGCAACCGGATCAACATGCCCGCGATAAGCCGCACGTGTAAGCGGATCATCTGCAGATTATCGCGCAAATAATTAAAATGCGAGACAGGGTCTGCATGATAGATGACTTTAGTCGGGATAAAATGCATATCAATGTTAGCCCACGCTGCCTTAACCAATATTTCCGGATCAAAGTCCATACGCGGACCAATGTAGTAATTGTCAATAACCGTTTCCATGGCTTGCAGCGGATAAATGCGAAAGCCGCACAAGCCGTCTTTGATCTGGAACGACAGGGATTCGAATGCCACCCAAAAATCCGTCACTTTACGGCCATAAACTCGCACTTTAGGCGCTGACTCATCAAAGAAAGGACGACCACATACAATCGTGTGTGGATGTACTTTTGCATAATCTAACAGTTGCGTTGCATCATCTATGTTGTGCTGGCCATCGGCGTCGAGCTGTAACACGTGACTAAACCCCATGGCCCGAGCGTGGTAACACGCCGTTATAACGGCCGCACCTTTGCCACGATTAGTGTGGTGCTGGAACAGATGCACCTGTGGATATGCCGCCAATAGGTCGCTTAAACGTGCTTGTGTGTCTGGATCACTGCCGTCATCAACAACGATACAGGGAAGATCAAGCGTTAGCAGTTTGGGCAAAAAGCGCGCAAACAACTGGTCATGTTTGTAGTGGGGTATAATGATACAGCAGTTCATGAGTTGTGAAATTTTACACTCCCAGTAGAAAAGGATTCGGTCGTGTTGAAGTAATGAAAGCTCACACTACCTTTCGCTGGAGCGAAGGCTAACTCCAGGGTTAATGCGGTATCAGGCATAACCACGGATTTAAACTTCAAATTGGTGACCTGTGAAAATTTCCCCGAATAAGGGAACACGGCTTTTGCCAATTTAATCGCCCAATCTATTTGTACCACGCCGGGCAGTACGGGTTGCTCGGGGAAGTGACCTGCAAACCATTTCGTCGTGTTGGGAACATAGAGGTTAATCTGTACCGCTGAGTCGTCACCCTCGACCGCGAGAATGTCAGGTCCATGATCCTGCTCGAATAGCTCCGTCAATGCTGTGTGCTGTGTATTAATCATCAATTATGTTGTGCTTCTTTTTATAGTGTCGTCGGTATAGCAGTTCGCTAAGCGCAAAAATAGCCATCACGGCGTAGGCAATAAAACCGTTGTATAGCGCCCAGGTCGACAAGTCAGTATACCATGCTGTATAGGCAGAAATCGCCCCGTTTAAAAACAATAATAAACTCCACAGCAAAGTTAGTGTTCGCAAGTAACCGGTAGCAGCAGGAGGTGGTGTTTTGCCGCTGAGCTTGGCAAAACGCGCGATTAAACACTCGTCGCCGTACAGTGAGGTAAGGAATAATAAGCCAATGCCCACATTCATTAAAACCGGGTAGAAGCGCAGGAGGGATTCACTGTTAAGCCAAATAGCGCAAGCACAAAAAACACTCATTACCGTTAGCATTGCGATATCACTTTTCTGCGGCTTTTTATTCAGCACTACAAAACGGATAACTATTAGCAACAATAGCAGCCCCGCAAAGGCCGCGGGACTCAGAATGTCAATGTAGGAATAGATCAAAAACGGGTAACTGATGACTACCGTTGCAAGCAAAAATCCAACTACAAGGCTGCGTATGCCAGGACGTTGATACTGCATCAAGCTAGTACGCTAGTGCGATAATTACCCAACCACATACGTTCTTTGGCTTTAATTTCTCTATCCGGCTCATCAGCCAGCATTTCAGCAAAATAGGGTACGATTTCTTCCATCATTACCAGGTTTTCTGTCAACGCCGCTTCAACATCAATATTCGGTTGCTTAAGGGTTTCGTTCAATTGCTTGAGGCAAGGAACCAAATATTGGTCCATGAAAACCCCTTTTGCTGGCATGACTAAACGCTTTTGTGCCCGTTCATTCATCAACATCTGCATTTTGGCATTTAACTTCTGCGCACGCATTAGATTGGGGTTTAGCTTACGCATAAGTTCGATGTCTGTGATGGCGTTAGTAAAGAACAGAAGCGTCAATACGCCCCAATAGTAGGTGTAATCCCAGACTAACTTAATCGACATCATACGACGATCGCCAAACCCACCGTACTGACCTTTATAGAGTGACAAGGTGTTGTCGTAAAATGAGCGATAAAATTTTTGATAGAGAATGCTGGTTAGGGTGATGTCTTCACCCTTTAAGTCACAGTCTATGAGTTTACTAATGAAGGTATTACTCAGAGCAATAAAATCACTGCCAGGTGAATAAAACGGATCAGCAAATGCGCCGGCCTCGCCCGTTAGAGCCCAGCCTTCATGGGAAAACACTTGCTTGCAGCCGTAGGAGTAATTATTAATAACTTTAAAATCGAGTAGCTCTGCATCAGCCAACGCCGCTGCGCATTTGGGATGCTCTTGCTGCAACCATGCCAATGTATCCGCGTACGTTTGAATATTACTGTCGGCTAATGCTTGGTCATCCATTACGACACCGAAGCTCGTCGCACCTGAACCTAATGGAATAATCCAAATCCAGTAACCCTTGCCCATTAGATGGTTTGTGCTTAGCCAGCGGGTTCCCTTGTCATTCAAACGATCTTGCCAATCGCTGGCCTCTGACCATTCATCGATGACAATTTTCTTATCGACTCGAAAGAAAACCGCATTACCTTCATGGCCATTATCTTGCGCTAGATTGAGCTGGCTTTTTAGGAGTCCCTGTCGGCCTGCAGCATCAATGACCCAGCGGCCTTGAATAGTATAGGTTTGGTCACCACGCTCACAGGTTACCTGATGATCATTTTGACCCAGTGAGATATTACGTGGAGTAGCGCCATCGAGAAAGGTAATGCCTTTTTCGGTCAATAACTGATAAAGATGATTCTCCAGTACACCACGTTCGATTTGATAGGTGGGAATACCAAACAGCTCACTCACACCGAGTTCATCATATTGACTGTAGTCACCCTCGACATTGCCGAAAAAGCAGCGTAAACCATGCTTGCGTAAGTGATGTTGATCAAAATGGTCTTTCAGACCCAGCACGTCAGTTAGATAGTGTGAGCCAATTTCTACGGTCGACTCCCCAACTTTGGCAATGGTGTCGTGTACCGGGAATGTATTCTTTTCGATAATGACGATCTTAGCCTTTGGCTGTGCCTGCAATACTTGTAAGGCTAGCGTCATGCCCGCAAGTCCACCACCCGCGATAATGATATCAGTCTTAATACTTTGCATAAGGCACCTACTTAATCTGGATCGACAATGTGGTCGAGTCACTCAACGGCATAGTTAAGCAACCATCGAATAAAGATGGATTATTGAGTAATTCAGCCAAACATAACACCCGAGCCGTCGGGTTAGACTGATAAAGTGAATGCAAATATTCATTATCCACTTTTAACGAGGGCCAATCAGCGCGCTGTGTTGTTTCGACTCGTGCTGTCACAATCTGACCAGGAGTTGGGCTGCTCGTTGGGTATAGCACTAAGGAAAATGCAAAGGCTTCTTGATTGTGCAATAACGGTTGTAACACTTGAGAAACCGGTGCATCGTAGAACGTCACAAGGATAGGCACATTCTCCGACTGACACTGCACCATGGCCTCAAACAAGGCCAGTGAAACTGATTCCTGATAGCCCGCAATAGAGTTCGCTGCACTCATGGTTTCCGTGCTAATTGTCCAGTAGCCGGCGGCAGCATTATGCACTGAGTTATGAAACTTGGTGGGTGATAATTCCTTGTTGTCAGACGCCAAGACTTTACACATGTAGTCGGTAAGGTCGGTATCGCCCAAGCCAGAAACAAACACACAGGTTAAGGTCTTAGGGTCAATCTGTTGGTTTAAGGTCGCTTGCATGGAACTTTCTATCGCCAATTTTACCGGCAGTGGAGCGCGACGTCTCTCGTTGGCAGGAATTATCCCTGGCTTTGGACTTTTTTGCTTGTCTTCAGGCATGGGGCTGCCGTTTAACAGCGCTTGTAGTGCTGTCCAATCTTCAAAAAAGCCATTCCATGTGCCAATGCTCGCGACTTTGCATGTAAGTTGATTTGCCTGCATGTTATACCACCCGACTAAAAAGCAACGTACAGTTGTTACCACCGAAGCCAAACGAATTGGTCATCACGTGATTACACTTACGTGTTTGGTTAGTAGGCTGAATCGAAAAATCCAGAGCCTCGTCAAGTGTCTCCAGGTTCATTGAACCGGGCAGTAAATCAGTAAGCAACGTATCCATAGTGATAATCGCTTCTGTGATCCCTGCGGCGCCAAGGGTGTGCCCCATCCATGCTTTGGTTGAAGAGCATTGGGTTGACCGTGGGAACAAGTCGGCGACTAAACCACCTTCAATGGTGTCGTTTGCGCGACTCGAAGTGCCATGGAGATTGATGTAGTCAATCACGCTGGGATCCAAGTCGGCACGCTTTAGCGCTTGCGTCATTGATATGCGCGCACCGAGTCCTTCTGGGTGAGGATGCGACATGTGATGAGCATCCGAGCTTTCACCATAGCCAGCTAGCTTGATCCCTAGGGCGTTATCATTTTCACCTTTACGCTGCAAAATTGCATAACCCGATGCCTCACCAAGATTAATCCCATCTCGATGCTGATCGAAAGGTTTACAGGGATTTGCAGATAATAATTGCAACGAATTAAAGCCATGCAATACGCTCAAACACAAGGTGTCTACACCGCCAACCAGAACTGCGTCAACAATATTGTGTTCAAGCCAACGCGCTGCGGTAACAAATACCTTGGCAGAGGAGGAGCATGCGGTATTGATGGTTAGCGCAGGCCCTTTGATTCCGGTGTAATGCGCAACAAACAGACTTGGCGCATGTGGATTATGCACCAAGGGTTGGCGAAAATCTGAACTTAACTCACCATTGTCGTCCAGTTGGGTGTAGGCCGTTTCGGTGCGATCAATACTGGATGTGCTTGATCCCATGACAATACCAATACGTGCTGGACCATAGCGCTGAGTTAGACTAGCAAGAGTTGTTTTGAGCGAGCCCTGTTCAAGCCCTAGTGCAGCTAACGCATTATTGCGACTCTGCCATGCGCCTAAACCATTCACGTGGTCAACGTCTGCGACTTTTCCGATCCAGGTATCAATATCTGATCCGGGGATACAATTCTTGACCAATCCGCTCTGATAAGAGCGTAACGCATCGCGTAGCGCGGACATATTATTTCCCGCAGCTGAGCACGAGTCGTAATCAATAATTTCAATTTCCATTATTGCTAACAACATTCCCAAAAAATTATTGCGAAGAGTAAGTGAAACGCCCATTAGAATCAATGTTTGCAGGCGATAATGGAGTACGAAAAAAGCGAGTAATTCAGCCAGTTTGGATTAAGCAAAACTGATGTTGTGCACACTGTGGCAACAAATCAACAACCTAGCCCTATTCAATTGAAGTAATGGCACCGGGAATGGTGTTATCATAAACGCTTGAAAACAGAGCGATAGCGTGGATGCAACCTGAATTAATCTGGCCAAACATTAATGCAAAATTGCAAGCCAATGAAATCAAGGTTTGGCTTTTTGAATCGCCAGTAACAATCGACCCTGCGTGTTTACTTGGCTGTCGTTCTTTACTAACGCCCGCTGAGCAAGCATACGCGGATCAGAAAGCCGGCCAAGCACAGCAGAATTGCGTGGTAAAGCAGGCGTTTTTGCGCCATATATTGGCGCAGTATCATTCCGGTTGTGCACCAACCGCACTTAGCTTCTCCCACAATCAACATGGCAAGCCCTTTATCAATAGTCCGAGCACGGCATTGCGTTTTAACCTGTCGCACTCTGGGCAATGGAATGCGGTCGCAGTTTGTTTAATGCGCAATATCGGGGTGGATGTAGAAGTAATAAAACCGGCGCGCCGAGTTAAACAGATCGCACAAGATTATTTTCATCCCCAAGAGAGGGATTATCTAGCGACATTAAATGACGCCGACGTTCCCCGCCAATTTTATTCACTATGGACATTGAAAGAGGCACTGGTAAAAGCAGCCGGTGTTGGCATGTCACAGCCGTTTAATCAATTTAGTGTGGTAGCAAAGCCAACTGACGGGGCAAATACGTGGCAGCTTTGCACTTCAGCATCATTGTGCAGCACATCTTGGGCTGTACAGCACTTTGGGGTGAATGAGGGCGTCAGCCTGGCGATCGCTGTAGAAGACTCGCTGGCAGATACTCTGGAGATAACAGTCGATACATTAGCGCTCACCAATGGAGCCTTGTGAATCTGGCATTATGCGTCGAAATACAGGTTATAAGTTAATGCTCTCAACTAAAGCCTCCGTGGCTAGTTAAGCATAACGATACGGCCAATTGATATATGACACTCCTGTCATAGTAAATGTGCAATATGTAATAAAACTGTCATAGATATTCTGCATACTTCCCGCCAGTTTGAATAGTCGGATTTTGCCGACTTTTTAATTATCTAGGATATGCGCATATGACGTTTAAGAATTCACTACCGTTTGTACTGCTTGCCAGTGCCTTGGTATTGCTGCCAGTGCACGCGCAGGAAGACCAATATTTGGAGCCTGTGGTAAAAGTCGCACAGGAAACCAATGAGTCTGCGGCGACCTCGCAGCAACGCATCAATCAAATCACTGACCAAATTGATGACAAACTCCAACAGTTCAAGACCCTCAATAAGGAAATTGAAGGCTTAGACGTATACAACGAGCAATTGCGTCGTCAAATCGCCAATCAAGAGCAGGAAATGGCTGATCTCAATGCTGCGATCGACGAAGTGAGCGTCATTGAGCGTCAAATTACACCATTGATGCTGCGTATGATTGAAGGCTTAGAGCAATTTGTTGCCTTAGATATGCCGTTTTTGCCTGAAGAGCGCAACAAGCGTATCGCTGATCTAAAAGCCATGATGGATCGTGCTGACGTAGCGCCTTCAGAAAAATTCCGTCGGGTAATGGAAGCTTATCAGGTAGAAATGGATTATGGCCGCACATTGGAAGCATACAACGGCATCCATGTAATCGATGGCGAAGAACGTGACGTAGAATTCTTACGCTTAGGCCGTACAGCCTTAATCTGGCAGACCCGTGATGCGAGCCGTCAAGGTGTATGGAATAAGCAAACGCGTCAATGGCAGGAGCTTGATTCTAGTTATCGTACCCAGGTAACCAAAGGCTTGCGTATGGCTAAGAAGCAATTGGCACCGGATCTTCTCATGTTGCCTGTGGCATTGACGGATTAAGAGGTTAGCAATGAAACAGTTAGTTAAAATGACACTTGCCGCGGTAACCTTCAGTGCTTTTGCTGGTGCCGCAGTTGCGCAAGACCGCGCGCTTGACCTAGACGCGCTATTGAAGCAGTTAGAAGAGGGCAAGTTTGCTCAATCACAACAGAATACGCAACGTGAACAAGAGTTCACGGCAAAGCGCGCAGAGCAGGATCAGATTTTGCGCAACACTGAACAGTTGCGTGATCAAAAGTTACAAACCTCAGAGCGTTTGGAAACTACCTTTGAAGAAAATGAAATTCAATTAGCCAACTTGAACGAGACATTGAACAATCGCTTAGGTTCGTTAAAAGAATTGTTTGGTGTCTTGCAGCAAGTGGCTGGCGATACTAAAAACAAATTTTATAACTCAGTGATTTCTGCGCAGATTCCGGGGCGTGCTGACTTCCTTGACGAAATGGCCCAATCCATGGGTTCAAGCTCTAAACTAGCATCGATTGAAGAGATCGAGCGCGTATGGTTTGAGATCCAGCGAGAAATGACAGAATCAGGCAAAGTCACTAAGTTCATCACCGACGTGGTTGAAGCCGGCGGTAAAAAAGTGAACAAAGAAGTTGTGCGTGTTGGCCCATTTGCTTTGGTTGCTGACGGCATGTACCTCGACTTTAATAGTGCGACGGGTACCGTGGCAGAACTTGTTCGTCAACCTGCTGCTCGTTACAACGACAGTGCGGCCGCGTTACAAGAGTCAAACGGTAATTTAGTTCAGTTTGGTGTTGACCCTACTGGTGGTTCAATCCTTGGTTTATTGGTACAAGCGCCGAATCTGCGCGAGCGTGTTGAGCAAGGCGGACTCGTCGGTTATATCATCCTTATCGTGGGTGCTATTGGCTTACTTCTTTCCTTAGAGCGTTTAGTGTCGTTGTCGATTATCCGTGCCAAGGTCAATCGTCAGTTGAAGTCAGATACGTTTAAAAACGATAACCCGCTAGGGCGCGTCATGCAGGTGAAAGACAAGTATCCAGAAGCGGACACTGAGTCGTTAGAACTGCATCTAACAGAGGCAATCCTAGGCGAAGTACCTAAGTTGGGCAGAAACCTCACGATCATCAAAATTATTTCAGTGGTAGCGCCGTTGATGGGTCTACTTGGTACGGTAACCGGTATGATCAATACCTTCCAAGCGATTACCTTGTTCGGTACGGGCGATCCTAAATTGATGGCAGGTGGTATCTCCACCGCGTTGGTTACTACAGTACTTGGTCTGGTCGTTGCAATCCCAACGACACTACTTTACGCCATGTTAAATACGCGCAGTAAAAACATTGTTTACATTCTGCAAGAACAAGCGTCTGGCGTTATCGCGGAACGTGCTGAGCGGAGCTAACCGATGATCGAGATATTCGAAGCAATTCGCGATTTTACAGAGACAGGTGGCCAAGTTCTCTTGGTCATTGGTCTGCTGATCTTCGTGATGTGGCTATTGATACTCGAACGCGCATTGTACTTGTTCTTTACATATAAGCAGGACAAGAAAGCCGCCATCAGTGCATGGCGTGCCCGAGAAGACCGTTCATCCTGGTTTGCGGAGCAAATTCGCCAAAAGACCATTTCAAATTTGAGCATTCAGCTGAATGGCAGCATTCCTATCATTCAAGCGTTAGTGGCCTTGTGTCCATTACTCGGATTGATGGGAACGGTTACCGGCATGATTGAAGTATTCGATGTTATGGCGATATCGGGTTCGGGCAATGCACGTTCAATGGCATCGGGTGTATCAAAAGCCACTATTCCAACCATGGCAGGCATGGTCGGTGCGTTATCAGGGGTGTTTGCCGCCACTTGGTTAACGCGGACAGTTAAATCCGAGCGTATGCATCTTGAAGATGCCATGGAAATACAGCGTTAATGTTTTTCGATGCACTGAGGCATCGAGAAGAGGAATTCAGTTATGAAGCAGCACTTTCAAAATTTAGTCGATGAAGAAGAAGCAACAATCGACATGACTCCCATGCTAGACGTGGTCTTTATCATGTTGATCTTCTTTATTGTGACCGCCTCATTTGTGAAGGAAGCGGGGATTGATGTGAATCGCCCAGACGCTGCCACTGCGGTTAAGAAAGACCGAGCAAATATCTTGGTTGCAATTTCTGATACGGGTGAGATTTGGATCAATAAGCGGCGCATTGATGTTCGCGCAGTGCAAGCCAATATCGAGCGTTTACATGCAGAAAACCCGCAGGGCACGGTAGTGATCCAAGCGGACCGTAAATCAACCACTGAGACCCTGATCAAAGTGATGGACGCTGCGCGAGCGGCTGGGGTTTATGACGTATCAATTGCTGCACAAGAGCCGTAAACAATGCTTCGATTTATTAGTGCCATTGTTCTTTCACTTGCGATCACGCTAGGACTGTTCTTTTTGATGCAGTCGTTGATCCAATCCGGTGGCAGTGCATTAACTGAGCCGCCGGAAGGTAGCGTGCTTGACTTCGTGCGCGTGAAACAGGACGAACAGGTAGAGTCTAAAGAGCGCAAGCCACGCAAGCCACCACCGCCCAAAGAGCCGCCGCCCCCAATGGAGCAGCCGCAAATGGATTCACCTTCGCCTGATGGTGAAGGTTCTGGCTTAGACTTTGCCGCCGATGTGTCAGGTGATGTCGCTTTGGATGGAGGTCTGGCGCTGGAGTCGGGTGACGGTGAATACTTACCGATTGTAAAAGTTGCTGCGGTCTATCCGCGCAGAGCACTTCAGCGCGGGATTGAAGGCTTTGTTATCGTTGAGTTTACGGTAACTAAACAGGGCTCTGTACGCGACCCGGTTGTGGTTGAAGCCAATCCACAAGGCATATTTGAGCAAGCTGCATTAGATGCCGCACTTAAATTTAAATACAAGCCGCGCGTGGTCAATGGCGAGCCGACCGAAGTGTCTGGTGTGCAAAACCGTATAACCTTTAAGATAGATGGGTGATCCTGATGTTACTTCGATCGCACAAATGTAATTGGTTTATTCGCAGCGCCGCGCTCTCGATGTTGTTGAGCGTTGTAAGTCTGACAGCGCTGCCTACGTTGGCGCAAGAAACTGCTGCCAGTCAAAAGCAAACGCGTAAAGTACCTGCGTTGCGCTCTCGCGTGTATGATCAGCTATCGCGCGCGCAGTCGATTGCTGATGAAGGCAATATCGATGAAGCCATTGCGGTACTCGACGTGGTTGAATCGAAAGAAAGCTCAATGAACAGCTATGAGCTGGCAATGCTCTACAACTTCTATGGCTTTATCTACTACAACGCCGAAGATTACGACAAAGCCATTGAATCCTTTGAGAAAGTCGTAGCCCAAGACCCTATTCCTGAGACCTTCGAACAAACGACCCTGTTTAGTCTTGCCCAATTGCAGTTGATGCGTGGGAATTATGCCGAAAGTATTGATGCCCTAGAGCGTTGGGAAGCGTTAAATACCGGTCCAATTCCACCGAAAAATCTGGTTATCAAGGCACAAGCGTATTATCAGAATAAGCAATATGCGGAAGCTGAACGCTACATAACCAAAGCCGTTGAAGACCACGAAGCAGAAGGCATGCTGCCAGACGAAGGCTGGTTAATTCTGCAACGCGCGGTGTTCTACGAACTGAAGCAGCCAGAAAAAGTCAAAGACGTGTTGGTAAAGATGGTGCGTTTGTTTGATGAACCCAAGTATTGGGTTCAGTTAGCGGCGATGTACGGCGAACTGGAGCGTGAGCAAGAACAATACGCATTGATGGAAGCTGCGTACCAACAAGGCTATGTGACCTCAGCTTCAGATACCTTTAACTTGGCACAGCTGTATTATTTTCACCAAGCGCCGTATAAATGTGCACGCTTGATGGAGCAAGCACTGGCATCAGGCACCCTTGAACGTAATTTACGTAATCTTAAGTTTTTGTCGCAATGCTGGACTCAAGCAAAAGAAAATGAAAAAGCCGTGCCGGTGATGCAGGCTGCAGCAGAACTTTCTGAAGATGGTGATCTTGACGCCCAGTTAGGTCAGCTTTATCTGAATATGGAAGAATGGGATAAGGCTGTTGCTGCCACACAAAAGGCCATGGAAAAAGGTGGATTGTCCAATCAAGGTACCGCTCACTTAGTGTTAGGTATGGCCTATTACAATCAACGTCGTTTCGTTGATGCGCTAAATCAACTGGCAGAAGCTGAAAAGTTCGCGGCTAGCCGCGGTATGGCACAGCAATGGAGTAAGTACGTTGAGGGCGAGAAAGTGTCCTTCGAACGCAATCAAGCTGAGTTGAGTGGTTCGGCAGATTAAATTCGACCCAAGCGCCTCTCTGGCCAAGCTACTTAACAGCTGTAACAAAATAAAAACGTCGCAATTGCGGCGTTTTTTTGTATATTGGGGTAAACAATAACAAAAATGTCTCCACCTCAATGCAACACTCTCTTTTTTCTATAGCGTGCTTAGCCATCGCGTCTGGCATGTTGTTTAGTTGTACTCCTAATAACCCTGATTTGGATACTACCGTGACAGACACTTATCCGCGCCTGCAAGCGTTAGCGATCCCAGCGCCACAAGCCCAAGCCAAGGCATTTTCCTATACGCATCATGGGATCACCGTTGATGACCCCTATCAATGGTTAAAAGATCCTAATTACCCCGACACTCAAGATCCTGAGGTGCTAGGGTATTTAAAGGCCGAAAATGCCTACTTTGACGCTTTCCTTAAGCCTCATGAAGGATTGGTTAACACTTTGTTTGAAGAGTTTAAGGGGCGCGTCGATGAAACTGAGTCGTCAGTACCTTTTACCTTAAATGGCTATGAGTATCGCTACGAGTATCGGCAGGGTGACAATTATCCCACCTATCTGCGGCGAGCCCTAGATAGTGATCATGAACAGGTATTTCTGGATGTGCCCGCATTGGCTAAAGAGTATGACTATTTCGTCGTCGGCGACTGGGAGATTTCACCCAATAACCAACTTTTGATATACACCGTCGATACCAGCGGTGACGAACGTTATGTAGCGGTAGTCAAGGATTTACGCAGCGACGAAGTATTACCCATCGATTTAAATAATATTGGTGGTAGCGTGGAGTTTACTCCTGACGGCAATGGCATTGTGTATGAAAAACTCAGCCTCGACCGCTGGTATGTTGAATCCATCAATTTACGTCTGTTAGACCCCAGTGAAGCAGTAGCGCCTGATCACGTGTTGTTTACTGAGAGTGATCCCAAATTCTTCCTGGGGGCGTCGTTTACCTCAGATCATCGCTGGTTGGTGAAGTCTTCCTATAGTGGTGGCAACAATGATGTTGAGTTGTTACCCGCAGATGACCTATTTGGCGAGCCAGTTGAGTTAATCAAGCGCACCGATGCGGTCAGTGCTGAGGTTGACTCAGTGGGGCAACAATTATTCGTGATGATTAACGACTTGCATGTCAACGGTCGCTTAGTCAAGGTCGATGGTGGTTTAGCGCCTGCTGCCATGCGCGATAAGTCCAACTGGCAAACCTTGATCGCGGGCAATGACGCGATGTATTTAACCGGTCTTAAAGCCTTCCAAACATTTTTGGCCTTGGAGCTGTCGGTTGATGGCGTAGAACACATCCAACTACATGACTTCGATGGCACATTGCAACAGCAACTTGCATTGCCTGAGTCTGCCCGGGCAGTGAGTTTGGGCACTAATCCCGAGTTTCAGCAAGATCATGTGCGCATTAATTATGAATCAATGATCACACCGGATTCTGTGTTCGATTACGATATTGCTTCGCAACAGTTAGTCACCCGCAAAGTCAAAGCGATCCCTTCGGGTTACGATGCCAGCAACTATATTACTGAGCGCTTGATGGCGCCGGCGCGTGATGGTGCACTAGTGCCGATTTCGATTGTTTATCATAAATCGTTTCAGCGCGATGGCAACGCGCCAATGTCTTTGTATGCCTATGGTGCCTACGGTTCAGGTATGAGCCCGAGTTTCTCTGCAGAACGCCTGAGTTTGCTGGATCGCGGTTTCTCGTTTGCGCTTGCCCATGTGCGCGGAGGCGATGAAATGGGCTATCAATGGTACTTGGACGGTAAGCTGGATAAACGCATGAACGCCTTTACTGATTTTATTGATGTTGCTCAATATCTGATCGCACAAAACTATGTCAGTGCGGGTAATATCTCTATATCCGGGCGCAGTGCAGGTGGCAAAATGATGGGCGCAATGACGGTGCAAGCCCCCGATTTGTGGCGCTCCGTATCCTTAGTGGTTCCTTTTGTGGATGTACTCAACACCATGCTTGACGAGTCGTTACCCCTCACACCGCCAGAGTGGCAGGAATGGGGGAATCCTGCGGCAAGCAAAACCGTATTTGAATATTTATTGTCTTACTCGCCGTACGACAATATCACTGCCCGCGAGTATCCGCCAATGCTTGTCACCGGCGGTTTGAACGACCCGCGAGTGACGTATTGGGAGCCCGCGAAATGGACGGCCAAAATGCGCAATACCAAAACCGACAACAACCTGCTGGTGATGCGCATGAATATGGGGGCCGGTCATTTCGCTAACAGTGGGCGCTATGGCAGGCTAAAAGATCGTGCTCAAGAATATGCCTTTCAACTGCTTGCCCACGGCATCCAGGAATAACCCATGAAGATGCGTAAATCGGCCATAGGGTTTGCGTTAGTCACGCTAGTACTGGTGGCGTTATTGATTGTTTATGGCGACAATCTGAAGCGTTTGTATATGGCGGTTACTTTGTATGACGAAGATAAAATCGCACAGAATTTTGTCTCAATGCCAGCGGCGTTTACGGTCACCACGTTAACGCCCAGCAGCCAGCCGTATAAATTTCCTCGCGTAACCATACATGAACCTACAGACCTGGCACTGCAAGCTGTAGGAACAAGCGAAACCCTAGCCGAGTTTTTGGTTGCCAGTCGCACCACCAGTTTATTGGTGATTGCAGATGGTGCCATTGTTTATGAATACTATGGTGAGACCGGCGCTGCTGACCGGCCACATATTTCGTTTTCAGTCGCCAAATCTTTCGTTTCAGCGTTGGTAGGAATTGCGCTTGAACAGGGCTTCATCAAAAATATTAATCAGCCAGTGGTTGATTATGTGCCTGAACTTGCCGCGAGTGGTTATCAACACGCCACAATAAAAAACGTACTACAAATGTCTTCCGGCGTGCGTTTCAATGAAGATTACGCTGATTTTAATTCCGATATTAATCGTTTCTCGCGGGCCATTGCGTTTGGCAGCTCATTAGATGATTTCACTGCATCCCTTGAGTCAGAGCGAGCGCCCGGCCAAGTGAACCATTACGTCAGTATTGATACTCAGGTATTGGGTATGGTGTTGGTAAGGGCAACCCAAATGTCGCTCACAGATTATGCCCAGCGCTATCTTTGGGAGCCACTTGGGATGCAAGATACAGCCTATTGGCTGAGTGATGATGAGGGCATGGAATTAGCTTTGGGCGGGTTAAATGTGACTGCCAGAGATTATGCGAAGTTTGGTTGGTTGTACGCCAATCAAGGGCGTTTTAACGGAGTGCAAGTTGTGCCTGAGGCATGGGTATATGAATCTACACATGCCACTGACCCGCATGTATTACGTAGCACTGAGGCCAATCTCGCTGGGCCCTACGGTTATGGTTACCAATGGTGGTTGCCACCCGGTAGTGATTCTGACTTTATGGCACGTGGTATCTATCATCAATATATTTACGTAGCGCCAGATGCTAAGGTAGTGATTGTTAAAACATCGGTCAACCATCGGTTTAACGATAAAAGCTTACAGTGGTCAGCTCGCCATTTAGCCTTGTTTAGAACGCTGACTGACTATTATTCAAATTTACCAAGCCTCGACAGAAAGGAAGGAAAATGATTATAAAACCCAGCAAAATTGCGCTCGCTTTAGGCACCGCGCTAATACTTGGCGCCTGTTCTAAGGCACCTGAATCAACTTCACAAAATACGGCAACAACAACGGCAGAGCAGAGCGTAACCGCTGAGATACAAGCGGCAGAAACTGCACGTTTGAATGAATGGTTTGAAACGAAGTACGAAGAACAGTTGATGCAGTCGCCACTGACATTGACCTCATTGGGACGAAAAGAACGGTATGGCGAGTTTGACGATATGTCCGAGCTTGCGGGTGAGCAACAATACGAATGGCTGAAAGCCACTGTGGAAGAATTAAAAAGCTCTTTTGATTACGCCAAGCTCAGCGATGACGCGAAGATTTCGTATGACCTTTGGATTTACGGCTATGATGTGGCTACAGCCATGCGCCCTTTCCAACGTCGGGCTTATATCTTCTCGCAGATGTCAGGGCCGCAGAGTTCATTACCCAATTTATTAATCAACTTTCATAATGTCACTGAAGTACAAGACATGCGCGACTATATTTCGCGGATCAGCGGGCTTGCGCGAGCGGTGGCACAATTGCTTAAACGCGCAGAGTTGCATGCCACTGAAGGCGTTCGTCCACCGTATTTTGCCTACGATGGGGTAATAGAACAGGCGACCAACTTGATCACAGGCGCACCCTTTACTGAAGCTGCACAAGAAGACTCTGCGATTTATGGCGACGCCAAACGTAAAATTGCTGGATTACTTGAAGCCGGCAAGATTGACCAAGCCCAAGCTGATGAGTTTACTGCTCAAGTCAAAGAAGCGCTGTTGACCGACTTTTACAATAGCTATCAAGCGTTAATTACTTGGCATCAAACCGATCGCGAAAATATCTCAGAACAAGCCAGTGGCATGAGTGCCTTACCTGATGGGATTGATGCATACAACGCAGCACTCTTTAACTCGACGACAACGCAGATGACAGCGGATGAAATTCATCAGTTAGGATTATCCGAAGTCGCGCGTCTGCGAGCAGAAATGGAAGCGATTAAAGAGGCAGTAGAATTTGAGGGCGACCTTGCCGCGTTTTTCGAATTTATCAAAACCGCCACTGATGATGAGCGTTTCTTCTACCCCAATACTGATGAAGGTCGCCAAGGCTACATCGACGACTCAAAGGCTTTCTTGGCGTATATCGATAGCAAGTTACCCGAGTATTTTGGGATCCTGCCAAAAGCCGACTTGGTGGTAAAACGCGTCGAAGCGTTTCGTGAGCAACCAGGTGCTGCTCAGCACTATTATCCGGGAACACCGGACGGTTCTCGACCTGGCGTTTATTATGCGCATTTGATTGATATGACCTCCATGCCGAAAAACGAAATGGAAGCGATTGCCTATCATGAAGGCAATCCTGGGCATCACATGCAAATTTCCATCGCACAGGAACTTGAAGGTGTACCGACCTTCAGAACCCAGCAATTCTTCAATGCTTATGTTGAGGGATGGGCGCTCTATTCAGAATTGTTAGCCAAAGAAATGGGCGCTTACCAAGACCCTTACTCTGATTTTGGTCGGGTAGTCACTGAGATGTGGCGCGCCATCCGTTTAGTTGTAGATACCGGCATTCATGCCAAGGGATGGACGGAGCAACAAGCCATCGACTATTTCCAACAAAACTCGCCCGTGCCTATTGGGCAGATTCGTTCGGAAGTGCAACGTTACTTCGTTTGGCCAGGACAAGCCACAGGCTACAAAATTGGTATGATCAAGATCCTCGAGCTACGCGAGAAAGCGCGCACCGCGCTGGGTGATAAGTTTGATATTCGTCAGTTCCACGATGTGGTGTTAGGCGGCGGGGCTGTGCCCTTGCCGATCCTTGAACGCTTGATTGATGAATGGATTGCGAGCCAACAATAAGTAGTAGTTACTTCGCGCTTACTTCGGTAAGCGCGCTTATTTGGGTAATAATGCGGTTACGACTGTTCAGTGCGCTGTAAATGTGCACCGCACCTTGTGCAGGGAATATTGCATTTTTTAGCAGCGCATCACAATTCTCGGTCAAGCACTCCGGTTTAAATTCCACCGACACGGCCATCGTGTTGGGATAAAGCATTTTCTTTTTACATCCAGCAATAGCCGCAAACGGGATTTTCAGAAATTCTGATTTAGCCGGGTCATAGACCACGTAAAGATACTGGTTGTCGTGCAAGATATTGGGCCAGCCGCGTTTAAGTCGACCACTGAGCAGTAGGGCAAACACAGCAAAGCCGAACAATCCCAGACAGATACTCTTTATCACCATCGGTACTTCAGGTTTAGCAATCACCAAGGCGTAAATCAGCCCCCCAAATCCTAAGGTAAAGCCTGCGACTAACCAGCGCACTGCGCGGCCACTGGTGCCACTCACTAGTGTACATGCGGCTAATTGAGTGTCATCAAGGGTTACGACTGAAAGCATTTTGAAGTGGGTCAACCAAGTTGTCTTTGTATTATCGCCAGAGTGTAGCGGAGCCGATAATAAAAAAATACCCTGCTGTAATACGCCAATACGCCAATACGCCAATACGCCAATAAGCCAATAAGCCAATAAGCCAATAAGCCAATAAGCCAATAAGCCAATAAGCCAATAAGCCAATAAGCCAATAAAAGAGTAAGTCAGCAAACTCATTCTGGCGGCATAACTTGCGACTTATCCTGAATTCATACGCTCAAGTGAACAAACCGAAAAAACTTGATCTATGTCAAATAATTATTATACTTTCAGAAAATATTGAAAGTTGAGAAAGTTTATGACCATGACACCCATGATTGAGTCGTTTGTAATGCACTTTGGTGAGATGGGTAGTCGTTGGGGTTTCAATCGCACGGTTGGTCAAATCTATGCATTGCTGGTGGTTAATGAGCAACCGTTAACCGCCAACGAAATCGGCGAAGCCCTGAGTATTTCCCGTGGCAACGTTAGTATGGGATTAAAAGAGCTACACTCGTGGCAGCTGATCAGTACCGTACATAAGCCGGGTGAGCGTAAAGAATTTTACGGTGCCAAGGGCAGTATTTGGGATATGGCCAACCGGGTTTTTGAAGAGCGACGTAAGCGCGAGATGGACCCAACCTTAAGCTTGCTTAGAGATATCTTACTGGATGAGCCAGCAAACCCCGCAGAAGAATTTGCGCAAAGCCAAATTGAAGATATTCACAACTTGCTTGAGCAAATTACTGAATGGACGCAAGCGCTACAAAGTCTGAGCCCGGAAAAACTTAACACGTTGATGAAACTGGGTTCTGGTGTTGGCAAAGTTCTCGACATGAAAGACCGTTTATTAAAATCGAATAGTTAACCTAGCAAGCCGTTAAAGCGGTTTGTCAAAGTGCAGTGCCAAACACAATGAGCGACCGCACTTTGACTAATTTCTTTAGTAGTAGGTAACCGCTATGTTTGATGTTCTGTTACTGTCGCGCATTCAATTTGCTGCGAATATCAGTTTTCATATTTTATTCCCAACCATAACCATTGCGCTGGGATGGTTTCTGGTTTATTTCAAAATCCGCTATGACCTAAGTCAGCATCCGGTGTGGATGCGCATCTATCGTTTCTGGGTAAAGGTGTTTGCCCTGACCTTTGCCTTGGGAGTGGTCAGTGGGATCACAATGTCATTTCAGTTTGGTACTAATTGGCCTGGGTTTATGGAAACTATCGGTAACATTGCCGGGCCTCTTCTAGCCTATGAAATTCTAACCGCCTTTTTTCTTGAAGCCACATTACTCGGGATTATGTTGTTTGGGTTTAATCGGGTTCCAGGCTGGGTGCATACGTTGAGTACGTTTCTCGTTGCGTTCGGAACTACCATGTCAGCATTTTGGATCTTGGTACTTAATTCATGGATGCAAACTCCCGCAGGTTTTGAAATTAGAGACGGTGTGGTGCACGCAACGGATTGGTTGGCAATAATCTTCAACCCTTCGTTTCCTTATCGGTTTGGTCATACCTTGCTGGCATCAGCGTTGACAACCTGCTTTCTGATTGCTGGGATATCCGCCTATCGTTTGTACCGCGGAGACGATAAAAAAGCGCCGCGACTGGCGCTTAAAGCCGCAGTGTTGACTGCCGCTATATTGGCTCCTACTCAAGCCTTTATTGGCGACCTGCACGGTCTTAATACATTGGAACATCAACCGCAGAAAGTAGCAGCGATGGAGGGGGTATGGGAAACCCAGAAAGGCGTGCCCCTGTTATTGTTTGCCATACCTGATGAGCAAGCGCGCGAAAATCACTTTGAACTGGCAATCCCGAATTTAGCTAGCTTAATTCTCACTCATGATATGGAAGGTGAGATCAAAGGTTTAAATGACTTTGTAGGAGAACACCCTCCGGTTAAGCCCGTGTTCTATGGTTTTCGTGTGATGGTCGGCATGGGGCTATTGATGATCTTGATTGCCTGGTGGTGCGCACCGCGCTTGTGGCAGCAAAATAGACTTTCTGTACTGCAACTCAAAGTGTTAATTAGCATGAGCTTTTCGGGGTGGATAGCCTCACTGGCGGGCTGGTATGTGACTGAAATCGGGCGTCAACCCTACTTGGTCTCGGGAGTTTTGCGTACTGCCGATGCAGTAACTACACAGCCTGCAGGCAATGTGGCGTTTACGTTGGTGGCCTACCTGCTGTTGTACGTTGTGTTGCTCTTCGCTTATGTGAAAACCCTATTTTATATGGCGCGCCGCTCGGTGGATATTGAAGAGTTCGAACCTCGTACACCGCAGCAAAAAGCGGTATCAACTCAGCACAGCACACTATTGGGAGAAAACTAATGTTTGAATGGTTATTTGCCGACGACACACTTCCCCTGATATTCGCGGCTTTAATGGCACTTGCCGTGCTCGTGTATGCCATACTCGATGGCTATGACCTCGGGGTAGGGATTTTGCTACCGCTTGATGATGAGGCGCAGCGCGACCTCGCTATTGCTTCCATAGGCCCATTTTGGGACGCCAATGAGACTTGGTTAGTGTTGGCAGTGGGCCTGCTGTTAGTTGCATTCCCAGCCGCGCACAGTGCGGTATTGCATGCCCTTTATTTGCCGGCCACGATTATGCTCTTTGGCCTTATCTTGCGTGGGGTATCTTTTGATTTTCGTGCCAAAGTAAAACCGCAAAGGAAGATAGTTTGGGACCGCTGCTTTAAGATCGGTTCAACGCTTACCGCATTCACCCAAGGGTACATGCTTGGTATGTATGTAATGGGCTTCGAATTTACCTTGATGGCAGTCATCTTTGCCTGCTTGAGCGGGCTCGGCGTTATGGCCGCGTATGCATTAATTGGTAGTTGCTGGTTGATTATGAAAACCGCAGGGAGCATGCAACTGCGCGCAATTGGTTGGGCAAAGCGTGCGGGAACCCTGACGTTTTTAGGCATTCTGACGGTTTGTGCGGTTAATCCGTTGATCAATGAGTTTGTTTATGTGCGCTGGCTTACACCACCGTTAGCTTTCCTCATTGCTCTGATACCACTGTTGTGTTTCAGCATGTTTTTGCTCGGCTATCAGGTACTGCGCCGCCTGCCATTGATTGATGACCGGGGCAGCTGGTTGCCTTTTGTGATGGTGGTGATTGTGTTTATTTGTTGCTTTACCGGTTTGGCATTGAGTTTTTATCCCTACTTGGTGCCGGGTGAGTTGACAATATACAACAGCGCCAGCGCACCTGAATCACTTAGGATCATGTTAATTGGCACTCTTTTCGTTATGCCATTTATCATCGGTTATACCGTATTTGCGTATACGGTGTTTCGCGGTAAAGCCACTAAGCTCACGTATTATTAGAGTGTTAGTGTGGACGGATAAAGAAAAAGCCCAGCGCTGACGCTGGGCTATTAAATGTGGTTAGAACCGTTTACTTACGTAATTCACGACGTAGGATCTTACCTACCGTTGATTTAGGTAACTCATCGAGTACATGAATTTCTTTTGGGACTTTGTAGGCAGTCAACTGTTCACGGCAATGGGCGATAACCGCGTCCTCATCTAGGGGCGCTGAAGTCGTCACATAAGCACATACGCGCTCGCCCGTCTTATCATCCGGAGCACCAACCACGGCAGCTTCAACGATAGTTGGGAAGGCAGTAAGAATGTTCTCAACTTCGTTCGGGTACACATTGAAGCCAGAGACTAAGATCATGTCTTTCAAGCGATCCACGATCTTGATGGTACCATCCGGCAGTCGCACACCGATATCGCCGGTTTTGAAAAAGCCGTCGTCAGTCATCACTTCAGCAGTGGCATCCTCGCGTTGCCAGTAACCTAACATAACTTGTGGACCACGGGCGGCGATCTGGCCTTCCTGTCCGTCAGGCACGGCGTGGTCGTTCTCGTCTAAAATTCGCACTTCTGTACCCACCAGTGGGGTACCGATGGTACCAATTTTTTCATTGCCGGGCTCATTAAAGGTCAAAACCGGTGCGGTCTCAGATAACCCATAACCTTCGGTAATGCTGCAACCCGTCACATCACGCCAAATATCCACAGCAGCACTGGTCAGTGCGGTACCACCAGACAGCGTGAGCTTTAACGCTGAGAAGTCTAAGGCTTTAAAATCGGGGTGCTGACCCAATCCAACAAACAAGGTATTAATGCCAGCAAAGGTGGTAAATTTATACGGCTTGATGGCACTAATAAAAGCATCTGGATCGCGAGGATTGGGGATCAGAATGGTTAAACAACCCTTGGCAAAAAACGTCATCATACACACAGTAAACGCGTAGATATGATAAAGCGGGAGCGGGCATACCACGATTTCTTCGCCACTTTTAAAGCGGTCACCTAGACGGTCTAAGGTCTGTACACTGTTACTTAATACATTACCATGCGACAACGCCGCACCCTTAGATAAACCCGTAGTACCACCGGTGTATTGCAGCATGCATAGCGTGTCCATGGTGACGCTTGGGCGGGAAAACTGCGGTAAGCTAGCACCTTTATCGATAGCTGCGCTTAATGCAACGTAGGTTTCATGTTGTGGGGCGCTGGCAGGTTGTAACAACTCTGTGGCGCTGGTGATGATAACCGTCTGTACTTGTGTGTCTGCTTTTATTTTTTCAAAGTTAGGCAGTAAGTCAGCCAGAATAATGAGTGCCTTGGCACCGGAATCACTGAATTGGTGTTGCATTTCTCGCGGCGTATACAAGGGGTTGGTGTTAACCACCACCAAGCCAGCGCGCAGCGCCGCGTATACTGCGATAGGGTTTTGCAATAAGTTAGGTAATTGGATCGCAATCCGGTCACCAGGCTCCAAGCCCGCTTCATGCTGCAGGTAATTAGCCAATGCGGCTGAACGTTGCTCAATCTCACTGAAAGATAGGGTTTGACCGAGCGCGGTATAAGCTGGCGCATCGGTGTACTTGTCGAACACGTGCTCAATGTAATCGGGTAAAGAGTGGACGTTTTCCGGTAACAAATCTTGAAACATGGCTTCTCGCTTTTTTTATTGCATAGTCAAAGGTTCAGCATATACGGATTGAATTAACAATTCGATTACATTTGATGAATGGATTTACATTGAGCATGCGAATGCTAGCGAAGTGGGATTAATTGCTTCGGTTGAATGGAATTTACAGTAAATACTTTGTTGCCAAACAAAACCGGCTAATTTTCGTTTTTTCCCAAATGGATAAAAAAGTTTTAAAAAGTCTGTAATATTTCAAACGACCCATTCGTCTTTAGGCTGAGATGTAATTTTGGAGAACTACATTGCAGCAACACAAAGCTAAAATATCAGACTTGGCGCAGCAGCATGGAAAGCTCGTCTTTCATTGTGCCTATCGGTTGTTGGCCGATACGCATCTAGCCGAAGACGTGACGCAAGACGTTTTTATTAAGCTGTTTAAAAAGCCTTTGGTTAACTTAAACGACGTTAAAAACTGGCCTGCTTATTTGAAAACACTGGCTGTATCAACGGCGATAGATTATCTACGCAAAAACAAGCAACGCGCAGAAGATACCTTTACCGTTGTACCTGAAAAGGTAGGTGAAAGTGCGGCACAACCGTTAAATCAAGTATTGCAGGACCGTGATCTAACCCTGTTTACCCATGCGCTGTTGCAACTTACCGAACAGGATGCGCAAATCTACTGCTTACGCCATGTCGAAGGCTATTCCTATCAGGAAATCTCAGAATTAATGCATGTCTCCAGCAATTTAGTGGGCGTATCCCTACATCGTTCGCAAATAAAACTCTCAACTATTGTAGGTCAGTCACAGTTTTTAGGAGCCAGTCATGAAGAGTGATTATTCGACTGAAGCAAAGCTGGAGAAGATTCTCAGCATCGTGAAAAGCCAACACACCACTGAACAGGAAGACATCGCCATGCAGAACAGGTTAAACGAGGCAATTGAAGCGTATGCGGGGCCCGTGGCCGAAGACCCGGAACAAAGTGAAGCGACAATTGGGTTTTGGCAGTGGTTAAAGCAGGTGAGTGTGCCAAAGCAACTGGGCTTTGCCGGTTCGGCAGCAGCGCTTGTGCTAACAGTCGCAGTACTGGTAACCAGTACTGCGAGCGCACCGGCCTTTGCTGCGGTAGTAAAGAAACTGAATGCCATAACCAGTATGGTGTATTCAGGTGAAATGACTGCAAATGGGCAGGCCATGATGAATATAGAAGTTTACTACCAAGCACCGGGTAAATTGAGAGTGGTCAATTCGCCGCGACCCAACGCCAATGGAGCGCCTACAATCATTAACGTAGTAGATACGGAACAAGGCAAAGGATCAATTTTATTTCCTGATCGCAACATGGCGATGCCAATAGACTTTGCGCCTGCAAGCGACGCTAAAGCTGCGTTGGAGGATGAGCTTTTTGATTGGTACTCGACAATCCTGAATTACCAAGGAGACGTTAATATTGAACCATCGGTATTGTTATACGGTGTAGAGACAACCGTTTACGTTATTGAACCTGAAAACATGCGGGTTACCCTATGGGTCGATCCTGACACTGAACTGCCAATAAAAATCCGCGTTGAAACTCAGGTGGATCAATCATTTATCTTTGAAGCTGATGTGGCTTTCAACCAAACCTTGGAGGCATCACTCTTTGATTTATCGCCACAAGGATACACGCTCATGGGACCAGACGAGAATTAAATCTTTGAGTGAGATACAAAATTAACGGTCTCGCACTGGGCGCCAATTTGGCGCCCTTTTTTATTCCTGCTTGAATAACGAAGGCACGGCGAATTATTTATTTAGACGCAGTTTAGAAGTTGCTTAGCACTGACATCAGTCCGTCACCCTGACTACAGTCAGGATCTGCTGAGTACGTGAAGCGGTCGTTGGTGATTAGTCCAATCCCACGTCAGAAATTGGAATTTAAGCTGTCGGTCGTTCAGAAACAGAAATTGAAGAAAAAAATGATCAAATGGATAAGCGTAGCTAACGCTCACCTTTAGTAAATAATCGACGGCATAAGACGCAAAAGACAGACAGTCGCTAGCTCTCTTCAAAAACATGAAAGGCTATGAATCAAAAGATGCTAGAAAGTCGAGTTTGCTTTTATAATCAGTTCAAGCAGGGGCGACTCATATCGAGTTTTACCCATGTAGCTTAAGTCGAGACTAATTCATATTATAATCAACAGCAGAGACTTGTTTATGCTTTTCTCTTTATTTGAAGTACTATTATTTGTTGGCATTATTCAAGGCTTTTTAACTGCTTTTGTGCTTTTAAAAAAAACATCGAAGAGTAAAGTTGGCAGTATCCTACTTTCTCTTATTCTTATATTTTTCAGCTGTATATGTTTGAAGACGATTATCTACTCTGTTGAATTAGATCGTACTTTTCCTGTATTGCGGAACATTCCATTACCTTTTGAAACCGCACTCCCAGCCCTCGCTTATTTGTACTGTATTACAATTACGAGGCGTAATTTTATTTTTAAAGCTATACACTTTTTACACTTTATACCTTCATTCATTTTCATTGTGTTTGGCGTTTATGTTTATGCAACTTCAGTTCAAATTGAAACCCAGAAAGGGATCGATTTATTTCTCGCGAATATAAATTTTTATATGGTCAAAGAGTTGGAGGACTACATAACGTTAGTATTAATTATTGTTTATTTGTTTCTCGGTTACAGAGAGCTCAAGGACTTCCGCAATAGACTAGAAAGTTTCACTTCTGATAATGGCCACACTATATTCTTATGGTTGAGGCGTATTCATATATTGATGTTTATACTTCTTGGCTTGTTATTTTTTAATATGCTCTTGGATAGAACTGTTTGGCTGAATAATGCAGATAACATTCATTGGCAGTTTTATTTTCTATATATGGCAGGAATCATATATTTTATTGCTTACAAAGCCCCTCATTTAACACTTTACCTTCACGCAAACGTTTTAGAATCGGAGGATAAATCTTACATTACGAATGATGTTCAAAATGAAAGCTTGTTGGGACTTGCGGACAGAATAATTTCACTGATTGAAAATGAACGTTTATATCTTGATCCAACACTGAATGTTAAAATACTGTCGGATAAGCTTGGCGTTACAGGGAATGCAATCTCTCAGGCAATCAATAGGCAACTTAATGTTTCATTTAGGGACCTTGTCAATCAGAAACGGATTACTTATGCAAAGCAACTGCTACTGTCCAATCACAAATCAGCATCAATCCTCTCTATTTCACTAGAATCAGGTTTTAACTCCGAGGCAACGTTCTACAGGATATTTAAGAAAAGTGTAGGGCTCACCCCCACTGAGTATGTAAAAAGTAAACAATAGATACTCTCAATATACATTTTGAGAGTGATTTTTCTTATGTTCTTCATACACTCCCGCTTCATTTTGCTAGTTACTGCATGTTAATGACTGGCACATTAAAGATTGGAGAAATAATGCATACAATTCAAAAACCAAGAAAGTTAGCTTTTATACTAACTGTGTTCGTCAGTAGCCTAGTTGCTTGCGCTTCTTTCACCCATCCAAAAGAGGTGGGTGATCTTAAGCCGTTTTCAAAATACTACATTATCAATGCAAATGTGTTGAGCGCAGATGGTGAAGTGTTTTTACCCAATACAACATTAGTAATTAATAATAGAAAAATTCAATCAGTAGGCGGTAAACCAAAAATTGATGACCATGAAATTATTGATGCACAGGGTAAGTATATTATTCCTGGTCTTATAGACTCACACGTTCACTTACAGGATTCAGCAAACGATCTGAAAGTGTATCTTTCATACGGCATAACTTATATCCGAGAGATGTCCGGCAGTTACAAGCATTTAGATTGGAGTAAGCAAATGGCCTTGGGGCAATTTGGCCCATCAATTGAAGTATCTTCTGAAAAAATCTCAAGCAAAGGTGGTATTTGGGGATTCATAAATGGATTATTTTGGAATCGAATTAATATAACAAGTCAACAAGATGCTATAGACTTGATAGAGCGTTTAAAAAACGATGGTTTTGAAAACGCAAAGATAGCTTCCGATATAAATAAAAATATGTACTTTGCATTAACTCACGCTGCAAAGGCGAAAGGTTACAAAGTTGTAGGGCATATCCCAAACTCAGTTTCATTCGAGGAATTTATTGAGAGTGGCCAAAGGGAAATTGCACACATAGAGGAATTGGTCAAAACACTTAATAAGGAATTTGGTTATTATTCAACTGATACATCTGAGGAATTCTTGTCATTTGTTGAACAAAAAGTAAAAACTTACTCAAAAACGCTAAGTAGTAACAACATAGCTGTAGGAACGACGCTTTGGTATATGCAAAGCATACCAAGACAAATAAGCGACCTCGATTCATTGATACAAGAAATAGATTTGTCTTTTACAAACCCCAAAAGGCTTCAATATTGGTTGCCGGACAAAAACGAATTTGCATTAAAACACTCCAATAATTATGAATGGTGGACTACTTTTGTTCGCGCAAATGAAATAGTCCTGAATATCTTGTTAGAAAACGGAGTTATTATTCTCGCTGGTACAGATGCAATGACTACAATGGTTGTTCCAGGTTACTCACTTCATCAAGAGCTAGCTTCTCTCGTTCAAATTGGCATGACACCTCAGCAAGCAATAAGAAGTGCTACATCAATTCCAGGGGATTGGATAGGTAAAAAAGTAGGACGAATAGCTCCTGGCTATCAGGCTGATCTTTTAATACTAAATAAGAACCCATTTGATGACATTATGAACACCCAAAACATATACGCCTTATTTAAAACGGGTAACTATCATCCTGAAGAAGAGTTAAAAACAAGGCTTGACTCAGTAAGGAATGAATATGCAGACTGAGACAAGCCAGTCCTATTTGAGGTTATTAAACGCTTTTGGCTGTAATGAAGGTATAGTAAAGAACTTCATGCAACAAATAAGTTTCATTCGCGAACTGGACAAGTTAAAAGCAGTGCATCGTAAAGCTCTGATAAGGATAGACAACAACCGATTCGAAAATAGTGCAGAGCATAGTTGGCATGTAGCTCTGGTGGCTCAAATATTGGCGCCTTACGCAAACGAAAACATAGACATTTCCAGAGTGATATCAATGCTATTGATTCATGATATTGTAGAAATAGATGCTGGAGATACGTTTGCTTTTGAAGATAACAGTGTACAAATTGAACAGGCAATAAAGGAAAAAAGAGCAGCAGAGAGAATATTTGGTATGCTACCTGAACCTCAACGGTCCGATTTTTTGAGCTTATGGAATGAATTTGAAAAAGCAGATTCTGCCGATGCGCGTTTTGCAAACTCTATTGATAGGATATTACCGCTTATTCAAAATATGGCAAATGGGGGAGGTAGCTGGGTTAATAATAATGTATATAAACATCAAGTTATTAGACGAAATAAGTTTTTAAAAGTAGCAGCTCCTGAACTCTGGGAATTCGCTCTTTCCCAAATAGAGGTTGCCTGTCTTAATGGCTGGCTAAAGGAATAAGAAGAAAGTAAACATATTTCGGGGCTTCGAATTTGATTCAGACTAGAACGGCCGTAAACGGTCGTATCTACTACTGACTAAATTTTAGGTACACCAAACATACACTAGCAACGGCTGCGCTTAAAAAGTCAAGTCTCGTGTATTACTGTGAACGTGTGTTCTGCAGCAAATTTAAAAGAGCGCTTTCAGCGGAATATATGCAACTAGCTTCGTACCTAGAACGGTCCGCTACTCTCTCTATTCAACCGTTCGATATGAAAACTCGTGACCGGCTGGTTAACGTACTCTTTGATCATTCGTTGCCTCAAATTCTGCTCAAGACCGAACGACCGGTTATTGTCTGTTGTTGCCAGAGGAGATTACTCTTCCATTGAGGCCAGTTTCAGTCAGTCATGCTCATCAGTTATGTGTTCTATACATTGCCAGCGGGTAGCCAACTGCTTGGCGAATTTGCGGATGAAACAAGGCAATTTCTTCAAACAACATAAAATGTTCTATTTTTAGCCGGTGAAGTCGCTTGAAATGCCCGTCTTGTAATTCCGTTCTCGCGATTAAATCAATTATCAATGTTTTATAGTCTTTTTTATCGACGCTGTGTGAGGCGAGTTTTAAATCCAATGCCAACATCAACGCATCGCGACCATGAGGATGGCCGCGCAAATCTTTTGGCCGTTGAAAGGCTGGATCGGCTAATAGATTGATTGCTTTATCGAACGCATAGCGCTCTAACTTACTAAAAATGATCCCCGGGTACGTATTCTCATTAAGATAGAAAATTCGTTCGGTCTCAGTGTAATCATCTGGGGTACCAGCTAAGCAAGATTCATAACTAAATAAGCTAAAACTCATGTACTGAACGGCATCAAATATATCCTCCATAAAGCGTTTACCGAATTTTTCACAGTAAACTTCGTTGAGTTGGTGTCGCTCAAAAGGCGTCAGTTGATCAATTTGTGCCTTCACGGTAGCGGGGATATCTTGTAGCGAATGAGTAGCTGCTGCTAGCGCATCTACTCGTTGAGTATCTCCACTTTCCCTCTCCATTTTGGCGTAATAGGCGTCAACCAAAGTCAGCGATTGTTGTTTCAATAACTGAATATTTTCGGCAAAACTGTTATCGGCACTGGCGAAAGCCAAAACGTCGTCAATTCTGGTAAGCGGCGGTACCAAAGACTGCAGTCTCTGCTTAAGAGCACCACAGTTTTTTGCTCTTTCATTGTATTCCTCCTTTAGCAGTTGGCTATCAGACGCGTTACGTTTTAGCTGATCTTGCAAACTCAATGGCACGGCGGAATCAGGGTGCATCCTAAACTTTTCGATGTGCCTAGGAGGAATCGATAAGGCGTGTAGCTGGTCGACAATGGGGCGCTCAAGCATAGCTGCGTAGCCAGCTAGCATACGACTCTTGGAAAAAGGCCCAGGAACTACATCGACGCGAAAACCGTGCTCAACTAAAAGGGCTATCATAGCCTTTTGAGCATCGGTAAACTCCTGCCCTTCAGTATTTAATGTATCAAAAACAATAGTATTTAACGGATTAAAGAAAAGGTCAGTATGCAGGAGATCAGGCTGCACGAGGATTAGCTGGATTGCTGCAAGCGACTCAATCTCAATTGCTGCTTGCAATGCCGTTTGGAGCTTGTTGTGTTTGGTATAAATTGGCGTGTTGTTAAAGTCAAAACTCGCCAGCAATTTCTTTAAGACCTCTTCGCTTGCCCCCGAACGAACGGCTTGAGTGAACAGTAAGTGACTGACAGGGTAATGTGCAGCAATATCGTCAACAAAACTCAATGGGGCGGTTGCGAGACTGTGACCAATAATAACGTCTGGTGTCCAAAGCAGTTTATTTTTCCCTCGACGAAGTAATAACCCGCGTTTGCTATTGTTCTGTCTAAAAACATCAGCAGCCAAAACAGTCCGTTCAATATCGAGCTCCCTGACTGCATCGAAAACATCGCGCAGGAGATAGCCCACACTCGTATATTTTTCCATTTCAGCGCGAGTGGGTCGAAAAGGCGCGCGCTCAAAGTGTTGCGCTTCATTCTCTAATAGTCGCTGGTATAACACTATCGGTGCTTCATAAGCGTCAAAATAACCTTCACTCTGGAGTAAGAATATGGCATCTCTTAGAAGAGCCTGCTTCTCTATGCCTTTGAGTTCATTGTTAATAGTGTTTTTTATAACTTCGAGTCGGTCCCAAACCTCTGCGTTTTCGGCCTCACATTGACTGTAAACCTCGCTTGCTGCGTAGGTTTGTTCAGCATTTTCCAACGAAGTCATTTTTTGAGCTGGAGTTGGTTTATAGTATTGGTGTTTGGCCTCCTCCGTATCAGTTTTAGGCTCTGCGGCATCTACCCTTTTAGAATCACCTTCATGAGTGTTTTGTTCCTCGAGAGTAGAGAAGTACGTAACAATAAGAACGAGAACTAAGCCCAGAATAACAGCAGCGAAATTACGCCTTTTCATTTTCATGTAGTCCTTTATGGTCTTCAGGTAGTCATATCATCGAAATCCCCATTCTACAGTACCTTATTTAAGCCGGCTTAAAGTGTTTGACTTTTCTTTTGTACAAAAACTGACCGTGTAGTTCTCATGGTTAGTAAAAACTACAAATGTTTCTAAGTCATCTATCAGGATAATAATCGATATTTTTGCCACGCTAATGTTAGCAATGACATTCATGTTGAGCACTTGTCACGACTACTTTCAGTCTGAACCGAACGTCGGCTGCTTGTCTGTTCGAGGCATCGATATCTAGAGGATAGCGGCTTCTGCACTGTCTGTTGGGAACAGCCACTTTTCGGAAGTGACTTATCGCAAATTGTACTTCAGCCCTTGGCAAAATGAATGCGTGCAAACACCCAGCCACCGACTAGGCCAGCGCAGCACTGCGCAATAAAGCCTAATGTAGTTCTTGCTCCGGCAATTAAGGTAACATCGAGAATGGGTTGCATAGCCAGTAGCATAGCTGCGATGGTGACTCCACCGCCAACAACAAACAGGGAAAGTGACAGCCTGTTAAATTTTGCTTTTAACAAGCTAAGGACCAAAAAAGCGACAAACAGCGATAAGATTATGGCTACACCATAAGTTAAGCTCAGTCCGAATAGGTCAGAAAACGTCATGCTTAGCCAGTCACCGACACCAATGTTAACGTTGATTAACAGCAATTCAATCAGCACAAATTGCGAGTGGGCAAAACTGGCCAAGCAAAAAGTGACTAGCCCCGCGATTAACCATGCTTTGATCCATTGCAAAGTCTTGTTCAATGCCTTACCCCTTGTACTAAAGCCCAACAACACGTATCGATAGGCTCATCTTGCAGCGCTTGATAGAGAATTTCAAGCAATCTACAAGTGCATGAATCACTTAAAGAGCAGCGGCACTCGAGAGGACTCACCGGCGAACTTCAGAGATGCGAATACTCCCCCCACACGTTGGTGATCCTTGTTAGTGTCCGCAGCTTACATTGGCAGTTGCTTTAATATCAGCTAGATTACTACCACTAATGCGCTAAACACAGAGCAAATATGAATATGCGAAATAGGTTTCAAGGTCTCCGTAAGACTCTGCATTGCTTATTAATAACGTGCTACTTAGGTAGTTTTTATGCGCCTGCCAGTCTGGCCAATATTACGTTTCCAGAAGTAACCATTGAAACGCTAAATAGTGAGTTACAGCAACCTTGGTCACTTACCGAGTTGCCCTCGCGAGAATGGCTAGTAACTTTAAAAGCCGGCCAAATCCTGATGCTTGATGCTCAAGGTAAAGAGTTAACCCGCTTTACCCACATGCCAAAGAATTTGTATGTTGCTGGGCAGGGTGGTTTGATGGATATCAAGCTGCATCCAAATTTTGCCTTGCAGCCTTACGTTTACATCAGCTATGCCGAGGGTAATGAGGAAGGGAATCGATTAGCGATCGCGCGGGCAACGTTATATCAACAATCCTTGGGAGAATGGCAAACTATCTTCCGCGTCTCACCGGATAAACCCACCCCCGTGCATTACGGTGCGCGTATGGCGTTTTTGCCAGATGGTTCGTTATTGATCACCAGTGGTGATGGGTTTGATTTTCGTGAACAAGCGCAGGTTAAATCGTCTAATCTTGGCAAAGTGTTAAGGATGAGTGATGAAGGACAGGCGCTAAGCGACAATCCCTTTTACACCGGAGCTGGCAGTCCAATTGATTATGTCTACACTTTGGGGCACCGTAATCCGCAAGGCTTGGTTGTTGATGAGCAGCAAGGAACTGTCTATCTCAATGAACATGGTCCCGCAGGGGGTGATGAAATTAATGTACTTCAAGCAGGTGAAAACTACGGTTGGCCTGTGGTGACTTGGGGTAAAGACTACAGCGGAGCAAACATCTCGCCATTTGATGCCTACCCTGGCATGCGTCCACCGGTCGTTAATTGGACGCCATCGATTGCACCGTCCTCGATGGTTCAAATTAAAGGCCCACTGTTCGCGCAACAAACGGGTGACTTTTTAGTGACATCACTGGCGGCAAAGCGTTTGTATTGGGTGCGTTTGGGGCAAAGTGAGGTTTTATTTGACCGCCCAGTGGTAGAGTCATTACAAACTCGGCTACGCGACATTCAACGCAGTCGTTCCGGCGCCATTTTCATCTTAACTGATGGGAGTGAAGCATCACTGTTAAAAATGGTCCCAAAATAAACAATTCTGACGGTGAATGGCGGTTATAACCAAACAAAAGCGCTATGCGGATTTAATTTACCTAGGCAAAGCGCTATACTTCCGCTGTTTTATAATTCATTGCTAACACCTGCGCTAGTGAAGTGTAGGTGCAACCAACCACGAGGAATCATAAAGTGTTAGAACAGTATCGCAAACACGTTGACGAACGCGCTGCCGAGGGTATCCCAGCGAAGCCGCTTAACGCAGAGCAGGTCGCCGAATTGGTTGAACTATTAAAGAATCCACCAGCGGGTGAAGCCGAATTCCTGCTTGAACTTATTTCAGAGCGCGTGCCTCCAGGCGTTGATGAAGCTGCTTACGTAAAAGCTGGCTTTTTAAGTGCAATCGCGAAAGGCGAAGTGACTTGTCCATTAATCGATAAAGATGCTGCGGTACAATTGCTGGGCAACATGCACGGCGGCTACAACATCGAAACATTGGTTGCGTTGCTAGACGATGCTGACTTAGCTGAACTAGCCGCAGAAGAGCTTAAGCACACCTTGCTGATGTTTGATGCGTTCCACGACGTGGAAGAAAAGCACCGAGCGGGCAATAAGTATGCGACTGAAGTCATGCAGTCGTGGGCAGAAGGCGAGTGGTTTACTGCACGCCCAGATCTGCCTGAGAAGATTACTGCAACCGTATTTAAAGTAACGGGTGAAACTAACACTGACGATCTATCGCCAGCGCCAGATGCGTGGTCACGCCCGGACATTCCATTGCATGCACGTGCGATGTATAAAATGACCCGTGATGGTTTAGAGCCAGAAAAGCACGGCGAAGTGGGTCCGTTGGCACAAATCGAAGAGATTAAAGCCAAAGGCCATAAAGTTGCTTTCGTGGGTGATGTTGTAGGTACTGGTTCATCTAGAAAATCTGCAACTAACAGCGTACTTTGGTTCTTCGGTGATGATTTGCCGGGTGTACCGAATAAGCGCGGTGGTGGTATTTGTATTGGCGGTAAAGTGGCGCCAATTTTCTTCAACACCATGGAAGATGCTGGTGCGTTAGTGTTTGAAGCTGACGTCGATAAAATGAATATGGGTGATGTAATCGATATCTACCCATTAGACGGCAAAATCTTAAATGCAGATAGCGGCGAAGTTCTTGCTGAATACGCTTATAAGTCAAAAGTTTTACTCGACGAAGTGCGTGCGGGTGGTCGAATTAATTTGATCATCGGTCGTGGCTTGACTGAGAAAGCGCGTGAGTCACTAGGCTTAGGTGAGACTGACTTGTTCCGTCGTCCAGAGCAGCCGATAGATTCGGGTAAAGGCTTCACGCTGGCACAGAAAATGGTGGGTAAAGCGTGTGGCGTCGACGGTATTCGCCCGGGCACTTACTGTGAGCCGAAAATGACCACTGTGGGTAGCCAAGATACCACCGGACCAATGACGCGTGATGAACTTAAAGACCTTGCGTGTCTGGGCTTTACCGCTGACTTGACCATGCAGTCATTCTGTCACACTGCGGCTTATCCAAAACCAGTTGATATTGATACGCAACATACGCTACCTGATTTCATTATGAATCGTGGCGGTGTGTCATTGCGCCCGGGTGACGGTATTATTCACTCATGGTTGAACCGTATGTTGTTGCCAGATACCGTGGGAACTGGCGGTGATTCACACACACGTTTCCCAATGGGAATTTCTTTCCCTGCAGGGTCAGGTTTGGTTGCCTTCGCTGCGGCGACAGGCGTTATGCCACTGGATATGCCTGAGTCAGTGTTGGTGCGTTTTAAAGGTAAAATGCAACCAGGTATTACGTTACGTGACTTGGTTCATGCAATTCCGTTGTATGGCATCAAACAAGGTCTGTTGACGGTTGCTAAGAAAGGTAAGATCAATGCATTCTCTGGCCGTATTCTGGAAATTGAAGGACTTGAAAACCTAACGGTTGAGCAAGCGTTTGAATTGTCAGATGCCTCTGCGGAGCGTTCAGCTGCAGGTTGTACGATTAAGCTTTCTGAAGACTCGGTTGCTGAGTACTTGCGTTCAAACATCACTATGCTTCGTTGGATGATCAACGAAGGTTATGGTGATCCACGTACTCTTGAGCGCCGTGCGCGTAAGATGGAAGAATGGCTAGCTAACCCTGAGTTGATGGAAGCTGACCAAGACGCAGAGTATGCGGAAGTGATTGAAATCAACTTAGATGACATCAAAGAGCCTATTCTGTGCTGCCCGAATGACCCAGACGATGCAAAAACCTTGTCTGACGTTGCCGGCGACAATGTAGATGAAGTCTTCATTGGTTCATGTATGACTAACATTGGTCACTTCCGTGCGGCGGGTAAGCTGTTAGAGCAATACAACGGTACTTTGCCAACGCGTTTGTGGATTTCTCCACCAACCAAAATGGACAAAGCACAGTTAATGGAAGAGGGTTATTACAACATCTATGGCCGTGCAGGTGTGCGCACTGAAATGCCGGGATGTTCATTGTGTATGGGTAACCAGGCACGTGTATTAGCGGGTGCGACAGTGTTGTCAACATCAACCCGTAACTTCCCTAACCGCTTGGGCGATGGTGCTAATGTGTACCTTTGTTCAGCTGAATTGGCGGCAGTGGGAGCCATCGTTGGTCGCGTGCCAACCACAGAAGAGTATATGCAGTACGCGAGCAAGATTGACTCAATGAGTTCAGAAGTGTTCAAATACTTAAACTTTGACCAAATGGAAGTGTTTAAACAAGCTGAAGATGCAGCTAAAGCAAACATTATCCCAACGTTAAACGTTGCATAAACGGTCTTAACTAGACAATACCGGGTAGCGTTTTACGCCACCCGGTTTTTTTTTGAAAAAATATGAGTAAGTCCGACATGTTATATCGAATATCGTGGTTTCTAGTGGTGCTCTCGCTTAGTATTTGGGCTAAGCCGGTGACGGCGGATCCGGCGTTAAAGGTCAATTTTGGCCAAGCCATTATCCAGGTAGGAGAGCAGCGTCTAACGGTGGAATATGCAGGGACTTTTGAGCAGCGCGCACGTGGATTGATGTATCGCACTGAACTTTGTGATTCGTGTGGCATGTTGTTTGAGTTTGAATACCCGAGAGAGGCAGGGTTTTGGATGAAAAACACCCTGATCCCTCTGGATATTGCCTATCTTGACAAGCGTGGTGTGATCACAGATATCAAACCCATGTATCCGTTAGTGTTAGATCCAGTTCCGTCGTCTAAACCCGTATTGTATGCATTGGAAATGAACCAAGGCTGGTTTGCCGCCAATGATGTGGTGGTTGGTGACCGGATCACTATAATTAGTCAACAAGAAGCCCCCTAAGTAGAGGAGTGATTAGTTGTGAGTAATGCCATTAATGTGGCCAAATTTGGCGGAACCAGTGTCGCTGATTTTACTGCTATTAGCCTATGTGCAAAGGTTGTTCAACGGAATCCTGAAACCCGGGTAGTCGTAGTTAGCGCGGCGGCGGGTGTCACTAACTTATTAGTTAAATTAGGGTTTTCACCATTAACCCAAGCACAAATTGCCGAAGTATGTGAGCAAATAAAGCAAATCGAGTATGCGATATTAAGTGGCTTAGACCAACAGGAAGAAGTTAAAACTAAACTTGATGATCTATTAAACGAAGTTGAGCAGCTTGCCCGTCATGAAGAAATTCTGCATCGCCATGATCTCAAAGATGAGTTGATGTCGATGGGGGAGCGCATGTCGTCATTGCTGTGTGCTGAAGTATTCAAACAGCTAGGCATTCCAGCACTTAACTTCGATGTACGTAAAGTACTGCTTACTGATGATACTTATGGTGAGGCTGTGCCAAATGTGGTGGCAATTCAGCAACGCTGTACAGAATTGCTGCGCCCGGAATTAACTAATAGCATTGTCGTCACTCAAGGTTTTGTTGGTGCCGATGAAGCCGGTAACACCACAACTTTGGGGCGTGGTGGCTCAGATTTTACGGCAGCGTTACTCGCCGAGGCTTTAGATGCCAAAAGCTGTGAAATTTGGACCGATGTTATTGGTGTATACACCACCGATCCGCGTCTGACGGCAGCGGCACGTCCATTGCCTGAATTGAGTTTTGAAGAAGCCGCAGAAATGGCCACTTTCGGCGCAAAAGTGTTGCATCCGGCAACCATGGAGCCCGCATTGCGCCGTGATATTCCGGTATTTGTTGGCTCAAGCCGCGAACCGGAGAAGGGTGGTACTTGGATTGTGCGCGATTGCGAACATGAGCCGCCATATCGAGCGATTACCCGGCGTCGTGAGCAAGTCATGGTAACCGTTAAAACCCCTAAAATGTTGTATGCGCAGGGATATTTGGAAAAAGTTTTCGGCATCATTGCCAAGAATAAGTTGTCGGTAGACTTGGTGACAACGTCCGAAATTGCTGTTGCATTTACCTTAGATAATCCGCCGAATTCAGTAGCCGAGCGTTTAAATCGACGCACCATTGAAGAACTCGAAAGTATGAGCGAAGTTAGTGTGGAACAGGGCTTCGACCTGATCACTGTGGTGGGCAATCACATGCAATCAAACAAAGGTGTTTCAAGTCGTATCTTTGCCGCAATTGCCGACTATAATTTACGCATGATTTGTTTCGGCGCGAATCCGCACAATATGTCATTTTTAGTGAATGCTGATGATAGCGCTGAAATTGTTTCAGTACTGCATAAAGCGTTATTTGAATGAGTCTAAGAAATCTTGATATTTTAGCTGTTGACGATGACCGCGTCACACTTGAGTTGCTGACGTTAATGCTGGAGGAATACACCTCCGGCAGGGTTATTGCGATGGATGATAGTAACCTCGCAGTGGATGTTATAGCAGATCCTGAGCAACGCTTTGATCTCGTGATCAGCGATCTCATGATGCCGGATAAGACGGGACTGGATTTGCTTGCGGTGTTACGTGCTCGAGATACTGCCATTCCATTTATATTGTTAACCGCAAACACGCGCCGCGAGAGCGTGATAAAAGCCAAGCAATTGGGTGCAACAGCATTTATTGCCAAGCCATTTTCAACGCAAAACCTACTTGATAAATTAGATGACATATTTTCCTCAGGGGTTGAGTAAATATCTCTGCACGTGCCTATGCATAACACCTAATGAAACAAAGGAAGCTAGATGAATTTTGACCAGCCATCGCCACGCATCGGTACTGATGCATTTAAATGGAAAAAGTATGCCGGGACAGATATTTTGCCGATGTGGGTCGCTGATACTGAGTTTCGCTGCGCCGAACCTATCCTTGAGGCCATTCAGCAGGAAGTTTCTAACGGGATCTTAGGTTACACCTTGCCATCTCAACACACCGGTGCAAATGCGGCGGTAGTGCATTGGCTAAACCAGCAACATCAGTGGCAGATAGAGGCCGAATGGATAGTTTGGATCCCAGGTGTCGTACCGGCGTTTAATGTGGCATGTAAAGCCCTCACTAAACCCGGTGACAAAGTGATTGTGCAAACCCCGAATTATCCACCTTTGTTGGCGGCTCCGGCGTTGCACGGTACTGAGCGCTTAGAGGTCGGTACTGTGATTGAAGATGGGCGCTGGACGTTGGATTTTGTGCAACTTGAGCAACATGCTGCCGATCCGGATTGTCACTTGTTTATCCTGTGTAATCCGATGAATCCGGTGGGTAGCGTTTTGCGTGCAGATGAACTCGAACGCGTGGCTGCAATATGTGAGCGTCATGCTGTTACACTGTGCTCTGATGAAATTCACTGTGATCTGATCCTTAACCCAAACCTCAAACATATTCCTGCTGGTAAAGTCAGTCACTTAACCAATCAGAGCATTACGTTGATGGCCGCCAGCAAAACCTTCAATGTGGCTGGCTTAGGTGCGGCATTTGCGATTATCCCGGATAATCGGTTACGCCGCCGTTTCGTACAAGCTGCGCAGGGCATGGTACCGTGGGTGAACATACTCGGTCTAGTGGCAACTCAGGCGGCGTTTACCCATTGTGACGAATGGCATCGAGCACTGTTAGATTACTTGCGAGGCAATAGAGATTATGCCGTGCAAGCGATTAATGAGATTGAAGGCTTGCAAGCGCTAACGCCAGAGGCCACGTTTCTACTTTGGGTAGATGCCAGTGGCCTGAATGTGGAAGATACTCAGCAATGGTGTGAGCAGCGTGGCGTCGGCCCCTCGCCGGGGAGAGACTTTGGTGAGCAGCGATTTTTTCGCTTGAACTTTGGCTGTCCGCGCGCGGATCTCGAAACCGCAATTCAACGGCTGCGGGCGGCTGATTAAAAGGCTGCGATAAGTTTACTCAAGCCAAGGAATAAGGTAACCAAAACGATAGCGCTGCCTACAACATTCATGGCAATGCGGTTACGATATTCACCCAGGCGCTGTTTGTCATTCATAGCAAACAGTAAAAAGATGGCTATAAATGGCAGTAGTAACCCATTAGTTGCTTGGGCAAAGAGCATTGCGAGAAGTGGTTTTATCCCCAAACTAGCGGCTAACGCTCCACACAGCAATACGCTCAACCATACTCCGCGAAAGGGTGCAGAGGTGCGCTCTTGCGGTAATTTTAGTGCGCCACACACTGCGTAGCTGGCAGCCAACGGTGCAGTTATCGCGCTTGTTAGTCCTGCCGAAAAAAGCCCAATAGCGAAGATATTACCTGCCATATCACCTAATAGCGGCGCCAGTTGCGAAGCAATATTGCTGGCGTCGAGTGCAAGACCTTGCTGATAGAAAGCGGCTGTTGCGGTGGTCATGATGGCGAGGGTAATGAGTCCTCCGGTTAGGACCGCAATGCGGGTGTTGTGACGCTGAATTCGCAGTTCTTGCTCTGGTTCGTTGGTATATTGACTCACCAGACTGGCATGCAGAAACAGATTGTAGGGCACGATGGTGGTACCAATGAGTGCTAGAACCAAGGTAATTGTGGTGCTGTCAAAACGAGGACGGATTGCATCATTGAATAACCCTGTCCAGTCGGGCTTGGCCGCAATTACAGTGATAATAAAAATCACGCTCATAATAGCGACGAGTGCGACTAGAACCTTTTCCACAGCACCACTGTGCCCAAACCACAAAAGCCCACCCGCGAGACTCGCCAAAATCACTACCCAAAGGGTCATGCTGCCATCGGTCAATTGACTTAATCCTAATGCGGCTCCGGTGAGGTTTCCGCCCTCGTAGGCAGCATTTCCTATCCCAATTGCCGCAATGACTAACGCACAAGCGCTGTAACGCAACCATTTGCGCTGGAACAATCGGTGAATCGCATCAGCTAAGCCAAGTCGGGTAACGACTCCGAGACGTACGGCCATATCTTGCAGCACGAGGGTTGCGACAATGGAAAAGAGTAATGCCCAAAGTAACTGATAACCAAATTGTGCTCCCGCTAAGCTTGCGGTGGTAACAGTACCGGGTCCAATAAACGCGGCAGCTATAAGCCACGCAGCATAGCGATTTTGGTTGTGCTTTGGTTTCACCTCAGTCGGCTTGCTCACTGCAATTTTACCTAATCATTTCGTTTGGCTTCACTCTACGTATAATCCTGTTAAGCTGCAAATATTGCTAAATGATCAGAGTTAAACCCGTGGCTGTAATCGCTAAACTGTATCAAGACCCACTTATTGTCGGTAAACTGCAACCGCAAGCGTTTGTTGAGGGGATTATTGCCGCTGTTTCTTGTTGCCCTGAAATTCCCATGCCGCCACAGTGGATGCCTTGGGTGTTTGCAGCTGATGCCGGTGATGACTTAGCGGGTGGTGATATGGCGCGCTGGGAATTGATAACTGATTGTTTAGTCAGGCAATTACGCGATATCTTATCAGCCCTGCGTGCGGGCGAGACGCTATTACCGACATCTTATCAGTATGAACCAGCCGCAGGCAGTAAGTCATCTCAAGCGATGTGGTTACAAGGCTTTTTGCTTGCTCATCAACAATTGCAACCCGTATGGCAGAATGCATGGGAGCATTTGCAGGTGCAAAGCGATGATGCGGCTGCAGTGGAAGCCGCCAATACGCTCAAGCATTGTTTGAAGGTATTTTCAGTGCTCGCTGATCCGGATAATTTAACCATTAAATCTGAGCAGCAAGACTTTCGAGAACAGCTTCCCAGCATCGCAAAAACGCTACCACGTGCGCTAAATCAATACGCACAATTAGCCAATACGTTGGCAGGTTATTTACCCAATCAGTTCGAGTCGTTTACTCAACAAATGACGCCACAATGATTAGCGTTCTTGTTCAATATCGTGGCGCTGCCTAACCGCCAGCAAATACTGTTCAAGTTGCTTTTTGGCATCTTCGTAGGCGTTGTTCAGTTCATCTGAGGCCGGATCTCTGATCAACTCTTTAAACGCTTCGTCAGTGCGGTCAATCAGTTGTTTAAGGTGAGCATTATTGACGTCCATTTCAACTCCTTGATAGGTGTCCGTTTGTTCAGTTACATCGGTTTAATGACGGCCAAAAGCACTATCGCTAAGATTGCGAAAACCGGTAGTTCATTGAGGAAGCGATAAAACACCGGTTTACGCATTACTTTGTCGGCCGCAAAGTCGCGTAATACCTTTAATAAATAGAAGTGATAGCCGTAAATCGCAAGTAAAAGTGCGAGTTTTATGTGCAGCCATGTCGAGACTCTGAACCAGTCACGCCCGTATTGATAAATTAACAGTCCGCCAAAAACCGCGGTGAGTATGGCGAAAGGAGTGACAAACCACCATAAGCGGCGTTCCATGATACAAAACTGTGCGCGTACGTCTGCATTGTTGCTCTCAGCGTGATAAACAAATAAGCGGGGTAAATAAAACAAGCCTGCCATCCATGCCAGCATGAAAAAGATATGCAGTCCTTTAAGCCACAAAATAGACATTGGTCCCCCTAATATTGTTCGCGCATCAAATAACTTTGCAGCATGTTCCAGGTAATAACCCCGATGAGCTGCTCATGACTATCCTGATAAATATAGACCGCGCCACTGCGAGCACTTTGCAGAGCCTCGTAAACCTCTGATAGCGTGGCTTGAAAACTTAACCCTTCCATGCTGGTATAGTTTAATGGCGAGGCATCATGTTCTAAAGATACGTTGTACTCGACTAGTTGATACAAGACGTCTATTTCAAAATTGGAACGCTGAACCACAGGGTGCGTAGGGGACTTATCCAGAAATGCCAAAATGGCCTTGTCTGGCGCATCATAAAACATCTTATACTCGGTATCCATTACGGCTAATACACCGGTTTTTTGTAGCGCTTCGCGCACCGAAGAGGTCGCATAGGGAAGCTTTTGATAATCCAATTGTTGAATAAATATTGAACGATTCTTAAGAAATTGGGTAGAGGTTACATACGCCGGCACAATAACCAGCATAGCGGGCAATATAATCTGTGGACTATACGATAGCTCCATTACAGCTGAGAGGGCTGCTAGCGGAGCGTGTAAAACCGCGGTTAGCATGCCGGCGACGCCCAGCAAGGCAAAGCTACTGGTTAAGTTTTGGGTGTCGAAGAAGTAGTTCATGGGGACTAACAGGAGTGCTCCAGCGATCATCCCCATCACCATAACCGGGCCCATAATACCGCCGGGTATACCTAAACCAATGGCAGCAATGGTTAGTGCAAATTTAACCACCAAGACGACGGTTAGCAATAACAACCCTGGTTGTTGGCTAAACAAACGATCCACGGTTTCAAAGTTCGCTCCCATAGCTTCAGGCACTAGGGCTCCAAGTCCAGCGGTGATAGATGCGGCCAGCACTAAACGCCAGTGCATTGCAACGGGGCGAAAAAAACGCATCACCATCATTAGGTTTTTATTGAATAACGCCGCTAAACCACCGAGTAAAATGCCAAATAAAACCAAATAGGCGTAGAGCCACGGATTAAACTCGCCGAAAGTTAGAAAAGCCAGTTCGTTGAATTCGCCGAACACAGCGCGGGTCAGTAGCGAACCACATGCAGCTGCGAGCATAACCGGCACAAATATATGGATCTTGTATTCCCGCAGCACGACTTCCATAACAAATATGACGGCAGCAAATGGAGTGTTGAAGGACGCAGAGATACCTGCGGCAATACCGCAGCCAGCAAGAATACGAATACTGTTATAGGGTAAGCGCAGCCATTGCCCGATGAAACTACTACCAGCAGCACCCAAGTGCACAGACGGTCCTTCGCGGCCAACAGAAAAACCGCTGGATAGCGCTAACATACCGCCCAAAAATTGATTGATTGTGGTACGGAAAGGAATGTGGCCAAAATGGTATTTAACCCGGTGGATGACAAAGGGAATGCCGAGGCGATAGTGTTTAAAGCCGGTTAAATAAGCAACCATCAAAATACCGCTTACTGCGACAAACGGCATGGCAAATCGTGTCGCTAAAGATACACTGGCGTAATCACCGAGCTCTGCCAACACATACAGTTGCAGCCATTCATAGCAAAGTCGGAATACAATAATCAGAGACGCGGCCATTATCCCAGCAATGATTCCCAACACACATAATTGAATGCTGGTGCGGGGGTGGGCAAGTTCGAATCTCAATCCTTGTAACGTCATGCTTATTCAATGCCAATAACGGTTATACAGAGGATATCACAAGTACTTGTATTTAATAGCATAATCAAAGCTGTCGAAAATAACACTGATGTGCAAAGCAGCGACAGTGTGAAACATTTACGGCATACTAGGTGCATGGAATGTAGGCCAAGCGCCAAAATCAGCATGTAAAGTCGTGGAGTGAAATGAATTTACATCAATTACGCACCCAATTAAGCCAAACGCGCTACACCCTGGTGATGGTTGGGGTCATGCTACTCATGGTCTATATAGGTTATCAATTAGCGTTATTTAACCAACAGCGGCAACAACAATCATTAGCGCAGTTACAGGTGACTATGACGAATCTCACTAATGAGAATGAAGCTTTAACAAGTGCTAACAACACGCTGCGCGCGCAACTTGAAATTGCTGAGTTAACTAAAGAAAACCTCGATCAAGAGATCCAGCAAGGATTAACCCGTGAAACTCAGTTAAAAGAACAGCTGTCATTCTATCAAAAGGTCATTGCGCCTGAGGAGAGTGAAGACGGCTTTACCATTGACAGCATTCAGATAGCGCCATCCGCTACCGCAAACCGGTTGCAGTTATCGCTGGTGTTAGTGCAGCAATTGCGCTTGAAAGGCGTTATTTATGGAACATTAAAGATCCAATTACTTGGCAATATTGCGGGGCAGGCCATCACGTTAGATTTGCAAGAACTGGTTAGCGATGGCGATCCTTTCGCCTTCCGTTTCAAGTATTTTCAGATCATTGATACCTATTTCTCTGTGCCTGAAGAGTTTGTTCCTGAAGCCCTTCAGATAGAGGCCGGTATCCGCCAGTACCAACGTTACAAAGGTACTTACCGTCAAAGCTTCAAAATAACAGTGGATGACGAGGGTGCTTGGTTAGTGAATACGTTGATTCAATAATAAGCGAGGCTTGCACTCTAGCCTACAATTTTGGTTTCTCTGTATTTAAACGTTCAATATATCTCTGAATGATAGCCTCTATTTCAGCGTGAGACTTACTGGGAAGATAGCGAGTGTGTAAGGCCAAAAACTCAGGTTCGCCATATAGATTACGTATGCCTGAGTTGAGTATTTGAATGGTTTTGCGTCCTGTAGCATTATCGGCGCAAATAAAATGTCCGGTTGTAAATCGAGGATTATCCGCAATCATATATTGTCGCGTGGCAACCGGCACTCGCTCCCCAAATTGAAGATACATTGACGCCGGAAAAAATAGTCCAAATTGAATACGTCCTTTGGTCAGTAATTGAATAGCACGTTGGTAGTAGGTATCGGAGGCTAATTGTATTTTCTGTGTGTGGGAAATTTTGCGAAGCTGACGATCGATGTTTTCGCCAAACGAGAACCCTTTTGCCGTTACGATCAATGCCTCAGGGTATGACTCAAAAACTCTGTTCAAACTCACTACTTCACCACTGTCATTAAGTAAATCTGGGGATAGGGCGGGCAGTTCAGCGTGCTGATATAGGCGTTGCGTATGAAAGAAATTTAGTGCCAAGGAATACGCGTAAGTATCTGTTCTTTCGTTTGTTTTAATTCTATTTACCACACAGATAGTTGCGCCTTCATCGAGCTTTTTCAAACTGCGCTGCATGGGAACGTGATTCACTGGAGTCTCATAGCCAAGAATATCAAACAGTAACTGCACACTATCCACAGAGGTAGAGAATTGTTCTTGTGACTTGTTTACCCGGGTTGTCAGGAAAACATTATCTGACTCAAACTGAGTATTAGCATTTAAGTCGCTAGCAAAAGAAAATGACACATTAACTACAGATAAAAGTAGCGTGCTAATTAAGTGAAGAAGGATAGTTGCGCTGAAATTTGATGCCACAATATGCTTCCTTGTACGAGTTGAGCTAATGACTACAAGCGCGAGATATCAATCTTCAATAGCATACGACAGTTCAGGATCAGTTGGCTTTTTAATATAGCTTAAATTACCTATTGAAAAAACGTTTCTTTGGTAATGGTTAATCTGTCTAGAGGATTTGAATACTTGATTAAATTACTTGGTTATTAGATAATTCTGAGCCCTGAATTTAGTCAATTTGCATAGAAAGAGGTAATTAGTGTCAGTTGAAAGTGCTATGCCCATCGAGTTTTCTGATGCTGCTGCAGCGAAAGTCAAAAGTTTGATTGAAGAAGAAAACCCGAATTTGAAACTCCGTGTTTATATCACCGGAGGGGGATGCTCTGGCTTTCAATATGGCTTTACCTTCGATGAAAATGTCAACCCGGATGACATGCAAATCGAGAAAGATAGCGTAACCTTAGTAGTCGACCCTATGAGTCTACAGTACCTGGTGGGTGGCGTAGTTGACTACACCGAGGGTTTAGAAGGTTCACGTTTCTTGGTTGATAATCCTAATGCCACAACTACCTGTGGCTGCGGCGCTAGTTTTAGCATTTAATCAGTCGCACAATTAAAGGAGTGCACGTCGCGGTTAAGGCTGACCGCGACACACGTTAGCAGTACTCAGGTAACATTCTGTGTATACGCATTTACTCAGAAGCGCTTGTATCCGACTTTTTAGCTGATAATGCCAGCATCATGGGTTGCGCTTTTGATGCAAATCTAGCTCGTTCACCCACATTCTTAATTTCACAACTGAGATCTGCTTGCAGCTCTTCATGCAGGGCTTGTTGTACTGTGGCTACTTCATGAGCAAGGGATACATAAACAGCATCATTAATTTGAGTTGGGGTAAAGGGGTTAGCACTAGCGACTCCGCTAAATAATGCCAAAAGAGTTACTGTAAAACGTTTGTTGATTGGGCGCATGGTCTCATCCTCATAGGGTCAAAATAATCAGCTTGCCCTTTAATAGTAGGTTTTAAAGACCAAATCGTTGCACGGGTAACGCCTATTCCACTTATTTCTTCGACCAAACACGGTTGTAACATTTTGATGCATTTTTAGTCTGCATTAGCTTAATGTTCATCGCGTTGCAGACACATTTTCATACAACTGTAATTACCTGTAGTGGGTTATTTATATCGTTGCGGAATTTTCAGCAAGCTGATTACTAACAGCAACAACAGGCCGTAATTCAAGCTTCCACCAGATGAGCTTGCTTGATTTGGTGATGGGGCTGGTGTTGTCGGCGTTGTTGCTTGAACAGTCAGCGTTATACTTGAAGAGGCGGTTAACTGGGGTTCGCCATCATCCGTCACTGTAGCCGAAATATTCAGTTGGCTCGCGTTGATGTTGGTTTCAGCGATTACAATCGACGTGCCATTATCGGTATACGTTGCAACACCCTCTACCTGCCATTCAACTACATGCCCATCAGATTCATTCGGATCTTGGATTTCAGCCGTTACGGTTACGTCGCCATTCCCGGCAGTGATTTCAGTGATTGAACCATTGCCTTGGCTGGCGGTGAGGTTGACTGTGGGCGCTATGTTGGCCTCTGCTTCACGACTAAAGAAAATATTATCGATGTAAACATCTCCATTGCCTTCCACTTTAAGTTGAAACGTATTGGTCAGATCCACATTAACAAAGTGTGATAACGGAATTTTATGACGTTGCCAGCTTTGTTGTTCGACCGCAAAGTGAAAAGGCGTTTCAACCGGGCCAGGGCTGATCAGGTAGAGGCTCAGTGCATCGGCATTATAGGTCCAAAAATCGATATGCAAGTAATCGAATTCAGAAACATCCTGACGGTTATTGTTAAAATCGGTCCCTTGGTAATTTAATCCGGTGTATTTCAGTGCGTTATTACCGTCGAAATCGACTTCGGAAACTGCTGTCGCCTGTCCCCAATTTGGGTTGTAGTCAATACCGGTAATATTGGTGAAACTGTCACTGTAGAGTGAAATCACGTTTGCTTCAGATTCGCTTGGAACTGCTGCACCTGAGCTTGGCTCGGTTTGTATTTGGCAGCCGTAAAAATCGACCGATGCACCTGCTGGCGTATCCGGGCACTGGTCAATACTATCACTCACGCCATCACCATCCGCATCTTGCAAAACTGGGGTTGCCGCACTACATCCTGCAATGCTATTGGCGGTAGAGTGTGCACAGTGGGCAACATAATCGATTTCTAAGGTTGCGCTATTGAGGTTGGGATCAATGGCACCGCCCAGATTACCCCCCACTGCGACATTAAGGAGTACGAACATGGGTTCTTCATATTGCCCACAGTTGGTCATGTCATGTTCCACGACCAAGGTGTCGTCCATAAAAAAGGCAACTTTATCGGGCGTCCACTCCATCGCATAAGTATGGTATTCGGTAACATCAGTGCTGCCGTTAGCATAGACCGGACGATATTCACTGCCACAGCCACCAGTATTAAAAAAGTTGGTAATGTAACTGCTGCCAGAGTTGGAAAACCATTCCCAAACGTCTATTTCGCCCGCGCCAGGATTTGGCCAATTGGCGAAATCGTTGTCGCCTTGGAAGGGTTGTTCAGAGATCCTATTTTCCAACATCCAAAATGCCGGCCATGTGCCCCCTTTTAGTTCTAGGAAGCGCAGTCGAGCTTCTACTCTACCGTACAAAAACTCGGCTTTATCTTTGCTGTTGATACGCCCAGATGTCCATGTGCGAGGCTCATCGCTGAGCCCCGGACAGGCTATATCCATTCGTCGAGCCGTGATCTTCAATGTGCCGTCAGAAACCTCGTAATTGCGCTGAGCCGAAGTCTCGTCATCGGTGTAGCATTGCACTTCATTGTTGTAATTGGCTTGAGTTTGCGCAGTCCAGTTTTGCCAATTGACGGATGCACCACTGAAGTCGTCTATCCACGCTAATTCCCACCCAGCATGCGCATTCGAGGCGAGTAACAGTAAACACAACGCAGTGCTAATGCTAAATGAGTTGTTTGATGGTTTTACGTAGCGCTGCATTGTAGATCCCTTTTATCGACTGTTGCGAACTAGCTTGGTGCTTTTGACTGATCAATAGCAAGCCTAAAGCGTTCAAACGGACTATGCGCTAGTTCAGTGCTCTTTTCTTTATCTCAAGGTTGAGTGTCCAAATACAGACGCTGACTTGATTAAACGTTGATTACTATTTATACCTTTATATCAGTATGTCTCTTAGTCGAAGTCATCTTTTGTATAAGTTTATTGTTGTCGCCATGCTAACCCACTGGTTTGTTACTAGTGTTTATAGTCAAGATAAACCACCGCCAGTTAGTTTTGTCCTGAATGATTGGGCTTCACAGCGCGTGCATACGGTTGCAATTGCCCAGATACTGGAAGAGCATGGAATAGCTGCAGACTTTGTCCAGTTACAGTATAACGAGCAATTCGGTGCGTTAAGGTCTGGTGTTGCTCACGTTCAGATTGAGGCTTGGGAACCCGACAAGTCAGAGACTTACGATAGACTTGTCGCGCGCAAGCAAATTTTGGTCATTGGTACTCATCAAGTGCGTGCGCGAGAGGAATGGTGGTATCCCAAGTATGTTGAGGAATATTGTCCAGGTCTACCCGATTGGCGCGCGTTAAACGCCTGTGCGGCGATTTTTGCCGAGCCCACTGATGATGAGCAAGTAGTCACCAAAGGCACCTTATTCAGTGGCGGATGGGACAGCCATGATGCTGAAATTATCCGCTCTTTAAATTTGGATTTTACTATTAATCGCATGACCAATTCGTCGGAACTCTGGTCAACACTCAGGCGGTATGCTGAAAGTGAAAGGCCAATATTGCTGCACAATTGGACGCCAAATTGGACCGAAAAACATATACCCGGCGAGTTCGTTAAATTTCCTCCATACACAAAAGAGTGTGAAAGTGATCCAAAGTGGGGGGTAAATCCGCAAATGACCCATGATTGTGCCAATCCAACTGACGTTTGGATCCAAAAGCTGATCTGGCCAGGTTTAACCCAATCACATCCATGTGTTTATGAGTTTTTAGTCAATGTCAGTTTTAGTCAGGAAATGTTGATTGAAGCACCTGCATTGGTATTTGTTGAAGGACTAAGCGAACAACAAGCAGCGCAGCGCTGGCGTGCCACTTTCGCGCACGAAATTCAACAATGGCTGGCCGGAAGTTGCCTGCGTTGATCGCCAACTGCTAAGCTATACTCAAGGAAAAAGTAAATAGAATTTAACTATGAAGCTATACGGTTCTACCACATCTCCTTTTGTTCGCAGACTGCGGATCTGGCTTGCCAATACTGAGCATGAATTCATCAATATGCAAATCTTTGACGGTCCTGACCGGACCCTGCTTGCCGAGCGTAATCCTGCGATGAAAATACCCATGCTGGAGGACGATGAAAATCTTATTTTTGATTCGCGTGTGATTTTTCGCTATTTAAGCGCTAAATATGATTATCCAATGCCCAGTTGGGAGCAGGAGAATCAACTGACAGTGATTGATGCAGTGAATGATTCTCTTGTGCAGATCCTGTTGCTGAAGCGCTCAGATTTTGATACCGACGCCGACCATATGTATTTTCGCATTCAACGTGAACGCATCGACACGAGCTTGCAGCACCTCGACGAATTAGTCGACCGAGGTTTTTTTGACGACTGGAACTATCCCGCAATATGTTTGTTTTGTTTAATTGACTGGATAGAATTCCGGACCTTGCATGACTTGTCAGAAATGGGGCATTTACGTGCCTTTCATCAGCGTAATGTGGATCGCATTGAAGCCACGGCAACTGACCCAAGAAGGGATTAGGCTATTCAGTCGCGCCCCAAGGCGGCGGTGGGGCGTCGATCGGTTTGGTTAAATCAAAATCCACTCGAAATTCACGCGCTGGCCGATACATGCGATAACTGAATTGGTTCGGGTACAACAACAGTTGCCAGGTGTTATCCATGGATTGCGGAATAGCTTCACGGACAAACATTTGCTGGCTGAATTGATCAGCTGGGAAGGATTGCACCTGGGCGTAACCAGCGGTGGTACTCGTACCACCATATTGGGTTAAGCGGTCTTCTGAACCATCTTCGTGACGGTGATCATGTTTCAAACTCAGTCCGTGCTTGTCATAGCGGATAACCCAAGTGCGTGAGCGGTCGTTACCCACATGAAAAGGAATGCGAATTTCTTGCTCAGAGCATTCGCGCACATGCATCACAAGCGATTGATCCGAAAATCCTGCTCCGGCTGGTGTATCAACCCGAACCGTGCCCGCAAATGCTTTACCACACAAGCGCTTAAGGTCGGTGAAAAAAGTTGCTGCTGGCTCAACCGCGGCAGCTGGTAAGGAACTTGAGAGACACACGGTAAGGATACCGGCAATTCTAAAAACAGCGTTAATTTGCATTAATAACCTCGGTTAAAATCGATTTGATAGTTGAGTGGTTGGTGACTAGACCAACGCTGAAAGTTATCGTTAAAAACTTGGAAAACTGCATTAGGATCTGAGATTGCAGCTGTGTGATGCGTGATCCAGACTTTCGGGTGTTGCCAATACGGGTGTTCACTCGGTAACGGCTCTTGAGCAAAAACATCCAATACCGCAGCTCCTAGCCTATTCTGATCTAGGGCATTAAGTAGTGCCTGATCATCGATGGTGCTCCCGCGACCCGCATTAATCAGCACGCAATGTGCGGGTAATAGCGCGAGCGTTTGTTGGTTTAGTAAATGTTGGGTGTCGGGTGTATCGGGTAATAAAACCACTAAGAAGTCGAGCTTTGCTAGAAATTGATGCAAGTCAGAAAATGCATACATTTGGGTGTATTCGTCCGTACTTTGCCCTGAGCGATTGAGACCGAGTATAGTTGCGCTAAAGCCGCGTAAAACCGGTACTAATGCCGATGCCATGCTGCCAGCCCCCAAAATACCAATTCGCTTGTTCGCCAAAGTATCTATTTGAGGCGGCTGCCATTGCCGCGGACGAATATGCTCAGGGTCGCCCTGACGAGGATGAAAGGAAGGCATGTTGCGCGTGAAGTACAACAAATACGCCAGCACATACTCACGGATGGCTGCGTTAAAGATCCCTTTGGCAGCGGTCAGCACATAATTTCGCTTTGTTAGTTTGAGGAGCGGTGCATTACCTGACCAGGTAGATTGTAACCAGACCAGATTGGGACATTCGGGTATAACTTGAACGGCCAAGTCTGGCTCACTGAGTAATATTTCCACCCGTTGCGGATCAAGCTCCTGCGGACTTGAGGCGACCTGAATCAGCCTGGATGCTAGCGCCGGTTCTGACTGCGCGAGCCTGCTATATTGCTCAACGTCGCGACTCAAAATACTCAGGGTATGCTTTGCTGGCATTTAGTTAGTTTCGATTATTCGTTATTAATCAGAAGATTAGTGTGCCTGAGTAAAGATTACTTGCCTAGTGGGGAGTGATTATTTTCTTTTTGCGGAACATCGTTCGTTTATAATTATTTAAAAACGAATTATATTCGGAATAAAATCCAGTAAGAGAATAATTATGACAAACAACCCACAAGAGCTTGAGCGCACGTTGATGCAAGCCAAATCCTTGTCGCCCAAACGCAATACAACTCAAGCAACGACCATTCCTGCCTTGGTCGATGAGCAACTCGCGCACTTTGGCATTGCGCGCGACTCCGACTATGGTAAAGCACTTGCCGAAGCCGCTGAGCACTTGTATCAGAGTCAATCCAGTGTGATGCAACTGTGGGAAATAACCCAGCAAACGTTAAGCCAAATCGGGCAGCAAGAGAAGGTTGCTTATTTCAACGCGAAGAAATTTTTATCCTTCCAAATTGCAAAAATCTTAGATTCACTGCAAAACCCATTTCGCGCAACTTACCAAGCGCTGTCGTCTACAGACACGACAACGGGCAAGTCGCACTATCCTTTGTTTGATAATGTAACTGCATTGTTTTCTGCAACGCCAGTCGTCGTGCGCACGGCAACCTATGTGTATGCGTGTACTGAATGGGTGGATGATGCGTTTCAGGGTAAAGAATCTACGCATCAAATTTATTCGCGCTTGCTAAATCCAACCAATATTTCACTAGCCAACGCGATCGTTGATATGGAGGCAGGCCCACATGCGGCTGACTATCTAGCCTGGAACTTTAACTCGGGCATGGCCGCAATCGATGCTTTGTTGTCGAATGTGCTAACCCATGGTGATGTGCTGGTGGTTTCGCGCAATGTATATGGTGGAGTATTCCAGCTTCTACATGACTTCTTCGCTCGCGCTAATCGTATGGATATTCAGCTTGTCTGGTTTGATGGCTATAGCGCAGAAGACTTTGCTAAATGCTTTGCCGAAGCGCAAGTGACCCATGCTGATCGTTTGCAGGCAGGTAAAGCAATGCACGTTTATCTGGAATCACCTTGTAATCCACATGGCTATATTTTGGATGTGGCTGGAATTACACGTATCGCGCACCAACACGATGCCTTGGTGATGTTAGACAGCACTCTAGCAACACCCGTCTTGTCACAACCACTGCAACACCCTGATAAAGATGCCCGCCCAGATTATATTGTGCATAGCTATACCAAAGATATTTGTGGTACTGGTGCCACTACCGCTGGGGTGGTTATTGGTGAAGCTTATCGTATGTTCCAATCGAAAGGCGATTGTGTAAACGGTTGGGATTGGTCACGTACGATGTTTTGGGATGTTTACTATATTAAGGGCGCTTTCCTCGATTCAGAAAAAGCTTTTGATGTACTGACTGGCATGAAAACGTTGCCGCAGCGGATCATGCAAAAAGTAATTAACACCAAAGTGTTTACCCAATTTTTGCATGCCCACCCGGCGTTTAATGTAAATTCAAACGCTCTGGATGACCATAAAAATGCTGCGATTCGCCAAGCATCAATGAATAATGGCTGGCCTTGCAGTCTATTTACTGTGGACATGGAGTCAGCAGAAATGGATCGTGACACATTTGTGCGTTTCTTTGATGCCTTGGAGCCAGCGTTTGGTCATCAGGTCAGCATCGGTCAAACTAACACCATCATTTTATGCCCCGCACTGACTTCACACAGTGAATTGAGCGCTGAAGAGCAACGCAAGGCACAGATTTATATGACGACCATGCGGATCGCAATGGGAACCGATAATGTGAAAGCATTGATTGCACACTTCATCCATGCGGCTAAGTTGCATATTGACCCTGCAGTTCCGGGCTTCTCTGCACAATTTATGGGCGCGGATGAGATTGAAGCGTTATTTAATAAAACGGCAATGGAAGTTAGTCAGCAGCACTTTGCCGCCATGCCAAGCATGCAATCTTTGATGAACTAAGGGAAAGTAAATAGCGCCAGGGCGAAGACAAACGGTCTTTATCTTCGCCCGATGCGCTTTTGCGGTTATCGATATAAAACTATCGTGTTTTTTAGGCCAGCGTAGCGACGCTAATTTAAATTAGTTCACATCTTTCTGTCTGTCCTCTATCTGCATAGGGTAACGTATTACATTCATTAGTGTTGTTTGCTGCATAGTGGCCGATAATAGCTTTATAACCAAATAAGCAGTTAGGATCAGAGATGAGTCAGTTATCCCTTAGTATTAGTCTGCACGCGCCAGTTGAACGAGTGTTTGCTGCGTTTTCCCAACCCGAACAATTGGTCCAGTGGTTTGCACCAGGCGCTTCTGTTGTTGTACAGGTGATGTCGAGTTTCGTCGAAGGTGGCAAATATAGTCTCACCATGCAAGAACCTACAGGACAACAGTTTCAATTAGTGGGCCAATATTTGCAGATTAAAGAAAACGCTCACTTACGCTATTCGTGGGCATGGGCAGATAATGCTGAAGAGACCATCATGACAGAAGTTGATGTGGTTTTTGTCGCCAGCGCTGAAGATACCTGTGAACTAACGCTTACTCACAGTGGCTTTGCCAACGATGCAGAGCGTGATCAGCATCAACAAGGCTGGATAGATTGCCTTGAGAAGCTGTCACGCTTAGTGTTGAGTTAAACCTCTTCCCTGTAGGTTGCGTAATCCGTGTAACCTTGTGCACCATCGGTGTACCAATAGGTCATGTCGTCCGCCGGTGCGAGTGGCCAACCATTCTGCATCCGTTGCGGTAGATCAGGATTACTAATATAGGGGCGACCGAAGGCAATCAAATCTGCCTCTCCATTGGCAATTGCTTGCTCTGCAGTTGCTTGATCATAGCCGCAATTACCCATCAATAGCCCATCAAATAGGGGTCTAAACTCACTTAGCTGCATAGGTGCACCGCGCTCATGGAAACCAAAGGCGAGGCCATCCATTACGTGCAGGTAGCCAAGCGCATGTTTATTCAACTGCTGGGTAACGTACGTGAAGAGCTCGCGGTAATCATCACAGCCCATGTCGTTAAATACGCCATTGGGTGACAACCTAACACCCACTTGTGAAGCCGGCCATACACTCAAAACTGCGTCGACAACTTCGCCAAGAAAACGGTATCGATTCTCGATACTACCGCCGTATTCGTCATCACGTTGATTGCTGCGACCATCTAAAAATTGATTAATCAAGTAGCCATTAGCGGCGTGAATTTCAACGCCATCAAAGCCCGCTTGTTTAGCATTATCAGCAGCCTTACGATAATCTTCGATGGTGCGCGCAATATCATCCTTGGTCATCGCTCTTGGGACTTCATAGCTTTTTTTGCCCTGTGGCGTATGGATATGGTCGCCTTCTAATTTCACTGCTGACGCCGACAAAGGGAGCTCGCCATTGTGGAAGTCGCTGTGTGACGCGCGTCCACAATGCCAAAGCTGCAAGATTATTCGACTGCCTTGTTGATGTACTGTATCGGTGACTTGTCGCCACGCAGCCGTCATTTCAGCGGTGTAAATTCCCGGTGAATTTACCCAACCATTACCTTCAGCTGAAATGGTTGTGGCCTCAGTAATAAGCAGTCCAGCGCTTGAACGTTGCTGGTAATATTCGGCCATTAACGCATTTGGAACACGTTCGCTGCCAGCGCGACCACGAGTCAGTGGTGCAAGTACAAAGCGATTTTTTAGAGAACCTGAAGCAAAATCAATGGGGTCGAAAAGTGTAGTAGCACTCACGGTGTATCTCCTGATTAACTATCGTTAGATAAAATATTGGGGATCTTGTGATAATCCCAACAATCAGAACGGTATAAGATAGAAGCAAATGCCCCGCGCACTATCACGCGGAGCATCTTTGTGGAAGTGAATTATTGTGCTGCTTGCGCGTGCTGGCGCACGAGCTGATCCATAAAGCGAACCCCCCAGCCTGCAGCTCCCTTAGGCGCAATATCGGTATCACTGGATAGGTAATCAACACCAGCGATATCTAAATGCACCCAAGGTAAGTTTTCATCTACGAATGTACCGACTACCGCAGCGCCAATGCTGGCACCTGGGTTGCCTGCACCTGAATTCTTAATATCTGCGATATCTGATTCGATTTGCTCGAAATGATTAGGATGCAAAGGTAAAGGCCAGACGTCTTCGCCAGCTGCCTCACCAACCGCCATCATTTCAGTCGATAGTGCAAAGTCACGGGTGATCACGGCTGCATACTCATCACTTAACGCACGTGCCGCAGAGCCGGTTAACGTCGCAATGTTAACCAGCATTTTAGGCTTAAACTCGCGCTGCGCATAGGTAACGGCATCGGCTAGGATTAGGCGTCCTTCAGCATCAGTAGAAATGATCTCTATACTCGTGCCGTGCATGGTTTCAAGCACATCACCAGGACGAATAGCATCTTGTGACGGCATGTTCTCGGCCAGTGGCATCAAGCCAACCAAGTTAATTGCCTCACCCCGGCTCGCCACCGCCAATAACGTACCAGCAACCGCTGCAGCACCAGAGAGATCGGACTTCATCGCCCACATACCATTGTTTGGCTTGAGGCTGATACCACCGGTGTCAAAGGTGATACCTTTGCCAACCAAGGCGATAGGAGCACTGTCTTTGGCGCCGCCACGGTATTCAATCACTAACAGACGTGGGTCGTTGATAGATCCTTTACCAACGCCTAACAGCGCACCCATATTGCGCTTTTGCATGTCTTTTACATCAAGAACATCGATGTCGACATTATCGATGCCTTTAAATAAGGTTTTGACGCGTTGAACAAAACTTTCAGGGTAAATAGTTTTGCCTGGTTCGCTGGCCATATCACGTGCCAAATAGACGCCTTTGGCTACATGAGTAAGATCTTGCTGATATGCCGTAGCAGCGTCTGCAGCGAGCGCATGCACAAGAGCCACGTTTAGAGAAGTTGGCTTGTTGTCGGCCTTTTTATAACGGTCGAAATGATAGCCACGCAGCGACGCGCCTAACGCGAAGTTAGCCAATGCACTTACATCAGCAGAGGGCAAATCTAAAACCACGTTGAGAGGCTCACTGCCCGCACTCTTACTTAGCCAGGCCACGCTTTGCCCGCCAAGGGCTTGCCATTCTGGGCCTGTTTGGATGTCGTTGCGGTTAGCAACATGCACAAAAACTTGCTTGTATTTGCCAATACCGTACAAAGTGAAACTCTTCGCTTGGTCGGGTTTGAAGGTGATTTGCTCAAGCTGACGCATAAATTCGCCATTGGATTGAGCATTAATCTGCTGTGCAAGCTCGCTCTCTAATTGCGGGTTTTGCATGACCAGAGCGATCTTGTCACTGTCCTGATTTGGCGAGGTCGCAAAATCCAAAGAGATTGATGCAAAAGCCGATAGGCTGCACAGTGATAACCATGCAATGCTTGCACGTAACCAGTATTTCATAAAGATCTCCGTTGAGTGTTTTAGCTGCCTTTTATAGCGTATTTTGAGACTGAAAGATCAGTGTAACGCGATAAAACTACGGAGATAACAGATAAAAATAAACCTGATTATAGTAAGGGTATTGTCAGGTTTTAATTGTTAAGAGATTGAACCGTTAATGCCCAACGGTGCGCAAACATTGAATCATACGCAATGTCAAAATGCCTGCACAAAGTTGAGCAGAATTACAGTGCTTAATTAGACGGTCAGTTGCAACTAACTTAACGCGGTGGGAAGTCCGCCAACATCGCGTTCACAACTTCGTTAATACGCGCCTCTCGCTCTTCAGGTGAAGCATACTTAGACACCGTATTCGCCGCAGAACTACTCCACACTACTGTTTTGGCGCGGTTATCAATTATATCGACAACCAATGTACCTACCGTGTATTCACGGACACGGGTAGTGGGTACATGGGCGCGGTCGAAGGGACCATACCACCAAAAAGGGCGAATTCCCCATGTTGTGTAATATGTATCAACGTCAATGCGTTTCTCGTAACTGGTATGAAAAGCCACCAAGAAGTCGGCTTGAGCTTCGTCAACCAAGGGATGGCCATTGGTGGTAAGCGTAGCCGTGAGGCTGTCCTTTACCCGCTTGTTCAATAGTGTCGTCACCGTTTCGTTGGAACTGTGCTCAGGGGCAAAGGCGAACGACTTCAGATGAGTAAAGCTAGCCGTTGTATCATAATCAGTATTGACGCGAGGCGTTAATGAGCACGCCGTTAAGCCTAAAATAATAAGAGATAATGATAAGACCCGCAGATAATGCATTAATAACCTCATGTGACGTTGATTGAATGGGTTGCTCTTCAGCTACACTAATAATCTTAGTGAACTTGCTGTGCGAAGTGAAGCATGTAGGTGCAAGCAAATACGGTGCGCTACAATCTTGGTCGCGCATTCTATGACCCACAGTTCGAACGCAAAGTTCATTTGTTTAAAGGTAACTGGGTAGTTTTTGGCTTACTTGAACATTGTATACCAGTGCGGTCTCTACATGGTTCACTTCCGCACGTGCAGTCACCTTGTCAAACACAAAGTCACGCAAATGTAGCGCATTTGGGACGCACACGTGGAGCAAAAAGTCGTTTTCGCCACCGGTGTGATAAATACTCACAACCTCCGTGGTTTGTAGTAGATCCTGCTGAAAGCCAGCAATTGTACTCCTGTCGTGCGACGATAACCTAACCGCAACCATCGCTTGAATGTGACCGCCAAGCGCTTCAATATCAACAATCAACTGGCTACCACGAATGATGTGTTGCGCATTTAGCCGTTTGACACGCTCATGGCAGGAAGATGGTGCAAGACCAACCGCTTCAGCGAGTGATTTGTTATTGATCGCGGGGTCTGCATACAACTGTGCCAGTATATTAATATCAATGACATCCAAGGTTTGTTTATTTGTCATGTTCATCCTTTCATTCAGCAGGGTATAGCGCGCCGAGTATGGCGGGTCGGCTTGCGCCGGTAACTGCGGGTATATTGCCGGGGAGCCGCGCGTAAAATTGTTTGGCCAACCAAGCAAATGCTAATGCTTCAACGTGCATGGGATCAATACCACGAGAATGTGATGTCACCACCGTGGTTTGCGGCAAATGTTGCGACAATTGTTCAAGTAAATAGCGATTTAACGCACCCCCACCGCAAACGATGAGCTCATTGATTGGCGGGTAGGGCTTAAGTGCTTGTGAGATACTAGTTACTGTTAATGCGCACAAAGTCGCTTGAATATCCTCTGCACGCAGAGAAGAGTTACCTAGATAATGGTTTAGCCATTGCGTTGAAAAATATTCTTTACCAGTACTTTTCGGCGCGGGTAGCTGAAAATAAGGGTCCTGTAGCATTCGCGATAATAAATCTTGAATGACGTTTCCTGAGCGGCTCCATTCACCGTCATGGTCATACGCTAGGCCTTTTTGCTGCTTGATCCATACATCCATTAACGTATTCGCTGGTCCCGTATCGAAACCGATCACCGATTGTTGACTGCTATGTTCGGGCAGTAAAGTGATATTTGCAATTCCACCTAAGTTGAGTATAGCTTCGGTGCGCTTGGGGGTATCAAAGGTAGCTTGATGAAAAGCGGGTACCAGAGGCGCTCCTTGACCACCCAATGCCATGTCCTTACGGCGGAAATCGGCAACCACGGGGATCCCTGTCTGCACAGCAATAACATTCGGATCACCCACTTGAAGGGTAAATGGACTCATTACTTCTTGCTGGGCATTGCGAGGGCGATGGCGAATGGTCTGACCGTGAGAACCAATAGCTATGATATCGCGAGCAGTAAGCCCGGCCTTGGATAAGCATTTTGCAATAACTGCAACGCTCAATTCTGCAACACCATACTCCGCAGCGCCTAATTGGTCGATTTCATTGTCACCAGGAATGGACAACTGTTGTAATAAATCAAGAAGCTTTGCTGGGTAGGGCAAATGGGCATGGGCAATTAGTGTTATCGACGCAGCAGAGAAATCTGCAATTACCGCATCCATTCCATCCATGCTGGTGCCTGACATCAATCCTATAAAACGTTGCGGTGATCCAGGCATCGTAAAACTTAGTTCATGGCAAGCATAATACGTTTATTGTGGCTTAATTGCTCAAGGCGAAGCGAGGCTAACTGCTCAAACTCTGCTCGCTCTTTGGGGTTGATAGGATCAGCCTTGGGTAATTCTACAGTGCGTGGATTACGATGCACGCCATCGACAAGAAACTCATAGTGCAAGTGGGCACCAGTCACCATACCCGAACTGCCGAGATAACCGATAACTTGACCTTGTTTAACCGTTTCGCCAACTTTTACAGCACGCTTTTTAAAGTGCAAATACTTGGTGGTGTACTTTTCGCCATGCTGGATAAACACATGGTGTCCGTTGTATTTATCATAGCCTGACCGAATAACCTTGCCATCTCCCGCTGACATGATCGGCGTACCTACAGGGGCAACATAGTCGGTACCACGGTGTGCTTTCCAGCGTTTTTGTACTGGGTGAAAACGTCGTGGATTGAAGTTGGAGCTTACCCGAGTAAAGTGCACCGGTGCGCGCAGAAAGCTCTTGCGCATGCTGCGGCCTTCAGCTGTGTAATAGTTACCATCGGTGTATCTAATCGCATTGAACTCTTCATTCTGGTTGACGAATTCCGCGGCAACAATGTCACCATGACCGACAAACTCGCCATCGATATACTTTTCCTCAAATACAATATTGAATGTATCTCCGGAGCGAATTTCTGAGGCGAAATCGATATCCCAGCCAAAAATTCCTGCAAGTTGCATGATCTGATTATCAGTCAAGCCTGCGTCAACACCGGCATTCCAGAAATTTGAGTCAATTTCACCTTGCGCGAAGTTATGCCGGATATCCACTGGCTTTTCCACGATACTGGCGCTAAACGAGCGTTGCGCGTCAGCATCTTCACTATATTGTGCTGTGATGGTTAATTTTTCAGTCGGTGAGAAAACATATTCGACGCCTTCGAGACGTCCGTAGCTATCACGCTTGATGGCAATTTCTTCACCGGGCTTAAGGGCGATTAGTCGCTTGGCGAGATCACCCACCTGAGTGACTTCATATGTATCGCGGGGGGTTAAGCCTGCACGTTTAAAAATTTTGGCGAGCGTGTCGCCAGAACGAACGCGATAACTAACCCAATCACTGGCCTCTAACACTCCGGCTGACGGCAATGTGGAATTGAGTTCAGGAAGATCTAAAGGGTAGCGTTTACCAGCTTCCAAAATATGGGCTTCAGTATGCTTGGAGGCAACTACCGTCTCTGCTGGCATCAATAACAGCAACACGCAAAGCACAGCTAAGCTACTGACCGCGACTTTATGCGTGCTGGGTAATGATCGAAATGACCGAATGATTGTTGCTCGAAAAGACATACACACCGAAATAAATCTGATTCTTGGTCAGAATATACCGATTAAAACAAAATCGCCAGCAGTTCGGGGTGAATCGCGGGGAAATTCTATCGCAAAACAGCCCAATTTGAGGACTTTTTCGAGCGCCATGCTTTCAATGGCACTCCACTGAAAGTAAACTATGCGGCTTTGTTAAAATACATTCGAAAGTGAGTAGCAAATGGCTGATTGGCAGGCTGCGCTAGAAGAAATAAAGCGTGGCGCAGACGATATTTTGGTTGAGGCCGAACTGATTGAAAAACTGAAGTCCGGGAAACCGCTGAAAATAAAGGCTGGGTTTGATCCAACCGCGCCGGATCTGCACTTGGGTCACACTGTGCTAATCAACAAGATGCGTACCTTTCAGCAACTTGGTCATCAGGTTATATTTTTGATCGGTGACTTTACCGGTCTCATTGGCGATCCGACGGGTAAAAACGTAACCCGCAAACCGTTAACGAGAGAGCAAGTACTTGCTAACGCTGAAACCTACAAGCAGCAGGTATTTAAAATCCTAGACCCAGAAAAAACTGAAGTGAGATTCAACTCAGAGTGGATGGATCAACTGGGTGCCGCAGGTATGATCAAACTCGCTGCCAGCCAGACGGTAGCGCGCATGCTAGAGCGTGATGATTTTAAAAAGCGCTACAACAATGGGCAGCCGATTGCGATCCATGAATTTTTGTACCCCCTGGTACAGGGCTGGGATTCTGTTGCATTAGAGAGTGATGTAGAGCTTGGCGGGACTGATCAGCGCTTCAACTTATTAATGGGGCGTGAATTACAGAAAGAGCAGGGTCAAGCACAGCAAACCGTTTTAATGATGCCTCTTTTGGAAGGTCTTGATGGCGTGCAAAAGATGTCCAAGTCATTAAATAACTACATTGGCATTACTGACGCACCGAATGATATGTTCGGTAAGGTAATGTCGATATCTGATGACTTGATGTGGCGCTATTATGATTTACTGAGCTTTAAGCCATTAGACACAATCGCAGCATTAAAAGCCTCTATTGCACAAGGTGCTAATCCGCGCGATGCAAAGATTGAGTTAGCCAAAGAATTAATTGCTCGATTCCATTCGGAAGCTGCAGCAGAAGCGGCGCACCAAGACTTTATTCAACGCTTTAGCAAGAATGCTATTCCTGATGAAATGCCAGAACTCACTTTGCCGCTGGACAATGAGGGATTAGCCATTGGAAATCTACTCAAAGAAGCCGAGTTGGTTGCCTCTACATCCGAAGCGATGCGAATGATAAAACAAGGCGCAGTGAAAATAGATGGCGAACGGGTCAATGATGCTAAATTAATGCTTACCGAAGAGAGTTGTGCGGTCTATCAAGTTGGCAAACGCAAGTTTGCGCGTATCACTTTGACCCGTTAAGGTTATTTTTCTCGCAAACTGTTGAGGTGCACATCTAGCGCCTCAACAGAAATCCGAATCTCACGCACTGACAACAAAAGTGAGTATAAAAGGCAAACGAGACTAAAGGCGAAAAGCCAACTACCCACCACCTGATAGTCAAGGTAAATCGCTAACATCGACAAGACGCATATAAAGAAACTCACCGCCCCAGCTTCTTGCATTGCTTTGATTAGCTGTATGCGTTTGCGCAAATTGATGATTTGTTTATTCACACTATTGTCATCGTCGGTAAAATTACGAATAACTGTAGCGAGCGTTAGAAAACGATTCGTATAGGCAAGCAACAATAACGATATTGCGGGGAATAACATGGCTGGAGTGGCTAGAGTAATTGTCACTTGGCTAACCTGTCTTTGGTTTTCTGGACCAGCTTTTCAACAAAAGCGATACCAGCTTCTCGCGATTCAAACATTCGTACCGCGAGCGGAAGATCGATACCGACAATATCACTGACTCGCTCCATTTGGGCTTTAACCAGTGGGGACTTGATAGTCATCGCATCGATTACGCAGCCAAATTCCAAGCATGCCTTATAGGCCACAATTATGTGTTGCTCAGCCACTTCGGTATAGCCTTCTGAACCAGTTAGATCAGCGTAGTAGCCAAACGGGCGACCGCCATAGGATTTGGCTAAATCGATAATATCCTTCTTAAAGTGGGCAGTGATATTGTCGCCGATAGCCCCTAAGATTATCGATTCTATAAAGTTGTCGCGCGCATACAGGGTATAACTACCATATTTGTCTTGCCAGCGGCGCTCTAGCATTATTGTGCTAACCTGTGACCGGCTTCCTTCCACCCCATGATGTCACCTTCCAGATGACGCACATCACTGAAACCAGCCTCAGTTAAAATTTCCGCCGCCATGCCTGCTCGCCTGCCAGAGCGACAATAAACTACCACCGGTTTATCTTTAAACTCCGCAATTCGACTGAGCTGTTCGGCAACGTCTTTGTGTGCAATGTTGAGCGCATTTGGCACGTGCCCTTGCGCAAACTCTTCATCACTGCGCACATCTAAAATTAACCATTCACTGGTATCTGCGCTAAGTAATTCGTCAGACGAAATACTCTTGAGATCTGCAGCAGCCAGCGAAAAGCTTAGCGCACTGATCAGGGTAAATAACCATCTCTTCATAGCCATTCCTTAATAACGATAGTCATCATTTTTGAATGGGCCATCAACATTCACTTGAATGTAGTCTGCCTGCTGTTGGGTAAGCTCAGTGATCACGCCGCCAAAACCCTCAACCATATAGCGCGCAACTTCTTCATCCAAATGTTTGGGCAGTACAGTAACACTTAGTAGTTCGCGCTGTTGCTCTGGATCGAGCGCCGCATAGCCTTGTTGGAACAAATGGATTTGTGCTAACACCTGATTAGCAAAGCTACCGTCCATAATACGCGAAGGGTGGCCTGTCGCATTACCCAAGTTCACGAGTCGACCTTCAGACAATAATAAAAGGTGATCAGTCGCGTCGTCCGAACGATAAAGCTTATGCACTTGAGGTTTAATTTCTTCCCAGCGCCAATGCTCACGAGTATAGGCAGTATCGATTTCGTTATCAAAATGACCAATGTTACACACAACCGCGCCATTTTTTAGCCCAGCCAGCATATAGCGATCACAAACATTTACGTTCCCTGTGGTCGTTACTACCAAATCGGTGTTCTCAAGCAACGTTGTATTGAGATTGCTGCCATCGCCCGAATTTTTGCCATTTAGATAAGGCGAAACCACTTCAAACCCATCCATACAGGCTTGCATCGCACAAATCGGGTCAATTTCACTAATGCGCACAATCATACCCTCTTGGCGTAGCGATAAAGCAGACCCTTTGCCCACATCACCATAACCAATAACCAGTGCTTTTTTACCCATAAGTAGGTGATCAGTTGCGCGTTTGATAGCATCGCTCAAACTATGACGGCAGCCGTACTTATTGTCATTTTTTGATTTGGTCACCGAGTCATTAACATTGATTGCCGGTACTTTTAGCGTGCCACGTTTTAGCATCTCAATTAGTCGATGCACCCCGGTTGTTGTTTCTTCAGTGATACCGTGCACGTTCTCCAGCACTTGCGGATATTTATCGTGCAACATTTGGGTAAGATCGCCGCCATCGTCAAGGATCATGTTGGCATCCCAAGGTGCACCGTCTTTAAGAATGGTTTGCTCGAGACACCATTCATATTCTTCTTCTGTTTCACCCTTCCAGGCAAATACTGGCACACCGGCCGCAACAATCGCGGCTGCAGCATGATCTTGAGTAGAGAAAATATTACATGATGACCAACGCACTTCTGCGCCCAATGCCACGAGTGTTTCAATCAGCACACCGGTCTGTATCGTCATGTGAATACAGCCGAGAATTTTTGCACCCTTAAGTGGTTGTTCCTGCATATACTTGGCTCGTATTTTCATTAATGCAGGCATCTCGCTTTCAGCGATGGTGAGTTCTTTGCGGCCCCAATCAGCCAATGATATGTCGGCGACTTTATAGTCACCCGTTGCCATAACGTGATTATCCTGATGCATAGACTTTTACTTACTTATTTTGGATGTTTTATGTACGTAGTATATCCGCATAAGTTCAAAAACCAAGCGACATCGGCGCAATGACTTGGCAGTTGTTAGTCTTTGCTTTGAACTTGTTCGCAAAGACGCGAAAGTTCATCAAGTATGCGCGGTGTAAAGCGATGTACTTTGTTGGCCTCGATGGCAATAATGGGGGCGTTCAAGACTGATTTGTGCGCCTGCCAGAATGCGGCGTGGGATTCGGCCGCATCTTCTATGGTGGTAATCAGCACATCCGGCTTACGGCGTACCACTTCAGCTAGCCGTACTTCAGGATAATCAATCGGCGAATCGCTAAAAATATTTCGGATATTGCACACGGCAAGAAACTGATTGGGCCAGGCGTTATGGCCTATGGTCATCAAGGGTTTATGCCAAAGATAGTAAAATGCCGTCACCACAGGGTTAGCCTGATAGCGTTGTTGTAGCGCAAGCAATTTGCGCATAAATTGATTCGCAATTGCTTGCGCTTGCGCCTCTCGATTGAGGATTTTCCCGAGGGCTATTAGCTCTGCTGCAATATCCTCTAAGGTTTTTGGCGCAGAAGTAAACACACGCACTCCGCTTGCTTCGATACGACTAATATCTTGTGGCTTGTTACCGCCTTGCCAAGCCAACACTAATGTTGGCTGTAAATTAAACAACTGGGTAAAATTGACTCCGTTGGCATCGGCGACCACCGGATGGTCACTGGCGGCAGCAGGATAATCACTAAATGCACTGACAGCCACCAAGTCTTGCTCGGCATCAAGTAAATAGATCCACTCGGATAAATGGGGGGCAAGCGTAACAATGCGCTGTTGAGCTTGCGTAACCGGCTGTGCCTCTGTAGCTATGCTAAAACATATAATCATGCTATTTAGCACAAACATGGCAAGGTAACTACGCAAGGCGCATGAGTCCATAGCTTAATACCGCAAGTAACATGTAGTTAACCACTAAAATTGCTTTGGCGCCTTGAATATATTGCTGCATTATCGCCATGTGGCCTACGCGCGTGGGAAATATCTGATTCCAGCGTTGAAAGCGCCATTTCTTCCCCTCATACATGGCCGGACCACCAAGCTCTGCACTGATTGCTTTTGCGGTAATGCGCAAAATCGCATCGCGGCTTTGCGATGACAGGCTGCGCAGCCATTCAGGAAGTGTATGCCATGGGCGATAAAACAAGCTGAGTACAAAACTAGTATACAGGCGAGGAACAAATCCCAGCCATCTAAAGCATGCAGCAACGGGCAAGCCAAACTGCTTGTATTGGCGATGCTTGAGCGACCAAACTTGCACACATTCATACAATAATCGGGCGCTAATTGCGGCAATCGGCCCCAGTAAAAAATACCAGAACAAGGGGATCGCGACTTGATAGTAAAAACGTAGCACGTTCCCTTCCATTGCTGCTTTGCCAATACCTAGCGGTGAGAGTTGAGTTACATCACGTAACACAAAATGCTGCAAATAGTCGCGACCTAACAGTTTTTGTTGTTTTTGAGCTAAATCAACGATGCGTTTATAGCGGGTAAAATGCGGATTAAAGTGGATTGCAACAATTAAAATCAGTCCTTCAAAAAACCAGCGAAAATAGACCAATTCTAAGAAAAGCCAAAGACAAATCGACAATGGAGCAATTAATAGTGCCGGAGCAAGTACGCCAGCTATACGGTTTTGTTGTATAGAGCGCTGCTCCGCACGGTTAACTCTGCGCGCTAAGCGCAATGCAATAAAGCGAAAAAAAGTTAATGGGTGGATTTTTTCTGGCCATCGCCACACAGACTCGATGAGCATCGCCAAAGCAATCAACCATGCAGGTTGAAGTAGTGGTGATGCCCACAGCAGGTGCCAATCCATCAGCCGACTAATTGAATGTCTTTTAAACGCTTGATCATACCCATAACGAGTTCGGCAGAATGCTTAGCTGCTTTGTCGATATAGGATTTAAAAGATACAGAAGAGCTCTTTCCGGCAATATCAGACAACGAGCGGATCACCAGAAATGGAGTATCGAACATAAAACATGTTTGCCCGATGGCTGCCCCTTCCATTTCTACTGCACACATATCGGGGAATAATGTGCGTAAGCGCTCTACTGCTTCGTCACAGCCAATAAATGAATCACCAGTGCAAATAAGACCACGCTTACTAGTGATGTGCACGACTTCTTCAGCGGCTTGCTCAGCGGCTTCGATCAAGCGAACATCTGTCGGATAAATGTCAGGCATTCCAAACACTTGACCGCGCGCGTAGCCGAAATGGGTAACATCGACATCGTGATGCTGAACGCCACTGGCAATAACGAGGTCGCCAATATCTAAGGTCGGATCAAAGCCACCGGCAGAACCAGTATTAACCACAAAATCAGGCGCGTACTGGTCAATTAGGATAGTCGTTGCTACCGAAGCGGCAACTTTGCCTATGCCACATTTAGCGACAACCACATCAACGCCATGCAATTTTCCAGAGTAGAACTGGAGGTGAGCGTATTCTTCAACGCGGACATCTTCGAGAGAACTTTTTAACAGCGCAACTTCCTGATCCATCGCGCCGAGTATTGCAATTTTCATGTTTCACATAAGGTATTGTTTAATTGCGCGCAGTGTAATCTAAAAGCGCGCAAACTAACACCTTTGCAACCAGTTTTAAGCAGTAACTGGGCGGCTGGAGCGTAACGGACGAGTGGGACGCTTGCTACCGTCAGGGCGTTTTCCGCCACCATTAACTAGCGGTTCTTTGGCGAGGGCCTTACGGTATGGAATGAGCTTCACTTCGATACTTTCACGCACCTCTGATACGGTATAGCCAGATTTGACTTTTATCCTCATATGCGGAACTTTAGCTGCTTCTAATGCACCACTGACGAACCAGTCTTTTTGGATCTTGTAACCTTCTTTGCCCTGCTGGTAAACCAAATCGATTGCCAGCACAGGATCCATATTAGACTTACTGCACAACACAAAGTCGAGTTGCTTACCAACAGCTTTGCTTAATGCAGATTTACTGTTCTTGGTATTTGAACCTTGCTTAATACTGATCAAGTCAGCCAAGCGTACACGACAAATAATCCGAAATTCATGTCCCATGGCCTTTTCCAAAAGCTCGAGGAAGTTGCGCTCGACGGGAGTGAATAGCTGAGATCGTCGACTGAACGGGAAACTCAATTGCGTAGCAGTTGATTGCGCACTTAACTTCACGGCGCCGATCCCGACAAATACTAAAAGCATTAACAATACAATGGCGAGTTCCATGAAAATCCTCTTTACACAATGATACGAAGTCAAAAATTTGACGTTGACAGAGCTGATCTGCAACGTATCAGGAACTTTGCAAGGCAAGTGCCAAGTTAATTGATTACTTTATAGATGGAGATAAAAAGGGTAAGAAGCCTTTCAGTTACCGAAAGGCAGGATAACAGATTTATAAAATCAGGATGTCGACTTGAGCTCCGGTATTATCCGCAGAAATAGCGACTCTCACGCGGTTTTCTTGCATGGTAAGTAAGGTTCTGCCATTAAACACAGAATGCACCGTTAGCTCATTGTGTTGGGTTTGATAATACGCGATAGCGTCATCGGTAGAGAGCGGGATATGATAGCTCATTGATTGATGTGGTTGGTCATCACTAGCGTTAAATTGTTGACACATTTTAGCGGCTGAATGTACGGCTACGCCATCTAGCGATAAAGGGCAAGATTGATCAGTTGCAGCCTGCAAGCCAAAGGATGCAAAGCAAAGAATTGCAAGGGGTACGCTTTTCATAACTTGAAACAACAATAATCCGACAGTCATTTAACTATAGTCTTAACTCAGTAGGTCAGCAATGCGCCAATTTATACTTGCGTATGAGTAATTAAAAAACGCGGCTGAAGCCGCGTTTTTTTTAAGGTTTCGATTAGGACACTTTAAATTGTTTGATCGATTGTTGAAGTTCTTCAGCTAGTTTCGCAACTTCTTGACTGCTTTGTGAAGTTTGTTGCGCACCGACGGTCGTTTCCTCGGCTATACCAACAATACTCTCCAAGCGTTCACTGATTTCCTGTGACACCACATTTTGCTCACGTGCGGATTGTTCAATCTGAGAACTAACATCATGTGCTTTGTGTACAGCATCTGAAATCAAATCTAGTGCAGCGGTAGCTTTCTCGGTCTGTTCGACACAAATCGTGGTTTGCTCTTTACCCTGAGTCATTACTGCTACTGCTTTCTCAGCACCGGCCTGGAGCACCTCAATCATATTGTTAATTTCTTGCGTGCTTTCCTGCGTGCGGCTGGCCAAGGTTCTCACTTCATCGGCAACAACCGCGAAACCACGGCCTTGCTCGCCAGCACGGGCGGCTTCAATTGCTGCGTTTAATGCGAGTAAGTTGGTTTGATCAGCAACCCCACGAATAACATCAAGAATTCCGCCAATACTGGCACTGTCTTGATGCAACTTATTAATAACGTCCGCAGCTTGCTCAACATCCTTCGCTAACACTTCGATAGTGCTCTTGTTTTCGAGTGAAATCGCTCTGACTTTTTCAGCCTCTTTGTCAGCATGCTTGATTTGCGCCAACGTGTCCTCTGCGCTTTGCGTAACCAACTGTGAAGTACTGTGCATTTCTGTAGTTGCAGTCGCAACCTGAGCGATCTGAGATTTTTGATCTTGAATAGAAGCGGTAGTCTGCGTGGTAACTGCAGAGGTTTGCTCTGACGCCGCCGCTAATTGCTCTGCACGAGAGCGAATACCAGAAACCAATTTGGTAAGACTATCTATCAGGTTGTTACAGTTGCGAGCAAGATCACCAAACTCGTCTTTGCTTTTCTCTTGAATTTTTTGGGTTAAATCGCCAGAAGCCAAGACATTTAAAATCCGGTTTACCTTATCTAGCGGTTTGGTTATAGCGGTTACCGTGTAATAAGAAATGCCGCCAGCAATAATCAGCGAAACTATCACGATAATAATAATGCTGGTGGTGGCTCCGCTTACCGAGCTATTAACACTCTCTTCGGTGACTTTTACTTTCTTATCAGCTAATGCAAGCAGGCTATTCAATTCAGTAATTGCTTGCGCTATGTTTTCTTCAGAAGCTTGCAATGCCGCTTGCGCTGCCTGAGCGCGTTCTAGACGCTCAACATGCAATGCCAAGATACCATCGTTGGCTGAGATCGCAGAGGTCGCACTACTAATTAGGTCTGCAATATCGGCCATCGTACCTGAGCTGTCCCGGCCACCCTCTGCTTGTTGCATGTCAGACAGTTTCTGCGCTATCTGACCAACAATTAATTCAACTTCATTGCCGATGGTTTGCGTGCGCTGAATGGTCTCAGTTTTTGCATATTCGATTGTAACGGTGACCAAGGACAATAAATCACCCTCGATTTCACTACCAATTTCGGCGGCTCGTCTCAAGTTAGAATTGCTTTGTACTGAGTCCATGTCACTAAAGTCGAGAATATAAGAAGAAGCATCATCGGCATTGTCTTCCAAATCACCGATTTTATCTTGCACTTCGTTGCGCAGCTCTAATTCCCGTTGATGATTACTGTACATGGAATCAACGTTCCCTTCGTATTCCTGGAATGTTGTCACAACATTGCCCAGTGCTACGCGTAATTCTTGGTCAGCTGCGACGACGCTTTCTAGTCCTTTAAGCTCAGTATTAAAGTTGCTTTTACTGTTATTGAAGCTGTCTTTCTTGCTGGCTAAACCGTCCAGTGTCGGTTCGTAGTAGGCTTCAAAAGTTAATCGCCCCATATTCAGGAAGGCTGCTTTGAGCCCGTTACTCCCGGCCACGGCTGGTATAGCGACTTTGTTAACCTGTTCAGTTTCACCTTGAATGTCACTGAGGTTACTGAGCGATGAATAACTGATCACTAAGAGTAAGAGGATGATGATAGCAAAACCACCATAGATCCGTCTTGCGACTGTGATTCTCATAGGAACTCCTGAGCCTGTGCTTGTATTACAACGTGGGTGTTGCGCAACTACCGATTGTATCGAGTGTGACAAAATCCGCAGAAAATTACACCCCCTGAGGTTAAAAATTTAGTTCAATCTTTAGCCTCTGTCTGCTTTTATTGCGCTAAAAGCGAGAAAAAAGCATTATTATTAAGTTATCGACCTGCATTTGATTCCCTTAAGTCTGATTTTTAACGGAAAAGTAAGTCATGTCATCAAGCCGCAATGCGGTTAACTTGCCGCCCCATACGTAGCCAGTGTCGAGTCCAATAAATTGGGCATGATCAGACAAACCATTTAATGCTGCCCAATGACCAAATATTACACGGTGCTTTTTCTTTAACATTGCATTGTTGAGCTGAAACCAAGGCCGATATTTTGTTGGGCAGCTGGCCGGAGAGTCCTTAATTGAAAAGTTTAATCGTTGCTGTTGATCAAGAAACCGCATACGTGTCATTGCGTTAACGATAAAGCGCAAGCGGTCATCGCCAGACAAACCGTTTTTCCATTGGTTTGGTGTATTGCCATACATGTTTTTTAAGAACGCTTCACATTTCTTACTTTTCAGCTTTTGTGCGACTTCATCGCTATATGCCACACTTTGTTTAAGTGACCACTGTGGATAAAGTCCGGCATGCACTAACAGCGTACGCTTGTCGAGTCTGAGAGCCAGTGGTTGGTTACGCAACCATTGCACGAAATCGGGTAGCTGTGGCGAGTTTAGCAACGCATCAAGGTTGTCTTGTGGTTTGGCTTTGCGGATGCCGTAACAAATGGCCAAGAGATGCAAATCGTGGTTGCCCAGAACGGTTTTGAAGCTGTCTTTGAGATCGAATAACAATTGCAAGGTAGATAAGGAATCTTCGCCACGAGCAACTAGGTCACCAACCGACCATAAGGTATCTTTGCTCGGGTCAAATTGAATCGATTTAAGCAAGCGTTTTAGCCCGGAGTAACACCCCTGAATATCACCGACGACGTAGTTCGCCATCGTTTAATTCACTAAATGGGGCACACGCAAGCCAAATACATCGATTGGAGCCTTAAAATGCTTTCCATCAGCAGCGCGCATTTCATAATAGCCTTGCATGGTCCCAACCGGTGTATCGATCACCGCACCACTTGTATAGACAAATGACTCACCCGGCTGGATAGTGGGTTGCTTGCCAACCACACCATCGCCGCGCACTTCCGCAGTTTTACCATTGCCATCTGTGATGAGCCAATAGCGTGTCATTAGCTGCGAGGCTTGATCACCAATATTGCTAATCTCTACTTGATACGCAAATGCGAATTTACCTTCATCAGTTTTCGCATGCTCAGCAAGATAGCGGGTTTTGACTCTTACTTGGATTGCATTATTGACCGTCATGCAGCCCCTTGTCTGAATGCTTTTCAACAAAGTTAGCTAACTCTGCGTAGTCGGTCAATGCGAGATTTTCTGCGCGTAGGTCCGGAGAAATATTAAGTTCAGACCAGTCTTCATCAGCAATCAGCTCTTTTAAACTATTGCGTATGGTTTTCCGGCGTTGGTTGAATGCCATGGCGCAGACTTGATTTAAACGCGCGATATTATCCACGGCTACCGGTGGTTCGATGTAGGGGATCAAACGTACGATCGCAGAGTCTACTTTAGGCGGCGGCTTAAACGCGGACGGGGGAACGGGCAGCACAGGCATCACTTGGCAGTAATACTGTGCCATTACTGATAGACGCCCATAATTTTTATGGTTTGGCCCCGCCGCCAGACGATTAACCACCTCTTGTTGCAGCATAAAGTGCATATCCGCAATGCAACCGGTGAAGCTAAATAGATGAAACATCAGTGGAGTTGAAATGTTGTAGGGCAGATTACCAAATACTCGGATCCGCTTTCCATCTTTACACAAAGAGCCAAAATCAAAGGTTAGTGCATCTTGTTCGATTACCGTTAACTTGGACTGAATGAAGGGATGATGGCGCAATCGCTTCGCTAAGTCGCGATCCAGCTCCACTACGGTTAAATGATTGATAACCTCGCAAACAGGTTCGGTAAGGGCGCCCAGGCCGGGGCCAATTTCAACCATAACCTGGTCGTTTTGCGGATTGATAGCGCTAACAATCTTGTCAATGATGTACTCATCATGCAGGAAATTTTGTCCAAATCGCTTGCGTGCGGTATGGCCAAGGTGCTTGTTACTCATTGCTGTTTCCCTGCCATTTCAATTGCTGTAGCCAATGCCAAATGCATGCTCCCTGCATCCACATTGCCAGACCCGGCCAGATCACAAGCTGTGCCATGGTCCACAGAAGTACGAATAAACGGCAAGCCCAAGGTAACATTTACCGACGCTCCGAAGCCCTTATATTTGAGCACCGGAAGCCCTTGGTCGTGGTACATGGCGAGCACAATATCGGCGTCTTCTAAATATTTAGGTTGAAAAATTGTGTCTGCGGGTAACGGGCCAATGACATTTAGTCCCTCAGTGCGCAATTGATCAAGCGCAGGAGTAATTGTGGTTATTTCTTCTTTACCCAAATGGCCGTTTTCACCGGCATGAGGATTAAGCCCACAGACATATATTTTAGGCGCTTCTATACCCAGTTTGAGGCGTAAATCTGTATTGATGATATGGATGACTTTGTGTAACCGCTCCACTGTAATCGCACGCGAAACATAGGCTAACGGAATATGCGTCGTCGCTAATGCTACACGTAAACCCTCGGTGGCCAACATCATAACCACATCAGTGGTGTTGGATTGGGCCGCAAAGTATTCAGTGTGTCCGCTGAAACTAACGCCTGCTTGATTGATGATCCCCTTATGCACAGGACCGGTAACAACGGCGTCAAACTCGCCGTGCATATTTGCTTCGCAAGCGGCACGTAATGTTTCAACGACATAATGCCCATTATCGCTGTCAAGCTCACCCACCTGCACAGGTTTATCACACGGGATATGCTTTACAAAAAGCTCGCCTGCTTTTTGCAGGCGTGTTTCGTCCAATTCAAAATCGGTTAACTGTAAAGGCAGGCCTAATAGTTCAGCGCGCTGAGCCAGCATGCTTTTATCAGCGAAAACAACAAGCTGAGCATCCCACTGCTGCTGCGCTATTTTGGCTACTAAGTCGGGGCCAATACCCGCAGGTTCGCCTGGCGTTATCGCAATACGCAGTGTCATAGTTACGCGTTCCCACCACCAACAATTTCGATGTAAGCAGCATCGCGCATTTCGCGTAGCCAGCTGTCTGTTTCTTCAGAAAACTTGCGATTAAAAATTAATTGATAAGCTTTGTCTTCTTTGCGTCGCTCCGTTGCATCGTCCATGCGTCGTTCAATCAATTGAATTAAATGCCAGCCGTGCTGTGAACGCACTGGCTTACTAAATTCGCCAGGTTGAAGGGTTGCTAGGGTGTCACGGAAAACTGGCACATATACATTGGGATCGGTAAAGCCCAATTCGCCACCGCGCAGGGCAGACCCCGGATCTTCTGAATGTTCTTTGGCTAACTCTTCAAAGGTTTTTTCACCGTCAATGATTTGCTGTTTAAAGGTGTTGAGCATCTCTTCGGCTTTTTCTTCGCTGAGAATAATCGATGGCGTGATCAGAATATGGCGAGCATTGACTTCTTCTACTTCAACCGTTTCTATCCCACGAGTATCTAACACTTTTAAGATGTGAAAGCCTGCGCCGCTGCGAATCGGACCGACGAGCGAGTCTTTGCGCTTGGACTGCACAGCTTCAGCAAATAGCGTAGGCATTGAGTTAATATTCATCCAGCCCATGTTGCCGCCTTCCAAGGCTTCAGAGCCAGAAGACGATGCAATCGCTATTTTGGCAAAATCAGAGCCACTTTCGAGTAATTCGATCACTCTCTCGGCACGGTCTTTTGCCGCAGCAATATCGTCATCTGAAGCCTGTGGAGGAAAACCGATTAAAATGTGCCCCAGTTGATATTCCGCTTGTTGCGCGCCTTGTTGGTCGATAAGGTCAACCAGGGTATTAATTTCCTGCGGAGTGATGTAAATACGGCGACGCACATTCGCCCGCGTAACTTCACCCGTAATCAGTTCTTGGCGCACAGATTCACGGTATTGCTCATAGCTGATGCCTTCAAGGGCAACTTGAGAGCGCAATTGCTCCAACGTCATGCCTTCACTCTGGGCAATGTTGCGTATGGTTTGGTCCAGTTGAGGGTCACTGATGCGGATCCCCATGCGGTCAGCCATCTGCATTTGTAAATTGGTTAGTATGAGGCGTTCAATCGCTTGCGTGCGCAAGGCACGGTCAGAGGGTAACGATTGATCATTGGCGATGGCATTACGCTTGACATTGCTGATCAGCTCTTGGATTTCGCTTTCAAGGATCACGCCCTGATCAACAATGACAGCAACGCTATCTAGTTTTGTTTCTTGCGCATGGATGTGACTGGCTGATAGAACAAAAGCAAGTGCTATTAAAAGTTTCTTCATAGATATTAACTAACTCTAATTTTCTAATTAATTTAAAACGTAGGGTTGGCGGTACCCAAACATACCCTCTTCGAGCATTTCTCGATTGTTGCGTGACGAACCAATTCCTTTAAAGATAAATTGCAGTGCGACGCCGGAGTCGAACTCATTTGTGCTCTGCACGCCACCGCCATCAAAGCGATTACTTAAATGACGTTGAGCGACGAAACGTAAAGCCCAACAGCAAGATTCATATTGTAACCCGAAGTATGATTCTATACTGCGATTTAAGTTCAGATCGCGATACCAGCGTCCCACCCAATGCCACTTGTCGCTGATTGGCCAACTCGCTGAGAGGCCAATTTGGTCAATTTGTTCACCCGATAAATTGCGTACATAACGATGACTCAACTGCACTAAGCTCGCATTATCGCGGCGATATTCCAAGGCTAAGCTACTCCGATCAACCTTGTCAGAAGCGCTGGACACTTGCACGTCAGAATGCACCAACCAGCGCTTACTGATACGCCAATCAAGCTCTGCAGCAATTGCTGAACTGTTCTCGTCTTTTGCTGCTGCCACAACACGATTATCATCGAGATAAAAAATTTGCCCCAAGCTTATCACTAATTGCTCGCGGTTGGCGGAATCCAATAATCGGCTGGTTACCCCCAGTGTGACTTGATTATTATCACTGATGCGATCCAAGCCGGTAAACTCCTGACCACGAAACAAACCATCGACGTCATTGAGCAGCAGTGTGGTATCATACAAGCCAATATCCGACTGGTCTTCGTAACTGGTATATAAGTACTGGAATTGGGGCTCAAACGTTAGCGTCGAGGCTTCTCCATCCCATGTCTGATTGCGTTCAAAAACCACGTTGCCATACAATCTTACTTGCCCTAGCGTGCGGGTAACTTCTTCCGCCAACTCAGTGCCTTCGACATCTTCTTGTTTATAATGGGTATTCAAAACACTGGCTTCGGCGAGCAATTCACCCCATTGGCGTTGATAAGGAATGGCCAACGTGGGAGCAATGTGAAAGCGCAGTGCTTTTGGTTGTTCAGCGAGAGGATTATCAAAATAGGCCAATTCAGAGTTGATCCTTAAATCCACTAAGTCATGCAGCGACGTGCGGTATTCAAGTTTAGTTTCAGGTAATGCGCGATAGGTGTCTTGATGATCACCGATGACCTCAAAATCGCGCAATTGAGCCGTGAAATCCAGTTGTTGAGTATAATAAGATACGCCAATCGTGCGGTATAAATGGGTGTCAGCTCGGTTATAGAAATCGGATCCTAAGTCCACAATATAGTTATCGTCGCTTAATCCGTTGAAATCGATATTAAGTTGCCAATTTTTGGCGAATTGCCCTTGGTGAAAGACACGATAAAAATACCGGTCAGAGTCGCTGCCAGCCAACTCGTCATCATTCGGTAAATATTCTAAGTGGACGCTTCCGGTTGCATTTTTCAATAAATAGCGAAACTCGTTTTTTATTTGTAAGCCCCGGTCAGTCATGAGACGTGGTGAAATCGTCATGTCGAAATTAGGCGCGATGTTCCAATAAAACGGCTGTTCATAATCAATACCAGTAGCGCTTGAGCTTGTTATATTGGGGAACAGTAGTCCAGTTTGACGCTGCGTTGATACGGGAAATGCAAAGTAAGGCAAATAGAAAACGGGTACACCTTTGACATAAAATCGGGTGTTTTTCGCCTCACCTAAGACTGAGCCTTTTTCGAGGCTGATTTCACTGGCGCGGATTTGCCAATCTTCGCTACCGATAGGGCAAGTGGTAAAAGATACATCTTGTAATGAGATCCCTTCATTGGCATCGACAGAAATTTGATCCGCAGCTCCATGTCCAACGAAGCCAGTCAATTGGTAACGGGTTGCAATTAGGTTCAGCTTTTGACTGTTTGAATCGACATTAACAGACTGACTTTCTACTTTGAGCTGTTCACTTTGGTAAGTGACATTTCCTTCGGCGAAGACGCTTTTGCCATTATCTTCAATGGTGGCTCTTTCGGCGCTGATAACCGCACGTTCACTGTAAATATCAACATTTCCTTGAAATAAGGCGGTCTTATCTTCGATAATTTCAGCTTGATTGGCGCGCACCACAACTTCCCCACCAGACGTCAATTGTTGGGGATCAAAGGAAACGGGTGGCACGGCACATAATGTCACCGGCTCTTGCGCTAGAACTCCAGGGCTTACTGCTATTGCCGTTAGCGCTAGTAACGCACAGTGTGAAAACTTCAAAACGGTTTTGCTCTTTTGCTAGGTGAGTAAGACACGAACAGTAATCACCTATACGGTTGATTTTGCCAAATTATGGCGATTTTAAGCTGTTATCCCCGATTAACCAAGCAAACAACGTCAATTAGTCGCTTTTTCTGTGATTTTCTTTCGCTCTAAGGGTTGATCAGTTAGGATTCAGACTCGTTGCGGAGGGTTCATAGCACTATGGCATATTGGGGTAAAGTTGTCGGCGTTGCGCTGGGTTTCATGGCTGGTAAATGGGTTGGGGCGATTCTAGGCCTGATCGTGGGGCACATGTTTGATAAAGGTTACAGTCAAGACTTTAGTCAAATGGGGGGCTTTGGCCGTTTTTTTACTGATAAAGACAATTTCAAACAGCAAGCAATCTTTTTTCATACTTTATTTGCCACCTTAGGGCACTTAGCCAAAGCTGACGGAGCAGTTACCCAATCAGAGATTGCAGTGGCGAGCCGACTAATGGATGAAATGGGTCTAAGTGGAGAAACTAGAGAGGCTGCTCAGGCAGCTTTTCGTGAGGGCAAAGCTGCAGATTACCCGATTCAGGCAACCATCACCGAATTTGTGGATTCCTGCCATGGACGTCGAGATATCATCCAGATTGTGCTGGAAATTTTAATTCAGGCCTGCTTTTCTGACGGTCAGTTGTCGCAGGCTGAATATAACGTGTTAGTGAAAGTCGCCAAAGCGGCCGGATTTAGGCGGCAGGAACTTGACTATTTGATCCGAATGTATGAAGCGGAAGTGCGTTTTCGTCAAGCGGGACCGCGACAAAACCGCTCTCAGAGCTATAACGAGCAGCAGCGATCAGCCGATGCCTATCAAATTTTAGGTGTAGCCCCGAATGCCGACCATGCCACCATCAAAAAGGCGTATCGTAAATTAATGTCGGCCCATCACCCCGATAAGTTGATGTCTAAAGGTTTGCCAGAACAAGCAATGCAGGTGGCCAAGCAAAAGGCACAGGATATTCAGCAAGCCTATGAGTATATTAAGGAGTCGAGAGGTTTCTAAATGAGCGTGGTGAGTCGTAACCAAAACCTGTTAGATGAGTTTCTGCAGGTGCTATGGTTAGAAAAAGGCTTAAGTGAGAATACTGTCAACGCTTATCGTTCTGACATTAGCGCTTTTATTACGTTCTTAACCCAGTCCTCTGTATCAGAGCAAGAGTTAAATTCCGTTGAAGAAGAAGACATCCAGCGGTTTATCGACCACCGCAATCGTGCAGGCATGAGTCACCGCAGTAACAGCCGGGCGATGAGCGCGTTGCGCGCATTCTATCGCTATCAGGTTAATCGAGAGCGCCGTGCGAGTAACCCACTGCGCCAGCTAACCAATCCCAAGGTGCAAATAGGATTACCGAAAACGCTTAGCGAAGCGCAAGTCGACGCATTACTGGATGAACCGCGCACTGACGATCCGATAGAATTGCGCGACAAAGCTATGCTTGAAGTGCTCTATGCTACGGGGTTACGGGTCAGCGAGTTAATCAGTTTGGATACATCCTCCTTGTCATTAACACAAGGGGTTGCGCGTGTCACAGGTAAAGGCAATAAAGAGCGATTAATGCCGCTGGGTGAAGCGGCACTTGACCAATTGCAACGCTACATCAAAGAAGCAAGACCACAATTACTGCAGCAAAAATCAGACATATTGTTTCCCAGCTCCCGCGGGCGCATGATGACACGACAAACATTTTGGCATCGCATCAAGCTGTATGCGTTACGTGCCAACATTCAGGTCGCGTTATCACCGCATACACTGCGCCATGCATTTGCAACCCATTTATTGAATCATGGCGCCGACTTGCGCGTCGTCCAGCTACTGCTGGGGCACAGTGATCTATCGACCACACAAATATATACTCACGTTGCTAAAGAGCGGTTACAGTCTTTGATCGGAGAGCATCATCCACGCGGCTAGCAGGAAAAGGTATTCGATAAGGTACGCAATAGCTGCGGCGAGTCATTTTGGCTAAGGCCATTCTCTGGTAAACTCTTACGCAGAAACTTATGGCTTGCAAAACGGTCATAGTGAAAGAATGTGCTGACATATACGGTCAGTTTATTACTCAGAACTAAAAAGAAGGTTTTCAGTGAAGTCGATAGTCAAAAAGTTGAGTGTTTTATTCCTTATGTTCGTTGGGCTGCAGGCGCAAGCGGATAATTATGATGCAGTTAAAGCCAAGATTGAGAGCAAAATTTCGATTCCAGTTAATGCCATTGCTGAATCTCCGGTGCCAGGGCTTTTGCAACTGAATACGGCGCGTGGATTGTTCTACTCGAGCATGGACGGTACCTATTTATTACGCGCGAACGTTTATAATTTAGATGCGGGTATGCGTAATGAGACAGAAGTCGCAATGTCAGCAATCCGGACGGAAGGACTTAAAGATTTTGTAGGTCAAACGATTGATTTTAAAGCTGAAAATGAAAAGTATGTCGTCAGCGTGTTCACTGATATCACCTGCGGATACTGTCGTAAGTTGCATCGTGAAATCGAAGAGTTCAACGCGCGCGGCATTACCGTAAGGTATTTGGCCTTTCCGCGCGCGGGTTTAAACAGTCAAGGGTACAATGACATGGTGTCGGTATGGTGTGCGAAGAATCCACAGGATGCCATGACCGAGGCTAAATTAGACGATACTGTCGCGGCGGCAAAGTGCGAAAATTCAGTGGCCGAACAGTATTTATTTGGGCAAAAGATAGGTGTTACGGGTACGCCCAACATCATTATGCCTAACGGCACAATCATTCCTGGCTACCAACCGGCTGAAATGCTTGAACAAGCCATCAAAGATAACTCATAATACAAGCATCAACTTTTCATCTGCGTGGTAATACGCCACGCAGATTTATACCCGCAAAATCATGCCGTTAAACATCATTAGGAATACCTCCGCTGACGTTGACTTTCCTGATTGGATGCAGCAACTCGATTACCACCCTATATTGAAGCGGATTTTTCTCAGCCGTAAGGTGAGTTCGCCAGAGCAGTTAGCGACAGGCGCAGCAGGCTTGCTTTCCTACACCACGTTGAAAGGCATGGATCGCGCGGTTGAACTCTTGGCTACAGCATTGGAACAGCAGCAAGCGATAAGTATTGTCGGTGATTTTGATGCTGATGGTGCTACCAGTACCGCCCTGTGTTTGTTGGCGCTAACCGCGATGGGGGCAAAGCATGTCGATCACGTGGTGCCAAACCGTTTCGAATATGGCTATGGCTTAACGCCTCAAATTGTCGATGTAGTGCATCAACGCGGCGGTCAGGTTATCGTAACCGTCGATAATGGGATTGCCTGTCACGCTGGTGTTGCCCATGCTAAGGCTTTGGGAATGACGGTTATAGTTACCGATCATCATCTGCCTTCTGAAACGCTGCCAAACGCTGATGCGATTGTTAATCCCAATCAACCAAATTGTCAGTTTGCGTCAAAGACGCTAGCAGGCGTCGGCGTGGCATTTTATCTAATGGTGGCGTTGCGTGCCCATTTACAGCAAATGCAGTGGTTTGCTCAACAACAAATAACTGCGCCGAATATGGCCCAATATTTGGACCTTGTGGCTCTAGGAACTGTGGCTGATGTGGTGACTCTTGATCACAATAACCGAATTCTAGTCTATCAAGGTTTACAACGCATTCGAGCCCGACAATGTCGCCCCGGCATTCTAGCCTTGCTGGATGTGGCCCAGCGCAATGCAAGTGGACTCACCTCAACAGATTTAGGGTTTGTTTTGGGGCCACGCCTGAATGCCGCTGGTCGCTTGGATGATATGTCGATGGGTATTGCTTGCTTAATTACGGATAGCTTGCAACATGCCAGAAGCATTGCCATTGAACTAGACCGGCTAAACCAAGAACGCAAGCAAATCGAGCAGTCTATGCAGCAGGATGTGTTGGCGACCATTCCTGCACTTGATACCGAGGAGTATCACTCGTCAAACGGGGTTGTGCTCTATCAAGCTGATTTTCACGCTGGAGTTATTGGCATAGTTGCAGGTCGCATAAAAGATAAGTTGCACCGCCCAACGATAATTTTTGCGGAAGAGAATGACACTCAATTAAAAGGCTCTGCACGCTCCATTAGTGGGGTGCATATTCGCGACGTTTTAGCCCTAGTAGACAGCCGTAACCCCAGTTTGCTGATTAAATATGGTGGCCACGCTATGGCGGCCGGTCTTAGTATTGCTAAGGCAGATTTTGAACATTTTTGCCAAGCCTTCGAAGATGCGTTAAGTCAGTGGCAAAGCCAGATCCAGCAAGAACAAGCGATATACTCTGACGGGGAGTTGCCAGTTGATTGTTTTTCATTGGAGTTTGCTGAGCAGTTGAAACATATCATTCCATGGGGACAAGGCTTCAGAGAGCCACTTTTTGATGGTGTTTTCACTTTGGTGCAACAACGGATTGTCGGTGAAAAGCATTTGAAAATGGTGCTAAAAGCCGAGAATGGTGATTATCTTGACGCCATTGCGTTTAATGTGGATACGGCCCGCTGGCCTGCCTCTGAGCAAACAGAAGTCCAGTTGGCTTATCGCCTCGACGTTAACGAATTTCGTAATAAGCGCAATTTGCAGTTGTTAGTTGAGGCCCTCGACTAATGGTTAACAAAACATTGAATCGTTTACTCAGCAAGCACCCTGATTTAACCCATAGCGAATATTGTAAGGTGGTTTCTCACGTGCAGCGGGTTGAAGATGACTGGTACATCAACACCCTAATGTTGGATGGCTACGACGTACCTTTTGTTTATCGGCGTAAAAATCCTTATCAAACGCTCACCGGGGCACGCGTCGACCTGACTTATTATCCGCAGACTCAAGAAGTGGCGGGCATATCTTTTGAAACCATGAAAGTGGTTCGCTTGAGGCGCAGTTAAAAATGTCAGGCTTTACCTGTCAGGGTTATGTCTTGCATCGGTTACCGTACCGAGAAACCAGTTTATTAGTTGATGTGTTAACCCTGGAAAGTGGCAAGCTGCGAGTTGTGGCAAAAGGTGTACGGGGCAGTAAATCGGATCGGAAAAGCTTACTTCAGCCATTCCAGTTGCTTGAATGTGTTGTTTCTGGGCGCAATGAATTGCGTAATTTAGGGCGCGTTGAGGCGCTATCTGGCCGCGTTTCTCTTACCCAACAAGCACTCTATTGTGGCTTTTACTTAAATGAATTGCTTAGCCGGGCCTTACCGATTGATTTGCCGCACGAGGAAATTTTTAGTGACTATCAATTGGCCTTGCAGCACTTAGCTAAAGCCGGCTCTGATACGCGAAGTGCAGATGTAGAAATTATACTCAGAAGTTTTGAACTCAAGTTGTTAGAGCACTTAGGCTATTTGCCTGATCTCTCAGCTTGCGCAGAATCGCATAATCCAATAGAAGAAGGTGCAAGTTACACCTTTCTGCCAGAGCAGGGTTTCGTTACCGCGACCCTATCAGGTGATCACCAAGCGCATTCAGCCCCTTTGTTTTATGGGCGGGATATCATCGCTATGCAAATGCAGGATTGGCATACAACTAGCCTACGAGCGGCCAAACTGTTCGTACGTCTAGCGCTGCCCAGTGTGATTGGCAGTAAACCGTTACAAAGTCGCTCACTGTTTGCACAGGTAAAGTAAACATCGTGAAAATTTCGCAATAAAGTACGCAATAAGCGGACAGACAGCACGTAGCATTATTGCTACCATACTCCTGAATTTGGTCCTGAAATAAATGAGGATAGGTGTTTGAACGATATCTTTTTAGGCGTCAACATTGATCATATCGCCACGCTTCGCAATGCCCGAGGAACGCAGTATCCCGATCCAGTGCACGCAGCACAGATCGCAGAACAAGCAGGGGCTGATGGCATAACCGTACATTTACGTGAAGATCGGCGACATATTCGCGATCGTGACGTCGAGTTGCTAAGTGAAACGGTACAAACACGACTCAACCTGGAAATGGCAGTTACTGCTGAAATGTTGGGCATAGCCACCCGGGTGAAGCCGACGTTTTGTTGCCTGGTGCCTGAAAAACGCGCAGAGCTTACAACTGAAGGCGGCCTCAATGTGGCTGACAATCTTGCGGCAATCAAGGATGCGTGCAGTCAACTCGCTGAAAACGGAATATTAGTCTCTTTGTTTATTGATGCTGATAAGCGCCAAATTGAAGCCGCCAAGGAATGTGGCGCGCCTTTCATCGAAATTCATACGGGGCAGTATGCCGATGCGCCAACTCTGCAACAACAGCAAGTGGAATTGGTTAAACTAATCGAAGGTATTATTTATGCGGATTCGCTTGGGTTAGAAGTCAACGCGGGGCATGGTTTGCATTATCACAATGTTAAACCCATTGCTGCAATCCCACAGATAGTAGAGTTGAACATCGGGCATGCAATTATTGCTCGTGCCGCTTTCGATGGTTTACATACCGCAGTTAAAGATATGCGTGATCTTATGCAACAAGCACGTTTGTCTGCGTATAAACTGTAAACAATAGGAATTACTCCAGTGATCATCGGCCTAGGTACAGATATTGTTGAAATTGAGCGGATCGAAGCGCATTGTGCTAAGTCTTCACGTTTAGCAGAACGAGTGTTAACCGAGAAAGAAATGCAGGTTTATGCGAATCACCTACATCCAGCCCGCTATCTTGCCAAGCGTTTTGCCGCAAAAGAAGCTGCCGTCAAAGCGCTCGGTACAGGAATTGGCAACGGTGTAAGTTGGCAGCACATTGAAATTGACAATAATGCACTTGGACAACCGCAACTTCACTTTAGTGGTGAGTTTGCGCGCTTGTGTGAGTCGCGAGGTGTGAATTCGACCGCTGTATCTATTTCTGACGAAAAGCACTATGCAGTTGCGACGGTTATTCTAGAGTCATCGAGTTAGTCTATGGTGCGGTTTGTTAAGCCGGTTAAGCGCCGCGCAAAGTCATTGAATACCCGCCGTAACTCGGGTGCAGAGCAAATAATTACGACTCAAATAACTGTGCTCGATCACACTGGCTTAGGCGTGGCTGCCAAGCATGCGCCAGTGGTATTCGTTGAAGGGGCGTTGCCGGGCGAAACCGTGAAGGTTGCAATAGCGTCGCGCAAAAAGCACGTTTGGCACGGTCAAATGCTACAGATTGAAACATCAAATTCAGCGCGACAACTGCCATTTTGTCAACATTCACAAGACTGTGGTGGGTGTCAGCTTGACTACGTTGAACCGGAGTATTTGCGCCAACAACGCAAGCAAGCGATCACGCAATTATTGGCGAAAATTGCCGGTGTTAAAGAGTGTGAGTGGGAAGCTGATATTTTTGCTGAACCACTAGGGTATCGACGTAAAGCGCGCCTTGCTGTAGATGTTCGAGATAACAATGACCGCCGGCTCGGCTACCGCCGCAGTAAAAGCAACGAGGTCTTTAAGCTGCATGAGTGCGCAGTACTAGCGCCAGAAATTGAACGTCTTATTCAGCCTCTGCAAGCTTGGGTTAGCGAGCTACAAAACCCCAAGCCGCTGGGGCACATTACGTTGTTCTCTGGTGACAACCAAGTATTGGTGCACATTCGCGCGATGGCGGCGCTGGCCAGTGAAGATACCAATGCATTAATAAAATTAGCTGAGCAGTTTGACTGTAACGTATCGATAGCGATTGCAGATAAGTCTGCCGAAACATTGCACGGGGATCTCGCTACGGTCACTTATTCACCCGGTGATGGCATACAGATCCCCGTCGGGGCTGATGATTTTGTCCAAGTCAACGCTCGAGTTAATCAACATATGGTTGCTCAGGTTGCAAAGTGGCTCGCCGAGGCTAAGGTTAACTCAGTACTTGACTTGTTCTGTGGTACTGGAAATTTTAGTTTGCTTCTGGCCAATCGTGGCTTTCAGGTTCGGGGCGTAGAAGGGGTCGCCAGTATGGTAACTCGTGCTCAACAGAGTGCAGAGCATCTCGCACTAAAACAGTGCAGTTTTGACCATCACGATCTACTCGACGAGAAGATTGTGCAGCAAATCTTACGCGAACCTTTTGATGCAGTATTGCTTGATCCGTCGCGCGAGGGCGCTCCAACAGTTTGTGCTCACTTAAATCCTCAGCATCATCCGATTATTGTGTACGTTTCTTGCAATCCTGCCAGTTTTGCCCGTGACGCCAAACAGCTAATTGCACGAGGTTATCAGTTGCAGAAAATCCGTTTGGTAGAGATGTTTGCTTATACCAAGCATTGTGAATTAATGGCAGTGTTTCACCGAAGTTAATACAGAGAACCATGGTTTCGACACGAAAAGTACATAGTGAACAACGGCCACCATTCGAGCAATGGATGGCGCAATTGCAACTGCCTCAAGATACCCAAAAGGCCTTGCGTTCGATTGCTGAAAAGCCAGAGATCTTGCTTGTCGGCCAGGAAATGGTCGAAATTTTAGTTCAGCTCAATATGGATGATACGACGCTGCAGGCGGCGTTAGTGTTTCCCTATTGTCAACAGCATGCCCTTTCCAATGAAGATGTCATTGAATCTTTCGGACAAGAAATCGGCAGACTAATTGAAGGCGTGCGCAAGATGGAAGCCATTCGCGCTTTGCATGGCCGCACCGGGATTAATAAGACCGCACAATTTCAGGAACATCAAATCGATAGTATCCGCCGTATGCTGCTCGCGATGGTAGAGGATGTGCGCGCTGTTGTACTTAAAATGGCAGAACGTATATGTGCGTTACAGTCAGTCAAAGACGCTGACGAAGAAACCCGTGTCATGGTGGCTACAGAATGTGCCTCAATTTATGCGCCGTTGGCCAATCGGTTGGGCATCGGGCAATTAAAATGGGAGCTGGAAGATCTTGCCTTTCGCTACCTGCACCCGAAAACCTACAAACAAATTGCTAGCATGCTAGATGAAAAGCGTGCAGACAGAACTGAATATATCGAGTCGATGGTGGCGCGTTTACAGTCATTACTTAATGAACAAGGTATTCAGGCCGCAGTTTATGGTCGTCCCAAGCATATTTTCAGTATTTGGAAAAAAATGCAGAAAAAGCGGCTGACCTTTGAGCAACTGTTTGATATTCGCGCGATGCGAATCATCGCCGATCGATTACAGGATTGCTATGCCGCTTTGGGGATTGTGCATGCGCATTTTAAACACATACCCAATGAATTTGATGATTACATTGCCACTCCGAAGCCGAATGGTTATCAGTCCATACATACAGTCATCATTGGCCCTCAAGGCAAGTCTATTGAGATCCAAATCCGTACTCAGCAAATGCATCAAGATGCTGAGCTTGGGGTCGCCGCACATTGGAAATATAAAGAGGGGGCGCAAAGTAAAACGTCAGGACATGAAGAGCGTTTGAACTGGTTGCGCAAAATTTTGCAGTGGCAAGAAGAAGTTGCAGAGTCCGGTGACTTAGTCGAAGAGCTACGTAGTCAAGTTTTTGATGATAGGGTATATGTATTCACTCCTAAGGGTGATGTTTTGGATTTGCCTCAGGGCTCGACGCCACTCGATTTCGCCTATTATGTCCACACCAACATTGGACACCGTTGTATTGGCGCGAAGGTGAATAAACGAATTGTGCCATTCACCTATCAGCTCAAAAGCGGCGATCAGGTCGAAGTGCTAACCGGCAAGGAGCCCAGTCCGAGCCGAGATTGGATGCACCCTGGACTTGGATACGTTCATTCCTCGCGGGCGCGGGCAACCATCCATAGTTTCTTTAAGAAGCAAGACCGGGTGAAAAACCTGGAAGCAGGCAAGGAGATTGCTGAACGGGAGGTAAACAAGGTCCACCTTCCGATTAAGGCTTTAGGGGAAATTTGCGAACGCTTTAATCAGCCTTCGGTAGACGAGCTTTATACTGCCATTGGCGCCGGTGACGTTCGAATAATGTCTGTTGTACGGCAATTACAACAGCACTTACAACCGCCCGAACCTGAGCCAACACCAGAAAGGCTGGTGAAAACGCCAAGCAGACCGAAAAGTAATAAGAAACGTGATGACAGTGTGGTTGTTGAGGGAGTAGGGCACCTGATGAGCCATTTAGCTAACTGCTGTCAACCGGTTCCAGGCGAGCCTATTGTGGGGTTTATTACCCAGGGCAGGGGCGTAAGTGTGCATCGACAAAACTGCGAGCAATTGGTCCATTTATTGGAACAGCACCCTGAGCGCGAGGTTGAGGTCAATTGGTCTGGTGATATTGCCGCTGGGTTTGAAGCGCAGTTGCTAGTTATTTGTACTGATCGAACTGGCATCCTGCGGGACATAACCACTGTGCTAGCTAATTTAAGAGTATCCTTGTTAGGGGTTAATAGTTTAAGTAATAAGTCTTCAGGTTCTGCGGATATTGTCTTAACTGTAGAAGTCGCTGATGTGAAATCATTGCGTAAGGTTATGCTCAGTCTCAAGCAAATTCACGATGTAGTTGATGTGGTAAGAAAAGACGCATAATGACCGAGAAACCCGAAAACCTGACTCGTCTGCTGCAAATCATGCAGCAATTGCGCGACCCAATAAACGGCTGTCCGTGGGATCGCAAGCAGAATATGACATCGTTACTTAAATATACTCTTGAAGAAACCTATGAAGTTGCTGATGCTATTTTGAGAGCTGAGCCAACAGCGATATGTGACGAACTCGGCGACTTATTATTTCAGGTGGTTTTTTATGCTCAGATCGCCCATGAGCAAGGCCAATTTAGTTTTGATGACGTTGCCAAAGCTATTGCGGATAAGCTTATTCGTCGTCATCCCCATGTTTTTGAAGATAGTACTGTAGTACATACGGATGAAGAGCTGGCGGCTCAATGGGAAGCGATCAAGGCTACTGAACGACAGCTAACCAAGGAGACTCAATCCAGTATTCTCGATAGAGTTAAAAGAGGAGTTCCGGCATTTCAACGTGCGTATGAATTGCAAGATGCTTGTGCCAAGGTAGGGTTTGATTGGGACTCTATAGGGCCAGTCTTAGCCAAAGTTGAAGAGGAAGTTACTGAATTACGTAGCGAACTCAATGCGTCAACTTTAGATAAAGAAGCCGCCGAAGAAGAACTTGGCGATCTGCTGTTTGCAGTCGTCAATCTAGCGAGGCATATGAAGGTATCTCCTGAGCTTGCTTTAACCAAAGCCTGTCAAAAATTTGAAGGACGTTTTAACTACATCGAAACAGCTATTCAGGAACAGGACAAACAGATCCACGCTGTTTCGTTGGAGGAAATGGAGGCTCTTTGGGAAGAGGCTAAACAACGACACAAAGAGTAAGTGAAATGCATCGGTGCAACCGAGGCATTCATTAAGTGCCAATTTTCTTCTCAAATGCTTATGTTTTCGTTTGTGCTCTAGGAGATGCCCATACGCGTTCACTAATAGGCAAAAGTTAAAACTAAATCGAGATATTCAAGCATTACTCATGTGGCATTCGTAGCTAACAGCAATGCGCCGCCCAAATATTTGGGGCGGCGCAAGTTATTTGGATTATTTTAAATCCGGCTCGTAGGACACACGGATCACTTTATGCTGACCGCTATAGCGATTGATCGAAAACACTACGCGGCCTTTACCAAAGTAAAGCCAATCAACGCGATGTGTATCAGTTCCGTAATAGAAGGGTATCCACGCTTTGCCTGTTTGATAGGATGTTGAATCATCTGGATTGCCCAGGATGTTCCGTACACGCGTGTCACTCATGCCTAGTTCAACTTGCTTCATAGGCGAATCATCAGGGATGGAAGCTAATTCAGATTGTGCTTCTTGCGCCTCTTTAGCTTCAGCCTCGGCCGCTTCGTTACTTTCAGCCTTATCTGAAGAACTGCCCGTCGATGAGCAACCGGCCAGCCCAAAAGCCAGCAGGAACGTGAGTATTACGGCAATTTTTGATTGAGTAGGTTTTATATTCATAGTGTGACGTCTCCTTGGTGTTGTTGTTTAAAATTATTCCGTTAAATTAAGTACTGCCACCTATCACGAGCCGTACTCGAATACATCACCTTACGGTATATGAGAAGGGGTTGCTTTCGCAACCCCCACCGGTTAAATTTTTACTAAGTCAGCTTTTAATGCAACACCGGCGATTATGTTGCCTGCCCCACACTCAAACTTTTCACTACTGGCAAATTCTTTGTGCTTGTAATTCGACTTGATGTTAACCACAGCATTCATGCCTTCTCTTAACGCGCGCTCTTGCAATTGTTTCAGGGCTGATAACATAACCCACTCACACGCTTCTTGGTCAGACTTGTTAAATGCATTAGTTTTTTTGTTCGTCGACACATTGCCATAGGAACTCTTTACCTCTGGATAGCTTTGCCCGGCAAAATATAAAGGCACATCAAGTAACGCCGACTTAGCTTTTTCTGAGCTAAGGAAGGGTTCAAGATCGAACTGAAGACGATCATCACGGGCCAATGCTGGTGTGCTGAATGCAACACTAAATGCTAATAGAGCTAAAAACATCCTTTTCATGGTAAAACCTTTTTATTGAGTTGATTAACTTGAACTGCTCACGCTTGATAAGCGAATTGCTGAATTAGCATAGTGTAAGATGTTGAAAAAATAAACACTTTAAAGTCCCGATTACTAGCGCATACTTATGGCAAAGTTCGTAACTTACTGGTTTGGGAAGAATGGATTTTGCAAGGTGTGTATCGTGCGCTCTTGTTGGAGTAACTGATTTGCTGAATGGTATCCCGGATATGAGGCAAAATGAGCCTGGAGTCGACCACTTTTCTCGGCCCTCTGCAAGCCAACCAAGAGTCGCTGCTGAAGGTCAGGTTTAGACGGGGTTACGAAGTAATAAATAAATGCTGGATAATCGAGTAAATGTTGAGATTCTATGACCAGACCTTTGTTGTGAGGCAATGCGAGTTCGGCTTCAGCTTCAATAACGCTGCGAGGGAAATAGTCAACGGTTCCAGTCAGCAGTAGCTTCGCGATACCAAATTGCCACTCATACCACTGTACAGAAGACACGGTAAAATCATTATGCCGAAGAATATCAGTGTCCGGCCAACCTTCGCCCTGAATCGCTACTTTGGCTCGAAGTTGCTGGGTACTTAGGCCTGAAAAGGCGCGTTGACTGCCCTTAGCGATTAAAAATACACGCTTACCTAATAATCCATTAATCAATGGAAACTTGACGGCAAGAAGCTCACTTTCACGCTCTGGTGTGGACATTGTCCACATCACATCTGCTTCGCCTTCAAGCAACAGTTGTATTTGTCTGGATTGGTCCATCGGAGTGGGATAATTCCGTAAGGTCACGGCACCAAATTCTTCAGTACTTTCCTCCACGGCAATTTGCAATAATTCAATATAATAACGCTGAGTCGGTGAAGTTTGTGAGAGTGAGGCGAAAATAACCTCATTGTCTGCCGCTTGAGCACATACTGGAAAAGCACCAATTAAACCTAACAAAACCAGATGCAAACGAAGGCACCTAAGGAATGTTACTTGCTTGCAATGATGCAATTTAAATTTCACTTTGCCGACCATTGACACTACATGATTAGGCTAAAACTTATCATACTGCTTAGAAATTGAAAGCTAGCTGGTTATTTTTTGAATAATTTACGATTGGGTCTTCGCTTTTACGTCAAAATCTGTATAATTCGCGCCCTGCCCAGTTACGCCCACTTTGGGAAAGTGGAAGAATCAACAGGTTCGAAGGGGCCTAGGCGTTGATTTTCGGGAGATTACTGCGGTAATCGGTAACAGTTATATTTTCGGGTGACGAATAATGAAAACTTTTGTTGCAAAGCCAGAAACAGTAAAAAGAGACTGGTTCGTGGTTGATGCCACTGATAAAACACTTGGACGTTTAGCGTCTGAAATCGCTCGCCGCTTGCGCGGTAAGCATAAGCCAGAGTATACACCGCACGTTGATACTGGTGATTACATTGTAGTTGTTAATGCTGAAAAAATTGCTGTAACAGGCAACAAAGCAAAAGACAAAGTCTACTATGCGCACTCTGGTTACCCAGGTGGTTTGAAAGACATCACTTTTGAAAAGCTTATCGATAAGAAGCCAGAAATGGTTCTAGAGAAAGCTGTTAAGGGTATGTTGCCTAAAGGTCCTCTTGGCCGTGCAATGTTCCGCAAAATGAAAGTGTACGCTGGCTCTGAGCATAATCATGCTGCCCAGCAACCACAGGTTTTGGATATTTAAGGAGCGACACACATGGCAGATACTCAATATTACGGCACTGGTCGTCGCAAAAGCTCAACTGCTCGCGTATTCTTGCGTCCAGGTACAGGTAGCATCACAGTTAACCAACGTCCTCTAGACGAGTTCTTTGGTCGTGAGACTGCTCGCATGGTCGTTCGTCAACCGCTTGAGCTAGTTGAAATGACTGAAAAGTTTGACCTTTACATCACTGTTCGCGGTGGTGGTATCAGTGGTCAAGCTGGCGCTATCCGTCACGGCATCACTCGTGCATTGATGGAGTTTGATGAGACACTACGCCCAGCACTACGTAAAGCTGGCTTCGTTACCCGTGATGCACGTCGCGTTGAACGTAAGAAAGTGGGTCTACACAAAGCGCGTAAGAAACCACAATTCTCAAAACGTTAAGTTTTATTGGATTGCACAAAGAACCCGGCACATGCCGGGTTTTTTTATACCTTTTGCAGAGATGTATAATTGGTAGGGTGAAAAATAGCTTTTTCGGTATGCAACATGAGATTTATTCTCACCTTTCCCTTGTATGGCCATAGGAAATGGTGAATTTCAACTAAATCCTTGTTTTTTGCCTGTATTTCCTTGTCATTGGCGGGGGTTTTTTTTATCATTTCCGATCGAAAATAATCATTCGAATCGTCATGACGACTCGCTTTCGGCTTTCTCACAAACGAGAAGCCATTTGTCCAAATCTGGAGAACCGTGGATGAGTAATGTATCTGTTGATGCGAGCGAATCTTCGCAAGCACAAGGTCAACCACAACCTAATAATCGTAGACGCTTTTTAACAGTCGCTACATCAGTAGTTGGCGGTATAGGTGTCATTGGAGCAGCTGTTCCATTTATTGCTTCTTGGAATCCAAGTGCCAAGGCTAAGGCCGCTGGTGCAGATGTTGAAGTTGATATTTCTGGCATTGAGCCAGGGCAGTTGGTACGGGTTATGTGGCGTAGTAAGCCGGTGTGGATTGTGCGTCGAACGCCAGAGATTTTGGCAGCATTAGCGACCCACGAAGATCAATTAAAAGATCCAAACTCGGAAGTAGAACAACAACCGACCTTTGCTCAGAATCAATGGCGTTCATTGAAAGACGAGTATCTTATCTTGGTCGGTATTTGTACTCACCTTGGCTGTTCACCACAGCACCTTAAAGATGGTGCCATGGCGCAATATGCGGAAGGCGTTTCTGACGGTTTCTTCTGTCCATGTCACGGTTCTAAGTTTGATATGGCAGGGCGTGTTTTCCAAAACGTCCCAGCACCATCAAATCTTGTAGTACCGCCTTATCAGTTTGTTGACGATACAACCGTTATCATCGGTTCAGAAGCAGAGGTCGCTTAACATGTCAGGATTTTTAAATTGGATTGAGGAGCGCATCCCGATGATGCGTGTGGCGAACATGCATGCTATCCAGTATCCAGCGCCACGTAATATGAACTTTTGGTACGTATTTGGTTTTCTTGCCACGATCGTATTAGTAAACCAAATCGTCACTGGTATTTGGTTAACCATGAACTTTGAGCCTAGTGCAGAGCGCGCATTCGCTTCGGTTGAGTATATTATGCGCGAGGTCGATTACGGTTGGCTTATTCGTTACATGCACTCAACTGGCGCTTCGGCGTTCTTCATCGTCGTCTACATGCATATGTTCCGCGGCATGATTTATGGCTCGTATCAAAAGCCACGCGAGTTGCTGTGGGTCTTTGGTATGCTGATTTATTTAGCACTGATGGCAGAAGCATTTATGGGTTATGTACTTCCTTGGGGACAAATGTCCTACTGGGGGGCTCAGGTCATCGTATCACTGTTCGGCGCCATTCCCGTTATCGGTCCAGACTTAGTTGTATGGATCCAAGGAGATTACGTAATTTCTGGCGCCACGTTGAACCGCTTCTTTGCTCTACATGTTATTGCATTACCATTGGTCATCGTGATTTTAGTGTTCTTACACATCATTGCACTGCACGAGGTTGGCTCTAACAACCCGGACGGCGTCGCAATTAAGCACAAGAAAGGCTCGCTTTCTGATGACGAGAAAACTAAGTGGAAGATTCATGAGTATTACACCAGCAAATATGACATTGCTGACGATGTCGTGCCCTTCTTCCCGCACATCGTATTGAAGGACTTGGTGGCTTTTGCAGTCTTCTTGTTTGGCTTCTGTTATGTCATGTTCTTTATGCCGGAGATGGGTGGTTACTTCTTAGAAAAGCCCAACTTTGAAATTGCTAACCCACTAAAAACGCCAGAGCATATTTTCCCTGTTTGGTATTTCACACCGTTCTACGCAATTCTAAAAGCTGTCCCGGATAAGCTCTTCGGGGTCATCTTTATGTTTGCAGCGATTGCTGCTTTATTTGCATTGCCATGGATTGATCGCGGGCGCGTGCGCTCATGGCGCTATCGTAGTGGCTTGCACAAGGTTAACTTGTTAATGTTTGCTGCGGTTTTCGTATTCTTGGGTTACCTGGGCGGTACGCCACAAGAAAACTGGAAGATTGTAGCGTCACAGTTTGCAACGATTATGTATTTTGGCTTTTTCGTGTTGCTGTTTATATACAGTAAAAACGAAGGAACCAAGCCTGTACCCGCGAGGATCCCACGATGAGAAGAATTATAATAGCGGCACTTCTAACCTTGCCCTCTTTGGTATGGGCTGCAGGTAGTACTTATCCGCTCGATCACGCAGACTATGATTTGACGGATAAGGCCTCGTTACAAAACGGCGCCAAGATCTTTATGAATTACTGCTTAGGTTGTCACCAAATGCAGTATCAACGCTATCAGCGTACTTTTAATGACCTTGGTATTCCTGATGAATTAGGTCAAAAGTATTTGCAGTTCACAGGCGAAAAGGTTTCGGATTATATCACTACGCCAATGCCGGCAGAGTATGCTGCGACCTGGTTTGGTGCACCACCTCCTGATTTGACATTGGTGGCGCGTGTACGGGGTGCTGATTGGCTGTACACCTACCTACGTACCTTTTATGTAGATGAAAATAAAACCTTTGGCGTAAACAACAAGGTGTTTCCTGATGTTGGTATGCCGCATGTACTGCAAGAGCTGCAAGGGACTCCGCGTGAACACTACGAAACTGTAATGGTAGATGGTGAAATGGTCGAGCGTTACGCAGGTTTAAAATCTGATGGTGACGGCATGTTATCTGCAGATGAATATGACCAAGCGATGCTTGATTTGGTTAATTTCCTTCAGTACACCGGTGAACCTGCACGGCTTAAGTCAGAAGCTATTGGTAAATGGGTATTGGTGTTTATCGTTGTCTTCTTTGTATTCGCATTATTGCTGAAGAAAGAATACTGGCGCGACGTGCACTAAACGTACAACTTAAGGTATAATGCTTTGATTGAGGGCGCACTCGCGCCCTTTTTTGACGAATGAATATATGCGATCGTTTTTTGGCGATTGCAATAACTGCGTAATGCGGAGGAACGTAAATGGCAGTTGCCACAAATAAACGGTCAATTATGACTTTGTTTTCAGATACTTTGGATATCTACAGTCATCAAGTCAGAATCGTTTTAGCAGAAAAAGGTGTAGGTGTTGAGATCAGTTATACTGACCCAACCAATTTGCCAGAAGACCTAATTGATTTAAATCCTTATGGCACTGTACCGACCTTAGTGGATCGCGAACTTGTGTTGTATAAGTCGCATATCATCATGGAATATCTTGATGAGCGTTTCCCACATCCACCGCTTATGCCAGTTTACCCCGTTTCACGTGGCCAAAGCCGCTTAATGATGCACCGCATTGAGCAAGATTGGTATTCACTTGCAGACGCTATAATGAATAATCGAGGTGATGTAGACACTGCTCGCAATGAATTGCGTGAAGCAATTTTAAGTATTGCTCCATTGTTCGCTGAAACACCTTATTTTATGTCTGAAGAATTCAGTTTGGTCGATTGTTATTTGGCACCATTACTATGGCGCTTACCAGCATTGAAGATTGAGTTATCAGGTGCAGGTAGTAAAGATATTCTTGCTTATATGGGGCGGATCTTTGGGCGTAGTTCTTTCAAAGCTTCATTGACCGACCAAGAGCGTGAAATCCACAATCCATTATAAGTGCCAATGACTGACCAAATTGCAATGACTTCAAACCAACCCTATCTGTTAAAGGCCTTCTTTGATTGGATTGTGGATAATGACCTTACACCTTACATCGTGGTGAATGCGAATGCGACAGGTGTTGAAGTACCTCAGCAATTTGTCAGGGATGGGCAAATCGTGTTGAACATTTCTCCATCTGCGTGTGTGCATTTTACGATGGATTATGAGAGCCTGAGTTTTCAGGCTCGTTTCAGTGGCCAACCTCACCGTATCTTTATTCCAAGTCATGCAGTACTAGCGATTTATGCACGAGAAAATGGCGCTGGTACGGTGTTCACAACTGAATCTGAACTCGCTAGCGAGCCTACCACTGCGACTCCAACAGAACCTGAAAAAACACCAGCTACTAAAAAAGCTAAGGCGAAACCCTCACTGCGTGTAGTGAAATAAATCCCTTAAGGACATTACATGGAAGTAGTTAAGGGATTAAACGTGAAGCTAAAAAGGAAGCAAGTTGATAGTATCTATGCGCATTCTTTTACGCTCATAATCTCTCACCCTCTTGCAGCTCTTCTGATCACTTACCTATTCCGTTCGTCTGTTGAGCTTGCGTATGCAATGCAATGGTTTTTTGCGGTGTGCGGGCTTTCTGTTGTGCGCATACCGCTTTATTTCTATTACCGCAGGTATAAAGACACTTGCGATCCAAAAGTACTGGCACGACTGCATAATCGGTTTATCCTGGCGAGTGCGACCCAAGGCATATTGTACGGAATTGCGTGGTGCCATTTATTAACCGCGAATGATCCCATTGTGTCTGCATTGGTGGCTCTACTTGCAATAGGCTTGAGTGCAACAGCATTAGTTGGCTATGCATCAGATTGGCGCGCCATGATGGCATTCTTTTTACCCGTGTTTCTTCCTGCTTTTGGTTATTTCTTACTCGCTGGTGACAGTCTTAGTTATGCCTTGGCGGTGTGTATGCTGTTATACGGTGCAGTTATTTTGCGTACGATGTTACCAGTTAACCGTTCTATCCTAGAGGCGTTTAGCTTAAATGCACAATTAAAAGAGCAAATAGAAATCCGTAAACGCGCAGAAGAAAAGCTACTTGCTTTATCACGAAAGGATGGTTTGACCGGTTTAGCCAATCGCCGTTATTTTGATGAGGCTTTACAAGAAGAAATACTCCGCGCACAACGTGCAGGCTCACCATTAGCATTGCTGCTAATTGATGTTGATTCTTTTAAGCAATACAACGATACCTACGGTCATCTGCAGGGTGACGATTGTTTACGTTTGATTGCGCAATTGATCAATGAGCACACACGACGCGCCGGAGAATTAGTCGCGCGTTTTGGCGGGGAAGAATTCTCCGTGGTTTTACCCAACACGTCAGCCGAGCAAGCTTTGCAGATTGCTGAAACTTTGCGTTGCGCAGTTCTGCGTAGTGACATTGAGCATAATTCGACCGTTGTTAATGACAAACATCAGCTCAGTATCTCAATTGGAGTCGCCGTTTATAACAAGGGTGAAGAGCCAAATGAATTGATAAGTCGTGCTGATAAGGCGTTATATCGAGCCAAGGCTATGGGGCGAGATAAAGCTGTATTAGCCGATTAAAATCTAGCATCCCACCAAGATTTAATTTCAGGGGTTATCAAGCCGTAGTATCACAAGTACCGACTACTATGCTCGGTCATATTGAACTGTAGTCGCGCTAGATTAAAAACAGTGTCGCTGTGCCTAGAAATGCAAAAATGCCGACCACATCAGTTATCGTAGTGAGGATAACGCTTCCAGCTAGGGCCGGGTCTATTTTCAACCGTTTCATAATTATCGGCAGTGTCGCTCCAGAGAGCGCTGCTGCTATCATATTGGCGAGCATCGCAAAAGCAATAATAACACCGAGCTGATAATCCTGTTTCCAAAGTGCTATTACCGCGGCAATCAGAACCGCCCAAATAATGCCATTCAGAAAGCCAATGGCTAATTCTTTACTGACCAGTGAGCGACTATTGCCAGAGTTGACATGGCCTAGCGCCATACCGCGGATAACGAGAGTTAGTGTTTGATTGCCCGCGACCCCGCCCATACTGGGTACGATGGTGTTTAAGATTGCAAGTACCGCAAGTTGACTTAACGTGGCCTCAAATAAATCACTCACAGCAGCCGCCATCAATGCGGTTAGTAAGTTTACCCCGAGCCAAATTGAGCGTCTTCGGGTACTTTGCAGGACTGGTGCAAAGGTATCTTCCTCATCGTCAAGACCCGCCATACTCATCATCGAGTGCTCGGCATCCTCACGAATAATATCAACCACGTCGTCGATGGTGATCCGACCGACTAAGCGGTGTTTGCTATCTACGACAGGCGCAGACAGCCAGTTGTAGCGTTCAAATAAGCTTGCAACTTCACCATCATGCATATCAACTGGTATTGCTTCAGGCTCATCATCCATGACTTCAGCAACCAGAGCTTCTGCTGGTTCGATCAATAAGCGGGTGACGGGTAAACTACCGATGAGCGTATCGTTACGGTCAACAACATAGAATGTATCGGTATCTTCAGGCACTTTAGAGCGCAATCGTAAATATCGCAAAACCACATCAATAGTTACGTCAGAACGCAACGTGATGGTATCGGTATTCATGATGAAACCGGCGGTTTCTTCACCGTAAGATAAGGCTTGCTCAGCGCGCAGTCGATCTTGCGCGTCCATTGATTTAAGCAATGAGGCCAAAACTTCTTCAGGTAATGAACTTAGAGTTTCCGCCAAGTCGTCAGTATCCATCTGACCCAATACATCAACTGCATTGGTAGTGGTCATTTGGGTGATAATGCCGTTACGTACTTCTTCGGACAGCTCTTCTATGACATCAGCGTGAAAATCGCTATCGATTAACTGCCACAATTCATCGCGGGATTTTTTCGGACTGGACTCAAGAACCAAGGCAACATCAGACGCGGGCAGGGTATGTAACGTTCTGCGCACTGAAACAAAGCGTCCAGATGCTAGGGCACGCATAATTTCTTTCATTTGCGCGCGGGTGCGATTGGATTCTAAAGCTTCGGCCATTAGTTACGCTTATCAGGAACAGGAAACCTCTATAGAGTAACTTATAATAGCTTGTATTGACTATGAATTTTCCAACATCAGAGTAGTTCTGACGTTCCAAACCCAGACACGTACGCTAAAAGCTCGAGCGAGTGCAATGTGTTTACATTTTCGACAAGCCAAATCACGGCGTTACTGGATTAAGCTCTATTGCAATATTTGAATCCGCTAAGGCAAGAAAATCCAACGCTAGCAGACTTACAGATCAAGCTCTTTTAGCTTTCGCGTTAAGGTATTGCGCCCCCAACCCAGTCGTTTTGCCGCATCCTGCTTATGCCCATGGGTAAAGTGCAGTGCACGTTGTAGCAGAGTTTTCTCAAATACATACATTGCATCATCGAGAATGTTATCTTTACCACTCTTCAATTGCTGATCGGCCCAATTGGCCAATAATGTATCCCATGAACTGTCAATACTACTTGTTTGTGGCGTGATGTCTTCATGGATTTCTGGTGGCAGATCAGCGGGTAGAATTTCTTGACCTGAAGCCATAACGGTCAGCCAGCGGCACACGTTTTCTAACTGCCGAACATTACCCGGCCAAGCCAGGTCGCTCATCGTACGTGCAGCATCCTTGCTAAGCGTTTTGGCTTCTACGTCCAACTCTTTGGCTGCGCGATTGAGAAAATGCTTGGCCAATAGCGGAATATCTTCTCGACGCTCTTTAAGGGATGGAATATGCACCCGGATCACATTCAATCGATGAAACAAATCTTCGCGGAATTTGCCTTCTGTTACGCGTTTCTCCAGATTCTGGTGTGTGGCAGCAATGATCCTAACATCAACTTTTATCGGTTCTCTGCCGCCCACTCGATAGAACTGGCCATCCGCGAGGACTCGTAGTAGTCGCGTTTGAACGTCTAATGGCATGTCGCCAATTTCATCCAGAAACAGTGTGCCACCATTGGCTTGTTCAAAGCGTCCTTGGCGTAAATTTTGTGCGCCGGTAAATGCGCCCTTTTCATGTCCAAAAAGTTCAGACTCTACTAAATCAGCTGGAATTGCCGCCATGTTTAAGGCGATAAATGGACTCATGGCACGCGGCGAATGCTTATGTAAAGCATGTGCAACCAATTCTTTCCCTGTACCTGATTGCCCATTGATCAAGACACTTATTGATGAGCGCGAAAGTCGTCCGATGGCTCTAAACACTTCCTGCATTGCAGGGGCTTCGCCGATAATTTCCGACGCAGGCTTTTCTTCAGTAACGTTTTCTGTGCGGCTGTTTTCTTTGGCATGAATTAATGCTCTTTGCACCAATGCGATAGCTTCATCAATATCAAAGGGTTTGGGCAGGTATTCAAAGGCCCCGCTTTGATAGGCATTAACCGCACTGTCTAGGTCAGAATGGGCAGTCATGATAATTACCGGTAGCATTGGATATTGATCATGTACACGATTTAACAACGTCATACCGTCCATTTCCGGCATTTTAATGTCAGAAATGATGACCTGAGGAGGCTGAGCTACGTCAAGCTGGAGTAGCAAATCCTGCGGGTTCGCAAACGATACGCAGGGGATATGGGCCGCTTGCAGAGCTTTTTGCAGGACCCAACGGATGGAACTGTCATCATCGACGATCCAAACAGGTTCAGCATTCATAATCGGTTACCTTATGCATATTGTTCATAGCTCCGCCGATGGCAACTTAGCAGTAGTCACAATCGGTAAATAAATAGAAAATTCGGTATGTCCACGATGGCTGTCGCACTCAATCTTGCCCTTGTGATGATCGATTAACGTTTGCGAAATCGATAAACCAAGGCCACTGCCATCCGTTTTACTTGAGACCATTGGATAAAACAGCGTATCCCGAACTTGCGCTGGCACACCGGGGCCATTATCAATTATCTTGATCAACGCACATAATGGGTAACGTTCACCGTGGATAGTCATCTGCCTTTCGATACGCGTGATCAAGTGGATGGTTGGCTCTGGCGTATCTGACTCATACAGCGCTTGTTGGGCGTTTCTAACAATATTCAACAACGCTTGCTCGATCATGTGCGGATCAATCAACAGGTCTGGAATGCTAGGGTCATAGTCCCGAATGAGTCGTGCGGAGTAGACTTCATCTGCGCAAACCAATGTTCTGACACGTTCAATGGATTGATGCAGATTACACTCATGTAAGCGTGGCAGAGTGTTTGGACCCAATAAACGATCTACCAAACTACGTAGTCGATCAGCTTGCTCGATGATCATGGCTGTGAATTCAGTGTGTTCTGGGTTGTTTAATGAACGGCTAAGCAATTGTGCTGCTCCACGAATACCGCCTAGCGGATTTTTAATCTCGTGGGCCAGCCCGCGGATAAGCTCACGCGCCGCATGCTGCTGAGCATGCTGTTGGGTTTCTTGTGAAATGCGTTTTTGCTTATCGATCTGGCGCACTTCAAACATCAGGTAAGCCTTATCTTGTGCTGAAATACCGGTCACTGTGATATCGGCGAGTACATAGCGCTGATCGCGAAAGCAGAGCTGGATCTCATTCTCAGTGAATTCTTCGCTTTCAGTTAAGGCACGCAGCAAGCGACTTTCATCGATAGCGCGATTTAAGAAATAATCGCGCAAATCGCTACCATCCAATTGATTCAAACTTCTTTCAAACAGCTTTTGTGCCGCGAAGTTACAAAATTGAATAGTGAATTCATCATCTATAATGACGACAGCAGTATTCAGATTGTCTAACAACTTATTCGCTTCGAAATTCACATCTGCTCACCGGTTGCTTGCACAAAAATGGTGCAATGGCAGTTTAGCTTGCAATCCAAGGGTGCACAACTGAAACTCGAGTAGTTATACAACGCACTTAAATAAGGCTTTCGCCCCAATCCTGTGCTGATGTTACGCCAGGTTTACTATTGCTTTGGATTGATAAGTGCAGACGCCTGATGCATGAACAGGGTTTGCGAAGGGGACGATGCAAGGACCTTGCCTTTATTGTCAACGAATTGAACTTTAAATCTATGTTGTCCACGCACTACGCCAGATAACTCAAACAAACCCGAGGGGCTTTCACCCACCATGTTGCCATCAAACATCAGTTGATAGATGCCAGGAGTAGTAGGGGTTAGCTGTGCAGCTATCGATAACTGACCATTGTTATCACGCAAAGTAGCCTTGTCCTCTGGTGTCGTTATTTTTAGCTGGTAGTCGATTTGACTGTCCTGTGCAGGTTTTGCAGGTGATGCCGGCGAGGGTTTCGCTAAAGGGGCACTGGTGTTCACTTTATTCAGGCGCACTGGAGTGCTGCCCGGCACAGGTTGGTCAGTATAGGTAACGGTGCCATCGGCAGCGACCACTTTATACACCGTTTGTGCTAAGGAACTAAAAGATAACACTGCGGTTAAAATGCAAATCAATGTCTTATTCATCACGCTTAAGTGTAGAGCGATTTACAAAAATAAAAAAGCCCGCACGCGGCGGGCTAGGTATATCAATCAATAAGTATTACACGCTGTAGTACATATCAAACTCAACTGGGTGAGTTGTCATGTTCAACGTTTCTACTTCCGCAGCCTTTAGCTCAATATATGCGTCGATCATATCATCAGTCATTACGCCGCCGGCTTTCAAGAAGTCACGGTCATTGTCTAACGCTTCCAGAGCTTGCTCTAGTGAACTTGCCACCGTTGGGATTTCTGCCGCTTCTTCAGGTGGTAAGTCGTACAAGTCCTTATCCATAGAATCACCAGGGTGGATCTTGTTCTTAATACCGTCAAGACCAGCCATCAGCATCGCGGTAAATCCAAGGTATGGGTTGGCCGTTGGGTCAGGGAAGCGTACTTCAATACGACGAGCTTTATCGCTAGTTACATAAGGAATACGAATAGACGCCGAGCGGTTACGTGCAGAGTAAGCCAACATAACCGGTGCTTCGAAACCAGGCACTAGACGCTTGTAAGAGTTGGTTGAAGCATTGGTAAATGCGTTAATGGCACGCGCGTGCTTGATGATTCCGCCAATGTAGTACAATGCTTCATCAGATAAGCCTGCATATTTATCACCGGCAAAGATGTTCTTACCATCTTTGCTGATTGATTGGTGGCAGTGCATACCAGAACCATTATCACCCACTAATGGCTTCGGCATGAATGTCGCAGTTTGCCCGTATGCATTAGCAACGTTATGAATAACATACTTGTAAACTTGAATTTCGTCTGCCTTAGTAACCAATGTGTTGAATTGGCATGCAATTTCATTTTGTCCAGCAGTTGCTACTTCATGGTGATGCGCTTCAACAACTAAGCCCATTTCTTCCATAACTAAACACATTGCAGCACGTGAATCATGCGCAGAATCGACTGGAGGAACAGGGAAGTAACCACCCTTTACGCCTGGACGGTGAGCAAGGTTACCACCTTCAAAATCGGCACCTGAGTTCCACTTCGCTTCTTCTGAATCAATTTTGTAAAACGAGCCCGCCATATCTGTATGAAATTTCACGTCATCAAACAAGAAAAACTCTGGCTCTGGGCCGAAGAATGCTGCGTCACCGATTCCCGTAGACTTCAGGTATTCTTCTGCACGGCGTGCCACTGAACGTGGATCACGCTCATAACCTTGCATTGTTGAAGGCTCTAAAATGTCACAGCGTATGTTAACTTGGGTTTCTTCAGCAAATGGGTCTAAAACTGCACTGGTAGGGTCTGGCATTAGGATCATGTCTGATTCGTTAATGCCTTTCCACCCAGCGATTGAAGAGCCATCAAACATTTTACCTTCTTCAAAAAATTCTTCGTCGATTTGATGGGTAGGGATCGAAACGTGCTGCTCTTTACCTTTAGTGTCGGTAAAGCGCAAATCAACAAATTTCGCTTCGCTTTCTTTAATTAATTCTAAGGCCTTTGCTACTGACATGGTGTCCTCCAGGTTATAGGCGTTAATTTATAAAGTACAAAACACGTTGTTTATTCGCACTGCGATATTCATGCCATGACATAATGGCTGTTCTAAGCCGCATTGCTACATTTATTTAATTGCAGTGCCACGTCAAAAAGCACCATTGTAGTGCCGCTGTGCACCAGGGTGGTGCAATTGGGCGTCTGTTATGCTGTTCGTTCCAGTGTCCTAGCATAGTCGCTAATTGGAAGATGTGTAAAACATTATTCGGATTAATCTTTATTCTCTCTACACTCGCAGTGCCCTAGCACAGCTTTAATAAGCTAAGCCATAAAAAATTGCTCGGTTGACTAAATCTTCATCGCAATATTGCGCAGAAATCTGTACAATCCGCGCTCTTTAACTTACTGGCACAACCATTGCGTTTGGCGAGGCTACCAGTAAGGTGTTTTTCAGCCCTTTTTTTGGCATTTAGGTAATGAACAAGACTGACATTAGCAAATTACGCAATATTGCGATTATTGCCCACGTTGACCACGGTAAAACGACTTTGGTTGATAAACTTCTCCAGCAATCCGGAACCTTGGAAGGTCGTGGTGAAGCGCAAGAACGTGTAATGGACTCCAATGATATTGAGAAGGAGCGTGGGATCACGATCCTGGCGAAGAATACGGCAATCAACTGGAACGATTACCGCATCAATATCGTTGATACTCCTGGACACGCCGACTTTGGTGGTGAAGTTGAACGGGTAATGTCAATGGCTGACAGTGTATTGTTGCTTGTTGACGCGCAAGAAGGGCCTATGCCGCAAACGCGCTTCGTAACCCAAAAAGCCTTTGCTCAGGGGTTAAAGCCGATCGTGGTTATTAACAAAATCGATAAGCCAGGCGCGCGCCCAGACTGGGTAATGGACCAAGTGTTTGATTTGTTTGATAACCTAGGCGCTACTGACGAACAGTTAGATTTCCAAGTGGTATACGCGTCTGCACTAAATGGTTGGGCGTCAATGGACGCAGACGAACCAGCCACTGATATGACTGCGTTGTTTGAGACTATCGTCGAGAAAGTAGAGGCACCTAATGCTGATCCGGAAGGTGCCTTGCAGATGCAAATCTCACAACTCGACTATAACAGTTATGTCGGTGTTATTGGGGTAGGGCGTGTTACCCGTGGTACGGTGAAGTCAAACCAACAAGTCACGATCGTTGGTGCTGACGGCAAAAAACGCAATGGTAAAGTGGGTCAAGTCCTTGGCTATTTAGGCCTTGAGCGTCACGAAGTTGAATCAGCTTCTGCCGGCGATATCATTGCGATCACGGGCCTTGGTGAATTGAAAATTTCAGATACGGTATGTGACATTAATACCGTTGAAGCGTTGCCACCATTGTCGGTTGATGAACCCACAGTTACCATGACATTCCAGGTCAACACGTCACCGTTTGCGGGTAAAGAAGGTAAATACGTGACGTCACGTAACATTTTGGAACGCTTGCATGCAGAGCTTGTGCACAACGTTGCATTGCGCGTAGAAGAAACCTCTGATCCGGATAAATTCCGCGTGTCAGGGCGTGGAGAATTGCACTTAGGTATCCTAATCGAAAATATGCGCCGCGAAGGCTATGAACTCGCTGTTTCTCGCCCAGAAGTTATTTTACGCGATGTTGATGGTGAGGTGCATGAACCTTATGAAACACTAACCATCGACTGTGAAGAGCAGCACCAAGGTTCGATCATGGAACAATTGGGCATGCGTAAAGCAGAGCTCAAAGACATGTCTCCTGATGGCAAAGGTCGCGTGCGTCTTGACTTTGTTATTCCGAGTCGAGGATTAATAGGTTTCCAAACTGAGTTTATGACGCTCACGTCAGGTTCAGGCTTGCTTTACCACACATTCGATCATTATGGTCCACATAAAGGCGGCAATATAGGTCAACGCAAGAATGGGGTATTGATTGCCAATGCTCCCGGCAAGGCGTTAACTAACGCATTGTTCAACCTGCAAGAACGTGGTCGCCTATTCATTGGTCACGGTGTTGAAGTCTATGAAGGCATGATCATTGGTATTCATAGCCGCGATAACGATTTAACCGTTAATGCGTTGAAAGGTAAACAGCTAACCAACGTGCGTGCCGCTGGTACAGATGAAGCGCAAACGCTAGTACCGCCAATTAAAATGACACTTGAGCAGGCGCTTGAGTTTATTGATGATGACGAATTGGTTGAAGTTACGCCAGAGAGCATTCGTATCCGTAAGAAGCTATTGACTGAAAACGATCGTAAGCGTGCGAGTCGGAGCAAAGACAAAGCCTAAGATGATTTCGCTTTGGACGTAAATAAAGCCGCTGGTTGGGGTCAATCAGCGGTTTTTTTATTGCTACAATTTAGTGATGAATAGGCTAATCGGACTACGCACTGTGGATCGCATAAGTTAGCAAGTCACGACGACGAGCACTTTTTGCGCTAGCGCTTATCTATTTAGTTTACAATCGCCGTTGAGAAAGAATACGCTTGGACCATTCTTAAGTTATTCGGCAAGATTTATTCGAGACAACCATGGAACTACAAATCATCGGTTACATTGCAGCAATTTGCACCAGCATGTCGTTTTTACCGCAAGCGATAAAAGTTATTAAAACACAGGATACTGCGTCTTTATCGCTATCAATGTACTCGATTTTTTCTTTTGGGGTTTTGATGTGGTTGATTTATGGCATTGTGTTAAGCGATGGGCCAATGATCATCGCCAATACGATCACATTGTTTTTTGCCTTAATCATTCTCTCGATGAAAATCTACCATCGCGCGCAGGCGCGCGCATGAGCGCACGCTGCAAATTCTATTAAATACTCGCTGCCAGCTCTGCTCCTTGGCGGATCGCGCGCTTCGCATCGAGCTCAGCCGCTACATCTGCACCACCAATGATATGTACTTGCATCCCCGCACTCGTCAAGCTGTCTTGCAATTCACGTAATGGCTCTTGACCTGCACAGATGATGATCGAGTCAACGGCGAGTACCCGTGGTTTATCTCCTATACTTATGTGTAATCCGGCGTCGTCAACTTTATCGTAACTGACACTATTGATCATTTGCACTTTGTGATTGGTCAGCGACGCGCGATGCACCCAACCCGAGGTTTTACCCAAGCCTTTGCCCACCTTGCTAGTTTTGCGCTGAAGAAGGTAGACTTCGCGTTCTGGAGCCGGTAATTCAGCGGGTTTTAGCGCGCCCGGTTGCGCATAGTCTTTATCAACGCCCCAATGTGACATCCACTTGTTAAGATCCGTGGTCAAATTTTCATTTTCCACCAAGTACTCAGCAACATCGAAGCCGATGCCCCCAGCCCCAATAATTGCTACGCGCTTACCCACCGGCTTATGATCACGTAACACGTCTAAGTAACTCATCACTGAAGGGTGATCGATACCCGGAATATTGAGTTGGCGTGGCTTTATCCCGGTGGCCATAACCACATGCTCAAAACCTTTATCTTTAAGTAACTGCGCTTCCACACGAGTATTGAGGTGCAAGGTAACACCTGTGGTTTCTATACGGCGTTGGAAGAATCGCAAGGTCTCATAAAACTCCTCTTTACCAGGAATTTGTTTAGCATAATTAAATTGCCCACCAATTTGTTCCGCTTGATCAAACAAATGTACATCGTGGCCGCGCTCCGCCGCGTAAGTTGCGAACGCTAACCCTGCCGGCCCAGCGCCAATTACTGCGATAGACTTCGGCTGCGCAACAGCTTTAAAAATCAGCTCGGTTTCATAACAGGCTTGGGGATTTACTAAGCAACTTGCGCGCTTCTGCTCAAATGCATGATCCAAGCACGCCTGATTGCAGGCTATACAGGTATTAATCAGATCGGATTCATTACGCTCGGCTTTAACAACGAAATCAGGGTCCGCAAGGAATGGTCGCGCCATTGAGACCATGTCAGCATGTCCTTCGGCGAGTACTTGTTCAGCAACTTCAGGCATGTTGATGCGGTTTGTTGTGATCAAAGGGATCGACACCTCTTGCTTCATGCGCTGCGTAATCCACGTAAATGCTGCTCTTGGAACAGAAGTAACAATAGTTGGTACACGCGCTTCGTGCCAGCCGATGCCTGTATTAATAAGTGTTGCACCGGCCTGCTCAATCGCTTTGGCTAGGTACACAACTTCTTCCCACGGTGCACCACCTTCAACCAAATCTAACATCGACAGGCGATAAATAATGATAAAGTTATCCCCGACTTTTTCGCGTGTTTGGCGCACAATCTCTACCGCCAAACGAGCTCTGTTTTCAAGGCTTCCGCCCCATTCATCATCTCGATGGTTGGTACGTTGACAGAAGAACTGGTTAATCAAGTAGCCCTCTGAGCCCATCACTTCGACACCATCATAGCCAGCCATTTGAGCGTAATACGCGCAGTTAACGTAATCTTTGATGGTGCTCTTAACACCGCGGCTCGACAACGCGCGAGGCTTAAAAGGCGAAATTGGCGCTTTAATCGGACTGGCAGATACAGCGAAGGGGTGATAGCCGTAGCGCCCAGAATGCAGAATTTGCATGCAGATTTTACCGCCTTCTTTATGTACTGCTTCGGTTATCACGCGATGCTTTTTGGCATGTCTGCGGCTGCTCATGCGTCCAGCAAATGGTGCCACCCAGCCTGCGATGTTGGGACTGATCCCACCCGTAACGATTAAACCTGCACCACCTTTAGCACGAGCTGCATAAAACGCGGCAAGCTTTTCAAAGCCACCTTTTTCTTCTTCCAGTCCCAAGTGCATCGAGCCCATCAAGGTGCGATTTTTGAGAGTAGTAAAGCCAAGATCCAGAGGTGCCAATAAATGTGGAAAAGCGCTTTCGGTTGTCATATGGTTGCCCTATTTGTTCATACTCAAAGAGTATTAACCCGTTACACATTATGCAAGTGATGTTAGTTGTTGCGGATTAATTAGTCTGTATTTTGCTCAATGATCGATTATCAACCCTTATTTGCCGCTCTAAAGCAGCATTATCCTACTCAATGTTTTACCAAAACCGTCACAATTCAATCTTTGTGGAGCGGTTATGGTGAAATCGCTCGTTTACAAAGTAGTGATCAGTCCTTAAGTGTTATTGCCAAGATTATTCAACCGCCGGCAGTTAGCAGTCATCCGCGTGGTTGGCATAGCACTACTTCCCATCGACGTAAGTTGTCTTCGTACATTAATGAACAAAACTTTTATCAGTATTATGCGCCAGCGTTAAACGGTTTCAGTCGAGTGGCTGAATTAGTCGCTAGCGCACAATGTGGAGAGAGCAGCTGGTTGCTGCTAGAGGATTTAGATGCCGCTGGCTATGCCTATCGAGTCGAGCAAGCCAATATCGACGCTGTTGGTGCTATGCTCACATGGCTGGCTCACTTTCACGCAACGTTTATGCAACAACCTTGCGAGCACGTCTGGCAACGCGGAAGCTATTGGCATCTGGCGACGCGTCAAGACGAATGGCAGGCAATGCCAGAGGGGAGATTAAAAGTTGCGGCTACTCAGATTGATGAACGCTTAGCCAATTGCCCTTATAAAACGCTGTTGCACGGTGATGCAAAAGTCGCCAATTTTTGTTTTCGTGCCGATTTACAGAAGTGCGCTGCAGTAGACTTTCAATATGTTGGATTGGGCCTGGGTATTCAGGACGTTGTGTATATGTTGGGTAGTGTTTTTAATGGCGCAGAACTTGAACAGTACTATGCGAAAGCTATTGAATGTTACTTTCGAAGCTTACGCCAAGGGTTATCCAATGCGAAGCTTAATTGTGACCATTTAGAAAAGGTGTGGCGTGACTTGTTACCCTTCGCGTGGGCTGACTTTGAACGATTTTTGTCAGGATGGTCACCAGGTCATCGCAAACTTAATCATTTCTCGGCTCAACAGACAGCAATAGCGCTCGCGCAACTAGCGTCAACCGGAAACACCTAATTCGCCTACCACAACCTGAAGATTGAGACGTTGATCTGCTCGCACAACTTCCAGTTGCATGACTGTGCCAGGGGCTGTTTCTGCTACTCGATCAAGAAATTTCCCAGCGCTCTCAACTTCGATCCCATCGACCGCAATGATGGTATCACCGACTTGTAACCCTGCCAGTTCGGCAGGACCACCACTACGTAACGCATTAACCGTAACGCCGGGACGATTGTTAAGTTCATTGCCGGCAAAACCAAGCTCACCGCGTGTCACTTTGCCATTCGCAATAATTTCATCCATCACGCGTTTGGCAAGTCCATAGGGAACCGCAAAGTTGACTCCGTCAACGCTGCGCACACGGCGGCGGTTATCGCGCACAAGGAAACTGGCGTTAGTGATACCGACTAAAAAACCGTTGCTATCGACTAGAGCACCACCTGAATTACCCTGATTTAAAACCGCGTCAGTTTGAATAAAGTCAACGTAATTGGCTAAGCCATTTCTACCTGCAGTGCGGCTAACAATACCGTGAGTGATAGTTTGCCCCAGGTCATAAGGATTTCCGATGGCCATAACTACATCGCCAACGCGGGTTTTAGGGTTTTCCAACTGTGGAATAACATGCAGGTTATCAGCGTTAACTTTAAGCACCGCTAGGTCAGTAAACACGTCAAAACCAACCATTTCGGCTTCTAATAATCGACTATCTTGTAAACGCACCATAATGCTATCGGCATTTTCTACGACATGATGACAGGTTAAAATGTAGCCATTGGCTGTCATGATAACGCCAGAACCTAAGTTGATGCGCTCACGTGAGCGAGGCTGACTAAACAAATTGTTAGAGACTTCGATGCTTTCACTGTAGATGTTGACTACTGCGGGAGCAGAAACACTCAATGCATCGTAGTAAGTTGCGCGCTGAACTGGTTCTGCTTTTCCACTGAACCAACCGGTATTAAATCCTGCACCAATGCGCAGATCTGGAATAAAGACCAAAAGTAACGCTGCAACAATAAGCCCTAAAAACACAGAGCGCAGCACAAAGGTTATAAATGCGGTTAAATTCGGCATGACTGGCAGTGAACTCTCTTAGTTATGATTTTGGTTGGGCTGCCGCTTAATCTGTGAATTGTAACAACACTAGGCCATAAAAGCCAAAGTGCCATTGATGAACGCCCCATAAAAAAGGGCAACTGGCGTTGCCCTTAACGAGTAAAAACGAAAAATTGTGTGAATTATCGAATAACCAAATAAAGCGTTGAGTTGCCGCGTTTAACATTAAGTGCAATCACTCCGCTGGCACCTTCAATGGCGGATGAAAATTCACCAATCGTGGTTACGCGCTGGCGATTAACGCCAATAATCACATCGTCTTGTTGTAAACCAATACGCGCTGCAGGGCTGCGAGCCTCAAGTTCACTGACCTCAATGCCCCGGTTACCACTATTGTCCTGACCATTGGCAAGTGTTGCGCCTTCTAGGGCCGGATGAATATCCTTGGCACTGGCAACCGTAGCACCCGCATCACCTAGGACGACTTGCTTGGTCATTTCTTCGCCTTGGCGAACGATGGTCAAATCAATTTCAGTACCGGCTCCTAAGCTAGCGACTTTGGCGCGTAACTCTTCAAACGAATGCAAAGAGCGACCGTTCAAAGCGATAATGATGTCGCCGGGTTGCAAGCCAGCCTTTTCTGCCGCTGAGTCTGGCGTCACTTCATTGACAAAGGCACCTTTATTGACCTTTGACTCCATTGCTTCTGCTAGGCCCGCGTCAATATTGCTGCCTAAAATTCCTAGCAAGCCACGGCGCACTTCACCAAATTCGATGATTTGGTCAACCAAACTCTTCATCATATTGCTAGGGATAGCAAAACCAATACCGACGTTACCGCCACCTGGGCCAAAAATCGCAGTATTAATACCAATGAGTTCACCACGCAGATTGACTAAGGCACCGCCTGAGTTTCCGCGGTTAATTGCCGCATCGGTTTGAATGAAATCTTCATAGCCTCCAATGTTTAGCCCTGAACGGCCCAAGGCACTGACGATTCCTGATGTGACGGTTTGGCTTAGACCAAAAGGATTGCCGATGGCAACAACAAAGTCACCCACACGCAGTTCATCAGAATCAGCCAGTGGGATTGCCACTAAACCTTCACTGTCGATTTGCAGTAAAGCGATGTCACTTTGTGGGTCAGCGCCAAGTTTTTTGGCTTCAAACTCTCTACCGTCGGTAAGCTTCACGGTAATATTATCGGCGTTATCGACCACATGGTTATTAGTGACCACATAGCCTTTGTCGGCATCAATGATCACGCCTGAGCCGAGCCCTCTAAACGGGCGCTCTTGTACTTGTTCATTTGGACCACCGAAAAAGTAGCGGAACATTTCTGGCACTTGCTGACGGGCAGTTTGAGTCCCCTCTACCGCAATGCTGACCACGCCAGGTGTCGCCTCTTCAAGCATCGGTGCTAATGATGGCACCTCATCCTTGCTGCTATTGAAAAACGGTAGTGCAGACAAAGCGGACCCGCTTGCAAACACTGACACTGCTGCAATACTAAAAATAACTACCAACGACCGTAATTGTTTGCTCATTAAGGTTGATACTCCTATTTTGTTCTTAGCTACAATGACTTCTTTACCAAAAATTAGTTCAGCAAAGGTTATTCTTTCGCGTTTGAATGCCGTTTATCGTCGACGAACAACCCTGAAGCGCCGGTGCTGGCGAAATCACGTGGTTGCTCTTCAGAGTTAGCATTCGATGCACTTTTGCGCTGACGCTGCGAGTTTCTTAATAGTGCAGTTGTTTGCTCTCCAAAAAAGGTCATTTTCGGAGAGTCTTCAAAGGCGTCATCCGGTTGAATTTGCGCTTCGTAATCACCGATCTGCTCTTCCAAAACGTCAATCTGATGTTTCAGCCCTTGTAACGTTTGACGAGCCTGAAATACATGATGCTCGGCTTGCTGCACCAGCACTGCTCGAACTGTTTTCTCTGCAGCTTTAGCGGCTAGCTCACTCCCTTGTTGCGCATAGATAAAACGTGCAACAAAAAAACCGATAACGGCTCCAACGATAACTAATCCGATCGAAATCGCAATTTCCATGGTTACTCCATTCATGCTTTGGACTAATAACTGTTTAAACTATACCAAAGCATCATCGCATTTGCGCAGATTCATTAGTATGATTTACGCTTTGTTACTCTTAACCCCTAAATGGGGAGTCAGGGCTCAGTTTCAAGCATTAGCACGAGTAAAAGGTAGTATTCATTCCGATGACGCCAATTGAAAAATATCAGCAAGATTTAAAACAACCGGATTTCCATTATGATGCGGCGCAAGAAATGGCGGTGCAGGAACTGCAACGTCTCTACGATGAACTCACCCAACCGAAAAAAAAGCTGACTTGGCGAGTAAAAATTAAAGCAACCTTTGGTAAAGGAATGAACAAGCCTTCTATTCAAGGTCTGTATTTTTGGGGTGGGGTTGGTCGTGGTAAGACGTATCTGGTTGATACTTTCTACGAGTGTTTACCGTTTGAAAATAAATTGCGTATTCACTTTCACCGTTTCATGCATCGCGTGCATCAAGCGCTTAAGCCTCTGGCTGGACAGAGCGACCCGCTGAAAACAATTGCAGCAGATCTCGCTAAAGAGGCCCGGGTGATTTGTTTTGATGAGTTTTTTGTTTCTGATATCACTGATGCCATGATCTTGGGGACACTGTTTGAATACCTGTTTGGGCATGGGATCGTATTAGTCGCAACTTCAAACATTATACCGGATGAGTTATACCGCAATGGTTTACAACGTGCGCGCTTTTTACCCGCAATTGATTTGATCAATCAAAACACGCGTGTCATCAATGTGGACAGTGGCGTTGATTATCGTCTTAGAACCCTGGAGCAAGCAGAAATTTATCACTATCCACTGGATACTGCTGCAACCGAAAACTTACACCGATATTTTACTCAGTTAGCGCCAGATGTGGGCAAGGAAAACTGTGCAATCGCCATTGAGGGGCGGAAGATTCCGGTGTTGCGTGATGCTGATGGCGTGGTCATGGTTGAATTTTCTGCGCTATGCGATGGGCCGCGCAGTCAAACAGACTATATCGAAATTAGTCGTATCTATCACACTGTACTGTTGGCGAATGTTAAGCCAATGGGGCAAGAGAACGACGATGTCGCAAGACGTTTTATTGCGATGGTGGATGAGTTTTATGAGCGCCACGTTAAGTTGATTATCTCTGCCGAAGTTGCAATGGAACACTTATACAGCGAAGGACGTTTGAGTTTTGAATTCAAACGCTGTTTAAGTCGTTTACAGGAAATGCAGTCACATGAATACCTAAGTAAGCAACATTTACCGTAGTAGCGACTGTTATCCGAGCTAGAAAATAGGTAGAATCCCGCAACAGAAATTGCATTCAATTAAGATACCCAATTGCGCTTTGCATGAGTAATTGCACGCAACTGGCTTCAATTTTAAAAAAAGAGATTACGATGGGAAGAGCATTCGAAGTACGTAAAAATGCCATGGCAAAAACTGCGGGCGTTAAAACTAAGGTTTATTCGAAATACGGTAAAGAAATCTATGTTTGTGCGAAAAATGGTGGCACAGACCCAGACGCCAACCTTTCGCTGCGTCGCTTGATGGATAAGGCTAAGAAAGACCAAGTACCTAGCCATGTTATCGAGAAAGCAATCGATAAAGCCGCGGGTGGTGCAGGTGAAGATTTTGTGCCAATGCGCTATGAAGGGTTTGGCCCTGGCAACTGTATGGTTATCGTTGATTGCCTAAGCGATAACGCGAATCGCACGATTACGGATGTGCGGAATTGTTTCACCAAAACAAAGTCAAACTTGGGCGCACAAAACTCTGTTGCGCATATGTTTGATCATCAAGCTATTTTCCAATTCGACGGTGAAGACGAAGATGCTGTGCTTGAAGTCTTGATGGAAGCCGATGTTGACGTTACCGACGTTGAGCAAGAAGAAGGTAAGATCAGCGTATTTGCGCCGCACACTGAGTTTTACAAAGTTAAAACCGCCTTGACTGAAGCCTATCCTGATATGACGTTTGAAACGGAAGAAATTTCCTTTGTACCTCAAACTCACGTAGACATTAGTGGTGACGATGTTGCTATGTTTGAAAAGTTTATGGATATGCTCAACGATTGCGACGATGTACAAGATGTTTATCACAATGCCGTTTTACCCGAATAGTCACTGACATCGCGTGACCTAAGGGAGTTAGTCCCCCTCTAAAAGCCCTCATTTCAGAGGGCTTTTTTGTGCGCAACAGACTGGCCGATGACTAGGCCAAGGATCAGCTGTTTTCCTAATAGCTCAGACATACACTACTGAGGTGATTTTACTGCAGGTGGACTCGGGCTTTCCATGGCAGCAGGTTTAGTCGGAGGTATTCGCGGCGGACTGGTTGGTATGGCGCTCGGTGCTATCAGTGGCGGATTGGGTTACGCTGGTAGTAAAGTTGGCGACAAAATGTCAGAGAGAACCACTGATACTTCTGACGAATAATTCCAGAGGGAGATAGCTCCCTCTTTTTTGGAGTAAACAATGTGAGTAAATTTAGACACATTATATTTCTGCTGCTCTATGCGATAACCCTAATTTTTTCTATAGTTTTTGCAGCTAGACTGGCGTTCAGTCTGTTGACTGTTACAGCAAAGTGGCAAGAGGTCGCTATCGTAGCCTCAATCGTTCTCGTGCTAGTTGGTTTATTTACCGAAGTCGGGCGCAGAGCAGGCCTATTTCGGCCCGTCTAATGGACGATACGAGCATACATAGCAATTGATTAGCCTATAAGACAATGTGGCAGTTTAATCTCTGCATGTTGGGGCAGGCTCAATGTGCACAATCACATCAGCAATGCCAAACTCTTGTGCTAATAGTCGTTCAATTCGGTCAGCAATTTCATGTGACTCATTGGCATTCAAGCTGCTTGGCGACACTATGATAATATCGCCAATTAGGCGCTCTCCATCGAAGCGCGTGCGCACTTGACGAATAGCATCGACCCCATCTAAGCGCTGAATTTTGGCTTTTACATCTCGATGGTCCACGGTGGTGCTGTCTACTAGAATAGGAATGGACTGCTTGAATAATTTATAAGCTAGGTAGGCAATAATTGCGGCCATAATGAGGGCGAATAAGGTGTCTAACCAAGGCCAGCCGCTTACAGCCAGTTGCCAACCCACAATAATCGCAATTGACGACAATACGTCACTAAACGTGTGTTTTGCATCAGCCGCTAATAATTCTGACGCTAACCGTTTAGCCCAATAGCTTTGCCATGCCGTGAGGAGTGCATTGGCAAGAAGCGCACCCATTAAAATCGCCAGTCCTATGAAACTTTGCTCAACTGGCTCACCAAAGCGCTCGATCGCTGTAACCACGACTTCTACTGCTAGCACTACAAGTAGAGTCGCTAAAAAGAAAATTGCTAACGGAATATATTTTTGATGGCCATAGGGATGGTCGTTGTCAGCGGGTTGTTGGGCCTGATTTAAAGCAAACCATGCTACTACATTGTTGCCCACGTCCGTAAGGGAGTGAAAAGCATCAGCAATAATTGCCGTTGAATGGGTAGTCAAACCAACCGCTAGTTTGCATGCCATGATTAGCAAGTTGCAGCAGCCTTCAATGATCAAAACATGTTTAACTTGCATGATGGGTACTCTTGAGTGGAATGCATTTACGCTCTAACACACGGTTTAACATTAGCGTTTTGGGCTTGAATGACAAGTGGTTAAGTTAATTTTATAGCCTTACTTATGCAATTTTAACGGTTCGTAATTATCATTAATTAATAGTAGAGCAGTACTAGATAGATGTATCAAATAAGAAAGATGGATCGTGCTAGGTATCTTTCACATTCGCAGTTATAATGCTCCCGAGCCAGCCAGACAATCGCTGTTTTACTTTAGTAAGAGAGAGGAAAGTCCGGGCTCCAGAGGGCAGGGTGCCAGATAACGTCTGGGCGGCGCAAGCCGACGACAAGTGCAGCAGAGAGTAGACCGCCTAAGCATATTCATATGCCGGTAAGGCTGAAAGGGTGCGGTAAGAGCGCACCGCGCGACTGGTAACAGTTCGTGGCGAGGTAAACTCCACCCGGAGCAAGACCAAATAGGATCCCATTTTGTGGCCCGCATCGGGATCGGGTAGGTTGCTTGAGCCAACGAGTGATTGTTGGCCTAGATGAATGATTGTCACGCTAGCAATAGTGTACAGAACCCGGCTTATCGGCTGGCTCAATTTCTTTCGATTGCAATAGTTGTGATACATCCAAATCAATAGTTTATTTATCTCGTTCACATGGCTATGCTTGGTCTAGGTGTAATTGACGCATTGCTTAAAGGTAATACCCCTTTGCCTTCCATCATTGATATAGAAGCCAGCGGCTTCGGCGCAGATAGCTACCCGATTGAGTTGGGAGTAGTGCGTGACGATGGTGCACGTTTTTGCCGCCTGATAAAGCCCTTTGACGATTGGTGTCACTGGGATGAGCAAGCCGCAAGTTTACACGGCATTACGCGCGAAAAGTTGCTGCGCCATGGGAATGACGGGATCGATGTTTGTTTGGCATTGAATGCGTTTGTTGGTGATAGCACTATTTATAGCGATGGTTGGGTGGTTGATCAGCCTTGGTTAATCAAACTCTATGCGGCAGCTAATTGTCAAATGAGTTTCCGTGTAAGTCCATTAGAATCATTATTAAAAGAAATTCACTTACTTAGATGGGACATGATCAAATCAGATGTCACCGTTGAGTATGGTGGGTCACGTCATCGTGCCAGTGTCGACGCTATGATAATTCAACAAACCTTTCAGCGCGTAACCCATCTTGTGCCCTAGTTGGTTGCTCAGTGCGACTTAGCTGCAACGACACTACTTGTTAGATTTAACTCACAATATCGATTTTGCCGACAGCTGATTAAACGGTACGTTGAGCGATAGCTTGACTGTATTTAGTGTTACGAGGCCAGAGCTAGGCGTGTCGGGATTATTTACCGCCATTTTTAATCTAATTTTAATGTTTGAGTAAGGTCTTTTTTAGGCTGAGTCAATAAGCTGTGTCGCGGTTAATTAGTTTATTAAAGGTGCTTTATGAAGAAGTCTTACTTGTCATTGATAGTTGCTACGTCCCTGGTGATGCCAATGTCCGCGTCAGCGTTTAAGGTTGGCGATATCGTAGTTCGTGGTGGTTTTGCAACGGTGAGCCCGGATGATGCATCATCCAATGTCTTTTTAGATGACACCGATCTTGGCTTTAATTTAAGTGTCGACAGTAACACGCAATTGGGATTAACGGTTGCTTATTTCTTCGCTGACAACATGAATATCGAAGTATTGGCGGCGACACCGTTTAAGCACGATGTAAATTTTGGGGTAAATGATCCTTTAGGAACCGGTAATCAATTGGGTGAGGTAACTCATCTTCCTCCTACCTTAACTGTGAATTACTACTTAGGTGATAATCAAACAACCTTCAAGCCATACGTTGGGGTAGGTTTTAACTACACAGTTTTCTTTGATGAAGAATTTTCTGCAGAAAACGTAAATGCAGGGCTCGCGAATTTATCACTCGACAATTCCTTCGGTCTCGCTGCTCAGCTTGGTGCAGATTTCATGCTTAACGAACGCTGGTTTGTTAATGGCGCTATTCGTTGGATTGATATAGATACCGAAGCCACGTTCGATTTAAATGGCACACCCGGTAGTGTTGGCTCAATCCAAATTGATCCATGGGTCTATAGTTTAAGCATCGGTTATCGCTTCTAATAAGGTAAGAAAAAACTTTCTTTTTTATCCGTAAATGAAAGAAAAAATTGATCTAAATGGCGTAAAATTCAGTTTAGATTGATGAAGTAATTTCCGCTCTAATAATTGCGAGGAACACAAAATGAAAAACGTAACAACTAAATATAAATTGGGCGTGATTGCAGTTGCGATGTCAGGTGCAATGGCATGCTCGGCGACGGCAAAGAATGTAGACGACAGTGTAGTAACAGCGCAACGAGCAGCACTGGCTCAAAACACTACAGGCAAAGGTTTTGGTCCACAATCGCCACGTGATATCGATCAGGCTTATGGCACCAACCAACGGGTTTTTGGTTTCGCGCCGAACCGTAGTCAAATGAACCTATGTAACATCCATTTCCACAAAAATGCTGAGCATAAAGGCGGTGACTTTACTACTTATGCTGGGAACGGTGACGGCAAAGGTAAGAACACCGGTTATGTTTATGACGGTAAATTGTCAGATTCTCAAATGAAACCAGTGTCAGGAAAAGTCTGCGGTGCAAAAGGCGACCCACTACAAAGTGGTGATACCATTGAAGTGCATTGGGTGTTTAGTGCTGCGCAAGTTTCGCCTGGCCCGACATTGGGCGCATGTTTAGCCGACAGCACTATGAATCCCGGGTTACGAGTAGAAGGGCAAGTTTTTGTTTTGGCGAATGATGAAAATGCACTTGATTTTAATCAGTTAGCTGAAGTAGCGATGGTTAATGGTTATGCGCAAGCACCCAATATTCCAAGCAATACAGGTAAGCCAGTTGAATATTTAGGTTCTACCACTGGACCATCGTTCAACGAACAAGGCTCTCCTTTGCAGGTTAGTTGGAGCATGCGACCAGAGACCGCCGTATTGGACATCAATTCAGTAGAAAAATGGTGTGAAGGTAATGTGTTTAATGAAGACCACGCTCACGGAGTGCGCAACTTGGTCGTTAATCCTGCTTTGTTGTCAACTATCAACTAAGCGTCTACCTGCTCATTTGCGAGCCGGTAGCCATTACCGCGCAATGTTTGGATAGTGAGCGTAGGCTCACTGTCCAATTTCTTTCTAAGCTTACTAATGTACACATCGATAATATTAGTTTGTGGATCAGAGTAGGCTTGCCATACACGACTTAATATCCTTTCTCGCGACATAACCTTGCCAGTGTTTTGCGCTAAATAAAGCAGCAATTCAAACTCTAGTTTAGTTAGGTAAAGCTCTTCTCCATGCAGCCACGCAATGCGTTCATCTAGTCGGATTTCCAAGCCACTGATGATGAGACTATTCTGTGATGTTGAAGGCGGAGAGCCAATCCGTCGCCTCAGCGCCTCAATTCGAGCCAATAATTCATCGAAATCGAAAGGTTTGCAAAGGTAGTCATCAGCGCCTTGTTGCAGACCCTTCACTCGTTGAGCAACTTCATCGAGCGCGGTTAACATTAAGACCATGGGCGCAGATGGTAAAGCTTTGATCTTGTCTAAAAGTTGTAGACTATCTTCATCACCAAATAATCTGTCGAGCACTAGGATATTTGGTTTTTGTGATTTAACCGTGCTGACAACTTGATTGAAATCATTCACCGTCGTGCATACGAAGCCTTCAGCTAACAGGCCTTTGCAAATAAAACGCGCTAATGGGATTTCATCATCGGCGACTAATATATTCATGATTCAACCTTGTTTAACGTAAATGTGAATGAGCTGCCTTGACCTTTCTCAGAGGTTACTTGGATGTGCCCTCCATGCGCTTCCACAATCGCTTTGGCAATGGGTAAGCCAAGTCCAAGGCCGCCCTCGTGTTTAGAAAAACGCACAAATCGTTCAAATATATTTTCAATTTCAGCTGCTGAAATCCCAGTACCACAGTCTGTCACACTAACCTCTACTTGATCTTCATTGTGATTGACGGAAATAGTAATCGCCGAGCCATCTGCTGAATATTTGATGGCGTTATCCAGCAGAATGGCTACCACTTGCTGAATGCGAGATTTATCAATAGCAACTGAGATCTCGTTCAGTGCTGACTGATTCACAAACTGTATATCTCTATCAGCATGTACTCGTTGCCATTTCTCACTTTCTACTCGTACTAAGTCGATAATTTGCGTCACTTGAATATCAAGGTGTAGTTGATTCATCTCTGCCCGTGTCAGCAAGAGTAAATCATCAACTAAACGACTCAAACTGATTGACTGCTCTAGTATCGCCTCCAACGTCTCTTTGTAATCATCTTGTGATGCCGATTTTAATCGCAATGTAACCTGAGCTTCTCCGCGGATAATGGTTAATGGAGTGCGAAGTTCATGGGATACATCAGCAATGAATTGACGGCGCCGAGAATCAATTTTGGTTAGCTTTTGATTGGCCTGGGTGAGTTCCTTAGTGCGTTGCTCAACTTCAATTTCGAGCTCTTTGCGGCTGCGCTGAGCATTGGACTGATGTTCATGCAATCGTTCACTCATTTGATTGATGGCGATTGCGAGGGCTTCAAATTCATCATCCATTTTAACCGTTATAAGTTGGTCATAGTGACCCGCTGCGATTCTATTGGTGGCCTCACGAAAAATCACGAGTGGTTGATAAAGTTGGTTCAATAGCCAGTAACAACCATACACGATAAGCGGAACGGCTAACGCACCGAGCCCAAGAATAAACCACACCATGGCAGTATTGAGCGTATCAATCCTTGAATTGATTGCCGCCACTACCCGACTTTGACGGGTAACAGCGGCATTAATCGATTCTCTAAACTGATTGTCAATGGTGACCTCAAGCAAACTTCGAAGTTGCTCCTGCTGGCCCAAAGGTACTTCGTTTTGGGCAAAATCTAGCGCCTCAAATTGACGAATAATATCGTCGATGATTTGCTCTAGTTCATCAGTATCTTCAACGCTACCTTGAGTAACCTCGAAACCGAGTGCCTCGCGTTGGCTTATTTCTAGGCGGCGGATTGTATTGAGGGATTGCTCGATTAACGAACGTTTTTTGCGTACATTCGCTTGATTGGCTTGTTGGCCAAAAATAACGCCGTCGGTCAGTTGTTTAAATAATCGATAAGAAATACTGGATAATTGTTGATGTTCAGTCAGCAACGATTGTGCGATTGTGCTTTGCTTAATGTTTTCGCGCGTCAAATGTGCGGAAATTGCTGTACAGGTTATTGCCACCAGCAGGACCAACACGGTGGTCAGTCCAAAGTAGAAGAGTTTTCTTTTATACACAGTGATTTAAAACAAATGTAGTCAATGTTAGAAGTACGTTTAGACAATTGAAAAAGACCATGCGCAAGGCCCCAAAAGTCAGTTTTTGCAGGGTTAGATGATCCCTAACTCAATACTTTTTAGAACCGCTCTTGTGCGGTCTCTCACGCCAAGTTTGGCTAAAATACTCGATACTTGATTTTTAATGGTTCCTTCCGATTTATGCATGCTGTGGGCAATTTCACGGTTGCTGCAACCAGCAGCCATTAAACGCAAAATTTCCTGCTCTTTAACACTGAGCGGTTCGATTACTATTTGCTGATCAGAGGCTCGCTGCGGCGTTGAGGTCTGCATGCAGGAAAGCAAGCGCTCGGTAATCGCGGGTTGTATGTATGAGTTTCCGGCAATCACGGCATCAATTGCCTCGATTAAAGTTTCTAATGAAACATCCTTAAGTAGATAGCCTTTGGCACCAGCATGCACTGCTTGTAAGATTAATTCGTGATCGTCGAAGGTCGTTAGCATTAACACTGGGGTGTTTACACCCGCTTCTGCAAGTTGTTGTAGTGCGCCAATGCCGTCCAGTTGGGGCATACGAATATCCATTAGAACGATATCGACAGCGGGGGGATTCTCTGCGGTGAGCCATTGCACTGCCGCCAGTCCGTCGGCGCATTCATCTACTACTGTGACGCTTTCAGATAAGCTGAGCAAACTCTTTATGCCCGAACGGACTAAGGCTTGATCGTCAACCAGCAGAACTCTGTGCGGCATAACTTACCGCTCCATGGTTGCGGTGGTGATAAAACCGCTATCAGTAACGTTAAAATGCACGCTACCACCAACGGCTTCCATGCGTTCTTGGATCCCCTTGAGGCCATTACCGGGTTTAAAGTCAGGTTGATCTTGAGAACCATTGTCGCAGATGGTTAATTGCCATTGTTCGGCCAGGTTTTGCAAGGAGATTGTGCATTCAGTAGCGTTACTGTGCTTGAGAGTATTGGTAATGGACTCCTGAACACAGCGCAGAATGGCTTCAGCCTTGTTGACATCATCAATATTCACATCTTTGGCAATCTCGTATTTAAGTGTCAGCTGCGGAACCGCTTGTTGGATAGCTTGAATAGCGGCAACGATATCCAGTGATGATTTCTCACGAATTTCGCTAACCGCCTCTCTGACATCACTTAGCAGTAATTTAGATAGCTGATAACACTCATCAATGTGCTGTTTTGTCGCAGCATCACTCAGACGACTTGCCACCTGCAGTTTTATCGTCATTGCCGTTAAATGGTGGCCAAGTAAATCATGGATATTGCGCGCAATTCTAACCCGCTCAGACTGTTTCGTGGCCTCGGTTAACAGCGCTTGAGTCGAGAGTAGTTCGCGATTTTTTTGTTCTAACGCTTGTTGTACTTGTTCTGCTTTTAGCATGGCATTGACGATGACAATCGCAAATAAGTTGAACGTCCAAAACAATAACGCGGTAATCAACATGCCTTCTCGTTGCCAATGCCATGCAAAGATCAGCCAGAAAGGGATGGTTAACAATAGTGACGCAGCTATCGCCCGAGCAATACTCATGAAATAAGGCAACACGGTGCCAGCCATCACCATGAATATTGCGTTGTAGGTATACGGCACAGAAAAGTAAATCGCGATAATAATGACTACTTGGAGAATGAACAGAGCGATCCGGTAATGGGGTTCTTTGCTGTAGCGCTGGTCACGGATCGTAAAAGTCCACGACACAAAGAAACTGATGTATAGACCGGCTACGATGAGCAGGTCGGATAACGCAAACGACTCGCTTTGCTGCATGAAGTAAAGGCTGGAAAGGCTTACCAGTACCCAAGTAAAAAAGGCGCTGTACCACTCTATGCTTTGGGTCAATAATTTTGCTTGTCGAGTCATATAACGCTTTTCCGTTTCGGCTAGTCGCAGTATGCCGAAAAATGCTCACTAACCCAATAGGCCAAAAGTCATCTTTAAAGTGGTGACTTTTGACACTGTTGGGCATTTCATACTATCCGTAACCTAGTGCTTGAGATAATTCAGAGGAATTCCGTTATGTCAGGCATACATTCGATCTTATTTGTCATTCATATACTGACAGGTACTGCAGCATTGATACTTTTTTGGATCCCTATGTGCAGTAAAAAAGGCCAATTGAATCATGTTACCTATGGACGTTTTTATGTGAATACCATGTACGCAGTCGCGGCAAGTGGTGCACTCATGGCAATCATGGTGCTGGTGGCGCCCATGACAATAAAAGCAGATATAATTCTTAACGCGAGAGACCCAGCAGCAGCGATTACCAGCATCAGAATTTTTTGGAGTTTTCTGTTGTATTTGAGCTTATTGTCGTTTGTTACTACTCGACATGGCGTCGCTGTACTAAAGGTGCGACAGAATCGGGAGTTGCTGCGCCGCTGGCATTACCTTTTGCCTTTGGTTGCATTGGTAATCGTCGGCACAGTGTTTGCTATTACCGGTTTTATAGGTAGTCGACATTTACATACGCTATTTGGGTTTTTCGGCTGTGTGTTGGGATATGGCTTGTTACGTTACTGTTTGAAAACACAGCTTAATAAGGGCGAGTGGGTATTGGAGCATATTGGTACTATTATTGGTTCAGCGATTGGCGCATATACGGCATTTCTAGCCTTTGGGGGGCGCGTAATTTTTGCAGAATTAGGTCAATGGCAATTAGCATTTTGGATAGCACCCGGCGTGATAGGCGGAATAGCAGCCAATATGATCACCAAAAAATACGCAGTTAAACTGGGTTTACACCACGCGAAACCTATCAGCTAATAAGCTACTCAAAAGTACAGGTGTTAAAACGCGCTGTTTGCGCTAGCATAGCAACATCAACGCTAAACATCAGCCGCAGGTAGAGTTATGCTAGCCGAGCAAATGGTCGATCGAGTCAAACGTCTTAAACATCGCGGAGTGCGATATCAACGAAATGTTTTACAAGTTGGCCGGCTGTATATGTTTCGTACCTATGGAGAGGTTGGTTACTGCCTTCGGTTGATGGTTGCACCAGTCGTATTTACTGTCGTTTTAGCGGGTGTGATTTTATTATTGCGCGATTGGGAACCGTTGCATTTTGTCGCTATTTTTCCTGTCTGCGTGTTTGCCGGTTGGCTATTCGAACAATGGATGTATCATCGTATGGTTAGCCAAGGCGTTGATGTCTATTTGGACTTTCCTGAAAAGGCATTTTATCAGGAGCCACCTCTGCCTAATCATGCCATAAATATCCACCGCTGCGGTTTTCCCAAAGATTATCCTTTTGATTAATATTGATTAGGCGATAAAAAAAGCGCTCAATGAGAGCGCTTTTTTTTGTTACGCTAGCCGCTGCGCTGCGGATTTTAACGCATCCGCTTTATCGGTTTTTTCCCAAGGGAATTCATCGCGTCCGAAGTGACCATAGGCCGCAGTCGGTTGGTAAATGGGGCGCTCAAGGTCAAGCATTTTGATCAAGCCATAAGGGCGCAGGTCAAAGTGTTCGCGTACTAATTGGGTCAAAGCGTGGTCAGCAATCACACCAGTTCCAAAAGTATCAATGTTGATCGACGTGGGCTCTGCTACACCAATGGCGTATGACACTTGGATCTCGCAACGTTTTGCTAACCCCGCAGCAACAATGTTTTTCGCTACGTAACGTCCGGCATATGCCGCGCTACGATCAACCTTCGATGGATCTTTACCCGAGAAAGCACCGCCACCATGGCGAGCCATACCACCATAGGTATCAACAATGATTTTACGCCCGGTTAAACCACAGTCGCCCATTGGACCACCAATCACAAAACGACCGGTTGGATTGATATGAAACTGAGTATCTTTGCTTAACCACTGTTCCGGCAATACGGGTTTAATAATGTGTTCCATTACAGCTTCACGCAGATCGGAAGTTGAGACTGAATCACAGTGCTGAGTAGAGAGTACCACTGCATCAATACCCACTGGACGATCATCTTCATAGATGAATGTCACTTGAGATTTTGCGTCAGGACGCAACCAAGAGAGTTCACCCGATTTACGCATTTCCGCTTGACGTTGAACTAAGCGATGAGAGTAGGTGATTGGTGCAGGCATCAATACGTCAGTCTCGTCGCTCGCATAGCCAAACATTAGCCCCTGATCACCAGCGCCTTGATCCTCAGGGCGAGCTCGATCTACACCTTGGTTGATATCAGGTGATTGCTTTCCAATTGCATTCAACACCGCGCATGAATCCGCATCAAACCCCATGTCTGAATGGGTATAACCAATATTGCGCACAGTTTCGCGAGTAAGCTCTTCAATATCGACCCACGCGGAGGTTGTGACCTCTCCACCGACCAATACCATGCCGGTTTTTACAAAGCTCTCGCACGCAACACGGGCATGTGGATCTTGTTGTAATATCGCATCTAGCACGGCATCAGAAATTTGATCAGCGATTTTATCCGGATGTCCTTCTGAGACAGATTCCGATGTAAATAAATGTTTTGCCATTGCGGCTCCCTCTAACATAGACATTCAGTCAATGGGTTTAATGGGTATAGTCTAACGTCTATCTTACAAATTACCAGTCTTTACTTCTAGACGTCTAAAAGTCTATTTGTTAACTTAGCTTGACACTTTGTATCAATCGGTCACAACGTGCAATCACCCTTCGTGGCTTTAACCACTGTAGCGGGCTAAATTTCAATGCAAAAGCCGTTGAACTAAGGCCCTCTCTGAGTGAGAATAGCCGACCTTAAACGGTGACTGTGCAAGCAATCCAGAACGCTCTAGCGCTGGAAAAAGATCAATCAGGAGATGACATGTCTAATACCCCCCCTCGTCGTGAACTCGCAAATGCAATTCGAGCGCTTAGCATGGATGCCGTGCAAAAGGCCAAATCAGGCCATCCGGGTGCCCCAATGGGTATGGCCGATATAGCGCAAGTGCTTTGGGGAGACGTGTTATCGCACAACCCTGCCAATCCCGATTGGGCGAACCGCGACCGCTTTGTTCTTTCAAACGGGCACGGCTCGATGCTGCTGTATTCACTTTTACACTTAACGGGCTACGATGTTTCGATTGATGATTTAAAAGCGTTTCGTCAATTGCACAGCAAGACACCGGGTCACCCTGAATATGGTTACGCACCAGGCGTAGAAACCACTACAGGCCCCCTAGGACAGGGGATCACCAATGCGGTGGGCATGGCAATTGCGGAAAAAGCGTTGGCCGCACAGTTTAATCAACCGGGGTACGACATTGTCGACCATTACACCTACGCATTCTTGGGTGATGGCTGCTTGATGGAAGGCATTTCACATGAAGCCTGTTCACTAGCCGGTACCCTAGGTTTGGGCAAGTTGATTGCGTTTTGGGATGATAATGGCATCTCAATTGATGGCGAAGTTGAGGGCTGGTTTACCGACGATACACCCGCGCGCTTCAAGTCTTATGGTTGGCAGGTTATCGATGGCGTTGATGGTCACGATCCGGCACAAGTTGCGGATGCGATCGCAGCGGCTCAAGCAAATCCTAAGCAGCCAACGTTAATCTGCTGTAAAACGGTTATCGGTTTTGGCTCTCCGAATAAGCAAGGTACCGAGTCCTGTCATGGTGCACCGTTAGGTGATGATGAAATTGCGCTGACGCGTGAAGCGTTAGGTTGGTCGTACGGACCATTTGAAGTCCCGGAATCTATCTATGCCGGCTGGAGCGCACTTGAGAAAGGCCAAGTTGCCGAAGCTGAATGGAATGCACTATTTGACGCTTATGCTAAAGCCCATCCGGCCCTTGCTGATGAGTTTGCTCGTCGCCAAGTGGGTCACTTGCCTGCTGATTGGGCAGAGAAGTCAGCAGCGTATATTAACCAGTTACAAGCTAATCCCGCCAATGACGCAACACGTAAATCGTCGCAGAATTGCTTAAATGCATTTGGTCCATTGCTGCCAGAGTTAATGGGTGGCTCTGCCGATCTTGCCGGTTCGAATCTAACAATTTGGCAGGGTAGTCAACCGTTGACCGCGGACGATGCGTCAGGCAATTATATTTACTATGGTGTGCGTGAGTTTGCCATGTCGGCCATCATGAATGGCCTAGCATTGCACGGGGGCTTTAAGCCTTACGGTGCAACGTTCTTAATGTTTATGGAATATGCACGCAACGCAGTGCGTATGGCCGCGATCATGAAGCAACCTGCGATTTTTGTGTATACCCATGATTCTATTGGCTTGGGCGAAGACGGTCCCACTCACCAACCGGTGGAACAATTGGTAGCGTTACGTTCAACGCCGAATCTAGATAACTGGCGTCCGTGTGACCAAGTGGAGTCTGCAGTTGCGTGGAAATCTGCGATTGAGCGCACTGACGGACCAACGACACTGATTTTTAGCCGTCAGGGAATGCCACAACAAGAGCGTTCACCGGAGCAAGTAAATAATATTAGTCGTGGCGGTTATGTGCTAAAAGATGCAGCGCAAACGCCAGATATTATTTTACTTGCCACAGGTTCTGAGGTTCAGTTAGCAGTAGATGCAGCTGAGCAATTGAGCCAGCAGGGTAAAGCGGTTAGAGTCGTTTCAATGCCTTCTACCGATGTATTTGATCAACAAGATAAAGCTTATCGAGATAGCGTGTTACCGCCGCAGGTGAGTCAACGTGTAGCGGTTGAGGCGTTGAGTAAAGACAGTTGGTATAAATATGTAGGCTTAAATGGCGCGATTATCGGCATGGATACATTTGGTGAATCAGCACCAGCAGGAGACTTATTTAAGCACTTTAATATTACCGTAGATGCAGTCGTTGAAGCCGCATTGGCGCTTGACGCTTAAGTGAGCAACGGAGTCTCTCGGGTGCTTCGTATCGCCATCAATGGGTTCGGCCGGATTGGGCGCAACGTTGTGCGCGCCCTTTACGAATCCGGTCGCGATAACGCTATTGAAGTCGTTGCTATCAACGAGCTCGCTGCGCCAGAAGGTATTGCGCATCTACTCAAGTACGATACTTCGCACGGACGTTTTCAATTTCCGGTTAGGCGGGAGAATGGTGATTTATTAGTTAATGATCAGCGTATCCGCTTGTTTCATCAGGCCGACCCTAGCCAGTTGCCGTGGGACGAACTAGACATTGATATCGTGCTGGAGTGTTCCGGCGAATTTAATTCGCGCGAGCAGCTAGAATTGCACTTGCAGGCAGGGGCAAAGAAAGTTTTGTTGTCACAACCGGGCACACCGGATCTGGATGCCACTATTATTTATGGCATCAATCATCAGGAACTCAAACCAGAGCATCGTTTAGTCTCAAATGGCAGTTGCACAACTAACTGTATCGTGCCAGTTATTCAAACCTTAGATGCTGCCTTTGGTGTTGAAAGTGGAACCATCACCACTATCCACTCTTCTATGCACGATCAGCAAGTGATTGATGCATATCACCCTGACTTGCGCAGAACGCGCGCCGCTAGCCAATCGATTATACCAGTAGATACAAGGCTCGCAGCGGGGATTGAACGTATCTTGCCGGCTTTTGCAGGCAAGTTTGAAGCCATTGCAGTGCGTGTTCCTACTATCAACGTAACAGCAATGGATTTAAGTGTTACAGTGCATCAGAACGTGAATATTGAACGAGTCAATCAGGCCATCAGGCAAGCCTGTCATGGCGCTTTGGGAAATATATTAAGTTACACCGAAGAACCGTTAGTTTCTTGCGATTTTAATCATGATCCGCACTCGTGCATTGTCGATGGCACGCAAACGCGGGTGAGTCATAAACACTTAATCAAAACGTTAGTCTGGTGTGATAACGAGTGGGGATTCGCCAACCGTATGTTGGATACCGCTCTGGTCATGCACACAACGCAAACCAAAATTAAGGAGCCTCGCTGTGAGTCAAGCCATTAGTAACATTAAAACCATGGACGATTTTGCCCTTGCGCAAAAACGCGTCTTGATCAGACAAGATTTGAACGTGCCGGTTAAAGATGGTGTAGTGACTTCGGATGTGCGTATTCGGGCATCATTGCCAACCATTCAGAAAGCGTTAGATGCCGGTGCAGCGGTTATTGTGATGTCACATTTAGGTCGCCCGACTGAGGGCCAAGTGGAGGCTGAATATTCGCTAGCACCAGTAGTGAAGTATTTACAAGACGCTTTGCCAGTCAATGTTACGCTGGCAACCGATTATTTATCAGGCGTAGATGCTAAGCCGGGTGAAGTGACTGTGCTTGAGAATGTGCGCTTTAACCTAGGTGAAAAGAAAAACGAGGGTGCACTGGCTAAGCAGTATGCTCAATTGTGCGATTTATTCGTTATGGATGCCTTTGGTACTGCTCATCGCGCACAGGCGTCGACTCACGGTGTTGCTAAATTTGCTCAGGATGCCTGTGCCGGACCTCTTTTAGCGGCTGAACTTGATGCACTGGGTAAAGCGTTGGAAAACCCTAAACGTCCATTGGTTGCTATTGTTGGCGGCTCAAAAGTATCAACTAAGTTGACAGTGCTTGAGTCTCTGGCGGATAAGGTGGATCAATTAATCGTTGGCGGTGGTATCGCAAACACCTTTATTGCAGCCAAAGGCTATGGCGTTGGAAAGTCATTAGTTGAAATGGATTTGGTTGATGAATCTAAGCGTTTAATGCAACAAGCAGAACAACGTGGCGGTTATATTCCGGTACCGGTTGATGTGGTTACTGGCAAGGAGTTTTCTGAATCAGCTGTAGCAGAAACAAAGGCGGTTGCGGATATTAGCGCTGACGACATGGTGTTTGATATTGGTCCACAATCGAGCAAAGAATTGGCCGCCATTTTAGCAAACGCAGGGACTATTGTTTGGAATGGTCCGGTTGGCGTATTTGAATTTGACCAATTTGGAGCAGGAACAAAAGCACTCGCAGAGGCAATTGCTGCAAGCCCAGCATTCTCAATTGCGGGTGGTGGTGATACCTTGGCAGCGGTAGATAAATACGGAATTGCAGAAAAAGTATCCTATATTTCAACCGGTGGCGGAGCGTTTTTAGAATTTTTGGAAGGAAAAACCCTACCCGCGGTAGCGGTTTTAGCCGAAAAATACTGATAAACTATACAAAATAACAATAATAATACTGATTTAATCTTTGACCCTACACGCCTCACAGGCAATACAAAAGGAGTAGTCACATGGCGTCTGAAGCGCAATTGGCGATGCTTGAAAAAGTGAAGAATAACGCAGGATTTATTGCTGCACTTGACCAAAGTGGTGGTAGTACCCCGAAGGCCCTCAAGCTCTATGGAGTGAATGAGGATGCCTACAGCAATGACGACGAAATGTTTGCCGCGGTACATGCAATGCGCACACGTATTGTTACTAGCCCAGCATTCAACGGATATCGTGTAATTGGCGCAATTCTTTTTGAAAACACCTTAGATAGAACTATTGAAGGCAAACCATCATCGCATTATCTCTGGCAAGACAAACAAGTCGTACCGTTCTTAAAGGTTGATAAAGGTCTTGCAGATGAAGAAAACGGCGCTCAGGTCATGAAGCCAATGCCTGACCTCGATGCTTTATTAGCAAAAGCTAACGCACAGGATATCTTCGGCACCAAAATGCGCTCGGTGATCAAGATGGCAAATCTTGATGGTGTTAAAGCGGTTGTCGAGCAGCAATTTGAAGTTGGTAAGCAGATCATGGCTGCTGGTTTGGTTCCGATCATTGAGCCTGAAGTCGATATTAACAGCCCGCAAAAAGCCCGCGCCGAAGCGATGCTAAAGATTGAACTACTGGCGCAACTGAACATGCTAGCGAATGACCAGCTAGTGATGCTGAAATTGACCTTACCTGAGGAAGCCAATTTTTACCGTGAACTTGTTGAACACCCCAACGTGCTTAAAGTAGTGGCGTTATCCGGCGGCTACTCGCGTGAAGAAGCCAATGAGCGCTTATCGGAGAACAATGGAATGATAGCATCTTTCTCTCGAGCGCTTACTGAAGGCGTTTCCTATGGTCAAACAGACGAAGAGTTCAATGGCACATTGGACGCGACTATAGAAAGTATCTATCAAGCGTCGTTGACCTGATAAATAACCGTTAATCACAATGAAAAGGAGCTTGTACGGCTCCTTTTTTTTGGTTCGCGTCATGTATTTAAAGTTAAAGCCTAATGTTGCCTAAATATTTTGGTGCCCCGTAAGACTGATATTTAGCGATTTGGTCGTTACTTTTACTAAGTCATACATTGGAACCTTATTCCACATAGAGACATTTAGGTTTCAAACCATTCGTCACAAAGAGCATAAACTGCATTCAGTTTGGTCTATAGTTGTACAGTTATTCGCGTGCAGGAGAGGAAGATGCGAACAGCTACAATTTTTATATTGGTATTCGCAGTCATTTCCGTTCAAGCGAAGACTCTACAAACATCCCCGGACCAGCTAACTTTGTTACACAATAGGGCCAAGATACAGCTGCCCAATGATACTGCCTTGCAGTCGGGTGATTGGTATGCCAGCTTGGATGGACTCAAACAACCACAGCAGGTCATGCAAATTCAACTTTGGTTAGAACAGTTAGCCAACAACTCAGTGCCGAGTGTTGCCCAGCGTCAATGGGTGGCATCAATGAGTACCGATACACGGGAGTTGGTGATAGCTAACCCCGACCATCCGCATGCATACTTAAGCGTTGCGAACTTGGCCAAACAAGCTAAAGCAGCCCAGTATATATGGCAAGTAAATAGTCTAAAAGCCATGCTTGAGCACGATTGGCAACGAGGACGATTTAGTTGGCAGGAACTTTTAGTTAATCCAGCATCAGCACAAACTGATGCCCTTGTGCAGTGGATAAACAGCCTCTCTATTGCAGAGGCACAAGCTGTTGCGTTGCATTTTGAAAACTACGGTTTGGACTACATTGAAGGTTCCAACCGCATCCTCGCGACAGTCGCGCTGAGAGGAGGCTCCTCATTTCTCACGGAGAAACTTCTGCAGCGCACTCCTGACCAGTATTCCTATTGGTTTATCCAACAGAGTGGAAACTTTTTCACTGATTATGAACACATTTCTCAGTTAGGCCTTGCACTAAGCAATCCGGCATTGAGTTCTCAAGCACTAAATTTATTAGCTAAAAAATACAGCATGGATAGGCAAGCACAAGAGCACCTTGAACAAGCGATTAAAAATCCGGATTTGCAGTGGCAGGCAGTGGCAGCTTTGGCGTTTATGCCAGAGAATAGCTTTCGCAGTGTGCTCGTCGAACAAATCGAGCATTACAATTTGCCCAGCAAAATACTGCTTGAACGATTGCCCAGCGAAGGAGCTGCAAGATGAGAAACATCGCTTGTGCAGCTTTAGTACTTCTGTCGTCGTGTGTATCCGCGAATACCCTGACTTACACTAATACAGAAACAGGAAGCAATTTAATTCCACTCGGCTACGATGTGCCAATTCCAATTGATTCTTTGACCCCTATCGACGGTTTCCGGACTTATCAAAGTCTTAACCTGCGTCATCAACAATTGGCGGCAGCTAGCCAGAGTATCGCGCCGATCCAAGTGGGACAAACGATAGAGGGATTGCCGATTTGGGCTTATCAACTCAGTGATAGCGATACTGAAAAGCATAGTGGAGGCCTCGAGGGGAGTGCATTGATCAATGGTGGGATCCATGCCAGAGAATGGCAATCACCGGAAGTGACAACTGCGATCATCGAGTATTTGGCAGCACACGAAACTGATCAACATTTAGCCCAATATTTATTGGAAAACCTTAACCTACTGGTCATCCCGGTACTTAATATTGATGGCTACCTGCAAACTCAACGACACCCCAATCAGGTGACTAATACTCAAGCGTCGCCGCGTGATGGGCGTATGCGCCGCAAGAATATGCGCAGCGTGGATACGTCATTAGACACTGAATTTGATAATTTGAACGGCATCGATTTAAATCGTAATAACGCGCCCTATTGGGCAACGAATCCACAACGTAGCTCAAATGATCCCAACTCTATTGTCTATCACGGCTTAGGCCCAGCCTCTGAGCCTGAAACCCAAGCGCTACAGCAGGCGGCGGTTGAAGCTGGCGAGGCAAGACTGCGTTTTTATACCGATGTGCATTCTTTCACTCAAGTGTATTTTGCTCCGTACACAAGCAATATCAGACGTAATGAGATATTGGACCGGTTAGCCACAGTCATGCGCCAAGCAAATCGCGACCCGCAAACGCAGCGGGTAAAATACGGTTACGCACCTTCATCTTCTGGTTCTGGGATTGGAGCGACGGATGAATACTTTGCGCTGACCTACGATATACCGGCTTACACGTTGGAATTGGAGCCGCAAAACTCTGGCGCTGATTACGGCGGCTTTGGCGTGTCGCACGATGGCTTTATATTACCTGCGAGCGAAGTAGCACGGATGCGCGAAGAGAAAACACGGGCAACGACGGCGGGTTTGTATGCAATGACTGATGTTCCTTACACTCAACGTGTGCAGGTTTGGGATGCGAATGCCGACACCTTGCTGATCGATCTTGAATGGCAGCAAAACGGCAATCAACGCCAGTTAGTGACGTTGCAGGCCAATGAGTTAGCCGCACAAACTGATTATCAACTCAAGGTGGTATTCAATAAACCCATGCGCTGGCTCAATGATGGTGGAGTGGCTGGGTTTGGCTCGTTAAGTGACCCATTAGATATTACGTTGCGCTGGCTTGGCAATCGCAGTGTCGGCGAAGCCGCGTGGGATATCGATACAGCTAGCGGGCAATGGCTAAGTGAACAAGGGTTTGCTAGGTACAAAACGGATACTTTCAGTGTTGGATTCACGCTAGATAGCGATTTTGTATGGTCTGAATTAACCCGCTTAGCGTTAGAAATTGAGACTACGGATTTTGCTGGTCAACGATTGGACACGGATCCCGCCACAATGGTCGATTTCCAATCAGGCGCATGGCAAAACTATGAAAATACCACGGGTGATGCCACAACCGACCGTGGCGGGAGTGATAAATCCATGCGCATTATTGATGATGGCAGCGATTTATTTGCACCAGCGCCTACGCCACCAGCACCTACGCCAAACCCAACACCAAAACCTAGTCCAAGCAGCGATAGCGGTGGTTCATTTGGAGGGATTTTAATACTTTTAGTTGGATTTTTAGGACAACGGTGGTTGCGCTGCGAGCAGCACTGAAAAATGAGAAGTTAAAGAGCATATACTGGCAGTTAGCTTTACACAAATTAAGGAAGTTCGTGACCGTTAAAACCAATTCCTGCGGTGTGCCAAATTCAGATTCTCATCTCTGCAAAAGCAAAGGTCTGGTTCGTTTGTGACGCAGCCGTTTATGCGTTGACAACTGAATGTCAACAACGAGCCATAAACCGAATAGTTCGTTGTATGTCGGCAATGAGGGCGAAAGCGGACGTTCGACTTGAGAAGGGCTATGGTTAGTTTGTACGTTTTGCAGACACTGAGTTAATTTAAAACCTAGGATCTGCTTATCGTGCAAAGCGGACACTTACCAATAAAGAAACACTCTAAAATTTTGTTGAAAACAAATTGGAGCTTTTGAGACAAACCGGAATCTCAAGATATTCTAATTTTGATCGATTATTTATTAATTTGTGTGTTCGTTCCGTGCCAAATGCGGTCATTTCTCTCTCAAAGAAAGCTTGCTTTACTGCTGGAGCGGTCAGTCAGACTTGATTTATAAAAGAGCTGTCGCATCGGCAAATACGAAATAGGTAAATAGAATTTAGCTTTTTTGAATTAAGCAGGATTGTCTTGAGACCAAAGTTGAAAAAATAATTAAAAAGTTACTTTGATTAATTTCGGTGACTAGACTAAAAATAAAGAAAGCGCCTCGTGTCTCTTACACAAAGCGCTTTTAATGATTTAACTATCCATATTCTTGTTATGGGCTATCCTGTACAACACAGGCAACACAATCAGCGTTAGCAAAGTTGAAGAAATTATGCCACCAATGACCACCGTCGCTAACGGTCTTTGCACTTCAGCCCCTGTACCAACATTCAAAGCCATTGGAATAAAGCCGAGACTGGCGACAAGTGCGGTCATCAAAACAGGACGCAATCGCGTAATGGCCCCTTCAACAATAGACGTGATGAGGTCCCCTGTTTCTTCAAATTGTTGCTTTATAAACGACAACATCACAAGACCATTTAGCACCGCAATACCAGAAAGCGCGATAAACCCCACGCCTGCGGATATCGACAATGGCATGTCCCTTAGCCATAGTGAGAACACCCCGCCCGTCAATGCAAGCGGAACACCGGTAAATATAATAATCGCATCTCGCAGCGAGCCAAACACCACCACTAACAGCACCAAGATGACGAACAAGGTGGCAGGCACCACCAGAGATAATCGCTGACTCGCGCTTTCCAACTGTTCAAAGGTGCCGCCATAGTCGAGCCAGTAGCCTGCTGGCAAATCTACTTGTTCAGCTATTTGGGTTTTAGCTTCATCAACAAAGCTGCCCAAATCGCGATCACGCACATTGGCGGTGACGACTACTCGTCGCTTACCATTTTCTCGGCTAATTTGATTAGGGACGGTCGAATAAGCTAATTCAGCCACCTCCGACAAAGGCACAAAACCGCCATCGGGTATCGTAATAGGAATATTCCCAATTGCCTCTAAATTACTTCGCGTTTGCTCATCAAAGCGCACCATTAATTCAAAACGACGGTCTCCCTCAAATATCAGCCCTGCACTATTGCCCCCTACTGCTGATGCTAACCACGTCTGCAAATCCGTCACATCTAAGCCATATCGCGCCAGAGCAATGGGCTTGGGATTAATAGTAAATAAAGGGATATCGTCGACTTGTTCAAGTCGTGCGTCTGCTGCGCCATCAATGGACTGCAACACACGAAGTATGTCGTTAGCCGAGGCGACTAAGGTATCTAAATCATCCCCAAATACTTTGATGCCTAAATCTGAGCGGACGCCGCTTATCAATTCGTTGAAACGCATCTGAATGGGTTGGGTGAACTCATAGTTATTACCTGCCACTCCTTGTAAGTCTTGCTCTAACATTTCGACAAATTCGGCTTTCGAGAGATTGGGGTTAGGCCATTCATCACGTGGATGTAACATCACAAAGGTGTCGGTCACATTAGGCGGCATAGCATCGGTCGCTACCTCGGCTGTGCCGGTTTTGGCAAACACGGTTTTCACTTGCGGATAGCTCATGATTTTATCTTCAAGTGTTTTTTGCATCGACACGGCTTGTTCAATCCCCGTGCCGGGGATGCGCATAGCATGAAGGGCAATATCGCCTTCATCAAGCTGCGGAATAAACTCCGTGCCCAGTCGCGTTGCCATTACAACGCTGACCACCACAAGTGATGCCGCGCCCGCCAAGACAAACCATCTGAATTTAAGTGCGCCGCGCAAGATAGGTCGATACACCGACTTGCCCAATAAAATGATAGGGCTTTCTTTTTCACTGACTTTACCTGTCATAAACATGGCAACCGCCGCAGGCACAATGGTGATTGAGAACACCATCGCTGCAAGCAGTGCCATAATGACGGTCGCGGCCATGGGATGGAACATCTTGCCTTCTACGCCAGTTAATGAAAACAGCGGAATGTACACGACCGTGATGATGAGCACACCAAACAAACTAGGCCGTATCACCTCATTCGTGGCTTGAAAGACCAACTCTAGGCGCTCTTTTAGTGGCAACACGCCACCTGTGCGCTTTTGGGCTTCGGATAATCGCCTAATGCAGTTTTCTACAATAATCACAGCGCCATCGACAATCAGGCCAAAATCCAGTGCGCCTAGGCTCATCAAATTAGCCGATACACCATAATTGACCATGCCCGTGACGGTGGCGAGCATCGCAAGCGGAATTACAGCGGCAGTAATAAGCGCCGCACGAATATTACCCAGCAATACAAAGAGCACCACAATGACCAGTAATGCGCCTTCTACGAGGTTTTTTTGCACTGTATCAATCGCTTTATCAACAAGCTTTGTTCGGTCATAGACCGGGTCAATCACGATCCCAGTGGGCAGGCTTGCCTGTATGTCATCTACCTTGTCAGCGACTGCTTGTGCGACAGCGCGGGAATTACCGCCCACAATCATCATCGCGGTGCCCAGCACGGTCTCTACCCCTTCTTGCGTTGCTGCGCCGGTTCGAAGCTCTTTGCCAATTGCCACGCTGCCAATGTCTTTCACCATAACAGGAATCGAATTAACGCGTTTGACCACCACGTTTTCAATATCGCTAATGGTCTGTAACTGCCCTTGCGAACGAATCAGTATTTGCTGCCCATTACGCTCGATAAAGCCTGCCCCTTGATTGGCATTATTGCGCGCTAAGGCTTCATGAACATCAGCAAGACTTACCCCAAAGTTGAGCATTTTGAGTGGCTCAGGGTTCACATGATATTGTTTTACATAGCCCCCGATAGCATTAACCTCAGTAACGCCTTTTACTAATGAGAGCTGCGGTTTTACAATCCAATCATGGATTTCTCGCAGAGCCATAGCATCATAGGCCTCGCCATTTTCTTGCTGAGCGTTTTGTTCGGCGCGAAGGGTGTACATGAATATCTCGCCGAGGCCAGTGGCAATTGGTCCCATTTCTGGCTCTAAACCTTGCGGCAGTTGACTTTTTATCGCACCTAATTTGGTATTGATAAGGTTGCGCGCAAAGTACAGGTCGGTGCCTTCATCAAACACCACCGTGACTTGCGATAAACCATAGCGCGACAACGAACGGGTGTAAGATAGATTAGGTAAGCCTGCTAGCGCAGTTTCTACCACAAAGGTAATGCGCTGCTCGGTCTCAAGCGGTGAGTAGCCTGTTGCTTGGGTATTGATTTGCACTTGCACATTGGTGATATCAGGTACTGCGTCAATGGGCAGTTTGTTATAACTGAAAAAGCCCAACCCCATCACCAAAAAGGTCAGCATCAGCACCAAACCTTTGCGCTCTATGGAGGTCCTTAATATGGATTCAATCATACAAGTGCTCCTCTATCGCAATGGCCATCACTATCAGCAAGGCAAGCATTTATGCGTTGGATTGGAAAGTTCAGATGATTAATGATCATGTCCTGCCTCCGATTTTTCCAAGTCGGCTTTAAACAGAAAACTGTTGTTCACAACCACTACATCCGATACTGCAATACCGCTTAATACTTGAATGTTATCAGCGTCTTGTTTCCCTAGCCTGACAGGCTCAGGGTGATATTCATCACCCTTTTTAACAAAGACCACGGTGTTTCCTTCGTATTCTTGTATCGCTGCTTTGGGTAACATCATAGAAACATCAAGCGTATCAATCGTGATACTGCCTAAAACAGCAGCACCAACCGGCCAATGTCCGGACGTATTGTCAATTTTGGCGTAAGCAAGTACGTAAGGTTGCTCATCGGGTGAGGGCAAGATATGACTGATAACGGTATCAAATGTTGAATCGGCTAGTGTGAGTTGCACAGCCTGTTGCTCTGCGACTGTACGCAGTTGATTGGGAAACACTTTAAGCTGCGCCCAAACGCCGTCGTAATTCGCTAAAGAGAAGAGCACTTGTCCATTAGACAATTCACCTTCGTTCGCATGTCTGGCAATGACGGTGCCAGCAAAGGGGGCGGTAAGTGAATAGCTTTTAAGGCTTTCATTGGATTCAACTACAGCCAGTGCCGCACCTTTTTTTACCTTGTCGCCTAAATTAGCATTGACGCGTGTGACCACGCCATCAAATCTGGCGCGAATATGACTGAGCGAGGCAGGATCGGTCACAACATTACCATACACCGTCTTGGTAATGTTAAGGGTGCCTGCACTTACCGCTTGCGTCGTTACACCCACTTGTGCTGCCATTTCTGGGGTCATGGTTACAAACTCATTGCGATGCTCATCTTTTTTCTCATCGTCATGGTCGCCCTCGCCACTGATGGCAGCAAAAGAAATGAGTAATGCGCTTACCAATAAGGCAGCTCTGCATGAGGATAAAATAGTGATGGTTAGTGTTGAACGTTTCATTTTGACACTCGCTGAAAATTAGGGACTGATGATGTGGGTAAAGCAGACTGCGCCGATGTTGCCGAAGTGCTAGATAACGGCGTTGCCGTTAACGATTCAATATCAGCGGCTCGCTGATGGGCTTGTCTTGCTGAGTGAATAAGGGCTTGTTTTGCATCAAGCAGTTCTTGACGCGTACTCACCCACTCAAGGTAGCTAAAGCGACCATCAAGGTAAGCCTGCTCCACCAGTGTCAAGGCTTGCTCAAGTGGAGGAATAATTGCACCTTGCAATGTTTGTACATTAAGCAGTGCATTATTCCTTGCCATGAGCGCCGTATTGAGTTGGTGATAAAGGGCTAAGGCAGCGCCTTGTCGTTGTTGGTCTATTTGATCAAGCACTGCTTTTTGTTGCTCGTACTCGCCCAAGTTTCGCTCGCTAGCAAACAAGGGCATGCTGACCCCTGCCACAAAGGCGGTTTCATCAATACCGTTTATACGCCGAATGCCCGCTGTCCAATTCAAGTCAGCTTGATTGGCCGATTGCGCTAGCCTGACTTGCGCCTCTTGCAGTCGATATTCCTGTGCAAACACATCAATGTTTGGACTATTGGAAACTTGCTCAAATAAAACCGAAAGAGAGGGCGATGCTGACAATGCAAACAAATTGCCTTCCACTTTAGTAAAGCGCGGTGCTTGCTCGCCCCACATAATGGCGAGGCTTTTTATCATCCCCACATGGGTTTGTTTGGCCGTGAGTACATCAAGTCTTGCACGCGCCAGTGCCGCATCGGCGCGTTGTTGTTCAAACGCGGGGGATGCGCCTGCTTCAACACGTTTTGCAACCGATTGATAAGTGTATATCGCTAATGCTTGTGCTTCTTCATACGCTTCAATTAAGGCTTGCTGCGCCAACGCATCCACATAGCGTCGGGTGACCTCAGCGAGGATATCCAAAGTGCGGATTTGCTTTTGTGCATCAATCACTTGTGATTTGGCGCTAGTAAAGTCACTTCGCGCTTGCAGTTTGTCTCCAAACTCAATCACCGACGATAAGCTCAAGGTAAGCTCGGTTTCTTTTATGCCAGAGACCTCACCAGTACCCAAAAAGTTTTCAAGCTCAATACCGGCGTTTAATTCAGGTTTAAGTGCTGCTGTTTTTAACTCACCTACGAGCGCTTGCTGCTTAAAGGCAAATTCATGCAAATAAGGTGCATTTGCCAAGGTGCGCTTGATGGCACTTTCTAAGCTAATTGACCTTGTTTCGCTGTTGCTTTGCATTTGCGCATGGGCAGGCAAATACGCAAAAACAGCCATACTACATACGCTCAAGGCACAGGTGCGCACCGAGCGTTTCAATGATAAAAATGTCATTGTTTACATCCTACTATGTCAAAAAATATTTCCCGCTATCAAGATAGCGAGCCAAGATTTGAGATAACTAGGAGGTGTATTTGGGTGGCCTAAGCAAGCGCGAGATTGGGGCGTCAATGACTTTTGACAGGTAGAAAAAGGCGTGACCTTCGTTGACTAAAAATGGTTTGAGACTTGATGCATCCCCTACCCACTGAGTATGAGAGCCATGGCAATGTCCGCAGTGATGGCAATCTGCTGGATTGTGGAAATTATCGTCTGAAGCAGAAGCATTCTGCGACGGCTGAGCATTGTCAGGCGCAATGAGTGCATGAGGATGATGGCCGTCGTGCTCATCATGATTATGTACTTCAGACAAATGCGTAACATCAAGCGAATGAAAGTCCAATAGACTGGCGACAGCCGTGAACGACTGACATAACATCAGCATGATCACTAAATAACTCGTCGCTTTTGTTTTAAACATCTATTACTGTTCTTCCATAGTTTATATTGCGAAGCATAGCATAATGCACACGACTTATCTGTGCACGAATCTTGCTGTTACTTGTTGTACTGCTAAAGCGCATCTGCCTCATCTCTGCACGCCTCATCAGCAAATTCAAATTCAATGGTTGTATGCACAAAATCATAATCAGCGAGAGACGCTCTAAGCGCCTCTTTTAACTCGCTCATGGTTTGCAATGAAATATTCTGCGTTAACTGTATATGTGCAGTCATCACATTGTGCTCACCGTCAAGTGACCAAATGTGGAAATGATGCACACTGTCCACGTTATCACTTTGTAATAAAATATTGCGCACCTCTTCTAATTGCTTCTTATCGGGTGTGGCCTGCAAAAACAATAGTACGGTCTCTTTTAGATTACGGCCTACGTTAAATAAGATAAAGAGTGTAAAACCAATCGATAGTATCGGATCGAGTATCGCCCAAGGCTTAAACATCAGCACAATCGACACAATGAGCACTGCTACCCAACCCAGTACATCCTCTAACAAATGCCAGTTAAGCACTTTTTCGTTAAGCGTACTGCCACCGCTCAGTTTGTAAGCGGCAAAACCGTTGACGGTAATACCAAAAATGGATAGCAGCAACATACCTTCAGCTTGCGGCATTTCAGGGTTAGATAAACGCGGAATGGCTTCAAACAAAATCCATACCGAGCCTGTAATCAAAACCAGTCCATTGATTAATGCACCTAGTAATGAAAAGCGCTTATAGCCATATGAAAAAGTCTTGTTAGCCTCTTTATCACTCAGTTTGTTTAAGCCCCATGCCGTGCCGATTGACAAGCTATCGCCTAAGTCATGCACCGCATCGGCCATAATGGCCGTGCTATTGGTGAGCCAACCACCAATAAACTCGATGATGGTAAAGACCACATTAAGAAAAAACGCCCAACCGATGCGTTTGGATGCTTCACCCCCGTGTGAGTGATTGTGGTGATGACTATGATTGTGACTGTGCATGCTTGATCTTATCTAATATTATTTGGTTACTTTGGCTGATAGGTAGCGGTTTGAATGGGCTAATGTTAGCACCGCCTGTATTACCATTTGGAATAAAACCTACGGCAGTTTTTGTAAATGCGCCGATAAGCCTTAAGATTTGACCTAAGCATTCTTTTACATCGCCATGTTTGAGTCCGTGTTTGAGCATGTAATAATGCGCCACACAATGAAGTCTTGTGGAATGTTGTCCAATGACATGCACATCTTCTAAGTGTTGAAATGCGTCTTTAGCTCTACCTTCGGAAAGCGCGTTCGAATATGCGTTAAGCTTTTCTTGTACAAATGGTTTAGCTGCTTGATAAAAAGTCACGGCTAGCCTCCTGATAATGTTTTCACATTTTGATTTGCATTTAATTCTTGTGTGGCGTCTTTGAGTATCATCCAAGCACCACGTAGCACAACGATTGAAACAATCATTCCAATGATTAAATCTGGCAAGCGACTATCAAGCCATAGCACTAATGCACCTGCTGCAATCACGCCCATATTGGCAACCACGTCATTGGCAGAAAATATCCAACTGGCTCGCATGTTTACATCACCGTCTTTGTGCTTGCGAATGATCAATAAACAAATCACGTTTGCCACCAAGGCTACTGCTCCCATTCCCATCATAAGATAGGACACCGGCTCGCTACCCATAATCGAGCGACGAATAATGTCGATGAGAATAATCATGCCAAGCATTAATTGAAAATACCCACTGACTTTGGCTGCCTTGGCTTTGTGAATAATGGATTTACCCACGGCATAAATCCCAATGGCATATACAACGGCATCTGCAAGCATATCCATTGAGTCAGCGATTAATGCCGTGGAATCAGCCAACAGCCCTGCGGCTAGCTCAATGATGAACATGGCAGCATTGATAGCTAATAGCCAATAAAGTACACGTTTTTGTGATTTATCATTAATCGTGACTTCGCATCCACATCCACTCATATTGCCCCCCAGCGCTATTATTTAGACACAGCATAAAGTCTATACATGGTATAGGGTCAAGCCTTCTTAATCATTTCTTTGTAATTTGGTTTTTTTAGCGCCTTTCAAGCCAAGCGCAACAAACAACAGCCCGAATAACACGGTGATTGGATGCACTAGCAAGCTATGAAGCATATTGATATCAGAGAAGAAACCGTGCGTGAGTGACACAATTGTAATTCCCAATCCTAGTAACACAAAAAATACTTTCATAATGAGTCCTCTTGTTAATGACATAACTTGTTAATGAAAAAATTCGTTTGCTTTACAAGCAGTAAAGCGAAGTATAAAGTCTATACTTAGAATAGAGTCAAGAGTGGATGTGTTATGAAAATTGGTGAGTTGGCGAAACGCTCAGGTTGCAGTATTCAAACAATCAGGTTTTATGAGCGTAAAGGTCTATTATCCAAGCCTGAGCGCACACAAGCTAATTACAGAAGCTATGATAAAACCTTGTTGGATGAATTGATTTTCATCAAGCAGTGTCGCTCGCTAGACATTTCAATGAAGGAAATTGAAACCTTGATCCACAATAAGAATAATCCAGAGCAAAGCTGTACTAGTGTTAATAAGCTCATAGACGAGCACATTTGCCAAGTGAACGAAAAAATAAAGGAGTTATCCTCCCTTAAGTTAACACTTGAGCAAATGGCTCAGTCCTGCGATGCCAACAAAACAATCAAAGAGTGCGGTATTTTGAGTGAGCTTAATGGGAGTTGATGTGGGTTTATAAAAACTGATATGCCGCTATACGAACAAACCTGCAATTCAAAAAGTGCTTACGATTTCAAAAAAGCCCAGCATCCGCTTTAGGTAGAAAGCGACCATTGAAATTCTAAAAATCGAACAAAGCTGGCTGTCCGGTTATTGTCTTCAGGAGATCCTCGATTTCTCGAGGATGACGGGCTGTAAATTGTATTCAGCAGACCTTCAGTTCGACGTAACTCAAGACCTGCTCATCGCTGGACGTAGATATTTTGTCACTTCAATGTCAGCAAAAACGGTACAAACTGAAAGATTAGAAAAGCTTTAACCGTTCATATCGAGCTGACTCATGATGAATCTTATCGTCACCCATCAATCACCAACTCTAAATCTAACGCTGCAAAATAGGCTTTTTCCTGCTCTAAGTCCGCTTGAAAAATGGGTTTTTCGTCGATCCAGCCTTCAGGAAAACGTAACGCTAAGGTCTTTCCTTCACAGCCAAGTTGAACATCAGGTAAAAAATCAGCTTGGCGTTTTATGTTGAGCAGCACCGCGAGTCGTATCAAAGCAATCAGACGCAGTACTTTTTTACTATCGAAAAGGTCAAACTCTGGAATATCCTCAGTGCGGATCTTTTTGCGTTGTAGGCGCACTAAAGTGGCTAACAGCAGTTGTTCTTCTTGGTTGAAGCCAGGCATATCGACATTTTGTAAAATGTAGGCACCGTGACGTTGAATACCTCTAGAATTGATTTGTAAACCGACCTCATGCAGTAAGCTAGCCCAGCCCAACATGCTGCGTAGGGTGTCGTCTGTTAATTTCCACTGTTCAGCACAGGCATCAAATAAACTTAATGCCATGCCATGCACGAGGGCGGCTTGTTCGGTATCAACATCGTAACGCGTTGCTAAGCTCTGGGCTGTACGACTACGAATATCATTATGTTCCAGCGATTCACTCATTTGATAGAGCACACCCTCGCGCAAGGCTGCCGATGAATACTCCATGCTTTCAATATGCAAACTCTTAAACGCTGCGATTAAGACCGCAAGACCCGCAGGGAAAACCGGCCGTCTATCTTCTGAAAGGTTCGGCAGACTTAACGCGTCAATATGTTTCGCTGCGATACAGTCAGCCTTGAGCTTTTTCAAAAGTTTTAAGGTGATAGGACTGTTTTTGTCCGGACTTTCTTGGCACAGCGCATGAATGGTGCGGATCGTCCCTGAGGTACCAATACATTGTTGCCACCCCATGCGCCGATACTTAATATCAATCAATTCAAGTGACTGTTGTGCAGCAGTCACTGCGCGGTTGAAAGCGCTTTCGGTTAGCTTTCCGTCAGCAAAGAAGCGCTGGTTGTAACTTACGCAACCCATTTGCAAGCTGCGACAAAGTTTAGCGTCGAAGCCTTCGCCAATCACAAATTCAGTTGAACCGCCGCCAATATCAACAATTAAGCGCTGACCTTCGGAATGCTGTGTGTGCGCCACACCGCTATAGATGAGGCGGGCTTCTTCTGGACCAGAAATTATCGCAATTGGATAAGGGAAAACGCTGCGCGCTCGGGCTAAAAATACATGTGCATTTTTAGCTTTACGCAAGGTATGAGTAGCGACCACACGCACACTGGCGCGTTCGAATCCACGTAAACTTTCTGCGATAACCGCTAACGTATCTATGCCCCTTTGGATGGCTTCCTCGGTTAAATACCCGTCAATCAAGCCGTCAGCCAAACGAACTTTCTGCTTAACGCGATGCACAATTTGAACTGAGCCAGCAACGATCCGAGCAACCACAAGATGGAAACTATTGGAGCCTAAGTCTAACGCCGCTACTTTTTCTGCATCACGGACTTCGATGTCATTCAGGACATTATCGATCGGCGACATATTTTTCTTCTTGTTTTAACAAGTAATCATATATTTCCATTTGCGAGCGTAACTTTTTGCGGTTACCTCGCTTCACATAATGATTTTGTTGCTGTTCATCGATAACCCGTGCTTTTAGGGTATCTTTAAACTGGATCTCCAAAATATCAATAAGCTGCTTAATCAGTTCTGGGTCGTAAATGGGACAACCAACCTCGATGCGGTTATCCATATTACGTGTCATCCAATCGGCAGACGAGATAAACACCTTTTTATCACCAGCGTTTTCGAACACCATCACGCGGGGATGCTCAAGAAAGCGATCAACAATGCTGATAATTTGGATGTTTTCGCTGAGGCCTTTTTTGCCTGGGATCAACGAACACATGCCACGTACGATCCCTTTAATCTTTACTCCTGCCTGGCTGGCTCTATAGAGATCGTCAATCAATTCCTTATCAACCAGATTATTGATTTTAAAGGTGATGGCGCCTTTAGCTCCTTGATTGATATGCTGAATTTCAGAGCGGATCAAGGACTGGATTTTAGTGCGCGCGTTCAACGGAGATATTTGTAGATGCTGAAACTTGTACCGTCGGTAAGGATAATTAATTAGGTCGAAGACATTCACAGCTTCTTCGGCAATCTCTTGATTACGGGTAAATAATGAAAAGTCAGTGTAGATCTTGGCTGTTTTTTCATTGAAGTTGCCGGTTCCGATATGTGCGTAGTGCACCAACGCACCTTTTTCTTCGCGACTGACCACACAGAGCTTACTGTGGATCTTCAAAGTAGGAATACCCAAAACCACCCGGATCCCAGCGTCAGTCATGCGTTTTGACCATTCAATATTGGCCTCTTCGTCAAAGCGAGCGCGAAGCTCAACGACGACGGTGACTTTTTTACCATTGTCGACGGCATCAATCAGTGAATTGATGATCCGCGAATGGCTGGCTACCCGATAGATATTGATGCGGATCACCTTGACGCTAGGGTCGAAGGCCGCTTGACGAACAAATTCGGTAAAGTGTAAGAATCGATGGTAGGGGTAATGCAAAAGAATATCTTTGGCCGTGATAGCATCAAAAACAGTATCGTGCCCCGCAAATGCTTGGGTATTGATCGCCGGCATTGGCGGATTTTCCAGATATTCGCGGCCAACATTTGGAAAGCCAATAAAGTCTTTAAAGTTACGATAATGTCCTGCTGCGAGTACCGTGTCGAGGCGACTTATTTTTAGGCGCTTGCGCAAGTCTTTTGACATATCCTCTGGCATTTCTTTGTCATGAATAACGCGCACGGGTTCGGCAATCATGCGCTGCTTCATACTCTCCGACATTTTTTCAACATAGCTTTCGTCAATTTCGTCGTTGATGGAGTACTCAGCATCACGGGTAAGTTTAAACGAGAAGGCTTCAAGAGAGTCATATTTTACGAAGCCGCGGAAAATATCATCCAGACACAACTGAATGATGTCGTCGACCAAAATGATATGTTTCTTTTTTCGACTTTTTTCCGGCGGGATCACGACAAATCGCGACATTTCTCCGGTAGGTATCTGAATTACTGCATACTTAGTATTGCGATTTTCACGGCGAATAGCGACGTACAAATAAACCGATGTTCCATTAAGTCGGTCAAGCAGTTGGGTTTTGTTATCAATCAATATGGGCGCAATGTGGCGAAGAATTTTATTGCGGAAAAGGTCGCGTAGCCATTGGCTTTGGTATTCCGTTAGATCTGGTTTGCGAATGATATTAATGTTGTAACGTGCGAGTGTTTTTTCAACATCACGATGAATTTCATTAAATTTAGCCGATAGTTCAACAACCTTAGCTTGAATATCCGCCATTAGTTGGGTTTGGCGTGCGGCTTCATCTTCGTTATCTTCATTTAACGCAATAGTGATTTGGCGCTTAACATCAGCCGCACGTACACGGTAAAACTCGTCCAAGTTATTTGAGTAGATTCCGAGGAAGCGGATCCGCTCAACGATGGGGTTGTTCTTATCTGCGGCCTCTTGCAAAACTCTTTCGTTAAATGAAAGCCAACTCAATTCTTTGGGATAATACAGTTCGTCGTCCATCATATTGATCATTGCTCTTGATTATTCATCGCTTACTATTTTATAAATCAACAATTATCACTGCATTTTGCGACACTTTTGTGTCTGTTCGTAGATTTTAAGCAAAGCTAATATCTACGACTAAATCATTTGCGATTGCCTCGAGCGCTTCTTGGATAGCATCTAACTCAACGTCTTCAGGCAGCTCAACCGTTAACTCTGCCTGAAACATTAAGTTTCCCCAATTGGGTGCACTAACACATTCAGAACTGAATTTTTGAATGTTAATGTTAAATTGCTGCAAGATCGCGGTTATTTCGCTGACAATACCCGGCTTATCGTTACCCATAACACTAAAGTTTACGATTTTACCTTGTGATTTTTCGGTTGCTTTCACGTTCACCATTTGAATTGAAACGTGCGGTAGAGCATTAATTGTTTCAACCAATTCGTCTGCCAGTTCCTCGGCAATCGTGACCTCAACGAAGCCCGCGAACTGCCCAGCCATATGGGCAAAACGACTTGCTTGCCAGTTTCCACCGTGTTTCCGTACGGCTTTTGCTAGGCTATCAACTAGCCCAGTTTTGTCTTCGCCGATTAATGTCATCACCAAGGATTTCATAAATTCTCCTATGTAAATCAGTGGGTAGGTTCTGTTTTAACAGAATCTTAATTAATTAATACTTGCTATTACCATAGCACGACTTACACTGCTGCAAGACGTTAAATAGTAACGATGTTTTATCTTTTTCATGCAACACGCCACGCCTTCTCGCCAGCGATATCGCGATAGAATAGACTATTTTGCGCAACGTGTGGTTGTGTTTTTTGGTTGGGCGGTTCTGCTCACTTTAGGCATTTTGATTTGGCATCTATTAAGCCAAGCGTTGCCCTTGTTCCAATCGCCCAAAATTGCTCCCGTTGGGGAGTTGAATATGCCACCCCACAAGTCGGTTGAATATATCGGTGATCTTGAGCAAGGTGGACTATTGATCACAACGAGTAACGATTGTGCGTTACATTTCTATATTCTATCCGTTAGCAATCAGTTTAAGTTAGTCAAGAACTCACCACATTCCTGTTCGTCACTGGTCCAAGTGCTTGGACAGGGCGAAAATATCTATGTCGTTGAAGTATCTAACCAACAGCTCATGCGCGTTCAACAGGTTGTCAGCGCAGGCAGTGATTTGACCATAAAGCCTATTCTTTCGCGCGCCATTCCAAATGAATATCTTGGTGCTTCGATTGTTAAGGTCGAAGTGACTGACAGCTGGGTTATTGTTCGACTTAGTAATGGGCAACAAAGTCCTCTGCTTTGGATAGAGCGCGAGAACCCGTCAATCGTGGTCCAACAAAATTACAGCGCAGACGATTGGTACGTTGCTTTGCCTTCTGCGAGTGCTTCCGCTTTTGTTGGAGGAGACGGAGTCAATTTATGGCCGTTAGGTGCAACAAAACCTACTGTGGCGAGATTGGGAGACTCGTCCTCGGGATTTTTACTTGCCACTGATGATCCACGTTCTGTGTATCTGAGCACCCAAGCAGGTAGTGTCAGCAAGTGGACCCTGTTCAATCGGGATGGCGAGTTTGTTCTTGCACAGCTTTATAGCATCGGTCTGGGTTCAGATGAAAATCCGTTGAGCGTGCATATTGACCCGAGCGTGAATTTGGGGCTTATCTTGACAGACAAAGCCCGAACACTGCTGTTTAACCGAGTCAGTGGTGAAGTATTGCACCGTTATCAGTTTGTAGAGCAGCCCACAGCTCTTGCTTGGTTTGGTAACAATCTATATATGCAAGCTGACCAGCGTGTGACTCAATGGCAAGTCAAAAATCGAGACAGTACAACAACGTTCTCAACCTTGTTTGAACCACAACTTTACGCAGGATATCACGCACCAGATTATGTATGGCAAACAACCAACGCAACTGATTATCAACTTAGCAAATACAACATCATCCCACTGATTATTGGCTCGCTGAAAGCATCCTTAGTGGCATTGATGATAGCAATTCCATTGGCGTTAGGAGCGGCTATATACAGCGCCTTTTTTGTGCACCCCAGCTTACGAACTAAGATAAAGCCTGCTATTGAAATGTTAGAAGCCATTCCGTCAGTGGTCATTGGGTTTATCGCTGCCGTCTGGTTAGCGCCGCTGGCAGAGCAGTTTTTAGTTTCAATCTGCTTTTTTATCGTGCTTATGCCACTTGTTTTAATCGGTGTTACTTCAATTCACGCTTGGTTAGCTGGATCTTTGCCGGAGCAACTACGCAAATATTGGGAATTACCAGCCGTCAGTTTGTTAGTTATTGGCATTGCTATGCTGTGTTTATTTTTTGCTTTTGACGTGTTTAGAAGCTTGTCCAGCAGTTTTGAATTTATGCAAGGAAATCTCAACATTAGCGCGCAAATAAGTAAAACCACATTGGTTGTTGCTATTGCACTGGGACTGGCAATTTCACCCACCATATACTCGTTGGCGGAAGATGCGATAGAAGGCGTTCCAGATAGTCTTAAGCGAGCGTCTTTTGCGCTCGGAGCGACGCGCTTGCAGACCCTACGCAACGTCGTGCTCAAGGTGGCGTTCCCTGGTATTTTGGCCGCTTTAATGCTTGGGTTTGGACGTGCCTTTGGCGAAACCATGATTGTTTTGATGGTCACGGGCAATACTCCAATCGCAGATTGGGATTTATTGGCAGGTTTACGCGCAATGACCGCGAATTTGGCTATCGAACTTCCCGAAGCTGAAGTCGGGAATGCACATTATCGGGTGTTGTTTCTTACCGCGTGCCTACTATTTTTATTCACTTTCGTCATTAATACGTTTGCGGAACTACTGCGCATGCGTGCCCGGCGGCGGAGTGCACGTTGATGAAGGTTGCATGGTTTAGCCATACTCAGCGCCAGTCGTTTGCAATGGTTTCTGCAGCCTCAATGACGGCAATTCTGCTGGTGGCCTTGGTTACTTTACTCATATTTATCATGATCAGAGGAACTGCATTTTTTTGGCCGCAGGAAATAGAGACAATCCACTTTCGTGGACTCGACGGAGAAACCCGTCAAGTGTTTGCAAAAAAGCAACAAGCCAACACAACCACGGGTCATACGTTGCAAGCAAGCAGTAGCCAACAAGTCGACACAGAATATAGTTTACAAGCCAGTTTTATAACCGCGCTGGGCATTCAATCGGAAACGTTGATAGTTAGCGAACAACAATTATTCGGGAGTAACATAGATCCTAACGTGGTTGAGCTGCACATGGATAATGGCGACCATTTTTTCTTTCTAGCACAATCACTTGAGACACCTAGTCAAGCCGATATATCGCTTGCTCAACTATCTGCTGTGCGCTCGCAAGTTGAGGCGTTAGAGGTGCAGATAGAACGTATCCGAGATGGACATTTGTCTCCCATCCACCGGCAAATTGCGCAATTTAATCGTTCGGGCGTAGCCGCCGATGCGCCAGCGAGAGAAAAACTCGAGCATCAATTCTTTCATTTTCAGAATGCCATCAATGAACTGCAAAAATCATTGTATGGTTTTGCGCTAAAGGTTGCTGATGCAGAAGGTAGAGAAGCTACCGTTCGATTGTCAGAGGTTGCGCATGTGTATTTTCCAAATCGCTTATCTACCATGGGTAAAATCGGACTTAGTTTATCGCGCATTGCGGTATTTTTAATTGAGTCGCCCAAGCAAACCAATACCACAGGAGGCATTTTCCCTGCCTTATTTGGGACTATCTTAATGGTGCTACTGATGACACTAATTGTGACCCCTTTTGGTGTGTTAGCCGCGATTTATTTAAGCGAATACGCACCAGCAAATGCGTTTACCAGCGCGCTACGGATTGGTGTGAGTAACATGGCCGGTGTGCCTTCGATTGTTTACGGCGTATTTGGTTTGGGTTTCTTTGTTTACGGGATTGGGGGTAGCATTGATAGCCTGTTTTTTGCTGAACACTTACCTTCACCAACCTTTGGCAGTCCAGGACTATTTTGGGCATCTTTGACCATGGCATTGCTTACATTACCCGTGGTGGTAGTAGCCACAGAAGAGGGATTAAAGCGTGTGCCTCAGGGGATCCGTAATAGTAGCTATGCTTTGGGAGCAACGAAAATTGAAACAATTTGGTATACGGTATTACCCATTGCAAGTCCGGGAATTATGACCGGTATGATTTTGGCAATTGCTCGGGCGGCAGGTGAAGTGGCCCCATTAATGTTGGTAGGCGCAGTAAAGTTTGCGCCCTCATTGCCGGTGGACGGTGAATTTCCTTTTTTACATTTAGAACGTCAGTTTATGCATCTTGGGGTGTTAATCTATGACGGTGCTTTTCACAGTCAAACCAGTTTACAGGGTACTTCAATGATGTTTGCAGCGTGCCTGTTGTTATTGATTTGCGTGTTTGGTTTGAATTTGATTGCAATCAACCTACGTTCTCGACTACGCAAGCGTTATTCGCAGGAATAATTGATTATGTTAAACCTTTTCGAACACAAAAAATTAGACCTGGCAGAGCTGTCTGACGAGCAAACGGCGATTAATGTTAGTAATTTAAATCTGTGGTTTCACAAAAAGCAGGTGTTAACTGATGTATCAATGCGGATCCCCCGAAATCAAATCACAGCTCTGATTGGTCAAAGTGGATGCGGCAAGTCTACTCTCATCAGTAGTTTTAATCGCATGAACGATTTGATTGATGGGTGTCGTTATCAAGGTGATATTGAAATTGATGGGCGCAACATAAATCACCCGCGTGAAAATGTGGCGCGTTTGCGAGCACGGGTCGGTATGGTATTTCAGCGACCAAACCCCTTTCCGATGAGCATCTATGAGAATGTTTGCTACGGTTTGAAGCTACAGGGTGTGAACCAGCGGCGCAGTTTAGATGATGCTGTGGAGCAAGCGTTACGCGATGCGGCATTGTGGGACGAAGTCAAAGACCGGTTGTTTGAATCAGCCAATATATTATCCGGTGGTCAACAGCAGCGCTTGGTATTTGCACGGGCGTTAGCTTTGCAACCAGAAATCCTCTTGCTGGACGAACCTACGTCAGCCCTTGATCCGCTGACCACATTGTATATAGAAGAACTTATGATCAGTTTAAAAAAGCGCTGCACGGTAGTGATAGTGACGCATAATATGCAACAAGCAGCAAGGGTATCTGATTACACTGCATTTATTCATCAAGGTGAAGTGGTGGAATATGCTGACAGCGATTCGTTATTCACTATGCCGAAGAAAAAACAAACCGAAGACTACATTACCGGCCGCTACGGCTAACGACTGAGAATGTTATGCGCCAAGTAAAATTTAATACTCATATTTCCGGCCGGTTTAATATTGAATTAGAAAACCTGCGTAACTCAGTTCTGACCATGGGCGGCGAAGTTGAACAACAAATGGTTGATACCTTGCGTGCTATACGGGAAAACAATGCAGGTTTGGCAGAAAAAGTGGTACTTAATGACCTCAAGGTCAACTCGATGGAAGTACAAATCGACGAAGAGTGTATGCGGATCATCGCCAAACGTCATCCAACCGCCAGTGACCTGCGTCTAGTTATGACAATTTCTAAAGCGACCACCGACATTGAAAGAATTGGAGACGAAATTGAACGCATTGCCAAGCTGGTAACGAAAAATAACTTACCCGCTTCCGAAACCATAAAAAGCAGCATGTTAGCCATTGGAGAGCACATCATTCATATGATGCGCGGCACCTTTAACGCGTTTGCCCGACAGGATGAACAAGCGGCACTCGATGTATACGAACAGGATAACCGAATTGATAGCCAATATAAGGCTTTGTTAAGTTATACCTCGAAGGAAATGCAGCAGCATCCCGAATTAATGGATGATTGGCTTGAAGTGCTGTGGGCACTGCGTTCTCTTGAACGCGTGGGAGATCGTTGTAAAAACATATGCGAATATGTGGTGTACTTATCTGGCGGTGCTGATGTGCGCCATGCATCAATTGAAAGCATGCAGAAAAAGATAGATGAACTGTCGGAATAAAATTTTCGACAAATATACTATGGCTTCGCAAGTGCTTAAGGTATCATGCGCGGCAGTTTGGTTTTCAGTAATGCTTCTACAGCGGCAATACTATGGTTATATTTAACAGTGAATACGCAAATGTTGCGTTTAAACTGGAAGTGTCTTCAACGATAAGGGCCTGATAGCGTGGATATTATTCAAAGTTATGGCCTCATTCTTATTGTTCTCGCCGCGCTATTTGGTTTCATCATGGCGTGGGGTATTGGTGCAAACGATGTTGCCAATGCAATGGGAACGTCCGTCGGTTCCAAAGCGTTAACAATCAAACAGGCAATTATTATCGCCATGGTGTTTGAATTCGCCGGTGCCTACCTCGCTGGTGGAGAGGTCACCTCGACGATCCGCAAAGGCATTATCGATGCCGATTATTTTATTCCTACGCCTGAATATTTAGTCCTGGGTATGATCGCCGCGCTACTCGCGGCAGGTATTTGGTTAGCCGTTGCGTCGTTTAAAGGTTGGCCGGTCTCAACTACACACTCAATCATTGGTGCAATTGTCGGATTTACCGCGGTTGGAGTTAGTTCTGACGCCGTTGCTTGGGGGAAAGTTGGTGGCATCGTGGGGAGTTGGGTTATTACGCCAGCGATTTCCGGATTAATAGCATACGGTATTTTTGTTAGCGCAGATAAGCTGATATTTCAGACCAAAACTCCGTTTTTAAATGCACGTCGCTATGTACCATTTTATATGGCTCTAGCAGGCTTTGTCATGTCGTTGGTGACAATCAAAAAAGGTCTCAAACACGTTGGGTTAGGTTTGCCTGATGCACACGGTTACCTACTTGCAGTAGCAATTGCTGTTGGGGTTGGCATGTTAGGTGTCTGGATGATCAACCGGATAAAATTCGATGCTAATGATACGCTCGAACATCAACAATCCAACGTTGAGAAAGTATTTGCCATTCTTATGATCGTTACGGCTTGCTGTATGGCTTTCGCACATGGTTCAAATGATGTCGCTAACGCGATTGGGCCTCTCGCTGCGGTAGTTAGTGTAGTAAGTAGTGGTGGACAAATAACTTCTAGCGCAAGTTTAGCCTGGTGGATCCTTCCATTGGGAGGGGTCGGAATTGTCGCTGGCTTGGCTTTATTTGGTCACCGGGTTATTAAAACTATCGGTCAAGGAATTACGCACTTAACGCCGAGTCGTGGTTTCGCTGCTGAAATGGCTGCGGCAACTACGGTAGTCATTGCGTCTGGTACTGGGTTGCCGATCTCAACGACACAAACTTTGGTTGGTGCAGTACTGGGGGTTGGTTTAGCCCGCGGTATTTCTGCTCTCAATTTTAGCATTATCCGCACTATCTTAGTTTCATGGGTGGTAACACTGCCAGCGGGTGCGGGTTTAGCGATTATATTCTTCTTCTCACTCAAGTGGATTTTCGGCGTCGCCTAAGCGGCGCAGATCTGCGATTAAAATCGGTTTTATTTTTATAAATCATTGGTTAGTCTATTAATGAATGTGAATTTAATAGACTAAATCAATGAAATGGCCGAACCTTAAACACCTTCACTACCTCGTGGTATTACATCAGGAGCAACATTTTCATCGTGCCGCTGAACGATGTCATGTCACCCAGTCAACACTCAGTACAGCGATCCAGAATTTGGAAGAACACTTTGGCGCTCAGTTGCTGGAAAGGGAGCATAAGTCATTTGTATTTTCTGCTTATGGGCTTGAAATCGTTGAACGCAGTAAACGAATTATCAATGAAGCTCGTGAGCTAATGGAATATGCGACACACGCGGGTGATTGGCGTCGTGGCACGCTTAAATTGGGCGTTATCCCTACCATCGCGCCGTTTATGTTTGAGGGCCTAATCAAATCGGTTAAACGCATTTACCCAGAGCTCGCCCTACATTTACAGGAAGACACTACCGACAATCTGTTAGCGCAATTGAACGAAGGCACGCTAGATTTGTTGATCTTAGCATTACCTTTTGAAACGCCGGGTTGCAAGCAATTGGTCATCGGTCATGACCCTTTTCATTTGGTCATGCATCGCTCAGTTAAGCCTTCCGAAAATCAGAGTATTGAGGTAAAAGATTTACCTAAAAACAGTATTTTCCTTTTGCAGCAAGAGCACTGTATGACCGGCCATGCGGTCAGCGCATGTGGACTAAAGTACAGCGAGCAAGTTAATAGTCTGGCGGCTACGTCATTACATACGCTTGTGCAATTAGCTAATGCAAAGCTGGGGTATACGTTTATTCCTGAATTAGCGTTGCAGCAGGATATTCTTGAACGTTCAGAGCTGATTGCGTTGCCCGCAGAAGATAACGCTTATCGCGAAATTGGTCTGGTATGGCGCAATGGCACAACCCGAGTTCAGCTATTTCGCTCGCTAGCGGAGTGTTTAGCCCCACTAATGCCCATAGACACATTAACATCTGCTCGTTGAGCACACATAAAGTGGCCAAAAAAATGAAAAATAATCAAACTTTTTGGCCAACCCTCTCGACTTTATCTGCACGTAACCAATTTCAGGAATGAATAGGTGTTCACCAAAACCGATGAACAACTAATTAGTAAGGCTTTATCCGGCAATAAGCGAGCCTGGTTTGCATTGATTAATCGCTATGAGAAATCAATTTATAACTACGGGATCCGCATGACCGGTAGCCGAGAGGATAGTTTGGATTTAATGCAGGAAATTTTTGTTTCCGTGTTTCGCAACCTAGCCAGTTATCAAGGCACAGGCGCCTTCAAAAGTTGGCTATTTAAAATTGCGCATTATCGCTGTGTTGAATTTTATCGCCGCCGTAAACCGAATCAGAGTTTAGATGATACGCCTGAGCTTGACATACGGTCAGATCAGAGGTGCCCAGAAGGAGAACTCACCGAAAGTCAGGATAACGCGCAATTACACAATGCGATGCAGCAGTTACCAGTGAATCAGCGTGCAGTCGTTGAATTAAAATTTTTTGGTCAATTTACCTTTGACGAAATTGCAGACCAGTTAGGTGTTTCGCCTAATACCGTAAAGTCGCGTCTGTACAGTGCATTGGAAAAGTTAAAGGGGCAATTGGAGGTAGAGTATGTATAACGAAGAGCAGAAGTCAGAATTATTTGCTGCTTGGTTAGATGACCGTCTTAGTGATCAGCAACGCCAGGCTTTTGAGCGTCTATGCATTGAGGATGAAGAGTTTTCATCGCGCGTTGCCAGTGCCAACCTATTGAGCAACTTAAGTGACAATTATGTAGCATCGAGCGTGCCTCAATGGGACAAGCAGTCAACATTCACTAATGCACAGCACACGCCTTGGTGGCAATCACCCAAGTTATCGCTAACTTCGTTGGCATGTTCTGCCTTTGCCATCGTGTTGACGTTGAGTAACGTGCAGGTCTCGGTAAGTGAAGGGACGCTATCGGTGGGCATTGCAGATGCGCTAAATGATAGCGAGCTTAACGCCCTAGTAGAGCAGCGTATTCAGGCCTACCAGGCGTCTAATCAAGCGATGTTCGCCCAATATGTTGATGCGTTGAATCAGCAACAGCAAGAAAGCAGCGTGAAACTAGCTGAGTATTTGTTGTCATCAAGTCGCCAAGAGCGTCGCGAAGATTTTGCTGAATTAGTCAAGTTTATCAACGAGCAACGCAGTGATGACCAAGTTTTTTACGCGCGTCAGCTTAATAATTTACAACAAGAAATTTATGCGCAGAACGGGATCCGCGCGAATCTACCGTCTTTAAATACTGGTGCCAGCCAGCTACCGAATGAGTAATGTGGAGTTGATTATGAAAAAACAGATTTTGATGTCGGGAATGGTTGCAATGACGATTGCTTTGCAAGCCAATGCCGCGACCAATTATGACGAATTACGTAAAGAATTAGAGATCATGGATAGCGTGCTGGTCACTGCGTTCAGGCAGTCAGATAATACTGCTGCAATCCGCTTTAGGGGATTGGAAACTAGCTATCTCGCCGGTCAAGGTGTGGTGTTTGAAATCAATACCTCGCGACGCCGCTTAGGGTTGGACTTGGATCTTCGTCGATTTATCCCGCGTGCGCCTGAGGCTCCAACGCCCCCGGTGATTATTGGTGAAAATGGCGATGGGATCAGTATTGAGATCACTGAGGATTGGGAACACATGATTGAAGATACGATGCGTAACTTTGAAGAAGTGTTTCGCGAGGCCCATGAACAAATGCGTGATGTGCGATCAGATGCGCGAGAATTAGAATGGGAGGCGCGTGAATTGGAGCGTCGCCAACGGGATCTAAACTTTGAATTACGCAGCGCTGATAAAGAGCGCAAAAAAGAACTTGAAGAAGAGTTAAAAGAAATTCGCAAGTCCAGTGAAAAATTGCAAGCTCGAAAACAAGAGTTAAATGAGTATGCAGATACACTAGAAGCTGAGCAAAAAGCTCAAGTTGAGAAGCAGCGGGAAGCGCGTTTGCAAGCTGATAAAGCGTTCCTGTCGGCGTTTGAAGAACGGGTAGGGGATACCTTGTGCCGCTTTGGTTCTGGTATCAGGGCATTACCGAAAAATGAGCACATCAGCTTTGTGCTAAAACAATTTGATGTTGACGAGAAGCGTCAAGCCCGCGACAGGGTATATGTGTTTACCCTTGACCAAGTGAAATCTTGTGTGCAAGAAAGAATTGATGCGAACAAGCTGCTGAGTAATGCAACGATTTATTCGTTCTGATTTATCAGCTGAGTTAATCAAGCTGTAACATTTGTTAAAGCCCCAATCGTAATGGGGCTTTTTTGTTCTTAAAGCTATCTTATTTATTAATCATACTACTGCTTTCATATGCCAGCTGACCTAGCAGCCAAATCATTTGATTATTTAGCATTAATGAGTTCTTCAAAATGCAACAGAAAGCAATTCTGAAAAAACGTTATTAGCCCCTATACCTGACTAAATCACTCAGGTAAATACTTGACTAAAATAGTAGGTTATGGCAGAATTCGCGCCTCTGTAAATGGGGACGAAAAACCATGAAGCTGACCTCAAAGGGGCGCTACGCCGTGACCGCGATGCTTGACTTAGCGTTGCACTCAACTAAGGGGCCCGTACCTCTTGCCGATATCTCTGAACGCCAAGAAATATCCTTGTCTTACTTAGAACAGCTTTTTTCGAAGTTGCGCAAAGAACAGTTGGTTGACAGTGTGCGCGGACCTGGTGGTGGGTATTTGCTTGGACGAGATGCGCAAACCATTTCGATCGGTGAAGTTATTCGAGCCGTACACGAAAGTGTTGACGCTACACGCTGTCACGGTCAGTCCGATTGCCAAGCGGGGGAGCGGTGCCTCACTCACAGTTTGTGGCAAGACTTGAGCGACCGCATCAATCAATTTCTTGATGCCATATCATTAGGTGAGTTAATGGCCAAACGCGATGTGAAAAAAGTGGCAGGACGTCAGGACAAATGCCAATCCATCAATTTAGGCAATGACATCGAAGTTAGTATTCAACTTTAACCTTTTGTGAGGGGATTTCCCCAGTCAAAACGCGGTAAATTAGCTGCGTTAAATTTTGAGTAAATTACTCAGGTATTATAAAATTGCGGATTAATTTTTTGTTGTGTGGGGCCTGCAATCTCTAACGTCAATGAGCGGTTTTCTTCATTCTTTAACCGCTGCGCAATACCATCTAACAAAATGGCTAAGACGTTCAGGCACAACAGTCAAACAAGCGAGTTCAAATCATGAGTGAACAAATTGAACAGGCGTTAGAACGGAAATATGAAGCAGGTTTTTACTCAGAAATTGAGTCAGAAACCTTTGAAGCTGGGTTGGATGAATCCGTGATCCGTCGTATTTCAGCGATGAAAGGTGAGCCTGAGTGGATGCTGGAATGGCGTTTAAAAGCCTATGAAGCTTGGCTGAAAATGGAAGAGCCAGAATGGGCCCATGTGGATTATCCTAAAATCGATTACCAAGCCATTTCATACTATTCCGCGCCGAAAAGCATGAAAGACAAACCAAAGTCGTTGGATGAAGTTGATCCTGAACTGCTGCGCACTTACGAAAAGCTAGGTATTCCACTACATGAACAGGAAATGCTGGCCGGAGTTGCTGTTGATGCCGTTTTTGACTCGGTTTCTGTGGTAACCACGTTTCGAGAGAAGTTGGAAGAAGCTGGTGTTATCTTCTGCCCGATCTCTGAAGCGGTGCACAAATACCCGGATCTCGTGAAGAAGTATATTGGCTCGGTTGTACCGCGCACTGATAATTTTTTTGCCGCGCTTAATTGTGCCGTTTTTACTGATGGTTCGTTTGTATATATTCCCAAGGGCGTGCGTTGCCCAATGGAACTGTCGACTTATTTCCGCATTAATGAGATGAACACTGGGCAGTTTGAGCGCACATTGATTGTCGCTGATGAGGGCAGCTATGTGAGCTACCTTGAGGGTTGCACCGCACCACAGCGCGATGAAAACCAATTGCATGCTGCGGTAGTAGAATTGGTTGCGCTTGACAATGCCAAGATTAAGTACTCTACAGTGCAGAACTGGTACCCCGGAGATGAAAACGGTAAAGGTGGTATTTATAACTTTGTCACCAAGCGTGGTATTTGCCACACTAATGCTCATATATCTTGGACGCAAGTTGAAACAGGTTCTGCAGTCACGTGGAAATACCCCAGCTGTATATTGAAAGGTGATAACAGCGTCGGTGAGTTCTACTCTGTAGCGCTTACTCGCGGGCGTCAGCAAGCTGATACTGGCACCAAGATGATCCACCTTGGCAAAAACACACGTTCAACAATCATCTCTAAAGGCATATCGGCTGGAAAAAGCAACAATGCCTATCGTGGTTTGGTCAAAATGGGGCCAAAAGCCGATGGAGCGCGGAACTTTACCGAATGTGATTCGTTACTGATTGGCGATCAATGTGGTGCACACACTTTCCCTTACATAGAAAGTCGCAATCCATCAGCGATTGTGGAGCACGAGGCCACCACCTCAAAAGTCAGTGATGAGCAATTGTTTTTATGTCAACAACGCGGCCTTGATCCTGAAAAAGCAGTATCAATGATCGTGAATGGTTTCTGTAAAGAAGTATTTAAAGAGCTGCCGATGGAATTTGCCGTCGAAGCAGGAAAGTTACTTGAGATTAGTCTTGAAGGCTCAGTGGGGTAGTAATGTTAAAAATCAATAATTTACATGCAAGCGTGGAAGATAAGGCCATTCTCAAGGGCTTGAACCTCGAAATAAACCCCGGTGAAGTGCACGCCATCATGGGCCCGAATGGTGCCGGAAAGAGTACTCTTGGCTACGTATTATCAGGGCGTGAAGGCTACGAAGTGACTGATGGTAGCATTACTCTAAATGAGCAAGACTTGCTCGATATGGAGGTTGAAGAGCGTGCCTGTAATGGTTTGTTTTTGGCGTTTCAATACCCCGTAGAGATCCCAGGGGTAAGCAACATGGAATTCATGAAGGAAGCGGTCAATGCTGTGCGTGAAAGCCGCGGTGAAGAAGCGCTTTCAGCCGCTGAGTTCCTAAAGCTTGCGAAAGAAGCCTGCAAACAAGTGCACTTACCATTAGATTTTTTGAAACGTGGTGTGAATGAAGGCTTTAGTGGCGGAGAGAAAAAGCGCAACGAAATTATGCAAATGATTTTGCTCCAGCCGTCATTGTGTATTTTGGATGAGTCAGATTCAGGCTTAGACGTTGATGCGTTACAGGTCGTTGCCGACGGCGTTAATAGTCAACGCGACGGCAAGCGCAGTTTTATTGTCGTGACTCACTATCAACGTCTGCTGGATTATATCAAGCCTGATTTTGTGCATATTCTTGCCAATGGTGAAATTGTCAAAAGTGGCGACGCCTCGCTTGCATTGCAGGTTGAGAAAGAAGGTTATGCGTTTTTGGGTAAAGCGTTCGCGGAGGCAGAGGCATGAGTCAATGGCTTGAACAGGTCATTGCAGCGGCTGACGGTGTCGACGATTATCTGTCGCCAGCAAGAGAGCAGGCCCTAGCGAAGCTGAAAGCTGATGGATGGCCAAAGGCACGCAGCGAGGCGTGGCAGTTTACCCCATTAACATCGGTAACTAATCGCTCAATGACTATCAGCACAACGGTTGAAGCTGCAACAGCTCCGGCTGTTGCAGGGCTTGAAGCAGTTGATATCGTGTTCTGTGATGGTCAGTTAGTGACTGACATTCAAGCAATCGATTTACCTGAAGGGGTAAGTATTGTTTCGCTTGCGACAGCCGATGCTGAAGCTCAGCAAGCAATATCAGCGCTGTTCGCCTCAGTGAAGCCAGAACGCCATATTTTTGGATTAGTCAATGATACTGTGTGCCAGCAAGGTGTTTATATTGACGTTGCAGCAAACGTAAAAGTAGAGCGACCGCTGCGTATTGTGAATGTTGCCACTCAAGACATCGATGCGCACACTCGCGTTTTGGTTAATCTACAAACACACAGTCATGTCACAGTGATTGAACACGGCTGTGGTGACACAGCAAGCTTTACTACAGCGTTTGCAGAATACAGCGTCGGTGAGCATGCGTCGCTTGAGCATTACCGTTTTGCTATGCATACCGGCGCAGCTAAACAAGTGGGTGGTAGTCATTTCAATCTCTTAACTGAAGCCAAGCTAAATAGCACATTAGTGGGTTTTGGTAGTGAATTATCACGCATTGACGTTGATATTATTCACGCCGGTGAACATGCCAAAGCTAAAATGAACGCGATTTATTTATTGGCAGAAGGCGAACTGTTTGATCTGCACTCGACCATAGAGCATGCGATGCCGAATGGCAAAACCGAAGAGAATGCGCGCGGTATCATTGGTGATCGAGCTCGAGCGGTGTTTAACGGACGAATTCACATTCATCGTGACGCACAAAAAACGTTGGCTGAACTGAATAATAGAAACTTATTACTGTCGCGTCGCGCTTTAGTTAATACCAAGCCGGAGCTTGAAATTTACGCTGATGACGTGCAATGCGCGCATGGCGCCACGGTAGCAGAGATTGAAGAAAAAGCCTTGTATTACCTTTTGAGTCGCGGTATCGAACGTTCTAAAGCTTTGATAATGCTGAATTTTGGTTTTATTCAAGAGTTAGTGAACGATATGCCAAATGCAGCACTTAGAGATTGGCTGACACCACTATTGCGCAATCGTTTTGCTGAGATGGAGGTCAAATGAGTTTTGACGTTCACGCGGTGCGCGCTGAATTTCCATTGCTTTCCCGAGAACTTGATGGCAAACCCCTGGTTTATCTCGATAACGCTGCGACTACGCAAAAGCCGCAAGCGGTGATCGATGCTTTGGTGGATTTTTACACCAACTGCAATGCCAATGTGCATCGGGGTGCGCACCAACTCTCTGATGAGGCCACGCGTCGCTATGAAAAGGCGCGCGATACCGTGGCGGCATTCATCAATGCGGAACACCGTGAAGAAGTGATCTGGACCAGTGGTACCACAGAAGCGATCAATTTGGTCGCGAATGGTGCTGGTCAGTTACTCAAACCCGGTGATGAAGTGCTGGTCACTGAGTTAGAGCATCACGCCAATTTAGTGACTTGGCAACAAGCCTGTAAGCGCAGCGGTGCCTCGTTGAAGGTTGTGCCAATCTTTGATAACGGCGAGTTGGATATTGCTGCGTTTGATCGTTTGCTTAGCGATAAAACGCGTTTGCTCGCGATGCCGCACGTATCAAACGCTTTGGGTACGGTGAACCCAATCAAAGAATTAACTGCGAAGGCCAAAGCGAAGGGCGCTTGGGTGTTAATTGATGGTGCTCAAGGTATCGCCCATGGCGGCGTTGATGTACAAGCCATAGGTTGCGATTTTTACGCCTTTTCCGGGCATAAAATATTTGCGCCAACTGGTATTGGTGCGTTGTGGGGTAAACGCAATGTGCTTGAATCTTGGCCGGTGTGGCAGGTCGGTGGTGAAATGATCCATGATGTGGAATATCACAGTGCCACGTGGGGCTCACTACCAAACCGTTTAGAAGCGGGTACTCCAAACATCGCTGGAGCGATTGGATTGGGTGCAGCGATTGCGTGGTTTAGTCAGTTGGATTTGGCTGCTGTTCAGCAGCATGAACAAGATTTACTACAATACGCGACGCATAAAGCCGAGCTGTTTGACGGGCTGCAACTGATTGGTACCGCGGCGCATAAAGTCGGCGTAATGAGTTTCATGTTAAAAGGGGCGCATCCGGCAGACGTCGGGTTTATCTTGGATAAGCAAGGTGTAGCGATTCGTACAGGTGACAACTGCGCACAACCGCTCATGAAGCGTTTAGGTATTCCGGGCACCGCTCGAGCGTCGTTCTCGTTGTACAATACAACTGATGATATTGACCGCTTCTTTGCTGCCCTAGACAAAGCCAAAATGATGTTGGCGTAGGAGATTTTTATGAGTGTTGAAACTTTCGTTCCCAGCAAACAAGTGATTTCGCTCACTGACAGTGCTATCCGTCACTTCGAAGGTAAGCTCAAGCAGCAACCGAACCAGATTATTCGTCTATCGACCAAGGCAAGTGGCTGCACTGGTTATGCTTATGTTCTTGATTTTGCTGACACAGCAAAAGAGGGGGATGAGGTCATTCTAGTTAGTGATCGTTTGACCGTTGCTGTCGCGGCTGATGCAGTTGATATCGTGCGTAATACTGAAATTGACTATGTCAAAGAAGGTATTAATGGTGTGATTAAATATAACAATCCCAATGTCGTCGATGAATGCGGCTGCGGTGAAAGCTTTAACGTCGGATAAGACCCACAAATATGCAACAAAAAATGGTGGTCACTGAACGTGACTGTAAAGCGCGTTTGGTCCCAGCGGGAAACCCTGTCACTATTCCTGAAGGTGAGTTTGTTAATATTACCCAAGATTTAGGTGGAAATTATACCGTCACATGGCGCGGCAATATGTATCGTATAGATGGCACCGATGCCGATGCGATTGGTCGCAAAGTCACTGAATTACGGTTTACTTCGCCATCTGATGGGCAGATTGATGAACAGCAAGTTTGGCAAGCACTAGAATCTGTGTATGACCCTGAGATCCCAATTAATTTGGTCTCTTTGGGCCTTATTTATAGCGTTAATATTGATCAGGGTAAACGCTTGGTTACGATTGCAATGACACTGACTGCACCCGGTTGTGGCATGGGACCAGTGTTGGTTGGAGATGTTGAGTATCGTGTGAAAATGGTACCATTTGTCGATGACGTGAAGGTTGATTTGGTGTTCGACCCACCGTGGTCACGCGAGATGATGAGTGAAGAAGCCCAGCTTGAAGCGGGCGTGTTTTTTTAACCGCAAGGATAAGTAATGGCATTGCCTACCAGTGAAGAAATTGTCGATGATTTAGCGTTTTTTGATGATTGGGAGCAACGTTACCAATATATCATCGACTTAGGTAAACACTTGTCAGGGTTACCGGAGGATGAACGTACCCCTGATAAGCTGGTTAAAGGCTGCCAAAGCAGCGTGTGGCTAAAAGCTAATCAGTCCAATGGCGTGTTTGAGTTTGAAGTAGACAGTGATGCAGTTATCGTTCAGGGGCTTCTGGCTCTCGTGATGGCGGCCTATAATCATAAGTCTCCTGCGCAAATTCTGGCTTTTGATATTGACGGTTATTTCACAGAATTAGACTTAGAGCGGCATATCACTCCGACACGGGGCAATGGCTTGCGTGCCATTGTTGGTAAAATCCGCGAGATGGCAAGCGCGGCTTAGCGCTCCATCGCTTTATGCCATAAAACGGCACCTATTTCGGCACCATACGCCGGCTCAGATACCTTTTCTTGAATTTCGTCTGTTAACCAAGGCGCCATTTTACAGCTCATACCGCCGGTGATTGCAATCTTGCCACTACTATACTGAATTGCATGTTCAGCTATTTGGGAGAGGTAGCTTGCACCTTCACGAACTATTGCCAAGGCAATTTCAGACCCCTCTTCAGCTAGAGCTACGACAGTAGGCGCTAGCTTGGCAAACGTAGCAGGCGAGGCTTGGCAAAATTGCTCAACAAGGCCCGGAGCCTCACGCGCGCCGACTTGCTCGCTGAGAGTGGAAAAAAATAATGGATCGTTTTGCGTTGCAGCATCATCAATAGCCAACAATACGCGCTGGATCGCTTGCTGGCCTAACCACGCACCACTACCTTTATCACCAATTAAAAAACCGTGACCACCCCATTGCTTGATCTGACCTGTGTTAAGTGCGGCCGAGCATGAGCCCGTGCCGACTATCAAAACGCTACCATTTTGTCCCGCATGGGCCCCATACAAGGAAACCTCAAGGTCACTCGTGGCATGAAAAGAAGGGAACTGGGTTGCCCATAATGCCAGTTTCTTTTGTGCACTTTGTACATTAAATCCAGCAAAACCCGCCACTATCGGTGGTAACTGTGAACTAAATGCATGAGGCATACTGGCATCAATTAATGCGGCTTTGATGGCTGACTCAATTGATAGGCTGGCATTATCAAAATCGCGAGCTATATTCGCGGAACCAGCAACACCTTTACCGAGCACGTGCAAGTCTTGATTAATTACCCAGGCGCTACATTTAGTGCCACCGCCGTCAATTCCGATCGTAATTTTGGGGTTAGTTGACAAGGTATTCCTTTTATCCAAATCGTCATTCAGTATACGGAAAAGCAGATAAGCTATTTAACACGTAAAAACTGGCTGTAAGAATGATACTAGGGATTATTATCCTTAATATTACGGTAGTGTACAGTAAAGAAATACAAGATTTTAGGCGACTATCTCTGCAAAATTGTGTGCGCTTAGTGGGGCAACGTTAAATCTAAGACTTTCAGTTTTATCAGGTAGGAGAAAGAGCAATAATTTGATTGCGTCCCCCCTCCTTTGCTTTGTAAAGGTTGTTGTCTGCGTGCTTCAACATGGCCTCTGCCGGCATAGAGGGTGCAGTACATAATCCGATACTGACCGTAACAGTAATAATATTTCCTTCCCACCCAATAGGATTGGCTTCAATATATTTGCGAAAATTTTCTAGCTGAGACGTAAATTCCAGCTTATTTTCCGGGGCACATATCACTGCAAATTCTTCGCCCCCCAGTCTTGCGACTAATTCAGTGGAAAAATATTCGGTCAGTGTTTTTGCAAACACTCGCAATACCTGATCTCCGCAATCATGGCCATGGGTATCATTGATACGCTTAAAATGGTCAATATCTATCATCGCACAGGAAAACTCGCTGCCCGCAGTGACCCACGTCTCATCAATCTTTTCAACCTCACCAAAGAAATAACGGCGATTAAACAAACCGGTTAGCCCATCTTTGTTCGCTAGCTCAAAGATATAGTCAATATTGTCGAGAGCATCCATATTCATATTGATGCGGCAAATCAGCTCTTCTAGCGTGTAGGGTTTGCTTAAAAAGTCGTTGGCGCCATTTTTGATAAACATTGCGCCTATGTCTGCGCGCCCTGTTGAGGACACACCAATAATTGCGAGTTTGTTCTTATTAATTAATTTCCGCGTTTCTATAACCAGTTGGATACCATCCATGCGTGGCATTTCATAATCGGCGATCATCAGTCTTGTGTCGGTTTCTTGTTTTAAAACGTCGATAGCCTCAACACCGTCTTTTGCGGTGTACACGTTAAAATTCAATAGGGTTAGATAGTTACTTAAGATAGATAAACCGGTTTGTGAGTCATCAACCACTAACGCTTTCATTGAGCGATTCTTGTAGAGTCTGCCTATCAAGTTCACCGTGTAATTAATTGCATTGGGAGTATCTTTGGCTACATAGTCAACAAGCTTGCCTTTGAACTCATCTTGAAAATGCGATTTTTCGGTTAATCCCGTTAAAGCAATAGATCTAACGTTGGCTTTTGCGACTAGTTTCAATACCTCTCCATTCGGGGCATCAGGCAATACTAAGTCACACAAAGCGACCAGATAATTCGAGCGATGCTGGGTGAGCAACTGTTTTGCTTCTGCGTGGCTCCGTGCGTGGTGGATCTCTACATCATACTGCTCAGTAATTTTAAACTGTACGATTTCGGCGAGGATATCGTTGTCTTCAATTAGCAATATTGGGTTGGGGATAGACATGCGGTCCATCTTCGCACGCGAGTTGCGCGCTGTTCCATGTCTAATGACCATTCAACCTCTCAATTCGTCAAAGTCTATTCTCCTATAGTTAAGCAGCGAAGTTGTAAAGTCGCAAGGCGAACTGAAATGAAACATTTATTAGCCGAAAGTGCAGTTTTGAAAAATGGTCCTTACTTTTATGAGTCATTCAAAACATCAAGGCTTGCGTAGCAACTTGGCGCCTAAAGCTGCCGATAACTTCCTTTTTATCCGGCAAATAAATAGCTGGATAGGAGGAATAAAAGGCGCTTACCTCAGCTTGATTTTCCGCAAATGGAGGGCCTTGCATCATTGATTACGGTACTAATTTAACCATGGTTAATGTGAAGACAAGTGCACTCATAATGATCCAGCCAGGATGAAGTTTGAATCTAATGATTGCCACAATGGCGATCAGGGCGAATACAGCATCAGTCCAATGCAGTAATGCATCTTTGAGTAGCGGATTCAATAGGATCGCACCAAGGATACCCACAACGACCACATTAACCCCTGCAAGAGCTCCCTGCAGGACAGGCTTTGTCTGTAATACTTGCCATAAGGGTAAGGCTGCGAATAGGAGCAACATACCCGGCAGGAATATAGCGACGGTCGCGAGAGCGGCAAATACTATTGGCGTTGAGCTATCAACACTTGCACCAATAAAAGCGCTCAGGGTAAATAGCGGGCCTGGGATCGCCTGCGCCGCACCGTAACCGGCGACAAACTGGTCGCTGTTTAGCCAGTCGGTGGTGACAAACTCAGCATAAAGCAGTGGCAAAACCACATGGCCGCCACCAAAGACCAGCGCTCCACTGCGATACAAACGCTCACACAGGTCGAGAAGTGAATGTTCTGCTGGAGTAATAAACGTCACGGCAAGTAAAACAGAGAAGGCAGTCAGGCAGAATTTGCTCGACCAGTTTAGGGTAAATTTGCTCACCGTTACTGGTGTTTGTTTTGGGGTGAGCAACAGCCACCCCGCAACGGCGCCCAGCACAATCAGAGCAAACTGTGTGAATACTCCCGAAAAAAACATCAATACAGCAGCACAAGCAAGTGCCCACAGTTTACGGTAATGTGTATGACACAATGACTGTTGCATACCCCAAAGTGCGTGCGCAACAATGACTACGGCAACAAGTTTTAACGCGTGCACGGCAGGTATTATCAGACTTGACTCCAAACTGACCAGCGACAAAGCAAATCCGGTCATAAGTGCTGCGGAGGGGAGAGTAAAACCAACCCAAGCCATGAACGCTCCCGCATAACCAGCACGAACATATCCTATCGCCGCCCCAACTTGACTGCTAGCGGGACCGGGAATGAACTGACATAACGCAAGGGTATTGGCAAATTCGCTTTCAGTTAACCACTGGCGCCGAGTAACGAAGGCTTCACGAAAATAGCCTAGATGAGCCACAGGGCCACCGAAACTGGTGCAGCCTAATTTTAAGAAAATCCAAAAGACGTCCAATACGCGCATAAAATTTCAGTCGTGTTAATGATGATAAAAGATTAATACAAACAATGCTCCACGGTAATGCTAAGAGTACATACCGAACCGCAAAACTTAAAATTTAAGAACAGCAAACAAAAGCTACATTTAAATCACTCAACGTCGTTAATACCTTGCCCCATAATGGCAGCCATTTTTTAAGCGCTACGCACTCAAAGCGTGGTGAATAATCCGTGACAATAGAATCAAAAAGGTCGCATCAAAATGATTGTATTTAAGTTTGGGAATACTTATAGTAGTTCTTAAATTACCGTTAAGAGTAAATTATGGACCTAGATACATTACCGCATGCGCAACGTGAGAGACTCGCGTTTATCGACTTTTCATTGCAATATTTTGGTCAGGTTGCTCGAACTGACTTAATTCAACGTTTTCAGACGGGTTTAGCGGCAAGTACGCGTGATTTCTCTCTGTATCGCTCATTGGCACCAGATAACTTACAGTTAGTTCATCAGGACAAACGTTATCATCGCACAACAACATTTAGCGCGGTATTTAATCATGACCCAGAGGTAATCCTACAAAACTTAAGCCGCGGTTTCGGCGATGGCATTTCCTCTCCTGTGCAACCTTCAGCCCAGTGCTTTGATGCCGTGCGTTTGGTTCATCCCAATGCGCTGATTATTGCTGCTTTAATGCGGGCCATCCATCAACAAAAAGCGATTGCCTGTGAGTATGTATCAGCCAGTTCTGGAGAACATGAGCGCGAGTTAGTGCCGCATGCTTTGGTTAATAATGGTCACCGCTGGCATGTGCGCTCGTTTGATGTTTCTCACCAGGCATTTCGCGACTACGTATGTACCCGATTTACCCGAATTAACCTGTTAGATCGTGAATTATTGCCAACGGAGGAAGCCAAGGCTGATAGGCAATTTAATAGTACGGTTAAATTAGAGCTAATTCCTCATCCGAGTTTGCAATTTCCACATGCAGTAGAGCTGGATTTTGACATGCAGGACGGCCGTTATGAACTACATGTAAAGGCTGCTTTGGCGGCCTACGTGTTGCGCCATTGGCAGGTTGATTGTTCATCAGGATATCGCTTTACAGGCCAGGGGTGTCAGTTGGCACTAGCTAACCTTGAGGTGCTTAAAAATATTGAAAATCCGACACTTGCGCCGGGTTACACTATGACCCGATAAATTAATCGCAAAAGCAGGTTGCATCCGACTTTGCGCTCAGTATAGTTGAGCCTTCGCGCAACGCGTATTGATAATAATTACAGGACAGTTATGCCCGGTTTACATCGCATTATTCTGATCGATACACATTTACCTGGTGTGGTCGAACTCAAACTCAGTGGACACACCAATATTTGCGGCACCAATGCCTCAGGGAAAACCACTTTACAACGCTTGATCCCGGTATTTTATGGTGAATATCCCAGCCGTGTAGTTCCTGCTACGCGGGACAGTTTTGAGCGTTGGTATTTACCGCGTGAATCCAGTTATATCATCTACGAATACATTAACCACGACGAAAGTTTGTGCCAAGCGGTGCTTACCTCAAATGGTACTGGTGTCACTTATCGCTTAATCGGTAAGCCTTTTGAGTTAGATGATTATGTGTTTCAGAACAAGGCGGGTGAGCACGTGCCGACTAGTCCGCAAGACGTTGTTCGAAGTTTAAAACGCAATAACGTCATGGTTACCAACCAGCTCAATACCAAGGATTTTCGTGCGGTTGTGCAAAATGATCTGACGACCATGCAAGTGTCGAGCAGTGCACGCGAGTTGATTGGCTATGCGCGCATCTTCAGCTTGTGCACAAGCAAGCAGCATATTCGACATATCGAAAAGCTTGCCAAAGCCGTGCATTCCAAGGAAGGTAAGATGGAGACCATCAAGGCGATGATCGCCGCTATCCTTGAAGAAGATGGAGTGCAACCCCCCACCTCAAACCTGAGCCGAAAACATGTTGACGACTGGTTGCGCGAGTGCCAGTTGATCCAAGAGTTTGATGTTATCCGGCCTGAATTCAGTCAGTTAGAATCGGCGGACGTGCAACTCACCGATGCAGAGCAACGTTTGGCGGAGCTTACCGCAGCGTTTACCCACGACCAATCATTTTTAGCAGCCACGCAAGTGGAACAAAGCGCTCTGGTTGATGAAACTAGTCATGCTATTAAGCAATTAGAATCAGACTGGCAGCAATCGCGTGAGGCACTAAATCAAACTCTTTCAGCCGCAAAGGGTGACATTGCTAAATATGAGCAAGAGCTGGACAATGTTGAGGACGAATATCAGCGTTGGCAGGATCAAGATATTGACCAGTTGCAAAGCAATGTGAAGAAGTTGTCGCAATGGCAAGAGGATTTACAAACGGCGCAATCCCGATATCAATTAATGACCGACAAACACCAGGATATCCAAGCAACGTTTGATAAGCGGATCGCAGAGTTAACTGAAAAATTAAACCGTCAGTTAGATTCACTAAATACACAACAGCGTGACCTTTTAGCCAGTCAAGCCCAGAAGCAGCGTGAAGGTCAGCAACAACGCGACGCTATTAAAGATGATTTTATTCAACAAAAAGACCAACTAAAAGAAGCACATCAAGAACAACGTGCGGCCATGGTTGAGCAGCGTGCAAACCTAAATGCAAGATTACAAAATGTGGGGTTCTCTGAATTTGAACAAAGCCAGTTGGATCTACTTGATGCTGCCATTGATGAAGCCGTTAGCGCTGAAGATATTGCGCGTGATAATTTACGTAAACAACAAAAGTTACTAACCACGGAGCAACAACAACGTAATGCTGCCAATGAACGCTTACAAAAAATCAGTCGTGAGGTAATGTCCAGCCAAGTGCGCTTGGATAAAGCCGAGGCATTGCTGCACCCTAAAGATAATACGCTACTTGCGTTTTTGCGAGAAAACGCGGCAGATTGGGAGCAGACGTTAGGCAAAGTGCTGGCACCGGAATTACTCGAACGTAAAGACTTAAAGCCAGCAGTGGCGAAAAAAGCGACGCAGTCACTGTTTGGATTAACTCTTGATTTAAGTCACTTGGAGTTGCCTGAATATGCGCAGACAGAGCAACACTTAAAGCAGCAGCTGAGTGACATTCAAGCTGAACTAGAGCGTAAAGTCGAAGCGCAAAGTGAAGCTGAGCAAACATTGACTCAAGCCAGTGACCGAGTGCGTCAAGCAGAACTGGGCCTGAGTAAAGCCGAGAGCCAGTTAAAAAGTGCTGAAGCTAATCGCAAGCGTAGCCAACAAGACCGGCATTCGTTACATCGAGAATATCAAGCTGCGTTGGCTGAACGTAAACAAGCCAGTAAGCAGCAATTACAACAATTGGACACCCAGCAAGCCAAGTTAAAGTCGCAGTTTAACCAAGCACTAACTGAGATCGATGATCAACAGCGCGAAGCGTTATCCGAATGCGACTTCCATTGGCAGCAAGTAGTAGACGATATTATTGCTGAAGAACAAGCGGTGGCGGCGCAACTCGCCGAGGCTAAAGCTAATGCTAAGAAAGATCGTCAATCGACAGAAAAGTGGTTAGCTGATGAGCTGGCCAATCGCGGGGTCGATATCGATGAAATTGGTTCACTAAAGAAACATATTGAACAGCTGAAGCAAGATATTGATTATACCGAACGTCATCGCCATTTAGTGGTGGATTATCAGCGCTGGTATAAGCACGTTTTCAGCGAACAAAAAGTGACGTGGCAAAAATTATTAGCCGCAGCGAAGAAAACGTCCAGTCAAGCCGAGCGAGAGCTAAATGAGCGCGTACAGCAAGTGAAGTCGCAACGTGAGCAATTAAACGAAGCGCAAACTCTTGCAGAGCAGCAATTGCGCCAGGCGAATGAAGCCATCGGCAGCGTTGAGCAGTTACTAAAGTCACTGCAGAAACTCAAATTGAAAAGTACGCAAGCGGCTGCGCCGGACACCGGCAGTGATTTGACCGCGATTGTACAAAGGGTGACTGAAACCAATGAATTGCTGCAGCTACGCGAACGTCTGTTAGGCGACATCCGTACTTACGTGGAACGTTTTGACCAGCTTATCGCTGCGCAAGCAGGCACTGGGCTGTCTGATACGTGGGAGCGTTCACGTCAAGAATGTACGCAAATTGATAAAGAGGGCGGCCGGCATATCGAGCATCGTCGCTTAGTCAGTCACCTTGCGCGCCTACTGAATGAAATTGTGCCGCAAAAATTACAGGGGCTGCGTGAACAGGGGCGCATATTCGGTGCAGATCTAACCCAGTACTATCATGTCTTAGATGATATTGATAAACGCATTGCCAGCCAAAGCCGTCGCATCAGCAAAGAAGTGGATGAAGAGTTGTATTTAGATGGCGTGTCTGATTCTGCAGTTAAGATCCGCTCTAAAATCAGCGAATTAGAGTTTTGGCCGGAATTGGAAGCCTTCCAGAAGCAATATCAACAATGGATGGAATCCGGTGCTACAGAGTTACCAGACGAAGAATACGGTCACTCTATGCGTCGGGTTCTGGATATCCTCGGGCGAGCTGCGCTCAGTGGCGGGATCAGTAAGCTGTTAGATATTGAGCTGCACTTGCGTGAAGGTAACTCTAATTTGGTTATTCGTACCGATCGTCAGCTGAATGAAAGTTCGAGCCACGGCATGGCCTATTTGATCTTGTGCAAATTCTTACTCGCGTTTACCCGCTTGCTCCGTGATGACGCGGATGTAACCATTCACTGGCCCATTGATGAGCTCGGTACCTTGCATCAAAGTAATGTGAAGAAAATATTCGATGCCTGTCAGAACAATGCTATTTCGGTAGTTGGGGCCTTCCCTAATCCAGAGTCAGATGTGTTGAAACTGTTTGAGAATCGGTACCTTATAGATAAAGCAACGCGCCGACTGCAAGTAGTACAACCGAAAGTCAGTCAATTGAGTGAACGCTTAAAAGCCCGTATGGCAGAGGAGGCAAGCGCATGATCAATGAACAAGGCCGTGTGCTGACTCATTTATTGGAAGGACAGTTTATTTGTCAGGTAAGCGATGAAGAAGCGTGGCGCTATTTAAAACAAAGCGCCAATCGCGATGCGATTGAGCCACATCTCAATTTGTTAAATCGCACACTTGCGACCACGGTTGAGGGCGATGTGTTTTACGCTGCGTATCAATCATTGGGCGAAAGTGAGCGCAAATTCGTGGGTACTCAGTTTCAAGAAGTAGCAGGGAGTTTGCGCCCCTTGGTGGATTGGCTTTTACTTGTGCAGCAAGCCAATGGCAGTGATGTTCCTGTTACCATGGGCACACCGATACGATTAGCTGAATTACAAACCATTATCGAAGATACGCCAGCCTTCGCAGAGCAACTGGAGAAACTCTCGCGCTATCGATTGTTTAACTCAACAAGCACGCAAACCGATGGTCAATTAAAACAAGTCTTTAAGCGCTTGACCGATCTTGGCTATTTACTCAAGCCAAACCCAGAGAAACAAATCTATCTTGCTACCGGTAAATTGGATTACTTGTATGAGGTACTGCGCTTCATCGATGAAACCGAGTCGCTCTCGTTAGCCGAGCAGGCCCAGTCTGCTAGCCAACAGGGTAGCCTGCTGTGAATCAGAATTTATTTCAAGCCGGGGTTAAGCTTCTTAACGCATTGAGTCGGCACAGTGATGTCATTATGCGAGCCTATTTAGCTGGCAGTGTTAGTGAACGTGACGTTAATCCTAAGGTGTTAGAAGCCTTGATCCAACAGGGCGTGCTATGGCGCCCCGAGCCTGATGCTGAATTGCGGTTAAAAAGTTCTGTGCGCAACCTATTGGAAGGCAGCTTGCAGGACGAACGTAATCGTCAAATTGATACCAATATGGCGAGTGCGTTAGCGGCGATTAAGACCCTAGCCCAGCACTACAAAGAAGCGCTACATTATGGTCGTTTCGTAGAGTCACAAGGGCATTTGAGTGATCTGCGCGAGCATGTTTATGGCTTAACGGAGTCACTGGCGAATCATGTTCGTGTGCTGTTTAGCCGGATCAACAACGAGTTTGGTTATGTGGCATCGGTTGATGCCAAGATCCGCGAAAATGAATTAGCTCAGTCGCAGGTTAGTGATTTGTTAAATCAGCTGGAATTATTGCGCTTTGATGAGTTGGGACAATTAGCTGGCAATAACCGAGATCTTCGGCATTTATTGGTCGTTGCGTTACAGCAAAGTTTTACCCGAGTCACCAAAGAACTGGCTGCCGCTCAAGCCAGATTAATCGAGCTGCTCGGTCGCTTTCGGGAATTCAGAGGCAAAACACGCCTACTTAAAGGTTTTGTTTTGCACTGTGAACAACACCCGGATTTTGCCCCGCGGGACTATACATCGCAAAGCCAAGTACCGATGTTATTTAATCAAGCGAAACCTATTCTGGCGCCGGCCAGCGTGGATGTGAATAATGTGGAACAGGAGCTAGAGCTACAGCAGCTTGTGAGTCAAATTCGGCAGGTCAATCGGGTACGCAGTCAAACCCAGCGCAACAAGGCATCTGTACGTATTGATATTGAACAGATTGCGGCGATTGAAATGGATGATTCGCAGCTGAGAGAAGCCGTAGAAGCTTATTTCTGTTACGTGATTGACAGTGGTGAGCCAATCACTGCACTGCAGTATATGCAATGGCAGTCATTGGACTTTGATCCCGAAGCTTGGTTGTATCAGGTTATAGGCGGCTACCAGTCACTGGATGATGAGGAACAACATTATTTTGCCATTGAAGCGACTGGTGAAGTACACCCACAATACTCGGGTAACTATTTGATCCATGATGTTTATCTGGGGCTGAGATAGTTAGATCGCTCCATCGCCCAACAGTGCAAGACAGCTGCAGCAGATTGACTTAATGAAGGTACATGTGGGTCTGCTTACCTCGTAGTTGATTGACGATGCTAGGCTGCATGCCAACCCAAATTTTATTAACAATTTTGCAACTTTCAGTGCAAAGCCTAGTCTAATCGCCATTGAACTGCTATTCGTCAACCCCATATTCCTTTGAGTGCAGTAAGGAGTGATCATGCAGCTAACCGAAGAACAAGGCTTTAACGAAGCACTAATAAAATTATCGGTACTACTTTACCAAGTGGATGGAAAAGTCACCTTAAGTGAACAAGATTATTTGGATGAAATCCTAGCTACTTTGGATTGGGGCAGTACCATTTGTCGCCAAGCGTTTCTGAATGAAGCCATCCATCAAGCCAGACAAGCAGTCGATAATAATGACTGTAAGGCGTTTATGCAGTCATTAAGTGAAGAACTGAATCAAGATGCCAATAAGGCGTTAGAAGTCGCCATGGAACTAACGGCAATTGATGGTGAGCGCAGTGAGCAAGAAACCGAGTTGCTGGCCTACCTTACCAATCGGATCCTGGGCAAAGCGTTAACTGCACAGGTCGTTTAAATTCCCTCTTCATTTGACCCGTCCTAAAATAAGTTGTCGGTTTTTAGGGCGGGACAGTTACAAATAAAAAGCCCCCGTTCAACGGGGGCTTTTTAAATCTTTAGCATTGATACTAAAGGGAAATGACTAACTCATGCTTTTGTGGAACGCACGATTAATGCGATCGGTTAAGTAAAAACGATGCACTTTGGTTGCTTGATCGCCACGCTTGCTATCTACCATATCGCGCACTTTATTTAGCTCATACAACGCTGCTGCCTTAGCAAAGTTATCGTACTTGCTGGCTTTTTCCAGTCCACTAATCGCAATCAGACGCTCAACGTACTCGCTTTGCAAGTTGCGGCGGAAACTATTCACATCACGCTTAATGTCGGCAGCGAAAATGGCTGCGGTAAGGTCGGAGAAGAGTTGCTCAACCTTGTACTCATTACCGTACAACGCGGTATCACTCAAACGTAATGTCACCGCCGGATGTAACAGGTGGTTCAACACATTCTTTTGAGCACCAAGTAACATATCATGCAGTTTAGGATCTTCGTTCTGACCGAAGTGGTCGAAACCTCTGCGCTGGCGCTGAATATACGCGAAGAGTGGCTCCATGGTGCTAATCGCATCAGGTGCGAATACATAATCCCGCAAGGTTTGCATTGCCCGCTGCTGATCGGCAAGGGCCACAGGTGTGAACGGCTGTTGGTAACCTTCTTGGCCAACCAGGCTGCGATCCACGTAAACACCGCCCACATAACGTGACACGACACTGGCTTGGCGCGCGAATTCGCCAAAAACCACATTTACACCGACCACCAGATCATTGTGCGAGCGGCCATCAGTTAAGGTCTTTTCTTTAAGCTTGGTCGCAGTCGATTTTATTAACCCAAAACGATCTTGCGCGTATGCAATCGCGTCGCTCGACATGTCAAAAATATTAACTCTAGGATCGAGGTGGCGACCGGGTGCGCGCATATCATCAGCATCGTTACCAAATGCCAGTTCAGGCTCGGTGCTGCGCGCAAGGATAGCGGAGAGTCGGGCTTCTTCAGCAGCAGGATCGGCTAACGCGGTAGAATAGCCATATTCAATGACCCAATCATCGTATGGGCCAGGTTTCTCACTGTAGAAGTCACCTTGCTCCATACCTTCCGGAGCGTAGTTTACTGATGGATAGTCCATCACTGAACCGGCTAGGATACCCTGTGTAACAGTGGCATCGTGAGCTTCTTTATGGCCATGCAACTGGGTGGCTTTCATATTGTGATTCAGCCCCAAGGTATGCCCAACTTCGTGCAAAATCAGATAGTACATGGATTGGCGCAACAGCTTATCTTGCTCAATATCGCCCATGTCGTCCGCTAATCCAGCATACTGGCCGAATAACATGCCTGCATGCAACTGATGACCGAGTGAACATAGATTCATTTGTTCAGCTTCAAGACCTGCAGGCAGTGGATTTTCCAGCACATTGACGCCGTCAGTAAACATTTGCGCGGTTAACCAGCGGCCTTTCATGAAAGTGTATTCCAACATGATGTCAGCAGAGATAATTTGCCCGGTTAATGGGTTTGCGATGCTTGGTCCATAGCCACCGAAAGGCGGTGTTGGTGATGAGGTCCAGCGCAATACGTTGTAACGTACGTCTTCCGCTTTCCAGTCTGCATCGTCTGGCTGTATCCGAACTTCAATTGCATTACTGAATCCGGCTTTTTCAAATGCTGAATTCCACGCTAATGTGGCATCACGAATAGTGTCGCGCCACTCCATTGGAGTGGTATTTTCGATCCACCAAACAATAGGCTCAACCGGATCAGAGACTGCTGCATTCGGATCTTTTTTCTTTAAATGCCAACGGTTAATAACATCACGACCAATGAATGTTTGATCGGACGTTAAATCATCAAATTGCTGGGTAAAATAGCCTACTCGTGGATCATCACGGCGTGCTTGAAAATCGCTTTCAGGAAGCTCGATAAAGGCATGTTGTAGACTAATTGTGGTATAGCGCGGGTCAGTGATTTCGTTACCACCACGCACTTTTGGAGTGTCGTTCTCATATACATAATCGACGATAACATGGGTGTTTTGGGCGAAGTTATCGATACTGGCAACTTTGGTTTTATCACCACTGAGTTTGCCTAGTTTAAAGCGCTTTTTATCTTCTTTAGGATCGTCTGCCGGCATTGGTGCAATACGATGCAGGTTCTCATTAGCAACAACGTCATCCAACTTAATCGCAATCTTGCCATCGTCTTCATGGGCAATTTTGGCAGACACTAAAATTGCTTCACTGATGTTGGCGTCGGCAGCTTTGCTAATCGCATTTTCAGGATCAAAGTAATAGCGTGGAGTCGTTGCGACAAATTCAATACGATCGAAATCGCGGCGCATTTCAATTAATCGATACTGACGAAAGCCACCGCGGAAATGCCCTGCAGCAACCGGGCCGTCCACTGTTTTAGCAAAATACAAGAAGGGTTTATTAAGTTTGTCAGCGTCAATTACAAGTAAACTTGATCCATCTTTTTCGTCTTGATAAATCGGTAAAAAGCCATCGTAGGCTGATTTTTTTTCAAGCACTTGGGTCAGCGTTTGCTCTTCTTTCTTATCACTTTTTTCTTCGTCGGCGTATAAGGCTGAGTGTCCAATAGCAAGGCTGATAGCGAGTGCCAAAGATGACGCCTTTAACAGGGTTTTCTTCATAATAGATCCTTTTGATTGTTAAACGCTGAGCGGTTGCACCTATTTTTGCAATTGGCACTCTCGTCAGCCGAGATGCTGATATGTAGGGCATATGCATCTGTAAAGTTTCGTTCACTATTGTTGTGGATCTGAGCGATTCGGTGCGGTCGCCTATCGTAAAAAATCGGTGAACTGACGTACTAACAGGCATAGGATAAGTGGATAGAAACTGTCATTTGGGCGATCTAAAGCGGTCGGCGTCAAGCGCTAAACGGCCAATTTATGATTGCACAGAAACAATAAAGCCGGATTAATTACATTACCAGAGCTAGTTGCCGAGCAAGTCTAAGCAGCGGCTAGATTCGTCAAAGTGTTAGTCCAGCAATTGTAGTTCGGCGAGTTCCCGATAGAGGGGGCTTTGCTGCAATAATACTTGATGGTTCCCCTCAGCAACGATTTCACCACGCTGTAAAACGACAATCCGATCAGCATTGATCACCGTAGACAAGCGATGAGCAATGATCAGCGTGGTGCGGCTTTGCATTAGATTATCGAGACCCTGTTTGACGGCTTGTTCGCTCATGGCATCTAGTGCGCTGGTGGCTTCATCCAGCAATAGGATAGGGCGGTCTGCTAGGATGGCACGGGCGATGGCGATGCGCTGCTTTTGTCCACCCGACAGTTTGACCCCACGTTCACCTAAATTAGTCTCATATCCGTCCGTCAACTCAACGATGAATTCGTCTGCCATGGCTGTTTTCGCCGCAGCTTCCACTTCATCGTCGGACGCACAAGGTCGTCCATAGCGAATGTTTTCCAAAACATTGTCTGCAAAAATCACCGACTCCTGTGGGACTAAAGCAAAATATTGGCGAAGCCTAGCCACCGGTAGAGTGTCGTGAGCTTGCCCAAAGAGTAAAATGTCTCCTTCATTTGCATCATAAAAACGCATCAACAGTTGATACAGAGTCGATTTACCGGCACCGCTGGCTCCGACCAAGGCAACTTTTTCGCCTTTTGTAACACGTAAATCTATGTGTTTAAGCACAGGTTTAAGTGGATCGCCAGGATAGTGGAAGCTTACATTTTTCAGCACCAATGCGGCGTCTGTGTCGGATCCCGGGGACAGATTTAAGGTTGAGGAAGGTACTAACTTTTGTCCAATGCTGGGAGATTGAGCTAATAACTCCATCAACCGCTCTGACGCGCCCGCGGCTTTTTGTATTTCCCCAATCACTTCACTGATGGTGGCAACACTTCCGCCAGCTAATACGGCATAAAACATAAATGCAGTAAGTTCGCCAGCTGACATATCGCCACGTAATACATCAGTGGCACCTAGCCAGGCCACGATAACGATGGCGCACATGCTAATTGCCATAATACTTACGATTAATAACGAACGATAGTGAATGCGTTGTTGTGCGACTGACATCACATTATCAATGCGGTCACTAAACGCCTTCCGATCAATATCTTCGTGATTGTAGGCCTGTACTGTTTGGATCTCGTGCAGGGTTTCATCAACATAAGCACCAATGTCAGCAACTCTATCCTGACTGAGGCGTGAGTAGTGACGCACTTGTTCGCCCAGCAATTTGATCGGTAGCAATACAATGGGAACGGCGATTAACACGTAAAGCGTTAGCATTGGGCTGGAAAATAACATGAGCAATAATGCGCCAATAAAGGTCACGCTTGAGCGCAATGCCATGGATATGCTCATGCCAATGACACTTTGTAATACTGTGGTATCTGCAGTGAAGCGCGAGATCACTTCGCCAGTGCGGGTTTGACTAAAAAACTCAGGGCTTAAGGCTAATAGATGGTGATAAACCGCAATACGGATATCGGCACTGACACGTTCACCCAGCCATGTCATCAACGAGAAACGAAAATACGTCGCCAAGCTCGCCAGTAGGCTGATAATTAACACGCCAAACAACAATTGGTCCAACTTGGCGGCGTTACTGGCAACGAAGCCTTGATCTACCGCTAAACGGATCCCTTGGCCGAGCAGGAGCCATGCGAATGAACCGACAAACAGTGCCATAATTGCAGCGACAACTTTGCGTTTATATGGCCTTAAATAGCTGAAAAGCCATGCAACTACCGACCTTGTTTGGATCACGCGTGTTTTCCTTCTGCTCTAAACTGAGTTTACGAAAATGAGTTTACGTGACAAAACGTCGCTTGTATCAGTTTAACCGCAATTAGGTGATGAGCGGTGAGCTGAATCCGTGTGGTTTCAATGCTAATACACTGCAATTGACTTGGTTCAATATGGCCTCCGCAGTATTACCCATAAAAAATCCCGGAATACCGACACGAGCCACAGTTCCCATTACCAACAAGTCAGCATCGAGTTCCTTCACCGCTCGCGGAATATCTTGACGCGCATTCCCGCTAAGGATGTTAGTTTGAATATGCAGATTAGCGACCACGTCGTCAGGGTTCGCTGAGGAAATTAGGTTTACTAAGCTCTCCATGGCAGCTTGTCGCTCTTGCTCAGTATCCTCTTGATTGGCAATAAATGCATTGGCACCAATATCGACAATCCCGTCATAGACAACCATGTCTATGTGATTATCGATCACATGCACGATATGTAATTCCGCCTGCTCCTTTACCGCAACCTGTGCCGCTTGAATAACCACACTCTCGTTCAACTGTTTACGGATCTTAAGCTCTTGTTCGGGATAGTGATAGTTAACATCCACTGCAGCAATGATCTTTTTGTATTGGGTGGTATCCCCCTTATGCACCAGCCAAACCGGAGCGGGGCACTTGGAGAGTAGGCGCATGTCTTCATGCCCAAACAAGCGGTCAAGGAGATCTGTTTTAGCTTTTTTAAGAACGAGGTCGACGCTCAATTCATTGGCCGTTTTAGCGATTTCAACAAATCCATGTCCAATGCGTAATTGAGTTTCTAATGGCATTGTTTGGCGCCATTCGGCGGCTTTTTTATCGAGTCGAGCTTGTGCTGCATTTTGCATGCTTTCAAAGGTATCTATGTAGGCAAATGATTCCATGACCATATTGGCATTGGGTGGTAACGGCTCCAACGTCAATAGGACTGTTAACTTGGCGTTGTGTTGCTGGCATATGTGCATTGCATGCTTCACTACTTCATCTGGGGCTTGCAGTTCCGTTAAGACGCACAACACGTGTTTGAATGTACTCATAGATTCCTCAAAATGTTACTTAGAAGACAGCTCGTCGTTAACCCATAATTAACTGTAGCATATGCTCTATTGCAAAATATTGACGTATATCAGATTTGCGCGGTTTATTGATTTAAAACAATTATAACCCGCTGAGTTTAAGCATACCCACAGGCAGCATGCACATTCTTCAACAAGCGTGAAATAAGCTCGATATTCAGCGATTCTACGTCACTGAACTTGATGTGCCTGACATGTTTGCCTGAGCCTTGGAGTTTGAAGTCAGCAGTGTCTACCGCTGAAAATTGATGTATAAACAGTTTCACGTTTTCTTGATTCACCTGTAAACCACAAACCACCTGATTTTCAGTCTCAAAGCTGTACAGTGCATTGGCTACCTTTAACCCTCCAGATACTGTTTCAGTAAGCATGGGAAGTGTTTGATTGATAATGCTGCGCAGCTGCTGTGCGGTCGTTTTTATATTGCCAGGTACTGGCGCAATCATTTCTGCAAAAGTAGTGGGGGCTGCGCTGTACATAGATTCTGAGTCCTACCGTTATCTCGAGTTGCCACTGCTCAAGGAACAGTAATGAGCATCTTATAAGACTTAAGTATAGCCCGTTACGCTTCTTTATTGGTGGGATTTATTCGAGCACTAAACACCTGCCACAGCCAATCTCAATGCAGCCCAATTGACTAGGTCACCGCTGTTTTCTTATCTGCAATCTAAAAAATAACTACTTTTTACTCGCAAATAAGAATAATTCGTATTAAGATTTGCGAAATCATTTAGTTCATGCTGAAAACTTATTCGGCTCAGTCTTGAGTGAGCCAAGATTTTTTGTTTTCCGTGCTTAATCAATAAACATTAGAGGTTTGCTTTGAAATTAAAATTGACGGGTGTTGCTACCGCGCTATTGTTAAGTCACTCTTTAGCTGCAGAAACGCTTGCAGAATTCGAACGCATTGTGGTCGAAGGTCGATATCTTTCTGTTAATGAGTCTAACTCGGTTAAAACGCCAACCCCAATCATTGACGTTCCACAAAGCCTATCCATAATGACCGCCGATGAATTGACCCAGCGTGGGATCAACAGTATTGGTCAAATCATTGATTACACCCCTGGGGTTAATACTTCACAGGGTGAGGGCCATCGCGATTCAGTGGTTTTTCGCGGAGTACGTTCAACAGCGGATTTTTATTTGGACGGCAACCGAGACGATGTGCAGTATTACCGAGCGCTTTACAATGTTGAGCAAGTAGAAATTCTGCGCGGGCCGAACGCCTTATTATTTGGTCGTGGTGGTACTGGCGGGATCTTGAACCGGGTTTCAAAAAAAGCCCGATTAGGAGAGAATTTTACCGGCTATAAAGCCGCGTTAAATAGCTTTGGTGGCTACGGCGTGGAATTGGATACTAATGTCGCCAGTAGTGATAGTTCAGCAGTGCGGGTAAACGCAATGTATGAGCAGCTGGAGAATCATCGCGACTTTTATGATGGTGAGCGTATTGGTTTTAATCCAACCGCACGGATTGAACTCGATCGTGATACCACGTTGGATCTATCTTACGAATACATCAATCACGAGCGTTTTATCGATCGTGGTGTGCCAACCGGCGCTGATGGACGCCCTGTCGAAGCCTTCGAAGATATCGTTTTCGCTGATCCTGAAAACAATTATCACGAGCTAGAAGCGCATGTTTTTCGCGCCAACATTGAGCATCAGTTCACTGACTTTATTAAGGGTAACTTTAATGCCTTCTATGGCGACTACGACAAGGTTTACGCTAACTTTTACGCCAGCAACTATGACCCTGTTGCTAACGAAGTTGAGCTAGATGGATATATTGATGAAACCGTGCGTGACAACCTGATCCTGTCGGGTAACATTGTTAGCGAGTTTCAAACCGGCGGTATTGGTCATACCTTAATTGTGGGAGCAGAATGGATTGATACAAGTTCAGATCAATTCCGCTTGAATCCGGTGTTCTCAACCACTAACTCGGACCGTGAATGGTTCGATGTGCAACGTCCATTGAGCTTCCGCGCAATGGCTGGAACTAACGCTCAAGGTCAGAATTTTACGGTAGCTTTTAGCAACTTGAATGATGATACACGTGTCGACCTTGGCGTAATGTCACTGTACGTTCAAGATGAAATTGAGCTATCGGAAAAGCTCGATCTGGTTATTGGCGCCCGCTTTGATCGATTTGATATCGATGTCTTCAACGTGAAGAGCGATGAAACGCGCACCCGTACCGATGAAGAAGTATCACCACGTGCAGGAATTATCTATAAGCCACAAGAAAATATTTCTCTCTATGCCAGTTATAGTGAGTCTTTCTTGCCGCGCAGCGGGGAACAATTTACCGATATTAACGGTGAAAAAGCACAGCTGGACCCCGATTCCTTTTCGAATCGTGAGATTGGCCTTAAATGGGATTTCGATGGTGGTTTAAGTTTTACTGCGGCTATCTTTGAAAACGAACAAAGCTCGCCACAAGTTGCTGACAACGACCCCGCAACTTTAGATGTTATTGATTCAGAAATTTCTGGCTTTGAATTACAGTTGACGGGGTATATCAACGAGGACTGGTCATTAGCTGTTAACTACAGCAACCTTGACGGAGAAATTGTGGACCGAAACGGCCCGACCGGACGTGCACCGCGTGAATTACCAGAGAATACCTTTTCAATCTGGAGTACTTATCAGGTGAATGATGCGTTTGGATTTGGCCTAGGTGCAACGTATCAGGATGAGAGCTTTATCGATAACGGCAATTCAGCAGTTCTACCAAGCTATACTCGCGTTGATGCTGCTGCATTCTATGACGTTTCGGATACGTTAAGGGTGCAACTCAATGTTGAGAACTTAACGGACGAGCTGTATTTCCCCAACGCACACTCGACACACCAGGCGACAGTCGCTGCGCCAGTTAATGCGACGTTGAGTGTTATTGGGTCTTTCTAGACGACTAAACGGGTTACTGTAAGTTCACAGTAACCCTTTTCTTTAAAACCGTGACTTTTGTCACATTCATCCTGTAAATCTGCCTGATAGTCTGCGTAAAACTTTTACTTAAGGACTATCATGCAGCTAATAAAACTTCTCTACAGCACATCAGCGTACCTTTTTACAATAACGCTTTATTTATTACCCATGCTCGCCCATGCAGCGCCCAGCGGTAGGATCGCTAATACCTTATTTGATGGTCCTTTGGGTAAAATTCTATTGGGTTTGTTTATCGTTTTCTTCTTACCGTTGATAGTGCTGCGTATGCTGAAGACCCGCCGGCTCAGTCGGATGGCGATGCGTAATTTGACGTTATTAGGCCGTAAGCATAGAGACTTTGAGTGGCTTCATGTGAAGCAAGTGGCTCAAACCGCATTCCAACGCATTCATCAAGCCTGGACCTCTGAAGATCTCACTATTGCCGCTGAATATGTAGAAGAGAGTTTTCTGCAACACCAACAGGTCACGTACTTGGATGATTGGCAGCAGCGTGGATTGCAGAATATCTGCCGTATTAGCAAGATAACCAAAACCTTTCCGATATTGGTGTTGCCGCGTAACGATGAGGGGATCACCAATAATCAAAGTATTGTGGTTTTATACATGGCAGCAAACATGCAAGATTACTTACAAGACAAAGCCAGTGGCGAGATTGTAGAAGGTAATGACAAAGACAAGGAGGTTGCCAGTATTTGGACGTTTACTCTCATAGAGGGTAAATGGCGAGTAAGCAATATCGAGTCAGATGGATTGTTGGAGGATTATCTGGATATCGCCAAGCAACAACCTCCTTTAGATGTTCAATTCGGCTAGCGTCTATGATGACAACGATATGAATGGAACCTAGAAGGCGTTTTCTGCTACTAGAGCACCTCGAGTAACTGCTTAGTGACGTTGGCAACAGTGGACAAGAAACGCCACCAAAAGATTATTCTTTCACCTGTAAATCCAGATTAAAGCTAGCACAAGCGCTAGCTAGTTGTTCCAATTCAGCTGTCGCAATATCTGCTTCAAGCGATACGGCAGTCGTGTAATCACATTGTTGCACGCTACCACCGTGTTGCTCAATCCAATGCCGCAAGTATTGCTCATGCTTAAAATCAGCCTTGATCCGCACCCGTGAAGTTGGCACTAAAATCTGGGTGGGAACGCGTTCAATGACCTGCTGTGCAGCAGCCGAGTAGGCTCGCACGAGGCCGCCCGCCCCCAACTTGATACCGCCAAAATAGCGACTCACAATGACCACTACGTCACCAATTGGATTGTGCTGCAGCACGTTCAAAATCGGCTTGCCAGCCGTTCCACTGGGCTCGCCATCATCTGACATCGCCACACTGCTAGGCATATCGGGGCGCCCTAATAAATAGGCCCAGCAGTGGTGGCGCGCATCTGGATAGCGATCGCGCATGTCTTGCAACCACTGCATGGCCATTTGTCGATCACTTGCATGTGCAGCTAGCGTGTGAAACAGACTTTTTTTGATTTCAAGCAATGCATATTCTGCTTGAACAGGAACGGAGTAACTCATATACAAAGTATACAGCTGTTAGCGCCTAGCATCCTATAACTAATTGAAGACTGGATGAAAATATTGCGTTGCCGAGCTTTTACTTTTAGTGTGAGTAAAACCTTAAAAGAAGGAAGTTTCATGGCGACGCACCAATACCGCGATGACCCCCGCAATGCGGATATATTGATCAACATTAATGGTCAGTTGTTTAAGCGTGATGAGGCAAAAATATCGGTCTTTGACAGTGGCTTTATTCTTGGCGATGGCGTTTGGGAAGGGCTTCGGTTGCACGCGGGACGTTTAGTCTTTGTGGGCGAGCACATGCAACGCTTGTACGCAGGGGCGAAGGCGCTGGATATGGATATTGGCTTATCAAAGCAAGATTTGGTCGAGCGGATTTTAACGACCTGTGAGGCGAATAACATGCACGATGATGTGCATATTCGGCTTATGGTTACGCGCGGAATCAAAGCGACACCGTATCAAGATCCGCGAGTCACTATTACGCCAGCCACCATCGTTATTATTCCCGAGTACAAGTCACCAGTAGCGCCCAGTGAGTCAGGGTTGCGTTTATTTACCACCCATGTTCGCCGTGGTTATTCAGATGTGCAAGATCCGAAACTCAACACCCATTCCAAGTTAAACTGTATCTTTGCCTGTATTCAAGCGGCGAAAGCCGGCGTTGATGAAGCGTTAATGCTCGACCCGCAGGGATTTGTTGCGACCTGCAACTCCACCCATTTTTTTATTGTACGCGATGGGGAAGTTTGGACCTCCAGTGGCGATTATTGTCTCGATGGCATCACGCGCCGTAAGGTCATCGACTTATGTAAAGCGAACCAGATCCCGGTATTTGAGAGAAACTTCACTTTGTCGGACGTATACAGTGCCGATGAAGCCTTTATTACCGGCACTTTTGCCGGGCTTTCTCCCGTCGGCGAGGTCGATGGGCGGCGTATTGGTGAGGGGGATTTCAGTCTGATGAAGCGGCTACAAACCTTCTATAAACAAGCAATCCAGGCAGAGGACGGGCAGCTGTGATACAACGAATCGCCATGTGGTCTGGCCCACGTAATATTTCCACTGCAATGATGCGTAGTTTTGAAAATAGACCAGACTGTGAGGTCATAGACGAGCCGTTCTATGCGTATTACCTCACCCAAACGCAAAGCCCACACCCCATGTTTGGCGAGGTGCTAGCCAGTCAGCCAGCAGACTATAATGATGTAGTGACGCAGCTCACTGAAGCACCATGTTGCAGCCAATATCAGTACCAAAAGCTCATGACACACCATATGCTACCTGATGTTGATTTGGCTTGGACAAAAAAACTGACACATTGCTTTTTAATTCGCGATCCTGCTCAAATTATTGATTCGTATACCCGCAGTCGGGGGGTATGCAGTGCAGAAGATATTGGCATTATTCGGCAATGGGAATTGTATCAAGCTATCTGTGATATTTCGGGGCAGGATATTCCTGTAATTGATTCCAATTGGGTATTGCAAGATCCTGCGCATGCCATGCAAGCACTGTGTAGTGCGTTACAAATACCTTTTTCACAGCGGATGTTAAGTTGGCCCGCCGGTCGACGAGTGAGCGACGGTGTATGGGCCTCACATTGGTACCACAATGTTGAGAAATCTACTGGCTTTGGTGAATATCAAGCGCGCGAGGTGAAACTGTCAGGGCAACAAAAGCAGGTGCTGGCGGAGGTTATGCCTGCATATGATTCGCTAAGAAAACATCATATTTAGCAAAAAAATGGTGGCCCGACCCTGACTTGAACAGGGGACCTGCCGATTATGAGTCGGATGCTCTAACCAACTGAGCTATCGGGCCATTGTGTAGAATCGCTTGAACTAAGCGTCGCGCAGTATAAGCAGTTTTAAAAGGCTTGTCATCTCTTGTGTGGCTTGGGCACGTTCGCCTGAGTGTTTTTTAACCACTTCACTCAGGCGCATGCATCTATTACTTACGTTTACGGATGTAAACCAATGCGAGTAAAGCGCCAAGTAACCAGTACAAAGTCCCACCGGAGCTATTATTTGAGGTAATGACCTCTGCATTGCTAGCAGTTACGGTAATGACAATAGTATCTGTGCTGGTAGTGCCAAAGTCATCTTCAGCGGTGACTTGCAGCTCAATGGTTGTGGCACTAGTTGGTGCAGAGAATCGCGGTGAAAGTGTATCTGCTTCGCTTAACGTTACACTGGTACCGCCGGTTTGTTGCCAACTAAAGGTCATAGGTTGCTCTTCCGGATCAGTTGCGATTGCATTTAAAATCACGGTTTGGCGTGTATTTACGTTAATATCAGCACCGGCGTCAATGGCAGGGGGTAAGTTAACTTCATCATCTCTAATCGAGACAACTGTACTGACGGATTCGCTTAATAAACTTGGATCGTTAGCGCTTAGCGTAACTTGCAGCTGCTCAACGCCCTCGCTTTCATCATCGTTAAGAATGGTTAGCACAATTTGTTTGGATTGGTTGTCACCGTCACTCCAGGTCAGTGTACCATTACTGACTTCTACATCATCCCCAAGCGTTGCACCTTGTTCAGTAACGGTATAATCAACCTCAATACTTTGGTCAGCGCCGCCATTTCTGAATACCTCTAGGTTGACCACTCCATCTATTTCTTTAACGATATATTCGTTCTGTTCAAAGCCGACGATACCGCGCACAATCGGTGAACCATTGATGGTGGCAAACGCCAAATTTTGGTCCTCTAAGCTGCCCCCAGAAGGGTTGCTTAAGCGCACAAAAAACAGTTCGTCATGCTCTTCATTGCTATCACTGTTTAAGGTAATTGAGATGCTGCGATCACTGTTGTCATTGGCAGACCAAGTTAGACTGCCATTGGTAAATTCAATATCACTCGCAGTCGCCGATCCTGTCACTATCTGGTAGTCGACACTCATCGCGCCACTTCCGATTTTACTGACGGTCAGGGATAGCTCCTCACCTTCGTTTCCAGCAGCCTGAGTTGTAGCAAAACCGACGCGATTACTTTCGTCGTTGCGCGTTTCATCACGCAAGATGTATAGGCCACCCTGAATATCGCTGGCCAAAATTATGCCACTTGGAAGATAGGGATAAACCCCCCAAGTACCATTAAATGAAGGGCTATTTGACGTACCAAAGGTGTCAAAATACCCGACTTCTTGTGGCGCCAATGGGTTACTGATGTCCAAAATAGTCACACCTCGTTCATAGTTGGACATGTAGTACCGGTCACCACGCACAAAGCCATTGTGATCAATCGCACGCGTTGGGCCCTCCCATGACGAAACTAACAGCGGTGCGTTTAAGTCACTGATATCAAAGAAGTGGACGGTAGTATTGATGCCAACCCGCTGTTCATCGAGCTCATCGTGCAAGATCACATATTGCTTATCTTCACTCCACCAGCCTGAGTGTACGTACTGCGCGTTGGGGTAGGTTTGCTTACCCAGCTCTGTTGCCTTGCTAGACAAGGTGTGGTCCCACAGGATCAGTTCATCTTCATTAAAGTCGAGCATGACATTGCACACGCCGTTTTCAGCATCGGTACAGTCGCGTTCGGCACGCTGGTCATCAATCAGTACACTGGAAGCATCATGGGTATAGTAACGACTGGAACTTTTGCTGCTATAACTGTACTCAGCATCAGGATTAATCGGATCTTTAAAACTAAAAGAACGCCAAGCGCCACCAAAATTATTTGTACCCGCGGCATGCAATAGCGCAGTGCGACCGGTTAATGCCGTATTCGTCGTGTAATCCACATTACTGATGTACACATTGTGGGCGCGCGTATCATCGGTAGTGCGATTGGCCAAGCTAATACTTTCGGGCAATCCGGTTAAATCAATAATGGTTAAACCTTCGGTGACACTGTCTGCACCTGCATATGCATAGGCTAACCAACGCTGCTCTCCGGTAGAGTAGTATTGGTACACCTTGATATCGCGCCACGTGGTTGACTGTCCATTCACTGAACCCACGACCACAGGATTCTCAGGGTCGGTGACTTCGACAACGGCGATCCCGCGGCGTAAACCAATAATCGCATATTCGCGCATGGTATTGAGGTCAACATGCCCCCAAATGTCATTGGCTGAACTGCTGTTGGTGGGCAGTGATGATAATGGGAGGTGCGCCAGTAGGCTAATGTTATTACATTCAAACCCAGCAGCTTGGCCATCCACACAGGCTGCGAGGCCATGTGCGGTTGTCATGCGCTGGACTGAATCAAGCTTTGCGTCGAGAGTTGGGCTTGCTAAGCCTTTCGTATCGACAATTACATCAAAGCCCTTGGCATAGAGCGTTTCGGCATATTGCAGGGGCACGCCAATTAACGTCGTTGATGACGTGCTAGGTTGCTGCACTTGATAGTTATCAATCGTGCTGAACCCACCGAAAACTGGTTGCAGTTCAGAGACAAGATAAAGCAGTTCTTGTTCGTCTTGAATATGGTAGGAGCCAGCGGCAACAAGAATACTGTCACCTTTGTTCGCTTGTTGTACCGCATAGCGAATGCTGGCACATGGCCTGAAACGATTGTTGCAGGTGCCAGTATCTACACCTGACTCCGCTACAAATCGCGCTTTTTCCTTGTCACTGTGTGCGCACACTGCTTGACTGACGGTGATTGCGCCAAGCATCATAGTGACACTTAATAAACGAAATAGAGTATTTGACGACATGCTGGATTCCTTGTCATTGCGTGGGGCAATCATAGCGCTGTTGATAGTCTTTAGCCAGCTTGGCTGTACGCCAGCATCCGAACCAAACACTGTTCCAGTCAATGTGCCTATTGAGCTGACATATGCGGGTAGTGCCCTGGGTTGTCCAGCAATTTTTGAACACAACCAACAGCGTTGGCAAATCGATCGCTTTGCCCTATTTGTTGCCGATGTCGCTGTCAAAGGTGCTGAAAGCGAGCAGTGGACAGGCGTTGCACTAATCGCCAATGATTGGCAAACCGAAGAGGTTGCATTGCTGTGGTTTGCAACAGATTGCGTTGCCAATGGGGCTACTCCTGTGGCCAATAATCGACTTTCCTTTGCAACTTCCCAGGCTGCCCTAAACTCAGCCACGGCATTGAAGTTGACGCTGGCGGTGCCATTCGCGCTCAATCATGGAAATCCGCTATTACAACCGCAGCCGCTCAACATTCCTGAAATGTTTTGGTCTTGGCGGATGGGTTATAAGTTTATGCGCATGGATTTACGTTCAGCACAGGCAGACGCAAATGCGCCATGGTCCTTTCATTTGGGCAGCGTTGGTTGCGTCAGTGAAGCAGTGGTTAGACCGCCTCAAGAAGCGTGTGCGCAGCCGAATAGATTTACTGTAGAAATCGAGTTAACCCAGCCACTTTCTGAGCTTAAATTTGATTTAGCCGCACTTTTGCACTCGGTAAAACCAGAAAGGTTAGGGCACTGCATGCTGCAACCAGAGATGCAGAAGGGGTGTGAGCAGCTGCTCGCTAACCTGCAACAAGAACAGCTGATCAGGCAGTAATATATGCAGCGATTGTTAGTGTTACTTGTTCTTGTGCTGATTGCTGTAAGTGCTTTTTACAGCGTTATCAAAACATCACCAACCCCCTACCAGTGGCAACTTCCCGAAGGTTTTCCGCAACCGAATGTGCCTGCAGACAATCCAATGACCGAAGAGAAAGTGGCTTTGGGACGAGCTCTATTCTTCGAACCAGGATTGAGTGGCAATGGTGCGATGAGTTGTAGTACTTGCCATATGCCTGAGCATGCTTTTGCAGAGCCACGACTGACTTCGTCTGGATCGACTGGGGAACCCGTGCGCCGCAATGCGCTGGCTCTGGTTAATGTGGCCTATAATGGCAGCCTAACATGGGCCCATTCTGGATTGAAAACCATCGAGCAACAGCTGTTGATCCCGCTATTCGGTGAGCATCCGATTGAAATGGGGATCACGGGTAATGAAGAAAAAGTCCTCGCGCGCTTTGCCACAGACGATTATCACGCAATGTTTAATGCCGCATATGGGGATAACAGCATTACCTTCGACCGCATAGTAAAGGCACTGGCCAGTTATGTGCGCAGTTTGGTGTCATTTAACTCTGCTTTTGATGATTACGCTTATCGACAAATTGACGGTGCTCTTTCGCCATCAGAACTGCGTGGGATGGAGTTGTTTTTCTCTGAACGACTTGAATGTTTTCATTGCCATGGAGGTTTTAATTTTACCCAATCGAGCCAGCATGCATTTCAACAATTGGATCTAAAGCCTTTTCATAACACCGGGTTATATAATTTAGATGGGAAGGGGAGTTATCCGGATCGGGATCAAGGCTTAATTGAAATCACATTAGAGCCACGAGACATGGGGCGATTCCGCGCACCGACCTTGAGAAATATTGCGCAAACAGCACCCTATATGCACGACGGCAGTTTGCCTACATTGGATGCCGTCATCGCTTTTTATGCGGCCGGTGGCCGCGGCGAAGGTGTAAACAGTCCACTGAAAAGTCCTTTTATGCAGGGCTTTGAATTAACACCAGAACAACATACTGATCTGAAAGCTTTCCTTTTAAGCTTGACCGATCATAAGTTTTTACGTGATCCGCGTGTGCATGCACCACTAAACCCACCAACTATCAGGGACTAAGCGCACATTAGCTAGTGCATCAAAGATTATTCTTTGCTATCTTCAGGGGAAATAAAAGTCATATTCGTGCGTGGAGATAATAATAATGACAGAAAAGCCATTTTTGGTGAGTGGGCGTAACACCATCATTCATAAAATTCGTAAGCTAGACTTGCTGATCTTAAACGGCGATGATTTTCCGCCAGTAGTCGTAACGCATCGCGGCATAAAACAGTATGAAGGCAAAGTGCCAGATAATAAGCGCGAAGCAAAAATGATGGACATGGAATTAGTTGACGTAACTACCAGCGATGTATTTGGTGATGAGAAAACCTTGTTGTTTATCCAAACGTTAAACGGCAAGGAATATAAAATCGACTATTCAAAGGTAGGCACTCCACTATTTATAAAAATTCACCTCGATAGCGCACTATAGAGAGAAGGACGATTTATCGTCCTTTTTTTGGGGGGAATTTCTGCGCGCGTTACAAAATATGTCCTGAGCAAGTCCAGTTTCCATTCCTTTCAGACCAATTATCGTAATCATCAGCGCGTTTATCGCCTTGTCGCACATAAGTTGCTTTAGCCGCAAATCGCAGGCGCGGTGCGGGTTCTTTGATTAGGGTTTGTTCTGCACCTATCCCATTGTGCAGATAAGAGGAAAAAATGATGAGAACAACCGTACGTAAATTGATGAACTTTAGCACCGCTGCGACAGCAGTAGTATTTATGAGCTTGCCTGTTAGTGCAACGGTGATGGATTCCGGGCTCGAGAAAGACCTGGTGAACATCTGTGTCGCGCTTAAAAGTGATAGCAAGTTAGCCTTACATCGAGCGGTAAAGCGCAGTCGCTTAACCTATCAGCAAGTGAACGAAGGATTGGTATGTAACGGTGAGTCTGCGCAGGATTTCGCGCTGAGCCATAATGCAGAGGCAACAGCAGCCCTACTGGCGCGCAAGTCCAGAGTGAACACCGAAATGTTAACGGCGAAGCGATTTGAGTGAGTGAAAATGTAAATTCGACACATTTTGTCGTAATTCGGGCAGTTCACCCCTCAACATCGATATCTAATCACATCGCTATGGAAGGAATTGAACTGTCGACTATAGTTTAAGTGTCGGCGTAGTGAACCGGCCAATACATATAGCAGTAAGTGTGTATTTATTCCTGGTATGTTGGGCTGATTGGAAACAAACAGCCCTTTTTTTCGCAAAATCGCAGGTAATCAGTTAAGTGTATTCTTTTCTAATCATCGATGATGACCACGCCGCAAGACAAGCATTGCAACTGCAGCTCACCTATGCATGCGCTGATATGGTTAGTTTTTGTTGCGAAGATACACAACAAGCCCGGCACCATTTAAACAACAAACATATTGATGCAATCTTTTTGGATATTGATTTACCAGGTGTGAGTGGTTTCGGTTTTCTCGATTCTCTGTTAGCAGAAAAGGCTTCGTTACCACCGATTGTCTTTACTACAGGACACGCCCAATTTGCCCTCAAAGCCTTTGATTATCCAGTCTTAGATTACTTGATTAAGCCTTTGCAAACCCCGCAGGTGAAACGCGCTCTGGCGAAAGTTGAACACTGGTATCTACGCCGTGATGCAGCGTCTGTAACTAATACCTCGTCACAGGTGCATGCGCCACAGCCCGCTGCCAAAGTTCAATTTCGCAATGGTTCTTCATGGCTTAATTTACTTGTGGCTGATATTTTCTGGATTGAAGCCGCAGGTGATTATATGTGTATTCATGCACGAGATAACAACCACATTATCCGCGCCACGTTAAAAGCGTTGGAACAACAACTGTGTAGCCATCATTTTGTGCGCATTAATCGCTCTAGCTTAGTCAATCTTCAGCACGTCACCAGTTGTCAACCCAACGCTAATGGCAGCTACCAATTGCGCCTTTCTGATCAACAAACCTTGCGCGTGAGTCGTAAATATAAAATGTTGATCGATGAGGCAAACGAAGCGCTGCTTGCAACCAATTAGTCGCCTGATAGCAGAGCTATCAAGCTATCTTAGGCGGCAACATTCGGGGTACTTAAATCTCCTTAAGCTAACTGCTTCGCAATATTGCTCATGGTTTCATTGCACATTATTGGTTAACATTTCTTATCATTGCCAACGGTATATCACTATTGTGAGATCTCACCTGCTTTCGTTTTTAAGAGCTCTAGCGGGATTGCTAGTTGTTGTTGCTTGCTACTTAGCCGGTGGTTGGCTTGCGCCAATATTACCGATCCCGTTACCAAACGCTCTCATAGGGCTATTACTACTGCTTTGCCTGCTTTTGATTAGCCGCAGGGTACCCCAAATAATTGAACAGGCGACTGCACCTTTACTTGCGCATATGGCGTTGTTTTTTGTGCCCGCGGTGATCGGAATATGGCATTTTAGAGCCACGTTAATAGCGCAATGGCCAAGTTTTGTGGCTGTGATAATAGTTGCAACAATTTTAGCGATGATTGTAGTGACGTTTATTGCCAATCGCATGACGCGGAGAGGTCCATGAATGATTTAACCGCGATACTCGAGACGCTCTTGTGGCTTGCTGTTACCGGTGTTTGTTATTGGTTAGCACTACAAGTCTTTAGAGTCAGTGGTCGTAATTTATTGTTTCATCCAATTATTATCACCGTACTTCTGGTCGGTTTGGTATTAGTGCTTGTCGACCAAGACGTTGCAGGTTATCAGCGCTATGTTGCCTTGTTAAACTGGTTGCTAGGTCCCGCAACGGTCGCTTTAGCGGTGCCTATGTACCGACAATTACATGTGGTGAAAACCCTTGGTTGGCGAGTGGTTATTCCTATCTTGTTAGGTGGCATCATTGCACCATTACTTGCTCTTGTGACAGTTAAACTGTTTGACCCTGAAGTAAGTCTGCAAATGACTATCCTCGCTAAATCAATTACTACCCCGCTAGCCATGGATGTGGCAGAGGTTATTGGTGGAGTCCCTGCAATGGCCGCGGTTATCGTGATTCTAACCGGAATCGTTGGCGCTATTGTGTCGCCCTGGGTTTTTAAGTGGTTGAGCCCAGGCAACAGTGTGGCCCAAGGCATTGCGTTAGGGACGGTAGCTCATGCAGTAGGTACTGCGCGTGCTTTACAGATAAATTCAACTACAGCCGCCTTGGCTTCGCTGTCTTTGTGCCTCAATGGTGTGTTTACCGCTATTGTTTTACCACTCATCTTTGCCAATGGTTAAGCTAAAGCTGAACAAAGAATAGCCGTTAACTACATGTAGCGAATTGCATTGGCAATATTGCTGCACTCGGCTAATACTTAACAACACAGCGCAACCAGACTCATTTCGCGTTTGAGGTGTAATCAACGATGTACTCGGTATTAATTTGTGATGACTCTTTAGTGGCTCGAAAGCAAGTCGCTAAGTGTTTACCACAAGATTGGGAAGTAGCGGTGCATTTTGCTAAGCACGGGCGTGAAGCGATAGAAGCTCTGGAAAGCGGTAAAGGGCAACTCCTATTACTCGACTTGAATATGCCCGTTATGGATGGCTACGAGACCCTTAAAGCGATTAAGGATAAGGCGTTGCCCACCAAGGTTGTTGTTATTTCCGGCGATATTCAGCCCGAAGCCCATGAACGGGTTAAAAAGCTGGGAGCGGTGGATTTTATCAAAAAGCCGGTAAATGCAGCGGTGCTGCAACAAGTCCTTACCACTAACAAGATCCTTAAAACACAAACTGAAGAAAGCGAAGCTCCAGAGCTGGATCCTGAAATTCGTGATTGTTATCAAGAGATTACCAATATAGCAATGGGCCAAGCTGGCGATCACTTGGCGCGGATCATGAACGTATTCGTGGAGCTCCCTATCCCTAACGTCAATCTTATTGAAGTCTCTGAATTACATATGATGCTGTCAGATATCGAAACCCACGAGCAAGTTTCGGCTGTCTGTCAGGGTTTTTTGGGACCGGGAGTCAGTGGCGAGGCCCTATGTATTCTGAGTGATTCCTCATTTGGAGATTTCGCCAAGATCTTAAATATCGATGGCGAAGTCGACGACCAATTGCAACTTGAAGTTTTGATGGATGCCGCGAGTATTCTCATTGGTACATGCTTATCAGGTCTTGCTACGCAGATGGACTTAGCGTTTAGTCAAGGGCATCCGGTTGTGCTGGGTCAACACCAAAGTGTCAGTGACATCATTAACGCGAATAAAATGAAATGGAAACGCACGTTAGCAATTGAGCTTAGTTACGGACTCGAGGGGTATAATGTGCAGTGCGATTTGGTGCTGTTATTTACTGAAGACTCGATGACAACCATGAATGCCAAGTTGGCGCATCTGCTCGAGGATTAACAATGGCTGATGAAAACCTGAAAGAACTGCTTGAATTCCATTGGATGATGGATATGTTGCAAACGGTCGATGTTGGGATTGTGGTGTTGGATCGTGAATTCAAGATAAAAGTCTGGAATGGGTTTATGGAAAGTCACAGTGGCTTGTTACCCAGTGAAGTGCGCAATAAATCTATTTTCGAACTGTTTCCCAAAATTAGCCAGGACTGGTTTGCGCAAAAATGTAAACCTGTGTTTGAGTTGCGTACTAGGGCATTTATGACCTGGGAGCAACGCCCCTATTTGTTGCAATTTCCTAATTACCGACCGATTACCGGCGGTGAAGATTATATGTACCAAAATATCACCTTGGCCCCTTTAGTTTCTGCTACCGGAGTCGTCGAGAATATCAGTATGATGATTTACGATGTTACTGATATTGCCGTGGGCAAGAAACAATTAGAGTCTTTACAAGTCAGCGTTAGCGAAGATAGTGAGCGCCGAGCTAATGCTAAGCGTGCTTAATTTCACTGTGCAATGTGCTAGTTAGCCATTCTGGCAAGTGATTTGCTTTGATCATAGCGGAACGTTCTGCGGATTTTCTATTTATGGTTCAAGCTGTTTGTAGGTACATTTTATTAATTTGGGGGCTCACAGTATTAACCGGGTGCGGCGGTGGCTCAAGCGACGCACCGGGTTCAACATTGTTTGTCAACGCCGGGCCCGATCGTCAAGTTTCTGAGCTCTCCACCGTTGTTTTATCGGGCCAAGTCCAATCAGATAGCACGAGTCTTAGTTATACATGGACGGCTTCACCAACCGTGACCATTGACCATCCTGACCGCACGGTGTCTAACGCAACGTTTGTGGCTCCAGAAGTGACCGAGATAACACCATATACCTTGACTCTTCGAGTAACTGACGATTCAGGTAACACTGTTTCTGATGAAACTATAATTTCGGTTGCGCCAATCAATGAAGCACCTGTCGCGGATATTCAATTGGAACCCTGGCCTGGACTCGACAATGGTATATACCCCGCCGGAGAAACTTTACTTTTAGATGGCAGTGGCAGCAATGACCCAGATAATGCAAGCAGTGATGCAATTGTTGTCTATGAGTGGCAACAGCTTGCCGGTGCAGATGTACTTGACGGTGTGGTCACTGATGCGGTGACCTTATCAATCACTACGCCAATCGCTTTGCAATCGCAACAACTGGATTTTCGCTTAACAGTTACCGATAGCGAAGGAGCTCAATCCAGTGACGAAATTAGTTTTTTCATTCAAAGTGAATCAGACACCATCCCACAAGTAACAGCTGGCGCTGATCATGCGGTCTTTAGTGGCGAAACCATTATTCTGAATGGTACTGCAACGACTTCTGTTCCGCGTGCAGAGCCGCTTGAAGTGCTCTGGCGTGTAGATAGTGGCCAAGTTGTCGCGATTGATTCGCCAACCATCCGCCAGACCTATGCTGTGGCTCCACAAGTTAGTAGCCTAACTAATGTACGTTTTAGTCTCAGTGCGACCGATGCATTCGCAAACCAAGTGGAAGACACTCTTATTGTGCAGGTGAGGCCGCAACCAATAACAGCATTAAATGATACTGGGGTCAGTCAGCAGGCCACTCTTAGTCAAAACACCAGCGTGCACCAAGGTGACTATCCAGGACAAGATGGTCAACGCGGGCAGGATATGATTGCTGCCAATGGACAATTGGAAAAAGCTGGTAGAGGCGACCAAGGATTCGATTTTACCCGCCTAAACCAAAACGGTGATGAAGTGGATGACATCGCTCAGCCTTGGCGCTGTGTACGCGATAATATCACTGGCTTGGTGTGGGAAATTAAAACTGAAGATCCAGGTCTACATGCCTACGACAACACTTACAGCTGGTACCAAGAAGAGGATAATGGTGGCTTTGAGGGAGTTCTTAATGGGCCCGATACCCAGTGTACGTTGCCGAATTGCAATACAACTGATTTTGTACAAGCGGTAAATGCTGAAGGCCTTTGCGGATTTTTCGACTGGCGACTGCCTCGTCACGATGAGTTGTTATCCATCGTCCACTATGGTTTGAGTAACATGCCGATGGTCGATGCGGATTACTTTCCGTTTAGCGGCGATATAAATGCAGCACCTTTGTGGTATTGGACATCTCAGCCGAATGCTGATGGTGTGCAGGATGACGAGGCGCGTAGCGCTTGGGCAATTGATTTTGCTAGCGGAACAGACAACTTTCTAAATAAACAATCAGCGGTAAAAATACGTTTGGTTAGGGCTGGACGGTAATCATGCTAAATAATATACCTTGGATCCGTATACTTAAATACTCAATCGTTGCAATGGTCGCACCGGTAGCCATGGGGCAAGAATGTCTATCAAATAGTCCAGAAACAACGCCAAGCGCCGAATTTAGTGAACTCACTACGCAGCAAATTAAGCATTCCAGAACTGGACTGATATGGATGCGGTGTGCTGTTGGCCAGACTTGGGATGGCAATAGTTGCGAGGGCGATGCCTTGCAATTGACTTGGCAACAAGCGTTGCAAGCCGCACACGGTTTTGAAATTGAAAACACGCAAGGTTGGCGAGTTCCCAATCTGAAAGAATTAGCGACCTTAACTGAACGGCGCTGTGTTCGTCCTTCCATCAACGAACAGTTTTTTCCAGACACGCCTGCCGATGATTTTTGGACTTCAACCCCATCAGTCGCTGATCCTCAGCGAGCTTGGGTTGTCGCTTTTTTTAACAGCAGTAATTCGATTAAAGAGAAAGATCGTTTTGTTTTTGTGCGGCTTGTGCGCACTGCGTTGCCAAATGAGTAACTAGGGGTCATCATAGTCGTCTTTAAGTATTCAGTTCAGAGCCGCACAAGCCATGTTCAAAGATACGGTCAATAAGCTATGGTTCGCATTGTTGTTGATTGCTTTATTGCAAGTTCCGGTGCTATCCACCCAATATATTCAATATTTAGCTGGATATGTTGAGGCTAACCAACAACAAATCCAGCAGTGGCAGTTATTGAGTGAACGTAACAACCTAAGCTCAGTGACAGTTCTTTTGCAGCGGTTGAGCGAAAATACCGATCCTGTGGTACGCCAAGACGCCAACAACAAGTTGATGTTACTCGAAGAAACTAAACAACTAGAAGCGGGTCTGGCTCATTTATCCCTCGCCAATTATCCGCAGCAATTGATTTATCTGCTAAACCCTCGGCAGTTCGACCACCTCTCAGCAGTATTACAACGCTTTAAACCGGGTATTCCTTTGGGCATGAATGAGCTTTTCTGGAGTCTCGGTCTTGCTATAGGCGCTAATCTCCTCCTATTACTGTTTGTCCGTAGCACAATGCGATTGGTCGCACGCCGCTAGGGTAAAACTGTCAGTGAGCGAATAATTTGCAATTCTTATCTTAACTCGGTTGAATTTTGATTCACGCACGCCAAACTAACAACACAGATTAGTGGTAACGTTGAAATGAAAAAACTTGCAGTCCTGACTTTATTTTTTCTATTGATGACTTTTGTCGCAACACAAGCGGTTGCAGGCATGAAGTGCCGCATTGATTTCAAATACGGCGTGGTTGTCAATAATAGTCATTTACGCGTGTTGGAAGAGTCGCGCACAGTATTGCAAATTAACAATCGTCAGCAATTGTTCATTCGTGGTGAGTGGATAGATTTAGATCCCAATCAGGAGCAGCTGGTATCGCAATACGCAGAAGGGTTGCATTATGTGGTGCCTAAAATGATTGTTCTGGCCACCGAAGGCGTAGACTTAGCCATTGATACCATAGACCAGGTCTATCAGGGTATTGTCGGGGTAGACCATGATAGCTATCAGCGTTTACATAAAGCGATGGATCGCGCCAAAGACAAAATCCAAGGCAAGTTTCGTCACGCCAGTAATCATTACTTTATTGGTCCTGGATCGTTAGAGCAAGTTGACGACTTTGTCGATGAGCAGATAGAAGCGCAGCTTGGAGAGGCAATTAGCACGTCTTTAGGCGGTATATTGTCAGCCATTAGTGGCTTGAACAGCGGCGATGGTGCTACCGAAGAACGTATGCAAGCGCTATCCAAGCGTTTAGAACAAATGTCGGTCGAATTAGAAGACGAGGTTGGTTCGCGGGCTGAAAACCTGCGCGATAAGGCCAAGTGGTTCTGTAAGAAAATCGAACAGTTGAATCGTGTGGAAGAGCGCATGCGTGACTCTATCCCAGAATTTGCTGCCTACGACATTATTATTGAAGCTACGAAGTAGCTTTATTGTGAGCGTTTTCAGATTGAGTTTAGAATAATGTTTGGTAAGCAACCAACATGATACTGATTGGGTCCTGCGAACCTAAACAAACATTTCTAATAGCGAATTTAAATAGCGGCGCCCATGCTCAGTGACGGTCATTGTGTCTGAGTTAAGCGAGATAAGCCCAAGGCCTTCAGAGCGCTTTAGTGCTGTGCTTATATTCTTGTCGATTTCCAAGCCGGTGAACGCATTAAACTCTTCTAAAGGGCAGGGTTCGCAGAGACGCAATCGATTCATAAAAAATTCAAAGGGGCGCTCGTCCTCGTTCACAAAGGTCAACTGGTCGGTGTATTCCCGCCCTATTTGCATATAGCCTCTGGGGTGTTTAACTTTGACCCGCCGTTCAATGCGTTTGTTCGCCGCATCGGTAATCTTACTGTGCGCGCCACAACCGATACCTAGATAGTCACCGAAGCGCCAATAATTGAGATTGTGCTGACACTGATGCGCGGGTTTGGCATAGCCCGATATTTCATAGTGTTCATAGCCGGCAGCAATCAGCAACTGGTGACCTTGCGCCTGGATCTGCCATAAAATGTCATCATCCGGTAGCGTGGGCGGCTTGGAATAAAAGGGCGTATTCGGCTCTAAGGTGAGCTGATACCAGGATAAATGCGGCGGCGCTTGAGCAATGGCTTGGGTAAGATCGGCAAGTGCATTCTCTACGCTCTGCTGCGGTAAGCCATGCATTAAATCAAGATTAAATGAACGCAAGCCAGCACTACGCGCGAATGCTGCTGCATTACTTGCTTGCTGACTGTCATGAATACGCCCTAGAGCTTGCAAATGCTCCGTTTGGAAGCTCTGCACCCCGATTGATATGCGGTTGACGCCAGCTGCCTGAAATCCATTAAAGCGACCCACTTCGACGGTTCCTGGGTTAGCTTCTAGCGTAATTTCTGCGTCGTTAGCCAGGTTGATTCTTTGTTTTACGCCGCTAAGCAGAGAATCAAGGGCTTCAGGTGACAGCAGACTTGGAGTACCTCCGCCAATGAAAATAGTCTCGACGACTCTATCAGTAACCAGCTTTGCATCGTTGGCAAGATCATCCAGTAAATGCGCAACATATTCTTGCTCTGGCAACGCCTGCTTTAACGTGTGTGAATTGAAATCACAATACGGACACTTTTGTACACACCAAGGAATATGGATATATAGGCTAAGCGGAGGGTTACGCAAAATAGTCGTTTACCTGTGGTAGCAATATTTCTAGGGCCTTAGCGCGATGACTGATAGCGCTTTTTTGATCTTTACTGAGCTCTGCAGCTGTGCAACCCAGAGCAGGAAAAAAAAACACCGGATCATATCCAAACCCGGATTGCCCAGCACGCTGTTGCGCGATTTCACCGTGCCACAGGCCTTCGCTAATCAAGGGTACGGGATCATCAGCATGGCGCATAAAGACCAAACAACAATAAAAGTGCGCCCGGCGATTCGTCTGCTCTCGCAGTGCGGCCAAGAGTTTATCGATATTATCGCTGTCACTGGCTTCAGCGCCAGCATAGCGCGAACTGTAGATCCCAGGCGCTCCCTGTAACGCATCAACAACCAGCCCGGAATCATCAGCGATAGCCGGCAGCCCCGTTTGTGCAGATGCATGTCGTGCTTTGATGATGGCATTCTCGATAAATGTGGTGCCGGTTTCGGGCACCGAACTCACCTTTAATTCTGTTTGTGCGGTGACTCTAACTTGTTGCGCACTGAATAAATGATTGAATTCCGCGACTTTACCGGCATTGCCAGACGCGAGGACGAAGTGTTTATTCTGCATGGTCTTTACACTGGGTTTAGGGTTTACTCAGGTTGGGGCGCGGCCCCTTCGCTTTTTTCCGTGTTTTCGCTTTTTTAGCCGCTTTCTTCACTTTGCTTTTAGGTTTTTTAATGAGCGCAGGGGCTTTGTTTTTCGGCCGTAATTCGTCAATTACCCGCGCTTTAAACGCTTCTTGCGTGTACCGAGCTACCTTACCTACCATCAAAAAATCATGGGCTTCAACCAAGGATATTGCTGTGCCTTTAGCGCCAGCGCGACCAGTGCGGCCGATCCTATGCAAATAGACATCGGCTTTACGTGGCATATCGAAATTGATTACGTGGCTTACGTTTGGCACATCAATACCACGCGCGGCAACATCGGTTGCGATTAAAATTGGTACTTCGCCAGACTTGAATGCTGCCATCGCTGCATTACGACGGTCTTGTGGCATTTCTCCTTGCAACCAACAGACCTTAAAGCCATCGGCTAAGAGTTTGTCTTTTAATTGCTGCAGTCGTTCACGGGTTTTAACAAATACAATCGCCGTTTTGATGTCATGGGTCAGAATGTGCTTCAGCAAGGCATACTTATGGTTGGTATCATCTGCTAAGTGATACCATTGTAAAATCTTTGCCTTCTCTTTGCGTGAAGGTGAAGCACTGACCTCAACGGGCTCATTCAGTAACTCATCGGCAAAGCGTCGGATACCACCGCCTTCAAGCGTTGCCGAGAATAGTAAGGTTTGCTTACGCCAACGAGCTTCGGCCGCAATCTGATTGACAATGGCCGAAAAGCCCATATCCAACATGCGATCAGCTTCGTCCAAAATGAGCCATTCGATATCGCGACAATCCGCGCTCTCTTTTTCAATATGCTCAAATAAGCGCCCAGGCGTGGCGACTAGAATATCTAGATTTTGGCTCAGCGTTTCTTTATCTGTGCCGTAGTTGATCCCACCTGTTATAACGCCGCAGGTTAAGCCTGTGTTTTGGGTAACTGCAACCGCTTGCTGGTATATTTGAAGGGCAAGTTCGCGTGTTGGTGATAAGATCAAAATACGCGCTGTACCAGGTTTGTTGCGTGGAAAATCCAGTAAAAATTGACACGCAGGTAAGAGGAAAGCCAACGTTTTACCCGTACCTGTTGGTGCAGATGCAAGTACATCCTTACCATCCAATGCTGCGGGAATGGCCATCTGTTGAATCGTGGTCGGTGAACTCAATCCCATGGCTGCTAGCGACGCGCATAACGAGTCATCTAGCTCTAATTGATCGAACATAATGATAAACCTTAAATAATCTGCGCCGATTATAGCATTACCCGTAGTTATTACGCTTCTTTATGCTACTTTAAATTGCGAAATATGATATTTTGACATCTCCATAGCAAGCCGCTAGTTTAACCTCGACATTTGACTTAACGACGTTCCATGTATCTCAATTATTTTGGTCTCAAAGACAACCCATTTTCGATTGCGCCAAACCCCGCATATTTATATATGAGCCCGCGCCACAAAGAGGCGTTAGCGCATTTAACCTTTGGTTTGCGCGAAAGTGGGGGCTTTGTGATGTTGACCGGCGAGGTCGGGACCGGTAAAACCACTGTTTCGCGCAAATTATTACAACAGTTACCTGATTCCACCCAAGTAGCGATGATCCTGAACCCAACTCTTTCAGCCCTTGAATTACTTGCAACGATTTGTGACGAACTGGGCATTGCGGTTGCAGAACATAAGCAAAGTTTGAAACAGCTCACCGATGCGATCTTGCAGCAGTTAGCAAGTAACCACCAAGAAAATAAAAATACGGTTCTGATCGTCGATGAAGCGCAGCATTTGCAGCCAGAAGTGCTGGAGCAGTTGCGTTTATTGACCAACCTAGAAACTAATCGTGAAAAGTTGCTTAAAGTCGTATTAATTGGGCAGCCCGAACTGCAGCAATTGTTAAAGCGCAATGAGTTGCGTCAGTTGGCGCAGCGTATAACCGCGCGTTACCACTTATTGCCATTAACTGCTGACGAAGTGAAGGCCTACATTGCCCACCGTTTGGAAGTCGCAGGTGGCGACCCGAGTGTGTTTCAGCGCAGTGCGATGGAAGCTGTATTCCGCATCACGGGTGGTATTCCACGAGTCATAAATCTGCTCTGTGATCGTGCATTGACTTTGTCATTTACTATGCAGGCACCGATGGTCAGAAAGCATGTACTGTTAGCGGCGGCAAAACAGATCCTCGGTGATGATGTGGTGGCGCAACGGCGTAGTCGCGGATTTGATTATTTGTTGGTGGCACTATTCCTAGCTGCTCTTGGCGTAGGCTATGGTTTAGGAGCTTGGTATGCTTAAAGTTATTAATATCCAAGACCTGCGTCCGGGAATGATGATCACGCAAGTGGTTGAGCAAAATGGTCCGGTCAAGATACGTAAGGTTGGCTTAGTACGTAGCCAAGACATGCTTACCGGCTTGGCAGAAATGGGCGTGTTAAAAGTTGAAATTGATACTGAACAATCATTAGAGTTGGAGCCGGAAGCAGTTCCAACCTCAATGACACAAAAGCTACTTCAGGGAGAGTTTGACCACGCGCAGTCGGTGGATAGTTCACTGAGTGAGTCGTTCAATCGAAGTCTATTTCTGCCTTCTGTCAGTCAATTACCCTCAATGTGGCAATTGTATGCACGTCAGGGTGGTATAGCCGCGTTGGTGGTTATGTGTGGTTTAAGCCTTGGTTTTGCCGCAGCAGTGCTACCGCCTTGGGTTTCTCAGCGTCTGGCAAATACACCTAATGCTGAACATGTTACGGCGGATCGACCAGCAATGACGATTGACGCTGCGGCGAAAACGCCTAGCGACGTTGACCGTGCAAACACGGAAAATAATAATACTCAGCAATCGAATGTCCAAGATATTGCTGTAATCGGTAACGTTGATAGCGTAACGCCACAGGAGCAAAGTGCGAATAGTATTAGCCCGGCAGATATAACTACAGGGAGCTCTGGATCAGTTAATAGCAGCTCTGAGGCAGCTGATAATGCGAGCGAGGAAGAGGGGAGAGTCCTCAATCCAAGCCAGTCAGAAGAGGTGGTCAGTGGTGTTTCTGCAGAATTATTGGCGCGTTTTAATCAAGCGCTAGAGGCGATTGAAAATGAACCTGCCGACCAAACGCCAGAAACCCAAGTTACCGTGCGTAGTGACATCCCACGCATCGATCAATTGCCTGCACGGCTATTAACTCGGTTACCCGCAATGTCATTCTCAGCCCACATGTATGCGTCTGCACCGCAGAATCGTTGGGTTAGGGTAAATGGTCAGCAGTTGTTTGAATCCGATTGGGTCAATGATCAAGTGCAGCTGATTAATATCGAGCCACAGCGTGTAGTGCTGTCATTCGAGGGAGAATTATTTACTATGGCTGCGCTGACAGACTGGTAAATGAACAGTTTCGGCTATTCTGTTACATTTTGCTGCTATAGCGGCTGCATTTTATGTGATGCCGTGGATAAATAGTTCGTATTCTTCAAATTGAATTTTTTCATTCAGGTGTGTAGCAAGTGTATGTTTGTTCTAGTGCTACACAAAGCATTAATCCCGCAAGCTTAGCGTGAATAAATTCAGTTTCCAGTTGCTGATAGGTACCTGGAAAAGAGTGTTTGCAAGGTACCATCGACAGAACCATCAACCTAACACCAGCAGCTTAACCTAACTTACTCCGGCATTTGGTGAATAAATACTTCCCGGAAGAACTTTGGCAAATTCATCTTAAATTCGCTCGGCTTCACTGCTGCAACTATTTCATCATCCACTTTGGATAAATCAATGCGCTTGATTTCTGAGTGCGTGTTGGAACGAATACTGTAGAAACTCATCACCACAGGACTCAATGGATCTTTTTTACCTGGAGAGCTGACTAAGGCAAGTCGTTCACTGCGTAATTTCACTAAAGAGCCTACAGGGTGCACACCAATACATTTGATAAATTGTTGCACTAGCGCTTGATCTAATGAAGTGTCGGTTAACAACTTACGTAGAACTTGGGTTGGCGTCTGGCTTTTCTGGTGTGCACGGTCAGAAATCATAGCGTCGTAACAATCGACAATGGCTGCCATACGTGCATAGGTGGAGATATCCTGTCCTTGCTTGCCATTGGGATATCCAGAACCATCCATGCGCTCATGATGGTTTTGGATCACATCAATGATTATGTCAGTCACATCGTCGCTTTGTTCGATTAATTCAACGCCAGCGTCAACATGTCCTTGGATGATCTGCCAGTCTTGTTCGGTTAAATTGCCCGGTTTATCGTACACATCGCTAGGAATAATCGCCATACCGACATCCATTAGCAACGCGCCAAGGCTTAATTCTTCAATCAGGCCTTTATCAAACTGCATATGGCGGGCAAATATTCCCATTAAAATCGAGCAGTTGATGCTGTGTTCTAGAAGATATTCATCGGCGTTCTTGAGCAGCGTAAGACAGGAAATAGCGCTGGTATTTTCAAAGATGGAATCAATTAGATTTTGACTTAACTCGCTGACCTTTTCTAGGTTGGCTGGGCCCCCTTCAGTAAGCTCACTAATAAAGTCACCTTGGATCATTACCGCCTGCAAGTACAAGTCATTGGCGGCAGCTAAGGCTTGAGAATCCGTTTTATTAATTTTTTGTGGCTGCTGCCTGTCGCGTAGAGATTTGCTGGGCGTTTTATCCTCAGGTTGCTTTTCTTCCGGCAAGTGACTACGACTTAAATCAACTTCGAGTAGTTCGATGCCTTTTTGCTTTAATTGCTCAATAGTCGCTTGAGACTTAACTAAGCCCTTGGAACGCATTTTCAAGTGACCGGATTGCTTGAGTACTTGATTGACATACATGCCGGGAACTAACTCAGAAATGGGGACTTTCTTCAACATCGATAAACCTTGCTACACCACAGATCTTGAGTGTAGCAAAGATTATCAAAAACGGAACAATCTGATGTATTCAACTATCGAGTTAATTTATCGACAGTGTGTTCATCTATAAAAAACGTGTTTAACCGTGAGCCCAAATCAAGGCCTAGCTGATTGAGTATAATTGGCGCAGCACCCCAATTTAGAGCCAAGCAGGCATTTTGGCTTCAAATGCACTGATCGCGTCGCTATGGACCAAGGTTTGCCCGATCATATCTAAGCCATTAATCAAGTTATGCTTATGCTGCGCATCAATGCTGAATGTGTAGCTACGGTTATTCCAAGCAACCACTTGTTCCGGCAAGTTAACAGATACTTGCAGGGTAGGGTCTGCTGCTACCGCCGCGAACAGTTCATCCATTGCCCCTGGTTCAAGGCTCACCGGCAGCAGCTGATTGTTGATGGCATTGCCGTAAAAAATATCGGCAAAGCTTGTGGCAATCACTACGTGGAAGCCATAATCAGCGAGTGCCCAAGGGGCGTGTTCGCGACTAGAGCCGCAACCGAAGTTTTCGCGCGCCAGTAAAATGCTCGAATCTGCATATATTGGATTGTTGAGCACAAACTCAGGATTAGGCTCCTGCTCATGCTGGTCAAGATAACGCCAGTCATGAAATAAATGCTTACCGTAGCCTTCGCGCGTTACGCTGGTAAGAAACTGTTTTGGAATAATTTGGTCGGTATCCACATTGGCTTGATCAAGTGGACATGCACGCCCGATATGTTGCTGAAAACCTTGTTCACTCATAGTTGCTACTCCTGAAACTCTCTTACATCGGCAAAGCGGCCACGCAGGGCAGCTGCTGCAGCCATCGCAGGGCTGACCAAATGGGTGCGGGCGCCACGGCCTTGTCGACCCTCAAAATTTCGGTTGCTCGTAGAAGCACAACGATCGCCTGCTTGTAGGATGTCATCATTCATCCCCAAGCACATGGAGCAGCCTGGCAAACGCCATTCGAATCCCGCTTGGATGAATATTTCATGTAAACCTTCTTGCTCAGCTTGCTGTTTAACTGCGACTGAGCCTGGCACCACAATTGCGGTGACAGCCGGCGCTACTTTACCGCGCTGCGCAATGTGCGCCGCTGCGCGCAAATCTTCAATCCGACTATTGGTGCAGGAACCAATAAACACATGGGTAATCGGTGTATCGGTCAATCGTGCGCCTGGCACTAAGCCCATATAATTTAGCGCTTTACGCGCCGACTCAACCGCAACTGGATTGGCCGCTTCTTCAGGGGCAGGAATAGGGGCATTGACGCCCACCACTTGGCCTGGATTGGTGCCCCAGGTTACTTGCGGTTCGATCTCCGCTGCGGCCAAATGAACCACCGTATCAAAGCTAGCATCAGGGTCAGAGTGTAGCTGTTGCCACGCTGCAACCGCTTGCTCGAACAGTTCTCCTTGTGGCGCATACTCCTTGCCTTTAAGGTAATCGAAAGTGGTCTGGTCTGGTGCTATAAGTCCGGCTTTGGCGCCTGCTTCGATGCTCATGTTACAGATGGTCATGCGCTCTTCCATACTGAGCGCCCGAATTGCACTCCCAGCGTACTCAATGACATGGCCTGTTGCGCCGGCATGTCCAATTTTACCAATGATGGCTAGGATGATGTCCTTTGCAGTCACGCCCACCGGCAATTGGCCGTCTACTTGGATCAGCATCGTTTTAGCTTTGGTTTGTTTTAGGGTTTGTGTCGCAAGCACATGTTCAACCTGCGATGTACCTATACCGAAAGCTAAAGCGCCAAATGCGCCATGCGTAGCGGTGTGCGAATCGCCGCAAACAACCGTCATGCCAGGTAAAATCAAGCCTAATTCTGGCCCCATTACATGCACAATGCCTTGCTTCTGATGTCCTACTGGATATAGCGTTATGCCATGCTGCTCACAATTGCGCGCGAGAGTTTGTAATTGCAGTTGGTTTTCTGGTCCGCAGGCATCCAATGCTAACGAGCGCGTCGAAATCGAATGGTCCATTGTGCCAAACGTTAGATCGGGACGGCGCACCTTGCGATCTTTTGCATCGAGTCCAGCAAATGCTTGTGGTGAAGTCACTTCGTGGATCAAATGGCGATCGATATAAAGTAATGCTTCATTATCCTGCTGTTGCACTATGTGCGCTTGCCAAATCTTTTCGAATAATGTCGAGGCCATTAAATTACTCCTGTGACGATAAAATATGCGCGACTATAGCATCACCGACTTGCGCGGTAGTGCTGGCGTGATGGCGTTTTTCCGCGGGCAGCAACTCACCGGTTAAGATACCCTTGGCCAACGTTGCGATGACTGCCTGATCAATAGCGTCTGCTGCATCGTTTGCGTCTAAACTGTATCGCAGCATCATTGCCGCGGATAGAATTTGCGCAATAGGATTAGCAATTCCTTTGCCTGCGATATCCGGCGCAGATCCTCCAGCAGGCTCATACAAACCAAATCCTTCGCCATTGATACTAGCGGAGGCCAAAAGCCCCATCGAACCTGTCAGCATGGCACATTCATCAGAGATGATATCGCCAAACAAATTAGAGCACAGCATGACATCAAACTGGGCAGGATCTTTGATTAGTTGCATCGTCGCATTGTCGATGTAGATGTGCTCCAGGGTTACGTCTGGATACTCAAGTGCGACTTCTTCAGTGACTTCGCGCCACAATCTTGAACATACCAATACATTTGCCTTGTCGACGGAGGTCACTTTTTTCTTGCGCAATTGTGCTGCCTGGAACGCACTATGGGCGATACGTCGAATTTCCGCCGTGCTATAGCGCATAGTATCAAAGGCAATGGTCTCTTCTCCTTCGCCCTCACGCCCTTTGGGTTGACCAAAATAAATTCCGCTGGTTAATTCGCGTACGACCAACACATCAACACCACTGCCAGCGATATCCGCACGCAACGGTGATAATGCCTCCAGACCGGGGTAGATTTTTGCTGGACGTAAGTTACTAAATAAGTCGAAATGACTACGCAACGTCAGTAATGCTGCGCGTTCTGGGCGTTGCTCAAGGGGGAGTGCGTCCCATTTCGGACCGCCAATGGAGCCAAATAAAATAGCGTCTGCAGCCTCACATCCGGCAAGAGTTTCCGCTGGAAGCGCGTGCCCATGGTTGTCGATCGCGCAGCCACCAACATCAAACGCGGTACGCTTTAACTTGATCGCAAAGCGCTGTTCAATAGCATCTAATACCTTAATGGCTTCAGCCATCACTTCAGGCCCTATGCCATCACCCGCTAATACTGCAATAGTGTGTTCACCCATTTATACGCCCTTAATTTTGACTTGCTGTTGTTTCTTCTCATCAATTTGATCAGCTAAATGCGTATTGTTGAGTACATGGATAAGCGCTTTTACCCCAGACTCAACAATGTCTGTCGCCAGTCCAATACCATGGAAGCGTCTTCCTTTATACTCCGCAACAACGCTCACCTGAGCCAATGCATCAGCACCTTCACCTTTCGAGTCAAGCTTGAAATCGACAATTTCAATATCATCGTGCCCCAATACCCGGATAATGGCATTAAAAGCAGCATCAACCGGACCATTACCGATAGATGACTCGGTGACTGATTCTGTACCGACCTTTAACGTTACCGTTGCACTTGGCACAATGTTCCGGCCGGCATTCGCGTGCAAGTATTCTAATGCGTAATGCGCATGCTCTTGTTTTTGCTGGTCAAAAAACAATAATGCTTCTAAATCATAATCAAACACCTGGCCTTTTTTATCTGCCAGTTTCAGGAAGTCAGCGTACAGCGTATCGAGGTCGTAATCACTGTCTTGATAGCCTAATTCATGCAGGCGATGCTTGATAACATGACGTCCCGAACGCGAAGTAAGATTAAGGTTGTTTTTGTTAAGACCAACGCTTTCTGGCGTCATTATTTCATAAGTGTTTTGCGCTTTTAGCACACCATCTTGATGGATACCTGAAGAATGACTAAACGCATTGGCACCCACAATTGCCTTGTTGGCCTGAACCGGCATATTGCACAACTGACTCACCAACCGCGATGTACGGGTTATTTCTTGAGTATCAATGTTGGTGTCTAAACCAATCAACGCGTACCGGGTTTTCAACGCCATCACAATTTCTTCTAATGAACAGTTCCCAGCACGCTCTCCAATACCGTTGATGGTGCATTCAACTTGCCTCGCCCCCTGCTCAACAGCGCTTAGTGAGTTGGCCACGGCAAGACCTAGATCGTTGTGACAATGCACAGAAATCGTTGCCTTATCAATATTGGGTACGCGGGTAAACAATTGCTGAATAATGCCGCCAAATTCACTTGGAATGGTGTAACCCACAGTATCGGGGATGTTAACCGTTGTGGCACCCGCTTGAATGGCGGCTTCAACCATGCGGCACAAATAATCAATATGTGTGCGCCCTGCGTCTTCACAGGAAAACTCTACGTCATCAGTGTATTGCCGTGCGTGTTTAATCGCAGCTACCGCCATGTCTACAATATCATCTTGCGATTTACGCAGTTTGGCATTCACATGAATGTCAGAGGTCGCAATGAATGTATGAATACGAAAACGCTCAGCTACGCTCAGTGCTTGTCCGCATGCATCTATATCTGCAGCAACAGCACGGGATAACCCGCACGGAATCGATGTTTTTAACGTCCGCGCTATTTGCTGTACCGAAGTAAAGTCACCAGGCGAACTTACCGGAAATCCGGCCTCGATAATGTCCACCCCAAGCCGTTCAAGCGCTAATGCAATTTGGAGTTTCTCGCGTGCACTCAAACTGGCGGGCAACGCCTGTTCACCATCACGCAGTGTGGTATCGAATATTTTTACCTGGCCCATGATCCCATGCTCCTCGTTGTGTGCATAAAAAAACCCGTGCGATGCACGGGTTTTTGTGTGTTGCGAAAAAGATGCAATCTACCCGTGCAGTCTTGCTGCCATCAGAATAAGTAGGAGTAGAGAGTTATGTTTTTGCATTTTGTAATCTTTACGTTGCTTACCTGCACTTTACAAATTAACGCGCACTTAGGCAACCATTGTTTACAATGCTCAATATAACGAATGGTTATAATCATAGGCTGATATGTTTGGTGCAAACCGCAGTGCGTAAAAAATAGGTGTATCGCTAAATTAGGGACAAGTCGATTGTGCTTCACAGAGGCGCACCCTAGCCATTCAACCTGCCCCTAGCGATTTATTTTGGATCCATGGTGAATCTAGAGATAGAGTAGTGAGGTTTCGCCGCATTGAGGTAATAGTCAGGTCCATGAACAAGGAGACAAAGTGTTAAGACGTTCCAAAAGACTCTTTAAACTGGCATTGAGTGTAGGTGCTCTTGCTGCTTTTTTAGTGTTGGTTGGGTTAGGCACATTAAGATATTTAACGGTGCAAGAACAGCAGCGCATTGATAAGCTGATTCAGCAGACCGTTACATTCAAGCACCCTCAAAGAATGCAGCCACAAACCTTGCTAAATGATGTGGAGTGGTTGGCCGATGAGCGTTTGGCTGGTCGCTTCCCTGGATCGCCGGGTAGCTTGCAAGCGCGCAATTATATTACTGAACGACTTCAAGAATTAGGCTTATCGCCTGCCGGTAGCGAAGGCTTTCATCATCCATTTGCATATTTAGGCGGTACAGCGGTTAATGTGCTCGCTAAAATTGAGGGCAGCGAGTCCTCTGAACAATTGATAGTAGTAACTGCTCACTATGATCATGTAGGAGAGCGTCATGGAGAGATTTATCCTGGCGCTGATGATAATGCTTCTGGTGTCGCAGCGTTATTGGGTATGGCTAAATACTTCGCTGAGCACCCACCAAAACATTCAATTCTACTTGCCGCACTTGATGCGGAAGAGGATGCGTTAAATGGTGCCCAAGCGTTATTTACCACCGGTATGCTGCAACCCGACAAGATCCTTTTTAATCTCAATTTAGATATGTTAAGCCGCGATACAGATAACACCTTATTTGCTGTGGGTAGTTATCATACACCCTGGTTATCAGATGTTGTTAAGGCTGCTCAACATGAAAGCTCGGTTAGGTTAGTCGCAGCTCACGATAGGCCAATGTGGCGAGTCGGCTGGGTTCCTGATTGGACGGATGACTCTGATCATTTGGCATTTCACCAACGGGCTATCCCGTTTTTATACCTAGGCGTACCTGATCATGCTGATTATCATCAACCAACCGATACCTTTGAGAAAGTAGATCAAGATTTCTTTGTGGCCGCCAGTGAAGCTGCACTGAGTGTGGTCATCAGCGTTGATAATGCTCTGCAGCAGATTAAATAGTTCTAGCTAAAAATAAACGGGCTTACCACTATAGGTGAAGGTTTTCCAATCTATCAGCGTACTAAGCAGTAGTTCCCGTAATGTGAGCGTGCGCGGAGCTAATTTGCCTTTATGATTCCAACAATGGCCCGCACATGCGGCTGCCATGGTGCGCTTATTGGGCAATGTGAGTCGCAACTCGGTGGCGTCTAATAGCCGTTTATGCGAGGAGTCATCCACGTAGGCGCCGTCAAAAGAAAACCAGCCAAAACGATTGAGATGTAAGGTTTGATTCTCTGTTTGGATCCGATCTACACAATCCAGTTCGAGGTGTTGATGATCATAATGAGTAACGTTGACACAAACAGGCAAACCGATCGTCGCTTTTTGCGAAAACCAAGGTTCAATTTGGGCTGCGGTTAAGCTGGCAGCTGGATTCTTGCTGGCCTGCTTATTGCGCCATGAACCATTATGTGAATCAACATCGAGTGGGGTTGGATTGTTGACTAAGTACTCTGCCGCGCGTTTAACATGATGCGACAGTCCACCCAACTTGCGCCGCATAAGTGCAGCTTGTCCAGGGCCCTGTTGCGCCAATACCATCAATTCGCGTTCATATAACGCGTTACATACATCGGCGAACAAAGGTTGTTCACTGATTTGGGCAAAAATATCGGTCTGTGGTGGTTGTTCTGAACTGGACATATTGGCCGCTGATCGCGGGTTTGTTTCAGGATCTTGATAGCCTGCCTGACAAGCAGGCTATCATCAAGCAATAATCGATTAAATTACTGACCTTTTATCTCACTGCGGCCTTTATAAGGTGCATTTTCACCAAGCATCTCTTCAATGCGCAGGAGTTGGTTGTATTTGGCTACACGGTCAGATCGACATAGCGAACCGGTTTTGATTTGGCCAGCCGCGGTTCCAACCGCTAAATCAGCAATCGTTGCATCTTCAGTTTCACCACTGCGGTGAGAGATCACGGCAGTGTAACCTGCTAGTTTAGCCATCTTGATTGCATCCAAGGTTTCGCTCAATGATCCAATCTGGTTAAACTTGATCAAGATTGAGTTACCCACACCATTGTCGATGCCACGCTTCAAAATCTTGGTATTTGTCACAAACAAGTCGTCACCGACTAATTGCACTGAATCCCCAATTTTCTTGGTCAGGCTGCTCCAGCCGTCCCAGTCACTCTCATCTAAGCCATCTTCAATGGATACAATCGGGTAACGTTTCGACAAGTCGGCTAGGTAGTCCCCAAAGCCTTCAGAATCGAACTGTTTGCCTTCACCTGACAAGTCATAAACGCCGTTCTTATAAAATTCAGAAGCTGCACAGTCTAGAGCTAAAGTAACATCACTACCCATTTGATAACCGGCATTTTCAACGGCTTCCACGATGACTGCTAGTGCTTCTTCATTCGACGCTAGGTTTGGTGCAAAGCCACCCTCATCGCCCACGGCGGTATTTAGGCCTTTGGCATTCAACACTTTCTTCAATGAATGAAAAATTTCCGCGCCCATGCGCAGCGCTTCGGCGAAGTTTTTTGCACCGACAGGCTGGACCATGAACTCTTGAATATCAACGTTGTTGTCTGCGTGTTCGCCGCCGTTGATGATATTCATCATAGGTACTGGCATTGAATATTCGCCTTCGGTACCGTTAAGTTTGGCAATGTGCTGGAATAAAGGCATATTTTGATCGGCCGCTTGTGCTTTAGCGACCGCCAAAGATACTGCCAAAATAGCGTTAGCACCGAGTACTTCTTTGTTTTCAGTGCCGTCCAAGTCAATCATGATTTTATCAACAGCTCGTTGATCGGCGGCGTCTACGCCTGCGAGTGCCGGTGCAATGCGCTCATTAATTGCGTTAACCGCTTTTAAAACACCTTTGCCTAAGTAGCGTTCTTTATCGCCATCACGCAGTTCTAAGGCTTCGCGTGAGCCAGTAGAGGCGCCAGAAGGAGCCGCCGCGCGACCCATTGCACCAGAGGCTAAATAAACGTCAGCTTCAACCGTTGGATTACCGCGTGAATCTAATATTTCACGCCCGATGATACGACTAATGGTTGCCATGCTGATTTCTCCTAATTAATGATGTTTTTTTTGGTATTCGCCTGCAGCTGCAACGAAACCGGTAAATAATGGATGTCCGTCGCGTGGTGTCGAGGTGAATTCCGGGTGGAATTGACCAGCGACGAACCAAGGATGATCCGGAATTTCAATCACTTCTACAAGTCGTTTATCGGTGGACAAACCACTCACAACCAATCCTGCCGCTTCAATTTTCTCGCGTAGATTATTGTTTACTTCATAGCGGTGACGATGACGCTCATGGATTTCATCAGAGCCATACAGTTGGTGAACCTTGCTGCCAAGGATCAAATGACAGAGCTGACTACCTAAACGCATCGTGCCACCCAGATCAGAATTATCATCGCGAAATTCTTTTTGACCATCGGCATCGAGCCACTCGGTGATCAAGCCAACCACTGGGTAAGGCGTTTCAGGGTCAAACTCGGTACTATTGGCGTTTTCCATACCCGCCACATTGCGGGCAAATTCAACCAGTGCGACCTGCATACCTAAGCAAATCCCGAGATAAGGGACTTTATTCTCACGCGCATAGCGGGCAGCTGCGATCTTGCCCTCAATTCCGCGCTCACCGAAACCTCCGGGAACTAAAATCGCATCCAGGTCCTCTAGGATCTGGGTCCCTTTGCTTTCTACATCTTGCGAGTCGATGTGCTTAATGTTCACATTTAAGCGGTTCTTTAACCCTGCATGTTTCAGAGCTTCATTGACAGATTTGTAGGCGTCGGGCAACTCAACATACTTACCCACCATGCCAATAGTAACCTCTCCAGTCGGGTTAGACTCGGCGTATAGTACTTGTTCCCATTCGGTTAGATCGGCTTCAGGGCATTGCAGACCAAAACGCTGCACCACTAAGCTGTCCATCCCTTGTGCTTTTAATGCGGCTGGAATGCGATAAATACTGTCGACATCTTTAAGCGAGATAACCGCCTTGTCGGCAACGTTGGTAAATAAGGCAATCTTGGAGCGTTCGTTAGCAGGTAACGCATTAACTGAACGACAAACTAAAATGTCTGGCTGAATACCAATTGAACGCAGTTCTTTTACTGAGTGCTGAGTAGGCTTAGTTTTTACTTCACCCGACGCTGGCATGTAAGGCACTAATGTAAGGTGCATATACATCGCACGCTCGCGTCCAATTTCCGTTCCGAGCTGACGAATCGCTTCTAGAAACGGTTGCGATTCGATATCACCTACCGTTCCACCAATTTCTACAATAGCAATATCACTGCCTTCGGCACCTGAGATCACACGACGTTTAATTTCATTGGTAATGTGGGGTATGACTTGAATAGTGGCGCCCAGATAATCGCCACGACGTTCACGCTTTAAGACTTCTTCATAAACGCGGCCAGTGGTGAAATTGTTGCGCTTGGTCATACGTGTGCGAATGAAGCGCTCGTAATGCCCTAGGTCTAGGTCGGTTTCTGCACCGTCGTCGGTCACAAATACCTCACCATGTTGGATTGGACTCATAGTTCCAGGATCCACATTAATATAAGGGTCAAGCTTGAGCATGGTTACGTTCAAACCACGCGCTTCAAGAATAGCGGCTAATGAGGCAGCGGCAATACCTTTTCCAAGTGATGATACAACACCACCCGTGACGAAAATATAATGTGTCATGCGAAACCTAAGGCTTAGAAATTGAACAGGCTGTTGCCACTCACGCACTCAAAAGTGTGAACTGAGATTTGTGCAGCGGACGGCGCAATAGTATACGCCCAAAGCGCACCCGACACAATCGTTGCGTCGGGCGAAGTTTGGCTTTTTTGACCTTAATCGTCGAGCAATTGGCGCAAACGATAAAGGGTGTCGAGTGCTTGCCTTGGGCTCAATTCATCGGGATTAACCGCTGCAAAAGCGGAAACAAGCGGATGGCTCTCGGGGATTGCTAATTGGAGTGGTTGCGGCGCATTTGACTTTGCACCTGTTGCTGCCGTTGACGCAGATTCATGCTCCAGCTGAGCTAGTTTTAGTTTTGCGGCTTTAATCACACCTTTTGGCACTCCTGCGAGTTGCGCAACATGCAGGCCATAGCTTTGATTCGCGGCACCTTCTTGAATGCTATGCATAAAGCGAATCGTATCGTTGTGCTCGATGGCGCTTACATGCACATTAACGACATTACTGAATTGCTCAGCTAGCTGAGTCAATTCGAAATAATGCGTCGCAAACAGGGTTAAAGCATTTACTTTTTCTGCCAAGTGGCTAGCCGTAGCCCAGGCCAGAGACAACCCATCGAACGTACTTGTTCCGCGACCAATTTCGTCCATCAGCACTAAACTCTTTGGCGTAGCGTTGTGTAAGATTGTTGCAGTTTCTGTCATTTCAACCATAAAGGTTGAGCGCCCTGAAGCTAAGTCGTCAGATGCGCCGATACGCGTGAATATGCGATCAATTTCGCCGATTTGGGTGTTTTCTGCAGGGACATAAGAACCAATGTGGGCAAGTAGCACGATTAATGCTGTTTGCCGCATATAGGTACTTTTACCTCCCATATTAGGCCCAGTTATCACTAACATTTGACGTTTATCATTTAGTACCAGCGGATTGCCGATAAAGGGTTCTTTCATCACTTGTTCAACCACGGGGTGACGACCGTTGTCATAACATACAGAGGTGCCAGCGGCCCACTGCGGTGGATGGTAATCGAGCGTTTCAGCGCGTTCGGCTAGACAATGCAAGACGTCAATTTGCGCAATGGCTTGCGCACAATTGATAAAATCGGCCAATTGCGGCATTAGCTTATCGAATAGCTCGTCATATAGCGCTTTTTCGAGAGCTAAAGCGCGGCTCTGACTGGTTAATACTTTATCCTCATGGGCTTTTAGCTCAGGAACAATGTAGCGTTCGTTGTTTTTTAGTGTCTGACGACGAATATAGTCGGCCGGAACTTGTGCACTGGAGGCTTTGCCGATTTCTATGTAAAAGCCATGGACTTTGTTGTAGCCGACTTTTAACGAGCTGATCCCCGTTCGTGCTTTTTCTCTTGCTTCCAGTTCCTCTAAGTATTGCGTGGCGCCAGCAGCTAAATCACGCAATTCATCGAGCTCGGTACTGTAACCAGAGGCGATAACCCCGCCGTCGCGAATAACTACGGGAGGATTTTCATTGATCGCCGTGGACAATAACTCTGCAGCTTGCTCAAAACCTAAGCAGGCGTTTACCAAGCGCGCCAGACAAGAGGATGCTGAGTTGGCAATACATTGCTCTATTGACGCTATTAGTCCGGGTAACGCTTTTAACGCATCGCGCAGTCGAGCAAAATCGCGCGGGCGTGCTGAGCGCAGGGCCAGGCGTGAGATGATCCGTTCAATATCGCCAATGTGCTTGAGCTGCCCGGTTAAAATGTCGTCGAATTCGATTAAACTGGCTATTGCCGACTGACGTTCGGTTAATTGATGTTTATCAGTGATTGGGTGATGCAGCCACCGATTGAGCAGGCGCCCACCCATCGCGGTTGCAGTGGTATCCAATGCCGAAAGCAAAGTGTTGTCACGGCCACCAGCTAGGTTAACTGAGATTTCCAAATTCCGTCGGGTCGCTTCATCCAATTGTATCCAATGCTCTGAATTTTCAATCAGCAAGGCCCGAATGTGTGGCAATGCACTGCGCTGGGTATCCTTTACGTATTGTAAAACACAACCAGCGGCGCCGATCCCGGGGTGATCGTCATTGACCCCAAAGCCATTGAGATCTTGGGTACAAAATTGCGCAGTGAGTTGTTCAATGGCGCTTTGCCGTTCAAATTCCCACAGCGGACGTCGTCTGGCACCTTTCATGTCAGCGACAAGGTGAGCGTAGCTGAAATCTTCGGAATACAATAACTCTGCTGGCGCCAGACGGGCTAGGTGGGCTTTTAAGCCGATTTCGTCATCAGCATCACATAAGCTAAAGCGACCAGTAGATAAGTCGAGTGCGGCTAGACCAAACTTTTTATCTTGATGACATACAGCAACAAGTAAATTTTCTTTGTGGTCGTCCAGTAGTGCTTCATCAGTTAAGGTGCCGGGAGTAACAATGCGCTGAACCTGACGTTCTACAGGACCTTTACTGGTGGCTGGGTCGCCAACCTGCTCACAGATAGCGACCGAAACACCAAGTTTAACTAGTTTGGCTAAATATCCCTCAACTGCGTGGTAGGGGACACCAGCCATGGGGATCGGATCGCCGCCCGACTTGCCACGGGCCGTTAGCGAGATATCGAGTAACTGTGCAGCTCGTTTGGCGTCGTCATAGAACAACTCGTAAAAGTCACCCATGCGGTAAAATAGTAGTGTATCTGGGTGTTCTGACTTGATGCGCAAATATTGTTGCATCATGGGCGTGTGCCCAGCGAAGCTTTGTGGTTGAGTTACAGGTTTGTTCGACGGCATACTATCGCTTGTATCGATCGTTAAAGGTTATTATTCATGGCTGACCTACACCCCGCAAGGGAAGATGTTCAATTATCCGTTAACCCTACACAGTGTGATCTTGACGCCTTGGCAGCGCGACTCGGAAAACTACTAGCCCTTAAAGGTAAGCACCTCTCATGTGCCGAGTCGTGTACCGGCGGAGGCATAGCTTACGCGATTACGAGCGTGTCGGGAAGTTCTGCGTGGTTTCAACGCAGTTGGGTGACTTACGCCAATCAAGCCAAGATAGATGCACTTGGGGTATCCACGCAAACTCTGGATAGTAACGGCGCAGTGAGTGAGCAAACTGCGGCTGAGATGTTACACGGTGTGCAACAACGTTCGGGTGCTGATGTTGCCGTCAGCGTAACCGGCATAGCAGGGCCCACAGGAGGGACACCAACTAAACCCGTTGGACTCGTCTGGTTTGGTTTTGCAGTGGATCAAAAAGAATGGCTTATTGCTCAACAATTTAGTGGTGATCGCGCGCAAGTAAGACGACAAGCCATCGCTTTTGCGTTAGCATTTCTGGTCGAACGTCTAGTTGAATAAAACCGCACATCTAGCATAATTCCAAAAAAAACTTGTAACTGTATGGCTATACAGTATACTGCATGGGTATACAGTAGTTAGCCCGTTAAATGAATAAGAGGATTACTCCGGTGGATGATAATAAATCCCGCGCATTGAGCGCCGCTCTAGGTCAAATCGAAAAGCAATTTGGTAAAGGGGCGATCATGCGCCTTGGTGATAACCAAGCCATGGATATTGAAGCTATTTCTACGGGCTCCCTGAGCATTGATATTGCGTTGGGCATTGGTGGCCTGCCGTGTGGTCGAGTCGTTGAAATCTATGGTCCTGAATCTTCAGGTAAAACGACGTTAACACTGCAAGTTATCGCTGAAGCCCAAAAGAAGGGTAAAACTTGTGCATTCGTTGACGCTGAGCACGCGCTGGATCCAATTTACGCTGAGAAACTAGGGGTCAATATTGATGATCTCCTCGTGTCGCAGCCTGATACCGGTGAGCAAGCGCTTGAAATTTGTGACATGTTAGTGCGCTCAGGTGCGGTCGATGTGGTGATTGTCGACTCAGTTGCCGCGTTGACACCAAAAGCAGAAATTGAAGGTGATATGGGTGATTCGCATGTCGGCTTACAGGCACGTTTAATGTCACAAGCATTACGTAAATTGACGGCAAACATCAAGCGCTCTAATACCCTGTGTATTTTTATCAACCAAATCCGAATGAAAATTGGGGTTATGTTTGGTAACCCAGAAACCACTACCGGTGGTAACGCATTGAAATTCTACTCCTCAGTTCGTTTGGACATTCGCCGGATTGGTTCGATCAAAGAGGGCGATGAGGTTGTCGGCAATGAAACTCGTGTGAAGGTTGTGAAGAACAAAGTAGCACCGCCGTTTAAACAAGCGGAATTCCAGATCATGTATGGCCAAGGTATCTCTAAAGAAGCTGAGTTAATTGACCTTGGAGTACAACAGAAAATGGTAGAAAAGGCGGGTGCTTGGTACAGTTACAATGGCAATCGCATTGGTCAAGGTAAGGCTAATGTAGTGCGTTTCTTGAAGGATAATCCCGAGATGTCTGCTGAACTAGAAACTCGGATCCGTAACGAATTGTTGTTACCTAAAACCAAAGCGAGCGAAGAAGCTGTAGCGACTGAAGAATAATTTTCAAGCTCCCTAGCTTATTAGCCGCATCAACGCTGATGCGGCTTTTTTATGTGCGAGGCTTACCGATTACGCGTTGGTATTAATGGATGGGTTCGGATCCTGCCAGTTGGGAGGTGTCTTACCTTGCAGTACATAGGAGAAAGCGATCAACTCAGCAATGACATAATATAATTGCTCAGGAATTTCCTGACCGAGATCTAGAGTGCTGAGAAACTCAGACAGATATTGGTCTTCATGCACAAAAACGTCATTGGCTTTAGCAACGGCAATTATTTCCTCAGCTAATTCGCCGAAACCTTTAGCGATTATCTCCGGTGCACTACCGGCGTTTTCAGTTTTGTACTTTAAACCGATGGCGCGTTTATTTTTAGGTTTGTCTGTAGGTTTGGCCATTTCACACCTGAGTTTGTAAAATCTGGTAGGGTTTTGCACGCAATGTGTCGGGGATAACCCCGAGTTGACAGGTACTGGAAGGTATTTCTAGTCCCAATGCGGTAAACCGCTGCTTAAGTGCAGGTAAATGTTCGAGCACGCGCAGACGCAACGCTTCGTTATTCGTATATAAGTCCAGATTGATCGTCGTGTCTTGTAAGCGACACTTGGTTAATACGTCGCCATATTCACCGACTCGTAATAGCATTGTAAGGTGCCATGTGTGTCGCGAACCTGCAGAGGTTTTCTTATTATCTGGGGCGTTATTTTCGCGGCGAATAAGAAACTCAGTATCCTTAAAGTGAGGCTGGCCAGTGCCTGGAACGGCATAAAATAAGCTTTCTTGTCCTTGAACGGCAGTCTCAGTTTGGCTTAGCTTGTTATAGCTGTGCTGACTAAGCGCTTTACTTAGGTTACGCAATAGTTGTTGGCGTTGTTCCAGTTGAGTAAATTCCTGCGCTGATCGGCGCATATTAGCGGTTGGTGGAGCAGCACCGAGAGTTGGGCTTTGTACCTGTTGCAAAGATTGTAATAACTGGCCGACACGCTCTTGAGCGAGGTTAATGCTGCGACCTGAACGCGCAGCTAAACTCAGTTGCAACAGTGCAACGAGACCACTTACCAAATTATTTACCGGGCTTATTTGCCCTAACGCTTGGCTCGAAATTGGTGTTGCTGGTAATTGCAGTAATTGTTGTAGTTGTCGCGCGTCAGGTTGTTGTGTGGTCAGCGGTACCAGTGCTTGTTTAATTTGCTGGAATAAGGGTTTAACCTCATTATCAACCTGTTGCGTGAGTATTTGTAAGGCCTGATTAAGTGTTTGGGAGGTCTGACTCGTCGAGTCTGCATTGACAAATTGTTGCTTCACCACCGTGCGAATTTGTTGTAACAACGATGACTCTACTTTCGCGTCTTTTTGCCCAAGAGACATACCAGTATTGATGGAACTAGCTGCTTCTGTGCTGGTTAATGGTGCTGAATTCGCATTTATGCCGACATTACTCGGAGGGAAACGTTCTATTGCCTGTATAAACTGGCTTTGCTGTTGCGCATTTAGTTTAAAGAATGTGTTGAATTGGCGCTCTTGCATAAGCGGCAACTTTGGTAACGTCTGTAGCGCTGTTTTAGACTCGCTCATAACGCCTTTTGCTGCCGCGTCAGAAAGTGTATTTACAGGATTACTGCTTAGTGATTGCTTTAAGATGGGGAGCGCAATGTCTAATGCCATACGTTGATCCCCAGAAGCTCTGACAGTCACTTGCAAGCCTGCGGTTTGCGCCGCTTGCTTGAGTAACGCAAGCGCTTCAGGCTTGAGCAAAGGCGTTAACGCTTGAGTAACTGCGTTGTCGAGTTTAAGGGGGATACCTTGTGCGGTTAATTGCGGTAGACCCTGTTTTAAAATGGGTAATTCATTAGCTAGCGGAGCGATAACCGTTTTTGCATTGGAACTCACAGCCGATCTACCACTGTGACTAATAGTCGGCGTTTCTGGTGAGGACTTTGGCGACGAATCTGAGGTAAGTAAAATCTTACCAACAAACTTGTCGCCTTGTTGTTGCACTTGCAATGTCACAGTCTGTCCAGGAGATAACGCTGGTTTTGATTGCGGCCATTGCACTGTAAGAGTATCCAACTTGCCGATTGGTGGTTGCAGCTGCAAAACCACCGCAGAACCTTGTACACTGAGCACCTGTGCTTGACGTATTTGGGCTAGATTGAGATTGTGCTCAACTAACTTGGCTACTCCAGGTTGATTAGCAAGTGCTTTGAACAACGTATGTTGTTGCTGATACGACACGATAGTATCGAGTAATTGTTTACGCTCTGTAGTGACTATCAGGCTTTGACCGTCTGCGCTGAGCGCAACCTGTCCGCTGCTAATACCTTGCAGATTAGCATTTGTAAGCGCTAATAGTGGTTGACGTTGGCCACCTTTGAGCACCACTTGTATTTGGCCTTGTAATGCAGCAAATGAGACTGGCTGCATACGCGTACTGGTTAGACTTTTTAACTCAGGCGCCGCAGGATTGGCACTTGAGTTAGAAAGTGACGCTAAAAGGTTACCTAAATTAACATCTTGCATAATAACGTTATCGGTCGAATACGCGATCACTGCATACCTATTAGGTGCGTTGATCTCGCGCAAAGTAGCATCGTCTTGAAGTATTAGAATACGCTGACCTGACCGAAATGATAGCGATTTTCTGTTAAATTATTCAGTTAAATTGACGGATCAGGTGCCAAACCCTTTGCACAGTTATGGTAAACTCTCGCGCCAGAGAAAAGACGAGTAAACCCCTTCAGCAGAATAAGGAATTATTGTTGTCACGTATTAGCGCTGTTGACCTGTCCTGTGTGCGTAGAGATCGGCTGTTGTTTGAGAACCTCAGCTTCACTATTAACGCTGGCGATTTGGTCTATCTGACTGGACAAAATGGGGCTGGAAAAACCAGTCTGTTGCGCACTGTTGTTGGGTTTCATCAACCTTTTGCGGGTGATTTATTCTTCGACGGGAGCAGTATTCAGCAGGCGGATGTGAGGCGTAATTACGCGCGTTCACTGGTTTATATTGGACATAAGTCGGCCATTGAACCTCGAGCGACGGCGCTTGAGAACAGTCAATTTTGGTGTGCTCAACAGGGGATCGCCGCAACCGTCAATGACATTTATCAGGTGCTTGAAGTACTCGGTCTAGTGGGGTTAGAGGATGTTCCTTGTGGCCAATTGTCAGCTGGTCAGAATCGGCGTGTTGCATTGGCTCGTTTATGGTTAAAATCTGCTGCCAATGTATGGATTTTAGATGAACCCTTTACAGCGCTTGATGTCTATGGAATCCAGTTAATTGAACAACAAATTCAACAATTTATTCAACAAGGTGGATGTGTTTTGTTGACGTCGCATCAAATGTTGCAGTCGGTAGTGCCATCCAAACAATTAGATTTGGCGTATCAACTATGAGGTTTAGTCCATACGCAGCGATGTGGCGACGCGAATTTACCCTAGCATTTCGGCAAAAATCGGAACTCGTGCAGCCTTTGGTGTTTTTTGTTCTTGTGGTTAGCTTATTCCCCTTAGGGGTAGGGCCATCGCCAGAAACGTTGCAACGAATTGGCCCAGGTGTGATTTGGGTGGCCGCGATTCTTTCGTCCTTGTTGGGTATGGAGCGATTGTTTCGCGACGATTTTCAACAGGGCTGGCTGGAACAGTTGGCACTAACTGATGCTTCCATGGCAGGCTTGATGGCAATAAAAGTTGCTTGTCACTGGCTGATGTCGTTTATTCCTTTAGTTATTATTTCGCCGCTATTAGCGCTGTTTTTACATTTAACTGAAGGGATGTATTGGGCGCTATTAGCAACACTGTCGCTAGGAACGCCCTTGATTAGCCTGGTTGGAGCAATTGCAGTAGGGTTAACTATGGGGCTAAATCGCGGTGGCGTGCTGCTAGCGTTGTTACTGATCCCCCTGTTTATTCCGCTGTTAATTTTTGCTACCGCGGCAATCGAAGCCGCAGCGATGCAGTTGTCCTACTTACCACAGTTAGCGGTGATCGGGGCATTATTACTTTTGGCAATGGCGATTACACCGTTTGCTATTAGCTACGCAGTTAAAGTGAGTCTGAACTAATGTGGAAATGGTTACATCCCTACGCAAAACCTGAGCGCGCCTTTCAGTTGTGCAACACCTTAATGCCTTGGTTTGCGGTCACTGCAATAACCAGTTTATTGGTTGGTACTGTATGGGGGTTGTTGTATGCTCCAGCTGACTATCAGCAAGGCGATTCCTTTCGCATCATATATATCCACGTCCCCAGCGCGATGTTATCTATGGGCACATATGTGGCAATGGCTGTCGCCGCAGCCGTTGGCATGATATGGCAATGGCGCACTGCGTACATGGCGATGATAGCCATGGCACCCGTCGGTGCGGTAATGACATTTGTAGCATTATGGACGGGGGCAGCATGGGGTAAGCCAATGTGGGGTACTTGGTGGATTTGGGACGCGCGACTAACCTCTGAGTTGATTTTGTTGTTTCTGTATTTGGGGGTTATGGCCCTGTATGCGGCCTTTGATGATAAACAGCAGGCCGGCAAGGCTGCCGGTGTGATGGCCTTGGTTGGTGTCATCAATGTACCGATTATCCACTTCTCAGTGGAATGGTGGAATACGCTGCACCAAGGCGCCACGATTACTAAGTTTGGCAAACCCTCCATTGCACCGGAAATGTTGTGGCCACTATTGATTAATATCCTTGGTTTTGCTGCTTTTGTTGGAGCGGTGACACTAATACGAATGAAAAACGAGATTCTACGCCGCGAACTGCATCGGCCTTGGGTGGTCGATATGGTTGCGAAGCTGAAAAACAACGTGAGTTAAACAGTACATGCAATTTACCAGTTTCAGTGAATTTATAGCGATGGGCGGTTACGGCTTTTTTGTGTGGCTTTCTTTTGGTGTAACAGTATTGGTCATGATCTTACTTGTCATTGAAAGCTTATGGGCAAAGCGCCAGTTGATAGCTCAAGTAGGCGTTGAGCAAGCGCGCAAAGCGCGCATTGCCAAAGCACGCAAGAACTCCGCAAAGAATACATAATTAAGGTTGTTTATTGTATGAATCCAAGAAGACAAAAACGTCTCGTAGTTATGGGTAGTATTTTATTGCTGATATCAGGCGCGATTGGCCTGATGTTATATGCGCTAAATGAAAATATTGACCTTTTTTATACCCCCTCAGAAATCATTGAGGGCAAAAACGGCAGTATTCCTGCTGTAGGTCAGCGATTGCGCATAGGAGGCATGGTGGTAGAGGGCTCAGTTAGACGAGAGTCTGAATCACTCGCGGTTAGTTTCGACTTGGTTGATATTGGCGAAAAGGTAACGGTTAGGTACGCCGGCATCCTACCTGACCTTTTTCGAGAGGGGCAGGGGATCGTAGCGACTGGTGTGCTAGTTGAACCGCGTACTATTGAAGCCCATGAAGTATTAGCCAAGCACGATGAAGAATACATGCCGTCTGAGTTAGCTGAGAAAATGAAAGGCATTAAGCACGTCAAACCGACTGAAGCAGGTTACTAAGCATGATCCCTGAGCTTGGCAATATCGCCTTAACTATCGCATTAATTCTTTCAATTTTATTGTCGGTTTATCCATTGTGGGGCGCGCAAACGAATAATACCCAATTGATGGCAACCGCCAAGCCGTTAGGCATTGCGTTATTTATGTTTACCGCGATTGCCTATGCCTGCCTAACCTACGCCTTCGTAGTCGATGACTTTAGTGTGGCTTACGTTGCGCACCACTCCAACAGTTTATTGCCGATTTACTACAAAGTGACTGCGGTTTGGGGCGGACACGAGGGCTCATTCTTATTGTGGGTGTTAATGTTGTCCGGGTGGATTATTGCGGTAGCAGTGTTCAGCAAAGGGATCCCGCAACCCATGGTGGCTCGTGTGCTATCCATTCTTGGTATGGTTTCGGTGGGCTTTTATCTGTTTATGCTCCTCACCTCCAATCCATTTGAAAGCTTATTACCGCTATTTCCTGTTGATGGACGCGACTTAAACCCCTTGCTGCAAGATTTCGGCATGATTATTCATCCACCCATGCTGTATATGGGCTATGTGGGCTTCTCCGTCGCTTTTGCCTTTGCTATCGCGGCGTTAATTTCCGGTCAGCTCGATAGCACTTGGGCGCGTTGGTCAAGACCTTGGGTGATTTCTGCATGGGCCTTTTTAACATTAGGTATTGCGCTAGGCAGTTGGTGGGCATATTACGAACTTGGCTGGGGTGGCTGGTGGTTCTGGGATCCGGTAGAAAACGCTTCTTTTATGCCTTGGTTAGTGGGTACTGCCTTGATGCACAGCTTGGCGGTAACCGAAAAACGCAAAGTCTTTAAATCATGGACCGTATTGTTGGCGATTGCCGCCTTTTCGCTCAGTTTGTTGGGGACGTTTTTAGTCCGCTCAGGCGTTATTGTATCAGTCCACTCCTTTGCCAGTGATCCGGCGCGCGGTTTATTTATTTTGGGGATTTTGATCGTGCTGAGTGGGTTTGGTTTATTGCTTTATGCGCTGCGGGCTAAAGAGCTACGCAGCCGTGGCAACTACGACAGTTTTTCGCGTGAAGTGTTGTTGATTGGTAATAATGTGCTGTTGTGTGCCGCTACTTTAGTGGTCTTACTTGGCACTTTGTTTCCCTTGGTGCACAAAGAACTAGGGCTAGGAACTATCTCGATCGGTGCACCCTTTTTTAATCAAATGTTTGTGGTTTTGATTGTGCCGTTTGTGTTTATGCTTGGGATCGGGCCATTATCACGTTGGAAACGCCAACCGGTCGCAGATTTACGCAATCACATGCTGGTCGCTTTTGGTATTAGTGTCAGTGCAGCGTTACTAGTCAACTTTAATTATGACCAGCCAACATTTATGGCGACCTTGGGTATGATCTTAAGTTTCTGGATATTGATCAGCACCGTACAAGAGGTCCGCCAACGAGTGGCTGCTCAGCAAAATAAGGATACCCTCAGTGCATTGCGCGGCCTTACCCGTAGCCATTGGGGAATGGTCTTGGGCCATGTTGGTTTTGCCATCACTCTCATAGGTATCACCTTAGTGAGTAACTATGAACAAGAGCGCGACGTGCGCATGCTCCCCGGTGATACGGTTTCCCTTGCGGGCTATGACTTTTTGTTTACTGGTGTAAAGCAAGTGGATGGCCCGAATTACCGTGCTGATGTTGGTGTGTTTGACGTGTTCAAAGACGGTAAGAAGCTGGTGCATCTCGAGCCAGAGAAGCGCTTTTATCCAGTGCAAAGAACAACTATGACTGAAGCGGGTATTCACGCCACGATAACGCGTGACCTGTTTATTGCATTGGGCGAACCGTTAGAAGGGAATGCTTGGGCTGTGCGCCTGTATATCAAACCTTTTGTGGTTTGGATTTGGGCTGGGGCGTTCGTCATGGCTTTAGGTGGGGCTATGTCGATAGCGGATAAGCGTTACCGCTTGAGAAAGGTGGCTCGGCGCGAGATAAATTCGCACAGCCAGCAAGTAACAACGAACCAAGCACAAGCTGGAGCAAAATGATGAAAAAAGCCTGGTGGTTTGCAGTACCTGTCAGTATTTTTGCCCTGCTAGTCGTGTTTCTTTTTCAGGGCTTGTTCAGTGACCCTCGCGAGCGTGATTCGATGGCGCTGGGCAAGCCACTGCCGCCATTTGATCTGCCTGATTTGTTTCAGCCAGAGATCCGTTACTCCCCAGCCGACCTTACCGGAGAAGTAAGTATTCTCAATGTTTGGGGCGTATGGTGCGTGACGTGTGCTGTCGAGTTGCCTTATCTAACTCAACTAAGAGAGCAATATGGCGTGCGGTTTGTAGGCTTGTATTATGATCAGGATTTAGATCCTGACTTTGGTACCAAAACCTTGCAGCGGGTTCAGGGCGAAGTGACCCAAATGCTCAACCGATTAGGCAATCCCTATCAGTTCCAGATATTTGATGTGGTCCGCGACTATTCTTTAGATCTTGGAGTTACCGGTGCTCCTGAGCACTTTGTTATCGATGCCAAGGGGCAAATACGTTTACATCATATCGGTGATCTTAATGAACGCGTATGGACACATAAAATCAAACCGGTCTATGACCAATTGATTGCCGAACAGCAAAGTGCGGGGCAGGTGCAATGAGATTAAGTGTGTTAATTATATTCACCAGCGCACTGTTATTCAGTTTGTCGAGCAAAGCTGAAGAGCAAGAATTTCTCGCTCAAGATGGCGTTGATAGTTATCAATTTGCTTCACCTAAACAGCGTGAAACATTTCTAGAACTGACCGCAGTTCTGCGCTGCCCGATGTGCCAAAATCAAAACATTGCTGACTCTGATGCCATGATTGCACATGACATGCGACGTAAGGTGTACCAATTACTCAAACAAGGTAAGACCAAGCAGGAAGTGATTGATTTTATGAAATCACGCTATGGCGATTTTGTCTATTACCAACCGCCAGTTACCCCTTACACACTTTGGCTTTGGGTGCTGCCGGTGGTTTTTGCTGTAGTCGCATTGGCTCTAATTGCGCGTAAACGTTCAGTGAACAATGATCAAGACGATGTTGCACAAAAATTAAAGCACGCAGAAGCATTACTGGAACGAGAAGAATAAATGACTTGGACTGTTTTCTATATTGTAGTGGTGGGATTTTTAAGCCTGCTTGCTGTCTGTATCGCTTTGCCATGGTTCCATCGACGGAATCAACGTGTCACTGACCAATTACGCAATGCTCAAATTGTTAAGCAACGTTTAAGTGAAATAGAAAAGGAACATACAGAAGGCTTAATTTCTGCGACTGACAAGGAGCAAGCAATAGTAGAGTTAAAGCTTGCTCTAGTGGATGAAGTAAAAGACCAAGAGCAGAGCAGTAGTGAGAGCGTTAGGTTACCCATTCTGGTTGGATTGATATTGGCTTTTGGCGTTGGTGGCGTCGTTTATTATCAAACCAATCACCTTAAAGCTGTCGATACTTTAGTGCAGGCTAATGCTTCAATAAGTGAATTGAGCGACAAGTTGATTGCGGTAGCTAATAACCAAGCAGAAATTTCTCCGGAGGAATTACAGCTGCTTGCACTGGCAATTCGACAGCGTTTGCGCGCGACTCCTGAAGATGATCAGGCTTGGTTAAACCTTGGCCGATTGTATATGAGTATGGGCTTTTCCGAGCAATCGATCGAAGCTTTTGAACGGGCGTTTGAGATAGCTCCAGAAGACGTAAATACGCGGTTAAGCTTTGCCCAAGCGCTTATGTTAACTGGCGTAGATGAGAACCTTCAACGCTCTGAGCGCATCCTCGATTTCGAGCTAACCCAACAACCGCAAAACGATAATATTCGTTTAATGTTAACCGTGGTCACTGCACAGTTGGGGAAGCTAGCTAAAGCACAAGAAAATTTCGACTTAATTAAAACCAAAATGTCACCCACCAGTGATATGTATCAGTCGTTAACGGCGCGTTTAGCTGAGCTTGGTGGAGAAACTTCGAAACAAGATGAAACAAATTTAACTGGCTTTAGTGTGCAGGTATCAATAACATCCGAGCTTAGCGAAAAGTTGCCGACCAACGCTTTTTTATTTGTGTTTGCCCAAGATGCAGAAGGCTCTATGCGAGTACCAGCCGCTGTTGTAAAGCTACCGCTTTCTGAGTTGCCAACCAAGGTGATATTAACCGAGCAACAAGCGATGCTCTCGACATTTACGCTGAATGATATCCAGCGGGCACGATTGGTCGCAAGAATCTCGAATGATGAGAATGTAGAAGCCATGCAAGGCGAACTTCAGGGTATGACAGAAATTCCGGTGTCAGCCGGTCAGATTGTCGAGGCTGAAGTGTTAATTGATCAGGAAATACAATGAATAGACTTATTTTCATACTCGCGAGCTCTTTGTTATTAAGCCTCGGTGGATGTGCAACACAATCAAGCCAACAACAATTGGCGGCTGAACAAAGTAATGGAGATCCGCGTGACCCACTAGAACCTGTAAACCGTGTTCTATGGGATTTTAATTATGAAGTGCTTGACGAATTTTTGGTCCGCCCGGTTACCGTTGGTTACGTAACTGTGATGCCAAAGTTTGCGCGTACCGGACTTTTGAATGCGGCGCAAAATTTAGAAGAGCCAGTGAATTTCGTCAATAACCTGCTACAAGGCAAAGTCGGTGGTTCAATGGATAGCATGGTGCGCTTTTTGTTGAACACCACGATAGGCGTTTTCGGGGTTTTTGACGTTGCTGAAAAAATGGGCGTACCTCGTCAAGACGAAGATTTCGATGAAGTATTGGGTGTATGGGGTATTGGTAACGGGCCCTACTTGATGTTGCCAGGTGCTGGCCCTAACGATGTGCGCGGAGTTTCTGGCGAGTACGTTGACAATGCCTACTTTCCAATGACTTACTTAAACAGTAATTTCACCTTGTTACGGTGGGGGGTAGAAATACTTGAAGCGCGGGCAAGGTTGATGGAGCAAGAACAACAACTTGAAAACTCAGCTGATCCTTATGCATTTGTGAAAAATGCGTACTTCCAAAACAAAGCCTTTCAAGTCAGTGATGGTAAGATTGAGCAACAAGAGCCAGAAGAAGAGCAATTGGAAGATTTTGAAGACTTCGAGAGCATGTTAGACGACCTGTGATCAACAGATTAGCGGTTAAATTCAATCTAGAAGGGGTGACATTCGCCCCTTTTTATTATTTGATTGTCGCGTGACTGCCATGTCATTGCAGTCTATTTACACAAGTATTAAAAACGTTCCCGCTTTTCGTCCATCGGCGTGTACTGCGTATAATTAGATAACTTGGTCTAACCGCATATCAATGTGCATAATGCCATCTTCATCGTATGCATCGCTAAAAACTACAAAACCCAGTGATGCATAGAAATCCTGCAGATAAAGCTGCGCACCAATTTCAATCGGATAGTTAGGCCACTGCTGCTGACAAGCCTTTATCGCCGCCAGCATGAGCGCTTTTGCGTAACCCATACCTCGTTGTTCAGGTGCCACCACCACACGCCCAATACTGCACCCCTGATACGAGACGCCCGGCGCTAAGCAGCGGGCGTATGCAGTGATTTTATGTTGCGCGCAAGTTTCATCAGATTGCGAAAACACATGCAGGGCGTCTGGGGCTGTGTCCTTGTCATCGAGATCGGGATATACACAGTTTTGCTCAACCACAAATACATCGCTGCGTAATTTAAGTATTTGATAGAGCTGGTGTACGCTTAGCTGCTCGAAACGTAGCAAGCTATAATCGCTTGCAGATGAAAGCGGATTCTGCGCCATGCATCTTACCTTTCATGACCTTACTGTGTCGCTTACTTTAACCTATTCAGGCAATAAAAAAAGCGGCTTACTCGCCGCTTTTTTTGTATCCATTTGGATTCTGTGATTGCCAGCGCCATGAGTCGCGACACATATCCACTAACCCTTTCTTTGCAGACCACTTAAGCTCTCGTTCTGCAAGAGTAGGATCTGCATAGCACAAAGCAACATCACCGCTACGCCGCGGGACAATCTTATAAGGGACAGATTGGCCACTTTCTTGTTCGAAGGCTTTAACCATGTCTAGCACACTATAGCCTTGGCCGGTTCCTAAATTGAAAGTACAAAGGCCAGCCCTATCCGCCAGTTTGGTTAATGCTTTTAAATGTCCGTCAGCGAGGTCCTCAACGTGAATGTAATCACGTACGCCCGTACCATCCGGGGTATCATAATCATCGCCGAATACACTCAAGCACTCGCGCTTGCCTGTGGCGACTTGGGTGATAAATGGCATCAAGTTGTTAGGAATACCGCTAGGGTCTTCACCAATTTGGCCAGATGGGTGCGCGCCTACAGGATTGAAATACCGTAAAAGGACAATATTCCATGAATTGTCTGATTGATAGAGGTCGCGTAACACTAACTCAACCATTAGTTTTGACTGCCCATAAGGGTTAGTTGGAGACCCGGTGGGCATATCTTCACGCAGCGGTAACTCAACCGGATCGCCGTACACGGTTGCGGAGGAGCTAAAGACGAGGTTTTTTACACTGTGTCGCTGCATTACCTTACATAGCTGCAAGGTACCAAACACATTGTTTTCATAGTAACGCAAAGGCTGCTCGACTGACTCGCCAACTGCTTTAAGTCCGGCAAAATGGATAACCGCGTCGACTTTGTACTGGGTAAATAGCGCTTCCATATCCGCTTCATTGCGAATATCTCCTTGCCTAAATATGACAGATTTACCGGTGAGTTTTTCTACTCGTTGGAGTGAGACTTCTGATGCATTACTCAAGTTATCTAACACTATTACATTGTAGTCTTGTTCAAGTAATTGCAGCACGGTATGACTACCAATGTAACCAGCACCACCGGTAACTAAAATAGTTTTCATATTGACTTCCCTATATCTTCTGCAAGGTATTTTGCGCTTAAGCTGTATTGCAATGGCTTAATGAACAGCGGATAGACGAGTAAGACTAAAGCCGCCCAAACAAGCGCATACCAGTTTTCCGATGCTTGTAAAATGAAAACAAAAACTGGCACGATGATCAGGAGCTTTAATACATTGAGCAATGAACGCTCCGGTACGCTCATCTTTAAGGCTGCATGTTCCAATGCAACCATGCGTTGTTGTAATGGCAAATCCCTCAATTGAGGGATTTGCTTGGTTGAGAAGTAGAGCTTCATGCGGTTGCTTTTTTCTCATCATTCGAAGGGAGCTTTTCCCACTGTCGCGTCTTTAATACGAAGAGCAACACAACGATACCAATTGCAATGCTGAATAAACTGATTTGCATGTACAACCCAGGCATTTCATCGAGACGGCTTGGATCAAAGTTACCCGCCAGTAGGCCTGCTACAACGTTACCAATTGAATAGGTAAGTACGAAAACGCCCATCATTTGGCCTGCAAAACGTTTCGGTGAAAGCTTGCTAACTGCACTTAATGCAACTGGACTTAAGCAAAGTTCACCCACAGTGTGCAAGAAGTAAGTCATTACTAACCAGTATGGTGCTACTTTTAGACCGCTGGCGGCTAATTGTGCTGCGAAAAACATAACAATAAAGCCGGTTGCCATAATGATCAGGCCGATTGCACACTTAAACCCATAAGAAGGGTCAAGCATACGCTTGCCCAGATTGATCCATAGCGCTGCAAAAAACGGCGATAAAATGATGATAAAGAATGAGTTAGCTGACTGGAACCATGCCGGTGGAATTTCAAAGCTGCCTAGCATGCGGTCAGTGTAGTCACGGCCAAACAAGTTTAGTGAAGATCCTGCTTGTTCAAAACCAGCCCAGAAGCAAATTGATGCGATACAGACTAGAAACAGTGCACCTAGTTTGCGTTTTTCATTGCCATCCAGATTACCAAAGAAAAAGATGGCGGCGTAGTAGGCAAGGAACACAAGAGTAAAGAAGACCGCCACATATTTGGCTAGCGCTACGGCATCAATAACTAATGCACCGCTAGATACCATGAATGTAACTAATGCTAACGCAATTAAAAAGCCGACGATTACCATCCAGCTCAAGCGCTGGGCATTGGGTGATAAATCAACCGTTGGAGTAGCGGCTGCTCCCTCCAGCTTCGGTTGGGTTAGCTTATATTGCACGAGTCCAATCGCCATACCCACAGCAGCTGCACCAAAGGCGTAGTGATAACCCCAGTTGGTAGCAAGATAGCCACACACAATGTAGCCAATCACTGAGCCGATATTGATACCCATGTAGTAAAGCGTGTAGCCGCTGTCTCGACGTTTATCTTCGTCGCTGTATAACATACCAACCATGGCACCGATATTCGGCTTCAATAGTCCGGTACCAAGCACCACTAAGATCAAACCGATAAAGAACGTTTGGGTACTGGGAATAGCCAGTACGATGTGCCCTGACATAATGATGATGCCGCCATACCACACAGCTTTTTGCCCACCCAACAGGCGATCAGCTAACCAACCGCCAGGTAAACCCATAAAGTAAACTGCACCGGTGTATAGGCCATAAATTGCCGTCGCCGTAGCTACGGTAAACGCGAGCCCTTCTTCTTGTAGACTTGCTGTCATGAACAAGACTAATAATGCGCGCATGCCGTAGTAACTCATACGCTCCCACATTTCGGTAAAGAATAGCGTTTGTAGGCCCCCTGGGTGGCCGAAGAAACTTGTGTCGTTGGTTTTATTCATATTGTTATTATTACTTCGTTATTATAATTCGCGCGTCATTATGCAAGACAGTCCTAACCTTGCGCAAGGGCATAACTGCGTTCAAGCTCAGCAAGGTATTCCTAGTCCGTTTAAAAGCGCGCAATTAGAGGTCGAGAATTTTCACTAAAGAGGGTATGATCGCGCGCCAGAAACAGGAGCAGTGCGGAGATTTAATGGCCAGAAAAGGGATAATATTAGCGGGTGGGGCGGGTACTCGTTTGCATCCATTGACGCAAGTGGTGAGTAAGCAGTTAATGCCTGTTTACGACAAGCCAATGATTTATTACCCATTGTCTACTCTTATGCTAGCCGGCATAAGAGATGTCTTGATTATATCTACGCCAGCTGAATTGCCTCGCTTCCAAGAGTTACTAAACGATGGGGCGCAGTGGGGTATAAACATTGAATACGCTGAGCAACCGTCACCCGATGGTTTAGCTCAGGCTTTTCTGATCGGTGAGACATTCATTGGCTCTGATCCTGTTACCTTGATCCTTGGCGATAATATTTTTTATGGCCATGACTTTCAGAGTAAGCTCACTAAACTGACCGATATTATGCATGGGGCAACCGTATTTGGATACCATGTCAACGATCCTCAGCGTTACGGTGTCGTTGATTTTGATGATAACTGGAAGGCCATATCCATCGAGGAGAAGCCGCAACAACCAAAGTCAAACTATGCGGTTACGGGATTGTATTTTTACGATAATCAAGTGGTTGATATAGCGAAAGAGATTAAACCTTCACCGCGAGGGGAATTGGAAATAACCGACGTGAATCTAACCTATCTTCGCGCGCAACAACTTAACGTGCAGTTGCTAGGGCGCGGGGCCGCCTGGTTAGATACCGGCACATTGGATAGTCTTCTCGATGCGTCTAATTACATCGCTGCAATTGAAAAACGACAAGGGTTAAAAATCTCATGTCCGGAAGAAATCGCTTATCGCAAAGGCTTTATCAGTAAAGTGCAGTTAGGCAACCTTGCGGAGCCTTTATTGAAAAGTGGCTATGGCCAGTACTTATTGAAAATATTAAATGAGAGACATTTGTAAATGGAAGTAATCGAGACAGCACTTGGCGATGTAAAGCTGATCCAACCTAAAGTATTTGGTGATGAGCGGGGTTTTTTTATGGAAACCTTTCGAACAGAGTGGTTTCGTGCACATTGTGCGGATGTTGATTTAGTGCAAGATAATCACTCTCTTTCGCAGCGAGGCACATTAAGAGGACTTCACTACCAAACTAAGCAAACTCAAGGTAAGTTAGTGCGCGTGGTTGCGGGTGAAGTTTTTGATGTTGTGGTTGATATGCGTGAATCTTCGCCCACATTTGGTCAGTGGTACGGAGTATTGTTATCGGCACAAAATAAGCTTCAATTGTGGGTTCCGGCAGGATTTGCTCACGGTTTCTATGTTACCAGTGAACAGGCCGAGTTTACCTATAAGTGCAGTGATTACTATCACCCTGAATCGGAAGTCTCTATTCGCTTTGATGACCCCACAATTGGCGTTCAATGGCCATTTGACTCAGCGTTAAAACCATCGCTGTCGGCAAAAGACGCGGCGGGTATTTCCTTTGCGCAAGCGCCTAAGTTTACGTCACTATGATAGTTATTATTGGCAAATCCGGGCAGGTGGCTCGTGCTTGTGTGGCTTTATGTGAAGCTGAGAAACAACCCTATCGCTGTTTCGGACGTGATGATATCAATTTATTGGATAGTGCGGATATAGCGAGCAAATTGGAACCGTTGGAGAACATTCAAGGGATCATTAACACCGCTGCCTATACCGCCGTAGACAAAGCCGAGGATGAGCGTGAAGCTGCTTTCGCCCTCAACGCTCAGGCGGTGATTAATCTAGTCGATTTTTGTCGTCGCCAAACGTTGTATTTCGTACATATATCAACAGACTATGTTTTTTCAGGTGAAGCGCTGTCACCGTATTTACCCACAACTTCTTATGCCCCTATAAATACCTATGGGGAGTCGAAGATGGCGGGTGAGAAAGCTGTAGCTGAAGTATACTCAGAGAACGCATGTATCTTGCGCACGAGTTGGGTTTATTCAGAGTGTGGGCACAATTTTGTTAAGACGATGCTGCGCTTATTTGCGACTCGGAATGAGTTGAATGTAGTTATGGATCAGGTTGGCGCACCCACGTCGGCACATACTCTTGCGCGTGTGTGCTTGCAAAGTGTTAAGCAACGTTTGATCGGCGTGCATCATGCCTGCGACCTTGGTGTGACTAGTTGGTTTGATTTCGCTATCGCCATCTACCAACAAGCTCAAGGCTTAGGGCTTATTTCACAACCTGTGCAGATAAACCCAATAACAAGTGATCAGTTTCCAACGCCAGCTAAGCGACCACATTACAGTGTACTTAGCACGGCTTCATTGCGGCAGGCTTTACCAACCTTGAATCTGCCTCATTGGCAAGCCGCGCTGACTGACGTAATGAACAAAATTAACGATGAAATAAAGAATACAGAAAATGACAGATAGAACGCTACTGGTAACCGGAGGTGCGGGGTTTATTGGCGTAAACTTCGTATATTATTGGTTAGCCAACAATGCCAACGACAGAGTCATTGTGCTTGATGCACTTACCTATTCAGGTAACTATGCAAGTCTAAAAAAATTAGAGTGTGAGCCTCGCTTTAGTTTTGTTAAAGGCGACATTTGCGACCAAGCACTCGTTGAACGAGTGATGCTTGCAGAACGTGTTGATACGATTGTGCACTTTGCCGCCGAGTCCCATGTTGACCGTTCAATTACTGGCCCTCGTCAGTTTATTGAAACGAATATTGTGGGGACATTTTCACTCCTCGAAGCGGCGCGAAAACTCTGGTTAGGGAACAATCCCAGCGTACCTGAACATCGTTTTCATCATGTCAGTACCGACGAAGTTTATGGCACGTTAGCAACAGACGATCCTGCTTTTACGGAAGCAACGGCGTATGCTCCAAACTCGCCCTATTCGGCAAGTAAAGCAGCTAGCGACCATTTAGTCAGATCATACTTCCATACCTATGGATTACAGGTAAGTACCAGCAACTGTTCTAATAACTATGGGCCTTTCCATTTCCCAGAAAAGCTTATTCCGCTAGTACTCACAAATATTTTATTCAACAAACCATTACCTGTGTATGGCGACGGTAAGCAAATCCGTGACTGGTTGTATGTTGAAGATCATGCTCGAGGCATTGAGTTAGTGTTGAGTAAAGGGACCGTTGGTGAGAATTACAATATTGGAGGGAATAATGAGTGGACCAATATTGATATTGTTACTTTAATATGCGAGTTACTAGATGAAGCTTTTGCAAATGATGTTTCTTTAGCTGCAAAGTACCCGTTGGCTAAAAGTGCGCATGCTGGCAATTCAGCGCAGCTGGTACAATATGTCCAAGACAGGCCTGGACATGATCGTAGATACGCGATCAATCCTAAAAAGAGTATGCAAGAACTGGGTTATATGCCAAAGGAAAGTTTTGAATCCGGCATTCGTAAAACAGTCGCTTGGTATTTATCAAATGAAGAATGGTGGTTACCACTGCTTACTAAAGACGATTGAAGCTGTATCGGGTAAGCATTAATAGTGCTAGATTCTTGTTACTGTCTCTTGTTATACTTCCAGAAGCACGGAAGCATTGAATCCGAGTGTGACAAAACGGGAGTTGCTTTTGCTTTGCGCATGTCGGAGACAAATCAGTAATCTTAATAATTAAAATAAGAAAGACCACGTTTAAGGCTTTAGTTTCGCCTGATAACCGCAAGGGACATTAGACTCTATGTTTGCACATTTGGAATTTATTCCACTCTTCACCGCTTTTTTTGTAGCGGTAATTCTCCTTATTCTCATGACACCATTTGCTCACCAATTAGGGCTTGTTGATCATCCCGGAGCGCGCAAGCAACACGCTGGAGTTATCCCTTTAACGGGTGGCGTTGCAGTTTTTGGAGCAGTGCTTATAGCCAGTATTCTTACTGATGTATGGATTAAAAATGGTTCTTGGTTTTTCACCGCTTCATTTTTTATCGTTCTATTGGGAATGCTGGACGATAAATTTGATCTCAGTCCAAAAGGGCGCTTGATTTGTCAGTTTTGTGTCGCGGCTATTATGGCTTTGGCTGCGCAAAACTATATAACGTCTTTAGGTAATATATTTGGTACTGGCAATATTACTTTTGATTTGGCTGGATACTTTTTCACACTTATATGCGTTGTTGGTGTTATCAATGCTTTCAATATGATCGATGGTATTGATGGTTCTGTTGGCGGCATCAGTTTAGTTGTTTTATTAGCTGTAGTATTTTTATTGGTCGCGGGTAATAAAGGGCAAGCGATCATGGCTCCCATGTTAATCGTAGCTGCTTTAGTGCCATTTTTAGCGTTTAACCTTAGTTGGAAAGGGTTTAAAGGCAATAAAATTTATATGGGCGACAGCGGTAGCATGTTCGTGGGCCTGACGATTGTTTGGCTAATGGTTGATTTTACCCAGGGAGCAGATGCTGCGATGCGCCCAATAACGGCAGTCTGGATCATCGGGCTCCCTCTTATGGACATGGCTGCAATTATGTATCGCAGAGCTAAAAAAGGTCAATCCGTGCTTAAGCCCGATCGTCAGCATCTGCATTTTATTTTCATGCGCGCAGGTCTTTCATCCCGTCGAGCATTAGCCATGATCTTGTTGTTAGGCGTTGTTTACGCTGCAATCGGCATAATGGGTGAATTGTACCAAGTGCCAGAATATATTATGTTTTGGAGCTTTATGGTTCTGTTAATCCTGTATAGCGCAGTGTTGCAAAATATTTGGGTAATCCTGCGATATGTGAGAAAAACTTTCGGAGCCTAAAAGCGGTTTTTTTGGGCTGCATCGCGTTGTCGCGTTTGACACAATAAAAACATTTCAGGGTATATGATTAAGTTATTTGTAACGTTAGGAATGATGGCGCTCTTGGCAGGGTGTTCGGCGTCTAAGCAATCAAATGCGCAGATACCATTAGTCTCAAAAACAGAACTTTCGGTGGAAGCGGCTGCGCCATCAGCATTACAACAGCTACTAGAACAGCCCGCCTCTAAAAACACCCACAAAGGAGGTATTGGCCCTAGCGAATTATCTCCAGTTTTCTATTCTGCCAGAGGTATTCACTGTCGCTATTTAAAAAGCCCTCAGGATACAGATTTGTACTGCAGGAATAGCCAGGGTATTTGGTTTGCAGTGCCAGCAGTTTTATCTGATATGCATATGTTAGATAGCTATGAGGAACAGTGATTATGCGAGTTAACATAGTTAATGTTGTCGTTGTCGTACTTATTCTGCTAAGTTCAAATTCACTGGCACAAGACATTTCCCAGCAACAATTATTGCAAGCACAAATGGCTGCACAGTCACAACAAGTAGACTTGTCGCAGTACATTCAATCTGATGGTCGTAATATAGGCCGTCAACCAAGACCGCCAGTCCAAAGTGATGAAGATATCCCCGTTGCGGAAAAAGGATTACCACCACCATTCGGTAGTAATTTGTTCAAAGGTGGTTATGTAGCTGAAAGAAGCGATGGTTTGAATAGCCGTTATCTGATTGCTCCTGGTGACAAAATCGCGATTCAAATGTGGGGCGCTCAAACCCGTTCGCAAGTAGTGACTGTTGACAATCAGGGGAATATTTTCGTGCCTGACGTAGGCCCTATTTCTGTTGGTAATATTCCAGCTTTACAGTTAAACGCGGTAGTTACCAATAGTATTCGAACGATTTACCCCAATAATGTTAATGTCTACGTAAATCTGTTGACGGCAACCCCCGTTAGTGTCTATGTGGCTGGTCCAGTGAAACGTCCAGGACAATATGCAGGATTAGCTTCTGATTCAGTGCTGTTTTTTTTGAGTCAGGCTGGTGGGATAGATCCTTATCGTGGCAGTTACCGCGAAATCTCAGTTCTTAGGGACGGGCAGGCAGTTGCGTCCTATGACATTTATGAATTTCTTAAACTGGGTAAACTCAACGAGTTCTCATTTCAAGATGATGATGTTGTTTTGGTGTCTGAGCAGGGGCCTATGATCACGGTTGAAGGGGCGGCACGATACCCCTTTAGATTTGAATTAAAGCCTGAAAATCGTGCTGGTAGCGACTTAATTCACTATTCGAGACCACTGAAGAAGACAACCCACGTAGCGGTGACAGGTAATCGCGAGCAGGGACCAATTTCTGTTTATGTCCCTTTTGAAGAGTTTCAAAATTTCACGGTCGAAGATGGTGATGTCGTATTGTTTAATGACGACATAAGACCGAAGGTAATAAGTGTTCAAATTTCGGGAAGTTATGAAGGACCTTCATTTTATACTCTGAAGAAAGGCACCCGATTACTTGACTTGTTGAGTTATGTTGCTATTGATCCAGACTCGGCAAATTACAAACATGTTTATATCAAGCGCAAAAGTGTTGTTGAACAACAAAAGTACCTGATTGAACAATCATTGCAGCGCCTGGAGCGCAGTATTTTTACCGCGCCGGCATCCAGTGATGGCGAAGCTCTCATTCGTTCACGAGAAGCTCAGCTCGTATCTCAATTTATTGAGCGAGCCAGAAAAGTCGAGCCGTTAGGGAAAGTTATCGTCGCAGACAATGATCAGGTAGCGAACATCCGTTTAGAGCAGGGAGATGAAATAGTAATCCCTGAGAACACTGACTTAGTTCAAGTTTCAGGTGAAGTTTTAATGCCGCAAGCATTGGTTTTCAATGCAGAAGCGGAAATCGGCGACTATATCGCATGGGCTGCCGGCTTTACGGAGCGAGCAGATACCGACCAAGTAGTCATTGTCCGAGCGAATGGCTTGAGTCGCTTTGTATCCACAGGGGATAGTGGCTTTTGGTTCTCCGGCAACAGAGAGTATAAGTTACAACCCGGTGACCAAATACTGGTGTTACCTAAGGTCGATAGCAAAATTATGCAAAGCGTCAAAGATATTACGCAAATTTTGTATCAGATCGCTATCACCGCCAATGTGGCGCTAGATTAGTGTATTTGTCTTGGCGACCGTAACATTACAAAAACGCAGTAAATGGATGGTGTGGCGAGATGTTATTTTCGCCTTATTTACACGTGAGATAAAGACTGGGTTTAATGATCGCTTTGGTATGAGCTGGGCGATAGTAAACCCGGTGGTGTTTATTGTCGCATTGGCCTTTATTCGTGAGCTGATTAACGGCCCTATCACACATACATTGCCGACCTTTACCTTTATGGCCATCGGTGTTCTGTATATTCAAAGTTTTCTTAAAACCTTAACGGCTTGTGCTACGTCGATTAAGAAAAATAAAGCATTGTTTGCGTTTCGACAAGTTCAACCCATCAGCGCAGTTATCGCCGCAATGCTCTTCGAATTCCTAGTTAAGGTATTTTCCCTCATCAGTATTTTAGTGATCATGTACTTTCTCGGTATTGATATTAAAGTAGTAGATGGCTTGCAATTCATCGTTTGTTTTTCACTGCTCTTAATGCTTGCTGGGGCGTTGGGCTTACTATCGGGAATTGCAGAACTGTATATTGCTGAGATAGGTAAAATCCGCGAACTAGTTTCAAGGCCTATGTTTTTTATCTCCGGTACGTTCTTTTCGTTGCAGGACATTCCGCAAGAGTTTTGGCCCTACCTAGCGTGGAATCCAATACTACATGCAATTGAATTAAGCCGGTACAGCCTTGCGCACACCTATGGAAATGAAGGGGTGAGCTTAATGTTCCTATTTTCAGTAGTATTGACCTCAATATTTTTATCATTAGCGGTATACTTTGTATCGTGGAAGCAGGCGATAAGTCGATGATTCGTCTAAATAACATCACAAAGTATTATCCCAGTCCACTGGGTAACCAGTTTATTTTTAGAGAACTAAATTTTACTATACCGGACGGACATAACATTGCGATTTTAGGTGCCAATGGTTCAGGGAAATCAACATTGTTTAGGCTCATAGCTGGTAGTGAATATCCTAATTCAGGCAGCATTGAAACTGATTTGAGCTTATCTTGGCCGGTTGCTCTTGCGACAGGCATCCATCCACAAATGACCGGAAGAGAAAATGCGCGTTTTATTGGGCGGGTAAATGGTGTCGCGAATTTAGCTAATTATGAGGACCGCGTAATGGCCTTTTCCGAATTAGGTATTCATTTTGACTTGCTAGTTAAGGATTATTCTAGTGGTATGCGCTCTCGATTGGCATTTGCATGCTCCATTGGTATCGATTTTGACGTTTATCTAATCGATGAAGTCACATCTGTTGGTGACGCAACATTCCGGAAGAGAGCCAAAGAGGCTCTTGAAGAGCTCAGTGAGCACGCAAATGTCATTATGGTAAGTCATCAAATGAGTGAAATTAGGCAGTTCTGTGATAGTGCAATTGTGCTGCATGAAGGTAATCTAACTTTTTATAATGATCTCGAGCACGGGATTGAACGGTATCAGGCGCTCTAAGTATGACAGATTCAATACTCCAAACCGATAAAAACACAGTTGTAACATTCGTTAAGAAGCCATTTGTAGCGTTTGTTTTAGTTCCTTTTCTTTTGTTTGCTCTTTACCAAATATTGATTGCATCCGATCGTTTCGTCAGTCAGGCGAAGTTGATTGTGAAGGAACCTGATTCGGCTGCCACACTGGATACTTCACTAGCTTTGCTTTCGGGTTTTGGGGTGAGTTCTGGCAGTTCAGATACCGAACTTGTTAAGGCGTTTATTCACTCTAACGACATGTTGCAATTCTTAGATGCTCAATTGTCTATTTCTGAGCACTATACCGATCGCCGTTTCGACATATTTAGTCGTTTAGATACAGAGCCGACGAAAGAAGAGTTGCTCGAGTACTTTAAGAGTCATGTTGAGGTCGCGATTGATGAAACTTCACAAGTGATCAGTATTGAAGTTCAGGCTTTTGATTCCGCCTATGCACACAAAATGAACCAAACAATAGTCGCAAGAGCCGAGTGGTTTATTAACGAGATTGGGCATAATTTAGCGAAAGAGCAGCTAAGATTTATACAGCAAGAGCATCAACTAGTTGATGAGCGACTGCGCGAAACTAAGTCTAGACTACTCGCTTTCCAGCGGCGTCACAATTTACTGAACCCTGAAGCTGAGGGGATGGCGCTACAAGAAATTACTTATCGATTAGAAGCTCAATTAGCGGCTAAACAAACTCAACTGAGACTTTTACGCTCAAGTATGAGTGCAAGTGCTCCTTTGGTGGTACAAACACAGGCTGAGATTGATAGTTTGCAGGAGCAGCTTAACTCTGAACGTGCTCGCCTATCTCAACAAGCAGAACAAGATCCAAACTTACCGGATGACGAACAAAACTTAAGTGTGAGTCAGATATTAGCCAAGTTTAGTGAATTCAAGATTGATTTGGAGCTTGCACTGCAAGCCTATGCCTCATCTCAAGTCTCACTAGAAAAATCACGAATTGAAGCATATAGACAATTGAAGTATCTGGTTACGATTGAATCACCTACGCAGCCAGAGGAGGCTTTATATCCTAATCGAGTTTATAACATAGCATTATTTTTAGTGTTGAATATTTTAGCATTTGGCATTTGTCGCGTGTTTGTCGCGACAGTGAACGAGCTAAGGCGTTAGTGAACTTGATGAAAGGGCTGAGTTTACGTGCTGTTTTACGTTTCTTTTTACTTAGCGCACGGAGTGTTTTACATCGTTTACCAGATAGTTGGCGTAAACGTCTAAGAGAGCAGCACCGCTTACTTGAGCTGTACTCAAGAGTTTTGCACCTCTCTCATTTATTCTATGGCACGCTTTCCCCCAAAAAGCAGCAAGCTCGATACAACAGACTACTTCAACAGCAAGAGCAAAAACTAGCCTTGTTAGCTGCAGATTTAGACGAGGCGCTGCAGATGAACGCGCTGCTGGTGAATACCTTGGGTTCGGACCCCAGCGAAGCTATTCAGGCGCTCGTGCTTAACGCACGCATTGCCACAGTGTTTGTAATTGACGCAAATTACGAAGCCAATTTAGCGATCTATTCTTCCTTCGAAAAGGTTTGCGTGTTGCGCGGGCAAAATGATTTTACAGGTGATATTCCTCTGGTCGTTCTTCGCAATGGAGAATTTATCCATGAGCTAGCAATCGCAGCTTTTGCCAGCGAGTTGCTCGTTTCTCCGAATATCCTGACTTGTGATCATGATATCGTTCAGCGAAATGGTACACGAGGTGATGCAAAGTGTTTTCCTAGCTGGGATCCTGATTTGCAGCTGGCAAGTGGTTATATAGATTCAGGTTTTTGTGTGCGTGAACCAAGCTTACAGGCAGAATTGGTTAGCTTCGTTATGCCTGATCCGCATCCAATGCGTTTAGCTCTGTGGCTTGCGGACCTGAATTTCAAAACCCCCGCATTGAAGGTTAGTCATGTCGCTTTCAGCTTATTGCATCGAAAAGTTGTATTTGAAGAATCTTGGGGGAAATATGTGAGCACGTTTTATACCGATATGCATTGGCCTGTCACGTTCATGGAAAATAGTACTGATGGGCACGCGATTGTGAAATGGCCTATGGATGAGAGTCCACTGGTTTCCATTATTATTCCGACACGAAATGGGCGAGAACTTGTTGAGACCTGTATTCAATCAATCTTAAGCAAAACAAGTTACAGTAATTATGAAATTTTGCTTATTGACAATCAGTCTGATGACATAGAATCGATAGAGTATTTTAACCAGTTAGCAGCACAAGAGGCTAAGGTTAGGCTCATTCAATACCCCTTTGTGTTCAACTATTCTGCAATTAATAATTTTGCAGTTAAGCAAGCACATGGCAGCGTGCTTGCTTTTGTTAACAATGATATTGAAGTTATATCGCCTGACTGGTTGTCGAATATGGTGATGCATGCATTAAGAGACGATATTGGATGCGTTGGTGCAAAGCTCTATTACCCGAACCGACGTATACAACACGCTGGTGTAGTCCTAGGTTATGGCGGTGGGGCTGGGCATGCGCACAAATATTTCCCTGATTACCATGCTGGTTATTTAAATCGTATTGCTTGTACTCATTCGTTTAGTGCAGTCACAGCTGCATGCTTATTGATTCAAAAGACTCTCTTTAATCAGGTGAATGGTTTTAATGAGGAAAAGTTAGCAGTTGCGTTTAACGATGTAGACTTGTGTTTAAAAGTTGCTTCTCTAGGGCATCGTAATTTGTATTGTGCACAGGCAGAGTTGTTTCATTACGAATCAGTCTCTCGTGGTTCAGAGAATACACCGGAAAAACGCGCTAGATTTGAACTAGAACTTAACTACCTGAAAGAGCAATGGGCAGAGTTCATAGCGGCCGATCCAGCATATAGTCCCAACTTAACTTTGCGACAAGAAAATTTCGCAATAAAAGAGTAACTCACCAGAAGTATATCTGGAGCACTTTGTGCTTCGCCTTTTCACACTATTCTTTAGTATATTCGATTGCTATTTTTGTTATACTAGCGCGATTAAAATTTGGCTGTCATGGCTGCGGACACATGCGCGCAATGATGGCGTAAGGTGTAGTCATTAATTGAGTAATTCTTATACAATCAGCGGCGCAGCTGAATTGTCGTTTCAGGTTGAATCAGTGGTCGCGATGGCAGTATATGCTGAGGACCGATTAGATTGGGTTTCCCGAGCGGTTGATAGCATTCTTGAGCAAGTTTATCGTGACTTTTTGTTTGCGATCGTCGTCGATGGTGAAATCGATGTGCTTATGCTTGAGTATCTAGAGCGAGTAGCGGCTGAGAATAAAAATGTCATTCTATTCAAGGGACTGCATAATGTTGGCCTAAGCCAATGCATGAATTATGTAGTCGACTTTGTGCTTGACCAAGTGCCTAGTGCGAAGTACTTCTTTAGAATGGATGCGGATGATATTTCGGAGTTGGATAGACTTAGTAAGCAGATTGAGTTCTTCAATGCGCATAAAGAAGTTTCGATTCTCGGGACTTCTTTAGTGGAGATTAATGAAAAAGGTCGAATCGTTGGCCAGCGTCAATTGCCACTTGATCATAAACAAATCTTTAAAGTACTGCCGAGACGCTGTGCGCTAAATCATCCAACTGTAGCAATTCGTATGGACGTTTTTGCTAAAGGGCATCGGTATCGTCCAGAGCTTAAAAATACGCAAGACTATTTTTTGTGGATAGAGTTGTGTGCCGTCGGGTTTAGATTTGCAAATTTGCCTGATGCGTTACTTAAGTTTCGTCGGGTTAATGACTTTTATAAGCGCCGGGGATTTAATAAGTCCTTGAATGAGTTTAAAGCGCGTTTTTATGCTATGCGAGTTTTACGATGCAGGACGTTTTTCAATGTCTTTTATGCATGTGCTGTTATACTCTTGAGGTTAATGCCGGCCAAGCTTATAAAGCTGGCCTATAAAATCGATCGCTACTTCTTAAACAAGTGAGATAGACATTGATTGGTGCTGCTGTTGTTTTGTACAAACCGGATATGGCTCAAACTGAGCGTTTACTGCACTCAGTAAGTCAACAGGTTGATGTTGTTACAATCATTGATAACTCTCCTCATGCAACCCAGATTGAACTGAAATCAGATAACGTTCATTATCATCATTTTGCTAACAACATTGGCGTAGCCGCAGCACATAATGTTGGCTTACGTGATTTGATCACGGCAGGGTGTGAATACGCTATGTTGCTAGATCAAGACAGTGAAATAAACGAGGAGTTTGCATTTCGCCTCTCATCTTTGCTGGTTGCATCGCGTCAGCAAAATCGCCCATTAGTAGCTGTTGGTCCGCGGATCATTTGTTCTTTTTCTGAGAAAACCGTGCGGCCCAGAGTACAACGTGAAGTGGCCCGATATGAAGAGTTAGTGTGTGTTACTCAGATAATTTCGTCTGGCATGATGATAGATTTGTCGAAAGTTGAGCGGATTGGGCTCAAAGATGAATCTTTGTTTATTGACGGTGTTGACCATGAATGGTGTTGGCGCGCTAAAGAACAGAATTTAATGGTCGCTATTGCCGATAAGGTAGAAATGGTACATAAACTAGGCGATGCTCGCAGTAAGTTCGCTGGTGTGACCTATAAAGTTGGTTCGCCGGTAAGATTGTATTATCAATTCAGAAATATTTTCTTATTATTACGCAGAGGGTATGTACCTAATTATTGGAAAATTCGAAATATTTGTGTCTTACCGATTCGCTTCTTTGCCAACAGTATTTTGCAATCTCGAAGAAGGGAACGGATTAAATTTATGTTATGTGGTATTTGGGATGGACTGTGGGGGGCCACTGGCGCGTACTCCGATAATTGGAAATAACGAACCAGTGTTCCTAGTGACCGTTTAAACGAAATCATTTTATTTCTGTAAGTCGGATTATCTGCCTAAATACACAGCTCTAAATCGTTATTTCAGATGGCTGAGACACGTTTTATTTTTCAATTAAATTTACCTGATAAATTTTTGTTAAGCTATTAACCGCTAAACAAACGCTATTAGAACAGACCATTCATGTTACTTAGTATTAACCACTCCCTACTATTTGTGCACATTCAAAAGACTGCAGGCACAAGTTTAACTCGTTTCTTGAAGCAAGAAATTTGTGATCTTGAGGCTTTTTTAAGGCCCCATGACCCACTGCGTTTCGCCCAAGAAAAAATGGGTGCCGAATTCGAACGATATACTAAGGTAGGCTTTGTGCGAAATCCATTTGACCGACTTGTATCTTGGTACAGTATGATCACGGAATCGGGAAGGCTGTTGTCTGACTATGAAATGCAAAAAAATCCCGGTTATAACAAAATCTGGCAAACCGTACTCAGCCAGTCATCAACGTTTGAAGAGTTTATTTTTAATTGTAGTGATGCAACCGATAGGTCAGGGTGGAAACCATTCTTATATAATCAGACGGACTACCTTAAGACAGCAGATGGAAATATTGGGGCAGACTTTATTGGTCGGTTCGAGAATCTATCTCGTGATGTGGAACGGCTTTGTAAAATTAAAGGGCTAACGTTAGTATCTTTGCCACATATTAATAAGTCTAGCCACACAGATTATCGCAAATATTATAGTGAAGAAATGCGGACAATTATTGAAGAGCGTTTTGCTGAGGATTTGGAGTATTTCGGCTATGAGTTTTAGTTATAGTGGTTCAAAGTTGGGTGTGATCAAGCCGAGGCCACATGACTGATAAATTGTGTATTGTTTTTGTATGTCAAGCCGGAGAACTTGAACTCAAAGGGTTGTTGTTAGCTGCTTCATTACGAAAATACGGAAATTTAGCAAATGTAGACCTTGTGGCTGCGGTTCCATCTCCAGATGTATGGGGAGACTTGTCGGCACAAACGCATCAAGCGTTAGCAGATCTATCTGTTCGCAAGGTGATTATCGAATCTCCGTTTGGTAGAGACTATCCGATTGGGAATAAACTTGCAGCGATTGGAGTTAGTACACAGGCTTCTGTAACGGTTTTTATGGACAGTGACATTCTGTGTTTGGGGCCGCTCGATTTCAATCAGCTAAAAACCAATGGGTTAAAGGCTAAACCTGCAGATTTAAATACTTACCAAGGAAGCCCCAAGCAATGGGAACGGGCTTATAGTTTTATTGGTGAAGCGTTACCAAAAGAACGTGTGTTGTCTACGGTATCCAAAGCATTAATGCTGCCGTACTTTAATGCCGGTGTTGTTGCCGTGCATGATGGTGAAGCTTTTTCAGAGACTTGGTTGTCGGTTGCTAGACAAATTGATACATGTAATGAAATTCAGCACAAACGTCCCTGGCTTGATCAAATCGCCTTGCCAGTAGCTGCAAAAAGCATGGGTTACCCTTTTGAGGTACTCACAGAGGCATTTAATTATCCCGCCCACTTGAAATGTATTAACGCTGAAAAGAAGCCTGTCTTATGTCATTACCACTCCCCTGAGGTCATTGAACAGGAGAAAATGTTAAGCAAAGTGGTTCATCAGTTGTCGCGAGGGGTTCCTGCGATAAAAAGGCTGATTGCATTGTACCCACGATGGGAGGCCGTTATTGCTCGTGCTGAAAGGCATAAATCAGCCTTGAGTCCTAAAAGAAATCGACTTCTGACCCTTTTCACCCCTGCTGCTCGACAACCGTTAAGCGATGATGTGAACTTTTTAATTTCCGGGTTGCCAAGGTCGGGTACTAGCTTGTTATGCAATTTATTGCATAAGGTACCGAATACAGTGGTAATCAACGAGCCACAGGAAGTCTTTGCGGCCATTCAAAGTGATCCTGAATGTCATGAGCTTGGATTACTATTTCGAAAGTTGAGAACCGATATCTTATTAGGCAAAGGCGTAAGCAACAAGGTTAATGAAGCCGGTGACGTGATCGAAGACACTCGCTTGAACGATGTTCGTCGACGCTACCAACCAGCAGTAACTCGCACAGATTTCTCATTAGCGATTAAAAATCCACTGGCGTTTCTTACACGTTTGAGGATCTTGTGTGATGCACATCCAAACATGCCGAAGATAATCATGGTGCGCCACCCGTTAGATGTTATTTCATCATGGAAGAAAAGCTTTGAGCATTTGCGTGACGTTAACTTTGATATCATCCCTTTTACTGACCAGAGTGACCCATTGCTTGATGGTGTGCAACACCGCTTACTTAGTGCCATTCGACAGGAACCATACACACCAGTTAAGCGCGCATTATATTTAAACTATTTAGCGGAACTTATTAGGCGAGACAAGGAACGCGTTCATGTCATTCGCTACGAAGATTTGATTGCTAAGCCAGAAGCTACGTTGGCGTTCATCTCAAGCATAATCAAGAGCGATAGAATGCCCAAAACTGTAGTAGCTTCGATCCGAAGAGGGGCGACTGCTAAGGTTTATGCGCAAGAGGACGTGATTGCCGTTAATGCATTGTGCGGTGAATATATGCAAGAGTGGGGGTATCAATAGAATCTAGCGTAAAAGCCACAAGTACTTACTCATCACTCGTGGCTCATGGTGATTTTAATATTGCCTAATTTGCCGCAGTTGTGTCGGGTTTATCTATACTAAATCCGTCAAAACTGTCTAAATTTCCATAGTCAGCCATCTTAAACAGGGTTGTTACTTCATCGACAAACTCACTTTTGTTGTACTGATGGGTTTTCTGAATATACAACCAGTATTTACCACCCTTTACGTCACTTTCCAAAGCGACTGGCCAAAAATCCAAAGCATGGGCCATCTGAGAGAAGTTTTCTAAAGAACTCATCACTTTTGCAGTAAATCTAAACTCCCACTTATAGGGCTTGCTGGTGTCAATACCTTGTGCTTGAATAGCCTCAAATTGCTCTGCCAACTGCGCAGTTGAGAGGTGTCCATCCAATACGATTTCACGTTCCTCTGTATTTGAATCCTGTACCTTAATTGTTTGATCACCCTCATCTGCGGCAGAAATGGCTACAGAGAAACTGAGTAAAAGTAAGGCTAATAACCGCATTTTCATCTCCTTTATTGATATCTAGATTAATTTCTTACTAATCATCTTAGTTGTGTAGAGTTAACTGCTCTTTAAATGCATCTGTGACAGCATTGGCATCATCTGCACTGCTCACCACGTAAGGAGCTATTAAAATCATTAATTCGGTGCGTGATGTCGATTTTGAAGTTGTGGTAAACAGCTTGCCTAAAAACGGTAGATCACCTAAGAAGGGAACTTTGCTTTCAGATTCATTTTCACTGTTATCTATAAGTCCACCCACGAGCACTGATCCGCCATCTTGAATACTCAAGGAGGTTGATACGCGGCGTGTGAAAATTGTAGGAGAGCCCGTATTATTGGTACTGTCAGGGATCGAAGAGCTCAGCTCTTGTGTTAACGCGAGGTCAACCTCGCCACCCGCGTAAATCACGGGTTTAACCGACAAGCTGTTGCCGGTACTTCTGTATTGAACTTCTTGCGTAATAGCTCCGCCTTCCTGGCTGCTTTGGGTCGCAGCGATAATAGGAACTTCGTTACCCACGTTAATGGTGGCTTCTTGGCCGCTTCTGACTAATATTCGTGGAGTTTGTAAAATGTTAACTTTGCTATCAGTCGCAAGCATCTCGAGTACTGCACGCGTGTAGCCAGACGAACTTATTGGATAAAAGGTTAGCGCGCCGCCGGTGATAGCAATAGATTCAGGTGTCGCCCCTCCAAAAAGATCCGAGCCGACATTATTAATTGCCCAGTCTACTCCAAACGAGAAACTGTCGCTCAGTGTAACTTCGGCAACTATCACCTCAATCAGTACTTGTAATGGCCGCTGGTCTAAGCGTTCTATCGCTGGTAGCATCGTAACCCAGTCGGTATTTGAGCCATAAAACAACAAAGCGTTTCTGCCTAAATCAACTACCAGCTGGCCTCTTTGGTCGCCAGCTGAGTTTGCATTTGAGCCTGAATTGGAATTATTGTTAGCTGTACCTGAAGATGCGCTGCGTGAACGAAGTTCATTTATAGCATCGGCTACATCTTGAGCAGATGTATTTTTGACTTCGTAATAAAAAACACTATCGCCTTTGGTTTGCTTGAGAGGTTGATCGAGGTCTCTTACCCAATCCTCTACGTAAGACAAGACATTTTTATCGTTAGCAAACACAATAATGCTATTTGTTTCTTCAATAGTAAATAGACTAACCGCGCCAGGTTTGTCTTGCTGGGCATAGTAACCTTGGGCCTGCAGCATTTGAGTTAATCTATTGGATAATACGTCTGCACCCAAGTAACGAGGTTCTATTCGCATGCTATGTCGACCACGCATTAAAGGTTGGTCGACTAGTTTGACTACTTCAGCCGCTTGTTTCACGATATCTAAAGAGCCCCTAAGCCATACAGCATTGCGATCAGGATCTGAACTGAATTTTGCCTTCTGCCCTTCAAACGCTTGTGCTAGCCAACCTACTGCACGTTGAGCTTGAACAACATTTAAGTCCATCAAATAAAATACGGGGCGGTGTGTAGCGGGCACAGTAGGCAGGGCTGCACCACTGACGAGGATCGGTGGTTCCGTGCTCGCTCCTGAGGGCGAGAACTCGACTCGTACAAGCCCATCATCACTGCGTAAGGCTACACCGTACGCTTGCAACACAGTTTGCACGGTACGATACATTTCTCTTGGCTTTAGAGGCTTCTCTATGTTTAGCGTTACTAAATCCTTTTTATCTTCGAGTCGTGGATCTAGATGATACGATAAGCCCATTTGGTTACTTAAAATCTCGTGGATAAATTCAGGTAATGGCAGTCCCGCTATATTTACCGCAATTTCTGTACCCTCTAAGTTCATTGCTTCTTCGAAACTTAAAGCAGTATTGGTTGAATTACCCTGCGGTGGTTGTGGGAGCGAGCGAGTGATCCGAGTTTCGCTGCCAATGCTGTCCGAGTTATTCGCGTTATCTTTTTGCTTGGCGCTGGTACTTTGTTTGTTCTTCACATTTAACTGCTGTGGTGTTAAATCATATTCACGCACAGTTGAACAAGCTGACACAGATGCAACTACGGTCAGAAGAAGCATCTGCTTCATCCATTTATTTTTCATTTTTTCACACTGCATTTTCATTATATTTTTGTCTATTTGCTCGGTTTATCAGCGACTTACTCGAATTATTCATAAAGCTTTTTAACGTAAGTTTCGCCGTTCATTTCAAATTCTATTTGGTTTTTGCCGATTTTCGTTACTTTAGCGCCATTTGGCAATGTATCGCCGACATTAAACCTGACGTAGCGATCTCGTTTAACTTCTCTACTTTCTTTATCAACGTCAACAATGGCTATTCGGGTATCACCCTCTTCAATAGTGCCTTTTAAAGACCATGGGGCACTTGTGGTTTGAGTCTCGCCACTAGCATTCTCCTTGCCCCATAATATGTCGACATTTAATGCACGCAGCAAAGGTTCGCTGTCACTTGCGTATGAAAAGCCTGTAACTACCCATTCATCGCTTCTTTCATCCAAACTAATGCTTTGTGTCGAAGGCCGCTGATTGTAGGCTAAAAACGCGACCAAAATCATTAATACCACTGCCGCTACCCACAACTTTTTTAATCTAATTAAGGACTTAATTGACATCTGACTGTTAACTCTCCACCTTGAAGTAAGCGGCTATAACTAAGCGATGTAAAGGCCTGGCTCGTTGGCTAATTTCCATCTGTTCAATCACGATTTTGCTAGAGCTAGCTTCAAGTTGCTGTAAAAATTTGAGGCTACGAGTAACATCAAAAGCTGTGTCAATTTGGCCTGCTATACGGAAGATATTTGCCTGCCCGCTCACCGCAAGTGGCTCTTCAAGCCGTATTTGCACATTATTCAATTCATTTTGTTGCGCCCAGTCGGTGAGTGTTTGAAACAAAGTTGCTTTTGCAATGCCGGGCGAGGGAGCTTTCCAAAACGCAGCATCGATTGTTTGGGCAACCTGGTTCAACTGTTCGGCTCGCTGAAACCACTCTTGTTCGCTGGCAGTACGCAAAATTCTGGCTTCTCTCTCTAATTCTCTCTCAATGTTACCGTGAATATCCGTATTTAAACCGTCTAGGAGCAATAATGGGTAGACAAAGATCAATAGTGCGATAAACCATAAGCTAACGCGTAAGCGAGTATTCGCTTCAATCTGCTCTCTTGCTTGTTGCCATTGTTCAAGAATTTGTGTTTTTACAGTGGTCATGACTTATCTCTGAGATTCCAATGTCAAAACAAACCGATTTTGATTTCGATTGCGCAAGGAAGATACAGATACACTCTCCACCCAATCCAGAGTTTCCATACGTTTAACTACATCTAAAGTATTTACATTACCTTGGGATACAACCTCTAACGTAGAGCCTTTGAAGTCCCATTCGTTCAATACTAAATTGAATTCCATAAATATTTGTCCAAGCTCTAGCATCATACTTGATTGTGATGGGTAATCGATGAGTAAGATCTGCGATTGGGCTTGTTGATTGAGGGTTTCAGCTGTTGAGCGTGCATCTAATACAGTTTCAACCTCCGTAGCAACTAAATCGGCTCGCTGCTTTATCTCACTGAGCGCCATAGTGGCAAAAACCGTGGAAGAAAATGCCCACACGTACCCAGTCAGAACCGCAGCTGCACCGCACAATAAAAGGCTGTGTTCCCAAGGCAGTTTTTGTACTATCGAAAGTGTCTTGTTTTTCGCTCCCCAAGGCGTTGCAAGCCTTGCAACTTCTTCAATCTCGGCAGCTTCGAGGCTCAACGTTTGCAGCCTTTTCCACTCCATCGTTAAAGATGCTGGTAATGTCAATGAACGTAAAAATAGGTCAAATTTGGATTGTTCAGGCTTTTCTGCAAACCACTTTTCGGCAACTAAAACTCCATTAATCCAGAGTTGAAAAATCCTGCCGGTATCCACTGATGGGAGCCACTGCGCTCTGGTCTCGTCGGATTTAGGTAAATATACTGATTCGGGCAGAGTTGAGATAGCTTGTACACCCACTTCTTCAATCGCTGATTCAACTCGCTCCGCGTCCCATGCCCATACTCCCACACAGTGCTCAGTCCATACCGCGTGGTATCCTACCCGAGAGAATGGCGCCCAGCGTTTGACTAACAAACTTAAAGCGTCTTCACGGTTTTTATCGGGCAAAGCGTCTAGTTCAAAAGTACGGTACAAACATAGACTTCTGCCGATTATCCACTGTGCTCGAGTCGTCAAATTCTCTGGGAAAATAACCTCCCGAGACGCTTGAATATACTGATTAGCGGAGAAGGTGTGTTTGAGGTTCACGGGGTTCAACAAGGGCTTCAGATTCCGTTACAGGCACTATTAGATCTCTGCTAATGACCCAAGGTAGGTCACCAGCACGAACAACGACCGGGAAGTATACATCAAGTTCTCGTTTAAGTCTCGCTTCAGGATACCAAAATGAGAGCCTGAAACGTGACGAAGGGTTAAACTCTACTCTGTCGAAATAGGGGTGCAAGGCTAATCCAGTCCGGTCTACCATGTCTTTAAAATGACTGTACTTTTTCCTCTTCCCTTCGGTAACGAGTACATTTGCTTCAGTTGGCGATAGGTCAAACACAACCTGCGCTATAAAAGGACTCATCGCATTAACGTTGTACCGGTCTATCGTCGATGCAACCATTGAATTGTGTAGGACAGAATTACCCCATAAGGTTTCAAGCTCGCTCCAGCCAATGATATTTTTGAGCTCAAATCTTGAGAGTAATTGTCCATTAGGTGGCGCAGGTAGTCCTCTTTGCTGGTACTGAAACAATTCAGCCCCGTTAGCATTCATCTCATTGTCTTTGTCTATATAGTCTTGCAAAGTCATTGTGAGTTGTCGAATGCGAGCAGGCTCTAGTGCTAAATGCGATAAAAGCTCTTCGGTAAAAATTGGTGAACTGGAGTTGAGGGGGATTAATCCCGATAAGTCTAAAAGTGAAAACCGAGAGTTGCCAACACCCTTATAGGAACTGCCGTCTACGTACAGCTCTGAGCCTTCGATGGTCACAACTTTTGAGCCCATATCATCAATCACGGCACCGCCCAAAAAGTCATCCAAGGTGACATCGGTAAGTTCGCCATTTGACTGCTCGATCGGTACTTTGATGCCGGCTTGAGTAGCTCCTTGAGTGGCAATTAGGTACAGTAAAGTGGATTGGGTTGAAGTTGTATGGATTTCCATATTAGCGCGATGATTTTGAAGCAGTGCTTTATCCAAACTTTTTTCTACCCACACGGCAAAAGCACTAACCATCATAATCAAAATGGCCATTACCCATATTGAGGCGACAAGAATGAAACCTTGCTGGCGTGTTGAGCTTTGGATCATAGTGCTGGGTCAACCTCTGGCAGGGTATTGTTGGAAATTGATACATACCAAAATAAAACACTTTCGGAAGAATCATCAATTATTGCGACGCCTTGCGGCAAAGCGGTATTTGCTGGGTTTTCAAATAAGTCGAAAGGTAGCCCTGTACCTCGATTATCATCTGGCCACGAGCTTTGTAATTCCCCCTGTGCATCCAAAAACCGAAATTCAGGTCTAGCATTTTGCCATGTCATAATGGGAATAGGCTCATGATCGACTTCACTGTAGAATAAGGTTGTTTTATCTTGCTGCGGCTCCAGATACCAAGTTACTTTTGTTGGCAACCCCAAGTGTTGTATGAGGGGCTGTAGAGTCAAGCCGCTAAACTCATTGCGGTCGCCGGTAAATTGCGCATCATCAGATTTTCGCCCACGGTGCATAGATCGCACCGTAACACGAAACCATTGCTCACGAAGCTCCACATCTTGCACTTGCACCAATTGTTTACGGATCCGTTCCTGTAATCCGGTAACAAAACTAAAGCCCTGCATCATCAAAACAGTGATCAAACTCACTAAAACGAGGACCACCATCATTTCAAGTAGGGTGAAGCCTCTCATTCTCATTCGCGCACGTCGGCTTTTAGCATTAGCATGGTCAGAATATGCCATCTGAAAGCGCTCTGTAACCGACTTGTGTAAGTTCAAACGCAGCTCTTTCACCAGTGAAATCTTCTACGTTCACTGTGACCCGGTACAAACCAATGTCGAATGGCGTCTTACCACCGTTAACACTTTTCCCTTTTTTGATAGGTTCAACCAGATTTGCAGTCCAATTAATAGTGATCCCGCCTAAGCTTTTACTGCCCTGCGGGTGCGCCATCATATTCACATCAGATAGATATTCGGTCACGTTGCGTTTCATCACATTGCGGTAAGCGTTTTCTTCAATTTTACTGATGGACAACAGTAAATTACTTATCCACGAAAACGTTGCCATACTTACCATGGTAACTAAAAGCAGTGCCACTATCGCCTCTAATAGAGAAAACCCACGGTTAGAATAAATGAGAGGTACTCGCATAATTGTTAGTTACAACACAATTGGTCGACACATTGGGGCATCTAATTGCACTCGTAAGCGCCGATCTTCTTTAACAAATGTAGCTTCGCCACCCGAGCAAAATCCAAGTGCGTTATAGGTCACGTCAGTGGTGCCAATTTCATCTAATTGCCACCCGTCCGGCAAAGCCAAGACATCAGCATCGGGCGCTTCGTTAAGGTCTAGTAACCTAAAGCTTTCACCACGTTGAAACACCATAAATGGCACACTTTGTAATTGAAATAGCACATCGTCTCTTTGCAACGAAAAGCTCACTGAATCATACATTTGCGCGAGTCTCGGCGCAGTTAATCCCATAAGCAATCCCATTAGCACTAAGACAATAAGTAACTCCAAAAGTGTGTATCCGCGGCAATAATGCTTCTTGACTAAACGCTGCATAGTATATGCTCAGTAATTATCGCTCTGCGATGTAGCCTACGTCAGCGTCGTAATCCTCGCCACCCAATTTTCCATCTGCGCCATACGAGTAAAGTTCGAACGGTTGGTTTCTGGTCTTTTGTGAAGAATACTGATAGGGGCGATCCCAGGGGTCGAGGGGGACTTCATCGTCTAGATAGGGGCCATCCCAATTTGGATCTGCAGGATTACTGTTATTAATCAACAGGGCAAGACCTTCTTCTGTCGTTGGAAAACGATTGATATCTAAGCGCATCGTTTGCAGAGCGCCTTTTAGCATTGTGACTTGAGCTTCTGCAGTTTGTACTTTGGCTTTGTCAGCTTGTTTAAAGACGCGTGGACCAACTAACCCCATCAGCAATCCAATAATCACCAGAACCACAATCATTTCCAGTAATGTGAAACCAAGATTTCTAACTCTCTGCATTACAACCTCATCAATAGATAACTTTAAATTCTTGTTTAAATAGCTATGTCATTCGCACTGGTAATGGCCAGAATGATACCCATAATAATTACACCAATAACCACGCCAATGACTAAGATGGCGATTGGCTCAATCAAAGACAAGAGGGTTTGCATTCGTTTTTTGCTCGCTTGGTCGTATAGACGCGAAACAGAGGCCAATGTTGAAGACATATCGCCGGACTTTTCACCGACTTTAACGAGGTTGACAGTAGTCGACGACACGACTGCTTCTTGTTGCAGTGCAGCAGAGAGCGCAACGCCTGATTTTACGCTAGCCTTCACCTGAGCCAAACGAGCCTTTCGCCAGGGAATTCGGCTGGATTTCGCAGCCAATGTCAGTGCATCTAGCATTGGTACTTTACTCGCTAATAGAATGCCAAGCATTTTTGACCACACGGCCATATCGCTTTCATTAAGCCAGTTTCCAATGACCGGCATTCTACTCATAAAATTTAGTAAAGGGATCCTGAAACGCTCTTGGGTGAACACCATAAATGCTGCGACAATTAAAGCAGTGAAACCGACTAATACAGCGAGTTTATTGTCATTCACCCAGACACCTGACGAAATGACTAACCAGGCGAGAGTCGGCATTTCGTCGGCACTACTAAGTAGGGATGAAAACTTAGGGACAACAAATAAAAACATGATCCCAACCGCAATCACTCCAGATAATACGAGTATCGTCGGGTAAATCAGAGCGCTACGCGTTTCTGATTGAACTTTAAGATCATATTCCATCTGCTCAACGCCTTGCTCAATTGATGCAGCCAAACGCCCGGTAATTTCACCCGATTCAATCAAATAGTGCATGTAGTCGGGTACTTTTAACGTTGTATTGCGCACCGCAACCGAGAAGGCGGTACCGCTTTTCAATTGTTTAAGTAAGCTTTGGAATACGCTAAGAACTTCGTCTGAGTGACTTGAATCACATTGGGCTTCAACCGCTTCTTTAAGGCTTACACCCGCTCTAAGCATGGTTGCTATTTCATAAAATATAAGGATAACGTCATCTTTGGAAATAGCTTTTTTTGACAACTTAACTGATTGCTCAGCATTGCTGCTAACCGCATCTAAAGCAATAATTTTTAAATTTCGGCTTTCAAGTTGTCGTGCCGCCGCACGAAAGCTGTCAGCGTTAACCACACCACTGGTTTTTTCGCCCGTTTTATCAACGCCCTCATAAGCAAATTGACTCATAAATCGCTCGCTTCACTGGTACGGCAAACACGATATACCTCTTCCACACTGGTAAGACCCATAAACGCTTTGAGCATGCCATCTTCATACAAGTTCCGATAACCTTGAGATTTGGCTAACCGATAGAGTTCACTGGCTGGTTTTTGCTCTAATATTAAGGCGCGCATTTTTTCCTTAATCTCGATCAATTCGTAAATACCGATTCGCCCTTTATAACCGGTTCCCTGACACTCTTTACAGCCAACGGCAACTTTCCAATTAGCTGGTTGCTCAAGCCCAATTTGCTGTGCGATAGTTAAAGTTGATACAGCATCCTGAGGGAGTGATGTTGCAGGCTGCGCACAGTGTGTGCAGAGCTTGCGAAGCAGTCGCTGTGCTTGGGTTGCGATAATTGGGGTTGCTGCCATAAACGGCTCAATACCCATATCGATCAACCGGGTAAATGAACTCAATGAGTCGTTGGTATGCAATGTAGACAACACTAAGTGGCCGGTTATTGCTGCTTGCATGGCTATTTCGGCCGTTTCCAAATCACGGATCTCACCGATCATGATTACATCAGGATCTTGGCGTAAAATGGTGCGTAAGCATGCTGCAAAAGTGAGTCCAATCTCTTCATTTGTTTGGGTTTGGGTAATGCCCTCCAGCTTAAACTCTACAGGGTTCTCAACGGTTATGATTTTCTTATCATTCTCATTGGATTCATCCAACGCGGTATAAAGTGTGGTTGACTTTCCTGAGCCGGTAGGCCCGGTGACTAATATAATTCCATGGGGCTGACGAACTAACCGCGCCATCATTGTCATCTGATCGGGCAGCATGCCTAGCTTTTCCATACTCAAACGCTTCTTATCCTTTGGCAGTAAGCGTAAAACCATGGATTCCCCGTAAACGCCCGGAAGCGCGGATACACGAATATCGATCTCTAGCCCGCCTGCGCGGGTTGATATGCTGCCATCTTGCGGTAAACGTCGCTCAGCAATATCCATACCTGAAATCAATTTGATCCGAGACACCAGTGCATCAAACTTCTCTTTGCCCAGGGTTAGCTTAGTGGTAAGCACCCCATCGCTTCTAAATCTAACTCGGAAACTATTTTCTTCCGGTTCAAAGTGAATGTCAGACGCGCCCGCATCGACCGCTTGAGCAAACAAGTTATTCACCAATTCAATAGTGGGGGCTTCTTCCGCCAACTCCTTTAAGTAGGATTCACTTTCGGATTTACTACCGGAGTAATCGCTCTTAATTTTGTCAATGCTGCGGGTGAGAGAGTCAAAGTCTTGCGAGAAAATAAAACATGGAACAATTGATGTCTGAGGGCAAAGCATTTCCAGTGACGATAATAAATGTTCGGATAAGGGATCTCGCGACGCGCAATAAACTGTTTGATCTAAATTGTTTTCTGCCCAGAGGATAGCGTGCTGATCTAACATCCACTCAACATCTATACTGGCATCGCGACAGGTATCTATCACACGAGAAACATCGGGAAGTTGTATATTATCACCCACTAATGGCAAATTTAGCTGCGCTGCGAGCGTTCGCACAATAATGTCTTCCGAGGCGGCGCCTATTCTCATCAGGATCGCGCCAAGTTTTCCGCCTATCTCAGCTTGAATGTTTAACGCTTTTTGCAAATCTGCGTCAGAAAGAATGCCTTTCTCTTGTAACAATTCACCAATGGGTTTAGTCATCTATTATCGTGCCTGGGTAATTAGAGATTTTTGGCGATGTAACAGCCAGCGCGCAATGTTAATGCAATCGAATTATTAACTCAATGTGATTGACAGCTCAATCTGTACACACGCTCGATGCTATTCCAAGCAAGCCAGTTTAAAATGGCAAAGAGCAAATTTGAGGTAAAATCTGCTTAAAACTCAGTTATTGCTAAAAATAAATACTTATATTTCGCAATACGCTGTTCTACCCAATGAAACCTGACATTACCTGTGATGGTTTCTTTTCTTAAATATGTGCGTGTTTACGCTCATTAATATCGATACAGCCTTTTAAATAAAGGCTATGTACAAAACTAAATTGAGGACTATAATATAAGCAAACTAAGGCGCTCAAAAATCACTAAATCTTTTATGAATCAGGGTTCTATGATGGTTTTTGGGGTGAGGGGAAGGTCTTAAATTCCTAGTCGTCTGGGAAGGAGGTTAATAATAACCGGAACGTTAGGTGCTTAAACATTGATTCCGGATTAACTCACTAAATACAGAACAGATAGATTACCGAGTAAATAAATCGGACTATTTGACTGAAAAACTTAATTTAATTGACGAAGAGGCCCAATCTAAGGGTTGACTTCTGAAATGGTGATAATAGAATCGCTCTTTGTGAAAGGCGCATCAATTACTCGGGTGCCCTATCTCAATTGATGCGTTTAGTAACATGTTTAGGCATTTAAGCCGGTGCGCTAACTGTGAATTAAATGATCTAAACGGCTATAGCTTTATAACTATATTTAAGGATTTACATAATGAAACTATTTAACAAGACTGCACTCGCAGTTGCTGTAGCGGCAATGTCTGCTACATCAGCTGTTGCTGGTGATTTGGATTTTGGTAACTCAGATCGCACAGTTGTGTTGGCTGACGTGATCTTCGGTAATGGTAACCCCGGTCAAGGCTCTGAAGAGACGTTGATTACTGCTCCTACTGTAGACTTTACACTTCCTGCGGTTGGCGCGTTGCCAGCAGTTCAAGGTGATAACGGTGCGCTAAATGCTGTTGCAACGATCAAGTATACGCTGGGTCGCGGTGCAGTTTTTGGTGAGGACCTTTCAACCACTACATTGGTCGAGCAATCAAATGGTGGCCTCGGTGCGCTTACACTTATCGGTGTTGACGAGTTGGATGCGGCTATTAACGACTCACAAAACCTTGGTCTCGGCTTGACCTATGAAGTGGTTCAAGGTGGTGCGATTGGCGATAACACAATCACGTTTGAGATTAGTTTTGCCGCAGATGATGTTGAGTTGTCAAGCCTACGATTCGAAGGTTATGCAGTCAAAAATTTAAAGGACGCATTGAACCCTTCAAGCACTGATAAAACCGTGAAGCTAGGTGTGGAGTATGTTGAGGCAACAGACTTTGCTGCTGACGTTGTTGACGCAACTGAAACCGACACTCCTCTAACTATTTTTGCATCACAAGCACCAGTTGATTTGGTTGCTGTGATCGAAGACGTTGCTGGCAACGGTATTCGCATCAACGTTGGTAACGGAGAAACGTCATTCACTAACGCGGGTATCAACGACTTTGATCCAGCAGGCGACGTTGACACAGTTTTCCTAGGTACTTTGCAGCTTCAATTGCAAGATATCGTAGGGTTCGGTTACAACGCAGCAGCCACTCCTGCAACTACGGGTGAGAAAATTGCGAAAGAAAATGGCGATGATTTCGACTTCCAGGGCGGTGACGACCACACGTTAACATTCTCTGTTAACTCTGGTTCATTGCAGGAAGACAGCATTGTTGAGCTCCGTGCGCTAAATGCGGGTGCTTGTACAGGTGCGGTTTTCTCTTCAAATACTATCAGTGCAGCTGAAATCAACTCTTTTGAGCTGGCTGTAAGTGGAACAACTACTGAACTAACATCAGGATACGAGCTTTGCTACACTGTTGACGGAACAAGTGTTATTCCTGAAGCTGGTGACATCAACGCTACTTGGGAAATTGATTTCTTCAACGCGCGTTATGACAACATTGAAGAAGATGCAGGTCCTTTCGGCGAGCTTCTACGTAACGGTTGTATCGCAAGCTTCTTCAACGTACCTGCTGTAGGTAACGCTGATACTGCTTACATCCGTTTGACTAATACATCTTCAACTAACGAAGGTGACATCCGTGGTACGCTTTACGCGCAAGACGGAACTGTTCTTGGTGAAGACGTAACGATTGCTCCAGACTTGGCAACAAGTGCAACTCAGGTATTCTCTACTGAAGGTGCTAACCGTACTACTGCAGCTGGCCAAGATATCATCGACATTGAAACTGCATTCGGTGTAGATGGCTCAACTGATTATAAAGGTCGTGCACGTCTAGTACTTAAAGGTGCATTCGATACTTGTGAAGGTCTAGGCCTAATCCGTACTGGTGAAGGTTCACTGTTCAACATGACAGCGACTACACAAGGCAACGAAGCTGGCGGTTCTAACGACGGTAACAACGGTAACTAATAGTTACTACGTTACAAACGTTAATGTGAAAAAGGTGGCTTCGGCCACCTTTTTTGTTTTCTGAACATTTCATTCAAAGCTACTTGGGCTCGTTCTGACTTACTGCTATTATTACGCCGGTCGTCTAGCGCTACTAAGCGTGCCGCTTGGGCAGAGTTTTTGCCTTACATCGTGTTTTACTAAAAGAGAATGATTAAATGGAAGGTTCCAAGTTGCTGGCTGTAGGGAAGCTAGAAGTTGCGCTAAGTGAACGAATTAACATTGTATTTTCCGCTCAAGGTGTAACATTAGCGCAGGCCGCTGTTACGTACATCGAGGAGTACGGCAAGCGTTGGGCTCTTTATCAATTACCTTATCCTGCGTTAAGCAAGATCGAGGGTCTAAGCGGTTCCGGCAAGATTTGCATCGAAAATGAAAAAGGTACTGTGCTTAAAGAAATTGTGATCGAAAAGATACGGCGACATTTCGCCAATGAAAAGGCCATCGTAACTTTTGTTGATAAGATAGCGCCGTCTTTTGGCTTTATTGGCGGTGCGTTTAACGACCCATTAGATATTCCGGTAAATGCATATTTTCAGCGCATACGAGTTGTACTAGATGGCGTTACAAATTACCTAAATTTCAATAGTCTCTTTCTCTTTGATGGCAACGACCAAGTATTACCCGAAAACGCAATAAGGGCGATTCACTGTAGCTCAAGCAATAATGAGCCTGTACAAGCGAGCGCTTTAACTGGAGGGGGCTTTCATTCAAAGCTGGAAGAGTCACCATGGATTGAAGTGGAGTTGGTAGACAATACCTACATATCAAACATTCGTTTTGTTAATCGTAACGATAAATGGGGAGTTCGTTCCAAACATCTTGGTATTTATGGTTTGGATATAGATAGTCGCCATCATTGCTTATATCGGTGTGGAGACAAAGATGCCAAGTTGGCGACCTATTATGAAATACAGCGTTTATTTGGCGCGAAAAAGTTCCATTTTGACCTGAGTCGACAAGCCGTACTTGAGTTATTCCTTGATTATTATTTTACATATGAAGATTTATATACGATTAATGAAGACAACATTGATCTAATTCTATTGTTACTCTCGTCGTGGAGTGAAAAGCGAGTTCGAGAATCTGAGGCTAGTACGGAAATCAAGCTCTTAGCCATTTATTTGGTTTATAAGATGAAAGTCAGGATTTCGTTAAATATTCAATGTTTTGAAGCGCTACTTTTTAATCGTCATCAGATCCAGCTGCTTGAGGACGAAATAAATCTGCTACGAAAGCGGATGTCACTTGATAAAATTGAAATCACCAAGCATGGTACAGCCTTGGCCAGCAAGCTTACGACTAAACCAGAGGTTTTTGTCGAATCGATAAAAATGTTGGTAGACGACCTTGAGCAATTAGGTGTTAGGCCATGCTTGGCTTACGGCACCTTGTTAGGGGCCGTGCGCGACAATAAGTTTATCCCGCATGATGATGATGTCGATCTTTTGATAGAGCTAAGCGGTGAGGGCCTTACGGTTAGTCAGGCGTTAGAGCAGCACCAAGCAATCGCGGAACAATTAGACAAAAACAAATATATTGTTAATCGTTCGAATGACCACGGTGACAGTTTAAATTTACATGTTTATGTAATTAAAAGTGCAGTATTAATCGATTTGTTTCCCTACTGGTCTGCAGGTGCACAGTGTATGTTGCATATGGAGAAAATGCAGATCAGAGGCATGCCTGCCAACATTATGCACGAGCGGAAGGAAATCCCTTTATACGGTCAGAACTTTCCGATCCCGGGCGAGCCGGAGGCCTTTCTTGAAGAAAGGTATGGTTCTAGCTGGGCAACACCTGATAAATACCATGAGTGGCCATGGAAGTTAGAAGATTAGTTAAGACTAAGTATTTCCTATGAGTGCGTATCCATTTCTGTTGTGTAGTGGTTTCCACCGTAGTGGTACCTCACTGGTGTCGCTTAGCATGATAGCGAACGGCGTCGATATGGGAGAACGCTTGATGGGGCCAAGCTTCTCAAACGCACTTGGCCATGGGGAAGATGAGAATTTAGTCGATATTCATGATAACTTGCTCGCCGCCAATGGCACAGACTGGCGTTATCATGGTGAATTTGACTTAGTTTTACCTACCAATGCTCTAGCTACGCTTAAGGATTACGTAGCGCATAGAACTGCTTCGGTCTCCTCTAGTGCCGTCGGTTTTGGGGCAAAAGACCCAAGAGCTGTGTTGTTTTTAGATGCCTGGTATCAAGCATTGCAGGATGACATTCGATTTATCCTGATATACCGAGATTGGCGCCTTGCTGTCTCGTCTATCATGAAAAGGCACAGTCGCTTGTTGTTGCAGTTTAATCAACCAATATCTCAGCGCAAAGACGATATGGCCTTTTGGGCATATCCAGATCTAGCGGCTAGAATGTGGTTAGAATCCGCCAAACGTATGGCTGATTGTGCACGTAAATACCCAGAGCAGACTTTACTCTTTGAACAATCTGCGTTTGTTGCTGAAAATTCGCGGCTTTGCCAGCGAGCTCAGGAAAAGGGGGTTAACGCTTCTTTTTTGGCGTCTACAGCACTCGAACCGTCGCTATTGCAAGCAGGGATCCCCGCGAGTTTGCTAGCGATGATTTCGCCGTCACTCCAACATGAATGTGATGAAGCAATGCACATGCTTAAGAGCATTGCTGATGTTAGTACACACTCTAATTTACAACTTCGCTCGGCGCATCCATTAACCGAATTGTTGCTGAGCAATTATTCGCCGCAGCCATCTCAACCGGAGCAAGAAGCGCTTGCACTACCCCACACTGGCGCGCGAAAAATAACGTTTAAGCATATGTCAGTTGCCGATGCGATTGAACGCATGCAGCAACTAGACCGCTCTTTGTTAGCTTGCGTTGATTGGGAGTATCTGCTCAGACTGTCAACATGCACTAATAATGAACTTATAGAGCTGTTTTATTTAGCGGTTAAAGCCAAAGTGACCTACGCTGCAGAGATTTTTATTAGTAGGGCAGTTATAAAGCGAGACTTGTATTGGCAATGGGCTCACTTAGGGGACCATTATTACAGTATGTCGCTTATTGATAATGCTAAGTTATGCTATCAGAAGGCGCTTAGCAGTCAGCCGGATCATCCAGGGCTGATAGCTAAGCTTGCCGACATTGCAACCGCTGAAGGCGACTTTTCCGCAGCACAACGACGAATCGTTGAAGCGCAATCTATCGATAAAGATCACGCCAATATCAAAGACGCGCAAATTAGGTTAGCGCGTGCACAGGCATCATTGAGTAAAAGCGACAGCAGTCTTACGCCTATTACGAACCAATTTATGCCTATCAATGACTATGAAACTGTGGTTGCTGCATTGGCCCAAGACCGGGCTTGGGGCCAAGAGTTAGATAAATATATGGTTACCGCGAACTTTATTCTGCGTGATAATACAAATTGGTATGACGCTGCTACTCAAACCCTGAATCGGTCATCAATTGAGTGCTTCACTGACTATTTACTATCTCATTTAGACAAGATTTTTGCTGCACCGACCTTACTCAGTGCTTTTTGTCCTGAGACGCTAAATGAAAGAAAGGTGCCAAGCGTATCTGAGTATATGCAGCCTAACCAGATAGTACTGACAAAATATCTCATCGGCCTACATATACATGTGACAGACCCGGTGTTGCTACCGGAGTTAATCGAATTTGTTAGCGTCTTACCGCAATCGACGCAAATTGTTATAACCTCATATGAGTCATGCGACGAGTTTTTACTGGGTTTGACCCAGCGGTTCAAACATTGTCAGCTGTTTAAACTACATCGAGAAGAGAGTGATATTAACGCTTGGTTGACAGTGGCTCGAAGTGGATTAAGCGAATGTGATGTTGTGCTGAAAATACACACACAGCCCCTCAACCCAGGTAAATTAGCTGGGTGGCGTTTATTACTGTTATGGTCTCTCGCCGGAAGTGCTGCAAGCATCGAGCGCATTTTGGCATTGTTTGAGTCAGATCCAAAATTGGGTGTGCTGTTGCCACCTTATCATCCGGCTATTGTCGATTCTCTTAATTGGGGAAGAAATTATTTGTTAGCAACGGCGATAGGTGAAAGGTTAGCGATACCAATTCCTGAAGAGGTTGGGGATTTTCCTGCAGGTGGTATGTTTTGGTATCGCCCAAAAGCATTGACGCTGTTAACCGAACATGAATGGAGTGAGAGTGACTTTGCTTCTCCTGTCGCGACTGATGGATCCAACGAACATGCGATTGAAAGGCTTATATGTCATGTGGTTGCTGCAGCAGGTTACAACTATGAATTTGTTAACCCCTACCCAGGAAAGCCAATTAAAAAGCAAGCTACCGATAGTTAATTGGGTATTGTAAGTCTCTCTGCCAGGAGGCCGATTAGCTAACTTGACTCTAAAACTTTATACTAAGTAATTGTTGACGTGACTGACGCGGTGAGTCAGAAGTGTCATTCTTTTGCAGTTAAATAAATGGAAACGGAATGCCAACAAGCATAGTTCATGAATTTGATCCTTCAATGATACCCATTACCACGGACGATCATGCCAGTCACGGATTGTCGTTCAAAACGCGGGGGATCATTCATCAAGTTACCCCGCGACGCGACAACATTGTCCTATCAGGCGTTTGTTATATTAACTTGTCGCATAAGGCAGTTATGCTTGCCACGATGGGGGATGAAGTGTGTGGTATGGAAATTATTAATGCGAATGAAAATCCATTCACGGATCTGGCTGAGGTTGTTGGATTTCGTATAAGTCTGAAAAGCTCGGTATTGCGCCAAAACCCCAAAGGATTGGTTACCCTTACTTTGTACAATCATACAGTGAGTCTTATTCAAACCGTAAAATGTGAAACTCTACTTGGTGATAGGGCTGTCAGCGGCACTTTAGAGCACTTGAGTATTGAACAGATTTTTCCATCACTGGGTTTTTTTGGTGGTGGCAAGAATATGCCATTAGATATCCCGGTTGATCGTAAAGTAAAGGCCCTGCGAATCGTCATTGAGAATCAGGCTACTTATCTAAATTTTGCAGGTTTGGAGCTCCTTGATAGGGATGGCAGAAGACTAGTTGCTGAAGGCAGTATCAATATAGCCGTCAGCTCAAAATTAAATCCAGACAAAGATCTTACTACCGTGCTACAAGGTGCCGGTTTTCATTCAGGGTTCGAGAATAACCCATGGATGGAAATAAGCTTTAGCAAAAAAACTTTTATATCGCGAATTAAAATTGTAAACCGCAAGGACAATTGGAATATCCGTGCTAAATATCTTGCGGTTTACGCATTAGACAAGAAACAGAAGGCTGAGCTGCTCTACAATAGATATAAGCATCGACTAGGTGCAGAGCAGTTACAACTCACTTTACCTCAGTTTCTCTCGTTGTCAGAGATTAACCAATGCGCTGGTGACAATCGAAGAGTCCGAGAGCAGATCGTGAGTAAAATTGTAGAGCGCTGCTACGACGATGTTAATGAATGTTGGCAGTTTGACGAACTTTTTCTTAAACAGTTGCTGCTAACATGGTCTGATGAACCTTTTGATAGTTTAAATGTGCAACGAGAGTTAAGCTTACTAGCGATTGTCGTATTTAAAGATATTCTGCGGAATACAGACTATGACTTGAGGGTACATTCGCGATTGTTAGCGTCAACTGAGAGTATCGATATTCTACAAGACAAAATCAATCAGTTACGCTCACACAATGCGCAGGAGTTGGTGCAAATTACCAAACACGGTATTGCGCCCAAAGGGATATTGACACAATCTCCACGTCAAGTGGTTACTGTACTCAATAATGTAGTTTGTGAACTCGATAACCTAGGGTATCGTCCATGTTTAGCCTATGGCACACTACTCGGCGCTATTCGCGAAAACCAATTTATTGAACATGACGATGACGTTGATATTTTAATTGAGCTTGCGCAAGGAAATATTAGCTTTGAAGAGGCTAAGCAATTACGTGATGAAATGTTGCAACGACTTGAGCCAGGCCGCTATGAAATAAGCTTTGGTCAGGTTGCAAACTTGAATGTCCATCTCTACGATGTAGAAACTAATATTATGATTGACGTGTTTCCATATTGGCATGAGGATGGCGAGACCATGCTCTACATGGAGAATATGTCAGTAAGGTCCATCCCCGCGGATATTCTAGCCGAGCGTTCCACACTGACATTTTACGATGTCGATTTACCAATACCTTCGCAGCCAGAAAGGTTCTTGCTTGAGCGTTACGGTAACGGATGGACTGAGTCAAACAGGTTCCATGAGTGGCCATGGAATATTCATTTTAACGCTGACAGTAAGGTTTAATAGCTTTGACTACAATTGTTACTTACGGAACTTTCGACCTGTATCATGTTGGTCATGTTCGCCTGTTAAAACGTTTGAAACAGATGGGTGACCGACTAGTCGTAGGGCTTTCAACCGACGAATTTAATGCACTGAAAGGCAAACAAGTCGTCATACCCTATAAGGACAGACATGAAATATTAATGTCATGTCGCTATGTTGATCATGTGTTTGAAGAGAAGTGCTGGGAGCAGAAGCGCGAGGACTTAATACGTGAAAAAGCTGACATATTCGCAATTGGCGATGATTGGGCTGGCAAATTTGACGATTTAGAAGACTTGGTGAAGGTTATATATCTACCTAGAACCAAAGACATTTCAACGACCGAATTGAAAACCGTGTTGTCCTATTTAAACAAAGAAAAAGTCGCTGAATTGCGCAATGTTGTGGAAAACCTATCGACCCTAGTGAAGCAGCTATAATAATGATGAGAGCAAAGTAATCATTGCCCTCATAACCCACTAGTTAGCGCTGGAACCGTTTAAAAAATGTCGAAAATTTTAAGCGTACTTGGTCCAAAGTTGTCCATTTGAACAAATTTGAGTTTTTAGTATCTGGCTGAGTTGACATGTGCTGGCGATATTGCTTAACAATGTCACCAGCTAATGACAACTCTTTTCGTTTCAGGATGTTCCAAACATGACCAGCTTCCTGTTTGCCATTGCTTTGATCAAAATAAGGGCGTGGTGTTTCAAGCAGCGCGAGCTTCTCTAGTTTTTTGACTAAATCATTTGTAGAAAACAGCGTTGGAGAGATTTTCACAAGTGCATTGATTTGCTTAACAAGGTAATGCCGAGCCTGATCCGACTGTACTTTCGAAACAAGCGTGAATGATGGCTTGCTTTGGCTCTGCTGCTGTAGCCATAAATCTAGCTTGCTAAGTAAATGGTCGGAAAGAAATGAGTTACACTCACGCATAAGCTCTAATTCTCCAAAACCAAACCTGGAGTTAACCTTTTGACTTGTGGAAGTAGGTTGCTCAGTTAATTCCAACATATCGACAAAGTCAGTAATTAAATCTACGCCAGTAAGTAAACCAACATCATAAAACCGTAATGTGGGTTTGATCTTTAACTCAGCGCATACATTTATGAATCCGCACAAACGATTAAAGCGCAACACTTCAGGCATTCTGAAATTCGTTGTGCGACGATGCCGCTTAACTTCTTGATGATAACTTGATTCAATTAGGTCTATTGGGTGACGGATATAAAAAACATATTTGGCATTCGGCAGAAATTGGAAGAAGTCTAGGAGGTGATTATGAAACATCTCAGAAGACAATAACAACGTTTGATTTGGCATCAGCTTCAATTCATCGAGTAAACTCTGGAACTTATCCGGGTCTAGTCGGTAGTAGTTATTTTCCTTACAAGGGCTCAACACTGATAAAAAGTTACCGGAACTGACACCATTGGTATCTGTTGAATGAGGCGGATAGTAGATCCCAGAGCGAGCCAATGAATCACGATTTTCATTTAGCCATTTTTGGATGGCAGAAGTACCGGTTTTGGGTGGACCTACATGGATGATCACTTCTTTTTGTTTCGGGACGCGCAGTGTTTGCTGTGGTCGTTGCCTATCAAATCTTTCGTTAACCAAGGCTAGGGCTCGATCGTATAGCTCATAGTCTTGTGCATGCAAAGTTCTGATTGCGGCAAGGTGTTCGACGGTCAGTAATTCAACAACATGCTCTAATTCAGCTGTAATATCAAAGTATTGTTGAATACGCAGATCGTTATTCAGCCACTGTTTCGCAAGTAGTAGGCTAGAATTAAATCGCTCAAATACGCCAACAAAGCCAAAGTCTTCCAACTTATGTCCATGTAACATTTGCGTATATATGTTTAGCCTGCTCGGCGTACTGAAATATTCGGCAAAACTGACTTTTGCTTTGCCGAGCTTCTGACGCACAAAATAGGCCTGAGCAAGTCGAATAGCAGGGTCTTTAACTAATATACCCAGTTGTCGCGAGGCAACAGTTTGGTGTATTTGCGCACAAAATTCAGGGGAAATAGAGCTTACATTGATTGTTGAATTGTCAGCATCAAATGTTAGCGTATCTCTGTACCTTTTAATTTCACCTTTACTGTGGATTTCACAATGATGTAAGAAAACATCTGCGCCGGAATAGGGCGCATCAAGCAGATAAAAAGAGGTCATCAAATCAAATTCAAAATCGTATTGTTAACAGTAAGGTTTATTGTTCTACAACGGTGAGCTGTCGCGGTTCTTTCATGATGTACGACTTCTAATGCAAAATTATCGCAAGTTTCTAACAAAATTGAAATTGTATCTTTGCGGTTAATGTTCAACTCTCAGTGCTCGCACATAAATCAACTCTGACTTTGAGCCGATAGATTTAATCGAGTGATACCTACAACGAAGATTCACACTGAAAACCTCAGATGTCGGTTACCTTCGCATTGATTACACTTTAGAGTCTATGCTATTTTTACACGTTAACTTGGATTAAGTCGCTGTCTAACCCATAGGATCCAAAACTCTGTGAAAAAAGTTAAGTCGCTCGTTAAACGACTCATAGGTCGTTCCGCGTCAACGTTGCAACCGGTTACTGTCGATATTTGCTCAAAGACGTCTAGTGGCTTCGTTGTGATTGGATGGTATTTGTCCGACCAAGTCAATGCGCTCGCAATAGTCGATAATGACGGTAATAATCTTGAAAGTGACTTAACTGATATTCAACGACAAGATGTTGTTGCTCAAATAGGCCAGCCAGCGCAAGGTTTCCAATTAATCTTTGACACAGAAGTAGCGCTGGCGAACATTGTTTTGGTCGCTAGTTTAACCAGTGGCGAGGTTAAGCGAATACCGTTAGTGTTCAAGAATGCTGAGCAATTTGTTTCTCCTCCAGTGGAGGCTGCCAATGGTGGAGAGCTACATCCAATTGATATCCATGATAAAGCCTCCTGCGAGTTTGCTATTGTTTCCTCAACGCATATCTACCTTGCTGGTTGGGCAGACGATGCCTCTGAGCAAATTTCCGCCACTTTAATAGACCGTAAAAATAAGTCTGTCGCAAATATAGTCAAGCAGCTGCGTATTGGTCGGCGCGATGTACAAGAAGCTCTAGCGGGAACTACAAAACTGCAAACGGGATTTATGCTTCTGCTTGAGAGAAATGATTCAAAGGCTATAAAACAGGGCGATCTTCGCCTTACAGTGCAATTAGACGACACTGAAGAGTTAACCGTGCCCGTCCGCGAGATATTCGATGTAACGTCTGAGCCTATGAATACGCTCAAGCGCCTGTTGAATGCGTGGGTACCTCATGACCCAACGCAGTTGGCATCGCATGGATTATTTCGACCAATACTGGAAGCGTTATATCCTGCCAATAAAACGGCGGATGTGCGAAGGGTCGATATTGGACGTCGCATAGAAGCCCCGCGAGCAAGTATAGTCATCCCGTTGTATGGGCGCTATGACTTCATGCGCTACCAGCTTTCGCATTTTGACCGCTATGCAGAATATCATGATGTTGAGATTTTATATGTTGTGGATGATCCAAGACTTAATAGTTTTGTGGAAAAATTATCGAAACATTTACGCTACAGTATTCAGCACCCATTTAGTGTGTTGTATCTGGCTGAAAACGTGGGTTTTGGGAAAGCAAATAATATAGCGGTTAAGCACACTAGCTCTGAAAACCTAGTTTTATTGAATTCTGATGTCCTCCCTAGTGATGACAGTTGGCTGCAAAAAATGCTGAATGTTGCAGAACAAAAAACAACTGGCATCGTAGGCGCTCGACTTTTGTTCGAAGACGATACTATCCAACATGATGGTATGGCCCCCATGACTTTGCATGAATATCCGGGGTTGTATTTCAATGATCACCCCAAAAAAGGTTGGCCAAAGCAATTGGTAAATGTTTCAACAGTGTTGCGTAAAATGCCTTTGCTAACAGCAGCTTGCTGGGTGATGCGCAAAGAAGTGTTTACTGAGGTTGGCGGTTTCGACCCTGTTTATGTTTTAGGCGACTTTGAGGATTCTGATTTGTGCTTTAAAGCGCTAGCACTAGGTTATACCAATTATATTTGTCATGACGCTGAGCTCTATCACTTGGAGCGTCAATCGCAAAATTTAGTTGAATCTGGGCATTGGAAACACAACCTAACTATATTGAACGCAATTACATTTAACGAAAAATGGAAGAGTCAAATTGTGAAGATCATCGATGCGGGAGCGGCTGTTCATGAATAGAGTAGTGTTTGTTTCGCATGGTCATCCAGAACTGAGTAAAGGTGGTGCAGAGGTAGCATCATGGAATCTTTATCAGTTGTTAAAGTCGCAGGGCGTTGAATGCCTTTATATAGCCAGGGCAGAAGAAGTCAGTCATGGGGGCTCAACCTTCTCACAGCGTGGAGAAGAGGTATTGTTTCATACAGGGATCAATGATTGGTTCTGTTTAAGTACCAACAACACAAAAAAAATGTTTAACGATTTTGGTGCTTTACTGCAAGGTTTTCAGCCAGACGTTGTGCATGTTCATCACTATGCTCATATGGGAATAGAAATACTGTCGGCTATTAAACGCGCCGTACCAACTGCAAAATTGGTATTTACTCTGCACGAGTTTATGGCGATTTGCATGCACAATGGGCAAATGGTCACCAAGGGAGCGTTGAAACTATGCAATAAGGCCGTATACTCTGATTGCCATAAGTGTTTTCCGCAACACTCTCCAAGTGATTTCTTCCTGCGCAAACAATATTTACTCGATCAGTTTGCACAAGTCGATCAGTTTCTATCGCCCAGCCATTTCCTTGCGCAAAGGTATGTTGAATGGGGGATTCCTGCTGACAAAATGAATGTGATTGAAAATGTATTACCCGATGTAGAAGCAATCCCTCCGAGACCTTTAGCGGAAACTGAGAAACGCTACAGATTTGCCTTCTTTGGGCAGATAAATCCTTATAAAGGGTTGGATTTATTATTACAGGCAGTAACGCTTCTACCGCAAGATGTTCGCAGCAAAATTCGTATCGATGTGCATGGAGCAAACCTGGACGCGCAAGAAAGTTCGTTTAAAAAGAAAGTTGTTAAGTTGTTCCGAGAAGTGGAAGATGTGGTACACATGCGCGGTCAATATGACGCTGAGCAACTATCTAGCAGAATGGCAGAATGTGATTGGGTCGTGATTCCTTCAATTTGGTGGGAGAATTCGCCGGTAGTCATACAGGAGGCCATTCGATTTGGACGGCCACTTATTGGAGCTAATATCGGTGGTATGAAAGAGAAGATCCAAGATGTTGCTGGCCTAACATTTGAGGCGCGCAGCGCAGCATCACTAGCAGATACCATGCTCAACGCAATGCAACCGGAGGTATTTGACCACTGGCATAAAAAGCTTGCAAACCACTCATGCGCGAAGTCTGCCCATCTACAATTTTTGACCAAATTGTCGCAATAATTGTAAGTGTCTTCGATTTGTAACAAGCAATGGATATAAAAAAGCGAGTTAAGAATAGACAGGAAGTGAATCGCTTATGCGGATAACTGTGTTTGGTGCAGGGTATGTCGGTCTCGTACAAGCAGCAGTTTTAGCTGAGGTTGGGCATGATGTCGTTTGTATAGACAGCAATAAAAGCAAGATAAAGCAGCTTCAGGCTGGCATAGTTCCAATTTTTGAGCCAGGGTTGGAAACACTCATCGTGAACAACGATCGTTCAGGTCGACTCCGCTTTTCTATTGAACCATCTCAGGGCGTTGAGCATGCTGAAATAATCTTTATTGCCGTTGGTACTCCGCCAAAAGAAGATGGTACAGCGGATCTTCAGCATGTGCTTAATGTCGCAGCTTCAATTGCTGAATTGATGTTTGAACGCAAAATTATAGTCACTAAATCAACCGTCCCAGTGGGTACTTCCGACCGAGTAAGGGACAAAATTATAAGTGACTTAAGACATCGAAATGCCGAGATTGAGTTTGATGTGGTTTCGAATCCCGAATTCCTTAAAGAAGGCGCAGCCGTTAATGACTGTATGCGGCCTGATAGAATTATTATCGGTACCGACAGCGAGTATGCTGAAAAGCGTTTACGAGAGTTATACGCACCATTTAATCGCAATCACGACAAAGTCATTGTCATGGATGTACGCAGCGCTGAGTTAACGAAGTATGCTGCCAATTGTATGTTGGCAACCAAAATCAGCTTTATGAACGAAATGGCAAACTTAGCTGAAGCATTTGGTGCCGATATTGAGCACGTCCGTCGCGGAATTGGTTCGGATCCCCGGATTGGCTATCAATTCATTTATCCCGGATGCGGATATGGCGGCTCTTGTTTCCCTAAAGATGTGCAGGCGCTCGCTCGGAGTGCACATGCGGTCGGCGTGCAAGCTCAAGTATTACAAGCAGTAGAGTCGGTCAATCAGCGTCAAAAGCAAAAATTATTTGGCTACATTCAACGACACTACGGTGCAAATCTCGCAGGAAAAACGTTTGCGCTTTGGGGCTTGGCTTTTAAACCCAATACAGATGATATGCGTGAGGCCTCCTCGCGGGTATTGATGGAAGCACTCTGGTCCGCCGGCGCTAAAGTCCAAGCTTTTGATCCCGAAGCTATGGAAGAAACCCAACGAATTTATGGTGATCGGCCTGATCTAAAGTTGGTTGGTACGAAAGAGAGTGCCTTAAGTGGAGCTGACGCTCTTGTTATTTGTACCGAATGGCAAGCGTTCAGGGCCCCAGATTTCGCAATGTTGAGAGAGAAGCTGCGCAATGCCGTGATTTTCGATGGGCGCAACTTGTACGAACCAGAGTTGATGCTGGAATACGGATTGCATTACTATGGGATTGGAAGAGGATTATCAGTGAAGGAAACAAATTCATGAGTCAAGTCAAAAAGGCAGTTATCCCGGTCGCAGGTCTCGGAACACGTATGTTGCCTGCAACCAAGGCCATACCTAAAGAGATGTTACCGGTGGTTGACAAGCCATTGATCCAGTACGTTGTTGCAGAATGTGTTGCGGCAGGCATCAAAGAAATCATTTTGGTTACGCATGCGAGTAAAAACAGCATTGAAAACCATTTTGATACGTCATTTGAATTAGAAGCGACTCTTGAAAAGCGGGTAAAACGCCAGCTCTTAGCTGATGTGCAATCAATTTGCCCAACCGATGTCACTATTATGCATGTTCGCCAAGGTGTAGCTAAAGGGCTTGGTCATGCTATTTTGTGTGCGCGTCCAATGGTAGGAGATGCGCCATTTGCGGTAGTGCTGCCAGACGTAATTATTGATGACGCAGCGTCAAATTTAAAGAAAGAAAACATGGCGGATATGGTGGCCAAGTTCAATACCAGTCGCGTTAGTCAGATCATGGTTGAAAAGGTGCCGCACGAGGAAGTGAATAAGTACGGTGTGGTTGATCTTGAAGGTCTAGAACTGAAAGCCGGAGAGTCGGGTAAGATTTATGCCATGGTTGAGAAGCCTCCCGTGGAGGAAGCACCCTCTGACTTGGCTGTTGTCGGTCGTTATGTGTTGTCAGAGGGGATTTGGGATTGCTTAGCAGCTACGCCTCCAGGCGCAGGTGATGAAATTCAATTAACCGATGCAATAGCAGGGTTAATGCAAAAAGAGCAAGTGGACGCCTATTATATGAAAGGCAAAAGTCATGATTGTGGTAGCAAGCTCGGCTACATGATGGCAAATGTTGAGTATGCGATTCGGCATCCTGAGTTAAAGGACGATTTTAAAGCGTTTATTAAAGCGATGGCAAAGCAGTAACACTCAGCAATTCGCTTAGTGTGTATATTTGGTGATAGTGCATTTGAGTATCTTATTGACGCTAGACTGAATGGTTTTTAAAGCATTTAAAAAGGCCCTATTACATTTATCCTGCAATAGGGCCTTTTTGCGTAACGCGAAATAAATACTGTGTGCGTTAAAAATTAGGCACAGGAACTCTATTACTGAAAGCCAGCTAAACTTTTAGTTGCGGTTTTAATTTAGCCAGTAACTTATCGCCTATACCCCGAACTTCAGTCAGTTGATCCACATGATGGAATTTACCCACACTGGTGCGATAATCAATAATCGCTTGAGCCTTTGCTTGGCCTATCCCTTTAAGTGCTGACAATTGCTCTACCGTCGCAGTATTGAGGTCCAATGCGCTTTGCATTGAAGCCTTAGTAGAGGCTACTGTTTCGTTAGAAGGGGGGGGAGCTGCAAGAGCGGGTGATGCATTGAAGATGGCTGCCAATGCTACAGCGCTAACAATAACAAGTGTATTTTTCATATCAATCTCCGTTTGATGATGTAATCGATGGCATATACTGATGCCCAATATTATTGCTGGTGGAACGCCCAACAGTGAATAATATTGTTGCCGTAGCTTAGGTCATCGCACATAAACTGGCGAGATCAGGTTTTGGCCAGTTCGGTCAAAGATAAAGACTTTTATCTCATTGAAAATAGCAACGCCCGGCAATCTAACCGGGCGCTGTTTATTGAATATAAGGCTGCAGTATAAGCCGTAGCCCACTACTTGGTTAAGTGCGAGCTAGCAATTGTGATGTTGAGCCACTAGGTGAATATTACAGTCGCTCTAATACCGCTTCGGTAAATTCAGTAGTGCCTGACTCGCCACCAAGGTCGCGCGTTGTGCGGTCACCAGACTCTATAACATCTTTAAGTGCATTACGGATCTTGTCTGCTTTATCAGCCATATTGAGGTATTCAAGCATTTGAATGGCCGCTAAAATGACCGATGTTGGGTTAGCTAGATTTTTTCCGGCAATATCAGGAGCCGAGCCATGAACGGCTTCGAAAATAGCGCAATCTTCACCAATGTTTGCACCTGGAGCCATGCCCAACCCACCAACAAGACCAGCGCACAAGTCTGACAAAATATCACCAAACAGATTGGTTGTAACAATGACATCAAACTGGTGCGGATTCATGACTAACTGCATGCAGCAGTTGTCCACGATCATTTCAGTAGACTCAATGTCTGGATAGCGCTCACCGACTTCTCGTGCGACCTTCAAGAAAAGGCCTGATGTAGATTTAAGAATATTGGCTTTGTGTACCGCAGTGACTTTTTTGCGGCCTTCTCTGCGAGCTAACTCATAAGCAAAAGTCACGATTTTTTCAGCACCTTCGCGTGTGATCTTGCTCATTGCTTCTGCTTCGTTACCATCTTCTGAAACTACCTGACCAAGACCAGAATACATACCTTGCGTATTCTCACGCACGGTAATGATATCGATGTCTTCATAGCGTGCTTTAGTGCCTTTAAAAGACAGCACTGGGCGCAAATTCGCATACAGTTTAAACTGTTTACGTAAACTCACATTAATTGAGGTAAATCCTTCACCAACAGGCGTGGTTAACGGGCCCTTAAGCGCTACTTTGTTTTTGGCGATTAGGTCGAGAGTATCTTTAGGAAGTAGCTCGCCGTGGTTTTCCAATGCCATTAAGCCGGCATCTGCATAGTCATACACAAAATCACAGCCCGCTTTTTCTAAGATTTTGATCGTCGCGTCGATAATGTCTGGGCCGATGCCGTCACCACGGATCACCGTGATACGTTGCTGTGTCATGTAATTTCCTCTTGTCTTTCAATTCTATCAAAGCCCGGCATTTTACTCGATTGCAGGGGTTCGGAACAGAGCTAATCTACGAATAAACCGGTGTAATGGCTGTTTAAGCGATGGTTTTGCTAAGTGGGCAAACCATTTGCTCACTGTGGGATAGACGAAGCGTGCCTACAATAGCGTCGGTGACACCTAGCCGTTTACATTCTGCATTGAGTTCGTTTAGGACTCGCACGTTGCTGATGTCTCCTTGGTGCAGCCATTGTCGGGCAAGATAGAGAGCAACTTGCAAACAATCCAGCATGGATTGAGTCGAAGATGAGCGGCGGGATGATGGAGTAAATGCATGGATAATATCGGCATCGATATGCCAAGCACGTGCTAGCGTCTGGGCTTGCTTTATATGATCAATTTGCATATCGGTAGTCAATAGCGTGGCAGCGTTAAACAATTGGTGTTCGTCATAACGCCATTCATGCAGCAAACGTAATGGTGCAACAGTAAACAAAGCTGAAACATGTAGCAAGGCGGCCAGGCTATATTGTTGTGGGATACCAATCTTACAGTGTTCGGCTACTTGTGCAGCGAGGCTGCGAAATAGCACGCAGAACGTTTTAAACTGCGCTGCAAGCGGGAATTGATTCGCGGTTAAACGCTGCCACAATACGTGTTCGGTTAGAACGGCTGCGATGCGCTCCATACCGTGAGTCATAATTGACTGCTTTAGGCTCTTAACATTTATATTGAGGCGGTTTAGTTGTGTGGCAGAACGATTGAGAATTTCACAGAAGAATGGGTTTTCTTCGATGACTTTGACCAACGCACCTGGCTCTATGTCGGGATTTCTTAGCGCATCCAGTACACTCAACAAGTCTTGTGGCGGGCGCTGGACACTGAAGTTGGCAATAAAGTGGGTATTGGCCTGGGGAGGCAGTTTAAGGTGCTGATAAAGATGGTAAAAACGTGAAAATGGAACACGCTGGGTCAGTACAACTTGGGCTAAGAAGTCTGCATGTGGGATCTGCTTAATTGGAATAGGTTCTTTGCTATCAGTCTTTGGCTTTAGCGCTGCTAGTGTGACAGATCGAGATGATGCCGCGATAGCAACATAAGCAGATTGTTGTTTGACTAAAAGCCCCATAAATAAGGGGGATTCTGGACCAAGCAGCGGTTCTACTAGTGCAAAAACGTGCTTATCTTGTTTGGCATGTCGCCCAATAACCTTAAACAGTGCTCCCGCGTCCGGTTGCACCTTGAATACTTGCTTCGTGATACGTGCTGCGATATCAGAGAGCAAGTATAAATTGGTATTGTAATGGACTCGCGCTTCAGGTACAGGTGGGAGTCTGCCAGTAAGGGCAAAGCGCAATGACCACAAATAAACCTGAAAATGTTGATTTTGGGTAGCTTGTAAGCACTTTGTAACCAACTGCTTTTTATGCGCGGGGTCGCGCAGTTTTTTTAGCGCCTCGGCGAGGATTTGCCCGGCAATTAAATGCTGTATGAATGCATCACTGACTTGATTTGCTTTGCCCAACAAAAGGGTGAGTGACAATCTCGCTAACCATTGGCAAGTTTTATGTTTTGTATAAATCAGTTCGCAGTGGGGAAAAAATAACACGGGATTGCTGCGCAGCGCGCGCATGTAACGGTCACTGAGTGTTAAAGATTCCTGGATAGATGCACTGGCAGAAACAGCCTGATTGCAAGCTCGATGAAACTCCACGCTTGCTTGAACCAGGCTATCAATTTTGAGCTCTAGTGGCTGCGTCATCCTTCAAGGAAGTTTAGATACACGCCATCACCCCATGCAATTAAGATATCGTCTTCGAAAAGCAGAGGGGTACACTCATTTTGTGTCGTAATGCCATCCGACTTCATGTGTTGGGTACGGTAAAACATCACTTGCATCATACCTTCACGGGTTTTCTTTGCTTCAGTGATGTCTGGCGACCCCAACAGTGCCAGTATCTCCTGCTTTGAAGTACCTAAGTTCAGCTTCGCTATTTGTACTTTGTTGTATTGCTCGCGATCCTCCCAGTCCATATCGTCTGGGCTGTCCGGAAAGAAAGATACAACGGAATAAACAAATACGGCATAAAGAGCAAAACCGGTGATGACCATTTTGATGACTTTGCTATTCATGATTTCCTGTTCGACTCCACGTAATTCTTGAACTGGGTAAGCTTAAAGTGTGTTGTTAAAAAGTTAAACATTAATTGTGTAACAAGGTTCGTATTTACTGCCAGGTAACTTCATTCGTTGCTGATCCACAAAGGACTGTAACAACTGATCGATCATTTTCATTAGTTCAGGATCACCTGACAAGTTAAATGGGCCTTGTTGTTTAATCTGTGCGACTGTTGACGATTTTATATTGCCTGCAACAATGCCTGAGAAAGCCTGGCGTAATACTGCTGCCAGCTGTGCAATGGGTTGATCCCGATGTAATGGAAGTGCAGCCATTGCAGCATGATCCGGTTCAAAGCGTTGTTGAAATATAGTGTCTATTTTGAGTGACCAGTTGAAACTAAATGCATCACCAACCGCGCGACGGTATTGTTCAACCTTTTCGCGGCCTAGACTCATGCTACGGGCGACCTCGCGTGGGTCGTCAATAATGATTTGATAGCGCTGTTGAGCCGCTTTACCTAATGTGGCGCCAACGAACGCGTCAATAGCCTCGAAGTAACCCGCACTGCTGGCTGGTCCTGTCAATATTAATGGGAAAGGGTGCTGGGCGTTGTTTTCATGCAATAGAATACCCAGAATGTAAAGCAGTTCTTCTGCGGTTCCAACGCCTCCAGGAAACACAACAATACCGTGGGCAGCTCGGACAAAAGCCTCTAAGCGTTTTTCAATGTCCGGCATGATAATCAGTTCATTAACAATTGCGTTGGGCGGCTCAGCAGCAATAATGCTCGGCTCAGAAATACCGATGTAACGACCTTTGCGATAACGCTGCTTAGCGTGACCGATAGCCGCTCCTTTCATAGGCCCTTTCATTGCGCCAGGTCCACAGCCGGTACAGATATTCATTTCGCGAAGTCCTAATTGATAGCCGACTTCTTTGGTGTATTTGTATTCTTCAGTGCCAATTGAGTGGCCGCCCCAACAGACCACAGTGTTGAGATCATCATTACCCTCTAGCGCATCAGCATGGCGCAACATATCAAACACCATGTCGGTGATGCTGGTGGCTGTCACATCAGATAAACGACGAACTGCTGCCGGCTCACATTCGGCGATGCCGTTGTATTTAACATGCATGTAAAGCAAATCGCGCAACACAGAAAACAAGTGTTCGTGGACACCAGCTATTAAACGTCCGTCGACAAACGCAACATCAGGTGGGTCGATTAACTCCATTTTGACGCCACGCTCGCGCCTTAACAGGCGAACTTGAAAAGACTCGTATGGGGCGAATAGTGCCTCGGAATCGTCTTCATCGACGCCGCTATTTAAAACCGCTAGGCAACAATTCCTAAAAATATCATAGAGTTCACTGTTGGCTGTGTCGGTAAGCAGTGTCACTTCACCTTGCGATAGCTGGCTGATCCAGCCAACAGGATTGAGTTGTACACGTGTCATAGTATTCAATAGTTAATCACTTATTATTTGGTTGCGCCCATTCTTCTTGGCTTTATATAAATGAGCATCAGCACGCTCAAAAACACTTTCTACAGTATCGCCTTTGACAAATTGTGCCACGCCAAAGGAGGCAGTGATACTGACGGGCTGTTGTTTAAATTTAAACGGCAACGCGGCGAGCTTTTCGCGCAACTTTTGTAAAGGGGGCAATATGTCACCGAGCACACTGTCGGGGAATAACACGACAAATTCTTCACCGCCCCAGCGGGCGAGAAAATCTGTTTTACGCAGGTTGCCGCGCAAGTGTTTGGCAATAACCTGTAAGGTTTTGTCACCCGCGGCATGACCGTATTGATCATTGATTTGTTTAAAATGGTCAATATCCACTATCGCCACACAAAGGCCAGTATTGTGGCGCTGCCAACGATTGAATTCTTGCTCCATGCGCTGATTGTATGCGATTCGATTGGGCACTCGGGTGAGTGGATCAGTATGCGCTTGGGCGCGCTGGTCCTCTAATTTTTTGCGATAATGCAGTGTTTTAGTTTCCATTGCATTGAGTTCGCGCTGCAAGTTTTCTAACAGATTTATTAAGGCTTGTTGCTCTTCCTTGTCGCTTTCTTGACGTTCATTTAGCGAGGTTTGCATCTTAGTTAAATACTGTTGGGCTTGTTGCTTCAGTAGTTCTAAGTCTTTCGAGTCAGTTACCACTTCTCCCAGTTCATCAATGTGCGATTGCAGTGAATTATCTTTTTCTATGCGCAGATTAAGTTTTTCTTGAGCCACACTAAGGGTTGAACTGACCTCTTTATTCATTTTGACCAGTGACCGGTGCAGTTGGTCGACAATTTTGCCGTTTACTCCTGCTTCCTTAATCACTTCTTTTACTATCAAGCGAATAAAGATCAGGCAACATTCCATGAGTTCATTCGGTGATAAACCATTAATCAGCTTATTACGCACATCTTCGAGGCGTTGATCGCCCGGATTTTTCTGATAGTAGGGCTCAATGAGTTGTTGTAATTCTTTACTGATGGTTGCATGCAAAGCACTGTCTATTGGCGTGCTATCGGTCGCTGCGACTGACTTTTCGGTTTTTCCTTGAGGTTCTGAGACGCTATTGGACTGCGAATTGTCCAGCGCCTGCTGATACAGCCCTAGCGCTTTCTCAAATTGCGGTAGTGAAGCGAACATGTCGCCGCTGTGCATACTCAACGATGAAAGAAAGCGCGCTGTTTCGCTTTTTAAATTGGGCGGAATTGATGCCACACCCTGTAGGCGTTTTACAGCGGATTCCAGGCGGCTGATCGTTTGTGAGGTTTGTTTTTTAAGGCTATCGGCATTCTGCATCAGTAACTTATTTAGTTTACCAATACTCACGGTAGCCAACGTAATATTTGGCCTACCTGAAATATGCCCCCGTAAAATTTGTAACTCATGGTCAATTTGTTTGTTGGCACCTTCATAGAACTTGGAAAGTCGAATGATAAACTGTGCCAGTTGCTCATTATGTTTTGTGAGCGACTCGATTTGCTTTTGCTCCAAGAGACCCTTCTCGTTGCGCGTCCACCCGATAGTCTAAGCATTGCCCGAAAAAACCGTTAGGTCAATGCTTAAACAACCTTTGTTACATGTCTACTGCCGAGCAAGACGCCAGTTCGCGTAAGGGGCTTCAAAGTTGGAGCGAAACGGGTTGATATCCAAGCCACCACGACGTGTATAGCGGGCATAAACCGTGAGCCTTTCTGGTTTGCATAAGCGATAAATATCAAGAAATATCCGTTCCACACATTGCTCATGAAATTCGTTGTGCTGGCGAAAAGAAATTAAGTACTTCAATAACGCTTCATGCACTAGCTTGGGGCCTTTGTAATGGATCAAAACACTGCCCCAATCGGGCTGATTGGTGATCAAGCAGTTAGATTTAAGTAAGTGGCTAACCAAGGTTTCGGTTGCGTGTTCAGCTTCACTATATTGTAAAAGTGCAGGCGCATAATCATAGTGCTCAATGCTCACGTCTAAATCGTCGATGCAATTCCCAGTCAACGGATGAATTGCAACTTGATTAAAGTCCCGTGGAGAAATTAATGTAACGTCTACGGGGGCGCCGGCACAAGCGGTTAAATCTTGTTGAATGCACGCCTGCACCTCAGTTTGCGTGGCAAATTCGGATTGATTAAAGCTATTTAGGTACAACTTAAATGATTTACTTTCGATAAGGTTTGGCGACGTTGCAGGCACTGAGCACTGCAGTATTGCAATGCAGGGTTTGCCCTTGGGGTTTAACCAAGATAGTTCATAGCCATTCCAGATATCGACACCATGAAAGGGCAGCGCAGTATCGCTCAATTGGATTTCAGCGCGATTTAAACGGCGTGGTACTGCTTGCAATAAGTCAGGTGCGTAATGCTCTTGGTACTCAACCTCTTTACCCAACTTAAGCGAGCTCATAGCGTCTTGTTCTGAAGTTTGTTTTGTCATAGCGGTAATGCTTACTACGGTGGATCGTTTCCGATATGATACCAGCAGAATGAACAGGAGCTTACATTGACAGAAAAAAAATTAAATCAGGCATTGGATGAATTTATAACGCGGTTCACTGCGCTGCCGAATGACCCACGAACGGAATATGATCCTGAATGGCTCTCACCCTGTCTATTGGAGGCGTTGGCACCTGGAGAGCTGGCACAGTGGAGGCCGGTACTGCAATCTCAATCACGGAGTTTTGCGGACATGGAACAAGCGCTAGAATTGGCCCTAGATCCGCAGCTTAAAGCATACTTTTCGCGCTATTACAGCGACCACATTGAAGCACAGGCGCCACAAGGGAAGTTAACACTATTGCAAATCTGGAACGACGATGATGCTGAACGGTTACAACAAAACTTGATTGGTCATGTACTGATGAAACGGCAACTAAAACAACCCGAAACCTTATTTTTCGCATTGACTGATGAAGAGGATTTTATCGTCAGTGTGGATAATGCCTCAGGGCAAGTTGTACTCGAACAAGTCGGTAAACCTGCCCAACAAGTGTTAGCGCAAGACTTAGCTGAGTTTTTAGCTACGCTACAACCCTTGGCAGAATGATCAGTTTTTTTGCGCGAGTTGCTGCAACAGTTGCTTAAGTTCTGTTAATTCTTGTTCTATTTGGGCAACTCGAGAAAGTGCCTGATGAATCATATCATGCTGGTCAAGTTCTGACGGTTCATCAGACTTTGCTGTGTTGGTTAGGCCTTTATTTTCTGTTTGATAGCGCTGTAAAAGGCTGGCTTTATCTTGTTGTTGCCACCAACGGATAGCATCAATTGCCTGCGGTAGAGAAGGTTTACTCTCGGCTCGCGCTCTCAACAGGCTGGTGCTTGGTTCTAAGCCTTGCGCATAGAGTTGTAGGCAAAGTTGGTGTAAATCAGACTTCATTGTGATCGATTTGCCGGTAAAAGTTAAAGGACGGCTAAAGTAACATATGCCATGGTCTAACGACTAGCTTAAGACAATCCAGTGTAAACTCAGATGAGATGCCGATTAAGCCTTAAATTTTGACTTTGCTTAAGAACGAATAAGCGCTGGTCGATTATTTAGCGTTTCTCGTCAAATCCACCAAAAAGTAGTCAAGAAGACTTACTGTAGATGAGTTGATCCATCTACATTTTACTAAAAATCATTTTAAAACATTAACTTATAAATTTGGCAAGCATTTTGTAAATAACGCTGTGATTGAACATTAAATAGCAACATTAAGGAATTTTGCTCATGCTTAAAAAATCATTACTGCTTTGTGCACTTTGCGCGCCATTGTTTTTATCAGGTTGTGTCGTTTCTGTTGGAGGGGACGGTGATGGCTATTATCAAGGTGATTGGGAAAAGCGTGAGGCCAATAATCGTCGCCACATTAGCCGTTTAGACACATCAATGACGCTGGAAGCGGTTTCGTCGCGCATGGGCATGGCAGATTTTGATGAGTTTTATCAACGCGATGGCTCAGATTATCGAGTACTTTATTATCGCACTCAACGGTCGCACGGTGACGGTATTACCAGCAAAGATGAATGTACACCATTAGTTTTCAAAAACGGACAACTGGTGGGATGGGGTGAAACCGCATTACGCGAATATCTATAACCACCTAACAGCAGCGCTAGCGCCAATTCATTGCGCTAGCGCAATAAATCTACAAATTGTCAGTATTAACTCTTTACAAAATGTTAACAAAGCTCCAGTGTATGAAAACTAGTCAAATTAGTTGTCAATGTGTCAGGAGCACTCGATGGGCCATCAAGCGGTAAAACTTTCCCCCGCACAAGTCAAAGCCAGTTATCTTACGGCTGAAGATCTCAAAGTAGCAGCCTCAATTTTATACAACGCCTATATTGATGATCCGTTATTTGTCGATATTTTTGAGGCTGAAAGAGAAGGTTATGAAAACCGTCTGCGTTCAGCCATTCGTGAAGAACTCCACGCATTTTGGATTGGTAAACAGCCCATCATTGGGTTATTTGACGACAAGCGGTTAATTGCGGTGGCGTGTCTAATTGCCCCTGATGCCGCTTTTGGGGCTGGGCGCTATTGGCATTGGCGGCTAAAAATGTTGCTAACGGCTGGCTTTCTCGGCACTAAGCAAATGATCGACAAAGAAGAGAAAGTGCGTAGTTGCATGCCCGCTGAGAATTATCACATGCTGTCATTTATTGGTGTGCATCCCGACTATCAAGATCAAGGACTGGGTCATGTTCTCATGAGTGCGATAGATAGTGTAATGCTCGAAGAACCAAAGAGTCAGGGGGTGGGTGTATTTGTTACTCTGCCGAAATGCCTATCATTTTTTAAGGGCGGACACTATGAGCATATCCAAGAACTTACCTTTAGTCATATCACTGGGTACATTATGTTTCGTTCGCGTGCTCAGTAATTCTTGTGGAAAGAACTCTGCCATTAAATAAAAGTCTCTTTCTTTGTAAGAGATCGCTTACATGGACGTAGGCAATAGAGGTTTTTTACCTCGGTATTAATCTCACTGATATTTTGTAAGCCCATGTAATTTAATGATAAAAATTATTTGTTGGGCTTTTTTTACGTTTATTTAATCTTTCCTATTGAAATACATCCTCCACATTTTTCCCATCGGCGTATAGTTTCACTGTCACAAGGAAACACGACATGTCAGGAAGACATAAGGATAGCTCAGGACGCTCTAGGGAATGGAGCTGCAAGTCAGGAAGATTTGTTTAAATGGAGTGAGTCAGGAAGACGTGGATTTAATTGGACAGTCTCAGGAAGAGGCCCCCATTGCAAGGATGAATGGGATTGCAGGAATAACGGAAAGGACCTACTCAGGATGAGTAGCTCACTTAGGAAGAGTGAGATTAGAAGGAAAGGGGTGTATAAGGATTTTAATCGGGAAGATTTTAGTCGCAAAGGAACGCAGAGAAGGATGCTCGAAATTCGAAAGGCGAAGCTGTTTAGCTTCGCCTTTTTACTTTATTGACGCGGCATTGTTGCTTGAAGTCTCGCATTCAATATCCAAGCTAATTACATACACCTAAAATCACGCCCATCGGTTCCATCGAAAGTCAAAAATGACATTTAATGAACGTCTAATTAATCGGATACGCAGGTACATCGATATTAGTTACGGTCTTGCCTTGCATTAGAAACCAGCCCTGACTAAGCGATTCACGATTGGCAGAAAATTCAAAGGCATACCAGCATCGCCACACAGGCCTGCCGCGATAAACTCCAATCCGAGTTTTGTCCCTTGCAACACTGACCAACTGCAGGCCATGCTGCTTGCAATAGCTTGCAGCATAGCGGTTGGCAAGTTCGGTCATGGCGCGGATCTGCCAAAATTGCAACGCAATAACCACCAATACCAACAAGATGATTAAATCATAGAGGTTCATGTTGCAGGTTTTTGCTGAAACAACCAACCTATTGCATTGGAAAGTTGTGCTGAACGGTTTGGATTTCTAATCGCGTTTAGCACTTGTGCACGAATATCGGGTAACTGTGCTAGATCAGCAAACAAACTGACGAAAAACGGTGGCTCTGGGCTTAACTTTGCGGTGTGCTCTAAAAACTGCATCAAGCGACTATCCAGCAGGGTTTGCCAGTGTCGACCAGCAATAACGATTAACCGGTCTTGGGTCTGCTCTGGCAGTGCTAGTAATCGATCAACTGCTTGAGCGCGTAAATCATGCTCTGTTGTCTGCGTCAACGCGCGCAGGCACCACAAAGCAAACTCAGAGTCTGCTTGTTGCTGGTTCATAAGAGCAAAAATTGACTTGGCTAACGTGGCATCTATGGCGCGGTTTTCGAGAGCGCAGAGTAAGTGTTTTTGGACCATTTCAGGGTACTTGTTGGGTAAGTTATCAAGCCAAATGAGCCACTCGTCGGTATCGCAAAAATGCGCACAGTCCGCTATCCCTTGTACTGTAATTGTTTCCCAGTCAATCACTTGCGGAGCATTGAGATACTGCTTAGCAGGTTCGAAGTCTTTGCCTTTATGCAGCCCGCTGGCTCTACGAGACAGCGCATTGAAGTCCGCTAGTACTTGTTGATTTGGGGTGAAAATATACGGGTTATCATGGACTTTGCTGGTTGCGTCTAATGTTTGCTGTGGGTCACTTTTTTCTTTCGTTAGCGCGGTAATGATTAATTCCAGAAAGTGTTTGCGCGCAGCGTCGACAACCCTGCCTTGTTCATCAAGTGGTAACTTTAAGAACCAAATATACTGTTGTTCAGATAGCTGTTGATTCCAATAAGTGATCCCTACCCAAAAATGTTGTTGTCGAGGATATGGAGCTGGACGTTGCGCATTTTCTATGTCTAAAAAATCCTGAGAATCTAATGTACGAATACCACGGCCCATATCAAATACACGATAATCGGTGCCTGCGTGAAGGAGGAATTCGCTTATGGAATTAATACTTTTGGACAATTTAACTTCTCGCAATGAATAAATTTTTGGCATTATACACTCTCGACGAAAAGACAGCGACAGCAATGCTGCTGAGTGACTGGGAAACGTGTAATGCTGAATGTGATCTATCAGGATGAGTATTTGATTGCGATAGATAAACCCGCTGGTCTGTTGGTGCATAGGAGTATGATCGCAAAACGTGAAACCGAGTTCGCGTTGCAACTATTGCGCGATCAAATCAATCAACATGTCTATCCCGTACATCGTTTAGATCGACCAACCTCAGGCGTATTACTATTCGCTCTGAATAGTAATACTGCGGCGTTACTTACCGAACAGTTTACGCAGCGACATGTGCTAAAAAGCTATCAGGCTATTGTGCGTGGTCACCTGCCGGTCCGCTGGGATATCGACTATCCCTTACGTGAAATACTGGATCGCAAAACAGACCGTAAAGCGCGCCAAGATAAACCGCCGCAACCGGCTCGAACCGAAACCAGGTGCATACAACGCTTTTCGATCCCTTTGCCAGCGGGGCGCTATAATTCGGCGCGCTTTTCACATATTGAATTGCTGCCACACAGTGGACGTAAGCATCAATTGCGGCGCCATATGGCGCATATTCGCCATCCGATTGTGGGTGATACCACTCACGGAGACGGTAAACAAAATCAATTTCTCCGCCACCACTTTAATTTTCAACAATTGGCCTTAAGTTGTACCTGTATGGCACTAGAACATCCACACACCAACCAGCAAATTGAGTTACAGGCGCCGCTGGCACCCGAATTTTCAGCGTTGTTGGCAAATTGGCAGGTGTTTGAAGCAGAAGAAAATCCTAACTTAGCAATTCATAAGAAGACAAACGAATGAAGAAACTAACCCTATTCGCCGGCTCTGTGTACGGCAATGCTCAGCACGTTGCAGAGCAAGTACAGCAAGCTCTAGAGGCAAAAGGTATTGCCGTTGAACTGTTTGAGGATCCTGGTGTGGACGACTTTAAGCAAGCCCAAGCGGTAATGGTGATCACATCAACTACAGGGCAAGGTGATGTGCCACCTAATTTGGAGTTTTTCCACTCTGAATTGCGCGACCAATTCCCGTTGATGGATGGTAAGCCTTTTGCGGTTGCTGCATTGGGTGACAGTAGTTATGGTGATACGTATTGTGGCGGTGGTCGTCAGTTCCAAGAGTTATTAACTGAACTGCAAGGTAATGCCGTGGTTGATATGCTTGAAGTCGATGCCATTGAAACCTTAGAGCCGGAGAGCGAAGTGGTGCCGTGGGCGTTAGCTGCAGTAGATAAAATGTAGGTGTTTAAAGCGCAGCTGCAAACCACCTGAGTGGGATTTGCAGCTGCGTTGAGACGCTACTCTGCGGCGCGCAGCAATGCGTTAATGCCGACTTTAGCTCGCGTTTTGGCATCAACTTTTTTTACGATTATGGCCGCATACAAACTGCAAGAGCCTTCTTTTGAGGGCAGGGTGCCACTGACAACCACTGATCCTGCGGGAACACGTCCGTAATGAATTTCTCCAGTCTCGCGGTCAAAGATACGTGTACTCTGGCCAATATAAACGCCCATTGAAATAACACTGCCTTCTTCTACCACAACACCCTCAACAATTTCTGAGCGAGCGCCAATAAAGCAATTATCTTCAATGATTGTTGGGTTAGCCTGTAGCGGCTCTAAAACACCACCAATACCCACGCCACCAGACAAATGCACATTCTTGCCAATTTGCGCGCATGAGCCAACAGTTGCCCATGTATCAACCATGCTGCCGTCATCAACATACGCACCAATGTTCACGTAAGACGGCATCAATACTACGTTCTTACCAACAAAACTGCCGGTGCGGACCGTTGCAGGTGGCACCACACGAGTACCATCTTGAACAAATTGTTCAGCCGTATAATCACTGTATTTTAGTGGAACTTTATCAAAGTACTGGCTAACGCCATCCGACATCGGCGCATTGTTGTGTAAACGAAAATACAGCAATACGGCTTTTTTCAACCATTGATGTACTACCCATTCGCCAGCTATTTTTTCAGCCACACGAGCAGCACCAGTGTTGAGCATATCAATCGCTTGCTGCACGGCCTGTTTAACATCGTCGTGGCCGGAGGTAGGAGTAATTGAATCACGTTGCTCGAACGCGCTCTCAATAATGGATTGTAACTCATGCGTCATGTTGTATATCTTCCAGTTGGTCTAGGTTGGTTAGGATTTGTTTTTTTAATTTAACTTGTTCGTCCGGGGATAATGCTAAGCCATCAGCATTAGAGACAATAAAAATGTCTTCTGCACGCTCACCAATCGTTGTGATCTTGGCTAACTTTAAGGTGACATTGCTATCCACAAATGCATGTCCGATCTTGGCTAATATACCTGGCGCATCCAGTGCTTCGAGTTCGACAAGCGTTGCATCTTCTGAGCGGTTATAAAAACGTACTTTGGTGGGTACATTGAGCTGTTTCAATTGACGTGGGATCTTCCGCGCATTGGTATGAGCTCGGCCCGGAGTCGCCATTTGGGTTTTAACTGCATCCTGCAATGCCGTTAAGCGTTGCTCAGCGTCAATCCGGTTACCATCATTATCGAGAATGATAATACTGTCACACACAAATCCATCTGCTGTGATAGTAATGGTGGCATCGTGGATTGATAAATTACGGCTATCGATAACCGAAGCGACTTGCGCAAAAAGAGCGGGCCGGTCTTTACCGTAGATAAACAGCTCAGTACCAGCTTTGGTAGTCATGTTGTTAGCTTTGACCAATAAATCATCGTCATGCTCGCGCTTAAAGCCGAGAATTTCCTGCGTGTGCCAGGCAATTTGTTTGGGCTTATAGCGCGCAAAATAGTCATGATCGAAACGAGACCACAAGGCTTCAATGGCATGATCAGAAAAGGGGCTTTCAGCCAGTAGTTTACGCGCCGCATGCTTATTTTCTGATACTCTTTCAAAAATCGTCAGTTGGCATTGCAAGCCGTTGTCGAGGGCTTTTTGCGTGAGTAAATAAAGTTCTCGCAATAACGAGGCTTTCCAGTCATTCCATAAATTATCGTTGGTTGCGCGAATATCCGCCAGAGTCAGCGCATACAGCAAATTAAGGTGATTGTGGCTCCTGATCTTATTGGCAAACTCATTGACTACGTCGGGGTCATAGATATCACGGCGCTGGGCGACAACCGACATTAGTAAGTGATTGCGTACTAACCAAGCGATAATGTCGGTGTCTGATTTACTCAGGCCATGTGATTTGGCGAAAGCCAGAACATCTTCAGCACCCAATTCAGAATGATCGCCATTACGACCTTTGCCGATATCATGAAAAATCGCAGCCAGATAAAGTAACTCAGGCTTATCTAAATTCTGCGCAATCCGACCACAACGGGGAAACCGGGTATTTTCTGGGCTGAAATAGTGATTCACATGTTTAACTAAACGATGGGTGTGTTCGTCTACTGTGTACGCATGGAACAAATCAAATTGCATCATTCCGACGATGTGATTCCATTCGGGCAAATATGCCTGCAAAATGCCGTATTGATGCATGATATCCCAGCCGAAATCAAAAAAGTGCGGATGTCGCATCAGTTGCATAAATTTCTCACGACACTCAGGGCGCTCATTCAGGTAGGTATCTTGGAATGCGCGTCGTGCATTGCGAAGTTGGCGAATACAGTCGGTATCTAAGCCGGTGACTTCTGGCCGTTCAGCAATCAATAGTAGGAAATCAAAAATTGCTTCTGGTGTTTCAAACACTTTGGCATGGGTTGGTGAAATTAAACCATCATGTAGCTCAAAATCTTTATTTAACGCAGTATTCCCGTAGTCTTGCTTACCTAAGATGTCGTGACTGAAGCGTTGCATTAACATGCGATTAAGCTCATTTACGCGGCGCACCGTGCGAAAAAATGCCTTCATCATGCTTTCTACTGACGCTTTGCCAGCCGAACCATAACCGAGCATTTCAGCGACATCAGTTTGATAGTCAAACAATAGCCGGTTTTCGCTGCGTCCAGCGATAATGTGCAATGCAAATCGCATGCGCCATAAATGAGAGCGACACTCAATAAGTTCAGCATGCTCTTGTTTGGTAAAATAACCGTGCCCAACTAAGCTCCAGCCATCATATTCTTTGAAGTGCTTCTTAGCGACCCAGCCGATGGTTTGAATATCGCGCAAACAGCCGGGGTTTTCCTTCACGTTAGGCTCTAAGTTATACGCGGTACCATGGAACTTAGCATGGCGATTTTGTTGCTCTTCGAGCTTGGCAACAAAAAAGCGGTCACTGGTCCAGACTTTCTTGTCATTAACGCTTTGTACCAGTTTTGCAAAGGTGTCAACAGAGCCCGCCAGACGACGACTCTCAACCAAGTTGGTGGCAATTGTGATATCGCCTTTAGCTAGGGCGACAGTCTCTTTAATCGTGCGTACACTTTGCCCAACATCCAGTTTGATATCCCAAAGCAGAGTGATGAATTCGCCGATTTTTTCCCGTGTGGTTTTATCTGGTGCCTTGTTTGACAGGATAAGTAGATCGATATCCGAGTAGGGCTGCAACTGAGCGCGTCCGTAACCACCCACGGCCACGAGCGATAAGTCTTTAACTTCATCTAGGCCGTATAAATGCCATAGGTGCTGAAGTAAGTTATCGACAAAAACCGCACGGCCAGATACCAGCTCGTCTACCACTGAAGTAGAAAAAGCGTGTTTTAACCAACTGTAGCTATTTTTAACCGTCTGTTTAAATGCGGCGATATTGTAGCGATCATCGATAGCCAAAATGTCGTCAATGAGCTCTTCCAATGTCGCTACTGAGTGTGCTTCGACCGCCGTCATAAAACCTCGATGTTAATGTTCGATAATACGTGGAATGGTTTCTTCTTCGCGCAGGGTCAAAATTTCAACACCATTCTCGGTTACCAACAGAGTATGTTCCCATTGAGCACTCAAGCTGCGGTCTTTAGTTACTACTGTCCATTGGTCAGGCAAAATTTTAGAGTAACGTTTACCTGCATTTACCATGGGCTCAATGGTAAAGCACATGCCGGCTTCCAAGACGTCACCGGTATTTGGCCGACCGTAATGTACGACTTGAGGATCTTCGTGGAATGTTGCACCGATGCCATGCCCGCAGTACTCGCGGACAATAGAATAGTCATGCGCTTCTGCGTGTTGTTGTATGATGTGCCCAATATCTCCTAAACGTACGCCAGGCTTCACTATTTTGATGGCTTTATAAAGGCTTTCTTGAGTCACGCGGATCAGCCGCTCAGCCATGATCGAGGGTTTACCGATGACAAACATTTTAGAGGTGTCACCGTGATAACCATCTTTCTTAACCGTTACGTCGATATTAACAATGTCGCCGTCTTTTAACTTTTTATCCGACGGAATGCCATGACAAATGACATGATTAACCGATGTACAGATAGATTTTGGAAACGGTGGATGCCCGTAATTTAAAGGTGCAGGAATACCGCCCTGTACATCGACGATATAGTTATGACACAAGGTATTAAGTTCATCTGTTGTCACACCCTTTTTAACGTGTGGTGTGATCATCATTAACACTTCGGCGGCGAGTTTGCCGGCGATACGCATTTTTTCGATTTCTTCAGAAGTTTTGATAATCGCGCCCAAAACGAATCTATCCTGTCTGTGATTTTTTATTCAGCGCTGAATGTTAGCGTTATCAGGAGGGCCTGTACAGGTGATCAACACAACAATAACGCATAAGTCATACGTTTCTGTAAGCTTTTATTAGTTTAGCGATATGGGCTAATGAGTCGAAACTAACGAACAAAATAGCCGAAAAAGATAGCTAAAAACTTGAGTGAGGCGGCGAGTCGTGATATAAAGCGCGCGCTTTTCGAAGGTGAAGAGCAAATTTAATTAAATACACACATACATCGACACTGATCCCGGGGTGCTCGCAGATGATGCGAGTCGGTATTGGGGATGTATGGAGGCCTAACCCAAATGAGGACAATTTAATGGCAAACGTATCAATGCGCGACATGCTACAAGCTGGCGTACACTTCGGTCACCAAACACGTTACTGGAACCCAAAAATGAAGCCTTTCATCTTTGGTGCTCGTAACCGCGTTCATATCATCAACCTAGAAAAAACAGTTCCGTTATTCAACGAAGCGTTGAACTACCTTTCAGGTGTTTCTGCGAAAAAAGGTAAAATCCTTTTCGTAGGTACTAAGCGCGCAGCCGGTGAAGCAGTAAAAGAAGCAGCACTTAACTGTGGCCAATTCTACGTTAACAAGCGTTGGTTGGGTGGAATGTTGACAAACTGGAAAACGGTTCGTCAATCAATCAAGCGTTTGAAAGACCTTGAGCAGCAAAGCACTGACGGCACTTTCGAAAAACTAACCAAGAAAGAAGCGTTGATGCTTCAGCGTGAAATGGAAAAGTTAGAAAGCAGCCTAGGTGGTATCAAAGACATGGGCGGTCTACCAGACTGTATCTTTGTTGTCGATGCTGACCATGAGCACATTGCAGTAAATGAAGCGCGTAACTTGGGTATTCCTGTAGTCGGTGTGGTTGATACCAACTCTGACCCAGATGGTGTTGATTACATCATCCCTGGTAACGATGACGCGATCCGCGCAATCCAGCTTTATTTGAATGCAGCAGCTGATGCAGTTAATGCAGGTCGCGATAACAATATCGAAGCTCAAGCTGAGAAAGACGACTTCGTAGAAGCCGCAGAATAATTCAAAGGCGTACTTAATCGCCTTATACGAATCTAAATGAAGGGGCTAAACAGCCCCTTTAGCTTATAACTTACTATTTATTGAGGATTTTAACCATGGCAGTGACTGCAGCACTGGTAAAAGAGCTTCGTGAGCGCACTGGCGCTGGTATGCTTGATTGTAAAAAAGCCCTTGTTGAAACAGACGGCGATATCGAGCTAGCGATTGAAAATATGCGTAAATCAGGTCAGGCAAAAGCGGCTAAGAAAGCCGGACGTATTGCCGCTGAAGGTGTTATCTTAACTACTATCGAAGGTAACCGCGCGACAATGATGGAATTAAACTGTGAAACTGATTTCGTTGCTCGTGACGAAGGTTTCCTAAGCTTCGGTAAGAAAATTCTAGCCGTTGCAGCTGAAAACAACATCAATAGCATCGACGAGCTTAACGCAGCAGACCTAGATGGAGCTACTGTACAAGAAACTCGTGACGCATTAGTGGCTAAAATTGGTGAAAACATCAGCCCTCGTCGTGTTATCAACATTGACGGCGATGTACTAGGTGCATACGTGCACGGTGGTCGTATTGGTGTTGTTGCAATTCTACAAGGTGGCGATGAAGCCTTGGCGAAAGACATTGCGATGCACGTTGCGGCAGCTAGCCCACAGTACGTTAAGCCTGAAGATGTACCGGCTGACGTTGTGGAAAAAGAAAAGCAAATTCAAGTTGAGATCGCGGTTCAATCAGGCAAGCCAGCAGACATCGCAGAAAAAATGGTTGTTGGTCGCATGAAGAAATTCACTGGCGAAATCAGCCTAACAGGTCAACCTTTTGTTAAAGACCCATCAATGTCGGTTGGTGAGTTACTTAAGTCTAAAGGTGCTGACGTGCTTAACTTCGTCCGCTTTGAAGTGGGTGAAGGTATTGAGAAGAAGTCTGAAGACTTTGCGGCAGAAGTTGCTGCGCAAATGGAAGCTGCGAAGAAATAATTCAGCTTCTCGACTTTTGCATCCAGTGATTGTCAGATAAACTACGGGCACCTACATACAGGTGCCCTTTTTGTGAGTGCGATTTAATTATTTTCTAATCGTTCGCACCTTGCATTGCGAGTAACCCGTTTTCAAAAGGAAACCATCGTTCATGAGCGTATCGTCAAAATCAGCCTATCGGCGAATTCTTTTAAAATTAAGTGGTGAAGCCTTGATGGGGGATGAAGACTTTGGCATCGATGCCAAAGTGCTTGACCGGATGGCGCAAGAAATTAAAGAACTGGTTGAACTTGGTGTTCAAGTCGGCTTGGTGATTGGCGGTGGTAATCTTTTCCGCGGCGAAGGATTGGCGAAAGCTGGAATGAATCGCGTTGTCGGGGACCACATGGGCATGTTGGCGACAGTAATGAATGGTTTGGCGATGCGGGATGCGTTGCACCGTGCGTTTGTCAACGCTCGCTTAATGTCTGCAATCCCACTGAATGGAGTATGCGATGCCTATAACTGGGCGGAAGCGATAAGCCTACTTAAATCAGGACGTGTGGTGATTTTTGCTGCGGGAACGGGGAATCCATTTTTCACGACAGACTCTGCTGCATGTCTCCGTGGTATTGAAATAGAAGCTGATGCGGTACTTAAAGCGACCAAAGTGGATGGTGTCTACGATTCAGATCCAGTTAAAAACCCAGACGCAGTATTATATGACCAAATCGGCTACAATGATGTGCTAGAGAAAGAATTAAAGGTCATGGATCTAGCGGCGTTTACACTAGCACGTGACCACAACTTGCCGATCCGTGTATTTAACATGAATAAACCGGGCTGCCTTAAACGCGTAGTAATGGGCGAGTCTGACGGAACCCTTATTGCAAACCCAGAACAAGACTAACAACAGGACATAATTGTGATAGATGAAATTGAATTAGATGCTGAACAGCGTATGGAAAAAAGCATTTCTGCGTTGAAATCTCAATTTAGTAAGATCAGAACAGGACGTGCCCATCCAAGTTTACTTGATTCAATTCAAGTTAATTATTACGGTGCTGATACGCCATTACGTCAGCTGGCTAACGTAGTAGCAGAAGATAATCGTACCTTAGCGTTAACGGTATTTGATAAAAGTGCTATCCAAGCCGTTGAGAAAGCCATAATGCAATCAGACTTAGGCTTAAATCCGATGAGTGCGGGTGCAATTATTCGTATTCCTATGCCACCACTAACAGAAGAACGCCGCAAAGACTTAATTAAGGTCGTGCGCGCCGAAGCTGAGCAAGGGCGAGTGGCTATCCGCAATGTGCGTCGTGATGCTAATAGCGATATAAAAGAGCTATTGAAAGAAAAAGAAATCAGTGAAGATGAAAGCAGAGCGGCGGAAGAAAATATTCAAACGCTAACCAATTCGTTTGTGAAGAAAGTTGACGGCATGTTAGCTGACAAAGAAAAAGAATTGATGGAAGTGTAACGCGTTTGGATAATTTCATGGATAACAGCGACTCTATGCCGAGTAACCTTGATACTGCAGCGAAAGACGGGGCGCTTCCTCGTCACGTGGCAATTATCATGGACGGTAATGGTCGCTGGGCAAAGAAAAAGGGAAAGATCAGAACCTTTGGCCATAAGGCTGGCGTTGATGCTGTGCGTTCCGCAGTAAAATATGCCCGTACGCATGGCATCGAAGTATTAACCCTGTTTGCATTCAGCAGCGAGAACTGGAAGCGGCCAGAAGAGGAAGTCAGTGTATTAATGGACTTGTTCAATCTGGTGTTAAACAGTGAAGTTAAAAAACTCAATAAAAATCAAGTACGGCTGAAGGTGATAGGTGATTTGAGTCGGTTTGACGACAAGCTGGTTGAGAAAATCCATAAGGCTGAAGCCCTGACAGCTGAGAACAGCGCACTAACACTCAATATTGCAGCCAACTATGGTGGCCGTTGGGACATTGTGCAAGCTGCTCAACAAATCGCTCAAGAGGTTGCTGAAGGTAGTCTTCAGCCGGATCAAATAACAGAAGATAGTTTTGGTCAATTCGTCTCAATGGCAGATTTGCCACCACTGGATTTACTTATTCGCACCGGCGGTGAACACCGTATCAGTAATTTTCTCTTGTGGCAGTGTGCCTATGCAGAGTTTTATTTTACCACTACGTTATGGCCAGATTTTAATGAAGAAACTTTTGCCGCGGCGGTGCAAGACTTTAATGAACGGCAACGGCGTTTTGGCCTAACTGGTGAGCAAGTGTCATGTTGAAACAACGCATCATCACTGCTCTTATCCTCGCACCTCTCGCGTTAATCGCGATTTTGTTTTTGCCGGTCTTTGAGTTTCAGATTGCTATTGCTGGTGTGGTCTCAATCGGTGCTTACGAATGGGCAAAAATGTCTGGACTCAACAGTCGTATGTATAAGGCTGTCTACACCCTGCTAGCATTGACCATTTGTATTTTCTTTGCCCAAGTGGTTGAGCAGAATTTGATTTGGTATCAAGGCCAGCTGAATGCCGTTTATCGTTACATACTTGGGGTGGCCTGTGTATGGTGGCTATTCTCTTTGGCAATGATTATTGCTTACCCTCGCTTTAGTGCTTTCTGGAAGCACAGTATCGTTATTCGCGCAATTTTTGGCTTATTTACCCTCATCCCCACGTGGGTGGCCGTCGTCTCACTACGCACAAGTTTATATGAAGTTGACCCTTTTTACGGTGCGTCGTTAATTTTTTATGTACTTGGGATCGTCTGGGCGGCCGATATCGGCGCGTTTTTTGTTGGGGTTAAATTTGGTAAACATAAGTTACGGCCCAATGTATCGCCAGGCAAAACTTTGGAAGGGTTACTTGGTGGCGTCACTGCATCAATCGCTATAATTGCTTTTGCAGCTTTACATTATCAAGTCGATCCCTCGCGGATTTGGTTACATATTGTTATTGGAGCGTTAACCGTGGGCGTTTCGGCGTTGGGTGACCTCAATGAAAGTATGTTTAAACGCTGTGCGGGCATAAAAGACAGCGGTAAAATTTTACCGGGCCATGGTGGTGTGATGGACCGTATCGACAGCCTAACGGCTGCATTCCCGGTTTTTGCCTTCTGTTACGTGACTTGGATGGCATAGTGCAAACAATTACAGTATTGGGTGCAACCGGCTCGATAGGTTGCAATACACTTGATGTTATTAATCGTCACCCTGACCGGTATCGCGTGTTCGCGCTCACGGCCCACCGACAAGTAGCAAAGCTGATTGAGCAGGCGCGTTTGTTTGCGCCACGATATGCGGTACTCACTGACCCTGACTCGTTTGAAGAGGCACGTAAACTCGCCGCATCTTTAGCGCTCGAAACTGAAATTTTATTTGGCGAAGACGCCTTGGCTTTTGTCGCAAGCGACCGTGCTGTAGACAGTGTTATGGCGGCTATTGTGGGTGCAGCTGGATTATTACCGACAATGGCAGCGGTCAAGGCAGGTAAGCGAGTCTTGCTGGCCAACAAAGAATCCTTGGTTATGAGCGGTGAATTGTTTATGCAAGCGGCGTCTCAATACCACGCTGAAATCATTCCGATTGATAGTGAGCACAATGCGATATTCCAAGCGTTGCCAAAGAATTATCAATACGGTGATATGGCGGGCAATGGTATTGCCAAAATCTTATTGACCGGATCTGGCGGGCCCTTTTTACATAGTCCGTTATCCAGTTTCGATGACATCACCCCAGAGCAAGCCTGTGCCCATCCCAATTGGGATATGGGGCAAAAGATTTCGGTTGACTCTGCGACAATGATGAACAAGGGCCTGGAATTTATTGAGGCGCATTGGCTGTTTGGTGTAGGTGCGGATGACATAGAAGTGGTTTTGCATCCACAAAGCACTATCCATTCAATGGTGCAGTACATTGATGGTTCAGTCATCGCTCAGCTAGGACAACCGGATATGCGTACGCCCATTGCTTATGGTTTGGCGTATCCCGAGCGGATTGATGCTGGGGTTGATTATCTAGATTTCTCTCAGCTGCGTGATTTTACTTTTACAACACCGTGTCCTGAGCGTTATCCGAATTTATTTTTGGCAATTGAAGCCTGCAAATCTGGGCAGTATGCCACCACGCAATTGAACGCTGCGAATGAAGTTGCCGTGGCAGCCTTTTTAGCTAAGCAAATAAAGTTCAGTGATATTGCTAGAGTTAATCAGTTGACCTTGAAACAATTGGAACCAAAAGAGGTTTCTTCTATCCAACAGGTTCTTGATATTGATCAGTTAGCCAGACGCGAGGCACAAAAGGTAATTCAGGCGCACTGTTATGGTTGATTTTTTATGGAATTTGGGCTCCTTTATTGTTGCCTTAGGCATTTTGGTTGCAGTCCATGAATGGGGGCATTTTTGGGTCGCTCGTCGCTGTGGTGTTCATGTACTCAGGTTTTCCATCGGTTTTGGTAAACCTTTGTGGAGCACGCGAGATAAACAGGGCACTGAGTATGTGGTCGCAGCAATCCCGCTAGGTGGCTATGTCAGGATGCTGGATGAGCGCGTTGATGAAGTAGCTCCAGAGTTTAAAAATCACACCTTCAACTGCAAGACAGTAAAGCAGCGCATGGCAATCATTGCCGCGGGCCCAGGGGTGAATTTTATTTTCGCCATATTTGCCTTGTTTTTAATGTATTTAATTGGCGTACAAACGGTGAAACCGGTTCTCGGTGAGGTTCCCGCAGGGAGTTTTGCCGCTCAGGGGGGACTGGCGGCGAACGATGAAATTGTTAAAGTCGGCACGCGCGAAACTGTAGATTGGTCAGCAGTCAATTTAGAACTTATGAGTTATATCGGTGAAGCACGCCTTCCGATTACGGTTAAGCGCGAAAGCGGTGTGACTCAGCAGTTAGTGTTACCGATTGATACGTGGAAATTTGATCCTGAAACTGAGTCAGCATGGCGCAGTTTAGGGCTCATTCCTTTTCGTCCTGATGTAACACTAGAGGTCGCCACAGTTGCTGAAGATAGTCCTGCCAGTTTAGCCGGATTAGCTGTAGGTGATACGCTGTTGAAGCTTGGTACACAAAGGATTGATTCGTGGCAGCAAGCGGTAGAAATTATTACGGCAAATCCGGGTGAGTCCATGTCTGTGACTGTGCGCCGTGATGGACGCGAAGAGATTCTTGTGGTGACTCTAGACAGTGTTGCTACCGAGCAGGGCAGTCGCGGTTATTTAGGAATGGCACCGCGAGTTGAACCTTGGCCAGAAGGTATTGTCTTTATACACCAGTATGGGGTGTTTGCCGCCGTCAGTAATGCAATCGATGGCATGTGGCGTTACACCACAGTGAGTTTGGATATGTTAGCCAAACTCTTTACGGGTGATGTCTCGGTTAAAAATTTAAGTGGGCCAATTTCGATAGCTCAAGGTGCTGGGATAAGTGCGGAATATGGAATCGTCGAATTTTTACGTTTTTTGGCGATTATTAGCGTAAGTTTGGGCATAATAAACCTTTTGCCCATTCCGCTGTTAGACGGTGGTCATTTACTCTATTTATTGGTTGAGTCGATCACGGGTAAACCGGTGTCTGAGCAAACTCAGGAACTTGGTTTTAAAATTGGGGGCTTATTGCTGTTAACTCTGATGGGAGTAGCAATATTTAATGATATTGCCCGCTTAGCATAAATATAAATAACGTTAGCAAACGTGCGCAGGAAGAATAGTAATAAATGAAGTTTAGACAGTATGTTGTAGCAGGATTGTTTTTGTCTGCTGCTCACCTTGCCTCTGCAAATGAAAGCGAATTCATCGTCGAAGATATCCGAGTTGAAGGCCTCCAGCGAGTGGCTCTCGGTGCGGCATTAACTTACTTGCCGGTGCAAGTGGGTGATGAGTTAAACGACTTTAGGGTTTCGCAGCTTATTCGTTCACTGTACTCATCGACGCACTTTGAGAACATTGAGATTTTACGTGACGGAAACACTCTTGTGGTTCGAGTCTCCGAGCGTCCCACCATCAGCGATATCATTTTTGAAGGCAATGATGATATTAAAGATGAGCAACTCCAAGATAGCTTGGACGGGAATAATATCCGGGTTGGTGAGCCACTCGATAAAACCGTCCTAACGTCGATTGAGAATGGTTTAAAAGATTTCTTTTACAGCATTGGTAAGTACAGTGCTGATGTGAACGCGATTATCACGCCATTACCGCGTAATCGGGTTGAGTTAAAACTGTTGTTTGAAGAAGGTGATGCGGCAGAAATCCAACAAATCAATATTGTTGGTAATGACGTATTTTCTGATGCTGAACTCTTCGAGCAAATGGAACTGCAATTTAATACCCCATGGTGGGACTTCTTATCCGAGACTCGCTACCAGCAACAGACGTTGTCTGGCGATATGGAAACCATTGAAAATTACTACAAGAACCGCGGTTATTTGCGTTTCGCCGTAGAATCCACGCAAGTCTCAATGACTCCAGAAAAGACGGGTATTTACATCACTATGAACGTCTCTGAAGGTGAGCAATACACCATTTCTGATGTAGAATTGGTCGGTGATGTGATTGGCCACGAAGAATACATCAAAACTGTGTTACCGCTAACTCCGGGCGAAATGTACAACCAGGCAGAAGTGACTTACACCGAAGAGTTTATTAGTAAGTATCTTGGTCGCTTTGGTTATGCTTACCCAACGGTTACTACAGTGCCGGAAATTAATGACGAAGACAAAACGGTTAAGTTAACCTTGTCGGTTGACCCTGGTAAGCGCATCTATGTTCGTCGCTTAAATTTCGAGGGTAATGTGATTACCGCAGATAACGTATTACGTCAAAACGTCAGTCAAATGGAAGGCACTTGGTTATCAAATGCTTTGTTGGAGTCCTCGAAGAACTCTCTGTCGCGTTTGACCTATATGGAAGAGGTCGAATTTGATACTGTGCGTATTCCTGGGGAAGACGATAAAGTTGATGTCAATTTTACCGTTAAAGAGCAGCCATCAGGCTCCTTTAACGCCGGTATCGGTTACGGCGACCGCACCAAGTTGAGTCTGCAAGCGGGTATCCAGCAAGACAACTTCTTGGGTACCGGTAAGCAAGTGGGTATTAGTCTCAACACGGTATCTTACCAACAGTCGGCGCAGATTACCTATCAAGATCCTTTCTTTACTATTGACGGCATTAGCTTAGGTGGTGTGGTTAGCTACAGCGAGTTTGACGGCGAAGATTTCAACGTTATTCGCTTCAACAGTAAGCAGTATAAAGTAGGTGCTAATATCGGTTACCCGATTGATGAGTTTAACCGTATCAATTTTGGTTTAACCTATTCAAATGTAGAGCTATTCAACCGTTCGCAGTACGAGCAAACCGACCGCTTCTATAATCAATTCTTGGACATTGATGATCCAGATGCTTCTATCAAATACCAGAGTTACCAAGCATCGATCTCGTGGCGTCGGACTACCTTGAACCGTGGGGTATTTCCAACCGCGGGTTCGTCGCAAAGTGCATCGTTTAGCATTACCACACCGAACTCTGACGTGAACTATTTCAAGACAATTTTTGATACTAAGTTCTATTTCCCGCTATCCCGTGATCAACGTTGGTCGTTTTTAGCTCGCTTACGCTTGGGTTATGGTAACGGTTATGGTGATAAAAATGGCAATGAACAAATTCTTCCGTTCACTGAAAACTTCACTGCGGGTGGTGCGGACACATTGCGCGGTTTCGAAAACAATACGGTTGGTCCGCGCGGTGTTCAGCGTTTCTCACAAGGCGAAATCGTAGGGCCTGATGGCAATATCATACCAGGCAGCCCAGAGAATGATTCCTACTTGCTGTCAAATCGTAGTCTGGGTGGTAATGCGATGGCACTTGGGGGCTTGGAATTGATTGTTCCGACCCCATTTGTAGAAGAAGATTTTGATAATTCGGTACGCACAAGTGTGTTCTTTGATATTGGTAACGTGTGGGATACTGAATTTGATTACGACGAATACGCACGGCTAACCAATGCAGGCGCAGGGCGAAACGACTTTGATGAACTGTTAGATTACAGTGACTGGAAGCTGTATCGCGCTTCTGCGGGTATTTCGGTACAATGGTTATCACCCATGGGGCCGATGGTATTTAGTTTCTCCAGAGCCATCCGCGAGCGTGAAGGTGATGATGCGAGATTCTTTACCTTCAACATCGGACAAACATTTTAATAATAATTCACGCTGACGCAGTCAGTGGCTAACAAATTTGTGAATAAAGGAGTTTCAATTGAAAACATTCGCTAAACATATCGTCGCAAGTGCATTGCTCAGCAGTGCCGTTATCAGTGCACCAGCAGTAGCTGAAATGAATATTGCTGTCGTTGATGCGCAGTCAGTATTTCAAGCTATGCCTGAAGCTGCGGCTATTGCAGAGCAAATTCAAAATGAATTCAAAGATCGCATTGAAGCGATCCAACAACTTGAGCGTGACATGCAGTTTTATGCTGAAAGTTTGCAGCGTAATGCGGCGACCATGAGCGAGCAAGAAAAAGCGGAAATGCAGGAGAAAATCCTTGCAGCTCGTCAAGAGTACGCGCAAAAAGCACAGCCATTACAACAAGAAATTCAGCGTCGCCAGGCAGAAGAGCGCAACAAGTTGATTGCTTTGATCCGTCAGTCAATTGATAAAGTCGCAGCAGATGGCAACTATGATATGGTCATCGATGCCGGCGCAGTTTCGTTTACCAAGCCGAAATTTGATATTTCTGCACAAGTACTCGAAAACGTTAATAAGTTAAACTAAACGGTCGATGAAACACAGTTAGACCAAACACTTAGCTGTTTGGTCTGATTTGTTTTTTGGCTTTTTGCGCGTATTGTTGGCAGCCAAAATTAAACACTGACGCTAACCTATGTGGTAAGAGCGTTACTATGCAGCGGAGGCACTTTGGCCAACTCATTAAATCCCATTGAAATTCAAGAAATTTTGGATTTACTTCCTCATCGGTATCCGTTCCTACTGATCGATCGCGTAACTGATTTTCAATCAGGCGAGAGTATCAAAGCCTACAAGAACATAACCTTTAATGAGCCTTGTTTTATGGGCCATTTTCCTGGCCATCCGATTTTCCCTGGCGTCTTGATTTTGGAAGCTATGGCGCAAGCGGCTGGTGTGCTAGGCTTTAAGACGAAGGGGAAAAGTGATGAGCTTTATCTCTATGCAGGGATTGATAAGGCGCGTTTTAAGCGTCCGGTTACGCCGGGTGACAGACTTGATTTTGACGTTAAGCTAATTAAAGAAAGACGCGGGATCTGGAAATTCCACGGTGTGGGCAGTGTTGATGGCGAGGAGGCCTGTTCTGCCGAATTTATGTGTGCAATGCGAGCTATTTAAATGACAATACACGCCACTGCGATCATTGAACCTGGTGCCAAATTGGGCAATAACGTTTCTGTTGGTCCATTTAGCTATATTGGTAACGATGTTGAGATAGGTGATGATTGCGTTATTGAATCTCATGTCGTTATCAAAGGTCCAAGTAAAATCGGTAAGGGTAATCACTTTTATCAATTCGCAAGTATCGGCGAGGCTTGTCAGGATAAAAAATATGCCGGTGAACCGACGCGTCTAGAGATAGGCGATAATAATATTTTCCGTGAGTCGGTCACTGTGCATCGTGGCACAGTACAAGATCAAGAGTTAACTAAAATAGGCAGTAATAACCTGTTAATGGTTAATGTCCATGTTGCCCATGATTGTGTGGTTGGTGATGACAATATTTTCGCCAATAATGTGACTTTAGCAGGCCATGTGCATGTGGGTAACAGCGTAATATTAGGCGGCTTGGCGGCCATTCACCAGTTTTGCAAAGTAGGTTCGCACAGTTTTGCCGGCGGTGGTGCAATTATTCTGCGTGATATTCCGCCTTTTGTCATGATCAGTGGGACTAAACACATTCCGCAAGGTATCAATTCTGAAGGCCTGCGTCGTCGTGGGTATGGCAAAGAAACCATCATGCAAATCAAACGCGCTTACAAAATCATCTATCGCGATGGCAACACTGCCGATCAGGCGATATCTCTACTAAAAGAAATGGCGACGCAAACTCCAGAAGTCGGCTTGTTAGCTGATTTTATAGAACAGTCTGAACGCGGCATTATTCGTTAATCAATGTCAGCGTCATTGCATATCGGTATTATCGCCGGTGAGCCGTCTGGGGATGTGCTTGCTGCTGGATTAATGCGCGAGCTCAAACTTCAACACCCCAACATCCGGTTTAGCGGTATCGGTGGCCGTCACATGCTGGCACAGGGCATGCACTCACTGGTCGATATGGAAGAGCTTTCGGTTATGGGGCTAGTCGAAGTTTTGTCGCGTATCAGGCGTTTACTGGCAGTAAAGCGGCAGGTGATAGAGCATTTTACCGATGACCGACCGGATGTCTTCATTGGCGTTGACGCCCCCGATTTTAATTTACGCATCGAAACCGTACTCAAGCAAGTAGGTATAAAGACCGTCCATTATGTTAGCCCTACGGTTTGGGCATGGCGTGAGAAGCGCATTCATAAAATTGCTAAGGCCACCCATTTGGTGCTTGGTTTATTTCCTTTTGAGGCGGGTATATATCAGCAATATAACGTGCCCTACCAATTTGTGGGTCACACACTCGCTGATACTATCCCGTTAAATGCTGAGCAAGAACCCGCGCGTAAGATTTTAGGCGTGACAAGTGACGCAACTGTATTGGCGGCATTACCAGGTTCGCGCCAAGGTGAGGTAAATGCATTACTCAACGATTTTTTATCCACCGCACTTCTGGTGGCGAGCCAGTTAGATTTGGATAAGCCGCTTGCGGTTTTAATCCCTGCTGCGAATGATGCAAGGTATCAACAGATCCAGGCTATCGTAGACAAATTTACGCAGGGAAGAGAAACCTCATTACTAGACATACGCATTGTGGATGGGCAATCACGAGAATGCCTGCTTGCAGCAGACGCGGTGCTCATTGCATCAGGCACTGCAACGCTGGAAGCCATGTTATGCAAACGTCCAATGGTGGTGGCTTATAAAATGGCGAAGTTGACCCGTTTTATCATGGGGTATTTGTATAAACCGGCGTTTTTCTCACTTCCTAATTTGTTGGCCGATGAAGCGCTTGTGCCTGAATTATTGCAAGCTGATGTGAATCCTGAAAATTTGGCGCAGCACTTATTGCCGCTATTTGGCGCACAGGGTGACACGCTAAAACAAACGTTTACGCGTATTCATCAGAGTCTACAGTGCAATGCCGACCATCAGGCAGCGACCGCGGTTCTGAACTTGGCGAACATGCCGACACAAAGCAACGCTGAGGAGTTATAAACGATGGAATACCAGCGTATTGCAGGTGTTGATGAAGTCGGAAGAGGACCATTGGTGGGTGATGTGGTAACCGCTGCAGTTATTTTAGATCCTGACAATCCCATCGATGGGCTGACCGATTCGAAAAAACTTTCTGAACAAAAGCGTATTGTTTTGGCTGAGCAAATTAAAGCTCACGCGTTAAGTTGGGCAATCGGCAGAGCATCTCCTGCAGAAATCGACCATTTAAATATTCTTCACGCATCAATGCTGGCTATGCAGCGTGCCGTAGAGGCATTACCCATCCAGCCTGAATGGGTGCGAGTGGACGGAAATAGACTGCCACAATGGCACTATGCAAGCGAAGCAGTAGTGAAAGGCGATGCGATTCATGCGGAAATTGGTGCGGCGTCAATTTTAGCTAAAGTAACCCGTGATGCAGAGATGTTGGAACTGCATGAAAAACACCCGGAATTTGGTTTTGATAAACATAAAGGCTACCCCACCAAAGCGCATTTTGCTGCCATTGAACAACATGGTGTATTAGACTGCTACCGAAAAAGTTTTAAACCAGTACAATCCATCCTTAGCAAACTTACAGCAGGTACGTAATTCATGACGCAGGCCGAAGAACAGTCGCAGGCAATGACCACAGCGTCCTTTATTCATCTTCGTGTACACAGTGACTTTTCCATGATGGATGGCCTCAATAAGGTCAAACCGATTTTGGCCAGAGCTAAAGATATGGGAATGCCAGCGATAGCGATCACCGACCAAATGAATATGTGTGGGCTGGTGAAGTTTTATTCCGAATCACATGCGCTGGGATTAAAGCCTATTATCGGTGTCGATGCCTGGTTAAATAGCCCCTTTATGCCGGATCAGTTAGTCCGTTTAACGTTGTTAGCGATGGATGAAACCGGCTATAAAAATATCACTCACCTGATCTCAGAAGCCTATAAACGCGGCTATTTGCATAACCGCGCAGTAATTGATCAGCAGTGGTTAGCTGATCATAACCAAGGCATCATTGCATTGTCCGGTGGAATGCAAGGCGATATAGGTATTGCCTTAGTTAAGGGCAATCAAAGTCTAGCGAGTCAAATCGCTGGGTTTTACCAGCAATATTTCAACGACCGTTTCTATATCGAACTAACGCGCACAGGTCGTGCGTCGGAAGAAGATTATGTGCACAGTGCCGTCGCTTTCGCAGCACAGCAGGACCTGCCAGTCGTGGCGACTAATGAGGTGTGTTTTATCGATCAGGAAGGATTTGAGCCACACGAAATCCGAGTTGCTATTCATGATGGTTACACGCTTGATGATAAGCGTCGACCCAAGCGCTACAGCTCTGAACAATACCTGCGTTCTCCGGCAGAAATGCTGGCACTTTTTGAGGATATTCCTGAAGCGATTGAAAATACGGTTGAAATAGCTAAGCGCTGTAACGTAACGGTTAAGCTGGGCGAATACTTTTTGCCTAAGTTTCCTACCGGCGGTATGTCGGATGCGGATTATTTGGTCAAGGTGTCGCGTGAGGGTTTAGAGAAGCGTCTGGAATTTTTGTTTCCAGACGAGCAAGTTCGCAAAGAAAAGCGCCCTGAGTACGACGAACGCTTGCAAATTGAGCTAGATGTAATCAATCAAATGGGATTTCCCGGCTACTTCCTGATCGTTATGGAGTTTATCCAGTGGAGTAAAGATCATGATATTCCGGTTGGACCGGGGCGGGGATCGGGCGCGGGCTCCTTGGTTGCTTACGCGTTATCAATTACTGATCTGGACCCGCTAGAATTTGACTTACTCTTCGAACGATTCCTCAACCCTGAGCGGGTTTCGATGCCGGATTTTGATGTCGATTTCTGCATGGACCGTCGGGATGAAGTTATTGATCACGTGGCGCAAATGTATGGTCGCGATGCGGTATCTCAGATCATTACCTTTGGCACCATGGCGGCAAAGGCCGTTGTACGGGATGTTGGTCGCGTACTTGGCCACCCTTATGGATTTGTTGATCGTATCAGTAAACTGATCCCATCCGATCCTGGCATGACTCTGGCGAAAGCGTTTGACGTAGAGCCGCGCTTAGGCGAGCTGGAAGCCAGTGACGATGAAGTTGCAGAATTGATGACCATGGCGCGCGTACTCGAAGGCGTCACCCGCAATGCTGGTAAGCATGCGGGTGGGGTGGTTATTGCGCCGACTAAAATTACTGATTTTGCTCCTTTGTATTGCGATGACGAGGGCAACAACCCCGTCACTCAGTTTGATAAGAACGATGTTGAAACGGCAGGTCTGGTAAAATTTGACTTTCTTGGTCTGAGAACGCTAACCATCATTCAATGGGCGATTGAAATGATTGGTGAGGTTGATGGTCAAAAGATTGATATCAGCGCGATACCCTTGGTTGATAAAACCAGTTTTGACATGTTGCAGCGAGCTGAAACTACAGCGGTGTTTCAGCTTGAATCACGGGGTATGAAAGACCTTATCAAACGCCTTCGTCCTGACTGTTTTGAAGATATTATCGCTTTGGTAGCACTGTTTAGGCCCGGGCCGTTGCAGTCAGGCATGGTCGACAACTTCATTGATCGTAAGCATGGTCGAGAAGCGATTTCCTACCCAGATGAAAACTATCAACACGAGTGCTTGCAGCCAATCCTAGAACCAACCTATGGGATCATTCTATACCAAGAGCAGGTGATGCAGATTGCTCAGGAAATGGCGGGTTACAGTCTGGGCGGCGCCGACTTATTACGACGAGCGATGGGTAAGAAAAAGCCTGAGGAAATGGCTAAACAGCGCGAGGTATTTGCTGCAGGGGCGAAAGACAATAACATTGACCCTGATTTGGCGATGAAAATCTTCGATTTGGTAGAGAAGTTTGCCGGTTATGGCTTTAACAAATCACACTCCGCCGCTTATGCATTGGTGTCCTACCAAACCTTATGGCTAAAGGCGCATTACCCCGCTCAGTTTATGGCTGCCGTTATGTCGGCGGATATGGATAACACCGATAAGATTGTGACCTTGGTCGATGAATGTAACCGTATGGGACTGACGCTTTTACCGCCTGACCTAAACAGCGGGCGCTATAAGTTTACGGTCGATCCTGAAGGTCGGATTGTTTATGGCATTGGTGCAATCAAGGGAGTTGGTGAAGGTCCGATTGAGGCTATTATTGCTGCGCGCGAGAAGCATGGTCGTTTTACTGATTTATTTGATTTTTGTGCCAAGGTTGATATTAAAAAGGTAAATCGCCGGGTGCTTGAAAAGCTGGTGTTATCCGGTGCGATGGACAATTTGGGACCGCATCGTGCTGCGATCATGGCTTCATTACCGGAGGCATTAGCGGCGGCGGATCAGCATGCGCGGGCCGAATCCTATGGGCAATCTGATATGTTCGGGTTACTGACCACTGAGCCGGATGATGTCAAACAAGCGTTTGCTGATGTCCCGCAATGGTCGGAAAAAATTTGGCTCGAAGGCGAGAAAGAGACCCTTGGCTTGTACCTTACTGGTCACCCCATCAATCAATATATTGAAGAATTGTCGCATTATACCGATGGTCGTTTGGTTGACTTGAAGCCGACAGGTCGTGAAGCAGTTGCATCTGCCGTTGGTTTGGTGTTGGGTGTGCGGGTGATGACCAATAAAAAGGGTAAACGCTGGGCAATCGTTACCTTAGATGATAAAAGTGCCCGTATGGATGTACGATTTTTCCCCGATATGTATGAACAATACGAATCTATGCTGGAAAATGACAAAATATTGCTGGTAAAAGGACAGGTCAGCTTTGATGAATTCTCTGGGGGCAATACAATTACCGCCAGAGACGTAATGGATATCGTTGCAGCCAGAGAAACGAATTTGGGCGCGATATCGCTGCAAGTTGATGCCGAGTGGTGTAATTTCGACGCAGTGTCTACACTACATAAGATATTAGATAACTATCGTGGCGGCAGTTGTCCAGTCCACTTTGTGGTGCACCACCCTGACGTAGAAGTCACGGTTGCCTGTGGTGCCGATTGGTATGTCACGCCAGACGATCAGTTACTGCATGAACTCAAACAGTGCGTAGGCGAATCGTCTATTGCGCTGGAGTTTAGGTAACTGATTTAGGCTAAAGACGCGACGATAAAACAGGATTTGGAATGAACTCACATTTTTTGGATTTTGAGCAACCCATCGCCGAGTTAGAGGCGAAAATAAAAGAGTTGCAGTTAGTCAACCAGGACGGCGAATTCGACGTTAGTATCGAAGAGGAAATCACCCGCTTACAAGAGAAAAATGTAGAGCAAACGAAAAAGATTTTCTCTAACTTAGGGGCTTGGCAAATTTCGCAAATTGCGCGCCACCCTAATCGCCCTTACACCCATGATTATGTCAAGCGACTGTTTAGTGACTTTCAAGAACTGGCAGGTGATCGTGCATACGCAGACGATAAGGCTATTGTCGGCGGTTTAGCTGAACTTGATGGTCAACCAGTCATGATTATTGGGCATCAGAAAGGGCGCGATACTAAAGAGAAAATCAGACGCAATTTTGGTATGCCGAAACCCGAAGGATATCGCAAGGCATTGCGTTTGATGAAGTTGGCAGAGCGTTTTGGTTTACCGATTATTACTTTCATTGACACCCCTGGGGCTTATCCTGGCGTTGGTGCAGAAGAGCGCGGTCAAAGCGAAGCGATTGCGCGTAACTTAAAAGAAATGGCCGAGCTTAAAGTGCCGGTTATTTGCACCGTGATTGGTGAAGGCGGTTCTGGCGGAGCTTTGGCTATCGGTGTGGGAGATCGGGTCAATATGCTGCAGTACAGTACGTATTCGGTTATTTCTCCCGAAGGCTGCGCATCGATTTTGTGGAAGAGCGCAGAGAAAGCCCCAATCGCAGCTGAAGCGATGGGCGTCAGCGCGCAGCAAATTCATGAGTTGGGTTTGATCAATACCATTATTGATGAACCGCTGGGTGGAGCACATCGGGATTTTGACGGCGCTGCGGCGAATCTGAAAGCGACAATCAAGCAACAGTTGTCGCAATTGCTGGAATTGTCCACCGATGAGCTATTGGAGCAACGCTACGAGCGATTAATGTCGTTTGGATACTGCTAACTTATCAATCCTACAACGCCTTCAAGCAAATCTTGAAGGCGTTTTCGATGCCTATCTTAAACAGCGTCCCACCGCGGAACCGGTTGATACAGTTTGGCTAGGTTGCTCTGGCGGCTTAGACAGTGTTGCGTTGCTTAATATCGCCGCACCTTGGGCCAAAGCCAGAGGCCTAACCCTCAAAATAATTCATATAAACCATCAGCTCAGCCCACACGCAAATGATTGGCAGCAACACGTCGAGACATTGGTTCGAGGTAATGGATTGGCGATCATTAATGAAGTGGTTAATGTCGCCCGCCAAGGTCGTCAAAGCCTTGAAGAGGCTGCTCGAGTTGCGCGCTATGCAGCATTTGCCAAGCATGTAAGCCATAATGGACTGCTGTTGCTGGCACATCACCGCAACGACCAAATCGAAACTTTACTAATGCGACTGCTGCGTGGCAGTGGACCGAAGGGATTGGCAGGTATGCAACCCATAACCACGCGCACATTAAGCGCGCAAACACTTTTTCTTGGCAGACCACTGCTGTCAGTCAGCCGCGCAGAACTAGAAGAGTATGCAGCACAACGCGATTTGCACTGGATAGAAGATGAATCTAATCAAGATGAGCGTTTTGACCGCAACTTCATCCGCAACTCGTTGTTCCCGGTCATGGCAAAACATTGGCGAGAACGCTGGGAGGGGATGCAAGCCGCAATGCAGCGTACAGCACAGTTGTGTGCTGAACAGCAGGAAAGCTTGGAATTATTGTTGGAGGAAAAGCTCAAAGAGCTGAGCAGCGCTAATGGTGCGTTATATCGCTCTAAGCTTATCGCATTACCTAGCCAGCTCGAAAATGATTTACTGCGCTATTGGTTACATCAGCAAAAAATTGCGCTACCAAGTCATGCAGTACTTCTGCAAATTGGCCAACTTCTGACTGGTTCAAATGATAGTCAAGGGCATGTCGCTTGGGGGACCCATGAAGTAAGGGTGTTTAAAGATTCGTTATATGCTTTTGCTGAATGTTATCAAGCGATAGACTGCGATGTACTTTGTGCAGATAACGCGAATGTGGTAACTACGGATGCGCTTGGTCGGGCGCTAAGGTGGCATATCGAGCTCTCTTCAAGAGGAATGTTACTAAGCTCTGGTACAGCGGCAAAGGTGCAATTGAGTGCGCCTGAAAATATGTCCGACGAGAATGTGCAATGGCACGTTCGCAGTAACATCGGTGAGCATTACTTTGCGTTTAATTCGCAACAGCAAGCAAAGCGGTTAAAAGTTTGGTTTAAAGAGTGGCAGGTTCCCACATGGCATCGTAGGTCAGTGCTCGGTGTTTTTGCGGGACAACAATTGTTAGCAGTGCTGATTGATGCTGATACAGTTCACCTGCATTGGCAGGCAAACGAAAGCCATTAGACTAGCTACGCAGCAACGTCTACGCCGTTTTTATTACTGGCTTTTACCCGATATACGGCTTGGTCGGCCTTGTAAAACAATGACTCTAAATTATCTCTTACTGTTGCGATAGCGCCACCGATGCTGGCGGTGATCCCGTGTTTGTGGAGTAGCGCTGATTGACGCATCGATTTCAATATTCGCTGTCCAACGCGCTCTAGCTGGGCGTTATCTGCCGCGTTAATTAAACAACAAAATTCATCACCGCCGAAACGAAATGGTAAGTCTTCGTCGCGTAATGAAGCGCGCAGCTGCTCTGCTACTTCTTGCAATACTTTGTCACCTTGCAGATGACCAAAGCGGTCATTGACCTGTTTAAAATTATCGAGATCAACCACGAGCAAACCAAATCCAAGACCATGGCGCTCGAACTGACTAAACGCACGTTGTAATTGTTGATCGAACCCCGCACGATTAGTTAAGCCCGTAAGCGCGTCAGTTGTCGCTTGATTGAGTAGACGCTGATAGGCCAGGGCATGGCCTAAGGGTATACAAAAATGCGTGTGCAAGTCGTGTAAAACTTGTTGCTCACTAATACTCAGGATACGTGCAAATGTGTACTGAATGGCGCTGACTTTTGCGTCCGCATGTTTAGTTTTGGCCGCGCAGGGTAAAACAATATCTATGTGTTGCGCACTTTTTGTGCCCCAGCAGTGTAGGTTTTTGTCTTGGGTGAAAGCTAGCCGTTTAAGCGGCAATTTCCCGCCGAGATATTGATAATAGTTTTCACACAGCTCGTCGAGCTCAATACTCGCCAACATTAGGTTAAGAAACGCAGTGTATTCAATTGCATGGGTTAGCGGTTGTGAGTAATCCTGTTCAACGCTCGCCACAGAGCTAAGTGCGCTTGCTCCAAGGCTATCATTGCGTTCGAGATTTGAAGAATAGGTAAAATCCACAGCCAACTCCAAAAATGGTATTTACAATTGTGTTAGTCCAGGCAATACAATACGCTAGAGGTGTCAGCAAATTGACAGCCGTTCGCCCTGACGTAAACTCAAGTTTGTAGTCAGCAAGAAGCAAGCCAAACCTTATAAGGAGCTCCTGTTTTGACCTCTGAATTTATCAATGTAATTGTGTTGATGGTCATTGCGGTAACTCTTATTTGGTTACTAAAGCGTATTGGCTTGCCGCCTATATTGTCTTACTTAATTGCTGGGCTTATCGCTGGACCTAACGGTATTGCGCTGTTTACACACCCTGAGCAGATGCATTTACTGGCAGAAATTGGGATTGTTTTCTTATTATTTTCGTTGGGACTAGAGTTTTCACTCCCCAAATTAATCGCGATGCGCCACATGGTATTTGGCGTTGGGATCGGGCAAGTTGGTTTAACCACATTGGCCTGTAGTTTAATTGCCATAGGTCTTGGTCTTGAGCTTAATGCCGCCATCGTTGTCGGTGGGATGATAGCTTTGTCATCGACCGCGATTGTGATAAAGCAAGTGGCTGAAATGGGGATCCTTCACAATCAACGCACCCAACTCGCGATAAGTGTATTACTGTTTCAAGACTTGGCAGTTGTGCCTTTCCTTATCGCAATCCCATTAATGTCAGAGTCTGCAGAGGGAGGCTTCGCAATAGCGATGTCTTTCGCTTTGCTGAAAGGCATCGTTGTCGTATTCATCCTTATGTCGGTGGGCAAGTGGGGCTTGCCGCGTTTATTCCGCGAAATTGCCCAAGTCCGCACTGACGAGCTATTTGTTTTAACGACTATCGTGGTAGCCCTTTTAGCTGCGGGTTTGACATATTGGTTTGGACTATCAATGGCGCTGGGAGCTTTTTTAGCCGGCATGATGTTAAGTGAAAGCCAATACCGTTACCAACTTGAAGCTGATATTCGCCCATTTAGGGATATGCTAATGGGGCTTTTCTTTGTAACAGTTGGCATGCAACTTAATCTTAACTATTTGCTCGCTCAATGGTATTGGATATTGCTTGCTACCGCGGGGATGCTGGTTCTTAAAGTACTCCTCATGCAGCTGGCTTCCTGGTTTTTCAAAGTCGCCTCGCGCGACAGTTGGGCGGCAGCAATCAAATTGTGCCAAATGGGAGAATTTAGTTTTGTGTTGGCGACTTTGGCTGTAAGCCATCAAGTTATTTCTAGTGAGCTGGCATCCTTTTTAGTCAGTGTGGGCATTTTGAGTATGGCAGTGACGCCTTTTCTGATTGAAAAAAGTATGGCTGTTGCTATGCGACTGAGTCAACGCAACTTGGTATCTGCATTGAATACTAGCGGTGACATAAATGCCATAACTGCGGGCGTCGCCAATCATGTCATCATTATTGGCTTTGGTCGAGTTGGACAAAGTAGTGCGCGAATGCTCAAACTCGAGGGCATTAAGTATATCGCAGTGGATTTTGATCCTATCCGTGTGCAAGAAAGTCGAGCAGCAGGAGAGCCGGTTATTTTCGGTGACGCGACTCAGAAAGATATTCTAAATAGTGCAGGGCTAGCTCATGCGAAGTTGGTGTTAATTACATTTGACCAACCCGATAAGGCAAAAAAATTAATCGCAGTGACCAAACAACTGCAACCCGACGTGACAACCATCGTTCGTACGCGCAAAGATAAACAATTAAGTATGCTGTACGACGCAGGCGCTACCCAAGTGGTGCCAGAGTTGCAAGAGGGCAGCTTAATGCTGATTTCGCAGTTATTGCATTATTCAGGTGTCCCGATGTCGCGGATCCTCAAACGAGTGCGAGCTGAACGGAAAGGACGTTATGATCATATGCATGGTTTTTATCCCGGGGAAACCACAGAAATTAATCCTGCCACGCAAGATAAATTAGAATTTTTACATCCAGTTATTGTTGCTCCTGATGCTTATGCCAACGGTAAAACCCTCGCTGAGTTAGATTTATCAAGGATCCGAGTTACCTTAAAGGGATTGCGGCGTGAGCAAACAGAATACGAAAAGCCAGACGCTAACACGGTTGTTCAAGCAGGAGATGTGCTTATTGTGGCCGGAAAACCGCGTCGTGTTGAGCGCGCTGAGCGTTTTATTTTAGAAGGGGGCTAGCCAGACCATTAGTCATTGATTGGCCTCAGTAAACCCCAACTAAATGCATCTTTTCTCAATTACAGCAAGTGTAGAATCGGCGTTATGCTGCTTTATCTGAATCTTTACGCAGGTTCTCGAATTGACGGTTCAAATCATACTTATCATCAGTGACGATTCGCTCTAACACTTCGATACGTTCTTGCATGGCATCAAGTTTAGCGCGTAACTCTGCATTTTCAGCGATAGTTGACTCATCATGCTTTTCTTTTTTCTTGGTCTTCTTTGCACCAGTCAAAGAAACAATGGTCCAACAGATAATTGCAACAATCGCTATGGCAGTCATGTTCATGAGATATTCCCTCGTCATCTTGTAAATACAGTTTAGTGGGTAACGAGTATTTTGCCTAATTGGGCTTCGTGCTATTGTGCGCAACTCACTCGATACGAACTACTAATTTGCAAAACGCTTACCATAAATAATAATAAATAAAAACAATGACATACAGTAAGCTGGCGTGAGTGTTGGTAAAAATAACCACAAGAAATTGGCAAAATTGACTAATGATTAAAGAAAATGACCACGAATACTGGATGCAACACGCCTTGCAGTTAGCGTGTCGAGCTCGGGATCTTGGGGAAGTGCCTGTAGGCGCTGTAGTGGTTAAAGATAATCAATTATTGAGCGAGGGCTGGAATTCGCCCATTCAAAGCCATAATCCTGCTGCGCACGCTGAGGTCATGGCAATCCAGCAGGCTGCTCTGCGTCTAAGTAATTATCGTATTCCAGACACAACGTTATATGTCACCTTGGAGCCCTGCCCAATGTGTGCTGGCCTGATGATTCATGCGCGTATTGCGCGATTGGTTTTCGGTGCGTTTGATAATAAAACAGGCTGCGCGGGAAGTATCATGGATATAACGCGGGACAGTCGATTAAATCATCAAGTAGAGGTAGTCGGCGGGGTGCTTGAAAGTGAGTGCAGTACTCTGCTTTCAGACTTTTTTCGTGAACGTCGTCGGCAACAGAAACAACTTAAGCAACAGCGGCTGAAAAGCGACTCAGCACGCGACTGACCATTGCTGTACAAGCTCTGCCCGAACAAATTCGCGCCGACGCTGTAGGATCTTTTTTCGCATTCGCTTAAACATTTGCAAACGGCGATTGGTATTCGATTGCAACGTCTTACGTTTTAGTGATTTGTTTCTGCGCATAGAATGAAAATCTCCTTATTTATTATCTTTGTCGCTCAATCTTCATCAATCCTTTAAGTAGGGATTGACGGTTTCACTTTCAAGTGTGCCTATTTAGCTAATTGATAAGACCGTATTCAGAGAATTAAGTTCTTATCAATATGGGTTGAGTATGTGACAGTGGAATGACAAACTTATGTATTGTTGCAGGCAGGTCATGACAGAAAAACGTAACTGTCAGCGTTATTCGTTTGGTGATGTTGCTTTAGCCAGGCTGTTGCTAGGACTTTGTTCTATTTTGTCTTCTTGGTGTTGCTCTAACCACACCAACGTGTCGTAGTAGCGGCGTATATTATCGACATAGTTTACTGCCTCGTCACCGCGTGCGTATCCGTAGCGAGTCGTTTTGTAATACTTCTTCTGTCGCAACAATGGTAAATGTTGTTTAACGTCAACCCACATGTCAGGGTTTCCTCCAGCACGTTGGGTTAACACGCGGGCGTCCTCTAAATGACCCAAACCAACATTATACGCAGCCAATGCTAACCACGTCTTATCAGGCTCTTGGATCCGAGCGGGCACGCGGCGCAGTAGACTAGCAAAGTATTGCGCGCCGCCACGAATGCTCTGCTCTGGATCAAGTCGCGAATCAACACCCATGTCTTCAGCTGTGGCTAAAGTGAGCATCATTAGGCCACGGACGCCTGTGGGTGAAGTCGCATCCGCTTGCCAATGACTCTCTTGATAGCTCATCGCAGCCAATAATCGCCAGTCTAAATTGCCGGCATATTGTTGAAAAAGTGGCTTGAGTGGTGGCAGGATATCTTCTGCAGCACGAATAAATTCGCGCGTATCGACATAATCAAAATTTTGTACATGGCCGAAGTATTTATCTTCTAAAACGGTAAATGTGCCGTTGTTACGTATGGTGCCAAAATAATCAATCATGGCAGCGCGCAACGCATCATCTCCATCTGCATTGATCGCCCACCCAATTCCTTGCTCTTGTGCAATGGTGAAACCAATACTGATCTGCGGGTAACGCCGCCTTACGATGGCAAGAATATTGGAGTCTGCAATAGTGTAATCCAGTAAGCCTTGGGCAACGAGTTCAAGCAATTCTTCTGCATCGCGTTCATCCGTTTGTTGCCACTGCAGAGTTTCAGGCAAATCCAATTCTGCTAGGGTTTCGGCGTGACTACTGCCTTGAACCACAACTAACTCGCCATTGAGTTGGGAAATATCGCGAGGGCGCGTATTCCCTTGCAGATAAACGAGTTTCTGACTCACGTCTTGATAAGCTGGGCCGAAGTCAAACTGTTGTAAGCGCCGGGGGGTCATACTAATGCCGGCAGCGACAACATCAATATGGTCATTTGCCAGCTGTGGAAATAGATCGTCAATTGAATAGTAAGGGTAGACTTCTAACTCAACGCCTAGATAATCCGCAAATCCTTTCGCCAGTTCATACTCAAAACCTTCTTTGCCTGATACGCCGTTATAGTACGTAGTGCGGCCATAATTAGTGCCAACCTTTAATACGCCAGTATCTAAGATGCGTTGTAATGAAGATACATGTGGCGGTTCTGCACAGGCTGATATGATAAGCATTGCGATGCTTATCAATAGCAATAGTTTGTGCTTCCCGACTACATGTAGCATTGATTTTTTTCTATCCTTTGCGACTTCACTCTTATCAACAAACGCCTTATCGGCTATACTCCGCGCCTACTTTACTCGTTATCACCAAAGGCTGCATATTTCGGCTAACTAATGGGCCGTATATGTACCAAACTGTCAGAGAAACCACTGTATGTTAGTACTGCACGGCGCTCCAGCACTTTCCGATTTTAGGTTGCAAAAAATCATTCAGCAACTCGCAAACCTCGGCATCAATGTAACATCTTTAGCTACCGAATGGGTGCATTTAGTCGACGTTGCTAATGATTTGACTGAGGATAATATGCGGATCCTCAAACAGTTACTGGTGTACGGACCAAAAAATGCGGAAATAAATCGTGAAGGTGAACTGTTTTTTGTAACACCTAGATTGGGAACTATCTCACCTTGGGCGTCAAAAGCAACGGACATCGCCCATAACTGTGGTCTTACTGAGGTTACCCGGATCGAGCGTGGATGCGCTTATTACGTTGGAGCAGACGAGTATCTTACCGCAGAGCAACGAGATGCGGTAAAGCAAGTGCTGCATGACCGTATGACAGAAACCGTGCACGCTGACATAGATGATGCTTCCGCTTTGTTTCAATCGGCTGAACCAGCGCCACTGAAAAGTATAGATATTTTAGGTTTAGGCAAACAGGCGTTAATGCAAGCAAATGTCGATATGGGTCTTGCGCTGGCTGAGGATGAAATTGATTATCTATTCGACAGTTTCACTGCATTAGGGCGAAACCCCAATGACATTGAACTTTATATGTTTGCGCAAGCAAATTCTGAGCACTGTCGACACAAAATTTTTAATGCGGATTGGACCATAGACGGCGAGAAGCAAGCAAAATCGCTGTTTAAGATGATCAAAAATACCTATGAAATGCATCCTGACTTTGTGACCTCAGCGTATAAAGATAACGCAGCGGTTATGCATGGGTGGGAAGCGGGCCGATTCTTTCCTGATGTAGACTCTCACGAATACAGTTTTCATCATGAGAACATCGATATATTGATGAAAGTTGAAACCCATAATCATCCTACTGCTATCTCGCCGTTTGCCGGCGCTGCGACTGGCTCGGGCGGTGAAATTCGAGATGAAGGGGCGACTGGTCGAGGCTCAAAGCCGAAAGCGGGATTAGTTGGTTTTAGCGTATCTAATCTACAGCTGCCGGGGTTAACGCATCCCTGGGAGCAGGCATATGGCAAACCAGCTCGGATCGTGAGTGCGCTAGATATTATGCTGGATGGTCCGCTGGGTGGTGCAGCTTTCAATAACGAATTTGGCCGTCCGAACTTGTTGGGCTACTTCAGAACCTACGAACAAGCGGTTACCAGCTTTAATGGCGAGGAAGTTCGCGGCTATCACAAACCTATTATGCTTGCCGGCGGTTTGGGCAACATTCGTCGACAGCACACGCAAAAAGGTGAAATTACGGTTGGCGCAAAACTAATCGCATTGGGCGGACCTGCAATGAATATTGGCTTGGGCGGCGGTGCGGCCTCCTCTATGACATCAGGCCAATCTAGCGAAGACCTCGATTTTGCCTCTGTCCAGCGTGACAATCCAGAAATGGAGCGTCGGTGTCAGGAAGTGATTGATAAATGCTGGCAGTTGGGCGACCGCAACCCTATCCAATTTATTCACGATGTTGGGGCAGGGGGATTGTCGAATGCATTCCCAGAACTGGTGAATGACGGTGAACGCGGTGGTCAATTTGAATTGCGCAATGTGGCTAGTGATGAGCCTGGGATGTCGCCGCTGGAAATTTGGTGTAACGAATCACAAGAGCGCTACGTACTAGCGGTAGCGCCAGAAAACCTTGAATTATTTGAACAAATATGCTCACGCGAACGCGCGCCTTATGCCATAGTGGGTGAAGCCACTGAGTCTCGTCATCTTACCCTCAGTGATGCACACTTTAACAATAATCCCATCGATATGCCGTTGTCTGTGTTGTTGGGGAAACCTCCCAAAATGCATCGAGATGTCCAGTCGGCTAAGGCACAACCACAAACATTTGACGTTAGTAATATCGATTTAGCTGATGCAGCCGAGCGCTTGTTGCAGTTGCCCACGATTGCGGAAAAGACGTTTTTAATAACGATCGGCGATCGCACTGTTACGGGAATGGTGGCAAGGGATCAAATGGTGGGACCATGGCAAATCCCTGTTGCTGATGTTGCCGTTACAACAACGGCTCTGGATACCTATCATGGTGAGGCTATGGCGATGGGGGAGCGTACGCCCATCGCTCTTTTGAACCACGGAGCATCAGCTCGGATGGCTGTTGCAGAAGCCCTTACCAATATCGCCGCGAGTAACATAGGCGACCTAAAACGTATCAAGTTGTCTGCCAACTGGATGGCTGCTGCCGGCCACCCTGGTGAGGACGCGGGACTATATGAAGCAGTGAAGGCCGTTGGCGAAGAGCTATGCCCCGCGTTAGGTCTGACTATACCAGTGGGTAAAGACTCCATGTCTATGAAGACTCAATGGCAAGAGGGAGACGAGACCAAAGCGGTAACGGCTCCATTGTCACTCGTCATATCGGCATTCGGTGCAGTGAAAGATGTGCGTAAAACTCTGACGCCTCAATTGCGAACCGACCGCGGCGAGACTCGTTTGTTGTTGATTGACCCAAGTGCTGGACAGCAGCGTTTAGGTGCGAGTTGTCTAGCGCAAGTATATGCGCAGTTAGGCGAAGTGCCTGCCGATGTCGATGATCCTAAGCGTTTGGCCAGTTTTTTCAATGCGATGCAGGCAGTGGTTGAACAACAATTGGCATTGGCCTACCACGACCGCTCTGACGGCGGCTTGTTTACTACGCTTGTTGAAATGGCTTTTGCTGGGCATGTTGGTATCGACATAAGCATTGCGGAAAATCAACATCCGGTGAATTGGCTCTTCAACGAAGAAGTCGGTGCCGTCATTCAAGTCAAAACCCAAGATTATACGCTTATGAAAGAGTTGTTTGCGACGCATGGTTTGGGTGATGCCATTTCTGATATCGGTACACTGAATACTGATGATCACATAAGAATTTGCCAACATGGTGATGTGGTATTAGAAAATTCTCGCGGATACTTCCGTAAATTATGGGCAAGTACCACCCATGAAATGCAAAAGCTCAGAGATAATCCAGCTTGTGCAGAAGAAGAGCTAAACATTAAAACGGATGACAATGATCCGGGATTGCACGCTGCTTTGTCTTACGACATTAACGAAGATATTGCCGCGCCTTTCATTGTAACCGGCGTTCGACCGCAACTTGCAGTGCTTCGCGAACAAGGCGTGAACTCACATGTTGAAATGGCCGCAGCGTTCACGCGTGCTGGGTTTAGCGCGATAGACGTTCACATGAGCGATGTCTTAGCCGGGCGAGTTGACCTAGCAAATTTCAAAGGCTTGGTCGCGTGTGGTGGATTTAGTTATGGTGATGTACTTGGTGCCGGGGAAGGTTGGGCTAAATCTATATTATTCAATGGATTAGCGCGAGATGCGTTTGCCCAGTTTTTTGCTCGCGAGGACACATTCTCGCTTGGGGTTTGTAACGGTTGCCAAATGTTGTCAAATCTGAAGACCCTAATACCGGGTGCGGAACTATGGCCGCACTTTGTTACCAATCGCTCAGAGCGTTTCGAAGCGCGTTTCTCAATGGTCGAAATTCTTGAGTCAAAATCGATTTTCTTTGATCAGATGACGGGTTCTCGCATGCCAATAGCAGTATCGCATGGGGAAGGGAGAGCTGAATTTGCTGTCGATTCTGCACTTGCACAGTTACAAGCGCAACAACTGGTGAGTGCCCGCTATGTCGATAATTTCGGTCAACCAACAGAGAAATATCCTGCAAACCCTAATGGTTCGCCACAAGGTGTTACTGCATTTACTAGCACCGATGGTCGCGCCACGATTATGATGCCGCACCCAGAGCGTGTATTCAGAACGGTTGCTAATTCCTGGCATCCTGATGATTGGCAAGAGGATAGTGCCTGGATGCGCATGTTCCGAAATGCGCGTAAGTTCGTAGGATAATCGGCAAAAAAGCTGTTAAAACCAGAAAAGTGACATTTTTTTGATGATTTTGTCAAAAAAATGTCATGTTATGGTTGTTTTTTCATAAGCGTTTGTTCTAACATAGAAAAAATATGGAACGTGCGCTTGGAAGCAATATCGTGAGTTGTCTTTGACAAGTCAGTAGTTAACAACGTAACAATAAGAGACGAAAATGAATCGTTCAAGCAAAGGTTTTGGCCTCACCGGCGTGGCAATCGCAGTGGCAGCAATGATTGTGATGGCAGTCTTCAGCACATCAGCACGCTCTAATGAAATCAGTAATGTGGTAACTCCCCATACCCCTGCAGATGCAACGTCAGTCATCCTAAAAGACTAATCTTTAAATCCGCTTTTGTTGGCGTTCGCGGTTTATTAGCTTTTGTTCAGGATGTTTTTTGAGTAATGCGTAAGTGGCGGCTAAACCTCCATGCCGAGGTTGAGCAGAATGAAATGCAATCACTTCGTTGAGTTCAGCGAGCCATTGATTAACGTAACTTTTACAAAGTGCAGGAATAGGCTGGCTTTGAGCCCCGCGGCCATGTTTCAGTAAAATCGCACGGACACCTGCATGGTGCAATCGTTGTACCTCCCGAAACAACAGTGAGCGAACCTCTTCCATGCGCTTTTGGCGCAAATCAATCACTCCTTCAAGCGCGTACTTACCTAATCTTAAATTTTTGAACACACCCTCTTGAATGCCAGATCGCTTGAAATTTAGCATATCGTCGGGTTTGACCGCATGCCTCAATGAAACACTCAGTGGATTATTGTCATTGTCTGCAACTTCAATCAATGCTGCTCGTTTTAACTCTTTTGCGAGTAACTCGTTGTCCCGGCGCTGTTGGCGTAAGGCGGCAGTGATCGTATCACTTTGTTTAAGCGGGGTTATATCGTCAAGCGACTCGCCGAGTGCTTCGGCAAAAGAAATGTTGTCTTGATTGTCAGGAAGCAAGTGTCAATTACCTTGTATTTTATCTGTGCAAGCGGGTGATAGTTAGTTATTGTGTGATTACGTTTAATCCAACAATAAAGATTGCTAGTGAACGTAGCAATTAAATTAATATAAGGGTAAACATGCAAGATCCCAACGTACAAGACAATCTCGGTTTTATTATATTAATCAGCATTATTGCCACTTTGGGTGGATTTTTATTTGGTTTTGATAGCGGCGTTATTAATGGCACTGTTGATGGATTGCGACAAGCCTTTCAGTCGGAAAGCATTGGAACTGGTTTCAACGTGGCCAGCATGCTGCTCGGATGTGCTGTCGGTGCATTTTTGGCGGGTAGATTAGCTGACCGCTATGGTCGGCGAAAAATGCTCCTAGTTGCTGCAGTTTTCTTTTTCCTTAGTGCTTGGGGCTCCGGCATCGCTGATAGTTCATTTAGTTTTGTACTCTACCGGATCCTCGGTGGTTTTGCTGTTGGAGCCGCCTCAGTAATGACTCCTGCTTATATTAGCGAGATCGCACCAGCCGCGATCCGGGGTAAGCTGGCGACTTTACAGCAAATAGCCATTATTTGTGGGCTGTTTATCGCGTTTGTCAGCAATTATTTTATCGCCGATATTGCCGGTGGTTCTATGCAAGAGTTGGCGCTGGGCTATGCCGCATGGCGCTGGATGTTTTGGGTTGAAATGTTACCCGCGGGATTGTTTTTCATCGGCCTATTATTGATCCCAGAAAGTCCGCGATTTTTGGTTATGTCCGGGGCTACTGAAAAAGCAAAAGCCGTATTGCAACGTTTATATGGCACGCGAAGTGAAGCCATGTTCGCGCAAATAAACCAAACTGTGGAGCAACAACAACAGCCGAAACTAAAAGACCTTATTGATCCCAGCGTAGGCAAAGTTCGCCGGATTGTATGGGTGGGTATTGGGTTAGCAACTTTTCAGCAATTGGTCGGCATCAATGTGGTTTTTTATTACGGTGCAGTGTTATGGCAGGCTGTTGGCTTCTCTGAATCTGACGCGTTGCTGATTAATATACTCAGTGGTGGCGTTAGCATTGCCGCCTGTGTCGTAACGATCTTGTTGATTGATAAAATTGGTCGTAAGCCTATTTTGATGATTGGTTCGATAGGTATGACGTTAACCCTAGCGCTAATGGTTTTTGCCTTTGCCAACGCAACGACGCTTGCCGATGGTTCTTTGTCACTCGGAGATTATGGCACGCTTGCACTGCTTGCTGCGAACGCGTACGTGATGTTGTTTAACTTCTCGTGGGGGCCAGTTATGTGGGTCTTATTAGGAGAAATGTTTCCAAATCAATTACGGGGTTCAGGACTGGCTGTCGCCGGTTTGGCTCAATGGGGCAGCAATTTCTTGATCACTATGTCATTCCCCATCATGTTGGCCGGAATCGGACTTACTGGCGCTTACGGGTTTTATGCGGTTTGTGCGGCGATCTCGATATTATTTGTTGCTCGCCTAGTTTTTGAAACCAAAGGCAAAGCGTTAGAAGAAATGCAGGGGTAGTTAGGTTGGCGTCCCCACCGCGACTCGAACGCAGATCTAAAGCTTAGGAGGCTCTTGTTTTATCCGGTTAAACTATGGGGACGCTGCTTGTAATATTATGCGGCAGCAAAGCCAAAATCAAAACCCCTAAAGTTTTACCACAAAGTCATTTGGTTGAATATCAGACAACAAAGAACCATCTGCGGCAGCGACTGTAGCAGTTTTACTAAACACTGCTTGCACAATAACTGGTGTTGGGTGCAGCACGTGTTGGCGATAAGATTGTCCAAATGTGTCCACGAGCTGGCGGGTTTGGAATACCACTAATTCATCGCCTGATTTCACCGCATGTTGTTGACCTAAGTTTATTTGCAATTGATTGTTAGCGACTTGCAGAACTCGACCGATTGAGCGTTCACAACTGAGCACTTCATCCAATTCTGCAACTAAATTGTTGAGTTCTTGCAGAATGGATTTGCCGTATGGAGATTCCCAAAATTCGGTGCTAAACACATCAACGTCGGTGAATTTGTCAAAGCTCCATGGCGCTTGGGTTGAATAGGTTTGATCCATTATTACAGTGGAAGACATGGCGTCAAACACTCGTGCGCGCAATTTAAACTGGCGTTGTGCGCCGGAATCTTGCCAAAACGCCCAGGTCGATTCAGGCCTATGCACGCTCAGATCGTCAGCAGAAAGTGCCAACACGTACTGCGCATCATTGTCTTGCGCTAGCTGGTATGCTTGGGCTTGGATTGAAGACATTTCCCAATTGAAGCGGGTTGGTACAATGGGCTGTAATCCCAGGTGCATTGATTGCTCGGCAAATAGCGCTGGCAATTTATTTGGAATCGCTTGAGAAAGCGCGTAAATTTTTCCATCTTGCGTGTGTTGCGGTGCATTGATGGTCATTAATGTAGTCACTACTGATTTACGATAAGTCGATGCACTGCAATGCACTTGTTGAGGGAAAATGTCGGCGCGAATTGAAACTGTTACATAGTCGTCGTGATAGATTTCGTCGATTAACTCCAGTTGATTGACTTCGCCAATCGCTCGAATTTCTAAATGGTCATCTTGTAACAGTCCATTCGCAAGTTGTTGAATGCTGGTAACTGACGCGCCGGCAAATAGTAGCGCCTGCTTAATTGCTTCTTTCGTGGCAAGCTGTTTCGCAGTAACTTTATCACCATCAACGATCAGTGCTTGACCACTGGCCTGATACCAAGCGGCATAACTTTGCCCGTGTACGCCGACTAATAAGATAGTTAAAAACGTCAGCAGCGCTTTCGCACAGTATCTCTGGGCATGGGTAACCTCCAGACACATAGACAACCAAGCTGATTTCATTGTGGTAACCTCATCTTTTACTTGACGACTCACGGTGATAATTATTTATTTAGCGTCAAACAAATGACTAATTTCAATTGTTGTGTGGTTATCTATTCAAGGCCTGTGCCAATAAATATGAAAGCACGTCACAGAAACTTGTCGGGTGTTATGGTGTTTTAACCTGCACTTTTAACTTTCTTATCTAGTCCAAGCTGGCGTTGCTCGTGAATACATTAATGAAACGAGCAAGAGACGAATTCTCGCCACACAATTCATGCGATTTTCTCCAACTTGGCGCAAATTCTGCTTAGATAAAACCAAATAATCAATTAACGTCAACGCCAAGAATACTCACAAAGTAAAGTGTTTTGGCGGTTGGAAGAGGTGGTAAGTGAAAGAGTTTATGTTTTTCAGACTGATCATTTTACTGGGTGCGCTCGGACTGTTGTCTGGCTGCTCAAGCCTATTTACCAAGCATGTTGAGTGGGAGACGATTGAGCCGGATGAGTACCCCGTGATCCGAGCGGTAGGATATGCCCCAATTGCTGCTCAACAAGCATCGACTGACTCAGCGAAAATGCTAATGGCGATTAAAGCTTCAAAGCTGGAGGCATATCGAGAACTTGCTGAACAGGTATACGGTCAGAGAGTGGATGGCAATCAGTCGTTGCAGAACTTGGTGCTTGCAGATACTCAATTGCAGTCCTCTGTAGAGGGCGTTATTCGCGGCGCGCGAGTGGTTAAATCCTACCCTGTAGGAGATGATACTTATGCAACAGAAATGGAGTTGGATTTTAAAGAGGTCTATGACATCTATCTATCCACGGCGAAGCCTAAGCGGATCAAAGACGTTAGATACTACTAACAGTAGTTGTTGTCAGGCATTAGCACCTTCAATTAGACCAAAGTTGTGCAGTTCACGTGAAATAATTGAGTGCATATACCTTGGGACGAGGTTATTGCGCCTATATATTATTTTATAGGCAAACTTTCCAGGTATTCATATGTTACGTATTGCGCTGTTTATCGGCACTAATATCGCTATTTTGGCATTGCTCAGTATTACCTTTAGCTTACTAGGCATTGATGGCTTACTGCAGCAAAATGGCGTTTCATTGGACCTCTCTGCATTGCTAGTTTATGCGGCAGTTATTGGCTTTAGCGGTTCGCTAATCTCGCTATTCTTATCCAAATTTATGGCCAAGCGAAGCATGCGTGTGCAGGTTATTCAGCAGCCACAAACACAGACCGAGCGTTGGTTGGTAGAAACAGTTGCGCGGCAGGCTGAGCAAGCAGGAATTGCGATGCCCGAAGTCGGGGTTTTTCAGCACCCTTCACCAAATGCGTTTGCCACCGGATGGAACAAAAATAATGCCTTAGTTGCGGTTAGTACCGGTTTATTGCAAGCCATGAACAAAGCCGAGGTTGAAGCAGTGCTAGCGCATGAAATAAGTCACGTACGCAATGGCGATATGGTTACATTGGCGCTTATCCAAGGCGTAGTGAATACCTTCGTGATTTTCTTGTCGCGGGTCATTGGTCATGTAGTCGACCGAGTCATTTTTAAGGTTGAACGTGGTCATGGGCCAGCATTTTGGATCGTTTCATTTGTGGCGGAAATTGTCTTAGGGTTTTTAGCTATGGCAATTGTTATGTGGTTTTCTCGGTACCGTGAATATCGAGCAGATGCCGGTGGTGCCGCGTTAGCTGGGAAGGGGAATATGATTTCTGCGCTTCGGGCGCTGCAACGTGAACAGGATGCACCGGCAATTCCAGAGAATATGGCGGCGTTTGCAATCAATGCAGGAAAGATCCAAAAAATCTTTGCCAGTCATCCACCGTTAGCTGAGCGCATCGCCGCGTTACAACAACGCTAATGACAGTACATGCCAAACCTTAAAGGATGATTAGTTCGTTTCGAGACTAAAGGCGTATTTCGACACAGCGCCCTATGCACTGATACCTTTGCCTTTAGATCCGCCATGCGGTTTCCCTGAACGATCATAGGTCAGCGATTCTTTGGCGCGAGTTTCAAGCAATAGATGTCGTAGGTGCTCTAACTTGAGCTGACCTTGTTCGACCGCTTTTTGATTGATCGATGTGCGGAATTTACATTGCTCAAGTAATGTTTGCGCTTCTTCGAGTTGCGCGGTTGCAACATTACTTAATGGTAATTGACCGGCTTTCTCTAGTTCAGCATGCAGAACGTTGATTTGCTCGTCTTTGGATTGGATAGCGTCGAGAGTTTGCTGCTTCTCGTCGAGCAGATTAATCAAGCTCTCGGCATCGCGAGAGCTGATTAAATGGAGTTCTGATTCAAGAAGAAGCTGAAGATGCTTGAGGTTGTGGAGTTGTTCTGCGAGTGCTTCTTCTATATTAGGCATATTTTGACTTTGGTTTTACCAGTTACCTGGAGCCAAAAATCTGCCCTTCTAGTTTGGCGATTTTGTCAGCCAGCACTTCTGGATTCACACGATACTCACCATTCTGAATGGCTTTCTTCAAACGATCAACTTTTTCTTGATTTACTGGTGCTTCAGATGCACCTTTCTTTTGCGCTTGCGATAGCTGCTGCGCAGACTGTGTTAATGACACTGAGTCTTGACGCGGTGCAGATTGCGCTGCCGCTTGTTGTGCAGCTTGCTGAGCCGCATTCCCGTTGGTTTGAGTCTGCTGCTGAGCTACCTTCTGATTGTCAATGGGCGTTTTCGGCAACCCATTGTTAATGTTGTTAATAGCCATAATAAAAATCCACTACCTTTATATCCTCAGTCATGTTATCGGCGAGCACACTTGATACTTTAACGAAATTTAGCAAAAAAATCTTTTTTCTTGCATGTATTTTATAACCGACTGATATTCCTATATTTCTACGATCGCTTGGTCCACACCTTCAACCTTGGCAAGAACGATTTTTTCCGACCGTCGGTTCATCACCGCTATAGTATCTCCGACGTTCCCATCTTCTTGCGCTACGCCTTTGGTACTGATATTTAGGCCGCTCGTGCGAGCGCTCAAGGTGATAAGGTCTCCCTTGCAGACAAAGCAAACCATATTGGGTTTTATGGGCTGGTCGGGTCTGACGCGGTATTTAATTCTTGCGCCTAACAGCTGCTCAATTTCGGCAAAAGTGCTAAACCGCAAAGACTTGCTTGGTTTATCGGCGATACGCAGATTTTGTTGAGTCAAAATAGTCCCTGGACTCAGTGAGTCAGCGGTAACCACTACTGGTTGGGTCAATTCAATTTTTGCGTTGATAAACAGGTACCAAGAATTGTCAGGGCAACTGACTTTAACGGCAGCATAACCATTGCTTAAGGCATTGTCTGGCAATTCGTAGGTATACGGTGCAGTGCACTCTGCGACATTCACACGTTCATCAAGTGGAAACACATCAACAAAAACAGCAGCGCCGTTTTCGGCCATTAATTGCTGCTCTACCACACTTTGAATAAATGCTTCACTTTGTTGCTCGATCAATTGGTGCAGCGATAACTTTGGCTCCGCTAAAGTAGTAGAGCCTGTGGAGATGAAAATTAGTGCAATTGCGACTATTTTTCTTTTAATAGTATTTTTCATGTTCACTATCCTGCATTTTGACTATGATTAAAGATAATGTCTGTAACTCGGTTGACCATGTGTCAATTTACAGGCACATTTTTAAACCTTATGGGTTTGCGACCGATAATATGGTCTGTAACGCAACGATCGTGCCTAAATTTGACAAAGGGGTGATGTATGTCAGGAATTCTTGATTCGGTCAATCAACGAACACAATTGGTAGGCCAGAACCGGCTTGAATTGCTGCTATTCAGATTAAATGGGCGTCAGCGCTTTGGCATCAACGTATTTAAAGTACGAGAAGTATTGCAATGCCCACCATTAACCTCAATGCCCAAGCTGAACAAGCTTGTTCGGGGGGTTGCGCATATACGTGGGCAAACCATTTCAGTTATCGACTTAAGTATGGCAACTGGTGGTAAACGCATCGAGGATTTGAAGACTGCCTTTATTATCATTGCTGAATATAACCGTTCGGTTCAGGGCTTCTTGGTTGGTTCGGTAGAGCGTATCATCAACACCAATTGGGATGCGATCATGCCACCGCCGCAGGGTACTGGACGAGCGAGTTATCTCACCGCAGTTACCGAAGTTGACAATGAACTGATTGAAATCCTCGACGTTGAGAAAATTCTCAATGAGATTTCTCCATTGAACACCGATGTCAGTGAGGAGGTTGCCGGTCATGTTGATGTTGGTAAGAGTGAAGGTAAGATTATATTCATTGCTGATGATTCATCGGTAGCGCGAAATCAGGTTAAAAAGGCACTGACGGCACTGGGGTTGGAAATTGAAGCCGCCAAAAACGGTCTCGAAGCACTTAATCGTTTGAAAGAAATTGCTGCGGAAACGGGAGATGTAACAGACCGAGTTGGGGTTTTAGTATCTGATATTGAAATGCCTGAAATGGATGGTTATACCCTTACCGCGGAGATTAAAAATACCCCTGAACTGCAAAAACTCAACGTTGTATTACATACATCTCTCAGTGGGGTGTTCAACCAAGCAATGGTGCAAAAGGTTGGCGCGGACGATTTTATCGCTAAGTTCCACCCTGATGAATTGGCCACTGCCGTGCAGAAATGGCTGCGTGATTAACGGAACATAATCAGATTGAACGATCGGGAAGTTTCTCCACGCAGTTACGAAAAGTTTCGCGCGTTTTTGGAAGCTGAAACTGGCATTGTCCTCGGAGAATCAAAACAGTACCTGGTGCGAAGTAGACTGGTCGGGTTACTGCACGATTATCCTGAGTTGTCATTGGACGGGATCATTGACCTTACGCTGCAAGGGAGCGATCGGGTGTTGCGCACGCGTGTGCTCGATGCAATGACTACCAACGAAACCTTATGGTTCAGAGACTCCTACCCATTTAAACTGCTAGAACATTCCATTTTGCCTGAATTGGCTGGCTCCGTTTCTAAACTCCGGATATGGAGTGCGGCATGTTCAACGGGACAAGAAGCCTATTCAATCGCCATGACGGTAAAAGAATTTCAAAGCAAACGTCCCAATGCATTTAAGAGTGGATTTGAAATTATTGGCACTGACATTTCCGAGCGCGTGGTTAAGCAGGCAACATTAGGTGAATATAATGAGATGGCCATATTGCGAGGCTTGCCCGATCACATGCAAAAAAAGTATTTCGACCGAGGCCCGAACAACTTAGTAAAAGTTAAGCCTGATCTTGCCCGTCATACTCAGTTCAGAAATTTAAATTTATTAGGTTCCTACTCTACATTGGGTAAGTTTGATGTCATTTTTTGCCGCAACGTACTGATCTATTTTTCTGCGGAGAACAAAAAGCTCATACTGCAACAAATTGCCGCTTGCCTCTCGGCACATGGAAGTTTGATCCTAGGGGCATCTGAATCTGCCTCGGCTGTTGCCGATCTTTTCAGTATGCAAAAAGAGTCTACTGGATTGTTTTATAAAAAGAAAATCAACTAAAGCCGCACTCACTTCATTTCTTTTAAATCGCGATTAATAGATTGGCACACCCTTTGCTGTATCGAACTCAGAGTAGGAGTACGTTATGGCAATTAATCTTGACCGCCTTGTCGGTTTTCATCATAAAGCACTGCAAGTTAGAACTGAGCAGATGGAGGTCATTTCTGGCAACTTGGCCAATGCTAACACCCCAGGGTACAAGGCCAGAGCGATTGATTTCAAACAAGCTATGAGTAGTGCTCGGAATGATCAAGCTCACGGCTTAACCAAAACTCACGAAAAACACATTGACGGCAAAATGCAGCCGCAGTGGGATTTGAAATTCCGTGTTCCAACCCAGCCTGATACCGGGGATGGCAACACGGTGGATATTCAACAAGAAAGAAACGCTTTCTTGGATGCCGGAATGCGCTATCAAGCAACTGCTGAACTTTTAAGTGGCAAAATTAAGGGCATGAAGAAAGCGTTAAGTTCTGGAGGTCAAGGCTAATGGCTACCTTATTTAGAGTGATGGATATTGCCTCTACAGGCATGTCCGCCGAAAACGTGCGGCTTAATACTACGGCAAGTAATATCGCCAACGCAAACAGCGTCAGTAGCAGCTATGAAGATACCTACAAAGCACGTCATCCTGTATTCGCTGCTGAACTGCAGCGTGCTTCACAGGAGCAAGGTTCGGGTTCAAAGGTAAACGTGCTTGGCATCGTAGAAAGTCAAAAGCCATTACAAGTGGAATATGCCCCTGGAAATCCATTAGCAGATGAAAATGGTTACATCTATAAGCCGAACGTGAACGTTGTTGAAGAAATGGCAAATATGCTTTCAGCATCTAAAGGTTACGAGACAAACGTCCAAGTGGCAGACACTACTAAACGTTTGTTCCGTCGTGTTTTGCAAATTGGTCAAGGCCGTTAATAGAGGATATTTATTGTGGACACGATCAGAAATACCGGTCTCAACTCACAACTTTATTGGCAAGAAGAATCAGTGCCGGTGGTTGATGGTTCTGAGCAAACCCTCAAACAGGAAGACTTCTTTGCATTGCTGACTGAGCAATTGTCAAATCAAGACCCAACTAAGCCCGTCGACAATGATCAGTTGGTGGCGCAAATGACATCATTTACTACAGCTGATGGTATTAGCAAGTTAAATGAAAAATTTGAGAGTTTCTCATCCTCCATGACATCGAATCAAGCGTTGCAGGCTTCCAGCTTAATTGGTCAGGATGTGCTTATTGCTGATAATAAGGGCTACATGGCCACAGCAGGAGAAGGGATTTCTGGGGTTGTAGTCAATGACCAAACTGCGCAAAACCTCGAAATAACTATCACAAATAGTTTTGGTGAAGTGATCAAAAAGATTGATGCGGGAACTCAAGCTCCTGGCAACATTGAATTTAATTGGGATGGCACAGATGCACGCGGCAATCCCATGCCGCCGGGCGAGTATTTTGTGAGTGCTCAAGGTGAGGTATTTGGTGAGGGCGTTGCAATCCCTACCGCTATCAACAGGCATGTAGCTAGTGTCAGTTTAGCCGGCAGCAGTCAAGGGGTCATTCTGAATTTGGATGGCGATAAAAGTATTAAATTAGATGATGTCATTCAGATTGGCAGCTAATAGGAGAGAAGTATGTCTTTTAACATAGCACTCAGCGGTGTTGCCGCAGCTCAGCGTGACCTTGATGTCACAGCGAATAATATAGCCAATGTAAACACCGTCGGTTTTAAAGAGTCGCGTGCTGAATTTGGCGACGTATATGCAGCCTCATTGCTATCCGGTGGTAGAACAAAAGTTGGTGATGGTGTTTTGACGCAAGAAGTAGCTCAGCAGTTTTCTCAGGGGAGTTTACAATTCACCAATACCGCACTGGATCTGGCAATTACCGGAAATGGTTTCTTTGCGACTGTTCCAGAAATTGACTCGCGTGACTTCTCATTTACTCGCGCAGGCCAATTTAAATTAGATTCAGATAATTTTGTGGTCAATTCAAATGGCGATAATCTGCTTGGTTTTCCGGTAAACTCTGATGGCACCTCAGCATCGGTCGCCTTAAGTACCACCGTTCCCGTGCGGATCCCTGATTCATCTGGTTCTCCGCAACCGACGTCTGAAGTTGATCTGCGCTTTAACTTACCGGCGGGCGATCCAGCGAAAGATGTTTCAGCGTTTGATCCAACCGATCCTCTTACCTATAACGCAGCCACCTCGGTCACCATTTATGACTCATTAGGTGATAGCCACGTTATGACTTACTACTTTATTAAAGATCAGGCTGCGGGTTCAAACGAGTGGTTGATGGTTACTGCTGTAGATGATGTTTTGGTCAACCAAAGCGATACCAATGGTAACGAAGTTTTGCCTGGTGCTGCGGTCAACGTGGCGGGGAATGGTGCTAACTCTGTGTCAGCAGCGCGATTGACATTTACGTCAGGTGGTGAATTTTTAGCAGTCCTTGGTGCGGATAACTTAGCACCAGTCTCGCCGCAGGCGAACAAGCTACTCACCGCTGAACTTGGTGGTACGATTTTGGCGAATGGTTCTGACGTTGCACAGCGTATTGGTATTGATCTGAACTTTTCTGTAGGTGGACAGACGCCCGAAGAGCCGACTCAGTTCGCTTCAGCTTTTGAAGTCACATCATTAGAGCAGGATGGTTTGCCGGTAGGACGGTTAACCGGTATTGACATTGGTCCGGATGGCCTGGTGCGAGCGACATTTTCTAATGGTACCTCAGAACCAATCGTGCGAGTTGCTCTAGTGCGCTTCTCAAACGAACAAGGGTTAACGCAGCAAAGTAATACTCAATGGAAAGAGAGTATTTTGTCAGGCGAGGCGTTAGCCGGTGAAGCCACTACGGGTACCTTTGGTGACATCAACTCATCTGCGCTAGAGCAAGCTAATGTTAATCTAACCACTGAATTGATTGATTTGATCATTGCCCAGCGGAACTTCCAGGCAAACTCACGAGCGCTGGAAGTCAATAATCAGCTGAATCAGACGATCCTGAATATTCGATAATTTGATTTAGCTTAATCTTATGAAGTTGAGGGGGCTTTTTTAAGCCCCTTACTTTTTGGTTATCACCGTTACACATATTCTTCCCCCAGCTGTGACTAAATCTTCATAAAGCCAAACATTGGCACTTCCTTTGCTTTACTTAGGGTTAATTAAGTTTATTCGTCAAGAGTTTGGCATGGACAAGTTTTTATACATCGCAGCAAGTGGCGCTAAGCAAGACCTCTTAGGTACTGCCGTTAGGGCCAATAATCTGGCTAATGCGCAGACGACAGGGTTTAAAGCGCAGCTAGAACAGGCAAGGGCGATGCCTTCCTACGGCGAAGGTTTGCCGACTCGCGTATTCTCGATGACTGAAAGTCCAAGTAATAACTACGACGATGGTGCCATGATCCAGACCAATCGGCCGTTAGATCTTGCTATTCAGGGTAATGGTTGGTTTGCCGTTCAAGACTCGCAAGGTAATGAAGCTTACACCCGGGCGGGCAATATGCGCTTGAGTGCAGAAGGTATTTTAGAAGATGCACATGGGAATGTGGTAGTGGGCGATGCGGGACCCATTACATTACCCATTCCATTAGACAATATCGATATTGCTGGGGATGGGACTATTTCATTGCGGCCACTTGGTGCTCCTGAAACGGTACTCGAAGAGATCGGGCGCTTGAAGCTGGTAAATCCTGAATACCAGCAGATGGAGCGTGGTACGGACGGATTATTCCGCTTAAAGGACGGCAGTATTGCCGACCAAAATGACGATGTACGCATCCGCAACGGCATGCTCGAAGGCTCTAATGTGAATGCCATTGAAGAAATGGTGAGTATGATCACGCTACAACGGCATTACGAAATGCAAGTTAAGTTAATGAAGAAAGCGGACGAACTCTCAATGCGCGGCAATATGCTGATGCGCATTATCTAAATCGAATGTTTAACGCAATACACTGCGTTTTGTGAGGTGAAATATGCATCCAGCACTATGGATAAGCAAAACAGGACTCGACGCGGCACAAACTGATGTGTCAGTAGTGTCGAATAACTTAGCAAATGCCAGTACCGTTGGATTTAAAAAAGATCGCGCAATTTTTGAAGATCTGCTTTATCAAAACATCAACCAGCCGGGCGGTCGTTCATCGGCGGATACTGAATTACCTTCTGGCTTGATGCTGGGGGCTGGTTCGAAAGTAGTTGCCACGCAAAAATCACACACTCAAGGCAATTTGCTAACGACCGAAAATGCATTAGATATGTCGATTCAGGGCCGTGGTTTTTTTGAAATTTTGCAACCCGACGGCAGTATCGCCTACACCCGTAATGGTCAATTTACCCTAAACGACCAAGGTCAAATAGTCACTCCTGGAGCGGGTTTCTTACTGCAACCAGAGATCGCAATCCCTGAAGATGCACAACAAATAACGATTTCCCAAGATGGTGAAGTGTCGGCAACATTGCGTGGACAAGCAGAGCCACAGGTGTTGGGACAGCTTAACTTATCCGATTTTATTAATCCGACGGGACTACAACCGATTGGGCAGAATTTGTTTGTTGAAACCGCAGTAAGCGGAGCTCCTATTCAGGGCATTCCCGGTTTAGAGGGAATCGGTACTGTTATTCAAGGTGCATTGGAGACATCCAATGTCAACGTGACTGAGGAATTGGTTAATCTCATTGAGAGCCAACGCTTGTATGAAATGAACTCAAAAGTCATTTCATCGGTTGACCAAATGTTAGGTCAGGTAATTCAACAGCTTTAAGCTGAGGTAGAAATGATGAAGCGGATCCTAACAGTAGGCTTGATGCTATTGCTCGGCGGATGCTATTCAACGGCAGACAGCCAAATTAGAGCAAATGATCCATACTACGCACCAGTTGTTCCAGACATGCCGAAGGAAACGATTGTAGAAAATGGTGGGTTATTCCATAGCAGTATGGCCAATAGCTTGTATTCAGATGTTAAAGCTAGACGTATTGGCGATATCATTACTGTGAATCTACGTGAAAATACTAACGCCTCTAAATCCGCTGGTACAACGACATCGAGAGAATCGACATTGGATCTGCAACCGATAGTTGGTTTGGGTGGCAATGCTGTGAATATTGGTAATGAATCTATTCAGCTAGGGATGGACTCATCGAATGAATTTAATGGCGATGCACAAGCCAATCAGAGTAACAGCTTGAGCGGAAATATATCGGTCACTGTGATTGAAGTTTTGGCAAATCAAAACTTGCTTATTCGCGGCGAAAAATGGCTAACCTTGAACAACGGTGACGAATATATTCGTCTGACCGGTATTATTCGCACGGCTGACATAAGTCCGAATAACGAAATTGATTCAAGTAAAATTGCCAATGCGCGCATCCAGTATAGTGGTACAGGGTCGTTTTCTACTGCGCAAAAACAAGGCTGGTTATCTAAGTTCTTCTCTTCTGAGTGGTGGCCATTATGAAGCGCCTATTGATAGCTTTTGCGCTGGTTTGCGGCGCTATTTCTCATTCGGTTTCAGCGCAACAGGCCCAGCGAATTAAAGACTTGGCCAGTATTCAGGGCGTACGGAGTAATCAGTTAGTCGGCTATGGGTTAGTGGTGGGCCTACCGGGTACAGGTGAGCAAAGTCCCTTCACTGAACAGAGCTTTAGAACCATGTTAGCGAACTTTGGTATTGCGCTCGATCCAAATCAAAAGCCAAAAATCAAAAATGTTGCGGCAGTTGCAGTACATGCGGAATTACCGCCATTTATTAAGCCAGGGCAAACCATTGATGTGACCGTGTCATCGGTCGGTGAAGCGAGCAGTTTACAAGGTGGTACGCTGTTGCAAACAATGTTGAAGGGCTTAGATGGTAATGTTTATGCCGTCGCTCAGGGCAGCTTAGTCGTGAGCGGTTTTGGTGCGCAAGGTGGCGATGGTTCACGAGTTGTAGTAAACACTCCAACTGTTGGAAGAATTGCCAATGGCGCTTTAGTAGAACGAGCCGTACCCAGTGGCCTGATGCAAGGCGATTTTCTTACTCTGAATCTGCATAACCCTGACTTTTCGACTGCCAAGGCGTTAGCCGACACAATCAACATGCGCTTGGGCGCTTCAGCCCAAAATGGTTACAGTATCGCCACACCGCTTGACGCCGCATCCGTTAGAGTTAATGCGCCCCGTGATGTCGGACAGCGTGTTGGCTTTGTCGCAACGATCGAAAACTTTACCTTTGCGCCAGCAGAAGCACCAGCGCGGGTTGTTATCAATAGCCGAACCGGGACCATAGTCATCGGTCGCGAAGTAAGACTTTTACCTGCCGCGATCACTCACGGCGGATTAACCGTGACGATTGCTGAAAATCAACAAGTATCACAGCCTAACGCTCTCGCTGAGGGAGAAACAGTGGTGACTACGCAATCAATCATTGATGTGAACTTAGCGGATAGTCGGATGTTTAAGTTTGATCCTGGCGTTACCCTTGATCAGTTGGTGCGAGCGGTGAACGAGGTCGGCGCTGCACCAGGGGATGTGATGGCTATTTTAGAAGCACTCCAACAAGCCGGTGCTCTGCAGGGTGAATTGGTGGTGATCTAATGGATAGCTCAGCGGTAAAATCACAACTTGAATTGGCCCGTAACGTTCATGACATGGGCAGCTTGAATCAACTTCGTAGTGCGGCCAATAGCAACCAAGAGGGTGCATTGGAAGAAGCTGCTGCGCAATTTGAAGCGATCTTTATCAATATGCTGCTGAAGTCTATGCGCAAGGCGCAAGAGGCCTTGGCGGACGAAGATAGTCCATTCAATAGCCAACAAGTAAAATTTTACCGCGACATGCATGATCAACAATTAGCTACGGACTTAGCCAGCAGTGGCACCTTGGGGCTGGCTGATATTATTGTGCGGCAGCTCAGTAATGAGCACCTACTGAATAACGCCGGGTTAAACCCTGGTAATGGTGATATCGCCAGTTACAACCGCCAGGCTAGCCGGGTGATTGAGAGCGCTCAGCGTAATTATGCAATCGCGGCAACACCGAGCAAACAAGCGGCTTTTGCCTCTCCCCAAGAGTTTGTTGCACAACTGCTGCCGTTGGCTCAGGAGCATGCCGAAACGCTTGGACTTGATCCCAAAGCACTATTAGCCCAGGCTGCTGTCGAAACCGGCTGGGGCCAGCATATGATCCACAAAGGTGGTGGTGAGAATGCTCACAACTTATTTGGCATTAAAGCCGATAAACGTTGGCAGGGTGAAAAAGCGACGGTTAAGACACTCGAATACAGCGCTGGGGTTGCCCAACAACAGCAAGCACAATTTAGAGTCTACAACTCTTTTTCTGACAGTATGCGAGACTATGTCGAATTTATTCAACACAACCCGCGCTATGAGAGAGCGGTGCAGAATAGCCATGATGCAAATGCGTATTTTAAGCATTTGCAACAATCGGGCTATGCCACCGACCCTAAGTATGCTGAAAAGGTGATGGCGGTGTTAAATAGCCCCATCCTACAAAACAGTAGTGAATCGGAGTAAGCATAAATGATCCGCAATACCGATTTGTTTTCAATTGCAACATCTGGACTGAACGCCAGTAACCGTGCACTTAATACCACCAGTAATAACATTGCGAATGTCAATACTGAAGGTTACGTGCGCGAGCGTACAGAATTCAAATCGCAGTTGGTGGGTGGTGTCGATCAAGGCACAACCGAGCGTATCATTAACACGTTTGCTCAAAACCAACTACGCCGCGATACAACTCAGTTAGGAGAGTATCAAGCATATACCCAGAAGACCGACGCGATTAACAACATATTAGCGAATGAAGCCAATAGTATTGCTGACGGTCTCAGTCAATTTTTTGCTGCTTTGCAAACCGCCGCTGATGATCCTACAAACTTAGCTAGCCGCGATTTAGTCTTGAGTGACGGCGACGCACTACTGCGGCGGATGCAGTCCTTGTCTGATTTTATGTTAGCTAAGGAAAAAGAGCTTAATCTGGAGTTTGAATCACAGGTCAATCGGGCTAATTCTCTAATCCAATCAATTGGTGAGCTAAATGCAGCCATTATTGTGGCTGAGGGCAACAGTCGTTTTGATGCTCCCGGGTCACTGTTAAACGAAAGGGATTTAGCGATCAATGAATTGGCCAGCCTTATGTCAATTGAAGTTCGTGAAAGTCCAAATCAAAACGGCTCTAAGGTTGTTAATTTGACCAGTGGTGAGTCGCTAGTTCTGGAAGATGGTTCGTTTAATGTATTCCAACTGGGTGGCGATGCTGATCCAACGTTCAAAGAACTGCAGCTGCGCACGAGCTTTACTGGTGCCAAGCAAAACACCACGCTCAATATATTTGAAGATGAACTTGGCGGCAGCATGGGCGGCCTGTTCCGTTATCGGGATGAAGTTTTAAATCCAGCGCAGCGAGATGTCGGTCAGTTGGCCTTGGCATTTGGTGATGCCGTTAATGCGCAAAATCGCTTGGGCATGGATCTCGATTTGCAGTTAGGTGGAGACATTTTTAGTTTACCTGAATTTCAAGGGCTTACCTATACAGGCACTACACCTACGTTATCAATGGTTGGGCGAGTAACCAGTGGTGAGGGCGCGACCTTAACCGATGCGGACTACAAAATTACCGTCACCAGTGTCAGCGGCGGCGTTCCTGACGAAGTGACCGTTGAATTAATCAATGCCAACGGCACGCCTAAAGTAGATGAGAATAACAACCCCATCGTGTTTACTGGCGTGGCTATTAACGCAACAGGGTTTACTGAGTTGGCTGGGGGTATAGAGATCGACTTCGATTCAGCCTCTGGTTATGCGGTGGGTAATGAATTTCTCTTACAACCGACCCGTCGTGCAGCGTCAGACATATCATTAGCCACTCGCAGAGCGGAAGATTTAGCTTTTGCTTTACCCATTAGAGTGGATTCTAATTTGAATAACTTAGGTGATGCTTCTTTGGTATCAACTAAGGTTACTAACACTGTCGTAGATAATACCCTCGGCAACGAAGCGTCAGCGTTCTTCGGCAACGGCACTATACACACAGCGGCGCAAGCGCCCGGTGGAACGGTTGGTGCACCTGCGCAAATTATTTTCACCTCGGCAACAGCCTACGAAGTCAGGGATGGTGCAGGTAACTTAATTAATACTGTGACTGGTGTAACCGACTATAATAATCTATTAGAACAGGCTGCTGGCGCGCCAGGTTGGCCAGCTGCATTTGCAGCTTTGGATGACTATCCTGGTTATGATTTCAGTCTTGATGGCCAAGCCTCACCGGGTGATTCGTTTACCATTAGTTATAATACGGATGGCGTAAATGACAACCGTAACGGGCTCGCTTTGGGCGCATTGCAACAAGCTGATACAGTGCAGTTGAGTAGTAATAGCAGCTCAACGCCGCGCAGTTTTCATGAAGCCTATGCGTCTGTTGTGAGTCGAATTGGTGAGGATGCTGCCAGTGCGAATGTATCATTGCGTGCGGCAGAGGCCATGCATGCTGACTCGACTGAGTGGAATCAATCGGTATCTGGTGTCAGTTTAGACGAAGAAGCCGCCAATTTGATCCGCTATCAGCAAACATATCAAGCGGCAGCGCGCATCCTCAGTACGGCGCAAAGCTTGTTTGATACGATTTTATCAGTGGCGCGGTAGGTAACAGAGCATGAGAATTTCAACCAATCAGATATTTGATCAAAATATCCGTTCTGTATTAGATAATCAGCGCGGGTTGACTGACACCCAGCAACAGCTGGCAACGGGCAAACGGATCAATAAACCCTCTGATGATCCTGTCGGCGCGGCGCAAGTGGTTCGGTTAACCGAACAGCTAGATAAAATTACCCAGTATCAGCGAAACAACGATTTACTTACTAGCTCGCTTGAGCAGCAAGAAGCTGTATTACGCGGTATCAATGATTCAGTCAATCGTGCACGTGTGTTGGTTATTCAATCTGGAGCTGGCTACAATACGCAAGCGGATCGTGAAGCGATTGCCTCGGAAATTGAGCAAATTAGAAACGAAGTGTTAGATTTGATGAACTCCCAGAATGCGAATGGCGAGTATATCTTCGCAGGTTTTCAATCTGAGTCTCAAGCTTTCGAATTTAACCCTGCAGCAACCGGTAACAAGATCGTATTTGTAGGCGATGATGGGATCAATAAGGTGCAATTGTCCGACAGTGTGACAGTGCAAAGTACCTCTTCTGGGAAAACCGTTTTTGAAGATGTACTTGCTCGCTATAACTTTACTGTTTCGGGAAATAGCGGTGTTACCGTTGACACTGCAGCAGTGACTAAGCAAGGCTCTTTTGATAATTTTTTCGAGAATAACTACGACCCGGTCACTCCAGCAAACAATGTCTTTCGCTTTACTATTCAAGCCGGTAATCAGCTTCAGGTGACCAATGTGGGTACCGGTGCAGTGGTGGATACACTCGATTTCCAATCAGGTCAGAAGGTCAATTATGAGGGAATAGAGTTAGATATTGATGGTGCTGTCGGAGCCAATCTTGAAATCACCCTCAATACTCCAGAAAAGAAAAACGTAGCAGAAACGCTAAATGATATGTTTCTGGCGTTGACCAACGAGAATTTTGCCGACAGTGATTTTAAAGAAGCTATTAATGATGCTCTTGTAGGCATAGATAATAGTTTGGCCAAAATGGGGCTGGAAAATTCTTCAATTGGTGGGCGTCTTAACGTTGCTCAATCCATTAAAGAAACTAATTTAGACTTAGAAATTGCTAATAAAGCGGCGCGCTCGGCCATTGAGGACGTCGACTATGCAAAAGCATCGGCTGAATTTGCCAAACAAGAAACTGCGTTAAATGCAGCTCTGGCAACATTTCCGCGGGTAACGAGCTTATCGTTATTCGACTTTATTTAAGCCTCATTATTCTAAGGTTAGTGCAGCGAGATAAATTTCACTGCAATTATCGTGATGACTCGAATAGTAACTCACGTAAAGCGTGTGACCTCTGACAACTAATCCTGGGTAGCTATTATCACCCCCACTGGGTAGATCGAGCAGCGGCAGTAGTCGGGCTGTATCAATATTCAATTGCCACAGGCGAGTAATCATGGTCTTACCATTCCAAGTCCGCCCAGCGACGATAAAGTTTTTCTTATCTAGAGCAAACCACACTGGACCACCGATGTAGCAGCCTAAATCCCGCCAATGCCAGTGAGTATAAGGCGCCCTTGCAGTTCCAAGCATGGCATGAAATGAGTCTGCATCGCGTCGCACAAGTGCATGTAACTGACCATCATCAGCAATATGTAAATCACTTTCATTGGGGTAACCAAGTCCGTGTTTGCTGAGGCTTAATACTCCTGGGTAAACTCGTTGCATGTGGCGCTTGGGATTTCCAGCATATAGGTCAATACGGTTAGCGCGTCGATTGTAGGCCAAGCCAAATGCTTGGTTGTTCTGCGTGTCCCACCGGATCCGCCATAGCCACCACGTGTTAGGCCCTAGACTGATAGGGCTAGACCAGCTTAGTCCACTTTGCGATGTCCAAGCAACGTTGTCGGTTCGTAATGTACGATTGTCGTTATCAGTAAAGCGGGCGTAGGCGAGCAACAGTAGCTCTCCCATTGGCGTAACACTTAATTTTGGGTCGCGTAGGTCCGCTCCAGGCAGGTTTAACGCATAGCGTGAGATTACGCTACCGTCAGCGCGTAGTTGCAAAACCACAATTTTACCATCGCCACTGATGTGATTTGTCGCCTCTCGAAAACATAGCCAGAGGTTGGTTTTAAACTCAATTAAATCAGTGAAAGCACTGTGGTTGTGCTTAAAAGTGACCCGTTTTAGCCATTGGAGAGAAAGTTTTTGTACTTTTTTCACGCAAAAAAATAGCCGTAAAACCAAATAATTATCCTGATTATAGGCGGCAAAAACTTGCCGCATTGGCAATTTTTTTAATTTTTTTATTAAAGGGTTCTTATGGCTCGTCGATACAGTACACGAGAGAGCCAGTTCATGAACCCCGATTTAAGGGAGTCGTGTTCTACTAATTTGAACTAAATGTCGGGTCAAACCGAACGCCAGCGTGCGCTGGACTGAGAGTGTAGGAGTTTCCTTATGTCACTTTACGTAAATACAAACGTTTCAGCGTTGAACGCCCAACGTCAGTTGTATGATGTATCTAATTCACTTAGTACTTCATTTGAGCGTCTATCATCGGGTTTCAGAATCAATCGTGCAGCAGACGATGCGGCTGGTCTACAGATCACCGACCGTATGACCTCACAGATCCAAGGCCTGAACCAAGCGGTGAGAAACGCCAACGATGCTATCTCTTTGGTGCAAACCTCTGAGGGCGCGCTAGGTGAGACTACTGTTGCGTTGCAACGTATTCGTCAGCTTGCAGTGCAAGCGCAAAATGGTATTAACTCTTCTGCTGACCGCTTAGCGCTGCAGAAAGAAGTTTCTGCCCTTAAAACTGAAATCACACGGATTTCAACAGACACACAGTTTAACGGTGTAGACTTGTTGACCGGTGGTTTCTCAGCCTCATTCTTGGTAGGCGCAAACGGTGGCCAAACGATTTCTGTAAACTTGTCTTCAACGAACCTACAGGGCGTGAACGGCTTTAGTGCTGCAGGTCTTGGCTTAGCAGACTCAACCGTAGCAAACGTTGCGGGTGCATCTGCGGTATTGACTGCTGTTGACTCAGCATTGTCAGCCATTGGTGGCGCTCGCGCCGACTTGGGTGCATTGCAAAACCGTTTCCAGTCAACAATCCGTAACTTAAGCAACATCGCTGAGAACGTATCAGGTGCACGCTCACGTATCAAAGATACTGACTTTGCCTCTGAAACGGATGAATTGACACGTAACCAGATTATCCAGCAGGCAAGTACAACAGTATTGTCGCAGGCGAATCAGCGTCCTCAGACAGCACTTCAGTTATTGGGTTAATAAATCCGAATTACTGTTTGGTCATAGCGCCAGGAGGTAGTTTTGGTTTTGCATCAAACAGTCGAGAGTTTGCTCACTCTCTCCTAACGAAAGAGCATCAGGCCAGGTTTTTCCTGGCCTTTTTTATTATTCTAAGCAATTGAATTATATAGCATAAAAAATTTAGTCAAATTTTTTTCTAAAGCATTCTCAAATCTCACACGATAACCAAATCAAAGGCACTCGCAGAAAAAAATAATAATAGCGAGGCACTTTACGATTGAGTACCGACTAAAAACAATAATAACGGACTTGATCAACTAATGACCGACAGCAAACAAGACTGAAAGCATTAGTATTTGCGTATCTGAGCGTTAGTTTCAGAACGTGAACACCAGACGTCAATAATAAAAATAAAGTCTGGCACTAAAAAATCGTTAGGAGATTAGTAACATGTCTTTATTCGTAAGTACGAATGTGTCGTCGTTGAATGCTCAACGACAATTATTCACATCAAACAATCAATTAAATACTGCGTTTGAACGCTTATCGTCTGGTTTTCGGATCAATAGCGCCAAAGATGACGCTGCTGGTTTGCAAATTTCGGATCGTATGACATCCCAAATCAAAGGGCTTGATCAAGCGGTCCGTAACGCCAACGATGGCATTTCATTATCTCAAGTCGCTGAAGGTGCAATGCAAGAGATCACCGTCGCTTTGCAACGGATCCGGGTACTTGCCATTCAGGCGCAAAACGGGATTAACACCTCTGCAGACCGCGTGGCTCTGCAAAAAGAAGTCACGGCATTGAAGACTGAAATTAGTCGGATCGCACTCACTTCGCAGTTTGCAGGTGTTGATTTGCTGACCGGTGGGTTCTCAGCAGCCTTCTTGGTAGGTGCGAATGGCGGTCAGTTTATATCTGTCAATATTTCGGCGGCGCAGATCCCTGGTATCAATGGATTCAGTGCGACTGGACTTGGTTTGGATTCTACGCAATCAGTAGAGACCGTTCAGGGTGCATCAGCACTGTTAACCATCGTTGATGGTGCTTTATCAGCCATTGGTGGTGCACGTGCAGAATTGGGTGCAATTCAAAACCGCTTTCAATCAACCATCCGAAACTTAAGTAGTATTTCGGAAAACGCATCTGCGGCACGGTCGCGGATCCGCGATACTGACTTTGCGGTGGAAACGGCAGAGTTAACGCGCTGGCAGATCATTCAGCAAGCTAGCACGACAATACTATCGCAGGCGAATCAGCGCCCACAGCAAGCACTTAGTCTTCTTCAGTAAGTTATTGAATATGGAGAATATTATGCTTAATTGGGTTGCTGTAAGCGGGGGCAGTAGGCAACACGGTAAGTAAGAGAAAAACGGTCGGAAAGCAATATGTGGGGGCAGACTGCAACCGACCGGTAAGTAAGCAATTTTTCACAAGACAATGGGAGTAAAAGGTAAGTTAAACAAATGCGTCTGGTTTAAGGCTGCCAACTGACAAGTATAACGCCAGGAGGTAGTGAGAGGTATGAGGTCTGGAACATCATACCTGCCAGTCAGCAAGAGCAAACGCTCTGTTTAGCTTAGTCTTTCGCTCGACATATGCCTAGCAAAAAATATCAACCTGACATAACATCAGGTGACGATATTAAATAAGCATAGGTCGTGCCAATATTTATATATTGGTAATCCATTGTTTTCTTGAGGGTAATGTTTTTCGTGTAACGAAAAACACAATTTAGAAAACGTTAGGAGAGAGACCATGACTATTTACGTCAATACTAATGTCTCGTCATTGAATGCACGTAGACAGCTTATCGATTCGGGGGTTAATTTGACCACCGCTTTCGAACGGTTATCCTCAGGGTTTCGCATTAACCGCGCTGCCGATGATGCCGCCGGCTTGCAGATCAGCGACCGGATGACCTCACAAATCAAAGGGCTTGATCAAGCCACTCGAAATGCAAACGATGGGATTTCTCTCGCGCAAACAACCGAGGGAGCGCTAGCTGAAGCGACAAACGCGCTGCAACGGATACGTGTGTTGGCTATTCAATCACAAAACGGCATCAATACGTCTGCGGACAGGGTTGCGTTAGAGAAGGAAGTCACGGCACTTAAAAATGAAATCAGTCGGATTGCTGCCTACACTCAGTTCGCTGGTGTGAATGTACTTCGAGGTGATTATTCTGCCGCGTTCCTAGTTGGTGCAAACGGTGGTCAAACGATAAGTGTCAATATATCCCGCGCCGGTGGCTATGGATTCTCTGGGCTCACAAATGGTGCTCAAGTATCCGTGTTAACTACAGCACTTGCATCTGCCGCTTTAACATCGATCGATAGTGCTATTTCCAGCATTGATGCAAAACGCGCCGATTTGGGGGCTATTCAGAATCGTTTTCAATCTACGATTAGGAATCTATCGAATATTTCTGAAAATGTTTCAGCGGCAAGATCGCGCATTCGTGATACAGATTTTGCCGCCGAAACGGCAGAACTGACCCGCTGGCAGATCATTCAGCAAGCAAGCACAACAGTGCTATCGCAAGCAAATCAGCGACCGCAATCAGCATTGAGTTTATTACAGTAAGCAATAGCAAGAGAGGGTGGAACTGAGAGGCCAACCTCGCCAGGGATGGCGGCCGTAAGGCCAACGATACAACAGGTATTAATTAAAACGCCGACTAACAGGACCGAGAGTGTAGAATTTATGGTTGAGAGGCCAGTTTAAAATCTACTAATAATCCTGCCAGCCGACTGAAACCGAATTTGCTCCATCTCCTAACGTGAGCAAGTTGGCCGGGTCTTATGACTCGGCCTTTTTTTATTATTGGCGCCAATGAATTGACATCAGCGTCGGCATACAAACCAAAGCATGCATTGTGCCAACTCTGTGTTTTGCATAATTTAGTCACCAAAAAAAGCTGTCAGGCCAACCATCAAAGCTTTTTATGTATTCTGCAACCCTTCTCTGAGAACAAAAAAGCAACTTCCTGCGCCCAAAATTGTTGGCCAATCGCTTCTCAAAACGCAGTTATGCAATACAAAAAATCAGTAAGCTGACATTTTCTTAACAGTCTTTTTGCATCAACTATGAGAAGTACAATCGACCTTAAACAATATTCCACTGCGAATTGGTTGGTACTTTACTTACCTGCGACTGCTTGCATTTTCAACTCCACCTTGCCCCCTGCATCAATCAATTAAAGTGTCCGAAAAACGTTTCTTAAATCAGTTTTTAGAAAAACTTTAAGACTAATTTTTCATTTAAAAACAATTAATTATATTTTTTTTCAAAAAAATTAAAAAAAAAGCTAAAGACTCTTATGGAATGGCCGATAAAGATGCTGAGGGGTAATTTAATTACTAAATTGTTAAGCGTGTGGTAGCGCTTAGCGCTCGAGGGAACTCTGGGTTTTGGCCTTGAGTTTAAATGTGGAAGGAATAGCTGGTTCTCTCAAAGCAAGCTGTTTCCCAGGAGGTAAAATTATGACTTTATACGTCAACACTAATGTGTCAGCCATTAATGCACAACGCCAGTTGTTCAATTCTGGCCAAGCACTGAGTACTTCATTTGAACGTTTGTCATCAGGGTTTCGTATCAACCGTGCAGCCGATGACGCTGCGGGTTTGCAGATTACTGACCGACTCACATCGCAAATTCAAGGCCTGAATCAAGCGGTACGAAATGCTAATGACGCCATTTCACTAACGCAAACAGCTGAAGGTGCGCTGGGCGAAACAACGATTGCTTTGCAGCGTATCCGTCAACTGGCAATCCAATCCCAAAATGGGATCAACTCTTCGTCTGACCGCTCTGCACTGCAGAAAGAGGTTTCAGCGCTGAAAAGTGAAATCACACGGATTGCAACAGATACTGAGTTTAACGGTGTTAAATTGTTGAATGCAGGTTTCTCTGCCGCGTTTTTAGTGGGTGCTGAAGGTGGTCAAACTATCTCGGTTAATCTATCTGCGGGTAAAATCCAAGGCGCATCTGGCTTCAGCGCTGCCGGTTTGGGTATTACTGATACGTCAGTAACTTCAGCGTCAAATGCTTCTGCAGCGATTGGTGCAATCGACACTGCGATCTCTGCTATTGGTGGCATCCGTGCTGATTTAGGTGCATTGCAAAACCGTTTCCAATCTACGATCCGCAACTTGAGTAACATCTCGGAAAACGTTGCAGCTGCACGTTCGCGGATCAAAGATACCGATTTTGCTGCAGAAACCGCTGAACTGACACGGAACCAAATCGTGCAACAGGCGTCTATCTCTGTACTGTCACAGGCAAATCAGCGCCCGCAAGCGGCACTATCATTGCTAGGATAGACTATACTGGTATGGTAAAGATTAAAGGAGGTTAATTGTGGACGCTATCAATTCGCAAATTGGCCAGACTTTTGCTGTAACATCACAGGCAAGCGTAGCTCCTTCGACGCGAAACTTAGAAGCCGAGAATGCAATTCGGCAACAAGAGACGCAAAATTCGGAGCCACGCGCTGCGGTGACTGATGGCAACTCACCTTTACAGCAGGCTAGAAATGAAGCTCAAGATAGTTTTACTTCAGCCGATACTGAAAGTGGTGAGCAGCAATCTGATAACCAAGCAGTAGAGCAAGCTTCGCGTGAGATTGAGCAATTTTTACAATCGCAAAATCGAAACTTGAGCTTCTCGGTAGACCAAGACACGCAACGGTCAATTGTGACCGTAACTGAAGCGGACAGTGGCGATGTTATTCGTCAAATTCCGTCTGACGAAGTGCTAAGACTCGCTGAACGATTACGCGAGTTTCAGACCGATGTTGGCAGTAGTGTAGGGGTCCTGTTTAATAATCAGGTTTAGCCAAAAAAGAAAGCGTTAACTTTCTGTTTGAGTGCCGTAGATCACCGTAGTGGGTGTTTTGCGGCTTCTTTGTTTTGGCGTGCTGAAAAAAGGTATGTGATCGAGGTATGGTATGACTATTCAATCGTTAGGTGTGGGTTCCGGGTTAGCACTCGATGACCTAGTTACGCAGTTATTAGAGGCAGAGCGGAAGCCGAAGCAAGACAGACTGGATAAGCGCGAGGAAACGATCGAAGCGCAGATCTCTGGCTTGGGACAGATAAAATCTAAGCTGAAAGATTTTCAAGACTCGGTTGATGAATTGCGCCGTGATAACGCAATTAATAAGCGTGAACCGACGATTACTAATCCTACCGAAGATGACGATACGATTTCAGCTGAAGCCTCAAACAGTGCCTTGCAAGGTGAATATGCGATCGCGGTGAAACAACTGGCAAGCGGTAGCCGCATAGAGACTGCTGATGCGACCTCTGGTGGATTTAATAGCTCTACAGATTCTGTTTTATCTGCGGGCAGCGGTTCACTTACTTTTAAAGTCGGTAGTACTGGAGACAGTTTCAGTGTGAATGTGACTGCAGGTATGACTTTAGCTCAGCTACGCGAAGCGATTAATGCATCGGACAACAATTTTGGCGTCAATGCGAATATTATATCCACTGGTACTGCTGCTGGAGCAAAGTTGGTTTTCAGCTCTGAAGTTACAGGCGCGGGCAACGATCTCGTTATTGTAAACGATAATAATCTAGCGGATTTGAATCGCGTAGCGACAACTGACTCGGCGGAAACAGCGAGCTACTTGAGTCCGATTAAAAGTGCACAAAATGCCATAGCGACCGTCGATGGTATTGAAGTACAAAGCGCATCAAATGAATTTGAGAACACTATTCAAAACGTATCGTTTACCGCGAACGAATTGTCAAGGTTTACCGAAACAACGGACCTTGCTAATTATCCTGACGGAAAAATATACAGTGCGTCTAAGTTAAACATTGGTTTTGATAAAACCGGTCTTGAAGAAAAAATTAATGATTTCGTTAAAAACTACAACAGTGTTATCGAAGAGATTAAAACGCTTACCCGCTACGGTGAATCTGAACTGGAAAAAGATGGAGCACTGGCAGGTGATTCTTTAGTGCGAAGTATTCAAAGTGGATTGGCAAGTCTGGTTGGTGGCGCAGTCAATTCCTCGGACCTCGGGGGCTTGTTCAGTATTGGTATTGAAGTGGATCAAGATGGGAAACTTGAAATCGGTGATCTTGATTTTGGTCTAGGCAGTGGTCAGGATCGTTTAAAAGATGCGCTAGAGGACAATTTTGACGAAGTTGCTAAATTATTTTCTAGTGAAGATGACGGAATTGCAACTCGCTTATACGACTACATAGAACAGTATACTTCATTCAGCGGCATTCTGAGCACGCGCGAGCGAGCTGCAAAAGACGATAAAGATCAAGTGTTTGATGATCGTGAACGGTTTGAGTTACGCATGTTAAGTTATGAGCAGGTGTTACGTGACAAGTATTTAAATCTTGACCAGACAGTCGCTCGGTTGAATCAAACCGGGCAGGCATTATTGGCGTCATTGCGTTAAGGAGACATTAAATGGCTTTAACAGGTATTAATGCCTACAAAAAAGGTGGATTAAAGCAAAGCGTCGCAAGTGCGGATCCACACAAGCTAACCTTGATGCTTATGCAAGGGGCTTTAGACAAAATGGCTTATGCAAAAGGCTGTATGGAGCGTAAAGATTTCGCTGGTCGTTCTGAGCATTTGTCTCGTGCTACGGCAATTATTCTTAATTTGCGTGATACATTAGATATGGAAGCCGGTGCGGAAATTTCTGAAAACCTCTATGCACTATATGAATTTATGATTGGTCGTTTGACCGATGCTAACGTTGAAAATAGCTTGCAGATCGTAGATGAAGTGATTAGCCTATTATCACCGATTCGTGACGCATGGCTGCAAATTCCTGAGGAAGCAAAGCAACAGGCTTATGAAGCCAAGCGTCAAAAACAACAAGCTGTGTGAATCTTAAAGACTTAAATCACGCCTCAACACCAGAGCCTCTTCGCACGATTAACGAAGCGATACAAAATGTATTGTGTGAAGAGGATACTGACAGTGAAGCCCTGTTGACGCTAATTGCTCAGCGTGACGACTTTATTCAACAGTATCTAAACACACTAGACAGCGAAGAGAGAAAAGCATTTTCCTCTGCGGAGATAGATGTAAATAACTACCTCATTGCGCGAGTCGCTGAAATTGGTAAGAGTACGCTAATCGAAGCTACCTCCCAAATTCGCAAGCGCAAAGCCGCAAATAAGTATCTAGAGTAGTATGCGACAGCTTATTCAGTTTCACATCGACCAAGATAACACTCGTCAGCAGGCTCATGAACAGGCGTTTGCGGCACAGATTGAAACACTCTATCGAAGGAACCGCAGGGCCTTCGAACAATCAATACCCGGTATAAAGCACGAACTTGAATCTGGCGCTCCAGAGCGAATGTCTTTGTTCGTTAATAAGTCCGGTGAAGCAAATATTGTCGATTACACTAATGGTCGAACTCTCTATGGTGAGGCGCCGCTGGCTGAGTCAGTATTGCACGTTGATGGATTCAGGAGAAACGCTTTAAAAGTTGTTCTTAATGAACAGGATAAGGGGCATTCAGAACCATTAGAGTGGCTTAAACATAGACAACCGTTGCCAGATAAAGTCAATGTACTAATTGTATTAGGTATTGGATTAGGTCATGCGTTAGAGCATCTACTGCAACAGCATGATGTATCACATGTAGTGATTTATGAACCCAGTCGGGATTACTTTAAGTGTGCTAATTTTGTTAAAGACTGGCGTGCGCTTTTAGCATTGTGTCAACGCAAATCGACCGCGCTTTATTTTCAAATTGGGAAAAACGGTGCAAACTTGCTCGACGATATTGCCGAGTTATCCCAAGCAACTAGTTTTAATGAATTTTATATCTACAAGCATTACAACACGCCAGTTTTCGATGCGATTTGTCATCAACTCGTTAGCAGACCTTGGCCTGACTTGGTCAAAACACGATTTAAGTTTCAGCAGCATTATGGATTTAATGATTGTTGCCCCACGTGGACTCCCGCGCCAATAGTTGCCGAACTTGCTGCGTTTGATCGGTCATTCGAATTATTTAAAAGCAATATCGCAGCATTTCAAGAATACTTTCCTGATATAGCAAAGCAATTTCGTGATTATTCGCCGGTGAACTGGTTCCCAGTCAGGCAATCTTATAGTAGTTTTAACCTTCTCAATAATAAGTCTCAAGCTCTTTATTTTGACTCTGATGCTACTGATATTGCGGCGCAGGAATTTGAATTTTTCAGTCGCTATCCAAATAAAAACGGACTGATCCTTGGGTATACAGGTGAAAAGCTTAAACACTACCATCATTATCAATTTGTTATAAAAACCGAAGCATTGATTGAGAGTGTGGAGGAGGAAGTGGCCGAGCTACCGGAACAGGTAAAGTCATTTATTCTCTTCGGTATGAGTAATGCGCATGTGTTACAAGAGTTACTCGCAAAGCACGAGGTTGAAAAACTGTTTATTTGTGAGCCTAGCCTTGACCTGTTTTACGCCAGTCTTTTCAATTTAGACTGGGCTGCTTTATTGCATCAATTAAATGAGCAAAATAGACATGTTTACATCAACGTTGGTGACGATGGCAGCAATCTAACCAAAGATTTGATAAAGCAATTTTATTCGCTTGGCCCGTATTTATTGGCGCAGACATACATTTATCAAGGCTACGCAAATGAATTGATGGACAGCGCTTTAGTGAACCTGCAGGAACAGCTGAAGTTACTGCTGTCGATGGGCGATTATTTTGACCATGCATTTTATGGCATTAACCATACTCGTCAGGTTATTCAATCTGGAGCGCCAATTTTGCTCAATAACCCGGGTAAGCGCCTGTCGGTTGATGAGAAATCCGTTCCTATAGTTCTGGTCGGTAATGGCCCTTCACTCGATGAAAGCTTAAATGCGCTCAAGGAAATTAGCGACCAAGCGATTATAGTCAGTTGCGGAACCGCATTAAAGACACTGTATGAACATCAAATTACGCCTGATTTTCATTGTGAAATCGAGCAAAATCGTTCTACTTTTGATTGGGCCTCTAGAGTCGGCAGTTTCGATTACTTAAAGACAATTTCACTTATTTCATGCAATGGGATACATCCCGACACCTGTGCGTTATATAAAGATATTTATTTGTGTTTTAAGGAGGGTGAGGCTTCAACAGTTACCTGGTCATCCGTAATTAACAAAGCTGCCTTACACCTGATGGAATTTGCATTTCCGACGGTAGCCAATTTTGCTCTCGATTTGTTTTCATCATTTAATCCATATTCGATTTACTTACTGGGTATCGATTTAGGCTATTGCGACTTAAAAAAACACCACTCACAAAGTTCTGGTTATTACGATGAAAATGGTGAAGAGCTTTACGATTACGTGTCGAGTAATCATTCAGTCTTACAAATAAAAGGGAATTTCCAACCCACGGTTTATACCAAGCACGAATTTAAAATTTCTAAAATGGTGATGGAAGAAACCCTCCAAGCCAAGCGCATTGAGGTATACAACTGCTCTAATGGCGCTTTTATTCAGGGCACCATTCCATTAAATATCGACCACATACTGTTGACCAATGATAGTCAGCAAAAGCGCGCAAGCACTGCGGCAATCAAATCTAAATTATTCAATAATGACTTTAATCAGACTGCTCTATCTCGTTTTGATGATTTGTTAAACGTTGACGCCATTATTGCAGATGTCGACAAAATGATTACGCTGGTGGAGAACTCTCTAAGGGAGCCTATGCAGGCTGATATAGACGCTCTGGTTGAAGCGCAGCGCGGAGTGCTAGTTGATTCAGTCCAACAAAATACGTCACTGGTCTTCTATTATCTATATGGTAGTGTGAACTACGCCAGTGCCGCACTTTCGAAACTTAATTATTCAAATGAGGTAGTCAAGGAAAAATGCTTGCCTGTCTGTTTAGAAGAGTGGCAAACGTGCTTATTATCAATACAGCAAATGTTTATCCAGTCTCCGCATCGGACTGATGAGTCATCCTCCATGCGCTGGCTGCGTGTGCGCTCAATTTTATATTCTCATTTGGCGCAGAAATCGATTTTATTAGTGACCAATTCGCTCAGTTATAAACAAGCGCTTACTTGGGGTTTGGATAATCAAGATGTTGAGGTGGAGTTAACAACAATCTCTATTGCAGAGGCAGAAGAAAAATTCGCCGAGTATCAAAAGCAGTTTGATTACGTCCTGTATTTTTATCATTCTTTGCATGATGAGTGTCGATTTATAGAACAGCTGCGGTGCGGCGAAGTGGAGTTGTTAAAACCCAAAACGGGGATGACAAAAGTTGTTTTTGATGAGGATCTTATTGGCAACTGGGTGCGAAATATAGATAAGGTTACATTCTGTCAAGTTGTTGGCGATATGGATATAGGCACTAATCTTGCTTTTAGTACTAAGCTCAATAGTGTTTTCCATGTGTTACGTTTATTGTGTGACAGAAGCAATGCACGTATTGTTATTCCGAAACTAATGCGGAAAGAGCCGCAACTAGAGATGAAACTTACAACATCTCAACCTATGGTGATGGAATGCGAAGTTGACTGGTTTGCTTCTGAAAATTGGTTGCTTGGCTTTTTTACTGCTAGCAATCCTATTCAGGTTGAGTTTGATGGTTTCGGTGATCCATTTTATAGCCTCAAGTATGAGGATATAGATGGAAGCGCTACAGCTACTACGGTGACGGAGCACTATATACAAGAAGCTCTTGATTGCGCGTACAAATCGCGCCCATTTATATTAACGGAACAACCATATGTTTGATGATAAACAAATACTTATCACTGGCGGAACCGGTTCTTTTGGCAAGCGATTTATTACTCACTTACTCGCACACTACTCCCCTCGGAAGTTGATTATTTATTCCAGAGACGAACTTAAACAGTTTGAAATGCAGCAAGTATACAACGCTCCCTGCATGCGTTACTTCTTGGGTGATGTAAGAGATAAAGAGCGCTTAAAAGCGGCGATGCGGGATGTTGATTATGTCGTGCACGCGGCCGCGCTCAAGCAGGTACCTGCGGCAGAGTACAATCCAAATGAGTGCATAAAGACAAATATCAATGGCGCGCAAAATGTCATTGATGCGGCTATCGCTACGAATGTTCGTCGCGTGATTGCATTATCTACTGACAAAGCGGCCAACCCAGTTAACTTATACGGCGCCACAAAATTGGCGTCTGATAAGTTGTTTGTCGCGGCCAATAATATTAGTGGTGCAACAGGGCCGCGTTTTGCGGTGGTACGCTATGGCAATGTTGTCGGTTCGAGAGGTTCGGTTGTGCCCTTTTATCGCCGCTTATTGGCTGAAGGCTGTAAAGCGTTGCCTCTTACTCACGAAGAGATGACACGTTTTTGGATTACGCTTGATGAAGGTGTTGACTTCGTAATCAAAGATTTTCAGCGTATGCAAGGTGGCGAGATTTTCGTCCCGAAAATCCCGTCGATCCGAATTACCGATTTGATCGAAGCGATGAGCGGCACCAAAGACTATGATTTAGTCGGTATAAGGCCTGGCGAGAAGCTCCATGAAGTGATGGTGCCGGAAGAGATGGCTCATCATTCCTACGAATTTGACGATCATTACGTGATAACTCCTGCGATCAAGTTTTTTGATAAAAATATTGATTATGGTTCTAATCGTTTGGGAGAAAGCGGCAAGCCGGTGACTGATAAATTCGAATATAATTCCGGCACGAATCCACATTTCTTGACGGTTGAAGAACTAAAAGCACTGGACAAAGTGACCGAATGATCCCGTACGGCAAGCATAGTGTCGCGCAACAGGATATTGATGCTGTCGTTGACGTGCTAAACAATAAATTTTTAACGCAAGGAGAGACAGTTCCTGCGTTTGAAGCAGCACTGTGTGATTATACTGGTGCTGCGTATTGCGTGGCCGTAAATAGTGGAACATCCGGTTTGCACGTCGCCTGTTTGGCAGCTGGAGTTGGCCCTGGTGACCTTGTTTGGACTTCACCCAATTCATTTGTGGCTTCGGCCAATTGTGCTCGCTATTGTGGTGCAGATGTTGATTTTGTTGATATTGACCCACAGAGCAGAAATCTTTCAGTGTTGGCTCTTGAAGCAAAATTGGAGGTGGCTAAACACGCAGGTCGTTTGCCCAAGGCATTAATTGTAGTTCACTTTGCTGGTCTAAGTTGCGATATGCAGGCGATTCATGCACTAACAGAGCCTCTCGGTATTGTTATCATTGAAGATGCAGCGCATGCGTTGGGTGGGCATTATCAATCATTACCGATTGGTAAATGCCAATATTCCGATATGGCAGTTCTAAGTTTTCATCCCGTCAAAAGTATTACTACGGCCGAGGGCGGGGCAGTGGTCACTAATAGCACTGCACTAGCGAAACGTTTAGTGCAGTTTGCCAAACACGGGATTACGCGTGATCCGCAAGAAATGACTGAGCAACAGGGCGATTGGTATTATCAGCAGCTTACCTTGGGGTATAACTATCGCTTGAGTGACTTGCATGCTGCGTTGGGGCTAAGCCAGCTCCAGCGGTTACCTGACTTTATTGCAAAGAGGCGAGCGCTGGCGCACCGTTATCATTATTTACTGCAGGATTTACCCTTGCAATTACCCCAGCCAAACAACATCGACAGTGATCAAAGTGCTTGGCACTTATATATGATTGAAGTGCTCGAGCACGAGCGAAAAAGTGTGTTTGATGCTTTACGTAAGGCAAATATCGGGGTTAACGTGCATTATATACCCATCCATTTGCAACCTTATTATCGCGAGTTGGGATTCAAGCCTGGCCAGTTTGAGAACGCCGAGATGTTCTACACGCGTGCCATTACGTTGCCGCTTTATCCTGAGTTAACTGAGCAGGATCAAGACAAGGTTGTACAAACATTGCACGAGGTACTCTCGTGAATTTAGCGATTATTCCTGCGCGAGGTGGGAGTAAGCGGATCCCGCGGAAAAATATTCGTCCATTTTGTGGCAAGCCTATGTTGGCTTACAGTATTGAGGCTGCAATCCAAAGCCAGTTGTTCGATGCTGTGATGGTTTCAACGGATGATGAAGAAATTGCTGAGGTCGCACGAAAATGGGGCGCGGAAGTACCGTTTTTACGTCCCAATGCGCTGGCGGATGATTATACTGGTACCCGAGCTGTAACTAATCAAGCCATGGTTGCCTACGCAGAACACTTTACGCAACCAGATTATTGCTGTTGTATCTATGCCACAGCGCCCTTCCTACAAGCCAAATATTTGCGTCAAGGGTATGAGGCGTTGTCGGCCAACCCGAGTAAAGCCTTTGCGTTTTCAGTTACAACGTTTGCTTTTCCCGTGCAACGAGCTTTAAAACGCAGCGGTGATGGGGTGACAAGTATGTACCCTGAATTTGCCGCTACACGTTCACAAGATCTAGAAGAGGGCTTGCATGATGCTGGTCAATTTTATTGGGGCAGTTATGCCGGTTATTTATCTGACAAAGCCATGTTTTCAGAGCACAGTATTGCCGTAGAGTTACCCCGTTATTTGGTCCAAGATATTGATACTGAGGAAGATTGGTCAAGAGCTGAATTGATGTATCAAGCTTATATGAACAAAGAAGTTTCGTTATGACAGAGCAAGAAAATCAAGTATCCAAAATTCTAATCATACGTATGTTGGGGTTGGGCGACGTGACTTGCATCGGATTACCAGCGCTGCGTTACATTAAACAGCAAAATCCGACCGCTGAAATTCATTTTTTAACCTTTGCAGCGGGTAAAGAAATAGTGCAACTTGCTGAGCCTGACGTACATGTTTTTGGTCTCGACAAAGGTGATTGGCCAGATAATATCGTATATGCCATGGAGACGTTCTTGGGCCTGGCAGAAACTATCGTAGGTGAGGGGTATCAACAGATCATTAACCTCGACACCTGGTTTATGCCATGCTTCTTAGCCCGTTTTTTAAAGGATGCTGGCGAGCCTGTTAAGGGCAATATTATAGGGATGTCGGTTGGCGAGTTGATCAGTCAATTTCAAGCACAGACGCTCAAGCCAGAATTTGTCAACGAGCCTGCTTCCTATCTACAAAGTACATGGTTCAGTATGCATCGCTGGAACACTCCTTGGTGGCAAAACGGATTAGCGCCGGATGGCGGCTATCCAGAATTTTATCTTAAGACCTGCTGTAACTTCGCTGGGATAGCGTTGGATATGCACATTGATGTCGATACGGACCCAGCCATTGAGCAGTTGCGCCAGCAAGGCCAATCGATTGTCGCTATAGCGTGTGATGCCCGTACTCCTGAACGCCACTATCCTTACGCCGATGAAGTACAGGCGTTGCTTGAAGCGAAGGGCGTGCATGTCTGGACAGGATTTGACGGCTCGGTGCCGCTCGCGCAAACGTTAAGGATGCTCAAAAGCTCGGATTTGTTGATCACCGTTCCATCGGCACCACAATGGTTGGCAACCACAGTAGGCTGCCGTTCTTTAGTGATCACAGGGTTAGTCGACCCTCGCACACTCATGCCAGACTACGCTACCGATATGAGTGATAAGCCTATTGAGCCAGAAATTCTTGTTGCGGGTGTAATGGCAATTTTGGAGGGAAATACTGATGCATGATGTTCGGATCAATAACCGTATCATTGGTTTTAGTGATGAGCCTTTCATAATTGCCGAATTAAGCGGTAATCATGGTCAAGACTTAACCACAGCAATCGCCATGATCGATGCTGCAGCGAACGCTGGGGCAGATGCAGTGAAGCTGCAAACCTATACCGCTGATTCAATGACGTTAAATGTCGATAGTGATGATTTTGTTATTCAGGAAACGGACAGTCTTTGGCATGGAGAGCGCTTGCATGGATTGTACGCCAAAGCCGCAACTCCTTATGAATGGCACAAACCGTTATTTGAGCACGCGGCTAAACGCGGATTGATTGCATTCAGTTCCCCCTTTGATGAACACGCAGTCGATTTTCTTAATGATTTAAATGTGCCGTGTTTTAAGATCGCGTCGTTTGAGCTGACTGACTTGCCATTAATTACCAAAGCCGCCAGTAAAGGTAAGCCTTTGATTATGTCGACGGGCATGGCGTCATTAGCTGAGATAGAAGAGGCCGTAACTACAGCTAAAAATGCTGGCTGCGACGATATTATTTTATTGAAATGTACCAGTACCTATCCCGCGGATGCGGGAAATACTAATTTAGTCACCATCCCACACATGCGAGACGCATTTGGTTGCCAAGTCGGTTTGTCCGACCACACCCGCGGTGTTGGCGTTGCTGTTGCATCTGTTGCACTGGGGGCAACAGTGATTGAAAAACACTTTGTATTGGATCGCACAGCGGGTGGGGTAGATGCCGAGTTTTCACTTGAACCTCATGAGCTTAAGTTATTGGTTGAAGAAACCAAACGGGCATGGTTAGCATTGGGAAATGTCCGCTACGGAGGAGTCGTATCTGAAGAGAAATCGAAGCAGTACCGCCGTTCCATCTACGTCGCCGAAGATGTGCAAGCGGGTCAAATTCTAGACCGCAGCAATTTACGAATTGTTCGTCCGGCATTTGGATTGCAGCCTAAGCACTGGGAGTCGGTATTGGGTAAAAAAGCCAAGCAGGCGTTACCCAAAGGAAAGCCGCTACACTGGGATGATTTCGAGTAATCCATGCGCTTTGTCTTCTTGGTACAAGCGTCCGCGCAAATGGGATTGGGGCATTTGATGCGCTGTCAGGCTCTGGCGCAACAGATAGTTGCTGATGAAATGGATGCAATATTTCTACTTGACCAAGCAACGCACGAGTTTGCCTTGGCCCGGCATGAATGGCAGGGGGAAATCATTAGTCATGACTATACGGCGAACGTAACGGAGCAATACCAATCACTTGTTCGCGCTATCTCAGGCCCTGTAGATTGGCTGATTATCGACGGTTACCAGTTCGACGCTGCTTATTGCAATTTTTGGCGTGAAACAGGGCTGAAAATAGCGTTATTTGATGATGGTGTGCATATTGAGTCTATTGAGGCAGATGCCATATTGAACGCTGCTGCGCAACCAGATGCTGAGTCTAATCATTTGTTTGGTCCTGAATTTCGCTTGCTACGCCGGGAATTTTCGATGGTTTCACCATTTCCCATTGAACAACGTCACCACTTGACCATTAACTTTGGCGGCAGTGACCCAATGCAGTTAACCATTCCCGTATTACAGGGATTAGAATCTATGGGGTTTACTGCGCCGATACGAGTGATTACCGGTGCCGCATTTCCTGCCTTGGATGAGCTTAAGCAAATTATTCATTCGACCAAATTAACTTTACAACACGTGCATGATGCTCAGGATATGGCTGATGTATGGAGCCATGCAAAGCTCGCGGTATCGGCCGCCGGTGGCAGTCAGTTTGAGCTCGCGGTATGTCAAACCCCCGCCGTAGTCGTTGTGGTTGCAGATAATCAGGTTACGGCAAGTCGTCAAGCATTAGCCGAAGGCTGGTGCAAAGTGTTTGAACTGCAAGGCCTTGCGATGGCAGAGCAAGAAGTAAGTATCAAGACTATTGCGCAGACCATTTGTGAACTTTGGGCACGGCCCGAAACCCTACGCGAAATGCAGCAGTTGATACCCCACTCGTATGATGCCGGCGGTAGTGTGCGGGTATTAAATGCATTAATGGCGTTAAGTTGATGCGTTTAGAAAAGCCATTAGTCGGATATCAAGTCACACTGCGCAACGTTGAAGTTAGTGATCTTGAGCAGTTAAGAGCGTGGCGCAACAGCGAACATGTTAAGCGTTTCATGCTGACCACAAACAATATTTCATGTGAACAACAACATGCCTGGTTTGAGCATATTGGCCGTGCAACGAATCAGATCCACTTCGTGATCGAATATCGGGGGGGGGCAATCGGCTCATGTAATATTAAGACTCGCGGGCAAGGCGTCGATATTAATAATGCAGAGCACTTTGAATTGGGTTTATATATTGGTGACCAACGTTACGCAGGTAATCTGGTAGCTTTTTCGCCGACGCTTGTCATGAACGACTATTGTTTCAGTGAGTTAAATGCCAAACTATTACATGCGGTTGTAAAATCAGATAATGTCGCTGCACTGCGATATAACGAACAATTAGGGTATACAGTGACTCAGCAGGGCGACTTGGTTGATTTGATATTAACCGAACAGAATTATGCCCATCACGCAAAAGGGCTAAAGGCGCTTCTCAAGAGGCCGCCGCGAGATAAAAAATAAGGGTTATCATGGCAACAAATGAACAACAATTGATCACTGTTTTTGCAACGGCGCTAGGTATCGATGCTAGCCAAGTATCTGATGCATTAACCTACAATACGATCCCTGAGTGGGATTCAACCGCGCATATGATCCTCATTGCAGAATTGGAAGACAAGTTCGACATAATGCTAGATACCGACGATATTATTGATATGAGCTCGGTCGCCAAAGCCAAAGAAATCTTACACAAATACGACATCCAATGTTGAAGCGGAGTCGAAGGTGCTAGCCAATAAAGTCATTCTTATTACTGGTGCGAATAAAGGCATTGGGCTCGCCACGGCTCAGGTGTGTGTTCGGTTGGGCGCCATCGTGTTACTCGCGGGGCGTAATGAAGTTGAATTGGATCTTGTTGCTGAGCAGTTAGGTGACAATGCCATTGCGATGAGTTATGAGCTCACCGATGAAGCGCAAGTCAAAGCTGCGTTTGCCCATATTAAACAACATATCGGTCATATCGATGGTTTGGTTAACAATGCCGGTGATATGCATACGGGTGCATTAGCAATGACTCGCTTGGCGGACTTGCAACAGCAACTTGAAATTAATACTGTGGCGGCATTTCAGCATATGCAGCTCGGTGCTCGGCTAATGACGCGTCAAGGAGCGGGTAGTATTGTGAATTTATGCTCTATTGTGGGTGAGCAAGGCGCTGCCGGCCAAACCGCCTACGCCGCTTCAAAAGCTGCGCTATCGGGCATGACAAAATCTCTAGCGAAAGAGTTAGCCAGCAATAATATTCGCGTGAACGGTGTGGCACCTGGCTTTATTGATACGGCCATGACCGCTGACTTTAACTCTCAGCAACGGCAATCAATTCTTGATGCAATTCCCCTTGGACGAGCGGGTAGTCCACAAGACATAGCAGATCTGATCAGCTTCCTATTATCCGATCACGCCAGTTATATTACCGGACAGATTATCGGTGTCGATGGCGGCATGCGTTTATAAATATAGAGGGGGCTAGGGGTGTTTTTTGATACGTTAGATCATGCGCCTGAAAGGCCAGCCTTTATTACCATTACTGCAGACGCAAATAAGTCGTTGAAGCATATTGAGCATAGCTATGCGGATTTGAGTCTTGCAGTCCAAGATGCTCGACAGAAACTGACGGAGGTATTTCCGCCAACCGATAATAAATCGCGCTATCTGGTGGCGTTAAAAATGCACACCGATTACGCCAGTATTGTGCAGTACTTGGCTTTATTATCGGCTCGGATTGCTGTGCTGTTGATCGATCCACAGTGTTCAGCTGATAAATTAACCGCATTGCAAAAGCGCTTTCAACCCAATGCTTGGGTAGAGCACACGCAGATTGATAAGATTCATTTAGAACCAACCCCGATTGATGAGCAGGTTGCTCTGCTACTGCCAACATCAGGTTCAACCGGAGCGGCCAAAACGGTAGTGCTTAGCTATGTAAACTTGCACAGCAATGCTGAATCGATTTGTGATTTTCTGCCGATTACGGCCACAGATCGCGCGATGAATACGCTACCGCTGTTTTATTCTTATGGCCTTTCGGTGCTTAATACCCATCTAATGCGTGGTGCTTGTTTAGTGCTATCAGATTTCTCGGTGGTTAACCGCGAGTTTTGGCAAATCATGCGCGAATTCAACATCAGTTCATTCGCAGGGGTGCCACACACCTACGAGATGCTTCACCGACTGCGATTTGACCGGCAGCAGTTGCCTGACTTGCGCTATTTCACTCAAGCTGGAGGGAAACTGTCGCCGCAATTAATCACCTATTTCGCAAACTATGCACAAGCACACAGCAAACTATTCTTTATCATGTATGGACAAACCGAAGCCACCGCGCGGATGGCTTATTTGACGCCAGAAAAATTGCAGCGTAAGCCCGAATGCATCGGACAGGCCATTCCATCTGGAGAATTCAAGCTTGATACGGGAGAACTTTGTTATCGGGGGCCAAATGTAATGTTAGGGTATAGCCAAGACCGTGTTGATCTTGAAAATTTTTCCCCAGCTGATTGGCTCTACACTGGAGATTTGGCAGAAGTTGACGAAGAAGGTGATTATCGGATCATTGGGCGAAAAGCACGTTTTCTAAAGTTAAACGGGGTACGTACCGATTTAGATGCCATCGAGCATAATCTGCGGGAGTTAGGAATGCGCGCCTTATGTTGTGGTGATGACCAGTGTTTGTTAATTGGCGTAGAGACAGATGTGGAGCATGAGCCTGCTACAGTCGCTGCAACAATCAAGCATCACTTGCATCAAGAAATGAAAGTTCATCCTACATTAGCGCGTGTGATAACGTTAAGTTCTTTACCCATAACAGCAAATGGTAAGCCCGACTATCAAGCTATCGTGCAAGCCTTTGAGCAGTCCACTAAACGGGTGTAGGTATCTTGACGGATCTGAGCCGATATGAACATATATTTAGCGAACTTGCGAGCCGAGAGGTTTTTGGCTGTGAAAATAGTGATAAAGCGGTGGTGTTGTATAAGGCGCTAAATGAATTGCACCACTTGCACTGTGAACATTGTCCCGAGTATCAACGCATCGTTGCGGCAATACCCAGTGCGAATGTGACACCCACCATAAGCTCGTTACCCTACATTGCGGTCAGGTTGTTTAAATTATTAGCCTTAAAAAGTGTCCCTGAAGAGGCCGTTTTCCGCGTTTTACAATCGTCAGGAACCACTTCCCAAGTGACAGCCAAAGTGTTTTTAGACAAAGTAACCAGCCAGCGTCAATCCAAAGTGTTAGTGGCCATTTTGCAACAAGTGTTAGGTAAAAAGCGCTTACCTATGCTGATTATTGATGCACCGGCCACAGTGAACGGGCCAGCCTTTAACGCTCGCGCTGCGGGTATTCAAGGGTTGGCATTCTTTGGGCGTCACCATACTTATGCATTACATGATGATATGACGCCCAATTGGGCGGCAATTGATGAATTTTGCGCACAGTATGGCAATGGTCCAGTATTGGTATTTGGCTTTACCTTTATGGTATGGCGCTATTTTATCCAAGCCTTACAAGAATCTCAGCGCAAGCTCAGTTTACCGCAGGGTATCTTATTGCACAGCGGTGGATGGAAGAAGCTAGAGCACGAAAAGGTGACGAACCATGAGTTCAAACAGCAATTGTTGGAGTTCACGGCTATAGCTAAAGTGCACAATTTTTATGGGATGGCAGAACAGGTAGGTTCCATATTTGTGGAGTGTGAGCATGGCTACCTGCATGCGCCAAGTTACGCCGATGTCATCGTGCGTGATACCCGCGATCTTTCAGTTTGTGCGCACGGTCAAGCGGGACTTATTCAAGTACTCTCCGCGATCCCAAGTAGTTACCCCGGCCACAGCATTTTGACGGAAGACTTGGGTGTTATTCATGGTGAAGATGATTGCCCCTGTGGTTGGTCGGGTAAATATTTTTCCGTTAGCGGCCGGTTACCTAAAGCTGAAGTAAGAGGGTGCAGTGATACTCATGCTGCAGGAGTAAGTTATGCAAAATGAACTTCAGGTCTTGGTTCCAGAATCAGCAGACGGTATGCATATTCTTAACAATCTATCGCAGTTCAACCCGCTGCAGCCCTTGAATCCTGAAATCTTGGCAATGTTGACAGGTTTATCAAAAAGCTTATTACAAGCAAAATATAAACAGCATCCCGAAATTGTCGCGTTAGGTTTTTGGTTACGCAATATGTTACGTGATGCGCCCAATCAGTTGGTCGCGGATGAGTCAACGCTGATAAAAGCGCTCGGGCTCGCTGTTCACTTTACCCCCAGTAACGTAGATACCATGTTCATGTATAGTTGGGTGTGTAGCGCGTTGATGGGTAATAACAATGTGGTGCGTCTTGCATCTACTGAGACGCAGGTACAAGCATTACTTATTGCAGAGCTACGCGAACTTTTTAAGCAACCTAACTATGGTGATTTAGCGGCGCGGAATATATTTGTGCGTACTGATAAGGCCTCGGCATGGACGGCAAGACTGAGTTTATTGGCAGATGCGCGCTTACTTTGGGGCGGCGATGATAGCGTGCAGGCAATTCGCGCGTTAGCCAGTAAACCAAGAACGCGGGATATTAGTTTTTCCGACCGTTATTCTGCAGCACTCATCCATTCTGATGCGCTAGACGGAGACGACCAGATCGACGCTCTTGCTGAGCGCTTATGGAACGATACCCAGCCCCATTTGCAACAAGCTTGTTCATCACCTCGGGTGGTCTATTGGCTGGGTGATACATCGAAAATGCAGACTTTTTTCGCTAAAGTCGATGAATACGCCAAACAACGCATTGAGCCAACACCTCAACTGCGTAATGAACAACTCGTCTATAGTCAGTTTGTCGCGGCCACTGCTCCAGCTCAATTTCAACAGTACGAGATAATCAGCGTCATTGAAGTCGCAGATCCAGCGGCAGCAATCGAATATCATGCCGGGCAAATGACCTACCTATTAGTGCCATTATCTTCACTTGAGCAGATAACCTCGCAAATTAGTGACAAGTTACAGACGCTGACCTATGCGGGTATTCAAACCCGGGAGTTAATTGCGTTTTTGAGTCAACCTGAGCTGCAAGGCGTTGACCGTGTCGCTGCGATTGGTCAAGCGTTGGATTTTATGTCGGTATGGGATGGCATGGATCTTTTTGCAATGTTGAGTCGGCGCGTCAGCATCCGTTAAGTTTTTCGAGACTGTTAGAAAGCTTCTGAGTCGAGTTTTGGCGAAAGCGGCCGATAATTTAACCAAGATTAAGTAGTAGTAGTCATAGTAAATGCACAAAAACCTCGTCCCAGCAGGAAACAAAAAGGCCTATATTTTCGGTGCAGGTATGGCAGGTCAGCGCGCATTTAAAAATTTGCAGAACGATTACCATATTCTTGGGTTCATAGACAACGATAAGGATAAGCAGGGAACAGCGCTATTTGGTTTACCCATCATAGCACCGCACAAAATGACCGTAACTGAAGCCGAAACGATCTTTATCGCCAGTGAATTTTTTGAGCAAATCCAACATCAACTCTGCACAGAGTTAGACATTGTGCCGAGTCGGATATCACCACTTCCTGCTCGCATGCTAACCGCTAAACGGTTTGAGCATGACCCAGTCTCTATTGCAATGTCATTGAAGTTATTAAATACGTGTTGTGAGGCATTACAAGAACTCGATGCTTCCCATCATATTGATGCTGGCACGTTACTTGGTGTGTACCGCGACAACAGTTTGATCCCATGGGATGATGATATGGATATTGCAATCGATGCAAACGCGGTTGAGCGGGTGGCTGAATGCTTGAACGTTTTTGTACAACGTCTGGTAAATATTTCCGGTCAGCCTTGGCAAGCCACAATCTGCTATACCGAGCAGGCTTTTGGTAACGTACCGGCCGGCGCTATACGGGCGTTTAAGTTTAGCTGTGAGGTTGAAGATTCGTTACCCTCTATCGATTTTTTTGTGAAATATCGTTGCAGTGAATTTAGTGATTACTGCTTGGCATCACGTGCAATTAGAATGCCTGCGAAGTTTACAACGAATATCCTAACCTTCTCGTGCCAGGGATATGAGTGGCCAATTCCAGGCGACACTGAAGGTTACCTGACATACCATTATGGGAACTGGCGAGTACCGGATCCCGATTGGTGCTTACAAGATTTAAATAATACTGAGGTATTCAAGCAATAACCTCTGGGGAGTAATGGCTTTGAATTTATCAAATAAGCGTATTGCGGTTATCGGTGGTGCTGGATTTATTGGCAGCCATGTGGTTGAAGAATTATTGAAAACCGATGTAGCTGAAGTCATTGTTTACGATAACTTCACTCGTGGTCAAAAATCCTATATTGCACCGTTTTTATCGGACCCGCGTTGCACTCTGTTTGCTAACGGCGGTGATATTCGTGATATTGATGTATTAAATGATGCTTTGCAGGGAGTGGATGGCGTATTTTTGTTGGCCGCCATGTGGCTTCTACATTGTCGAGATTACCCGCGTACGGCATTTGATGTGAACGTGCAAGGCACCTTCAATGTACTGGAAGCGTGCGTCAAAAATAATGTCAAACGATTGGTTTATTCGTCGTCAGCCTCGGTGTATGGAGATGCGGTTGAGGTTCCGATGAAAGAGAGCCATCCGTTTAACAACCGTAATTTTTATGGCGCAACCAAGATTGCCAGTGAAGCAATGTGCCGCGCGATGTATGACCGCTATGGACTAGATTATGTGGGCTTGCGCTATATGAACGTATACGGGCCTCACCAAGACCAGACGGCTGCCTATACCGGGGTGATTCCGATTGTGTTGAATAAGATCGATGCCGGCGAGTCGCCAACAGTCAATGGTGATGGTTCGCAAGCCTATGACTTTATTGATGTTCGTGATGTAGCTCGATGCAATGTTTTAGCCATGCAAAGCGATGCCACAGACGATTTCTACAACGTAGGAACTGGCATTCAAACATCGATTAAAACCTTATGTGAGACTATTTTATCGTTGCGCAACAGTGACTTAACCATCCAGTACAACCCTTACAGTGAATCAGATAGCCGGGCGCTGGTACAGAATCGAATTGGTTGCCCAGAAAAAGCTGCGCAGGATTTAGGTTTTAAAAGTGCGATTTCGCTGACTGAAGGTTTACAGCACCTGATTGATTGGAGAGCAGAGCATGGAGCGTAACATTGCCATCGCGATACCGAGTTTAGGTGAAGCAGAGTGGCAAGCCACTAAATCATGCTTTGAATCGGGTTGGTTAACCACAGGGCCTAAAGTCAGGGAATTTGAGCAGGCTTTTGCTGACTATCATCAAGTGAACTCTGCCATCGCAACAACCAGCTGCACCACTGGTTTGCATTTAATGTTAGCTGCACTCAATATTGGGCCTGGTGATGAAGTTATCGTGCCTGCTTTTACTTGGGTATCAACGGCTAACGTTGTTCTATATTGCGGAGCAACCCCAGTTTTCGCGGATGTTGACCCTCAAACCTACAACATTTCTGCCGCAGAGGTCGCTAACAAGTTAACCGATAAGACCAAAGCGGTCATAGTTGTGCACTTATTTGGTTTATGCGCTGATATGGATGCAATCAAAGCAATACTTCCTGATGAGGTGGCTTTGCTAGAGGATGCCGCGTGTGCATCCGGGGCTAGCTATAAAGGCACCTTCGCGGGCGGATTAGGCGATGCGGCCGCGTTTTCTTTCCACCCTCGCAAAATTATCACTACCGGTGAGGGCGGGATGGTAACGACGCAGAACTCGGCCTTAGCTGAACGCATTCTGTGCTTACGTAATCATGGTGCTAGTATTTCCGAAGAGCAGCGCCATCATGGTCCAAAACCCTATATTTTGCCTGAATTTGGCGAAGTGGGTTTCAACTATCGCATGACAGATATGCAAGGAGCTATTGGTTGCGTACAGCTGAGTAAGTTGCGCGGATTGGTTAAACAACGGAATGAAATGGCAGATTTCTATCGCCAACAATTGTCTGCAATTAAAGGGTTGTTCTTACCCCAATCCCCAGAGTGTGGTGGGCATTCTTGGCAGGCATATGTAACCGTAGTTGATCCCGATACTGCTGTGGTTGCGCGGAATGATTTAATGGAGCAACTACAAGTAAGAGGGATCTCTACGCGTCCGGGTACGCATGCCGTGCACATGTTGCAGGTATATAGAGAAACCTTTGGTTTGCAGCCTGATGATTTCCCGCATGCCGCAATGCTCAATGATCAGTCTTTAGCAATCCCTTTGCATAATCAAATGACGCAGGATGATTTGCAATATGTAGTGGATACGCTGACGGAACTGATGATGTAGGCCATTGTAAGATATTGATATAACGCGTATTAAATCACTCAAGATATTATACTTTTAAGCCCAAACGGCTTAGGATGTAGTGATAAGAAAAATAGTGTGACCTATAATGTGTGGCATAGCCGGATTTGTAAATACTAATGGTCAGGCGGCAAATCCTCATGATTTGCAAGCTATGACTGACATTATTGCGCACCGAGGCCCGGATGGAGAAGGTCAGTGGCTTAATGGACCGGTCGCAATTGGCCATCGACGACTAGCGATAATCGACACTAGCGATGCCGCTAAGCAACCGATGCTATCGCACGATCCTCGATATGTGTTGAGCTATAACGGCGAAGTATATAATTTTCGCGAATTGCGCAAGGAGCTTCAAGCCGCCGGTTATCAATTCACCTCCCATTCAGATACGGAGGTTGTTCTAAACGCCCTAATTCAATGGGGAGAAGCTGCATTATTGCGATTTAATGGAATGTTTGCTTTGGCGTTTTACGATCGTAAGTTGCAACGCTTGCTCGTCGCTAGAGATCGTTATGGTATTAAGCCTCTGTACTATTCATCGGGTGCCGAACAGTTCGCATTTGCTTCTGAACAAAAAGCAATATGGACACTACCAGCGCAAAAGCACGAACTTGACCATGAAGCCCTGCTTGAGTATTTCACTTTTCAAAACATTTTTACCGACAAAACCTTAGATAGTGCGATTCAAGTTTTGCCGGCTGGTCATTATGGTTATCTAGAAATTTCTGTCAGTGGCGCTAAGTTTGAAATTCAGCGCTATTGGGATTTTGAGTTTGCCGAACAAGCGTCTGATATGAGTCAAGCAGAAGCGGAGGAAGAACTTGATCGGTTAATGACTCAGGCAGTAACGCGGCAACTAGTCAGTGATGTAGAGCTTGGTGCATACCTATCTGGCGGTATAGATTCAGGCAGTATTACCAGTATTGCTGCTCAGCAGCTTCCGTACGTTAAAACTTTTACCTGCGGTTTTGATTTATCCTCGGCGTCAGGTATTGAGCTTAACTATGACGAGCGGCAAAAAGCCGAATATATGTCATATAAGTTTAAGACTGAGCACTATGAAATGGTGCTTAAATCAGGTGACATGGAACGTTGCATGGAGAAGCTGGTCTGGCATATGGAAGAGCCACGAGTTGGACAAAGCTATCCGAATTTATATGCGTCTAAACTGGCGTCAAAGTTTGTTAAAGTAGTATTAAGTGGCACCGGCGGTGATGAGCTGTTTGCCGGTTATCCATGGCGCTATTATCGCTCGGTTGGTAGTAAATCCTTTGACCATTACATTGATGATTACTATGCATTCTGGCAGCGACTTGCGCCCAATAAGGATTTGATTCAAATGTTCGCGCCGATCAGTGAACAAGTTTCCGGCGTCTGGACACGTGATATATTTAAAACCGTTTTCACACCTAACTCGCCAGAATTATCAACGCCTGAAGGCTACATTAACGCCTCGTTGTATTTTGAGAGTAAGACCTTTTTATCTGGCTTGTTAATGGTTGAAGACAAATTGAGTATGGCTCATTCATTAGAATCGCGAGTACCGTTTTTAGACAATGACCTTGTTGATTTCGCCATGCGCTGCCCGATCCGTATGAAATTAAACAATTTGGATAAAGTCATTCGGCTTAACGAGAACGACCCAGGTAATAAGTTGCGGGATTACTATCAGAAGACACGTGATGGAAAACAGATATTGCGTAGTGCGATGCAGCGCAAGCTTCCAGGCACAATCTCTAGCGATACTAAACAAGGGTTTTCCGCGCCCGATGCAAGCTGGTTTAAAGGTGAGAGCATTGACTACATCAATGATGCATTGATGACCCAAAGCGCACAAATCTATAGTTACTTTGACTTTACTACAGTCACTAATTTGATTTCCGAACACATGAGCGGTAAACAAAATCGCCGCTTGCTTATTTGGTCGTTATTGTATTTTGAAATTTACTTGCAGCATCAGAAGAGACATCACCAACTATCATGATTTCTCACTCAAAACCCAACATAACGACTACCGATTTAGCGCGCGTGAATGATGTATTGGCTGGAGGAAATATTTCGAACGGTCGTCAGGTCGCCCAGTTTGAGCAAGCGCTAAGCGATTTTTTGCATACCCCTTTTGTGCATACAGTGGCGAGTGGCAGCGTGGCGATTGAGATAGCGCTTAAAGCACTCGGTGTTGGGCTGCGAGATGAAGTGATTTTGCCTACCTATGTATGCAAAGATGTCCTCACTGCAGTCGAACGTTGTGGAGCAACACCGATATTGTGTGACATTGGTCTTGACTGGCGCATGACTCCAATATTTGTGGAACCGTTAATTTCGCCCGCAACTAAAGCGATTATCATCGTCCATATCTTTGGTCTTGTTACCAATGTAGAAGCGTTTCGACAATATAATATCCCACTAGTTGAAGATGCATGCCAATCCTTTGGTAGTGCCACCGATGCCCGTTTATCCGGAACAGTTGCTGATATTGGTGTATTTTCGTTTCATGCCACCAAAATGTTAACGACTGGTGAGGGAGGTGCTGTGGCAACCCACTCACAAGCACTAAGTGATAAGGTTACCGCGCTCAGCGAAGCCTATCGAATGTCAGACCTATCAGCAGCGCTCGGCGTCAGCCAGCTAGCACACTTTGATAGCGCGCTAACTTTCAGGCGGCAATTGGCTCGTGAATATGCTCAAGTGTTGCAGCACAAGTCTGTTCGATTACCTACGGTGAGAAATGATGAGTGTTTATTTAGATTCGTTTTTCAATCCGAAGGGGGAGTATTTGAAGAGTTACAGCAAGCGTTTGCGCAGCGTGGCATCGCGATTAGACAAGGCGTAGATGCACTTTTACATCGTATAACTTCGATGGATTCGCAAGCATTTAAAAATGCAGAGTCCTTGTATCGGTCAACAGTCTCAATCCCCTTTTATCCGGCATTGACTCAGGCTGAAATTGAGAGCGTTAAATGTGCTATGGAAGACTTGATCGAATGAATAAAGTCATCGTTAGCCGACTAGGAAAAGATAGCTTTGCCGAGTATACAAAATTTGTCGCAAGCCACTCCCACACAGCCATCTATTACTCGGTTAATTACTTGCAATTTGTGCGGGCTATTTTGCCCGCGGATAAAACTGATTGTTTTGCTGTTCTGGGGTATCAAAATGATAAATTAGTGGCGGTGTTACCCTGCTTTATACGTTCCGGCAATTTTGGCAAAGTCGCTAATTCACTGCCTTTTTTCGGTAGCCACGGTGGGCTTTTGCGAGATCCAACTTGCACTGCAGACCTAGCCCAAGAGACGTTAATGACACTCGACACAGAATGTCGTAAGCGAAAGGTCGATACCCTGACCATAATAGATAACCTTTTCGAGCAACAATTTGCAACATACCTAGCCGCCGGTTTTGAAAGTGTCGATAAGCGTATCGGGCAGTTTACGAATTTGCCTACTGAAGGTATCAATGACGTATCGCTAGGCGATACTTTGATGGCCATGTATCACTCGAAAACCCGCAACATGGTTCGCAAAGCGCTAAAGTCTGAGTTTATCTACAAAGTCGATAACTCTGAGAATTCCGTAAGAGATTTGATTTTCTGGCATCAAAAAAACATGCAGGCAATCGGTGGTCGCCCCAAATCGGATCACGTATTTGCTGAACTATTTGCAAGTTTGTCTGCTGGAGAGTCTTATGATATCTGGCGAGCTGAGCTGAACGGTGAGCTTTGCGCAGGCCTGTTACTGCTTTACTGTGGTTCAGGTGTGGAGTATTTCACTCCAGTGATTAATGATAAATATCGTGCTGAACAGCCACTCAGTGGTTTAATTTTTAATGCAATGACAATACTTGCAACACGCGGCTTTAAATTATGGAATTGGGGCGGGACATGGGTGACCCAAGATGGCGTCTATCGTTTCAAGTCACGTTTCGGGGCTATAGACCGCGAATATCACTATTTCAGTAAGCATTACGACGAAAGCGCCGATATACTGCATAGAAGTCCAGAAGAAACTGTTGCAGAGTATCCGTATTTTTATGTTAGGCCATTTAATTAGCGAAGTACCTTATGCGCTTAGGTGACTTTAAGCATTTCTCTTCGTTTGATTCGGAAATGCGAGTGGCAAAGTATCAAAAAGACCCGTCTTTTGAGCGTGCAATAGATGCGCTTAATACCGGTGATGATATAGCTATACCTGAGGGTGATAGTTATCCACCGATCATTATCGTTTCACCGCCACGCAGTGGTAGCACTTTTTTAAATCAGTTGCTGTCAGTCAAACTAAATCTTGGCTATACGTCTAATTTACTTGCCGCATTCCATCAAAAACCTGCACTCGGAGCTGCATTGCAACGAAAAATGCTGGGTAATAGAATCGCGTCTTTGCAGTGCTTTTCCAGTGACTTCGGTACGACTAAGTTAGTTGAGGAGCCACATGAGTTTGGCTATTTTTGGTCCCGCCATTTAAGTTTTAGTGACACCTATCACGAGCCAGCGTCAAGCAGTGAATTGGCTGAAATTGACTGGTGTAATCTCAAAAAAGAGCTCGATAGTATGAGTCGCGTGTTTCAAGTACCGATGGTCTTGAAGTGTTCCATAGCGGTGTTTTTACTACCTGCGCTATTGCAAAACCTTAATGCGCTGGTGTTATGGATTGATAGAGCTAAAGAGGATAATTGTCGCTCAATACTAACAGCCAGAGAGGAGCGGTTGGGCAGTGTTAATAATTGGTGGAGTATCCGGCCGCGCGGTTTCGAATCTACGTTGCAATACTCCCCCGAGAAACAAGTTGATTGGCAGTTTGAGCGTATGTATAGCGCATTGGCAAGTGCTCATGCTGAGCAGCCCGATGCGGTAATGAAAATAGAGTTTGATGCCCTTGTCAGTAATCCCGATACAATCTTAAGTGCCATCACTGCGCGCTATAAAGAGTTGTTTAGGTTCTCAATTGAGGCGCGTAAGGCCAATGATTAAAACGGCAAAACTGAATAACTTACTCACCGATCCTGTAGGTCAATCATTCGCATATATCACTTTGGATATCGACTGGGCCCCGGACTTTGTACTTGAAAGCGTCATTGAAATGGTTGCAAAAGCCAATGTATATGCAACGTGGTTTATTACTCATAATACACCGCTACTTGAGACACTGGCGCAAAATCCAAAGTTCGAACTTGGTATTCACCCCAATTTTAATTTCTTGCTAACAGGTCAAAGAGATCCGCTAGGGTTGACCGATTACAAGCAGGTGATTGATCACTACATGCACCTTGTTCCTAATGCAGTAAGCATGCGTAGTCATTCGTTGGTGCAAGGCCCGGCAATTTTTGCCCATGCACTTGAAAAGGGAATTCAAATTGATTCAAGCCTGTTTGTGCCCGCCAGCAGTAACTCAGCCAGTTTAACACTGTTACAAGACTACTCAGGCTTAAAGCGAGCGCCGTACTTTTGGGGCGATTATGCTGCATTTAGTGACCCAAAAGCGGTGTCTGCGAGCAAATTGCTGCAGCGAGATGGACTTAAAATTTTCAACTTTCACCCGATTCACTTGTATTTAAATAGTGATTCAATAGAGCGTTATTCTGCATCTAAAAGTGCCGCTAGAAATGCCAATGCATATGCGCCGCTAGTGAATGATGGCTTTGGCACAAAGCAACGCTTTGAACAGCTGGTGGATGCACTTGAGGAAAATAGAAATCATGCAAATTGATAAGCATTTAATAACCAAGATTAATGCCAGCCTTAAGGGCAACGATGCAGAATTTTTTTCACGTGTATGGAATGACGGTGAATTAACCAAATACCACGAGCGTCTAAATAACATTGGTTTTAGCAACAAATCAAGAGTACTGGACGCAGGATGTGGCATGGGACAGTGGTTATACTGTTTAAGTCAAATGAATGCGCTGGTTGATGGTCTAGAATATAGCCAGGTGCGGGTGGATTCGGTCAACACCATATTCGCTCAGTTGCAGGTTAATAATGCCAACGTGCGCCAAGGCAGTATTGAAAACCTACCTTATGAGGATCAATCTTTCGATGCGATATTTTGTTATGGCGTAATTTTTATCACTGACTTTCGCCAATCTCTGCGCGAATTCAGCCGAGTATTAAAAACGGGTGGCAAGCTGTATGTCACAGCCAACGGATTGGGTTGGTACCTGCATTTATTGTTCGATGAGCGCAACAAGTCTGCACACTACGATCCTCGTCAGTTGGCGATTGATGCCATAGGTCGCTCATTAGACTATTTTGATGGTAACCAACAGAAGCGCTCTCCGGGACAAGTCGTCATTCCCTCCGAAACGATGATAAAAGAAGCACAGGCGTCAGGGTTGCGTCTTGACCAATATGCATCTGAGGGAGAGATTAATGGACGGGCAAGTTTTTACGACCGCACAGAGTACATGGGTGAAGAGTTCATCTATGAACTTACGTTAGTTAAGTAACAACACGTTGTTGTAAAGGTTATTTGTGAAAGTCGCGCTCATCTGCAACATGAATAATAACTTCTTCGCAATAGCGCGTTATCTGCGTGATCGTGGCGTAGACGCCCATTTGTATTTACTTGGTGAGCATAGCCATTTCCATCCTTCATCAGACAGTTATAGCCAAGACTACAAAGCATACACTCACACGTTAGATTGGATAGATAAAGGTTACTTCAATAACGATGTCGATAATATCGAATGCATCCGTGAATCGGTAAGTGATTGTGACGTGCTGATAGGTTGTGGCTTTGCTCCTTTTTTTTTAGCGCGGTCAGGCTTAACCTTAGATTTGTTCTTGCCCTACGGTTCGGACTTGTATCAGGTTCCGTTTGACTCAAGTACCGGACTTAAGCGCTGTTTTCTCGCTCTGGCATTTGGTTTAGATCGTATCTATAGGCGCATAACTCATCGAGATAAAGCATTACATGTGCTACGAAAGCTAGGGCTAGATAACACCGCCAAAGACTATCGAGCATACGCCTTGGCAAAGTATCAACGCATTGGCATACGAAGTGCCAAGCACACATTGAGTATGGCGTCTGGAGATACCTTCAAAAAATTCGCTAGTCAGCTCATCGAACCAGCCAAGCTCAGCCAGTCTCCAATTCCCTGTGTTTATAGAGAGTCAGCGACCGACAATGTCAAACTGCCTTATGAGGAAGAAGTCGCCAAGATAAGGCAAAATTACGATATTGTGGTGTTTCATCACGCGCGTCATTCTTGGCAAAATTCGCCTAATCCCCAGAGTAATAAACGCAACGATATTTTGTTGCGGGGAATTGCTGAGTATTCACATTCTCAAGGTGCAAAACGAGTAGCGTTAGTGACTTTGGAGTACGGAGTTGATGTACAGGCATCAAAGAAATTGATCAATGAACTGGGTATTCAGGAACATGTGTACTGGTTTCCTCAGTTAAATCGCAAAGACATCTTCAGGCTAATCCCTTATGCGGATATTGGTGCAGTTGACTTTGGAAACTCATGGGTCTCTGGCGGTGTATTGTACGAGTTTATGAGTTGCAGCTTACCTATCATGCAAATTCGCGACGATGCGGCTTATGCGGATCGCTTTGACAGTTTATACCCGATTTTAAGTGTCGATAGCTGCGAAGACGTCGTAGCGGGGTTGGAGGCTTTCAGTAACGAGCCAGAAAAAGTTCGACGTACAGGTCGTGAAGCATTTGAGTGGTTTCAACAACATGTGGTTGAGCAGCCTATTGAGCTTGTATTAAAGCAAGTTAAAAAATCGAGGGGAGGCTGATGCGTAAAAGAACGATGTAAATCACTCGGCAGATCTAGTCTAATAGCACTAAGAGCTAGGAGAGTGGGATGATCTGGTCATTATTAATAATGCCACCAAGCGAATGGACTGAATAAACCAAACTCTTGAATGAGTGATTGTTTTTATCATTCAGTAATAGAGCGCTCATACAAATTCTCAACCTAGCTATTGTCATATTTATGTTGTCTATTTTTCTCGCTATCGTCGGTATAGATGGGCTCGCACGCGTTTTAGGATTAACCTCGGGTATTTGGGCTGCAATTTACGTTGGATTGGCGTTGATAAAAAGGTTGCGGAGAAGGTGAACACACTCATGCAACAGCAGTTAACTCGTAGTTTAGAATAGTAGCTACCTTAACTATTCTTGGGTCACTGCAAATCCGCTCTATTTGTCCTTCATCCAGTACTTGCTGGTACTTGTTATCAAGAAAAACACCGGATTTTGACTCGTATTGTGCGAGCTTTTTGGGCGGTTGATTTTGTCTACTTGATGGCCATTTTTGAGTTGCCATGTAAATCGCAGCACCATTTCCAGCAATTTGGTGATGCGGCTGTTTAAAGCAATCTAAGACGTCTTTATCAATACTCAAACCCACGCTAGCGAGAATATTATTTATCGTTTCTAGGTTGCGCAAGATTAAGTCTTCGTAGTGAACAATCTGATAGTCTCGTCTAGACAAATATTCGAGTGTTTCATCATAGTACTGAGTATACGCGTCTATCGCTTTATCAATTGTCTGACTAGAGTCGCTTTCTGAATCTAACTTTTGATTAACTACGAATGATGCCAAATGTCTAATTGGGTGTTTCGTCAGTAAAAAATTGTGCAAATTAACGTTGGTATCAAATGTTTTCCGCTGTGAAAACCAACCTATAGTCTTGGAAGTATCAACGATTACTGATGAGTTAACTTGTTTACCCACAAAAGTGTAAAAGTCGTCATGCGGTGCTTTTTGGCATGCGTTGGGTGTCCAAATCGGGCATTCATCTTTACAGTTGGTGCAATGCGCAACGTAATTGCAATTGTCGTTATGTTGAGTGCGCAGCCAGTGAAGTTCACCGCCGCCGTATACACCATCTACACAGTCAAGCATAAAGTTTAGTAATGTACTGCCTGAGTAGCTCATACCAAAAACTGCAATTACATTCATGTGTAAACCTTGTGTAAGTTGTCTATTTTGGGTATCGGCACCCACCAAACGATGTTGAGCTTAAATCAGTAACTACGAGCGAATCAATGGTAAAACTTTTTTTAATGTAGATGTCGCAGAGTAATGCTTTTCAATAAAGGCATAACCCTGTTGAATCAGTTTCTGATGTTCAAAGCGCGACAATTTCAGCAGTGAACTAACTCTGTTTGCAAGGGTATAGATATCTGTCGGAGCTACCATGTATTTATGATAATCATCAGCCAACGCATCTTTGGAGCTACCCACATCGGTAGCGACTATCATACAACCACAGCTTTGTCCTTCTAGCAGCGCGTTCGGCAGCCCTTCAATATGCGACGTTTGGACTAAAATATCGCTCTCAAGCAGGTATGGATTTGGATCAGTAACTGCGCCAACAAGCTTAATATAGGATTCAAGCCCCTTTGCTCTGATCATGGCAATTAGTGCTTCGTGCATACTACCTGCGCCGACTAGAACAGCATTTACTGGGCCATAAATTTGCACAAGATGCTCGATTACTCTCACGAAGTCGTCTGGGCCTTTTTCTTGTTCCAGACGCATTATGCCGACGATAGTCGGTACGTTTATTTCAGGCTTAATTGGACGATTGTCTGCGGGGTGACGGACGATGTTTGGGATGTGCTGTATTTGCGTGGGCTCAAAACCTAACCATTTCGCATAGCTAACTAATCCCATGAGCGAATTGGCAGCTAATTGAATATGTGCGTATTTGGCATAGCACTGATAGCGTTTTGCCATCGTGGTTAAGTTAACACAGAAAGTCATTTGTGCACTCTTGCTAACCAGCTCAGGGGGAGACAATGAACGAAACCACAGGATGGCAGGCAAGGCGATGAAGGTAGAAGTTAGATCGCCACAAATAATGTTGGCTTCATCTAAGAAGCTGATCACCGAGCTTGGCTGTTCTTCGCTGACCCAGTGATACAGTTCTACCAAGTAATGCTGGCCGGATAGTGAAAGGTCGTAAAAACTGTTGTGCGTGCAAAGCTGCGCCACTAAATCCTCACATATAATTGGGGTGTTTAATGCACTGAGGTTGTCATAGCGAATATTGGCTAGTTTAGCTTTTTCGATAAAGCCAGGAGCGTTTTTGTCTTGTGCGGATAGTGCCAGTAGCACAACCTCTTTCCCAGCGTTACGCAGAGCTTCAGCGACTAAAATGGCTTGCTGCTCGGCGCCACCAATAGCAAGCCTTGGCACAACAATGGCAACCTTTTGTGTTCTACTCGTTTGCGCCAAAGGCTTGTTTTCACTCTGTACAAGGTCCGCCTGAACGACTGCGCAAAAAGTGCGGTAGTCAATACACTTACTTGCTCCGAGTCTAACGGCACGCTGCTCAATGGCGGTCCCAAAACGCTGTGCGTCGGCACAGATAACCACTAAGGTGTTTGCTGGAAGTTGAGTGAGCTCATCAGCACTCATTATGGGTTGTTGACCGAATAGGTGCTGACGCTGCTTGGGTGACCTATCGACGATAGACCATTTCAGGTTGTTCAGCTCGCATATGACTTTGGCAAAAGAAGCTGCTCTATTAGCACCCCATAAGACCATATGGCTAAAATCAGTTAGCTTCACTGAATTCCACCTCATGCAGAGGCTCAGTGCCAGAGACCTCCAAGAGTGCAAAAATTTTTGCTAACACAGACTGGTTTGACTGATGAATTTGGGCATGCCGGCTAGCCTCAGTAAGCTTGTTGGATAAAGCCTTGTCGCTGCAAAATTGAGATAAACCGGAAAAAAGTCCTGCCTCTGAATTATCAATTAAAAGCCCGGACTCACCAGCATCTAAAATTTCACTATTGCCACCACAGTTTGTCGCTATAACAGGAAAACCAGTCAGCAGAGCTTCTGCAACTGCCAATGGGTGACCCTCGGTATATGACGCCGATATAAAACAGTCACAATCACGGGCCTGAACAAACGGGTCTTCGACAAAACCAGCGAAAACTACTTTTGTGTCGATACCCAGCTTGATAGCTTGCTGCTGTAGAGCCTCGCGCTCGGGCCCATCCCCGAAAAGCGTTAGTTGAAAGGCTAGGTCGTGGTCGTGTAATGCTTTACATGCATTCAGTAAACGGTCATAACCTTTGACTTTGGCCAAACGACCAACAGAAAAAAAGTGGGGGATTGCCGAGTTCGATTGGTGTCGCTGCGATGCGGCGTCTACGCCAATATAGTTGGCGATAACCTGTTGTTTCACTGAGTTGTTGAAGAGTTGATTAAAGCCGTCTTTGGCATCTTGTGAAACGAACACGATATCGTTGAAAGCTGCGTAACAATCCTGCTCAGCGTAACAATCTGCGAAGCAATAATTCTGCGTCCAATGATTCGTTTGTAGGTTAGTGTGACACCAAGCAATGGTTCTGTGTGCCTGACTATAAGCGACCACTTTGGTTGCCCAACCTTCTAGATAGGCAATGTCGAGGTCGTATGACTGTTCGCCAAACCATTGATTTATGAGCTTGCTATCAGCCATGCGCAGAGCCAATCTAACTACGTTCTGATTAGTGGCAAAATCACTCAGGCATACAAGATCAATATAATCTGGAAACTGGTCTCGATAGTGGTTGTTGTCGAACAAGGATAAAACGGTAACAGAGTGACTTGTTTGCGATAATTGAGCGATCAATGACAAGAGAGACTTTTCTGCACCTCCAGCGCCTAAAGAGTTGATGACAAAACGTATCTTGGTGGCCGATGAATTTGCACTGGATATTGGTTGCATGGCACGCGAGGCTGCCGTGACATAGGCATTGGCTGCTACAACTATTTCCGGAATCTCGTGTAACGCTTTGATGCTTTCGTGATCCACATTGCGCTTTAGTAGCTCGTCACTTATAGCGCTAAGGAAGTTACTGGCGACGATTACCATCGACCATTCGACAGTATGAATATCGTCAACACTTATAATTGAATATTCGCCAATCGCAGTTTGCTTCGGGTGGGTTTCTACAATGCTAACAATTTCAAAGTGTGCGCTAATTAAGCCAACAAAATCCTGAAATAATTGGCCAGCGCCATACACGAGAACTTTAGGTAAGGCAGCCATTGAGAGTCTCCACGATGAGATCAAGCTCTGCGGCAGTCAAGTACGCATGGGTTGGAATACTGAAAATTCTCTGACTCATAGCGATACTGTTAGGAGTCGCCACACTTGGCACTTGGCTAAGTGCCGTTTGTTGATTTAACGGGATAGGATAGTAAATAGCGTGCGGAATATTACTTTCAGATAAGTGTGTCAAAAAGGTTTCACGCGGTACTTCTGGGTGCCATATCGAATATTGTGCCCAAGCACTTGAATAGGTGTGTGGAATATGTGGCGTTACTATTGAGCTTATTAGATGCTCACTTAAAAACGCGGCATTACGCTGACGCGAGATGCATTCTTGGTCAAATATTGAAAGCTTTTCCAATAGTATTGCCGCTTGTAGTGTGTCTAAGCGACTGTTTAACCCTATACGCACATTCTCATATTTATGCGAACCTTTACCGTGTACTCGAATTGACTGGCAACGTTCGGCTAGGGTAGCGTTCGCTGTGAAAATAGCCCCTCCGTCGCCAAAACAACCCAGAGGCTTGGCAGGGAAAAAGCTAGTGGTTGCGATATCGCCAAAGCTACAAGCTTTGTGGCCAGCTATGGTTCCACCAAACCCTTGGGCTCCATCCTCTATCAATTTTAAGTTGTGCTGTTTGCAAATAGCGCTTATCGCAGGATAGTCTGCTGGAAGTCCGAATAGGTCGACGGCAATGACCGCCTTAGGCTTTAAGCCCGCCTGCCTCGCGGCGGCTATGGCAGAAGCTAAGCTTTCGGGGCAAAGGTTGAATGTGTGCTTATCGATATCGACGAAATAGGGTGTTGCACCCACCAAGGCAATCACTTCAGCAGTCGCGAAAAAGGAAAAAGCTGTGGTAAACACGATGTCACCGGGCCCGATGTCTAACGCCATCAAAGCAATCTGTAATGCATCTGTACCATTTGCACAAGTGATGCAATGCTCAGTGCCAACATACCCTGCAAGCTCTGCCTCCAATTCACTAACTTCAGGGCCAAGAATAAACTGGCCATGAGACAACACAGTGTTAATCCGCTCATTAATCGCAGGTTGGAGCCGATGTAATTGAGACTGTAAATCAATAAGCTGCATATTCAATTATTTGATTTTGGTAACCGTTTCATTAATACGGTGGTAAATGCTTCCTGAATGAGGGCAAACGGCTTGCTCAATGCCATCTTCTTCCACAAATCTCAGTTGCTCGCCAAACTCGCTCATCCAACCGATAATCTTGCCCGGAACACCGACGACTAACGCGTAGTCGGGAACGTCTCGATTAACTACCGTACCGGCACCAATAAAGGCATATTGCCCAATAGTAACACCACATACGACCGTGCAGTTGGCTCCTAATGTTGCGCCGCGCTTGACCAGCGTTTTACGGTACTCGTGCTTCCGTGAGATTGCTGAACGTGGATTGTAGACATTGGTAAACACCATTGAGGGGCCACAGAAAACATCGTCTTGTAAAGTCACGCCCTCATACACAGAAACATTGTTTTGAATTTTGACGTTGTTCCCAATCATCACGTTATTAGCAACAAATACATTTTGTCCTAAAGAACAATTTTCACCAATTACCGCCTTTTCACACACATGAACCCAATGCCAAAGTGCGGTTTTCGCGCCAATCTGAGCGCCGTCATCAACAATCGCTGTTGTATGTATTGATGGCATCTAAGACACGTTTACTAAAAACGGATGTGCCAAAGAACTGCTGGAATTAGTCGCCATATTGCGAATATCCGCAACGGTATTAATGGCCACAACATTGTCATCCAGCCCAAAACCTTTACCCGCCAGAATAGCTTCGTAACTGCGCGTGTGTAAGTCCGTAAAACCACCAGAGAATTCTATTTCATTACCGTTTAGTGTAATACTGCGATAGGTGCGTTGCCCTTGTAATCTTGCGACGCCTGGTAATTGGTCAAAGTCAGTAGACAAAAACCATCGCACTCTCGCGTGTTCATACTCCAAGAAACCTGAAGCAGTTTGTGCAGAGGAGTGGAAGAGTTGGTTGTCTTGTAAATCCCCAAACAAGAAATGCAACATATCAAAAAAGTGCACACCAATATTGGTTGCTATACCCCCAGATTTCTTTTCGTCGCCTTTCCAAGAGGTTTGATACCAATGCCCGCGCGAGGTGATATAAGTCAGGTCAACGTCATATTTCTTTTTACGCGGCGTCTCACTCGCTATTTGCTCTTTCAATGCAATGATTGAGGGGTGTAGCCGTAACTGCAAAATAGTATTGATACGGCGGTCATAATCACGCTCAAATTCTTTTAATGCGTCAATGTTCCATGGATTGAGTACCAGGGGCTTTTCGCATATCGCATGACACCCTGAGCGCAACGCAAAGCGAATATGTGAATCATGCAAATAATTCGGCGAACAAATCGACATGTAATCCACTTTGCGTTCGCTACGCTTGCGTTTATCGATATGCCGGTCAAAGCGCTCAAACTCGGTGAAAAAATGACAGTTGGGGAAATAGCTATCAAGGATCCCAACGGAGTCACTAGGATCGAGAGCGGCGACCAGGTCGTTGCCTGTCGCTTTTATTGCCTGCATATGTCTTGGCGCAATATAACCTGCTGCGCCCATTAAGCCGAATGTACTCATCGTTTGCTCATCTATCGTTCGGATCATGATGTATTACTGTTATCGGCTAAGTCGACATAGTCTTGAACTTGCTCCAAGGATGGCAAATTCTGCCTAACTACGCAATATTCATGATGTTTTATAAATCATTAAATGAGAGCAATTGGCAGGCCAGTTTGTCGTCAAATTACTGGCACCGTGACAGAAGTGCCACTCTGCATTATCAAGTTTTTGAACAAATAACCGTTATTTAAAACAGAAGGTTAGGCTGGTTGAGTGGTATGCGAGGGCGAAACCACATACTATACAGTGGTTATGAACGTGGAATTAGTGCATGAGTAGTGGTCTTCACCCCCCGATTGATTTTGTTGTTACTTGGGTCGACGGTAATGATCCGGATTGGCTTGCACAGCGCAATCAGTATTCGCCTGATAATCAGCAGATGAATGGAACTGAGCGTTTTCGTGACTGGGATAACCTCCAGTATTTGTTTCGTGCTTTCGAAACTTTCACTCCATGGGTGAATAAAATCTATTTTGTCACCTGGGGGCATCTACCCAGTTGGCTGAACACTGACCACCCCAAATTGAAAATTGTTCGCCACGAAGATTTTCTGGACGCGAAGAACCTACCTGTATTTAACATAAACGCAATTGAGACTAATTTTCACAGGATTAGTGGGTTAAGTGAGCACTTCGTATACTTCAATGATGATACGTTTTTATTAAAAGCGTTTACACCGGAAGTGTTTTTTAAGAAAGGTTTACCGGTCAATGCGATGATATCGAATATTATGCATGAAGGTGTTATCGCTCCCATTGTGCTTAACGATATTGAACTCATAAATAAGAATTTTAATCGTCACAAAGGTGAAAAACTAACTAAACGAGGGATTGCATTGAAGCATTTCTGGAAATGGTTTTATCCCGGGTATGGTCTACGGCTGCTTGATACCTTGCTGCTGATGTATTGGAAAACGTTTAGTGGGTTCGTTAATTATCATCATGCGCAGCCATTTTTAAAATCAGTGTATGGAGAGGTCTGGGAAAAAGAACCTGCAGTAATGCAACAAGTTTCCGCTTCTAAGTTCAGGGCCAATACGGATGTGAATCAATATCTATTTCGTTACTGGCAGTTTGCCAGCGGTAAGTTCTCCCCAGATTCAGTAAAAAATGCGTTTAAACGCAGAAAATATGTCGAGTTGCGATCGGTGGCTGACGTGAAGGCTGCATGTGAAGATATTGAGTCAGGTAAGTATGAGATGTATTGCTTAAATGATTCAATGTCTAAAGGCCGCTTTACCGAGCGAGATGTAACGCCAAAAGAATTTGAAGATTGCATAGCAAGAGTACAAAAGGCGCTTACTCGCGTTCTCCCTCACAAAAGTGAATTTGAGTTGTAAAGGATCAGTAAACCAACTTAATGGTATACATAGGTATCTCATTAAATACCTAATACAGCCTATTCTGCTTACATTTTGCACAGCGTTTGCTATACTCCTAATGAGGTATGAGGGGGAAATTATGATTAATTTCAACACAGATTCTAATGCATCTCTGTTGCAGCAAGTTCAGCAAAAACAAGAGACGCTGTTTGAGCGCTTGGCCAGTGGGCGGCGGGTTAATAGTGCAGCCGATGATTCTGCGGCGCAACAAATTATTGATAGACTAACCTCACAGGTAGAGGGTAATCGCCAGTCGATCCGCAATGCTTACGACGGGATCAGCGTGGCTCAAGTGGCCGAAAGTGGTCTACAAGGTATCAACGAAGATGCACAGCGTATCCGTGAGTTAACCTTACAGGCAGGTAATGGAACGTTAAACGATGCAGACCGCAGAGCGATTCAATCTGAAATTTCGCAGCTGCAGGAAAATATTTCACAAACAGTTGAGCAGACAAACTTTGCGGGTCGCCCATTGTTGAGTGAAGATGGCAATATTGATTTTCAGGTCGGTGCTAACGCAGGTCAACAAATTGGCTTGCAGACTCGCGATATCCAAAGTGAGTTAGAAGGATTACTCAACGCTGATGTGACCACTTCTGGCGGTATTCAAGAAGCTTTAACTGCAGCGGACGAAGCGCTCAATGTAATTGGCGGTGCGCGCTCAGACTTGGGAGCTACGCAGAATCAATTTGAAAGTGCGGCGCGCAATCTGTCGCAGGCTGACGTTAATACAGCAGCCGCGCGTAGCCGTATTCAAGACACTGACTACGCGCAAGCAGCCTCTGAAAATGCAGCCGCTGGAGTATTAGGGCAATCAGCGCTAAGCGTACAAGCGCAAGCGAATCAACAGCAAGGTCAAGTGTTAGCGCTGCTCAGCTAACATAGTAAGCGTTGAACAGTATAAAAAGACGGCATCGGCCGTCTTTTTTTATGCTAACTGGTTAATCTAGTTGCGTAAAAATCGGTTATGGTTACAATCAAACTAGCTGCATAACAATAATAATTTCTTAATGCGCTCGGGGAACCAATGAACCACATTCTGATTGTCAGCGACAATTCGGCAGTTTTTCAGACATTGCAGACTGTGCTGCAGTTCCTTTCAGAACCCTTTAGCACAAGTTCTCAAGCCCAAGGGGCCGATGCCCTACAAAACAATCCATCTGGTACTATTGTTATTTTGGATTGCACGGAACAGCAAAACCATGAAGCGTTTTTAAAGGCCTTCCCAAGCACCCCTTTTGTCAGTGTTGGAGCTTCCGAGAGCGAGATTTCCACCTATAAGAACATTGTCGCAAATTTGGTTTTGCCGGTTACTTATCCAAATCTGACACAGGCGCTTTACCGCGGTCAGGAATATCTAAAAAGACATCCTAGCAATAGCAAGCAGGTACAAAGTAAAACCCGCTTGTTTCGCAGTTTAGTGGGTAAGAGTGCTCAAATTCAGGCGGTTCGGAAGTTGGTCGAACAGGTTGCGCCCACCGATGCGAATGTTTTGGTGTTGGGGGAGTCAGGTACGGGTAAAGAAGTTATCGCCCGCAACATTCATTTTTTATCAGCGCGAAAAGACAATCAATTTATCCCTATTAATTGTGGAGCAATTCCGGGTGAATTACTCGAAAGTGAGCTTTTTGGCCATGAGAAGGGTGCCTTCACTGGCGCAGTTAGCAGTCGTAAGGGCCGATTTGAGTTAGCTGAGGGAGGTACACTTTTCCTCGATGAAATTGGCGATATGCCGTTACAAATGCAAGTCAAACTTTTGCGTGTGCTGCAAGAGCGCACTTTTGAGCGTGTAGGTGGTACTAAACCTATCGCCTGTAACGTGCGGATTATTGCTGCGACTCACCGCGACTTGGAAAACATGATCGAACAAGATAAGTTTCGTGAAGATTTGTATTATCGCTTGAATGTTTTTCCAATAGAAAGCCCAGCATTGCGTGAGCGACAAGAAGATATTCCTTTGTTGTTGCAGGAATTGGTCGCAAGATTACAGGATGAGAATGACAACTCGCAAACGGTACGATTTACCGAGCAAGCCATTCGTTCGTTAATGGAGCATCCTTGGCCAGGAAATGTCCGTGAGCTGAGTAATTTGGTTGAGCGTTTGACTATATTGCACCCGCAGCAATTAATCGACGTCAGCGAGCTGCCAGTTAAGTATCAGCACGGCGACATAGAACATTATGAGCCCGACTATCCCGAAGAGGTTCTTGAACGTCAGGCATTTAACGAGCTCTTTGCTGAAAGTGCAGAAGAGGATGAGATCGATACTGATACTCGTTTGCCGCAAGCAGGGGAGACAGAGCTACCAGACGAAGGGGTTAATTTGAAAGAATACCTCTCTGAATTGGAGATCAACCTAGTGGTGCAGGCACTCGAGCAGTCGGAATGGGTGGTTGCTCGTGCCGCCGATAAACTCGGTATGCGCCGTACGACATTGGTTGAAAAAATGCGTAAGTACAACATCCAACGTGAATCAGACGCGTAAACCAGTATTTTAAATTTCTTTACCCTGCATACGTTTGCAGTCTATAACTTGGCGTAAAATGCCCTATCACCAACTCATCGTACCAGTATAATCCGCGCGGTTTATATTACTGAGTTGGATCTTGATGAAAAATGTTATTGTCGCCTTAAGTAGTTGCTATCTTTTATTGCATCAAATGGTGTTTGCGGCGCCCATCTATTTTGATGACATGGGCGAGGCTAATGCCTATATATTCAATGATTTTTCGGCTTCATTTTCTGATAGCCAAGGTGCACTTTTAGTTGGTGGTAATGCGGCGCTAGAAGGATACTCAGTGGCTACATTGAATGCTTGGGATGCGCTAGCACTCGACGTGCGCGGGGACCTAACCATTGTAGGAGGTGATATCAATGGATTGACCTCTATTGATGGTACTGCCTCAGTTTCAAAGACCTCTCAGCCGCGTCTGATTAACAGTGAGTATCTATACAATCAAGCATTTTTTAGTGCGCTTGCAGATGGTTTAAGTACCCAAGCTGCAGTAAGCACGAACCTAAAGTACGGTGCACTAACGGCGCTAGGCAGTACAGAAATCGATACCTTGTTTATCAATGTCAATCAACAACTCTTAGATTCAGCATGGGGTCTGTTTACTCAGGATGTTAACGCAGGTGTGCGGGTGGTCTTCAACGTTGCCGGTGAAGATGTTGTATTAAGTAGTCAAAAAGACTGGCTGGTAAAGGATGTCAATTACGCCTTCAATCATGCGGCAAACAATGTGCTTTTCAATTTTTATGAAGCAAAAAAGTTAAGCATCAGTGGTGGTATCTATGGCTCAATATTAGCACCCAATGCTGATGTGGTTACCGGGCATGGAGTTTTAAACGGACAGATCATCGCAAATAGTTTTGCCGGGAATATTCAGCTTAATGATGCACCATTCAGAGTTGACCAGCCTGCGGCTAGAGTGAGTGAACCCCTACCTTTCATGCTATTTCTACTAGGATTGATGGGTTGCATAATGATGCGCAGATACAGTGCTCATAACGGCAACGAACGGGTCAGTTTGACCTATCCAGCTTAATAAGTTCAGGGTATGGTGCTAAGGGGGAGAGCGCTTAAACTTGACGAATTGTATGATTCACTTCCCCTCTAGCAAATTAGTTAGTATCACCTCAAAACATTCCTAATGTACTGATATGTAAACGATAAAATAATGGCATGGCTCGTGCTTTTACTCCTTTAGATAAAACCAATGACGGGTTTTTGACACGAGGTAGTCATGTTATTCGAAAATCGCACCATTGAGCTCGGTACTAGTGAAAGTTTTTCTTCATCTCCATTGCGTGAGGATGAGTCAGACAGTAACAGTTCAGTCGCTGTTGATAATACTAATTATCAATCTTTAAAGCGGCAATCTCAGCGTCTTGAACGCTTGCTTCAGGTTATGCCCGCTGGTGTCATAGTTATTGATGGGAAAGGCGTGGTTCGTCAGGCTAACAAGTTGGCGCGCGAACTACTGGGTGAACCCTTGGAGCAAGAGATATGGCGAGATATCATTGCGCGTTCTTTTAATCCTCGCGCAGATGATGGCCACGAAGTTTCATTGCACGATGGTCGTCGAGTAAAGTTATCGATTACGCCGTTGATTGAGGAGCCGGGTCAACTGATAGTGATTACAGATTTAACCGAAACCCGCCAACTCCAAGCACGCATTAGTCATATGCAACGTTTGTCCTCACTGGGACGAATGGTGGCATCTTTGGCTCACCAGATCCGCACACCACTATCAGCGGCAATATTGTATGCCGCGAATCTTGGGCAAGAGTCAGTAAAGCCTGCAACTCGTAACAAGTTCGTTTCGCGCTTAATCGACAGATTGCACGAATTAGAATCGCAAGTGAATGATATGTTGCTATTTGCCAAGAGCGGTGAACAGCAAGTAGTTGCAGACGTCAATATTGCGACATTATTAGAGCAAGTGGAATCGAGCAGTCAGTCGTTGCTCAACAAGGCACAAGTACGGTTAAACTTATATATGCAAGAGGCAGCTGCAAATGCGCATATTGTGGGCAACACAACTGCGCTGCAGGGGGCCTTGGTAAATCTCGTTGACAATGCCGTTCAAGTATCCGCAGTTGGTGCTGAAGTTACCGTTTCGGCATTGATTGATAGTAATAATCAGGAAGTTGTCATCACGTGCAGTGATTCTGGACCAGGGATCGCGCCTGTACAAATGAAGCGCATATTCGAACCTTTTTACACCACGAAAACTAATGGTACTGGATTGGGCCTAGCCGTAGTCGCACAAGCAGTGCGAGCTCATAGGGGGCGCATCAAAGCGAGTAACGGTGAGCATGGTGGGGCAAAATTCACTCTGTGGCTTCCGCTTAAGAGTAGCGCCCAACAAACGAGTCAGCCCAAGTCTATGAGCTTGGCAGACGTGGAGAATTAGTATGTCAAAAACTCAGATTCTGATTGTTGAAGATGATGCCGGTTTACGCGAGGCACTAACAGATACCCTAGAGCTTGGCGGATATGCAGTGGTCGAAGCAGACAGTGCGGAGGCCGCCATGGTGGCGCTGAACCAACACACCGTGGATTTGGTTGTCAGTGATATCCAAATGGGTGAAATGTCGGGACTTTCCTTATTACGCAGTATTAAGAGCCGCTACCCACAATTGCCGGTGCTTTTAATGACTGCGTTTGCAACTATCAATGATGCAGTACAAGCGATGCGCGATGGCGCGACGGATTATTTATCTAAGCCCTTTGCTCCACAAGTGTTACTCAACCTAGTTGGGCGCTATGCACCGGCACAAAAGGTAGTTTCGCGTACACCGATAGTAGGCGACGCAAGCAGCCAGTCATTGCTCGAATTAGCAGCCAAAGTCGCACGCTCTGATGCAACGGTCATGGTGCTAGGGCCTTCCGGTTCGGGGAAAGAGGTATTATCTCGTTACATCCATGACCTTTCACCGCGAGTAAAAGAGCCTTTTGTGGCAATTAATTGTGCAGCGATCCCTGAGAATATGCTGGAAGCAACTCTGTTTGGTTACGAAAAAGGCGCGTTTACCGGCGCTATCCAAGCCTGTCCAGGTAAATTTGAGCAGGCGCAAAACGGTACCTTATTGCTCGATGAAATAACCGAGATGGACATGTCGTTGCAAGCCAAGTTACTTAGGGTGCTACAAGAGAAAGAAGTTGAACGGTTAGGTTCTCGTAAGACTGTTGCACTTGACGTGCGCGTTATTGCCACCAGTAATCGCGACTTACGTCGCGCTGTAGAAAATGGAGAATTCAGAGAAGACCTTTACTATCGTCTGAATGTGTTTCCGATTACGTGGCGGCCCCTATCTCAGCGCACGGGAGACATACTGCCGTTGGCCGAGCACTTGATCCAGCGTCATGCAACCGCCAACGGAACGGCAGTACCCAAGCTATCCGCAGCTGCGCGCAATAAATTATTAAGTCATGATTGGCCCGGTAACGTTCGCGAATTGGAAAATGTGATTCAGCGGGCACTTATACTTGCCGCGCCGGAACAAATTGATGCAAACGATTTACTTATTGAATTCAATGATGGTCCTTCTTTAGCACCGCATGAAGCTGCAGCACCCTATCCGGAAGATACTAGTTTGCTCGGTTCAGAGTTACGCCAGCAAGAGCATCAAATCATCCTGGATACACTAGTTTCATGTAATGGTAAACGTAAGGAAGTGGCAGAAAAGCTTGGGATCAGTCCGCGTACCTTGCGTTACAAGCTTGCACGGATGCGTGAGGATGGTATTGATGTGCCGGCTTAAATAGCGCTGCGTTACCCCTTGACCGCGATCAGTAGTATCGCGGTTTTTTTTGTCAAAAAAATGACATTAACCTAATAAGCTATTGATTATTAAGGGTAAAATAAACTGGCGTGGCTTTTGCTAAAACTATTAAGAAGTCAAAAACGTGTGAGTACTACTGATGGATATCAAAGCAAACGCTCTCTATCAAGAAATGCAAGCTATGGCGTTAGAAGCTAGGCCTAGCATGGAGCAAGTACCAGGGGTAAACCTCAACAAAAGTGGCGACAATTTCGCAGATATGTTGTCGGATGCGGTCAATAACGTGAATGATATGCAGCGTCAATCAAGAGAAGCGCAGAAAGCGTTTGAAATGGGCGCGCCCGGTTTGAGCTTAGCGGATGTAATGGTAATGAAAGAGAAATCTGGTATCGCATTCGAAGCAACCCTTCAAGTTCGTAATAAGTTACTTGAAGCCTATAAACAAATAATGAATATGCCAGTTTAAGGTGAAGCATTGTGGCTGAGGCAACCAGTACAGAACTCGCCGTCAGTGGTGGATACGGAAATGACACTGAGGTAGAGCAAAAATCCGGTTTCATGGATGCGTTGGGATCAACCGACATCATGCGCCAGTTGATGCTGGTCGTGGCGTTGGTGATCTGCGTCGCGATAGCTGTATTTATTTTGATGTGGACGCAAGAGCCGGATTATCGTCCATTAGCTAAAATGGAAACCGCCGAACTCATTGAGACCCTTGATTACTTCGACCAAAACCAAATTGATTACCGCTTAGAAGGTAATATCGTGTATGTGCGTGAAGATCAGGTGCAAAATATTCGTCTCGGCATGGCCCGCCAAGGGATTTCACAAGAGGCATCTCAAGGCACTGACATTATCATGCAGGACATGGGATTTGGGGTTAGTCAGCGGGTAGAGATGGAACGCCTCAAACATGCGCGTGAGCAACAGATAGCCCGAACTATCGAAGATATCGCGGCCATTTCTAAAGCCCGCGTGTTGCTTGCCATGCCCAAAGAAAACGTGTTCGCGCGCCGTGAGAAAAAGGCCAGTGCGACCGTTGTATTAACCGCTAAACGTGGCACAGTTATTTCTGGTGAAGAAGTCGATGCCGTAGTAGATATCGTCGCCTCAGCGGTGCAGGGCATGGAACCGAGCCGAGTCACCGTAACCGATAGTAATGGACGACTATTAAATTCAGGTTCGCAAGATTCAATGAGTGCGCGAGCACGCAAAGAATATGAGATTGAAAAAGCGCGCGAAGATGAGTATTTAGCCAAAATCGATTCTATCTTAATCCCTGTATTGGGCGTGGGCAACTACACGGCACAAGCTGATGTAACCATGGATTTCACTGCCGTGGAGCAAACCCAGCGTCGTTATAATCCTGATTTGCCAGCTGTACGCAGTGAAATGATTGTTGAGGAAAATAGTGTCGGTTCAACGGTGGCTGGGATCCCGGGCGCGTTGACCAACCAACCCCCTTTAGACGCTAACATTCCAGAACAGGCCACTGGCAGCAATTCGCAGCAAAGCGTACCTGGCCGCAATAGCAAAGAACAAACGCGAAATTATGAGCTTGACACTACCATTAGTCACACCAAACAGCAGACGGGTGTCATTCGTCGTTTGAGCGTATCAGTTGCCGTGGATTATGTTTCAAGTACTGCAGAGGATGGCACAGTGACTAACGCTCCGCGTGAGCAGGCCGAGTTGTTGAATATCCGCCGTTTATTGCAGGGCGGGATCGGCTTTGATGTTACTCGTGGTGACAGTTTAGAAGTCGTAAGTATTCCATTTAGCCGCATGGATACTGGTGAGATCGTGGAAGCGCCTATTTGGGAGCAACCTCAATTCATGCCTATACTTAAAGTGGTAGTTGGGGGATTAGTCATTATCGTACTGATCTTGGCTGTCGTTCGCCCTATGCTGCGCAAGTTAATCAATCCTGACGATGGTATCGATGCTGACGGATTTGAAGCTGATTCGGCGCTCGATCTGGGTGATGAAACTATCAGCATGTTGTCGCAAGAATTTGATGAAGGTCAGGTAGGTTTTGCTCCAGATGGTTCGCTAATGCTGCCTGATCTGCATAAAGATGAAGATGTGCTAAAAGCGGTCCGTGCGCTGGTAGCCAATGAACCAGAGTTGTCAGCGCAAGTGGTTAAAGGCTGGCTTTTGCAAGATGAGTAAAGGTTTTTAATATGGCAAACGATCTCGCTACAGCTGATGATTCTGGCTACGATGTAAGTAAGTTAGAAGGTGTTGATAAGGCAGCCATCTTGTTGTTGAGTTTATCAGAAGAAGATGCGGCGCAGATACTTAAACATCTAGAGCCAAAACAAGTTCAAAAACTTGGTACGGCAATGGCAAAAATCGATGACATGACGCAGTCAAAGATAACCGCTGTACATAAACATTTTATCGAAGAAATCCAGAATTACAGTACCATTGGATTCCAAAGCCAAGACTTCGTCAAACGTGCACTAACTGCAGCGTTGGGTGAAGATAAGGCGGCTAACTTAATTGATCAAATATTGATGGGTTCTGGCGCAAAAGGCTTGGATTCATTGAAGTGGATGGATTCCAAGCAGGTGGCTAGCATCATCCGCAATGAACACCCGCAGATCCAAACTATTGTTATGTCCTATTTAGAGCCTGAACAGTCCGCTGAGATCCTGTCGCAATTCCCTGAGAAAGTGCGCCTTGATTTACTTATGCGGGTTGCAAACTTGGAAGAGGTTCAGCCAGCAGCCCTACAAGAATTAAACGAAATTATGGAAAAACAATTTGCTGGCCAAGCGGGTGCCCAGGCTGCGAAAATGGGCGGCCTGAAATCTGCGGCGGACATCATGAACTACTTAGATACCAATATCGAAGGTCAGCTCATGGATGCGATCCGTGAGCAAGATGAAGAGATGAGCCAACAGATCCAAGACTTGATGTTTGTATTTGATAATTTGGTAGATGTCGATGACCGCGGGATCCAAGCAATCCTACGCGAAGTTCAGCAAGAATCGCTACTTAAAGCGATCAAAGGTGCTGACGATGAACTTAAAGAAAAAATCACCAAAAACATGTCGAAACGCGCTGCAGAAATGTTGCTTGATGATCTCGAAGCTCTCGGACCGGTCCGGATCAGCGAGGTTGAAACCGCGCAGAAGGAAATCTTGTCTGTGGCACGGCGACTCGCCGATGCTGGTGAAATTATGCTTGGCGGTGGTGGTGGCGATGAGTTCCTTTAATAGCGAACTCAAGGTGGGTTTAGTGTATGGGTAATATCCCCTTTAACCCTGATGCGGATGAAGACATTCGCTCATGGGAACTGCCGTTTGTCGAAGCAGAAGAGCTTATAGACGAGCGCAAAACTAATGCATTTAATCGCCGCTCGGATTGGAAGTACGAACCGCCGGAGGCTGAAGAAGAAATCTTGCCGCCAACGGCTGAGGAAATTGAAGCAATTCGCGCCGCGGCCTATCAAGAAGGGTTCGACGAAGGCAAGCAAGCCGGTTATGCAGAAGGACATGCCGAAGGCTTAGAAAATGGGCACGCTGAAGGTGTAACTCAGGGGTTAGAGGAAGGCACTGCGCAGGGATTGGCTGCAGGACAAGAACAAATCGATAGCTTAACCGAGCAATGGCAAGCCTTGATTAAGGAACTACACACGCCGGTTTTGACCACCAATAAAGAAACCCAAAAGCAACTGGTGACTTTAGCGGTTGCGTTAGCAAAAGCAGTGATCCGCAGAGAAGTAGAAACGCAGCCTGAGATCATATTAACGGCATTGAATGAAGCTGTTAAAACGTTACCTATCAATGACCGAAGCATCCACATACGTCTTCATCCAGACGATTTGGCCATAATTAAAGGAGCCTTTGACGAAGACACCATCAAACAGAATCAATGGCACTTAATCGCGACTCCGGAAATGGCGCGCGGAGGTTGTGATGTCAGCACAGAGAGTAATGCGGTCGATCATTCCATAGAGCGACGCAGTAAAGCCGTACTTGAAACTTTCTTATTGCAGCAAGGGTTGGGTGATGTCTGACAGTGTGTTGCATGATCCTATCGCGCCATTTAACCATCACCTGACTAAGCTGGCGAAACAAATTCCTCAATCAGCCCCTTTATGTGCTGGCAAACTGGTACGTGGGATTGGCTTAACTCTCGAAGCTGTGGGGTGTCAGTTACCAGTCGGCAGTCAGTGCTTGGTGCAAACCATAGATGGTCAAATTGAAGCTGAAGTGGTTGGCTTTGGAGAACACATTACCTATTTAATGCCCACCGAAGCGGTAAAAGGTATTGTGCCTGGCTCACGAGTAGAACCACTGTCTAGAGAGCCGGGACTGCCCGTAGGTGTTGGGCTGTTAGGACGCGTCGTAGATGCGAATGCACAACCGTTAGATGGGTTGGGGGCAATTGAAGCACAAACTCGAGTTTCAACTAATAAACCACCAATAAACCCGTTAACACGTCGTCAAATCGAGCACCCACTTGATGTTGGTGTACGCGCAATAAACAGCATGATCACCGTTGGTAATGGCCAACGTATGGGATTATTTGCCGGTAGTGGGGTAGGTAAGAGTGTGTTACTTGGCATGATGACGCGCGGCACTAGTGCTGATGTCGTCGTGGTTGGTTTGGTCGGAGAGCGGGGGCGAGAAGTTAAGGAGTTCATTCACGATATTCTAACCGAAGAAGAACGGCAACGCGCTGTCATCGTCGCAGCACCTGCTGATACTTCACCATTAATGCGTTTAAAAGGGTGTGAGACCGCAGTCACAATTGCCGAATATTTTCGCGATCAAGGCTTAAACGTATTGTTGTTGATAGACTCACTTACCCGTTATGCAATGGCACAGCGCGAAATTGCATTGGCTGTTGGTGAGCCACCGGCCACCAAAGGGTATCCGCCGTCGGTATTTGCACGTTTGCCCGCATTGGTTGAACGCGCCGGTAATGGCGGTGAGGGGCAGGGCTCTATAACCGCGTTTTATACTGTTCTTACTGAGGGCGATGATTTACAAGATCCAATTGCAGACGCAGCACGAGCGATCCTAGATGGGCATATTGTGCTCTCAAGGGACCTAGCTGATAGTGGACATTATCCAGCGATAGATGTGCCAGCATCGGTAAGTCGAGTGATGCCGCAAGTAGTAAGTGAGGAGCACCTTGAGTCTATGCGACGGATCCGGCAAGTGTATTCTTTGTATCAACAAAATCGAGATTTAATCGCTATTGGGGCTTATTCCAAGGGCGCAGATCCTCGTATTGATTTGGCCATTCAAGCTGAACCAGCAATTAACGCGTTTTTTCAGCAAGGCATGCAACAGGTGATCCCATATGACGAATGTATGCAGGCGATGCAAGCGTTGGTATCGGGGCTTAAGGGTAACTCCTAGTGTCACAGCATCAACTACAAAAAGTAGCAGATTGGGAACAGCAAAAGGAAGACCGCTGTGCCAGCGCATTTCATCAAGCGCAACAATATTTGCAGCAGCAACAGCAACGTTTAAATAATATCGAGCAATACCGCAAAGAATATATTGAAACAATTACCGCCAACGGCAAAGGCGGTCTTGGCGCGCGAACCTATACTCAACACTTGTCTTTTGTAGCGCAACTGGATCAGGCATGCCAGCAGCAAAACACGGTTATTAGTCAGGCCATACTGGTAGTGGATCAACGCAAGCGAGAGTGGCTCGGCCAGCAACGTAAGCGCAAAGCAATTGAATTTGTTATCGAACAAAAACAGCTAGCTAAAGCAAAGCGAATAGAACGCCTAGAACAACAGCAAGCGGATGAATATGCGTTACAGCGATTCATCCGCAACGCGTAAGCATATTCTGACTACCAGAAACAAACCTTTAACTCGATATTCAAGATTGGAACACTACTTGCAAACTTTCTTGGTAACTATAATTTTTATCGCCTACAAATATCATAAACTATTGAAAAATATGATTTTGTTGAGTTGAGGATTTCGGAATGATGCAACAAATTGCCCCTCTACAAACAGATATTGCCGCTAAATCTGAGGTCAGTTTTGATGTGGAAAAGCAATGGCTAGGTAGCGCATTTGAGAATAATCGCGAACAGCAGCAATTTGGCAATATGCTCAGTCAAGAGCGAGCATCACAAGAACGGACTAAATCTGTTGTTTCTGCTGAGCGCCCAAGCCAGCCAGAGCGACCTTCGCAGTCAGAAGGGAAAACGCAGCGCACAGACTCCAGAGAATCAAATACAGGTTCTCAAGCCTCTTCAACAAGCGGTAAACCTGAAAACTCGGACACGAATGCCAAACCTAGCAACGAGCAAAAATCCAATGAGGTAACTCAAAAGCCCGATTCTAAAGAAACCAACGAGACCGCCCATACTGAAGTGGCGCGGGATAAAGCTGCGCCAGAAAAAACCAGCAAAAATCAAGCAGCGCAAGCGGATGAGGCTACCGTAGAGCAAGCCGAGTTCGCTGAAAAGTCGGCAGCAAAAGAAGCGATTAATTGGGTTGACTGGGTTGAACAGGTTAAAGCGATAAACAACGATGGTGATGGGCAAACGAATTGGGATGGCGAAATAGCCGAAATGCACGCAGTATATGACAGCGATCTTCGTTTCGAAGTTACTACTTCCGAAGCGGGAGAAATTCTACTCAGTGTGTCAATTGCTGATACCGCTAATGAAAATAGTGAGCTAAACATCGCACTCGATAGCATCGCCAATGATTTAATAAAATTACTGCAGGCTGATAGTGATAAGCAGCAAAATATTCAAAATGACCTATTCATAATTCCACAAGAAGAACTAAATAATGGAGTGTTGACAGGAGTAGAGCTGGATAATCAAACGTTAACTCCATCAGAGCAGAATTTACCACAACAGTTACTTGCGATATTGCTTGGCGATGAAGACCCAGCAAATACGCCAGCACTGGAATCAACAATCATGGCAGAGCACTCTGAGACTACTACCGAACCTGAAGTAGGGCTTAGCACTGACGCCATAGCAGAGTTATTTCCAGAGCTTGAAGCCGCTGAAGGAAACATTGCCGCGAAGAACAATGAGAGTACTGAATTGCCCACATTTGCAGCTTCCGTTACCCTTGTGAAAAATCCTTCTGAACTACTGCGTGACATAGCCAACCTATCTGAGGAGCAACAAGTAAAAGCTCTCGATGTTTTAGCAGATGCGCTGCTGCGCCAAGCGCCAACACCCGTGACACCGCAGCAACAACAATCGTATGTGACCGCATTGCAGGGGATGTTAGAAGAGTACAAGCAACAGCTTAACCAAGGTAGAGAACCTGGTTTGAGCGTAAAGGCACTGCTAAGCGAGGCTCTGGCAGAGGCTGGGTTGAATAATCAAGAGCAATTACAAGTGGCTGCAAATCGAGTGGCAGAGCAGGTTATGCAAACTTTAACAGCAATTGATGCAGCGAAGCGCGCTCGTGGAGCTGCTGAAGATATGTTGGCAAACGTACAGCGTACTGATGCGCCGAAAGTTGAAGGAGCATTGCAAGCCGAAGTTCAACGTAATGCTTCTACGCAAGCCATGCTAGACAAGCCAGTAAACATCACCAAAGCTGAAGGTCAAAACCAATTTGCCGAAAAGATCCGCTGGATTGTAAATGCGCGCTCTTCATTTGCTGAGATCCGCCTTGATCCACCAGAGCTGGGTTCGGTTAAAGTTCGCGTTAATATGAATGGGGAAGCGGCCCAAGTGAATTTTGTCGTTCAATCACCGCAAGCACGAGATGCGTTAGATCAAGCTATCCCACGATTAAAAGATATGCTCAATCAACAGGGGATTGAGCTAGGGCAGTCATTTGTCCAGCAAGACAATCAGCAGCAACAAGGTGAACAGCAGGGGGATTTTGGTCAAGGTCAAGGTGATGATGCGATGGAGGATATCGCTTCTGAGGTTATTGAACAGCGGGTGGTTAATGGCAGTGCAGGCGGAATTGATTACTATGCTTGATATAGATTGGCTGGCAAACATTGTGATTTCTTCACAAGCTACCCATAATACGCAAACACAAAACGTTTGAGACTGGTTATGGCTGAAGAAGAGTTAAAAATCGAAGACGGCGGTAAAAAAGGTAAACTGATCCTTATTATTGCGGTGGCCTTAGTTGTGGTGGGAGGGGCAGCAGCAGCCTACTTTTTGATGGGCAGTGAGGATAGCGATATGGCTGAGATAGAGGCTGTCCAGACTGGCGGTGGAGGCAGTGCACAGGTATCAACGAATACCGGGACCGCATTATATGTTGCCATGCCGCGTCCATTTGTCCTCAACGTTCCGGGCAGTGGGCGTGACCGGTTAGTGGAAATTAAGGTGCAATTAATGGTGCGTGGTTCAGACAGTGAAGAAATCGCTAAGTCACATATTCCACTGATCGAAGGTACCTTGCTGCAAGTTTTTAGTAGCAGCAATGCGGATGATTTAGTCACTGAAGCTGGAAAAATAGCTTTGCGCGAACAGTCCGTTAAAGATGTGCAGGCGAAAATGCAGGAAGTTGCTGGACAAAATATTGTCGAAGAAGTCCTGTTTACCGGTTTTGTGATGCAATAGCAGAGGTGACTTGTGAGCGATTTATTATCTCAAGATGAAATAGATGCATTGCTCCATGGCGTCGATGATGTCGAGGAAGAAGATGTTAGTGATGGCGAGGTTGACTCGTCAGCGCTCGAATATGATTTCTCCTCGCAGGACCGTATTGTTCGTGGTCGCATGCCAACCCTTGAGATTGTTAATGAGCGATTTGCGCGGCACATGCGCGTCAGCTTGTTTAACATGATGCGTCGCTCTGCCGAAGTTTCGATTAACGGCATCCAAATGATCAAGTTTGGTGAATACATCCACACCTTATTCGTACCAACCAGTTTAAACATGGTGCGCTTTCGTCCACTCAAAGGCACGGGTCTGATTACGATGGAAGCACGTTTAGTGTTTATCTTGGTAGATAACTTTTTTGGTGGTGACGGACGCTATCACGCCAAGATCGAAGGGCGAGAGTTTACTCCCACAGAGCGCCGCATTATCCAGATGTTGCTGAAGCTTATTTTTGAGGATTACAAAGAAGCTTGGGCACCGGTGATGGATGTGTCGTTTGAGTACTTGGATTCTGAAGTTAACCCTGCAATGGCAAATATTGTCAGTCCAACTGAAGTTGTGGTGATAAGTTCTTTTCACATTGAGCTCGACGGCGGTGGTGGCGATTTCCATGTCAGTTTGCCATATTCAATGCTCGAACCTATCCGCGAGTTACTTGATGCGGGTGTGCAAAGTGATAAAGAAGACACCGACTTCCGCTGGTCGAAAGCGTTACGCGATGAAATTATGGATGTCAGAGTTGAACTCAGCACACATATGCTGGATGTGGATATTCCACTGCACAGGATAATGGAGCTCAAAGCTGGGGATATTATTCCTATTGAAATGCCAGAACACATCACCGTGTTGATAGAGGAATTACCCACGTTTAGGGCTAAACTCGGTCGCTCACGTGACAATGTCGCGCTGAAAATCACAGAAAAAATTGAACGACCCACGTCGGTTAAGTCAGAGCTGCAATTGTTGACTCGCGGCGGACGGGTAATTGATAACGATGCTGAGCTATCAGTATTAGAAGAAGATTTGTAACTAGAGGGTAACGTCATGAGTGAAGAAGACGGTATGGACGATTGGGCTGCGGCCATGGCTGAACAGGCTGAGTCTGAAGAAGCAGAAGAGGCTGAAGGCGCTGAAGGTGATGATGTCCAAGTCGCCGAATTAGATGAGTTGTCCGATGACGAGCCAATTACTCCTGCTGAGAAAAAGAAATTAGATACGATTTTGGATATACCGGTAACCATCTCGATGGAAGTCGGTAGAAGCTCGATCAGCATCAGAAATTTATTGCAATTGAACCAGGGATCAGTGGTCGAACTAGACCGAGTGGCTGGTGAACCGTTAGACGTATTAGTGAATGGCACGTTGATTGCTCATGGAGAAGTAGTAGTGGTCAACGATAAATTCGGTATTCGGTTAACGGATGTTATTAGTCAAATCGAGAGAATCAAAAAGCTCAGGTAGCTTAAATAAAAAAAGCGTAGTCAAATCAATTGGCTACGCGTTCATTTCTGGTTTACTTTGGGCGTTCAGCTCAAACGTTTTCAGCGCAGATAAAGACTCAGGCTTCTCCGGCAGTGGCTCAGCAGTGTCAATTTTTCTATCACTTTTGGTGGTGATCGGGATTATTTTCGCGCTTGCCTATGTGATGCGTCGGTTTAATGTCGCTCATACTGGTAATGGCGATCTCAAGGTCGTAGCTAGTATGGTGGCTGGAACCAAAGAACGCGTGATGGTTGTCGAAGTGGGTGATGAACAGTACCTGCTTGGCGTAACGGCACACAACATCAGTCATCTCGCGACGCTGCCAAATAAAATCACGCCCAAAAAATCGGAAGTTGCCGACCAGTTCAAACAAAAGCTGGTACAAGCGATGGCAGGAAAGCTTAACCCAGCGCGCGTCGGAGAGAAGCCATGAGAATTGTCAGACTCTTGACGCTTGCGTTTTTGTTTTTGGGATTATCGGCACCGGTCCTAGCGCAGCAAGGAATATCTGCTGTAACCGTAACCACGAATGCAGATGGTGCTCAAGAATATTCAATGACATTACAAGCGCTGTTTATTATGACAGCGCTCAGTCTTATTCCGGCGTTTGTGATGCTAATGACATCTTTTACTCGGATTATTGTGGTGTTATCAATTTTGCGACAAGCCATTGGCTTGCAACAGTCTCCGTCAAATCAGATCCTAATAGGGGTGAGTATATTCTTAAGCATGTTCATCATGGCACCGGTATTTGATGAAATAAATGCTACAGCTTTGCAACCCTATTTATCTGAAGAGATGACTTCAATTCAAGCCGTTGAAGCTGCCAAGTTACCCATGCGAGAGTTTATGTTGTCGCAAACGCGGGTTAAAGACTTAGAAACTTTTGTCCGCATTGGCGGCTACGAAGACCAATTTGATGACCCTGCCGATGTACCCATGACGGTTTTGATTCCTGCCTTTGTCACCAGTGAATTAAAAACGGCGTTTCAAATTGGGTTTATGTTGTTTATTCCTTTTTTGATCCTCGACCTTGTGGTGGCATCCATTCTAATGGCGATGGGGATGATGATGTTATCACCAATGATCGTGTCTTTACCTTTTAAGCTTATGCTGTTTGTTTTGGTGGATGGTTGGAATCTGATTTTCGGCACATTGGCGACAAGCTTTGGTATGGGGACATAGGAGAAGATTATGAGCCCAGAAGCCTTTGTCGAAATACTCCGTGAATCCATGTTCATCGTGATCTTGTTAGTTTCCGCGATTATCGTGCCCAGTTTGTTGGTTGGCTTGGTCGTGGCTGTGTTCCAAGCGGCTACCTCAATCAACGAACAAACCATGAGCTTTTTGCCGCGCTTAATAGTAACGCTGTTAGCGTTGAGTTATGGCGGGAACTGGCTAGTACAAAAACTCATGGACTTTACCTTTACACTGGTTGATCAGATCCCTCAGGTCGTTGGCTAACATGGTCATTGCTGAAGCCACAATTATGCAGTTTTTGGCGGATTATTTACTCGCGTTTTGTCGTATCTCGGGTATGTTCGCAAGCATGGTTGGGCTTAGCGCTAAGAGTATTCCAACTCCCATAAAGTCGCTTTTAGCAGTCTTATTAACCTTCATGTTGATGCCGATTATACCCGCGTCACCGGTAACCGATTTGGTCAGCGTTGGATCATTTGTCGAAGCGGGCAAACAACTGATGATTGGGATTGGATTGGGTTTTATTTCTACCTTAGTACTTAATACCTTTGTATTGGCTGGTCAAATAGTGGCCATGCAAACCGGGCTTGGCTTTGCATCCATTGTTGATCCAGTCAATGGCATCAATGTACCGGCTGTAGGTCAATTTTACTTAATCCTTGCCACCCTATTATTTTGGACCTTGGATGGACACCTTGCCATGATCCAAATGGTCGCAATGAGCTTTCAAGCGTTTCCTGTTGGCGAAGGATGGTGGCAGGCAGAGCAATTTCAAGCAATTGCACATTGGGCGGGATGGATGTTTACTTCTGCCGTGATCATGACACTGGCGCCAATTGTATCGTTGCTTATCGTTAATCTCGCTTTTGGTGTAATGACTAAGGCAGCACCGCAGCTCAACATTTTTAGTATCGGCTTTTCTATCGCACAAATAATGGGCTTGGTGATCATTTGGATCACGATGGCTAATTTTACCAACCATTTCGAACAGCAGTGGGAGCGCGCGCAATTAATGATGTGTCAGTTAGTGCGTATTTGCGGAGTTTAAACACCGATGGCTGATTCATACGAAAAAACGGAAGAACCCACACAGAAGAAAATTCAGGATGCGCGCAAAAAGGGCCAGATCGCACGCTCACGCGAGCTGTCCACTGCATTGGTTTTAATCGCCAGTGCAATTGCATTTATGCTAATGGGGTCTTACATTGCGACGGCGCTGTTTCAGATTATGCAGCGCTCTTTTACCTTATCGCGCGATGAAACCTATGATCTGAACCACATGTTCCAAATTTGGGGACAGGCATTCTCTGAAGTCAGCACTCCCGTTTTATTCTATATGGTTATTGCTATGGTAGCGGGTATTTACGGCTCAATAGCCTTAGGTGGTTATAATTTCACGTGGGAGTCAGCAACACCAAAGGCGGAAAAGATTAACCCAATCAATGGTTTTAAACGGATGTTTGGCGTAGAGGGCTTAGTTGAACTGTTAAAGGCATTGGGCAAGTTTATCGTGGTAGCGGGGGCTGCGTATCTTTCACTATTACTATTCCGCGATGAAGCTTTACATTTGGACCAGGAGCTTTACCCACTAAGTATTTTTCATGCTCTGGATATGATCGAGTGGGCGTTTTTGATTATGTGTTGTGCATTGATTCCTATTGTTGCGATTGACGTGCCTTACCAAAGTCATAAACATCATGAACAAATGAAAATGACCAAGCAAGAAGTCAAAGATGAGCGAAAAAACGCAGAAGGCGACCCACAAGTAAAAGGCCGGATCCGAAGACTACAGTTTCAAGCAGCGGCACGCCGCATGATGCAAGAAGTACCGAAAGCCGACGTGGTTGTCACCAACCCAACCCACTATTCGGTTGCTTTGAAATATGACGAAGACGGCAATCGCGCGCCAGTCGTTGTGGCCAAAGGGGTTGACGAATTGGCTATGCATATTCGGAAAATTGCGACAGCTAATGACGTGCCATTAATTCCTTCGCCGATGCTTGCTCGGGCTATTTATTACAGTACTGAAACTGATCATGAAATCCCCAATAAGTTATTTATGGCAGTTGCCCAAGTACTCGCTTATGTGTATCAGCTGAAAGCATTCAAGGCTGGTAAAGGCGCACGACCAAAACCGCTGAAACGAGATCTGCCTATTCCGCCAGAATATCGTCGCTAATTAACCCTAGCTAGGCACAACCGAGTCGTTCAGATACTGCTTCATAATTACAAAAGCTTATTGAGGGTGTTTCATCAGAATAAACGTTTGTGCTTACCGGATGTTAAATACACTGTGTTGTTCATTCCATTGCTGACAACCTTCACCGCAAAGCAAAGCAAAGCAAATAACAGCAAATCAAAGCAAAGCTCATACGCTTGCATTCAATAGTTAGAAAAGTTAAGCCACATTGCAGAGACTGGCACAGTTGTTGAAGTACACCATAAACAAGTACTTTTTGCGTCAAAATTCCGTTATAGAGGAGTGGCTGTCAGGATGGAATTAACCGCTAAATGGCGAAATTTCGATAAGAACCAAGTTAAGCGCCTTACTTCTGGGTTGGGTGCACCGGTGGTTCTATTGGCCATTATGGGCATGGTTATCCTACCCATGCCGCCGTTCTTACTCGACGTGCTGTTCAGTTTTAACATTGCGCTGTCATTGGTGATCATCCTCGTCGCCGTTTTTACCCAGAAGCCGGTCGACTTCGGTATATTTCCATTGGTTTTGCTTATCGCAACTGTTTTACGCTTGGCTCTTAATGTCGCTTCTACGCGCGTGGTTTTACTCTATGGCCATGAGGGTGGTGATGCTGCTGGTAAAGTGATCCAGGCATTTGGTGAGGTTGTCATCGGTGGCAATTTCGCCGTCGGTGTGGTTGTTTTCGCCATCTTACTAATCATTAATTTTAAAGTGGTTACCGCTGGTGCGGGTCGCATATCAGAGGTGAGCGCTCGCTTTACCTTGGATGCAATGCCGGGTAAGCAAATGGCCATTGATGCAGACTTGAATGCGGGTTACATCGACCAGGATGAAGCACGTAAACGACGTGAAGAAATCACTCAAGAAGCCGATTTTTACGGTTCCATGGATGGTGCTTCAAAGTTCGTTAAAGGTGATGCAATTGCCGGCCTGTTTATCATGCTAATCAATATTGTCGGCGGATTATTTATTGGTTTAGTGCAATATGATTTACCTTTTAGTCGAGCCCTCGAGGTGTACACCATTTTGACCATTGGTGATGGTTTGGTCGCACAGATCCCTTCATTGCTCCTGTCAGTCGCCACCGCAATTATTGTAACTCGAGAAAACGAAACCCAAGAAATGGGCCAAGAGTTAGACAAACAGCTCACCAATCCAAGAGCGTTGTATATTGCATCCGGTATCTTATTTGTTATGGGAATAGTTCCCGGTATGCCGCATTTAGCGTTTCTGGGTTTTAGTGCGTTAGCCGGTGGACTGGCTTATTTCAAAACCAGACAGGCTCAGCAACCAGAAAAAGTTGAAAAGGCTGGTGAGGTTTTACCTGCTGACAATCAAGTCCCTGCAGAAATAAAAGAGCTCGGTTGGGATGATGTGCAACAAGTCGACACCATTGGTCTTGAAGTTGGATATCGCCTGATCCCGCTAGTCGATAAAGCGCAAGGAGGCGAGTTGCTCACACGCATTAAAGGCGTGCGGAAAAAATTGTCGCAAGAACTCGGCTTCCTGATCCCGCCAGTGCACATTCGTGACAATCTTGATTTGAACCCTACTACGTACACGATTGCCATGTTAGGGGTTAATGTTGGCGAAGCAGACATAAGTCACGACAGCGAGCTTGCAATTAACCCGGGGCAGGTATTCGGTAAACTTGACGGTAAACCGACCAAAGACCCTGCGTTTGGATTAGATGCAGTTTGGATTAAACCTGCTCAACGCGAGCATGCCCAAACGTTAGGATACACTGTGGTTGATACTGCCACCGTAGTCGCGACGCACTTGAGTCAATTATTGACAACGAACGCCTATCAACTACTTGGGCATGAAGAAGCGCAGCAACTCTTGGATATGTTAGCCAAGAGTAATCCTAAGCTGGTAGAAGGGCTGATCCCGGATATCTTATCACTCAGTACTGTGGTTAAAGTGCTGCGTACGCTCTTATATGAAGGTGTACCGATCAGGGATATGCGCACCATTGTACAAACGTTGTGTGAATACGGCCCGAAAAGCCAAGATCCTGACGTACTGGTTTCCGCCGTGCGAATTGCCCTCAAGCGTTTAATTATTCAAGAAATCAATCATGGTGGAGCCGAGCTGCCCGTCATAACTTTGGCGCCAGAGTTGGAACAAATACTGCACAAGTCGTTACAAGCAGGTGGCGAGGACGGCGCTGGTATAGAGCCGGGTCTGGCTGACCGTATCCAGCAATCGCTCAGTGAGGCGACGCAACAGCAAGAGTTGGCAGGTGAACCTTCGGTGCTCCTAACCTCTGGCATGTTACGACCAGTGCTCTCGCGGTTCCTGAAACATGCAGTCAGTGGATTACATGTCCTGTCCTATCAGGAAATCCCTGATGATAAACAAATTCGAATTGTAAGTGCCGTTGGGCAATAAAAAGATAAGTGAAGTGGAGCATTAGCAATGAAAATTAGACGATTTGTCGGCAAGGATATGCGTGAAGCTTTGCGTCAAGTGAAAGATGAACTTGGTGCGGACGCGGTGATCATGTCGACCCGCAAAACCGGCTCAGGTATTGAATTAGTTGCTGCTTATGATCCACATACACAAGCGCCTCCGGTCGCGGCAAAAACGGTCAAAGCAGAGCCTCCGCAACGAACGCCTACATTAAGTGAAATTATTGGCGATGATGGCCCTGACAGTTTAAAGCAGTTACTTGAAAAGCAGCAGGCGGCAAACGCGAAGCAAACAGCAGCTGAAAATAGGCAAGCAAGTAGTAATACAGCAAGAGCAAGTGCCAACCCTTCCTCTTATGCCCGCGCATTTAAACAACAAACCGAGCAAACTCGAAAGACTACGTCAACGGAAGTCAATCATCCTGATGTTGCACATGTCGGGGTTGAAAGCCATGCTGATGTTCCCAAGCAGCTAGCCGATATGCACCAAGAATTGGCTTCGCTGCGGAATATACTTTCTTTCCAAGTGGCGGCGTTGACTGAACAACGGAAGCAACTGAAAAATCCTTTGCATGGTTATCTTTTTGATCAGCTACAATTAATGGGAATTGATGAATCTCTCAGTGACCAATTGATCAATTATTTGCCGTCAGAAGCGAATGAACGTGAAGCTTGGTTAATGTTGTTAAAGTTATTGGCCAATCGCGTGCATATTGGTGGTCAAAATCTGCTTTCTCAGTCTGGAGTTATCGCCATGGTCGGGCCTACCGGCGTAGGTAAAACCACAACGATCGCGAAGTTAGCGGCGCGATATGCGCAAAAACATGGGGCCGATCAGGTCGCGCTAGTAACTATCGATAGTTATCGCATTGGTGCTTTCGAACAATTGTCGACTTACGGCAAGATCATCGGTTGCACAGTTAAAAAAGCCCACACAGGTGAAGAGTTAGCAAATGTTATTCACCAGTTACGCAATAAAAGTATGGTATTAATTGATACCGCGGGTTTCTCCCAACGTGACGCGCGTTTAATTGGTCAGTTGCAAGAGTTATCACGTGGGATTAACATGCCAGTGAACTATTACTTGGTTGCACAAGCAAACGCCCAATACGCCAGCCTCCAAGGTGTCGTGAATGCGTATAAAAACGTATCTCTGCAGGGGTGTATATTCACTAAACTGGATGAGTGTTATTCACTGGGTGAAATGCTAAGTGTTGCCATAAACTATAACTTACCGCTAAGCTTTGTTACGGATGGTCAAAAAGTACCGGAAGATATTGCATCTGCAAGTGGAAAAAATCTGATTTCTCTTGCAGCAAGGCTTTATAAAAAGTACAAGTTGCACCATACTAGCAACCATATAGCGGCAAATACAGCAAAAGCAGTATGATTGAAGATCAGGCTAGCGGCTTACGAAGAATGAAACAGTCACGTTTAATTAAAGTTATTGCAGTCACCGGTGGTAAGGGGGGTGTTGGTAAAACTAACATTACGCTGAACACTGCAGTGGCGATGGCAAAACAAGGTCAGCGAGTGTTGGTCTTGGATGCCGACTTGGGATTAGCTAATGTTGACGTGATGTTAGGATTACGGGTCGACAAAAATTTGTCGCACGTTCTCTCTGGTGAGTGCACACTCGATGAAGTGTTAGTCACCGGCCCACACGGAATTAAAATTGCGCCTGCAACATCAGGGTCGCAGAGCATGACCGAATTAACGCCAACCCAGCACGCCGGCTTGATCCGCGCTTTCAGTGAGTTGAAAACCCCTATTGATGTGTTAATCGTCGATACTGCGGCGGGTATTTCCGATATGGTGTTAAGTTTTAGTCGCGCAGCGCAAGACATCTTAGTGGTGGTGTGCGATGAACCAACTTCACTTACCGACGCCTATGCGCTAATTAAAATCCTCAACCGTGAACACGGCGTATTCAAATTTAAAGTAGTGGCTAACATGGTGCGAAGTGACCGTGAAGGACGCGAATTATTTAATAAACTTTCGAAAGTCACTGGGCGATTCCTCGATGTTGCACTAGAGTTAGTGGCAACGGTGCCGTTTGATGAAAATATTCGTAAAGCAGTACGTAAGCAAACGCCGATTGTAGATGCCTTTCCGGCGTCTCCAGCAGCGCTTGCAATCAGTGATTTGGCGCGCACTGCGAGCCATTGGCCTATACCAGAACAACCGGGTGGGCATTTAGAGTTTTTCTTAGAGCAGTTATTAACTCGCAAGGCGGTAGGTGATAACGGGTGAGTAGTAAGGTGGCAGCATATCAACAGAGTGTCGATTTAAACGCCATTGTGGAGCGTCACGCGCCGCTTGTGAAGCGTATTGCTCACCATCTAATGGCTCGCCTGCCAGCCAGTGTCATAGTTGATGATTTAATCCAGTCAGGCATGATTGGCCTGTTGGAAGCGGCAAAGAATTTTGACGGTTCTAAAGGAGCTAGTTTTGAAACGTTCGCAGGGATCCGTATCCGCGGTGCTATGTTGGACGAAATACGTAAGGGTGACTGGACACCGCGTTCGGTGCATAAAAACAGTCGCACCATTATGGAGGCGATTGCGCAAGTTGAGAGAGAGACTGGTGGCGATGCGCGTGACGTGGATATTGCCGCGAAGCTGAACGTTTCTCTGGCGCAGTACCACCAAATGCTAAATGAAGTTAATGCAGGAAAGTTGGTTGCAATAGAAGACTTAGGCGTATCTGAAGATGTCATTGGGGATGAACAGAGCAAGGGCTCTGATGTACCTTTTGAAGACCTGATGCAAGGCGCTTTTCAGAAAGCGTTGGCACATGCAATTACGACACTGCCAGAGCGAGAGGCAATTGTGCTTTCGCTATACTATGATGAAGAATTGAATTTACGCGAGATTGGCGAGGTATTAGAAGTCAGTGAATCGCGAGTGAGTCAAATACATAGCCAAGCTATGCTGAAGCTAAAAGCGCGGATGCAAGCTTGGCGAATGACTGAAGCTTAACAATAACAATGATAATGTTCCTCAGTGGAGGCTGTTTTGGATAAAAATATGAAAATTCTTGTTGTTGATGATTTTTCAACAATGAGACGCATCATAAAGAACCTGCTTAAAGATCTCGGCTTTACGAATATTCAAGAAGCAGACGATGGAAGTACGGCATTACCGATGTTGCAACAAGGTGATTTTGACTTTGTTGTCACCGATTGGAACATGCCAGGCATGCAGGGTATTGATTTGCTGCGCGCTATCCGTTCAGATGACGGTCTTAAGCACTTGCCGGTATTGATGGTAACGGCTGAAGCCAAAAAGGAACAAATCGTAGCTGCGGCGCAGGCCGGAGTAAATGGTTACGTAGTAAAACCATTTACTGCAGCTACCTTGAAAGAAAAGCTCGAAAAGATTTTCGAACGCTTAGGTTAATCCAGACGGTCTTTCAACAAAAGGAGACACTGGATGCCTGATAAATCCACAGTTCCAATTTCTTTAGCTGAAGCTAAGCAACTCGTTACTTATCTGGAAGAGGGTGATCACGAGTCTGCCAATGCGCTTCTAGAAGTCGCCTCCATGAAAGAGTCGATAGAGTTGTTTGCTGAAGTTGGCAAACTGACTCGTCAATTGCATGACTCGCTGAATAGTTTTCAGATAGATGACCGTATCAAAGGGCTTGCCAGCGAAGAAATCCCAGATGCACAGTCGCGTTTGTTGTACGTCATTGAAGAAACTGAAAAAGCAGCTAATACTACAATGGATGCGGTTGAAACGAGCATGCCATTAGCAGAGAAGCTCAATGAGCGCATTAGCGCGGTGTTACCTGAGTGGAAAAAACTCATGACGCGCCAAATTGAGCTAGGTGAATTTAAAACTTTATGCGCAGATTTGGACAAGCTTCTGGAAGATGCTTCAACGGACTCGGCGAAGCTGACTTCTTTAATGACGGAAGTCCTTATGGCACAAGGCTATCAGGACTTAACCGGCCAAGTAATTCGACGGGTAATCGAGTTAGTTAAAGAGGTCGAGGACAGTTTGGTTAACATGTTAACCATGTTTGGTGACCCAGAAATGAAGCAAAGTCCTCAAAAATCTGAGAAAAAGACCGATAACGTGGAAGCGGAAGGTCCAATTATCGATGCTGACCAACGTGATGACGTGGTAAGTGGCCAAGATGATGTCGATGACCTGTTATCGAGCTTGGGATTTTAGGAGAGCGTATTAATGGCGTTTGATGTAGACGAGGAAATATTGCAAGACTTTCTAGTGGAAGCTGGAGAGATACTTGAACAATTACAGGAACAGCTCGTTGATCTAGAGAATAATCCTGAAGACAAAGATCTACTGAACGCGATTTTTCGCGGCTATCACACGGTCAAAGGTGGCGCTGGATTCTTATCACTCACTGAGTTAGTTGATATTTGTCATGGTGCAGAGAACGTTTTTGACGTGATGCGTAATGGACAACGAACGCTAACACCCGACTTAATGGATGTTATCTTGCGTGCCACTGATGTGGTTGTGGAAATGTTTGATAAGGTCAAAGCTCGTGAACCGCTTGAGCCAGCGGAACCGGAGCTTATCGATTTATTACACAAACTCAGTCACCCAGAATCGCCCGATGAAGCTATTTTTGACAGTGATGCCAGTGCCTCAGAACCTGTTGAAGACAATGCTGACGAATTAGAGTTTGTGGTAGAGGAAGAACCCACAGCTACAGAACCGAGTGAATCGGTTGAAGTCAGCGCAAATGAAAGCGGTAGCATCGACGAAATCACTGAAGACGAATTTGAAGCGCTACTCGATGAATTGCACGGTGGTGGTGCTCCTGGGGCGGCAAAATCCAAAGCTGAGACTGCTCCACCGGCACCTGAGGCAAACAGCGCGTCGGGTGATGAAGATATTAGTGACGACGAGTTTGAAGCCTTGCTGGACCAATTGCATGGTAAGGGTAAGTTTGAAGCTGGTAGCAAGGCAGCTGAAGCGCCTAGCGAAAAAGCTGAAGCCGGCAGCTCCAGTAAAGCCGCCAGTGGTGATGAAATCACCGATGATGAATTTGAGTCATTACTAGATCAACTGCATGGTCAAGGTCAAGGCCCTGGAGCGAAAGCGGAGGCCGCTAAGCCCAAAGAGCCAGTAAAAGAAGACAAGCCTGCACCAACGGCCAAAACTCCTCCTGCGAAATCAAGCCCAACTGCTGAAGTAGCCAAAAAGGCTGCCCCAGCCGCTGCCGCAAAAGAAGCTCCGGCAGCTAAGGCTCCAGCGCAACCTGCAGCCAAGAAAGATGACAAAAAAGCAGCAGCTGCTCCGCCTCCGGCCGAGACTACTGTGCGTGTTGACACAAAACGACTCGACCAAATCATGAACATGGTGGGTGAGTTAGTACTTGTGCGCAACCGCTTGTTAAGTCTGGGTATCAACGTTAATGATGAGAGCATGAGTAAAGCGATTGCTAACCTCGACGTAGTAACTGGAGACTTGCAGGGTGCGGTGATGAAAACCCGCATGCAGCCAATCAAAAAAGTATTTGGCCGTTTCCCTCGGGTTGTAAGGGACTTAGCTCGCAGCCTGAAGAAAGAGATAACACTAGAGCTGGAAGGCGAAGAAACCGATTTAGATAAAAATCTTGTTGAGGCGTTGGCCGATCCACTCGTGCATTTAGTGCGTAACTCGGTTGACCACGGTATTGAAATGCCGGATGACCGCCAAGCGGCAGGTAAGCCTCGCATGGGAACGGTTAAGCTCTCGGCATCGCAAGAAGGTGATCATATTTTACTAACCATTGATGATGATGGTAAGGGTATGGATCCCGAGAAGCTAAAAGAGATAGCGATTAATCGCGGCGTATTAGATGCAGATGCAGCAGCACGAATGTCTGATGTTGAAGCGTTTAACTTAATCTTTGCACCTGGCTTCTCGACCAAGACTGAAATCAGCGATATTTCGGGTCGCGGCGTCGGCATGGATGTGGTTAAAACCAAGATTAATCAACTTAACGGTAGCGTAAATATTGATTCTCAGCTGGGGCGTGGCACACGCCTTGAGATCAAAGTTCCGTTAACCCTTGCGATTTTACCCACTTTGATGATTATCGTCGGTGAGCAAACCTTTGCTTTACCACTTGGTGCGGTTAACGAAATTATCAACATGGATATTTCCAAGACCAATACCGTTGATGGTCAGCTAACGATGATTGTGCGCTCAAAAGCTATCCCATTGTTCTATTTGGGAGAATGGTTGCGCCGTGGTAATCGGAAAGTTGAAAAAGACAAAGGCCATGTGGTTGTAGTACAGATTGGTACACAGCAGATGGGTTTTGTGGTTGATGCCTTGATTGGTCAAGAAGAAGTCGTAATTAAACCGCTCGATGCTCTGTTACAGGGTACACCGGGTATGGCTGGTGCTACCATAACATCAGATGGTGGAATCGCACTGATACTCGACATCCCAGGCTTGCTTAAGCGGTATGCGCGCAAGGCTTTAAATAAATAGACGGTTAATTCGCTGCTTGGCGTAGCGCCAAGCCATGCATGACAGGAAACTGAATAGTAATGACACTGAAGGTGTTGGTGGTCGATGATTCGACGTTTTATCGGCGCCGAGTGCGAGAAATCCTAAACCAGGATCCCGCGCTCGAAGTTGTCGCAGAAGCGAATAATGGTCAAGACGCTTTAAACAAACTAGCTACCTTCGCACCAGATGTGATCACAATGGACGTTGAAATGCCTGTGATGGACGGCATTACGGCAGTGCGTAAAATAATGCAGACTTCGCCAACACCGATATTGATGTTCTCTTCAATTACGCAAGATGGTGCAGAAGCAACTATTCAAGCACTGGAAGCTGGTGCACTTGATTTCTTACCCAAAAACTTCGAGGACATAGCCAGAGACCGCCGCGAAGCAACCATGGTGCTGCGTTCTAAGGTTCGAGCGATTGCAGGTCGGTCGATGCGAGCGCGCGGACTATCAACTCCTCCAGCAAGTTCACCAGGGCGAACACCAGCGACGCAAAAGTTTTTTAAATCATCGTCGGTGTTAAGTGGCCCAACAACTACTGCACCTGTGTATCGCAGTAAAAATAAGCGTTACAAACTTCTTGCAATAGGTTCGTCCACGGGGGGGCCTGTTGCGCTACAAAAAGTCTTACAGACGCTACCGGCAACATTTCCTGTACCAATCCTGTTGGTTCAACATATGCCTGGAACCTTTACTACAGCCTTTGCACAGCGCTTAAATAGCCTATGCAATATTGGTGTGTCTGAGGCTCAAAATGGTGATGTGCTAAAATCAGGGCATGCATACCTGGCTCCAGGTGGTAAGCAAATGTTAGTCGAAGGCACGAGCAGTGCTGTACGAATTAAAATCGTTGACTCCGTTCCCGGTGAAAATTTGACTTACAAGCCCAGTGTAGACCTAACATTTAAGGCATGCGGTCAAGTGTTTGGTGGTGACATTTTGGGCTTGATCCTGACCGGAATGGGCGCCGACGGAAAGTTAGGAAGTCAAGCGATCAAATCCCTGGGTGCAACTATTTGGGCGCAGGACGAGGCAAGCTGTGTTGTTTATGGAATGCCGCAAGCAGTTACAGTGGCGAACATTTCAGAGCGTAGTTTACCCATTGAGCGCATGAGCGCTGAAGTACTGAATGAAGTAAAAGGCTAACGATGAAAATCTGGACCATAGCTAACCAGAAAGGGGGCGTAGGTAAAACCACGACTACCGTTACTCTGGGTGGCATACTGGCGGAAAGAAAGCATCGCGTATTGTTAATCGATACTGATCCGCATGCTTCATTAAGTTATTACTTCGGCATTGATTCAGAAGCGTTAACAAAGAGTACCTACGATATATTTGTGCATGACGGGCCGCTAGATAAAGAACTGGTGCTGGATTGCCTTTGTCCCACAAAGTTGGATACTCTGTTTGTGCTTCCAGCGACAATGAATTTGGCGACCCTTGATCGTAAACTCGGCGCAAAAACGGGAATGGGGCTGGTACTAACGCGTGCGTTACAAGCAGTAGAGACCGAGTTCGATTATGTTCTAATTGATTGTCCGCCGGTGTTGGGCGTGCTGATGGTGAATGCTTTGGCAGCCTGTGATCGGATATTGGTTCCAGTGCAAACCGAGTTCTTAGCACTAAAGGGGCTTGATCGAATGATGCATACGCTGGAAATCATGAGTCATTCACTGCGCAAGACCTTTGATGCGTTGATCGTACCAACCATGTTCGATAAGCGGGTCAACGCTGCGCTTGAAGCCCACAATACGCTGAAGCAAGAATATGGCGAAAATACGTGGAAGAGTACAATACCAGTGGATACTCGTTTTCGTGAGGCGAGTCAGGCGCAAACCCCCTTATCATTGTTTGCACCGCGTTCGCGCGGGGCTTATGCATACACCAAATTATTAGTAGAGTTAGAGTCGCAGTAAACCATGAGTAAAGGAAAGAGCTTCGCTAAAGAAGAGATCATGCAGGAATATTTGGACGGCTTGCTCGTCGATTTAGCTGATCCTGTCGAAGCCACGCAGCGGGTTGAAAAACTGTTAGAGCAGGCCACAGTTTCGCCAGAAATAGCCGTATCTACGGCAGTTGAGGCACCTCAAGTCAGTAAAGTTAGTTCGCCCGTAGAGGTTGAAACTGACGTTGCTGAGGCTGAGGAAATTATTGAAGCAACTAAAGATGCGCAAAACACAGCCGAAATAGCTAATATAAACAATAAGAAAGCTACCCGTCAGGCACTGAAAGAGCGCCTTGATAAGCGTTTTCAAGCATTATTTTTTGATGTTGCGGGTCTAACCATGGCCGTTCCGTTAATCGACCTAGGTGGCATTCATCAGATTGATAAAATTGGCCCGTTGTTTGGAAAGCCTGATTGGTTTATGGGCGTTATGCTGCACCGTGAAGAAAAAATAAACGTGGTTGACGCAGCAAAATGGGTAATGCCGGAAAAATACGCACAAATTGAAGAAGACAAGCTACACTACAAGTACATCATTATGCTTGCGGATAGTGAATGGGGATTGTCGAGTAATGCCCTTATCAACACTATTGAATTAGAGAAGCAAGATGTTAAGTGGCGAGAATCCGATGGTAAACGCCCTTGGTTAGCGGGCATGGTGAAAGAGCGGATGTGTGCTTTAATTGATGTAACACAGTTAACTGATTTATTGAACGCTGGCTTGAACAGTCATCAGAAATAATCACCGTCAGTGTCAGGAGCATGAAGGATGAGTGAAAAAAGTAATACGGTCGTAGATAATAACGATGAGGTTTTGCAGTGGGTCACCTATCGCTTAGGTGAGGAAACCTATGGCATTAACGTAATGCAAGTGCAGGAAGTCCTTCGTCATACCGAAATTGCGCCAGTACCAGGTGCACCTGATTATGTGCTTGGGATAATTAATCTACGCGGTAACGTTGTAACGGTCATCGATACTCGAGCACGCTTTGGTTTACCGCCAACAGATATTACTGATAACACGCGGATTGTAATTATTGAATCTGACGAGCAGGTGGTCGGTATCTTGGTTGATAGCGTGGCTGAAGTGGTTTATTTGCGTTCCTCTGAGATCGATAGTGCACCGAATGTGGGTACAGAAGAAAGCGCCAAGTTTATTCAGGGTGTTAGTAATCGCGATGGTGAATTACTTATTTTGGTCGACCTTAATAAACTGCTGTCTGATGAAGAATGGGACGAAATTTCCAGTCTGTAATACAAGCTCCAAATTTCAGCGGCAAACGCCTGTTTGCCGCGTCTCCTTTATTAATATCATAAACTTGGGCTTCCCTCGATCTGCATGCTTGATTTAATCGCTGCACTTAGTATTTTCAATTTACTCGCGCTTGGACTTGTAGTCTTCGTTTTTTTACGTTTGCAGCGTTCGCAACGAGAACGGGCGATAACGCGGCAGGAACAGTTAGAACAACAACTAATGTTGCAAATGAATCACACGCAGCAACAAGCTAAGCAATCCCAGCGCAAACAGCAGCAGCTAATTGACACCCTTTATGACAAATTAGCTGAATACGAAAAGCATCAGCAGACACTAGCTCAAGAAACTGCAACTTTAACCAATAAAGTCGGTGACTTGGAGTTACAAGATCCAGAGGTGAAATTGTATCAGCAGGCTCGTCGCCTTATTGCGTCAGGCGCAGATATTGATGATGTCATTGAGGCCTGCGGCATTCCTCGTGCTGAGCTGGAATTGTTGATGGCTGTTGATAAAGAACATAAATAAAGCATCTAAACGTTTAGACGTCTAGACGTAAATTGGTTGACAATCTGTCGAGATCCGGCAAACTGTTGCGTCTACGGAACAGTGAGAGTGAGACCAATGCCTATTCGAATACCCAGTGAACTGCCTGCACAAGATGTTCTCTCGCAAGAGAATATTTTCTGTATGGACGCCGAGCGTGCTGCACAGCAGGACATTCGTCCGCTCGAGGTGGGTATTCTGAATTTGATGCCAAACAAGATTGAAACGGAAATCCAATTATTACGGCTATTGTCTAATACGCCACTGCAAATAAATGTGGACTTGATCCGGATTGATGAACAGGTGTCTAAACACACGCCAGAGCAACACATGAATGCCTTTTACCATGCGTTTAGTGAAATTGCGCATAAACGCTATGATGGCTTGATCATCACAGGTGCCCCATTAGCGCACTTAGATTATCAAGAGGTAAAGTATTGGTCGCACATAACGCAAATCATGGCATGGGCCAAGCGCCATGTACAATCGACACTGTATCTGTGCTGGGCAGCACACGCAGCGATGTATCATTTTTACGGTCAGCACAGAGCCTTGCGTAAAGAAAAGCTGTGTGGGGTTTATGAGCATCAGGTGCTAGTGCCGACCAATGAATTGGTACGCGGGTTTGACCCAGTCTTTTATGCCCCCCATAGTCGCTATGGCATTATCGATGAAGCGACCTATGAGGCTGTGCCTGGTTTGCATGTGATCGCGCGCTCAGAGCAAACCGGCGCCTATTTGGTTGCGTCTGAAGACAAACGCATGGTGTTCGTTACTGGACATCCAGAATATGATGCAGATACTTTACTGCAGGAATATCAGCGTGATGTGGCAGCCGGACTTTCTCCGCAAATGCCAGTCAATTACTTTGCTAATGATGATGCGCACCAACCACCGATGGTACGCTGGCGCAGTCACGGCAATTTACTGTTTACGAACTGGTTAAACTACTATGTTTACCAGACAACGCCATATAACTTAGATGAATTAAGTGCGAGCGTTTAAATCGCGTATAGCTTCAACTTGAGACGTATTAATGAGCAAAACTGAACGATTACATAAAATTGCGCAACAGCGGATCCTGATCTTGGATGGCGCAATGGGTACTATGATCCAACGTCATAAGCTGACCGAGAGCGATTACCGTGGCGAGCAATTTAAAGATTGGCATAGCGATTTAAAAGGTAACAATGACCTTTTGGTGATAACGCAGCCCGATATTATTAAAGGTATTCACGCCGAATATTTTGCCGCTGGCGCAGACATTATCGAGACTAACACATTTAACGCGACTACGATTTCTATGGCTGACTATGACATGCAGAAATTGTCGCGCGAGATCAACGTAGCGGCCGCGCGATTAGCCCGTGAAGTGGCGGATGAGTTTACCCAGAAAACGCCTGATAAACCGCGCTTTGTAGCGGGTGTATTGGGCCCGACTAACCGCACTGCATCAATTTCACCAGATGTTAACGATCCGGCTAAACGCAATATTACCTTTGATGAATTAGTTGTCGCCTATACTGAGTCAACCGAAGCCTTAATTGAAGGCGGTGTCGATATCATCTTGATTGAGACGGTGTTTGATACTCTCAATGCCAAAGCTGCTGCATTTGCCGTACAGCAAGTATTTGAAGAGCTGGGGGTTGCCTTGCCAGTGATGATTTCCGGTACAATAACTGATGCATCGGGGCGGACATTGTCAGGGCAAACTGCAGAGGCTTTCTACTACTCGTTACGCCATATTACTCCGTTTTCTTTCGGTCTAAATTGCGCACTTGGACCCGACCTCTTGCGTCAGTATGTTGCCGAAATTGCTCGGGTCAGTGAGTGCAATGTGTCCGCTCATCCCAACGCGGGGTTACCCAACGAGTTTGGTGAGTACGACATGCAGGGTGATGAAATGGCCGAGCACATTCGTGAGTGGGCGAGTAGTGGTTTAGTGAATATTGTTGGTGGATGTTGTGGCAGCACACCTGAGCACATTCGAGCAATCGCCAATGCGGTTAAGGACCAGCCGCCCCGTCAAATTCCTCAAACTGAGGTAAAAATGCGCTTGTCTGGCTTAGAGCCTTTCGTTCACTAGGAGTGGTATTGTGACTCAAGAGATAGCTACATTTATCAATGTTGGTGAGCGCACCAATGTCACGGGTTCCGCTGTATTTAAGCGCTTAATCCTCAGTGGTGACTTTGAGGCGGCATTGGATGTTGCGCGTCAGCAGGTAGAGAATGGCGCACAAATTATAGATATCAATATGGATGAAGCGATGCTCGACTCCAAAGCTGCGATGGTGCAGTTTTTGAATCTGATCGCTGCGGAACCGGATATCTCGCGTGTGCCGATCATGCTTGATTCCTCCAAGTGGGAAGTTATTGAAGCGGGCTTAAAGTGTGTACAAGGCAAAGCGATTGTTAACTCGATCAGTTTGAAAGAGGGCGAAGAGCCCTTTATTGCGCAGGCGCGTTTGATAAAAAAATACGGTGCAGCTACCGTTGTCATGGCATTTGATGAAAAGGGACAGGCAGATACCGAAGATCGCAAAGTCGAGATTTGTACCCGCAGTTATCAGATTTTGACTGAAGTGGTGAATTTTCCACCTGAAGATATAATTTTTGACCCGAATATCTTTGCCGTTGCCACAGGGATCGAAGAGCATGACAGTTATGCGGTAGATTTCATTGAGGCAACACGCCGTATCCGGCAAACCCTCCCGCATGTACATGTGTCGGGTGGATTATCCAACATTTCGTTTTCATTCCGCGGCAATAACCCCGTGCGTGAAGCCATGCATTCAGTGTTTCTTTATCATGCGATCCGCGCCGGTATGGATATGGGGATTGTGAATGCGGGCCAATTGGAAGTTTATGATGAGATCCCGCTGGAACTTCGTGATGCGGTAGAGGACGTAATTCTCAACCGGCGCAGCGATGCAACAGAGCGGCTGCTTGACTTAGCCCCCAAATATCAAGGTGATGGTAAAGCTGCTGCTGTGGAAGATTTGTCCTGGCGTGAATGGCCGGTAGCTAAGCGCTTGGAGCATTCCCTAGTAAAAGGGATTAACGACTACATTCTGGAAGATACCGAAGAGGCACGGCTAGCTGCTGAACGGCCATTACATGTAATTGAAGGCCCGTTGATGGACGGTATGAATGTGGTAGGGGACTTATTTGGTGAAGGTAAGATGTTCCTGCCGCAGGTGGTTAAGTCGGCGCGGGTAATGAAAAAGGCAGTGGCGCATTTACAGCCATTTATCGAGGCAGAGAAAGCCGGCGGCAGTAGCAGCAATGGCAAAGTACTCATGGCCACGGTTAAAGGGGATGTACACGATATTGGTAAGAACATCGTGGGCGTAGTGTTGCAGTGCAATAACTTTGAGGTCATCGACCTTGGCGTAATGGTGCCATGTGCCAAGATCCTGGAAGAAGCCAAAGCGCAAAATGTGGATATGATAGGCTTATCGGGTTTAATTACTCCGTCTCTGGATGAGATGGTATATGTAGCCAGTGAAATGGAGCGTTTAGGCTTTGATATTCCTTTACTGATTGGCGGTGCTACCACTTCCAAAGCGCATACTGCTGTGAAAATCGAACAGAATTACTCTGGCCCTGTGGTATACGTGCCAAATGCAAGTCGTGCGGTAGGCGTTTGTCAAAAGTTGATTTCCGCGACTACGCGTGATGATTATGTGGCTCAGCTGGATGTCGAATATGCCAAGGTGCGGGAACAACACGCCAATAAGCGCCCGCGCACGAAGCCGGTGACCCTTACTGAAGCTAGAGCGAACAAATTTTCAACGGATTGGGCGAACTTTACCCCGGTTAAACCTAAACACTTGGGTGTGACCGCGGTCTCTGCAACGATTGAAACATTGCGTAATTACATTGATTGGACGCCATTTTTTATGACCTGGTCCTTGGCAGGCAAATACCCGCGCATTTTGCAAGACGAGGTTGTAGGTAATGAAGCGCAGCAGCTGTTTGCTGATGCAAATCAAATGTTAGATAAGCTCGCAGCAGAAAACCTCATAAGCCCTAAAGGCGTGATCGGTCTGTTTCCGGCCAATGCTGTTGAAGACGACATTGTGGTTTACACTGATGAGTCGCGAGAAAACAAGCGCTTGGTTTGCCATCATTTAAGGCAGCAAACTCACAAAGGCGGCAAGCCCAATTATTGTTTGAGCGATTTTGTTGCGCCAGCAGACAGTGGCTATACCGACTATATCGGTGCATTTGCGGTTACCGCAGGTGTTGAAGAAGACGAGCTGGCCAATGCCTTCACACAAGAAGGTGATGACTACAATGCGATCATGGTTAAGGCAGTGAGTGACCGTCTTGCAGAGGCGTTTGCCGAGTATTTACATCAGCAGGTGCGCACGCTCTATTGGGGTTATGTGCCAAACGAGACTCTCGACAATGACGCGTTGATCGCAGAAAAGTATCAGGGGATAAGACCTGCGCCCGGGTACGCTGCCTGCCCAGAACATACCGAAAAGCAACCCATATGGGATTTGCTCGATGTAGAACAGCACACTGGTATGAAGCTGACAGAAAGTTATGCTATGTGGCCAGGTGCGTCTGTGTCGGGCTGGTACTTCGCGCACCCTGATTCGCGTTATTTTGCGGTTGCTAAGATCCAGCAGGATCAATTAGCAGACTATGCTGCGCGCAAGGACTGGTCGTTAGAGCAGGCCAGTAAGTGGCTAATGCCTAATCTCAACGACTAGCAGGCCGCAATGCAACAGGAGCTTCCTTTTAGTCAGGCCTGTGAGAATAACAAAGCGGTTATCCTCGAAAAGCTTAACAGCCACTTTGCACAAGCGCGTAGAGTATTAGAAATTGGCTCAGGAACAGGGCAGCACGCTCTGTTCTTTTCCCAGAATCTACCCAACGTTGTGTGGCAACCCACAGAACAGCCCGAATACCTAGACCGTTTGTCCTTGCGCTTGAACGCTTTTCCTCAAGCCAATGTGCGCGCACCATTAGCATTTTCAATTGGGCTGAACGAGTGGCCAGCTGAAGCTTGCGATGCGGTTTTTACGGCTAATACCGCACACATTATGCAGCATGATGAAGTTAAACTGATGATGTCGCTGATTGCTGAGCACTTGCCGCTGGGCGGCGTGTTTTGCCAGTACGGTCCATTTACTCAGCAAGGCCAGTTTACCAGTGCAAGTAACCAAGCGTTTCATCAGGAACTGCTAGCGCAAGGATACGGCGGCTATCGTGATGTTGAAGAACTTATCGAATGGGCTGAGCCACTCACACTTACCAATATGTATGACATGCCAGCGAATAACCATTTATTGGTTTGGCAGAAGTAACCGTTGCAATTGAGAAATAGTCATAAGTATTTTCGGAAAGTCAATCTGCCATAAGTATCCATTTACCATTAAATTAATTTCCCAAATGCTCAATTTTCTCTGCAAAGAATCATAGTTTTTTAAGTATTTACAGTTGAAATATCGCTATTTCACTCAAATTTGTATCTTAAATTACGGAAAATCTTGTTAAGAACACTGGTTTTTTTAGTAACGACAAAAGCGTTCCCTTTGAGCTCTGGGGCAGTTGGGATTTTTTTCCCGTGTGAGGTAGTCAGTTGACTCGGAAGTTCTATTGAAACAAAGTGTCCCATGTCACTTGACACATGCGAGATATTTTTCAATCGCCCTTTTAAAACACCAAATTGTGTGGCTGGATAAGTGTGTAATTCAATATTCACTAACTGACCTGGCTCTAATCTCCCCAAACTATCGTGAGAGATAATGCCTGTAGCGATAAATTTATTATTAGGAAAAGAAATAATCATAATTGTATCATTAACCTTTACACTCTGGTTGCTCCCCCAGAATTTTGTAAACGATACTATGCCTTTATTCGTTGCTTTTACGATGTGGTCATTTTCCCATTTGCTTATAGCGGATTCTAACGAAGCAATTTTGCTTAGCGCCAACTCTAGATTCTTTTTAATCTCTCTTTTTAGTTGATTTAATTTAATGTCATAGTCTCTCTTAAATTCAATAGTAATTATTCTATTGTTATTACGTTGAACAGTTATGTCTTCTAATGTCAGCTGGTTTTGAAGTAGCGACTTTCTCATAGCTGTTAGTTGAAATTCTGAAACAAACCCCCTGCTGAGAAGTGAGCTAGCCGATTTTAATTGCTCTCTTTCTTCAGCCATATGCATTACGAGTAGTTCACTTTTTTTCTTGAGTTGTTTTTCGAAATTTTGGTACTCAGAAAGTAACTTTTTATATGATTCATCTCCGAGTAGTTCTTGGAGCGCTATTTTTCTCTGCTTTACATTGATTAACTCTTCTATAAGTTGGTTAAATTCAGATTGTAAAGAGCCTAAATGCTCTATCCTAGAATAGTCCTGGCAATCGTCCTCATTGTAGATTGCAGACTTAATTTGCTTTAGAAATGCAGATAATTCTACTACACTGGAATATTTTGTTTCGCTATGTAGGCGCGCCAATGCTTGCCCCTTAGACACTTCTTGACCATTTTCAACGTAAAGTTCTGCAATAAAACTATCTAGACGCGAGTTTAAAAGAATAGGGGGGGCAGTTGAGGAAATTGTTATTTCTAGAGATGTTTCTTCTGAATACTCAACAAAGGATGAAATAATCAAGATCACGAGCAAAGTAATCGCGATTTGTGAGATACCACTCATAATTACCCAACTTGGTGGGCGAGAAGCTAAAACGTCTAGAGAGGTTTTGCGCAAATCCATAAGTCTAGGAGCCCAACTCTAGTTGGTTTTTCACCAGATTGAAATAGGCTGCTTCTGCTTTGATTAAGCTTTGGTGAGTACCCTGTTCAACAATCTCTCCATTATGTAAAACGATTATGTTGTCAGCATTCATAACAGTACTGAGTCGATGGGCAACTATTAGAACAGTTCTGCCGTCAAAGAAATTCTCAAGATTTTTCTGGATTATCCGTTCATTATTTGCATCTAGTGCAGAAGTGGCTTCATCAAAAAATAAAACCTCTGGGTTTTTGTATATTGCTCTGGCTATTAATATTCGCTGGGTTTGCCCCCCGCTGAGACTTCTACCTTCCTCTCCAACTTTAGTATCGTACCCTTGATTTAAAAGCTTAATTTCATCATGAATGTTAGCCATTTGAGCTGCTCTCACAACTCTTTGCATATTGATATTCTCATCGCCGAAAGCAATATTTTCAGCTACGCTATTGCTGAAAATATAACCATCTTGAAACACGACACCGCACTTTGATCTCCAGTATTCGGGGCAAACATCATTTAAGTCAATACCTCCGACGCTTAAATTACCTGACGTGGGGTCCGCAAACTTCAACAATAATTTGAGTAGTGTTGTCTTTCCACTTCCGCTAGTTCCTACTATAGCTGTAGTTTTTTTATACGGTATCGAAAAATTTAGATTTTTAAGAGTTAACTTTTTATCGGATTTTTGATAAGCAAAGCTGACATTGTTGGCTTTGATAATTGTGTGTTCATCAAAATTGAATTTTACATGACTTCGGGCTTCGTTTTCGTCGCTGAGATCATGAATTTCATTTAAGCGTTCCATACTAAGCTTTGCGTCTTGAAACTTATGAATAAAGCCGATGAGTTGCTCCATAGGTGCTGACATTTGTCCTAGGATGTAAGTAGTGGCGATCATCATTCCTAGTGTAAGTTCACCTGAGACGACCTGTAAGGCAGCTACGAAAGAAATGAGAATACTTTTGCCATCGTTAAAAATTTTGGTGCCAATTTGCTGATATTGCTCGATGGTAAGGGCTCGAACTTTATTAGAAAAAATTCTAGATTGAATTCTTGACCAATTTTCATGTTGTTGTTGTTGAGCTTGGTTCATCTTTATTTCTGACATACCGTAGACAATTTGTACGACGGCATGCTGATGAGAACTCAATTGCGTGAAATAATCATAATCTAATAATCTTCGTTTCTTTAGAAACGGAAGAGGCCAAAGAACGGCAACAACGCTACCAACAATAAATATTGTGAAAATGCTTGTACTGTAAAAAAACAGTATTAGGCTGAATACTAAAACATTAAGTAAAGAAAAAATGAAAGTAATTGAGTGAGAGGTTATCAATTCCTCTATTTTGTGGTGGTCAGCTATTCGTTGCAAAATATCTCCCATATTTCTTGAATTGAAAAATGTCATAGGAAGACGCATGATTTTTTGTAGAAAGTCAGATACCACCGCGACGTTGACACGAACACCTATATGTACTAACAACCAACCTCTAATGAATTCTGTAGCGGTACGACCTAAAAATAATGCTAATTGAGCAATAAAAATCAGTAAGATAAAGTTTTTATCGCTGTTAGTTATTCCGTAGTCAACGACAGATTTTGTTAAGAATGGGGCTATAAAGCTCAAGAGTGATATCACTAAAGCCCCTAATGCAAGTTGTACAAGATAACGCTTAAATTGGAACAAATATTTAAATATGAATCTCACACCGTCTTTTTTGTTGCTTTTTTCTTCAATATGATCTTTGGAAAAACTGATGGTAGGCGAGAAAACGCATGCAACTCCGAGTCCCTCTGAGTTGAGCCACTTGCTCTCTAAATCACCTGTGGAAAGAGCATATTTTCCTAGTTTCGGGTCTGCGATATAAAATTTATCTTTTCTAATTTTATATAAAATAACGTAATGGTTATTGTTTAAATATAATAAGCAAGGAAGCTCAGCTCTAGCTGAGAGAGATTCTGTATCGAGTTTAAAGGCCGAACTTCTTAAGCCTATTGCTTTCGCTCCGTCAATTAGTGCGAGTAAATTTGTTCCTTGATTAGCTTTTTGACAGAGAAATACCGCTCTCTTTCGCGATAAACTTTTTCCATGGAACAGGCTTATCATTCTTAAGCACGTTGGACCACAGTCTTGCTGATCGATTTGCTTTATTAGTGGAAAAGTCTTGAACATATTAAAATTGAAAAAAAGAGTCGGCTAGACGCCGACTCGACACGTTAGAGAGCGTGACAGCAATCTGTAAACGAAATACCTGCATTTTCTGGAACAGTAGTTCCACCGAAACCTCCTTGAACAGCTCGAAGTTCATCATCACTGATCTCAATTGCACCAGCAGGATGTTGGATCTCATTCTGAACAGACTTTGCTGCATCATTACCTGTAAATGCTTCTTTATTTAAATTTTTATCACTTTTAATCATAGTAATTCTCCTGGAATTATAAGGTGTTGGCTTAAATAGGTTGTATAAGTACTGCCAACAATCATACCTATACAATTAGAATATTGAAGTTGGTGACTGTATTGATAAGACACAAGGAACTAGTTCTGGTGTATCCAATCGCATAAGTGCCATACCTATGCCTGCTAGTCCGGTCATCAATCCAGGCGTGTCCTCGTCAAAAGGAATTCCGCTTTTCCAACCATCACAACTGCCTATGGCTATTGTATTCGTTAGTGATTTTTGCAATTCGTAGTTGAACTCATTAACTCCACTTTCTTTCGCTTGAAATAAAGCAAGTAAGTTCCCTAATATTCCATGGCATAAGCAATCTCTTCCGAAAAGGCTTGATTTTGCAGTTATTTTAGCGGCCCTTTGTATATCTTTGTCGAGAATTTTGTGTATGTCTTCGGGGAAGACTATTGCTTGTTTCATTGCTGCTCTCGCAAGCAGTATTCCGGGAGCTCCATGGCACCATGAAAGCATAGTTGGCTCACTGTCTTCAGTCTTAGAATTATGGTCAATACGAGTTAGCCAGCCCAGCTTGTTTTCGTTGAATAAAGAGTTCTCGAAGCTTAAGCCTTGTAAAATAGTATCTAATAATGATTGGTTGTTTGTTATGGAAAAAGCCTTAGCTAATGATAGCAGGATTCCAGCATTTCCATGGGACATCCCGGCCATTGCAGATCTCTTATTGGTTGGCCAAGAAACCCCAAATTTGTTTTTCTTTGCATTTTTAACTAGATGTCCTTGAGCTTTTTCTATTAATTGTCGCAGTTGAGGACTAGGCACTATTTCATACAATTGCGTAATGGACATGATAAATCCTGCGCAGCCATCTATTAGGTCCAGCTTTTCGTCTTGCGATATAAAATCTGAGAGATCAATTGCAACTGAATTTGCTTCCTCAATTAAACTGAAATCACTAAAAAGTGTTCCCATATGCAATAATGTATATATGTATCCTGAAGCTCCTGAAAATAAACCTATTTTTTTATCACTACTTTTGCTTAGTTGATATCTAGCGTAACTCAGAGCTTTCAAAGCCAGTAGCTTGGCATCGTTAGATTGATACTTATGCGCATAATAGGCTAAGAACAGCGCTATCCCTGATGTTCCGTTGTATAGGTCGTAGCTTAAAGGTCTAAACATCCAATGGGATTGTTGGTTCTCTATTCCTAGCCACATGACATGGGTGTCATTTTCCATTCCCATATCTTTAATGCGTTTGTAAAGCTGGTGAACAGAGGAGTTTGCATCTGATGCCAGTGTTGGATTTATTGTTGAGCTGCGATACTGCGTTTCATCGAAACTATTCAGACTGCTAGTGGTCGTTTTCAAGCTGCTCTTGAGAATCCAAGATTGAACGTCAAGGTCTTGTTTAGATAAATTGCGTATAATCTCTAATGAGCGCTCTAATCCGGATCGATGCAAAAATTCATCTGTTGCTCCTCCATCTAGTTCTTTTAATGTCTTACTGTTTGGAGTCGTCGTAAATGCCGGTATGTCACCTTTGTCGAGCATAGTGCTTTCAATGCTAATAACATGAGAAAGTGCTGGAAAATCTGCAGCTCCAATTCTTAGTTTTTCAAGGAAAACAGCTCGTGCTTCCTTAGATACGAGCAAAGAGGGATGGGATAGTAAAGCAGAGAGTCTGGCGTACTGGCGCGTCGGTCTCAATATTATGCGAGTTTCAGTCTCCGCAAATTGATATATAGGTCCATTTGAGCTAATGAGTTCATCTTTATGGTCGGATAAGATGCGATACGTATTTTGGAATCCGGATAAAATCGAATCTACGTGTTGATGAGCTGATTGAGCAACTGAATTATAAATAGGATCAATAGATTGGCAGTTAACTTCACGGTACTCATTTTCAATGCGCATATGGATTGTAGCTTTATTTTTTATCACTGCGACTTTTGAAGATGTCCGCTGGCCTTTTCGCGCTCCTAATGCAGAAAAATCAAAGCCTAACTCTCCTGTCGGACTGATATGCCGGACTGGAAGTATGTGAGAATTTAATATTGAGTAGTCGAAAGCTTTAGCACTAGGTACATCAAACTTACATTCGAAATCAATTGAAATATGAGGATGGAAAAGGCATTCAAGGTCTACAGCAACGGGAAAAGCTCCATGAGCAACCAAATTTTCAAAATGGAAATCAGTCGCTGAGAGCGAGTACATTAAGGCAATCAAAGAGCCTACTCTAAAGTAGTACTTTTCAACTTCTTGTTCTGTTACACAACTCTTTGCTTCAACATATTGGCACCAGCCATAAAGACCACGTTCCAGAATAGAAAACGAATGGTGATTGAGGTTGCTATCTTTTTTTTCCAGCCACCTCAGTAATTGTTGATAGGACTTCTCTACACCGCAACTACGTGGTTTATATATTAGTTTTTTTCCATCAGAAAAATTAAGTTCGTGAACACGTTTTCCACCTCTGTGTTTGTCGCTGAGATTTCCCTTAATTGATACAAGTTTTCCTGTTGTTTTGAATTCTTTTCTTATTTCATTAAAGTCTACCGTGAACCTTTGAGCCAACTCTAAGCTGTTGGTTACCCAGTTGTTTAAAACCCTTCTTAAGTCGGACAACAGTAAAGGGTATTTCGCATAAATTAAACTTCTAAAGTTATCTGTGTCACAGACATTAAGAAAGTATTCGTATTTTTCGTCATCAGTATTTCCTGCTAGCTTTTTCGATTCTCTTTGATTATTTAATTCAAGAACAAAAGTTGGCGTAGTTATAGGTACGATTTCTGAAATGAGATTGTTTGCAAAAGATTCTAAGAATACGTCTGTTTGAAGACTTCTTGATTGAGTTAAACCTTTCTCTAAATCATATATTGCTGATAAGACTAGAGGTTTACATAGCAGCAAACCGCAAGAAGAATTTTTTTTGAATAAGTGACTGTATTTTTTTGATTTATCGTCATCAACTTCTGGCAGTACAGGAAGAAAGGTTGAATGTTCCGTTGTTTTTTTTTCGAACAAACCTTGCGACACCATTATATCTTCATCCTTAAAAAATAGTCCTTTTTTTTACCTCTTTTATTAGAGGCTGGAGTAATAAACCATAGTTTTTTTATTAACGCAAGTGTTACAACTGTGATTTGATAGAACTGATAGTCAACTAACCAGATAGAGTTTTTTAGTCTTTTATCATTGCACTTAGCCGATTTTCACCAAGCCAATGTGCGAGCGCCGTTAGCATTTTCAATTGGGCTAAACGAGTGGCCAGCTGAAGCCTGCGATGCGGTTTTTACGGCTAATTCCGCACACATTATGCAGCATGATGAAGTTAAACTGATGATGTCGCTGATTGCTGAGCACTTGCCGCTGGGCGGCGTGTTTTGCCAGTACGGTCCATTTACTCAGCAAGGCCAGTTTACCAGTGCGAGTAATCAAGCATTTCATCACAAACTGCTAGCGCAAGGATACGGCGGCTATCGTGATGTTGAAGAACTTATCGAATGGGCTGAGCCACTCACACTGATCGAAATGCATGACATGCCAGCGAATAACCATTTATTAGTTTGGCAGAAGTAATTGTTATTTGTTTATAGCGCTTCATCCGAGTGAAAATAAGGGTCTGCTGCATACGTAAACTAGACCCTATGAAATGCGTTTTCTATATTATTGACCAGTAGAGTTTCAACTTAAACAAGTCAAATGATTCAACGCTAACAGTTAAAAACTTTAGTGGATAAAAAACTAGCTTAACGTTTTTATAATGGAAACTAATGGTTTAGCATCAAGAGCCCTTCTTATGTTGAGTAGTACATTAAGCAAACTGTCTATATTAGGTATCTGTTGCTATGCAAGTTTTTTTTAACATATTATGCGATCGCGGCTTATCCCTTGTTCAGACAAATCAGCGATGATTGATTCTCTGCTTTCTTGAGCGCTAATCAAAAGTTTAGCATTTGGAAAGTGAGCCAGAGCCTCAGGGGGCTGAACTTCAAACCCAAAAAACTTATCAATTACTGCGGCGTTACGATCACAAATCATCACGATATTTCTATTTAGTAAATCTGTTTTCTCGAGCAAGTTTTTGGCACTTATGCCAGCGCCATAAAGAATGATATCAATATCATTGGTTTGCTGTTCCAGTGCCCGTTGTACTTCAGCGATTAAGTCAGTTCCGCAGGCAAAAAGACGGTCAAGGTATAGGCGACGAGATGGTTCAATCTCGATGCCCGAATTTACAAGTTGAGTGTATGCTTGTCTTAACGGTTGCACAAAGCCTTGCGGGACGGGAAGGAAATTGTGACGCTCTAGATTTTCTGCTGCCCTCACCAAGATAGTAACGCGCTCTTGAACCGATAATTGCTTAAATCCCTGAACGTCTTTAGCAAAGCTTTTTTGAACTTCGATGAAAGTTTTTAGTTCCTCGCTCATATATTTATTCACAAAACGATTGACTACATATGCCGAGGTGGTTTGTGCCACGTGCCCGTAATCGGAATCTCGAACACCAAAAGCTTCTTTACTACGTAGTTCATCGAGTACCATTTCATAAGAAGGAAAATATCTGATATCACGATTTATTGAGGTTCCCTGAATTCCATCTTGAAGGGCCACACGCACTTTAGACTTATCATAACAATTTGCTACCAATCCATCCTTTGGAAACGCACCAAGTTCATTACTCCACTCGGTTTCTTGATCTTTGAAGTCGCCAATTGGCCCCCATGCATATCTTTGGGGACTCACTGTAAAACAAATCATAGCTGACTCATTAGTAAGAATTTCGAGAGCTTTTAGAATATATTGCACATCATTTGTGACTTCACTTGTAGTGGGCTCAATAAAGTCAAACTCTGAGCGATCAATCCCTTGGAAATTTGTTACTACATTTCCTCTCCGTTTTAATTTCAAATACTGACTCGTACCCAATGTGACAATAACCAGATCCGCGTTTTTCAACTTTTCTTTAAACGTTTTATCAATCTGAAAACATTGCTGAGAGAACATATCAATGTTTGTATTTATGCCGTACAGGCCGTTATGCAATGTTGAAGTTATGACGTCTTTTTTCTGGTTCTTGTATGTCGAATTCTCGTAGACTGCCTTGGAGTCAGCATGAGTGCTTGGTAACTCGATTAAATGCTGCATATAAGAAGCAAAGCTTTTGACACTAAAACGCGTTGCACTTCGTCCGTCGAACTGTATCTTAAATCCTAAGTCATTTAGATTTTTCGAAATCGCATAAGCGAAACAACTGCCTGTCGCTACCACTTTTTTGTTAAAACTATCTAGCACTGGAGATGATTCGATATTGATAGAGAGTGCTCTTTGACGGTGTTTTTCTGCGAATACTAGATCTTTCATAGAGTTATGCTGACGGGTAAAAGTAAATCAATGATTTCTATATCGACATTGTTCGCTTTTTTATTACCCTAGATTGAGATGCGGAAATTTACTCCGCCTTAGCAACTCCCTGAGCGAATCTATGAGAGAGCAAAAGCTGTCAAACCAATTCGGGCTTGACGACATGCGCACAAACGGTGCGATATAGTCACCTTGGTTTCTAAACGAATCAAACCATTTCCATTCATGCTGACTTGAAGCCCGAAAAATAAAACTCGCAATACAGAGAGCTTTACGGCGGCAAATTATTTAAGGGTTCAAGTATTGCTCAATAGTATCCAGTAGCAGCGCCTTGTCGATGGGCTTGGTCACAACGTCATTCATGCCTGCTTCGATGCATACGACTCTATCGGATGGCTGTGCGTTTGCGGTTAGTCCAATAATTGGTGCTTTTAGATTCAGTTTTTCTCGAATAATAGTAGTCGCCGCAACACCGTCTAATACCGGCATTTGCATGTCCATCAACACTAAATCAGGTTTTTTACTTAAACTATTGAGTACATCTATTGCTTCCTGTCCGTTCACGGCAACTAGAGTTTTGTAGTTTTCGGTAGTTAGCATTGTCTTAACTATTTCAGCATTGATAGGGTTATCTTCAACCACTAAGATGAATTTTCCGCTTAGGTTTTCGCTGCGCCGGTTGAGAACTTTATCTTTGGCGTTCAAGAGCAACTGCCGAACCTGTTGTTTGTCCAGCGGTTTTTTAGTCAGTCGTTGTATATCATCTGCCAGATCTTCGGGAATATCTACTTGATCGTAAGCCGCGGTTATCATTATGGTTTGCGATGGATATGTATTACAAAATTGTCGTAACTTGCGTAAAACATCGAAACCATCCAAATCGGGCATGAACAGATCAATGATCAGAACATCCACACACGGTGAATCATTAAGAAACTTAACACCAGATTCATATCGCTGTACTTCATAGCCTAATGCTGACGCTTGCGCATCTATGAATTCGCGGGTGGCTTCGAGATCGTCCACGATAGCACAAGTTAATTTACGGCCGATGCTGATCTGATGTTCTTGAATTGCTGGCGGTTCAGCAATTTTGACAGGGATACACACTATGAATGTGCTTCCTTTGCCAACTTCACTGTCTACGCGTATGTTGCCATTAAACATTTCGACCAGCTTGCTTACAATACTTAGTCCTAATCCGGTCCCGCCAAATTTTCGAGATGTCGAACTATCAGCTTGGGTGAACGCCTGAAATATTTTCTGTTGTTGTTCTGATGTCATACCAATACCGGTATCTTTTATGCGCATTTCGATATGATGAGCGTTATTTATTACCGGGGTGGTAACAGTCAAGCGCACTTCGCCTTCATGAGTAAACTTAACAGCATTAGTTACAATATTGGTTAGAATTTGAGAAAGTTTGCTTGGATCTGAATGAACATAATGTGGCAAATCATTGGGGCACTCGTAGACAAAGTAAATGCCCTTTTGACGACACAAAATGTCTGCATTTGTGCAAATATTGTCCATTAACTCAAGAAGAGAAAAGTCGGTAGGGCTTAGCGTCATCTTGCCCGACTCAATTTTTTCAAAATCCAAAATATCATTGATCAGGTCAAGTAATTGTTGACCTGAGCGTTTGGCTTTAGTGATGAAAGATTGCGCCTTATCTGGATTGGACTCAGCTAGGTCCAGCATGCCAAACATACCCGTCATTGGCGTACGCAGTTCATGCGACATATTAGCTAAAAACTGCGACTTGACTTGTTTTGCTTCAATGGCCTTTTGCTCTGCCTGTTTCGCCTCGGCTATCGCTAACTTTAATTTGTCGATTTGCTGTAAAATTTGTGCTCGCATGGGTTCAAAGATAAACAAGACTTCGAGGACGAGGATCAGCAGTGAGACCAACCAAATAATAGTTTCTAATTGAAATAATTTATCAGTTCGCTCATTTGCCGCTGCTTCAAATGCCTCAACAACGGCGTTTAAATCATAAAGTAAAGTGTCGACATCGTTCTGACCCAATACTTGTTGCATCTGTGGCGTTGGTTGTTCTACAAAAGCTTCTGCATTATCGATGTATTGGATAACTCTTTGCTGCAGCTCTGGGTATCCAAAATAAAGCTCTGAGACACGCGAAGGTAGTACTTCTAATTCTAGTAAATACTGATTGTTCTCTTTGAACTGATTGACTGCTCTGGATAGTGTTTCCAGGTGCTTTTCATTTTCCAGTTGTTGATAGCTTAGTAGCGCAATGCGCTGACTCAGCATTCGTTGCTGACCAGCCACATTGATGATCGATGCATCATTGCGCTGATGGCCAATCAGGTAGCTTAGCCAACCCCAGGTAAAGGTGACCATACAGGCTAGAATTGAGACTGCTAAAAAATATTTAACGCGGATATTCTGCACTTTGAAATATGACCTGAACTAAGCGAAATCAAACTTACGTCTTTTCAGACTAGCTCAAAAGCCTCACATGAGACAGTAAATTCAATAAAAACAGAGGGTACAGTCACACTAGGTTAGGATTCGAAAACCGGTGCAAGTTTCGTTTAGCGACATCAAGACGTTGAAACACAGCCGGAAAATGAGCGTTGAAAAGCGCATCAAAAGCTCCTGATTTCATTGCGTCAGAAAGTCCAGTTTCGATCCTTCGAGCTAGCTCGCCGCGCTTAGCGTTAACATAAAACACTAAGGGTAACGGGTAGTGAATGACATGGTTTGGCTCGATGAACAATCCGTTTGCGGCGCAATCAAAGTCAGCATAGATGGCTTCAATTTCATTAGCACCAAGGGGGACGTAATCGCATTGCCCGTCTTCAAGAGCGAGAAAAATATCATTTAGCTCGCCGTATTCAAACACCCGACAATGATTGCTGCGCATGATCTCAGCATCTGCCCACGTCGCAGGAATTCCTGCCTTCAGCTGCCGCAAATCAGTATTTGTCATGGCAGTTGTGAAGATGTGTTGTCGGTCTTGTTTAATGATCAGTAAGCGGTGACTCAGTAAATCTTTACACAGCGGTTTATTAATTTTAATCAACGGTTTTCCAGCAAATTTTTGATTGCCATCTACAGTCACTAGCACGTCACACCCAGTAGCAAAGATGTTGCCCTCATCTTCAGCACTCGGATAGTTGGTGTCATCGACAACTACGCTTACGTCACTCATCCCCGCGTGTTTCAGGCATAACTCAATTAAGGCTCTCTCATATTGCCTGCGGATCGATGATTTATTGCCGTTCCAAAATGTAATTATTGCTGATGTCAAATTTAATCTCTTTTAAAACAGTTGGTTATAAAATTTTAATAAAAAAATGATTAATTAGTATGCGATTTCTAACTGTGATCTTTATTCTACACACCATCAAGCGATTCACTGATTTTATTTTACATTTTGGGAGAGACTATTATGAACAACAATATCGAAATGATTAAACAAACTGCTGCTAATGCTGAAGAAATGGCCCGTAACATCTGGTTAGCAGGTATCGGTGCATACGGCAAAGGTGTTGAAGAAGTTAAAGGTCGTTTTGACGCACTTTCTACTGATTCAAACAAATTGTTTGCAGAGTTAGTAGCGAAAGGTGAAGTAATCGAAGCTCAAGGTAAAGCGAAAGTAGCAGAAGTTAAATCTTCAGTTACTGCTAAAGCTGATCTTGAAGCTCGTGTTGAGACCGTGCGCACTAAACTTGGTCTAAACAAGACTGATGCTGACGTAAAAATCGAAGAGCTAAATGCTAAAATCGATGCATTGACTGCAGCAGTAGCTAAGTTAAACGCAAAGCCAGCAACTAAAACTGCTGCTAAAAGCGCATAAGCTATCGTCTTATTAAACAAAGGGAGCCTCGGCTCCCTTTTTTAATTGCTAGCGATTAGTCAACTTTTACCATATACGCACGCGTTCTTCTGGTGCAAGGTATAACGCATCACCCGGTTGAACATTAAACGCCTCGTACCAGGCATCGTGGTTACGAGGTGCTAATGCGCGGTAGCGACCTGGTGAGTGCGTGCCACCCCGCAATTGGTTAAGCATACTTTCTTCTGTGCGCTTTTCTTTCCAGACTTGGGCCCAGGCTAGGAAGAAGCGTTGATCACCGGTGGTACCATCAATAATCGGCGCTTCTTTACCATTCAGGCTAAGCTTATAGGCGTGATATGCCATCGCAAGCCCACCAACGTCACCAATGTTTTCGCCTAAACTGTTTTGCCCATTAACAAAATTCCCTTCAATTGGCTCATACGCACTATACTGAGCGATCAATTGCTGAGTCTTGGCTTCGAAAGCGGCGCGATCATCTTCCGTCCACCAATTGCGTTGAATACCGTTGGCGTCTGACTTCGAACCTTGATCATCAAATCCATGCCCCATTTCATGTCCAATAACGGCGCCAATTGCACCGTAGTTAACGGCTGGGTCGGCGTTAGGATCGAAAAATGGTGGTTGCAGAATCGCCGCAGGGAATACGATCTCGTTGAATGAACTGTTGTAGTATGCATTCACACGTTGCGGTGTCATGCCCCAACGGTTGCGATCAGTAGGCTCTAATTCCTGTGCGACAGATTTATCTTGGAAGAACTGACGAATACGTTGCACGTTCGCTACGAGATCGTCGCGCGAGATTTCTAATCCATCAAAGCTTTCCCAAACATCTGGATAACCAATTTTAGGATTGAATGCTGCGAGCTTGGCTTGTGCATTTTTCTTGGTTTCTTCGCCCATCCAATCAAGATTTTCAATGCGTTCACCCAATGCGGTACGCAGGTTCTCGACGAGCTCCGCCATTTGCGCTTTTGAACTTTCAGGGAAGAAGCGGTCAACGTAAACTTTACCAATCGCAAAGCCTAGAGACTCAGTCCCCGACATTTGGCTGACGGCACGCTTCCAGCGATCCCGGGGTTCTTGCTGACCATTTAACGTTTTGCCAAAGAACGCGAAGTTGGCGTTATAGATGTCTTCTGAGAGAAGCTCAGCGTTATTGCTAATGGTGTGGTATTGCAGATACGCCTTCCACGTTTCCAGGGGTTCTTGGTTGATTAATGTGATTGCGCCACGCACGGGGTCGGGCTGTGTGATGTTTAAGTTAGGTACCTGGTAACCTGAAGACTCAAAGAAAACGGTCCAATCGAAATAGGGGTAGGCATCTGCCAGTTCACTACGTTCAATTTGGTTAAGAGTTAAATCGCGATTCCGACGTTTTTCACGTGGCCATTGGATCTCAGCGATTTTGGTTTCTAAGGCTAAAATCGCTGCAGCGTCTTCAGTAGCTGTTTCGCTACCAGTAAACGCCAACATTTCCGCAATATGCGCTTGATAAGCTTCACGAATTTTCACAAAGCGCTCATCGTCACTTAAGTAATAATCGCGATCCGGTAACCCTAAGCCGGCCACTCCGACGTTAACTTGATATTTGTTAGGATCTAAACGGTCATACCACATGCCAGCCCATAAAGGAGAATTGCTATCGGTTAACCAAGCCTTACCAAATTCGCGGGTTAGGTCTGTTACCGACGCAATTGCAGCTATATTCTCAAGCATTGGCTGTATTGTTGCGATACCCTTGGCATTGAGTGCTTCGGTGTCCATATAGCTGTGGTAAAAATCGGCAATCAGTTTGGCTTCACCAGTAAGATTTTCACTGTTGTTCAAATCGTCGATGATACTTTTTACTTGTTCCTCACTGCGGTCAGCCAATGCAGAAAAGGCGCCAAAGCGCGTCTTGTCTGCCGGTAACTCATAGGTGTCATACCATGTGCCAGAGGCGTACATGAAGAAGTCATCGCCGGGTTTAACCGCTTCATTTCGTGCGCTCAAATCAACGCCGAAACTGCCAATTTCTGCTGCTGTATTCACGGCTGCCGCTTCCGCTTCCGCTGCTGGCGCATTGTTCGCCACTTGTTCTGTCGACTGAGGGCTACATGCAGCGAGTCCTAAACTCGTCGCAATGGCTAAAGCTATTACTGATTTTTTCATGATATTCCTGTTTAATTAGTGAGGTGACTTGGCCTTAACATGGGCTTGTCACTCTGTTTTCTTAAATGGCACAACAGCCTGTAATTGAGCATGATACGCCTGAACTGCTCGACGCTCCTGCTCAGTAAAATCGATTACTGCTCGTTGAAATGCGGGTTCACAACAATGATGGTAAGACTGACAAAATATCGGTTCAAACCCGCGCAGTAATTTGTGCTCCCCTTGCGTCCCTGGATTAAAAAGGGGTAATTGCCGTTCGATAGCGAACTCTATGCCTTGGTAGTAGCAACATTCAAAATGTAAACTGTCGACATCTACCAACGAGCCCCAATAGCGGCCATACAATCCTGTGTGGTCATATAAGTACAACGCCGCTGCAATCGGCTGCTCGTTTTGATATGCGAGCACCAGCATCAACGAATCTTTTAACATACCACAAAGCTGGGAGAAAAAATCCGCGGTGAGATAACCTGCATGCCCGCTGCGTTTAAGGTAGGTAGACTGGTAGCAACGATAAAAAAAGTCCATTAAATTGTCGGTAATCTGGGTATTGCAATACCGTTCTATGCGGATGTTTTGTTGCGTAACTTTGATTCTTTCTTTACGGATATCTTTACGCTTACGTGAAGTGAAACGTTGTAAAAAGTGATCAAAGTTAGTGTATTGATTATTTTGCCACTGAAATTGCACCGACAAGCGTTGGGTGAGTAAAGGTTCTTTCGGCGAGCCTTCCAAGCTGTTATCGAATAGCCAATGAAAAGAGGACAAGTGATGCTGCTGGCAATAACTAGCAATTGCGGCAGGTAAATAGGCCACAACCCTTTCTAAGTCTTGAACCTCACACAGCACCTTTTTTGCAGTGACAGGTGTAAACGGTACAGCAATTACCAATTTAGGGTAGTACGCAAGTCCATGTTGATGATACGCATTTGCCCACGCGTGGTCGAAAACGTACTCGCCATAGCTGTGCTCTTTAAGAAAAGCCGGTATGTAGGCAACCTCGCGTTCGCTTTCTTGTTCAACCACAATGAGATAATTTGGCAGCCATCCTGTGTCAGAGCCGACGCTGCTACTCGTTTCTAATAGCTGTAAAAAGTCGTAGTGCAGAAAAGGCGGTAATTCAGTTGTGAGCTCGTTCCAACGTGCACGATTGCAGTGGCGAATAGATGGAACAGATTTAAGCACTAAATTCATGGTCACTTTGGGTATACTGCACTCTTTATAACTATCAGTTTAAGGTTGTTTCTGTTTGATAAATAATGCCCGTGAAGATGACAAACAACAAATTTATCATGCGTTGGTGCGATTGCTGAGCCGCCGCGAGCACAGTCAGAAGGAATTGTTACGCAAGTCAACCCAGAATGGATTCGCTAGTGCTGCTGTTGTGGAAGTTATCGAGCGTTTAATTGAGCAAGGCTTGCAATCTGATCTGCGCTATACCGAAATGATGGTTCGAGCGGCCCAACTTAAAGGGCATGGACCACAACGCTTGCAACAACAGCTGCAGCAAAACGGTGTGGCAAAGTCGATAATTCAACAGGTATTGGAAGGTATCGAGATCGATTGGTGGGAAATGGCAAGAATGGCCAAAGTGAAGAAGTTTGGTGACGCCGTAGAGACAGATTTAAAGCAAAAACAAAAGCAACAGCGCTTTTTAGTTGGGCGCGGTTTCACTTTTGAACAAATAAATTACGCAATTAACGCTGAACCACCATCTGACGCTTAACAGTGCACAGTAAAACATGCTATCTTTGCGCCCTTGAATTCGGGGGCTTGCGCGAGTCGCAGCGACTTTTAATTTTTCTATTAGACAGGATTTTTCATGACGCTATCAACTGCTCAGATTCGACGTAAGTTTATCGATTTCTTTGCCAAACATGGTCACCAAGAAGTGGCGAGCTCTTCGTTGATCCCCCATGATGATCCCACCTTGCTATTTACTAACGCGGGAATGAACCAGTTTAAAGACGTATTTTTAGGTACCGACAAGCGTTCTTATACTCGTGCAGTGTCATCGCAACGCTGCGTGCGTGCCGGTGGTAAACATAACGACTTGGATAACGTTGGTTATACCGCACGTCACCACACGTTTTTTGAGATGTTAGGCAATTTTAGCTTTGGCGACTACTTCAAGCAGCAAGCGATTGCATTCTCATGGCAGTTTTTGACCGAAGAACTAAAACTTCCGAAAGAAAAATTATTGGTCACGGTTTACTCAGAAGATGATGAAGCTTACAACATTTGGCTCAATGAAATTGGAATTCCGGCCGAAAAAATCATCCGTATTTCTACCTCCGATAACTTCTGGTCCATGGGAGATACAGGCCCTTGTGGTCCATGCTCAGAAATCTTTTACGATCACGGTGAACATATTTGGGGAGGTCCTCCAGGCTCTCCAGAAGAGGACGGTGATCGTTTTATCGAAATTTGGAACCTGGTTTTCATGCAATTCAATCGCCAAGCGGATGGTGAAATGCAGCCGCTTCCTAGTCCCTCAATTGACACTGGAATGGGGTTAGAACGGATCAGCGCAATTTTGCAGAATGTGCATAGCAATTATGAAATCGATTTATTTCAAGCGTTAATCAAGGGCGCGGCAAGTATCGTTGGCACCAATGACTTGGAAGATAAATCATTGCGTGTAATTGCGGATCATATTCGTTCCTGTAGTTTCTTGATTTGTGATGGTGCAATGCCTTCAAATGAAGGCCGTGGTTATGTTTTACGTCGGATTATTCGCCGTGCGGTTAGACATGGTTATAAGCTTGGCGCAAGCGACATCTTTTTCTATCGTCTTGTTGCGGTGTTGTGCGAGCAAATGGGAGATGCCTATCCTGAGCTGGTTGAACAGCGTGTGGTTATCGAAAAGGTTTTGCGCGTTGAAGAAGAGCAATTCAGTCGCACCCTCGAGCGCGGAATGAACTTGTTGAATCAGGCGTTAGATGAAATGACGGGTGATACCGTGCCAGGAGATGTCGTGTTTAAACTCTATGACACGTATGGCTTCCCGGCTGATCTAACCGCCGATGTGGCGCGTGAAAAAGGCTTCAGTATTGATGAAGCTGGCTTCGCAGAGAATATGCAACAACAGCGCAAGCGTGCGCAGCAGTCCAGCCAATTTGGCGCTGATTATGCCAATGTTGTGAGCGTTGATAGCGTGACTCAGTTTACCGGTTATGAGCAATTAGAAGCGACCAGTACCGTCGAGGCAATCATTGTTGATGGCAAGCAGGTAGAGCAAGTCGCTGATGCCAATGATGCGCTGATCATACTTGATACTACGCCATTCTACGCGGAATCGGGTGGTCAGGTCGGTGATACAGGGTTACTCGCTGCGCCGAATGCATCGGTTAATATCGTCGATACCATTAAGCTCGGCAGTGCATTTGCGCACAAAGGTAATGTGCAAGGCTCGCTTAGCGTCGGTGATACCGTGACTGCAACCATTGATGCAGCTTTACGTCAAAGCATTAAACTCAATCACAGCGCGACTCATTTATTGCATGCGGCGCTTAGAAAAGTGTTGGGTGAGCATGTAAACCAAAAAGGTAGTTTGGTAGACAGCGATAAACTACGTTTTGACTTCTCGCACTTTGAGGCGGTAACAGAAGAGCAATTGGTTACCATTGAACGCATGGTTAACCAGCAAGTGCGCGCCAATCATACATTAACGACACGTTTAATGGCGTTAGAAGAGGCCAAAGCGGCTGGTGCGATGGCGCTGTTTGGTGAAAAGTACGATGACGAAGTTCGCGTGGTCAGTATGGGGGAGTTTTCCACTGAGTTATGTGGTGGCACACACGTAACTAGCACCGGCGAAATTGGATTGTTGAAGATTGTATCGGAAAGCGGTATTGCGTCAGGTGTAAGACGTATCGAAGCTATTACTGGTGAGGCTGCGTTGAATTACGTGCAGCAACAGCAAGCCAGAGTCGCTCAGGCGGCGCAATTGGTCAAGGCTGATCCAAATGCCCTGGTTGAGCGAATTAAAGCAGTACTACAAAGTAATCGAGAGCTGGAAAAGGCGAATCAACAACTAAGCCAAAAACTCAATGCACAAAAAGGTGCAGACGTTCTGTCCCAAGCCACCGAGATTAATGGGGTAAAAGTATTGGTGACTGAAATGCCCGGTATCGAAAGTAAAGCTTTACGTGGCATTTTGGATGACCTTAAAAACCAGATTGGTTCCGGAGTAATTTGTTTAGGGACGGCCAGCGACGATAAAGTGGGTTTGATTGCTGGTGTAACCAACGATTTAACCAGTAAAGTTAAAGCCGGAGAATTGGTGAACTTTGTTGCGGCGCAAGTAGGTGGAAAAGGTGGTGGTCGACCGGATATGGCACAAGCCGGTGGTAATCAGCCAGAAAACTTGGCAAATGCGCTAAATTCAGTCAATACTTGGTTACAGGAAAAGTTATAAAAAAAAGGTCGAGTGGTTTGCAGTGACATCAAGCTACAAGGAATGCCGTCGTTAGTTGCTAGAGCTAAGTAATTAACGTTTTAAGTTAGGGACTAAAACTAATCGTTAAGGAACAGGAGCAATAGAATGCTTATTTTGACCCGTCGTGTAGGTGAAACATTAATGGTAGGTGACGAAGTAACCGTTACCGTTTTGGGAGTAAAAGGAAATCAGGTTCGAATCGGCGTTAATGCTCCGAAAGAAGTCTCAGTCCATCGGGAAGAGATTTACATGCGGATCCAAGCTGAAAAGGGTGGAAACGCGGCGAAGAATCCCGGTAACGAGTGATTTTTATACATTGGAACAAGAGGCCGAGCTACGATATGCGTTCGGCCTTTTTTTGCTCTGTTAAAAAGTACTATTGGCTTTAATTTGCGCAATAAATGAAGCTTTTTGAATCAATTGGTTAAAATATCCGCGACCCGCAGTTTTAGCGCTAAAAAAGGTTTGACTTCCCTTTGTGAATCATTAAACTGCGACTCCACATTTTGGAGAGGTGGGTGAGTGGCTGAAACCAGTTCCCTGCTAAGGAACCATACGTATTGCGCGTATCGAGGGTTCGAATCCCTCCCTCTCCGCCATTTTGCTTTTACGCGTGTGTAGCTCAGCTGGATAGAGTACCTGGCTACGAACCAGGCGGTCGGAGGTTCGAATCCTTCCACACGCGCCACTTGCTTAAATGGTAATTTACGCTAAATTAAAATGTATCTGCGCGTGTGTAGCTCAGCTGGATAGAGTACCTGGCTACGAACCAGGCGGTCGGAGGTTCGAATCCTTCCACACGCGCCATTTCTTTTTCTTAGATGATTCCATGGCTAGGGCAGTCGGCCCGGTGACCGGAGAGGTGAATCCTTTCACACGCGCCATTTCTTTTTCTCAGACGATTCCATGGCTAGGGCTCAATCTCCTCATACTACGTTTTTGCACCAAACTTACACTACCACTTATATACTTCGTCAATCTGGTAATCTGTACGATTTTCAGCATCTAGGCACTTTCACAACCGAGTGTTATGTCGTTGTAGGTTAGTACCATTATATTTCTAACAAATCCAAGCAACCTTAAGCTAACCTTAAGAAAACTTATTTACGTTTACTCATGCAAAACAAAGATGTGTATTCTGAATTCAAGAGGGATAAATCTAATTCATGCGTATATTGCTAGTCGAAGATGATATTCCGCTCGCAGAAGGGCTAAGAAGGTCGCTGAAGCGCGAGCAATATGCGGTCGATTGGGTGGAAACCGGCCGCTATGCTATTGCGGCAATTGCTGCTGCAACAGCAGACATGGTGATCCTAGATTTAGGCTTGCCGGATATGGATGGATTAGAGGTCTTGCGACACGCTAAGCAAGCGCAGAAATCCCTGCCTGTATTAGTATTAACGGCAAGAGATGGTATTGATAGTAAAGTAAAAGGACTTGATTTAGGAGCCGATGACTATCTAGCAAAACCCTTTGAAATGGCTGAACTGTTGGCTCGGATCCGGGTTATTGAACGACGCCAAGGTACCGCTAACGCTTCATTAATTACCATCAGTAATGTGGTGCTGGATAGCGTAGCAAACACGCTAGAGTGCGATGGCCTGCCGGTTAACCTCTCGCGACGTGAATATATGATCGTTAAATCTCTGATGGAGGGGGCTGGGCGGATCCAGTCGAAAAGTCAACTCGAGACCAAATTATATGAATGGGGTGAAGAAGTCAGTAGTAATACCATTGAGGTGCATGTGCACAATGCCCGCAAAAAGTTACCCGATGGCTTCATTCAAACGGTACGTGGTGTCGGTTATGTAATGAGAAATAAGTAGTGTCAATAAAGCGCCAACTTACGCTGTTAACCATTTCTACGTTTGTGCTGGCGACGTTTTTAGCAGCATTGCATGGCTACCGGAATAGTTTAGCGCAGTTGGACGAATTGTTTGATCAAGAATTGCGAACGGTAGCTGCGTTGTTAGTTAATCTTGTTGAATCAGATTCTCGGATCCCTACAGATTTTGATGGCGAATTGGCATTTCAGGTGATTCAGCAGGGAGTGGTAACGAAAACTAGCAATAACGTTACTCGCCAACAAATAGCCAATCTCCCAGCTGGATTTTCTGAGCAAAGTTTTAACGGTAAACGGTGGCGTGTTTTTCGTGTTGCAAAGGTCGAATTTGACGTGATTGTTATGCAACCTATTAATCTGCGAGCAGCATCTGCAGAGTCTATTTTACGTGTTACGATTACGCCTATTATCTTGACTATTCCCCTTATTGCGCTGCTGATTTACTACATTATCAAACGCAGTTTGTCGGGTTTAATCTCGCTCTCCCATCAATTAAAACGCAAGACGGCAAACGATCTCACCACCGTTTCATTGCAAGACAGTCCCGATGAACTCGTTCCCGTAGTTGAGCGCCTTAATAGTTTGTTTGAACGCTTGGCGCAATCTTTTGAACGCGAACGCGAATTGACCGCAAACGCTGCACATGAATTGCGTACGCCCATAAGTGTTTTAACCCTAACGGCACATAACTTAGAGCAGGATTTTACTAATCAACAGCTTTCTGCCGCCGGGTTTTATGAGCTAAAGCAAAACATTCAGCGCATGGCACATGTGATTGAGCAAATGATTGCGCTGTATCGATTTTCACCTGAACAATTCTCTAGTGAAATGCAGCAGGTTGATATTCAGCAAGTCTTGCAAGACGTAATTAGCGGTAATTTTACCGAGATTGACAACAATCAGCAGTCTATTGAATTAGATGCTCAGCAGTGTATGGTGCACGGTGATTATTTTGCGCTGTATACATTGTTTGAGAATATTGTTCGCAACTCGATTAAGTATGCTGGCGTTGGTGCCAAGATCCAGGTGGCGACTCAGCGCAATGGTCAACAGATTGAAATCATTATTGAAGACTCTGGTAAAGGGGTCGATGATGCCGAATTGGACAAAGTATTTAGTCGCTTTTACCGCAGTGAGTCGGCCGCAATTAGAGAGAAAGGTTCAGGGTTGGGGTTATCGATTGTGGCCCACATCGTTACTTTACATCATGGCAAAGTTGCTGTCTCGCGTTCAACTCTGGGTGGATTAAAAACTCAGGTTAATCTGCCGGCGGGGGACTAAAGTGCAGGGCAAGTTATTAAGTAGCACGCTTAAAAGATCTTTGGCTTGTTTGCTGGTTGTGTATGCGAGCGCGGTTTTGGCGCAAGGGCAGGTTTTCGAGCTAGAGCTTGTTGAGCATACTTTCTCTCCCAGTGAATTGGTGATCCCGGCGAACACCAAAATTCGCTTAGTTATCAACAATCGAGATGCGACCGCAGAAGAATTCGATAGCTTTGATCTCAATCGTGAGCGGGTTATTTTCGCTAATAGTAGCTCAACGATTTTTATTGGTCCTTTACCTCCAGGACGCTATGAATATTTTGGTGAATACCATCCGGTTTCAGCGCGCGGTTATATCCTTGTGAAGGAGGACGTCAATGCTAACTAATACAGTGATTGTTTTTTTACGGGATTTTTTGCCTATCGTTATTCTGTTGTCTTATCTCGCGGTATTGACTCGACAACCTATTATTGCTGCTGGGGTCTGGCAACAATGGTTTTTGCCGGGATTCGGTTTGGCCACAATTACGATATTTTTCATTCAATCGATTGCTGCAGCTTTTGCTGGCGCTGGCCTGGAAGTATTCAATGCGGCCATGCTTATAGTCGCCTATGGTGGATTAGCGTTGGGCGCAGCAATTTGTTTGTATAGCGCGACGCGCTCGGCATTAGCAAATACGTTGCTGTTACTTGGCTCTGCGGCATTAGTGGCCAGCAAATTGATAGAACTGTTTATTTTCTTTGGAGTATATCTACAACATGCTGAAGCGTTGCAAACCGTATTAATGGGGATAGTCGTTGGGCTTGGGATCTGCTTTAGTTTCGCAATTATTTTTCACTTTTTAATTAATGAGCTCTATCAATCTTCATTCTCCGCCATAGTATTGCTCCTTTGGACTGCCTTTATCGCTGGGCAGTTGGCTCAAGTCACAGGATTACTGGCGCAGGTTGACCTTGTTTCGTTAGGAGCACCCGTAGTCAATCTCAATCATTGGGTCGCAGATAGTTCTGAGTACGGACACGTGCTAAACACACTTATCGGTTATGAAGCATCACCCTCGTTACACTTTTTGCTGGTTTATCTGTTAGCTATGTTCTCGCCGTTAGCTTTCTATTACTTGCGAATAACATCTGGCAATCGTCAAGGTAGGAGTAATCGCCATGCGTAGGTGGTTAATCATTTTTGTTGCTATTTGGGCTTCTAGTGCTCTGGCCGACGGTATGGTAGTCGATAAAGTTTATCACCCTTACGTCACTGCGAATGAACGTGAATTTGAGTGGCGTTTCATGTCTAGTCAAACTGACGACGCCAATGTGCTGGCTCAACGAGTAGGATATGGGCATGCATTAAGTGAATCAGTGACACTAGAATTTTACCTCTTTGGTGAGCGTGATGAGGACGCTAATTTTGAACTTGCCGGATACGAGATAGAAACCCGTTGGATGCTCACTCAACAGGGCCAGTATTGGGCAGATTGGGGAGCCGTTTTCGAATTTGAAAAGCGTAAAGCGCTCGACAATTATGAAGCCACGGCCGGATTAATTTTTGAAAAAGAAATTGGCAAAACCAGTATTACAATGAATCTCTTCCTCATCCGAGAATGGGGCGAAACAATAGCTAGTGAGTGGGAAACTGAGTTTAGGTTGCAATATCGCTATCGCTACTTACCTGCTGTCCAGCCCTCATTTGAGCTATACACCGGTGAAGATTTTGTCGGTATTGGTCCCGGCTTCATGGGGGTATACCGGATTGACGGCCAAGAACAGATTAAATGGGAATCTGGGTTTATAACTGAAATCGCCCACTCGGGTAAAAATCATACCTTGAGATTTGCCATTGAGTATGAGTTTTAAATCGGCGGTTGTGATAAATATGTAAAAATAATGAATAAATAGTGTGTATGTTCGGGCTTTTACCCTGCCAGGTATATTTTTATGCATATTGGTGTTTGCGGCGATTGCAAATGTATAGGTCACATGTTACTTATGCATGATTAATGTTAGTCAACTAACTATGTTCAGGATTAGTTATGCCACCAGTTAATTCCTTAACATCACAGCTCAGTGAAGCCGCCCTCCTTATGGGCGTTGGTATGGTTTCTGTGTTTGCATTCTTAACGCTACTTATTGTGGCAATGAGTGTGCTAAAACGCTTTGTGGAACGTTTTCCTCCACCCGAAGTGCCTGCCCCAGCGAAACCGAATAAGTCGATCCAAGCGGGCCATCCTGATCAGCAAGTCGTAGCGGCCATAACGGCAGCAGTTCACCAATACCGCCAATCAAAATAATCAGTCCAAGGAGATCTTATGCGCCATCCATTAGCGTTAACCGAGCTAGTGCTAAGAGACGCACATCAGTCATTATTAGCCACGCGTATGCGTATCGAGGATATGCTCCCTGTGGCTGAACAACTGGATAAAGCGGGGTACTGGTCTGTTGAATCTTGGGGTGGAGCAACATTTGATGCATGTATTCGCTATTTGGGAGAAGACCCTTGGGAGCGCATTCGTGAGCTAAAGGCTGTCATGCCTAATACTCGTCAACAAATGCTACTGCGCGGACAAAATTTATTGGGTTATCGCCATTATGCAGATGATGTAGTAGCCAAATTTGTCGAACGTGCACACACCAATGGCGTCGATGTTTTTCGTATTTTTGATGCGATGAATGATGTACGAAATCTACAAACAGCCATAAAGACAGCAGTTGATATAGGTGCTCATGCACAAGGGACCATTTCCTACACCGTAAGTCCAGTGCATACCTTGCAAATGTGGCTGGATATGGCAAAAGCACTTGAAGATATGGGCGTCCACAGTATCTGTATTAAAGATATGGCGGGCTTACTTAAACCCTACGAATGTGAAACTCTGATAACCGAGCTGAAGCGTACTGTGGACGTGCCGATTGCCATGCAATGTCATGCCACAACCGGCTTAAGTACGGCGACGTATCAAAAAGCGATTGATGCCGGAATCGACATGCTTGATACAGCGATATCGCCTATGAGTATGACCTATGGACATACTGCCACCGAAACCATTGTGGCTATGTTGCAAGATACCCCCAGAGATACTGGAATAAATTTAGACCAACTGGCGCCAATCGCTGATCACTTCCGTGCAGTGCGCAGCAAGTACGCAAAATTTGAAGGCAGTCTCAAAGGTATCGATGCGCGTATTTTGTCTGCTCAAGTGCCTGGTGGCATGCTAACTAATATGGAAAATCAGCTACGTGAGCAAGGCGCCGAAGATAAATTTGCCGACGTACTTGATGAGATCCCTCGGGTTCGCGAAGACTTGGGGTTTATTCCATTAGTTACGCCAACATCACAAATTGTTGGCACACAAGCAGTAATGAATGTTTTATCTGGCGAACGATACAAAGGGATCAGTAAAGAGACAGCCGGTGTTTTAAAAGGTGAATACGGTGCAACTCCCGCACCCGTAAATGCTGACCTACAAGCACGCGTGCTGGCAGGCGGCTCACCAATAACCGATCGCCCAGCAGACCATTTGGCGCCTGAGTTAGAGAGCTTGCAGGCAGATTTGGAGAGTCTTGCAAAGTCTGAAGGCTTTCAACTCGCTGATGCGGTTGTTGATGACACTCTCACCTTTGCTTTGTTCCCTCAAGTGGGGCTTAAGTTTTTGCAAAACCGCGGCAATCCAGAGGCCTTTGAACCGGTGCCTGGGGCTGAGTCAGAGAGTCAGCAACCGGCAGCAACTCAAACAAGCCATGCAGCAACTGCAAGCGCATCGTATGACGTTAATGTGAATGGCACATTGTATCACGTTGATGTAGCGCCTAGTGGTGAATTGCAATCAATTCAACCAGCTGCCGCGCTCCCGAATGCACAGCAAACCACGGTAAATACGTCCGCGTCTGCTCAATCAATTGACGCGCCTTTATCTGGGACTATTTTGAAAATCCTCGTTAAGCCGGGTGAACAAGTTGAAGAAGGTGAAGTGGTTATCATTTTAGAAGCTATGAAAATGGAAACGGAAGTTCGTAGTGCGATTAGCGGTACTGTTTCTCAAGTGAGTGTGGCTGAAGGCGATAGTGTGCAATCTGGCCAAGCATTAATAGTGGTATAACCCATGGAAAAACTAATGATCCTGTGGCAGAGCACAGCTTTGCCACACTTCACAACTGGGCAGTTAGTAATGATGGCGGTCGGGTTATTACTGCTATACCTGGCCATTGTACGTAAGTTTGAACCGCTCTTGTTATTCCCGATTGGCTTTGGCGCATTGCTGACTAATATTCCCTTAGCAGGGTTTTCTGAAGCGGGTGGCTTGCTACACTACATTTATGCGGTTGGTATTGAAACCGGCGTATTTCCGTTATTGATTTTTATGGGCGTAGGTGCCATGACCGATTTTGGCGCCCTGATAGCAAATCCTCGCATGTTATTGTTAGGGGCTGCAGCCCAGTTTGGGATTTTTGCCACCCTGTTTGGGGCTATTGCACTAAATGCAGTTCCTGGTTTTGAATTTAGTTTAAAGGATGCTGCTGCTATTGCCATTATTGGTGGTGCAGATGGACCTACTGCAATATTCCTTGCCTCCAGGCTTGCGCCAGACTTGCTCGGAGCCATTGCAGTCGCGGCCTATTCTTATATGGCCTTGGTACCGATTATTCAGCCTCCGATTATGAAGGCATTAACGACTCCTGAAGAACGCGCGATAAAAATGGAACAGCTGCGCTCGGTATCTCAAAGGGAAAAAATATTGTTTCCACTTGCGGTGTTGTTGCTAACGATTTTATTCCTCCCAACGGCGACACCTTTGGTTGGTATGTTTTGTTTCGGCAATTTAATGCGTGAATGTGGTGTGGTTGAGCGTTTAAGCAACACCGCACGCAATGAGCTGATTAATATTGTGACCATTTTCCTTGGCTTGGCCGTTGGCTCCAAGCTATCGGCAGACAAATTTCTTACCGTGGAAACCTTAGGGATCTTGGGTTTAGGTGCCGTGGCATTTGCAATCGGCACAGCAGCAGGGGTCATTATGGCTAAGATCATGAGTAAACTCAGCGGCGGCACGATTAACCCTTTGATTGGGGCTGCTGGAGTGAGTGCCGTTCCCATGGCTGCGCGGGTGGTAAATAAAGTTGGGTTAGAGTCAAACCCTCATAACTTCTTATTAATGCACGCGATGGGCCCCAACGTAGCTGGCGTATTAGGCTCTGCAGTAGCAGCGGGTATTTTGCTGTCACTGGTGGGTTAGCGAGAGTGTATGCTGGTGAGCTAATTTGTAATCTGTTCTAGCAGAGAAACCGGTGTCGCCAGTTGATTACTTTGTCCGTTGTGATTGTGGTAGCAATGATTGGTGGGCGGAAATGAGTTTCTGGGTCACCTCATGCTTGGGCCAACGAAAGAGTGTGTCGGTTTTGCCGGATTCGACGATTTTACCATTGTCCATCACTAGCATACGATCAGCAATATGACGGACAATGCCTAAATTGTGACTGATAAAGACGAAGGATAAACCTAAATCGCGTTGTAAGCGCAGGATCATGTTGACCGTTTGCGAGCGTACAGATGGATCTAGTGCGGCAAACGGCTCATCAGCAACGATAATACTGGGGTTTAGAATCAGGGCCCGCGCCATGGCGACACGCTGTTGTTGTCCATCCGATAACATGTGTGGATAAAAGAAATAGTGTTCACGTAGTAAACCGACTTGTGTCAGAGTTTGTTCAATCCGCTCGTCACGTTCGCTGGCGCTTAAATTAGTATTAAGCTTTAACGGTTCCTGCAGAATTCCACCAATAGTTAACGCCGGGTTTAACGATTCAGAACTGCGTTGAAATATCATTCGGACTTGGCATTTCTGCCATTGCCTTTGGGCACTACTGTTATCTTGCAGGGCGTCTTGATGGAATACAATCTCCCCAGAAGTAGGCATTAACGCGCCGCACAAAAGCTTAGCTAAAACCGACTTACCTGAGCGGTTACCACCAATAATAGCCACGGTCTCAGCTCGTTCGATGGTTAAATCAATAGGTCCTAAAACAAATGCTTTACCCGTATCTCGCTCAAAGATTGAGTGTTGTTTGGGGTTGTAAGTCAGCGCCTTAGCCGAAAGTAGTGTATTCATGATGACTTCGTATGCAACGGGAAGTGACAACTGTACTCATGGTCGTGTATTTTGCGCACTGATGGCGTTTGCACACAAGTTTTCTGTGCACGGTCACAACGCGGACCTAAGCGACAACCTATGGGTAAATGCTGCAAGGTAGGAATGGTTCCTGGTAATGTAACTAAAGGCGACTTTGGTGGTAAATCGATTCTAAAACTCGGCGCACTGTCGAGCAGCGCTTTGGTATAGGGATGCAAAGGACGTCTTTGCAGTTGTTTTAGCGGTCCCGACTCAACGGTTTGACCGCTATATAACACAGTCATTGAATCTGCCATACTCGAAATGGCTAGCAGGTCGTGACCGACAAACAGAATACTTAATCCTTTCGTTTGATTCAGCCGTTTAAACAACTTCAAAATTTGAGTTTTGGTAGTTGCCTCCATGCCGCGTGTTGGGTCGTCAGCGATCAATAAAGCCGGTTGAGACACCAACGCCATTGCGATCATAAATTTTTGCCCAATGTCGTTGGTTATCTGATGAGGAAATGAGCGCATAATACTTTGATGGTCGCGCAGACCCACTTTATGGATCAGTTGCGTGGCAATTTTTCTGCGTTTCTGTTGTTTTTGCCAAAACCAGCCACCCCCCACAAATTCGCGGGGCACGCTCTCTTCTAACTGCTCACCCAGCGACACGGTCGGGTCTAAAGTTGCTAAAGGATCTTGGAACACGACAGCGATATCTCGGCGCATAATTTCGCGGCGCTGGGCACTCGACATAGCCAATAAATTGTTACCGCGCCACGTTAGCCGGTCGGCAGTCAAACGCATTTGCTGCGGGAGACCGCCGGAAATGGCTCTAACGATTAAACTTTTGCCTGAACCCGACTCACCTACGAGCGCTTGAATTTCGCCATCTCGAACGTGCAGATTGACCTTATCCAATGCCTTTATCCAGCCTGACTCGGTGTCAATCTCAAGAGTAAGGTTTTTAATGTCAAGTAATGCCATTAGTGTCGTAGTCGTCGTTTTAATGCAGCTCGCAACCCATCACCAACTACATTGATTGAAAATACCATCAGAAAGATCGTCAAACCGGGTAGTGCAATATTCCAAGGAGCGATATAAACCACATTGAGACTTTCTGCGAGCATTGCTCCCAACTCAATTGTTGTGCCCTGTGCCCCTAAGTTTAGAAAACCTAATGCGCTAATATCTAACACCGCAATGGACAAAGCGATAGTACCTTGAACGACTAGCATTTCAATCATATTAGGCAACAATGAGTAGACGAATATATGCGGTTTACTCGCGCCATCCAATTTTGTCGCAATGATAAACTCTTTTTTCATGAGTTCACGAATGGTATTACGCGTATGGTGCACGAAATGCGGGATCAGCGCGAGAGTGATCGCCCACATGCTATTCACCAAACCGGTGCCGACAATCGCGACAATAATGATGGCCAACAGCAATGTTGGGATCACCATGAGTCCATCAAGCAGGTGATTAATGATACTGGCTCTAACGCCATTGCTCATCCCAGCCATGACGCCAATTGCAACCCCCACTAACATGGCAACGATAACTAGCATCACACTGGTACCAAAAGTAACTTGTGCGCCATATATGAGACGTGAGAATAAGTCTCTTCCAAGTGCATCTGTACCTAGCACATAACGCACCGTACCGCTGGCGTCCCAAGACGGTGGAACTAGCGTGGTATCGGTGTTTTGCATTAGTGGATCGTAGGGTGCAAGTAATGGCCCAATGATCGCGATAAGCGTGAATAAACCCAGCATAATGAGTCCAGCCATTGCTACGTGACTGTCTTTAAACTCTCGCCACGTTTGTTGCCATGGGGAGGGATGATGTTCGTCTTGGTAAAGATCAAAGCGCGACACGTTCGAACTTCTCCCTGCTTGGGTCGATTAACCGATTCAATAACTCGATAAAAATAGTAACGACAATGACTGCACCTGCTACCGCTAACATTCCCGCGCGGATCGCGGGATAATCTTGTTGGTAAATGGCTTGTAATAGCCAGTTACCTATACCTGGCCAGGAAAATATAGATTCTACAATCATGACGTTGGTAATGATTGCCGTCACCTGCATCGCAAGAATTGGTAATATCGGCAGTAAGGCATTGCGCAAACCATGTTTAAAAAAGATTTGTGCATTACTTAAACCACGCGACTGAGCCGCAATAATATAAGGCTTGCGCATCACGTCTATGGTTGACCGACGCACCGCTCGGATTATCGTCGCCATGGTTATTATTGCCACTGAAACGGTTGGCAAAATCATATGTTTGATAGCATCACTGAAAGCAACGGATCGATCAATATCGTCGGCGAGTGCAATATCAATCAAGATAAACCCGGTTTGATGCGGGACATCCAACAATAGATTGATACGTCCTGACATTGGCAGCCACCCCATGGTTAAACTAAACACTAGGACAAACAGCATAGCCAGCCAAAATACGGGAAAGGAGTACATAACCGCACTGATCCCAAGCACCCCGTAATCAATTGTTCTGTGCGGATTGAGAGCAGCCAAGAAACCACAGGGTAAACCAATCACTAGGGCCAGTAGCAAAGCATAAAAGCTTAATTCTAAGGTCGCTGGCAGGGTAAGGGTGATTTCTGTATACAAGGATTGACCGGTATTAAGACTTTGCCCCCATTGCCCATTAATTATTGCTTCAACATACCCGCCAAAAGCGCTGATAACTCCTTGTTGATGGAATGCACGCATGCCCTCAGCATCAGTCAGACCGGTTAGGTTGGTATAGGGGTCACCAGGGAAAAGATAAGCCAAGCCAAAAGAAAAAACCGTAATGACGATTAAAGTTAACACCAGAAGGTTAAGGTAGCGCAGAAAAATACTAATCATTACTTTTCTCTACCTCACCTAATCGCACGCCACCAAAGGTGTTGATAGCCACATTTTCTACGCCGCGTCGCTGTGCTTGATAACGAAACGCGTGAGCTATAGGCATCAATGGCATCTCTTCGTATAACATACGGTTCGCTTGTGCGTACAATTGTCGACGCCGCTCAGTATCATTCACCAACAACGCTTGCTCTATTAATTCATCGTAGGCCTTGTTGCACCACATCGCGCGATTCGTCCCGCTGGGAATAGCGCTGCATGTGAGGAGTGGGCGATAGAAATTATCGGGGTCAACATTATCAGCTGACCAACCTATCAAGACTGAATCATGCATGCCTTGTTGGAGATTATTTCGAAAGGTTGTCCAATCGTAACTGACAATAGTCGCAACCACACCTACCTCGGCGAGGTAGGCTTGCATCAGGCGCGCCATTTTCATGGCGTTCGGGTTATACGCACGTTGCACGGGCATTGCCCAAAGCGTCATCCTGAAGCCCGGCTCAATGCCGGCAGCTCGCAGTAGCCGCTCTGCCTGCACGGGATTATAGTTGATATCATCGGCGTTAGGCTGATACGCCCATGAGGTTGGAGGTAATATACTAGTCGCGCGTTTCGCACTACCAAAGTATACAGTATCCAGCAGTGTGCTCTTGTCTATTGCCATGGCTAATGCGCGCCGGACATCGGGATTATCAAACGGCGGTTTTTGCGTATTGAAAGCCCAAAAACCTACATTCAACCCAGGCCGTTCAAGCAACATGAGTTGTTCATTTTCACGAATGGTATCTAACTCGCTTTGCGCTGGGAAAACTGAAATATCGCATTCGCCAGTGATTAATTTCGCCAGGCGCAATGCACTTTTGGGCGTGATGTCAAATACCAGATGTTGATTGTTCACTGGGTGTTGCCAATAATTTTCATGGCGCGCGTAACGTACGTATTGATTAGGTCGGTAGCTAACAAAACGATAAGGACCAGTGCCGATGGGACGTTTATCTATTAAGTCAGTTTGTTGCTTGACTAATAGCTGCTCAGCGTATTCTGCGGAAAGTATAACCGCAAAATCGGTGGCTAAATTGGCCAGAAACGCACTGTCAGGGCGGCGAAGGTGAATTTCTACTCGATAGCCGTTGATACGTTTAACATCGGCAATAATTTCCGCCAAACCGAGACTTTGAAAGTACGGATAGCTGCCACCCGAAACCTTATTGTAGGGGTGCTCGGGCTGGCGCCAACGGTTGATACTAAATAATACATCATAAGCATTGAAGCTGCGCGACGGGGTGAAGTATTCGGTCTGATGAAATTGCACATTACGGCGTAACTGAAAGGTGTACACCAACCCATCGTCACTCACTAACCAACTATCTGCTAGTGCCGGCATAATAGTGCCTGTTTCCTGATCAAAATCAATCAGCCGATCATAGATTTGGTGGGCGGTAGCATCAGCTGTGGTGCCAGAAGTATCCAATTGAGGGTTAAATGTATTGGGATCGCTTTCAGAACAAAACACCACCCCTTTGTCGCGTCCTGCTGCCTGTTCCACCGGCGTGCAGGCAAGACAGCTCGTTGCACTCAAAACAACCAGTAAAAACTTAAGCTTCATCATCACCGTCTTGCGCACCGCTTGATTCAAGTAAATTATATTTTTTCAAATAGCCACGTAACTGATGATAGGTGAGCGACAACTTTTCTGCCGTTTTCTTCTGATTAAATTGACTGTCTTGCAAGGCTTGTTGGATTAACTCAATTTCAAAATTCTGAGCCGCTTGCTTGAGGTCTATGGGGTATTCAAGTGATGCTTCACTGGGCGTTGTCAGTGGTTTTACAGAATTTTCTGGCACAGTAGCAGATTGTAGTGCTTGAGCTTCAGAAGCTTCCACTGGATCGTTGGCCTGAGGTTGTCGGTCAACGGTCTTAATTCGTTTTTTCGGACGGTAAATTGACACAAAGGGATCGAGTACAATTTCGTGGACAGGGAGATGAGGATTGTTGGCTCGATAAACTGCACGTTCTACCACGTTTTTTAATTCGCGAATGTTACCCGGCCAGTCATAGTCCAATAGCGTGCGTTTAGCCTTTTCAGTAAAACCACTAAATAATTCTAGTTCTAATTCACGCGTCATATTGATTGCGAAGTGTTCTGCCAACATCAAAATATCTTCACGACGTTCGCGCAAAGGCGGAATAGTAATAACGTCGAAAGCTAAGCGATCCAACAGGTCGGCCCTAAATTCGCCGCTATCTGCTAAACTGGGCAAATCTTCATTAGTGGCAGCGATAAGACGCACGTCAACCTTAACTGGGCGCGATCCGCCAACCCGCTCGAATTCACCATATTCAATCACACGCAGGAGTTTTTCCTGGATCATACCTGAGGTATTGGCAAGTTCATCGAGAAACAATGTACCGTTATGGGCCACTTCAAAACGGCCTTCGCGTCGCTTGGTAGCACCGGTAAATGCTCCCGCTTCGTATCCAAATAATTCTGATTCAAGCAAACTTTCACTTAATGCGGCACAATTGAGTTTGAGATAATTTTGGTCCCAACGCTTAGACAAGTAATGCAAGCGCGCCGCGACTAGCTCTTTTCCGGTACCACGCTCGCCGATAACCAATACGGGTTTATTTAATGGAGCAATCTGTGAGATTTGTTCCAGAACCTCTAAAAACGCATTGGCTTGGCCGAGTAAATTGTCTTGCTTGCTAAATCGACTCATTTGCTTAAAAGATTGGTTAATTTCGCTAACTGTTAGTGTAATTGATTATCAATGAAATGATAGTGTTTTTATGTAGTAGTCATAACTGTATTAAAAACATAGAGTTAGCGCGTTCATTTTGTTGGCATCGTATTTGAATAAGTTTATCCAGACTTTTAGTATGAGTTTTAACCAAGAGGTATTAAACATGGGAATTTTCTCGCGTTTCTCAGACATCGTAAATTCAAATATCAATGCTTTATTAGATAAGGCAGAAGATCCAGAAAAAATGGTTCGCCTTATTATCCAAGAAATGGAAGATACACTTGTTGAAGTACGTTCAGCATCAGCTAAAACGATTGCTTCGAAAAAAGAAGTAAGCGCACAAATTGCTAAATTAAAGGCTGAAGCAGCGGATTGGGAAGCGAAAGCTGAATTAGCCCTTAGCAAGGATCGTGAAGATCTTGCACGCGCTGCTTTACAAGAAAAAAGTAAATGTGAAGACGCGGCCAGTACGTTAGAAAAAGAATTTTCCATTATTGAAGAACAAATCAGTAAACTACAGGATGAGACGGCACAGTTACAAGACAAATTGGCGGATGCTAAAGCGCGTCAGAAAACCATTGTAATGCGTCAGAAGACTGCAAGTTCACGTTTGGAAGTTAAGAAAAGCCTGGACAGCGGCAAAGTTGACTCAGCAATGGGGCGTTTCGAGCAGTATGAGCGCAAAATTGATGATTTAGAGTCACAAGTTGAAGCCTATGATTTAGGCAAAAAGACCCTGCAAGATGAATTTGCTGACTTAGAATCAGACGGAAAAGTTGATGATGAACTCGCAGCATTGAAGAAAAAGATGCAAGCGAAAACAAAAGCCAAGAAATAAACACCAGTCTCGGTTAGCATTTACGCATTGAGTGATTGAGGAGTATTCACATGAATGAGGGAATTATCGCCATAATTGTAGCCCCGATACTGTTGTTTTTAATTTTCGTGGCACCTATCTGGCTGATCTTGCATTACCGCAGTAAGAAGCAAGTCAATCAAGGCTTGAGTCAAGAAGAGTACATGCGCTTGCAAGAGTTGGCTAATAAAGCTGAGCTAATGAGTGAGCGGATAAATACGCTAGAGTCTATCTTAGATACTGAAGCGCCGCAGTGGAGGGAAAAAGTATGAACATAAACAAAACCCTTTATCGAGATGAAGCGAATGGCAAGATTGCTGGAGTATGTGCAGGGATCGCCCAGTACTTTGGGATCGAAACTTGGTTGGTTCGAATTCTGACTGTGACTAGCTTTTTTCTGCTGGCGGGTCCGTTTATCTTCGTTGCCTATGTTGCATGTTGGTTCATCATGGACAAAAAGCCGAAGGTTGGGGACGGCATGCATACAGGTAAAGGTTACACAGCAGCGTCACATAAAACACAAGGTAAAGGCTGGGTTAGTGGTGCAGAGAGTAAGCCGATTGAAGTAAAAGCTAGAGTTTGGCAGGCGGGCGAGCCACCTAAACAGGCGTTTTACGATATTCAACAACGCTATCGCAGTGCAGAAGAAAGACTTCGTAAGATTGAGTCATACGTGACCTCGAAGGAGTTCCAATTGAACCGAGAGTTAAGTCGCTTGTAATTTGATATTGCTAAGATATTGAAAAAACCACCGTCGCGGTGGTTTTTTATTGGGTGTAAAAAAACTGTTACATTCTGGTAAATTGGGTTACGGGGGAAACACTGATGTTGCCGTCGCAAAGCATTAAACTGTCGCTATTATTTGTTGTGACGTAGTGGTTATGAAAAAGCAAACTCAGTACAAATCAAAGCAGTCCGATTCGAAAGGTTTCATCGCTTGGACTGATGAAGAAAATCAAATCTGGTCAGAATTGCACGAGCGGCAAGTCAAGTTGCTGGATGGACGCGCCTGTGACCAGTACATAAAAGGCCTCGACCTGCTCGGCATGGATACCCAAAAGGTTCCGCAATTACCCGACGTAAATGAAGTATTAATGGCAACCACTGGTTGGCAAACTGCAGAAGTACCAGCGTTAATCCCGTTTGGTGAATTCTTTCGCTTACTAGCCAATAAACAATTCCCTGTGGCGACCTTCATTCGAACTCGTGAAGAGTTTGATTATTTGCAGGAGCCAGACATTTTTCATGAGTTGTTTGGGCATTGCCCGTTATTGACTAATCCGGCATTCGCGCATTTCACCCATACCTATGGCAAACTCGGCCTGGAAGCAAGTAAGGAAGACCGTATATTCCTCGCGCGGTTGTATTGGTTTACTGTTGAGTTTGGCTTGATGAAGACTGCGCAAGGATTGAGAATATATGGCGGTGGAATACTCTCATCCCCTGGAGAGACCTTGTATGCGCTTGAAAGTGATAAGCCTGAGCGCAAAGCGTTTGATCCTATAGATGTGTTACGCACTCCTTATCGCATCGATATAATGCAGCCTATCTATTATGTGTTAGAGCAAGCCGATGATTTGGATGCACTTGCCGATCAAGACATCATGGGTATGATCGAAAAGGCAAAATCGCTGGGTCTGTTTGCGCCAGCCTTTCCGCCTAAAGAGGCGATGGCGAGCTAAATACATCGTTTAACTATTGATTGGTCTAACTAATCCTGCACTTTGGCGCGTGGGTGTAAAATAAACATTACGAAGTTTATATGTGCATGCTATTATGTACAAAAAACTTTACAAACACCCTATGCGCCTAGAAATTACATGCCAAGATCGTTTGGGAATCACCCAAGACGTGCTCGATATATTGGTCGAGCATAAAATTGATTTGCGCGGAATTGAAATTGATCGTGCGGGTAAAATTTTTCTGAATTTTCCGAATATCGAATTCGCTGACTTTCAGCATCTGATGCCCAAAATCCGCCGAATTGAGGGTATTACGGACGTAAAAACCACTGCGTTTATGCCAGTTGAAAGGGAAAAGCATCAATTACGGGCGATACTGCAAACTTTACCCGACCCGGTATTTTCGATTGATCGGAAAGGCACCATCACACAAATCAATGATGCCGTGGAACTCGGCATGCCCGATCCTCAACATGAGCTTCTGGGGGCTGAAATCAGTGAAGTAGTCAAAGGCTTTAACTTTGCTAAATGGCTGGATGGCGAACAGGTGCTTGCTCAAGCTCACAAACTACAATTTGCTGAACAAGACTACTTAGCAGATATATTACCGATATATATCAGCGACTCGCATGACGAAAAGATTTTAGCCGGCGCGGTTGTGTTATTAAAATCAGAAGTTCGATTAGGCGAACAACTATCGGCATTTAATCGTCCAAATACCAAAAATTTTGACCGCTTTATGGCCCAGTCAGTGGCGATGCAACGAACGTTAGCAAATGCACAGCGCTTAGCGACGCTTGAGCAACCACTACTGATCCTCGGTGAAATAGGCAGTGGAAAGAAATTGTTGGCCAGCGCAATCCATCATGCGTGCTCGTTGGATGAGTCACAAATGCTCTTCATCAAGACAGCTGGTAAAACGGCTGATGTTATCGAAAACGAAATGTTTGCGCACAATGGCTGCCTGATGTCGGCGCTTAACAGCGTCGATACGCACGCACAAACTCAGCCACAGGCGACTCTGATTATTGATGAGCTGACTTATTTGGATATTGCAAGTCAGCAGCGAATACTAAGATTAATCGAACAGCAGCAATTTACGCCTTTGAATAGTAATGACAATGTTGATATTGCTGTTCGAGTGATTGCGTGTAGCAATCAGGATTTAGAGCGAGCAGCTGAGCAGGGCGCTATCTTGCCAGAATTATTAGTGCGGCTGTCGCCATTTGCGCTAGCGATGCCTTCATTGCGGGAACGCAAAGCAGATATATTGCCCTTGGCCGAACATTTCATTCAACAGCACTGCATGACTTTGGGGCGCAAACGCGTAAGGTTGGCGAAATCTGCCAGTGATTATTTGGTCAATTATCCATGGCAAGGGAATGTTCGACAGTTAGAGCAAATCTTACAGCGCGCAGTGGCCTTAACTGAACAGTTGGAAATTAAAGTTGAGGATTTACAGTTACCAACACCAACCTCACACATCAGTTTTGTCGATGAAAATTTCGAAGGCAGTTTGGATCAAGAGGTTAAACGTTTTGAAAAACAAGTGTTGGCGAGGCTGTACCCGTTTTACCCCAGCACTCGACAACTCGCGAAAAAGCTGGGTTTGAGCCACACTGCGATCGCCAACAAACTGCGCGATTATGGTATTAGCAAAAAATAAAAGTAGAGCTAAATAGTCCAAGGTGAAAGGGCATACTTTAGCCGGTCAATTTAAGAGGTAGATATGAGTTTACATGTTTATGGTTATTGGCGGTCATCAGCCACCTATCGTTTACGTATTGCGCTTAATTTGAAAGAACTTGAATATCAATACATCCCAATCCATCTAGTTAAAGACGGGGGCCAACAGCACTCCACAGATTACCTGCATTTGAATCCTTCTGCTTTAGTGCCGACATTCGTGGATGATGATGAAGATTTCACCCTGAATCAGTCTCTTAGCATTATTGAATATTTAGATGAGCGATATCCTCAACCATTGAAATTTTTACCCGAACACGCGTTGGATAAAGCTCGAATTCGCTCAATTGCACAAGATATAGCCTGTGACATACAGCCTCTGGCCAATTTACGCGTGCTTAATGCTGTCGCTGAGCTTAGTGACGCTGATGACGCAAAAGCGAAGTGGGCAAGGCATTGGATAGAGAAAGGTTTTGCCGGTATTGAAAAACGCCTGCAAACTCGGGCGGGTAAATATTGTTTCGGGTTTGATGTTTCGCTTGCCGACATCGTATTAGTGCCACAAGTATACAACGCACAGCGTTTCAATGTGGATATGCAGCAATACCCACTGATTTGGTCAATTTACAATAATTGTCAGGAGTTGGACGCGTTTGATCGCGCACGCCCGGAAAATCAGCCTGATTCACAGTAGCGGTTAGCGCCCGCTACTGGTTTTTGATGGGCAGTTCAGTGGTGTTTTTGACTTGCTTCAAAGCGAAGGTCGAACTGAGGTGATCGACAAGCGGTAAATGGGTGAGCTTCGACTTCAGTAAGTGTTCATATTCTTCGATGCTTTCCACGATCACTTTGAGTAGGTAGTCGCGGTCACCACTGGTGGTGTGGCACTCCACAATCTCATCGATATTTTGCACGGCTTTTTCAAAATCATTGAGTGATTCGCCATCATGATTTTTTAATGTGACGAAGATGAACACGGACACCCCAAGACTCAGCTTTTTGCCATCAAGTAGGGTGACTTTACCCTTAATAATACCTTCTGCTTCAAGGCGCTTTACTCTGCGCCAGCATGGCGTGTGTGATAAACCCACACGCTGACTTAAATCAGCCATCGAGACAGTTGCATCACGTTGCATGACGCGCAGTATTTCTCGGTCGAACTTGTCCAGCTTCATTGACTTCCTTCTTAACGCCGTAGGGCTGTTTTGATTATTTAATAATTATAGGACAAGTATCCTACCATTTACGAGCAGCTTGCAACTGTTATTCAAGCTATTTGTTTAGCATGATTAAAAAGGCAACACGTGTCCTCAAGAGATTCCATTAACATGGCGAAATAATAAATCAAACCTACGAGTACCCTGACAGTGAGTGTTTTTGATCATAGTGAATTTGACAACCACGAAAGAGTGGCCTTTTGGCATGATAGTAAGACAGGTTTAAAGGCTATTATTGCTGTGCATAATACCAATCTAGGACCCGCTTTAGGCGGTTGCCGGATGTGGCCCTATGCGGATAGCGCAGAAGCACTTACAGATGTACTCAGATTGTCTCGTGGTATGACTTACAAAGCGGCAATGGCTGAGCTCAAACTTGGTGGAGGAAAATCGGTGATAATGGGGGATCCGCGTCAGATCAAAACCACGGAAATGATGGAGTCCATGGGTCGCTTTGTTGACTCTATGGGAGGGAGCTATTTTACTGCAGAAGACTCCGGGATCAGCGTTGATGATTTGCAAAATATGGCGAAACATTCAAAGTACATCGCTGGAATCAACGCTAAGTTTCGTTATACCGGTGAGCCGTCTGATGGCAATCCTGCTCCGTCGACAGCATACGGTGTTTATGTTGGATTGTTGGCGGCAGTAAAACATAAGTTCAACGCAGATGTTAAAGGGCTAACAGTGGCTATTCAGGGGCTCGGGCATGTTGGTTATCGTTTAGCGCAGCATTTACACCAAGCAGGTGCGAATTTGGTGGTCGCCGATATTTATCCTGAAAATGCGGAGCGAGCACGCAATGAGTTTGGGGCTACTGTAGTGGCACCACAGGAGATTAATGCAGTCAAAGCTGACGTACTAGCACCTTGCGCAATGGGGGCGACTATAAATCCACAAAGTTTGGAGACAATTCAAGCTCAGGTTATAGCTGGGGCTGCAAATAATCAGCTGAGCACAGAATCAATGGGTGAGGAGTTGCGCAAGAAGGGCATTCTGTATGCCCCTGATTATGTAATCAATGCTGGTGGTGTAATTGATATTTATCATCAACGTTTTGAGTCCAATGCCGCTGCGATGAAAACCCATATTGAGCGTATTGGTGATAACTTGGCAGATATATTTGCCCGTGCCGAGTCTGAACAGGCAGCTACTAACAAAATAGCAAACGCAATCGCAGAAGAACGCTTTAACGGTTAATCTGCAGTAGGTGAATTTTTCCAAGAGCGGTTGCAATCGCCACCGTTACTAGGGATAATGCGCGCCGCTGTGAAGGCAGCGCATACCACTTCAATGGTGGGTGCCTGGTTCCTCCGCAATGATAATTCGTAAACCCGGTCAGGCCCGGAAGGGAGCAGCCGTAGCGAATGACTCATGTGCCGGAGTGTGGCTAGGTGCCTGCCACCCTTATTATCGTTATCTTTCTTTATGTTGATTCAAAAACGAAAGCGCCTTGTCAACAGCGTTAACAACATTCATTTCCATTTGTTGGCGCTCATTTTGCGGCAGGTAAAATGCCATATCCACTTCGTAGCGGATATATCGAGGCGGCACTTGATTCAAAGCCAAGCAACACAAATCTGCTAGAAAATCGCTATCCTTGGTTTTATCCAAATTCAATTTCGCGATCCGTTCAATTACCAGATGCTCATAATAATTATGAATGTCATCATCTAGTTTCATAGTTACCTCCACGTTTTATACTGCAATAACTATAGGCACTGCCGAGCCTATTTGTCGACTAATTTGTCACCATAAATACGAGTTTTAACCGAGTCGGAATAATCACTGACCCGGTCAATATTAGCTTTTCATTCAACACAGGATCTCATTCTATGCAACTAAGTGGATTGTAAAGTGTGAACTTAACAACTCATTATCTCTTTATTATCAGTGATGAATTGTTGCTGTTATCTAATCATGGGCTTGGAACTTGCGCTTATTCAAGTTGTGTAGTTGCCGCTGCGGAGTGAAGACTTGGTTCCGTCGCGGACGCGAAGTTCATAGCTGTAGCAGCGCTTCATAAATAGCCAACTATAGCGATGTTCTGGTAATCTATGTGTAAGCAAAAAAAGAATAATTATTATGAAAAATAAAGTCCCACCCGTTTATTACGGCGATTACCTGCAATTGGATAAAATCCTCTCTGCCCAGCACTTACAAAGTGCCAAATACGCCACGCCTGCCCACGAAGAAACCCTATTTATCATTGTGCATCAGGTATATGAGTTATGGTTCAAACAAATCCTGCACGAGCTAAACAGCATTATTAAGGTATTTTCTGCAGACGTTGTCGATGATCGTGACCTTACAACTGTAGTGCATCGCTTGCGTCGGGTAACGGCGATACAGCAGTTAATGAATGATCAGATCAGCGTTATGGAAACCATGACACCACAGGAGTTTTTGGCATTTCGCGATTATTTGGTGCCAGCATCGGGTTTTCAAAGTATTCAGTTCAAACAGCTAGAAATATCGCTTGGTCTAAAACGTGAGTATCGCATTGATTTTGATAAGCAGTCTTTTTACTTGCGTTTGACGGACGAAGACCGGGCTTATCTTACTGAGCTTGAATCGCAACCGAGTTTATTTGAGTTAGTGGATCGTTGGCTGGCACGCATGCCTCTGTTGGAAATCGATGGGTTTTCTTTCTGGCAGTTGTACAAAGATGTAACCTCTACCTATCTTGCTGAAGACCGAGAGGTAGTAGAAACCAATGATGGATTATCTGGTGAAGATAAGGCACGAGAATTGGCTGGTTTAGATGAGACGCAAGCAAAGTTTGATGCCTTACTCGATGAAACTAAATACGCAGAGTTGTTGACGAGTGGCCAATTTCGACTCAGCCAAAAAGCCATGCTATCTGCACTATTTATCAAGCAATACGCGGAAGAGCCGATTTTTAATTTGCCCTTTCAATTTATCACTTTGCTCACTGAAGTTGATGAGAAATTAACCATTTGGCGTCATCGTCATGCCATGATGGTACACCGCATGTTGGGGGGCAAGATTGGTACGGGAGGGTCAGCAGGACACCATTATCTGCACCGCACAACACAGGCAAATAGAGTATTCACCGACTTTTTCGACATGGCAACTTTCTTATTGCCAAAATCCTTATTACCGCAATTGCCACAACAAGTAAGGCGTTATTTAGAGTTTCATTTATATCAAGTGGAGCGTTAATTAGCGCCAGTGTGTAATTTTTTGTTTACGGCCAGTAAAAATAAGCAAAAAAAATAATGAACTTTTTTTCCTCTCGTCGTAAACGCTGTTGACCGCGCCCTAGGGATGTGGTTATTATCAACGTGAGGTTCACTACCTTACTAATAAAAAACCGCCTAAACGGTTATAACAAATCACTAAACATATTAGTGGTCCAGGGAGACAATACATGTTTACAAACTCTAAGCTGGCACAGTCAGTCAAGTTGGCTTGTGCTTTCGGCGCAGTATCATCACTCGGTTTTGCCGCTCCAGCAATCGCTCAAGACGCTGGTGCAGATGAAGGCGCTGTTGAAAAAATCCAGGTAACTGGTTCACGTATCCGTCGTGCAGACATCGAAGGTGCGAACCCAGTATCTGTTCTAGACTCAATTGAAATTGAAAAGTTCGGTATCACTTCAATCGGTGACGTACTTCAGTCAATTCCTGCAGCTGGTTCAGCAATCAACACTAACAACAACAACGGTGGTAATGGTACTACTACTATTAACATCCGTGGTATCGGTTCTAACCGTACGTTGGTATTGGTAAACGGTAAGCGTTGGTCTCCAGGCCTTGGCGGTTCTGTTGACTTGAACAACATCCCTTCTTCAATCATCGAGCGTATCGAAGTATTGAAAGACGGTGCTTCTGCGGTTTACGGTTCTGACGCAATCGCTGGTGTTGTTAACATCATCACTAAGCAAGATTTCGACGGCCTACACGCAAGTGCTTACCAAGGTGAGTACATCAGCGAAGGCGACGGCAACAAAGAACAGTATGACATCGGTTTCGGTGCGTCTAACGACAAAGGCAACGTTTATTTCAACGTTTCTTATGTAGAAGAAGAGCCAACATTCGCGGGTGATCGTGAAATCTCTGCAGTACCAACGTTTGGTACACCTACTGGCTTCAACGGTTCGTCTGGTACACCTAACGGTCGTTTCATGTTTTATGATGACCAAGGCGGTTTCAATAACTTAAGTGGCGACGGTAATGGTGGATTCGAACCGTGGGATAACGTTGGTAGCCGTTTCAACTATGCTCCATTCAACTACCTATCTACTCCACAAGAGCGTACTAATATTTATTCTCAGGGCCGTTACGAGCTAAGTGACAACGTATCTGCTGTAGCAACTGCGTTCTACGGTAATCGTAAATCTGCTCAGGCGCTAGCACCTACGCCATTGTTCTTCGGTGCTGCCTTTGGTGACACAGGTTATGTGATCGGTGCAAATAACCCGTATAACCCACTGGGTTACGAGCTGTCTACTGACGTGGCTCCTGGCGATCCAGGTTGGTTGTTCTTAGTTGGCCGTCGTATGTTTGAAGCGGGTTTCCGCGAATTCAAACAAAACGTTGACCAGTTCCAGTTTAACGGTGGCTTTGAAGGTGTTCTTGAGCTTGGCGACCGCGAGTTCTACTGGGATGTTGGCTACACGTATGCTGATATCGCACAGAACACAATTACCGACGGTCTATTAAACACCGACCGCGTTAAAGCTGCTTTAAGTGATGCATGTGTTTCAGACTCAAGCTGCGTACCGCTTGATCTGTTCAATGGTTCAACTGGTATTGGCCAGGGCTCGATTACCCAAGCTCAACTAGACTATATTACATTCACTGCGCAAGACGCATCTGGTACTTCGCTAGAAAGTTATCAAGCAAACATCACCGGTGACGTAATGGAACTACCAGCTGGCTTCATGTCATTCGCAGCAGGTTACGAGAAACGCTGGCAGAATGGTTATGATCAGCCAGACGCGTTGATTGCGGCAGGTATAACTTCAGGTAACTCTCGTCAACCAACTGAAGGTTCTTTTAGTGTTGAAGAGTTCTACTTAGAACTAGCGGTTCCATTAGTAGCTGATGTAGCGTTTGTTGAAGCGCTAGACTTAGAACTTGCGACTCGTTACTCAGATTACAGCAACTTCGGTGACACTACGAATTCTAAAATTGGTATCAAGTGGCGCATCAACGAAGAATTGATGGTTCGTGGTACTTGGTCTGAGGCTTTCCGTGCTCCGTCAATCCTAGAGTTATTCCGCGGACAAAGTGACAGCTTCCCACCACTGACTGACCCGTGTAATGGCGGTGCGGCTGCTAACCCGAACCTTCCAGGTTGTGCGGGTATTCCAGCTGGCTATCAACAGCCTAACTCACAGATCCGTATCACTGTTGGTGGTAACCCAGACCTAAATGCTGAAGAAGCAGAAAGCTTCACTTACGGTGTAGTGTATGCGCCATCTTGGTTAGAAGGTGCGTCATTAACGTTTGACGTATTCGATATCGAAGTTGACGGTGCAGTATCTGGTGTTGGCGCTCAGACTATCTTAGACGCCTGTGCGCAAACAGGTACTACATTGTGTTCACTAATTCAACGTGGTTCACAAGGTCAGGTTATCGACTTGTTCAACGGTCTAGTAAACCTTGGTGGTCAAACTACTAAAGGTTTCGATATGGAGTTGGCTTATAACTTCGAAACTGACTTCGGTGATTTCAAGTTCCGCTTAGACGCAACGTATGTTGACGATCGTAGCATAATCATCGTTGACCCAGTAGCTGGCACATCAACACCTTTCCGTGAAGCTGGCCGTGCATTCGACCGTGATGTTGTTCCACGCATCCGTTCTAACATCAGCTTGAACTGGGTTAACGGCGACTGGACTGCGAACTACTTGATCCGTCACATCGGTTCTACTGTAGAAAACTGTAATATCGGTTCAGCTGGTGGTGTGGACTTGAACGACCAACTATGTAGCGCACCAAACAGTGGCCCTGATGGTGAAGATTACAACGAGTTGGGTGCAATGGGTTACCATGACGTTTCAGTGGGTTACTTCATTAACGATAACCTACGTGTAACTGCTGGTATCAACAACTTGTTGGATCAAGATCCACCAGTATCATTCACAACGTTCGCGAACAGCTTCGACCCGTCAATGTACGAAGTACCTGGACAGTTCGGTTATGTTCGTTTCAGCATGACGTTCTAAGAGTTTCTTAGTACTCTAAAAAGCCTCTCTCTGAGAGGCTTTTTTTTTGCTGTTAACCCGCAACAATTGAGCCGACTTTTTTCAAACTCATTTTGCAGTGTGCAATCACTCTAAAAAAATATAGGTTATGTTGATTGTTACGCGCGGGCCTTACCAAAGGCTTTAGCAAAGGCACACATGCACGACGTGTTATGGATTGACTCTAGAAAATGCGTTATCAATATGATGTAAACCTCATTGAGCTTAAACTTTGGTAAAGAACAAAGAACAAAGAACAAAGAACAAAGAACAAAGAACAAAGAACAAAGAACAAAGAACAAAGAACAAAAAACAAAAACGAATTAAGCAGAATAAGTAAGAACAATAATAAGAATCAGTAATACAAAATAAGCGATAAGAAATTTGAAATATGAATAGTGAAGCCTTATTCCAACAAGCCATGCAGTTCTACGCTCAGCAAAACAATGCAGCGGCAACACAAGCCCTTGAGCAGTCGGCACAAATGGGCCACCCAATGGCTACCTTGTACTTAGCAGAGCAATACTTTAGGGTTGATCCGCAACGCGCGTTCGAGTTTTTACAGCGCCAATGGGAAAGAGGTGTTAAAGGCACGCTTCACCGGTTGGTTACACTGCGGGCCTTTTTTACGGAAGAGTCTCTCACTCGTGAAGATTTTGAATTTCTATATGCTGAGGCTCAGCAGGGCCACGTGGAATCAGCGCTGATTCTATTGGATTTCACTCAATTACATCCAAACAGCGGTGTTTTTAAGCAGCTAATACAGCAGTTTGCACCGGGTTTATTGGCAGACTTGGGGGTTAAAGTCCAATCACTGCAAGAGTCGAGTTCATTATCAAAAGAAGATAAGGAACAACTCTTTGATTTTGCTCTTTCGCATTGGCAACAACTGGGCGTTAACACGCCGATTATCTCAATGAAAGCATGCGGTATTCGCCTTTTTCAAGGGGTGTACTCAGAGCTTGCATGCAACTATATAAAATTGCGTTTACAGCCCCATTTAAAGCCATCTTTAGTGCATGACCCCGTAACTGGGAAAGGTATCCAGAATGATGTTAGAACCAGTTATATCGTGCATGTCACCCCTGAGCATCTCGATTGGTTCGCCCTGCAATTGGATATGATATTAGAGAAACTGACAGGTATTTCGCGCGCACGCGGGGAATCAATGAATTTGTTGCGCTATGAAAATGGCCAGCAGTATAAGCCGCATTACGATGCCATTGTGGGGCAGGGGCCACATTTCGAGCAAATACTCGCAGATGGGGGCCAACGCATGCGCACGGCGATTACCTATCTATCGAAGGGCTACATTGGCGGGGAAACCCAATTCCCACGCTTGGGCATGCAGGTAAATGCGACGATTGGTGACGTTCTAGTCTTTGATAATTTGGACGAAAGTGGTAATGTAGATCGCGATTCTTATCACGCTGGTGCGCCAGTTACTGAAGGAACGAAGTGGATCCTAACTAAATGGATCCGAGAATCAGCAACACACTATGGCAGTGTTGTATATCCAAAAAAGGTAAATAGTTTATGAAATACTTATTAGTATTAGCAGCATTTTTGGCGCTTGCAGGGTGTAACAGTACGTCTTCTTCTAAGACAAGTGCGCAGGAAAGCAACAGTGAAGTCGCGTCGGTCAGCGATGACGATGGGGTTGTGTGTAAAATGGAAAAACGCATCGGTTCAAACATGATGACGCGTGTTTGCCGTACCGCAGAGCAGCGCGCTGCACAAGAAGAAGCTGGTCGTGAAGGTATGTTGCGTTTACAACGTGGCAGCATGACATCAGGTGCTGACGGCGAGTAATTGTATAAATGATTTAATAAAAGCGCCCTTTATGGGCGTTTTTTTATGAATAATGAAAGAATTTACTAATAAAATTGAGCTGTCTCTTAATAACGGTGATTTTGCAACGGCTTTAGAACAATACCTTGCATGGTTTGAAGCGTTGCAAAATGAGCATGAGGAAGCTGTGCGAAGCTGGCATCCGACACACCGTGCGAATGCGGCAAACCTAGCTCGTCAAAACTTTTTTCAACGTGTAGCTGAAGAAGCACAAGTATCTGAGCGCTGTCAAAAGGCGGTATCTAATTTCATCGGTTTGCACAGAGAGCCTTGGCAAGATAGGTTGCAGCAGCCGAGTTTTTTTTATTTCCCGGATTTGACTGCAAAGCCGTTTTACCAAGCACAAGAGATAGTCGGATTAGCTGATACGATTTCCCATATTCAGGCAGATTTACCGTTGCTTCTGCAGTTTATAGGTGAGAGTGAGAAGAGTTATATTGAGCACATCGGCAGTGCACCGAATACTCAAGAATGGAATGCACTTAAACAAAGCTGGCGGGCGACACATTTCATCGATGGACATGGCCTCAATCGGCGTCTCACTTCTATACCTAGCTGTATAAAGTATTTACAGCAGTCGTTATTACCCAAGTGCTCACCGTTAGCGCCCGAGGCGTTTATTTCAAATCTTGAGCCGGGCGGTTATATTCCTCCGCATTTTGGGTTAAGCAACATAAAACTGACTGTGCATGTACCATTGCGGGTTAATCCTCAGGCCTGGTTAAAAGCAGGTCAAGACACCTTTACATGGCAGGTAAGTGATAGTTGCATGATTTTTGATGATTCATATCAACATAGTGCAAAGAATGCCGGTGATACACTAAGAAGCGTTTTGATTTTTGATGTATGGCACCCCGATTTAACCGAAGCAGAAAAGGGTTTTATCCAACACTTTATTGCAGAGCACAATGACTGGTCGAATAATGTGGGTAGGTTGGCTGGATTAGATAAGTATTAAGTAAATGAATATGCAGTTAACTCAACAAATTCTTGGTGCGTATCAACAACGCAATTATGCGCTGGTCATCAACTTGTTTAATGCGCAGCTATCAATCAAACACTGCGAACCCAATATTGGTTTGTGTTATGCCAACGCATTACGCCATAGCGGACAAATCAAACTAGCCCAACGTGCTTTTGAACTTTTAGTTAAGCGATTTGCTGCATTGCCCCCAGTCCTGAACAGCTATGCCAATTTTCTGATCGCACAAAACCGCTGGGATGACGCTGCAAAGCAGTTAAAGGGAGCGATTCGCTTAGATGCGAATTTCTGTGATGCTTACGTTAATCTCGCGCGCTTACAGCTAATGCAAGATAAACCTGAGCTGGCAATTAAAACCTATACAAAGGCCGCTCAACTCAGACCCCAGGATCCCAATATTCAAATCGGCTTAGCCGGCGCTCTGGTTGCGCAAAGTAAATTAAGTGATGCCGAGACGATTTTTCAACGTTTATTGGCTTCGCCAATGGGAATGAATGATTATCGTGTGTTGACGCAATACGCTGGGTTACTGCGCACTAAGCAACAATATCACGACGCATTGGCATTGTTGCAACGAGCACAGCAGATTAATCCGAATGATGCAGAAGTGCATGCAATGATGGCGGCAAACTACGCGCTAGATCAGCAGATGGATAAGGCACAAAGTTGTTACGAGCAAGCTATTGCACTTGCTCCGACTGATGTGACTGTGCAAATAGAGTTTGCGCACTTTCGCTGGTCACAAGGCATTGAGCAGCCTTTTGCTCCCTTGCTAGCTGCTGTTGCGCAACCTGAGCAGCAATATGACTTGACCATCGCGACGTTGGACCTGTTGATCAATGCCGAACAATATGAATTAGCGCAAACGTTACTTACGCGCGCACTCCCTGCGCTTGATAACGATCCCATGACGCTAATGTTGGCGGCCAGGATTGCGCGTTTGACGGGCGAACTTGAGCGAGCAGAATCGCATATCACAAATGCCATCAAATACAGTACCAAGCCAGTTCCAGTATCTGTGGAGAATGAACGTGGCTATATATTGTTAGCGTTGGGTGATGGTACGGCAGCGCAGAAGTTGTATCGCCGTTTACAGCAGCGAGAGCCCGCAGACCAAGGGTGGTGGACCTTATATTCCACGGCACTTAAATTGACCGCACCGTTGTCAGCCGATTACATGGCCTTGTGTGATTACTCGCTGGTCCATAGTGCTCTTATCCAAAACGATAAGGGCGATGAATTTGTGCAGCAGTTAACGCGCAAGTTAGAGCAGGTGCATGCCAACACTCATCATCCGATTGGTCAGTCGTTACGCAATGGTACGCAAACTTATGAAGATATCTTTGATGATCAGGATGAGATTATTCAATCCTTAAAAGCTTGGATTAAAGACCAAGCGGAAAGCTTCACCAAGCATTTACCAAAGCAAACCAAACATCCGTTTCTAAGTCGAGTAGGTCAGGATATTTCTTTCACTGGATCTTGGTCGGTTTGCCTCAGAACGGGGGGCTACCACACCTCGCATTTCCATCCGCAGGGCTGGCTAAGCGGCGTATTTTATGTAGATGTTCCTGAGGATGTGAACCACGATGGTCAAGGTTGGTTGCAATTCGGCGTACCCGAAATTAGCCAGCTCTCATTACCAGCTGACTATGTGGTCAAGCCAGAGAATGGACGTTTAGTGCTATTTCCTTCTTACATGTGGCACGGCACGCGCCCGTTCAATGCGGGCGCTCGAAGAATGACGGTGGCATTCGATATTATACCAACGAAAATGTAGCCTGCATTATTGCGCGGGTTCGAGTTTAAACGCCAACGTATAACGTGGTTTGTAGCAAATTCGGTTTGGCGGCCGGCCAACATGTTTGATCGCACCGTGAAAAACCACGACACGACCCGGTTTCGGGGTACAGGCATAGGCACAATCATCATGCTTATTGAAAAACAAGGTTTCGCCCCCCCATTCAATGTCCCATTCAGGGCAAATGTAAACCAACGCCGTCATTTCATCACTGTCAGGTAAACAATCGGTATGGGTAAACAGCATGTCGCCAAACGCTGCATGATTACAGTATCCACGATAAGCTTGATAGCGTTTGCCAGCGCTTTGTTCTACCGCATTCATCAGTTTCTGATAGAGGGGTAATGCCAAGATTTGTTCGCTATTGAGGTTCACGGCCCAATGTTTGAAGTCCTGCGTGTCAGGACGCGCAACTTCATTTTTGCGGTAGGCACTATTGTCTAATCCGGCATAGAGCGACTTTACTTCGGTTAAATCACAGACGTCGTCAAATACGTATACGGGACGTCCATCGACGTCAAGTTGGTAACTGGGTTTGTACTTCATGTTAATTTATTATTTTAAATGATAGTAAAACGCCAGCAAAAGCTGGCGTTACAAGTCTTCTCAGTATACCGCGTCTTTAAGAGATCAGTAAGAGCGCTTTTCGCAAATAATTTCACGAATGTTGGAGCCTACCTGAGTACGTTTTAAACACCTCAAATCCTGTGCTTCAGCGCCGTATTGAGCAATATGCTCTGCAACAAAGGGCTCCATGGCTTTGATAAAGTCTGCAGGCAAGGCGGCCGTTAGTTGGCGTTCAGCATCGCGCCATTCCTGTGTGCGTTGTTCCATCGCGACTTTAAACCACATCCAGCCCAACTTATAGTCTGGCTCCATGCCCCAGCCATTTAAATACATTTGCGCGAGGTAAAATTGTGCTTCTTTACTCCCTAGCTTTGCGCCTTCAGACAGCTTGTTAAAAGCTTTTTCGTAATTCTTTGAGTTCAGGGCATACAAACCGTTTTGTACGGTATTGGTGTATTCAGTCATCCACATCCCATCCCTAGTTCGTTCTTGAGCTAACGATGGTAAGCTTAATGTTACAAGCGCCGCACACACCAACAGTTGCTTTTTAATCGACATAATATTTCCTTTACGCTGTGATTCGTCGTTGTATATAAGGATACGATGTGAGGTTAAAAATGCACCTGTACCATTGTTACGAATTGTAAAATCTGTTTCATTACCTGTGGTGGGTATTCGTCAGCCCAGTAAAACTGGTACGAGCTGCTTACAAATCTGTAACAAATAATCTGCATTTGATCCCAGCCAGCTTGACTTTATTAGCGTATCCATGTGACCATCCGCAAGTCCTGGGCAATTTTCGATTGCACACATCTATCAGAAAATTAACTAACGGTTTAATAGCCCCTCGCTGAAACATTCGGTTACACGCGAGGATTCGAACAAGAAAATTGGTTGGGAACTATGTCCAATATGAGCAAGAGAACTCTTATTGCTGCTACCGTCATGGGTGCTTTCGCACTTGGTAGTAGCGCCATTGTCTCTGCAGATCCGCTTAAAGATCTTCATGATGAAGAATTCAAGATCCACGCTGCGGCTGCAAAATCTCAAGAAAAAATTAACGCCTTGTTTGAGCAATCACAGGAATTGCTTGTTGAGTATCGTTCGGTCGTTGATGAAACAGAAAACTTAAAGGTCTACAACGACTATCTCGCAGGCTTAGTTGCAGACCAGCAGCGCGCGATTGATTCATTGCAGCGCCAGATCGATAGCATTGAAGACACGAAGAAAGGTATCGTGCCATTGATGTATCGCATGATCGACAGCTTGGATAAGTTCATTGATTTGGATATTCCAATCAATCTAGTTGAGCGTAAAGAGCGTGTTCAACGTTTGCGCGATATTATGAGCAACTCAAACGTAACTGTTTCTGAACAGTTCCGTCAGGTTATTGAAGCTTACCAAATTGAAAACGAGTACGGCACGCGCATCCAGTCTTATCAAGGCACATTGGATGATGCAGGCACTGAAGTCACGGTTGATTTCTTTAACTTGGGACGTACAGCGTTGCTAGCATTATCGTTGGATCAAACCGCAGCATGGCGTTGGGATAACGATGCACGTAAGTGGGAACGCTTAGGTGATGAATATCTTAACTCAGTTGTTGATGCAGTGAAGATGGCACAAGGCATCATTCCTGCTGACCTTATTAAATTACCTATCAAAGCTGCGGAGTAATTAGTAATGAATAAGATTATTAAAACATTACTGACAGCGGCAACTGTAACGGTTTTGTCTGCAGGTGCCTATGCACAGGACGCTAAGTCGCTAAAAGAACTGCTTGAAGAAGTTAAAGAAAATCGTGTTTCTCAAGCGCGTATTAACGAACAACGTGAAGCGGAATTCCGCAGTGAGCGTGCTGACAAGCAAGCGTTATTGCGTCGTGCAGAAGCTCAATTAAAAGCTGAGCAGGATCGCGGCGACCGTTTACAGCAGCAGTTCGCTGATAACGAGACCACGTTAACTGAAAAAGAAATTGAGCTGGACAATGCAACCGGTACGCTTGGTGAAATGTTCGGTGTGGTACGTCAGGCAGCTTCTGAAGCCTATGGCCGCATTGCTACGTCGATCGTAAGTGCTGAATATCCTGGGCGTGACGCTTTCCTAGCAGAAATGTCTGAAGAGTCTAAAGGCTTACCGAATATCGGTGAGTTGGAAGATCTTTGGTTCGCACTACAAACCGAAATGACCGAATCAGGTCAAGTATCTCGCTTCACTACACAAGTTATTAGCTTGGATGGTGGTACGACTACACAAGAAGTTGTGCGTGTGGGTACGTTCAACCTTATTGGTGATGAAGGCTACTTAGTCTACGACGATGCTAATGATGCTGTGCAGCCTCTTGGCCGTCAGCCAGATGGTTATTTAGTGGATTCAGCAATGGAGTTGCGCGGTGCAAACTCTGGTGTTATCCCATTCTACGCAGACCCTTCTCGTGGCGCGATCCTAGGCCTCTTGAAGCAAAAAGCGACATTAGAAGAGCGTTATCATGCTGGTGGTGTGGTTGGTTATGTAATCACAGGCATGCTAGTTATCGGTCTATTGATTGGTTTGTACAAACTAATTACGTTGACTTTGGTTGGTGGCAAAATCAAGTCACAGCTTAACAACCCTGACAACCCATCTAGCTCTAACCCGTTAGGTCGAATTCTTGCGGTTTACCATGAGAATAAGAATGCAGATGCTGAAAACTTAGAATTGAAACTTGATGAAGCCATTTTGCGTGAACTACCGCGTATTGAAGCAGGTATCAATGTCATCAAGATTTTCGCTGCCATTGCTCCGTTGCTCGGTCTATTGGGTACGGTATTGGGTATGATTGCAACCTTCCAAACAATCACATTGTTCGGTACAGGTGACCCTCGTATGATGGCTGGTAGTATCTCAATGGCGTTGGTAACAACAGCTCAAGGTATTATCGCAGCACTACCACTTATCCTAACGCATAGCATCGTGGCGTCACGCAGCAAGTCTATTGTACATATCTTAGACGAGCAAACTGCTGGCATCATCGCAACTCACGCAGAGACGGAGAAAGCTTAATATGCTTTACCTGATTGGATTATGGGAATCGGTCAGGGAGTTTATCGCTACTGGCGGTGACGTATTGTATTTCGTCGCCGCTGCGCTCTTTCTCATGTGGGCTTTGATGATAGAGCGCTACTGGTACCTGTCTGCTGTGTTCCCAAAAGTAAAAAGCAAAATTATTGCTGATTGGGAAGCACGCAAAGACACTACCTCTTGGTATGCGCATAGAATCCGTGATGCCTGGATTTCACAAGCGTCAGACGAATTAAATGCTCGTTTGTTGATTATTCGAACTTTAGTTGCCATGTGTCCTCTAATAGGATTATTGGGAACCGTTACCGGAATGATCACAGTATTTGAAACGATGGCGACACAAGGTACTAGTAATGCCCGTTTGATGGCCGCTGGTATTTCAATGGCAACAATCCCAACAATGGCTGGAATGGTTGCGGCGTTATCTGGCTTGTTTGTCAGCTCTCGTCTTGAGGCTAAAGCAAAGATCGCCAGAGAAGGCTTAGTCGATAGCCTGCCGCATCACTAAAGAGAGATTGATATGGGTCGTAAAGTAAGAGAGCCAGAAGAGGATGCAGCAATTGACATGACACCGATGCTAGACATCGTGTTTATCATGCTGATCTTCTTCATCGTAACCACGGTTTTCGTAAAAGAAGCCGGGATAGAAGTAAATAAGCCAGATGCTAGCCGCGCTGTGCTGCATAAAAATGCTAACATTTTTATTGCGGTCACCGAAGACGGTGATGTCTGGTTAGATAAGCGCCAGGTCTCTGCCGATAGTGTCAGAGCTAATGTTGAACGCTTGTTGACCGAACAGCCAACAGATTACGTAATCATCCAAGCCGATGTGAAAGCTAAACACGGCTTAGTGGTAGAGATTATGGATCAGGTTAAAGCTGCAGGTGTCGACCGTGTCTCAGTAGCGGCGAGGGGGTAAGATGGTTAGATTTATACTATCTATTCTAGTCGGCGCGGCTGTTGCGTTTGGTTTGTTCGTTGTTATGGCGAAACTAATCGAAAATTCAGCTCGTCCGGCGGATGAAGTAGCACCTGCTCCGATTATCGACATTGTCATGGCTGAGCCGGATGAAGAGACGCAAACGCGTACTCGTAAGCCGCCTCCGCCTCCGCCACCACCGCAAGAGCCACCTAAGTTAGAACAAACTGAGCCAGAGGCTGAAGAGCCTAGCACTGACGGCTTTAGTTTAGTTGTTCCAGGTATTGATACTGGTGGTGTTGGTGTGGATATCGGTGGTGTTGGCGCTATGGCGCGTGATGGTGAAGCAACTCCTATCGTTCGTATCGACCCGAAGTATCCTGTACAGGCTGCTCGTGACGGTAAGGAAGGTTGGGTAAAACTTCAGTTCACAATCAACGAAGTGGGTGGTGTAGAGGACATTGTTGTTCTTGAAGCTGAGCCTAAACGTCTATTCGATCGCGAAGCGCGTCGCGCGCTAGCGAAATGGAAATACAGACCAAAAATCGTTGATGGCAAGCCAGTTAAGCAGTTCAACATGTTTGTGCAACTAGACTTTACCTTGGAGCAATAATCATGATGAAGAAAATGTTTAATCGTTCAATCGTCGGGTCAATGCTTGCAGGTACGTTTTTGTTGTCGGCGCAAGTATATGCGCAGTCACAACCGATTGAATGTCCGGGATACCAAAAAGGTAAGACCCAGTTAGTGGGTGAGCGTACCGGTAAAAAAGTGCAACAGGCATTTGAGTTTTACAATCAGGACTTGATGACTGAAGCGCTTGAAGTTTTATACGATATTGACGCCTCCGATGATTTTGACAGAGCCTACGTAGACCGTTTTATCGGTAACTTGCTTGCTGCACAAGAGGGGCAGGGCACTAAAGCCTTGGATTATCTTAAAGGTGCCGTAAGTACGCGCGTACTTAATGATCTTGAATATACGCAAACGCTGAAGTTACTCGGCGATTTGAGTATGCAAGAGAAAAAGTATGGTGATGCGATCGATTGGTATACAAAGTGGATGGACATTACCTGTAAGCAAGATCCAGACGTTTATACGCGAATTGCACAGGCTTACTATGAGAATGGCCAGCTCGATAAAATGATCGATCCCGCTGATAAAGCGATTGCTTTGTATGACGAGCCAAATAAGAACCCTCACGTTCTTAAGTTGACTTCTTATTATGAGCGTAAGCTATATCCGCAAACGGTAGAAGTGGCAGAAATGTTGGTTAAGCTATTTCCTGAAACTAAGCAGTGGTGGACCCAGTTAGGTTTCTTCTACATGCTGGTCGAAGACTATAAGCGCGCACTTTCAATATTTGAAATTGCTCATGACCAAGGGTTTTTAACCAAAACGTCTGAAGTTAAGGCGTTGGCGCAGTTGTATGCGACAAACGATATTCCTTACAAATCAGCCAAGATACAACAGAAGTATATTGAGCAGGGTTTGATCAAGCGTGATGCAGATAGTTTGGCAGCACTTGCCAATACGCTGCACCAGGCAAAAGAATATCTGGACGCTGCCAAGTTTTACGGACAAGCGGCGAGCTTAAGCTCAGATCCCGAACACTTCCGTAAGCAAGGTGTGTTGTTGTTAACTGCCGAGCGCTACAAAGACGCGATTGTTGCATTGAATAGTGCATTAGAGCGTGGCGCACCGGATGAAGGGCGTATCCATTTCTCATTAATGGAAGCAAACTTCTATACGGGTAATTTCCGTGAAGCTTATCGTCATGTGCAACAAGCGAAGAAAGACAATTCAATTCGACGCAATGCACTTGCGTGGGAACCGTATATTCGCGAAAAGGCGAAGAACAGAGGAATTAATCTTTCCTAATCAAAAGCCCCGTAAGGGGCTTTTTTTATGCTTGTTTTCGAGTGCTGGTAGCCCTAATTCCGGCATGTGTTAGGCCCAAGCAATGAGCGAGTCTTGCCATGCTAGTCGTCTGTTTCAAGCGCTGTTAGCGCTATTTGCAATTCATCGCGCAATTTTTCAGCAAGCTGTTTCTTACCCTCTAGCGCAAATACACTAACCAGTTCTGTTAATTCGCAGCGCTGTTGCTTAGCGATGTGGTTTAATATTGGTAGGTTTTCGGTATTAGTAGCTATATCGCTAAAAGCTAGCAACGCCTCCTGAATAGAGGCAAGCCCTCGCCATCCAGCGATAAAATCATACAGTTTTCGCGTCTGTTGCAATGTGGTTAGCGCTCCTCCATGGTCAAACCATTGCTTTAGCGCTGGGTTTAACACTTTGGTGTACAAAACATTTTGACTGTTACTGGCTTTATTTTGCCGATCACCACTATAGAACCTTGAATATGCGTTTTTCTCCCAAAAGTTATTTAAATACGCTTTTTCACCAAATAGCGTAGACATAACATCAACATGTTTGCTTTTCGCTTGTTGTTCGACAAAGCCTAAAAGCGCACTAGCTACGCCATGCTGACGGGCTTGTTCTAACACCACTATCCGATTTATACGCCATGCACTCAAATGGCAGTACTCAGGAGATGCAGTATGAAAAGCCATGAGCTGCAATGACAGGTGTCCTTGTGGACGTCTTTGGCCTTGTGAGATGGGGCTGGCAAGTTCAGCTAACTGTGAATTTCCTTCCTTGATCACCACGCATGCACCTAATAACGAAGTGCTATTTTCAGCGATATAAATAGCATGGTCTGGTGAGTCAAGTAAGCGCACAAGGTCAGCAGTTTTTGTTTGATAGTGTGCATCTCGTAAAAGTGTAAACAGGGCATACAGTTTCTGCGGGGAACTCAGCAAAGCCGGGGATTCAATCTGGCGCAGGGTATAAGTTAGCGAAAGGTCTATTTTTTTAGGTTGGACGGCTTTTGCCAACGTTTGGCAAGTCATTTGTGCGAGTATGCTTTCGAGACGATCATTACGGTACCACCGGACCGGCTGCTCAAGTTGGTAATGGCTTAACGATTGATATAAAGGTTCAATGCCAGGGAGTAGGCGCTGTATGAACCCCTGACCAGTTCCCTCATATCCATCAGTGGTGGTTGTTAGCAGGCAACTTGGTGCTGCTTGGCATATACGTTCAAGCATTGGCACGGGGATGCTGGCAGCTTCATCAATGACCACTAAATCGACCTCAGATAAACGGCTGATATCATCGTCCGGCGCTGCATATTGAAGGTGCTCTCTGGCATTCATTGGATCCGTTTGCTGAAATATTGTTTGCGCAGCTTTGGCACGCGATGAAATCAGTATTACAGACTGAGAGCGTTGAATATATTGTTGGATAAGCCAGCTGGCTAGCCAGCTTTTGCCGCGGCCACGAGGTGCAGTTATGGCCACACAAACCTTGTGCGGTGATGCAAGTTGTCGCAAGACATTCTTTGCTATGTCGCTTTGGTCTTGGGTTTTAAATGGTGCGGCAACGTCAAACTGTGTTTTGTCAGCAGCTGCAACAGGTGATATCGGTAGTTTTACCTGTGCTGTTTTTTGTTCTATTGAGGCGATCGTGGCTTCATCTGCGAGCACGCTATTAAACCATTCGGCGAAATAGCTGTGTGAGATCTCGATTCCCAAAGAGGGTCGTTGTATGCAATCTAGCTCACTGGACCAATTTTCCCGCGCAGGACAAAGCAACACAATGAGTCCCTGATGACGCAAGGTGCCACTGACGGCGAGTAGTGCATCAATGTCTAAGTGCGCATGGGCATTAAAAATAATGAGGTCGAGCTCTTGCCCTAACCATTGCTTTGCATTACTTAACGCTGCATGTTGCTCATCGCTACCGCGAGTGCCAAGCCAGAGTCGCAATACTTCATTGTTAGTGCGCGAGGAAAAGTTACACCAAATGTGTTCAGCAATGCGCTCACCCCAGCTTTGCTCGCCACAGAGCAATAATAACTGACGATGATTAACAGTTTGGCTACGTTGGTTTAACCAATTAGCTATTTGTTTAACAGCATCCGCTGGGGCAATCATCTATACTCAACGCTATCGTTATTATGTAGCTATAGTGTATAGGAATTTGTATGCGGTTTTTATCTCGTCGTTTGGTTATGCCCGGCGATCTCAATTATGCCGGTTCATTGTTCGGTGGGCGAGCTTTAGAGTGGATCGATGAAGAGGCGGCGATATATGCCATTTGCCAGCTTGAAACCAATTGTTTGGTGACTAAACACATCGGTGAAATCAGCTTCGAATCACCTGCATTACAAGGGGATATTGTCGAGTTTGGTTTAGCGACTAAGGCGGTAGGCAGGACATCGATAACGGTCACTTGCCTAGTCCGCAACAAAGCGACGAAAAAAACGATTTGTCTTGCCGATGATATTGTTTTTGTTCAGGTCGACCCGAGCACGCGCCAGCCCGTAGCTCATGGCAAGACACTTGAGCATTTAGAAAAGCAAACCAAAGATGAATTAAAAACCCTAAACTTTTTACCTGACGCGTAAAAAATTGTTAATCCGCTATTACAGGGATAGTGATAGGGCGGATGGCATGTTAGACTTCAGTCGTCTTTTGGGACACATAACCTAGGGGTGCTAGTCGCGTTTTAATGCGACGTAAGCTGAGATCCATTGGGAAACCCTTATACCTGATCCGGATAATACCGGCGTAGGAATGGTAAAGCATCATCTTTAACACCTGCCGTGAAAACCGGGTCTTTTCATGTATTTTACGAAGAGATCCTATAACCATGAAACACTTTAAGTTAACTCCGTTAGCTGCGTTTTTAATAACCAGCAATGCGCAATCATTCGCCTATGCGCAGAGTGATGCCGCCGCGGGATCCAAGGATGCGGAAATTGAGCGCATCGTTGTTACCTCTGACTTCCGCCAGACTGCACTTGAACAATTGGCCGCCAGCGCGACTGTCCTCTCGAGTGAAACTATTGCGCAACGTCAAGCACAACATATTGATGCACTCATCGGTGCAATCCCAAACGTCAATTTCGCCAGCGGTGCATCGCGTGGGCGCTTTATTCAAATACGCGGGATTGGGGAACGTAGTCAATTCAGTGAACCGTTAAACCCTTCGGTCAATTTCACCCTTGATAATATTGATCTAACCGGACTATTTGCGCTTGCTCAACCCTTTGATATTGCTCAGGTAGAAGTGCTGCGAGGACCGCAAGCTACTGAGTTCGGCTTAGGGGCATTGGCGGGTGCAGTGAATATGCAAAGCGTGCAACCTGGTGCAGAACAGGTAAACCAGTTGCTTCTGTCGCTGGCCAGCAACAATACATGGCGTGCTGGTGTGGCCGTAGGAGGGGATTTGTCTCCTGCTTCAGGCTTCCGTGCATCTTGGCTAGAGCAGCGCAGTGATGGCGATATCACCAACACATTTTTAAACCGCGCAGATACCGATAATATTAATGAACAAGCGGGGCGTTTGGCCTATATGCTTCAGCTAAACGACACGCATAACTTATTGGTGAATTACCGCTACTTTGATATCGACAACGGCTACGACGCGTTTTCTCTCGATAATGATCGCAATACACGCTCTGACGAACCTGGATTTGATCGCAATGAAACACACGCAGTCAGTGTGCGCTTGGATTCCAGCACTGAGCTGGCGGATTGGCTGACGATTCTTTCGGTCACTGAAAGTGAAATGGGCTACGGCTATGACGAAGATTGGACTTTTACCGGTTTTCACCCGAATGGATATACCTCTTTTGATGCCTATTATCGCGATGTGGCGTCACGTTCATTAGAGATTCGCGCTACGTCTAAACAACCATTACTAATCAGCGAGCACGCCTTTGATTGGGTGGTTGGCGCTGTCTATCGCTCACGCGATGAAGATTTGCAGCGAGAATACACGTTCGCCGATGGTCCGTTTAGCAGTGCATACTCGCCGACTAATTTTGCGCTGTATGCGCGTGTGGATACTGAAATTAATAGTAAGTTTGGATTGCAATGGGGAATGCGGGTAGAGCATTCTGAATTAGATTACGCTGACAATACCGGTTTTACGGATGATGGAAGTGATACCCTACTGGGAGGGAAAATCGCCTTGAACTATCTGCTTGCGGATGGGGTGATTTACGGGAGTCTCTCGCGGGGTTATAAAACGGCTGGGTTTAACCCTGATGAGCGGGTGTCGGAGAATGCACGGCTATATGCGCCGGAGTATAACTGGAATTATGAAATTGGACTGAAACAGCGCTTGCCCGACACCAATGCGAGCTATCGTGTAGCACTATTTTATATGGATCGAGAGGATACCCAAGTCGCCGATTTTGATACCTTGTTGCGTGATAATGGCTCGACGGATTTTATCGACATTATTGGCAATGCTGATGTTGGAACCAATCGCGGCATTGAATTTGAAGCGCAGTGGCAAGTGACTAAACATTGGGGAATTGATGTTGCAGTTGGTTATTTGGATGCCACTTTTGCAGGTTATGTTACCAGTAATGGTGAGCGCGTGAATAAACAGCGGCAAGCTCAAGCGCCAGAATTTACCGCTAACCTCGCCTCGCGCTTCGCATTTGCAGATAATGGGCTGTGGCGAATTGAATTGGATTTTACCGACGATTATCGTTTTTCCGATGGGCACGACGTTACTTCACCGGGTTATGCATTAGTCGACACCTCGCTAGAGTGGCAGTGGCAGGCATTGCAGCTTCAGTTGTGGGTCAAAAACCTATTTGATCGCGACTACTATGTGCGCGGTTTTGGTGGTTTTAGTAATGACCCCAGAGACGGTGAATTCGGGTATGCGCAACCAGAGCCGTACTATCAATTTGGTAGTGAACGCCAGTTAGGTGCCACCCTCAATTGGTATTTTTAACGCAATACAAGGAGTATTGGCATGGCGCTATGTACCGCTGAGTTATCGCTTTATCCATTGGCGAATGATTACTTAAGTGTTATCAAAGGCTTTATTAATAAGTTACACGGTTACCCCGAACTCGAGATTGTTACGACGACAACGAGCACTCAAGTGCGAGGAGAATACAGTCATCTATTTGCGATTCTTGCGCGTGAAATTGAAACATTACACGAGACGACAGGGCAAGCCATACTGGTGTGTAAATTTCTAGCTGGAGAGCAGGTCGCGCCGGGACTGTATAAAGATGAGTAGTGGTAATGATGCAATGAGCGAAGTGTTGTGGCAACAGTTCATTGCGTTGCAGGGATTAGAGGCAATTGCAGTGGTGCTGGCCATCGCCTATGTGGTGTTGGCTGCACACAAAAATATCTGGTGCTGGCTGTGCGCTGGAATCAGTACACTGTTGTATACAATTGTGTTTTGGCACGTTAATTTGCCTTTCCAAGTCGTGTTAAACGCCTACTATGTGCTGATGGCTGTTGTCGGGTATTGGCAATGGCAACGCAGTGGTGATGAGGCAGATGTCTCGCGCTTAACGTTGACGCAAAATAGTGTGATCATTGCCGTTATCTTCACTGTTACTGCTGTTCTTGCTCATACCGTATCTAGTTACGTCGACACCCAATATGTGTATGTTGATGCATTTATTACTATCGCCAGCGTTATAACAACAGTGATGGTGGTGTACAAGAAACTTGATAATTGGGTTTACTGGTTGGTGATCAACGCTGTTTCTTGTTGGCTCTATTGGCAGGTGGAATTATATCTAACCAGTCTGTTGTTCTTGCTTTATGTTGGGTTGTCAGTCTATGGTTTACTGCAGTGGCGAAAAAGTCATAGCCTGACTCCAGCGAGGGACTAACGCTTATGCTTGCGAATAAGGATTTACCGCAGTCATTTTTCGATTCTTTAGGTATCGACGCTGACTACCAAATCCGCGAAATCAACGCGACTCCAGTCAATACAACGTATTGTATCTCCGCAGAAGGTGAGCGATTTCTGATCAAGCAATTTCACGCTGATCATATAACTGGCCGAGCTCGGCCTGCATTAATGGCCATGCAGCGTAAAATCGCGCGTACTGGATTGGCACCAATGCCACTGTACCTTAATCAAACTCAGGGTATTTATGCTGAGGACTGGGTAAGACATTCGATTGAACCGTTCACAGTGCTTGATGATCAGTTAAAAATGGAGCGACTGGCTAAAGCACTCGCGCTTACTCATGATTTAGCGATTTCAACGGTCATCAATGATTTGCCCAGTCAATGGGCACAATATTTAACCACCATTCCATACGAAGAACATAAGGTGTTGCAGGAGAAGATAAAGCAACTTCATAGCAGCTATGAAAGGGAGTTTGCCGATACTGAGCATCGTGTATTTTGTCACAATGACTTGGCGTTAAATCATATTATCGACCATACCAAGCCTGTTATTATCGACTGGGAATATGCGGCGACCGGCAATCGTTTTTTTGATATCGCATCCAGCATTAAGATTAACCAATTAAACCGCCAGCAAATCGAATATCTGACTCAACATTATGCGCATTTTTCAGGTTTCAGCGCAGCCGACGTGAAGGCTGGCTTGGCGAGGGTTCATGATTTGGTCGAATTAACCTATCAGCTTTGGTACGGTGCGGTTAAGGCCTTCACAAAAATCACCGAAAAGTGACTTTTTTCTTTACCTTTAAGCGCGCATACGTATAATGCGAGCGCGCTAGGGGTGTAGTTCGAATTGGTAGAACAGCGGTCTCCAAAACCGACGGTTGGGGGTTCGAGTCCCTCCACCCCTGCCACTTTTCTCTGCTACACTAAGCGTCTGTTGAGAACCCTCTTTAAGGCGGTCCGCAATGTCGACATCCAGACAAAATTATCAAAATGCTGTGCTTCAAGCCATGGGCGTCACATCGTGGCAGGCAAATGATCAAGCCGAACAGGTTCAGCAGGATGTTTGCGCTGCAATGCCGACAGAATTGGGGCATGGCGAAGTCATGTTGACTGACGAAAAGCCGAAGGTTGCAAAACTATTGTCAGCTGAGTTTTTACACGATCTTACTATTGCTGCACAGAACCTGGACCCAGACAGTGCGCCGATAACAGAATCAGCTACTCGCACACGAACGTTGGTCGTCGAAGGCGCAAACATCAGCTTACCGCAAGACGTAAAAACCGTGACGCCTGCCTTGAAGCAGCAAATATGGCAACAATTGATCCATCGTGGCTAGTCAAATTAGTCAGTTAGGCGCAGCCTCGGATCTCTGTAGACAAGCGTATCAGGTATGCAAGCATTCTCATCCGGTACCCTGGTCAGAAAGCGTATTTAACGATTGCTTGAGCTCACCTTATTTCGCAAATGCTATTTTAGACGGTAAAACCTTACAGGGTTATTACATCGGACTGATGGTTGCGGATGAAGCAACCCTTATGGATATAGCAGTGCATCCTTCTGCCCGGAAGCAAGGCGTCGGACGCCGTTTGTTGACCCATTTCATTGCTCAATGCGAACAGTTCAACGCAATGAGTTGTTGGCTCGAAGTGCGCGCTTCGAACACTGCTGCTATCGCGTTGTATGAGCAGTTCCATTTTGTCCAGATTGCGCGCAGAAAGGGATATTACGCTATGGCTGGCGATGCCAACGCTAAAGAAGATGCGCTCATCATGCAACGGACTTTAAAAAATTCATGAAACTTGGACTTTGCCCAAGACTTACTGCTAAACCCTTGTATAATACGCCCCATTCAAAATGCTTACGATCATAACAGCAGCAGCTCAATCACAATGATTAACCGCGTGCTTTTGACGCACGCAAAGTGGGACAGAATTGAACATGGCAAATGCCAAACTTTTAAGTGAAATCAACAAACGCCGAACCTTCGCTATTATCTCGCACCCGGACGCGGGTAAAACAACCATCACTGAAAAAGTATTGTTGTTTGGAAATGCGCTACAGACTGCAGGCACGGTAAAAGGTAAAAAATCTGGTCAACATGCTAAATCAGACTGGATGGAAATGGAAAAGGAGCGGGGAATATCGGTAACCACCTCGGTTATGCAGTTTCCCTATGCTGACTGTTTGGTTAATTTGTTAGATACGCCTGGGCACGAAGACTTTTCTGAAGATACCTACCGCACGCTAACAGCGGTTGATTCTTGTTTAATGGTTATCGATGCGGCAAAAGGGGTAGAGGATAGAACGCGTAAGTTAATGGAAGTAACGCGTTTGCGAGATACACCAATACTTACCTTCATGAACAAGCTCGATCGTGATATTCGAGATCCCATGGAGCTACTCGACGAGGTTGAGACCGAACTAGATATTTTATGCGCTCCGATCACGTGGCCAATTGGCTGTGGCAAGTTGTTTAAAGGTGTGTATCACCTGCATCGTGATGAAACAATTTTGTATCAGACGGGGCAAGGCCATACCATTCAAGCCGTCAGGATCATTAAAGGTTTGGATAACCCTGAATTAGATACTGCAATCGGCAGCGATTTAGCATCTCAATTGCGCGACGAACTCGAATTAGTCGTGGGCGCTTCGAACGAGTTTGACCACGAGTTGTTTATGCAGGGGCAATTAACGCCAGTCTTTTTTGGTACCGCATTAGGTAACTTTGGCGTAGACCATATGCTTGATGGTTTGACGGAGTGGGCGCCGACCCCACAGAGTCGCGAGACAGATGCGCGGGTGGTGGAATCCACCGAAGATAAATTCAGTGGCTTTGTATTTAAAATTCAGGCCAATATGGACCCCAAGCATCGCGACCGTATTGCCTTTTGTCGCATTGTGTCGGGTAAATATGAGAAAGGCATGAAAATGCGTCATACCCGGGTTGGCAAAGATATTCGTATCTCTGACGCGTTGACGTTTTTAGCGGGTGACAGGGCTTTATTAGAAGAAGCCTATGCAGGTGATATTATCGGCCTGCACAATCATGGTTCAATTCGTATTGGTGATACTTTTACCGCTGGCGAAGATCATCGATTTAAAGGGATCCCCAATTTCGCGCCAGAGTTATTTAAACGTATCCGTTTAAAAGATCCGTTGAAGCAAAAACAACTATTGAAAGGCTTGATCCAATTGTCTGAAGAAGGCGCGGTGCAAGTGTTTCGGCCACTGATCAACAATGACCTGATTGTCGGTGCTGTCGGTGTACTGCAGTTTGATGTCGTTGTAGCCCGTTTGAAGGCTGAGTACAACGTTGAGGCCATTTATGAATCGGTAAATGTATCAACTGCACGCTGGGTTTATTGTGACGATGCTAAGAAACTGGATGAATTCAGACGAAAATCTGAAAGCAATCTGGCGTTGGACGGTGGAGAAAATCTCGCCTATATTGCGCCGACTATGGTGAACTTGTCATTAGCGCAGGAGCGTTACCCCGACATTACCTTTAAAACCACTCGAGAGCACTAAAGTTAATCGATTATGAATTTACATGCGCTAATCACTCAACGATTTCAACAGGCCTTGCAGCAACTTGGCTTTGATGACAGCAAAGTACCGCTAAGTCGCAGCACGCGGCCAGAGTTTGGTGACTACCAGTTTAACGGCGCGATGGCACTGGCCAAAGCGTTAAAGAAAAACCCGCGCGAAATCGCGCAACAAATTCTGGCAACGGTCCAATTACAAGACATTGCTAGCCAGCTCGAGATAGCCGGCCCTGGATTTATCAACATTCATTTAAGCCATGACTTTTTAGCCAGTTGGGCAACCACAGCCAGCCAAGACGCGCGAGTGTCAATCAATGAGCAAACGGCGCAGACAGTTGTAGTAGATTATTCCTCTCCCAATCTCGCTAAAGAAATGCATGTTGGTCATTTACGTAGCACCATTATTGGCGACGCCACAGTTAAAGTTCTTGAGTTTCTTGGTCATAACGTCATTCGTCAAAATCATATGGGCGATTGGGGGACACAATTTGGCATGCTGTTGGCGCACTTAAGCGATCAACTCGCTGAAAACACAGTGGCTGAAACAGCGCTGAGTGACTTGGAAGACTTTTACCGTGCTGCGAAAGTACGTTTTGATGATGAAGATGGGTTTGCTGATCGCGCCCGCGAGTACGTGGTAAAACTGCAAAGCGGAGACGCGCAGTGTATGGCACTGTGGCAACAATTTATTGACGTATCAATTCAGCACAGCGAAGACGTTTACTCACTACTGAATGTTAGTTTAACGCGTGACGACGTAATGGGTGAGAGTGCTTATAACGACGACCTTGCGGCCGTAGTCAGTGAACTGAAAAACCAGGGCATTGCTGTTGAAGATCAGGGGGCGCAAGTGGTCTTTTTGCCAGAAATGGCGGATAAGGAAGGCAAGCCAGCAGTTTACATTATTCAAAAATCAGGCGGTGGCTACCTGTATGCGACTACCGATTTAGCTGCAATCCGCTATCGCAATGGCAAACTAAACGCAGATCGTACATTGATCTTCACTGATGCGCGCCAAAGCTTACACTTTAAGCAAACTGAAGTAGTGGCGCGCAAAGCAGGTTTCATCCGCGCTGAGCAAAGCTATGAGCACTGCCCCTTTGGTATGATGTTGGGTAAAGATGGCAAGCCGTTTAAGACCCGCACGGGTGGCACGGTTAAACTGCATGATTTACTGGTAGAGTCAGTGCAGCGGGCAGAAAAACTGCTTATCGAGCGGGCGGCAGGTCAAAGCGTCGATCCTGAGCTAGCCAAGAAAATTGGGATTGGGGCGGTGAAATATGCTGACTTGAGCAAGAATCGCACAACAGATTATATCTTTGATTGGGACCAGATGCTCAGTTTCGAAGGGAATACGGCGCCTTACTTGCAGTACGCGTTTACCCGAATTCAAAGCATTTTTGAGAAGTTTACTGGTGAGTTTACTCCCGCTGCAGTGCAAATCGTTGCCAATGAGGAAAAGTCTCTAGCAACCAAGCTACTGCAGTTTGAAGACGCGCTACTTACCGTAGCAGAAGAGGCTACTCCGCACGTGCTTTGTGCTTATCTATACGATTTGGCCAGTGGTTTCATGCGCTTTTATGAAGCCTGCCCAATACTTAAAGAAGGCGTTGATGCTGAGACTCAGGTGAGTCGTTTAACGCTAGCTCATTTGACAGCAAAGACACTGCAGTTAGGGCTAAACCTGTTAGGTATTGGAACTGCAAAACGGATGTAATTGGAAGGTGGTCATGATTGACCACCATCCATGTACTGGCTGAGTCCTTCTACATGTTTACGGGTTTCGTCGACCAAAGAACCAATCTCTTTGGCTGATTCAGTTGTGCGTAGCGCTAAACTGCGCACTTCGTCAGCTACAACGGCAAAACCTCGTCCAGCCTCGCCCGCGCGCGCAGATTCAATAGCTGCATTTAAGGCCAGCAGATTGGTTTGATCCGAAATACTATTGATGGTTTCAATGATACTACTGATCCGTGCAAGCACCTGCGACATGGCTGTGTGTGTTTGTGACAATACAGCGTTCCGTTCAGAAACATCTGCACCAAAAACTAGAATCTTATTCAGATTACCATCTTCATCTTGCACCGGAGAAATGGCAGCAGCAAGACGAACTTGTTGGTTGTTTGCCGCGATTGTGAATTCAGTATTAATAAATTCCCCCTGATGCAATAGTTGCCAATGTTCCGCGTTGATATAATCTTTTAAAAGCTTAATTGAACCTTGCAGCGTACTTTGATCCTTGGCTTTAAAGGCATCTATTGCCAGTTTATTGGCCAATTGTAAGCGTCCTTCAGCGTTAAACTCTAATACGATATTAGCGTGACTGATGGCATCCATGCGGACATCATTTTCTAGCGCGCGACGTTTGGTTTTATCAATATTGGCTTGGATGGAAACAAACTGCTTGAGCTGTTGATGCTCATCAAAAACGGGATTCACCGCGAGGCTTATCCAATAGGGTTCACCTTGCTTGGTGTAGTTGAGTATTTCTTCATAAAACGGCTCACGACGTTCGAGCTTTGTGCGGATCCGCTTCCGAGTCTCATCAGACGTGTGTTTGCCTTGCAGAATTTGCCCAGGTTTTTTACCCACCACGTCTTCCGCGCTATACCCCGTTAATTTACTAAATCCTGGGTTGATGTATTCAATTAACCCTTGGGCGTCAGTGATTATCACTGAGTTGTCAGTTTCATTCGCCACTAGCGACAGTAGCGCAATCTGATCACGTTGAGCTTTTTCCTCAGTAATGTCTTTTACGAAAGCTGTGTAGGTGATTTTATCGCCAACCATGACTTTAGATAGTGATAAATTGCCCCACAATTTACCGCCATCGGCACGCTCAATTTCGACTTCGCGTGATGTACCAACAATGCGGTCCTCACCAGTTCGACGATTACGGTTGACCATTTCATCATGCTGACTTTGGATTATTTGTGGCACGAGCATTTTAACATTTTGCCCAAGTACCTTATCTCTCCCAATGCCCCAAAGATTTTCAGCTGCATGATTGAAAAATGTCACATTGTTATTTTCATCAATGCTAACAACCGCATCGATACACTGCTCTAAGGTTTGGTCGATACGCTCTTGTGCTTCTTTTTGCACCGAAATATCTTTAATAAACGCAGTGTAATGAAAGCCATCCGAGTGAGGAACCTTAGACAAGGATAAGTTGCACCATTTGCGTTCCCCTGAACGCGTTTCGACTTGAACATCGCGCGAGGTACCCACTATCTTGTCAGCTTTTCCCTGACGGTTGGCGTTTACATAATTATCATGGTTCGCTCTGAATTCGCTGGGTACCAGCATTTTTACGTTCTTACCCAAGACTTCATCACGTTTATAGCCAAACAAGGCTTCAGCGGCACGATTGATAAAAGTGATATTGTTGTTTGCATCGATGCTAATAATGGCATCGATTGCCTGTTCTAAAATTCCTGTTACATTAGTTCCGTTTATTAAATTTAAAAGATTTTTAAACATAAAAGGCCTTTTACTGCTTCGGGCTTGTGATGATCATTATCTGCCCATTCACGTAACACTTTAATTGAAAATATGAATTTAGGAAAATAGCATGATCAAATTACTGGCTTTTTCAGGGAGCGCGCGTAAAAACTCCTACAACCAAGCTGTCGCAGCAGCTGCAGCTAAGGCTGCTGAAGCTGAGGGAGCTGAAGTAACACTGATCAATCTGGCAGATTATCCGATGCCAATTTTTAATGAAGATGATGAAGCCGAGCAAGGTATTCCTGCTAATGCACAAGCGTTCAAAGAACTGTTAATGGCGCATGACGGTTTCATCATTGTGTCACCGGAATATAATTCCAGTTATCCTGCATTATTAAAAAATGCCATTGATTGGGCCAGTCGCAAGGTGGGTGACGAAAAGCCGCTTGAAGCCTTTAAAGGCAAGAGTGCGCTTATTATGGCGTCTTCGGCGGGTGCCCTTGGGGGTATGCGAGTGTTAGTTGTATTGCGGATGTTGCTGGGAAATATCGGCGTGCATGTAATACCAGACCAAAAAGCCATTGGTAAAGTTAACACATTACTCAACGACGCGGGTGAGTTAACTGACGAAAAGACCAATCAGCAAATTGGCCGCTTAGTCGGAAATTTGATTTCATTTACTCAAGGACTAAAGGGTTAAATTAACCTTACCGATGCCACTTTTCGTATGCTTAGCGCAATTACACGGAAAGTGGCTAATAGTATATTGGGCGGTAAAATGATTGATGCTACATCGTTATTGCAGCGCTACCCAATAGGTTAATGCTAGAACAGCCAGAAAATAGGTAAGTATCACTCGGTTGCGATTAGTCGTCTTGCGGTATTGAATTTATCTAATCTATACCAAATCAAGCTGTAAACTCAGCGCTAAATTCGGTAGTATCCGCAATCATTTTTGTAATCCGAAGCTCAGCATGTTTGAAGTGAATCCTGTCCATACCGCTATCGAAGATATTCAATCCCGCACTCAGTTGCTTAGGGGGTATCTTTGACTACGATCTCAAAGTAGAACGTCTCGAAGAAGTTAATCGTGAATTGGAAAGTCCCGATGTTTGGAATGAGCCAGAGCGGGCTCAGGCATTAGGCAAAGAGAAGGTTGCGTTAGAGCAAGTGGTAGAAACCATTCGCGAGTTGGATCAGGGTAGCGAAGACGTACTTGGCTTGGTTGAGCTTGCGGTTGAAGCGGAGGATCAAGAAACCTTCGACGAAGCACAGCAAGAACTGTCTGTGTTAACTGAAAAGTTAGAAGCACTTGAGTTTCGACGGATGTTTTCTGGGCCAAATGATAGTTGCGATTGCTACTTGGATATTCAGTCGGGTTCCGGCGGGACAGAAGCGCAGGACTGGGCCAATATGCTGCTGCGCATGTATTTGCGTTGGGGAGAGGAGCACGGTTTTAAAACCGAATTGATAGAAGTGTCCGATGGTGATGTGGCGGGTATAAAAAGTGCAACTATTCGCTTTGGCGGCGAATACGCATTTGGTTGGTTACGCACAGAAACCGGAGTGCACCGCTTAGTGCGTAAATCTCCCTTTGACTCAGGTAATCGTCGACATACCTCTTTCGCGTCAGCGTTTATTTATCCCGAAATTAATGATGATATTGAAATCGAGATTAATCCTGCCGATCTCAGAATAGACACCTACCGTGCCTCAGGTGCGGGTGGACAGCACGTTAACCGAACTGACTCTGCAGTACGAATTACGCATATTCCAACCAACATTGTTGTGCAATGTCAGAATGACCGCTCGCAACATAAGAACAAAGACCAAGCGTTTAAGCAATTAAAGGCCAAGCTTTACGAATATGAACTGCAAAAACAAACGGCCGAAAAGCAAGCGATGGAAGACAATAAATCTGACATTGGCTGGGGCAGCCAAATTCGATCCTACGTGTTAGACGACTCACGGATTAAAGATCTGCGCACTGGCGTAGAAACCCGAAATACGCAAGCAGTGCTGGATGGTGATCTCGATCGCTTTATCCAAGCAAGCTTAAAATCTGGACTTTAGACAGGACCTGCAATGACTGAATCAAACACGACTGTGGCACAGGCGACACTTGAAGAAAATAAACTAATTGCAGAGCGTCGCGCGAAACTCGACAGTATCCGAGAAAATTGTTCTGCTAACGGCTTTCCAAATACTTTCCGGCGTGAGCACTACGCTCAACAGTTGCAAGATAATTATGGCGAGCAAACCAAAGACGCGTTAGCTGAGCAGAATATTCCGGTCAGCGTTGCGGGCCGGATCATGGCCAAACGCGGGCCATTTTTGCTCCTACAAGATATGACTGGACGGATCCAATCATATGCCAGTAAAGATACCCAGAAAGTCATTAAAGAGCGCTATGGCAGCCTGGATATCGGCGATATTATTGGCGTCAGTGGGCCTTTGCACAAGTCAGGGAAAGGCGACTTATATGTAGATATGCATAGCTTTGAGTTGTTAACCAAAGCATTGCGACCATTGCCAGAGAAGTTTCACGGGCTTGCCGATCAGGAAACCAAATATCGACAACGTTACGTTGATTTAATTACGTCTGAGCAAACTCGTAAGACCTTTAAAGTGCGCAGTCAGGTTGTGTCTGCAATTCGCCAATTTTTAGCCGAACGCGATTTCCTTGAAGTTGAAACTCCAATGCTACAAGTGATCCCAGGCGGCGCTACGGCAAAGCCATTTATCACTCATCATAACGCTATGGACATCGATATGTATTTGCGTATCGCACCTGAGTTGTACCTGAAGCGCTTGGTGGTTGGCGGTTTCGAACGTGTGTTTGAGATTAATCGTAATTTCCGCAATGAAGGTTTGTCGACCCGTCATAACCCAGAATTTACCATGCTAGAGTTTTATCAAGCCTACGCGGATTACTATGATTTAATGGATTTGACTGAAGAAATGTTACGCTCGGTCACGCAACAGGTATTGGGCACGCATAAAGTCACTAGTACGCAAAAAGACAATGAAGGCAATGTTGTTGCATCGACAGATTATGATTTTGCCCAACCGTTTGTGCGCTTAACCATGAATGACGCGATTTTGCGTTATTGGCCCGAACAGCAACTAGGCCCAATTTCAGCAGAAGATAAGGCCGCCATTGAGAACCCAGAGGCAAACCTCGAAACGTTGCAGCGGATAGCCAAGCAATTGCATATCAAAGAGCCAGAGGTTGATGGTATCTGGGGAGCAGGGAAATACTTGTGTGAGATTTTTGAAGCGACAGCAGAAGAAAGGCTCGACCAACCAACATTTATCACTGCATATCCGTGGGAAGTATCTCCATTAGCTCGACGCAATGATGAGAATCCGTTTATTACCGATCGCTTTGAGTTTTTTGTCGGCGGACGCGAGATTGCTAACGGCTTTTCAGAGCTCAACGACCCTGAAGATCAAGCTGAACGTTTTCTTAAGCAAGTATCAGAGAAAGATGCCGGTGACGACGAGGCCATGCATTTTGATGCTGATTACATCCGCGCTCTAGAGCACGGCTTACCACCAACCGCTGGCGAGGGAATTGGGATTGATCGCTTAGTCATGTTGCTAACTGACAGCCCAACGATTAAAGACGTTATATTGTTCCCACACATGAAACCAGAACTTTGATCGACCTGCCGTTCGCTGAGGTGAACGGCATAATGATTCAATCTTTTCTAAGCGCATGCGTTTACTACAATTATTTGCGGGTAAAAAAGCTAGAAGTTTCCGGCCTGTGCTAATCTAAAAGTACCTAAATCTTATTTTGGAGTGTGATGCGCGATGCGACCAAAAATTAATTTGTGCTTTGCTGATCGCATGATCAGAGGGGTTATCAGCGTCGTTGCCATTGGTTATGGAGTCTTCTTCGGGGACGATATTGGCGACCTATTACTGCAAACGCTGGTCATTATATTTGGTGTTCTGAATCTAATTTCCTTTGCTGTTGGTTGGTGCCCGGTATATGGCATGGCTAACATCAGTACCTGTAAGGAGCATATGGAGTAATGCTGTCGGTACAGGAACGTCTCTTGCCTGAAGAAGACGTTCGTCTGCGGCGTAAGTTGTTATTCGGTTCGATTAGTTTAGCGATTGTTGTCTCGGTTATTTTTATCTTTGTGGCCTACAAATTAGCGTCTGATCTAGGTTTAGAGTTGGAGCAACAAACCACTCGAGCACAACTTATCTATTATTCGCAACAACTATTTTCTGAACCTCAACAGACCGAGCCTGACTTTCTCGTGTTTGCAGAATCACGCATTGATAACACCATTGTTGGGATTTGGTATGTTCAACAAGCACGATGGTTAACCGGGCATGGGAATGAAGAGTTACAAACGTTGGCTGAGGATTTAGCTCAGCAACGAACTGACTCTGGCTACCATAAGTTGCGACAGCAAGAATTAGTCTGGGCAAAAGCGACCTATGATGGGCATACATTAATTTTATTGCGCCGCGCAGATGCTTTGAGTCTAGCCTTGTCATATGTTGCAAAGCGACTGTCAATCACCGCTTTTATGACCTTTTGGCTAGCGATATGGGCTGCGCTGATAATTAGTGCCATAGTGACTCGACAGTTTGAGAGTAATCAGCGCCGTTTACGGCATTTAGCGACACATGACACATTAACAAAATTACCTAATCGAAATTATTTGTCAGATACCCTGCATGAGATTGAAAGCGCTGATAATGACTCACTGTTGGCCATGGTACTTATCGATTTGGATAAATTTAAGGCGATCAATGACACTTTAGGTCATACTGCAGGGGATGCCGTTTTGCGAGCGGTTGCAGATCGCTTGCGAGAGGTTACGCCTAAAGGGGCATTGTTAGTGCGCTTAGGCGGGGACGAATTTGTTGTCTTATTCAAGCGAGCTGACCGCAAGCAATGTCAAAGCTTCGCTGAAACCGTGATTAAGTGCTTCCGTGAGCCATTGCAAGTCAATCATGCCTATTATGAAATCGGTGCCAGTATCGGCATTGCGTTGAACGATAGCGCCGAACACAGCAATAATGGTCTTTTGCAACATGCTGATATGGCCATGTACCGAGCGAAGCGTCTGCGATTGGGGTTTCAGTTCTACGATCCGGAAAAGGACGAGGTGTCTACCATTAAATTTGCTTTGCGCGGTCAGCTAGCCAACGCTCTAAAAGAAAAGCAATTGGTCTTGCATTACCAACCCAAAATAGCCAATCAAGATGGCCGAGTGTACGGTCTGGAAGCGTTGGTTCGTTGGCAGCATCCTGATTATGGCTGTTTATCCCCTGCGATGTTTGTTGACTTGTTTGAACAAAGCGAATTGATAAACGAATTCACTCGAACAATTTTAAAGCAGGCTATTGAACAGCTGGCAGATTGGTTACAAGCCGGTTTTGATGTGCAAGTTTCGGTCAATTTGTCTCCCTATAACCTACTGGATGAAATGCTGGTTCCCGAGATTTTTGACTTACTCGAAAAGTTTCAGGTTGACCCTGAGCGCCTTGAGCTAGAATTGACAGAAAGTGCCACTATGGTGGATATAGAAAGTACAATTGCTGTGCTTAGTAAGCTAAAGAATCGAGGTTTGACACTGTCTTTGGATGATTTCGGCATTGGGATGAGTTCGCTCGCCTATTTGCGCCAACTAAAAGTTGATTTTATTAAGCTAGACAAACAGTTTGTGGTGGACATAGAAGAAGGCGACAGCGATGGACGGTTTATCAAAGGCATGGTCGACTTGTGTCATTCGCTTAACAAGCTGGTGGTCGCTGAGGGCGTTGAAACAGCAGAACAAGCAGAGGTTTTGCGTAATTTAGGTTGTGATTATTTACAAGGGTATTATTTTTCACGTCCTCTTGAGGCGCAGAGCGTGTCGGCTTATCTTCGTGAGTCAAATGATAGTGCGGTAACTTCCGCCAACAGTCGCTGATTGTTGGGGCAGGATAAACCGAGTGAGTCAGCGCGCCTCGCCAGATAACCGTTGATGGCTTCAATCTCAGTCTCCCGTCCGAATACGATATCTTGGTGCATAGAAGAGTAATTACGCTGGGTCAGTGTAGCAATGGTTCTGACCTTGTCGCTAATTGTCTGGGGAGATGCTTTGAGACCTTCAGCTTGCATGACCGAGGCTATTTCTTGGGCTAATGCAGTAATCATGGTTTGCCATTCTGCGGCGAGTAAACCACCGTTTCGCATGTTGTTGAGTGCAGTTAGTGGGTTGATAATTGCATTAACTGCCAGCTTATCCCATAGCGTTTGCTTAAGGTTAGTTGTCCATTCTACAGGACCCAGTCCATGATTAAGCACTTGTGTAATCGCATCTTTTTCCGCGCGTGAAACCTCTTGTCGACTGCCAACAAGAGTAGCACCGCTGCCGGTCTGTTGGCATGAACTCGGCGTTGCTTTGAATGCACCTATGCTGGTCGTGGCAATAAACACCCGGTGTTGCTCTTCATAATCTTGCAAAAGCGCAGGTTCAATAATCCCGTTGTGCAATAACAGTAGGGTTGTATTTGCCAAAAAATATTGCTTGAACTGCGCTAATGCCGCAATTATCTGATAGCTCTTAACTGGGATGACCACCAGATGAGAAGAGCAATCACTTGGCCATACGTTAAGCTGCGTTGCAAGACTATGTTCAGCGCCATCTAAGGTGATAAAGCGAGTCGCCGCCTCAGTGCGAACATGGCGTGCTAAGTGTTCAATTTCTTTGACGTGTTGTAGGTGGTAGGCGAGGACATTTCCAATTGCACCATTACCTATAATATCCACCTGTCTAAACGGCATAGTTTGATTCATTGGGCTAATTGTGATCGCGGCCACGGTAAATCACCAAACGGCCCTATTTCGGTTAGAATGCGGTGAACGTCGGGCGCTTGAAAGTGTTCACCTACGGGCGTCAATGCGGAGAAGCTGTAAGGTTGATTGCGCCAAACAAACGACAACTGGGCAGCATGCAGGTACATTCGGTCAGCAGGCCTTTTGCCATAGCGACGGTCTCCCAGTATGGGGGCACCGATGGCAGCTAAAGACACACGTAATTGATGGGTTTTACCGGTGTAAGGTTTGAGCACAAAGAGGCGAGCGCGAGCTTCAGACAGCGCGATGGAATAACTAAAAAATTGGGTATAGGCAGGATTTTCTTGGCTATTTTGTAACTTATAGTTTCCACGCCTGACTTTGCGTAAATCACCTATTATGTGGCCTTGTTTTTTTTGTGGTTTTTTATCGCTGATGGCAAGGTAAAACTTTTGTACATAGCGCTTACTGAATAGTTTGTTAAGTTCGGCCGTCACAGTTTTGTTTTTTCCGATGACCATTAACCCTGAGGTATCTGTATCGAGACGGTGCACGAGAAAAAACGACTCAATTCCGACCTGTGCTAGATGGTGCTGCAAATTATTTTCGCCATCGGAGTAATGCATACAAATCCCAGCTGATTTGTTGACTATAGCGAAGGCGTCATTCTGGTAAACAACCTCAACGCGTGGCGCAATGCAGGATTGTTGCATCAGTCGCCGAGTAACGTTTGCGCAGTGGTGTAGTCAAGATCAGCAATCGCCTCGTGCATCGCTGCATGTTTGTGTGCTGGGATTTGAGCTGCTTCCAGAAAGTCGTCAAGTTGTTCAGGACTGATGAAACGATGGGCACTTAGCGCTTGCTTGAACTCATCAAGTGCTTGATTACTGTTGCCAGCATTAGCTGCAGACGCATCACAATATTCCTCAATTTGCGCTAATGTCTGGCTTAACGCGGATTGTAAACTACTTAATTCTGCGCTCGCGCCTTGGCTTTTAACATCATCATCCGTCACTTTGGCGATAGAGTGCAGGTAATCAAGCCCTAAATTGCCACTGACGCCTTTGATCGTATGCACAAGTAATTGCATCGCGTCCTGGTTGTTTTGCGTTTGAAATTCCGCTACCTTCTGGGCACTTTCGCGGTATTCCTGCAGAAAACGCAGTAATAATTTTTTATACAGAGCTTCATTATCACTGAGTTGTTTTAAACCAAACTCTTTATTGATAAGCAGTAATTCAGCATTCATGGTGAGCCTCTGACAAAAATAGTAGCTTGAGTGTACTTGAATATTCTGGGCAGTTGTAGCTTTGGAATCGGTTGGAAAATAAAGATTGGTAGCAAATGAATAAATATGGATGGTTTTTGGCAGCGTTGTGTTTAAGCGTTGTCGGTTGTTCGTCGTCGTATAAGCCAGCTTCAGGTGGGCAAAAGCAGATTTCTATTAGCCACGAAAAGTATCAGTTAACGAACGGTTTAACGGTCATTCTGCATCAAGACCGTTCAGACCCGTTGGTTCATGTCGATGTGACCTATCACGTCGGTTCGGCGCGCGAGCAAGCAGGGCAGTCAGGTTTTGCGCACTTTTTCGAGCACATGATGTTTCAGGGTTCAAAGCACGTCGCTGACGAACAACACTTTGCAATGATCACCGAAGCCGGTGGCGATATGAACGGTACGACAAATTCTGATCGCACCAACTATTACCAAACAGTACCACGCAACCACTTAGAAAAAGTGCTTTGGTTGGAGTCTGACCGTATGGGGTTCTTACTTGATGCGGTTACGCAAAAGAAGTTTGAGAATCAACGTGAGACCGTCAAAAACGAGCGTGCACAACGCGTAGACAATCAACCCTACGGATTACGTACTGAGCGCGTGAGTGAAGCCTTGTATCCGCAGGGGCACCCTTACTCGTGGCCAGTTATTGGTTATATAGAAGATCTAGAGCGCGTCAATGTTGATGATTTGAAAGCTTTTTTCCAGCGTTGGTATGGCCCTAATAATGCAATACTAACGATTGGTGGTGATATTGACATCGCGCAAACTAAAGCTTGGGTGAAAAAATATTTTGCCCCAATTCCAGCTGGGCCGACTGTAACGAAACTCCCTAAAAAGGCGGTAACTTTAGCGCAAACAAGACACGTAGTATTGGAAGATAATGTGCACTTGCCATTGATCCAAATGACGTTTCCAACGGTGCATGCCCGCCATCCTGATGAGGCACCACTGGATGTTTTAGCGGATATTTTAGGTGGTGGCAAAACCTCTATTTTTTATCAAGATCTCGTGTCGACAGGCAAAACAGTACAGGCTGCTGTTATGCACCCCTGCCGTGAATTAGCCTGTGAATTCCAGATGCTGGCACTGGCCAATCCTGCGATCACGCAAGACTTAGATGATTTGCACAGTGCGTTTAAACAAGCCCTCGTTGATTTTGAGCAACGTGGCGTCGAACCGGATGATTTAACACGAGTGAAGATGAGCATTGAGGCAGGTACGATTTTTGGTCTGCAAAGTGTCGCGCGGAAAGTGAGTTCATTGGCTAATGGTGAGCTCTATGCACAGCAACCCGACCTCGTGCAAGTGGATATTGACCGCTACAATGCAGTAACGGCAGATGACGTTATGCGGGTGTTCAAAAAGTACATTAAGAACAATCCAGCCGTTGTACTGAGTATTGTGCCTGAAGGCCAGAATCAAGCAGCCGTTAATCTGCCGGAATATAGTATTCCAGCACGTGACATTCCGCCACTTCGCCAACATGCCGACGTTGAGCCTATGGAGATTGTTGATACCTTTGATCGCAGTCAAATACCACCGACAGCGCCAGCGCCGCTGGTTAGCGTGCCGGAATTCTGGCAAGCAAAAATAGCGTCGCGGATACCTGTGTTGGGTATCAATACGGATGAGACACCAACAGTTAGCCTAACGATTAATCTCGAAGGTGGTCCGCTGTTAGATCCTATTGAAAAAGCGGGATTAGCCTCACTTACTGCTCAAATGATGAATGAATCCAGTGCGCAACGCTCGGGCGTTGAACTAGCCAATGAACTGGCTAAATTGGGCAGTGACATCCAGTTCTCAGCGTCGGGTCGGTTTACTACCGTATATGTGAGCAGTCTGAGTAAAAATCTCGCGCCAACGTTAGCCATTTTATTTGAAAAATTGTTTAATCCAGGCTTTGAAGTTGCTGATTTCAAGCAACTTAAGCAGCGCACATTACAAGCCATGCAGCAACAAATAAAAAATCCCAATACACTAGCTCGACGTGCGCAAGACGCCATTCTTTACGGTGAAAATAATCGCATCAGTTTACCGGATAGCGGAACTACCACTACCGTAGAGGCGATTACTCTGGATGATATCAAAGTGTTTTACCAAACGTATTACAATCCAGCCCAGGCAAATATCGTGGTGGTGGGTGATATCTCCCAAACCGACACATTAGCTGCGCTATTGCCGCTCCAAGAATGGTCAGTGAAACCCTATGAAATTCCCACGTATCAGCCCTTTCCTGAATATGCGACGGGTAATATCTATTTAGTCGATAAACCCAATGCGGTGCAATCTGTCATAAGTATTGCTAAACGCTCAATGCCTTACGATGCAACGGGGGATTATTTTCAAGCACGCTTGGCTAATTTCCCGTTAGGTGGGCATTTTAATAGTCGAATAAACCTCAATTTGCGTGAGGATAAGGGTTTTACCTATGGCGCTGGAAGCTATTTCAGCGGTGGTAAAACCTTAGGTACATTCTCTATGGGTGGTGACTTTAATGCCACTGCGACACTTGAAAGTATTCAAGAAATGTTGCGCGAGGTTCGCGAGTATAAAATGCACGGAGTGACGGACGCAGAATTGGCTTTGTTGCAAAAAGCGTTTACCCAAGGAGATGCTTTGGACTATGAAACGCCAGCGAATAAAGCGCGTTTTCTTAGGCATTTACTGGTCTATGATTTGTCCCCAGATTTTACTGAGCAACAGCTCAGTATTATTCAAGCGTTAACCACCGAGCAATTGCAACAGTGGGCACAGCAATACATGGATTTGAGCGATATGCACATCTTTGTTGTGGGCGACGCAGCAGCACTTAAGCCGCAGCTCGAAACTCTGGGTCGCACAGTTTTAGACTACGAGGTAGACGATTGATCTAGATTAGTGTAACAAAATCTAAGTAAGGCAAGTTTTGCGGTTAAAAAGCGATATACTTGTCGGGAAACTATTTTCAATAAAAAGTGAGTGATCCATTGTCGAATCATCCGTTGAGTTTAGAGAAAATTCTTGCCGGTCTTGATACTGCGCATTTTCGTACAGCGTTAACCGGTATCAAGCATGGGGTAGAGCGTGAAGCGTTGAGGATCACCCCGCAAGGAAAATTATCGCAACAAGCCCATCCTCAGCAATTAGGGTCAGCGCTTACTCACGACAGTATTACTACGGATTTTTCTGAAGCTTTATTGGAATTTATTACACCCCCTGAGGAAGATCCCCATACAACATTGGCGCAATTAAGCGATATTCATAAGTTTGTGCTGAGTGAAATGGGTGATGAGGCGCTGTGGCCAATGAGTATGCCTTGCTACGTCGATAGCGAAGACGAGATCCCAATCGCTCAATATGGCACTTCTAATATTGCCCGGATGAAGAGCACCTATCGGCAAGGCCTTAAAAATCGTTATGGCGCAATGATGCAGGCAATTTCAGGGATCCATTTTAATTTTTCACTTCCTGAGAGTTTTTGGCAACTTTATGCTGAACTTAAAGGTAGCGTCTTCAGTCCAGCTTTTGTTTCCCAGCAGTACTTTGACTTAATAAGAAATTATCGTCGCTGGTGCTGGTTGATCCCTTACCTATATGGTGCCTCTCCTGCGCTGTGTGGTTCTTTCCTACGTGGCAAAAAGCATAATTTTGATTTTCAGCAAATTGGCAAAGGCACTTTGTATTTACCCTATGCAACGTCGTTGCGCATGAGCGATCTTGGCTATACCAACAGTCAACAATCAAGCCTACACGTGTGTTACAACAATTTGTCGGATTATGTTGCCTCTGTGCGTAAAGCGATTCGGACGCCAAGTGCTGAGTACGCACGTTTTGCGGCTGGTGAGCAAGGCGTTTACGAGCAGTTGAATAGCAACATTTTGCAAATCGAAAACGAGTTATATTCGCCAATTCGCCCTAAACAAGTGGCGCGATCGCTAGAAAAGCCGACTGACGCGCTAGAGAGTCGTGGTGTTGCATACGTGGAAGTACGGGCGTTAGATGTTGACCCCATGCAACCGGTTGGGATCAGTTTGCAGCAGTTCTATTTTCTAGATGTCTTCTTGTTAAGTTGTTTGTTGACGGAATCACCCGACTTCACGCAACAAGCTTACACCAAAACCGAGCGTAATATTAAGCGGGTGGTGACCCAAGGTCGTGATCCGGCATTAACGCTGCTGCAAGAAGGACAAGACCAGACGAGTAATGAAGTTCCACTGCAGCAGTGGGCAATCTCATTATTTGAAACCTTTGCAAAGGTCGCAAAAGTCCTGGATAGCGCTTCTGCAACTTCGCAATATAGCGCGGCAGTTGCGCGAGAATTCGAAAAAATCACTGACAGCGGTAAAACTCCCTCTGCGCAAATTTTAGCGACCTTGCAGAGTCGCAACGTGGACAACGGTCAGTGGGGGCTTGAATTGTCGCGGCAATATAAGGCGTCGTTTTTAAGTCAGGGTTATCAGCATTTTGATCAGGCATTTTTCGAACAGCAGAGTCGCGAGTCGCTGCAGCAGCAAAAGATTATTGAAGCAAACGATAAAGAAGATTTTGATGCGTTTCTTAAAGCCTATTTTGCACGCTAAACAGGGCACAAAAAAAAGCCTGGTGCTAGCCAGGCAGATAAGGTTCCAGGGAAACACACACAATACTAGAACACTAGATTTGAATAAAAAATGAGCATAAAGTTCCTGAGCAAGTCAATTTTTTTCGCTGGTCTGATCAGTCTGCTCGTTATGCTTGTCGGTTGCACTACAACCCCGCCCAGTGACATTAGTAATCTGTGCGCAATCTTTAAAGAAAAACCTGACTGGTATGATGCAGCTGCTGATGTGCGTGATAAATGGGGCGTACCCATTCATGTACCGATGGCAATGATGTATCAGGAAAGCTCATTTAAGGCCGACGCCTTGCCACCGCGTGACTACGTATTCTTCGGCTTGATCCCATGGGGTAGAGTCAGTTCTGCTTACGGATATTCGCAAGCGAAGACACCAACGTGGGAAGACTACGTGCGTGAAACCGGCAACTCATGGGCTGACCGTGATGATTTTGCCGATGCGATAGATTTTATGGGGTGGTTTATCAGCAAAACGCACACGATTAATGGAATTTCAAAGTGGGATGCGCATGGACAGTATCTCAATTATCACGAAGGGTGGGGCGGTTTTAAACGGCGTTCCTATTTAAAGAAACGCTGGTTAGTGAATGTCGCAAGTATCGTAAAAGCGCGTTCTTTGCGCTATGCCACTCAGCTCAAAGGCTGTGAAGAAGAATTACAGCGCGGGTGGTTTTGGCGATTAATATGGTAATTGGTAACCAATCACTCACGACTTCCCAAGCCTTAGAAACTGTACGCCAACTTCTAGGGGCTGGTAGGATCGAGCCCGCATGGCAAAAGCTTTGTGAAATCGAATCGCTAGCGCCCGAAAATGTAGAATTACTCACCCACATGGTCGGAATTCTACTCGGGCGCAAACAGCAACAAGCCGATGAATATATCAAACGTTTATGCATAGTCATTCCGCACACACAAGACGCCCATCTGTACGTCCACGTTTTGCGTTTACTTTGTCAATATCATCAGTATGCCGCAGCGCTAACAGTGGCAAAGCGCGTGCCCAAGGTGTTGCAAGCTAATCAGGATGTTTTGGTCGCGCGCTGCAATGTCGCCGTCCAAGCCCGAGCGCTGACGGCTGCGCGGCAATGGCTGGATATTCAACCCGCAGCGCCAGAATTGGCTCCTAAGGCCCGCTTAATGCGTGCTAATATTGCAGCAATGCTTGGTGATTTTGACGCTGCACAGGCGGATTATTTGGCAATTTTGCAGGAGCAGCCAGACAATAGTTATGCGGCTGCGGGGTTAGCTAAGTCGCAAAAGCTCACACCGGAGTTGGATGAACATTTAGCCATGCTTCCACTTGTGAATGATGATCCTGAAGCTGCTGCTCGTGTTCTATTTGCTCAAGCGAAAGCAAAAAATGACCGAGGGAATTATGGGGTGGCGTGGCAGTTGGCAACTCGAGCCAACGCGTTAAAAAGCAAAACTTGCCGTTTTAGCTCAACGATGCTGCAGCAGCAAGTGGACGGTTTGCTAACCGCTTTTAGCATGGACAACTACCAGTCGGCAAAATCGAATTGCGTGACCGAGCATGTTTTTGTGGTTGGTATGCCCCGTTCTGGCACGACATTAGTAGAGCAAATTTTATCATCAGTACCCGAATATTATGCCGGTGGCGAGACACCCGCCTTGGAAGTTGCCATAGCAGCTTCTGGAGTAGATGAGCAATACCTTCAGCGTTTGATGCGGCAAGAACGTATTGATTGGCAAGCCACGATCAAAGCATATGAAAACTATTTCCAGCAATTTGCCAATTTTGCAGGTGAGCGGATTGTGAATAAAGTACCGACTAACTTTTTTCATATCGGATTGATTAAGCTGCTATTCCCGCACGCCAAAATCATCAATATGCAGCGCGACCCACTGGACCTTGCTGTATCCATTTATTTTGAGAATTTCTCGCGTTACTTTGCCTACACCAACGACTTAGATGATATTTTCTTTGTTTACGATCAATATCAACGCTTAATGAGCCATTGGCAGTCAATGTTTGGCGATGATATTCTTCATGTATCCTATCAGCAGTTAGTTGCAGATTATGCGCCCGGCGCCGCACGTATCGGTGATTTTCTTGGCGTATCATTGCCGCCAGCAGAAGTGATTCGTGAGTCGACCAACCATGTTGAGACGCCCAGTATTTGGCAAGTTAGACAACCCATTACGACTCACGCCGTTGCGCGCTGGCAACGCTATACTGAATTTTTAACGCCTTATATTGAGAGATATCGCTAAATGACACAACCCACGCCTTTCCCGGCCGGAATGCAATACGTAAATGCTGATAACGAACGGATCATGCTTGCACGTGGGGGAATTTTGCATACAGATATATGGCGCACCATGGTACCGCGACATGTCGAATTAAACGCAACGCTTAAGCAGGAAATACTCGAATATCAGCAAACTAACCCAACCATTGATCCGTTAGCTAATCCTGGTTGTTGGCGCGGCAGCAGTGACTTTAATGGTTGGCGACCATTGCAACGTTTTATTATTGATAACGTGAAAGCGATTCATCGCCACTATCTAAACATTGGAGCGCCGTGTGCGCCGCTCGAATCATTTTCAGCCGATCGTTTTGAAATGAACTACTGGGCAAATGTTAATCAGCCGGGCAGCGCCAACGCCATTCATACGCACTCAAAATGGCATTGGTCGGGGGTTTATTATGTGCAGGGCACGGGAACCGGCGATCTTGCCTTGTATAGTCATGCTTTTGTTAATCAGCAAGTCTCCCATGGTTTGCCTTTTGGACAATCATTTACGGTGCCAGCAGAAGATGGATTGATGGTGATGTTTCCGAGTTATCTTATCCATGAAGTATTGCCAAACCCCTCCGATCGTGCGCGAATCAATATTGCGTTTAATGTAAAAATATTATTCTAATGGCGCAGTAATAGCGTGTTTGGTTGGCATAAGAACGCCTCCTGTATACTCTTTTGATCTAGCGCAAACTTTACTCTGCGCGTGTCCCAAAATATTGATCAAGATCAGTACCTGTTTACCGGTGTAGGCGACAATAAAGGCATTGTTGATGTGCAGGAGGAAAGCACCATGCCTTTAGAGTTATTCCTAGATCCCGTTGTGTGGATGTCATTGTTGTTGATTGCCATTATTTGCGTGATGGGTGGTTACTATACCTACCTGTTTTTACACAATAGTGCAGACGCAGATAAATAATTAACCCAACTTAGGATCGGCGTGTACTAGCTTGACTAATAGGGCACCCTTACCGCCCCACTCCAATGGTGCTTGATGAAAGGCAGCAATGTCTGGGTGCTGGATTAACCAGTGCGGGACTTGTTGCTTTAAGATCCCAGCACCGACACCGTGGACAATACAGACACATTGCACATGTTGTTGTTTCGCATGATATAACAGGGCAGCGATTTCGAGTTTTGCTTCTTCGCGCGACAATCCGTGCAGATCGAGAATGATCTCGGGTGCAAAATCACCCCGGCGTAATCGTTTAATTTGATCGTGATGTTCACGATCGACGGCATAGCGAGTTGGCCCCTCGGGTGGGATATAGCCATGAAATGCGTCGGAAAAGGTAAAATACGCATTGGCTTGGCGTTGATCCTTTTGGTCTGTGCTGTCATGCTGACGTTTGCGTTGCCGCTTTGCATGCAAGCGTTGTTGCTGGGTAAGCGCGACTTTTTCATTCTCAGGCAGTGGTTTGACACCACCAATCGACTGGCGAAACAGCAGCATGTCGTCATCTTCAACCAAACTCTTTATCCCCGTGAAAAAAATTCAAAATAGCACGCCCGAAAGCCAAATATTTTCGGTATGATAGCAGGCATTACTCGTGGGTTTAACTATTGCAATGACTGATAAAATTTATCTTGATCAAGCCATTAACGATTTGGCCAGTATTTTGGATTTCGTGCGCTGGAGCGTGAGTCGCTTTAATGATGCCGATTTGTTTTTTGGACATGGAACTGACAATGCCTGGGATGAAGCGGTAACCTTGGTGATGTCAGCGTTGCATCTGCCACAAAACCTTTCCGACGTAACCGGCGAAGCGCTGTTTCATGCAAAGTTGACCCACAGCGAGCGCCAAAAAATTGCTGAGTTAGTATTAAAACGCGTACAAACCCGTTTGCCTTTACCCTATTTAACTAATCAAGCATGGTTTTGTGGCTTTCCGTTTTATGTTGACGAACGCGTGTTGATCCCGCGTTCGCCCTTTGCAGAGCTTATACAACAAGCGTTTGCTGGTTATGTTAATGAACCACGGACTATTTTAGATTTATGCGCTGGCGGCGGCTGTATTGCTATCGCGCTTGCTCATGCCTTCCCTGATGCCGATGTGGATGCGTTGGATATCAGCACAGATGCAATTGATGTTGCGAACATTAATATTCAAGAGCATGGGTTGGAGAGCCGTGTGGTAGCAATGCAATCGGATGTCTTTTCCGCGCTGACTCAACAACGTTATGACCTAATTGTTTCCAATCCGCCCTATGTTGACGCCGAGGATATGGCTGACTTGCCGGCAGAGTTTCAGCATGAGCCTGAGTTAGCCCTGGCAGCCGGAGAGGACGGGTTGGATTTAGTTGAGACAATTATCAATCAAGCGGCAAACTATTTAACTGATAGCGGTTGGTTATTTGTAGAAGTCGGTAATTCGATGGTGCATTTCGCTGATCGTTTCCCCGGATTAACGGTGGAGTGGGTTGAACTGGAACAGGGGGGGGACGGCATTTTTGCTGTGTCTAAAGCCGCGTTATTAGATTATTTAAAAGGATAATTCATGTCAGGAAATAGTTTTGGCAAATTATTTACCGTTACTACCTTTGGTGAAAGCCACGGGATTGCGATTGGTGGGGTAGTCGATGGTTGTCCTCCAGGGTTAGAGTTACATGAATCAGATTTGCAAGGTGACCTTGATCGGCGTAAACCCGGTACATCACGCTACACCACGGCGCGCCGTGAAGATGATGAAGTACAGATTTTATCTGGCGTATTCGAAGGCAAAACGACCGGTACATCGATTGGACTGTTAATAAAAAACAAAGATCAGCGCAGCCAGGATTATTCCAAGATTGCCGACCGCTTCCGCCCAGGACATGCGGATTACACCTATCAACAGAAGTATGGATTACGTGACTATCGTGGTGGTGGTCGTTCTTCGGCACGAGAAACGGCCATAAGGGTAGCCGCCGGAGGTATTGCAAAAAAATATTTGAAGCAAGTGCATGGGATTGAAATTACCGGTTATCTCTCACAACTTGGACCGATCGCAATGGCGTTAAAGGCGCCAGAAACAATTAATGACAACCCATTTTTTTGTCCGGATCCTGCTCAATTAGACGCGCTTGACGAGTACATGCGGGAATTGAAAAAATCCGGTGATTCTATTGGCGCTAAAGTTTCAGTCATAGCCACCAACATGCCTGTGGGATTAGGTGAGCCTGTGTTTGACCGGCTCGATGCGGACATTGCACATGCGATGATGGGGATCAATGCGGTAAAAGGTGTAGAAATCGGTGATGGATTTGCTGTCGTCGAACAAAAAGGTAGCGAGCACCGCGACACCTTAACCCCAGAAGGTTTCGCCAGCAATCACAGCGGTGGCGTATTGGGAGGGATTTCCAGTGGGCAAGACTTGATTGTACATATGGCGCTAAAGCCAACATCCAGCATTTCAGTCCCGGGTGAAACCATCACGGTTAGTGGTGAAGCAACCGATATTGTTACTAAAGGGCGTCACGATCCCTGTGTGGGTATTCGCGCAGTGCCGATAGCTGAGGCTATGTTGGCCATTGTGATAATGGATCACTTATTGCGGCATACTGCGCAAAACGCCCACGTTCAACGCATTACGCCGACCATCCCAGGCGCTATCGAATGAATGATATAGCTTATGCTAGGGTCGATGATTGAAGCGTCTATCGGCCACATACTTTCTGTATTTTGCGCAATTAGGGATTATTGTTCCTTATCTCGGCTTGTTCCTTGATGGTAGAGGCTTTAGTTCAGCGCAAATTGGAGAGTTGTTTGCATTAATCACTTTTGCGCGCATTTTTGGTCCAGGGATTTGGGCAAGCTTGGCCGATCGAACAGGCCATACGTTATTGGTACTGCGCGTGGGCTGTCTGCTGACGGTACTCAGCTTTGCTGGTGTATTTTGGGCTATGTCATTTTGGTCGTTAACGTTGACCTTCGGCTTGATGATGATGTTTTGGACGGCCGTGTTGCCACAATTAGAAGTTATCACTCTAAAACAAGCTAAAATCCGAGAGAAGAACTACGGAAGTGTACGCTTATGGGGCAGCGTTGGCTTTATTTTGCTAACCATGCTGACAGGCTATTTGCTCGACATTTTTGGGACTGAAGTCCCTATCTGGGTGAGTGTGACAGTTTTGTCATTGCTGTTTCTATCGACCTTATTGTTAGCAGACGTTAATCGCGATGAACACCTCGAGAGCACCAGTGGCAATAGTTGGCGGCAGGTAATGACTCCCGTATTCCTGTTGTTTTTATTATCGGCAACGCTGCTACAAGTGAGCTTTGGCCCTTACTATGGCTTTTTTGCTTTATACATGCGTGACCTTGAGCACTCGGGGCAATTCACTGGTTTTCTTATTGCGTTAGGGGTTGCAGCAGAGGTGATCATCTTTGTGCTCGCCAGTCGGCTTATTCAGCGATTTGGCATCAAATGGCTATTGATAACAAGCTTGGCACTAACCGCTGTGCGTTGGTGGATGCTTGGATTTTTTGCTGACACGACTCCATTATTGGTGCTATCGCAAACGCTACATGCTTTTAGCTTTGGCCTCACCCATGCGGTCAGTGTTGCTTTTATTCATCATTATTTTACTGCACACTTTCAAAGCCGCGGGCAGGCCATCTATATTGGCGTGGCTTTTGGTGCTGGTGGTGCGCTAGGGAATTGGCTGGCCGGGCATTTGTGGGAGCAAGGCAGTGGTGCAACCCTAAGCTTTTCTATCGCAGCAGCGTTAGCCCTGTTAGCTGCGGTCATATTATTACCATTGGCGAAAGAAAAACTCGCATAATCGTATACAGGAGAAATCTATGCGACTAACCCTATCTGTAATCATTATGCTATTGGGTGCTCTCTCAGCACAAGCACAGCAGCCACCGGGCTCAGATATCTGGATGCTTACGTTGTCACCCGCAACCGCTGAAGAATCTCAGGTAACAGTGATTGAATGGCGGCAAATAACGGATGCTCCGTTTTATCACAATCAACCCTACTTTAGCGCGGATGGGGCGGTACTTTATTACACCGCCGCCGACGCCGCAGGGCAAACTGATTTGTATCAATACAACATGGCGACCAGCACGACGCGCAATATCACCCAATCGTCAACCAGTGAATATTCGCCAACACCACGCTCGACACAACCCGCGTTATCTGGCATTTGGGTGGATAAAAATGGTAAGCAATGGTTAGCACAGTGGTCATTCGATGCACCGCAACCACAAAAATTACTCGACGTAGAGCCGATTGGCTATCATGTCTGGTTGAATGACTCTGAGGTGTTGGTTTTTGTTTTGAGCACTGAAGAAGGCGGCAAGCACTCCTTGCAACGGGCAACTATTTTACCCACGTCAAACAACCCCAGAATAATCGATACGGACATTGGGGCGAGCCTTTGGGCAATCCCGCAACAGCCAGATAAATTCAGCTATTCTAAGCGGATTGGTGATGTGCATTATCTCATGGAGTATGACGCTTCATCGCATCGCACACGTCGCCTAGCCTTGCTTCCAACCAGTAGCCAATACTATGCTTGGACTCCCGACGGCCGAGCTGTAACTGTTAATGCAGAGCAAAATGGATTAATTAGCTGGGCTTATGGTGCCAAAGATGGATGGCAAGCCTATGTGTCTATCGCAGAGCAGTGTCCTGCTGGCGCAAGCCGGTTAGTTTTCAGTACACAGGGGACTCAATTAGCGCTAGTGTGCCAGCGCTCTCAGTAGTGAATAAAAAAAACCAGAATGTCGACTAATCGAATTCTGGTTTCTAATCCTGATCTGGTACTATCAGTAGGTTTTTAGCTCACCCAACGACTCTGCGTTGGGGAAACTTTGGCCTGAGTTTTAGGCGAAATTCTCTGCCGCAAATGACCAATTAACCAACGCCCAGAAGCCTTCTAGGTATTTTGGACGCACATTGCGATAGTCGATGTAATAAGCGTGTTCCCATAAGTCTACTGTGATTAGCGGGGTTACACCGGCTTCAGTGATTGGCGTTGCAGCGTTACTGGTGTTAACGATGTCTAAGCTACCATCGGCAGTTTTAACCAGCCAAGTCCAGCTAGAACCAAAATTATTAACAGCTTTATCATTAAAGGCTGCCTGGAAGTCTGCAAATGAGCCCCATTTCGCGTTAATAGCATCGGACAATGCGCCTGTCGGCTCACCACCACCATTTGGACTTAAACTATTCCAATAGAAGGTGTGGTTCCAGATTTGCGCTGCGTTGTTGAACACTCCGCCGTCTGAAGATTTCACAATCTCTTCAAGGCTTTTATTCTCAAGATCAGTACCTTCAATCAAACCATTTAATTTGGTGACATAGGTAGCATGGTGCTTACCATGATGGAAATCCAAAGTTTCCGCTGAGATGTGCGGCTCAAGTGCGTTTTTTTCATAAGGTAAAGCAGGTAATTCAAAAGCCATGCGATGGTCTCCGTTATTTTCCTTGGTTAAATTGGTAAACTTCATCAGGTGTAATCGTCGGTTAATCCTGATGAGATTTTACTTACGTTATTGATATTACTGATTATCAGCTAAATGGGGTCATTTTTTTAAAGGGCAAGGACTTATTTTTACTCAATTATTAGCCTTGAAAGTGACAAGCGTAGTACCTATATTGCCTACATGTCAAAAAATAGAGGCCTTTATGGACGCATACGATAGTCAAGCGACAGTAGAAAAGATTAAGCAGCAGATCGCTGAGAACCCAATTTTGTTGTATATGAAAGGGTCGCCCAAATTACCCAGTTGTGGTTTTTCCGCCCAAGCGTCGCAAGCATTAATGTCTTGTGGGGAACAGTTTGCTTACGTTGACATTTTGCAAAACCCAGATATTCGTGCCGAGTTGCCGCGCTATGCCGACTGGCCAACATTCCCACAACTGTGGGTAGATGGTGAGCTCGTGGGGGGCTGTGACATCATTTTAGAAATGTTTCAGCAAGGCGAATTACAGCCACTGATTAAAGAAACTGCTGCGAAGCAGGTATCTAACTAGAACGTTACTTGAACATCCGGTTAGCTATAAAAAAAGCCAGAGTATATCTCTGGCTTTTTTATGCTATTAGGTTTTCGATTAGTATTGCGAACACTAAATGAGTGAAACCTCTTTTCTAACAGACTTCTTTAAATAAGGACTCATCGATAATCGTGCTATCTATTATTTGTTGTGCCATTTGCACACAACGACCACACTCAGTACCCAACGAGAGAACTTGGTTAAGCTCACGCAAATTACCCACGCCATGTTCTTCCACGGCTTGTTTTATCGCACGGTCAGTGACGCCATAACACAGACAAATAAACATGCTTGACCCCAAGAAGTTAATTGCAAATGATAATAATTGTTATTTGCATCAAAAGCAAGGCTATTTTACTTTCAAGAAGTTGCATATATAAAATTTACCGGCTAAGTGCGGCGGTTTGTTTGATCAAAGTAGGACTCATAACCTTAGAGCTTGATCTTTGAATATTTAAAGTGTGCAGGCTACTTGTATTTGCCTAAAGCGCACCAATATATGCTGAAGCTGATTGGTGAAGGTGCTTTTTGTTGTCTTTAACTAATCTTTTTGAACCAACATAAACAAAACAAAATGGAGACTCGCATGAGCGTACTTGTAGGCCGTCCAGCCCCAGATTTCACAGCAGCTGCAGTGCTTGGCAGCGGAGAAATTGTTGATCAATTTACCTTAAGTGAAGCAATTAAGGGCAAAAAAGCCGTTGTATTCTTTTACCCGTTGGATTTCACCTTTGTTTGTCCATCTGAGTTGATCGCGTTTGATAAGCGCTATGCAGAATTCCAGAAACGCGGTGTTGAAGTTATTGGTGTATCAATCGACTCACAGTTCAGCCACAACGCATGGCGCAACACTGCGATTAACGATGGTGGTATTGGACCGGTTAAATATACTTTGGTAGCCGACGTTAAACACGAAATCTGTCAAGCGTACGATGTTGAGCATCCGACTGACGGTGTTGCATTCCGTGGTTCATTTTTAATTGACGCGGAGGGTATGGTCCGCCATCAAGTGGTCAACGATTTACCACTGGGCCGCAACATTGATGAGATGCTGCGTATGGTTGATGCTTTAAGTTTCCATGAAGAGCACGGCGAGGTTTGTCCGGCTGGATGGCAAGAAGGTAAAGCGGGTATGGATGCGAGCCCAGCCGGTGTCGCTAAATATCTATCAGAGCAGTCTGACGACCTATAACAACGTCAGCAAAATAAAAAAGCCAATCGTCAGATTGGCTTTTTTGTTTGTCGCCTGAATCAATTATTCGCCAGTTGGCGATGGTGGCCAACCACCGAGTACGTGCCAGCGATTAACCATATAACAAAACAATTCAGCGGTTTTTTGCGCATCATAAAGCGCTGAGTGTGCTTGCTTCGCATCAAACCGGATCCCTGCCGCCTGACATGCTTTAATGAGAACCGTTTGGCCTAAGGTAAGAGCTGCCAAACTAGTAGTATCGAAAGATACAAACGGGTGAAAAGGGGTTCTTTTTATACCTTGGCGCTCGATTGCTGCGTTCACAAAGCCCTGATCGAAGCTCGCATTATGCGCCACAATAACAGAGCGCTGACAATCAGCCTGCTTTTGTAGTTTCCGGATCGTTTTGCAAAGATCTTTCATCACGTCGGCTTCATCCAAAGCGCCGCGCAAAGCGCAGGTAGGATCAATGCCATTAAAATCTAGCGCCGCTTGCTCAAGATTGGCACCTTCAAAAGGAATTACGTGACGATGAAAGCATTGATCGGGCACTAGCATATCATCACTATCATACTTCACAGTGACCGCGGCAATTTCTAATAACGCGTCGGTGTTGGCATTGAAGCCTGCGGTTTCAACATCGATGATAACGGGAAAATAGCCGCGGAACCGATTTACCATTGCATTGAGGGCATAGGGCATGTATTGCTAATCTTATAAATTCGTTTAAAACTGCATGAAAACGTGGTGAACGCGTAATGCTTGGCAGTATGACAATTTAAGCGCTATCTATCTAGTAGAGGATTAAACTTTTGCGCCGAGTTGACGATAAAAGTTATGATCGGGACTGAGCTAAATAAGTCGCTGGGTTATTGAAAAATTATCATTTTGTCGACCACTGAGGCAAAGAGGCTGTTATGTTGTTTAAGAAAACATTGGCAATGGTGTGTTTGACCGCAATCGCCGGTTTCCCTGAAGTATTAGCAAACATGCGCCAATACGCTGCCGAGGTCGAGCAATCTGACTGGCGAGTGAGTACTGAAACGAGAATTGCTTGTGACTTGCAGCATGACATCCCAGGTTATGGACAAGCCGTGTTTACTAGTCAGGCATCAAAACAACTCAACATGATGTTTGAACTTGATATGCTGATGTTACCCAAACGTTTTGACGTCGCAGCGGTGTATTCGGTGCCTCCTAGCTGGATGCCCGGTCAGCAACAAAAGTCATTGGCTGAAATGACCATTCGGACGCAATACAACGGCGATCTCCCCGAGACGACGGCTTGGACTATGCTGAGTGAACTGGAAAAAGGCTATTGGCCAACGATTTATTATCAAGATTGGTACAATCGTTTTGATAAAGTTGCTGTTGCTTTGAATGCGGCCAACTTCATTCCCGCTTACCGTCAATTCGTTTCCTGTGTGTCAAACCTATTGCCCTATAGTTTTGAAGACATTGCTTACACAGTGCTGAGTTACAAGAAAAACAGTGTTGAACTTAATAAATATTCCGAGCGTCGCTTAGCCATGATTGCCGATTACCTGAAAGAAGATCCTGAATTAGAACTAGTGCTACTTGATGGTTACACTGATAGTTATGGTGGCCGTTGGAACAATGAACAGTTGTCGATTCGACGTGCCAATGAGATCCGTGACTTTTTTGCCAATGCTGGCGTTTCACCAGATCGTATCGACGTGACCGGACATGGCGAAAAACGTCATATTGCGCCGAATAATACCGAAGCATCTCGTGCCCAAAACCGCAGAGTTGTTATCCGCATGGCCAAGTCCTAACGCTGAACAGTGGCACTTATGTGGTCTAGATACGCGCGTACTACGTCGGTTTGATCGGTAAACACGCCGTCGATGGCGTGCTCATTAAATAATGCGTCCAACAAGGTGTGACTGGCCCATTGAGAAGGTAAATCATCACTGCGAAAGGTATAAGCGTGGACCAGAAGTTGTTGCTGGCGCGCACGTTGTGCCAACGTAAGGCCGCTGTTGTCCGGTTCGGCGAGTACTTGCGGTAACCACGGACCAATACCGTCTGCATAGCGCGCCACTTCGGCAAGCCCAGCAGTCGAGAGCAGATAAGCATAATCGGTATCAGATTCCTGCCAACTATCATCACCAATCAGCTGTATCAGCGGTACTTTAACCTTCAACTCATCGCGTAGACGTTGTATTTCGGCAAAATCAAAGCATTGTAAGAAGACGTTGGCTGTAGGGTTATTTAACTGCCATCTATCTAACGCTACAACGGTCGCCAGAGTGATATCTTTGCCTTGCAGGCGATGCCATGCTGGCGCTTTGATTTCGGCGTAAATACCGACTTGCTGGTTGAAGATCTTATTCAATTGCTGGATCAATTGAATATGTTCTTCAAAGGTTGCGATTTTAAATGTAGCGTCACCGCCGTAGCGGGCTGGATAAACTTTAGAACCATCCACTTTACGGCGTTCAATTACGGCTAATTCCTTTAGCTCAGCAAGGTCAAAATCAATCGCATAGTATCTGCCATCTTGGCGTTTACGCGTTGGGAAAACCTCTGCAACGTTGGTAACACGGTCGATATGAATATCATGCAAAACAACTAAGTGACCATCGCGGCTCATGACTAGATCTTGTTCGATATAGTCAGCACCTTGCTGGTATGCGAGTAACGCCGCGCTGAGTGTATGCTCGGGTAAATAACCACTAGCTCCGCGATGGGCAATGATCAGTGCTGCAGCTTCGTTGCTATCGTCTGTTCGGTGGGGCGTTGTGCAGCCCACGGCCAGTAAGACGGCGAGAATGACGACAGTACAATGGCGAAGTGCAGACATGGTTAATTAAACGCTGGCTTTTTCGATTAACTCAATGGCGTAGCCATCGGGATCGCGGACAAAGGCAATCACCGTTTTACCACCTTTTACCGGGCCGGGAGGGCGGTAAACATCAGCCCCTTTTGCTTTGAGTTGTTCACACAAAGCGTATATATCGGATACGGCAAATGCAATGTGTCCAAAGGCATCACCGTGTGTGTATTCTTTGGTATCCCAATTATAGGTGAGTTCCAAGACTGCTTGCTCGGACTCATCTGCGTAACCAACGAAAGCCAATGTATAACGGTATTCAGGGTTTTCACTAGTACGCAGCAAGCGCATACCCATAGTATCGGTGTAGAACTGAATGGAACGCTCCAAATCACTCACTCGTAACATCGTGTGTAGCATACGCATATAGTTACCCTCTACTCGCTGGTTTTCTCTTTAAATTCACATAGATCTTCGATAATACACGATCCGCACCTAGGCTTGCGTGCGACACAAGTGTAGCGGCCATGCAAAATCAACCAGTGATGTACATCGACTTTGAATTCTGCGGGTACGACTTTTATCAGTTTTTGTTCGACTAGGTCGACGTTCTTGCCCATGGCAAATTTAGTGCGGTTGGATACGCGGAAAATATGGGTATCTACTGCAATCGTTGGCCAGCCGAAGGCTGTATTTAACACAACATTCGCCGTTTTGCGGCCAACGCCGGGTAAGGCTTCCAGTGCTGCTCGATCTTCTGGTACTTGCGAGTTGTGCTCGTCAATAAGGATCTTGCAGGCTTTGATAACGTTTTCAGCCTTTGAGTTATATAAGCCAATGGTCTTTATGTATTCTTTTAAACCATCTACGCCCAATGCATATATTGCTTCGGGCGTGTTAGCCACTGGAAACAACTTAGCCGTGGCCTTGTTGACGCCAACATCTGTTGCTTGCGCAGAGAGAGTTACCGCAACTAACAATTCGAAAGGCGTGCTGAAGTTTAATTCAGTGGTAGGATGTGGGTTAGCTGCGCGTAACCGAGTTAGAATTTCGTGACGTTTTTGTTTATTCATTTGACTGTATTTTAATTATTCTGCTGTAACACGCGCACGTTCCACCACTTTGGTCGAGGGGGCTTTTAGCTTCTCCAGGCGCGCATCTAAGGCATTTTTAAACGCAATGATAAAGCCCATGGCGAGAAATGCGCCGGGTGGCAGTATAGCCAACAAAAATGGACTTTCGGTGGTAAATACCGTGATTGTTAAGGCGCTGGCCCAGTCGCCGAGTAATAACTCAGCGCCGGATAACAATGTACCATTACCAAGCAGCTCTCGAATAGCGCCCAACACCACCAACACAGCCGTGAAACCCACGCCCATCGCCAGACCATCATAAGCTGCAAAGCCCACAGAGTTTTTCGACGCGTAGGCTTCTGCGCGCCCAATAATCGCACAATTGGTCACAATCAACGGGATGAAAATACCTAGCGCGAGATACAACTCATAGGTAAACGCGTTCATGAGTAGCTCAACCACGGTAACAAAAGCGGCAATCACCATCACGAAAATAGGGATACGGATTTCTGATGGAACCCAGTTACGGACCAAAGAAACAGTGACGTTAGAACCTATTAATACCAGTGTAGTAGCAAGCCCTAGGCCTAAGCCATTGATCACTGACGCGGTTACAGCAAGTAGTGGGCACAGGCCTAATAGCTGAACAAGCGCAGGATTGTTTTTCCACAATCCTTGCCATGTAAGATTGTTGAGTTCTGCTTTGTTTGACTCGCTCATGCTTGCCCCTTGGCTAACGCACAGTTTGTGGGCTGCGCAAACCACTGCTGTTGATTTTCCAAAGCCGTTAGCACAGTTTTTCTGACCTGACGGACAACGGCGCGGGGGGTAATTGTAGCACCTGTAAACTGGTCAAATTGACCACCATCTTTCTTTACCTGCCAGCGGTCGGCATTTTCAGTGGTGACCTGTTTACCCAAAAAAGACAAAATCCAGTCACTGACGCGTAAGTCTATCTTGTCTCCCAATCCTGGAGTTTCTCTGTGCTCGAGCACTCTGACTCCGGTAACGACACCCTCTAAGGTTACACCAACTAAGAGATGAATATTGCCGCTGTACCCGTTGGGCGCAGTGGATTCGACGACAAGCCCAGCCGGTTCACCAGCTAATTCAGCGCGATAAATTCGTTGCGCACCTTCACCATGTAATTGTGTATTTTCGACAAGAGTACAAGCGCTTGCCAGCGAGTTATCATGATACGCCGGTGGCATTACCGCCTCTAAGGTGCGCTGCAACAGTGCTAGGCGTTGCTGTTCAATCTCGTCGCGCGTACCGACGAAGGTCAAGGCTATCGCCGCGGTAGTCACAATGGCAAAGGCGCTAAGTATTAAGCCATTTTTGGTTACACTATTGAGCATTTGAACATTCCATTAGGCTTTGTGTCCGTATGTACGCGGTTGGGTGTAATAGTCGATCAAAGGCACTGCCATGTTCATTATCACAACGGCAAAAGCAACCGCATCAGGGTAATTACCAAACAGTCGAATGATTACAATCCAAAATCCGATCAAAACACCAAAAACCAGTCGTCCACGTGGTGTTGTGCTCGCTGAAACGGGGTCTGTTGCGATAAAAAATGCACCAATGATCGCGCTACCATTGAGCAAGTGAAACAGCGGCGATGGATAGCCGTCAGGGTTGAGCAGGTAAAAGAAGCAACTGAAAACCGCAACGCCGGCTAACAAACCAAAGGGGATTTGCCAGTTGATTACACGTTGTTGCAAAAGAACAATTCCGCCGAGCAAATAGGCAAGGCTAACCCAAAGCCACCCAGCACCAAGACTACCGATGAAAATCTCCGAGTTCAGTGCTTCAGGATAGGTTTGCCCAGAGAGTAAAGCCGTTTTAACATGGTCAAGTGGGGTTGCCATGGTCACTCCATCAATATTGCTTTGCAATTGAGCCAGGCTATAACCTTCAACTGTGTACTGAGTAAAAACAACCGCTACCGCATCAAAAAATGATACAGACTCATAAGTGAGTGATTGTGGCGGCAACCAGTTACTCATGTGCACTGGAAAACTGATCAGCAACATGACGTATGCCGCCATGGCTGGATTGAACATGTTGAATCCTAAGCCACCATACAATTGCTTGACCACAACTATCGCGAATAAGCTGCCGATAACCACTAACCACCATGGTGCCAAGGGAGGGATGCTTATTGCGAGTAATGCACCGGTCAGGACTGCCGAGTAATCCTTTAAGGTGCGCTGCAAAGGCTTTTTACGGAGTTTAAGAATACATGCTTCAGCAACCACTGCGGAAAAGATTGCAAGTGCTAATTGCAACAAAATTCCCCAACCAAAAAAAATCAGCTGAGCCAGTATTCCTGGCAACATGGCGTAACAAACCAAGCGCATAACCTGGCCGGTATCACGACGAATACGCTGGTGTGGGGAGCTGGTGAGAGATAATTTCATAGCGACTTATCTTATTCCTTGCCTGCTTGCTGTTGAGCCTTCTTGGCTTTCGCTCGAGCAACGGCTGCTTTGATTTTGGCTTGTTTGGCCTCTGCTTCAGAAGTTTCGCTTTCCTTACTTCCTGATGGCTCAGCACTCGATGAAGCCGCTTTCATTTTTTCTTCCTGGGCGGACTTGCTGGCTGTCTTTTTGGCTTTTGCTCGAGCAACGGCCGCAATGATTTTAGCTTGTTTCGCATCTGCATCAACAGGCGCGTTTTCGCTAGTTACCGACGGCTTTGTATTGGGAGAAGCCGTTGACTTTTCTTCTGTCGCTACGGATTTGCTAGCCGCCTTTTTGGCCTTTGCACGAGCAATTGCAGCTTGCACTTTGCTGTGCTGCTCTTCCTGCGGATTGATTTCATCGGTAGGCGATTGTTCGTCCGTTGCCTGCACTTGCGCTTTCTTAGCCTTTGCCCGAGCCAGCGCAGCAGCTATTTTATCCTTCGCACCGCTACTTTCTTCTTTGCTTTCAAGCGCCTTTTTACGTTGCTCTGCCGCTAGGCGATGCTTTTCTTCGCGCGCTTCTTTTTCAGCAAGCAATCTGGCTTTACGGGCTTCAAACCGTTGCTTGGCCTTCTCAGCTTTATCATCCGCATCTTGTTGATTGCGTATGTCAGCTTTGGCTTTCCGGTAGTAATGTACGAGAGGAATTTCACTTGGGCATACGTAGGCACAGGCACCGCATTCAATGCAGTCAAAAAGATTATATTCCTGAGCTTTGTCGTATTCTTTTGCTTTGCTATACCAATATAATTGTTGTGGCAGCAGTGAGGCAGGGCAGGCGTCAGTGCAAAACCCACAACGAATACAGGCTCTTTCATCCTGGGCACTAACTAGTTCGCTTTTTGCTGGCACCAATAAACAATTGGTAATCTTGACGACAGGAACGGCCAAACTGGTGACAGTAAATCCCATCATGGGACCACCCATAATGACCTGTTGCTGATTTTGTTGGTGTGGCTTATACCCTGCGTAAGATAACAAGTGGGCTACAGGGGTGCCTAACAACGCCCAAACATTCTGTGGTGCGTCAACCGCATCACCGGTAATCGTCACCACACGTTCGATTAAAGGCTTACCTGAGAATACCAAGTCTGCTATGGCGTAGCAGGTACCGACATTAAACATTACGCAGCCCACATCACTGGGTAATCCGCTACGTGGAACTTCACGTCCGGTCAATACTTGGATTAACTGTTTCTCGCCACCTGCAGGGTACTTGGTAGGAACACTAATGACGCGTATTTGAGTCTGATCCTGACACGCAATGGTCAGTGCTTTCAACGCGTCTGGCTTATTGTCCTCTACTGCGACGATAATTTCCGTGGGACTTATTAGATGCTTAAGTACATCGATTCCTTGACGAATTTGCCAAGCATGTTCACGCATTAAGCGATCATCAGAAGTGATGTAGGGTTCGCACTCAATACCATTAATGATCAAAAACTCTATCGGCTTCTGTGGCGCGACTTTAATGTGGCTTGGAAAACCGGCCCCACCGAGACCCGCAATGCCTGCATCACAAATCCGTTCAATCAAATCCTGCTTGGCAAGAGTTTGATAGTTTGTAATAGGCTTAAGCTCAGTCCATTTGTCATTCCCATCAGGGTGAATGACAATGGCTAATTCTGGGACGCCCGACGGATGCGCACTGGGGTGCTCACCGATTTCGACTACAGTGCCGGAGGTGGGCGCATGCACGGGCACGGAGTAGGGGAGTACTGAACGAGTTAATGGTTGCCCTTTGAGGACGTCCTCACCTACTTTTACACAGAGTTCACCTTCGATCCCAGTGTGTTGCTTAATCGGGACATAAAGGACTTCAGGTAATGGAGGCCTAGCAATGGCTGATGTATTACTGAGCGACTTTCTTTGCGGGGGATGTACGCCACCGGGGAAATTCCATAACGTCCCAGCATCCAGCTGCTTAATGATCTGTTCATACGTAGGTGTAATTGCCATTACGACACCATCTTAACCGGGATATCGCCGGTTTTCGCGTTGTCTAAATTCCACTGCCACGTTTGTGTAGTGGGCTTTACTGGCACCATATCAATACAGTCGACGGGGCAAGGATCGACGCACAAATCACAGCCCGTACATTCGTCAACAAGCACCGTGTGCATTTGTTTTGCTGCACCAAGAATGGCATCAACGGGACAGGCTTGTATGCATTTTGTACAGCCGATACATTCGTCTTCCCGAATAAAAGCGACTTTTTTTACGTCTTCCACGCCATGCGCAGCATCCAGTGGTTTAGCCTCCACTCCCATCAAGTCAGCGAGCTTTTTTATGGTAGCTTCACCGCCTGGTGGACACTTATTAATATCATCACCGTTGGCAATAGCTTCTGCGTATGGTTTGCAACCAGGATACCCACATTGACCACATTGGGTTTGTGGCAAAATCTCGTCAATCTGCTCAACTAAGGGGTCGCCTTCGACACGAAATTTGATCGCAGCAAAACCCAAAGTCGCACCAAACAATAGCGCCAACACTCCGAGTGAAATAATCGCTGCTAACATCGTCATTAGAATTTAACCAGCCCCACAAATCCCATAAATGCCAATGACATCAGTCCCGCCGTTATCATACCGATGGCTGCGCCTCTAAAGGGCACCGGAACATCTGCCGCAGCCAGTCGCTCTCGCATTGCTGCAAACATAATTAAAACCAGTGAGAAACCTACCGCAGCACCAAATCCATAAAAGATGGACTCTAAAAAGGAATGTTGCTCGGTAATATTCAACAACGCCACTCCTAGAACTGCGCAATTGGTTGTGATTAAGGGTAAAAAGATACCTAACAGGCGATATAAGGTCGGGCTCGTTTTATGCACGACCATTTCGGTGAATTGAACGACAACCGCGATCACCAAAATAAAACTCAATGTGCGTAAGTATTCGATACCAAGCGGTAACAATATGTAAGTTTCGACTAAATAGGATGACATCGAAGCTAGCGTCAACACGAAAGTTGTCGCCATAGACATGCCGATTGCGGTTTCTAATTTACTGGAAACGCCCATAAACGGGCAGAGGCCGAGAAACTTGACCAAAACAAAGTTATTGACCAGCACGGTACTTACCAACAATAAGAAGAATTCAGTCATCTAATAAGCGTCTTTGCGTTGGGTGCCACAGGGGCAGAAATACAACTTACGAGCGAATCGTGATTATCGCTGTTTACGCAACAATTAACAACTTGATAAATCTATGGTTATTGCAGAAATATGCGGAGCGACACAAAAGTGGCTCCCCCTCCCCGACTTGAACGGGGGACCTGCGGATTAACAGTCCGTCGCTCTAACCAACTGAGCTAAGGGGGAACAATTTTGCACGTGAAAAGTGGCTCCCCCTCCCCGACTTGAACGGGGGACCTGCGGATTAACAGTCCGTCGCTCTAACCAACTGAGCTAAGGGGGACCTGCTTTTCAACGGACGCGAATATTAAAGAGCAAGCGCTTTGGTGTCAACATTTGTATGAGCTATTTTTTAAAATATCTCTTAGTCGAACTTTTTTTAAACAATAAGCCGAAAACGTGATTACATCGCAGGTTATTAAATCTACTACTAATTACTAAATGAAATAAAAAAATCAAAATGCTGAACAAAAGTTATTAAAAAACCGTTGACCACTGTACGGTTGTTCAGTGTTTAATAAAAGTGTAATGAAAGGATGGGCAAACAAAGGTTAGTAACAACTTACCTAATTTTTAACCAATCGCCATTAACGTGGCGGTTTTATTGAGTTTTCTTAGTTATCCACTAAATCTGTGGATAAATGTGTGAATAAACAATTTGTACTACCCCATATAAATCTATAAATGATGTCAATAGTAAAAATAGATAAGTATGGAAAAATTAAAAAATAATCAATAAAAACAATGATCTGGAATTTTTCTGTGAAATAATGGTTGATCATGTGTAGATGATCAATTACGTCGCCGTTCTGCCTGTGTGTTAATTAACCGAGCGAGGCCTAAAAGGAGCGTTTTTTCCTCCCCGCTGAAGGAGTTACACCCGTCTTTGTCATAGAATTGACGTTGAATGCAAGTCGGTGAATTTGGTATGGAAGCTACTCAAGAGGGAGGAAATGTCATGGTTTTGCTAGCCCACATCGTTAGCGATAGAAAACGTGATTAAAACGATAAATGAATGAGGGCAAGTGCAGACTTTATTGTTACCATGGACGATTCGCCGATGACGGCTTTCAATTAATCGAGAATGTAAGTGAGTGCTAAATCTCCTACGAATATGCTAACCGGCGATATTGCCCTAACGTTGAGAACCATGACAATGCCTATGATCCTTGGCATGATCATGTTAATGACCTTCGGCCTAGTGGATACATTTTTTGTCAGCTTGTTAGGGACCGAGCAGCTCGCTGCGATCAGCTTTACCTTTCCGGTTACCTTTACTTTGATCAGTCTAAATATCGGTTTGGGGATTGGAACCTCTGCGATTATTGGGCGCTATCTCGGCAGTGGTGACCAAACTCATGCCCGTGAGTTTGCGACTGGCTCTTTAATGTTGGCAACGCTGATGGTTGGGGTACTGGCTATTGCGGGTGTACTGACGATTGAACCCATCTTTTTGTTACTTGGCGCAACCCCTGCCTTAATGCCTTATATTTATGACTACATGTTGGTTTGGTACGCTGCCGGGGTATTTCTGGCATTACCCATGGTCGGCAATAGTGTGTTGCGTGCGTCCGGTGATACCAAAACACCTAGTATTATTATGGCAGCCGGGGGCGGGATAAACGCGTTACTTGATCCGCTACTCATTTTTGGTTTTGGGCCTATCCCAGCGATGGGGATCCAAGGAGCAGCTGTTGCCACAATGATCGCATGGGGATTTGGCGTCATTTGGATTTTAGCGTTGTTGATCCGCCGCAATTTAATGATGCCTCGATTGCTCACTCTCGCGGAATTACGTTTTACCAGTGTAAACATTTTAAAGATTGGCTTACCTGCGGCGGGTGCCAATATGCTGACGCCGATTGCCGGAGGAGTACTGACTAAAGTTGTATCAGTTTACGGGGCTGGCGCCGTAGCTGCCTGGGGAGTTGGTAATCGGTTAGAGTCCATTGCGTGTATCGTAATATTGGCTATGTCTATGTCATTGCCACCGTTTATTAGCCAAAACTTTGGTGCGGGCAAGGTCGAACGCGTTCAGCAAGCGTACACATTAAGCGTTAAGTTTGTGTTGTTGTGGCAACTCGGCATATTCGTCATCATGGCGTTAATATCTCCGTGGATAGCTGCTGCATTCACCGATGACACCTATGTTGCTGGCTTGATCCAATTGTTTTTAATGATCGTGCCGCTAGGCTATGGTTTGCAGGGTATCGTTATTTTAACCAACTCGTCGTTTAACGCGATGCACAAACCGATGTCAGCATTAGTATTGAGTATCATCCGATTGTTCGTTTTCTTCGTACCTATCGCGTTTATTGGAAGTCTCTTGTACCAATTAGAAGGCTTATTCTGGGGAAGTGTTATCGCCAATTTGCTCATGGCAGTAGTGTCTTTCTACTGGTTTAGCCGGGCAATAAACCGCGACATTGACAATGCCCTGCTTGAGAATAGTAAAGGTTAAGCATGAGTAAGCAGTTTGAATTAGTGTCACAATACCAGCCAGCTGGAGACCAGCCGAAAGCTATTCAAGCTCTGGTCGAAGGTTTGGATGATGGCCTTGCAACGCAAACTTTGCTGGGAGTGACGGGATCAGGCAAAACCTTCACCATGGCTAATGTGATTGCTAACGTGCAGCGTCCAACCTTGATCTTAGCGCACAACAAAACACTTGCTGCGCAATTATATGGCGAGATGAAAGAATTCTTTCCCCATAATGCAGTGGAGTATTTCGTATCTTATTACGATTACTACCAACCTGAAGCCTATGTGCCGACCACAGACACCTTTATCGAAAAGGACGCGTCCATCAATGATCACATTGAGCAAATGCGTTTGTCTGCGACTAAAGCGCTAATGGAGCGACGTGATGTGGTGATTATTGCCAGTGTCTCAGCCATTTATGGTTTAGGAGATCCCAAGTCGTATATGAAGATGCTGTTGCATTTGCGTCAGGGCGATACTATGGACCAGCGCGATATTTTGCGTCGCTTGGCTGAACTGCAATATACACGCAATGATATAGCCTTTGAACGCGGTAACTTTCGTGTGCGGGGCGATGTTATCGACATCTATCCGGCTGATTCAGACAAATTTGCAGTGCGGGTTGAGTTGTTTGATGAGGAAATCGATAAAATAAGTATTTTTGATCCGCTTACCGGTGCTGTAGATAAACAGGTTGTGCGCACGACGGTTTTCCCTAAAACCCATTACGTTACGCCGCGTGAGAAAATTCTTAATGCAATTGAGCACATTAAAGTCGAGTTAAAAGAACGTCGCGCTCAATTAAAAGACAATCAAAAGCTGCTTGAAGAACAGCGCATCAGTCAACGTACCCAGTTTGATATCGAAATGATGCTTGAGTTGGGGTATTGCTCGGGTATCGAGAACTATTCGCGCTACCTTTCAGGTCGAGCGCCGGGCGAGCCTCCACCCACCTTGTTGGATTACTTCCCGCCAGATGGCTTGCTATTTATTGATGAGTCTCACGTAACAGTATCGCAAATCGGTGCCATGTATAAAGGTGACCGTTCACGCAAGGAAACCCTAGTGGAGTATGGTTTCCGTTTACCGTCGGCGCTCGACAATCGTCCTTTGAAGTTCGAGGAATTTGAACACATATCACCGCAAACGATTTATGTTTCTGCCACGCCAGGCAACTATGAACTTGAACGTTGTGATAACGATGTTGTGGAACAAGTGGTGCGCCCAACGGGTTTGCTGGATCCGCAAATTGAGATCCGCCCTGTAGCGACACAAGTCGATGATGTACTCTCAGAAATCCACGCCTGCGTGCAAAAAGATGAGCGGGTATTGATCACGACTTTGACCAAGCGTATGGCTGAAGACCTTAGCGAGTATTTGAATGAGCATGGGGTTAAAGTGCGCTACCTACATTCAGATATAGACACCGTCGAGCGCATTGAAATTATTCGTGATCTGCGTCTGGGTAAATTTGATGTCTTAGTAGGGATCAATCTTTTGCGTGAAGGCTTGGATATGCCGGAGGTGTCACTGGTTGCTATTCTAGATGCCGACAAGGAGGGCTTTTTACGGGCTGAGAAATCATTGATCCAAACCATTGGCCGCGCCGCACGACATGTGAATGGTAAAGCCATAATGTACGCTGATAAAGTCACTGGCAGCATGCAAAAAGCGATTGATGAAACTAATCGACGGCGGGAAAAGCAAGAGGCTTATAATAAAGCCAATAACGTTGTTCCCATGCGGCTGAATAAACCGATAACGGACATCATGGATCTTGGTGACAGTGCGCATCCTGCTTCCGGTAAAATCAAACTGCGCAAAGTGGCTGAAAAGCAGAAGACCTACAAGGCTCTGACTGCGACAGAATTAATGGAGCAGGTTGCTGCGTTGGAAAAGCAGATGTTTGAATACGCACGAGAGCTTGAATTTGAAAAGGCTGCTAGTCTGCGCGATGAAGTTGAACATTTGCGCAAGCAAATCGTTGCGCTATCGTAAATTAAGCGTTGTATTTAGCTGCGCGCTTGCCTACTATTAGCAAAGCGTATCAATAACTATACCTATAAATGGTGCACCATGCTAAATCGTCTTCAAGAATCTGACATTAAGTTGCTGCGTGTTTTTTACGCAGTAGCCAGCTGTAATGGCTTTACCGCCGCTGAGCCTGTGTTGCGTATGCAACGCCCGAATATCAGTGCAGCAATCAAAAAGTTAGAGGAACGTCTGGACCTCGTGCTTTGTCATCGTGGACGAGGCGGCTTTCAAATGACCAAAGAAGGCGAAATGGTTTTCCAGGAAACCAAACGTATTTTTAACGCTTTCGATAACTTTGTGTTTAACCTTAAAAGCCTGCATGACGATTATTCTGGCCACATTACTATTGTAATGATGGCAGGTTTGCCGCTTTCGATGCAATTAGCCATCAGTAAAGCGGTAAAGAGCACGATGAAAAAGTTTGATGATATCCACGTCAACATTCAAACTCGCTTATACAATGAAGTTGAGCATGTGGCGGTTTCTGGCGAATGTCACCTTGTGGTGTCAACCTATGACATGGTTAAACCTGAATCGGTAACCTTTCACCCCACAGGAACCTCGTGCGATGGGCGGTTATATTGTGCGCCAACCCACCCATTGGCCAAGTATCGTGATATAGAATTACCCCAGGATGTAAGGATTGAAGATTACCCTGCGATAGGTATCAGTGGCCTTTCCTCAGCGAATTATATTGAAGACGAACGCCGCTTAGCGATTCAAACCTTCTCAGACTCCTATGACGCTTGTATGTCTGCAATCATGACTGGCGAATACGTCGGTTTATTACCGGATTACATGCGCAAGGAGCAGGGTGCTAGCTTGGGTCTGGTTCCGATTGCGAATGGTGAGTTATTTAAATTCTCGCATGAGTTATTCATTATGAACGGCAAAAACACCCGCTTGAATCCGGTCCTTAGACACTGCATCAAAGAACTTTCTTATTTTATCACTGAAAGCCAAAAGTAGGACTTCAATTGAGTGAGGCGGTTAGCGCAAAGCTAGGCGCCTCAAATGTCCTCGTAATTTAGTGGGTCGACGGCATTATTATCTCGAAACGCTTCCAATCTTTCCTGACAAGCACCACATTTACCGCAGGCACGTTCACGACCGTTATAGCAAGTCCAAGTGTTGCTGTAGTCTAAGCCCATCGCCAATCCATCAGTTAAGATAGCCGTTTTACTTTCATATAGATACGGTGTGGCGATTTCTACAGCCTGATAGTTGGCAATTTGACAAACTGCATTCATTTTTTGAACAAACTCAGGTCGACAATCAGGGTAAATCGCATGATCGCCAGAATGCGCACCGTAGTAGACTTTTTCAGCGCCGATCGACACCGCATAACCGACGGCAAGCGAAAGCAAAATCATATTTCGATTGGGGACCACGGTTTGCTGCATTGACGGCTCCTCATAGTGCCCTTCAGGAACGTCAATATCCGAGGTTAGTGCAGAACCAGCGAGTAGTTGATTGATACTGGTGACGTCTACGACTTTATGCTCAATACCCAGAGTGCTGCAAACACTGGCGGCAACGTCTAGTTCTTTACTGTGACGCTGACCGTAATTGAATGAAACAGCCGCAATCTGCGCGTGTGATTGCAGCGCCTTATGTAAAACCGTATAAGAATCCATTCCACCAGAGTAGACGACGACCGCGATATCTTTAGGCATAGGCGCTTAAATCTCCGTTATATCTAAATAATTTGCGCGCAGTGTATGCGATCCCTGTTAAAATCCCAAGTATAGAGTATTTACCCAGATTGATATGTTGAAAGTAAACGAAGTTTTTGAAACGATCCAGGGAGAGGGTAGTTTTACCGGCGTCCCCGCGATTTTTGTGCGCTTACAGGGCTGTCCAGTCGGGTGTCCTTGGTGTGATACCCAGCATACTTGGGTTGTAGACGACAGTGCGCAAATCCCAGTCACGGACCTTCTGGCAAAGCGCGCTGACTCACCGCAATACAGCAACTTAACGGTTAGTGATTTAATCCAGGTTTTTGCTCAGGAGCATTACACCGCAAGGCACGTTGTGATCACCGGTGGGGAACCTTGTATGTATGATCTTACCGATTTGACCCAAACCCTGCATGCCCAAGGATTTAGTACCCAAATAGAAACCAGCGGTACCTTCGAGGTGCGCTGTGATGACGCCACATGGGTTACCGTATCACCAAAAATTGATATGCCGGGAGGTTATTCAGTGTTGCCAAGCGCGATGGCGCGCGCAAATGAAGTGAAACACCCGATAGCCATGCAAAAACACATTGATGATTTAGACGCTTTACTCGCAGATAACCCTGTACGCGACGATGTAAGCATTAGCCTGCAGCCAATCTCACAACGCCCACGTGCAACAGAATTAGCAATCAGCACTTGTATCCAACGAAACTGGCGGCTATCGTTACAAACACATAAGTATTTGGGGATAGAGTGATCGTGATCAGTACTCAGGATGAACAGGCGCTTGAGCAGTTCTTTAACTCTCTCAGTCATGCAATGAGTGAAGTCTCGTTAAGCGAGTTGTTGGCGTTCTATCATGTGCCTAGCGTTTTTGTTTCTAACGACGACAAAGTCGTATGCTCCACCACTGAAGAAGTTACCCAGCGTCTAACTCGTCTATTTGAACGCTGCCAACAAGCCAACGCAATCCAACATGATGCAACCATTGTGCACGCAATGTCCCTTTCCGATCGAGTCTTGTTTGCCAAAGTCAGGTGGCAAATTAAAAACAGCCAGAATGATGTATGTTTGACTTGTGCTACCTCTTACACATTAGAGAAGGGCGGTGAATACGGATTTGATATTATTGTCTCGGTAATAGATGAGGAAGAGCGCGCGATTGAAGATATGTGTTCAACGCTGGAGGCATAGATGAATTCACGGTTTAGCCGTTGTCGAATACCTGGTGTGTTTTATATTGGGTTGATCGTGCTGGGATTGATACCGTCGTTCAATGGCTTTGCTGCCGTATGGAACATTACCTATCCGCGCGCCTTAAACGAAGGCGATTTGCGCAATAATTACCCGGTTGAGCTGTTAACGTTAGCATTAGAAAAGACGGGGGTACGCTATCAGCTGTTGTCGTCTGATCGGATTATGCTGCAGGGCAAATCCTTGCGGCAATTGCGCGAGAATCGCTCGGTTAATGTGGTTTGGAGTATGACCGATGAGCAACGAGAGAAGGACTTGTTGCCTATCCGTATCCCCATTTTTAAAGGCCTTATTGGATTGCGGGTGTTTTTAATCCATCGTGACAAACAACGCGAGTTCAATGCTGTACAATCATTGGCAGCCTTGCAGCGGTATGTACCCGTGCAGGGAGAAGATTGGCCAGACACTAAAATTCTACAATCGAATGGGTTTGATGTGGCTTCGGCTACTGAATACTTAGATAATTTTGCCATGCTAAGTCGGTTTCAAGCTGATTTTTTTCCTCGCTCAGTCGTGGAAGTGATGAGTGAAGTTGGGATGTCAGGGGTCGATACGGATATTGTATTAGAACAAAACTTGGCTATTCAATACCCAGCAGCCATGTATTACTTCGTCAACCGAGCTAATCCAACGTTGGCAAAATTGCTTGAAACTGGATTACGTCGAGCCTTAGAAGACGGCTCTTTTGATGAACTATTCATGCAACACTATGGCGGTTTGATTGAAACTTTTAATCTGAGCAACCGTCGTGTTTTTCAACTCGACAATCCCTTGTTAAGTGAGCAAACGCCATTGAATGATTCGTCTTTATGGATTGATGTCACCAACGATTAGCACCAACCTGACTAGGCAGATAATGCAGCACGAAGCGCTGCTAACTTGATAAGTCTATGTGACGGTGAAAAAAACTAGCGTAATGCCAGCCAGCAAAGCTGACTGGCATTGTTATTAGGCTTTGCCGTGTACACCCACCATTGAGCGTCCGGATGGGTCGGCCATGGCTTTAAAGCTCTCATCCCACTCCAAAGCTTCAACCGTGCTGCACGCAATCGATTTACCACCAGGCACGCATTTGGCCGCGGTTTCTTGCGGGAAGTAGCCTTCAAATATGGTGCGGTAGTAGTAACCCTCTTTGGTATCAGGGGTGTTGATGGGGAAACGGAACTCGGCCGTCGCGAGCTGCTGATCAGTCACTTGCGTGTCGACGAATTCTTTCACTGAATCAATCCATGAATAGCCAACCCCGTCACCGAACTGTTCTTTTTGACGCCACAACACCTCTGCAGGGAGTGTTGAACCGTCATCAAAGGCTTTGCGTAAAATCCACTTCTCCATGCGACCGTCAAGGCACATTTTATCTTCCGGATTTAAGCGCATCGCCACATCCATAAACGCTTTATCAAGGAAGGGCACGCGCGCCTCTACTCCCCAAGCAGACGTTGCTTTGTTAGCACGTGCACAGTCAAACATGTGCAAGCGTTCCAACTTCCTTACGGTTTCTTCATGAAACTCTTTGGCGTTTGGCGCTTTGTGGAAATACAAATAACCGCCAAAAATTTCATCTGAACCTTCACCGGAGAGTACCATTTTTATTCCCATCGCTTTGATTTTGCGGGTCATTAGGTACATCGGCGTTGCTGCGCGGATCGTCGTGGTGTCGTAGGTTTCTAATTGATAGATAACATCACGAATAGCATCTAAACCTTCCTGAATGGTGAAGTGGATCTCGTGGTGCACAGTACCAATCATATCAGCGACTTTTTGCGCTGCGACCAAGTCTGGGGCGCCTTCTAAACCCACGGCGAAAGAGTGTAGGCGTGGCCACCAAGCATCAGACGCATCATTGTCTTCAACCCGCTTAGCGACGTAGCGAGCGGCCACTGCAGATACCAGAGATGAGTCTAAGCCACCGGATAATAGAACGGCATAGGGGACATCAGACATCAAATGTGACTTTACCGCTTTCTCAAAGGCTTGCTTAAGCTCTTCTAAGTCAGTGGTATTGTCTTTAACGTTGTCATACTCCATCCAATCGCGCTGATAATACTTTTTCAACTCACCTGTTTTACTCCATAAGTAATGTCCAGGTGGAAACTCTTGTACGGTTTTACATACCGGTACCAGGGCTTTCATTTCAGAGGCAACATAAAAGTTTCCGTGCTCATCAAATCCGGTATAGAGCGGAATAATCCCCATATGGTCGCGTGCAATGAGATAAGCGTTTTCGGTTTTGTCGTACAACACAAAGGCAAACATGCCGTTAAGCTTATCAATAAAATTCACACCATGCTTAGCATACAAAGGCAGAATCACTTCACAGTCAGAGCGCGTTCGAAAGGCATAATCTGACGCTAACTCGGTAGCTAACGCTTTGTGATTGTAGATTTCACCATTAACGGCTAGAACGTGGTCTTCAGTATTATTGAGTAGCGGCTGTGCGCCAGTATCTACATCGACGATAGCCAGGCGCTCGTGACATAAAATGGCGTTGTCATCGTTCCATACGCCAGACCAATCTGGGCCACGATGGCGTAATAGTTTAGTAAGCTCCAAGGCCTTGCTGCGAAGCTCGATGGGATCTGTTTTGATATCCAGGATACCGAAAATACCACACATATAATGCGTTCTCTCTGTTTAATTCAATTGTCGGGATTTCTGTCGATGCCCAAGGTAGGGAACTTGCGGTACCTAACGGTGCTTTTTGTTTTATTTTGTTATCGCACACAACGGAATGTGCCATCGTGAGGATAAATTGCAAGTGCTTTTTTGGAATATGCACAAAAAAGCCGGTTTACTGCATAAACCGGCTTTATTCTGCTTTGCTTAGACGTGATTAACGTTGAAACTCGCTGGTTTCACTCCATTGCGGCCATTTATCTGTAGTGCTTAAAGCATAACCTACGTCAAATAACAATTGAGTATCTTCTTCGATGCCTCCAAAGTCCCAGTTTTCGCGGAACTGGTCACACACTTGGTGATAGCATCCAGTCACAATCACATTTGCGCGTTTGCGGTATTCAGCAGTTGCTTCATCTATGGGTTCATCGCCGCCTTTGGCGTACAACGCTGGAACGCCTAACTTAGCGAAACTGAAATGATCAGAGCGGTAGTAGTAACCAGCTTCTGGACGACCTTCTTGTGTTAATACACGGCCTTGGCGCTTGGCTGCGTCCGCTAAGTAAGTTTCAAGTTCAGATTTACCCATACCAATAACGGCCACATCTTTGGTTCTTCCGAGCACATTCATCGCGTCCATGTTGATATTGGCGACTGTCTTGTCGAGCGGAATTACTGGATTCTCAGCATAATATTTACTGCCAAGCAGGCCTTGTTCTTCAGCAGTAACTATCAGAAAACTAACTGAACGCGCTGGGCGCGGATTGAGGTCAGCAAAGGCTTGTGCCATCACTAAACTGGCGGCTGTACCCGTGGCATTATCATGCGCACCATTGTATATCTGATCACCATCTTTGCTTTCGTCTTTGCCTAAGTGATCCCAATGCGCAGTATAGATAATATGTTCATCGGGTTTTTCACTGCCGGGTAGGGTAGCAAGTACGTTGTAGCTCTCTGAGCGCTGAATGCTATTCTTGACCGTTACGCTGGCAGCGATCGGCAGAGCTTGGCTATATGGCCCTTGCATCGCTTTGGCTTTTTGCTCAGCAAAATCAAACCCAGCGTCTGCAAATACTTTAGTCGCAGCTTCCAAGGTCAACCAACCTTCAACTGCAACGCGACTGGCGCCTTGATCAGCAGACGGAAGACCATATTGAGGTCCAGACCAGCTATTAGCAACCACAGACCAACCGTAGGATGCGGGAGCTGTTTCATGCACGATAAGTGCGCCTGCAGCACCTTGGCGGCTGGCTTCTTCGTATTTGTAACTCCAACGCCCGTAATAGGTCATTGTAGTACCCTGAAATTTACCCGATTCAGGATTCTCGAATCCGGGATCATTAATCAAAATCACCACGGTTTTACCGCTAACATCAAGGCCTTCATAATCATTCCAACCGTATTCGGGCGCATTGACACCGTAACCAACGAAGACCAACTCAGAATTGCTCAGTGAGGTCTCATCTTGCTCACGTTTAGATGATGCCACCATGTCTTCTTTATAGGTGAAAGCATTGTCGCCGATCATCAGAGTCATATTTGGGTCAGCAGTTATTTGAATTAACTCAACCGGTTGTAAAAAACTGTCGCCGTTACCGGGTTTTAGGCCGGCCTTTTGGAACTCACTGACTAAGTAGTCCAATGTTTTCTCTTCGCCGACGGTAGCCGGTAAACGCCCTTCAAATTCATCTGAAGCAAGGATTTTGGTATGGGCTTTTAATGCTTCAGCATCAATACTGGCATACACATCTGCGAAATTAGTGCTAGCCGGATCTTCTGGCGTCGCCGCTGGCGTATCAGCCTGTTTAGAACAGGCACCTAATACCAATGACGCAGTCACGGCAAAGGGGAACAAGTAATGTTTCATAGTTCTGTCTTTTTTAGTTGTAATGGTTGATTTATAGTGCCGACTTTGCAGTATAGAGAATTGCTTCATGCAGACAACCACTAAAGCACAATTTAGCCATGATCTGCGCTGGGGAGACTTTACTGCAATGGCAACTAAAGGTCCGTATCTCGCCTGGCTGACAAACGCCTTTGACCTCGCAGAGTTAAACGTCGGCGGTAAAACGGTAGCCAGTGTATTAAATACACTAGCTAACGCGCAATCTACCGAGCTGAATGTTGAATTTGTTGACCAAGCTCGATTGGACAACGATCCGCGCTATTACGAACAAATTATTGCTGAGGAAGGGGTTATCCCAACCCGCGAAGATAGCTGGCATGATTTCTTTAATGGTTTAATCTGGCTACAGTTTCCGCAGACCAAACACGCTCTTAATCTTTGGCATATGCAAGATATTGTTGATTACGGTGTAAATCCGAGAACGCCGAGGCGCAATCGGATCACGCATTTTGATGAGTGCGGTTTAGTGTTGGTTAGCAATAGCCGGCAGGCTGAAGATATACTCGCCGCGCTACGGGAACATAACTGGGAATATGCTTTATACGAGCAACGTGAAGCGTGGGGTACGCACATCGTGCCTTTGGTGTTTGGTCATGCCAACTTAGAAATGTTACTCGCGCCTTTTCCGGGGCTAACGGCCAAATGGTGTCAGGTGACCCTGGAAACACCGCTGTTACAGGTAATTTCAGGCGCGCAAACTGCGACAGTTGATAGTGCTTTACTAGAGACGCTACAAAGTGAAGACGTGTTGTCTAAACCGCGACAATTAATGCCATTACCTTTGCTTGGTATTCCTGGTTGGGCGAGCGCACAAGATGAAGTGTTTTACCAGAATCGCGAAGTATTCAGGCCGCGCCGACAGGAGCGCGACCAGGGAAGTGGAGAACCAGTTAGAAAATAAGGATTGATAAGGTCCAAATTGACCACAGTAATGCGTTGGGAATACATGCAGTAATCAATGCTTTTTTGCTACTGAAGCTGGTCCATTGACTGATGCCCACGGTCATTAAATAGATGGTCCAAAAGCTCTCTAAGCGCACGGTTTGAGCAAGTCCGAACCAATCAGAATCCATTTCTAAGCCGAGTAAAAAAGCTAAGGATGTTGGACTTAAACTTACTGGCGATAGTTGGTGGTCGCTGGCCAGCGCAATTACCACAATAGCGATAAAGGCTGAAAATATTACCGGCATGCTGATCCACCAAGTAAATCCATACCAATCAGTAAAGCCATTGGTATTTGTTTCGTCATTGCGCGTCATTAGGTTTAAGTATGTCGCTATGATTGCATTCATTAAAACGTAACCAATGAATCCACCAACGGTACCAACCAACATCATGCCATTTATCGACATATTAGCGCGCATCATTTGCTGTTCATTGGGGCTTGAGTCGCCATAATTGGTCGCAATAATTAGGTCGCGATACCAGTCAAAATCAACAAAGTTGAAATACAAATAGGTCGGTAATATGGCCATGATTATGACCAATAAAAAAGGAATCCAAGACCAGTTATGTTTAACATTTAGAGTGGCAAATACGCCATTGGGTTTAAAAAATATTTCGCTACATGCCTGGAGCGGATTAGCAACAGCTTGCATCATGACTTCCTTGAAGATAGATAGGTTTATTTGTTTACGTTATTACAACGTGGCTATAAGATTCAAATAACTTTTGCAAAAAATGTAATAAAAACGAAAAGCTTAAGACTATAAGCTCGAACGATGCAAGTCATCCACTAAAAAAGGACGATGGAATGATAGAAGTTAGGCAACTAGCAAAGAAATTTGCAGTTGAAAACCCCAAGAAACTTAGTGAGCAAGAAAAACAAGACCCGCGTTTACAGGGGCGTTTTTTTCACAGTGTAAAAGATGTCAGTTTTCACTGCGATAGCGGGCAAGTATTAGGCTTGCTAGGTCCCAATGGAGCAGGTAAAACCACAACTTTGCGTATGCTTTCAACGGCCCTTCAGCCGGATGCAGGTAGTATTATTATTAATGGTATTGATGTTATTAATAAGCCGCTTGTAGCGCGTCAGAAAATCGGTTTTCTATCCGGCTCTACAGGTCTTTATGGGCGGTTAACTGGACGTGAAAATATCGCCTACTTTGGCCGGCTACACGGCATGAATGATACGCAGATTGAGCAGCGAATAGAAGAGCTTGCCGATTTGCTCGAATTACACGAGTACCTCGATCGGCGCAGTGAAAACTTTTCTACGGGTATGAAACAAAAGACCAATATTGCCCGCGCAGTTATTCATGAGCCAGAGGTAGTCATCCTGGATGAACCCACTACAGGTCTTGATATTATGGCCGCACAGACAGTGCTGAATTTCATTCGTCGCCTTAAATCACAGGGGGTACCGGTTATTTTTTCCACTCACCACTTAGAAGAAGTAGCCGAGTTGTGTGACCGCGTGACCGTAATTGATCGTGGTGAAACTCGTTTTGATGATTCGCTTGACGCCTTCAGACAGGTTGCTGGTGATTCATTGAGTGCGGCTTTTCTTGCCACAATTAACAGGGAGGCATAACTATGTGGTTAGTCATGTTCAAAGAAATCAAAGAGTTATTACGGGATCGGAAAACGTTGTTTTTTATGATTGCGTTACCGTTATTGCTGTTTCCGGTGATTATTGGCGCTGTCGGTTACTTTTCTTCTCAAGCATTACAGAAAGCTGAGAGCAAGGTACTGAAGTTTGCAGTTGTCAATGAGTCTTATGCGCCAGAGTTAGTTGCTGCGTTGGAAGCAGATACATTGCTAGAACGCATTGAATTACCTGCTGACGCAGTTATCACCGAATGGGTCAAAGCGGAAAAAGGCGATTTCGTTATCGAGATCCCGGAGAACTACAGCAACGACTTATTGCAGAGCGGACAGATCACCCTCAAAGTCTATTTTAATGACGCAGGGCTAAATCGTATTGAACGGCGAATACGCGATACGGTTGATGTGATTGCCGAAAACAATCAAAAAGCCGTGTTCACTCAGCTTGGGTTGACCGACGCGCAACAGCAAGGTGTGCTAGAGCCAATTGTTTTAGAAAAGGTCGACGTCGCTGACCAACGTGAGAACTGGGGTGAAAAACTGGGCGGCTTGGTACCCTACTTAGTATTTATCTTGTGTTTACAAGGCGCTATGTTGCCGGCAACAGATATTGGGGCTGGAGAGAAAGAGCGGGGCACTTTGGAAACTCTGTTGATTTCGCCGATTGAACGACACCAATTGGTACTGGGGAAATTTTTCGCGATTGCCTTATCTGGTGTCGTATCTGCGCTCATTACAGTGCTTAGTATGGGCGTGTGGGGAACCGTACTGAGTCAGGGAATGGCCATTGAAGCAGTGATGCAATTCATGGCTGCAATTAGCGCGCTAGACTTTGTCTTGATGTTTTTAATGCTGGTGCCAGTAGTAGCAATTTTTGCCTCAGCGTTACTTAGTCTCTCAATTTACGCCCGCAGTTTTAAAGAAGCTCAAGGCTACATGACTCCAATCGTATTTGCCGTCATTATCCCGGTTATCCTAGCAATGTTACCAGGAGTTGAGTTAAAAGGTGGTTGGGCGTGGGTGCCACTGACTAATGTAGCCCTTGCGATTAAAGAGTTGATTAAAGGGACGATGGACTACTATGCGTTGTTACCAATCTTTGGATCTACTGCGCTGATCGCTGGTGGCTTGATTTACTTCTGTATTTTCTGGTTTAACCGCGAGAAAGTTTTGTTTAGGTGATTGATTAAAAGAGTTCGCAAAGATGAATTAAAACCGACGTGTAGGTAACTGCATGTCGGTTTTTTTTATGAGTAAAGGTGTTTCAAGGCGGCCCCCGCAGAAGATAAAAACTAACATCATTTTTTGTGGCGAGGATAATGCGCAAAAGTCAGGCATTAAGAGCCTTGGAGCGAAATCAACCAGTTACAAATAAACCCAATTCAACAGGCTCAGTACAATTGTTGAATAGACGATTGAGATAGGTAACCCGATTGCACTGAAGTGCTTAAACCGGTAGGTCGTGGCGTTATATACCAATAAATTAGTCTGATACCCATAGGGTGAGATAAAGCTGGCGCTAGCAGCGAAGGCAATCGCTAACGCAAAGGGCATTAATGGGGCTTGGATTGCTTCTACTAGACCATAAGCGAACGGAAACATTAAGGCAGCCGCTGCATTATTGGTGACAAACTCAGTTAGCAAAACGGTTACAATATAAACGGCGATAAGTGCAGTTAACCAACTGGTGGTTGTTAAAACGGGTTTAAGGGTATCGGTAAAAAGGGCAATGACACCCACATTTTCCAGCGCCGTAGCCATACTAAGCGCGCCGACGATGACAATGATTAGGTTTAAAGGAAGATTGCGTTTGACTTCATTATTTGAGGTCACTTTTGCACCTACCAGTAAGGCGATAAAAAATACCAGTCCTATAGGCAAGGGCACCACTTCAAATGCGGCTAATGCAACCGTCAGCAGAAATCCAATAATAGTAATTAATTCATTAATGGAAGACAGTGGCCGAGCAATTTTTTGGTCATTGAGAATAAAAAAGTTTTTTGCCAAATTATGCCGCTTATCAAAATCCGGCCCTGTGGCTAAGAGTAAAAAATCTCCAGCCTGTAACGGGATTTCTCCGAGTTTACCAGATAACCGTTCACCATCCCGGCGAATTGCGACTACTGCAGCATCAAAAAGTGCCCTGAAGCCAACTTTTTTAAGTGTTTGGCCAATGATTTGAGCGCGATTCGATACGATAACTTCAGTCAGGTTGTCACGCAGCAATCCGTCGGTTTCGGCAAACAGTGTCAACCCTTTAATATGTGAGAGTGAGTCAACGCGACTTATATTGCCCGAAAAGATAAGTTTATCGCCGGCTTGGATAATCAAATCAGGTTTTACTGGAGAAATTAAATTACCATCACGTATGACCTCGACGAGGAACAATTCAGGTAAGTTTCGCAGGTGATTTTCTTCAACACTCTTGCATACCAACTCAGAGTCTTCTTGTACCTTGGCCTCAATAAAATACTGTTGAAAATTACCTTTGGGATTGGCTAGAGCCGGCAGCAAAGGAGACAATAAAAACATTAATAAACCGCAGCTTAATCCAGCCACCAAACCAAACAGGGTGAAATCCCAGAATTTAAAACCGTCGTGGCCATGTTCAAGTAGAAAGCTATCTACAATCAGATTAGTTGAGGTACCTATAAGCGTTACGGTACCACCCAGAATTGCGGCGTAGGATAAGGGAATGAGTAAACGGCTCGGCGGATGATACTGGTTTTGTTTCACCGGTCCAATTAAGCTGGCAACAATCGCGGTGTTGTTGAGCAATGCAGAACTGAAAAAAGTCACGCCAAATAAGCGCCAGTAACTGGCGCCAAACTTCGGCGTTATCAGTGTGCGTCCGAGGCGCTTGAGTAGAGCTGTTTTATCAACAGCACTACTGACCATCAATAAAAGGACTAAAGTGACTAAGCCTTGGTTCGTAACGTTGGTTAGAACTTCAGTAAATGTCAGTGATTGACTAACCAGCAACAATAACACTGCCCCGGCAAATATGGTCGAGGGTCGTTGCTGTGAAAAAACAAGCGCACCAATCGTACTGGCGAATACGGCCAGTACGATCCATTGGCTGAAATCCATGAATATCTCTGCGTTAGCCCTGACTTATGTCAATTGCATTCCAATGTGGGAAATGTTTACGCACTAACGCATTGAATTCAAGTTCAAATTCAGAGTAATTGTGCTCGCTTGTGGTGTTGGCTTGGCTTTCTTCAATGATCATTCCTGCGCCAACAGTCCCATTAGTCAAACGGTCGATGACAATAAACGCACCGGTTTGACGATTGCGGGTATAAGGGTCACAGGCCACAGGTTGCGTGAGTTTAATATCAACAACTGCAATTTCATTGAGATTTAAATGCACCGCTTCACTATGCTCCATCGTGTTTACATCAATCTGATAATCAATGGCTGAAACACTGCCGGTGACCATCTTAGTTGCAAACTTAAAGCTATATTGCTTATTCGGCATTAGCGGCTCATCTGACATCCAGACCAGATGGGTTTTTAGCCGATTGGCGTGCAGCGGCAGGTTGTCTGATTTCACAATCATATCACCCCGCGAAATATCAATTTCATCGGTCAGCGTAAGGGTTACGGCCTGCGGCGTATACGCGTGTTCCAGCTGCCCTTCAAAGGTTTCAATTGAAGCTATAGTAGAGGATTTACCTGAGGGTAATGTTGTAACTGCATCACCGGGCTTTATTTCACCGGATACGATAGTGCCAGCAAATCCACGGAAATTGAGATTTGGGCGATTAACATACTGCACTGGAAAGCGGAAATCTTCGAGATTGGCGTCTTCACCTATCTCAATGGTCTCCAACGTATTCATGAGCGTCTCGCCCGCATACCAAGGTGTGTTGTCACTCTTATTGACGACATTGTCGCCTTCAAGCGCCGATATTGGTACAAATTGAATATCGGGAATATCTAACGCTTTGGCAAACTCTAGGTAGTCTTGCTTGATTGAATTGAACACTGACTCGCTGTAGTCCATCAGGTCCATTTTATTTATTGCGACAACTACGTGTTTAATTCCGAGTAGAGAGACTAAAAATGAATGGCGGCGAGTTTGCGTTTTCACTCCACCACGGGCATCGACCAAGATAATCGCCAAATCACAGGTAGATGCACCGGTTACCATGTTGCGGGTGTACTGTTCGTGCCCCGGGGTATCGGCAATAATAAATTTACGCTTGTCGGTAGAGAAGTAACGATACGCTACGTCGATGGTGATCCCTTGTTCGCGCTCAGACTGCAAGCCGTCAACCAATAAGGCGAGATCGACTTTCTCGCCGGTGGTACCGACTTTTTTACTGTCTTGCGTAATCGCAGCCAGTTGATCTTCATAGATCATCTTAGAATCATGCAGTAATCGACCAATCAGCGTACTTTTGCCATCATCAACGCTACCGCAGGTTAATAGGCGGAGTAGGTTCTTGCGTTCATGTTGTTGCAGATATTCAAGAATATCAGACTTTAATAATTCACTTTCGCTATTCATGATTAACAGCTCACTAAAAAATAGGGGTTGAGTAACGATTCTTTTTGATTGTATTTAAGCTCAGGACGATTATCTGCAAGGACATCTTCAGCAGGCGTTTCCGTACTTAGTACGGTAACTGAGCCTCCCGCCGCTAAAACGAATGCGTGTGCGGCCGCAGTGTCCCATTCAGATGTAGGACCAATGCGCGGATACAGATGCGCCTCATTGCAAGCGACAAGGCAAAGTTTCAACGAACTGCCCATAGCAACTAACTCGGTTTCGCCGGGTAGAGCACTCAACAACGCTTGAATTTCTGGACTTTGATGCGAGCGACTACCAACTACTTTCCAGGCGTCACCCGATTTATGCGGCAGGGCTTTTACCGGTTCGCGTGAGCCATTTCGTTCACGCCAAGCGCCTTCACCGTGACTCCCCAAAAATGCTTGCTCTAAGGCGGGAGCATAAACAACACCCATTACTGGCACGCCATTGTCAATCAGCGCGATGTTGACGGTAAATTCACCATTTTTCTTGATAAATTCTTTGGTCCCATCTAACGGATCAACGAGCCAATAACGTGTCCAGTTTTGCCGTTCCGTCCATGCAATGTCTGCGGACTCTTCAGAAAGGATGGGTAAATCAGAAAGCTTGGCTAAACCTGCACAAATCGTATTGTGCGCAGCCAGATCGGCTTCGGTAAGTGGGCTTTCATCACTTTTTTCCATCACCGCAAAGTCGCGCGCATAGATTTGCATAATCTTGTCACCGGCTTGTTTAGCGATGGCTAGTACCTGTTCCATCAGTTCGCTTTGCGTCATTACAACAATCCTTTTTCAACTAACGCGGCATAGAGGCGTTCAACCGTTTGCTCGGCAGATTCATCTAAATAATTGAGGTGGATCTCTGGGTTATGCGGTGCTTCATAATCAGCATCGATACCGGTAAAGTCTTTAATGTCGCCACTACGCGCTTTTTTATATAACCCTTTGGGGTCGCGCTGTTCACATACTGCGAGTGGTGTATCCACAAATACTTCGATAAATTCGTTTTGAGCCAACAACTTGCGACAAAAATCGCGATCTGCGCGGAAAGGGGAAATAAACGCAGTGATTACAATTAATCCGGCATCTACAAACAGCTTACTGACTTCACTGATACGGCGAATATTTTCCACGCGATCTTGCGCACTAAAGCCTAAGTCTCCACACAAGCCATGGCGGATGTTATCGCCATCAAGTAAATAGGTATGTTTGTTTTGAGCCGTTAACTTTTGTTCCAACAAGTTTGCTAATGTTGACTTGCCAGAGCCACTAAGCCCGGTAAACCAAAGTACTCTTGGCTTTTGGGCAAGGGCTTCAGCGCGTCGCTGTTTATTCATTTCGTGTTGGTGCCAAACAATGTTAGTAGCCATTAGAAGTAGCCCTCCATTTTCTTCTTCTCCATTGAACCCGAGGAATCGTGATCAATAATCCGGCCTTGGCGCTCAGATGTTTTAGTTAACAGCATTTCTTGAATCACTTCCGGCAACGTGCTCGCTTCAGATTCAACTGCGCCGGTCAAAGGATAGCAACCGAGGGTACGAAAGCGTACCGACTTCATTTCCGGCGTTTCACCCTCGCGCAGTGGCATACGATCATCGTCTACCATAATCAAGACGCCATCGCGCTCAACTACGGGGCGAGGTTTAGATAAATACAAAGAGGGGATCTCAATGTTCTCAAGGTATATATATTGCCAAATATCCAACTCGGTCCAGTTGGACATTGGGAAAACACGGATACTTTCACCTTTATTGATTTGGCTATTGTAGATATTCCATAATTCAGGACGCTGATTTTTCGGATCCCAGCGGTGATTTTCATCACGGAAAGAATATACCCGTTCTTTGGCGCGAGATTTTTCCTCATCGCGGCGGGCGCCACCAAATGCAGCATCAAATTTATATTTATCCAGCGCTTGCTTAAGGGCGACGGTCTTCATGATATCCGTATGCTTCGCACTGCCGTGATCAAATGGGTTGATGTTTTGCGCTATTCCATCGGGGTTAGTGTGAACCAACAAGTTGAGGTCGTATTTCTTGGCCATGTGATCGCGAAACTCGATCATTTCACGAAATTTCCACGTGGTATCAACATGCAACAAAGGGAACGGAATTTTACCTGGGGCAAAGGCCTTTCTGGCGAGATGCAGCAGAACAGAAGAGTCTTTTCCAACTGAATAGAGCATAACAGGGTTATCAAATTCAGCCGCAACCTCACGGAAAATATGTATGCTTTCAGCTTCTAGTTCTTTTAAGTGGGTTAAGCTCGGGATTGTAGCGGTCATACTCTGACGGATCTCCATTTGCTATATAGCCAGTAGTTCTATGTATAGAACTTTACCATATTCGGCACACAGGTTGTGCCGAAATGATGAGCTTGCTAATAACTTTTTTCTCTACCTATTTCTTTATTGATAACTCAAATTCGGTAAAAAACTGCTGTACCTGCGGATCCTGGCACGGCTTAAGTTTATTGATCAGTAGAATAGTTAACGTACTAACAATAAAGCCCGGTACAATTTCATAGATGACACTACTTAATGGTTGACCATTCAAGCTCAGCGGGGCGTAAATCCAAATAAGTACTGTAGCGGCCCCACTGATCATGCCGCCAATGGCTGCAGCGCGAGACATTGACTTACTGAACAGGGAGAGTAAAACCAGAGGGCCGAAAGCAGCACCAAAGCCTGCCCATGCGTTGCTCACCAAGGAGAGAATTGAAGAGCTACGGTCGAACGCTAGCACGATCGCAACCAAGGCGACTGCGACAACGGCTAACCGACCAGCGAAAACAAGATGTGCTTGTGAGGCATTTTTATTGGCCAAAGACGCATAGAGGTCATTCGCAAGAGAGCTAGAGGTGACTAATAATTGTGATGAAATCGTGCTCATGATCGCTGCTAAAATGGCGGCAAGTAAGAAACCTCCTAGCAAAGGATGAAAGAGCAGCTGCCCCAGCAGAATAAATACCGTTTCAGGATCGGCTAATGGGATTTGTTGTGCTTGTAGCCATACGGCGCCAAGTAAACCAGTTGAAAGCGCCCCAACCAGAGAGACAATCATCCAGCTCATGCCTATGTTGCGTGCTGCCGGGATATCTTGAACCGAACGAATGGCCATAAAACGCACGATAATATGCGGCTGACCAAAATAACCTAAGCCCCATGACATCAAAGAAATGACCCCGAGGAACGATAGCGTTGTTCCAGATGCCATATCGGTCCATAAGGTTAAAGCGTGCGGAGAAAATGCGGCAATCGCATCTAATGTCGGTCCAATGCCGCCGAGTTCAAACATGACGACAGTGGGAACCATGACCAAAGCCACGAACATTATGCACCCTTGCACAAAGTCAGTAACACTCACTGCCATAAAGCCACCGAAGAGGGTGTACAAGACGACAACACCGGCAGTAATGAAAATGCCCATTTGGTAATCAAAACCAAAAGAAGACTCGAATAACTTCCCTCCAGCGACTAAACCCGAAGAGGTATAGAGGGTGAAAAAGATAACGATAACGACTGCGGCGACTACGCGTAAGATTCTAGATTGGTCGTTAAAGCGATTTTCAAAAAAATCAGGCAACGTAATAGAGTTCCGCGCGACTTCAGTAAACACACGTAAACGGGGCGCAACCAGCAGATAATTAAACAATGCACCAATACTTAAACCGATGGCGATCCAACTCGCGGATAGCCCAGATACAAACATTGCGCCTGGCAAGCCCATCAGCATCCAGCCACTCATATCGGATGCACCGGCAGACAATGCAGTAACCGATGGGCTTAATTGGCGGCCCCCGAGCATGTAGCCTTCAACACTGACTTCATTTTTGCGATAGGCCCAAAGACCAATCCCAAGCATAACGAGAAAATACACAGCCAAAGATATTAAGGTACCGGTTTCCATAGTTTTTTAATTATTGTTATTAATGGAATACCAGCATAGCAGGAATTTGTATGTGAGAGTACAACGCGGAGAAAAAGCAGTTATTTGCATGTATCGAACAAGCATTCGAGAGCGAGTGTTCGCTCTCGATAAACCCTATCACTGGTTGTGAGGGAATTTAGTGCAGGCTTGCTGAAATGCACAGTAGGTGCGCCCATCGCGCAGCAACCTATGCGGAAAACAATAGCTTTTGTTCCACTTCTTGTTTAATCGGAGTTAAATCTTGTCCTTTATCACCGACAACCAATACGTTTGCGCGCTCCGGTTTGAGGGTTTCGCCCGCATACTGCGTATCTGAAAAAGTGGATAACACATCCATTTTACGATCATCAGGGAGAACAAACACTGACACTAATCCACTGGCGGTTTCTAAAATAAGATGCAGCGACTTTACCGAATCCAAGCGACAATAATTGGCCGACTTGATCACCCCAATTTCACTTGCTAATGAAGCTCCATAACCGGCTAACCGGTCATTCACGATATCCAGAGATACTGCGCTGGCGCGTGGTGCCTCTTGCATATCGGTGTAATACATATGAGCAAGAGCTTCACTACTGATATTCACCGTCGCATGTTGTTGCCACAAGGTAAAACTCAAACCAACCACGAATGCCACCGAAGCCGCTATGCTCAGATAAATTCGCGAGCGTTTTTTATGGCGGGCAAAATCAGTAATCGTGCCTTGCCAAATTAATTTGTGCGCCAAATCATCAGGCACTGGAATTTTACTGGCGCTCGCAAGTTGTTTATCGAGAGCCTTTAATTCATTTAACAATGCCTTTTTGGCAGGATCTGCATTTGCTGCCGCTATGATCTCGGGATCTTTAGTATTCGGGTCAGCATATACTGCTCTTCTGAATGCTAAATCATCCATGGGCGTGACCTCTTGTTTCATGACTATCTGCTAATGCCTCTTTTAACTGGTTTCGGGCTCTAAATAATCGCGTCATCACGGTATTTTTATTTAGGCCTAACTGTTCGGCAATTTCTTCCCCACTGTATCCAAATAATATTTGTAACATCAGTGGTTCGCGGTACTCTTCACTTAAATTTGCCATCAATTTCCGTAATTCGGCGTGTTCTAGTTCCGTTTCATTACCAATACTTTCGTCTTCAACAGCAACATCATCGATGTCGACCAAGTCAAATTGCTTGCGTTCAAAACGCCGCGCGTTTTCACGGCGTAGAATAGTGATTAACCATGACTTTGCCGCTTTGGGGTCCTGTAACGAGTCAAGTGATTTCCACGCGCGCAAATACGTCTCTTGCACGACGTCTTCGGCAATCGCTTTATCTCTGATGAGCCAGTAGGCATAGCGATACACGTCGGCGTGGGTCGCGTTGACTAGAGCTTCATAACGCTGCTGTTTATTTATCATGTCTATAGAGACCGCAGACGCTTTCTTTTTATTTCGCGAGAACATGAAAAAATTCCCAAATAGTATGATCGCTTAATCTTTTAACGCTTTTAGCAACGGTTAATGGTGTTGCCAGCGAAGAACTAACGTAACTATACAAAAAAACTCGGTAGATCCGAGTTTTTTTCGTCGTCGAACTGCCAATCAGGGGGCTTATAAGTGGCGTTTTGTGCGTTATGTCGGATACAACCCAGGAAGTGGTTTCTCTTGCGAGGATTGGGTTAACTTCAACTGACGCAACGATTTTAGCTGCTGGTTCAACGCGCGCCCATCCCAGCGCTTCGGATTTTGCGCAAACTCTGCTTGTTGCATCTCATCAACCAATTGTTGCAGCTCTCGGCTGTCAATCCAAGTTAGCGCTTGTGCCAGCGAGGTAAATGATCGACCGGCGAGTACTTCCAACCAATCATGCAGTGTGCGTCGGATGAATGTTTTATTGTTTTGCTTTAGCGCTCCATGCAAGGCTTGCCAGCATTCTTTTTCACGTTGTGATGGCTTAGCTTTATGAGCTACAGGCTGAGCAACTTTATCGCTTGAACGTGACCAAAGCAGACCACAGGAAACCAGCACTAATAATACTGTTGTCCACATCCAGCCGTTGTTCCAACGCCATTCAAATATGGGCTGTGGATATCGGTTGGACGAAAGTGCGGGCCCGGTTTGATTGGGTGTGTCAGGTTGAACAGATAAGCTGGACTCTACCGTATTGGAAGCTGAAGAGGGGGGGGGACTGAGCGGTGCAGCTGTGCTGTTGCTTGCAGCAGCCTTAACCTGAATGGTGCGAGCCGGTATAACCGCTGTCTCTATTTGCTTAGTCAAGATGTTAAACCATTCAACTTCAACGGGTAACAACACAAAACTGCCAGGCTTTGAAGGGATAAGGGCGATACTTTCAACCCGCTGAGCAACAATACTTTGTGCATTTTCAGCGCTGGTACTGTTGGCCTGATCCGGATAGGTTTTGATTGCCGGCGGGTAGCGGTCATCGATTTCTGGTAAGATCGCGTCCGTCAAGCCAACCGCTGTGAGCGTTAAAGTTCGAGTGATAGGTTCACCCACTGTCCACTCCGCAATATCACTACTCCATTCTTCGCTAATATCAACAAATTCACTGGGTAAAAATACTCCTTGAATGTCGTCCGGCACAGGCAATACAGTTAGTTCTTGAGCAGGGCCTACACGGTTTACCGTTTGTGTTCGGTTAAAGAAACCAAAACTTTGTCGCGTATTGGCGATTACTTCGCCTTGAAATACTGGACCATTGATGCTGTAACTGCCTGATTTCTGTGGGATAATAGCAAAGGTGCGCTCAATGACTCGATAGCGCTTCCCGTTTACAATTTCGCTGTATTCCGCATCTTTGCCAATTTGACGGATGTCTGCATCAACCAGTTCAGGGGCTTGCAGGCTGCCGCGCTCAATGTCTTTGGCTAAATACAGTTTGACTGTGTAGATCAGCTGTTGATGAATATATACCTCTTGATTATCGAGCGCGGTGGTGACGAAAATATCACGCATCTCTTGATCATTGTTATTACTAACAGGAATTACTGCGAGTTCGATAGGATCGGTTGTTGCACCTGCGACAGTCAATGCTGGGATAGTGTAGTTACCCACAGCACGCGGGAATAGAATCACATTCCACGTTGTAGAGCGTGAGGTTTCAAAGTTGACCATTCGGGTTTGACTACTCACCGAAGTTTGCCCGACAACAAAATCATTCAGTAAGACTGAGGCATCGAACGCATTGCGGTCGACATCACCATCAGCGGTAATGCTCAGTGTAAAAGACTCATCGAGCATTACTGGATTTTTGTCTATTTGCGCGGTCACGCCGGTTACATCTGCATTTGCCAAAGTGACAAAAAAGCTCATGCATAACGATAAAAGCGTAACTATGTACCGCTGAAACATACCCGAATTACTCCTTGTTACTATCTTTGGGGGCTGCTTTATAAACAAAACCACAGGAATTCAATTTAACCACAATAAGATCTACCACTCAGTTGCTTGATTAGGTGGCGCGCGCTCACGCCTCCGCTGCTGACTTTCGAGTTGCATTTTGCGTTGCAGTAAAAATGCTGGATCATCGGGAATTTTTCGCAACAAGGTCTGCATGCGTTGCAATTGTTCCTTTTCTTCATCGGTTAACGCTTCTTCTCTGGCCTGGGCTGCTTGTGTTTCTTGCTGATCAAGCTTTGCATCTTGTTCGCCGCCTTGCGCGTCTGGTGGACTGGTAGAACTCTCAGGCTGTGGCTGGTCTGTTTCGCCTGTTGACGACTCACTCTGCTCAGGCACTGGTTCTTGATCCCGCATAGGCGCCTGCTGTGCATCGCTTGAAGACGAATTCTCAGCGCTTTGCTCAGACTCATTTTCCGGCTCCTGGGATTGTTGTTCACTCGAACTTTGCGATTGTTGTTGCGCGTCTTGAGAATTATCACCCTGCGACTGATTGGCTTCATCTTGCTGCTCGCCATCACCGCCAGACTGGTTGTCGGCATTTGATTGTTGTTGCTGGTCCTGTCCATCTTGCTCTTGCGACGACGGACTTTCTTGCTGATTTTGCTGATCTTGTTGCTGCAAAAGTTCTTCAAGCAGTGCTTTGTTTTCTTGTGCTGCTTGATTCTCTGGCTCTCTTGCTAACACTTGGGTGTATTTCTCAATGGCCTCTTCCAGACGGCCAAGCTTGGCTAATGCGTTGCCCTGATTATACAGAGCAGCGGTAGAATCCACTTGAGAGTACGCCGCAAGTGCTTGCTCGTAGTTTTGGTTACGATAATGCGCAGCGCCTTGCCACATTGGGTCATTAAACAAATCAGCCGCACGACTAAAGTCTTCAGAAGCGTAGGCATCTTGACCGCGCTGATCAGCCGTTGCAAATGCACTGGTCAACCAGTTTGGGCTTGCACTTTCTGTGGACGCGAAAGCAGCGGGGGGCGGGACTAAGAAGCCAAGTCCAAGCAGGGGGACGCACATGATGATGCCGCGTCGGAATGCATATGCTGCGAAGGGCAGCAAAAGTACGACTAAATAGGCGCCCATATCACGCCACACGTCACCTTGCATGGGATTATCATCTTCAGTCAACAGTTGCCCATCCGCATAGCTGCCGCCGGCTTGGACTAATTGTTGGATATCGCTGTCATTGGCGCTAAGGCGGGCAAAGTCGCCGCCACTGCGGGCACTGACCGCTCTTATTTTACTTGGGTCCATACGTGGTACCACAATTGCACCCTGACTGTCTTTTAATAGTTCACCATTCACTTGGCGGATAGGCGCACCCTCTTGAGTCCCGATTGCAAGTGCATGAATCGTATAAGGAGAGTTCTCAACAAATTCGGCAATTAGCTTGAACTGTTGTTGCTCCATACCGTCGGTAAACCAAAAAATATTACCTTGTTGATAACCGGCATTTTGCAGTAACTCAGTCGCAACCTCAAATCCGCGTAATGGCGAACTGCCGGGAATTGGCATTATCTCCGGACTAATACTGGGGATCATTGCAATCAAGTTATTGACGTCTTCGGTTAAAGGGCTGATGACAAAGGCATCACCAGCGTACGCTACCATTCCCACTTCGCCATCGCCGAGTTGGGAAACCAAATCGATAGCCTTGAAGCGAGCACGCGTTACGCGGTCTGGAGCAATATCAGTGGATCGCATGGAGAGTGACATATCCAACACGAGCACATTACCTTGCTTCAAATTGAATACCGGTTGAGGCAATCGTTCCCATGTGGGACCGGCTAACATGATTACCGCTAATAGCCAGGCCAGCGCCAGCAACCAAAACGGGGGGCGACGACTTTTTCTAGTGCCCCCAGCATCGCTAAGGATAACCGCTTGCAAATGCGTGGGGAGAACCTGTTGCCAGCCACTGAGCTGGCGGTACAAGGTCACTAGAGCTATGTAAATTACAGCCAGTGGGAGCAGTGCCCACAACCATTGAGGCCGAATAAAATGAAAATCTTGCCAGTTAAATTCGGTGAGTAATTCCATCATGATGACGCTCCTGTTGATTGTTGGGAGCGTTGCGCAAATAGCTTATCAAAGCCACGCTGTGCGAGAGGTACTAAGGCCAGTAATACGGTTATTAGGAGACATAGTGCGAGTGGATACATAAATAAACTGGTTTGAGGGCGCATCTTTCTCGCTTCTCCGGCGACCGGTTGGAGTTGATCGAGCATCTGATAGATCTGATCTAAACTTTCGCGGTCACGAGCACGAAAATATTGTCCCCCCGTTTCTACGGCGAGTCGATTTAACATGCTTTCATCAAGTTCACGGGCAGGATTGATCCGACGGCTGCCAAAAATACTTTGCACTACCATACTGTCGGCGGCAACGCCGATAGTATAAATAGTAACGCCCTCTGCCTTGGCTAATTCAAGCGCTTGCTCTGGCGAAATATTGCCCGCTGTATTCTGCCCATCAGTAAGTAAAACTAAGACTTTGTTGCTATCCTGTTTAGCTTGGAAACGTTTCACTGCCAGCCCGATAGCATCACCGATCGCAGTTTGTTCACCGACCAAACCTATTACAGCCTCATTAAGAAGGGTTCGCACAGTCTCGCGGTCAAAGGTTAATGGAGCTTGTAAATACGCAGTATCAGCAAACAAAATTAGACCTAAGCGATCGCCAACTCGGCGTCCAATAAAATCGTCTAATACGCTTTTTATCATGACGAGTCGATCCACTTGGCGACCATTGATTTGCATATCTTTGGTCTCCATACTGCCAGAGAGGTCGACGGCTAACATCATTTCACGCGCTTGATTGGGAATACTAATGGGGTCGCCTAACCATTGCGGACGGGCAGCCGCAGTCACTAATGCGATCCAGGCGAGAATACTTAGCCAGCGAATTAACCAGTGACTTGAACGAGAAATGCTGGATTGCGGCAAATCATTTGGCATCACCGGTATTCGCAGCGCTTTCTGCTGTTGTTGCTTAATTGCTGGTAAGAGCCAAAAAAGCAGCGGCAAAGGCAATGCAAAAAAAGCATACCACCAGACAAACTCAAACATGGCTTGCCTCCGCGGTAAAAGTCAATCTGGTTTTTGTTAACCAATGCAACGCTGCACTTTGATAGTCTAATGCTGTCTGTGCTTCAACTTGTTGCGGAGGAAGGTAATGAACCGCAAAACTATGTTTCCCCATGGCAGCAAACACTGCCCGGTGTCGCTTAGGTAGGGTAGCGTTCAATAAGTCATACCAGTGCTGGCCATGTAACTGTTGGGGCTGCAAGTGTGGAAAATAATGCATTAATGTTTGTTTCAGTAGTGCATTAATTTGTTGTGCACCTTGCCAAGGAGTTTGCGTCATATCTAACTGTTGCACTCGCTGCCTTGCCAGACGTAACACGCGGTACTTGCGATAACGGTATAACGCAAATACGATTATTCCAACTACAGCGCCAATGGTTAGCCCAATGAGCAGCCACCAACCCCATGCTAACGGCCACCAACCGGCGGGCTCGGTTAACGCGATATCATTAAGCTGGGCGAGCGGATCCATATTACTGGCTCTCCAAAACGTAGCGTCGTGGTTGAACTGCCAACGATTGGGCCAATAACGGAAGTCCCGCGCTGACATTAAAGCCTGCGATTTGCGATCGCTCCAGCGCTTCGCTAAGTCGCGAGTTACGTTGCGTCGCCCAGTCAGAATAGCGCTGGTTAACGGTATTATCACCCAGGGTCAAGGCGCGTTTGGTGGTGCCATCAGTAATGCTTAACAACTGTTTGTTTTGCGTCACTGGCAGCTGATACTCCATGGGATCGTATATCGCTGCAGCGCGTACTTCTGAGTGCCGGTTAAGATCAGACAAAATACGCAGGGTTTGTTCATCTAGGTGATGAAAATCACTGACTATCCAGATGAGACTTCCAGGCTTAGCAAGACGTAATAAACGGGCACAATTTTGATTGAACAATGCATTGTCAGTCGTCGCGGGCGGCTTGCTTTTTTGCATAGCCAGCGCTTGTTGTTGTAACTCAATGATTTGATGGATTAATTGCAGCACTGCAGATTGTCGACTCTTGGGTTTACATTCTATGTGCGCCGTTTGATTAAATGCCAATGCGCCGAGTTTGTCACCGCGGGCGATCCCTGCCCAAGCGATCAGCGCGCTTACGTGTGCAGCTTGTACCGCCTTGAACATAAACTCGCTACCAAATTGCATTGAAGTAGATAAATCGGTCACAATGTAGATTGGACGTTCACGTTCTTCGCGATAAATTTTGGTGTGTGTCTTCCCGGTGCGTGCTGTAACCCGCCAATCGATGGCCCGAATATCGTCTCCAGCTTGATAATGCCGTGACTCATCAAATTCCATGCCCCGACCCTTCAACTTAGACACGTAGCTACCCGCCAAGCGAGCGGCAGGGGTCCGTGTAGGGTTGAGACTTATTTTCTTAGTGTGATGGCGATAGCGAATTAGTTCATTCGCGTTGAGGTGAATACCATCGGTCAGATATTCACTCAGCCAGTGCTCAAGCGTCTTATCCTGGTGCATTGCCACAGCCCCTACGGTACGGCCACCGCGTTAAGCACCTGAGTCAGGACTTGATTTGCTGTTTTGCCTTCGGCCTGCGATTCATAACTCAGAATGATGCGATGGCGCATCACATTGTGAAACACGGCTTGAATATCGTCAGGACCAACGAAATCTCGACCGCCAAGCCACGCGTGCGCGCGCGCGCAGCGTTCTAAAGCAATTGTGGCGCGCGGACTGGCACCAAACTCAATCGTGCTCGCCAACGTGGGATCAAATTTTGCCGGCGTGCGCGTTGCCATAATGAGTTGCACAATGTATTCCTCCAACGAGGGGGCTAAGTAGAGACCAAGTACTTCCTGCCGCGCGGCGAATATAATCTCTTGGGTGATCTTGTGTGCGGGCTTGCGAACGGATTGCTTGGCTTCATCGCGCGTTAAGCGCAAAATTTGTAGTTCGCTCGCAGCATCAGGATAGGTGATCTCAATGTGCATCAGGAAACGGTCTAGCTGGGCTTCTGGCAGTGGGTATGTGCCCTCTTGTTCCAGCGGGTTTTGTGTCGCCATCACTAAAAATAGTCGCGATAAAGGATACGTCTTATTACCGACCGTTATTTGTCTTTCTGCCATGGCTTCCAACAGCGCACTTTGCACTTTTGCTGGGGCTCGGTTTATTTCGTCGGCTAGCACGAGATTGTGAAAAAGCGGACCTGATTGGAAAATAAATTCCCCCGTTTCCGGCCGATATATGTCAGTACCGGTTAGGTCAGCAGGCAACAAGTCAGGGGTAAATTGCACGCGATGAAAGTCTGCCTCTAAACCATCAGCGAGGGCATTCACTGCGCGCGTCTTGGCGAGTCCTGGTGGTCCTTCAACTAATAAATGTCCGTCGGCCAATAATGCAACTAAAATATTGCGGGTCAGTTCTTGCTGCCCGATGATTTGTGAGTCTAAATACTGCTGTAATTGTTCAAACTGCGATACTGCCATCAATGACATCCTTTTTTCACTAACCCGAGATGTTTGCGCTTCCTTTTGTCAACAAGAAAGCGTATTGGTTCCGGTCAACCCTTGCATTTTTCTAATCGATTGAGCAGTTGTAAGCAAACCTTCATTCACTGTCCAGTACAATCCGTTTAACAGTGGCACAACTGCGCTGAATCAACCTGATTTTTTATTTGGTTGATATTGGGATTTTGTTCTAAATCTCAACAGCAAAATCTATAAATAGCCACTATGCTCTAATGGAAGAATTGCAAGGTGATTCGAATAGTCGTTGAAATTTCGCTCACACTTTGTAAGAATCAGCACACTTCTACAGGTCAGACCACTTGGTTTGAATTATTACAGGACCGGAATATGGCTACGAAACAGAATCTGACAACGCGTGACGGTGACCGCATCGCCATTGTTGCAGGACTCAGAACCCCGTTTGCAAAAATGGCGACGTACTTTCATGGTGTACCCGCCGTCGATCTGGGCAAAATGGTGGTGAATGAATTATTGATCCGCAACAATGTTGATCCTCAATGGGTTGAACAAGTGGTGTATGGTCAGGTTGTGCAAATGCCAGAAGCGCCGAACATCGCGCGTGAAATCGTTCTGGGTACCAATATGCCAGTGGCAACCGATGCCTACAGCGTGTCGCGCGCATGTGCCACCAGTTTTCAATCTACGGTAAATATTGCCGAGTCGATGTTAGCAGGTAATATTACCGTTGGCGTTGCCGGTGGTGCGGATTCAACCTCTGTATCGCCGATCGGAGTATCAAAGAATTTAGCGCGCGCGCTCGTGGATCTTCAGAAAGCCAAGACGTTTAGTCAAAAGTTCGCAATTTTCCGTCGTTTATCGATCCGCGATCTAGCCCCTGTGCCACCTGCGGTTGCTGAGTACTCTACAGGCTTATCTATGGGGCAAACGGCCGAGCAAATGGCGAAAACCCATGGTATCACTCGCCAAGCACAAGATGAACTTGCTCACCGCAGTCACACGTTAGCAGCGCAAAGTTGGGAAGAGGGTAAACTCGCTAATGAAGTGATGACCGCTTATGCTGAACCCTTCAAAGGGGCTTTGGAGCGTGACAATAACGTGCGTTTCGACTCTACTTTGGAAGGCTATGCCAAGCCTAAACCTGTATTTGACCGCAAACATGGTACTGTGACAGCGGCCAATGCAACTCCTCTAACCGATGGTGCTTCTGCGGTGTTAATGATGACCGAAAGTCGAGCTAAAGCGCTCGGTTACACGCCGTTAGGTTACATCAAGAGCTATGCATTCGCAGCGATAGACGTTTGGGAAGATATGCTTATGGGGCCGTCTTACGCGACGCCTATGGCGTTGGATCGTGCGGGTATGAGCCTGCAGGACTTAACACTGATTGAAATGCATGAAGCCTTCGCAGCGCAAACTTTAGCCAATGTGAAAATGTTTGCTAGCGATAAATTTGCCCAAGAAAAACTCGGGCGAGCAAAAGCGACGGGCGAGATTGATATGGATAAATTTAACGTAATGGGAAGTTCACTCGCTTATGGACACCCATTTGCAGCGACTGGAACGCGTATGATCACGCAAATGCTCAATGAACTGCAACGACGCGGTGGTGGTACTGGTTTGTTGACCGCTTGTGCGGCAGGCGGTCTAGCAGCAGCAATGATTGTGGAGACAGAATAATGACGGCAAGTGCATTTACTTTAGACAAACGTGAAGACGGGATTGCCGTATTGACCATGGACGTGCCTGGCGAGTCAATGAATACATTGAAACAGGCGTTTGGTGAAGAGATCACCGCGATGCTCGACGAAATTGAAAATGACAGCGCGATTAAAGGGGTCGTATTACAGAGCGGTAAGCCAGACTCTTTTGTGGCGGGTGCCGATATTAGCATGTTAGCGGCATGTGAGACTGCGGCAGACGCTGAGGCTTTGTCGACGGCGGGGCAGGACGTTTTCAATCGTATTGAAAAAATGAATAAAACCTTCGTTGCAGCAATCCACGGGCCAGCCTTGGGTGGAGGCTTAGAACTCGCCTTGGCATGTCATTATCGCGTGTGTAGTGATTCAGATAAAACCCAACTTGGATTACCTGAAGTGCAACTTGGTTTATTGCCAGGCAGCGGGGGAACCCAGCGTTTACCGCGCTTGATCGGAATTCAACAAGCCATGAAGATGATGCTAACGGGTTCTCCGGCAAGGGCCAAGCAGGCCAAAAAATACGGTATCGTCGATGACATGGTGCCGCAATCGATTTTGTTTGACGTTGCTGTTGAGTTGGCGAAAAAATCTAAGCCTAATCGTGACAAACCCAAATTGTCAGTGGTTAATCGTGTACTCGAAGAGACGCCATTTGGGCGCAATACCTTGTTCAGCCAAGCGCGTAAACAGACGTTGGCAAAAACCAAAGGCAATTACCCAGCACCAATGCGCATTATTGATTGCATTGAAACTGGCATGAGCGACGGTATGCGCGATGGCTTGCGGGTTGAAGCAAGACATTTTGGTGAATTGGTGATGACGCCAGAGTCTGCACAATTGCGCAATATTTTCTTTGCTACGACGGAAATGAAAAAAGAGCAGGGTGTTGCTGGCGTTGAGCCATCCAAAGTACGCAAAGTGGGTGTACTTGGTGGTGGGTTAATGGGTGGTGGCATTGCGTATGTAACCGCTACCAAAGCCAAAGTTCCGGCTCGGATAAAGGATATTCGTTCAGAAGGTATCGCTAATGCAATCCGTTACAGCTATGACATTCTGAATAAGCGCGTTAAGCGCAAAATCCTGATGAAGTCTAAAATGCAGCAGCAACTAGCCTTGTTGACTGGCGCCACCGACTACAGCGGATTCAAAGATGTCGATATGGTGATAGAGGCAGTATTTGAGGATCTTAATCTCAAGCAACAAATGGTTGCGGATATTGAGCGTGAGTGCCAAGAGTCCACTATCTTTGCGTCCAATACTTCTTCTATTCCAATTGGACAAATTGCAGCTAAAGCGGCACGTCCAGAAAACGTGATTGGACTACATTACTTTTCACCCGTGGATAAGATGCCTCTAGCAGAGGTTATTGCGCATGATAAAACCTCCGATCAAACGATTTCAACAACGGTTGAGTTTGCTAAGCGTCAGGGTAAAACGCCAGTTGTCGTTAAAGACGGGGCGGGTTTTTATGTTAATCGTATTCTAGCACCTTACATGAACGAGGCTGCTTGCATGGTATTAGCAGGTGAGCCCATCGATCATATTGATAAGTCGCTAGTTAAATTTGGTTTCCCTGTTGGGCCGGTTAAATTGTTGGATGAAGTCGGGATCGATGTTGGAACTAAAATTATTCCGTTTTTAGTCGAGCAGTTTGGTGACCGCTTTACTGCGCCGAGTGCTTTTGACAAAGTCTTAGAAGATGGTCGCAAAGGTAAGAAGAACGAAAAAGGATTTTACCTATACGAAGGTAAGAAACCGGGTAAAGAAGTTGATGAATCAGTGTACGAATTACTAAGCATCAGCCCAGAGAAACGCTTGAGTGGCGAAACTATTGCTGAACGTAGTGTTTTAATGATGCTAAATGAAGCCGCGCGCTGTCTAGATGAAGGGGTTATCCGCAATGCTCGTGATGGCGACATTGGTGCCATTTTCGGGATTGGCTTTCCACCATTCTTGGGTGGTCCGTTCCGCTACATGGACCGTTTAGGCATTCAATTTGTGGTCGATCGTTTGCAACATTATGCCGACAGCATTGATAGTAAGTTTGCCCCAGCCGAGGTGTTGGTCAAAATGGCAGCCGAGGGTAAAACGTTCTATTGATGTTAAACGGGGGCGTCACCCCTGTTAATAAAGTGTTAAAAAACCGGGTTTAGCCCGGTTTTTTAGTTTAAAGGCTTAAAAAAGCATGTTAGAGGCAATGTTTTTGGGTATAATTCGACCGATTTTTGTGAGGTGAATGTTAGCTCACGCAGCGTGATTAAAATGAGGTCGTAATGGTAGTTGTATTGTTGTTGTTGTCAGCGCTAAGTTCACTGTTTTACTATGTTAACGCCTTTAAGTCTGGCCTTAATGCCAAAGCTTGGGCCTTTGTAGGTTTGGTGTTAGGTCCATTTGCCTTACCAATGTTTAGTATTTCAAAGCATGTTGCTTGGAGGCGCGCAGTCGGATTTGGTAACGCAAGACTGTTGGCTTAAACCGGCATGTTTCTGCCAAATTGAAAAAAGAGAGGCAAAGCCTCTCTCCAAAGTTCTTTCCTAGAAATAATTCTTCCTTCATAGCCAAGATTAATCGAAACGTGTGTTTCGTGGGCGCTTTTTGCCCATTGGCTTTTCTACTACAACAATAGACTTACTCACCGTTGGCGCTTTGGCACCGTCGTTGTCTGCAGCTACAGCAGGTTGTGCAGTGGTCATCGCTAGTGCTATTGCAAACGCTTTCAACATGGTTTGACTCCTTTTAGTCTTACGTAATTGTTGGTTATCACGCCATTTATATGGCGCGCTACCGAATAAGAGCTAAAAGTGTGCCAAGTTGATATGGGCGAGGGGAATAGTTATATCTACGAAGGGAAATGAGTTAGCCTCATTGACTAATAAAGCTTTAAAAAACAGTTACCTAAACCTTACTCTGGCCAATGAGCTGGTGAAGTTTTTGGTTTTCTCGGAGTAATTTTTCAAACTTCTCTGCGCTTAATGGTTTGCTGTATAAGTAGCCCTGCAGCATCTCACAATCATAGCGACGTAAAATTGACAGTTGTTTCTCTTGTTCGACACCTTCAGCAACTACCTTCAGTCCAAGATTGTGGGCAATATTGATAATCGCCGCCGCCATATGTCTATCGACACTGCTTTCCGCGATATCGTCAATAAAGGCTTTATCAATTTTAAGCGTGTTAAGCGGGAAGCGCTTCAGGTATGCCAATGAGGAGTACCCAGTACCAAAATCATCCAACGCGAGGTGAATACCTTTCTCACGTAGCCGTTGCATTAGTTTAAGGCCCTGCTCAGGGTTTTCCATCAAGGTGCCTTCAGTTAGTTCACATTCCAAATGCAAGGGTGACAATCCTACTTGACGGAGAATATGCTCTATCCGGTCATCAAGGTCAGGCAATTCAAACTGCTTGGCCGAGATATTGACCGCAACTCGCCCTGTAAAGAGCCCTTCGTTTACCCAGCGCTTGGTATCTTCACAGGCTTTACGTAAAACCTGCTCGCCAATTTCTACAATTTGACCGGTTTGCTCAGCTAGGGGGATAAACTGATTGGGCGAGACAATGCCTTTTTGCGGATGCTCAAAGCGCACCAGCGCTTCCATGCTCACCAGTTTACCTGACGCGATATCTACTTTAGGCTGATAAAAAACAGTGAATAAGTTGTCACGCAGCCCCTGTCTGATAAGGTTTTCAATTTGTAGCTGACGCACGGCGTTTTGATTCATCTCACCACTGAAAAACTGATAACTGTTCCCACCCCCATTTTTAGCGAAATACATCGCGGTATCTGCATTCTTGAGCAATTCCTGGGGCGAGCGACCATCTTCAGGGAAAAACGCGATGCCCAAACTGGCACTGAGTACAAACTCTTGCTTGTTGATCACAAAAGGGCGCGACAACGAGTCAAGAATGCTTTGCGCAAAGTGTGTAACAGTATGCACATCTTCTTTGTTTTCTATGAGTAGGCTAAATTCATCGCCGCCCAAGCGGTAACAGGTTGCCGATGACCCGGTGATCCGTTGCACCCGACGGGCGATTTGCTTAATCAGGATATCGCCAGTTTGATGACCAAGCGAATCATTGATTTTCTTAAAATTATCCATATCCAAGCAAATCAGCGTGTGAGGTACGTTCTTGCGTACCAGGTTATGGTGGCTGGCCTGGAAGAAAGAGCGGTTGGGTAGGTCTGTAAGTGGGTCAACGTTGGCTAGTTTAAGTAGTTCTTTTTCCGTATTTTTCCGTGAGGTAATGTCCGAGAATACGCCAACATAATGACTGGTTTTGTCGTCATCACCCACGACCGCGTCAATATTCAGTTCCATTTCAAAACGTTCGCCATTAGCACGAATGGATTCAACTTCACCCGACCAGTTGCCTTTTTGGCGCAGGGCCTTTTTGATCTCATCGGTGAATGCATCAGGATACTGATGGAAAAACAAATAACTCGCGAGTGCTTTTTCCCGCGTTTCGCCGGTATATTTGCAGTAGGCATTATTTACCGACACGAAACGAAACTCAGTGTTAGTGATAAATACACCTTCAGAGATATTTTCAATGGAGCGTTTAAACAAATAAAGCTGTTCTTCTGCTTGCTTGAGATGTTGAATGTTTTTCAACGTACCCGTCATGCGCAGGGCGTTGTTGTGCTGGTCTCGCTTGACCACCTTGCCGCGATCAAGTAACCAAATCCACTCGCCCTTAAAGGTTTTTGCGCGATAGGCTACTTCAAAAAAGTCAGTTTTACCGTCGAGATGTTGCTGTAATGCGTCCTTAACTCGCTCAATATCGTTGCTATGGATGTTAGCTTCATAGGCGCTGGATGTACGCATATCGTCTTGTGGGAAATCGAGTGTACCCCATGTATTGGAGCGGTGGACTTGACCACCATAGATGTCCCAATCCCACAACTCATCGCCACTGCTCCATAAAGTTAACTTCAAGCGCTCTTCACTCTCGCGAATGGCTAACTGAGAAGCTTTTCTCGACTGATATTGGCGTACCAGATAAATGGTAATCAGGACTATAAAGAATGCATAAAATACAATGGCGTGTCGGTGCAACCATATTGGCGGGGCAATAGTGATATCTAAGGTACGACTTTGTGACCATTCAGAGTCATACACTTTAGCTTGAACTTCAAAACGATAGTTGCCAAAGGGGACTCGACTATAACCTTCAACTCGGTTTGTTTCGTTGTAGATCCAGCCATCGTCAAAGCCAACTAAACGATGGCGATAATGCGTTTGTTCGATATCGATTGGATTAATAACCCCGTACTCAATACTGAATTTTTCATTGTGCTCTAGTTTAATCTGATCAGACAGGTAGATAGGCTTTTGCAAGATTGCATCGGTCTTATCGTTGGCTTCAATGGCAGTATTAAATACTTTTAGGCTGAGCAACTGCGGAATTTCAGCAATACCTAGGTTGATAGTGGGCTGCAGCAAATAAGAGGGATAAATGCGCGTGATCCCTTTTTCGCCACCAAAATAAATCGCTCCATCAATCCCCTTGCTGATTGAACCGTCATAATGTTCATTGTTGCCAAACAGCTGAGAGGTAAGTGACAGTCCGTGCTCAAGTTGAGGTAAATTGACCTCGTGGATCGCCTTAATACCTGAATACCAGAGTGCATCATCGAGCCCGATTGCTGACATGACCTCACTAACATTGCCTGGCAAGTGATCAACCACAGACAAATCGGCTTTCGCTAGTTTAAATATCCCTTGCGTCGCGGAAACGACGTAATAATGCCCAGCATATGCGTAGAAGTAGCGCAACTCTTCGGAATGAAGCGGATGATTGGCATTGGCATGGAACGGGGCTTCAAACAATGAAGTATTGGTTTCGTAAATTACCGTTCCCATGTTGGAGTTGAGCCAAATCCTTCCCAGCGCGTCCTCACCCACTGGCATCGCTGTGGTTATCATACTCGGTGCATCGATGGTTTTTAATTCACCGGTAAATAAATCGACGCGTACCAAGTCGTAATTGTCATGCCAAAACCATAATGCTTGCTCACTAGCGTAAAGTTTATCGATGAGACTGCCAGGGTATAAGTGATTGAGCTGTTCTAATTGTCCGTCTGCGGTAATCGAAAACTGAAATACACCGTTCGACGATGCAAGCCAGAGTTGATTGTTTCGTCCCAACACTAAATCCCAAATTGGGCTCTTGGCAAGGTTATCGAACACTACGCTAGGACCATCTGTGCCAGTCATGCGGATAACTTTGTCCGGCGAGCTGATAAACCAAATATCAGCATTACTGCTTTGTTTGACAGACCAAATTTCGCCAACTTTAGTTTCACGCGTGTCAACATGTACGCTAGAAATTAGTGTCGGAGCTTCTCGGTTATAGGGTAACTCGCGGAAGACGCCGTTAAACGTACCGACCCATTTGACCCCGTTGTTATCTACATGCATTGACATTAAGTAGTTGCTGCGACTGTTGATATCAACTGGGTTTATGAGGCGCTGCTTAATAACCCGATCGGCTCCCATAGTTAGAATACCGCTGCTGGTAGTTAACCACATTGCATTTTCAACAATATGGATATCTCTAACTTCGATGGTACCTAAGTCTTGTGAGAGAACATTTCTAACACTACCATCGGACAGAATCTCAAATAGCCCCTCAAATGTGCCAACCCAATCACTACCATCATAGTGTTGCACAGCGTAGATAGAGGATTGATAAAACTTTATATTCCATGGGTTAACGTCATTTAAATCAAACACCGTCATGGTCGTTTTATCTAATGCGTAGCTGCCTTGTTCTTTGGTGCTTAGCCAAATTTTTTCACTGTCTTCATGAATAAAGTTGATTTGCGCAGGAGGGATGTTTTTAACGTCTAACCGTTGCAGAGAGTCGTCGCTAACGTTGTAGCGGTAAAGCCCGTCACTATCAGCAATTAATATTGTGCCATTTAGGCCAAGTGCTAGGGCACTGATATCAGCGCTTAGCAGTGCAGAGTTTTGCGCGGTGTAGCGAACAAACCGCTCGGTTCGCTCATCATAGCGCGCCAGACCTTGACTACCGGCGATCCAAATGCGTCCCAATTGGTCTGCTACTAAGGCTTCGATAACACCATTTTGTAACGAATTTGGATTGTCCGGAACATGTTCAAACAGCGTGAGTTTGTATCCGTCAAAGCGCGTCAGCCCTTTTGAGCTGAGAGACCAAATAAAGCCGTGAGCGTCTTCGGTAATGCTCTCAACTGAAGCACTTTGCATATCAGTGCCGACAAAAGCAGGCTTAAAATTTTGTGCAAAAGACGCAGTGCTCACGGTCCAGAAGAAGACAGTAAGGATGGTTTGTACGAGCCATAATGTTGAGGTGCTATGTTTTTGCACTAAACGCCTTTGACAACTGAAGCTGCCTTATAATTATTGTAAAAAAACTGGGAAATACGTACTCAAGGTTAAATATGCCAAGAGAGGCCAAAATCTACAAGTAATTTCTTGTATAAACGCAGACTTTGCTTAATCCATAAACAGATGAATTTGTTCAGTAATTGATCTGGGCTTTAAATGCTTCGATGTCGTTTATTGCTACGGTATTACTCCGTTTAGCAAACTGAGCCTCGATTGACCATTTGCCGGTGCTATAAAGTACCATTTCACCAAATAATTCGCGTTGTTGAAGAGCCTTTGCATGAGTCACTAATTGGTCAAAGGATAATTGCTGAATGGAATTGGCAATCGCGGCATTTCGATTAAAGTTGGGTGTACCTGTTCCTAAGGCAACCCAAAGCCGCTGAGCTCTGGCACTGCTGCTTAGATCAGGGCTTAATAGTTGGCGGATAAGGTTACTGCGGATTTGCGGAAAATAGCGCTGATAGTAGTCAATATTGTTAATTTGCTGAATTAAAAAGTGAGTGATTTCATTGACTAATGTATTCGCATCGTGCGTTGGTGATTGCACGTAAAAGACCATGCCTGGGTGACTATTATGGGTGACAAAACCACTACCTACCAAGTAGCCCAGTTGTTTTTGGGTGCGTAAAGAGTCGAAAAAGGGGGTTGCCAGCAGCTGTTCTAACAACATGGTTAAAGCGGTGTCATGGATGCTATCACTGGGCGCTTGTAAAAAAAGCAGTGCTGCGGCATCGTCATGACAGTCATCAAGTTCTTGATAGTAAGTCTTAGCCGGAGTCAGTTTGGCGACATCGCGGCTAAGTATGGAGATGTTGTCGTCGGACGCACTGTACCGAGCGAGGGTTTCACCCACTGTGTGAATGTCTTCCACCCGCCAACCGCCATGCATGAAACCTTGCAAATAACATTGTTTCAATAATGCCTGCCACGCACTTTCCACTTGCTCTAATGATAGATTTTGCATCGCACTTAGAACGTCGTTAGGAGCATGGCTATGGCGCTGCATAAGCACACCTAACCGAGTGAACAACCGGTTAATGGGTTTGTTCAATAGGTTATTGCGCAAACTTTGCTGCTGCTGCGATTTTATGCGCGCAAAACTCGCATGGAAATCATGATGCTCATAGAGTTCTTCGAACAGAGTCAAGATAAGGTTTTTTTGTTTGAAAGCAAACCCCGTAGTGTGGACACTTAAGCCGCCTTGATGTCCATACAGGCGATAGCTAAGCCCAGCCACTTCAGCTGCGTAATAGCGTTGTTGTAAGCGATCATTTAGACACCCAAGCCACAAACGTTTGGCAGCCAACATCTCCACACCTTGTGCATTCGCCGGGCTTTCTAAGGATATGTACGCGTCTGCTTTAGCGCCATCGTCATTTGGATCCGTCGCAGCCCACAACTCACAATTTTGTGCGCTAAATACTTCTTCTGGCAGCGTTGGAAGCCCCGATTTTTTGCGGCGTTCAGTGGTTGTTGCGATGAATGGGTTAGGATCCGGTAGGCGCAGGCTGGATAAGTCTATAATTGGATTGTCTGTTTTTGACCATTGCTCAAGTTGCTGTGGTAACAGAGGGGTAACCCGATAGGGGGTTTTATACCAGCGAGCAATTTGATCACCCGCTACCGTGTGACTGATGAGTTTGATCCGCAAATTATTCAGACTAAACTGGTCGAGTAAGGAGACAACATGAGTCACACTATAATCGGCACTACTGAATTGTAGTTGCATTAATGTCGCGGACGAGAAGCGGAACAACCCTTCCGCTAGCAGGCTGCAAAGTTCAGTATCTGCCGTGACCGACTGGGTTGCTGCCATTAATAATGACAACTGGCGTTTCTCTTGGATACGCCACTCCAATGTATCGGTTTGACGGAGTAGTTCTAGGTAGTGCACTACGCTATGCACGATATCGTCAATATGCTCAGCACCTTGGCTAGTGAGCTGCAAACTAATATTGAAGTCCTTAAAGTTAGCGCCTTCAATGCCTCCTCCTGCGCTAAGTGAAATGACCCAGTCATGAAACTTTAACAGCGCCAACAAACTCCCCGGGCCTTCATCGCCAAGCAAATGACTTATTAGGCCCAGCGCTTCAATATCATTTGCAGATAGCTCGCCGAGGGTATAGGTGATGATCAAACGATGTGCTTCTGACAAGGACTGCACCGCGATTAGCACTTGTTTCTGCGCGGGGCGATAAAGCGTAGGTAAATTCAATACTAAAGACGATACGTCAACATTTTCGGGTGGCCCAATATTGAGCTGCTCAAGGGCAGTAAATGGCGAGGCAGCACTTATCACGGCTATTTTACATTGCGATGGTCGAAATTGACGTTGGTGCAATCGGTGTAGTCGTTGTTGTAACTCAGTGCTGCTAAACTGCCGGAATATATCGGCGTTGCCGACGGAAAACTGACTAAACGGATGATCAGGATTGCAGGTTTCTTTGTGTACTTGATATAGCCTGCGCAGATCATCTTTACGTTTATATTGGTACTCTGCATCAATGGTCGCGATTTCTTGCTCAATGTCGGGTATACGGAATAGAGGGGCGCTTAGCATTGCACTTAACAAGTGGACGACTTGTGTTATCTCCGACGCTGAAAAGCGGCTGTGCAGAGTCATAAATTCGGTGCCCGTGTGGGCGTTTAACTGACCCCCTAGCAATTCAATTGATTGCAACACTGTATTTGCGTCGGGGAAATTTTGTGAGCCCATAAACAACATGTGTTCTAACAGGTGAGCGAGACCAGGGCAATCCTTATCGTCATAAAAATGGCCACACCGGAAACTAACCGCAATAGCTGACTTTTCAGCGTCAGCACCTTGGATCCAGATGACCTCAGTACCATTCGCCAGAACCCGGCTAGATGAAACAATTGCTTGTGTTGTCACTGCGTACCTGCATGCTGCTGTCATCTCAACAGCATAGCGTAGTTAAATTGAGTTACAATCTAGAGTGAAAAATAAAGCGGATAAATCGCATAAAAGGTTTTGCTAAAGCCGCATGATTATGCCTACACTTGCGCATATAGAACGGCGGTAAAAGATTTGCTTTATGTCTGCTCACACAGATGCAAAAACACGGGTCATTATTGTTCGACATGGCGAAGCTGAGGCGGCGCTGATTGATGATAAGTCGCGGCAGTTGACCGATCGTGGGCGCAATCAAACGCAATTAGCGAGTGTTGAGATGGCTAAATTTTTGCCTAACCAAAAAGTTGATGTTGCGTTGGTGAGTCCATACCGTCGTGCGCAGCAAACCTTTGATGTATTGTCGATACGCATTGCGGTAAAACAGCGTGTTGAATGCGCTGACATAACACCTATGAGTTCACCGTTCACGGCACGTAACATCGTGCTAGGCTATACCGAAACTGCGACTGCGGAGCAACAAACCCTGTTGCTGGTTAGTCACATGCCCTTGGTCAGCTTTTTAACTGCCGAACTGGCACAGTTAGAGACACCACCGATTTTCTCCACCAGCGCATTTGCGGTTATTGATATCGATAATGCCACTGCGCGTGGTCGTCTGCTTGAATTGGAACAACTGCACAATTAATCATTCAGAAAATGACGCAATTTCCGATAATAAGTAATCGCAAACATTGACGTTGAAAAGAACTCTTCTAATGACAAGCAAAGCCTCGTTGGCATTGCCTGAGCAGTTAAAAAAAGCGCTCGAGCAACACCGCAATCAAGCAGATATAGCAGATGACGATGATCTGAAGACGCTTCTGAGTAAGCTGGATCTGCTTAATCAACGCGTGCGCTTTTACAAGGACAAGATCAAAGCGCGAAGAGCAACTAGTTAGCTACTAACGTCAATAGAATTAACGTTCGGCCGATACAACTCTGGCATGACACGTAACGTTTTCACCTTATTTTCAGACAAGTCTACAATTTCCATAGGGTAACCGGCTAACCGAAAGCTAACATTGTATTCTGGGATTTCTTCTAGGTATTCGATCACCAATCCACTCAACGTTTTCGGACCTTCAGTAGGCAACTCCCAGTTCATTTCTTTATTCAGCTCGCGCACGTTAGCACTGCCATCAACTAACACACTGCCATCTTGCTGGATAGTCACTTCTTTACTGTGCGTTGGGATCATGCTGGTGGTAAATTCACCAATGATTTCTTCTAAAATATCCTCTAGGGTGACTAAGCCTTGTATGTCGCCATATTCGTCTACGACCAATCCAATGCGCTCTTTTTCGGCTTGAAATTTATACATTAAGGTATGCAGCTTGGTCGACTCTGGTGTGTAGTAGATTTCACGTACTGCGCGGATCAAAGTCGCTTTTGAAAACTGGTCTTTGGATAACAGTCTCAATGCGTCGCGCACATGCACAAAGCCAACGGCATCATCGATGGTATCACGATACAGCAGCACCCGAGTATGTTGCGAATTTACCAATTGGCGTTGAATGTCTTTCCAATCATCGTTGACATCGATAGCGAAGATTTCGTTGCGAGGTACCATGATGTCTTCAGCGGTGACATTCTCAAGGTCTAGAATACCCACTAACATATCTTGGTGGCGTTTTGGGATCATGCTACCGGCTTCAAACACAATGGTTCGCAGTTCCTCGCGACTCAGAGAGTCATCACTGCCATCCGTTGGACGTATCCTAAGCAGTGCTAAGAGACCGTTGGTTACTCCATTGATCGCCCATACAAAGGGATACATCAAGGTCATCAATGGCAACAATAACATTGAACTAGGGAAGGCAATTTTTTCAGGATACAGTGCGGCCAACGTTTTAGGCGTCACTTCCGCAAATATCAAAATGACCAGGGTCAGGCCGATAGTAACAATAACTGGGCCCCAAATAGGTCCAAACAAGCGCATACATATTTCAGTAGCAACCACGGTCGCTGCTATATTCACTAGATTGTTGCCAATCAGGATCAAGCCAATCAGACGGTCTGGACGGGCCAACAGTTTTTCAACACGTAAGGCGGCGCTATGCTTTTCGTTGATAAGGTGTTTTAAGCGATATCGATTAATCGACATCATTCCTGTTTCAGAGCTGGAGAAATACGCCGAACAGAGGATCAAGACGGTAAGAATAGTAAAAAGCGTACTGGTTGTGATTGCGTCCAACTATGGATCCTTGGGTAATAAAACAGGGATTAATTTAAAGCTTGATGTTTTTCGGTTCAAGTACATTGTGGCGTATGCTCAGTGAATTACAACAGGATTTCACGCACGAAGCGGCTGCCAAAGTAAGCCAGAGTCAATAATCCGCTGCCAATGGCCACCAGAATGAAAATGGGACGACCACGCCAACCCCAGCGGTGATTGGCAAAGGCTGTAAACACATACAGACAGAACGCAATCAAGGTTAGGGTGGTTTTGTGCACATGTTGGCGGTCAAACATGTTATCTAAAAATACTGCGCCGCTGATAACGGCTATCAAGAGTAATAATGTTCCTGTATATAAAAGCTTAATCAGAATTTGGTCAAGCATCATCAAAGGCGGCAACGACGAATGTAATAAATCACTGTCTTTACGTTTTAAGCGGGTATTGATGTATTCCACTTGGAGTGCATACAACATCACCATAATTAATGCTCCATACGCCAATAGCGACAGCGTAATATGCACGATCAATCCTGGCTTAAGACCAATACTAACGGCGTAACTGCCGGGGACGATCAGGGATAAAATAATTGATAAGAAAGCGAAACCGAAGACCACCGGGAGCAGTAAATTACTGCGAAAATACCAACTGCTGACTAGGATAGAAACGGTGACAATCCACGCTACCAACGTAAGTACGTTGGTGAGACTCATGTTTTGTCCATCGCCTGCGGCAATCAAAAGATAAATTAAGATGACATGCGCCAGTGCCGCACCACTTGCTAGCCAACGCCCTACGGTTGGAGACGTAGCCGACTTTTGAAAAAATTGTTGCGTTAACAACAACGCAGCCACTGCATACGACAGGATGGCTATGAACGCGAGACTGTAAACCGTAATGCTAATAATGGGTTCCACATATTTCATCAGTTATGAGCTAAATAGTAATCAACGCATCAAGCAATTTCTACGCTTTTATTTAGTGGGCGAGGAATTTTCGGTATACTGCCAGCAAATAGAGTGAAACAAGCGGTTGTCATGTTTGAAAATTTAACGGAACGTCTTTCCAAGACGCTGAAAAATGTTAGCGGCAAAGGCAGGCTAACAGAAGACAATATAAAAGATACATTGCGTGAAGTTCGCATGGCTTTGCTAGAAGCCGATGTTGCTTTACCGGTGGTCAAGGCCTTCGTTAATCAGGTTAAAGAACGGGCCTTGGGCACAGAAGTGTCTAAAAGTCTGCAACCTGGGCAAATGTTTATCAAGGTTGTTCAGTCCGAACTTGAGTCGGTTATGGGCGCTGCCAATGAAAAGCTTAACCTAGCGACTAAGCCGCCCGCGGTAGTCTTGATGGCTGGTCTTCAAGGTGCGGGTAAAACCACTAGCGTCGGTAAGTTGGCTAAGCATCTTAAAGAGCGTGAAAACAAAAAGGTCCTTGTAGTAAGTGCGGATATTTACCGACCTGCTGCGATCAAACAGCTGGAAACACTCGCCAGCGAGGTGGATGTTGGATTCTTCCCTTCAACGGTCCTGCAGCGTCCAGTTGATATCGCTGAAGCTGCCATTGAACACGCCAAAGTAAAATTTTTTGATGTTGTGTTGGTGGATACTGCCGGTCGCTTGCATGTTGACGGCGAGATGATGTCCGAAATCCAAGCCTTACATAGCGCGATTAAGCCCGTTGAAACGCTGTTTGTGGTTGATGCTATGACCGGGCAAGATGCGGCAAACACAGCCAAAGCTTTCAATGATGCTTTGCCGTTAACTGGGGTAATCTTAACTAAAGCAGATGGTGATGCACGGGGTGGTGCGGCATTGTCTGTTCGTCATATTACTGGTAAACCGATAAAGTTTCTCGGAATGGGCGAAAAGCTGGATGCGCTTGAACCGTTTCATCCAGAGCGCCTGGCGTCCCGCATTTTGGGGATGGGCGATGTTCTCTCTTTGATCGAAGAAGTGGAACGTAAGGTCGATAAGAAGAAGGCCGAGCAGTTAGCCAAAAAGGTTCAGAAAGGCAAAGGCTTTGATTTACAAGATTTCAAAGAGCAATTAGAGCAAATGCGGAATATGGGTGGCATGATGTCCCTAATGGACAAGTTGCCGGGAATGGGCAATATGTCTGCGCAAATAAAAGACAAAGCCAATGATAAGCAATTTAATCAAATGGAAGCTATCATTAACTCTATGACCGCGGCTGAACGGCAGCGCCCTGATATAATCAAAGGCTCGCGTAAAAAACGCATTGCAGCAGGTTCAGGAACCCAGATTCAGGACGTCAATCGTTTGTTGAAGCAATTTACGCAGATGCAAAAAATGATGAAAAAAATGTCTGGCGGCGGCATGAAAAAGATGATGCGTAATATGAAAGGTATGATGCCACCTGGCGGTGGCTTTGGTGGCCCGGGTGGCATGTTTCCGCCGCGCTAAGGTGATTTAACGTTCATGGAGGTAGTGTGAAACTCAGTATCGTAGTGTTGCTGTTACTGGTTTTTAGCAAATTTGCCTCCGCGACCAATCCCAACTTCGCATGTGAGCAACCTTTAGTTGTTTCTTTCGCGGGAAATTGGCCGCCGTATTTTTATCAACTCTCCTCTCACCGTTACGATGGCGAGGATTATCGTTTATTGAATGATGTTTTAACCTCTATTCAGTGCGGTTTCTCGGTGGTTAGAATGAATGAGCAGCGCACTCACCGGGAACTTCATAAAGGCACCTTCGATCTCTCTTTGGGGGCCAGTTATACTGAACAACGCGCGGCGGATTATTATTATTCGTTACCCTACCGAAGTGAAATCATAGGCTTTGCTGTGCGTAATAATCTGTCGAGTGAGCAATCAATGCCGTTTGCACAAGTCATGGCTGCTGGGGCAAAAGTGGCAATGAACATGAATGGTTACTTTGGGCCAAAAGTTGCTAAACTACAACAGCAATATCCCGCTCAATTTGTTCATGCTTTTGCGTTGAATGAACGCTTGCAATGGTTGCAAAGTGAGCGTGTTGACGTAGTAATCGATGATCGCCATGCATTGTGCTTGAAAGCGCTTGATCAAACCGGTGAGCCTTGGCGCGTGGCCGCTGAAATTTTGTACGAAAATGACGTCCACTTTATCTTCAACAAGCGGGCGGTAAAAGAGCAGTGGGTAGAGACCTTCAATCAGGCGCTCTCTGTTAGCCAAAATAATTCCTCCTCAGGTTTAGCGCTTGTGCAGTGTTAAGCGCTGAAAACTTTAAATTTTTACGTCCGTAAAGCTTGCTATCAACGCTCAATCCCGTATAATCTCGCGACCTTAATTTTGGGGTGGCTATGTTTGCTCTGAAAATAAGGTAATTAGTTAACGGTAACGCTACAACGAGTTGAGGCATTTATGGTTATTATTCGTTTACAGCGTGGTGGTGCGAAAAAGCGCCCATTTTATCAAGTCGTGGTGGCAGACAGCCGCCGTGCACGTAACGGTCGTTTTATTGAAAACGTCGGCTTTTTCAACCCGACTGCGCAAGGTCAAGCTGAGCGTTTACGCTTAGATCTAGACCGTGTTGAGCACTGGGTTGGTCAAGGCGCTGGTCTTTCTGACCGCGTTGCACGCTTGGTAAAAGATGCAAAGAAAGCGGCTGCGTAAGCAGCTATTAAGCAATTGCTTAAGAGGTATAGATGAGTCACGCGTCTGACACACTGGTGGTAGGCAAAATCGGCGCGCCGTACGGCGTTAAAGGTTGGGTCAAAATCAACAGCTATACCGATGAATCAACGGGTATTTTTGATTACACCCCATGGTTTTTGGGAAGTGAAAAAGAATACACGATTGAACAATGGCGTTTCAGTGGGAAAACCCTAGTAGCGAAAATTGCGGGAATTGAATCCAGAGATGATGCTGAAAGCATTAAAAACCTGGACATTCAGATAACCGTAGATCAGTTACCTGAGTTATCAGCTGATGACTATTACTGGCGTGATCTAATCGGCATGCAGGTGGAAACCACGCAAGGCTATGGATTAGGTACAGTAAAAGAGATGTTTGAAACGGGGGCGAACGACGTAATGTTGGTCAAAGCCCGGAGCAACGACGCTTTTGGTCAAAAAGAACGTATGCTGCCGTTTATCCGCGAGAGTGTGGTTAAAACGGTAGACATGCAGGCGCGAACAATCACTGTTGATTGGGATCCAGGGTTTTAATGCCAACCACGAGTTGGTTTGGGTTAGTTAGCTTATTTCCTGACATGTTTAATAACATGACTCAGGAAGGCGTATTCGGGCGGGCGGTTAAGTCTGGGCGAATTGAACTAGCGCATTTTAATCCACGGGACTATACCCACGACAGGCATCGTACGGTCGATGATCGCCCCTATGGTGGCGGACCAGGGATGTTGATGATGGTTCAGCCTTTAACAGACGCAATTCTGGCAGCGAAACAAGCTGCTGGAGATAACGCGAAGGTGATTTATATGTCACCGCAAGGGCGCAAACTGGATCAGCAAGGTGCGCAGCAGTTAGCTGCAAACGAAAAGTTGATTTTGGTGTGTGGGCGTTATGAAGGTATTGATGAGCGCGTAATTGAAGCTCATATTGACGAAGAATGGTCAATTGGGGATTACGTTCTCAGTGGTGGTGAACTTGCTGCAATGGTGTTGATGGATACCGTCGCTCGCTTAAAACCGGGCGTTCTAGGGCATCAACAGTCGGCAGAGCAAGATTCGTTTAGCCAGAATCTACTGGATTGCCCGCATTATACGCGGCCCGAAGTGTTAGGTGATGAAGCCGTACCCAGTGTCTTGCTGAGCGGCGATCACGAAAAAATCAGGCAGTGGCGTTTACAGCAATCGCTCGGCAGAACTTGGTTGCGACGTCCTGAATTAATTAATCATCGAGCTCTGACTGAGGAGCAGAAACGTTTGTTAGATGAATTTCAACATGCGTGGAAGCAGCAAGATGACAGTTAACTCGAACGAGAGGATATGATGAGTAAAGTTAGTCAAGATATCATCAAGAAAATTGAGCAAGCACAGCTCAAAACTGACGTCCCGGCATTTGGCCCAGGTGACACAGTTATCGTAAAAGTGCGTGTAAAAGAGGGCGATAAAGAGCGTCTTCAGGCGTATGAAGGTGTTGTTATCGCGAAGCGTAACCGTGGCCTGCACTCGTCTTTCACAGTACGTAAAATCTCAAGTGGTGAAGGTGTTGAGCGTGTGTTCCAAACTCACAGCCCGGCAATTTCAGCAATTGAAGTCAAGCGTCGTGGTGACGTGCGTCGTGCTAAGCTTTACTATCTTCGTGAGCGTTCAGGTAAATCTGCACGTATCAAAGAAAAACTTAGCTAAATTAACAATTTTTGCGTTAACGTTAACTAATTCGAAAGCCCGCATATCGCGGGCTTTTTTGTGTTCATCGATAAGCTAGCTTTAATTCTCCCGCCCGTTTGTTCAGCACCTCTAACAATCATCAGCTAGCAAAAGCAAATTCTGCAAAATACGTCTGCAGCCAGCAATTACAAACTGTGCATTTAGCAACAAAAGGGGATTATATCTGGACTCTAGGGCTAGGTTTTAATACGAACGCAACGCAATTATCATGATCGCTTCAAACATTTGCCCTAGACAATGAGTAGATCGCAAGCAAATAATAGCGAATGTTAATTTTTATGCGGTAATTTCGTGCCTGAATATCAAACGTTAGCGCCAGATGATCCGGAACAGAAAGTGTACCGTCATCGTGCTAAGCAATTGTGTTTTCAACTCAATCAGCTCAGCCCTGATGCCAAAGCAGAACGTCGAAACGTGCTCACAAAATTATTACCGAATGCCAAGGGAGCGATAGTTGAGGCGGGATTTCACTGCGACTATGGCGGCAATATCTATGCTGGGGAACATTTGTTTATCAATCATGGTGTTACGATTTTGGATGGCACGGACATTCATTTTGGTTGCAATGTCATGGTTGGTCCGCATTGTGTGATAACCGCAACTACGCATCCAAAGGAGCCAGAACTCCGATTATCAGGTTTGCAGTATGTGGCGCCGATCCATATTGGCAATAATGTGTGGATTGGTGCACACGCCACTATTTTGCCTGGCGTAAGAATCGGTGATGAGGCAATCATTGCGGCCGGTGCGGTTGTTGTAAAAGATGTCCCGGCAAAAACCATCTTTATAAAATAGCCAGTTGCCAAGAGCTGTGGTTAAATAGAACGGCTTATTAGAACTAGAATAATAGACGTAAGGCAACCTATGACAACAACAAATTCTACTTGGGTAACCCGCGCTCTCGACAAAGTCGAAGTCGTTGGTAACAAACTGCCGGATCCGGCAATTATCTTTTTTATCTGTTTAGTAATTGTATGGGCCCTCTCGGCTGCGCTATCTGGTGTTAGTTTCGATACCATTGACCCGCGCACTGGCCAAGCCGTCGTGGTTAACAATCTCTTGACCGGTGATGCTATGGCTGACTTTTTAAGTCGTATGGTCAAGATCTTTACCGGATTTGCTCCTTTGGGCGTTGTGTTGGTTGCAATGCTGGGTGTCGGGGTCGCAGAGCACTCGGGCTTTATCAGTGCCGGTTTAAAACGAATGCTGGATGCGACGCCAAAGAGTTTGCTCACGCCGATGGTAGTACTGGTAGCGATCATTAGCCACACTGCCACTGATGCTGGGTACGTTTTAGTTATTCCACTGGCAGGGGTTATCTTTTACGCCATGGGGCGTCATCCGTTAGCCGGTATTGCTGCGGCCTTTGCGGGTGTAAGTGGTGGATTTTGTGCCAACTTTATTCCGTCCGCGATTGACCCTCTACTACAAAGCTTTACCCAAAGTGCAGCGCAGATTATTGATCCGGCTATCCAAATTAATCCGCTCAACAACTGGTTCTTTAATAGTGCTTCGACGCTATTAATTGTGAGTATCGCGTGGTACTTAACCGACAAGGTCATTGAACCACGACTGAAAGATGTCGAGGTGGATGGTGATCCGGCAGATATTCCTAAATTTGACGATCTTGACCCACGCCAGACCCGCGCATTACGTTTTGCCTCCGCGACTATGGTATTGGGCATTATTGCTTTAGTACTGATCTTGTATCCTGCGGATTCACCCATGCGCGACGCAAATGGTGAGTTAACCAGTTTTGCTGCGCCGGTAATGCAATCAATTGTACCGTTGATATTCCTGCTCTTCTTACTCCCCGGTATTGTCTATGGCTATATGTCGGGCACGTACACCAAAACTAAAGACATGATCGACAGTATGACCAAGGCGATGCAGGGCATGAGCTACTACATTGTTATGGCCTTTTTCTGTGCGTTATTTATCGATGCCTTTGGGAAGTCAAATTTAGGCGCCTTACTAGCCATTGAGGGTGCTCAAGTGCTTAAAGCCATGGCGCTGCCGAGTATGGTAACGATTGTCGGGATCATTTTCCTGACAGCATTTGTTAATCTGTTTATTGGTTCATCATCTGCGAAATGGGCTCTGCTGGGGCCGATTTTTGTTCCCATGTTGATGCAATTGAATATTTCACCGGATTTAACCCAAGCCGCCTATCGTTTAGGTGATTCTTCGTCAAATATCATTACACCATTGATGCCGTATTTCCCGTTGGTGGTGGTGTATTGTCAACGCTACGTTAAGTCCACGGGGATTGGTACATTATTGTCTCTGATGTTGCCGTTTAGCATTTCCATCTTGCTGTTATGGACTATATTCTTGCTAGCCTATTGGGGCTTAGATATTCCACTTGGCATCCAAGCAAGTTACGTCTATCCGGCCGCAGGTTAAAAAGCGACCTCCAAAGCAGTGCGACTAACCTATGCTAGTCGCACTGCGCACACTCTGCACTGTAAAACCACTTCCTCAAGTTTTCGAATCGCTACGAACGGTGTTTACATATAAGGCATTACAATTCCAGTGTTTAAAGTAATAATCAGCTTTAATGCCATGGCACAAATAAACTTTGCCTTTTACCGGATTTTCACTTGCTAATCGCTGCTCGAATTGATAAAAAGTCAAGGATTGCTGGCAAATGTTTACTGGCTGGTTGTAAACATAATAATACAAAGACAGAACGCCTCACCCTCGCACATTCGCTGCAATGGAATTAATGCTTTTATTTTCTAATTTTTACTGAGATTTCAATGTTCAAGGACACCATAAATAATATTCATGTTAGCTCTGAAGAAGTCTTGCTGACTCCCGAGGAATTGGCGAACGAGTTGCCCGTAAGCGACAAGGCGTTGCAAGCGATTGCGCAGTCAAGACAGGTTATTTCCGACATTATTCATCGTCGCGATCATCGCATGCTGGTGGTCTGTGGACCCTGTTCGATCCACGACACCGAGGCCGCGAAGGAGTATGCGTTAAAGTTAAAAGAATTACACGAAACCTGCAAAGACAGTCTATATATAGTCATGCGGGTATATTTTGAGAAGCCGCGCACAACCACAGGGTGGAAAGGGCTGATTAATGATCCGCATTTAGACGGTACTTTTGATATTGAAGCCGGCTTACGCAAAGCCCGTGAACTGTTGATTTGGTTGGCTGAACTGGAGTTGCCATTGGCGACAGAGGCCTTAGACCCTATTAGTCCGCAATATTTGGCAGAGTTGTTCAGCTGGGCTGCAATTGGCGCGCGCACGAGTGAGTCACAAACACACCGTGAAATGGCCAGTGGATTGTCAATGCCGGTGGGCTTTAAAAATGGTACTGATGGCAGTTTAGAGATTGCAATCAATGCGCTTAAATCGGCGGCATCAGGGCATAGCTTTATGGGGATTAATAAACAAGGGCAGGTGAGTATCATCAAAACCCAAGGTAACCCAGACGGACATATCATTTTACGCGGTGGCAAGCAGCCTAACTACGACAGTGTTTGTGTGGCCGAATGTGAACGCGAACTTAGAGAAGCTAACCTGCCAGCCAGTTTAGTGGTTGATTGTAGTCACGCTAATTCGTCGAAGGATTATCGCCGGCAACCCTTGGTGGCGCAAAATGTGGTTAATCAAATCCTTGAGGGAAATCAATCAATTATTGGTATTATGCTGGAAAGCCACATCAACGCAGGCAATCAGAAAAGTGATGGCATTGCCCGTGATGCATTACAGCACGGTGTGTCGATAACTGATGGCTGTATCGATTGGGTGACCACAGAGGCAGTGATTTCACAGGCACGGGAGCGTTTAATTACGGTGCTCCCGATGCGGCAAAGTAAATTCACCAGTCAACTTTGATATGGAAAAAACACCAGCGGCTACATTAGCGGCATTACGGGAACAAATCGACGAGTTGGATACCCAACTGGTTGATTTGTTGCGTCGCCGTGCTCAGGTGACAGCCCAAGTCGGCAAAGTCAAAAGCCAAACGGGGATGCCTATTTATGTGCCAGAGCGTGAAGCGGAGCTAATTGCAAAACGCCGTCAGCAGGCAGAAGATGAAGGTGTTTCAGCCAATATGGTTGAGGATCTTTTACGCCGCATCATGCGCGAATCATACGCTACGCAAGATGGCGAATTTCTAAAAGCAAATCCAGCCATTAGCCACGTGGTTGTGGTAGGCGGAGCTGGTGCTCTTGGGCGCATCTTTACTGAGTTGTTTCGACGCAGTCATTATACGGTTAGCGTCGTTGAAAAAGATGATTGGGACAATGCCGAACAACACTTCAGTAAAGCTGACTTGGTGTTGATTTGTGTACCGATTACGCTAACCGAAAAGGTGATACAACAGCTTCCTCAATTACCCCCGCATTGTGTTTTGGCTGATATTACCAGTATTAAACAAGCGCCATTAAATGCCATGTTGGCTCAACACAGCGGCCCTGTGGTGGGGCTACATCCCATGTTTGGCCCTGATTCGGTCGGCATGGTGAAGCAAGTCGTAGTGGTATGTGATGGCCGCGGTGCAAAGCAGTATCAATGGCTCATCGAGCAGATGATCATTTGGGGCGCAAAGGTACAGGAGGCAACGGCTGAAGCGCATGATTCATCAATGGCCTTTATCCAAGTAATGCGCCACTTTAATACTTTCGTGTACGGCTCGCACTTGCAACATGAAAATCCCAACCTACAATTACTAACAAACTTTAGTTCTCCTATTTATCGTCTAGAATTAGCTATGGTGGGTCGACTTTTCGCTCAAGACCCTGAATTGTATGCCGATATTATCTTCAATGATCGGCGCAATATCGCTTTACTAAAACGCTTTTCCGAGCGTTTTACTGAGGCCCTTGCGGTGTTAGAAAATGGTGATAAAGCAGCCTTTATCAAGCAGTTTATGCAAATAGGCGGTTGGTTTGGTGAGTATGCCAAGCAATGCCTGGTAGACAGCAAGAAACTGCTGCTTAAAGCCGATGATGACCAGATGCTGCGTTGGCAGAAGTAAATAAACTGGTCAGACCTTGTGGTATTGGTATTTACTATAGGTTAATCCTTTAAGTGAAGTAGTTTTCAGTAGAAATAAGGGCTCGTGTATGACATTTAAGTTAAGATTATTGATAACCGTATTGTCAGTGGTTTTTGGTGCAATTTTATTAACCGCTGTGCTGTCATTAAATACGGCGGTGTCAGAGTCTACCGCAGCGCTTGAAAAATCAGCCCGAGAAAAGCTTACTATCGAGAACACCCAAGTAGCCGAAGCGGTCGAAGGCTATTTCCATACCATTGAATCACAGATCAGGGTGAAATCCAGCGAACCTTACATCATAGAGGCAGCGAAAGCCTTTATCCCTGCGTTTAACCAGTATTCATCACAGCGTTCGACCCTTAGCAGCGGTGAGCGCGCAGCATTGCAAAGTTATTACACCAATGATTTTGCCCGCTTATATGAAGAGCGCAATAACGAAGCATTAAGAGATCCAACGGCTTTAGTGACTGGTTTGAACGCCAATGCACAATCGCTACAGTACGATTTTATTGCGGGGTCGAGCTATGAGATTGGCGAAAAGGACGGCTTAGTTGGCTTGTCCAATGGTACTGAATATGCACGTTTGCACGCGCAATATCACCCCACGATCCGTCAGTTTTTACAAGAATTTGGTTACTACGATATCTTTATTGCCGATATTGCGACAGGTAATATCGTGTATAGCGTATATAAAGAGTTGGATTACGCCACCAGTTTGCGTTCTGGGCCTTATGCGAATACGGGTATTGGCGAAGCCTTTAAATTGGCCGCGGCGGCAAGTGAAGGCGATCAAATATTTTTCACTGAATTGAAACCCTACTTGCCTTCCTATAACGCATTAGCAGGGTTTATTGCGTCGCCGATTTACGACAACGGGCAGGCGATTGCCGTATTAATTTTCCAAGCTCCCCTGGATCGGATCAACGAAATCCTTACTCATGGGCAGGAATGGCAAAAACGCGGCTTTGGTGAGTCTGGTGAAACCTATCTTGTTAATCCTGCCGGGCTGCTGCTCACGGAAAGTCGCTTTTTTTTGGAATCGCCAGAAGCGTATTATGCCGCGGTCGGCGAAAAGTACCCCAATGTGGCTAAAAATGCGCGATCTAGCGGCACGACTGTTGGCATTCAACCGGTGCGCACCGCCAGCGCACAAGCCGCTTTACGTGGGCAGTCTGGTTTTGATATCGTCACTGATTATCGCGATGTGGCGGTGTATTCGGCGTATGCGCCAATCACAATTGGTGATTCTACCTATGCTCTGCTAGCAGAAATTGATGAAGAAGAAGCCTTGCGCCCGGCGGCTGAGTTGTCTGCTTCGTTAACTACGTCGGTTTCCATAGTGGGCTTTATTATCCTATTGATTGGCGCTGGTGTGGCCATCTTTATGGCACGGACCCTTGCGGCACCTATTAACAAGCTCGGTGATACCTGCGAGGGCCTAACCACGGGTGAGGGTGATTTAACCATTCGCCTCAACGAAAGTAATATTCCTGAAATTGATCGCGTGGTCCGTGCGTTTAATACATTCATTGGGCAAATTCGTGATTTAGTTTCCCAAGTAAAAGAAGATGCTCATTCACTTGCCTCGGCGTCTGAGGAGCTCAGTGCCATTACCGAACAAAGCGAGAAAACGTCAAAAGAGCAGCGTGACCAAACCCATATGGTTGCATCTGCCATGCAGGAACTTTCAGCCTCGATAGCAGAAGTGGCAGACTCCACCGTGACAACTCGCGATTTCAGCGTGAAAGCGAAATCCAGTCTGGACGAAAATATGGAACGGGCGGATATGGCGGCTGATAACATTAAACTCTTGGTTGATTTGATCCGCGACTCCAGTGAAGTTATTACTTCATTGAAAGCTGAAGTGAATCAAATCACTACTGTACTCAATGTCATCACCAGTATTGCTGACCAAACCAACTTGTTGGCACTTAATGCTGCAATCGAAGCGGCGCGTGCTGGCGAGGCAGGGCGTGGTTTCTCTGTGGTAGCCGATGAAGTTCGAGCACTTGCTACGCGGTCACAGGAAAATACGGTGGAAATCTCTAAAATCGTAGAAAAAATGAATATGTCGTCGGATAAGTCGGTCAACGCCATGGAGCGAGCTGCAGCAGCAGCCGATGGTGGTATTCATTTGGTAGACTTGGTGACGGTAGCAATGAATGAGCTTGCTGATACGATCAATAAAGTGCAAGAAATGACTGACACGGTAGCATCCGCGACCACTGAGCAAGATACCACGTCTGATTCAGTGACGGAGAGCATTACCCAGATTTCTGATATGGCCGCTGATGTGGAGCAGGGTGCAACACAAACTAGTGCTGCTGCAGGAGATTTGGCGCGCATTGCAGCTCAGGCTAATGCGCTGGTCGATCGTTTCAAAGTTTAACTGAATTTACCGAACTGCTACTGGCGGATTAATCCGCCAGTGCATTGACAGCAGCGACCCGTGTTGGACTGATTTCTTCGCTAGGATAACAACCGAGTACTTTAAAATAGCGCGTAATCTTACTTAATTGCTCCAGTGCGTTTTGCATAGGGCCGTCTTCGATATTGCCATCCACATCCAAATAAAACATTTCTTCCCATGGATTGCCAGGGATTGGACGCGATTCCAGCTTGGTCATGTTGATCGCGTTGTCTTTTAATACCAGTAGGGCCTCCACCAATGCCCCGGGTTTTTGTACCGTAGACATAACTACTGTGGTCTTCGCGGGCACCTGCAACGGCACACTCACCGCTTTACGCGAAACAACGATAAAACGTGAATGGTTTTCTTTTTGGTTGGCTAGGTTGGATTTAATTGCGTGCAATCCATACAGTGAGCCGCCAGCTTCACTGCCAATGGCCGCCACACTGGGATCTTGCAATTCATTGACTTTGATCATCGCCGCAGAGGTACTGTCACAGGGTTTTACTTCGACACTGCCGAGTTCAGCCAAAAAGTGACTACACTGGGCAAATACCTGCGGGTGGGCATACAAGACTTTGATCGCTGCTACTGAAGTATCGCTGCTCACCAATAGGCTATGGCGGATCGGGTGGGTAAGTTCGCCAACGATGCTTAACGAGGTATGTTGCAGTTGATCATAAACTTCGTTAATACTGCCTGAAGACGTATTCTCAATGGGTAAGACGGCGTAGTCAGCTTCATTATTCTCTACCTTATGAATGATCTCGGCAAAGCTTTGACAACCAATTTCGAGTAACTCACCTGCGCGTCGACTAAAGTATTTTTGTGTGGCCAAATAGCTGTACGAACCCTTATCGCCCAAAAAAGCTACGCGGTTTAGCGGCAGCGAACTACCCGGATTAGCTCGGGCAGCTAACATTGCCTGCTGGTTTAATACCGAGTCTTCAATGATCACATGAAAAATTTGCGTAACGTAGTGAGGGTCTAGTCCGACAGCTTTACCTTGCTGGATCAAGCGCACCAGTAACTGCTCTTCACGCTTTTGATCGCGCACCGGAATGTGGTGCTTGATTTTTGTTTCTGCTACCTGATTAGTAAATTGACGGCGCTCGGCCAGCAGTTCAAGTAGTTTAGTATCCAATTCGGTGATGGATAAGCGCAAAGGCTCAAGAGCGTCAGTTGGCATAGACAATCCTTTATTGTCAAAAAAAAACCTCCCTAGTGGGAGGTTTTAGTTAAAAATACGGCACCACCCTGCCTAATCTCTTACAGACATAAAAGTAAAAAAGCGAGTGGTGATAGTTATTCTTTGCATGCTTTGACTTTATGTGGATGCCCGAGCCTTGTCAATGCTTAATTATTCACTCAGCAGGGCGACTAGCATTGCCCGTACTTCATTCGCCTCGAACGGTTTATCACACAGCGCGTTTACCCCAGTTTGCTGAATGTTCGCCATATGAGCGCTATCCTGTGATTCGGAGGTGACCATGATGATTGGGATATGGGTAGTTTCTGGATTAAAGCGGATGAACTCGGACAACTCGCGACCATCCATTTCTGGCATGTTGTAGTCGGTAACCACTAAATCAAATGATTCGTCTTTCAAATAGGTTAGCGCTAACGCACCATTTTCAGCCTCGCGGATCTTGCGTAACCCCATGCCTTCAAGAACGCGGCGTATATGATTACGCGCAAGTTTACTATCATCCACCAACAGAACCCTAACATCATGAATATCAAATAAATCGAGCTCTAATTCATCGGTGTTAATGAGATCTAAACTGGCATTGAGCGCGCGCGAGAGATGCAAGGGCTCGAAGGGCTTGGGCAAGATAGCGGCGACCCCGGCTTGTTTAAATTGTTCTAGCTTCGACAAGCGATTTTCGCTCGATACCAACATAAAAGGTGTTGCCGCAATGCTCTCGGTTTCTTTGATGATTTTGAGTAAATCCAGTCCTGTGCCATCTTCAAAGTACATGGCACTAACGACCAAATCGGCTGCGTGGTTTTTCAACGCCGCAACGGCTTCAGCAACCGTTGACACAGCATCAATTTCTTTCACTTTTTCTTTCAGAAGCAGTGATGTGATTATTTTACGCTGAGTATCTGACGGCTCAACCAACAAAAGGCTTAAATCTGAAATCGAAAGTTTGTCCATAATGTGTCCAAGTTATATAGCGCACGGGGTTGCACTAACGGCAATACTTAAAGTGTAGACGAAAGTCTTTACAAGCAACACGCTAGGTGTATTAACCACCGGCTAGTTTTACTGTAAAGCCTTGCTTTTGCAATAGATCTTTCAGCTTCTCGCGCACGTCGCCTTGGATCTCAATACTGCCATTTTTCACTGACCCACCACAGCCACACTGCTGTTTTAACGTTTTGCATAAGGCTTTTAGCTCAGGTTCGGCAAGACCAAGCCCTTTAATGATAGACATACCTTTGCCTTTGCGGCCTTTGGTTTCGCGGTGGATGCGCACAATGCCATCGCCTTTATCAACGGCTTTGCTAGGGGTTTTGGGCTTAATTTTTCCGGTTTCGGTGGAGTAAACTAGGGGGTTGCTTGACATTTGATTATCACACCTGAGTCATTACTTGATTTTTTATCATTGTTTAATTAAAACAAAACGCAAAGTTCAGTGCTACACTGAACTTTGAATAAATAACCTTTTCATCTAGCAAGCGAGTAATTAACTTATGGCTCTAGAAGCAATGTTATCTGCCGACGAAAAAACCATGATCATCAAGATGGATGATAAGTTCGATTTTGGCAAAGTGCAGGATTTTCGTAACTCTTACTCAAATTTACCCGAATCAGTAAAAACGATAGAGGTGGATCTGGCTGATACTGAGTATATGGATAGCTCAGCATTGGGCATGTTGCTGAATATGCAAAAAGTGCTTGGTACCGCTATTTCACGTTATGTAATTTCGCACAGCCGTCCGCAAGTGCTTAAAATCTTAACTATTTCTAGATTTGATAAAAAATTCGACATTAAGTAGTGACTGTCGATGCGCGTATTAATCGTTGACGATGAGTCCATTAATCGCTTTCTGCTAGTACACATGTTGGAAGAGCAGGGCTATTTAGACGTATATGAAGCGCGTTCAGGGCATGAAGCTCTGGTGTTATGTGAGAAAGTCAATCCTGACCTAATTCTGCTTGATGTTGTTATGCCCGATATGGATGGTTTGGAAGTGGCCAGTCGTGTGAAGTCGGCCAATGATGCCTTGTATCTACCGATAATTTTTATCACCTCATTGGATGAGCGCGAGACCGTTGTGCGTTGTCTAGATGTTGGTGGAGATGATTTTGTCTCCAAACCCTTCGATAAAACTGTCCTTATCGCAAAAGTTAAAGCCCACCTTAGAACGCGAGAGTTGAGTAAAAGTCTTGACGCGCAAAATCAGCAATTGACCTACTTTCGCAACTCCGTAGAACGTGAGCGCGAAATCATCGAACACATATTCAGTAAGGCCATTGTGAATAGTCCGACGGTAACGCCGTATTTTGATTATCGCAATTTTCCTGCTGACGAATTTAGCGGTGATGTTTTCTTGTGTGAGGCCAGTCCCAACGGTGGGCTATACTTTTTGATGGGGGATTTCACCGGTCACGGTTTGGCCTCGGCAATTGGCGCTTTACCAGTGACTCGGGCGTTTCAGGCGATGGCCAGTAAAGGGTTGTCGGTGTCAGAAATTGCCACAACACTTAATAAAACCTTAGAAAAGCTGCTACCTATTCATATGTTTTTTGCTGCGGCTATCGTTGAGGTTAGTGAAAGTGGACGCCGGCTAAATGTTTGGAATGGTGGTATGCCCGATTTGTTACTGCAAGGGCCTGATGGTGCGTTATTAAAACGTTTTACCTCGCAGCATATGGCTTTAGGCATTCTCGAGAATGATGAATTTGATGATATCGATGAAACCTTCGAAGCTGAGCTCGGCTCTCGCATAATTGCCTATACCGACGGACTGATAGAATTACACAACAATGAAGGTGAGATGTTTGGCGAAGAGGGCTTGGAGCGACTGTTCATTGGCAATTCCACAATTACTGTCGATCAATTATTAGCCGAAATACGTAAATTCGCAGCAGAAAACCTTCCTCATGACGACGTCAGCCTAACGATCTTTGAATGTCAGGATCTATCGCAGTTAAAACAAGCGCACGAGTTATCTCCGCTACCATTTCAGATATCAACTTGCTTAACCCCAGATTTATTGCGTCAAGGCGAGTCATTACCACATTTTATCGATATGATTTGCAGTCAATTGGGGTTGTCGTGGGTGCGCTCGGATCTATTCACTATCATGACTGAGCTGTACAGTAATGCGCTAGAACATGGCGTGTTGCAGTTAAGTTCGGCGTTGAAATCAACTAGTGAAGGGTTCATTGAGTACTACACGTTACGCTCTGAACGCCTTGAAACGTTAACTGAAGGTTTCGTTAATTTACACGCACGCTTTGATCCGCAAACTCGGGAGTTAATTGTTGCGGTTACCGACAGTGGAAACGGTTTTGATCCTGTTGCGGTTGATACGGTTACCGATGAGTTTAACTACGGTCGCGGTCATACATTACTGCGCGAGCTTTCAGCCGGAGTGCAATTCAAAGATGGTGGGAAAACCACTGAAGTCACAATCGGTATCTGAATCAGCGAACAACCAAAGGTAAAATTTGGACAAAAAAATAAAAGCAGTTGAGTTTAATGTAATTGAGAATTATTATCAGTTACGAATAAACAACAGGAGTGCTTTGTGTCGTTCAAATTTTCTTTATCCGCCGTAATTGCCTTATTGGTTTTTTCAAGTCCAAGTTTTTCTGCCGAGCTTAATGTCTATTCAGCGCGTAAAGAGGCGCTTATAAAACCGTTGCTGGACCAGTTCAGTGAAAAAACAGGTGTGGAAGTTAATTTGATTACCGGCAACGCTGACGCGTTGATTACGCGGATGCAAACGGAAGGGCAATTTAGTCCTGCCGATGTGTTGATCACCACCGATGCTGGACGTTTAGTTCGCGCCAAACAAGCGGAAATTACTCAACCTCTCGCCAGTAGCCTGGCACAAAGCTTAATTGCTGATAATCTGCGTGATGCTGATATGCATTGGATCGCACTGACCAAACGCGCGCGCCCAATGATGTTTGACCCAAAGAAAGTAGACACCAGTGCCATCAAGAGTATTTTTGATTTGGCCGATGCACGCTACCGCGGGCAAATTTGTGTGCGCTCGTCGAGCAATATCTACAATCAATCCATGGTCGCAGCCTTATTAATTGAACATGATACTGAGACCGTAGAAGCGTGGGCAAAAGGCATTGTTGATAACATGGCACGTGCGCCAAAGGGCGGTGACCGTGATCAAATTAAAGCCGTGGCGGCAGGTCAATGCAGTATCGCCATCGCAAACACCTATTACCTTGCCGGCATGTTAACTTCAGCAGATGAGAACGAGCGAGAACAAGCCCGTCAAGTGCGAGTGCACTGGGCCGACAGTGAAGCCGCTACTCATATCAATATTTCGGGTATTGCCATCGCTAAACATGCACCCAATGTTGCTCATGCACAGGCGCTAATTGAATTTATGTTATCGGCGGAAAGTCAGCGTTGGTATGCCCAAGAAAATAACGAATACCCAGTGGTTAAAGACGTACCATGGAGCGAACTGTTAATGTCTTTTGGAGAATTTAACGCGCAAGCGGTAGATTTGCAGCAAGTTGGCGAGCTCAATGACGATGCATTACGTTTGATGGACCGTATCGGGTGGAAATAATTATCGTTGTAGTCTAGACCTTTGAATCGATATACCGTTTCTATTGGGTTGATAGCACTGGCGCTGTTAGCGCCATTGTTGATTATTCTCGGTCACTTATTTTTTCCAGACTGGCAGGTATGGCAGCACCTGGTAAATACCGTTCTTGCTGATTACGTCAGCAACAGTCTCGGATTGGCTTTTGGTGTGGCGCTGGGAACCTTGCTGATCGGGGGCTCTTGCGCCTGGCTAATGGCAACCTTTGAGTTTCCTTTGCGCAGCATTTCGCGAGTATTATTATTATTGCCACTTGCGATGCCCGCTTATATTAGCGCCTACAGCTACACCGGTATGCTTGACGTCGCCGGGCCGGTGCAGACTTGGATACGGCAAGTGTTCAATTGGCAATACGGCGACTACTGGTTTCCTGAGGTACGTTCAATTCCTTTTGCCATCCTCTTAATGTCATTGGTTCTTTATCCTTACGTTTACATTCTGGCACGCACTGCATTTGCTGAACAGAGTGCTCGCATGTTTGAAATAGCGCAAACGCATGGTTATTCACGTTGGCGTTTTTTTTGGCTGGTGAGCTTACCCTTGGCTCGCCCGGCACTTTTAACCGGTGCAGCATTGGCGATGATGGAAGTGCTCGCCGATTATGGCACCGTGCACTACTTCGGCATCAATACCTTCACTACAGGTATCTTCAGAGCGTGGTACGCGATGGGGAATCGCTCTGCTGCGGCCCAGCTTGCAGGATTATTATGTCTGTTTGTTTTACTTGTGTTAGTGCTTGAGCAATACAGTCGGCGTAAGCTTAAATTTTTCCAGTCAGGGCAATCAAGCAGTGCACCTAGTACTCGCTCAAAATTAAAAGGTTGGCGTGCGGGTGCTGCGACTATTTGGATCTTGACCCCAGTTGTCCTTGGTTTCATTTTACCAACGATGCAATTACTCCTATGGGTGTTTGAAAGCTGGCGCGGCGTTGACTGGCAAGGGTATTGGGAGTTAATTGTGGCGACCTTTAGTGTTGCCTTGTTGAGCGCTGTTTTGGTGGTTCTATTGGCATTGCTGTTTACTTATCAGGCGCGTTGGGTTGCTTCGCAATTAAGTGTCTGGCAGGTGCGATTGCTTAGTTTAGGGTATGCTTTACCCGGCATGGTTATTGCGATAGGGGCTCTGATTGTGCTGGGACAGCTTGATCATTGGCTAAACGATATTTGGCATGCGGCTAATGGACAATTCATTGGATTGGTATTTTCAGGCTCATTATTTGCGTTGGTGTTTTGTTACGCGATCCGTTTCTTAAGTGTAGCGTTGCAAAACTCTGAGGCCGGTGCGGCGCGCATTGCACCCTCAATAGATGATGCTGCATTAACTCTGGGGCAGGGAAGATTGCGCACGTTTAGCAAAATTCACTTACCGTTAATGCGGGCGAGTATTTTGAGTGCAAGTCTACTGGTTTTTGTTGATGTATTGAAAGAGTTGCCGGCTACTCTAGTACTCAGGCCATTTAATTTTAATACCTTAGCGGTTCGCGCCTACGAAATGGCGTCCGACGAACGCTTATATGATGCTGCGTTGCCAGCATTGACGATTGTTGGAGTAAGTTTACTGCCTATTTTTGTACTCACGCGGATGCTAGATAAAGGATGATGAAAACCATGTTATTGCTAGAATCTCTGGCTATTGGATACTCTAAAAACACGCAAATGGATGTGCTGCGTGATGTCACATTGCAGCTGGAAGAGGGCGAGATTGGTTGTTTATTGGGGCCGTCAGGCTGTGGCAAAACGTCGCTATTACGCAGTATAGCTGGCTTTTTACCGCCGCGTGCAGGACAGATATATATTGACAATCAACCGGTCTCTACTGCAACGCACATGGTACCAGTTGCAAAGCGTTCAGTCGGCATGGTATTTCAAGACTTTGCCTTATTTCCACACCTAACGGTACGCCAAAACATTGCCTTTGGTTTGTCTGGGTATAGCGTTGAAGAGACCACAGATAGAGTCTCTGAGATGTTAGCAATGGTTGATTTGCAAACGCATCAAGACAGTTATCCGCATCAACTGTCTGGTGGACAGCAGCAAAGAGTGGCGCTTGCCCGAGCGCTTGCACCACAGCCGAAATTGTTATTGCTCGATGAGCCTTTTTCCAGTTTAGATAGCCAATTGCGCGAACAACTCGCCTTTGACGTAAGAAGTTTATTAAAAAAGCTTGGCATAACTGCATTAATGGTAACCCATGACCAGCATGAAGCTTTTGCCATGGCTGATAAAATCGCCGTGCTCCACGGTAATAAACTGCATCAGTATGGAACGGCGTATGAACTCTACCACGAGCCCGCCTCGGCTTTTGTTGCTGGTTTTATTGGCGAAAGTGTGTTCGTACCTGTCGTGCTCGATGAAAATCACAAGCTCCAAACACCACTTGGAGAATTTGATGCCGCAACACTTATCGCACGGGAGAATGCTCGATTAGTGGCTAACTCCCAATTGAACTTACTCGTTCGGCCCGACGATATTGTGCATGATGATGTAAGTCCTTTCAAAGCTAAGGTTATGCATAAGAAATTTCGGGGGGCGAATATCTTGTACCGATTGCGGTTACAGTCGGTTACACAAAGCAAAGACGCTGAGGTACTTTGTTTAGCGCCCAGCCATCACGACCATGCAATTGGCGAAAATTTTGGTATACGGTTAGCACTAGAGCATCTATTAGTATTTCCACAGTAAGCGCTAATGGACGCTTGCCAGTGGCTGGTATAAACTGCATAGACCACACAGAGGCAAGTTGTATGATCAAATCTTTTTTGGCCCTGTTCGAAGAGCGCTTAAGTCAGCATGCGGATGAACAGCATACTTTAGAGTTAGCTTCAGCAGCATTAATGTTTGAAGTTGTGCGAGCCGATCGGACCTTGGAACCAGCCGAAGAGACGCAAGTCAAAACCCTACTCAGTGAGCAATTTAAGCTGACAGAAGAGGAGTTGAATATTCTGTTTGCCCAAGGACAGGAACATGCCGAAGAGGCTGTGGATTTGGTCCAGTTTACGCGGGTGTTGAATCAACATTATGGTCTTGAACAGCGAGCAAATTTTATCCAGCAACTCTGGTCCATTGCATATAGTGATGGTCATATCGATATGCATGAAGAACATGCTATCAGGCGTATCAATGATTTATTGCATGTACCGCATTCATTGTTTGTGCAGGCTAAGTTAAAAGTGGTTTAAGCAGGATTATGTTGCAACGATTTTTTTCCAGCATCCGGACATCTTTATTGCTTTCCGCTCTTGGTTTTACTTTATTGCTCACTTGTGCGGTCATGTGGTTGGTTGTCAAGGAACATCAAAAACTTTATTTAGATGGAGCAACCGCGAACCTAACCGCGCTCGCTGACAATATTGGCAACGATTTATTGCCTTTAATCGGACCGGACTTGGATATCGTAGCAGTTACGTCAGCGTTACTCCGCCTTGACGCCTACCCAGACGTTATCACTGCTAATTTATATGACCGTAATCTAACCCTTGTGCAACAATATGTAGGACGGGCCGGAAGAAACCAAACTACGTTAGTGCAATCGCTGACCAACTCTATATCAGAGCCGAGTTTAGGCACGTATTTATACAACGATTACCTTTACAGTGTTAAACGCATTGGTGAACGGGATTTTCCCAAGGGCTATCTAGTTGTTGTTAATGATATTAAAACTACGTTAGAGCGCAGCCAGCAGCAATTAGTTATGGCTAGTCTACCGTTTCTATTTATTATCTTTTTGGTCTTGTCAGTGGTGTATTCTTGGGCCCTGCGCAAGCGTATGCGCCCGCTGATCGCGCTATCAGATTTTACTCAGCGATTACAATTTACTAAAGACTATAGTCAGCGCTTTGCGGTTGGTGGTAAAGATGAAGTGTCGGGGCTGGCGCGTAATATCAATGGTTTAGTGGTTACGATTGAGAATGAACTTAAAATCAATCGTGAACAAACAGCCAAACTGATTGAGCAACAACGAACCATGACTCGATTGGCAAACTACGACAGCTTAACAGGATTGCCAAATCGTCAGTTTGTAATGGACACTTTGAAACTGGAGTTAGCCCGCGCGCTGCGTTCAGAGCAGGATCTCGTACTGATGTTTTTTGATCTTGATGGCTTTAAAAGCATTAACGATTCGTTAGGCCACGAGACGGGTGACAAAGTATTGGTCGATGTGGCGGGGCGGGTAAGCTCTTTGATGCGCGATGGTGATTTGGTTGCTCGACTTGGGGGCGATGAATTTCTGGTTATTCCATCGCGAGATACTACTCAAGCCAATATTCATCGCATGGCAACACGTTTAATTGACGCCTTTCAAGAACCCTTTTGCTACAACGGTTTAGACCTCTATGTTGGTGTCAGTATCGGTGTATCAAAAGCCACCGATGCGAACTTTGACATTAATGAGTTGGTTGGTAATGCTGACATTGCCATGTATCGTTCTAAAGCGGCGGGTAAGGGCACCTACACTTTATTTGATACGTCTATGATCGAAGATCATAAACGTAAGTTAATGATTGCCAACAGTATAAATTCAGCGATCACCAATGATGAATTGCGTGTGCATTATCAACCCAAAGTAGGGCGGGACGGCAGTATCGTTGGGTTTGAAACTCTACTACGTTGGGCGCATCCAGTGCTAGGTATGATCCCACCGGCTGAATTTATTCCGATTGCGGAGCAGGGTGGTAAAATACCGGGTATCACTTCATGGGTATTGGAGCGAGCATGTAAAGATCTTGCTCGCATCAAGAGTATGTTTCCGCAGCGTTTTCGCGTGTCTGTTAATCTCTCCGCGTTTGACCTAAAGAATCCTTCGTTGTTTGACTTCATTACCAATCTGTTTGAGCGCTATTCAGTTGATCCACGATTCTTTGAACTAGAGGTAACAGAATCAGCTTATCTCGAGAGTTTCGCTGCCAGCGATAAATTTTTCCGTCGGGTCAGCAACATGGGATGTGCGATTTCACTGGATGATTTTGGCACCGGTTATTCGTCTCTGGGTTACTTAACTCAGATCAGTATCGACACACTCAAGATCGATCGCCAGTTCGTTCGTGAATTGAAAACTTCAGAGCGCAGTCGCATGGTTACCGGTACGATCATTGATTTAGCTAAACGACTGAATCTAACTATTTGTGCCGAAGGTATTGAGGAGACCAGTCAAATTGATTATTTGGTTAGCCAAGGGTGTGATCATTTGCAAGGATTCTACTTTAGCAAGCCTATCTCGTTGGAGGAACTTGCCGAATTGCCCGTGAAATTCCCGATGCCAGATATTCAACAGTCACCACAATTAAAAATTCCATATGACATGACTAACGAGTGAGTATTCGTCGCCGCACATAACTCCTTAGGTTTTGTCTCTGGAGCAAATTAGCAACAGCTTGGATTGCTCTTTATTTTGTAATTAGAAAAAATAAACTCTTAAAAAACATAGATCTAGCAATATTCCTTAGCAACAATTATATTCAAACTGAATAGTTTCTGCGCCTGTCACTCTGGCGTAATACCAATATCTTATCGGCTGTCTTCTGATGGCGACGAAATCACGATTTTTTTTCTAAGACTTTCTACTAAACCTATAAAAAACAATGAGTTAATATTTTGGCATCAGTTCTGCAATAGCTTCATTGGCACGGCATGAGCCCGCGTTTGATACCTGCGCGACGGAAGTATTCATGCCACATAACAACATGAGGAAAATCCAATGAACAAGATACAAAAATTTTCGACAATTATATTTTCAGCAATGGCCTTGCAAGCGCTAGCAACCGCTAATGTGAATGCGCAAGAAAGTCCAGAACTAATGGCATTATTAGACGCTGATCAAGATGGTTTTATCAGTCTAAAAGAGGCTGTGGGGGATGCGAATTTGCTGAAAAATTTCGGCATCATTGATACTGATGAAGACGGTAAGATCAGTAAAGATGAATTATCTGCCGCAGACTTAACTGCAGCGGTTAAGATCGACTAACACTAACTACAATGCTGGCGCTCAGGTAAAACACTGGGCGCTTTTTTATTGCTGCATGACAATGACTGTGCGATCCTAAACTCGATTTACTTTAAAGGTATTGCCATGCAACTGGGCTCGTTACGCCAGCTAACACTGATCAGTTTCGTCGTTGCCTTGATCCCGCTGGTGGCTTTACTTTGGCAAAGTCAGAAAGATTTGGCTGATGTAGCACTAATGACCGCAGAGGATAACCGTTTTGTTGTAGAAATGGTCAGTGCGATGCGTAATCTAGAAAATGACGCAGTCGACATTGAGCGGCTCACTCGTCAATACCAGGTGGTTCAAAACGATACGTTGATAACATTACTCAACAACCGCTATGACACATTTAATCGCGATCTTGATACGATTTGTAATGCCGTAGTGGGGATTGATTGTCAAAGCATGTATGCGCATATCAAAGCGCTATCGCAAAATCTTGGTGATGAACCGACGCCTAAGCTTGAGCGGCAACTTACCCAGTTTAATCTTGATATAGCGGCGTTAGAGCAAGCGGTGCGCAGTGCAATCAACCGCAGAATCGCTCAGCAGCAAGATACCCTAAAAGCTATAAAGCAAAAGCAGGCCTGGTCTACAGCGCTATTAGCGGCTCTTTCATTATCGCTGGTCATAGTCGGCAGTCAACTTATCGTGCATCCATTTAAAAAACTGAAGGCAGTGATTAAAGCTATTGCACAGCAAGCCCCTGAGCTTCCGCCGATTAGTCAAAACAGTCCGCGCGAATTGATTGCCATTGAACACGATTTGCACTGGCTAGCTGAGCGCCTCGAACAATTGGAGCATCTGCGAACAGCATTATTACGGCACGCATCACATGAGCTGAAAACTCCATTAGCCAGCATTAAAGAAGGGTGTTCGCTACTGAGTGAAGAGGTGGTGGGAAAGCTTAATTCCTCACAACGCGAGGTTATCGATTTGTTATTGTCGAGTACCGATAGGCTAAATTCTTTGGTTGAAGGGTTACTTAACTATAACTTGTTATTGCAGCAAGCACAGCCAGTGATCAAGCGAGTTAATATCGACACGATAGTTACCGGGTGTTTAACGGATAATGCGCTCGCTTTGCAACAAAATGGGCACCAGGTTGACGTGCAATTAGAAGTGGCAACCATTGATGTAGATGAAGCTCTTTACCGGCGGATTTTGGATAACTTATTGTCCAATGCGATTGCTCATGGAACGCCACAAACAACTATAAAGCTACATGTTTATAGTGCTGAAAATTACGCTGTGCTTGATGTGGCCAATAGCGGGCAAACTATCCCTGTCGACCAACGAGTCTCTTTGTTTGAGCCTTTCATTCGCGGCCCGGGAACGCGTAATGATAAGGTCATTGGTGCCGGCTTAGGGTTATCCATAGTGGCTGACTGCGCGCGCTTAATGCATGGCTATGTGAGCATTGTTAATGTAGATTATGCCGATGTATGTTTCCGGGTCGCTATTCCTATGCTCAGTGGGAGTGAAAAATAAGTGATGATTCGAGTTCTAGTTGTCTTCACGGTGGCATTGATAATGGTAGGCTGTCGCACATTAACGACACCTTTATTCCCGTCCACGACCTCACAATTAGAAGCCAAGAACGACTGTATATTTGTTGTTGAAGCGCGAGACATTCCCCAGCAGAGCATTTCAGAGGAACAATGTAACCCATTGTTTTGGCTTGATTATTGGTCTAGTAATGCAAAGATCCCTTGGCCTGAACGCAAACAGTTAGTTGCCCAAACCGACAAATCTCCGGTGGGACAATTGCAATTATTTATACTTTCTCAACCCCTCGATACGCCGTACCAGACGCGTTTACGAGCACAATCGATATTCACTGCATTGAGTCCTGAACTTGCACCTTATTTTCAGGGGTTATTGCATGAATTAGCTTATATTCCTAGCCAAAAGCTATTGGAGTATGAGTCTGCAATCACGGTTTTAAGCCAGGTAAATACGCGGCAAAATCAACAGATCAAAGAACAGGCGCAGTTATTGCAGGAGCAAGCAGAAAAGTTGGATCAATTGTTAAACATTGAAGCCGCTATTCTAGAAAAATCTTCGGAGCGCTAGCCTATGCAAAATACCTCTTCGCAAGTTACACCAACGATTTTGTTGGTCGATGATGATCACAGTTTATTACGCTTGATGACTATTCGTCTGCAGGGTGAGGGCTTTGACGTGATCAGTGCAGCAAGTGCCAAAGAAGCGTTGCAGCAAATCAATGTGGCGGCGATTGATGTAGTATTGAGCGATTTGCGGATGCCAGGTCAGGACGGTTTGGCTTTATTTGAAGAAATTGTTGCCAGTCGCAAAGATTTACCCGTGATAATTATGACCGCCCACGGCACTATTCAAGATGCGGTAGCAGCCACGGAGCGGGGTGTATTTGGATTTCTAACCAAACCTGTAGACCATCGTGAGTTACGTAAACTGCTCGACAGAGCGCTTAGCCAAAAAACGGCTGCTCAGCAAAGCAACTGGAGTGACGAAATCGTTACCCGTTCAGCAGATATGTTGCAAGTGCTGGATCAAGCCCATCGAATTGCTCAGCGTGATGTTAGTGTACTGATAACTGGCGCCAGCGGAACGGGCAAGGAGTTACTTGCCAAGGCAATTCATAAAGCCAGCCACCGCAAAGATCGTGCATTTGTAGCAATCAACTGCGGCGCATTGCCAGAGAACCTGCTCGAGTCGGAATTATTTGGTCACACCAAAGGTGCCTTTACTGGCGCCATTCAGGCCAATCCGGGGTTATTCAAAGAAGCCGATGGTGGGACTTTATTTTTAGATGAAATCGGCGATATGCCTACAACGCTGCAAGTGAAGTTACTGCGCGCCTTACAGGAGCAGCAAATTCGTCCCGTTGGCAGTAGTAAGGTCATCGACATTGATGTTCGGATCATCTCTGCTACACATAAAGATTTAGAAAAGGAAATGCGCGAAGGTGGCTTTCGTGAAGATCTGTATTACCGTTTGAATGTGGTTAACTTAAAACTACCAACGTTAAAACAGCGGGCGGAAGATATTCCACTGCTTGCACGCAGCCTGTTGCAAAAAAGCGCCAGTCGTCACAAGGTCAACGTCAGTCGCTTTTCTGACGATGCAATGCAGCTGTTAGCAACCTCAAACTGGCCCGGTAATGTGCGCCAACTAGTCAACGTAGTTGAGCAATGTGTAGCGTTAACTCAAACTCCCGTAATTGCTGCGCATTTGGTCGAACAGGCATTATCCTCATCATCACAAAGTTGGCCAACTTTAACCGAAGCTCGCGATGCGTTTGAGCAACGCTATTTAGCGAAGTTATTGAAAATTACTGATGGTAATGTGACTCGTGCCGCTGAGATGGCCGGGAGAAACCGTACCGACATGCACAAGCTAATGAAGAAACACGCACTGGAAGCCGCAGCTTATCGTCATTAGACGGCTGGTTCATTGTTTTCGCCTTCTTGCATTCCTGTGCTATTGTGTTCATACGCCTACTACCGGAGCACCCTATTGCTGCGATTTTCTGCGTTCGAGAGTCAGATAACACTGCTTCGTGCTATTTCGTTGGTTACGTGTTTAATTCTCTGTTGTTTGCCAGCAACAGCGCAGCAACAGAGTGCACCTAGCCAATACGCGACATTAGTATTACCTTCTCCCTTAACCGCTGGACATTTACGCGGCGTCCCCACTGCTACCATCATACGCCACCTCGAGGCTTTGCAGGAATCGGATCAAAATGAGCCGTTACAACTGCTCGAGGACATTCGAGTCATCATTAAATTTGCGCAAGAGTCTGGGCTTGAAAGTCTAGAAATTGAAGCGATTTCTGCAGAGGTGCTGATCCATTCTGCGCTCAATGATACCCCTGAAGTTGAACGCTTGGTTGATTTGCATCTACCTCGCACGGTTAATATTGGGTCGTTAACCGCATTGTCGAGGTTGTATCGTGCAGCTCTTAGAGCAACGGTTATTACCGGCGATAAAGATAAGGCTGTCGCAATAAAGAGACAGTTGGGCCAGCTGTTGACACAAGGCCTACCTCCCCGACAAGAAGGGTTGGTATATCTATCGATAGGCACGGCTGACTATTTCGCTCGCGAGTATTTTTCAGCTATTCAATATTTGCGTAGGGCGCAGGATATTTTTGTTAAACAAGGCTTGCGGGTTGATGAAGATCGGGTGCTGGGTATTTTGGCGGTAGTAAATTCTAAATTAGGTAACGAACAACGCGCCATTGAAATCCAACTAAGCATTGCGCAGCGGATGCGCCAAGGTGCCAAAACACTGAATTGGTCGATTGTGGATTTTAATATTGCTAGGTCCTATTTTGATTTGGAAAACTATGAAAAATCGTTGTTTTATGTGCAACGATCACGTGACATTGCGCAAGAACTTAATGATTCCGTTGGAGTTGCTTATGCTAATGAACTCATCGCCCGAATTAATTTGGAGCAACAGCGGTATGCCGCAGCAATTGCGTTGGCTGATAGTGCCGCAGCTATGTTTGCCAATGCCAATGACGCAGAAAAACAATTGGATGCATTGATCAGTAAAGCAAAAGCACAGTTGATGTTAGAGCAAATGGTCGAGGTAGAAACAACCTTAGCCCTAATAAGCGACCTACAACAGCAGGTGCAGTTGGCAAAATCCAATGCGGAAATATCTGAAATGCTTGCGCTGTATTACTCCAAGCAAGGAGATTATGTAAAGGCATTAGAATACTTTCGACATTTTCACCACCAATATGTTGATCTTGAGTTAAAAGGGCGTGGTGAAGCGATTGAGCGGATGATGGCGGAGTTCACCAGTGAGGCACAAGAAAGTGAAAATCGCTTTCTGGCGCAACAAAATGTGCTCAATCAGATCCAGTTAAAAGAACGTAAACGTCAGCAAACCTTTTTAACCATCGCCATCGCCTTGTCTACCTTGGTCGTAATAACCATTGTATTGTTATTGTTTTGGCAATGGCGTAAAAGTGGATTAATGCGCGATCTTGCCCTGACCGATGAGCTGACTCAAGCACCCAATCGGCGCGCCTGTTTGAGTGCCGCAAAACTTGCCTTTAATCAAGCTAATGCTGGGCACTACTCGATGGTCTTGGCGATGATTGATTTGGACCATTTTAAAGCAATCAACGACAAATTTGGCCATGATACTGGCGATGAAGTATTAAAAGTGTTCGCTGCAGCAGTGCAATCGGTTTTGCGCGACGCAGACCTTTATGGGCGTATGGGAGGGGAGGAATGGTTATTGATTTTTCCGCACAGCGACTTGCTGCATGTTGACGGTATCTTTACGCGTCTACGTGAGGCATTCCAAACACTGGCCAGGCAAGCCAGATTAAGCGTTGATACCTTGACCTTTTCCATGGGCGCCGTGAGTTCGCTGGACAATTTCCAATCGGTCGAAGCCATGATCACGCAGGCTGACAAATTGGTTTACCAAGCCAAGTCCAATGGACGAGACAGATTAGAAATTCAGTTAGCCACAAACAAGGCGTGATTACCCCAAGGCATTGGTTTATACTGTCGCGTCAAAATTTTCATCGATGTTAATTCTCAGGTGGCCCAATTAATCCTAACTTTTAAAGCCGCCGATTTTTGTTTTTTGAGGAATGTAAATGCGCACTGATTATTGCGGTAATATCACTGCAGACTATATGGATCAAACCGTCACATTGTGTGGTTGGGTAAACAAACGTCGCGATTTAGGCGGTGTCATCTTCTTGGACCTGCGCGACCGAGAAGGTATTGTCCAAGTTGTCTTTGATCCGGATGTGGCCGATGTTTTTGCCACTGCCAACACTGTGCGTAATGAGTTTTGTGTTGAAGTCACAGGTCGCGTGCGAGCTCGACCAGAGGGGCAAGTTAATAAAACGATGCGCACTGGTGAAATCGAAATCCTTGGTAAGTCTATCAAGGTCTTCAATGCATCTGCGCCATTGCCACTGGATAGTAATCAAGAAAACAGCGAAGAGCAGCGCCTGCGCTATCGCTACTTAGATCTACGTCGCCCTCTGATGACTCAGCGCTTGTTGTTTCGTTCCAAGGTGACGGGTTTTGTCCGTCGTTACCTAGAAGATAACGGTTTTTTAGATATTGAAACGCCTATTTTAACCAAAGCAACACCAGAAGGTGCACGTGATTACTTAGTTCCCAGCCGCACTCACAAAGGTGAGTTTTTTGCGCTACCGCAGTCACCGCAATTGTTTAAGCAATTGCTCATGATGTCGGGAATGGATCGCTATTATCAAATTGTAAAATGTTTCCGTGATGAAGATTTACGCGCTGATCGTCAACCTGAATTTACCCAGATCGATATTGAAACGACGTTTCTCGATGCCGACGGCGTTATGGCCATTACCGAAGACATGATCCGCCAGTTATTCAAATCTTTATTGGACGTGGACCTCGGCGATTTTCCTCGCATGAGTTATGCCGAAGCGATGCAGCGTTTTGGAAGCGATAAGCCAGACCTGCGTAATCCGCTAGAATTAGTCGATGTGGCAGACTTGGTTAAAGATGTTGAATTCAAAGTGTTCAGTGGCCCCGCGAATGATGCTGCTGGCCGTGTTAGTGTGATCCGTGTACCCGGTGGGGCGCAATTATCACGCAAACAATTAGATGACTACGCAAAGTTTGTCGGCATTTACGGTGCGAAGGGTCTGGCATGGATGAAGATCAATGACCTCGCCGCAGGCGAGTCAGGGATCCAATCGCCAGTCTTTAAATTCTTAGGTCTTGAGGTTGCCAATGCCTTGATCGAGCGCACGCATGCTCAGGATGGTGACATCCTGTTATTTGGTGCTGACAACGCAACGGTAGTGACTGAAGCACTTGGCGCACTACGCTTGAAATTGGGTGAAGATTTAGCCTTACTTAAAGGCGACTGGAGACCGCTCTGGGTGGTTGACTTCCCGATGTTCGAAGCAGTGGATGGTCAATTCCATGCCTTACACCATCCGTTTACAGCGCCGCGTGACATGACACCAGAGGAGTTGAAGGCAAATCCAGCAACCGCATTATCTAACGCTTACGACATGGTGCTGAACGGCGTTGAATTAGGTGGTGGCTCAGTGCGGATCTTTGATGCCAAAATGCAATCTGCCGTATTTGAATTGTTGGGTATTGATGAGCAAGAGGCGCAAACTAAGTTCGGCTTCTTATTAGAGGCTCTGAAGTACGGTACACCACCACACGCAGGTTTAGCCTTTGGTCTTGACCGTATGGTGATGTTAATGACCGGTGCATCGTCTATTCGTGATGTTATGGCATTTCCCAAAACCACCACGGCTGCTTGTCCTTTGACAGATGCGCCTGGGGCAGCAAATCCAGCGCAGTTAAAGGAGTTGGGAATTACCACGGTACAAACTAAAGAGTCGCAGGATTAATCTGCACTTGGCTGAGCTGAAGCGACCAGAATCGGCATTGGTGGTTATTTATGACCACCAAAGCCGGGTATTGCTTCTGCAACGCAATGACGATGCTAGTTTTTGGCAATCGGTAACCGGTACGGTGGAAGAAAACGAAGTGCCTTTGCAAACCGCTTATCGCGAACTTGGCGAAGAAGTAGGTATCGTGCTTGACCCTGCAGATATGCGCATCCAAGACTGCCATACCGTCAATCAGTTTAAGATCCGAGAACGTTGGTTATATCGCTATCCGCCAGGGGTGACGACTAATACTGAATATGTGTTTGCAGTACTTGTCGATAGCTCAACACCGATCCTATTAAGCGAGCATTCGGCCTACGAGTGGTTGTCTAAAGAAGCAGCTATCAAGCGTGTGTGGTCAGAAACTAATCGTCTCGCCATTGCTCAATTTGTGCCGGAGCCGATGTGATCATACTCGGTATCGATCCCGGGTCGCGGGTTACTGGTTATGGCGTGCTGCGCTATCAAAATAACCAGTTGCAATACATTGGTAGTGGTTGCATTCGCGTCAGTGGTGAGCTGGATAATCGACTCGACCAAATTTTCTGTGGAGTCAGTGCGATTATTGCTGAGTTTTCGCCGACGCAATTTGCGATTGAGCAAGTTTTCATGGCGAAAAACCCTGATTCAGCACTTAAACTTGGGCAAGCAAGAGGCGCTGCCATTGTAGCCGCGACACAACAAAAATTACCATTTGCTGAATACTCAGCGCGCCAGATTAAGCAAGCGGTGGTCGGGCGCGGAAGTGCCGATAAAGCACAGGTTCAGCATATGGTAACGCACATGCTAAAGCTCAATGCAACGCCACAAAGTGATGCGGCCGATGCCTTAGCGGTTGCAATGTGTCATGCTCATACCACACAAAGCTTAGTAAGATTGTCAGGACATGCGACTAAAACCGTGCGTGGCCGGCTACGTTAATTAATTAGGTGAGCGATACATGATAGGTCGATTACACGGAATATTGTTAGTTAAACAACCACCAGACATACTGTTGGATGTCAATGGCGTCGGGTACGAAGTCCAATTACCTATGACGTGTTTTTATGAACTTCCTAGTGTCGGTGAAGCGGCAACCATCTATACCCATTTTGTGGTCCGCGAAGATGCACAATTACTGTATGGTTTTATTGATGTTAGCGAACGTACCGTGTTTCGTGAATTGATTAAAGCCAATGGCGTTGGTCCTAAATTAGCATTAACCATTTTATCTGGCATGAGTGCGCAGCAGTTTATGCAATGTGTGCAATTTGAAGACGTCTCGACGCTGGTTAAATTGCCCGGCGTTGGTAGAAAGACGGCTGAACGCCTGGTGGTTGAGTTGCGTGATAAATTAGCTAAATTGGAACTTGGTGGGAGTGCTGCAATACCGCCGTCAATCAATGTTCAAGATACTGGTAAGAGTACGATATTGCCGGTTTCTGATGTTAAAGAAGAGGCCATCAGTGCATTGATAGCGCTCGGTTATAAACCGGTCCAAGCGAGCAAGGCAATTAACGCCGTTTACCAAGACGACATGAGCAGTGAATCACTGATCCGTGAATCGTTGCGTAGTATGGTGTAAGGAGAGCGCATGATAGAAGCAGACAGGATAATCAACGCCAATAGCAGCGCTGATGACGAAGTTATTGACCGCGCCATTCGGCCAAAGTTGCTTGCCGACTATGCGGGTCAACCGCATGTGCGCGAGCAAATGGAAATTTTTATTGAAGCTGCACGCAAGCGCAATGACGCGCTCGATCATTTGTTAATTTTTGGTCCGCCCGGTTTAGGTAAAACAACCTTGGCCAACATAGTTGCTAATGAAATGGGCGTGAGTATTAAAACCACCTCGGGACCAGTGTTGGAAAAAGCCGGTGATTTGGCTGCGTTGTTGACTAACTTAGAAGAAAACGATGTTCTGTTTATTGACGAAATTCATCGTTTGAGTCCGGTGGTCGAAGAGGTGTTGTACCCGGCCATGGAAGATTATCAATTAGATATTATGATTGGTGAAGGGCCAGCAGCACGCTCAATAAAACTTGAATTACCACCCTTTACTTTAGTCGGAGCGACGACCCGCGCAGGAAGTTTAACTTCTCCTTTGCGTGACCGTTTTGGCATTGTACAACGCTTAGAGTACTACAACATTCCCGATCTAACAGCCATTATTCAGCGCAGCGCCGAATACCTCAACATGCCATTAGTGGCTGAAGGTGCGCGTGAAATTGCTGCGCGATCACGCGGTACCCCGCGGATTGCAAACCGCTTACTACGCCGTGTACGGGATTATGCTGAAGTGAAATCCAGCGGTGAAATAACCACTGCAGTAGCCGCGGCTGCTTTAGACATGCTCGATGTTGATCAACAAGGATTTGATTACATGGATCGTAAGCTGCTCATGGCGATTATAGATAAGTTTGACGGTGGACCGGTTGGTCTCGATAACCTTGCAGCGGCCATCGGTGAAGAGAAAGATACCATTGAAGATGTGTTAGAGCCTTTTTTGATCCAGCAAGGATTTTTGCAGCGTACCCCGCGTGGACGCATTGCCTCTCAGCGTGCTTATCAGCACTTTGGTTTCAACCGTAGCGACGAGTAGTTAAAAAAAAAGCCCGCTCAATGAGCGGGCAAATAAACAACAAGTGTTTAAGGAAGGAAATAAAATCCAGGGAACTCATGTCAACAAAAAAATCGGATGTCTTGGTGACAGATGCGCGCATTATATAGTCAGTGTGGAATTGCACAATTGAGAAATAATGCGATTTAGAATTAGAAAAACTAATGTGTTAATATTTTGTTTGTTTTTTTAAATAATGGTTAAGTATTGCTTTTATTGGCCTTTGAAGGTGGTCTGGCCATTAGTTTTTTCGAATTCATCAACTCCTCATATGCGAAAATCTAATTATGAATAAGAATTCTCCGACGGTGCATGAATGGCCACTTAGAGTGTATTACGAAGATACTGACGCGGGTGGTATAGTTTATTATGCAAATTATTTGAAGTTTTTTGAGCGCGCCAGAACGGAGTGGCTACGAGAACTAGGTTTTGAACAAGATGATTTGTTGGAACAATCCGTTGGATTTGTCGTCAAACACGTTGAAATGCATAATCATGCGCCCGCTCGGTTTAACCAGCTATTGAGTATTTGTACTGAACTAGTAAACTGCAAAGGCGCTAGCTTGGTTTTCAAGCAAATAATAATAGGGCCAACGCAACAACGATTGGCTGAAGCAACAATAAAAGTCGCTTGTGTGGATCTTTCGGCAATGAAACCGATTCGGATCCCAAGTGCTATCTTAGGGGAATTAACGCGTGTCGACTGATATGACGTTTATCGGCTTGTTTTTGCAAGCAAGTCTGGTTGTACAACTGGTCATGTTGCTACTAATGACCATTTCAATTGTCTCATGGGCTTTTATTTTTCAGCGCAATGCGGCACTTAAACGTGCCAACGCAGAGATGGTCAATTTCGAAGATAAATTTTGGTCGGGCGCGGATCTCAATAAACTTTATCAAGAGTTATCGGCTCGCCAATCGGTTGATGGTATGGGCAGTATTTTTTGCGCCGGTTTCAAAGAGTTTGTGCGTTTGCGTAAGAGCGCAAATGTAGCTACCCAATCCATTGTCGATGGGACCTATCGTGCCATGCGCGTAGCAATGTCTCGCGAGATTGATAGCTTGGAAAGTCGCCTGCCGTTCTTGGCTACCGCCGGTTCGATTAGCCCCTATATTGGTTTGTTCGGTACCGTTTGGGGGATCATGAATGCGTTTATTGCGCTCGGGCAAGTGCAACAAGCTACGTTGACCATGGTTGCTCCAGGTATCGCCGAAGCGTTGATTGCAACGGCGATTGGTTTGTTTGCTGCAATCCCTGCGGTAATCGCCTATAACCGCTTCAGTAATCAGGTAGAAAAGTTAGAAAATAATTACGGTATCTTTATGGAGGAATTCTCCGCCATTCTGCACCGTCAAGCACTGGCGTCTAGCTCAACTAACTAAACGGGGCCACCATTATGTATGTACGCAAGCGTCGTCGCCCGGTTTCTGAAATCAACGTGGTGCCATACATTGACGTTATGCTCGTGTTGTTGATCATTTTTATGGTAACGGCGCCACTCGTCTCGCAAGGGGTTAAGGTCGATTTACCTGACGCCAACGCAGATGTAATAGAGCAGGAAGATAATCCACCCATCATCGCTTCGATCGATGCAGAAGGGGCTTATTATTTAAATATTGGTGAAGATGAAGAGGCGGCGATGACCGCTGCCGATTTAGCGACATTGGTGGCAGCACAGCTACAAAAGCAACCGCAAACGCCGGTCGTGGTGAAAGCTGACGGCGCTGTGCCCTACAACGACGTAATTCAGCTCATGGTACTATTGCAGCGCGCAGGCGTGCCATCCGTCGGGCTTATGACCGACCCGGTTGAAGGTTAATAGTAGCGCTGTACGCATGAAACTCAGTGAAGACCGCCAGTCATTGCTTAAATCCCTCGGCTTGCACCTTGGCATTGCCCTAGTGCTGCTGTTGAGTGTGGCATTTGGTCACGAGTCAATCGTCCCAATGTCACAACCAGCACCGGTGATCCAAGCGACTTTTATTGATGCGCAGGAAATTTATGACCGACAGCAAGCCGCGGCTGCAGCTGCCGCCGCAGAACAACAAAAGCAGCGTGAAGCTGAGCGCAAGCGTCAAGCGCAAGAGCAAGCGAAACGCCGCGCAGCTGAAGAGAAAGCGCGCAAGCAACGTGAAGAAAAAGCCCGTGCTGAGCAGCGTGAACTAGAGCGCAAAGCGCAAGAGGCTGCAGAGCGCAAACGGCAAGAAGAAGCGCGTAAAAAACGTGAGGCTGAAGAAAAGGCCAGACAGGAGCAGCAACGCAAAGAGCAGCAAGCGTTGGAACGTCTCATGCAAGAGCAATTAGCACAAGAGCAAGCAGCACAAACACAGCGACGCTCTCAACAAGTGTTATCGGAAGTAGAGCGTTACCAGGCGTTGATTACTAGCGCTATTCAGCAATACGTATACAAGGACGATAGTTTCCGCGGAAAATCGTGTTTGTTAAACATTCGCATGGCCAGTAGCGGCTTAGTAACTCAGGTCAGTATTCTGGAAGGCGATGCGGCGTTATGTCGAGCGTCAAGACAAGCTGCGTTGCGACCAGATAAACTGCCTATGTCAGAAGATATTGAAGTTTATCAACAACTTAAAGATTTTAACTTACGGGTGAAATTGTGAAGAAACAGACGTTGGGATTGGGTTTAGGTTTGTGGTTAGTCGCCACAGCAGCCTTCGCTAAGTTAGAACTGATTATTACCGAGGGCGTGGATGCTGCTCGGCCTATCGCGGTGGTGCCGTTTAAATGGCAAGGCGAGGGTTTGTTACCGGAAAACCTCGACCAAGTGATCACCAATAACTTACGCCGCAGCGGAAAGTTTAATCCTATTTCCATGAGCACTATGCCACAGTTTCCGGCCACCGATGATGAGGTAAATTATGCCTCGTGGGCAGCCACTGGGGTGGACACTATTCTGGTAGGGCGTATCGAAATAGAGTCAGTGGATCGATATCGGGTTTCGTATGAATTGATTGACGTGCTGCGCGGTCAGATAACCGGTGGTAATGCACAAATGCTGGTAGATGGAGCGTTGCAATATAGCAACGATCATATCGTCGCGCGCGGAACATCCATCATCGATGGCAATGGTTTTCGCCGCCATGCCCATCAGATCAGTGATGCGGTCTATGAGAAACTCACCGGTGAGCGTGGTGCCTTTCTAACCCGTTTGGCTTATGTCATCGTGCGCGACCGTGAAACCACTGAGTTACCCTATCAGTTAGTCATTTCGGATTATGATGGGGCTAATGAAACACGCTTATTATCATCACCAGAGCCGCTAATGTCACCGGCATGGTCGCCAGAAGGCGACAAATTGGCCTATGTCAGTTTTGAAAATCGTCGTCCGCAAATTTATATTCAGGATATTTATACCACCAGCCGCACTCGATTGACCGACTTTCCGGGCATTAATGGCGCACCTACCTTCTCTCCTGATGGTAAGCAAATGGCGATGGTTTTATCTAAAGATGGTAATCCAGAAATTTATGTCATGGATATTGCAACCCGTAATTTGCGTCGAATTACGCGACATCGCAGCGTTGATACCGAGCCATCTTGGGCGCCAGATGGAAAAAGCTTGATATTTAGTTCAGAGCGGGGTGGTAAACCTCAGATTTATCGCGTAAATTTGTCATCGGGGAAAGTCCATCGTTTAACCTACGAAGGTGAAATGAACTTAGGCGCCTCAATGACACCCAATGGCGAGGATATTGTGTTAGTAAACCGGACGAACGGAGACTACCATATTGCTCGTCAACGGATTAGCGATGGTGCGATCCAAGTGTTGACTCGTACGTACTTAGATGAGTCCGCGAGTATCGCGCCTAATGGAAGTATGATCATATACAGTACGTTACATCAAGGTAAGCAAGTGTTGTCACTGGTCTCTCTTGATGGACGCTTTAAAGCGCGCTTACCTGCTGCCGATGGTCAGGTTAAATCGCCGAGCTGGTCACCCTTTCTGTTTTAACGTTTACACACAATAAGGAAAAGAAAATGCAAATGAACAAGTTTATGAGAACACTAGTCCTCGCATTGCCTGTGGTCACGCTTATGGGTTGTCAATCAGGCCCTAGTGAAGAACAGCTAGCTGCAGAGCGTAACCGCGTCGCCCAAGAGCAAGCTGCTGCCGAAGCGCAAGCGCGTGCAGCTGAAGAAGAGCGTGTTCGCTTGGAAGCGGCTCAGCGTGCTGCAAAAGCAGAAGAAATGGCTGAGCAACAACTTGAAGCATTACGCAACGACAGCACCGTTTATTTTGATTTTGACCGTGCAACTGTTAAAGCTGAATTCTTACCCGTGTTGAAAAAACATGCTGAATTCTTAATTGCTAATCGCGGCCAATCAGTGGTTGTTGAAGGCCACACAGATAACCGCGGTACTCCAGAATACAATATCGCGTTGGGAGAGCGTCGTGCGAAAGCTGTGGAAACTTATTTGTTAAATGCGGGTGTAAGCAGCTCGCAAATCAGTGTTGTTTCATACGGTGAAGAAAAGCCTGCCGTTATGGGTGCAACTGAATATGCATTCGCACAAAATCGTCGTGGTGTTGTTGTATATCAATAATGACCAGCAAACGACTTATTTTTGCTAGTTTAATAACCGTTGCCAGTGCAGCTGTGGCTGCGCAGGCACCGGTTGTTGACGTTAATTCTAGCGATATTGAAGCCCGCTTAGTCGCACTAGAGCGGATCGTTGACTCACGCACAGAAAGTCAGCAGCGTTTGCAATCGCAGCTGGATATAATGCAACAAGAAGTCGATGAATTACGCGGTGCAGTTGAGTTACATACGCACCAGCTGGAAAAGATCCTCGAGCGTCAGCGTGAATTGTATCTTGAAATTGATAAGCGAGTAGAAGCATTAAAATCCACTACTCCTGTTGGTAATAATGCGGCTTCAACTGCGGTTGCAAATACCAATACAGGTAGCTCGGTAAGCTCGCCTGCAATGAGTGCGGAGAACGAGACAGATGCCTATGAGGCTGCCGTGAACCTGATCCTTAAAGATCGAGATTACGAGCGCGCAATTCCAGCATTTCAGGCATTCATTCAAGTTTATCCAGATAGTCAATATGCAGCGAATGCGCATTATTGGCTGGGTCAGTTATTGTTTAACCAACAGCAATGGGCTGACGCACAACAGCAGTTCGCTGTGGTTGTAGACCGCTTCACCGATAGCAGCAAGCGAGCAGACTCATTGTTAAAAATGGGTATTATCGCTGAGCGTTTAGGTAATGCTGCGTTGGCCCGGCAAAAGTTTAATCAAGTGGTTGCTGAGTACCCTGATTCTTCGGCACGTAAACTTGCAGATAGCCGGCTAACTCAATTAGGTGGTTAGGCGATTAATTCGCCAACACCTTTTGTATGCTTATTGAACAGTAATTCAGGAAAGGGGCGATTTGTTGCATTTTTCCTGAATTTTATCTTGCACCACGCAAGGAAATAAGTATTATATGCCGCCGTTGCCGAGTACCGAGAACATCTCAGCTTGGCAGACACTTGAATGGGTCGTTAGCTCAGTTGGTAGAGCAGTTGACTTTTAATCAATTGGTCGCTGGTTCGAATCCAGCACGACCCACCATTCAAGGCCCCACAGCAAGACAATATCGTTAAGGGTCGTTAGCTCAGTTGGTAGAGCAGTTGACTTTTAATCAATTGGTCGCTGGTTCGAATCCAGCACGACCCACCATTAACGATAATCCTGACTTTCATCAGACACCAAGCAGACACCCGAACTTTAAATCAGGGTTTGAATCAGCGTAGCGGTTCGACAACATCGCCGGGAGCGATTTTGAATGTTCGCAGGCATAGCCCGCAGGGCAACAATCAGGAAGCTAGTTGTAATCCAGCACGCCCACTATTAATGATATGCCCATCTGATCCGGTCACCGTAACCGTTAGTAATACAACTCACATGTGAAATTATTATGACACTCTTGTATAATCCCCCAGTTTTGATTCTGGACTCACACATAGAACGATATTATGGCTGTAACGCTTCGTATAGATGAAACCTCGTATCCTTTTCCGGCTAAACCTAAGCCATTGACGCTTGAGCGGGAAGCATTTCTCAAAGCTGAGATAAAGCGATTGCTCCAGCAGCAAAATGCCGTTCTCGTTGCGCACTATTATACTGATCCAGAAATCCAAGCGCTGGCAGAAGAAACCAACGGGTGTATTTCAGACTCGTTAGAGATGGCACGCTTTGGACGCGATGCTGAGCAGCAAACGCTGATCGTTGCTGGGGTGAAGTTTATGGGTGAGACTGCAAAAATACTAAGCCCAGAAAAAACTGTTTTAATGCCAACCTTAGAAGCTACATGCTCATTGGATCTGGGTTGTCCCGCGGATAAGTTTGCAGAGTTTTGTGATGCCCATCCTGACCACACTGTAGTGGTTTATGCGAATACGTCAGCAGCGGTGAAAGCGCGCGCGGATTGGGTGGTTACTTCGAGCATTGCGCTAGAAATCGTTGAGCATTTAGATGCCAACGGTGAGAAAATCATATGGGCACCCGACCGCCACTTGGGCAGCTACATTCAAAAGCAAACCGGCGCCGAAATGTTGATGTGGGATGGTGAATGCATTGTGCATGATGAATTTTCTGCGCAAGCGCTACGTGATATGCGTCATGTCCATCCGGATGCCGCAATTTTAGTGCATCCAGAATCACCTGCCAGTGTGGTTGAGATAGCCGATGCTGTTGGTTCCACCACGCAGTTGATCAATGCGGCTCAATCGCTACCGCACAACAAATTCATCGTGGCGACAGACCGCGGTATCTTTTACAAAATGCAGCAATTAGCACCCCATAAAACTTTTATTGAGGCACCCACCAGTGGTAACGGCGCTACGTGTAAGAGCTGTGCGCACTGTCCTTGGATGGCCATGAATGGCCTGGAAGCAATTTATAGTGCTTTAACCGGTAATCACGCTGAGCACGAGATTCATGTTGATGAAAGTCTGCGTATCGACGCCATGAAGCCGCTTAATCGGATGCTGGATTTTGCTGCAGCGTTGAAGCTAAAAGTCAAAGGTAATGCTTGATAAGCCAAGCAGTTTTCCCTACTATACGCGCGCTTTAAAACGAATTCCCTAATTCGGAGAGATGGCTGAGTGGCTGAAGGCGCACGCCTGGAAAGTGTGTATACGTTAATAGCGTATCGAGGGTTCGAATCCCTCTCTCTCCGCCAAGTACAAAATAACCCGCGAAAGCGGGTTTTTTTGTACTTGTTGGATTAAGTCGGTTGAGAATCCGAGTTAGGGTTCGACAAAATCGCCGGGAGCGATTTTGAACGTGCGCAGCACGGCCCGTAGGGCGAAGGGCAGGAAGCCCGAAGTAATCCCTCTCTCCGCCAAGTACAAAATAACCCGCGAAAGCGGGTATTTTTTGTACTTGTTGGATTAAGACGGTTGAGAATCCGAGTTAGGGTTCGACAAAATAACCCACACTAGCGGGTTTTTTAGTTTTCATTTTCTCTGCACTGATAAACGGTTACACTCGAACTACTCCTATTGCTTTAGACCGCTTGCCCAATCATGCCTGAAATAACTTCCGCTCAAGCCATGCGCTATAGCCGTCAAATCATGTTGCCTGACTTTGATTTCGACGGGCAAGAGGCATTGCTGAGGAGTCGGGTGATGGTTATTGGTTTAGGAGGACTGGGCTGTGCAGCAGCGCAATATTTGGCCGCCGCGGGGCTTGGTGAAATGTTGCTTATCGATGATGATCAGGTCGAGAACAGTAATTTACAGCGCCAAGTATTGCATACTGAAAAGTCCATTGGTTGCACGAAGGTTCAATCTGCCGCAACCGGACTACGCAAGCTGAATAGTGAACTTTATATCACCTGTCTAGACCAGCGCCAATCAGAGGCACAGTTGCAAGCACTTGCGCATCAGTATGATCTGATTTTAGATTGTAGTGACAACCTCGAAACCCGGCAGCAGCTTAATCGAGTCGCTCATAAAGCAGGTAAACCGCTGGTATCAGGCGCGGCTATTCGAATGGAGGGGCAGGTGTTTTGTGTGCTGCCAGCTGTGCGCAGCGCGTGTTATCAGTGTATCAGTGCGGAATTAAAAGCCGCGCCACTATCTTGCGCTGAAGCTGGCGTAATGTCGCCTATCGTAGGGGTTATTGGCTCCATGCAAGCGCTAGAAGCGATCAAAATCCTCACGAACTATGCAACACCACTGGTTAATCGGCTACTGCACTTTGATGCGCGGTTTAGTGAGTGGACACATTTTGACGTTTCACCGCGCGAACATTGTAATGTTTGCGCGGCTAATTAGACAATCAATGTGCCTAATGGTGAGTTGATTGTGCTCCCTGGCTATATTACATCTGATTGAATAACAGCAGCTTACAACGCTTTTTTCGTTGGCATTAAAACATTGGCGAAAATTAGTCCTGCCACCAATGACATAAAAATAACAAAGGTTTCTTGGCCTATGTGCTCGGTTTGCACAAAGTCTTGGCCTGACACAAATGAATTTAGACCAATGTAGGTTTTCGAACCGGGTACCAACACAATCAAACCTTGCATCAAAACGATACTAGCTGGGGCATTGGCGATCCGGGTAAATAAGTTGGCAAAAACACCAACTGCGAATGCACCGACGAAAGTTCCTAAGCCAAACTCCAAATACTTCGATGCCCAGAACGTACCAAAGTACCCAATAAAGCCACAGGTAATAGCCCATGGCGCATGCTTAAGACGAAGTTTAAATATCACCACCAAGGCCGAACATAAAATCAGTACGGCAACGAATACAGCCCATTTGGGCATGGGTTGGGTTGGCGTCATTTCCACTTCGTTGAAGAGCCAAAACCCTAGTGCAATTCCCAGAAAGGCACCAAAATACAGTTTAAACAGCTGCATCAGTGCGTCCATAACCCGCGCGGTCCCTGATACAACATGCCGCGCAGATAGCTCGGCTAAGCCGATAGTTAAGGCGAGCCCGGGAACAAAAATGATAATCGACGATAGCACTACCAAGCGAATGTTTATCGCCGGATCGATAAAACTACTGATCGCACAGGCACACAGTCCAGCAATCATGGCAACCGCTGGCTCAAGCATAAGGTTTACGCGTTTACTGCGCGTCGCCCACAGCGTGTATAAATACATGATCAGACCGATCGCACCAGCCGCGAGGGAGTCATCCAAGGATGAGCCCATGACTACGGCAAAGGCACCTGTGGAAAGGCCAAAAGCGATACACGAAACGATAGGGTGATAAAATTCAGGGAGTACGTCGATTTCGCTTAAGCGCTCATCGGCTTCCTTTAATGTCATTTCGCCGCTCAACAACTTATTGACCAGTTCATCAGTACGTGACAATGAGCCTAAATCAAGATCACCCGGTTGCACCCGGGCGACGTGGTTATACTCTTCTTCATGCTTGTCGCTCCATATACTGACACTTAGTGAGGTGGGCGTTGATACGAAACCAGCGTGTACACCCAAATAGGCGGAAACTTCCATCAAGTGTGCTTCCAGACGAAACGCTGGGGTACCATACTTATGTAACATTTTACCCAGTCGTACGATAAATTTTCGTATCTGGACAAACTCTTTTTTATCCACGCGATCCCTTAATTGAGTGTTCTGCTTGTATTGTGCGACGGCCGTCGAATAAAAGTAACGCAGCGGGTAAGAATATCAAATCGACCACAAGCGCCACGACAATGATGATACTGGTTAATAAACCCATGTCTTCATTCAGCGCAAAGGTCGATAAGGTCAAGGTTGCAAAACCAAGCGCCAAAACTACCGTAGTAATTAATAAAGCGCGACCGACACTGTTAAACGCGTATCGTACACTGTCCTCGGCGCTATCACCACGTTGGCGAGCATAATTATACTTGCTCAAAAAATGCACGGTATCGTCGACGATTATGCCCAAGGTCATACTTAGCACTACCGCCAGTGCCATATTAATCTGCCCTGATATAAGCGCCCAAATACCAAAACCAATGCCGGCGGGCAGCATATTGGGCAAGAGACTAATAATGCCCATGCGCAAAGAACGCAATGCTACGATCAGTAATCCTGATATCAGTACGAGAGCAATTAGAGTACCGTTAATCATGCTGCGCATGTTGGCCTCACCCACATGGGCAAACATCAGTGGCGGGCTGGCCGCGGTAATTCGTAGTTCAGGGGCAAGTTGAGTAAACCACTCTAATGCACGCTGTTCAAAGGCGATAAATTCGTTACTACCGAGGTTTTTGAGTGTCGCCATCACGCGTGTCGCTGATTTATCAATATCGATTTGATTATTCAGATCAAGCCCATAGGGTAGGGACATTTCAAATAATAACAGGTACTGTGCAGCCAGTTCTTTATTATCGGGTAAACGGTATTTCTCCTGATCGTCATTGTGCATGTTTTTATTTAGCCGCTTGAGCGTATCAGTCATTGAAACCACGTGCACAACCTCGGGTTGTGCACGTAACCAATGGGTGAATGCGTCAATAGCAATAAGGTTTTCCGGACGATTAATATTGGTGGTTTCATCGGTATAAATGGCAAAGTCAGCCGTCGACATGCCGCCCATCTTTTCGGTTTGAAAGTCGGACGCTTGCCGAAACTCATTGTCTGTATCGAAGTATTCAATGGCGATATCGTTAAGCACATTAGTAAAGGCCAAAGCAATGGCTGCGATAAACACAAAGGCACTGTAGGGTAAAATCCGCTTATAGTGGGAAATGACCCAGTTAGCGAGGCCGTCTGTCCACGAGGTAGTGTGTTGCGCGACGGCTGGTGGCCTAATTTTGACTAACATTAGCATTGCTGGCAAAAACGTGAGCGATAGCCAACACGCCAGGAGCATCCCAAATGCGTTTAAATTGCCGAGATCATTTAAAATCGGCACTGCGGAAAAATTTAAGGTTAAGAAGCCAACGGCAGTCGTTACGCTGGTTATTACCACGGGCATTAAATTAATATCCAGGCTATAGCGAATGGCATCTGCTTTACTCCTACCCTGTTGCAGGGCATAAAACATCGATGCAATAACATGGATGCTATCGGCTACCGCTAGTGTCATTACCATGGTAGGCACGTTCACCGTTGAGATACTCAAGAAATAGCCGCTCCAGCCAGCAAAACCCATGGTCGCAGCAATCGAAAACCCTACCACGAGCAGCGTAGCGAGGGTCGCAACGAATGAGCGTAATAGTAGCCACATCACAACAATAATAACCCCAAACATTAAGGGAATGAGGGTCTGGGCATCACTATTGGCCGATTCCTGAAAAGCATTATTCAACATCACCATGCCAGTCAGGTAAAACTGATGCTCTGGATACTCACGCGCGTACTCTGCGCGTAACTCGCGGACAAAATTTACGATGGTCGTGACTTCTTGGGTCTGGTCGCCATCGGGCAGTTGCACCGTGATATTAATATTGGCAACAGATCCATCTGTTGCCACCAGACGTCCAGCCACCGTGGGCTCATGTAATGCCACACGCTGGATTTCTTGGATGGTTGCCTCACCTAGTTGCTCAGGATCAGTAACTAAGTCTTCTACCATGAGGTCATCATATTCGGCATAGGTGTGCTGGTGATTGCTAATCGAATCGACACGGGTGGAAAAAGGGGTTTGCCACGCGGCTTCGGTGAGTCGATGAATTAAACCCAATGTTTCGGGCGTAAACACCGAATTGCCTGGCGCGGTAACTAACAGTGACACGTTTTCATTTTTACTAAAAATGTTTTGCATGTCTTCAAAGGCAACGCGCTGCGGATTGTCATCATGAAAGAAAACTTTGTAGTCACCTCTGAAGTAGAGGTTTTGTGCGCCCATTGACAGCGCAGCGATGGCAATAAGGTTGAAAATAACGACCCACCATGGGTGATTGATGACAAAGTCCATCCAGCGTTGTTTCATCTTCCCGACCTATTTTTGAATGCGCATCTTGATTACAGCCTAAACTGCATTGTTGATCAACGCTTTAGCTGTGATATTTATTAAAGCTTGGATACCAGCATGGATTGATGTTAAACAAAGCTGGAAACAGAGCAGGCCACAAGCAATAAAAAAGGGTGAAGCCTGTGCAGCTTCACCCTAGGCTTAAACAATGTTTGGACTAGTCGCTAGAACTGCTTGATGCCGGTGCTAATGGCATATCTTGTGAGCCCTTGTTCTTTTTCAAGCGCGCTTTCACTGCCGCAACGGGTCGTGCGAAATCCAATAAAATCAGATATAAACACGGCACCAAGATTAAGGTTACCAGCGTTGCAAACATCACAGCAAAGCCGAGCGCAACCGCCATTGGTATAACGAATGCGGCCTGCAAGCTAGTTTCAAACATGATGGGCAATACGCCCGCAAATGTAGTAATTGATGTTAACGTGATGGCTCTAAATCGGGCACAGCCCGCTTCAAGTACTGCGTCTCGAATAGAATAGCCTTGCGCGCGACGTTGATTCACAAAGTCTGTCATGACCAAACTGTCATTGATCACAACCCCTGCGGCGGCAATGAGTCCAAAGAAGGACATCATGCTTAGATCCAATCCAAACAGGAAGTGCCCCCAAATAGCCCCGGTTAAACTAAAGGGGATAACCGACATGATGATCAACGGCTGTCCATAACTCTTCAGTGGCACTGCTAAGAGGATATACACCATGATCATACCAGCGATAAAGAACATCAATTGCTCGTTTTGTTGCGCTTGTTGCTCTTTAATATCGCCACCCAGCTCAGTTTTAACGCCTGGGAATTGTTTAAACAACTCAGGGAGTAGATTCTCTTTAATTTCTTCTACCACTTCATTAGGTTCAACTAAGCGTTCATCAATAGAGCCCCACACGTAAACGCTTTGATAGCCAGCTTCACGACGGATGTAACTGATCCCCGGACTTTCGCTCAGCTCAACCACATCACCCAGCATTACTTCGCGGCCACCCGGAGTGCGGATAACGGCATATTTCAATGATGCAAACTGTTCTCGGGTCAAACGTGGGTAACGCACCATAACGCGGACTTCCTCGCCGTTGCGGATCACGCGTTGGGCTTCACCACCAAAAAAGCTAGTGCCCACTTGATTAGCGATATTGGCAAGGTCAAGGCCCAAGTCATAGGCCACTGGCTTAAGTGTCATTTGGATTTCTTTGCTCATTGGGTCGATGGTTGAGCTGATATCAAATAAGCCTTCTTGCTGCTGTAACAGAGTGATAAATTGACGCCCCGCAGCATTAAGGGTTTTTAGATCCGGCCCGAACAGCAAGTATCCAAATTCGCCATTGTCACCGCCGCCATTAACGTCATCCTGTACCACAAATGACTTCATGCCTGGGATCGGTGGAATGGCTTCACGCCAACGGCGTGCCAGTTCAAAGGTATCGAACGGGCGTTCATCTTCATGCACTAACGGCACCACAATACGCGCTTCGGTGCGGCCCTGATTAAACGCCAGCAAATCACGGATCATGCCTGAACCATGTTCGGCAATGGTGTCTTCCTCGATTTGCCAAATCACGTTCTCAATGGTTTGTAGTGCTTCGATGGTCGCAGTGTCTGACACTGTTTCATTCATTTCAATGCGCACACTGGGGAAGTCATGCGGGACTTTAGGGTTTGGAACCGTACGCACGTAATTGGCATTGATCAAACCAATGCTCACGGCCAACAACGCGATAAAAGTCATTAACACTGCCCAGCGCCATTCCAAGCAACGCGCGATGAAATTCTTATAGGTACCGTTGACGAAACCAAAGAAACGTTTGTTAAAACGCGCTCGCCAGCTGTCTGGTTTCACCGGTGGAAACTTGGTATGCGCAATGTGTGCGGGCAATATCAGTTTGGACTCTATCAAACTAAACACCAAACACAGGATCACAACCACTGAGATGTTATAAAAGAATGCCCCTTCAGGTCCTGAGCTCATAGTCGCAGGCGCAAATACCGCGATTGTGGTCAAAACGCCAAAGGTCGCAGGTGTCGCGACCCGTTTCGCACCACGCACCACGTTTTCGACGCCACCACCTTTACTTTCTATCTCGGTATAGGCGCTTTCTCCTATGACGATTGCATCGTCTACCACAATCCCTAGCACCATGATAAACGCAAATAGCGAAAGAATATTAATGCTCACGCCAAATACCGGCATCATCATAACTGCGCCGAGGAAACACACTGGTAAACCTACCATCACCCAGAAGGCTAGGCGGAAGCGTAAGAAAATAGTGAGTAGCAAGGCCACCAAGATTGCGCCCTGAAACAGGTTGCTGAGCATCATGTCCAAACGCGCATTGAGGTAGTAAGTCATGTCGACGAGAATTTTCAGTTGAACACCGTCGGGTAGAGTTTTGTTACGCTGCTCAATATATTGCTTCACGCTTTCGGCCACTGGGATCATATTTTGATTTTTAGTGGCTTTAACGGCCATCCACATGGCGTTCTGTCCAGAGTACTTAAAGTATCGCTCACCTTCAGTGAAACCATCAGTGACCGTCGCTACATCACCTAACAGCACGCGAGCACCATTATCACCGACTTTTATTGGGATCTGGCGGAATTCTTCACCGCTATAAAATTGATTTTCAACCCGTACAGAAATAATGCCAGAGTCAGTACGCAACTGACCGGCTGAAATGTTAGCCGAATAGCGGCGAATCGCCTGGGTAATATCATTAATTGTCACATTGTATTTGCGTAGCATATCCGGTTGAATTTCAACCGCAATTTCGTCATCTGGCGCGCCCATTTGCACCAACGACACATTGCTTAACTGCAGCAACTCGGTTTCAATTTGTTTGGCTAATACTTTCAATTCAGATAGTGGCAGGTCACCGACCAGTGGCATCTCAAGTACATCTTGACGAAATTCAACTTGTGAAACGGTTACTGGCTCCATGTCTGCCGGAAAGGTAGCAATGCTATCAACCCGCAATTTCACTTTATCTAATACATCGGTGAGGTCTTCTTCAGGATAGATTTCCAACGTCACACGCCCACTGTTACGAAATGCGCGAGAAACGATGCGTTTGATCTCGGTTACATCCTTCAGCGACTCCTCGATTTTAATCAGAATGGATTCTTCTATTTCTTGTGGCGAGGCACCGCGATATTGGGCGCTAACATTGATGTAATTGATCTCAATGTTAGGAAACATCTGCCGTTGGATTGTAAAGTAGCTGACCACTCCCATAATGATGATAAACACCATTAGCAGGTTGGCAGCGACTGAGTTTCGCGCGAAAAATGCAATAATCCCGCTTTGCGTATCGTTATGAGCGCTCATATGTTGTGCCTTTTATTCTGCATTGCCACTGATGGCTTGATCTTTTTCGTCAATCACGATGACTTCCATACCGTTTTGCGGATATTCCGGAAGCGTTAAAACAATTCTCTCACCGCTGTTCAGGCCGCTACTGACCAGAAAGAAATCACCTTGTTCGCGGATAACCTCAACGTTGCGTTTCCGCATTTTGTTGTCTTCATCCAAGGTCCAAACAGTGCGGTTGTTGATCAAATCTTGTTTAATCTTGAACACGTTTTCTAATACTGTGCCGTCAAAGCTTACTTCTACATAGTTACCAAATTTAAGTGCTGGAACGTCTGAATTAAGACCATAAGGATCGTTTACCCGCACGACTAAATTAGTCATACGGGTGGCTTCATCGACCACGCCCAAATCGCGCTCGATGGTGCCGCTACGAGAAATTGTGTTGCGACCGCGAGTGATCACCTGTGCTGGCTGGCCTGCTAGGCTTGCTGGTAAGTAGTCGTTATCAAACCCCGCAATCGGGAAGACCACTTCAGCTATCTCAATATTGTGCAAGGTAGCTACACTAGCACCCGTTTGTACAAACTGACCAACACCAACATCACGGGTGACGATCAACGCATCGTAAGGAGCCGTTACGCGGGTATTTTCAAGATCACGTTTGGCGATACGTAGACGAGCTTCGGCAGATTTAACCCGGGCCTCAGCACTCATTACTTGCGGCTTGCGCAAGTATAAATCACTCACTTGTTGCGACGACAGCGCGCGTGCTTCGCGTGCGGCAACATCGGCGCGCGCTTGCTCTTCAATTAACTGCGCTTGGGCTTGGGATAATTCGGCTTCTGCTTGCAACAGTGCCGACTCATAAGCGTCTTGTTCAATGGAAAACAACACCTCACCGCGTTTGACGATACCACCGGGAACAAAATTTGGATTCCACGCCACCACTTCACCAGAAACTTGTGCTGATAAGCGGGTAGACTCCAGTGGCGCGACTTCACCAAAACTTTCTATGGTGACGGTATAGTCAATGGCATTGAGCATTTGGATACGCACTGTTGGCCGTGTATCTTTTTGCGCCTCTTCAGGCTCTTCGGGCGCGCTGGCTTCGATGCTGAATTTAACGCCAAGTCCGATAACTAATATCAAAATCGGAACGGCAACTTTTATTAATGTTTTTTTCATAGCAGTGCATTTAAAGTGAGTGATTTCCAGCTCATATACTAACTGCCTGATGAAAAAAAACGATCAATCAAATGTAACGAACTGTTATTAAATTTTTGTCATTAGTGAGAATCATACAAAACCTGTACGGCTAGGTTGGACGGTCACCCCATAAAGTATAGGAGAATATTCGGCTATCGTTACACAATTAATGCATTGTTAGGGCTTGTAACAGGCCGCTATTACCGGCCAAAGAAATTCGGGGCACTGATCATTCACGGGTTTTTAAAAACTCGGAAAAGTTGATGCTATATTAGCTGTGCCAGCCTAAAGTATTGCGCATAAAACCAAGTAGCCTTATTGCCAAATTACCTTATTACGGCCTTGTTGTTTGGCTAGGTAAAGCCGTTTATCTGCAAGATTTATTGCTTCATCAATGCCCGTTTGTTGGTTCACTTCAGCGGCACCGATACTCACCGTTACTGTAACCGGGCGCTGACGTTGCCAAACCGGCTGGCTGGCAATAAATGCGCGTATTTTTTCTGCGACTTCTGCGGCACTAGTGAGTGGCGTTGAGGGCAACAAAAACAGAAATTCCTCGCCACCCCAGCGCGCAATCAGATCCTGTGAACGCAAGACTTGTTGGAAGCGTTTGGCCAGACTGCATAACACTTCATCGCCGGCATCATGCCCTAGGTTATCGTTGATTTGTTTAAAGTGATCCACATCCACCAACAAAACGGTGAAAGCATGTCCATCTCTAATCGTACGTTGATATTCGTGCTTTAAATGTTCATTTAAATTACGTCGATTCGGCAGTTTCGTTAACTGATCGTGCAGGGCTTGCTCTTCAAACTCATCACGCAGTCTACGCACTATTGTAAAGCTTTGTTCTCGGCTGTACTCATACAGGGCAGAGAGAAATATGATGGTCATAAAGGAATACAATAAACGAGTTTTAAATTCATACGTGTATTGAGTTGCCAGTAGTGCGTCGTTAGGAAAAAACAACACAAAAGCAACACAGCCGGTAAATCCGATAGTCGCGATTAGCCCGCGCCGGAAGCCCCCTAAAAACATACAAACCGGTGGCACCAGATAGACCCACAATGGACCGGTATTATTGTTACCACCACTGATGATTAAATACAGCGTTAGGACCATAAGACAGCACTGCAGGACGGTAGCGGAAACGATTTGATAAAAGCGATTGGGTCTTACGACTTGAAGTAATCGCGTGGCGTAAAACAAAAAGCTCGCGGCTGCTAGCGAAATGGCAAGCCTCCAATCACTGGCGAAGGCGGCTCGCACAAATAGCAAAAACGTAATACTGCTGCCGACTAACGCAAATAGGTTAACTATGACGACACGGCGATTAATGTCTTCTTCGAAGGCATCGGAGCATCCAGCATGCACATAATCGTCTAAATGGCGGCGGATAAAATCAAACATAAAACCCTATAGCTTTTCTGCCGATGATGTTGCTAGCGTTTGAGTGATATCGCTGCCTAATCGGGCCAGTAGTTGCCGCATTTTGGCTACAGCGTGTGGATAGCCATCTTGGCTTAGTTCTTGGCGATAATGAAAGCGTTGTGGCGGGAGTTGTTTGTTATGTTGATCAAACCAGTAGCCACTTAACACAACATCACCGCTCGCGAGCGGAATAAAATGTTCAATCACCAAAGAGATTTGCTGTTGTGCACCATGGAAACCCAACTGTGGTGCGGGTGAATAAAACGCATCGAATTTTCCTGAGCTACGAATTTCTCGTGCCAGTAGCGTGCCGATATCATCTTCTAGCGGCTCAGCCCAAAGGTGTTTGGTGGCAATCGAGAGGGTTAAATCAGTTTGTTGCATTACTAAATTACGCCCGCGTAAATGCTCAGCCAACCTGACCGAGTGGATGGCAATGACCGGGGCATTATTGTGCCGCTCCTTTATTTCCGAGCCATCAGCGGTATCCAGCTTGTAATAATTTAAGGTAATCGGCGCTGACGAACATCCTGGCAACAATAAAAAGGCGCACAGAAGGCTTAGCATGATAGTTTTATTCATTATTCTTCCTCTGCGGCTGTGGATCTGTGCTCAGATTATCACCAAACACCAATCCGTTGGGTTTTTCATTGAGTTGATGCAACACTGGCTGCATATCCTTGAGGGTTTGCTGTAAGGTTCTTAAACTTTGATTAATATTCGAATAGGAACGTGAACCATCGGAGTAATCGGCCATTAACGCCTGTAACTGCTGGCTGATCTGGTCAATCGAACGATTAATTGCAGCCACATCCAATTCCTCAATCCGGGTATTGAAGTTATCACTGGTTTGCGCCACCGAGGCTGCGGTCGCTGACATATCATCGATCACGCGGCGGATGTCGCTGGTTAGGGTTTCTAGTGGTAAAGCATTCATTTTATTCAGCAGTGCATCAACTTTTTGCGTGATCTGAGTAAATTCGTCTGACGCGCTCGGGATCACGTCGTAGCCAAGCAGTTTAACCGTCTCAACCGGTGCTGCATTCTCTACATGTTGTAAATCAACATATAACGCGCCGGTCAACACATTTCCCATCCGTAGCGTTGCCCGTAAGTCTTGCTGGACCCAATGGTTAATTTGTCGACGCACAAATTCTAAGCCTTGTTGATTGTCGGGTTGGCGGACTTTGCCGGGATAGATGTTGATCAATACCGGAATATCATAGTCCTCCTCAAGGATTGTTCCCGGCAATGCATTGGCCATATTAATTGCCAAAACCTCGCCAATCTCAATACCGCGATATTCTACCGGGGCTCCCACGCTGAGCCCACGCACGGTTTCATCGATTAAAAGTAAAAATTCGGCTGAGAGTTTATAGCGTTCACTGGCTGCTGACTCGTAGGACGGGTAAATGTCAAAATACGCTCGGCTGGTGATTTGCTCACCGGCGGCGACACCAGGAGGGATACCGAAGGTGACACCGTTGGTCAATAATGTTTCTAAACTGCCAGTTTCAACACTAACGCCGGTGGAGCTCAAGTTAAATCGCACACCACTGACATTCCAAAAGCGGGTGTTTTCGGTGATCAGCTTATGATAGGGGGCTTCAATAAAGGCGTTATAGTACACCACGCGTTCTTCCACGTTAAAGAAGGTGTCTTCAAACTCACCAACCTTAAACCCCTTATAAATGATGGGGTCGCCTTCTTTGAAGGCAAATTCATCTGCACTGTTGAGGGTTACGTGCAGACCGGGAGTGCCAGGTGGGGTTACAGGCGGGCGACTGAGGCCAATAAAGTCGGTGCGCGACTGACCATTTTCTGCCGGCTCCATGGCGATATAACTGCCTGAAAGCAAGGTGTTCAGCCCCGAAACACCACTAAAAGAAACGCGCGGTGAAACTACCCAGAATTCGGTATCCGTGGTCAATAAATCAGCCACCGATTTGTCCATTCGTGCGGTAATAATTACCCCATCTAGATCGGGTTTTAGGTCGATTTTTTTGACCATACCCACGTCCAAATCGCGCGCCTTGATGGGAGTTTTATTAACTTCAATACCAGCGGCAGAATCTAACGCTATGGTGATCAAGGGGCCTTGATTCGCCCATTGATGAAATACCATCCAAACGCCAATTAACAAGGCAATGAGTGGGATGAACCACACTTTTGAGAATTTAGCCGCCGGTTTTACCGCGGCACTTTGGCTAGCTTTGTTATCTGTCATTAGTGTAACGGTACCATATTAAACGACTGTCAAAGGTCATAGCAGCTAGCATTGTGATAAAAACCACAGCGCAAAAGGCCAATACTGCTGGACCAGGATATATGGATAATGTATTACCCAGTTGGATCAATGCAACTAATATAGCCACAACAAAGACGTCGATCATCGACCAACGCCCGATCAGTTCGGTCATGCGATAGCTTAGGGCTCGCAAGTGCGTCAGATTTTCCTGTTGTCGCTGCACAGAATAATTAAGCCATGCCAGTACCACCAATTTAGTAATGGGGACCAATACGCTGGCGATGAAGATAATGCTCGCAACAGGATAGGAGCCATCTTCCCATAACGTACGCACGCCCCCAATGATGGTACTGGGTTGTTGATTACCTAACACATTCGTCTGCATGATCGGCAGTAAATTGGCAGGAATATAAAGTAAGGTTGCAGTGAGTAGTAATGCCCAGGTGCGTTGAATACTAAACTGGGCCTGTTCATCATTCAGCGGGAATTCGTGCCCCGCATAGAAGTCACTAAGCCACCCGTGCATTTCGTTTTTTTCATAATACAGCAAGGTGCAGGCAGAGCAGATGGTAAAGGCAATATACGCGTAAAACGAAAGGCCAAAATAGACCTCCGCCAATGAAGTGATTTTTATTAGGCTGACTAAGGTTCCGACCAGAAAGATTTCAGCCATGCTCCAGGGAAGCAATCGTTGTACCCAAACATGCACGCGATAGGCAACAAAGCTGGGTTGTGAATACTGATACTGAAAGTACAGATAGGCAATACCGGCGAGTGAAGCGCCAGGTAAAACCAGCGTGCCCAATGCGGTAATAATGGCTAATGAGGCATAATCGTTATCACTAAGGGTCAATAAACCGGAAAACAAATCCATCGCGTGGGTTTGCCCACTAGCGCGAAATTGTAAAAACTCAAAGGGCAAAGACAGACTAAGAAAAATTAACCCTGCTACGGCAAACGCGAAAGCCAGACCGGCGTTGTGCCGCCGGTGCGCCAATAGTTGATTACCGCAGCGCGGGCACATCGCACGCTCACGATGGGTAAGTGGCGGAACATCTACCGACAAAAAACAGTGTTCACAGCGAACGTGGGTCATACCTGACGTCTGTAATTCCAATGAATCTTTTATTCGTCAGCATAGAACAAAGCCGACGGCTAAACCAGTCATTCAGTTATCAAAAGGTGTGCTTGAGGTGATGAAAATAGTTTGTATCATGTGCTGCAGTGGCTATAAAAAAGCCTGATGACCGGTTTGGTGCAGTCATCAGGCTCAATTCAGTATGCTAGGGGCTAGGTTAACAACGCAGGCCTGCCCAAAAGCGTTTAGCAATGCATTTAGTAGTTGGCGTTTCCAGGGGTACGCGGGAACGGGATCACGTCACGTACATTTTGCATGCCGGTGACGTAGGCGACTAAGCGCTCAAAGCCCAACCCAAAACCACTATGCGGCACCGTCCCGTAACGACGCAAATCGCGATACCAGGCATAATCTTCCTGGTCGAGACCCATTTCAGCGAGGCGGCGATCAAACACATCTAAGCGTTCTTCACGTTGCGAACCGCCGATGATTTCGCCAATCCCAGGCGCTAGCACATCCATCGCCGCGACGGTTTTGTTGTCATCATTGATGCGCATGTAAAAGGCTTTAATGTCTTTAGGATAATTTTGCATGATGATTGGCGCACCCACATGCTCTTCCGCCAAGTAGCGCTCGTGCTCTGACGATAGATCCACACCCCATTCCACTGGGAATTCAAAGTTCTTGCCACTGGCTTGTAAAATTTCAATAGCGTCGGTGTAATCCATGCGCACAAACTCAGAGTCAATGACCTTTTGTAGGCGGCTAATCGCTTCTTTATTGATGCGCTGGGCAAAAAACGCCATATCATCCGGGCGTTCCTCTAATACGGCCTTAAACACGTATTTGAGCAGGTCTTCAGCTAGCTGCGCAACATCACTCAGATCAGCAAAGGCAACTTCTGGCTCGATCATCCAAAACTCTGCGAGGTGACGACTGGTGTTACTGTTTTCAGCTCGGAAAGTCGGGCCAAACGTATAGACTTTTGACATTGCACAGGCGTAGGTTTCAACGTTTAGCTGGCCAGATACCGTGAGATAGGTTTCTTTGCCGAAAAAGTCTTCTGAATAATCAACATTGCCTTTGTCATCTTTGGGAATATTGAGCATATCCAAGGTGCTAACGCGAAACATTTCACCGGCACCTTCGGTATCACTGGCCGTTAGGATTGGCGTACTGATCCAAAAATACCCGCGTTCATGGAAGAAGCGGTGAACGGCTTGTGATAGGCAGTTACGTACTCGCGTTACAGCGCCAATCACGTTGGTACGCGCACGCAAGTGCGCATGTTCGCGCAAAAATTCAATGCTGTGGCGCTTCGCCGCCATTGGATAAGTATCCGGATTCTCTACCCAGCCATTAATTTCAATACTTTGCGCATCTAACTCGATGGCTTGACCTTGCCCTTCAGACTCTTTCACAGTGCCTTTCACGGTTAACGCACAGCCAGTCGTTAAGCGCTGAACATCGGCATAATTGGGCAAATTGTTAAGAGCAATCACTTGGATTGGATCAAAACAACTACCATCATGCAGCGCAATAAACGACAAACCCGCTTTTGAGTCACGGCGGGTTCGTACCCAACCTTTTACGGTAACTGTGTCACCGATTGCAAATTGACCCTTTAGCACGTCAACAACAGGGGCGTGCGACATATACAACTTCTCCATTTAACAAAGGCAAAAATCAAACCCCGTAGTATACCGATCCCAGCGCCGTATACTAGTGTAGAGAGTCCCCATAACTGGGATAAATATACTTTTTTTTGTCCGGCGGTTGTCATTGCTAGACAGTCCGTGTTGCTGGAAAAGAATTGTTCTTTTTAGTCACTAAGGCGTATTACTATTTAGATTATAATAGCAATGGTTGAAATACGTTCGTCCGTTATGTTTTGAGGGAGAGGAACATGCACGATGAGTCACCTGACGAACAAGGTAAAATCAGTACGGCGGAGTATCGAAAAATGTCAGGACGTGACCGCCGCGAACGCCCGCGCACTGAGGATCGGATCTATCGGCTTGCCCTCGGCTTGAATCTCCTATGCTGGCTTGGGCTGGTGGGCGCTCTGGTGCTATTTCATTATGCGCGTCCTGAGCTCGTCACAGGTGTACAGGAATACTTAGGGCTCACCGTTCGAGAAGATTGGTCAGCGGAACTGGTTAGTTGGCTTAATTGGCTGCTGCAGCTGTGTTTGCTGTTGAGCCTACTAAGCGTTTGGCTCGGGCAACGCCGCTCGCGCCGCGCTACCGATAGTATCGGTATTAGCTTTATTGTATTAATCTTGATTGTGGTGATCAGTTTTATCACATTGCAAATCACCGTCTTACCAGCACTGTAATTGGTTTACATCGCGTCAAATCAGCTGCAGTGCACCATCCTCGCCAGCACGGTCGGCAATTAGCCAAATCTGTGCAAACGGATGCTCATAGGGCAATAGACATTCACGTAAATTGTAAACGGTCGCTAGCGGGCGCCACTGGGGATGCATATTGCGGATGATCAACCAAACGTTCTGACTTTGGTAATGTTTGCCGGCTTTTTGTTGCAATATTCGCGCGAGGGCCTTGTGTAAACGTCGTTGCGTATTGCCTGTCGTCGTTAACGCCAGAAGCTCCGCGCGTGTTTGTGGTGTAAGCTCGCGCCCTAAAATCTGCATGGCTTCGGTTTCACTGCCGTACAGATGGGCGATTTCAAAATCCACTCTAGTATTCCCGATTTGGCATGAGACATCGGGCTTGGCAGGTAAATTAGATTTGATAAGTTGACACTTCAATTGAGTTTGCTGTTGGTACCAACGGAGAAATACCTCAGCAGCCTCAAGCTCCAGTTCCCGTTTTTCTTTTTCACTGCTGCGTGACATGGGATTCTTCGCTTTCTGGCGGTAATTTAATATTCAGATGAGCGAAATTCGTCAACTTATCTTTTAAACGCTGCGAATAGGTAACAAAGTTGATTAGTGCTCCGGCATCTTTTCTATCTGGATCAAGCATTAATAGTAACAGTGCGCGGTTAGCGTCGTTAATCTCTTGCTGCATGGCTTTGGCTTTTTCTTTTAATACAAGTTGGTCACTGCCGATGGCTTTGTCATGCATCTCTGTCTCTATTTCAGCGAAGTATTCCAGCGTTTGGATCGAAAGCCCGCGGGTGAGAATAAGCAAATCGCTTTTCAATTCAATATAACTGTCATTTATAAACCGCTTCGTTTCAAAAAGGTCTTTGATCGAATCATGGATCTGAAACAGATAATCAAATTGATTGATCAATTTTAGTAGAGCACGAGATTCAGTCTTTTGGTTAATTAAGGTTATCGCACTGGCAAAAAAATACTGATATTGAGTTTTGAGGAAGTCGACATACGAAATACGTTTTTCAGCCGCATCAAATAAGCCGCGATAGTTGGTCTCTATACTTAACGTTACCGCGTTGTAATTCTCTTGCAGAAAATTGAATAAATACTCGGTACTGGTATCGAGCTTTTGTTTAACTGTTTCAAACGTGTCTTCAGCCGTCACCTTGGGCAAGTTAATGCGTTCAAAGTCCATATCACCTTCGCCTAATACATAGTCAACGAAACGTGTGAACGGACCAATAAACAGAGTGAAGATAATGCTGGCAGTTAAATTGAATACTAAATGAATGTTGGCTAACGCCAACGCCGGGTTTTCATCAAACTGGGCGAGTTTGTGCCCGTAGATAAATAGCAGTGGCAAGAATAAGATGACGCCACCCACATTAAATAGAAAGTGACTGAGCGCGGCCTTTTTAGCCGATATATCCATATTGAAAACAGCAATTAACGCGGTTGCTGTAGTCCCAATATTAGCTCCCAAGATCAGTGGGACTGCGTTTTCTAACCCGATCATACCCTGTTGAGTAAAGATAATGGCCAATCCGGTGGTCACCGAACTGGACTGCACTAAGGCGGTAAACACGCAACCGATTAAGATCGCATAAATTGGATTTTGTGGCTCGGTTAAAAATGCTATTAGTGTTGGGTTGTGCTGCAGCGGCTCTAGCGTCGTTGAGATCAAGTTGAGGCTAAAAAACACAAAGCCAAAATAAAACACGGCTTTGCCAAACAGCGATGCGCGATTGCGCAGAATACTCAGCAGAAATCCTAATACAATGAAAAACGGCGCAAAATGCGTGAGCTTAAAAGCAACCAGCTGAGCAGTCACCGTGGTACCAATGTTACTGCCAAAGATGATCCCAACACTGTTTTTAAACGACAACACACCGGCATTGACCAAGCCAATACTGATTACTGATGTGGCGGAGCTGGACTGTATAAACATGGTAACTACAGCGCCAATTAACACCCCAACTACTGGATAGCGGGTGGCATTACTCAACGCATGACGAAACCGTTCACCGGAGATATGCTCAATCTCGCGGGAGAAGTTTTCCAGGCCAAACACAAAAAGAATAATTCCGGTAAGGCCAGCGATAACTAAATGCAAATATTCCAAATGGGATCCTGCTTAATGCCAGTACCTCTCATGGAAATAAATTTAGCTGGGTTCCACGTGTTTTGCTGTGATTTACATCAAGGTTTTAAGTAGTTCATCAAAGGTGTCTTGCAACACCGCTTCGCTATTGCCGCCCGTTGAGTTAACAAAAATGACTAATACAGTATCGCTATTAGGCAGGTAAGTAGCAATACTTTGGTAACCTGGCAGCCAACCAGAATGGTTATAAAAATAAGGGTAGAGTGCAGCTTCTTGGGCGCTGAATAGACTGCCATCGTTGAGCGCTCGAATAAAGCGACCAATGTCGTCTACACTCGACACCATTGAGCCGCCAGGAATAGCATAGGTTTGGGTTTTGCGATCCACACCTTGCCAATACCCATGGACTAATTGCTCTTGTGGAGCGTCAGCTTGCAGTCCATAGGTATTGTACATGCCTAAGGGCGTGAGCAGCTCATCTTGAATATATTGATGGTGCGAAAACGTTAATACCCGATCGAGAATTAGCCCAAGCAACAGATAGTTGGTATTGGAGTATTCATAACGGCTATCGGGAGCAAAGTCCGCGGGTTTATTGAGTGCATATGCGAGAGTGTCGGTTAGGCTGGTATGCGCATTTTGCCAGCTAAAGCCAGTTTGACTATCAAAGTCAGGAACACCGCTGCGATGCATAATTAATTGGCGTAGAGTAATACCCTCGGCGTTTTCGATTTGCGCAGTATATTCAGGTAGCCATGTGGCGAGTGTATCGTCCATACCCAAGCGCTCATCAGCGATCAGTCGGGTGGCAGCAATCGCAATAAAAAGCTTACTAATACTGGCTACTTTAAATAGTTGATCCGTTTGCATGGGGTTGGCAGTCATACGATTGCTGACCCCGGCGGCATACTGCTGGGGTGCAGCGTCAGCTTGCTGCAAATACACCATGATGCCAGCCACATCAGGGTTTTGTGCTGCTTGTTGCAAAATTTCGCTAGCGCTAAGTTGGGGGGCTGGCGGTTGTGTGTTCGTCGGTGGTGGCGCACTTGTTTGACCATCGCTACCACCGCCGCAGCTTGCCAACAGGATCACTAGAATAACGCTCAAGCACAAACTTCGCATCAGCATAGCCCAATTATCGATAACTGATCATGCTGCGAGCGTAACACACAGACTATGAGTAGTGCTGCAATGTGCGATAAATAGCATCGCACAGCTGCTCTATTTGCTCATTGCTACAGATATACGGCGGCATAATATATACTAGCTTGCCAAACGGCCGGATCCAAACGCCGGCCGCAACAAAATGCTTTTGCAGCTCTGCAACAGGCAAGGGTTGAGTGGTTTCTACCACGCCGATGGCACCAAGTACGCGCACATCCTCAACGATAGTAAGACTCGCACAGCGCGGCAACAATTCCTGTAAGGTCTTTTCAATGGTGCTTACTTGTGCTTGCCACGCGTTGGTATTGATTAATTGTAAACTGGCATTAGCTACTGCACACGCTAATGGATTTCCCATATAAGTGGGGCCATGCATAAACACGCCAGGCTCGCCTTCACAGATCCCCAATGCAACTTCATTGCTGCACAGCGTAGCGGCCAGCGTCATATACCCACCGGTTAGTGCTTTACCCAGACACAGGATATCCGGTGATATGCCAGCATGATTACAGGCAAATAAACGCCCCGTGCGACCAAAGCCGGTAGCAATTTCATCACAAATAAGCAGGACTTGATACTCATCACAGAGTTGGCGCATCCGTTTCAAATAGTGTGGGTGATACATGCGCATACCACCTGCACCCTGAACGATGGGCTCAAGGATCACCGCTGCCAGTTCCTGGTGGTGCTGCACAAATAACTCCTCGACGGCGAGCATTTCATCAGCATTCCAGGTTGCGCCAAAGCGGGTTTGTGGCGCTGGGGCAAAGACTTGTTGTTTTAGCGTGTTTTGAAACAAACTGTGCATACCGTTGACCGGATCACACACCGACATTGCAGCAAAAGTATCACCATGGTATCCGTTGCGGGGACTCAAAATACGATGCTTAGACGCTTGCCCCTGTGCTGCCCAATACTGAATTGCCATTTTAATGGCTACTTCTACTGAGACCGAGCCTGAGTCAGCGAGAAACACTCGATCCAAGCCTTGTGGCGCCATCGCTAACAAACTGCGACACAGGTTAACCGCAGGTTGATGGGTGATCCCGCCAAACATGACATGCGCCATTTTATCAATTTGCGCGTGCGCAGCTTGGTTAAGCAGCGGATGGTTATAGCCATGAATAGTGGCCCACCAGGATGACATACCATCCACTAATTTGCGGCCATCCGCCAATACCAGCTCTGCTCCATGGGCTTCACTCACTTCATAACACGGCAAAGGATCAATCGCCGAGGTGTAAGGGTGCCAAATATGTTGTCGATCAAAGTCTATGTTGTTCAAAATATAATCACTAGTAAATTTCAACCATTGGTCAGAGTTGACAAGTTGTAAAGCGCGCTTAGACTAAGCCAGTCTTTTTTAATAGTAAAGGGTTACCCATGGGCGCGCATGCCATCAATTCGCTAATTTCAGGTGACGTACGTCATGACTGGACCACTGCACAAGTCAATCAGCTGTTTGCTCTACCATTTAACGACTTAGTGTTTTATGCGCAAAGTATTCATCGCCAACACTTTGACCCTAATCATGTGCAAGTTAGCACCTTATTATCAATTAAAACCGGTGCGTGTCCGGAAGATTGTAAATACTGTCCGCAAAGTGCGCGCTATGACACTGGCCTGGAAAAAGAGCGGTTATTGGAAATCGAGAAAGTGATCCAGCGCGCGCGTGAAGCCAAAGCCACCGGTTCGACACGGTTTTGCATGGGGGCGGCCTGGCGTAATCCAAAGGACCGTGATATTCCCTATGTAGTGGATATGATCCGCGAGGTGAAAAAGCTTGGCTTAGAAACCTGTATGACCTTAGGCATGTTAACCCGTGATCAAGCCATCGCATTAAAGCAAGCCGGACTGGATTATTACAATCACAACTTAGATACCTCACCCGAGTATTATGGCGACATTATTACCACGCGGACTTATCAAGACCGTTTAGATACCCTGGAGCATGTGCGCGAGGCGGGTATGAATGTATGCTCAGGCGGCATTGTGGGGATGGGCGAAAGTGCTGATGACCGTGCCGGTTTGTTGATCCAATTGGCAAACTTACCGCAGCAGCCAGAAAGTGTACCGATTAATATGTTGGTAAAAGTAAAAGGGACGCCACTGGACAACGTTGAAGATCTAGAGCCCTTTGAATTTGTGCGTACCATTGCCGTAGCGCGCATTATGATGCCGAAATCATTTGTGCGTCTGTCGGCGGGCCGCGAGCAAATGAACGAGCAAATGCAGGCATTGTGTTTTATGGCGGGGGCGAATTCAATTTTCTATGGCTGCAAGCTACTGACAACCTCAAATCCCGAAACCCATGAAGACGTGATGCTGTTTAATAAGCTTGGCATCAATGCCAAGAAAACGCGCGAGTATTCTGATGAGGCGCATTCTGCCGCATTGCAGGAAGAAATCGCACGTAATCAAACCGCCGATCTGTTTTATGATGCGAGTCAGCCCAAAGCGCAAAATCAATCCGCTGAGGTTGTTGGCGCGAAATAACTCTAATGCCTTTTGAATTTATGCTAAGCGAGGTTGAGCGGCGCGAACGTGAAACCTTGCGGCGTCAACATTACATCGTCGAGCAAGAGCATCAAGCACTGATCAACGTTGATGGTGCTGCCTATATCAATTTTGCCAGCAACGACTATCTGGGTTTGCGTCAAGATCCGCGTGTTTTGCAAGCCTGGGTTGAGGGACTTGAATTATATGGGGGAGGTAGTGGTGCATCGCCATTAGTGACAGGCTACAGCCGCGCGCACCAAGCGTTAAGTGAAGCTCTTGCGGCCGCGACTGGACGCGCGGCTACATTACTATTTACGTCAGGATATACGGCCAATCAGGCACTCTGTCAGGCATTGTTTAAAGACAAAGACGGTGGGGTACTGCTAGCCGATAAATTGTCTCACGCCTCATTAATCGAAGCCGGGCGTTGTATTAATGGTGAATTTAAGCGTTTTCGCCATAACGACATGGCGCATCTGCAAAACCTTTTAGAAATCAATGCACAAGAGCTGTCGCGCACCCATACGCTAATTGCATCCGAGGGGGTTTTCAGCATGGATGGTGACAGTGCTGATGTTGACGGGCTTAAGGCGATGGCTAAGCAACATAACGCCTGGTTGATGCTCGATGATGCACATGGCTTTGGGGTTATGGGAGAGCGTGGTGAAGGCGTCGCAGCTGCGGCAACTACGCCCGAAGATTGCCAGATTATTATGGCTACTTTGGGCAAAGCGTTGGGCACGGGCGGAGCATTTGTCGCGGGTAGCCAAACACTGATCGACTACCTCACTAATTTTTCCCGTCATTACATTTATTCTACCGCGATGCCACCGGCGCAAGCCCATGCCTCGCTGAAAGCGCTAGAGCTTATGCAAGCGGGAGCACAGCGTGAGACGCTGCAGCAACACATCAGTTATTTTCGCGGTAAGTTAGAGGCTGCTGGCTTTACTCTGAGTGACTCACAATCAGCAATCCAGCCGATTATTTTAGGTTCACCTGAGCAAACGATGACGGCGGCGGCAAAATTGAAAGCACTGGGAATTTGGGTCGGTGCTATGCGTTATCCCACTGTGCCCAAAGGCACTGACCGCTTACGTATCACCTTAAATAGTTTGCATCAGATGCGCGATATCGATGCACTTATCGATGCACTGTGTATCGTCAGGGACGCGCAATGAGTGCTTTACTTCAGCCCATCGACCGCAATCCGGATTGTGTGCAGGTAAACAAGCAAAGACTGGCCGCTGCATTTTCCCGTAGAGCCTCGGTCTATCAGCAGCAGGCTCAGGTACAACGCACCATTGCCGATGAATTAAGCCGCTGCGTGATCAATAGGCAAGTAGCAGAATATGCGCTGGATCTCGGCTGTGGTACCGGGTATCTAGGCCGAAAACTTGCGCGAGACAAAGACGTGTGGGCCTCTGCTGATATCGCCTTTAACATGTTAAGCGAAGCAAAACAGCAGCGTGAATTGGGTGGCGATAAACACCCCCAAGTGTTTGTACAGGCAGACGCTGAAGCGCTGCCATTCGCCGCCGCAGAATTTGATCTAGTGGTGTCTAGTATGGCGTTGCAATGGGTTGCTGAACCGCGTAGGTGTATGGCGGAAATCGCGCGTGTCCTGCGTGTAGGCGGGCGAGCCCACCTTGCCATTTTACGCCACGACAGTTTAGCCGAGTTACATCAAGGCTGGCAGCGACTCGGTCAGTCTTTCCGCGTCAATCAATTTGCTCCGCGCGCGCAGTGGTTAAGCGCCATGCAGCAAAGTAGTTTAACTGTGCAGTCGGTCACCCAGCAGGGTTTTGTGACCCATCATCCGACCCTGTTAGCGTTATTGCATTCCATCAATGGCATCGGTGCTGGCACTACCGCGGAGGCTGGCAAACGAGCGCTGCGCAAAAGTGATTTGCACCAGTTGCAAAGGTGGTGGCAACAGTCGCACAGTGATAGCTGTGGCTTGCGTTTAAGTTACCTCGTAGATTTCTATCAGTTAGTTAAATTGTGAATCGTTATTATGCTTAATTTGTTTGTCACCGGTACTGATACCGACGTAGGAAAAACTGTTGTCAGCGCGGCGTTATTGCAGGCTTACGCTAAGTTAGGGCGCTGCGTTGTTGGCTATAAACCGATTTCAGCGGGTTGTGAGCAGGGCTTAGCAGGGCTGGAAAATGCTGACGCTAAACAACTGCTTGCCGCCAGCAATTTGCCGGTGACACTTGCACAAGTCAATCCAATTGCCTTTGCGCCGCCCATAGCGCCGCACATTGCTGCCGAGCAGGTTGGCACAATGATTAACCCGCAAGATATTGTGAATGGCTGGCATGCGCTAGCGGCGTTGCAGCCAGACGTCATTCTGACCGAAGGGGCGGGCGGTTGGTCACTGCCACTGAGTTTAACCCTGACCCTGCCTGAGGTACTTAGTGAGCTCAAACCCAAAGTCGTGCTGGTGGTAGGGATGCGCCTTGGCTGTCTCAATCATGCGCTATTAACTGCTGCGGCAATTCGACAAGGTGGTTTTGAGTTGGTGGGCTGGGTGGCTAATCACGTCACTGCCGAGATGCCGTTCCGGGCTGAAAATATCGCCACGCTGTTAAAGATGTTAAACGCCCCACTACTTGGTGAAGTTCCTTTTTTACCTCGGCTGACTGAAGGTGAGTCATGCGTAGCGGAAGTCGCGGATTTATTTATCCCCGAAAACCTACCCTAGAGCGCGACGAACTGCGATAAATAGCATGGCCAGCGCGATAACTATCTGATCAAGATAGTGGGCCACTGCGTAATAAGCAGTTGAGTTTAAACACAAGAGTACAGTCAGTTGCGCATGACAAGAACGTGGTTAGTCTTGCTCGGTTTTTTTATCGGGTTGATGGGTATGCCTGCTGTTGGGCAGTGGGGAGGTAACAATCGAGCAACCTTGGTCTTGGTTGAGCCGATCACCTTTGAATATGAAGAAAGCAAAGTCGAAGCTGTAGGTACGGCTGAGGCTTTTCGTTCGGTTACGCTTTTTCCAGCCGTTGGTGACATTGTTACTGCGGTAGCGTTCACGCCGGGGGATTATGTTGAGGCCGGTCAGGTATTGGTGCGCCTCGATGACAGGCGTCAACGCGCGGCACTAGAGCGGGCACAGATCGAATTGAGCGATGCGCGACGCACTTTTGAGCGGATAAAAAACAGTGTCCGAGAAGGTGCCGCCACACAAAATGAGCGTGATTTGGCGCAAACCGCATTAGCACTTGCCGAAGTGAATGTTAAAGATGCCCAAACAAACCTCGATGATCGCACTGTCCTAGCACCTTTCAGCGGAATCGTTGGGTTGACTGATATTGAAGTGGGTGACCGGATCAGTGAACAAACCGTGGTTACTACCATCGACCAGCGCGACCAACTTTTTGTTAACTTCAGTGCGCCAGAATCTGCTCTGCAAGTCCTGTCAAACAATCCGTCGGTGCAACTGCAACCCTGGAGCAATCGTGGCGTTCAACTGGCGGCAGATATTGCCCAAGTCGACTCGCGTATCAATAACAATGACCGCACTATCCGCGTCCGAGCCCTGTTGAATAACCAAAACGATCGCTATCGCCCTGGCATGAGTTTCAGAGTCAGTTTAACCCTGCGTGGCGAGCGTTATGCCGCAATCCCTGAAGCTGCTTTATTGTGGGGGGCGGCGGGTGCTTATGTCTGGAAAGCCGTGGATGGCAAAGCGGTGAAGGTGCCAGTTGAGGTAAAACAACGCCTTCGCGGGCGTATTTTGGTTGATGGCGACCTCGAAGAAGGGCAAACACTAGTGGCTGAGGGTGTCCAGCGCCTGCGCGAAGGTCAATCAGTACGTGCGCAGAACACTGAGATGGCGGGTAAAAATGCGCCTAGCGTCCAGGCGCAGGAGACCAAAGGATGAGCGAACTGGATCCGACCACGCGTAACGATTTACCGTCGCTAGCCATTCGCCGCCCCGTTTTGGTGGTGGTGCTAAACCTGCTGGTGGTACTTGCGGGGTTTGCTGCAATATTTGGCCTTGAAGTACGCGAACTACCTGACGTGGACCGTCCCATCGTAACGGTAACGGCAAATTATCCCGGTGGCTCACCAGAAACCATTGATGCAGAGGTTACCAGTAGACTCGAAGGCGCCGTTGCGCGGGTTAGCGGGGTTAAATCAATACGCGCGCAAAGTGAAGAGGGGAATTCACGTATTCGCGTAGAGTTTCGCCCAGGGATTAATCTTGAAGATGCTGCCAATGAAACCCGAGAATCGGTGTCACGGGTACAACGTGAATTGCCCGATGATGTCGAGCAGTTGTCTATTATCAAAGCGGATAACGACGCAGAATCGGTAGTGAGCTTGGCGGTTTCCAGTGAAACTCTCAACCTCGAAACGCTAACGGAGCGGGTGGAAACTGATCTAGCGCCATTATTCTTAAGTATCCCCGGCGTCGCAGATGTGCGCCTTAATGGCGCGCGTGAGCGCGTTTTACGAGTGTCAGTCGATCCACTGCGCCTGACCAGCTTTGGGTTGTCAATGACGCAAGTGGCGGATGCGTTGCGTTCGGCACCTTTTGATGTGCCAGCGGGGAGTTTACGCTCCAGCGACCAGCAACTTATTGTGCGCGCAGATGCGACCTCGATTACCGCCGCTGACGTTGAAGATATCGTGATCCGAGGCTCGACTCGCGTCGGTGATGTTGCCAGTGTCTATTTTGGTCCAGCCGATCCGCGCAGCTTTGTGCGCCTCAACGGTACTCCTGTTATTGGCGTGGGCGTCATTCGCCAGGCTAAATCCAATACCATCGAAATCTCCGATGAGGTGCTGGCGATGGTTGAGCAGTTAGATAAACGCTTTCCTGACATGGATTTGGTGGTGACATCTGACGATGCTGAATTTATTCGAGATTCGGTACAAGAGGTTATGATCTCGCTGTCGTTTACGGTAGTACTCGTTATCCTAACCCTATGGCTATTTATCGGAAACTTCAGACCGACTCTCATTCCTGCGTTTTCTATACCCGTGTCCCTCGCGGGCGCGTTAGCCATTGTATGGATGCTGGGATTTTCCATCAATATCCTCACCCTTTTGGCACTGGTACTAGCTACTGGCTTGATTGTGGATGACGCCATTGTTGTGTCTGAAAACATTCAACGTCGCCGTGCGATGGGTATGGGTGCACGGGCAGCTGCGGTAATTGGTACGCGAGAAGTATTTTTCGCGGTAGTAGCGACCACTGCGGTACTTGCTGCGGTATTTATTCCCATTGCCTTCTTACCGTCTACAGCGGGCCGTTTATTCCGCGAGTTCGGGGGCGTATTGGCCGGAGCTGTAATCATTTCTTCCTTCGTAGCGCTATCGTTGGTTCCGGCGTTAACTGCCCGTTTACCTATCAAAGGAGAGGCTAAGGGGGCGCTTGGTCGCGGCATTGCTGCCGTGGGGAATGCTTGTTTACGCGCCTATCAACGCTCATTGGCATGGTCGTTACGCTATGCGTGGCTAGTGATTATGTTAAGTTGTGTCGCGGCAGGCGGCGCGTACTTTACTTACCTGCAGTTAGAAAATGAGCTATTGCCACCGGAAGACCGTGGCACCGTTAGGATTTTTGCACGCGGTCCAGACGGGGTAGGGATCAACTTTATGGATCGTCAGGCATACGCTATGGAAGATAAACTCCTGCCTTTTGTTGAAGACGGCTCAATTGACAGTATTTACACCGTTGTGGGGCAATGGGACCCGAATATCGTATTCATCACGGTTCCGCTCGCGCATTGGGATGATCGCACCCAATCACAACAAGAAATCATTGAACTATTGCGTCCTGAGTTAGGGGATATACCCGGTGCGCCAGGCCGCGCTTTCGGCGCAAATAGCTTAAATTTGCGAGGCCAGGGCGGTGGGCTCGAATTAGCATTAACCGGCTCAAATTACACCGAAATTTATCAAGCGGCGCTTGATTTTACCGCCAAAATTGAAGCGGAATTGCCGGATTTGGGGAGCCCGCGTATTTCTTATCAACCGACGCAGCCGCAATTGCGTGTGAATATCGACCGCCGTCGGGCAGAGGAACTCGGCGTACCCTTTGCAGATATCAATCGCACCTTGCGGGCGGCTATTAATGGCGATGACCTTGCCGATCTGAATGTCGGTGATCAGGCTATCCCGATCATCTTACAATCCAGCAATCGAGCGACCAGCGCCCCGTCAGATCTCACCAATCTCTACGTGGCGTCGAGTACTGGAAACTTAGTGCCACTGTCGAGTGTGGCGTACATTAGTGAAGAGGGTGTAGCCGCAGAGCTTGAACGGCATGCGCAGCGTCGTGCCATCGAGATTGACGTTGAATTACCCGAAAGTGTACCGCTACAAAGTGCAGTAGAATCGTTGCGCGAGTTAGCGCAGCGCTCACTTCCCGACGGTATCGGTTTGGTCTTTTTAGGTGAAGCACAAACCTTTGAAGAAACATCACAGCAAGTTGCACTGACCTATATTTTGGCCTTTGTCATTGTGTTTTTAGTCTTAGCGGCTCAGTTTGAGAGTGTTAACAGTGCTGTAGTGGTAATGTTGACGGTGCCTTTCGGCATCGCGGCCGCAATCTTTGCGCTCTTTATTACTGGTACCTCGGTGAATGTGTATTCGCAGATTGGTTTGGTAATGTTAATAGGACTATTGGCGAAAAATTCGATATTGCTGGTTGAATTCGCCGACCAACTGCGGGATCAGGGGCAATCAGTTTATGAGGCTATCATGCAGGCTGGAGAGGTACGCTTGCGTCCCATTATGATGACGTTAATGTCAACGTTATTGGGAGGCTTACCGCTTATTCTTTCCACCGGTGCGGGTGCAGAATCACGCAATGCCATTGGTTGGGTAGTCTTTGGTGGCTTGGGGATCGCAGTGGTTTTCACCCTGTATTTAACCCCAGTGCTGTATCACTTGCTAGCACGCTTTACCCGACCACGCGCCAATGAAGCGCAGCGCCTCGAACGTGAGTTATCAGACGCGAAACAACAGTTGAACTAGGCGAGACAGTTCTGTCTCGCCTCTGCTTCTAGTGTGAATAGAAAGCTTACAGATAAGAGCTTAGATCGTCGCCTGCAGAAAGCGGGCTTTTGGTTTGGCCACTAAACACAAACCCGCCCAACTCACCCAACAACGTCATGCGATTGCCGATGCGTTGCAACGCCGTACCCTCACGGATCGCCAAAACCGGGGTAGACTGGTTGAGCTGAGTAAACTCAAATAAACGTTCATCCCGGGTTTCGCCATTATGATTTGGCGGTTGATAGTCGGTATAGTGCGGATTAATTTGCGCGTTCACTAACCCCAGTGCAGTAAAACTTTGCGGCTCAATGATCGGCATATCATTGGTAGTACGAATACTCAGGCCGCATATATTCGAACCTGCGCTCCAACCAATGTAAGGCATTCCAGCAGCGACCCGCTGGCGCAGTGGTTCAAGTAAATTGTGCGCGTACAATTGATGCAACAAATGAAAGGTATTGCCACCCCCCACTAAAACGGCATCGGCCTGTTGCACAGTGGCTACCGGATCATCACTCTGATGGAGTCCGGTAATGCTGAGCTCTGGGAGTGCCTGGGCGACTTTTGCGGTATAGGCATCATAATCAATGCTAACGCCAGCGTAAGGAATAAAACATACGTTTTTAAGCGAACGTTGACGCGCTGCTAAATGGGAGCCAATGAGTGGTTTTGCATGGGCTAAATAATCTTCGTTGCCGGCACGAGAACTACTTAGCATCAATACATGGTGCATAGAATTTCCAATTCATGATTTTGCTTAGCAGTATATCTGAAATCATGTTATGCCTTAAGCCTAGTCTGCCTTTAAAGTCGTGTTCGTGGACACTTATGGCGGGCAAGAATGGCTTTTCAGCTACCCGTATAATTACCCCTGTGGGTAATTGCCAGACGGTTATTGTGGGCAACCTTCGATTTACAGTTGCGCTAGCGGATCATCTCATTACAATAACTCCCCTTAATTGCAATCGATAGCGTATCTCGCACCCAAAAGGAACTGCAAATGTCATCTTCAGAGTCATCGGTATTATTTGTCTGTTTAGGCAATATTTGTCGTTCTCCAACAGCAGAAGCGGTATTCAGACAAAAATGCAAAAATGCTGAAGTGCGCGTCAAAATCGATTCTGCCGGTACGCACGGGTATCACATTGGAAAAGCGCCCGATCAACGCTCGCAAAAAGTGGGTAAAGCACGCGGTTATGACTTTAAAGGGATAGCCTGTCGACGGGTGGATGACAACGATTTTATTGATTTTGACCATATTTTTGCCATGGATGAGGAGAACCTCAAAAATCTGCTGGAGCGTTGTCCACAAGAACATCAACACAAAGTAAAGTTGTTTTTAAGCTTAATTGATGGTGAGTTTGATGAGGTTCCAGATCCCTACTATGGTGGTCAGCGCGGCTTTGAGTTAGTACTGGATCTAATCGAAGAGGCGTCCGACGCCTTGATCCAGCAATTACGTTAACGGATTGGATCTGCTGTGTCTGCTATTACCACTGTCGCGGATCCACAGCGTACACGAAAAAATTGGATAATCATCGTTTTAGCCAGTATCACGCTGGCATTGATTGCAGCAATCCTTGAATTGCATTTTCGTCGGGTCGACGCAGGTCCAACACAGCTGTATCTACTTCTGCACTTTACCTTGCCCATGATCGCAACTGCTATCTTGGTCGGTGCAGCACTTTCTGCCAGTGCGGCAACTCTGCAAGTGCTATTGGCGAATCCACTTGCTGATCCTGGCATTATTGGTATATCCAGCGGTGCCAGTTTGGTTGCCGCGATTGTGTTATTGACTGGGCTGTTCGATGCAAATACCTACGCGCATTATATGTTGCCGCTCACTTGTTTTATGGGGGCCATGTTATCGACGGCACTAATATATCAGATGGCTAAGCGTTTGCGCGGTGCGCCGGTGGCGGTCATTTTGGCAGGCATCGCTATTTCAACGGTTAGTGGCGCAATTGTGGCCTGGTTGTACTATTTTGCCGATGCCCAAGCGATGCGCAATTTAACTTTTTGGTTAATGGGAAGCTTGTATCAAGCTGATGTTGTGATCCTTGCCATTGCATCTCCTTTGGTTTTATTCGCATTGGGCTTTATCTTCATGCAGAGGCGTCAATTAAACCGCTTATTCTTAGGCCAAGATGCCGCGCTGGCTGCGGGCGTTGATGTGCGGCGGGTGAACCGGCAATTACTGCTGGCATGCGCTGTTGCGGTGGGAGTGGCAGTGTCACTGGCCGGCTCAATCGCCTTTATTGGCTTACTGATCCCGCACAGTGTCCGGCTGTTGTTGGGGCATGATAATATTTATGTCATCCCAGCGTCAGCGCTCTTAGGCAGTGCACTCCTGCTGGCCATTGGCTATGCGACCGAGGTGTGGGCTGTAACCACGTTACCAGTGTCAATGCTAACTGCGACCATTGGTGGTCCGCTGTTTGTTTACGCTTTACTCAAAGGACAATTACGTGCGCAGTGATCAATCCAGTACCACGCTGCCGTTGCTGCAAATCAATGATTTGTGTGTGGGTCAGCGTTTATCAGTCGCGCAATTGACTATTAGAGCTGGAAGCCTGTACGTTATTTTAGGCAGTAACGGAGCGGGTAAATCTACGCTGCTAGCCACGCTAGCGGGCATGCCCACTGAATTTCAAGGTTCAGTGCAATTTGTTGGAAGTCCCATTCAACACTGGGGCGTGTCTGAACTTGCTAGTCGGCGCAGTTATCTGGCGCAGGAAATCACTTCTCAGTTCGCTCTAACTGTGGCCGAACTGCTCCGCTTCTATGCAACCACGGTAGTTATACCTGAGGCAGTCGACGCGGCGTTACAGATCAGCAATTTCCTTGATACCCCTCTATCTCAGTTATCCGGCGGTGAATTACAACGCGTGCAAATAGCGCGAATTTTGCTGCAACACTGGTCATTGCTGCTGCACGGCGATGGTGTATTGCTGTTAGATGAGCCGTTGCAAGGACTGGACATTGTCTTTCAATTGCACGTTATGGAGTTGTTAGCTGAATTACAGCGTACTGGTAACTGTATCATCATGACTTGCCATGACATTAACCTGGCCTATCGTTACGCAACTCACGCAATGTTGCTAAGAAAGGGGGAGATTGTGGCTGAAGGACAGGTCGATAAGGTGGTCACCACTGCCAATTTAGCCCAGTGTTATGAGTGTCATTTTTATCTTAATTATTCTGAAAATGCATACGAATTCTTTACTTCTGCGCTAAATAGTCACGCAAGGCTGTGATATTCTTCAGCGCAGATAACAATTAATCAGGATGTGAGTGCACATGAACAACTGGCGACCGGACAGCTGGCGAGAAAAACCCATACTGCAGCAACCGACCTATAATGATCAGGCGAAGTTAAATGAAGTTGAGCAAAAATTAGCCACCTATCCGCCTTTGGTGTTTGCGGAGGAAACCCGGCAGTTACGCAAGCAACTCAGTGACGTGTGCTTAGGCAATGGCTTTTTACTGCAAGGCGGCGATTGTGCAGAGTCCTTTGACGAGTTTAATGCGCCGAAAATACGCGATACCTTTAAAGTACTGCTGCAGATGGCGATAGTTTTAACCTTCGCTGGGCGTTGCCCGGTGACCAAGGTTGCACGCATGGCAGGGCAATATGCAAAGCCGCGCTCGGCAGATACCGAAACCATAAACGGGGTAACCTTGCCCAGCTATCGTGGTGACATCATTAACAGTTTTGAGTTTACCGCTGAAGCTCGCGAGCCAGATCCGTCGCGTCTGTTGGATGCTTATCATCGCAGCGCCTCGACATTAAACTTATTACGTGCATTTGCTCAAGGCGGTTTGGCTGACTTACATCAGGTTAATCGTTGGAATATGGCGTTTGTGGAAAATAATCCACTCAAAGAGCGCTATCATGATATGGCTACACGGATCCAAGACACCTTGGACTTTATGAATGTAATTGGCATTAATTCTTCCAATACTGGCACGCTACACGAAACGTCATTGTTTACTTCGCATGAAGCGTTACTGCTGAATTATGAACAGGCGTTGACTCGAATCGATACTTTAACCGGAAAGCCCTATGACTGTAGTGCGCACATGGTATGGATTGGCGAGCGCACGCGCCAACTCGATCACGCACACATTGAATTTTTCAAAGGCATTCATAACCCGATTGGTGTGAAGATTGGGCCGAGTATGCAGGGCGATGAGTTGATCGAACTGATTGACGCACTCAACCCGCTGAATGATCCAGGCCGCTTAACCTTGATTACCCGTATGGGGGCTGACACCTTAGCAGAGAAGCTTCCGCCATTGTTGCGCCGGGTAAAACAAGAAGGGCGTCATGTGGTATGGAGTTCAGATCCCATGCATGGCAATACGTTTAAAGCGAGCAGTGGTTACAAGACCCGCGATTTTGACTCTATCCTGCGTGAAATCCAGCAATTTTTTGCTGCTCATGCCCTAGAAGGTACGCATGCCGGAGGGATCCACCTGGAAATGACTGGTCAACATGTGACTGAGTGCACAGGCGGCGCATATAAGATCAGTGATGATGATCTTGCCCAAGCCTACCAAACCCAATGTGACCCACGCTTAAATGCCGATCAGGTTTTGGAAATGGCATTCTTAGTCGCAGACCGCCTGCGTACGCACCGCTAAAACATACCGTCAATCCGATGATAATGTCGGATTGACGCAATGGTAACTACCCACTATGGTTAGGTTAAGTTATCCTGACTTGATGTGTAGTATGCGACTTTATTGGCAAGCGGTAGTTTGGTTTTTTGCCTCAGTAATTTCTTTAGCACCCTCTATCACCAGCGCGCAAACGAAAAGCGTAACGGTGGCCGGTGCGCACTGGCCAGGGTTTGTCGAACCCGATGGCAGTGGCACCTATCTCGACCCTCTGCGAACTGCTTTTCAAGATACTCACACGATTCGTTGGGATATCAGCGAGTTTGAGCGCGCACGCCGATTATTTCTGGCGCAACGGGCGGATATTCTGGTGGGCGTCTACCGCACCACATACCCTGATAAACTCTACCCCAAAGCGCCCATTGATATTGAAAACGAACTTCGAGCGTTTTACTTACCCGAAAAAGTTAGGTTAGCAAGCGTCTCTGATATTGATGGTAAGCTAGTGGCGTGGCGCAATGGTTATCAGTTTGAAGGGTTATTAGACAATTACACTTCGCATCTTCGTTACGACGATGTTGGGCGCGCGTTTGCGTTGTTAGAATCCGGTAAAATAGAGGTAATCTTAGACTACGCGCACAACTTGCCAGAGTCACTGCGTGACAGGGTTGAGTCAATCATCGTTTTACCGAAGGAAACGCTTTGGGTGGTCTTTCAAAACACGCCACGCGGGCAGCAATTGTTAGCACAATATGAAGCAGCACTCGTCAAATAGGTCCTAATCGTCCTGCTTTTGTTGGGCGTGCCACAACGCCGCATAGCGGCCGTTCCGCGCTATTAACTCATTGTGCGAGCCTTGCTCGAGCAAACGCCCTTTATCCAACACTAGAATGTTATCGGCATCCACAATGGTCGAGAGTCGATGGGCAATCATGATGCTGGTGTGCCCGCGCGCAATGTCCCGCAAGGCGCGTAAAATGGCTTTTTCAGACTCAGAATCCAGTGATGATGTGGCTTCATCAAAGACTAAAATTGGCGGGCGTTTCAAGATAGTCCGCGCGATCGCTACGCGCTGCTTTTCGCCGCCAGAGAGCTTCAAACCGCGCTCACCAACTTGTGTATCACCGCCTTTAGGCAAACTGGCGATAAAGCTATCCAAATGCGCTAAACGGATCGCTTCGTTAACTTCTTCATCACTCGCAGTAGGGCGGCCATAGCGAATGTTTTCCAATAGGGTATCGTTAAACAAAACGGTGTCTTGCGGTACCATTCCAATTTGCTGACGAAGCGACGTCTGCGTCACCGATTGGATTGGTATATCGTCAATTGTGATTTGACCATTAGTAGGGTCGTAAAAGCGAAAGAGTAGTTTAACAATGGTTGATTTACCTGAGCCACTCTCGCCCACAATGGCGACTTTTTGGCCGGGGTAGATGGTAAAGCTAAGGTTATGCAAGATTTGGCGTTCTGTTGAATAACCAAAGGAGACTTGCTCAAACCGGATCTGTCCACTGGCTTGCGGCAATACGCTTGCATCGGGCAAATCATTGACTTTGGGTTGCTGAGCAAGCAAGTCAAACAAGTTATCAATATTCGCCAATGAGCCACGGATCTCACGGTAAACAAATCCCAAAAAGTTCAGTGGCATAAAGATCTGCATAGTAAAAGCGTTGATCAGAACAAAATCACCAATAGTCATCTCGCCGTCAGCCACGCGCACAGCTGCTAGCGCCATCATTGACGTCATGGCGGCAGCAATAATCAATGCCTGCCCACCATTGAGTGCAAACAGTGACAATCGATTCCGGCGACGAGCCGTTTCCCAGTCAGCCAGATCATGGTCATAGCGCTTGGCCTCATAACGTTCGTTGCCAAAATACTTCACGGTTTCAAAATTGATCAGACTATCAATCGCGCGGGTCGAGGTGGTGTTATCGGCCTGATTCATTGCTCGTACGTAACGGGTGCGCCAGTCTGTGGCTTTGACGGAAAAAGCCACATAGGTTACTACCGAAATCAAAATGATCCCCGCAAAGGCAATGCCGTAATTGAACATTAAAATGCCAACAACCAAACCGATCTCAAGCAAGGTCGGCCCGATATTGAATACCATAAAGCGCATTAAGAAGCTGATCCCACTGGTGCCACGTTCAATATCTCGTGATAGCCCACCGGTCTGGCGGCTCAAGTGAAAATCTAAATCAAGCGCATGCAGGTGTTTAAAAACGGTTAAGCCAAGCCGCCGCATCGCGCGCTCGGTGACACGCCCAAATAGCGTATCGCGGATTTCTCCGAGCAAAACATTGGCCAAGCGCAGCACGCCATAGGCGACAATAAGGGCGATTGGCACAACTAACAGCTGGGCTTGAGTGGTGCTGACATTCAGCGCATCGACGGTATGTTTTAATACAAAGGGTAATCCAACACTGGCTATTTTAGCCGCCACTAAGCAGCCAATGGCTAGCCATACGCGTTGTTTAAATTCCAACAGGTAAGGCCACAACTTTCTGAATATCTGCCAGTTTATCGGTTTGTCATGATCTGTAATGTTACGAGAGCGGCGCATAGCGTGTCGGGCAAGGTTATCATTTCCCTAGTGTGCCACAGTGAGCGTTGATACGTCATTCAAGCAATTGATTAAGACTTGAAAAAAAGTGGTCTAAAAGCTCACTTAAAACGAATAAACGATCAATAAACATCAGGTATTCATTGTGGCTTAGCGAGCGTAAGCTGGGTTAAACATCAAGGAGAACAACATGCGCGATCTACAAAAGTTAGTCGGTGGTTTATCCAAGTCGGGCGCAATCAGCGGGTTTTTAGGCGGGGTTGCTGGTGGCGGTTTAACCAGTATGGTCACCAGCAAAAAAGGGCGTAAAGCCGGTAAAACCGCGTTGAAGGTAGGCGCCCTTGCTGCTGTGGGCGGTCTCGCTTGGAAAGCCTATCAGCAATATTCGTCCAATCCAAAACAGGCTACAGCCGGGCAACCCAGCACTACAGCACATACCTACTCAAAGCCACAACAGCAAACATTGCCGCAAGCCAACAGTTTTAACTACGCGCCAGCGCGTCTTCACGAGGAGCAGTTCAATGAGGTTGTTGATGAGCAAAATGAATCGGGCCAATTACTATTAATGCGCGCTATGATTGCAGCTGCTTATGCCGACGGGCATATTGACGATGCTGAACGAAACCATATTTTTGAACAAGTCGAAACTCTGGATCTCAGTGTAGAAGAGAAAGCTACGTTGTTTGATGAACTGCGTAAGCCCATGACATTACCTGCATTAGTGGCAGCGGTTCCCGACGCACAAACCGGTATCGAAGTCTATGCAGCTAGCGCCAGTGCCATTGACTTAGGGCAGCCTGCATCGGCCGAATATCTCGATGCTCTAGCTCGGCAGCTATGTATTCCTAATGCATTGGTGAGCAATATTCACCAACAGCTGCAACAGGTGTAAAGGTTATTTTAGGCATATTCAAAGGCCGTGGCTTGTGTTAATAGTGAAGTTACAAAACGTAAAGGTAATGAGTATTGGCAAGTCAGTATAAACTAAAAGAATCACTGATCGTCGTAACGTTGACCGGAGACGTGTACGCGCATGATGTCATGTCGGTACACAAAGACCCTGAGTTTTTGCGCCTTTGCCGCGAATATTTGCGCGTGGTTTATGATTATTCGCAGGCAGAATCAATTGCAATTAGCGAAGACAATGCAATGGCGTTTGCTAAACTCGCGATCATTGAAAGTGGTATTACGCCACAGCTCCGGATTGGCGTCATCGCTAAAGATCCAAGTCATCGAAAAGGTGCGCAGTTCTATGCCGAAACGGCTAATGCTGCGGGAGCCAATGTAATTGTTGTTGATTCTATCTATCAGTTTCTTGAGCAGTGCTAATGACCATCCCTCCCAGTGCTCGGCTTTCGTTTCGTCTTTTAGATCCTGCCTCGGCTGACGACATCGAGTGCTTATATGCTCTCGACCAGGACCCGCAAGTCATGCATTTTATCAACGGTGGAATTGCAACGTCCCGACAACAATTGCAAGAGGTTATGTTGCCGCGTTTGGCGTCCTATACTAACCCAGACAAAGGCTGGGGTATGTGGGGGGTATTTGAGCGCGCGAGCAAGGCTTTTATCGGTTGGATTTTAGTCCGCCCCATGCATTTTTTTAGCGCTGAACCACAGTGGCAAAATCTGGAGTTGGGCTGGCGGTTTATGCAACCCTATTGGGGCAGGGGGTATGCGACTGAGGCCGCTGCACAGGTAATGGCACAATTACAAAAAAACACTGATGTACAGGTGTTCTCTGCTATAGCAGTTGCTGAAAATACCGCTTCAATTGCGATCATGAAGAAGCTTGGGATGCAATACCTAAGCTCTGGATTACACCGCGATCCGCTTGGTGATATGCAGGTAGAGACTTACCAACTCAAGGCTGTGCAGCACTAATTTTTCTGCAACTAATCTGAAGTAGCTGCATTGGCGTAACAATGGTTGAGCAGATTATCTGGAGACACCTATGAGCAAGAAGTTATTCCTCGTCGTTTTACTGACACTCACCGGCTGCATTAGTTGGGTGTTTGCAAAGAGTCCGTTTTCTGAATTACCGGCGGGTGAATACAAGCTCGATTTAACCCACGCCAGTATCGTATGGAAAGTCTCACACTTTGGTTTGTCTGACTATACCGCGCGCTTTACCCGTTTTGATGCATCCATCGATTTTGATCCTAGCGATATTGCGGCCAGTAAAGTCAATGTGACGATTGATCCAACCTCGATACAAACCGCTTATCCTGATCCAGAGCAGGAAGATTTTGATAAAACGTTAGCGCAAGACAGTGGTTGGTTTAATGCGGGGGAATATCCAGCGATTACGTTCTCGTCAACCAGTATAACCATGCTCAATGATAAACAGGCCACAATGACCGGCGATTTAACCTTTCTCGGTCAAACCAAATCGGTAAGCATGGATGTTACACTCAACGGTGCAATGTTAAAGCAACCTTTTAGCGGTTTACCCACGATGGGATTCTCTGCAACCACTACCGTCAAGCGGAGTCTTTGGGGTATGGATAAGTTTGTACCGAATATAGGCGATGATGTGGAGGTGATGATAGAAGGCGAATTTGCCCTCAGTAAATAACTGACTGCATACCTATTTACCCGTTGTTCTGTTGCGCATAACGCCTTAACGTTCGGTATGCAGCAACTATGCGTTGGGCGTGGGCAGCATCGCCCCCTTTATCCGGGTGATGCTGGTGCAGTAAGCGTTTATAGCATTGTTTTACCGTTACCAAGTCACTTGCTGCACTCTCTTCCAACCCCATTACTGTCAAACTCTCGGTTAACGCCTGTGGCTCTATAGTGGCATTGGTCGTGGTGCCAAATTGTAGCCAAAACTGCTCCAATAGCTCATCCACATCTGCGCCACTGGTGCTGGCAAAATGCGCCCAATCTAAATAGTACTCTTGTAACTTATCGCTCTGCGTAAGTGCTGCTTTGGGGGGCTGATACGGTTGTAATTGTATATTAGTGGTATGAATCTGCAGTTCACCCACGTGCAAAGCGCGCCACTCCTGGCGCATCCGATACAGGCAGTGAAATAGAATAAAATGGCTTTGAAATAAGGCTAACGAGCCTTGCAGCGCGTCAGGTTTAAATAGTGCATACGGCGCCTCCATCAGCCGCTGTAATAAGTCAAACTCACTTATCCCAAGACGTAATTCAGGGCGCAAGCTGTCTAGTGCGTCCATGATCGCTTCAATGTGATTATTTTCTCTTGCAGTTGGCATTTTGTTTACTGAGCTTGGCGCAACTGTGCGATGATTGCAGAGAATTGTGCATGTTCTCGACTCTCCAACCATTCAAACAATAGCATTTCAGCACTCACCAGCTGGCATTCAGCATCACGCAATCGTGCTTCAGCCAGTCTTTTATCCTCATCGTAGCGTGAACCGCATGCATCCCACGCCAGTATGACGTCATAACCTGAGCGTTTTGCATCAAGGGCCGTCTGTAATACGCAAACATGCGACTCTGTACCGAGAATAATTAACTGCTGGCGATTTTGTTTATCGAGATGCTGCGAAATGTCGGGTGTTTTAAGCGCAGAAAATGTTTGTTTAATGAATGTTGGCGCTGTTGGGCATATTTGTAGCAGTTCAGGTAGGGTAGGGCCCAGACCTTGAGGGTACTGTTCTACAATCGTAATAGGAATATTGAGTGCTTGCGCGCCAGTCAGTAATTGCTTGGCGCGCAGCGCTATCTGGGCATTCGCGTCGATATGCGGAAATAATTTGGCTTGTACATCTACCAGCAACAGCTGGGCATGATCGACGTTAAATAAATGCATTGGCCGCTATCATTGAGTGTTTACCCCATGATAGCGGACTCGGAGGCTAGGCGCGAATTTGACCATCACCGTTTACCAAGTATTTCTCAGTGGTCAGTGACTCCAGCCCCATGGGACCATAGGCATGCAGTTTTGTTGTAGCAATACCAATTTCTGCGCCGAGGCCAAGCTGACTGCCGTCAGAAAAGCGCGACGATGCATTGACCATAACAACCGACGCATCTACGGTGCGTTGGAAACGCTTGGCAGTAAGTTCATTCTCGGTGCATATGACTTCGGTGTGATTACTACCGAAACGTGCAATGTGATCCAATGCCATATCGGTCGTGTCCACAATCCGAATAGCGATTTCGAGATCTAAATATTCTTCGCCAAATTCGCTTTCGCCGATCACATTGGCCTGCGGTATGTAGCTGGCAGTTTGCTGACAGCCATTAGCCCGCACGCCATGATCAGCGAACAGCTCGGCGACTTTCGGCATCACTTTATCCGCAATGTCTTTGTGGACTAATAAGCCTTCCAGCGCATTACACACACCGGTGCGCTGAGTTTTACCATTTTCTAAAATATTCAGTGCTTTTTCCACATCAGCATCTTTATCGATATACAGATGACACACGCCTTTAAAGTGCTGAATAACTGGGACCTTACTATTGTCTGTCACAAAGTTGATCAGGCCCTCACCACCGCGCGGAATGATCACGTCGATCAAGTCGCGTTGCTCCATCAATTCCATCATGTGCGCTCGATCAGGATCAGGAACTACAGAGACCAAGGCTTCTGGAAGGTCATGCTGGTTTAGCACTGACTGCAGAATTTCGGCGATGGCCAAGCTGCTGTTAAGCGCTTCTTTACCGCCCCGTAAGATAACGGCGTTACCTGATTTAAAGCACAAGGCGCCTGCATCAGCGGTCACGTTAGGACGTGCTTCGTAGATCATACAAACCACGCCAAGCGGTACTCGCATCTTACTGATTTGGATGCCATTTGGACGTTCACCTAAGTCGCGAACTTCACCCACAGGATCATCAAGGCTAATAATGGTTTCAATCCCTTCCGCCATATCCTCAATCCGCTGTGGGTTCAAGGTTAAACGGTCAATCATTGCTAATGCCAAGTTGTTTTTGCGCGCTTCAGTTAAGTCTTTCTCATTGGCCGTTAAAATAGCCACTTGATTTTCGCGCAACGCAGCTGCCATGTCGCTAAGTACTTGATTCTTTTTGTCCTCTGATAGTACAGCTAATTGACGTGCAGCAGTGGCTGCGGCCGTTGCGATAGTATTAATTAAACTCATTACTTCTCCAAAATTGCGATATTTTTCTCAGATAAAATAGGGCCGGTGTTTTTCTGAAACTCATCGGCGTACTCAGGGTTATCCTGTTCAGCGATAAAATTGAGTAAGCAGCTACTGTAGTTCGAACGTGCTTTGGCAATCTTGGTGCCATCTTCTTTACGCACGAGTACCGTATCACCCACGTTAAATTGGCCTTTCACCTCTTTCAGTGTTGCCCCAGTGAGGTGCTCACTGGTTTCTTCTGGCGGTGCATCAAAGGATTTATCGACAACCAGTTCACCTTGGGCATTGGAGGTATGTGTCATCCAATGCTGGTGGTCACTCAATGGTTTAGCCAGTGGCTGAAAATGCGTTCCTGGATTTTTGCCAGCTAATAACTGGTTAAACGACATTTCGGTAAAACCATTCACGATAAACGTATCAATCCCATGTGACGTGGCTTTTTCTGCGGCCTGAATTTTAGTTTTCATGCCACCAGTACCTACTGCACTGACCGCGTCACCAGCCATTTCGTAGGTACTCTCATCAATTTTATTCACCCACGACAACAGCTTCGCGTCATCGTATTTATGCGGATTTTTGTCATACAAACCGTCCACATCTGAGCAAATGATAAGAGCGTCAGCATCAAACGCTGCCGCAACCATCGCTGATAAATTATCGTTATCACCCACTTTTAATTTGTCAGTGGTGATGGTGTCGTTTTCGTTCACAATCGGCAAAATGCCATTTTCAACCAACCGATCGATGGTATTGCGAATACTGACATAGCGCTCTCTGTCACGCAGATCCGCATGAGTCAGTAAGATTTGTGCAGTGGCAAAATCGAACAGCTTGTCCCACGTTGCCATCATTTCGGTTTGACCGGCTGCAGCCATGGCCTTTTTTGTCGAAATCGACTTCTCTTGATCATCAAACAAATGACGACCCGCCGCGACTGAGCCTGAAGATACCAACACCACATCGATCCCGCGCTCACGACAGCGCAATATGAAATGTGCGATGCTGAGTAAATAATGACTACTACAGCCATTTTGTTTCGGTGCAATTAATGCACTCCCGCACTTAATGACAATGCGTTTCCAATTAGTGTTATCCACACGAACCTCTATTTATGAATGTTGGGTCACAAGTTGTTGCGTCTTTTCAAATTCATCTTGAACTTGCTGCGACGGTGACGAGTCAAGCGCAGCGACGCCAATAATGGTGATAAAGCTGATGATAAAGCCGGGTATAATTTCATACACCACCGAACTCAGTGTTGCCCCGTCTGCCAGGACCGGCACATAGATCCAAAACAGTACCGTAGCTGCACCTGAGACAATGCCTGCAATCGCGGCTTTGTGCGTTAAATTTGCTTTGTATAAGCAACACAGCACGAGTGGGCCAAAAGCAGCACCAAAGCCAGCCCAAGCGTTACTTACGATGCCCAGGATCGTATTGGAACGGTCAAAAGCCAACAGGGCAGCAACAAGCGCTACTCCGACGACACCAAACCGACCGATCATCACCGCGCGATTATCATCTTGCTTGATCTCTTCTTTTTGACTAAATACGCGATACAAATCCTCAGTCAACGAACTGGCAGACACCAACAGCTGGGATGAAATCGTGCTCATAATCGCCGCTAAAATCGCAGCTAACAAAAAGCCACTGATCAATGGGTGAAACAAAATCTCTGAAAAAATGATAAAGATTGTTTCTGCATCAGCGACCGTCAAATCGAACTTGTTTGCATATGCGATCCCGACCAGACCAGTGCCTAGCGCGCCAATAATCGTAACCAGCATCCAGCTCATACCGATATTACGTGCTGTGGCAATATCTTTGATTGAGCGGATTGCCATGAAGCGCACGATAATGTGCGGTTGCCCAAAGTAACCCAGGCCCCAAGCGAGGGCGCTAAGTAGACCGAGCAATGACAACTGAGTGAGTCCTTCGCTCAGCGGCGGAATCGACTGAGTAGCAAAGCTGTTCATTTCAGTAACACTGTCAAACGATTGGAAAGCCACCACAGGCACCAAAACCAAAGCGATGAACATAATGCAACCTTGCACAAAGTCCGTCATGCTAACCGCCAGAAAACCACCCAGCAGGGTGTATCCGACAACTACGCCCAGAGTTACAAACAGACCTATGTGGTAATCAACGTCGAAGGCCGACTCAAACAGCTTTCCGCCTGCGACCAGACCAGCGCTGGTGTACAAAGTGAAGAACATTACAATAATAATTGCAGACACGATCCGGACGGCTTGCTTGTCGCCACCAAAACGATTGGCAAAAAATTCAGGTAAGGTTAGCGAGTCACCGGCCACTTCCGTATACACGCGCAACTTCGGCGCTACCAGAAAGTAGTTGGCTAATGCTCCTAGCAATAGACCCAGCGCAATGTAGACTGTTTCAAAGCCGACTAAAAACATCGCGCCGGGTAATCCCATCAGCATCCATCCACTCATATCTGATGCACCTGCAGACAATGCAGTTACATGTGGACTTACCTTACGACCGCCAAGCAGGTATCCCGAAACATCATCGGTTGACGTGCGGTATGCGAATACCCCGATGCCAAGCATGGCGAGGAAGTAAATGCTAATGGAAATCCATTGCGAAAACTCCATTTAAAGACCTCTCTAAATAGTTTCAATAATAATAATTAGTGTGCTAATTAATATGATGCTTTATTATTAAGCGAAAATCAACCTAGATAGCTTTATAACTGCAAAAATAAAGGTTTTCTGTGCTATTTGTATTTTATTTATTGCTTAGTGTAGAAGTTAAAGGTAGGTTTGTGTTACCTTTTTAACCTAGTTTTGTATGTTTTTGTCTTCATCGACGCATCGGTTTGAATAGGCAAAATATTGGCTAAACCTTGTTACAAGGAATGATTAGAACAAACGCAATGAGAGAACAACGTTACGACGAATTACTGATCGCGCTGCGCAAAGTTACACGCGCAATCGATTTGTATTCTAAGAAGCTCAAAAAAGAGACCGGTCTAACCAGCCCGCAATTATTGGTGTTGCATGAGATCGATAACCAAGACGGGGTGCTGGCTAAAGATATTGCTAACGCGATAAATTTAAGCTCTGCCACTGTCACTAGTATTCTCGACCGCTTGGAAGCTAATCAATACGTTGTGCGGGAGCGCTCCGAACAGGATAAACGTAAAGTGCTGTTGCATTTATCTGAGCGGGGCAAGCAAGCCATGCAAGATTCTCCCAGACCCTTGCAAGCCCACTTTATTCAACGATTTGATCAGTTAGAGCCGTGGGAGCAAAGCATGATGATCGCTAACATGCAGCGAATAGCATCGATGATGAATGCTGAAGATATCGATGCATCTCCCGTTCTTGAGGTTGGTTTTATCAATCAAACCTACTGAAACACCTGTTTTAACAGATAGCAGCTTTGACGCTGCGGCTGCTCAATCTCTAAGCAGGTTTTAATCTAATCGCATAGTCCACAATTCAACGATTACCGTCGAAGCTGATGCTAGAGCGCTATTAATCAATCTTTGTTACACATTTACTCTTGCTGCTTTGTGACCTATTGGCTAATTTTGACGAGTGAAATATCTACCGGCGGGTATAAATCATCGAGTAAATCAGCGACAATGGTCGGAATTAATCTGAGAGATTTGTTTATGCTCATTTGTGGCGTTGATATCCAAGGCACTGAAGCCGTAATTTGTTTACTTGAATACCGGGACGGGGTGTTTTTTATGCCCGATTGTCGGGTCCGTAAGTTAGCGTTAAGCAAGCGTAATCGCACCACTGATATTCGTTATTTTCAGTCCAGTTTTAAACAGCTAATGGGTGACTATAAAGTTACTCGCGTGGTGATCCGTGAACGCCCGCTAACCGGTAAGTTTTCTGGCGGTGCTTTAGGCTTCAAAATGGAAGCTGCAATTCAATTGATTGATTCGCTTGACGTAGAGACTCTTGGCGGACAGCAATTAAAGGCTTCATTAAAGCGTCACCCAGTCGCAGTAAGCTTTAAAGAAACCGGCTTGAAGCAATTTCAAGAAGGCGCATTTCATGTGGCTCACGCTGCGCACATGGGTGGCTTTGAAACGGAATAATTTGATTCCTTAAGGGTCAACGTGAAACTCACTAACAGTAGCCTACATAACCCCGTTGCGGTGGTAATAATCACGTTCATGGTAATTGCTTTGGGCGTAATCTCGTTATTCAAAATTCCTGCGCAGTTATTGCCGAATATTGAAAAGCCAATAGTTACTGTAATCAGTTCCTGGCCTGGCGCATCGCCGGCCGAGATCGAGTCTGAACTTACCGTTCCCATTGAAGAGGTGCTGGTGGGCACCCCTGGCATGACCGACATGGTCGCTTGGAGTATGTCTGACTTCGGCTTTATGCAGTTAGAGTTTGCTCTCGAAACCGATATGACTCGCGCTCTTATTGATGTGATCAGTCGGCTCAATCGCTTACGCCCATTGCCGGCCAATGCACAAAAGCCACAGATCATGATGGGGGAATGGGGCGATGCCAATGACACCTTGATTGATTACTTTATTCAGAACGAAGAAGGTATTTCACGCGAACAAAAGCAGGCCAATAGTAACTTTATTCGTGACTTTGTCTTACCCGAACTCCAAGCCTTGTATGGGGTTTCGCGTATCGAGTTTGATGATGGCAGCTGGGGCGATGGTGAGCAATTACAAATCGTTTTTGATATTTATCGAGCCGCTGATCTGGGCATTGATATTTCGCAAATCCCGGCATTGGTAGGGCGTTCACAAGATATGTCCAGCGGCTTTGTAGATATAGGTCGCAAGCAATATACCGTACGTTTTGAAGGGCGTTACGACATCGATGAATTAGCCAATTTGATCCTTGAAGAGCGTGATGGGGTTGAGATAAAACTTGGAGATATTGCACGGGTTGAAGTCGGGCCAGGTCGCGCGGGTGGCTTTATTTATCAAAACGCAAACCCGGCATTTCGCCTAGCAGTGTCGAAAACCAATGATGCTAACGTGCTTGAGGCCTTAGATGGCGTTAAAAGCAAGATGGAGGAACTCAATAACACTGTGTTCGCCGAGCGTAATATGTATGCACAGTTTTCCTTCGACCCTGGCTTATACATCAAACGCTCCATGGGTTTGCTGACCAGTAACTTGATCGTCGGCATGCTGTTTGCGGTCTTTGTCTTGTGGCTGTTTTTGCGCCAGTGGCGCGCCACGCTGCTAATTGCTACAGCAATTCCTGTTTCCTTATTAGCCACCTTTGTGGTCTTAAACTTTGCTGGGCGTTCGTTAAATGTCATTTCCTTGGCTGGGCTGGCTTTCGCCACAGGTATGGTGCTCGACGCTGCCATCGTAGTGCTTGAGAATATTGTCCGATTGCGTGAAAAAGGCGCGAGCGTGGATGTTGCGGCTTCAGAAGGCCCAACGCAAGTGTGGGGGGCACTGTTAGCCTCTACGGCTACCACCGTTGCGATTTTCATTCCGATTATGTTTTTGGAAGATGCCGAAGGCCAGATGTTTGCCGATTTGGCATTAACCATCGCTATTGGAATTTCCGTTTCTTTGATTGTCGCCATTACCTTGTTGCCCACTGGAGCAAAGTACTTCTTGCGCAGTGACGACTTGGCCGAGGGTAAGGCGCATAACCACTGGCAGGGGATGGTACGAACGTTGATGGCATTAACCAATTCCACGGCTAAACGCTGGTCTTGGGTCATTGGGTTAATCGCTATACCGTTGGCATGTATGATCTTGCTGTGGCCTACCAGTAACTATTTACCACCGGTTAAACGCGACACAGTCGATAGTTTCTTGTTTTTTCCACCCGGGACCAATGTTGCCACTGCCGATAAGGAAATAGCCCAGTTGATCGCCAAGCGTTTAGAGCCGCATTTACGTGGTGAGAAAATGCCGCATGTGCGCGACTATTTTTTCTGGTCGTTCCCCGGTGGTTCAGGTGGTTGGTTGGCGTTAAACGGCGCCGAGGGCACCGACCTTGATGTGCTCCAGCAAACCATCCAACAAGACATCATAAGCGGCATCCCGGATATGTTTGGCTTTTCCATGCGACGCAGTTTATTTGGTGGTTTTAGCGACAGCAACAGTGTGCGCATTGAGATCACCAGTACCGACTTAGCGGCCGCAAAAGGCGCGGCTATGATGGGCATGGGCTTAGTTATGCAAGCAATCCCAGGTGCCACCGCGAACCCAGAGCCCGATCCGTTTTCAGAAACCACCGAGCTGCGGTTTATGCCTAATGATAGCCGCCTTAAAGAAGTTGGCTGGACACGAGATAACCTCGCAGCGGTGATTGCTCAGTTGGGGCAGGGTCTGTGGTTAGGTGAATACTTCGATGGTCAGGAACGACTGGATATTTATTTAAAGACCGAGCGTTTTGCGACCCCTGAAGCCCTCGCTGAATTGCCTGTAACGACGCCGTTGGGTGGTGTTTTACCGTTATCCGAATTGGTAGAAATCGACACTGTTCTGGCGCCGAGCGCGATTGTGCGAATGGAGCGCAAACGCGGTTACAGTTTGGTCGTTAATCCACCGAAAGATATGTCATTGGAAGCTCTCATCGATGCCTTGGAGGAACGGGTTGAGCCGCAATTACTGGCGCAGCTACCCGCCGATGCTTCGGTGCAATATACGGGCAGTGCAGAGGATTTAGCCCGTGCAATGTCGACCTTGAGTCTGAATTTTGTCCTCGCATTTTTGCTGCTACTGTTGATCATGACTGGCTTGTTTAAGTCATTGAAGGCAGCATTGCAGGTATGCATTGCCCTGCCATTGGCTGGCGTTGGTGGTGTGTTGGCGATACAGGTGCTCAATTTGTTCAAGTCGCAGCCACTTGATTTACTTGGCATGATTGGCTTCATTATTTTGCTTGGATTGGTGGTGAATAATGCTATTTTACTGGTGGCTCAGACACGCGACGGTTTAAAAGCCGGTCTGCGCGTTGAGGACGCGGTAGAGCAGGCGCTCACCATCCGCTTGCGACCGATATTTATGAGCACGTTAACCAGTTTATTTGGCATGCTACCGCTGCTTTTGATCCCCGGTGACGGCAGTGATATCTACCGTGGCATGGCAGCAGCAATAGTCGGTGGTATGAGCGTTTCGACGATATTTACCCTCATCCTTTTACCGTGTTTGTTACAACTGACTTTTACCCAGAGAAACCGCAATGCGACTACTGTCTAAACTTAACCTATCGTTGTTAGCTTTTGGCCTAGCAAGTACCAGTTTTGGCCTTGTGGCACAAGACATGCCACCGGCGCAAGTCGAGGTGGTTACGGCTGAGCGTTTGGACTTAGCCCCCAGTATGCAGCTCAAAGGCAACGTAGTTGCGCTGCAAGATGCGGTGATATCGGCTGAAGTCGAAGGACGCCTGGTTAATGTTGAATACGTTGGCAGCAAACTTGCTGCAGGTGCAACGTTAGCGCAACTGGATGATGCTCGTGCCCGTTGGGCGCTGAGCAGTCGTTCTGCCGAGTTAGCCGCACTTAAAGTGGATCTGGAATTTCGTCAAAGTGAGGTTGAACGCTTTGAACGGCTGGCTAGCCAAGACAACGCTTCAAAGAACCAGTTGCAACGTGAACGCGCGGCAATGTTGCGGATAGAACAAGAAATTGCCAGTGCCGATGCATGGCTTCAGAGCGCCCAACGAGCGCTTGATGATACACGGGTGAAAGCGCCATTTGCAGGCGTGATTGCCCAGCAATTTGCGCACACCGGCGAGTATATTCGCATTGGCGATCCTATCGTACGATATGTGAATGAGTCACTGAAGGATCTATCGATTCCCGTACCTATTCGGTTGCTAGGGCTGCTGAGTGAAGGCCTGTCGATCAGCGTCGAGCATGGTGATCACCGGCATGATTTTCCGATTCGCAAAATCGTGCCCATCGGCGATCCCGCTTCACGTATGGCCGAGATCCGTCTTAACGTGAGTGACAGTCATATGATCATAGGCGATTCGGTAACGGCTGACATTCCAGTGCAGATGCCAGAGTCGGTCGTAGCTGTACCTCGTGATGCCTTGGTCATCCGTGGCAGTCAGCGGTTTATCTACGTGGTTGACAGCAACGACACCGCGCAGCAAATCACGGCCAACGTGCGTTTTGCTGATGGTCCTTGGGTTGTACTAAGCGAAGGTGTTAATGCAGGTGATAAAGTCATTATTCGCGGCGCTGAGCGTCTGCAACCGCAGAGTAAAGTCAGTTACTAAGCGCAGTAAAACTACTGTATTGTGATTAGGCAATACAGTAGTTGAAGCAAGTTTCTAGTTTAAATTTACTTAAACTTGCGTTCTCATTTCGAGCAGTGTTACTTACCAAGAGCAAAACTTACATAAATGTCACTCGGGATGTGTTGGCTAACTTCCAAGTCGCGGATTTCAATAACCGGTGTGGCTGGATTGTAGCGTTGAAATGCTTTGACCGTATCAGTTGCTCCAAATTGTCGAGCAAAGGTCGTCACTTGCTTACCATTGCACAATAAACCCTCGCCAAGCATTTTGTATGTAGGACCCATGGCACGGTGTCCAGGTGTGATTTTTTGTACAGCTTGGTGCAATCCAACGCGGTCGTTTTCTGCAGCTAAGCGGCACACTGAAACAAGGTCAGTTTCTAGTCTTAGTGGATAGTCTGAGGCCAAGGTGTTGTTGCAAACGGCTGATAGCGACAAAACCACGGCTCCAATTGATGCAAAATGTAACTTTTTCATAATATTTTCCTATGGATATCAAAGTGGACATGGTTCCCTCTGACACAACTGCTTGTCAGATGTTACTGAGTATATGCAAATGGCATTTAGAGGTAGATGAAATCGAGCTGAAAATAACCTGAAAATCAGATGAAATTTTTACTTAATAGTTATCAATAAGTTAATCATGACGCTGTCATATGCAGTTCATTTGGCCAGAGAAAATGGTATTTATCTGCTAAGCTTTGTGAATATATTCAGTCGGCCGGTGTTTATGTTATGACCAGCGGAACCCTGAAATATGATCCTAAAACTAGAACCATTAGCGACGCGCATGGAGGGAGTTCTATGCTCTCACCGCAATGTGGAAAGCTAATGCAACTGTTGCTTTCTGCAGCACCTGAGATCGTCGAACGGCAACGTATGAAAGCAGACATATGGGGCCATACATATGTAAGTGACGACGTCATAAATCATTTGGTTTGTCGTTTGCGTAAGGAGCTGCATACCACATTTGGTGAAGACGTTGTCGAAATCGAAACAATTCCTCAGTTAGGTTACCGATTAGTGTGCAAGGGTTATTATGAGCACAATGGCATGGTTGAAATTTTTCATCGTTGTAGTGAGTGGATAAAACACTGGAGGGACTAGTAAATTAGAGCCTACACGACATCCTTCAAAAAGCTTTTCACGTTATGGTAGCGCTGCTCTTGCTCAGGCGTCAGTGAGCCATTCTCAATCGCTTTAATGCAGTTGCGCACTAGCGTGGGAGTGTTGTCGGCCATACCTTTTTCGCGGATCTCTACTGCCGTGGCTTGGAGCAGATTCAGCGCAATCGACGGATTCTTTGGCATGATGGTAAAAGCCTGACGGAAAATGTGCAGGGCTTCGTCTAAATCACCTTTTTGGTAATGGGTGACTGCGGCATTGTTAAGCGCTTTCGGACTTGACTGAATAGCGGTTTTTTCGTGCTTCTCTTGCTCGATGTAATGTAAAAACAATTCGCCTTGTTCAGGATCATGCTTACAGCGTCGCTCGATAACATCCAACATGTTCAGCGCGTGTTCAACCAAACCCACTTCATGAAAGGCTTTGGCTTTATCGAGTAGACCTTCCATCGGCTCGGCTTCCCACGCTTCATTGCTTAATTGCCCAAGTAGGGCTTTGGCATTATCAGTTTCATCCTGCAGATATAGCAAACGAGCGTCGATCACCTTTACCTGATCATCTACATCAGCTTTGGGGAAATGCGACTTAAGCTGCTTTAAGTATTCAGTGGTTTGCTTAATCAACTTATGTGTTTGTGATTCATCGGCCGTCATTGCGAAATCAATTCCAGCGCGGGCGACTGCAAGGTAGTTCTCTGGCTTATCGTGAATTGAATGTTTGGCAAACTTAACGATTCGTTTGGCTGCTTCGAACTGGGCGGCGTAATCATGGGTAATACGGGATAGTTCCATGGCGGTCTTATGACGGCGAATATTCCGCGGCGATAACTCCGTGGCAACTTCCACACTCTCTAGCGCATCGTCAAATTCTTGCTGTTTAATTTGCAGTGCGGTTAATAAATCATAGGCCGCAAGTTTACAGTCAGGCTTGAAGGCGAGCTCGAGTATGCGCTTTTCTGCGTCGTCGTCATGGTCGGTTTTGATCAATGCACGCACCAAACCCAACTGTGCCCAGGCAAAGGATTGCACGTTCAAAATTGCCTGATAAAAATCGATGGCTTGCTCAAAGAAACCGCATTGCTCCAACAGCTCACCCTTAGTCTTAAGCGCCAAAGGGAAAAATTCCGCATTTTTGGGTTCGCCTAAAAAGTTTTCCAACAAGGCTAGAGCCTTTTCTGGTTGCTGGCGCTCCATTAAATGATATATGGGTTTAAGTGCTTGTTTGCGATTCAGCACGCGGGTCAGGCGTTTATCTAACTCGCGCACAGTAAAGGGCTTGGCGAGAAAGTCATCGGGCTGCAATTCAACAATACTGTGCACAATATCGGGGGTTGTATCAGCACTTATAAACACAAATGCGGTGCTCGGAGCTATGTCACCATCTTGTTTGAGCTGATCGTACAGATAGTAACCGTCTTGTTCATTTTTGAGGTCATAAGAGCATATGATCAAATCAAAATATTCGCGCCGAATGGTCGCGAGGGCTTGATTAACCTTGTCGTTATACTCAATATTTTGAAAACCCAGCTCTTCCAACGAGTACTTCATGTAGCCCTTGGCTAAAACCTGATCATCAATGATGAGGACTTTGGATTGTCGGGCTAGTTTTAAATTCATACTCAGTTAAACGGCTTGGCTGTAATAAGGTTATCGTACATTAAACCAAAATTTTGAGCTATTTTGCCGTGGTTATTGGGTTTCTCGGGCAAACAGCTGGGTAGCATTAACCGCCGCTTGCCAACGCTTTAAACTCCGCGTTCGTTGCGCATTATCCATTTCACTGTCAAAACAACGGTCGACCGGATTCTGTTGACTCAATGTCGCAATATCAGCATAAACTCCGCACTGCAGGCCAGCTAAATAGGCTGCGCCCAATGCCGTGGTCTCCATGACTTGCGGGCGAACCACTGAGACATTAATGATGTCGGCTAAATACTGGCACACCCAGTCGTTATTCACCATTCCCCCATCAACCCGAACCGCTTGTACATCAATGCCGTCTTGTTGCATCGCTGAGAGCAGGTCATGGGTTTGGAAACACACTGATTCGAGTGCTGCGCGCGCTAAATGGGCTTCGGTGGTACCACGGGTTAAACCGAACACGCTACCGCGCGCATGAGGGTCCCAATGCGGTGCGCCCAATCCGGCAAAGGCTGGAACTAATACTACTCCATGACTATGCTCGACTGTCTCCGCGAGTGCCTTGGTTTGTTTTGCGTCGCTTATGACTTTTATCCCATCACGTAACCACTGCACCGCAGCACCGGCGATAAAGATTGAGCCTTCCAGCGCATAAGCGGTTTTGCCAGCGATGCTGTAACCAACGGTTGTGAGTAATTGATTGTGAGAAAAGCGCGGCGTGTCACCCGTATTAACAAGGGCAAAACACCCCGTGCCGTAGGTGCTTTTAAGACTTCCCGGGGAAAAGCAACATTGACCGATCAAAGCAGCTTGTTGATCACCTGCCACACCACCAATCGTGAATTCTTCAGCTAACACGTTGGGGGCGGTCGTGCCAAAGTCGTCAGCACTTTGTTTAATCGCCGGTAATAGCGCGCGGGGCACATTAAACAGCTCCAGCAATGTGTCATCCCACGCCAAGGTATTAATATTCATTAAGTTGGTACGACTGGCGTTGGTGGTGTCGGTGGCATGCACTTTGCCGTTGGTCAGGCGCCAAATTAAAAACGTATCGATAGTGCCAAATGCGAGTTCGCCAGCCTCAGCGCGTGCTCGAGCGCCTTCAACGTGATCTAAAATCCAGGCAATTTTACTCGCTGAAAAGTACGGATCTAAGCGCAGCCCACTGTGTGTTGCTACATCATGCCCTTGTGCTGCTAAAGCGCTGCATTGCGCTGCGGTGCGGCGGTCTTGCCACACAATGGCGTTGTAGATCGCTTTGCCGGTTGCGCGGTCCCACACAACGGTGGTTTCGCGTTGATTCGTGATCCCAATTCCCGCAATCGTAAAGCCATTTTGCTGCGCGCTCGCGATGGCCTGTTGGCACACCGCAAGGGTCGTCGACCAGATTTCTTCTGGATCATGTTCAACCCACCCGTCGTTAGGATAATGCTGGGTGAACTCTTGTTGTGCCGTGCAAATAATCTCTGCACTGGGTGAGAAAACAATGGCACGGCTGGAGGTCGTCCCTTGATCGATAGCAAGAATAGCTGTCTTTGACATATTTATTATCTTATTTATATTATTATTTAATTGTTATAGTATCTTTACCGCAGTCAGGTTTCAAATTGGTTGACTACGTTCAATGTAGGCCATCGAACCTTTTCTCTCAACAGGAATTAACAAAAACGTTTAAGGTGCGCTGATTAGGGTGCTAATCTATGCATGAGACAGGTTTAATAGGTGAACAAATGCGTGATACCCAGCTACGTGATACTAACATCAAAAAACTAGCCGCAACGACGTTCGATGTGCTGGTGATTGGTGGTGGCATCAATGGTGCGGTGTCTGCTGCTGCCCTGGCAAAAAAAGGAGCAAAGGCCGCGCTTGTGGATAAGGGCGACTTTGCAGGTTTTACCTCATCGAACTCATCAAACTTGGCTTGGGGTGGGATCAAGTATTTAGAAAACCATGAATATCTTTTGGTTAATAAACTCTGTAAAAGCCGTAATCATTTGATGCGCAGTTATCCCTCAACCGTCAAGGAAATCCGCTTTCTTACAACACTCCAAAAAGGCTTTCGTTTTCCGCATTGGTTTATTTACCTTGGGGCTTGTTTGTACTGGTTAATGGGGCGATTTTTTACCCAAGCGCCCAAGATGTTAAGTGCTGCACAGATCAAACAGCGTGAACCGGTCATCAATGTGGCCAACGCCTCGGGCGGCTTAGAGTATTCCGACGCTTTCTTGTTTGATAACGATGCCCGCTTTGTGTTTAATTTTATTCGCTCGGCCATGGATAACGATGCATGTGTGGCCAATTATGTGCAAGCGACTCAAGCCACGCGTGTGGATGGGTTGTGGCAGGTCGAAATGGAATGTCAGGAAAGTCAGAAGCGTTTTACTGTAACGGCTAAAACCATTATTAACGCCTGTGGACCGTACGTTGATAGCTTTAATCAGCTCAATCGGGTTACCACCGAGCATTCTCACGTGTTCTCAAAAGGCGTGCACTTACTGGTCAGAAAACTCACTCAAGTGGATAAAGTGTTGGCGTTTTTCGCCTCTGATGGTCGTTTGTTTTTTGTGATCCCGATGGGGAAGCGCACCTGTATTGGCACCACCGATACGCAAGTTGAAAAGCCTGAGACCGCTGCGTCTGAAGCCGATCGGCAATTTATTTTAGATAATGTAAACAAGCTACTGGCGCTGCCAGAGCCGCTCACCATGTCTGATGTAATCGCCGAGCGCTGTGGGGTGCGACCGCTCGCGGTAAAAGGCGGTGGTGGTAAAGCGGATTGGGTCCAACTCTCGCGCAAGCATGCCATTGATGTGGATACACAGCAGCAGTTTATTAGCGTCTTTGGCGGCAAGCTGACCGACTGCATCAATGTGGGCGAAGAGGTCAGCGAATATGTTTCAGAACTAGGCATTGCGTTACCCGACCCTAAAGCCAAATGGTATGGCGAGTCTCCTGAGGCATTCAAACAAGCTTTTTTACGCCGCGCTAAACTCATGGGTCTTGACGCCTTAACGCCGGCCTACTGCTCTGAGTCATTAACCACGCGCCTATGGCGGCGCTACGATGCTAATGCTATCCAGATTTTAGATGAAATTCAGCGTGATCCGTCGCAAGCCGAACAACTAATTGAAAACGCCGAATACATACGCGCTGAACTGCATTACGCGGCTCGACGGGAGATGATTACGCGCTTGGATGACTTTTTGCGGCGACGCTCAAAAATAGAGATGGTGTTAACCAAAGACGAAATTATCTCTGCCAAGGGATTACAAGAAGCCTGTGCCATATTGTTTGGAGACAAGGCAGAAAGGAAACTGCAAGAATATATTGATGCTAATTAGATATAACCTGCCTGCTGATAACGTTTGAATCCCCGCAGAGTTAAGCCTTTAAGTTCGTTAAAGAGGGTAGGGTCAACCTCATTGAAATTAAAACAGGATTTCCCTTGCATGCGTTTTTTAAGCTCTGGGCTAATCTTCTCTAGTAACTCCGGGAACACATACACGGGCATTAAATGAAAGCTCACAGCTCGTTTATTCACTTTAACTGAGCCAAAATACAAGGGTTTCTTATTCGGCATAATATGATGGGTATTCAGATAGAAGTGCTCGTTACTGTCAGTGACAATATCCAGCGCATTTGCATGCGAGAGCAGTATGTTTTTTAGTGCTGTAAATGTGTCTTCAAAGTTGTGCATAGGCTTTATGTGAATACACTCTTGATATTGCTTGTAAGCTAATCAGTCTTTGTTATTGTGCAATTTCTTATGCGCCAGAATTCCAACCACAAAGATAAATAGTATGATCAGGCCAGCCATGAGTAATAGGTTTATGATTGTTTCCATCTAAGATCTCCATTATTCACTAAAGGCCAGTCGGGCTACATGCTAGTTTATAACCTAATCATGCGCTGCAAGCTAAATGGTATAAACAGTAGCTTATTGACTAACAATAGTCGAAAAACCGCCAAAGATCATTCGTTTACCATCAAACGGCATATCCTTTGGATCCCATCCCTGAAAGCGTGAATCTTCCATTGCTGCCTTATTTCCGGCGTCGCGAACCTCTTTCGATGGCCAAACAATCCATGAGAAAACGACAACCTCGTCTTCTTCACATTTCACCGCCATGGGAAGAGAGGTCAATTTACCCTCAGGAACATCATCTGCCCAATTCTCTACCACCGATAATGCACCATGGTCGATAAACACTGCCGCAGACAGTTCAGCTAGGCGGATATAGTCTGCCTTATTCTTTTTGGGAACCGCAAGTACATAACCATCAACATATGACATAGTTAAAACCTCTTAAGGTTAATCTCTGTAAAGTTTAAGCACTTCACTGTTTTCAGCATCGAAGACAGAAAGCGAATTGCCATTTAACTGTATAGTAACGGACTCATACTCGTTTTTATAACCATTGAACATTTGCCCCGTCCACTCATGCTCTGTTGACGGGAGGATATTTTTTATAACCGTGAGCCCTGCATTCTGTTTGTGTATTTGGTGTTCTTTTACGCTGGCTGTACCGGCTGTTAAATTAAATTCAATCAGCGCTGGTTTAGTTGCGTGTTTCCAAACACCGTCTATTGTATGTGCAAAAGCGTTTGAGGTAATCACAAGTGCTGCGATGATAATAGAAAGAAGCGACATGTTATGCATATACCTTAAACAACCTTTTTTGCTTCTTTGCCAAACCAGATAATGTGAGAGCACTCTTTACACATTAAAATGTAAGCACTGCGATTTGCCCAATCTAAGTTTAAAAATGTTAGCCCAGCAGTGTTCAGTTGAGCTTCGCCAAGCTCAAACCGCTGATGGCCACAGTGAATACATTTAATTTTGTGGTTGTTGATTTCATACTCATCCGCATGTATAGCATTTAAGGCGCCTTTTAGGCCTTTCCCCAATTTTTTAAAATAACTCATAATTTTGAAATTCCTTTTTGCGCATTAACGCCGCTGTAATTGGCGGCTTTGTAGTTGATTGATTTTGTGCTGTTCAAGCACAAAAACGAGCAACGGAAAAGTCGTCCGATTAACAGCCTTGTTATGCTACTGCACTTACTATGTAGCACAGTAGCTTGATACGCCGCCCACAACTCAAGTTTTTAAGTTTTAGAAGGTATGATGATAAGTTGCCGGTAACTAACTTGCACAGTGATTTTTTGACCAATAGCAAAACATGTTTTTTCAAGCCACCGACCACGCAATAATGTATAGAGTTCAATAATTAGGACCAGATATACGCTACTGATGAAAAGTCTTTAACGAACCCTTGTTTGCCCTCGATGATGATTGCGGTATATTTTAGCTATTCGCCATCACAAAATAATACTTAACCAATTGATAAAATCGCTCAACGTAAGCAGGTTTGCTACTTTGATATCGATGTAAAAAGTAAAAATCCCAAGGACGGCAGTGGTAGTTGGGAAGTAGGTGTACCAAATTGCCTCTGCTGATCGCTTGTTTGCAAACAAATTCAGGAATTAAGGCGATCCCCATATCCGCGAGTGTCATTTCTAATAATGTGGGGAGGTTATTGGTTTGGGCGCAATATTCCAGCAAGAGATGTTGCTCGGTTTTTTGTTGTGTGTTGATCAAGGTGATTTCCTCTTTTTGCCAATTGCTGGCAATGTATTTATGTTGCTGCAATTCTCTAAATGTTTGTGGTGTACCGTGACGTTGTATGTAGTTGGCCGTTGCGCAAAAGATGTCTTTAACTTTGCAGATGTGTTGGGCTCTATAATTGCTGTCTTTAAGTCTGCCACCAAATATTGCCACGTCTAATTCATGTTCTATCAAGTCTTGCCATTTGCTGGTGATGATCAATTCGGGTTCGATCAGTGGATATTCTATGCATAGCTGGCGTATGGCGGGTACGATGATATTGCGCTCAAAAAATGGCGGCACGGACATTTTAAACTGGCCACTAGGTTGGCTTTTAATCTTTTTTACGTCACTCACGGCATTGGCCAACTGCTCGCTCAATAATTCACTGCGTAACAATAGGGTTTCACCTAGCTGTGTTAATACAACGCCTCGGGTATTTCGAACCAATAACTGCATATCGACTTCGCTTTCTAGCCGTTTGACTTGTTGGCTGATGGCGGATTTACTTAAGCCCAACTTTTTTGCAGCGCCAGTAAAGGATCGTTGTTTGGCTACTTCGGCAAAGATCAGAAGTAATGGAGCAAGTTTTATTGCGTTCATATATATAAATAATGAGTTAAATAAATGGTTATTGTGCAAAAATATGAAAGCTCGTAAGATTTGTCAACTTTTACACAGTCAGTCGATAAATCAGGAGTCACCATGAGTAGTTATATTGTTGTTGAATTAAACGTATTAGATGCCGATAAGCTTGCCCTGTACAGTCAGTTGGCTGCGCCAACGGTTGCTAAATTCAGTGGAAAATTTATTGCCAAAGGTGCTGTTAAGTCATTACACGGAGATCAAACATTTACCAATAAAGCAGTGATTGAATTTCCCTCCGAACAGCACGCGCAAGATTGGTATCAAAGTGAGGAGTATCAGGCGCTAATTGAGTTGCGTAATCAGGCTGTAGAGAGTCAGTTCCATCTGGTGGCGGGGGTTTAAAAGCATAACGCCCCAATGCTTGCTGCGAAAATGGCGAAGCCGCAGCAAGTAGGCGTCCCAGCGAGCGAAGCGAGTGTGTTGATCGGTTTGTTAGGCATCATTACCGCCTTTGCCTCCACGAAACAAAAAGAAAAGCTAAACCGAAAGCCGCAGCCCCAAAAATATACAAGTTAGATAACATTCCGTCGAAGAAATATAGTTCGTGATTTGATAAGCCGAAATGCAAGACACTATGAATAACCAAGAAACAACAGACGATTGTTCTAAAAGTATCCCTAACTTTTAATGAGCGGTGGTGACCTAGGTAGAAAAACATAAAGAAAAGTGGAAAGTGAGCGGCAATAAATAAAGCGCTAGCAGTTGCTTCTGGCAATTCAAAAATATGAAACAAAAGCCTCCACTCAAAATTTAAAACTGCGTCCATTTCATGCGTAAAAAGAGCTGAAATGCCGAGGTAATAGAGTAACGTTTTCATGATGCCTAACACCCCCATAAGGGGCAATTACCTGTAGGCTAAAATACGGAGCGAAGCGGAGGGAGCCCACGTGTAATTGTCCCGCTTACTTGGCTTGTTAGGTGGCATTTCAAAATATCCTCACCTATCCCTGTAACTCTCCTAAAATTTGCCCATTTTTTACAAGGACAAAACGAGTCACTTTATTTTTGTGTTTGGTAATCTCAACCATATCGGTTGGATTTTGCTTTTTCAAAGCTTCTACAAAACTTGCAGTAAATTTTTTTACAGATTCAGGCGGGTTTGTAGTTCCTTTATCTTGCATTGATTGCCGTCTTTGATAAATAAACAAAAAATGCTCGACCGAATTGGGCATGAAACCTCCTGACACCTAACACCCCGATAAGGGGCAATTGCTTGCACGCGAGAATATCGGGTCCGCGTGCGAGTAATTGTCCCAGCGAGCAGAGCGAGTGAGCTTGATTGGCTTGTTAGAACTGTGGTTCATCGGAGCAATATGCTAGTGCTTTTTCGTAGTTTAAGGCATCTTCCATGTAAAAATCGACCTGAACAATTCGGATAATCGCTTGTTTGGAAGCATTTTTACGTGTTGCTTCCCACTTCCATTTTTCTAAAGCTCTTAAAGCAGGCATAGAGAATGAATCAGTTGGGAAACTCTCAATAAGCTGAATATCAACGGTATCGCCAGAAGAGCTAATGGTAATCTTGAATCTCGAACAACCGGTAATCTTTCTTTCGACCTCTGACTGAGGATAAACGGGGGCAACTGGTTTAGCCAGGCTCCAATACTTTTTAGCCTCTTCTCTACTAAAGGTTAAGTCGATGGGAGTGACTAAATCTGATTTCGGTTTATGGGAAGTTGTGCAGCCAAACAAGAGTAGAGTTAAACAAATTAAAAAAATAGCAAATTTCATATCATTCCTTGAAAGTTCTAACGCCCCAATAAGGGGCAAATACGTGTACGGCATAATTTGAGGAGGCCGTACACGTATTTTTCCCAACGACCGCAGGGAGTGTGCTTAATTGACTTGTTAGCAGTCATGCCGATTTAAACCGCCATTTTTCAATCTTTGGAGGTATGAAAGCGACTGCAAAAAACAAAAGGGCAGAAACGTACCAAAGTGAACTATCTTCGGATACGCCAAAGCCTAATTCAGGTAATACAACTTGCGTAAACAAACCCACAACAACCCCTAGAAAAAGCAAAGATTCCCAATGAATTTTCGTAGTTCTAGATAAACGCCTTCCAAGTAAATAGCCCAAGGTTGGTAGAAAATCTAAGAATATAGAAAAGGCGATGATAAATATGTATTGGCCAGTAGAAAGCTTATCTTCCATTGGTATGCCAAGAAGAATGAACAAGCCAACAATTGCATTTCCTAAAAACAAATAAAGCATAAAATTCCTTTTGACTGCTAACGCCCCAATAAGGGGCAGTTGCTTGCCCGCGAAAATAGCGGCAGCGCGGGCGAGTAACTGTCCCAGCGACTGCAGGGAGCGAGCTTGATTGGTTTGTTAGGTGTCATTTGCAGAAACGACCTCCATTTTTATTTCGGACGGTTCAAAGGTAACAAGCCATTTTGTAACGCCTTTTTCATCACTGCACTCAATATCATACCCTAAGCACGGGGTAGTATAAATTTCTACGATTGTTCCAATATCCCCTACTTTGGGAACACTGTTGCCAAGACCAGAGCTACAAACCTTCTGTTTTTCGGGATTGGTGATTTCTAGCACCCTGATTACATAGTACTGATTGAATCCCAAAGCTTTTGTCACCTAACTTTGAGCTAAGGGGCACAAACATGGGGCGCATAATAGCCGACGGCGCGCCATGTTTGTGTCCCAGTGTGCCCGTTCTTGGCACACGGCTTGAGCGTCTTGTTATATGGCTTTGTCAATTGCAAGAGAAGCTGCGCCGAGTGTTGCAAAGATGAATATGGAACTATATACGAGCTTTAAGAAAAATAAGAGTTTCTTATTATCTGATTTCCCATTCATTTTTTTACACCCAGCAAAAATAATTGCGCCAACATATAAAGAGCTCAATGCAATAGAGCTATAGATAAATTGCTTAGCGCTGATACCTAAAAAAGCATCTCCTTCCATGGCTTCCATCGCTAGAAGAAAACCTGCACCAATAACAGCTATAGGCGCTGCCATCCTTTTCAAAGATGTATCTACAATTTCAAAGAAATCATCTAAATTCATTTTTTACCTGCCATATAACTTTAAGCTAACGGGCAAAAACGCAATGCAATAATGGCGAAGCTGCATTGCGTTTTTGTCCCAGCGGTTCGCGCAGCGAACTGCGTGTTTAGCGCTTTGTTATGTGCCTTTACAGATACAACCGCAGGTAAGCCCATAGTTTTGAATTTAGCTGACATATCTGGAAAATGCGTAACTCGCTTTGACACAGGTCTTTTTTACTTCGGTAGGGAAATATCAATTTCCCAACGACGACATATTGCGGAAAGCTGCTGCATAGCATCTAGAGGAATCGCTTTTTTAAATTTGATATTTAACTCTAATCCTTTACCTGAAACACTATCAAATTCCGGCAAAGAGTATAGGCACTTGAAAAACACCTCTTCATCTTCAGCAGAGAAAAATGTCGGACCAGCGATAATAATATTCTTTTCAGTATGCATTAATTTGAAATCTTCACAGGCACATAACACTAATCTAAGGGGCAAATACGTGTACGGCATAATCTGAGAAGGCCGTACACGTATTTGTCCCAGCGACCGAATGGGAGTGACTTGAGCGCCTTGTTATGTGCCATTACTTTGCCGATATCTTTGTATGTAGCTTTTGCCATGATGACTTATTAAAGAACCAATAGGAATACATGCATAAGGGAAATATAAAAAAGAACAGTAGCCAAATGACAACGATATTTGCGCGATGTACTTCAGGCGATGGCGTAACTTGGAATGCATACCACAAGCCAAAACTAGTAGGTGCTACCAGCATCGAAAAAACAACTATCCATGCATGTTTTGATGGAAGTAATTCTGGGTGCTTTTTAACTATATAATGTCGAGTTCTGTCTGCAGGTACAATTAAACAAGCAATACCTGCCAAAATCAAAAGCCACGGAATTTGAAATAGGAAGGCTGCGATACTTAACATGCAAAGGGAAAGTAACCACAGAATATAAACTACGAGGCTTTCTTTAAGCATGTTGCTCCTGGCACATAACGCCCCGCATAAAGGGCAGCTAGCTGTGGGCTAAATTCGCGCGCAGCGCGAGCCCACAGGTAGATGTCCGCGCGAGCGCAGCGAGTTTTAATGCGATTGTTAGCTGCGTGCATCGTCAACAACAAATATAAATTCTTGCTCACCAATAGCAATGCTAACTTCTTCGCCGATTTTGGTAGAAAAAGACGGTGCTGCAATTTGATTGTTAAGAGTAATCTTTGTGTTTACTTCAACAAAGCCTGCATCTTTAGGAGCAACGCTTAACTCCAATGAATATAATCCTTCAACACTCATTGAAGCGGTATCATTTGAAGCGACAACAAGAATTGGGGTGCCAATAACTACTGAGTCATGTTTGAGAATAGTATTGACCTTATAATCAGCATTAGCCATTCCAATACTAGAGATACTCAAAAGAATTAGGGTAAGTAATTTCATAAAACTTCCTTTTTTAATTAATTTCCAAAAATTAGCAGCTAACACCCCAATAAGGGGCAGTTACTTGCCCGCGAAAATAGCGACAGCGCGGGCGAGTAACTGTCCCAGCGAACAGAGTGAGCGAGCTTGATCGGTTTGTTATACGTCATGCTAATTTAATCCTCTATACGTT